>JASGLC010000002.1:0-132755 GCA_047600425.1 Kofleriaceae bacterium | reverse complement strand
CCGGCTGCTCGCGATCGGTCCCGACAAGCTGTACGTCGACCTGCGCGGCACCGGCGACACCACCGTGGTGTTCGAAGCCGGCTTCGGTAACGACTCCACGGTGTGGTCCGTCGTCACGCCGAAGATTCACGCGCGCACGTTCATCTATGACCGCGCCGGGATGGGCAAGTCATCGATCGGCGACGAACCGTACAGCCTCGAGCACGACGTCACGAACCTCCTCACCGCGCTCGATCAGTGTCACGTGACGAACCACGTGATCATGGTCGGTCACTCGTACGGTGGCGCGATCGCATTGATGGCCGCGCGAGATCCGCGCATCGAGAAAATCATCTTGCTCGACGCGCTGATCCCCGGCGTCGACATGACGGCGGAACTGCCGAAGCTGCGGGCCCAATACGACGAGATCCGTCGCGAGGCACCCGCCCTCGCGCGAGTCGCGATCCCGTGGGCGGAGGCGCTACCCCATACGATGGAGATCCTCGCGACGGCGAATCCGTCACAACCGATCATCGATCTCGTCGCGGACCACGGCCAGACCCAGTGGCGTGGCGCACACGAAGCGCTTGTCGCGAAGGATCCGACGAAGCGCACCCTGCGAGTCGTGGAATCTGGACACAAGATCCCGGTCGAGGCTCCGGATGCCGTCGTCGACGCGGTCAATGGTTCGCAACAATCGGGGCTCTAAACGAATCGCGGGGCTGGACGGATTTGCTAGTCGATGAGATTCAAGTTCCTCGCGGTCGCGTTGTTCGGTGCATGTACGTTTGGTGGCTCCTCGTCGAGTACCCCACAGTTAGTTTCGACCGAAGCCGAACCCGCGGGTGACAACTGCGCGAACGGTGGCGTCGCGATCCACACGGGTCTCGATCAAAACGGCAACGGCCAGCTCGATGCGTCCGAGATCAGCTCGACGACGTATGTGTGTTCGGGTGCGAACGGCACCGACGGCACGGATGGCACCGACGGCGCGAACGGTTCGAACGGCCAGAACGGTTCCGATGGCGCGAACGGTTCGAATGGCGCGAACGGTTCGAATGGCTCAAACGGCTCGGACGGTCAGAACGGCGTCGACGAGCTGGTGAAGGTCGTTGGCGAGCAACCGGGCGCGAACTGCGCGACGGGTGGCCAAGCGATCGAGATCGGTTACGACACCAACGATGACGGCGTGCTCGAGGACTCCGAAGTATCGAATACGCAGTACGTCTGTAATGCCGCGAACCAGATCGTTCACGACGGCAACTACACGATCACGGGCGCGGGCGAGACCCACCTCTTGATCGGCGTCAAAGTCATTCACGGCAAGCTGACGATCGATGCGCTCGATGCGACCTCGATCGACGTCTCGTCGCTTCAACAGATCGATGGCGGCATCGAAGTGGCTCACTTCGGTGGTACGTCGATGGCGTTCACGTCGCTCGTTTCGACGGCTTCCTACGACAGCGAAGTGAATCGCTTCTCGCTCGCGATGCCGCAGATCACGTCGATCGGTTCGATGTACGCCTTCTCGGATACGGTTTCGGCCGACGCACTCACGACCGTGTCGGGAAGCTTGATCGTCGCCGGCTTGAACAGCGACCTGGCGTTGCCGGCATTGCAATCGTCCGGTTCGTTCGACGTCGAGAGCGATGGCCTTGGCGTTCACTCGTTCAGCGCGCCCGCGTTCGCATCGACCGGCGATCTGTCGGTCGCGGGCATGAACGCGAGCTTCCCCGCACTGACGACCGCTTCCAGCATCTGGTTGTCGGACGGCATGACCAGCTTCTCGGCTCCGGCTCTGACCAGCTCGTTCTGGGTCGAGCTCGACGACACGCAACTCGCGGCACCGGGCTTCGATACGGCGAACGCGACCGACTTCTACATCGGCGCGAACCCGTCGCTCGCGATCTCGGGCCAGCACACGTACGCCGGCGACTTCGAGATCTACGGCGACGTCGCGAGCATCGACTTCCCGAACCTCGCCGAAGTCTGGAACTTCCAGTTCGAGGAGACCTCGGCAGCCACGGGCTTCTCGTTCCCGGCCCTCGCGAGCGTCGACAACGAGCTCGACATCGTGGACAACGCGCAGCTCGCGAGCGCGTCGCTCCCGGCCCTGACGTTCGCTGGCACGGTGGTCATCACGAACAACCCGCAACTCCCGACGTGTCAGGCCGACCAGATCGCCGCGACGTCCAGCAATGCGACCGAGTCGGGTAACAACGACGCGGGCGTTTGCCCCTGAGCGGCACGATCCGGCACTAACGGTTTCTTCACATACGACCGCACTGTAGATGCAGCAATGTTGCATCTGTGAAGGTCGGACTCCTACTGCTCGCCTCGTGTTCCTACGACGCGGGCAGTTTTCATTCGCTCACCAGCACGTTTCCCGGCGAACGCGTCACGGTCGGCTGTCTCGACCTCGCACTCGATCGCCCGCACGAACCCGAGGCTCAGGGCCCCGTCGTGCACTACTCGTTCGGCAATCGCTGCGACCATCCAGTCACCGTCGATTTCCAGAGCTTGGTCGTGCGCGCTCGCAATCGCGCGATCACACCGTTCGATCCGAATCACGAGATCGCGCCGAAGACACTCGAGACCCGCGCGTTCGGCAGCGAAGAGATCGAATACACCGCACTGCCCGGCGATCAGCTGTGCATCGACGTCGGATCACTCATCGCCGAACCGACGAGGTGGGTATGCGTCTGATCATCCTGCTCCTGCTCGCGAGCACGGCCTACGCCGGCAACCACTGCTACGAGACCTCGCACATCGTCGGCCGCCAGAAGTGCGCGGTGTTCGGCATGTGGAGCATCGCGTCGCGCTTGCCCGCGATCACGCTCGACGAAGAGCTGCTCACCGAGACGCTTCCGATCGGAAACACGACCACCTGGCGCACCCGCGTGACCTGGCCGATCGTGAAACATCTGTTCATGGGATCGGAGTTCGATATCGGCGGCGCGAACGAGTATCTGGCGACCGGCATCCGCGGCGTCTTGGGCGTGCGCACGCTCGTCGGCGACACCACGCTCTCGACCGAGCTCGCCGGCGGCGAACGCACGATCGACATGATCGGGACCTCCAAAGTCATCGAAGCCCGCATGCGCTTCGATTGGTGGGCGACGCCGCACCTGACGCTCGGATTCGCACTCGGAACAAGTCTGATCGCCGACGACGCCAGCGCGCTGTTCTCGATCGGCATGCACGTGCGCGCGTTCGACGGTGGCACCTGAGATGCAAATACCGAAGGCATGCGGTTCCTTCTTCTCGCCCTGTTGATCCCGGCTTGCCGCGAGGCCGATGCGCAGCGCCCCAGCTCCAAAGCCACCCTACAAGGCCACGCGCAGTTTCCACAGGATCTTCCGACGACGCACGACGGCACCGTCCGCTTGACGATCCGCGGGACCGCCGAGGTTTCCGACGACTGCAAAACCTCCGCAGAACAAAACTTCGAAGCCACGTACGACGGCGCGCTCACCGTCGAACCCGACGGCCAATTTCAGGCCGCGTTGTATCCGAACCCGATCCAGCTCGCGAACGGTTGCAGCGCGAGCTCGATCCGCAACCTCGCGATCAGCTCGATCGATCTGTCCGCACAACTCGGCGACGAAGTCGGCCGCGGCCAACTCACGTATCAGAACCTCGCCTCGATCGACGGCGACGAGCTACGCGCGGGCGCGTTCGACGATCTCGCCGGCGAGCTGACGTTTACTCGACCGTGAGCTCGTCGCCTTCACGCGCGGGCGTGACCCCGATGCCGTGCGGCGCCAGCAACTTCTCACAAGCACCGACGATCTCGTCGACATCGTCATCCGTGTAGTCCTGATCGTAGTGGAACGTGACCAACCGCTTCACGCCCGCCGCGATCGCCGCCTCGCACGCTTCCTCGTACGACGAGAACCCGCGGTCCCTTCTACGTCGCCTGATCGACCGGCCGATACGTCGTGTCGTGCAGCAACACGTCCGCGCCGCGATAGATCTCCACGTCCATCGCCCCGACGTAACCGACATCGCTCGCATACACGAACGACTTGCCGCCTTCTTCGATTCGAAACGCGAGCGCCGTCGTCGCACCATGCGGATGCTCGCGCGCCGTCACCTTCAACCCACCGACGGTAAACGGCTCCATCGCCTTCACGTCGAAGCTCGCCGAAAAGTTTCGCAGCGTTTGCAGCGGCGAAAAGTTCGGATCCATCTGCCCCTCGAGGATCTCTTCCAACACCTTCGGGCGAACCGCCCGGCCCGTACACGGTGAATGAATTGCCCGCGATAAACACGGGAGCAAAAAATCCCAGTCCTTGGATGTGATCCCAGTGCGTGTGGCTCAGCAAGATCGACGCACGCCCCGCGCCCTTGCCGAACTCGCGCGCCATCAACGCATTGCCCAAATGCATGAGGCCCGTGCCCATGTCGATGATGATCAGCTCGCCGCCACCCTCGACGGAAACGCACGACGTGTTGCCTCCATACCGATTCGTCTCCGGACCCGGCGCCGGAATCGATCCACGCACGCCCCAGAACCGGATCTTCACAGCTGGATCTCCAATCCTTCGTACGCGCTGACGACCGGCAACGTCCCCGCACTCGCCTTCGCCAACTCCAAGATCCGATCGTTGTCGTCATCGCTTCGCATCGGCGCGTGATGGAACAAGCACAGCTGCTTGACCTTCGCCTCGCGCGCGATCTCGATCGCATCGTCGGGACGCGAGTGGCCCCAATGCGGCCGCACCTTGTATTCCTCGGGCGTGAACTGCGTGTCGTAGATCAGGAGATCCGCGCCACGCGCGAGCTGCACCACACCCGCACGCATCGCCGCCAATTCATCGCGCACCGGCGGTGGCAGCGTGCCCATCTGAGGCTTCTCGATGAAATCGCGCCCCAGCAAAATATCGCTGAACGGCGCGGTATCCGAGCAGTACACGACCGCCGCCTGATCGACATCGATGCGATACGCGATCGCGACCCACGGATGATTGAGCCGCGCGCACGTGACCTTCGCATCGCCGATCTCGAACTGCGCGCCTTCGATCACCTCGTGAAATTGCATGTCCGCATGCAACGCCGAGAGCTGGACCGGAAAGTACGCGTCGTGATGCTGCTGCGAGAACACGGCCTCGAGATGCATGTCGCGTTGGCGCGCGAAGATCTGGATCTGATTGCCCGGCCGATACAGCGGCGAGAAGAACGGCAGCCCCTGCACGTGATCCCAGTGCGTATGCGAGATCAGAATACTGACGTTCCCGCGCCCCTCACCGAACGCCTCTTCCATCAAGCTCTTGCCGAGCTTCCGGATCCCGGTGCCCGCATCGATGATGATCGGGTTGCCTCGTTCGGGGCGCACTTCGACACAGGACGTATTGCCGCCATAGCGGTTCGTCGCGCGGCCCGGAACGGGAATCGAACCGCGTACACCCCAGAACCTGACCTTCATCGACGCGCGGGGAAACGTAACGCGGTCATACCCCCGGTTCTAGAACAGCTTGCGGGAATCTAAGAGGATCGTGACCGGGCCGTCGTTCAGCAGCGAAACCTTCATGTCTGCGCCGAATTGACCGCCCTCCACACGAGCGACCCCTGCCGCCCGAAACTTCACCAACGACTCTTCCCACAACGCCTTCGCCGCAACTGGCTCCAGCGCACCGGTAAATCCGGGTCGGCGCCCCTGCCGAGCATCGCCATAGAGCGTGAATTGCGACACGCACAACACGCCGCCACCGACGTCGAGCACCGACCGGTTCATCTTGCCCTGGTCATCGGTAAAGATTCGCAAATTGACGGTTTTGTCGACGATATAGGCAAGATCCGACGCCTCGTCACCCGCACCCGCACCGAACAACACCAGCAGGCCCTGCGAAATCGCGCCCACGACCTCCCCGTCGACCGTGACGCTGGCCTCCGAAACCCGTTGAATCACAGCTCGCATTTCGTGATTTCGAGCAACCCTCGCGGCTTTACGCAAGTCCGAACGGCCGTTAGGATGCGCCCGCTCATGCAGAAGTACGTGATCGCCGCCCTCGTTGCCGCGTCCGGATGCGGCTACCAGATCGGTGACTCGTGCATCGTCAGCTCCGACTGCCAAGCCGATGGCACCCGCGTGTGTGACCTCACCCAGCGCGAGGGCTACTGCACGATCATCGGCTGCGATTACGACACCTGCCCCGACAACTCGGAGTGCGTCGCGTTCTTCTCGGGTGGCGGTTGGGCGAACAAGCCGTGCGATCCGACCACCGAGGACAAGCCCTCGGGCGGAACGAACGACTGCTCGGTCGACGAGCTGTGCTCGCTCGAAAACCAATGCGTGCCGCGCTCGAGCGAGACGCGCTACTGCATGAAGACCTGCGATTCGGACGCCGATTGCCGCGATCACTACGAATGTCGCGACATCAACTTGATGATCGAGCACGGCGGCGAGCCCGTGTTGAATCCGACGGACGAGAACTCGACGATTCAAAACGCCGCCCATTTCTGCGCGATGGCGATCGACTGATTGTTCGTCCTGCGCCGACTCGGAAGTGGTGCACTCGCAATCCTCGGCGTCACCATCCTGGTGTTCGCGTTCCTGCACCTCGTCCCCGGCGACCCGATCGATCACCTCGCCGGCGGCGAAGCATCGCCCGAGATGCGCCACAAGCTCGAGCAATGCCTCGGGCTCGATCAACCCGCGCACGCCCAGCTGACGAGCTTTCTCGGCCATATCGTCGACGGCACGCTCGGTCACCAATGCCCGGATCCCGCGCACAAGCCCACGGTCGCCGCACGGATCTTCGCGGTGTTGCCACACACGATCGCGCTCGCGTTCGCGGGCATGGCCGTCGCGATCCTGTTCGCGATTCCGTTGGGCGTGCTCGCGGCGACGAAGCGAGGCACGTGGATCGATACCGTCGCGACGCTGACCTCGATCTCCGGCATCGCGATGCCGATGATGTTGTTCGCGTCGCTGTTGGTGCTGGTCTTCTTCGCGCAGCTCGGGTGGTTCCCCGGCCCGACGGAGACCGGTCCCACAGCGATCATCCTGCCCGCGATCGCGGTCGGCCTACACCTGATGGCGATGCTGTCGCGGATGACCCGCACGTCGCTCGTCCAAGTGCTCGACGCGGACTTCGTTCGCACCGCGCGCGCGAAGGGGCTATCCGAACGCCGGGTCGTGTTCCATCACGCGCTTCGCAACGCGCTCTTGCCGGTGATCACCGTCGCCGGGTTGCAGTTCGGGTCTCTGTTGACCGGCGCGATCATCGTCGAGAAAGTGTTCGCGCGGCCGGGCCTCGGGACCACGCTGCTCGAAGCGATCAGCGAGCGCGACTATCCCGTCGTCCAAGGCACGGTGTTCGTGATCGCGGTGATCTACGTCGTGGTCAACATCCTCGTCGATCTTGCCTATGGCCTCGCCGATCCGAGGATCCGCGTATGAAGGCCGGGCTCGTGATGCTCGCGATCTTCGTCCTCGCGGGAATCGCAGGCCCGTGGCTCGCACCGTTCGATCCGACGCACGTCGATCTCGATCACCGCTTCCTCGCGGCATCTACCCAACACCTGCTCGGCACCGATTCGAATGGCATCGACACGTTCAGCCAGCTGCTCTACGGCGCCCGCGAAGCGCTGATCATCTCGACGTCCGTCGTCCTGATCTCCTCGTTGATCGGCATCAGCCTCGGCACGATCGCTGGTTGGTACGGCGGCGTCGTCGACGAGGTCCTGATGCGCTTCGTCGACATCCTGATGGCGTTCCCCGGGATCCTGCTCAACATCGCGATCGTCGCGACCGTTCACAAGCCCGGCATCGGCGTCATCATCTTCGCGTTGTGCGCGAACGGGTGGGTTGGCTACGCCCGCGTCGCCCGCGGCCAAGTCCTCTCGCTGCGCGCGCTCGACTACATCTCTGCCGCGCGAGCGCTCGGCGCATCCGGCCCGCGGATCATGGCGACCCACTTGTTTCCCAATCTCCTCCGGCCCGCGCTCGTCCAGATCACGTTCGGGTTCGGCGCGGTGATCGCGATCGAAGCCTCGCTATCGTTCCTCGGCCTCGGGCCGCAGGTCGATTACACCTGGGGAGCGATGCTCGCACAGGGCACGGCGTTCTTGTGGAAGGCCGGGTTTCGCACGTACGTGTTGGTTCCCGGCCTCGCCATCGCGTGGGTGATGATCGCGGTAAACTTGATAGAGTCCGGCGATGGCCCTGCGCGTTCGCGTCTGCTCGATCGGTGAGATCGCCGAAGGTGCGTTGCGCGCGTTCAAGGTGGACGGCGTGACGTGGCCGGTGATCATCACGATCCTCGACGGCGAACTGATCGCGACCGCCGGCGTGTGCCCGCACGAAGACGTCTCGTTGAAGCACGGCTGGCTCGAAGGCGATCAACTCGTGTGCCCGGGCCATGGCTACGAGTTCGATCTCCACACCGGCCGGTGTCGTCACGCGCCGGCACTCGAGCTCAAGCGCTACAAGATCACCCGGCTCGCCGACGACATCTGGGTCGACCTCATCTGAGGTTCGTGACGATCTGGTAGTTGCCGCACGCGGCCCCGTAGCCGTCGACGGTCAGCCAATACAGATTCGTGCCGTTCGTCGACGCGCTGATGATCGAGCCATCCGGGTGATCCGGACGATCGGGGCGCGCGACGCAACCATCGCCGTCGTCATTACACGCGAGGTGCGGTTTGCCGAGCGGCTTCAGATACACGACGGTATCGAAGTTGACCATCGTCGGGTCCGCGCACGTCGACGCGTCGAGCTTCAGCGTCTGGCCCGGGCACGTCGTGAAGTAGTACGACAGGTCTTTCGCACCGACGGACGCATCGCAATCATCGGGCGCACTCGACGTATCGCTGCCGTCGCACGTGTTGCCCGTCAGCGTTTGCATCCCCGCATTCAAGTGCGCCCCCACGCGCCCGCCGCGCTTCACCGTCAGCGTCAACGCGCCGTTCATCTCGCCCGCGGTTTGATCGACGACGATGCAGCTCACGCCCGACGGCAACTGCAACGCGAGCTGACTCTGCGCGCCACCACAGGCGGTGTGCGAGCACGGCATCATCGCCTGCGCGACATCCGTGCATTGCTTGCCCGGGAACACGCGAATCGTCGTCGCGAAGTTCGAGCCGAACGTGTCGAAGTAGAGGACTTCGGCGCCCGGCAAGTTCACCGTGTAAAACACGTCCGCGCCGCCATCACCGCCACACGAATTCTGCGGCGCATCGTCGTGCGCGTTATTGAGGTTCGCGACGAACGTGCCACCCGCCGTCACGTCCAACGGATTTTGCGGCAGGTCGTTCGCCGGAAACTCCGGCGCGTCCGGCGGCGCGTCGAGATAGACCATCTCGGCCGCGTCCTCCACCGGGTTGGCCTCTTCCGCGCTGAGCTCGCACGTCAGCGTTTTCGGCGAGCACACGAGCCCGGCGGGGCACGGGCCCTGATCGCACGGACTGCCCGTCTTCAGCGCCGGCGCCGAATAGCACGCCGCGACCAGAAGTAGGGCCCCGTACCTCACGCCCCCATTGTAAGCCTACTTGGCGTACGCGGGTTCGACGATCTTGACGTCCTTGATCCCCGCGTCGGCAAACGTCTTCTCGACGTGTGCCTTGTCACCACTCACGACGACAACTTCGTTGTTCGGATCGAGCTCCGTCTTGATCAGCGCACGAATCTGCGCCGGCGACGTGGCAGCGATCTGTTGCATGACCGAGTTGTAGAAGTTCCCGTCGAGGTTGTAGTTCGCGATGTAGCTGAGCTGACCCGCGAGCTGCGACGTCACCGTCGATTCGCCGAGCAGCTTCGAGATCAGTGTGCGGCGCGCGCGAACGAAGTCCGCGTCGAAGTCCTGATCGCCCTTGCGCAGATCGTCGAGGCTGTCGCGGATCGCCTTGATCGACTCACCCGCGCGCTCCGCATCCATCGTGCCGCCGAGCTCGGCGCCACCGCGCAACACGTAGGCACTCGGGCCGGCGTGCTGCTGGCGCGCGAAGTAGAGACCGTACGTCGAGCCGCGCTTGAACCGGACGTTCTCGGCACGCTCGTCGAGCATTTCGGCGAGCACGCGGCGCGCGCCCTCTTGGCCATCCACGCCCGCGCGCGACGGATATTGGATCACCGCCGTCACCTGCTGGTTGTCCTTGTACTGCGTGACGCCGATGAACGACGGGCCCGGGCGCTTGAACGGCGTGGGATCGACGGGCTTGGCAACTTCGCCCTTGTCCCAGCCACCGAACGTGTCCTTCGCGAGCTTCTCGGCATACTTGAGATCGAAGTTACCGACCATGATCAAGGTCGCGTTACCCGCGGTGTAGTGCTTGCGACGGAACGCTTCGAGCACGTCCTTGTGGACGCCTTCGACCATCGCCTTCGTCGGAACGCTCGTCTTGGTGTACGGGTGATCCGGACCGTAGAGCGCGGCCATCGCCTGACGGACGTACTCGTCTTCGTCCTGCGACGACTTCAGCTTCATCTGCTCGAGGCTGCGCTTCTGCCAGCGCTCGATCTGCTCTTGGTTGTATTCGCCGGCGGTGACGAGACGCTCGAGGCCCTTCACCATGACGTCGAGATAGATATTGATGCCGTGCGAGTTGCAGTAGACCGCGTCTTCCGACGGGCGGCAGTTCACTTCGACACCGGTGCGCGAGAACACGTCCGTGTTTTGCGCGCCTTGCGGATCGGCATCGCCGACGCGCCGTAGGAATCCGGCTGCCGTGCTGGCAACCAGGCTGTCCGGCGTCGCTGCTTCACCGACGTTCTTGAACACGAGCGAGACGTGCGCGACCGGCATCGCATCGTCCTTCAACATGACGACGTTCATGCCGTTGCCCATCGTGAACCGCTGCGCGCCGGCGAGGCCCTTTAGCTCCGTCGCGACCTTGAACGGGTGACGCGCTTCTTTTGCGGCTTCCGCCGGATCCATCGCCGCGGCTTGCACGCCCTGATCGGTCGCGACCGCGAACTTCACCTTCGAGCGGGTATCACCCTTCAGGCCCGTCGCCGACGGCTTCACGACGATGATGCCGGCCTTCTCCCACTGCAGCGTCGACTTCACGACCGACGCGACCTGCGCACCGTCGAACTTGTCGATCTTGTCGAGCGCGTGGAACAGGTACTGGCCGCTCGAATTGAAGTCGAACTCCTTCGCGAACTGCACCATCATGCCGACGGCGAGCGTGCGGCTCGGCAGTGCCTCGAGCTCTTGGATCTGATCCGCCTTCGAGCGGTTCTTCTGCTCCTCGATATCCGCGTAGGAGCCTTCGTCCCAACCGCGATACGCCTGCTTCGCCGCGTTCTGCGCGAACTCGAGCGCTTCGTCGAGCTTGTCCATGCTCTTCAGCTCGATCCGGATCAGGAACAACGGCGCGAGCTCGCCACCGAGGATCGCCGGCTCGACCTTGTACGCGAAGCCGTACTGCTCCGCCTTTTGCGAGAGCCGACCGAGCGCGCCCCAGATGCCGAACTGCGCGGCTTCACCTTCCGGCGTGTTGTGCGCCGGCAGCGGCCATCCGATCCACACGCTCGGACGCTCGACGTCCGCTTGGATCTCCTGGCGCTCGTGCGGCACGACGAACGGCTTCACTTCCGTGCGCGGCGCGGGCTCGCGCTTCGGGATCGGGCCGAACCACTTTTCGATCGACTTGATCGCGTCGTCTTCGCTGACGCCACCGGCGATCAGGACCGTCGCGCGTTCCGGCGCGTAGTACTTCTTCATGAACGTGCACGCGTCCGAGAGCTGCGCGCTCGCGATCTGTTGATCGTTGCCGCCGATCTCGCGTTGATACGCGTGGCCGTTCGGATAGAGCTGCGCTTCGATCAGCTGGACGACGTAGTTGTCCGCCGACGAGCCGGCGCGGATTTCGTTACGCACGACTTCGCGCTCGCGCTCGAACTCCGACGGCTTCAGCGTGGAGCAACCGAACGCGGGCACGCCGTTCTGCGCCGGAAGATCCGCGGCGTAGTACATGCGCATCGCTTCGATCTTGAGCATGTTGTCGAGGTTCTCGGCGTGCACCGTGGTCCAGTAGTGCGTGCTGTCCCAGTTCGTGAACGCGTTCATGAACGTCGAGATGTCGAGCAGCGTCTGGAAGATCGGCGCGGTGTCCGGACCGTCGGGACGGGTCTGGAACATCAAGTGCTCGACGAGGTGCGCGAGGCCGGCTTTGCCGATCGGATCTTCGCGGCTGCCGGCTTCGTAGTGCACGTCGACTTCGACGAGCTGCGTCGTCGGGTCCGGCATGATCACGAACCGCAAGCCGTTCGCGGTGATCACGCCGCGCTTCTCCGTACTCTTGAACGCGAACCGCGGCGTATCGGATCCGCACGAGGCTCCTACGACGAACAGGCTGGCCAATAACGCCAGCACCCGGATCTTCGACATGGGCCGGATTCTTGTCATAAGTCGTCGAGGATTGCGCATCGGATTTACTGACAAACGCAGCGTTTCGAGGGTTGCTCTGCGACGACCGGATGCGACATGGGGTGTCGCAGCAGCAACATGCGCATTCCCTAGCGCAGGCACTTCGTACTAGTGTCCGCGGCCGATGTCGAAAGACCCGGACAAAGCGTTCTTCGGCCACCCACGTGGCCTATCGACGCTGTTCTTCACGGAGATGTGGGAGCGGCTCTCGTATTACGGCGGGCGCGCGATGCTCACCATTTACATGCTGAAGAGCCCCGCACTCGGCGGGCGCGGCATGACGCAAGAGTCCGTCGCGACGGTGATGGCGCTGTATCTGTCGTCGGTCTATTTGCTCTCGTTGCCCGGCGGCTGGATCGCGGATCGGTTCCTCGGTCAGCGCAAGAGCGTGACGATCGGCGGCATCGGCATCGCCGCCGGTAACGCGATGCTCGCCGGTCCGGACTCGTTCTTCTTCCCCGGGCTCGTCGTGATCGCGCTCGGTACGGGCTTTCTGAAACCGAACGTGTCGACGATCGTCGGCCAGCTCTACAAGCCCGAGGATCAACGCCGCGATGCCGGCTTCACGATCTACTACATGGGCATCAACATCGGCGCCGGGCTCGCGCCGCTCGTCGGCATGATCTTCGCGCAGAGCCAGTGGTTCCGCGGCGTGCTCACCGATCACGGCATGAATCCGAACCTGTGCTGGAAGTTCGCATTCGCGGTGCCGGCCGTCGGCATGGTCGCCGGTGTGATCCAGTATGTCGCCGGTCAGGCGAAGCTCGGCGATGCCGGTCTCCACCCGACGATCCCCGACGACCCGAAGAAGGCCGCGCGCGATCGCGTGGTCGCGGCTTCGATCGCCGGCGGCATCATCGCGATCATCGGCGGCGGTCTCGCGATCGACAAGTTCGTCAGCCCGATCGGCGGCGAAACCCTGAAGAACCTGTTCTTCCTCGGTCTCGTGATCGCGTCGGTCGGCGTGTTCTACATCTTCTTCAAGAGCGCGCGGAACGCCGACGAGCGCAAGCGCGTGAGCGCGATGTTGCCGCTGTTCATCGGCGCGATCGCGTTCTTCACCGTGTTCGAGCAAGCGTCGACGACGATGTCGCAGTTCGCGGAAGACCTCGTCCGCCGCAACTTCCTCGGCATGCACGTCACGTCGATCGCGTATCAGTTCATCAACGCGGCGTTCATCGTGATGCTCGCGCCGGTGTTCGCGTGGATCTGGACGCGGCTCGTTCGCGCGAACAAGGAGCCGTCGTCGGTCAACAAGTTCGGCATCGGCACGCTGTTCACGGTGCTATCGCTCGTCGTGTTGTTGCCGTCGATCTCGACGATTTCGCAGGTCGATGGCGTGTCGTCGCAGTTCACCTGGGCGTTCCCGGCGCGTCTCGTCAGCCCGAACTACCTCGTGCTGTTCTACATCGTCCAGACGTGTAGCGAGATGTGCATCTCGCCGGTCGGCCTGTCGTCGATGAGCAAGCTCGCACCGGCGCGCCTCGCGGGCATGGTGATGGGTACGTGGTTCGTCGCCGCGGCGATCGGTAACTACCTCGCGGGTCGCGCGTCGCAGCTCAGCTCGTCGCACGGGTTCGGCTTCTTGTTCTGGCTGTTGATCATCGCGTCGGTGATCATCGCGGCTGCGTTGTTCACGGTGGCGCCGATCATCAAGCGCCTGCTCGCGAGCTCCACGCCGGAGATTCCGACCGCACGGGTTGTCGACGACAAAGGAGTCGAGTCGTGAAGTACGCGTTATTGATCGTCGCGCTCTTGTTCGGGTGTGATGAAGACAAGCCGGACAAGCCGTCGGTGATCGCGGCGAAGGCCGAGTGCAAGAAGTTGATCGGTCACATCGCGGACATCACGCCGCAGGCGAAGGGCCGGACCGAGGAGATCGTCGCGAACCTCTCGATCGAAGATCAGCAGGCGTGCGTGGCGTCGGCACCGGAGATTCGCGCGTGCATGATGGGCGCGGCAGATGTCGACGGCGTGAAGAAGTGCATTCCGAGCAACGACATCTTGGATTGCATGAACAAGGCGGACAAGGCGCGCGATAAAGAGCGCGGTGCGAAGAAGGTCGATGACGTCGATGCGACGGTCGACGCGCCGTTCGATGCGATTCGCAAGAAGTGCTACGCCGGCGATAAAGACGCCGCCAAAGATCTCAAAGTTGACTAGCCGGGAACACGTCGACGGGCCACGGCGCGTAGAACTCGCGCGCGCGTTGCGGTAGTTGCTGGAGGATCCAGTTCCACGTCGGCTCGGGCACGAGGACGAGCCCGTTGCGATAGCCGGCGTGTAGGCCGATCGGCGGATCGAGCTCGGGGTGCGTGCGTGCGGCATCGAGCGCGCGATCGACCGACGAGCCTTGGCCGCCGATCATCACGAGGCCGAGCATGCGGATGCGCTGCGCGAGCGGCACGGGCTCGGGGCGGAGCGAGACCTCGGCGCCGGTGTACCAATCGACCATGTAGAGGATGTGCCGCTCGCCGATGATCACGGTCTTGCCGTCGGGGATCTTGCCGCGCGCGTTTTCGACGGCCGCCGAGAGGACGGGATGCGTCTTGACGAGGCCGTCCGGATGCGACGTCGTCGCTTCGATCATGAGGAGGACCGCGGCGAGGATCATCGCGACGGGCTGCGGGATCTTGCGCGCCACGATCGCGGCCGCGAGTGCGAGCGGGACGAAGCTCGCGACGCGCAGGCGAAACCCGAGGCCCTGCGGATCGTCGACGCGCAGGAACGGCAGCGCGATCACGATGCCGGCGATACACACGGCGATCGCGGTGGGCTTGTGCTTGGCGTCGGACAACAGCGCGAGCGCGGCGATCGACAGGAGGCCGGCGATCAGAGGCTCGTAGTTGTAGGCGAGCTCGTAGTGATCCATGACGAGCGCGGGCGCGGTGAGGTGGAGGTTGCTCGACACGAGATCTTTGATCAGCGAGAGATCGGTGATCGAGACGAAGCGCTTCGGTGCGATGATGCCGAGCAGAAGGCTCGCGGTCGCTGCGCCGATCACGACGAGCACCACGTAGATCAGGCGACGGCCGAACAGCTCGCGGCGGACGATCAGCGCGATCTCGGGAATGATGATCACGAGCACCAGTGCGGCGGCGAGCTTGTGGGTCGCGAAGGCGAGGGCCAGCGTGAACGTGGCGATCACGATCGATCGGCGCGTGCGTTGTTCGATCGCGACGAGGATCGCCCACAGCGCGCATAGGGCGACCGTGAGTCCGATCGCCTGCTTGACGAACTCGAACGCGAGGAAGCAGCTCGTCGCCGTGGTTGCAGCGAGCACGGCGCTGACGAGACCTGCACCGCGGTGCTCGCCGAAGCGCTTGCCGATCCCATACGCGGGAATCGCGATCAACGCGCCGCCGAGCGCCGCGCCGAGCTTCGCGCCCGCGATCGGTCCGGCGATCAGCGTGAACGGGACCATCCAATAGAACGTCAGCGGCGATGCGGGATAGCGAAGGACGCCGTGCTCGAGCACCGAACGGACTTGGATCGGATAGAAGTAGCCGTCGATCCCGACAGGAAACGGGGCGCTACCGGGAATCGGGCCGTCGGACGTGAGGACGTGCCAGCGCATCCCGAACGCGACGCCGACGATGATGACGAGCGAGATCGCCATCGCGATCGCCCAGAACCGATCGCCCAACGCGTTCGCGGCGCCGGTGACGAGCTGCTTCGCGGCCGCGCGCACGCCCTCGGTCACGACGAGCTCGTGTTCGGGCGGGTCGCCGGTGTCCGTCACTCCTGCATCGTGCCGTGGACCCGCGAGGCATGCTAGCTATCGGCGGTGCCCGACGCTGTCGTCCTACTTTCTGGTGGCTTGGATTCGACGACGGCGCTCGCCGTGGCGAAGTCGCAGGGCTTCACCTGTTACGCACTGACCGTGAAGTACGGCCAGCTCCACGAGGTCGAGCTCGCGGCGGCAAAGCGCGCGGCGATCGCGCACGGGGCCAAAGAGCATCGCGTGATCGAGATCGATCTGTCGCCGCTCGCGCGTTCGGCGCTGACGGCGCGGGATGTCGCGGTGCCCAAGGATCGCTCGCTCGACGAGATCGGTGCGCCCGGCGACGTGCCCTCGACCTACGTCCCGGCACGCAACACGGTGCTGTTGTCGCTCGCGCTCGCGTGGGCCGAATCGATCGGCGCGAAGAATCTGTTCGTCGGGGTCAACGTGCTCGATGCGAGTGGCTATCCCGATTGTCGGCCGGAGTTCGTGCGCGCGTTCGAAGCGCTCGCGCAGGTCGCCACGCGCAGTGGTGGGTTCAAGGTGCACGCACCGCTGATCCAGCTGACGAAGGCCGGGATTATCGAGCTGGGCATGAAGCTCGGCGTCGATTACGGGCAGACCCACAGCTGCTACGACCCCGTCGGTGACCGCGCATGTGGTCGTTGCGACGCATGCCAGCTACGGAAAAAAGGTTTCGTCGAAGCCGGGGTTCCGGATCCGACGCGATATCATCGCGAGTGATGAAGCTGGGCACGCTGCTCCTGCGAAACGCCGCGATCGGCCTATCGCAGCTCGAAGCCGCGCTCCGCAATCAGGTCCTGTACGGCGGTCGGCTCGGGACGAATCTCGTCGAGCTGGGCTTCATCGATCTCGAGCTCCTGTCGACGTATCTCGCCGAGCTGACGAATCTGCCGATCGCATCGCCCACGCTCTTGGATGACGCGGATCGCACGTTGCTCGACAAGCTCGGCGCCGACGATGCGCATCGGCTTCGCGCGGTGCCGCTCGGGATGTTGGAGAACGGCAACGCCGCGGTCGCGATGGTCGATCCGAGCGATACGCACGCGGTCGAGCAGCTCACGGCGCGACTCGGATCGGCGATCACGCCGTATGTGGTCCCGGAGCTGCGCGCTCTGTACTACCTGGAGAAGCATTTCGGGACGCCACGGCGTGCTCGCTTCGTCCGGACTGCGCGCTCGGGCACGGATCCCGGTGAGGTGCTGATCGGTGACGAACGGCGGCGCAGTCAGCCGGCCGGTGGCATTTCGATGCCGCCGACCCTGACGTTGGAGCCGCGGCGCCGGCGAGCGTCTTCGGCGCCGCTGATCCATTCGGTGCCGACCGCGCTGACGTTTGCCGAAGCGTGCGAGCGGATCGATAGCGCGCAACATCGCGAGGGGATCGCGGACGCGTTCGCGGACTTCGCGAAGGGTCGGTGTGACGCACTGGTCGTGCTCCTGATTCGCGATGGCAACGCCCTCGGCTGGCGGGGCTACGTGGCGCCGCCGCTCAAGGCCACGCGACCGATCGAAGAGCTGTCACTCCCGCTGGGTGGTGTGTCGGCGTTGCAGGTCGCGCACGATGGCGCGCAGACGTTCGTCGGTCCGCCGCCCGCGGGAGCGAAGCCGATCGAAACGCAGCTGTGGCAAGCGCTCGGTGCCGAGCCCACGCCAGTCGAGGTCGTCGTGGTGCCGGTCACGGTCAAACAGCGTGCGGTCAATCTCATCTACACGCACACGTTGGGCGGAGTGCCGCCGGCAAACCTGGTCACCGAGCTCCAAGATTTGGCTGCTCGCGCCCAAACCGCGTACCTTCGACTGATCCGACAGACGCGCGGATCCGTATAGTAGTCAAGGGGCGAACACGCCTCAAAGACGGGTCTATGTGCAGGGGATCGTTCGCGAAGTTAGGTGTGAACGATCACCCTCACAGGAACTTGCAACTTCCTCCAGAAAAGGGAATCTCTGCCTCGTGCAGCAACGTTTGTCGGCAGTGAATTGCAACAAGATCGGTCCTGGGACGATCGCAGCGGCCCTCGCCGCGCTCTCGATGGCAGTGCTCGGTCACTTCTTCATCTAGGCTTCTGATTCGGTCCAGTACCGAACCCAATCTCCGTCCTCGATACGGGTCCCCAGCTTCGCTGTCGCCGGATCCGCCAGCACGTAGATCCAGGCCCAACACTGTTCGCCGCTCGCGAGCGTGACCTGCCGGATCATTCGAACGAAGTCGGTGCCTTCGTAGGCATCGAGCAGGCCGAACGTGGCCGCGAGCTCGGTCAGCCACAGGACTTCGCCTTTCACGACACCGGCGCCCTCTTCGGTGTAGCCCGGGTAGCCCATCGGAAACGCGTAGATCTGACCGCCGGTCGTGGCCTCTTCGGCGCCAACGATCTGGTTCGCGATCAGCGACCGCGCGGTTTGGCTGTGACGGAGCGTGCCGTAGACGAATAGCCGGTCGAGGACTTCGTGGGAGCCGGTGGTGCGCTCGACCTCGAAGCTGCCGGTCTGGCGGCGCCGCTTGTCGACCATGAACCGTTATACGCGCGGCGCGGCGAGAACCGCTACTTGCTCCACGAGCGGTAACACCATGGCCGCGCCGCTGCCTTCGCCATGGCCCAGGCCCACCTCGAAGATTGGTTGGAGCTTCAAGTAATCGAGGATCGCGGGCATCGTGAAGCTGCCGCGATGGGCGGCCACGAGGTAGCCAGTAATATTCGGAGCGATGCGGGCGGCGATGAGCGCGGCGGCGCCGGTCGCGTACGAGTCGAGGATGACCGGGACGTTGATCGAGGCGGCGCCGAGCAGGAGCCCGACCAGGACGGCGGTCTCGCTGCCGCCGAACGTGGCGAGGAGCTCGAGGGCGCTGGCTTCGAGGTCGTCGGCGTGTTGGGGCGGGAGGGCCCCGGAGCCTTCGGCCCAGCCGGCAAGGGTCGGCAAGGGTTCGGTGATCGGCTCGGTCGCGAAGCGGCGATGCTCGATGCCGCGGTGGCCGGCGAGCTCGGCTTGGTCGTCGCCGAGGCGAGGGACGCGACCGGTGATCGCACCGAGTAGGGCTGCAGAGGCGACCTCGGCGCCCACGCCGATCGCGCCGATCGCGAGTACCGCCGAGAATCCGGCAGGTGCGTTTGGCCGGATCGAAGTCGCGGCCGCGATCGCGGAATCGATGTTCGAGCCCGCGCCGGTGTGCGCGCCCGCGCCGATGTTGGCGTCCGAGCCGCGCGGACTTGCCATCGGGTCGGGTTCGAGGAGCGACATCGCGAGTGCGATGCCCGCTTCGATACCGAGCGTCGCGTCCACGATCGTCATCGCGGGCTCGCGCATGAGATCGCGCGTAGCGCCGCGGCCGAGCGCGACGGCGGTCGCGGGCATGTGCGCTGACTCTTTCGCGCCGGCATCGATCAACACGACCGGTGTGCGCGCCGCGCGTGCGAGCTGGTTCAACGCGGCCGTGCCGGCGGCGATCTCGCGCGCCGCGATGATCGTCGGGTGATCGGCGCCCATCGCGATGCCCGGATCGCCGACGCCGTGATCGCCGGCCGCGACAACGACGATCGTCTTGTCCGCGCGTGGTCGCGGTTGATGTTGTGCGCCACCGAGCGCGGCAGCGAGCCGATCGAGCATCGGTGCGCCGGCATGTGCGACCGCGGCGCGCGCGGCCTCGGCGTTCGCGCGCGAGGCGGGGCCGATCGATTCGGCGACATGGCGAATGACCGAGCTCACGCGCGGCCCCACAAGCTGGCCTTCTTCTTGTTCGCGAGCAGGATGCTGAAGAACAGCGGCACGCCGATCACGGCGGTCACCGCGCCGGTCGGCAAGTGGTGCATCGCGATCAGCGTTCGCGCGAGCGTGTCACACACGACGAGGACGATCGCACCACCGAACATCGACGCCGGCAAGAGCGCGCGATGATCGGGCCCGATGATCGCGCGGAGGGCATGTGGGACGACCAGTCCGACGAAGCCGATCGGGCCGACCACCGCGATCGCGCTGCCCACCAATAGCGAGGACACCGCGAACAACACGATCTGCGTGCGCGCGACCGCGACGCCGAGCGAGGCCGCGACCTCGGCACCGGCGGCAAGCGCGTTCATCTCTTTGCCGTAGAGCGCGAGCACGATCAGCCCGCCGGCGATCGGCACGGACGCGTATTCGACCCAGACGAGGCGGACGGCATCGAGCCCGCCCATCATCCAGCCGAGCATGTGCTCGATGTCGGTGAATTCGGACGTGTACTGAATGAGCACCGATGCCGACGAGCAGAACATCGCGATCGCGACGCCCGCCAGGACGAGCGTGGCCGGCGGCAGCTGCTTGCCGACCTGCGCCAACTTCCAGATGAGGAGGAGCGTGGCGAGTGCGCCCAACAGCGCGGCGACGCCGATCGCGCCGTAACCGAACGCGCGCTCCGCACCGAAGCGAATCGCGACGACCGCGCCGAGCGAGCTTCCCGACGAGATGCCGAGCGTGAACGGATCTGCGAGCGGATTTCGCAACAAGGCTTGTAGTGCGCAACCCGCGCCGGCGAGCGCTGCACCGGTGACCAAGCACGCGAGCACGCGTGGCAGGCGGACGGTCAGGACTTGATGTTCGATCGTCGTCGGATCGAACGCGGCCGTGCCGAGGAAGCCGCGATGCCACTCGCCGTGATCGGCCTCGATGCCGAACATGAGCGCGATGCCCGCGATCACGGCGCACGCGACGATCGAGATCGCGATGATCGCGGCGAGCCGCGCGCCGGTCAGTCGCTTCGCCGTCCCGCTGACGAACGAGCTCATGCCGGCACTGCCCGTTCTTTCGCGAGCCGATCTCCGATCACACACACCCATCTCCCAGACCCGTCAGGATTGTCACGGACGGCACACGTCAGGGACAATCCTGACGGACTGCACGGAGGCCCCTCTCCACCACGGAGATCTCTTCGGTTCACGTCGGCACCGCGAAGGGCAGGCCACTTGGCAATGAGCCCACGTGGATCTCCAATCCGAATGCCTCGCGCGTTGCCGCCGACGCCAACACATCGGCGGGTGCGCCACGCGATTCCAGGTGACCATCCGCGACGAGCCACATCGACTTGCCATAGCGCAGCGCGAGATCGAGATCGTGCGTCACCACGATCGCCGCCGCACCACCATCGCATTGCGCGCGCAGCATCTCGAACACGCCACGCGCATGCGCGGGATCGAGACCGGCCGTTGGCTCGTCGAGGAGCAGCATGCGCGCACCTTGGCAGACCGCCTGCGCGAGGATGACGCGGCGCGCTTCACCACCCGAGAGCTCGTCGAACCGGCGTTGCGCGAGCGCCGTGACATCCGCGGCGGCCATGGCGCGTTGCGCTGCAGCCAGATCCTCCGGCGACGCGAGCCCGAGCCCACGCTGCCGGGCGTAGCGACCGAGCAGGACGACCTCCTCGACCGAAAACGGGAACGCGAGCTCGTAGTGCTGCGGCAAGTACGCGAGGTCTTTCGCGAGGGCGCGGCGGTCTGGCGCGGCCGGATCACGCCCGAAGCACCGCACCGTCCCCGCGCGGGGCTCGACCAGGCCCGCGATCGTGCGGAGGAGCGTGGTCTTACCAGCGCCGTTCGGACCGACCACCACGACGAGGTCTCCGGCATCGACTCCCGCCGTCAGGCCACGCACGACCGGTTTGTCGCCCAGAGCGACTTCCACGGCGGCGAGCTCGATCCACACGTGACGATCTTACCGAGTAGCAACGCAGGGCGAAACGCGGTACGCACGTCAGTCGTGCGTCGGCGCAACGATCGAGTGGTGATGAACCTGCCGGTGGAGCTGATCTCCAACGGTAAGAAGATTCGCGCGGTCTCGCAGGATCTGTCGCCGCTCGGGATGTTCGTGCGGCTCGCACCGCCGCTGCCGCCGGGGACGATCGTCCAGGTGATCGTGTCGCCGAACGGCCAGAAGCACGTGATGAGCGGCGTCGTCACGCACATGTTGTCCGAAGGCGAAGCGAAGACGCTCGGCCGGTTCCCGGGGAGCGGCGTGATGTTTCGCGATCCGGTGCGCCCCGCCGATGAAGAATTCCTCGAGGCGATCCAGAAGATTCTCGAGCAGAACGCGCCGCAGAAACAGCCGGCGGATCTGCGGATCCTCGTCGCCGATCCGCAGACCCGATTGCTCGAGCGATTGTCGACGGCGCTCGGCAATGCGGGCTTTGTCGTCGCCACGGCCACGAACGGCATGGAGGCGATCGGGTCGTGCCTGACGAAGACGCCGGACGTCGCGTTGATCGAGCGCGAGATGCCGGTCGTCGACGGGCTGCACGTGCTGCAGGAGATGGGGCGCCACGCGCAGCTCGCGAGCGTGCCCGTGATGATGATGTCGGCGAACGCCACGGACCTCGCACGGCTGCAAGCGCTGCAGCTCGGCGCCGCGGACTTCATCCCGAAACCGTTCACGGTGCTCGAGGTGATCCTGCGCGCGCGGCGGTGGGCGCGAGCGAGCCAGCGGGATACCGAGCGCGTCGTGTTGCGCGGTGCGCTGACCGAGATGCAGCTGCCGACGCTGCTGCAGATGTTCGAGCAGGATAAGAAGACCGGACAACTGTCGGTCACGCGCGATCAATTGGTCGCGTGGATCGATTTTGTCGACGGCAAGATCGTGCGCGCGCGGTCGAGCGAGCTCGAAGCGGATGCGCGCACGGTCGTGATGCGCGTGCTCGATTGGAAGCACGGCTACTTCGAGATGGCCGGTGGTTCGGGCGCACCGCACACCACGATCGCCACGGGCACGAGCGAGCCGACCTCGGTTACGCACCTGTTGCTCGAGCACGCGCGCCTGCGCGACGAAGCCGAGCTACGCCCCGCTGGCGATTAGCTCGTCGCGCAGCTTCGTCAGGATCTTGCCGAGCAGGTTCTGACCGCGCCACTTCGTCGGATCGTTCGCGTGCTCGCTCGTCGCCGCGAGCCCGATGCCCCAGATCCGATCGTACGGCGACGCCTCGACCAGCTCCGTTCCTTTCGTCTCGAGCAAGAGCTTCAACAGATCCGCGTTCTGCGTGAACTTCGCGCGCGAACCCACGGCCACGATCTGCTCGCGATTCGCTTTCCACTTCGCGTCGTCGAAGTTCGCGACCTTCCGGCCGAGCGCCTTGTGCTGCTTCGGGTGCGTCGCCGCCAAGATCTCCTTGCCGACGGCCGCGTCACCGAACAACACGGCCTTGCCGTACATCATGTACTGCTCGGCGCAGTTGAACGTCACGCCGTCGACGACGAACGTGCACGGATACCACTGCGAGAACGGGTTTTTCTCGGTGAAGAAGAACGTGTAGGTCGTCATGGTGTAGTTTGTACACTATTTGATCGACCGCGACAACAGCTCCAATGCTTCAGCGATTCGCGGGCTTGGATGCGCGAGGAGCGAGCTCGTCAGCAACTGGACCTTGTGTTGCTTCACGGCGGGCACGTCGAGCGCGTCCCACGCCTTCATCGAATCGCGCCCGGCGTACGACAGGTCGACGATCACGTCCGGTTGGAGGCGCAGCACTTCTTCGGTGCCGATCTTCGGATACTTCACCGACGCACCGGCGAGCACGTTCATACCGCCGGCGAGCGCGAGGAGCTCGTCGTCGAACGTGCCGGGGCCCGCGGCGACGATGCTGTTCACGCCACCTTGCTCGCGATCGATCACGAGTAGGACTTTCGGATGCGTCGGCGGCGCTTGGACGTGCGCGATCGCGTTGTCGATCGAGGCGATCGCCGGCTTCGGATCGCGGTGGAGATCCGCAGCCACCGACGCGAGGCAGGTCTTCACGTCCGCGACCGTGTGCATCGGACATTCGCGGCTCGTGATCCCGGCATCGTGGAGCGCGCCCGCGACCTGGGAATGAATATCGTCGACGATCACGAGCGTCGGGCGCAGCTGGACGATGACCTCGAGGTTCGGCGTCATGAAACTTCCGACGTGCGGAAGCTTCGTCACATCCGCGGGGAAGTCTGAATAGTCGTCGACGCCGACGAGCGCGGCCTCGGCACCCAGCGCCGTCACGACCTCGGTCGCCGACGGGGACAGGGTGACGATGCGAGGCGGCTTGTCGTCGGTGGATGTGGGCTGGGGAGCCGATGACTGGCACGCAGCCACGATAACGAGGAGCCAGCGCATGGCCGTCGGTACCACGGAACGATAAGCTCCTGCCGTGTCGGACCTCAGCGGCAGCGTGCTCGACGACCGGTATCAGGTCTTGGAGCCGATCGCCGAGGGTGCCATGGGCGCGGTGTATCGCGGCGAGCGGTTGAAGCTCGGGCGCGCGGTCGCGATCAAGATCATGCACGACGCGTTGCCCGACGAGCTCGCATCGCGGCAGCGGTTCGAGCGCGAAGCGAAGTTGATGGCGCGGCTCGAGCATCCGCACTGCGTGTCCGTGATCGATTTCGGCTTGCACGATGGTCGGCCGTACCTCGTGATGGAGCTCGTTCGCGGGACGTCGTTGCTCGAGGAGCTCGCGCGGGTAAAGCGGATCGAGCCGGGACGCGCGGCGGAGATCACGCGGCAGGTGTTGTCGGGGCTCGCGCACGCGCACGAGCTCGGGATCGTCCATCGCGATATCAAGCCGGCGAACGTGATGTTGACGGAGCGCACGGGCCTCGGCGAACAAGTCCGGATCTTGGACTTCGGGTTGGCGCGGCCAGCGACCGATTCGACGAAGCTGACGACCGGCATCGTCGTCGGGACGCCGAATTACATGGCGCCCGAGCAGATCAAAGGTGGCGCGATCGACGCGCGCACGGATCTGTATGCGGTCGGCGTGATGTTGTTCGAGCTCTTGACCGGCAGTAAGCCGTTCATCGCCGAGGATCCGCTCGCGGTCGTGCGCAAGCATCTCCATGCGGTGCCGCCGACGTTGGCGGAGATCGGCAAGCAGGACTACGGCGAGCTCGAGGCGATCGTCGCGACGGCGTTGGCGAAGTCGCCGCAGCATCGGTTTCAAACCGCGGCGGAGTTCGCGGCGGTGCTCGAGCCGTTGACGGCAAAGGAGATGTCGCGCGCGGTGCCGCACCGGATGGGCACGATGCCGTCGGGCCAGACGAGTGGAAAAGTCGCGACCGAAAGTGGTTGGCAGGTGCCGGCGTCCGACGAGAGCTTGGCGCCCACGTCGATCGCGCTCGGTACGGTATCGGCGGATGGCTCGCCGGTGACGGCGCCGGGGATCGCGTCGGGGCCGGTGGTTGTTGGCAGTGGGCCGGTGATCGCGACGAGCGGGCCCGTTTCGGCGGATGGACCGACGGCGCCGGGCGTGCCGGGTGGGCCGTCGGTGATCGTCGAGAGTGGACCGGCACCGCAGGGCGAGATGAACGTGCCGCCGACGCGTCGCCGGACGGTGCCGCCGACTCGGATCAACAATGATGTGCCGGCGACGCGGATGTTGCCGATCCCCGGGATCGCGCTGACGAAGACGCATCTCTGGATCGGTGGCGGCGTGCTCGCGATCGTCATGATCTCGATCATCGCGGCGAAGTGCGGCGGTGGATCTAAGGAGAAGGTGGTGCTGCCGGTCGGCGATGGCAGCTCGATGGTGATCTCCATCGATGCAGGAGATCCCGTCGCGCCGGCGCTCTCGCGGGCGAGCGATCTCTACGCGAATGGCGATCTCGAGCCCGCCTTAGATGTGGTGATCAAAGCGCGACGGGCGCATCCCGAGAGCGCGCAGCTCGCGTATCTCGCCGGGAAGATCTACTTCGCGAAGCTGTGGTGGACCGACGGCGTGAAGGCGTTTCGCGATGCGATCCGGTTGGATCCCGGATATCGCGCCGATCCCGAGCTGCCGAAGATCGTTCTGCGCGGCTTCATAACGACCCCGGATGTGGATTCACGGATCGAAGACTTCGTGCGCGAGCTCGGCGAGCCGATGCGTGCTGGGTTGGAAGAAACCGCGAAGAGTCACCCCAGCCCGCAGATCCGATCCCGGGCTTCGAACGAGCTGAAAAAGCTCAAGTAAGACCACGGGTTGAGTGCCGTCCTCGACGGACGATGGCGGATGTGTGACGAGGCGGTGTAGCGCCTACACGAAACCGTCCTTTTCATCGCAATCCGGACCTGAAGGCCAATTTTTTTCTGCAGGGATCTGCCCTGTAACTCGTCGCGTCAATTCAGGCTTTTTTCAGGCTCCACAGGCTTATCCACAGCGGAGATCAAACGGTGAGAATCCCTCAGAAAAGATCTTCGAACCCGATCTCAATCCACCCTCAATTCACAGGTAGTCCACGTGGATATCATCCAAGGTGTCACACTAGATGTAGGATGAGCTCCCGGTCGATGCCCCAAATATAGTGCGCTTTTTGTTGCCCGATTTCTTCGACCGTCTTATCAAGGGGCTCCGCCACAGCTTTGCTTCTCGATCGCCAGCCGTCACAGAGCGTCACACCCGTCTGCTACGACTGTCATCCCGCAAAACGAACGCGGCACCAACACACGGGGACTTAGAAATAGGTAGTGGTTTCAGGCAGATGGGTGCATCTGCCAATGGGATACCTGTCTCTAAAACTCGCCACCGAATCACTGTCACCGCGAAAGCACGCAAGAGAAGGAGGGGTCATGCTCGTGAAGTCTGCGACCGTTGCGCCTGGCCATAGCCAGGACCAAGGAAGGGCAAACCGGAAGTCGTCCCGCGTCATCAAGGACGAGCGACCTGGCCTTACGTTCGAGCGCTTCTTCACGCGCCAGGGCGTAGACCCTTTCGAGACCGTCGAGTGGGAGCGCCGTGATGCGGTGATTTCCGGCGCCGACGGCAAGGTGTTCTTCGAACAGCGCGGCGTCGAGTTCCCGAAGCAGTGGTCTCAAACGGCGACCAACGTCGTCGTCCAAAAGTACTTCCGCGGCACGCTGAACACCCCGGAGCGCGAGCACTCGGTGCGTCAGATGATCGCGCGCGTTGCGGACACGATCTATGGCTGGGGCAAGGCGGATGCATACTTCAAGAGCGAGCAGGACGCGTGGGCGTTCCGCGACGAGCTCGTGCATCTCCTCCTCCACCAGAAGATGGCATTCAACTCGCCGGTCTGGTTCAACGTCGGCGTCGAAGCGCACCCGCAATGCTCGGCGTGCTTCATCAATTCGGTCGATGACTCGATGAGCTCGATCCTCGGTCTCGCGAAGACCGAAGGCATGTTGTTCAAGTACGGCTCGGGCACGGGCTCGAACCTGTCGAGCCTGCGTTCGTCGCGCGAGCTGCTCAATGGTGGCGGCACGGCGTCGGGCCCGGTCTCGTTCATGCGTGGCTTCGATGCGTTCGCGGGCGCGATCAAGTCGGGCGGCAAGACCCGCCGCGCGGCGAAGATGGTGATCCTCGACATCGAGCACCCGGACGTCGTCGACTTCATCGATTGCAAAGCGATCGAAGAGAAGAAGGCGTGGGCGCTGATCGATGCGGGCTACGACGGCGGCTTCAACGTCGTCGGTGGCGCGTACGACTCGGTCAACTACCAGAACGCGAACCACTCGGTGCGCGTGACGGACGAGTTCATGAACGCGGTCGTTCGCGACGGCGATTGGAACACGCTCTCGGTCACGAACAAGAAGCCGGTCGAGAAGCATCGCGCGCGCGACCTCATGCGCAAGATGGCGGACGCGGCCTGGATCTGTGGCGATCCCGGCATGCAGTACGACACCACGATCAACGACTGGCATCCGTGCATCAACACGGCGCGGATCAACGCGTCGAACCCGTGCTCGGAATACATGTTCCTCGATGATTCGGCGTGCAACCTCGCATCGCTGAACCTCATGAAGTTCCGCGACGCGAACGGCGAGTTCGACGTGCAGGCCTTCCAGAAGGCGTGCCGCACCACGATCACGGCGATGGAAATCATCGTCGACAACTCGGCGTACCCCACGCCGCGCATCGGCGAGAACAGCTTCAACTTCCGTCCGCTCGGCCTCGGCTACGCGAACCTGGGCGCGCTGCTCATGTCGCGCGGTCTGTCGTACGACGGCGAGTCGGGTCGCAACTACGCGGCCGCGATCACCGCGCTGATGTGCGGCGAGGCGTATCGCACGTCCGCCAAGATCAGCCAGGATGCAACGGGCCCGTTCGCCGGCTACGCCGAGAACGAGACGCCGTTCATCAAGGTGATGAAGAAGCACCGCGCGTCGGTCGAGAAGATCGATGCGAAGTACGTCCCCGAGTCGCTCGGCAAGGCCGCGCGTGAAGCGTGGGATGACGCGATCGTCGTCGGCGAGAAGTACGGCTTCCGCAACGGCCAGACCACGGTGCTCGCGCCGACCGGCACGATCGCGTTCCTCATGGACTGCGATACCACCGGCATCGAGCCCGACATCGCGATCGTCAAGTACAAGCGCCTCGTCGGTGGTGGCCTCCTCAAGATCGTGAACAACACGGTCCCCGAGGCGCTCACCAACCTCGGTTACTCGGACAAGGAAGTCGAAGCGATCGTCGCGCACATCAACGCGAAGGACACGATCGAAGGCGCGCCGCACCTGAAGGACGAGCACCTGCCGGTGTTCGACTGCGCGTTCCGCTCTTCGAACGGCACTCGCTCGATCCACTACATGGGTCACATCCGCATGATGGCGGCGGTCCAGCCGTTCCTCTCGGGCGCGATCTCGAAGACGGTCAACCTCCCGACCGACTGCACCGTCGAAGACATCGAAGACGCGTACATCAAGGCGTGGCAGCTCGGCCTCAAGGCGATCGCGGTCTACCGCGATGGTTGCAAGCGTACGCAGCCGCTGTCCACGAACATGGCGCAAGCCACGTCGGACGGTAAGCAAGTCGCCGCCGTCGCTGCGAACGTCGATCCGCTCGACCTGCTCGCGCCGGAAGAGCGTCGCCTCGTCGAAGCGCTGCGCGCTCGCAAGACCCGCGCGGCCGGCCCGCCGATGGCCACGCGTTACAAGCTCGCGGACGAGCGCGCCTCGTTCACGCACAAGTTCTCGATCGGTGGCCACGAGGGCTACATCACGGTCGGCCTCTACCAAGACGGATCGCCGGGTGAAATCTTCGTTCGCATGGCGAAAGAGGGCTCGGTCATCGCCGGTCTGATGGATTCGTTCGCCACGTCGATCTCGCTCGCGCTGCAGCACGGCGTGCCGCTCACGGTCCTGATCGAAAAGTTCAAGGGCACGCGGTTCGAGCCGTCGGGCTTCACCGGCAACCAGGAGATCCCGATCGCCACGTCGATCATGGACTACCTGTTCCGCTGGCTGAACATCCGCTTCCCGAGCGAAGGCCCGGGTCTCGTCGAGCGTCATCCGGCGGCGCGCACCGCGCAGCTCGATCTGCCGAAGATTCCGCTCCTGTCGAAGGACTTCATCTCGGTCGAGGTGAAGGCCGGCGCCGAAGCGGCGATCCCGGTCGAAGTGAAGGACCGCGCGTGGGTGCAAGAGACGGATGCTCCGCCGTGTCACGAGTGCGGCACGCTGATGGTGCGCAACGGCGCCTGTCACAAGTGTCCGAACTGCGGCTCGACGAGCGGCTGCTCGTAACTAGCTAACGACTGCTCGCCACCCGGCGAGCGGGGGTGGAGTCCGCTTCGCGGTGGACTTTATGAAAGAGGCCTGCCACCCGGCGGGCTTCTTTATTTTCGGGCGCTTTTCGGGCCGTTCGTTTTCGTGTGGCCGTTTTAGATTCCGCAGGTGCCGCCGTACTCGTAGTTGCTGACGACGGTGTGCGTGACGCGCGCGCCGACGAGCGCGAGTGCCGTCATCTTTGCCCAATCGGGAATCGGCGATGCGGTGATCGCGACGGCAAGACCGACGTTGAACGCCATCATTCCGTACATCGCGGTAGGTGATGGCGCGGTGCCGAGGATCGGGTTCGTCTCGCGCGCCATGCCGTTCCATGCGCCGCCGTTGCTCGCGGCATAGGTTTGCGTTGCATCGCAAGCGAAGAGCGCGGCGTCGACTCCGGCCAATCCGTAGACGCGCTTCTGGTGAGACCAGCTGCACGCGGCCGAGAAGACCAGGACTAGAACCAGCGCTCGCATGCCGGTGATATCGGCGTTTGAAGCCGAGGGTTGCGTAAGCGCAACTACCAGCGACACCTTGTGGTTTCGGGCGCTATGATCGACGTGTTGATCGACGAGCTCGAAGCGGCGATTCGCGCGACCTGGGATCGCGAAGCGATCGAGATCTATGCGGACCATCTGCAGGCGAGCGGCGACCCGCGCGGCGAGCTCGTTTCGATCGATCTCGCGATCGACGATGCGTTGATCGCGGCGGGCATCGCGAAGGCGACACCGGCGGATCTGGTGCGCGTGGTGTCGGCGAACGTGCTCGCGCGACGCGAGGAATTGATCGACGAGTGGTTTGGCGAAGACGTTCCCGCGGGGACCGTGCGCTATGGCTTCGTCGACATCGACGCATCCGGCATGGGCCCGGGGAGTCAGCTGGCCGCCGCATTGCGCGGACCGGGTGGCGCGTACATTCGATCGGTCACGCTCGCTGGACCGCATACGGAGATCCAGCGCGCGCTTCATGCATTGGCGAGAGAGCCGCGGCCGTGGGCGACCGCGCTGACGATCCGTATGTGGGACGAGGATCCGCGAAAGCCGATGCTCGAGCGCCCGGCAACGCGCGCGTTGTTCGAGGCGATGCCGAACCTGCGATCGATCGTGCTCGAGGGTCGGCGGATCCTCGACGCGCAGGTTCATCCGAACGTCGAGCAGTTGAAGCTGACCGGATTCGACGCGATGCCGATCGATGGGGTGTGGCCGAAGCTGAAAGGGCTCGACTTCGCGTTTCACTGCCAGTACGCGAAGGAGCACATCGATCCGTCGATCGGCTCGATCGCACTGTTGGTGCGGCCGGCGATGATGCCGGCGCTCGAGCGGTTGGATTTCTCGCGCAACGAACCCGGCCACACGGAGCCGCGATCGCTCGGCGGCGAGGTGTTCATGAGCGCGTTCTTCGCGCGGTTTGCGAGGCATCCGCATCTCGCATCGGTCGTGTTGCCGTCGCTGCGAAACAACGCGGCGGCGATCGATAGCGTCGAGGCGACGTTCGGATCGCTGCCATCGCTGCGCGAAGCAGTGATCTACGCGCCGAACGTTCGGTTGCCGGCGCATCGCACGGCAACGATCTCCGAGCTCGCGATCACGCCGGCGACCAAAGGTCCGTTGCGGCTCGCGTAGCTGAGCCATCCACGCAGGCGTGTTGGCACCCGCCACGGAGGATCTCGAACGCGGCGCGCTCGCAAACACGAGCGACGCGAGAACCATACTCGCGCGAACGCGTATGCTCGCGCCATGGGGCGCTATCTGCGAGGGACGAACGGGTTCAGTTACAAGTACGCATTCGCCGAGCAGGAAAACAACCTCGGCGAATTACGAGACGCGAGCAGCGCCGGCGGCGGTGGCTTGCTGCCGTCGTTCGGCGGCGGCTATCGCGACCGCGAGGAGAACTTCGACGTGCCCGCGATTCCGCTGTTGCGCGCGATCCAGCGCGACGGCAAAGCCGTGGGCGGCGAGATCGATGGCGTGGTCTCCGGCGACGGCGATACGGTGTCCGACTCGCTCGAATTCGTGCAGTACGCGCTCGGCGAAAACATCGTGGAGGTCGTGCTGCGCTTGGACGCCGCGCTCGAGGGCGTGCCGTTCGCCGTCATGCTCGAGGGATACGCGACGTACGACCTCGCGCGCGAAGATTGGCCGCAGCTCGCCAGATACATCGACGGGTTTCGCGATGCAAAGCTCGATCTCGCGGAGCTGAAGGACGAGAAACGTGCCGAGGAGATCGCGCGCGAGCTCGGCAACGCGTCGGCGTACCTGCCCGCGATGGCCCTGTGGATCTTGCAGCACGCGGTCGCGCACGATCTCCCGATGCTGTCGGTGTACGAGTCGCAGCCGTCCCGGTATGCCGACAACTTCTGGGAAGGCGTGACGGAGTGGGGACCGAGCATCTTCTACTCGCCGCCGTCGACGCCCGAGGAGTGGTTCGTGCGCGGCCTGTGCGAGATGTTCCGCAAGGACGCGGCTGCCGCACAAGAGTCGCTCGCGCAGGCATTGAAGGGTGGATTCGAACGCGCGAAGCGCTGGTTGGAACCCGACACGAATGCGAGCGACTCGAGCGAGGAGTCGACGGTGCCGCCGAAGTCGAAGTCGTCGACGAAGTCTGCGACGAAGAAATCGGCGTCGAAGAAGCCGGCGACGAAGCCGACGAACAAGTCCGCGACGAAAAAGCCGGCAACGAAGTCGGCGAAAAAATCTGCGACGAAGAAGCCGACGAAACCGACGAAGAAGAGCGCGTCGAAGAAATCGACGACGTCTAAGACATCAGCGTCGAAGACATCAGCGTCTAAGACATCAGCGTCTAAGACATCAGCGTCGAAGACAAAGCGGTCGAAAAGCTCGACACGTGGGTCTTCGCCTTCGAAGAAGACGTCAGCAAAACAAAAGCGCCGCGCGAAGAAGTGAGCTCGTGCAACGTCATCGAAGATGAACGCTCGAGGCATGCTTGGTAGCCGGTGCGAACCGACTGCGCGACTACAAGAAGTGGTAGCCGACCGTCGCGAGGATGATCGGGCCATCGCTGAAGCCCCAGACCTCGGCCGCGATCGTGATCGCGTTCTCGGGACCATCCCGGCGTGCGCGGCTGAGCGCGAACGACAGTCCAGCGCGGATGTCATACGCGGCCGCAACGTCGGTGCCGGAAAACGCCTGTCGCGCATGGATGACGCCCATGCCGACGCCACCCGCAATCCAGAACATCTCGTCGGGCCAGAGCTGGATATCACCGCCCGCGAACACGTCGATCTCTTGCGAGCCCGAGTACGCGCTGACCGCTCCGCCGGAGCACGTCCCATGGACGAGCACGGCAACGCGACGAGCGACCCACCCACCGACATCCGCCGATAGCGCGTAGCTAATCGGCGTACGAGAGCTGTCGGGCGCGAGCTCCATGCCGAAGGTCACGTCCGCGGTCAGGCCGACGTGCGTCTCGAACGGCTCGATCGGCTCGTAGACCGCGTCACCGGCGGAGGCCGTCGACGACGCAGCCATCACCAGAAGCCACCCACGCATGCGTCCACGATAGCCGACGTGAAAATCCTCGACGATGCCCCGTTCGGGTCTCCACCCGTCGCCGAAGACGCACGGGACGTCAGTTACTGCACGTCACGTGGCCGTAGTCGGCGGCGCAACTGCCCCACGGTACGCTCGAGCACGCGACTTCACCGTAGTTCGCGACACAGTCGTAGCCGCACGCGATCTGGTTGTAGTCGGCGAGGCAGCTCGCCTGCTTGATGCGGCGACGATGATGGCGATACGCGCGACGCGGCGGATCCCAGCACACGACCTTGCCGTAGTTAGCGAGGCAAGCGCCGGCAGGCGTAGCCGAGCAGCGGACCTGGCCGTAGTTCGCGATGCAGTGGTAGCCGCACGCCGTCTTGCCGTAATCGGAGAGACACGAGGATTCATCGTCGTCATCGTCATCATCGGCGACGAGCGTGAGCTTCGCGATCGCCGGCGTGTTGTCGGCGCTACAGCTGGCGGTCACGGACGACGAGGGCGCAACCGGTTCCGCATGCGCGGTTGCGGCGAGCACGAGCAGGAGTGAAATGCTGCGAAGCATATCGACGCCCTGTGCACGATGGAGACCATCACGCGCGCGTGAACATCTCGCGACTTAGGGCGCGATGCTGTGACGTCGCGTTCACGTCCGGTGGCGAACGGCCTCGCGCAGGTCACGATACGCGATGAACTGTTAACGACTCGCGGAAGAAGACGGAGTCGAACCGCGACCGCGCGAGCGGCCCATCCCGTTAGCACCGGGCGCTGGCTCCGAGCCAGTCCATCTTCCATGCGCGGCTGAGCTAGGAGTCGAACCCGAACCCTTGCGGGTCATCCGCTTTTCAAGAGCGGCGTGGAGCCAACCTCCACCTGTCCAGCCAAACAATCGGCGGCTGAAGTGGGACTCGAACCCGGACCTTTTCAGGTCATCTCCTTTTCGAGAGGAGCGTGGACACCATTTCCACCTATCCAGCCGTGAACGTGACGACGCGGTTCCTCACGAGGAGGAGCGCGATGACGACGAGCGACTGGAGGACAGGTTCAACATGGTGTTCACGAACGAGCGAATAGCAGCGATGACAACGATCGTGACCGTGAAGGGAATCGAACCCTACCCGCGAGCTTGAAAGACTCACTACCGCACCAGCAGTTCCACGGCCATGTGGCGAACGCTCGACGGATCGAACGCACACCGAAAAGGAGCGCGCGGTGTGTCGCGCGCGTGCATGACGCGTCGATCGGGGAGGATCGAGGCATCGTCGAAACGTGGCTCCGGGTGGAGTCGAACCACCTCATCGAGTTTCGGAAACTCGAGCTGCGAATCCGCGCTCGGAGTCGTGGTGCCACCGAATGGAGTTGAACCATTTGCAGCGCGTTTACAAAACGCACGTCCCTCCGAGGGCGGGGGCCAAGCCGTGCCACCGAATGGAGTCGAACCATTCAAGCGCGCTTCGAACACGCGCGTCCCATCCGCGGGTCGGGGGCTCAGGAACAGGTGCCACCGAATGGAGTCGAACCATTGCTGACGCGTTTAGAAGACGCGCGTCCCATCCGCGGGTCGGGGGCTCACGAACAGGTGCCACCGAATGGAGTCGAACCATTGTCGACGCGTTTAGGAAACGCGTTTCCGTTCCGCCGGTCGGGGGCAAGGCCGCAGCGCGGCACCGAGCTATTTCTGCGCGACAGGATTTGCGACGACAGCGGGCGCGATCGGTTTGATCGAAACCTTATCGTGGCACTCGGCCTTTTCGATTTTGACGTTGGCGTCGAGATTCGACGGGTTCTTGCAGGCGGCGAACAGCGAGAGCGTGAGCAGAATGGCGTAGCGCATGGTTTGTATCTCCTTGCGCGTGCGTATCGGCACCGCTCGCTCGCGGTTGCGTGAAATTGGAGGTCGCCGGGGGATTCGCACCCACTTCGATTCGTTTTGCAGACGAAGGCCAGGACTACCTGGTGACGACCATGGTTCGGGGGGACGGATTCGAACCGCCGACATCCGCGGTCAAAGCGCGGCGTTGCTGCCACTGAACTACCCCCGAGCGAGTGCCGCTGGACGGAATTGAACCATCACCGCTCCGATACCAACGGAGTGCACGACCTTCGTGCTGCGGCGGCATGATGCGCGATGACGCGCGAGAGTGGACAGCACCGGAATCGAACCGGTCACACGCGCGATGCGAACGCACGTCGCCCCCTTGGAACATGGCTGCCCGAAAGATCGTGGATCCTGGGGGTATCGCGCCCCGCTAACGATCACCGCTTGCAAGGCGGGACGGATGTCTTCATCAAGGACCCGTGGGGTGCACGACGAGGATCGAACTCGTCTTAGGAGGGTCACAGTCTCCTGACCTCACCAGAGGTCGACGCGCACCACGGCAGTCTCACGCCAAGGAATTGCACCTTGATCCCTCGCTTATCGGGCGAACGCTCTTCTATTGAGCTAGCGCGAGAAAAGTTTCGTGAGGAGCGTCGGAATCGGACCGACCGCGGCGAGTTTGTAGGACTCGTCTCAACCCCAGTTGAGCTGCTCCCCATGCGTGCGTGACCGTGATGGTCGGGATGACAGGACTTGCACCTGCGGCTACATGCACCCGAAGCATGTCGTCTGCTGCTGACTTACATCCCGAGAAATCTTCGTCGCAGCGAGTGGAATCGAACCACTAAGACCGAGCGTATGAGACTCGTCTGCTCCCCGAGCGCACTGCGAGCTATGGCCGATGCAGAAGGTAATGCTCCCTCGTTCGCCGCTTTGGAGACGACGTTGGCGCTTCGCCATGCACCGTGATTGGTACTTCCGAGTGGAGTCGCACCACTTCACCAGGCTTCGCTGACCCGGGTCCGATCTGCCGACGGAAGTAAAACGTTCGTAGCCTGCGCGAGTGCTGCCCTCGCTTCCTCGGCTCGAGAGGCCGATGTCTTAGCTGGTGGACGAGCAGGCCATGTGTTCGATCGAGGACCAGGCAGGACTTGCACCTGCAACCAACCCGTTAACAGCGGGCCGCTCTACTTTAGAGCTACTAGTCCATTACGTGCCCACACCCGGATTCGAACCAGGACCGCGACCCTTACGAAGGGTGCACACGACCGTCGTGCTGTGCGGGCAAATCGTTTTTTGTTCGTGCGGGTGACGGGAGTCGAACCCGTGCCTGATGGGTGGAAGCCATCGGTGCTGCCGTAACACTTCACCAGCAATCGAGCGGATGACCGGAATCGAACCGGTTGGGTCGACCTGGCAAGCCAACCTCGCGCCATGCGGCACCCGCAAAACAAAATCGCAGTGGGTCGCCTCGGACTTGAACCGAGACTTCATGGCTTAAAAGGCCAGTAGACTGCATTGATCTTAGCGACCCAGATGCGGCCGGCATCACTCGCCAGAGTGAAGGGCCGCGGAGTTTGGTAGGTCGCCTCGGACTTGAACCGAGATTGCATCGCTTAAGAGGCGAGTGGATTACATTGATCCTAGCGACCCAGAAATTTGATCGGGACCGAGGACTCGAACCTCGACTGGACGGGTCAGGGCCGCACGTGCTGCCATTACACAAGTCCCGAATACACATGAGTTGGAATACTCATGTCGTTGTCATAACTGCTATTCAGTTATCAAATAGACAATAGTGGGAGCTTCAGGAATTGAACCTGACGCATCCGCCGCAGCGGACGACCGGTTTACAGCCAGCCTGGTGCACCAGCACCAAAGCTCCCGCTGACCGAGAGATGTAGCCGAAACGAAAAAGGGCGACCTGGTTTCCCGGGTCGCCCTCGTCTTCGACGGTATTTGATGGAATACCGTTAGGTGACGAGGGCTCCTAGGGGCGTGTTCGGCTTGCTACCAATACGTTGATAGCCATTACCCGAACCGACGACGACGCACCGTTCGCAGCGCATGGAGCGCTCCGCGGCGGCGGCAGACGTATGTTCGGTGGTCATCATTCGCATCTCAATATACGTATCAGTTTCTACACTGCAACTTGTTTTTCTATATTTCGTGGAAGTCGCGGATTCCACAAGCGCTATTTCGGTAGCATCAGGCATGACCGAATGGTTCACGCGTCCGGTGCTTCACGTGGCAGACGTTGCTGCTTCGGTCGCATTCTTCGTCGAGAAGCTCGGGTTTTCGAGCCCGTGGCACTACGACGAGGATGGCAAACCCGTGGTGGCTCAAGTCGAACGTCAGGGTTGTGCGGCGATCCTTTCGAGTCAGTGGCCGGCGAAGCGCGGCACCGCCATGTTGTTTGTCTCGCTCACGGCGATCGAGAACACGCCCGAGTCACAAACGATCGCGCTCGATCAATTGCGCGCGGAGCTCGGTGCGAACGTCGCGATCCGCGAAGCCGACTGGGGCTATCGCTGTCTGGTGATCGACGATCCAGACGGCAATCAGATCTACTTCAACTATCCCGACTAGCTACGGGATCCCGCAAACCCCCTCCAAGGCTCCAAATTTCGCGGGATCGGATTTCGCTCCGACGTTCTATAGTGCCGACATGCGTGGCGTTGTCCTACTCGTGGTGGCTCTGGTCGGTTGCGCCAGCAGCACGCAAGACGAGTGCGAAATGCCGAGCAACGTTTCGTACGACTGTCCCGACGCAGCGGCCGCCCAATGCAGTGGTGGTCCACGTTGGGCAAACGGGATCGATCAACCAACGGCGGGCTTCGCTGTCGGCTGCACCGCGACCGTTCCGGAATGCTCGTCGCTCTTGCCCGGCACCACGCGCGCATTCGTGTGCGAGGTCGGTCCCGACGGCAAGCCCGATTGGTTCGAGCCGCTCTAGCTCTTCGCGAGCACGACGTGCGTGGCCGCATCACCGGCAACGCTACGCGCGACGCGAAACCCGAGCGACGGTAGATCGATCCCGCTGAACAGCGGTTCGCCGCGACCGATCAACACCGGCGAGATCGCGAAATGGATCTCGTCGATCGCGCCCGCCGATACGTACTGACGAATCGTCGCCGCACCGCCACCGATCCGGACATCGCGCGAGCCGGCCGCCGCCTTGGCCTGCGCGAGCGCCGACTCGTAGCCGTCCGTGACGAAGTGAAAGATCGTGTCGTCCATCTTCAGCGGCGCACGCGCGTGATGCGTGAGCACGAACACCGGCACGTGATACGGCGGGCTCTCGCCCCACCACCCACGCCACGATTCATCCGGCCACGGCCCGCGCACGGGACCGAACATGTTGCGCCCCATGATCCACGCACCGACGTTCTCGAAGCTCGCCGCCGCGAAATCCTCGTCGACGCCCGTCGGACCATCGGCCTTGCCCATCACCATCTTCTGGAACGTGCGCGTGTTGAACAGCCAGCGGTGCAGGCCTTCGGTGCCCGTACCCATCGGCGCGGACTCGCTCTGATTCGGACCTGCGCCGAAGCCATCGAGCGACATCGTGAATGCATTGACGCGGACCTTCATAGCTTGACCACGACCTCGCCGAGCTTGCCGAGCAACCATTCGGTGCCACCGCGGCGCGAGCCGGCGTCGTCGTAACCGTCGAGGTACGCGCCGTCCTCGTGCATCGTCAGCTTCGTCGACGTGCCGACCTGCTCGAGCTCGATCGTCGCGAGCGACACGCTGATCTTCTTGTCATCGAGATGCATCTCGTACGCGTAGACCATGCGGATGTTCTCGATGATGTCGTAGTAGCGACACTCGAACGCCGACACCACACCGTTCTTGTGCTTGCCGATGCTGATCTCGCGCCCGCCGACGCGAAAGTCGAACTCGTCCTTCAGCTGCGTCCATTCGTCGCCGCCGAACCACTTCTTCTTGTTCTCCGCCTTCGCGAACGCAGCCCAGACCTTTGCGGGCGCGACCGGATACGTGCGCTCGAGCGTGAACGTGCCGTGAACGATCGAATGCTTCTTGTCCGTCATTTCTTCTTCGCCTCTTCCGTTGCCAGGAAATCACCCAATCGATCGAGACGGCGCTCCCAGCGTTCGCGTCGCTCGTTGATCCACTTCTCGGCCAGGGACAGCGCGGGGCCGACCTGGCACGTGCGCACTCGACCGATCTTCTTGGTCGTGACCAAGCCGCTTTGCTCGAGCACCGCGAGGTGCTGGACGACCGCGGACATCGTCATGTCCAACGGCTCCGCCAGCTCGCTCACCGACGCTGGCCCGCGACTCAGCCGTTCGACCATGCCCCGCCGCGTCGGATCGGCGAGTGCCTGGAACACGGCATCGAGCGTGGCAGATTGGTTAAGCACGAGCTTAAGTATTGCCACGCAGCAACGATTGTCAAGCGATGACTTAACTATCGCAGGAGCTTCGTCGAGCCCGAGCCGGCGCTCGTCACCGGCTTGTGCAGGACGATCTTGGTGCCCGCTTCACGCCCGGCGCTATGCGCACCACCGACGCGCAGCGTGCGCCGCCGCGTGACGATCCGTGGATTGCGACGGTGATAGAACTCTTCGAGCCGCTTGTCGCCGGCCCACACGAGGCCTTCGCCGCGCAGTTGCACGCGACCGAGTAGGAGCTTGTCGCGAAATCCGCGGATCACGCCGGTCTGATACGAGATCCGATCGCGGCCGCTGCGCACGCGGTGATCGGCGCGGTTCTCGAGCCACAGCCGTTCGCACGTGCCGCGCAAGAACTCGAACACGTGCGTGGCCATCTCCACGTTCGCGAGCGTGCCCGTGATCTCGTACACGCGACCGTGCGTGCCGGTGACCGGTAGATACACCGGGATCGAGATCACCTCGACGAAGAACATCTCCGACAACAGGCCCGCGATCTCCGCTTCGACGGCATTCGCGCGCTGGCGCGGCTCGCCGAGATGCCGGATGTGGAATTCCTGCTTCACGGCGATCTGCTCGATGTTGTGGCGCAGCATCAGCTCGTGCGCGCGCTTCATCGCGGCTTCGGCCTCGTGTTGATTCGACGAGCCGGCGAGCGCGAACAACTTGCGAATGCGTTCGAGCGTCTTCTCCGTCGCCGCGGCCGCGAGATCGTCGCGCACGACCGGCGCACCATTCGCCCGCGAATCGATACCGCGCTCGTCGCAGATCCGCTGGAACGTCTCGCCGTGCGCGCTCTCGTCACGCACTTGCAGCACTTCGTCGACGTATTGGTGCGCCATCTCGTGCTCGAGCACGGCCATCACGTCCGGCCACGGCTTATGGATCACCATGTGACGCTGGAGCTCGAGCGTGCGCGACGCCCGAACCCATTGGCCGAGCCGCGTCATCGAATCCGAGAGCGCCAACACCGGGCGCCGTAACTTCTCTTTGAAGTGCGTCCAGTTGATGCGGTCGTAGCAGCGCGCGAGCTCGCGCATGAGCTCGACTTCGAGTTGCGCGGAAAGCACGGCCGGGTCCACCGACCGAGTCTGCCCGAGCCAGCAACCACCGCAAGTTTCCGCGCATCCAAGTTGTATGGAAGGACGCTGGTTAGTGCGGAGCTCGAAGCCCGCGGCGACGTGCCGAAGCGCGGCTAGCTTTCCGGGTAGCCGATCGTGAACTTCGCCTTCGTCGCGCCGTCGGACGCCGGGAACTCGACGTTCTGTTCGATCACCCGCGCCGCGCACGCCGCCTGCGAGCCCTTGCCCTTCGCCTTCACGTGGCCGTCGGCCGCGATCGCGAGATCCACATAGACCGCCTTGTCTTTCACACACGTCACGAGTGCCGCACCGACGTGATGGACTGCGGCCTGCAGCGTCTCCTTCGCCAATGCCCCGCTAACCTCGCACCGCCAGCTGTCGCACAACGCGATGTTGACGCGAAGCTCGTCCTCTTCAGCGATCTTGCCACCACCCGCATGCGGTCCCGACGAGATCGTCATGTAGCGCTGCGATGCGATCGTCTTGTACGCGTCTTTGTCCTTGCGCGGATCGTGGAGCATCAACTCGGCCTTGCCGCCGAAGCCGTCGTACGTCGAGTTCACGTCGTACGGCGTCGAATTCGCGAGCGCATCGCGCACCATGCCGATATCCGTCGCCGCGATCAACGCGCTCGTATCCATCGCGCCGAGCCCGCCCAGCGCCTCGCGCACGCCTTCGCTGAGATGTTGATAGCCCGCGAACTTCGACGTGGTGGTCGCGAGCTTCTGATCGTGCGCTTCGCCGTGCTGCATCGATCCATGCCCGGCCTTCGCGGCTTTCGGCGGTGCCGGCTTCGGTTGTTGCGGCGTCGTCGGCTTCGGCACCACGATGTTCAAGCGCGCGAGCACCGGATGTGCGACGAGCTTCGGTCGTTGCCTTCGCGGCGGCGGTGGTCGCGACACGCCCAGCGCGAGCACCGCGATCGCGACATGCGCGAGCAGGAGCCACGCGACGTAGATCGGCATCTTGCGATCCCACAGCGGCTTCGCACGCCAGGGCGTTCGATCGACGAGCTCGATCGAAAACGTCACCAATTGGAGGCGCAGCTCGATTCGTATGCCGGGCACGAGCGCGACGTCACTGGCATCGCTGAGCTCGCCATTCACGCGCAACTCGCCGAGCCCGAGCGGTCGGCGCATCGTACGGCCCGCGACTAACGGAAACGACGTCATGCCCTCGACCGCGAACGAGACGTCGGGTGACGTACCGATCCGGAAGTCGTCGGACTCGGTCGCTGCGACGATCGATTCGCCGACCCGTGCCACGATCCGTGCGACTCGCGCGGGAACCGACGCCGGCTTCGCGTTGTCAACCGGTCGCCCCGCGCGTTCCATGCATCCGAAGACACGGCGATCTCGTCGCGGTTTCGGTGCAACCATGCATGCCCTCGCGTGTCCGGGAAGCTGGGCTAGACTGCGCTGCCGTGTCGCTGTCCGAGCTCCTGCCGCAAGCACTCCTGCGTGCACGCAACGGCCAGGGCTACGAACGCGGCGAGCGGTACTGGCGCGAGGGTCGCGTCGTCAAATACGAGGTCGATGGCGATCACGTCGCGGGTGTCGTCGCCGGTGCGGAGGATTACCTCGTCCGGTTGAACGGCAGCGGCAAGAAGCTGATCAGCGCGTGCAGTTGCCCGATCGGCCTGCGCGGCGAGACCTGCAAGCACGCGGTCGCGCTCGCGCTCCATCACATCGCGATGGTCGACGGCGCCGAGGCACGCCGCGCGATGCCGATCGAAGGCACGTGCTTTGCCACCGACGACGAGGTCGAGAACTGGGCGGGCGAGCACCGCGTGACGTTCGAGCTCGAGACCAGCGCCGAGATCCTCGCCGGCCAGCTCGTGCGCGTGTATCCGAGCGAGTGGGCGTTACGTCGCGTGCTGTGCACGAAATCGATCGGCGAGGTCGCATCGCTCGATGGCGCGCGCCGCGCGTTCGACGAGGACAAGCTGATCCAGGCGACGGCGATCGCCGCCGCGCAACACCTCCACCGCATCGCCGCCGAAGTCGAAGCGGGTCTATCGGAGGAGCGCGTCGCTCGCGCGCCAGCGCACCCCGCGATCGAACCCGCGTGGAACCGGCTCCTCGAAGTGCGCACGCAACTCCGCGACGGTGCAATGCCGCGCGGTCGCACGAGTCGGGCCGGCGGGACCTGGAAGTTCGAGCGCGAGAACGCGACGATCGAATGGCACGAACCCACGCCCGTGCGCGGCATCAACTTCATGGTGATGCCCGTGATCACGCGGCTCGCATTTCGCGCCAACGCCGTCGTGACCTGCACGTGCAAGCGCGAGCCGTGCACGCACGCGATCGCGTTGATCGACGCCACGCTCGATCGGTTCGCGGATCCCGCGCGCGTCGACGAGATGCGGGACATCGCCGAAGACCTGGTGCGGCCGAGCTGGCAGCGCGTGCTCCAAGAGCTCGCGTTCGTCGACGAATCGCCGAAGCCACGTGCCGCGATCGAGCTGTGGTGGGAAGTCGATCACGTGATGCGCGAGTACACGATCTCGCCGGTCGTGAAGAAGGTCCTGAAGAAGGGCAACACCACCGCGGGATCGCGCGTCTCGCTCGCCCGGCTCGTCGCCGAGCATGGCAACAGCCTCGACGATCGCGATCGCAAGATCCTCGAGGCCTTGCAGGGCTTCGCACCGGGTTACGGCGCGAGCTATCCGGTGAAGGCGTTCGCGGCGCTCGTCGATCACCCGCGCGTGATGTTCGAGGGCCAGTCGATCAAGATGAAGCGCTACGCGCTCGGGTTCACCGCCGTCGAGGCCGGTGCGCAGATCCGGCTCGAGCCCACCGTCGACGGCGCCCGGTTTTCGCCGCGTCTGCTCTCGCCGCTGCTCCAGACGTTCGGCACCGAGCCGCTGTTGTTGATCGAGGCCGAGCACGATCGGATCACGATGATCGACGTCGGCGAGGACGCGCGCCGAGTCTGGCTCGCTCTCGACAAGCACGGCGATTCGTTTCCGCCGGAGGCTCACGCGCAACTGATCGAACGGCTCGCGCGGATCGAAGGTCGCGTGGCGATCGCGGTCGCGCCGAAGCTGATGGGCGACCTCCTGCACGAGCCCGCGACGGTGATCCTCCGCCTGCGCGTCACCAGCGTTGCCACGCTCGAGCTCGAGGGCTTCATTCGTCCGGCGAAGACTGCGCCGCTGTTCCCGCCCGGCGTGGGACCACGCGAGGTGATGGTGCTGCGCGATGGCACGCGTGGATACGTGAAGCGCGTGTTCGAGCGCGAGCATCACGATCTCGCGGCGGCGCTCGCTGCATTGCCGTTGCAGGATGCGCAAGAAGGTCCACCGGGCACGTGGCGCGTCGACGATCCGGACACGTCGCTCGCGATCGTGGCGCAGCTCGAGCAAGGCATGGATAACGTCGAGGCCGAGTGGCTCGACGAGCGGCCGCGCGTGCTCTCGGCGCCGCAGATGCAGCACTTGAAGGTGCAGATCGATCAGAAGCGCGATTGGTTCGGCGTGACCGGGCAACTGAAGGTCGAGCAGGGCCGGATCGAGCTCGCGGTCCTGCTCGATGCCGCGCGGCGCCAGCAGCGGTTCGTGCGCGTCGATGCGAATCGCTGGGTCGAGCTCTCGCAGCTGTTGCGCGACCGCCTGCAAGAGCTCGCCGATCGCGCGTTCGAGGCGAAGAACGGACAGATCGAGTTGTCGGTCGGTGCGGTGCCATTCGTCGAGAAGCTCGTCGATGCCGGCGCCGATGTCTCGATCGACGACACCTGGAAGCAACTCTCGACGCGACTGCGCGCGGCGACCAAGCTCAAGCCGAAACCGCCGGCCACGCTGAACGCGACGCTGCGGCCGTATCAGATCGAAGGTCACGCGTGGCTCGCGCGGCTCGCGACGTGGGGCGCCGGCGGCGTGCTCGCCGACGACATGGGCCTCGGCAAGACGGTGCAGGCGATCGCCGTGCTGCTCGATCGCGCGAAGCTCGGTCCCGCGATCGTGCTCGCGCCGACGACCGTCGCGCTGAACTGGGTCGACGAGCTGAAGAAGTTCGCGCCCGGCTTGAACCCCGTCGTCTACGGCGCCGGCGATCGGATCGCGATGCTGCGCGATCTCGGCAAGAAGGACGTGTTGATCGTCAGCTACGGCCTGCTCGCGCGCGATGCGAATCAGCTGCAGCACAAGAAGTTCGCCACGCTGATCGCCGACGAGGCGCAGGCGCTGAAGAATCCGCGGACCGAACGTGCGAAGGCGGCGCGCATGCTCTCGGCGGAGTGGAAGCTCGCGATGTCGGGTACTCCGCTCGAGAATCACCTCGGCGAGCTGTGGTCGTTGTTCGCGCTCGTGTTCCCGGGCCTGCTCGGCAGCTGGGACCAATTCCGGTCGCGCTACGGTGCGCCGATCGAGCGCGATCGCAGCGAGCGGGCCCGCGTGGCGCTCGCGAACGTGATCAAGCCGTTCCTGTTGCGCCGCACGAAGGCGGAGGTCGCGCCGGAGCTGCCGTCGCGGACGGAGATCCTGGTGCCGATCGCGTTGTCGTCGGAAGAATCGACGCTGTACGAAGACGCGCGGCTCGCGGCGGTGGCGCAGATCGGCAAGAAGAAGTCGTCGCACGATCCGGACGACAACAAGCAGCGGTTCGCCGTGCTCGCCGCGTTGACACGGTTGCGGCTGCTCGCATCGCATCCCAAGCTCTACGATCCGACGAGCACGATCGCCTCGAGCAAGCTGCAGCGGCTGCTCGAGCTCGTCGACGAATTGCGCGCGGAGCAGCATCGCGTGCTCGTGTTCAGCCAGTTCACGTCGCATCTAGCGCTCGTGCGCGGCGAGCTCGATCGCGCCGGCATTCGCTATCACTATCTCGACGGCGCGACGCCGCAGAAAGAGCGCGCGGATCTCGTGAAGCGGTTCCAAGCGGGCGAGCACGACGTGTTCTTGATCTCGCTGAAGGCGGGCGGTACGGGCATCAACCTGACGGGCGCCGACTACGTGATCCATCTCGATCCGTGGTGGAACCCCGCCGTCGAAGATCAGGCAACCGATCGCGCGCATCGCATCGGCCAAGACAAGCCGGTGACGGTGTATCGGCTCGTCGCGCGCGGCACCGTCGAGGAGAAGATCCTCAACTTGCATGGCAGCAAGCGCGCGTTGGTCGCCGGCGTCTTGGATGGAACGGATGCCGCGGCGAAGCTCAGCACGAGCGATCTGATCGATTTGCTCGGCTAGCGTTCCTGATCGATCAATAGCGGGAACTTCTTCGTCCCGGTCAGCGTGGCCTTGTAGCCGCTCGCCTTGCGGTAATCGCGTTCCTCGTCGGTGTTCGTGTGCTCGAGATGCACGCTGCCGACGATCCGGATCTTCATGCCGGGTTTGATCACGCGTTCGTGAAAGCGTTCCGACTTCGCCGCGGGCCGATTGCACAGCGCGGCTTCGGCGGCATCGATGCGGACGACGCCGGTGGCATCGCGCACGAGGAACGGTTGGAGGCGGCGCTCGACCTCGACCTTCGTCGGGATCGTGGTGTTGTTGCCGGAGAAGAAGTAGACGGTGGCGTCGTAGGCGACGCAGCGCTCGTGCGAGATCATCGCGCGCAACAATTCGCCGGGCTCGGGCTCGACAACTCCGACGACGCACGCGAGCAGACCGTCTTCGAGATCACGTACTCGAGTCACGCGCGTCTTTCGCAACACGCGACGGGTGCGCCGAGCATCGTCGCTACGCAGGTAGTACGTGATGAGGCCCGCCGCCCCGACGACCGGCGCGGCGGCGAGCATCGCGAGCAGGCCGAGATCCATCAGCTGCTACACGACAGCATCGAACAGCCGGGTTTCGTGCGCGCCCACTCGGGACGCTTGCCGGCGTAGCGCTCGAGACCCGGCTTCTCGTCGTACGGATGGCGAAGCACGTCCATCAGCTGCTGCAGCTCCGTGCGATCGCCTCGCTCGGTCGCCTGGATCACTTCCTGGACGAGATAGTTGCGCGGCACGTAGATCGGATTGACCTCGCGGATCCGCGCGGCGATATCCGCCTTCTCGATCGCGGCACGCTTCTGCCAGTTCGCGACGAACTGATCGAGCCGCGCGCGCTCGACGGACGTGATCTCGCCGTACAACGCTTCGGGCAACCGCTCGGGTTCGGCGAGCCGACGGAAGAACAGCGTGTAGTCGATCTCGACGAGCTGCAGCAGCTCGGCGAGCTGCGCGAGCAACGCATCGTCCTCGACGATCGTGTCACCGCGACCGGAGAGGCCGAGCTTGCGCAACATGCCGCCGCGATAGAGCTGGCTGAACTCGCGCGCGAACCGATCGACGGTGCGGCGAATCGGATCGAGATCGTCGACGATCGGCGCGAGTGCTTTGCCGAGCTGCGCGATGTTCCAATTCGCGATCGCCGGCTGATTACCGAACCGGTAGCGGCGATTGCCGGCATCCGTGATATTCGGCGTCCACGCGAGATCGAACGGCTCGAGCCAGCCGTACGGGCCGTAGTCGATCGTGAGGCCGAGGATCGACATGTTGTCGGTGTTCATCACGCCATGGACGAAGCCAACGCGCATCCACTCCGCGAGCAACCACGCCGTGCGCGCGGCAACCTCCGCGAACATCTCCGCGACGGTCATCCCGGGATAGAACCGCTCGAGCGTGAACTCGACGAGCCGTTGGAGCGTCGCGCGATCATCGCGACTCGCATGAATCTCGTAGCTCCCGAACCGCAAGAACGACGGCGCCACGCGACACACGACCGCACCGGGCTCGTTCGCCGGATGGCCGTCGTACAGCAGGTCGCGCATCACCGGCGCACCCGTGGTGACGAGTGACAGTGCGCGCGTGGTCGGCACGCCGAGATGGAACATCGCTTCGCTGCACACGAGCTCGCGCAACGAGCTGCGCAATACCGCGCGACCATCCGCCGTGCGCGAATACGGCGTGGGCCCGGCGCCCTTCAGCTGGAGCTCCCAGGTCTCGCCGGCGTGCGTGACCTCGCCGAGCGTGATCGCGCGGCCGTCGCCCAGCTGGCCAGCCCAGGTGCCGAACTGATGGCCGCCGTAGCACGCGGCGTACGGTGCCATGCCGTCGACGATCTTGTTGCCGGCGAGCACGTCGACGAGCTCGGGCGAATTCTCCAACCCGAGCAACGCCGCGACCTCCGGCACCAACACCAACAGCTCGGGCTTCGGCACCGCCGTCGGCGCCACGCGCGAATAACACGCGTTCATCACCTGGCGGGTGCGGTTGTCGGTGCGTGGATCGCCGGGCAACACCCGAACGAAGTCATCGCGGTACTCCAGCTGATCGATCCGACTCACGTGAGCCGCACTATAGCGCTAAGCGACGGTCACGCTCGCCGCTTTGATACCGGTCCCGGCCTCGCTGACGAGCTGGCGCAAGGCGAGCTGTTTGTCGTGGCGCTCGACGAGGACGAGGTGACGTTCGTGCCGGAATACGCCGAAATCGTCGTCGGCGAGCCGCTGCAACAGCGCCCGCGCGAATCGGAGCTCGACGCGCAGCTCGAGGTGCCGCACGGAGGCGAAGGCCGGATCCGCGAGCAACGCCATCGCGGCCGGTTCGACGAACCGCACGTCGTAGAGCTGTTCGAGATCGCGATGGTCGGCGTCGTACAACGCGCGGAGGACCTCGAACGTCGGTGCATCGCACGCGCGAAGCGATTCGAGTGCGCGCGATCGAATGAACGCGACATACGTCTCGATCGGTGCGCGGCCAATCCGTAGCTCGTGCAACAGGCCGAGGCGCACGTCGTCGACGAGCTTCGCATCGCGCGCGAGCTTGGCCGCATACGGAAGGCCGTGCTCGAACGTCACGTCGTCGAACACCGGCGCCAATGCACCCAACGCCGCGCGCTTCTTCGCCGGCGTGGCGCGTTCGCCCGCGCGGAGCTCGGCAAACACGTGCGCGCACGGATGCCCGCGATCGGCCAACAGATCGATCAGCACGTCGCGATCGGCTTCGCCCAATAGCGCCACCAAATGTGGATCGCGTGGAATCGGCGCTTCGGGCGCGCGCACCTTGCCGACCGTGCACGTCGCTTCGAGTCGAAACGGCTCGGGCATCGGCAGGCGCTGGCGCGGCAGCTCGGCCACGTCGTACGCGGCGAACCAGCCGGGCATGTATTCGTCGACGAGCGCGATCTCGGTTCCGATCTCGAGCACCGCGTAGACGGTGACTTGGGCGCGCGGGGTCTGGACCGTCGACGTCACGGTCGTGTTCGCGATCACGCGGCCGACCACGCGCGCGGTTGGAATCCGCACCGGAAACACGGTCTGCACCGAAATCTCCAGCTCGGCCGGTGCGAGCTCGAAGATCCGCTCGAGCTCGCGCGTCGCGATCTTGAACTGGCCGATCCACAGCGCGTCGTCGTGCAAGTCGATGTCGCCGACCAAGACGGGTGGAAACCACGCGACCCGAACGCTGCGTTCGCCGCGCGCGATCACGAGGCGCTTCGCATCGACGACGACGGACCAGCCGTCGCCCCAGTGCACGAGCTTGGTTCGACGGCGCGGCCGGTCTTCGACCGGTGCGACGACAAGCTCCCAATGCATCGCGAACAGTCTACCCTGGGGCATGCCGTTCGCGTTTCGGTTCGAGACGGCACTCGGGCTCGCAGAGATTCGCGACCGCGTGCAAGGCCAACCGTGGCGCTGGATCGACCGTGTCAACGACGCCTGGGGCGACTACGTCTCCGCGTGCCCGTTCGAGGGAGGATACGAACGGGCGATCGTGAAGATCCTGTTCGACGACGGCTACGTGGTCACCGTGCGCTGCCGCGATCTCGACGACGAATCGGAGATCCGAATCACCTTACTCGACGTGGTGCTACCCGCCGTTGGTGCGACCAGCATCGAGCCCACCGACTCCTACGACTGATCACATTCCGGCGAGGTCTTTGGACTCCTTCATCTTCCACTGGCCACCCGCGTTGACCCACGTTTCCTCACGCTTCGGCGAGTCCTTTGCCGTTTGCGTGAAGATCACGGCCGAGTCGTTCGTGGTGTGACCCATCGAGACGATCGATCGCTTGGTCGACGAACCGGATGACGCGTCGTGGTCGATTTGATCCGAAATCTCGTGCCGGACCGCGGCGACGTTCGTGTAGTGGGGTTGCGAACCGGCGCATGCACCGACGAAGAGGAGAGCTGCGAGGAACTTCATGGTCGGGGCCCTACGCATGAACTGATCCAGGTTTTGGCCGACCGTTACCGGGGACAGATCGCGCAATCGACGCCAAAAACGCGCCATGTCGCGGGCGTCGCGCAGGTCGCATGCGTACTTTCGAACCGTATCGCGTTTGTATCTGGTACATGTCAGAGCCATGCGATGGGGGCTGCTCGCATTCGTTTCTGCGTGCACGACGACGACTGCCGACACGAACAGTGTCGAGCAGGGCATAACGATGTGTCCGGATCAGGTTGTTGAAGGCATCGACGTCTTCAACGGTCAGGGCGCGATCGATTGGTCGATGGTGTCGTCGAGCGGTCGCGGCTTCGCCTTCATCAAGGCCACGCAAGGCACCTACAACAAGCAGACGACGTTCCCGACGAATTGGACGAATGCGCAAACCAACGCGGTGAAGCGCAGCCCGTACCATTTCTTCGACGGGACGAACGATGGCGTGGCGCAGGCGAACGCGTTCCTCGAGGCGGTGACCGCGGCCGGCGGCTTGGGCTCGGGCGACTTGCCCGCGATGCTCGACATCGAGTGCCCGACCTCGGCGACCGAGGCGAACACCCAGAGCAACTGCGAGTACACCGGCGACTCGGGTTGGGTCGACACCGCCACGCTCAACCAACGGATCTTCGACTGGCTCGATACCGTGGAAGCGGCGACCGGCCGCAAGCCGATCATCTACAGCTACCCGAGCTGGTTCGCCGATGTGAAGGTGACCGACAGCCGGCTGGCCGACTACCCGCTGTTCATCGCGAGCTACAACAGCTGCGCGACGATTCCGGCGCCGTGGACGACCGCGGTGTTCTGGCAGTATTCGGCGACCGGGACCGTGCCGGGCATCGCCGGGACCAAGGACGTCGACCTCGACCGGTTTTTCGGATCCGCCGACGACCTGAACGGCTTCGCGATCCAGCCGGCGCCGCCGCCGCCCGACTACTCGGCGGATGCCGGCATCGACCCGCCTCCGACGGAGAGTCCGGCCGGTTGCGGGTGCCACAGCTCGGGCGATCCGCCATGGTGGTTGGCGTTCGCGCTTCTTTTCCGAAGACGCGCTGTCAAAAAGTTGCCCCACTCCTAGCGGCGGCATTACGCATTTTATGGGGACTCTATATGGACTCATCGAATGCCGCCCAGCTGGTCGAAACGGAGGTCGCCGGACCTGCCGCGCTCCTGCGTGGCACCGCCCGGGGCCTCGAATGGTTCGTCGATGGTCGCGCCTCGAAAGATGCGATCGTCGCCGCCCTCGAGCCCAAGCTAGCCGAAGCGCCCGCGTTCTTTCGCGGTAGCAACGTTCGCGTTGCCATCGAGTCCGGTCCCCTCGCGAACGCCACGCTCGTCGCGTTGCTCGGCCTGGCCGAGAAATATGATTTGAACGTCATCGAGATCGGGCCTCTCAAGGTTGCACCCGCGATCGTCGCCACACCCGTGGTCGAGAGCGTGCCCGAACCGAAGCTGGCGGAAGGATCGCTTCCCGCGCCGGCGCCCGTCGTCGTGGTTCCCGAGCCGATCATCCAGACGGTCGAGGCCACGCGCCTGTTCATCGGGCCCGTGCGCTCGGGCGTGATCCTGGATCACGTCGGCAACCTGATCGTGTTCGGCGATGTGAATCCCGGCGCCGAAGTTCGCGCGACCGGCAACATCGTCGTGCTCGGCCGCCTGAAGGGCACCGCGCATGCCGCGATCGGCAGTGATACCGGTTTCATCCTCGCACTGCGCCTCGAGCCGCAGCAGTTGAGGATCGGTCGACGCGTCGCTCGCGCCGCCGATAACGACACGAGCTCGAACGACGCAGAAATCGCATACGCGACCGGCGATCAGATGATCGTCGAACGCTACAAGGGTCTGCCCCGCAACCTCGCCACCTGTCTCTAAGGAGTCACCACCATGGGCCGCGCCATCGTCATCACGTCAGGAAAAGGTGGGGTCGGAAAAACGACCACCACTGCCAACCTCGGTACCGCGCTCGCACAGCTCGGTCATAGCGTTGTGCTCGTCGACGCCGACATCGGGTTGCGCAACCTCGACGTCGTCATGGGGCTCGAGAACCGCATCGTGTTTCACTCCGTGGACGCGATCCGCGGTAAGTGCACGGTTGCCAAAGCGCTGATCAAAGATCGCCGCATCGAGAATCTGTGGCTGATGCCCGCGTCGCAGACGGATGACAAAGACGCCGTCACGCCGGATGACATGCGGAAGCTGGTGACCGAGCTGAAGAACACGCACGACTTCGTGCTGATCGATTGCCCGGCCGGCATCGAGCAAGGTTTCAAGAACGCGATCGCCGGTGCGGACGAAGCGATCGTGGTGGCGACCCCGGAAGTCTCGTCGATTCGCGATGCGGATCGCGTGGTCGGCCTCCTCGCGGCGGCGGATGTTCCGGCGCGCCTCATCGTCAACCGGATCTCGCCGAACCTGGTCAAGAAGGGCGACATGCTCTCGCAGGCCGACGTGATCGAGATCCTCGCGCTCGAGCTCCTCGGCGCGGTGCCGCTCGACGACCAGATCATCGCGACGACGAACAAGGGCATCCCGGCCGTGCTCGAGCCGGGCAAGTCGCTCGCGGCGAAGGAGCTCACGCGGATCGCGAAGCTGCTCGCCGGTCACGAAGTCGAAGACAAGGCGCCCGTTGGCTTCTTTACCCGGATCGGCCGCGCGCTCGGCCTGTCCGCTTCCCCGGCGTGAATTAACCATGTGGCAGAACATCAAAACCCTGTTCGGAGGCAAAGCCTCGAGCCAGGTCGCGAAAGGTCGCTTGCACTTGGTGCTCGCGCACGATCGCACCGGACTCGACGGTGGCCGCCTTCAAGAGATGCGCGAAGAGATCGCGAAAGTGATCGCGCGCTATGTCGACATCCAAGAAGACGCGGTCGATATCCAGATCGAGACGCGCAACCGTGAAACGCAACTGACCGTGTCGAGTGCGATCCAAGCCCGCAGCGTTTAAGCTGCCGGCAAGATGATCGCATTCCTCGGGACGGGACTCCTCGGATCGAATTTCACGCGCGCGTTGATCGCACGGGGCGAAGTTGTCCACGTGTGGAACCGCAGCGCGGATCGCGCGAAGGCACTCGAGCAGTACGGTGCCAAGGCGTTCGCGAACGCGGCCGATGCCATCAAAGGCGCCGACCGCGTTCACATCACGGTGTCCGACGACGCCGCGGTGAACAGCGTGCTCGCGGCCGCGAAGCCAACGGGCCTCGTCATCGATCACACGACGACGTCGATCGAAGGCGCTCGCGAACGGATCGCGCGCACCGACATGACGTACGTCCACGCGCCCGTGTTCATGGGCCCGCAGAACGCACTCGAGGCGACCGGCCTCATGATGGTCTCGGGCGATCGTGCGCGCGTGGCTCGGGTCACGCCTCTTTTGCAGCCCATGACTGGAAAGCTGATCGATTTCGGCGAGCGCATCGAAGCTGCATCGGCGATGAAGCTCATGGGCAACACGTTCCTGATGGGCTTCACGGCGGCGATCGGCGACCTGATCGGCCTCGGGAAAGCTCTCGGCTTTTCAGCGACCGAGGCGATCGCGCTGTTCGATCATTTCAACCCCGGCTCGACGGTCGGCGCGCGCGCGAAACGCATGGCGGGTGGTGATTACTCGCAGCCATCGTGGGAGCTCGCGATGGCGCGCAAGGATGCGCGGTTGGTCCAAGCAGAGGTCGATCGCGCACATGTCGCACTCACGGTCGTGCCTGCCATTGCGGCGAAGATGGACGACATGATCCAACGTGGTCACGGACACGACGATTGGACCGTTATCGGCAAAGATTTTGTTTAAGCTGGTGGCAGTGAAGTGGTTGGTGCTCCTAGCAATCGCCGCGTGCGGCTCGTCGGCGAATAACGGCACGGACGGCGGCGGTGACGACGACGGCAACGGCAGCGGCAGCGACATCGGCGGCTCGTGCTCCGCAGCGCCCGATCCGGAGACCGGCGACGGCACCTATTACAACGCCGACGGCACCGGCAACTGCAGCTTCGACGCGGACTCCAGCTTCATGGTGGTCGCGATGAACCACACCGACTATGGCAACTCCGAATGGTGCGGCGCGTGTATTTCGGTTACCGGACCGAAGGGCACGGTCACGGTTCGCGTCACCGATCAGTGTCCGGAATGTGCGAAGGGTGCGCTCGATCTCTCGGAGACCGCGTTCGACATGATCGCCGATCACGCCGCCGGTCGCGTCAGCGTCACGTGGCACGAAGTCCCGTGCGATGTCACCGGGCCGATCGGCTACCACTTCAAAGCCGGCGACACGCAGTACTACACCGCGCTCCAGATCCGGAACACGCGCTATCCGATCGCGAAGGTCGAGGCGATGGTGAACGGCGCGTATCAGGACATCCCGCGCAAGGACTACAACTACTTCGTGCCCGACGCGGGACTCGGCAAGGGCCCGTTTCAATTCCGCGTCACGGATCAGCGCGGTCACGTCGTCGAGGACACCGGCATCGCGCTCGGCGATGACGAGACGCGCGATGGCGCCGCCCAGTTTCAAACCTGCGAATAGCGAAAGCAGGTCGTCAGGTGATCGTTGGCGAGCCCGCACGCTTGCATGTGCGCGTACATGATCGTTGAGCCGCAGAAGTTGAAGCCGCGCTTCTTCAGCGCCTTCGCGAGCGCATCTGATTCCTTCGTCGTCGCGGGGATCTGTTTCGTGGTCTTGCGCTTGCCATCGATCGGCGCGCCGCCGACGAACGACCAGATGAATTGATCGAACGATCCGAATTCGTCCTGCACCTTCAGGAACGCCTTCGCATTCGTGATGCACGACTCGACCTTCATGCGATTGCGCACGATGCCAGGGTCCTTCAGGATCTTCTCGACGCGCGCGGCGGAGAACTTCGCGACGAGCGTGGGATCGAAATTCGCAAAGTTCTTCTGATAGCCGGCGCGCTTGTTGAGGATCGTCGACCAGGACAGGCCGGCCTGCGCACCCTCGAGGATCATGAACTCGAAGTGACGGCGATCGTCATGCGTGGGCTTGCCCCACTCTTCGTCGTGATAGTCCCACATCGCACCGGGAGCCTCGCCGGCCCACGTGCAACGCGTCTTTGGTTTCTTCACGCGATCAATGTACGAGGAACCACTTCACGTTCGCCATCACCTCGAGGTGGAAGTGATTGCGATGCGGACGATTGAAGTCCGGCGTGAGCACCACGTTGAACAAGTGCTGGTCGACGGCCGTGCACAAGATCTCGCGCAGCTCCTTCGACTTGTCATCGGGCTTGCGCGGACCCGCACCATCGCCGCAGGTCTTGTCGCCGATCTTGCCGTGGAAGTCGTTCAACACGTCGAGCGTGCTGCCGTCCTTCTTCGTGAACCGACCCGCATCGATCGCGAGCGCACCGTTGTGTTGGCCACCGATCCGATCGTCGGCCCACGACTTCGGCGGCGGCCGATACATCGAGTAGTGCCGGACCTGCACGATGTCGTGCGCGGCAAGGATCTTCGAAAAGTCATCGAGCGCGAGCGCGAGGCGGCAATCGAGCACTTCGTACGGCGAGTCCTCGCGCTTGGTATCGCTCTCGTCGGTCCGGAACTCGACGCCGTGCAACGTACCGGTCAACCGGATCGGATCGACGACGCCGCGATGCTCTTCTTTCGAGAAGCCGATGTTGCGATTGCCGAGCTCGGCCTCGCATTCATCGGCGGTCATCGCCGCGTACTTCACGGCCGGCGTTTGATCGGCATCCCCGACGTTCGAGAACCGAGACTGTTTATGGCTCTTGGTCGCGGTCTTTTTTGCCTGCGTCTTCTTGGGGGCGGCAGTGGCCGATCCCATCAAGATCGCGAGCATTAGAGCCGTCCGGAGCATCGACGCACTCTATAGGAACCCCAACGCGCAGGCGGTGTCAAAAAAGCTCGATGCGTCGATTCGTGTGCCTGTGGGCCGCTACCACCACGATTCTCCAAGGTTGCGGTGCGCCCGCGCAGGTCGTGCAGGTGCCAAAGCCAGCTCCCGTCGTCGTTAAAGCGGCCATGCCGAACACACGGCCCGAAGCACCGATGCTCGGGTCCGACGCTCCACCGGCGATCGAGATCACGCCGACGACGCATCCCGCGAATCAGCTCGCCGGCGTGACCGTCGAGGATCTGCCACCGACCGAGACCGCCGCACTCCTCGCACGTGGCCAAGCGTTGCCGCAGATCACGGGACCCGCACCGGTGATGCGCCCGGCGACGCCGATGCCTGCCGTGCTTGGCACCGTGCAACCGATCGCGTTCGTGCGTCCGACCGGCAACGCGATCACCGACAAGCCGATCGGCAGGCAAGGCGCGATCGTGCCGTCGATGGTGGCGCCGCAGATCCTGCCCGTCGGTGAAGTGCGGATGGAATCGACGATCCGCGTGCGCTTCCAAGACGCGATGATCCCGCTCGACAAGCTCGATCAACATCACGAACAAGTCGCCACGATCTCGCCACCGATCACCGGCACGTGGAAGTGGCTCGATACGCGCGTCGCCGAATTCACGGCGAAGGAACCGCGCCTCGCGCAGGCGACCGAATACACCGTGACCGTTCCCGCGGGCACGAAGTCGCTCGACGGAGCCGTGCTCGATGTTCCGGTGACCGGCACGTTCATGACCTCGCCGCCGGCGTTACGCGGGCTGTATCCGTACGGCATTCGCAACGACGGTGCGATCGGCCTCGTGTTCGATCAGCGCATCGATCCGAAGCAGATCCTCGGCAAGCTCCACATCACCGACGCCAAGAAACATCCCGTGGAGTTCACGCTCACGAGCATCGACGATGCTCGGCGTCGGTGGGAGCTGAATCCGATGTTCAAGTACGAGCCCGATAAGCTCGGGACGAACTACGTGCTGCTCTCGCCGAAAGGCGCGTGGCCGAAGAATCAGCGGCTGCGCGTGATGCTCGATAAGGGTGCGGCGTCGCTCGAAGGACCGCGCGTGTCGACGGAGATCTCGACGGAAGACGCGCAGATCTGGGACACGTTCTACGCGCAGGGCATCGATTGCGACTATCAAGAATCGCGCAAATTCTCGACGACGTGCCCCGAGTCATCGCTCGCGATGGTGCAGTTCTCGAACCCGATCGGCCCGATGCATCCCGAGTTCGTGCAGATCGCGGGACAGCCGTTGAAAGACGCGTCGGCGTCGTACACGCACGTCTACATCAAGGTTCCGCCGGGTGTCGGGAAGCAGAACACGGTGAAGCTATCGTCGGAGCTCGTCGATCAGTGGGGCCAACATCTCACCGGTCCGGACGAGCTGAAGCTGATCGCGTCTCCGTTCGAATGGGACACGGTGTTGATCGCCGAAGACGGGTTCTACGTGCTCGATCCGCGGTTCAAGGCGCCGCAGTGGGACGTGATCGCGCAATCGACGAAGAACCTCCACGTCGAGCTCTACAAGGTCCAGCCGAGCGACTACTTCGCGTATCAGGACTTCCAAGCAAAGAAGCGAGCGACGCCTCCGGGTGTTCGCGTTCTTTCGAAGGACTTCCCCGTCGGCAAGGACTACTACGGCATCGCGAACGTCGACTTGTCGCCGGCGCTCACGGGTGGCACGGGGCAGGTGCTCGCGATCGCGACGGCCGAAGCCGCGGGCCGGGTGCATCGCTACAGCGGCTTCGAGCCGAAGAAGCTCGCGTGGATCCAAGTGACGAAGCTCGCCGTGACCTCGCGGATGGACGGCCAACACATCCAGGCGTGGGTCGACGACATCACGCCGACGAGCCAGTTCCTATCGCCGCACGCGAACGTGCAGACGCAGCTCGTCGTCGAGAATTCCGGGGCTACGCCGAACGTCGCGACGGATGCGACCGGCCACGCGATGATCGAGCTGCCGCCGGCGCCGCCGAAACCGGCGCTGCCGAACGTGATGCCGCCGTCGCATCGCGCGGTGCTCGTCGCGAAAGAGGGCAACGATTCGGTGTTCGCGTGGATCGACACCTCGGAGCGAGCGGAGATCCATCGCAACGCGCTTTGGTACGTGACCGACGATCGCTTCACGTACAAGCCGGGCGAGCCGCTGTACGTGAAGGGTTGGGTGCGGTGGACGCACGACGGGATCAATCCCGGGCTCGAACCGCCGAAGGTCGGCGACAAGATCGCGTACGCGCTGATGGACGCGCGCGGCAACAAGCTCGCGGACGGCACCACACAGCTCGGCGATCAAGGCGGCTTCGATCTGACGCTGCAGATTCCGGCGAACGCGGGGCTCGGGCGCGCGCAGCTCGATCTCTCGATCGGCAAGGATCAGGGCACGACGCACACGCTCGAGATCGAAGAGTTCCGCACGCCGGCCTATGCGGTGAATCTCGACGACGACGTCCAGTTCAGCGGGACCAAGCCGCTGTTCCTCGGCGACACGATCTCGATGCAGGCCGACGCGCACTACTATGGTGGTGGTGGGCTCGAGGGTGCGCAGGTCGCGTGGTCCGCGGAGCTCGTGCACGCGACGTATCGGCCGCCGAACTGGCCGCTGTTCTCGTTCGAGCCGATGGCGCGGCGTGGTGAATCGCGCTACCGCGCGTGGGCTCGCGGGTTGGCGAATCAGTCGACGAACCTCGGCGCGGGCTCGATCTCGAATGCCGATCTGAAGATCGAAGCCGTGCCGGAGCATCAACCGGCGGTGCTCAGCGTCGATACCGTGGTGACGGATGTCGATCGCCAGACGATTCGCGCATCCTCGCGCAAGATCCTCGTTCATCCGGCGGATCGCTACATCGGTATGAAGATGCAGAGCGATTCGATGGACACGCTCGAAGTGATCGTGACGGACGTCGACGGCAATGCGATCGCGGGTGTGCCGGTGACCGTGAAGATGGTCGCGACGATGGCCTCGGAGTCGTACAAGGACGACGCGATCATCCGCGACGAACAGACCTGCAATGTGACGAGCGCGATCACGCCGGTGACGTGCAAGGTCGTCTACAAGGACCAGCAATACCGGTATCGCGCGGAGGCCGAGCTCCACGATGCGCGCGGCCGGATCAACACGGCGCAGTTCATGATCCCGTGGTGGCACTGGCCGGATCCGAAGGAGACGCTGTCGGTGACCGCGGACAAGGACCTGTATCGGGTTGGTGAGACGGCGAAGCTGACGATCACGTCGAAGGTGTTGCCGGCGCAGGCGGTGGTCTCGCTCGCGCGCAATGGCGTGATCAAGCAGACGCGGTTGTCGCTGACCGAGGAGCGCACGCAGTTCCCGGTGCCGATCGAGCAGGGCTACATGGAGAACCTGTTCGTGGAGATCGATCGGAGCGCGAAGCTCGAGAACCAAGACAAGCATCCCCAGCCGTTGCCGAACCACGACATGACCGGCGTCGAGCTGAAGATCGATCTCGAGAGCTCGCGGCTCGATATCGATGCGAAGCCGAGCCAGCCGATCGTGGAGCCGGGCGCGGACGCCTCGTTCGACGTGCTCGTGACGAAGGACAAGAAGCCGGTCGCGAATGCCGAGGTCGCGCTGATCGTCGTCGACGAGGCGGTGCTCGCGCTGTCCGGAGAGCATCACGGCGATCCGCTGTTGCCGTTCTATAGCGAGATCGAAGAAGGCACGACGCAGCAATCGACGATAGAGCTCGTGCGCGACGAAGACGACAACCTCGATAACCTGATCGGCTTCACGCGAGAGCTGATCGGGACGCACGGTGGCTTCGGATCCGGACAGGGCACCGGCGCCGGCTACGGCACGATGGGGCACGGCATGGGTGGCGGTGGCGTTGCCAGCGGTGGCCCGATCTCCGCGCGCCAGGATTTCCGGGCGACCGCGATCTTCGCGCCGCTGCTTCACACCGACGAGCGTGGCCACGTGACCGCGCACGTGAAGATGCCGGAGAGCCTGACGCGGTTCCGGATCGTGGCGCTCGCGACGGCAAAGACCTACTGGTTCGGCAAGGGCGAGAATTCGATCATCACGCAGCGCAAGGTCAACGTGCGCACGCAAGCACCGCGGTTCGCGACCCAAGGCGATGCGTTCGAGGTCCCGGTGATCGTGCAGAACCTCGATACCAAGCCGCGCACGATCTCGGTGGCGATGCGCGCCGCGAACCTCACGGGTGGAGGCGGCAAGCGCGTGACGGTGCCGGGTGGGCAACGCGCGGAAGTCCGGTTGCCGTTCGCGACGATGGCGCGGGGCAAGGCGACGATCCAGACCGTGATGAGCTCGGGCGAAGCGGCGGATTCGACGAACGTGACGATTCCGGTGTACGAGCCGGCGACGACGGAGACGTTCGCGACGTACGGCATCGTCGATGACAAACCGGCGCGCGAGCAGTTGAAGGTGCCCGGCGACGTGTTCGTCGATGTCGGTGGGATCGAGACCGAGGTGGCATCGACGCAGATGCAAAACCTGACGGATGCGTTCGGCTATTTGCAGGCGTATCCGTACGAATGTGCGGAGCAGCGCTCGTCGCGCATGCTCGCGACCACGGCGATGGCGGACGTGCTCGATGCGTTCGCGGCACCGGGTCGGCCGAGCGTGCAGGAGCTGAAGGACATCCGCGCGGCGGATATTCAAAAGCTCGTCGCGGATCAGAACAAGGATGGCGGTTGGGGCTACTGGCGCGACACCGAGAGCGTGCCGTTCGTGACGATGCAGGTCGTGCAGGCGATCGGAAAATCGTCGGCGACGCCGGCGGCGCGGAAGTACATCGACAAGCAGCTCGCCGATGCGATGAAACGACTCGCCACCGATAACAAGCAGCAGCCGTACGACGTGTCGCTCGCGGCGTACGCGCTGACGTCGCTGCAGGCGATGGGTGTCGATCAGAAAGCACCGGCCCGGAAGCTGTTCGCGCTCGCGAAGGAACAGCCGGTCGATGCGAAGGCGATGATGCTCGCGATCGTCGCGAAGGATCCGGGTAGCGCGGCGATGCGCAAGCAGCTCGTCGGCGAATTGCTCTCGCGGATCCACGAAACCGCGAACGGCGCCGAGGTCACGACGCAGTACACGCAGGCCGAGCGCCTGCTGCTGGTTTCCGATCATCGCTCGACGGCATTGGTGATGAACGCGCTGATCAAAGAGACGCCGGCCGAGCCGTTGATCGGCAAGCTCGCGCGCGGGTTGATGGCGGCGCGGGTTCACGGCCGGTGGCGGTCGACGCAGGAGAACCTCGCCGTGTTGCAGGCGATGCGACGCTACTTCGATGCGTACGAGAAGGAGACGCCGAACTTCACGGGCAAGCTGTGGATCGGCAACGCGGCGTATGCCGAGCAGGCGTTCGCGGGTCGCAGCGACAAGCGGGCGCGCGCGCAACTGACGTGGGAGCAAGTTCCGCCAGGCTCGACGAACGACATCGCGATCGCGAAGGACGGTCCGGGCCGGATGTACTACCGCGTCGGCATCACGTACGCGCCGAAGCAACGCGATCTCCCGGCGCTCGACGCGGGCTTCATCGTGCGGCGCAGTTATCAAGCGCTCGACAATCCGACCGATGTCGAGATGACGCCGCACGGCACGAAGATCAAGCTCGGCGCGCGCGTGCTCGTCGTGCTCGAGGCGGTGACGACGATGGATCGCGATAACGTCGCGCTCGTCGATCCGATGCCAGCCGGGTTCGAGATCGTGAACACCGCGCTAAAGACGTCGGAGCGCGCGTCCGATCGCAACGATGCGTCGCACTGGAATCACATCGAAGCGCGCGACAATCGCAGCGAAGCGTTCGCGTTCACGCTGCACTCGGGCACGCATCGGTTCGCGTACACCGTGCGGGCGACGACGCCGGGCACGTTCTTGGCGGCGCCGGCGAAAGCCGAAGAGATGTACACGCCGGAGACGTTCGGCCGCTCGGCCGGAACGACCGTGGTTATTCAGTAACGCTGACCCAGCCGGTACGCGGCGTGGTCGTGACATCGCGCTGCTTCAAGATCTCCGGATCGCAGTGCACGACGTGCTCGGTGTACGAGTACGCGTAGCGATGCGGGCCATCGGGCGTGAACGTCTCGACGGCGCCCCACCGGCAATCCGGCGTGAGATCCGTTTCGATGTTGCCTTCGACCGTGATCGAGAACGGCACGAGATGGTTCGGATCGAGACCGTCCAACCACAGCTCGTGATCGTGGAACGCGGTGAAGTACGTCACCGTGTGGTTTTCATCCACCGGCGCCGCGTCTTCGGCGTGCAACGTGAGGTGCGCGACCGGCGTGTGATGCGGCCGGAACAGCGCGAGCGCTCCCACGGTTGCGGCGGCGAACAGGATGGTTTTGAGGCCCCAGTAGGTGTTCGACTCGACGGCAAACATCACAACAAGTGTGAGCTGTGGCAGTCCGAGCGTCAATCGCTGTTCACGGTGCGGGCGTAACTCCCGGATCCCGGGCACGGCCTCACGTTTGCTGTACCGGAACGGCATGCGGTACGCGGTTCTAGCGGTTTTGACAGGCTGCTCGCTGTTCATGCACTCGATGGAACGCCCCACCGCGACCGTGCGGAACGTGTCGATTCAACAGGCCGGATTGACGGGGATCCACGGCGAGCTCGCGGTCGACGTCATGAATCCGAACGCGTTTTCGGTCCCGCTCTCGGGGATCGATTGGCAGCTGACGGTTGGTGGGGCACCGGCGGTCGGTGGGCAGATCACGCTGAACCAGACGATTCCGGCGGAGGGCGTGTCACCGATCACCACGTCGTTGCAGCTCGATCTGATCAGCGCCGGCATGGTGATGAAGCAGCTCGCGCAAGGCGCTCACACCTACGTGCTGACCGCGAAGCTGCACTTCTCGACGGCGGTCGGCAAGTTGGATGTCGACGTCACGCAAAACGGCGACCTCTAGCTATAGTGGGGTGTGGCCAAGCGACCTGAACGTACGGAGCGACGCGCGCGGGAACGCGATGCGCGACAGCTCGTGCGCGACCGCGAGAAACTGGCGAAGCTATCCGCGGGTGGTGCACCCGAGCATCCGATCGAGGTCAGCTCTGCGGCGGTGATCGAGCCGCGCATCGAATCGCTGCCGTGTCCGCAGTGTGAGGGCGAATATCGTGTCAACGAGCATCGCCGCGAAGACTCCGGCTTGCGCGCACTCGACGTCCAATGCCGGATGTGCGGGACGAAGCGAACGCTGTGGTTCCGGATCGTCGTCGACGAACCAAATTAGCAACAATCAGTTGTCCGTTTGGTCAGCTGCGGAGGACGTGATGGATGCACACTCTGTTCCGCATGTCCGCCAACATCATCGCGACCGTGCCGCTGGGGTTTCAGTGGCCCACGCTCGACCCGTTCCTGTTCTGCGTCCATCACGACGACCAGTATCCGGCCGGTAACGACAAGCTCGGTCCGGCGGAGTCTCTCGACGGGCGCGAGCTCGGGATGGACTTCGAGCCCAAGGACGGCTGGCGCATGTATCACGGCGAAGTGGTGCCGGGATTTCCGCAGCATCCGCATCGCGGATTCGAGACCGTCACGATCGTCCGTCAGGGTCTGATCGATCACAGCGATTCGCTCGGGGCGACCGCGCGATTTGGCGGTGGTGACGTGCAATGGCTGACCGCGGGCAAGGGGATTTCGCACTGCGAGATGTTCCCGCTCGTCGATGCCGGCGCGCCGAATCCGACGGAGCTGTTCCAGATCTGGCTGAACCTGCCGAGCAAGGACAAGCTCGTCGACCCGCACTTCACGATGTTGTGGGAGCACACGATTCCGCGCGTCGAAGCGCCGGGTGTGTTGGTGCGTGTCGTCGCGGGCAAGCTCGGCGAGATCGCGCCGCCGAATCCGCCGCCGAGCTCGTGGGCATCGAAGGCCGACTCGGATCTCGCGATCTGGACGCTGAAGTTCGAGCCGGGATCTAGCTACACGTTGCCGGCGGCGAAGGTCGGCACGAATCGGATCCTGTATCTGTTCGCGGGCAAGGCCGTCATCGACGGTCGGACGATCGAAGCTCCGACGGGAGTCCAGGTGAAGCCGGATGCCGAGATCAAGATCGACGCGAAGGCCGTGACCGAAATCTTGGTGCTTCAGGGCAAGCCGATCGGCGAGCCCGTCGCGCAACACGGTCCGTTCGTGATGAACACGCGCGCCGAGATCCAGCAGGCGTTCCAGGATTACCAGCGGACGAAGTTCGGTGGCTGGCCGTGGCCGGTGTCAGATCCGGTTCATCCGAGGGAACAGGGCCGATTCGCGAAGCACGCGGACGGTCGCGTCGAGAATCAGTGAACGACGATACGAGGCATCGAGATATTGATCTCGGGCTGCTTCTCGCCCGCCGGCATATTCGCCAGGCGTAGCGGCGCCAAGTTCTTCAGCGTGTGATCGTCGACGGGCGAGCCACGCTCGGGGATCCCGATGCCCGATGCCGCGAGGCCCGGCATGAACACGATCGGCTTGCCGTTGCCGTTGAAGCCGAGCTGCACGAACGCATCGACTTCGAACTTCGTGCACTGCTTCTCGCAGCAGAAGAAGTCCTTCGTCACGCGATAGAAGCCCTCGGGCGGCAGCGCCGAGATCGACTTCGGATCGAAGTCCGCCGGCACGGTCATGCCGCGTTCACTGAACTTCGCGCGGTTCTGCTGCCACGTCTCCGGTAGATACAGGCCGGGACCCGGATCGCCGTGATTGTGAAAGTAGACGAGCCGGCCGGCTTCGATGCTGCCAACTTGTTTCGTGGTGCGGTACAGGCCGCAGGGCGGGAGCTCGGTGCTCATTTCGATCGAGAGCGTAGCTTTTTCCGGGCGAGAAGATAGCGCGGCGATGCGGCGAGCTTCACGAGGTGCCGGGCGCGTGCCGGACCGCCGGCAGCCATGATCGCCACGCCGATATCGCCGCACGCGAGCAGCCCCGAACGGTCCGCCGCTCGCTCGCAGGCCTGGAGATACGCGGACGTATCGAGCGGTTCGGCGCCGGCGAGCTTTTCGCTGATCCGACGGCGCAGGAGCAGCGGAATCGCCGATTTGAGCCGATCGGCCTCGGTCACCGCCGAGCGATCGTTATCACTGTGACCCGGCGGACCGAACGCTTGGGTAAGCCCCGTAACGAACCGCTTGAACTGCGCCGGGCCGGTCCCGGCGGCGAACAACCGGCGCGTGCGCGCGAGCTCGACGACACGACCGAGCCGGAACCGCAGCTCGGTATCGGCCACGACATCGGCGTCGTGTTGCGATTGCGCGCGCATCGACGCGAGCCGCGGTCCGATCACTACGACCGGCGGCGCCGCCAATAACAGCGAGAGATCTTGACCGCGATCGACCGCGTAGAGCAGCGTTTGCGGACCGCGTAGCGCATTCGCGATCTGCGGAAACGCCGCCGCCGTGGCATTACCGGACGCGAGCCGGCGCGCACCCGCGAGATCCGCGCGCTCCAACGCGTTGCGCGCATCCGGACACACCAGCGCGATCGCTTCACCGACCAATTCCAAGACTTCGCCGAGCAGGCCATCGGCTTCGTCGTCGACGAGCGCGCGGCGATCCGCATCGTCGAGCGCAGCCGCGTACGCTTCATCCGAGGCCATCGGCTTCGGCTTGTTCGCGGCCAGGAACCGCTCGTCGCTCGCCGTCAACACCACGCCCAACGCACGCGCGAGCTCGAATCCGGCACGTGCATCTTCGACGTTGCCGGTGTCCGCGGCATGGCGCGCCGCCTTGATCACGTCGTTCGGTTCTTGTTCGGCTTCGACGAGCGCGATCAACGAGCTCGTCTCGCTTCGTCCTGCAGCCGACGCGAGATCGACGATGCCACGCCGCGCCGCCATCGCACCTTCGCTGTCGGGCGCCGTCGAGACCGCGCGTTGATACGCGAGCAGGGCAGGGCCGTGATTGCCACGCGCGCGCTCGGCATCGCCGAGCCGGCGCCACAGCTCTGCGCGACCGGGATTGCCCGTGCCGCGATCACCGTTGCCGTCCCACGTGGTCAGCGCCTTGCGTAACCAGCGCGCGGCGTTGTCGAACGCACCGGATGCGATCGCGGCCTTCGATCCGACCGTCACCGATTTCAGATCGAGCGGGTAACGCAGGATCAGGCTCGCCGCGAGATCACGCGCGCGCCGCAATTCACCCGATGCGGTGAACGCTTCGATCGATTCTTCGAGGAACGTCTTTCGCGCGGCGTCGTCGGATTCGAGATCCGCGAGCCACGCGCAGGTCTCGCCGCGTTCGGCACCTGCGCCGCGTTCGCGCTGGATCGCGAGCAGCTTGTGCAGGACGTCGACCTGATCGACGGTGACGATCGACGCGACCGTGGCCCAACATCGCTCGGAACGCGCGCGATCGTTCAACACGCCGAGCGCGAGGTCACCCAACGCGTCGTACAACCGCAACCGATCGCGGGGTTCGGTCGTGGCTTCGGCTTCACGCTCGAGGCGATCGGCGGCGAGTTGCATGTCGCCCTGCTGCATCGCGAGCTCGGCCAGCTCGTGCCACGCGCGCGCGCACAACGGATCGAGCTTGACCGCGGCTTCGTAGTGGCGCGTCGCATTCGCGGGACGCAACGCGCGAACTTCGGCGAGCCCGGCATGGACAAGCGCAGCCGCGACCGCCGGGCCATTCGCCGCGGCATCGGGATGCTCGGCGAGCGAGCCCAAATGCAGCGCCGCCTCGCGCCACAGCCGTCGCTGAAAGCAACTCTCGCCGAGGGCGAGCGTGATCGCCAACGATCGGCGATCCAGGCGATGCGCTTCGTGCAGCATCTGATGCGCTTCATCGCGATCGCTCGTCAGCTCGCCGATTCGCTTCACCAACACCGCGAGTTGCTCGGGCGATGCGTGATCCGGCGCCGCCGAGAGCGTCTCGCGCAAGATGTCCGCGGCTTCGTCGTTGCGCTGCTGCGCCGCGAGAAGATCTGCGAGGGCCGTTGCCGCGTTCGGCGAATACGGACGCGAGCCGAGGATCGTGCGCAGGCGCCGTTCACCCGCTTTGACATCACCCGCGTTCGCTTCGGTCTGCGCTTTGTCGACGACGAGTGCAGTGCGCGCTTCTTCGAGCTCGAGCGCGAGCTCCTGATCGGTGCCGACTTCTTCGCCGAGCTTTTCGAGCGCCTGCACCGCGCTGCGATGCTCGCCCGCTTCTCGCGCACGCTTCGCCGCTTCGATCGTCATCGCCACGCGACCCTTGCGATTCGGTTGCGCGGCCGCGTACCGCATCAGCGCTTCGGCATGCGCTCGCCGATCACCTTGGCGCGCCGCATTCGACGCGAGCCGCTCGAGGCCCGGTAGATAGTCCGGCGCCGCCGCGAGGAGATCGCGCAACACGCTTGCCGCTCCCGCGCGATCGTTCAATTCGTCGTCGAGAATGCCGACCAAGCGCAGGCGCAGCGCCGCCACGTCATCGGTCGACGCACCGCGATCGATCGCTTCATCGATTCGCGCCGTGATGATGTCCGCGGCTTCTTTCGCCTGCCCACCGCGCGCGAGCACGTCCGCGTAATCGACGAGCCCGCTCACGTTATCCGGCGCGTGCTTGCTCGCGAGCGCGACGACCTCGGTCGCCGTGGCGATGTCGCCGGCTTGTTCGAGCGCGCGTGCGCGACCGCGCAACAGCACCGCCCTCTCGACGCCGGTCGCCTGTTGCGCGAGCTCGTTACGCACGTCGGCGACTTCACGCCAGCGCCCGAGCTTCGTCAGCGTTTCGTCGAGCGCTCGCCATGCTTCGAGATCGTTCGGCCGGCGATCGACGATCGCGCGAAACGTCTGCGCTGCCTGCTCGAGCTTGCCGTTATCGCGATACAGCGCCGCCGCCGCGCGCAACGCCGCTCGCGACTTGCGCTCGTCGAGTCCGGCGACGCGTTCGAACGCTTCGGCCGCCTTCTGCCACGCCCCCGCTCGGCGATACAGCCACGCGAGCCGATCGTGATGCTCGACCTCGAGCGGCGCGAGCTCGACGACGGCTTCCATCGCCGAAATCGTCTCGAGCGGTTGATCGAGGTTCTCGTGCACATCCGCGAGCTCCTCGAGAAACGCGCACTGCACCGGCGGCCGACCGTGTGCCGCACGCGCTTCGTCTTCCAACAGCAGCGCGAGTTGCTCCCAGCTCGTCTGCTTCGCGGCGAGCGCACGCAGATGACGGCGCGCATCCTGATCTTTCGGCGCGATCCGGATTTCGGCGATCGCCATGCGCAGCGCTTGAATCGGATCGACTTCGACCGCCGAATCGAGCTTCTGCCAGCGCCGCGTCCGGTGCGTCTCGTCAGTGGGCACTGCAGCGCGAACAATACCTCAGCGGCGAATGCGCGCGAGCACTGCGCGTGCCGTTGTCGACAAGCCTTCGGGATCCGCGGCAGCTTCTAACGGACGTAACGCACGTGCGATGTCGTACGCGCGAGTCCGACCCGCTGCGTCGAGGTCGTGCCAGTTCGGGTGATAGCGAAGCTCGTCGGAAAACGGCGCCGGGCGCGATGCAGACGCGACCGCCTCGATCATTTCATCGGGTGTCATCGAGCGAGCTCCCCAGCGATTTGCACGCCCGCTTTACCGAGACATTCGGCGAGCAGCTTGCGCGCACGGGTGAAGTTCTGCAGGAACGTGTTGAGCTGCATCCCCAGCTGTGTGGCGAGGTCGCGATCTTCGCCGCCGGTCAGCCGCGCATCGAACGCTTGGCGTGGCTTGGCCGGGAGCTTGTCGCGGCAATCGATCAGCTTTTCGCGGAGCAGCGGATCGGGCTCGACCGGTTCCACGATCGGTTCCGGCGCTTCGATCGGACGTGCCTTCATGCGTCGCGTTTCGGTGATCGCGAGGTTGCGCGCACAACGGACGGCGAACCGGAGGAGGCAGTTCGGTCGACCGTCGGACATCACTTTCGGTGCAACTTGCCACACGCGTAGCAAGGCCTCCTGAAGAACAGCTTCGACATCTACCACCGTCGCGAACGACGAAAGCGAAAGGCGCAGGCCCGGTTCCGCGCGCGCCATCCATTGGCCGAACGCGCGATCGTCGCCGGCGGCGATCTGCAGGTGGTAGACGTCGAGATCGATCACGCCAACAACCACCAGAGCAGCGCGGCGATGATCACGGCGAGGATCAAGAACGTTCCGAACACCGTGTTGCGCCGCGCGCGAGCGAGCTTCTTCGCGGCGCGTTTTGCCGACTCCTCGAGGGCGGGACCGGTGCCGGCGAATTGCCCGCGCGGTACGCCGGGCAGCCGTTCTCCGAGCAGCGGTGGTTGTGCGTGGTGCGGCATCGGTTGTTGCTGCGGCATCGCCGGTCGATTCTCCGCCGCGCTCTTGTCGGCCGCGCCGATCTTCGCACGTGCGAACGAGCCGGTCGGTTCCTCGCGCTCGAACGACGACCCTGGAGCTTCCGGGAAGATCTCCGACGGAGCGGCATTGCGATCATCGTCGTCGCCCAGCATCGTGCTGGAGCGTCGTCCGTACGTCACGGGCTCTTCCCTTGCGTCTTCATCGAAGTCACCGAACGTATCAACGGGCAACGGGCGAGACTCCGCCGGGCGCGGCGCCGTACCCGCCGGGCGTGCCGGCGGCGGTCCCATCGGCGGTGCTCCACCTGGCGCACCACCACCCGCACGCGTCTGCATGTAGCTGCTGATCAGTTGCGACATCTCATCTTTGATGACGCCGCCCATGGTCTGCGTTCGCGTTTGACGCATCGTCATTCCCGCCAGACGCAGACCGAACGACTCCATCGACGTGCCGTGCGGCAGCTCCTGCGGAATCACCTGCTCTCGCGTTTTGCCGGAGACCGTGCGCGAGTCATCGATCGCGACCCACGACGTCATCTTCGTCGCGATCTGATACGTCATGCCGAGATCCTCGATCTCGCCATCGCGCGACTCGAACATCGCGTGCGCCTCGACATCCGCCACGCGCTCGCGACCGTACAGCGCCGCGATCGCCTGATTGCCATCACCCGGCTTTTGCGCCGGCACCTTGATGACCTGTTGCCAATCGTCGTCGGCCACCCGACCGCGCACGACGAGCTCGCCACCATTCGGATCGATCGCGAGCGCGGCCACGAGCGGCGCATTTTCGAACACGTTCCGGAATCTTCTCCGGCGCGTGGCGCTGCAACGCCGAGCCCGAAATCTCGACGTTCGTCAGCATCGGCAGCTTCGTCCGATCGAGCAACCGCTTCGCACCGCGCTCGACATCATCCGACGGCGCGATGATGATCTCGGCACCGCGACCTGCACGCGCGATCGCCGTGGCGAGCGAGCGATTGCACGCCGATCCCACGCCGACGAAGTGGAACCGGCAGCTCGCCGGCAACTTGCGATGCAGCTCTTCCAAGATCTGCTGCTCGCCACCGACATAGCCATCCGTCACGAGCACGATCTGGCGCTGCGCACCGATCCGCAACGACTTCAGCGATTCGATCACCGCCGTGCGCATCTCGGTCCCGCCGCTCGCTTCGAGCTTGTCGACCCACGCGGTCGCCGCCGCCTTCGACCGCTCGTCGCACACGACGGGCTCGGCCTGCCAGCGCCGCGGGCTGTTCGAGAACTCGATCATCTCGAGGCGATCGTTCGCGCCGAGCGTTCCGATCACGAGCCCGAGCACCTGCTTCGCCGAGGTCAGCGGGTCGCCGCCCATCGAGCCACTCGTATCGATCAGGAACAACACGTCGCGCGAGACCGCCTTCGCCTTCGCCGCGCGCGCCGGTGGGACGATCGTTAGGAGGCCATACGCATCGCCACCCGCGCGACACGCCGCCGCGAGCGACAGGCCCGGCGTCTGTGCAGCGACGCGCCAGCGCAGCACGAAGTCGCGATCGAGCCGCGCGGTCTTCGCGAGGTCATGCGTCGGCGACGTCGGCTTACCACCGCCGAGGATCGTGTCTTTGACATCGATCTGGACGCCGAACAGCTCGCCGAGCGACTCGGCCGCGACCTTCACGTGCGTCGCCTTCGCGTCCGCCGGCGAATCGAGCTGCGAGATGTAGCGCGGGCCGATCACGGTCGGGAACCGCAGCTCCCATTCGCCTTCCGGCAACCACACGAGCTTCTGATCGACGGTGATCCGACACACGATCGTCTCGCCCGGCGGGATGTTGCCGATCTGTTGGGTAAAGATGTCCGCGCGCTCCTGCTCGAGCAACGCCGCGGTCTTGCCTTCGACGATCGCGTGCTCGAACCGTTCGCGTGCGCGGCGCTTGCGATCGACCTCGCCCTTGATCGTGCGCTCGCCGATCACGAACTCGTAACCGCTCACCGCGCCATCGGCGGGGAGCGGCATGCGATAGACCACGTTCAAGATCTCGTCGAAGCGGTTCGCGAACTTCTGCTCGAGGACGAGCCGAGCGATGCCGCCGGTCGCTTCGCCGACAAGGCGCGTGCCGATCAGCGCGAGCGTGCGGCCGTCTGTCGTCGCGAGCTCGGCTCCGGCGCTGGTGCCTTCATTCGTGGTGGGGTGGAACATGTTGCGGAGCGAGCGGGTGACCGACGATAGCGTTGCCATGGTGTGATTTGTCCTTTCAGACCACCAACGAGCGCGGCCCGAATCTAGTGACAAACTTTCGTAACTAGGCGACACCTCAGGCCTATGTGGCGCACGTTCCACCGCTGGCTGGCGATCGTCCTGGTGATTCCGCTGGTCGTCTGGTCGATCACGGGCCTCCTGTTTCATCTAAAGCCCGGGTGGGCGCGCGCGTACGACATGCTCGATGCCGAGCGGCCGGGCATGGTCCATCTCGATCGCCTGGTACTCCCTCCCAACTGTACGCACGTCGAAGCGTTCGCGACCGCGATCGGACCGCTCGCGCGCGTGACCACCGATAAAGGCGACGAGCTCTACGATCTGGATTCCGGAACGCGGCGCTCGCCACTCCCCGACGATGCCGCGCGTGCCCTCGCCGTCGACGCGATCCAGCGATCGAAGTTCGCTTCGTCGTACGGCGGCATCGCGAGCGTCACCTCGAGCGAGACCTCGCTAAAGATCATGACGACCGATGGCCCGGTGATCGAGGTCGGTCGCAACGATGCGCGGATCAGCCAACGCGGTGCCGACACCGATCGGATCGATTGGCTCTACCGCATCCACTATCTGCAATGGACCGGGATGAAGACACTCGACAAGGTCCTCGCGATTGTCGGGTTGGGGCTGATTTGGCTCGTGATGATTCCAGGAATCGTGTTGTTCGTGCGACGGCGGTAAGCTCACGGCTTATGCCTCCCACCCCGCCCGAATCGCCCACCATCAAGGTCGCGGTTACCGGCGAAGAAGAGCCACCGCAGTCCACCGATCGTCCGCCACCGTTGGGCCTACTCGCCGATCGCTATCGGCTCGGCCGCCGGATCGGCAAAGGCGGCATGGGCGAGGTGATGGCGGCGCGCGACGAGCAAGTCGGCCGCGACGTCGCGATCAAACGCATGCGCGCCGCGAATCCGAGCGAGCGATCGATCGCACGGTTTCTTCGCGAGGCGTCGGTGCAAGGCCGGTTGGAGCATCCCGCGATCGTTCCCGTGCACGAGATCGGGCGCGATGAAGATCATCTGCCGTTCTTCGTGATGAAGAAGCTGTCCGGCGTGTCGCTCGCGACACTCGTGTCCTACCGCGACGAAGCCACGCGCACGCGCATGTTGCGCTCGTTCGTCGATGTCTGCCTCGCGATGGAGCTCGCGCACAACCGCGGCATCGTTCATCGCGACCTCAAGCCGGACAACATCATGCTCGGCGAGTACGGCGAAGTTTATATTCTCGACTGGGGCGTCGCGAAGATCGTCGGCGAGAAGGACGACTTCTCGGACGTCGATAGCGGCAGCGGCGAGCACGCGACGAAGGCCGGCACCGCGATCGGCACGCCCGGCTACATGTCGCCGGAGCAAGTGCGCGGCCTGACGAACATCGACGGGCGCGCGGACATCTACACGCTCGGCTGCCTACTGTACGAGATCCTCGCCGGCGAAGCGCTGCATCCGCGTGGCTTCGAAGGACTCGAGAGTGCGGCGAATGGTCTGATCGATCCGCGACCGAGCGCGCGTGGATTCGACGTGCCGCCCGAATTGGATCAGTTGTGTGTCGCGGCGACGAAGAAGGATCGCGACGAGCGGATCTCCACGGCCCGCGAGCTCGGCGAATCCGTCCAGCGTTATCTCGATGGCGATCGCGACGTCGCGTTGCGGCGCACGCTCGCGCAACAACACTACGAACGCGGGCGCGCGGCGTTCGAGGCCGGCGATTCTCCGGCGACGGCGATGCGGGAAGCCGCGGCGGCACTCGCGTTGGATCCCGCGCTCGATGGTCCAGCGGAGCTCGTCGGTCGCTTGATGCTCGAGCCGCCGCGCGAGACGCCGAACGAAGTGATCGCGTCGATCCGCGCAGACGACATCAAGAGCGCGCGCGTGGTGGTGACGGCCGGCTTGTGGGTCGTGATCGCGGCACTGATGTTCATGCCGCTCCTGTGGTGGTTGAGTGCCGGCAACAAGGCGATGCTGATCGCGCTCGGCGTGTTGCTGGCGGTCGATGGCGCGCTCGGCGTGATGGTGCGGATGTCGGCGAGGCCGCGTCCGGAATACATCATCGTGTGCAACATGCTGCTCGTCGTGGTGCTCGCACGCATGTTCTCGCCGTTTTTGATCGCACCTGGCGTGGCGGCGGCGCTCGCGATCGCGATGTGCCTCACACCGCAGTTCTCGTGGCTCGGCTCGTCGTGGTCGATCGCGATCGCATTGATCTCGGGCACGTTGATCCCGCTCCTGTGCGAGCGGCTCGGCTGGATCTCGCGAACGATGACGATCGATCCGCACGGCCTGACGTTCGAGACCGATGCGTTCGGCGGCGGGCAGCTCGCGACCCTGATCGTGGGCACGGTGTACGTCGCGGCCTTGATCACGGGCGCGGTGATCGCGGGCCACTCGATGCGACGACAGCAACGCGCCGCTCACAGACGCTTGCACATGCAAGCTTGGCAATTGCGCCAGCTCGTTCCGCGATAACATCGGCGCATGAAGCACGCGCTGCTCGTGATGTTGGTGGCGTGTGGGAGTGATCCGAGTAGCCCGATCGACGGGCAGGGGAGTGCAGCAGCGATCGATGGTCCGGCGATCGACGCGTCACCACCGGTGGCCGCGGGCTGCATCACCGACGTATCGCCCGGCGATCACACGTTCACGTGCGGTGGGTTGCAGACCGATGTCCGGATTCCGGACGTCTGCGAAGCGCCGGGCTGTGGCCTCATCCTCGAGCTCCACGGCGATACCGGCAATGGCCTGTTGATGGATGGCCACACGAAGCTGCGCGATCTCGGGCAACAGAACGGCTACATCGTCGTCGCGCCGTCGGGACCGCCATGGCCGGGTGGGCCCGGATCGACGTGGCACTCGTCGAACGACGCCACGCTGATCGCGACCGTGACGGCGTTTCGCGACGTGTTCCGCGTCGATCCGAAAAAGATCCACGTGATCGGATTCTCGCGCGGATCGTTCGTGACGTGGCGCCTGCTCTGCGATCACGCGGATCTGTTCGCGAGTGCGGCGCCGGGCGGTGGTGGCGACGGCACGGACTTCGGCGAGACCACGTGCTTCGATTCTGCGGGGCACGTTCCGTCGAGGAAGATTCCGATCATCTTCCTCATGGGGCAATTGGACGCGAGCGTTGGCTACGACTCGTTGAAAAAGATCCGCGACGAAGCCGTCGCGAATTATGGCTTGCCGACAACTCCTTCGACGATCAGCTCTGACACCACCTATCACCACGATAGTTACGCGGGCGCGTCTGTGATCGAGACGTTCGATCACGGCTACGCGACCGTGCCCGATGGTCCATTCGGAAGTGCGCAGGGTCACTGCATTCCGGGAAGCACCAGTGATCCGTATGCGCCGCAGTATGCGATTCCGTGCAAATTGCCCAACAGCTTCGTGTGGGGCGAAGAAGTAATGAAGTTCTTTTTGGCGCATCCAATGCCCTGATCGCTGTACACTTTCGACGTGCGCTTCACGTGCATCCTATTAGTCGTTGCTGGGTGCAGCGGTGATATCGACGGCGGCGGATCATCCTCGGGCGATGACGTCGATCCCAAGACGGCGAAGGCGATCGACTCGTGGATTCACGATGCGATCCCCGCGCTGAACTCGACCACGCCGGCGTGTACCACGTGCCACGAAACCGGCGAGATGAGTGCACCCACGTATCTCGCGGGTATGACGGATCTCGATCGTCGCGATTCGATCATCGCGTTCGTTCCGTCGGTCATCTCGCTCAAGTCGCCGAAGATCAGCTCGCTCGTGTTGAAGGGCGGCCACGAAGGTCCGGCGCTCGGCGCGGATGCGATCTCGTCGTTGCTGCGCTGGATCGCGTTCGAAGGTGTCGCGAACGGCGATGGCACCGTGATCGAAACCGGCAAGACCGCGATCGCGGATTGCTCGATCGGTAACCCGGACGATCCGGCCTGTATGGTCACCACGATCGATCTGTCGAGCGCGGGTTCGGCGGGATCCACGATCACGTTCCAAGGCCAAGGCCTCGGCGCGGACGTGATCGCGTTCAAGATCACCGTCACCGCTGGCTCGGCGGGCCTGAAGATGACGCATCCTCGGTTCAAGACGTATCCCTCGATGGGCTCGGATATGGATACCGGCCTGCCGGATGCGAACGACACGTTCTACAACATCGATCTCACGCTCACGGCGGGCGCAAAGATGATGCTGTCCACGTCGAGCGTCACGTTCCCGAATTTCTCGTCTGCGGATCCGATCAGCGTCGAGTTCGACGCACTTATGTGAAATCGGCGCTCGGGCGTGCAACGATGCCGCCATGAGACCATTTCTATGGCTCGTCGTCGTCGGCGCAGCTCTCGGGTTGTTGTTCGCCGGCGTTTCGACGTCTGACTTCGTCCAGCACCTCGATCGCCAGGTTCATAGCCTCCACTGCTCGTTCATCCCGGGCGGCGGAGCTCACAACGACCCGAGCTCGGGGTGCGCGGTCGCGATGATGAGCCCGTACTCGTCGATCCTGCGATCGCACTTGTGGGGCGGCATCCCGATCTCGCTCGGCGCGATGTCGGTGTTCGCGTTCCTCTTGTTCTACGCGATCGATCTCGCGCTGACCCGGCGCAAGGATGATCCGAAGGCCACGCTGTTCCTGGTCGCGGCGGCGTGTCTGCCCGCGCTCGTGTCGGCGATCATGCTGATCATCTCGCTCACGCAGCTCGGCACCACGTGCAAGCTGTGCGTCGGGATCTACTCGTCGAGTGCGCTGACCTTGGTCGGCGCGATCCTGACGTGGCGGAATTCGCGCCAAAACCAAACGATGGGCACCTCGCGCAGTGGTGGGCATCGCTTGGAGGTCGGCGTGAGCACGTCGGCCACGTCGACGGGATTTCTCGCGGCGATGTTCGGGATCGGCGTCGCGTTCGTCGTGATTCCGGTGCTGTTGTATTTGGGGATGGCACCGGATAACTCGAAGTTTATCGGCACGTGTGAAGGGCTCGCGAAGCCCGAAGACACGTACGGCGTGATGATGGACGTGTCTCGACACAAGGGTGGTGCCCCGGCGATCGAGGTGCTCGATCCGCTGTGTCCCGCGTGCAAGGCGTTCGAGGATCGGCTGAAGAAGAGCGGGCTCGAGGACAAGCTCGATCGCCGCGCGATCCTGTTCCCGCTCGATAACACGTGCAACTGGATGATCACGGAGACCACGCATCCGGGCGCGTGCACGGTCAGCGAGGCGGTGTTGTGTGCGGGCGTGAAGGCGCCGGACGTGATCGAGTGGGCGTTCGCGAATCAGGATCAGATTCGCGCGGACACGGCGAAGGATCCGCAGGCGGCGGCGCGTGCGGTGAAGGCGAAGTTCCCGGAGCTCGCGTCGTGCGTGGGCTCGCCGGAGGCGAAGAGCCGGTTGAACAAGTCGCTGCGCTGGAGCGTGACGAACAACGTGCACGTGCTGACGCCGCAGCTGTTCGTCGACAATACGAAGCTGTGCGACGAGGACGTCGACCTCGGGTTGGAGTTCGCGCTTTCGGTGATGCTCGATCGGCATGCGCGTGGGACGCTCGCCGTACCCGTGACGGCGGGCTCGGCGGCGCAACCGATCCAGCATGTGGATGCACCGACGACGCCCGAGAAGAAGAAGGCCGCGCCGGTCGAAAAGCCGGCCGACAAGCCAGCGGAGAAACCGGAGACACCGGCTGACAAGCCCGTCGAAAAACCGGCCGAGCCGGCTGAAAAGCCTGCGGAGAAGCCCGCGGACGACAAGCCGGTGACCTCGCCGTCGGCGGATGGGAGCGCGCAATGATGACCGGAATCGCACCGCGCATCGCGGCCGTGTTGGTGTTGTTGCTCGTCCCGGTGACGTTGACCGGCAAGTGGATCTCGTCGGCGAAGACGCGCTTGGCGGAGACGTCGGCCACCGCGCAGGAGCAAGTCGCGGTCGCTGCGGCGGCCGATGTCGGCTATTGCTCGCCGGAATTGAAGAAGATCCTCCGGCGCGTGCTGATGAGCTGCGGCCTCGTTGGTGGTGGTGCGGCGCGCGGCTGCCAACCGGTGCAGGCGAAGAACGTCGCCACGATGAGCGGCACGGACTTCAACGCGCTGTTCAAGCCAATGAAGGAGCGCGGTGGAATCGTCGAGTTCGATAAGGACAAGTCCGAGCTCGATCCGCCGGACACCGCGCTGATCGATCAGGTGTTCAGCGATCAGCGAGGAGCGTCGTGGTTCTTCGTCGTCGCGCGGAGCTCGCCGGAAGGTTCGGTCGAGCACAATCGCGATCTGTCGAAGGCGCGTGCCGAGGCGGTGATGGCTCACCTGCGCACGCAGTTCAAAGATCCGGATCTCGATAAAGAGGTCGGCATGCTGTGGCTCGGCGAAGAGTTCGCGCAGCTCGAGACCGAGTTCTGCAACTGGAAGCGCAGTGCGCGCGGCGAGCAGTGCACGTCCGAAGAGATCAACCGCAGCGCGTTCGTCGCGTGGATCGATTGCCAGCTATGAAGTGGTGGTTGCTAGTGGTGCTCGTCGCGTGTGATGACGGCAAAGCCGACAAGCCGCTGCCGTCGCGCGCGGAAGGTGCGAAGGTCGCGCAGGGCCAGAAGGCGACGACCGAAGCGTTCTGCGATGTCCACAAGACCGATGACTCGGGACCGATGTTGGAAGTTCCGCCCGTCGGTGAAGTGAAGGTCTCGGCGAAGCCCGGTGAATGGACGTGGCTGAACATCTGGGCCACGTGGTGTAAGCCGTGCGTCGAAGAGATGCCGCGGATCGCGCGCTGGCGTGAAAAGCTGAGTGCGGGTGGCGCGAAGCTCGGGCTGCAATTCGTCTCGCTCGACGACACGGATGATGCGGTCGCGCAGTTCGACAAAGCGCACGCGGATGCGCCGCGCTCGGCCCGGCTCGCGGATCCGAAAGCGCAGCAAGCGTGGTTCAAGGCGCTCGGGCTCGACGAGAATCCGACGATCCCGATCCACGTGTTCGTCTCGCCGACGGGTCACGTGCGCTGCGTGCGTGCCGGCTCGATCAACGAGAAGGACTACGCGTCGGTCGAGATGCTGCTGAAAGAATAGCTAGAGATCGGGCGCAGCCGGCCCGCCGAGCAACGCGCGAGCCGCGCTCGGCAACACCTTCTCGACGACCATCTTGTGCGTCATCACGACCTCGAGATCGCGCAACGCGAGCTGCAGCGGATGCCCGGCGCGAACCGCCGCCGCACCATCGAGATGGAAGCAACCGCGCGCGACCTCGAGCGACGATTGCGTCGCGCGATGCGCCGCCAACCGCAACTGGCCACGTGCGAGTGCATCTCCACCGCGCGCGAATACGTCATTGCAGGTCGCGATCAAGTACGCGCGTGCAGCCGCGAGCTCGCCATACAGCTCGGCGTAACGAGTCAGCGCCGGCGACGCCACCTTCTCGCCGTCACGACGCAAGCGATCGGCCGCGTGCCCCAACGCTGCCTTCGCGATCCCGAGTGCACACGATGCGATACCAACCGCGAGCAGGCCGAACACCGGCACGCGATACAGTGCCGTATCCGCCCACGGCTTGCCGAACACCGAGCACGTGTGATCCGCCCCGATCCGCACGCGATCGACGACCAGATCGTGACTTCCCGTCCCCGCTAGCCCGAGCGTGTCCCAGTTCTCGACGATCTGGACACTCGCCGCCGGCACGAACGCCACCACATGCTTGTGCTCGAACATGCATCCGAGCGCGAACCAATCGGCGTGCCGCGAGCCGGAGCCCCAGCTCCACTTGCCGCTCAACGTGCCGTCGACGATCTGCCCACCCGGCGCGAACACACCGGCCATCATCGGCGTGCCGGTCTTCCACAAGAGGTCGGCCGTCGTGCGCGGCAGATACGCCGACAACATCGCCGACGTCGACGCTGTCATCGTCACCCAGCCACTCGCACTATCCGATTCGGCGATCGCCTCGAGCATCGCCACGTACTCCGCCGGCGTCTTCTCTGCACCACCGATCACTTCCGGCACGAGGGCACTGATGTACCGCTCGCGCAATACCCCGACCACCGTCGGCTCGAGCTGCTTCGCTCGATCGTGCGACGCTCGGCGCCCGACGAGCTCTTCGATCACTTGATCCCGAGCGCTTGTTCGACGCCTTTGATCTGCGCCATCTCTTTCGGCGACAGATGCCCGTCCGCGGACGCGGCATCGACGAGCAGCTCGACGAGCTCGAGCTTTTCGTCGTTCGAAAGCCCGGCCAGGATGCCTTCCGCTTCATCCCACCCCTCGAGATCGATCACGCCGATCTTTTCGTCGGCGCTGAGCTCGAGCTTGTCCATCACCTCGTCGAGGAACTGCTTTTCGTCATCGCCCATCATGCCGTCGGCGACCAACACCTTCGAGACGAGCAAGCACTTCGCGACTGCAGGTGTCATTTCTTTCTCCAAAACGCGACGGTGGCCATCGGAATCGCCGGCCACAACAGCTCCGGCCAGATCGGTTGATGGAACACGTTGATCAACATCAACACGGCTTGCAACGCGATCAGCGCGAGCCGCGCCTTCGCATACTTCACCTTGTTTTCCGGCGACAAGAACAGGATCGCGATATCGAGCGGCAGCCACGCGAGACACGTCTCGTTGATGTGCACGTACGGGAGCGGCGAGATGATCGCGAGGAACGTCTCGATCGTGCCGAGCAACCAATACGGCAGGACCGCGATGGCGAGACCCGTGCGCTGCAGCTTGCCGACCATCCGCGTCAGCCACACCGGGCTCGTCAACACGATGATCACGAGCGCCATGAGGAACCGGCCACTCGGCGGATTGTCGACGGTGGGAATACCGCGCTCGATACAGCTCTTGTCTTCGCTGCCCCGACATTCGGTGCGTTGATAGAGGATCTGCGGCTGGAGGTTCCACTTCGCCTTCACCGCTTCACGAAGGAACTGCGGCAGGAACATCCGATCCCAATACGTGGGGATGCGATCGGTCGAACGCCCCATCGCGAAGTCCGTGATCAGCGACGGAATCCGCATGCCTTCGAACCCCTCGCGCGCGAGATCGCGGAACGATCGACCGTCCGTCAGGTCCGTCATCTTCGACAGCGAGTGATCGGTCGCGTTATCGATGATGTCGCGAATGCGCGTGGTGCAGTTGTCTTCGAAGTGATCGTACGCGTAGTAGCGATGCTCTTCTTTGATGTCGTCTTCGAGCTTCGCGATGATCTGCGCCTTCTGTTTGTCGTCGAGCGGCAGCTTCTGCGCCCAGATCGTGCGATCGAAGTGCTTGTACACGTACAGCATGTTCGGCGGCGTGTCCTTGCCGACCCAGAAGCTGTGCGTGCCGCGGAAGAAGCCCCACACCATCTTCAGCGGCTCGTGAAAGTCGCCGATGCCGTAGTTGTAACAATAGTCATCCGCTTGCGGCGCGCGCATCGCCGACGCCATTCCGAACCGCGTCACGCACAGCGCGATGTGACCGTGGCGTTCCCAGATCAACGAGCCGATGCCCATCGTGACGAGCTCGATCTGCGGGCTCACCGTTTGAGTCGGCGGCGTCATGCCCGGCGGACTGATGTCCGGAGAGCCTGGAACCGGATCGGCGACAGCGGTGCCCGCGGTCAAAAGAAGTGCGAGCACGAGCGCGCGGGGAACCATTTGCGCGATCTAAGCGCGGAACATCTTGTAGTGCAACCGCAGCACCGGCAGACCTAGGAACGAAACCTTGTGGTCGCAACGGAGGGCGCCTTTGTCGTCGACGAACACGCGAAAGTGCTCCTTCAACGTTCGGATCTTCCAGACCGTGACTTTATCCTCGCCACGGGCCTGGACCCGGTAGAACCCGGCGCCGCCGAACGTGCCACCGCCGCTGTCGAGCTCGAGTGCGCCGTTCACGGATTTCGGTCGCAAGATCACGGTCGCATTGCCCCGCGGCATCGGGAACACGACCTTCACGCACGGCGTGGGCTCGGCCGGGACCTGCGCGGCCATGTAGAAGCCGGTGTAGATCGTTCGTTTCTCGGCGCCGGGCAACGTGCGGAACCAGCCGGTGTACTTCACCTGGCCGCTCGGCTCGGTCATCAGGATGATCTCGGAGCCCATGCCCATCGCGGTATCGAGCGGCGACATCGGGAAGTTGAGCTGATTCACCTGGCGACTGATCGTGGTGACGAGCAACCACAGCGCGAGGTTCGCGGGGAAGTACGTCTTGCTCCACACGTCCATCGCGAACTCGGCGGTGTGCTCGTAGAAGTCGCTGATCTTCGGATCGACGTTCGGCGATCCGATCATCGACCACGCCGGGATCAGGCCGCCGTGCTTCGCGTTGCGCTCGATCTGCAAACCCTCGCGCGCGGCGACTTCTTCATAGGCGCGATCGGCGATCACGTCGCCGCCGAGTGGACCCATGAGCCACGGCACGTCGCCGCGTTTGTGCGTGCGGCCGAAGATCCAGATCAACGCGTAGATGAAGTACGCGCCGATCGTCGCTATCAGTTTCCGCACGACCCATTAGATGCATAAAAAAACGGCTCCGTATCATCTACGGAGCCGCCGATCACATGACGGTGGTGATCACACCGGCGCCGATGGTCTTGCCACCTTCACGCAAGGCGAACCGCACTCCCGGTTCGATCGCAACGGCACGATCGAGCGCCAGATCGACCTCGGCCCGCGCGCCCGGCTCCAACGAGTCGGTCGTGAGAGTCGCCGTCACATCCGTCGCACCGATGAACAACTGCGGACGGTAACCAGTCCGGATCGCCTTCGCCCGACCACCCTCCTTCTTGCTGAGGAGGTAGAGCTCCGCGCGCGCCGTCTTGTGCGGAGCGATCGAGCCGGGCATCGCGAGCACTTGGCCCCGCTTGATGTCATCGCGCGGAACGTTGCGCAGCCGCAGACCGACGTTCTCGCCGGCGCGCGCCTGCTTCTGCTCGTGATGGAACGACTCGATACCGGTCACGACGATCTGCTTGCCCGTTTCCGCGAGCTCGACCGTGTCACCGACCGCGAGGATGCCGCGCGCGACGCGCCCCGTGACGATGGTGCCGATGCCGTCGATCGTGTGCACGCCCTCGACCGTCATCATGAACGGCGAGGTCGTGTCACGCATCGGTTCCGGAATCGCCTTGTCCATCGTCGCGACGAGCTCGTCGATCGTGGCGACCCACCGGTCTTCACCGGCGAGCGCTCCGAGCGCGGAACCCTTCACGATTGGAACATCGGTGTAGCCGTGAGCGCGGAGCAGATCCTCCACCTCGAGCACGATCAGGTCGACGAGCTCGGGGTCGGCGATGTCCATCTTGTTGACGAACACGATCAGGTGCGTAACCCCGACCTGCTTCGCGAGCAACACGTGCTCGCGCGTCTGGTCCTGGCTACCCTGCGTGCCGTCGACGAGGAGAATCGCGCCGTCCATCTGCGACGCACCCGTGATCATGTTCTTGATGTAGTCGGCGTGGCCCGGGCAATCGACGTGCGAATAGAGGCGCGTGGCCGACGCGTACTGCACGTGAGCCAAATTAATGGTCACGCCGCGACGACGCTCCTCGGGTGCGCTGTCGATCTGCTCGAATCCCATCGGCGTGCCACCGTTGCGCTTCGCCATCACTTGCGTGAGAGCTGCGGTCAAGGTGGTCTTGCCGTGGTCGACGTGACCGATCGTTCCGACGTTGATCAGGGCCTTCTGCATGGGTGTGGTCTCCTGCGAGTGGGCCAACTCGCGAAATACGGCGACCTCCGGTCGACGGGACCATCCCATCGCTCTCGTGGCCGGCGTGGCCCGAGAGCTGGTCAGTTGGACGGGGCTCTCTAGACGAACGCGCAGCGATTCGCTGACTCTGATGAGTCGCGATTCACTGAATTCGACGAGAGCGAGACCGTCACGAGGCGTTCTAGATAAGCATTCGATCGGCGTTCGTCAATCGGATTCGCGTAAGTCGCTAGAAGCGATAGACCCGATGGACCTTGGTGTCGTAGTTCGCTTTCGGGAACCTCGGCAGCATCTGGTTCATGCAGTTCACGATCGCGCCGCCGGTGTCCACGGTGACTCGGCCGTTGCCATCGGCGTCGATCACGATCGTCATGCCGAGCGTCGGATCGGTGTAGCTGTTCTTCGCGCGGCAGGTGTCGAACTGCGCGCGATTGGCGGCGAGTGCGGCGTCGATCTGGGCGTCGTCGAGCTTGTCGGGGACCTGGTCGTCGTCGAAGCGGTAGTGGACCGGATAGCGGATGCCGTTGACGCTCTTCGGGAACGTGACGGCGTGCGACTTGCTGTCGAGGCAGCCGGTAAACGCCGTCCGCATCTCGGGAGTTTCGATGTGCGCTTTGCCGTTCGGATCGACGACGACGACGAGATCCATCGGCAGCGTGTGCTTGTTCCAGGTCGCGCAACCGAGGAAGTCCGCGCGCATCTTATCGAGGCCGGCGATCACTTCTTTGGGCGTCAGGGTGTCGGGCAGGGCAGGCGCGGCGTCGATCGGCGGCGGCGGTGGCGGTGCGGCGTCGGGCTTCGGCGGCTCGAGTCGCGCGTCGGGACGAGTGGTTGGATGTGGAACGTGCGTCATCGCGTCGACGGAATGTTCGAGCGTGATGCCGGCGTCGATGATGGGTGGCGTGACGACAACGACGAGTGTGTCGGGCGTGATCGCGCGCGCATCGGCCGGAGGTGGCCCGGCGACGATCACGGTCTGCTTGCGAGTGAGGCCGATGATGATCGCGATCAACGCGAGGATGCCGACGCCGACGATCGGAACCCATAAGAATCGTGCACGTCGGGGTTCGTCTGGACGTGTGGTCGCGGAGTTAGCTTGGCTACTTTGACGAGTTGGATACCGTCCCTCCGTCGGAATCGCGGAGTTAGCTCCGCTACTTTGACGAGTTGGATACCGTCCCTCATCGACGGTGACCGCATTCATCGCGACCGGCGCGGGCACCGCGATCGGCTGACTCGTCCGTGCCACGCCATGGATCTGGCCGACGATCGCGCGCGCCGACGGCCCACCGAACGGCATCAACGCGGTCGCGAGCTCGGCCACGCTTCCGAACCGCGCTTCTTTCCGTTTCTCGAGGCAGCGCCAGATCACGGCGCGCACCGTCGGATCGACATCGAGCGGCACCGGCGCTTCGTGCTGGATCTTCACCGCGATCTCCGGCGCGGTCTTCGCCGGAAACGGCGTGCGTCGCGCGAGCAGCTCGTACAACGTGACGCCGAGCGCCCAGATGTCCGCGCGCGCATCGACATCCTTCGCCGACTCGAGCTGCTCCGGCGCCGTGTAGCCGGGCGAGCCCATCATGATCCGCGTGTGCGTCAGGTTCGCGGCGGTGTCCTCGAGCGCCTTCGCGATCCCGAAATCGAGGACCTTGATCAGCGCGCCGCCATCGCGCCGCCGCGTCAGGAACAGATTGGCCGGCTTGAGATCGCGATGCACGATCCCCATCGCATGCGCCTGCGCGAGCGCCACGCACGCCTGCAACACGTACTCGACCGCGAGCGTCAGCGGCAGCGCTTGCCGGATCACGACGCGCGCGAGATCCGTGCCCTGCAGGTGCTCCATCACGATGTACGGCGAGCCCGCATCCGTGCGCGCGACATCGATCACCCGACACACGTGATCCGTCTCGAGCCGCACGACCGCACGCGCCTCGCGGATGAACCGATCGACGAGCGTCGGCGACGACACCATCTCGTCGCGCATGAACTTGATCGCGACCTGATTGCCGAGCTCGACGTGCGTTGCCGCGACCACCACGCCCATGCCTCCGACACCGAGGATCTGCTCGATCCGGAACCGGCCGCCGACGATCCCACCGACGACGATCGGGCTGCGCGCGTAGACCCCGCCCGCCGACGACGCCTTCGTCACGAGCGCACTGACGAGCCCCGCGCACGCCACGCATCCGGCCGCGTGATCGGCAACTTCTGCGCGCACGTCCGTCGCGAGCTGACCCGCGACCAACTGCTGGAACACTTCTGTTCCGGGACACACCACGCGGCCAGAGTGTACTCTCTCGCCATGGACGACAGGGTGGTCGCCGCGCATCGTGCCGCGTCGGAGGCGTGGCCGTTTGTCGTCGAGCTCGACGTGTTTGCTCGCGAGGCGGCGCGCCGAATCGGCGACGGCGATATCGCGAAGTACGTGACCGCCGATCTCTATCTCGCGATCGCCTGTCAGGCCGGCGATCCGCGCGCGATCGAGATCCTCGAACGCGATTACTTCAGCGAAGTCGATCACGCCGCACGCAAGACCCGCGCGACCCCCGAGCAAGCGCAGGACGTGCGCGGCCACCTCCGCCGGTTGTGCTTTACCGAGGAGGAGAATCGCGCGTGCGCCCTCGCCGACTTCAGCGGTCGCGGTGATCTACGCGGCTACTTGCGCGTGATCGCGACGCGCGAATTGATCAAGCTCGTCCAGCGCAGCCGGCGCGAAGAATCGGTCGACGAAGTGCTTCGCTCGATCGATCTCGATATCTCGCGCGCCCCCGAGCTCGCCCTCCTGCGCCAACGGCACGGCGCCGAAATCGCGACCGCGTTACGCGCCGCGCTCGAGAGCCTCGACGAACGCCAGCGCGCACTCCTGCGCTACAGCCTCGTCCTGGGTTGGACGGTCGACAAGATCGGCGAGCTCTACGGCGTCCATCGCGCGACCGCGGCCCGCTGGGTCTCGGCCGCTCGCGACGCGCTCGGTCAAGCGATGCGCGAGGAGGCTTCGACGCGCCTGGCCATCCCGCTCTCGGACGTCGATTCGATCGTCCGGGAAGTCCACAGCCAGATCGACGTCTCCCTAGCGAGGATCCTCTAACTGGGTACCTTGGTGATCAGCGAGTCCACGGCGTGGACGGGCGGCCGGTCGCCGTTGATCAGATGCTTGATTGCCCCCAACACCATCCGCTGCTGCTCGAGCAGGCTCTTCCCCGCGAACGCTGTGGACACGACGGCGATGCTGTAGTGGCCGCCGCTACCCGAGGATTCCACCGTGGCATCCGGGAGCTTGGCTTTGATAGACGAGGAGATGGCTTCGTGGACGTTGCCGACGAAGTCGGTGGGATGGTCACTCACGTCGTCGAAGTTACCCCAGATGACACTGACAACCTGCTAGGTTCGATTACGCTAGTATGGTGAAAACGCTCGGCGTGGACCTCTGGGGAGGTCAGGTTCGGGGGGCCGTGGAGAACCGCGCGACCCTCACCGGCCGAGCACCACGCCCGATCGGCCTCGAGCACGGTCGCGAGCTCCGCGCGTTGTTTCACCAGGGCTACGGCAAATTCGCGGACGCGTGCCGCGCGGTCGACGAGCCGGGCGTCGGCATCATCGCCGTCGACGAGCTCAGCGGTCGCCCGGCCGGCATGCTCACGTTGCGCGCGCGGCCGGCTCGCTATGTCGCCGCCACGATCGGTCGCCACGATCAGTGCGATCTGTTTCTCCACGGCAACGACGACCTCGCGTTGCGCCACCTCTCGATCATCGTCGACCCCGCACGGAGCTGGGAGCGCAACTCGACCGCGGTTCGTTATCGCGTGCTCGATCTCCGCACCCAACACGGGTTTCGCGACGAGCACGGCAAGATGTTGCGCGGCCTCCGCTGCGAAGGTCCGGCGCTCCTGCGTTGCGCCGGCTTCGCGCTGTTCATCCTCCCGCTCGGCGACACGAGCGACTGGCCCGCAAGCGGCAACGATGCGTGGGAGATGCTGCCCGAGCGCGTCTACTTCGACGAGCTCACGAACGTTCCGGAAGCCTCGGCGCCGAAGCTACGCGTGAAGGATTTCCAGAACGCGAGCACGCACGTCAGCATGATCATGCGCACGCAGGGTCCGCGCGAGACCGGCGATTCGCTCGTCATGCCGGGCGCGGGCGTCGGCACGCTCGAGCTGATCGGTCGCCATCATCGCGGCACGCTCACGCTCGGCGCGGATGCGTTGAAGGATGGCGTGCTCCTCGGTCGCTACGCGCGCTGCGATGCATCGCAGATCATCGATGATCCCTCGCTCTCGCGCGTTCACGCGTTGATGATCGACGTCGGCGATCAATTCCTCGTCGTCGATACGGCGAGTCGCAATGGCACGCGCATCTACGGCGGCGAAGATTCCCGCGTGATCTCGGTGACCGGCGACGCGGAAATCGGATTGGGATCGCGCACGATCGCCCGCTGGCGCTTCGTTTGCTGAAAAGGTGATCACGTAGGCCTAAGCGTAAGGCGTAAGCGAAAACGTCCTGCTTACTTCTTCGCCTTGGTCTTCGTATTCGTCCGCGGCCGCAAGGTCGACGACTTCTTCCGCGGCGCCGTCACCGGCCCCGTCGGTTCCTCTTCCGATCCCGGCATCTCCGGCCACTTCACCTCCGGCAACGGGAACGCCGGCCTCGCCAGCAAATACCCCTGACCGAAGTGCGCTCCCGCGGCGATCACCGCCTGCAATTCGTCGACGGTCTCGATGCCTTCCGCGACCACCATCGCGCCGAGATCGCGGCACAGCACGACGATCGACGACACCAACTTGAACAACCGCGAGCCGATCTTCAGCCCCGCGACCAACCCGCGATCCAACTTCACGACGCGCGGATGCAGATCGGCGATGTACTTGAGATTCGAGTAGCCTGCGCCCAGATCGTCGACGACGAGATGAACACCTCGGTCGCGCACCTCCGAGAGGATGCTCTGGCACAGATGGAAGTGCGACAGCGGGATCGATTCCGTGATTTCCAGATACAGATCCTGGCTGTGCTGGAAGATCGGATCGTTCGGCTGGACGAGCCACTTCTCGTTGAGCTCCGCCGGATGGATGTTCACGAACAGCCGCTGATCCGGCACGTCCTCGATCGCCATCTCGCGCAGCATCCGGCCGAGCTCGCCCGTGCAGTTGTGCTCGACGGCTGCGGCAAATAGCGACAGTGGACCGTCGAAGTCTGGCGATTTCGGCCGGGCCAACGCCTCGTACGCGAACACCTCTTGGGTCCGGAGATTTACAACCGGCTGGTAGACGCAGCGCACGGCGCGCGTGTCGAGGACGTTGCGAATCGCGGTATCCGTGAACGGAGGACGAGTCGGTCTCACCTGAGCACGACAGTATAAACTGGTAAGCTGGGCGTGTGGTGACCGGGTGATCGGCGAGGTCGTCGGCAGCTATCGCGTGACGGCGAAGCTCGGTGCCGGCGGCATGGGGACGGTCTGGCTCGCGGAGCACCAACTGTTGGGTAGTCGCGCCGCGATCAAGGTGCTGCAACCTGGGATGTCCGCCCACGAGAAGATCGTGCAGCGGTTCTTCGACGAGGCCCGTGCATCGTCGAAGATCCAGGACCCGGGCATCGTGACGGTGCTCGATTACGGCTATCACAACGGCGATGCCTACATCGTCATGGAGCTGCTCCATGGCCAGACGCTGACGCAGCGCCTCGGCATGGACCGGATGGCGCCGCTGCAGGCGATGCGCCTCGTCCAGATGGCCGCGCTCGCGATGGCGGCGGCGCACGCGCGCGGCATCATTCATCGCGATCTCAAGCCGGACAACATCTTCGTCGTCGGCGATCCGGCAGTGCCGGGTGGCGAACGCGTCAAGATCCTCGACTTCGGGATCGCGAAGCTGATCGATCGCGATCCGGACGAACAGCATCAGCCTACGGTTGGCGGCGCGATCATGGGCACGCCCGCGTTCATGTCGCCGGAGCAGTGCCGAAACGCGGGCGAGATCGATCACCGCACGGACATCTACGCGCTCGGCTGCGTGCTGTTCTATCTGTTGTGCGGGCGGCCGCCGTTCATCGCGCAAACGCCGGGCGACATGATCGTGGCGCAACTGCGTGACGTGCCGCCGGTGCCGAGCAAGCTCGCGCAAAACATCTCGCCCGAGGTCGATGCGCTCGTCGCGCGTTGCCTCGCGAAGAACCCCGACGATCGGTTCGCGTCGATGACCGAGCTCGTGCGCGAGGGTGCGCGGATTACCGGCGACAACCACGCCGTTCCGACGATTCCGCCGATGAAGAAGTCGGGCCCGATGCAGGGCCAAGAAACGATGGCCTCGATCATCAGTGCGGATTTCTCGAACGCCGCGCCGACCCAGCCGTCGGAGCCGCCGAACCACACCACGCTCGGTGGCAGTGCGCATGCCGCGCCGACGATCAAAGATCCGAAGCCGCGCTACGGCGTGCTGGCCCTCATGATCGTGATCCTCGTCGGCGCGTTCGTCGGTGTGTCTCAATTGCGGAGTAAGCCGCAGCCGATCGCCGCTCCGGTCGAACACGACGCGAGCATCGATGCGGCAGCCCCGATCGATGCGCAGCCAATGACGGCACCGATCATCGACGCGCACGTTGTCGACGCAGATCCGGACATGATCGAGCTCAAGCCGGACCCATCGGCGACGAAGCCGAATCCGAAACGCTGATCACGTAGGCCTAAGCGTAAAGCCTAAGCGTAAACGAATCTCCGGACGAACGGACGGGGACTACTCGTCCGAGTCTTCGCTGTCTTCGCGGTCATCCAACCGCGGCGATCCCGAATCGTCATCGGAATCTTCATCCTTGATCGCTTCTTCGCCACCATGGATGCGCTCGGCGAGCTCTTCCTCTTCATCGACCGGCGAGACCAACTTGCCCTCGTGATCGTGCAGCGCCAGATCCGGCGTCCCCGGCGGCTCCGTATGCGTGATCGCCGGCGAGCTTACCCGCGGCGCGATCCCGGCATTGCCCCACGCATCACCATGCGTCGGCTCCTCGGCTTCCGCCTTCTTCGCCTTGCCCTTCGGCGCGGCTTTCTTCGCTGCCGGCTTCTTCTTCGGCGCGGCCTTGGCCTTTGCCTTCGCGACTTTCTTCGCTGGCTTGGCTTTCGTCTTCGCCTTGGTCTTCTTGGCCGCCGGTTTTTTCTTCGCCGCCGGCTTCTTCTTCGCTGCGGGCTTTTTCTTCGCCTTCGCCATCGAATCGATCCTAACTCAAACCAAAACGCGCATTCGCTTCCGGCCCCAGTTTCCAATCTCCTCACCGAAGCGCCCCGGGATCTGCGTGCCGCACTGCGCGCAGGCGCCCGTTCGTGTCAGCTGCGCACTCAAGATTTCATACCAATCCCGAGAAATCACAGCAGTTCCGCATCCCGGGCACAGCGTCTGATCACCTTCCCGATCGTGCACGTTGCCCGTGTAGACGTAGCGAAGCCCCGCGGACATCGCGATCCGGCGAGCACGTGTCAGCGTCTCGGGTGGGGTCCGCGGTAGGTCGACCAGCTTGTAGTCCGGATGAAACGCGCTGAAGTGCAGCGGCACGTCCGGCCCGAGCTCGCCCATCACCCACTCCGAGAGCTCGGTCAGCTCGCGATCCGAATCGTTCAGGGTGGGGATGATCAACGTCGTGATCTCCGTCCATACGTTCGTCTCGTTCACCAAATAACGGAGCGTGTCCTTCACCGGCTCGAGGTGTGCCGCCGCCTGCTTCCAATAGAACTCGTCGGTGAACGCCTTGAGATCGATATTCGCCGCATCGATCTTCGCGTACAGCTCCGCGCGCGGCTCGGGATAGATGTAGCCCGCACTCACCGCGACCGTCGCCAAGCCCTGCGCGTGCACCGCATCGGCTACATCCATCGCGTATTCCGCGAAGATCGTCGGATCGTTGTACGTGAACGCGACCGACCTCGCGCCCGCTCGCACCGCTGCCGCCGCGATCGCCTCCGGCGTCGCCTCCTCGGTCAGCCGCTCCATGTCGCGCGCCTTCGAGATGTCCCAGTTCTGGCAGAACTTGCACGCGAGGTTGCAGCCCGCGGTGCCGAACGACAGCACGCTCGTCCCCGGATAGAAGTGATTGAGCGGCTTCTTCTCGATCGGATCCATCGCGAAGCCACTCGCCTTGCCGTACGCCGCGAGCTCGATCGCATCGCCTCGACGGATCCGCGAGAAGCACATCCCGCGTTGCCCGTCGGACAGCTTGCAGTCACGCGGACACAGCGTGCACTGCAGCTTGTCGCCGTTAGTGCGTTCCCACATCCGGCGCCGGGTCCTCGAACTTCGTCGCCGTGTAACGCCACACTTCGAGCTGCGCGCGATCGTAATCCGCCGGCAATCCCGCCTTGCGCTCGAGCTGACGCACGAACTCGGCCTTGTCCGGGAACGTTTCCCACATCACGGGCAAGAACGTGCCGCGCCGGCCGCGATACACGAACACCACGCCGTCGATGCCCGGTCGGATGTCGGCGATCCCGCCGATCTGTTCGAGCGGCGACAAGATCGACAGCTCGACATCGAGATCCTTGATCGCGTCCAGCACGAGATGCTCGCCGCGCGGATCTCGCGTCGCCGCGGCGACCGCATTACCGGCGACATCGACGACGATCGATCGATCCGCTTCGAGCGTGCCGATACATCCCTGCAAATCGCCATCTCTCCACCGCAGCGTCACGAACGTCGCGCACTTCTCCTTCGTCCACGCACCGTCGGGAGGCACCGCCTTCGCTCCGCCAAACTCTTGCTCGATTCGCGCACGCGCGAACTTCACGAGCTCGTGTCCATGCTCGGTCATTGGACCTCCTCGTAGAGTGCGAACGCTCCGTAGCCGACCACTTCGTCGCGCGGGCCGGCGGTGTCGCCAGAATTCCGTAGGTCGATCACTTCCACCCGGAGATGCCGCTTGCGTGCCACCCACGCGAGGCCGTTGATGCCGGTGCAGCCGCACGCTTCTTCACCTTCGAGCCCGGTATCGAGTGCGATGATCTTCGCGGCGGTGCGGCGATCGCGCTCGTGTGCGTCGTCGTACGCGTGAAAGTGCGAGAGGTCGGAGCTGATCACGATCAGCGTTTCGGGACCCCCCCACAGTTGCTCCAACACGCGACCGATCAACTGCGGCGCGCAGTGCGATGCGGCGATCGGAATCACCTTCGCGTTCGGTGCGAGCAGCTGGATGAACGGCAGCTCGACCTCGATCGCGTGCTCCTTCGCGTGCGCCTGCGGATGCGCGACCAGCTCCGGGATCGCGTGGATCGCATCGACATCGACCGCGATCTGCCCCAGCGGCGTCGCCAAAAACGCGGCACCTGGCCACGTTAAGCCTTCGACATAAACCCGATGTGCGGGGCTTACGACCACGATGCGTGTGAGCGTTTCGGCAAAGCTCCGGACCCGCGCGAAGCCCGCCGCAGCCACCGCACCGCTGTAGATGTAGCCGGCATGAGGGACGATCAGGGCCTTGGGACGTCGCGAATCTGCGACGGTATTAGCCGCCAGGAGGCCCTCCACGGTGCCGCGCAGCTCGCCTGCCGATCCCGGGTAAAACATCCCGGCAACCGCGGCCGGGCGGACGTTCGTGGCCATATGTCCACCATACCCTCGCCCAACTATTTGACGATCCAAAGACTTCCGAGAAGGTTGCCGTTGTCAGAGCCGTGGGGCACGTTAGGCCCCCTATGGAGAGCAACGAAACGACCACCAGCGATTCGGAGAGCCATCGCGTTCCCCGGTTTACCGAGCTCCAGGCGCTCGTCGCGAAGATGGAAGCGGACTTCCAGAAGTTCTACAAGGACGGCAACAAGGCGGCGGGTACTCGCGTGCGTAACGCGATGCAGGAGCTGAAGACGTTCGCGCAGGCAGTTCGCACCGAAGTCCAAGCCATCAAGAACGGCGGCAAAGAAGGCGGAGACGCCGAAAAATCGGACGACGCTGAAGGCGGCGACTAGCGTTTCTCAACACTGTCGGTTTCGTCCTCTCTCGTTAGAGGTAGTTACCGCGGCATACGGGGTGCACATGGCTTATCGCCGTGCGCACCCTTTTATTTTTAAGCCTAATCGCATGTGGGAACAGTCCTGACCCGCGCGTCATCAAGGGCGGCGGTGTAGGTGACGGCGCGATCGACGGCACGGTGAACGTCTACGTGATCGACAACGACACGTACGCGCCGATCACCGATGCGACCGTCGAGATCGGCTCGACCGATCAACGCACCGATGACACCGGCCTCGTGATCTTCTCCGACGTTTCCGGTCCGCAGACCGTGGCCGTGAACGCCACCGGTTATCGCGGCGCGGTCTGGCAGGACGTCAACGGCGCGAACCTCACGATCCCCGTGGACAAGCTCGGCAACCTCACCGCGCAACAAGCGACGTTGTCCGGAACCGTCGCCGCGTGGGACACGGTCACCGTTCCCGCCGGTCACGCGAAGGCCGCGATCGTCGGCTACTCGCAGACCGATGACCTCGGCGATCCGGCGAACAACATCACCACGCCGAACAGCGGCAACATCTGCTTCGGCAATCCATCGCTGTGCAACTTCTCGATCGCCACGCGCACCGGCACCGTGACGTTGACCGCGGCGGTCGTCGATATCGATCCGCACGGCAACCTCGACACATCCGACGACACCTACACGATTATCGGCTGGGCGACCGCGCCGAGCGTGCAGGTCAACGCCGGCGTGAACCAGACCGGCCTCGTGCTCACGCAGCTCGCCGCGGGTGATCTGCAGAACGTCGTGATCGATTACGGCTCGCCGCCGGATGCGTTGACCACGCGCGCGTCGATCGTCGGTATCGAATTGTCCGCTGACGAAGTTCTCCAGCTGCCGGTATATCCGCTCGGCGCGACCTCGGCGCTGATGCCGAAGCTCGACGCGTATGCGGGCGCGACCTATCGCCTGACCGCCGTCGCGCAGACCGGCTCGACGGAGACGCCGCAGAGCATCGTCGTCGAGCGTGGCCAGACCTCGCCGTCGCTCCTCGCCGCGCAATGGCTGACCACGCCGACCGATGTCATCACCACGCGAACGTCCGCGACGCTGTCGCCGGTCACGGGCGCGAAGCTGCACTCCGTCGAGTATTCGAACGCCGACGGGATCCTCCTCACGGTGACGATGTTCGATGCGACGAAGCTGAAGACCACGATCCCCGCGCTCGTCGCGTTGCCGACCGACGGCACGATCACGGCGAAGGCGCAGGGCATCGGCGCGAACATCGATCTGCAAAACTTCTCGCTCGATACCGACGAGAAGCTGCTGTGGGGAATCTCGGTTCAGCCCGAGACGATCGACTGAAGCTTCTTGATCGCCTTGGTCACGGAGCCCGGCTTCTTGCGCCAGCCGTACCACGCATCGCCGACGGCATCGCGCCGCGCCGGCCAATCGCGCAGCTTGATCCCGTTCGGTTGAAATGCCTTGTCGTCGATCTCGTTCCACGTGAGCGGCGCCGAGATCGGTGCGCCCGGCCGACCGCGTAGCGAATACGGCGCGACGAACGTGGCGCCCATGACGTTGCGACCGGTGTCGAAGTAGAGCCGGCCCTTGCGGTCCTTCTTGTGGAATTCCATCGTGACGAGATCGGGATAGCGCTCGATCAACAGCTTCGCGATCATCGAGACCAGCTCGCGGACCTTCTCGTAACCGACCTTCCCGTCGACGGGCGTGATCACGTGGAGGCCCTTCGAGCCGCTGGTCTTCACGTAGACCGGCATGCCGATCTCTTCGAGCAGGTCCTTCAGCACGTGGGCGGTCTTGCGCACGAGTGGGAACGCGCTGATGTCCGGCGGATCGAGATCGAACACGATCTCGTTCGGGTTGTTCGGCGTATCGATCTTGCTCGCCCAGATATGAAACGCGACGCCACCTTGGTTCGCGAAGTAGACGAGCGCGGCTTGCGAATCGACGACCGGATATTCGACGACGGTCTTCTCGCCGAGCTCCGCGCGTGGGATCCACTCGGGGTAGTGCTTCTGCGCGTGCTTCATCACGAAGCCGCCTTCGTTGATCGACTTCGTGAACCGCTCCATCGTCATCGCGCGATTCGCGACCTCGGGGACCATCAGATCCGCGATGTCTTTGTAGTAGTCGATCACCTCGCGCTTCGTGACCCCGACGTCCGGGAACATCACGCGATCGGTGTTCGTCAGGTCGACCTTCTGGCCGCCCAGCGTGAGTGAGCCCATCTTCGTCATCAGTCGTTCGACACGGAGGCCAGCGCGGTAAGCTCGCCTTGATCGAAGAACAAGCGCTCGCAGCCATCGCACCAGTCGTATTCGACGTCACCGGCGCCGCGCAGTGCGATCATGTCTTTGTTGCACTCGTAACAATGCGCGGGAGTGGTCCGCCGTTGATGCGTCGCGACAACGCCGCCTTCGATGACGTGCGCGAGATCGAGCTCGTCGATCGTGTCGCTCTCGCCTTTGTCGAGGGCCACACCGCCACAGCTCTTGCAGCGATCGATCTCGACACCCTCGATTTCGGCGACGGCCATGTCATTCGCGCACGCAGGGCACTTCATCGCGGCGATGGTAACATCGGGGCTATGAAGAAGCTCCTCGTCGTGGCCGGCGTCGCCGGAATGGCTGTTGGTGGTTGGAAGCTCTCGCATCGGCATCACACGGATGGCGGTGGGACCGTCACGAATCAGCTGTGGCTCGATCACATGCCGAAGAACGATCGCGATCTCACGCACGTGTTGATCGCGTTGCATGACAAAGACCCGCGCGGCGATGTCGGCATCCTGAACTACGGCTCGGCGTGGCGCGCCAACATCAACATCTTCAAGTTCGAGAAGTCCGGTGACTCGCTGCGCGTGTTGTTCCCGCAGAACGGCTTCAAGGCCCAGTGGACCACGAAGGTCTCGCACTGCAGCGTCGATCAGTTCACGCTGTGCCTCGAGGTCACCGCGCCGCGCGGCACGTTTCGCTACTTCTCGCGCGACGAGTGGGTGATCGATAGCGCGGATGCGGGGCGTGCGCTCGAACAGAAGATCTTGCACGACGCTCCTGTGGCGCCGGCGGACTTCGTCCCGACGACGACAGCTGATCTCGCCGAGTAAATTAGGCGTATCCTCGCCGGATGAAGAAGCTCATCGCGGTCGGATTGGTCGCAGCGGTCGCCGCTGGTGGTTGGAAGCTCACGCATCGTTCAGCCACCGACGATGGCGGCACGAAGGTGACCGATCGCTTGTGGATCGATCACATGCCGAAGAACGACCGTGATCTCCACGACGCGTTTCTCGTGCTGACGAAGAATCCGCGCGGCAAGAAGATGAATATCGGCGTGATCCAGCGCAGCTCGGCATGGACCGGCCAGTTCAACGTGTTCAAGCACGAGGTCTCGGGCAACCAACTGAAGCTGACGTTCCCGCAGAACGGTCATTCGGTGACGGTGAAGACCGAGGTCAAGCGCTGCAAGGAAGGCCAGTTCGATCTGTGCCTCGACATCACGAACCAGCGCGGCAATACGATGCACTTCTACTCGAATTCGAAGTGGACGATCGGCAGCGAAGCCGACGCCCGGGCGATCGAGCAGCAATTGCTGAGCGACGTACCTGCGGCACCGGCAGACTACGTGCCGTCGACGACGAACGAATTTCAGCTCGATCAGTAGGGATCAGAACACTCGTGACGACCACTCTCGGTGATTGGCTCGCGGCGGAGCCGTTCTCGCTCGCGATGTCGAGCGGGTTCTTCTCGTTCTACGCGCACACCGGCATGCTCGACGCGTTGGTCACGGCCGGGCTGCGCCCGCGGTTGATCTCCGGCTCGTCGGCGGGAGCGATGGTCGGTGCGGCGTACGCGTGCGGGCTCGAGATGCCGCAGCTCGCGGACCGCTTGAACGCACTCACGCGGGACGACTTCTGGGATCCGAAGCTCGGCGCGGGCCTGCTCGCCGGCGACAAGTTCGATCGGATCTTGCGCGACCTGATGCCGGTGACCGATGCGAGCGGCTGCCGCGTGCCGATCCGGATCAGCGTGTACGAGATCAAGACCCGGCAGACGCGCGTGATCGCGTCCGGTGATCTGCCGCCGGCGGTTCGCGCGTCGTGTTGCGTGCCCGCGATGTTTCATCCGGTCGTGATCGATGGCCGTGCGTACTGGGACGGTGGGATCAAGGATCGGCCGGGCCTCGCGGGAATTCCCGTCGGCGATCGCACGCTGTTCCATCACATCGCGGCACCCGCACCGTGGAGTCGCAAGGGGCCGCCGCTCGTCGAACGGCCGAACATGGTCTCGCTCGTGCTGGACGATCTGCCGCGCAGTAATCCGTTCCAGCTCGCGAAAGGGCGGCAGGCGTTGATCGCGGCGCGCGAAGCAACGAAGCGCGCACTCGATCGCGTGATCGCGCGTGACGTCGTACGCTTGGCCGCGTAGTGGCGAAGTCGCTCGCATCGAAGATCTCGTCGGATGGTTCGGAACTGAGGCTGTTCGGAACGAACAAGGACGATCGCTTCACCGACGACGAGCTCGCGGGCGTCACGCGCTATCCGGCCCTCGAGGAAGTGCTCCTCTCCAGACAGCCGATCACCCGGCTCCCGCCGCTGGTCGCGCCGAAGCGGCTCCAGCTGTTCGACCTGGGATCGTTGAAGTCGCTCGCCGCGATCGAAGAGATGGTCTCGCTCGAGCGCGTCAGCTTGAGCGGTGGGCACGTGACGGACACCGCCACGTACAAGCACCTCGCCGAGCTGCCCGAGCTTGTCGATCTCGACTTGTACGTGCCGAACGGCGAGCTGCCGAAATCGCTCGCGAAGCTGCAGAGCCTGATCCACCTGACGATCTACGCAGCGCGCGCGTCCGGTATCGAGCCATCGCTGGCGGTGATCGCGAAGCTACCGGCGCTGCGATCGCTGAAGATCGAGCGCTATGACGGCACGCTGCCGGCGACACTCGGCAAGCTCACGCGGCTCGAGAAGCTCGAGATCGGTGGGTTCGTGAAGATGTCCGCCTTGCCGGCGGCGATCGGCAAGCTGTCCTCGCTGAAGCATCTCGCGATCGGAGACACGAAGATTCGCGAGCTCCCCGACGAGCTCTACGATTGCACCGCGCTCGAGCAGCTGTGGCTCGATCGAAATCCGATCAAGACGCTATCGCCGAAGATCGCCCAGCTGACCCACCTGAAGTCACTCGGCCTCGCATTCACGAACGTGCGGGTCATTCCGAAGGAGCTCGGTCGACTCGCGAACCTGCGCGAGCTGCGCATCACGCACGACGCGAAGGAGATGCCGCCCGAGGTCTACGCGCTCGCGCTCGATGACTATCAAGGTCCGCACGCGAAGAACTTCACGTTGCGCGATCCCGCGATCCCGACCCAGTCCGAGGTCGAGCTCGGCGATGCGACGCGGATCCCCGCGAGCTTCGGTCAGCCCCGCAAGCTCGAGATCTCGTTCTCGCGTTCGACCCCGAAGCTCGAACAGCTCGCCCGGTGTACGCAGCTGCGAGAGCTCGAGGTTTCGGCGCGTGATCTCGCGGCGATCATTCCGTTCATTCCGCCGTCCGTCGTCGATCTGAGGCTCTCGCGCCGTAACGCGGGTGATCCGATCGCACCGATCGCGCTCCTGCCTCCGCTGCCGAACCTCGAGTCGCTCAGCCTCTCGACGGGATTCGTCGACGAAGTCGAGGTCGGTTACCCGAAGCTCGAACGCCTCGGGTTGTATGGCGTGGGGACGCCGCTCGGTCTCGCACGCACGCAACTCTCGTGGTTGCGAATGTTCGATGGCAAGCTCGACGCGAGCGACCTCACCGAGCTTCCGCTGAAGTCGCTCCATCTCCGCGACGTGCGGTTCGACATGACCGCGCTGTGTAAGGCGCTCGCCGGCAAGCGACTCGACGAGCTCGAGATCACGACGAAAGCAAAGCTCGTCATTCCGGCCGCGGTCGGCACGCTCGCGATCAAGCGCGTCTCGCTGATCGGTCAGCACCTCGCCATTCCGCCCGAGATCGGTGCGATTCGCGGACTCGTCGAGCTGACGATTTCGGCACAGCCGTTCGAAAAGAAGCACCTGCCCGGACGCTGGCGTACGAAGCGCTGGGGAAGCCAGCTCATCTTCACGCGAAGCGATCGATGAAGTGGATGGCCCCTCTCGACGATGCGCTCCCGCGCGTCGATGTCCTCGTCGATCACGACGCGACCGCGCTCGATATCGACCCGAGCTGTACGCACCTGCGCATTCGCAACGGCCGGTTGCGCACGCTCGCCGGCATCGAGCAGCTCGCCCAGCTCCAGGACGTGCGCCTGATCGACATGCAGAACCTCGATCTCGATCGCGCGTGCGAGCTGCTCGCCGAATTGCCCGAGCTCGTGAAGCTGTCGCTCGAGGGTCGGTGGGTGCGCCGGCTGCCCGACATGATCGATCGGATGCCGAGTCTGTTCGAGCTGTGGCTGTGCGATTCGCCGGAGCTCGCGTGGGGTGAAGCGCTCGAGCACGTCGCGCACATCTCGACGCTGCGGATCCTCCGGCTGTATCAGCGAGATCCGTTGACGCTGCCGGATGCGTTCGCCCAACTCGCGCAGATCCGCGAGCTCGAGCTCGGGTTCCAGCTCACGGCGCTGCCGCCGTCGATCGCGGACATGCCGGCGCTCGAGCGCCTCGATGCCTCGCGCAATCGGATCACGTGGGAAGTGCCGCTCGCGTTCACGAAGCATCGCTGGAAGCAGTTCGCGATGCCGGCAGGTGCGGATCTACCGCAGGCACTCGTGGTCACGCCGGATCCGCCGGATCGCGACGAGCTGAGCTTCACCGGCAACGTGCCGCAGCAGTTCGGCGATCCGCAGTCGCTCGAGATCGTGGATCGCGAAGGCGAGGTGCCGCAGCTCGCGCGGTTGACCCGCCTGCGTCGCCTCGCGCTGCGCAACACGCTCGCGGAGTACGCGCTGCCGTTCATCACCGCGCCGCTCGAGCTGTTCCAGATCGAAGGCACCGAGACGTCGTTGCCGGCGTTGCCGTCGACGTTGCGCGCCGCACGGTTGTGGACGCCGCTGGCCACGATTCCACACGAGCTCGCGACGATGCCGCGCCTCACGAACCTGCACGTGTGGACCGCATCGCCGGATCTCTCGACGATCGAGGCGTGCGCGCACCTCACGAACCTCGTCGTGCGCGCGTCGATCGTCGATCACCTGGATCTCTCGGCTACCCAGATCGCACGTGCAGAGCTGTGGCTCGACGAGTTGCGCAGGTTCTCGCCGCCGTCGACGTTGCGCGTGCTCTACGTCAACGGCCCGCTCGACGTGATCGCGCCGGCGGTCGCCCAGCAGCCACTCGCGTACTTCGAGCTATTCGCGCGCGTCACGGATCTGCCGGACGAGCTGGGCCTCTTGGCAGGTGTCGAGTGGATCCGCGCGTCGTGGGCCCAAGTCGACTACGTCCCGAATCTTCGCAACTGCGTGGCGTTGCGGCGTCTCGATCTGCGCAGCACCTCGCGGATCGACGACACGCTCGTCCGCAAGTGCCTTCCCTCGGGAGCGTGGACGTACGCCGACAACGGCACGTACAAGACCTGGACGCGTGGCTTATAACCGGCCGGGATGGTCGCGAAGAAGACGGGCCTGGTTCTCGAGTCGGGGGCGACCGAGCTCGATCTGTGGGGCAGGCGGGCGGCCGAACGCTACGATGCAACGCAGCTCGCGGGACTGGCCGCGTCCTCGATCGAACGGCTCGTCTTGGTTCGCCAGCAGCTCGATACGTTGCCGACGCTACCACCGTCGCTGACGACGCTGTGGATCGGCGAGATGGATCTGACCTCGATCGATGCGATCGCGAGCTGCCCGCGGCTCTCGCACCTCACGCTGCAGAGCCTGGCCGCGCTCGATCTCGAACGAGCGTTCACGGTGCTGGCGGAGCTGCCGGAGCTGACGAGCGTGACGTTCTGGGAGATGTCGCGGATTCCAAGGGCGATCACGAAGTCGATCAACTTGTTCGAGCTTCACATCACGGATAGCCCGCAGATTCCCATCGCGGACTATGTTCACCTCGGCGAGCTGCCGCTGCTACGCGATCTGCACATCACGCTTCGCGACGAGTTCGGCTACACCTATCCCGATGCGCTCGCACCGCTCACGCAAGTCACGAAGCTGACGTTGCGATTCTCCAAGCGCTCGCTGCCGCCGACGTTGACGAAGATGACGTCGCTCGAAGAGCTCGACCTCGAGCGTAACAAGCTCGACACGTTGCCCGACGATATCGGTTCGCTGGCGAAGCTGAAGAAGCTCGATGCGTCGGGCTCGCCGATCAAGGCGATCCCCGAGTCGCTCCGCAATTGCTCGGACCTCGAGGAGCTGATCCTGCCCAGCGCCAAGCTGAAGGCGTTGCCTGACTGGATCGCCGAGTTGACGAAGCTGCGCACGCTCGACGTGTGGTCGGTCAAGAAGCTGAAGGCCTTGCCGGCATCCCTCGGCGAGCTGAAGGCCTTGCGCGTACTCCGCGTTCCCGACTCGGTCGCCGCGATTCCGCCGGGCCTCGCGCTGCTCGAGTATCAGGGCCCCGAGACCGATCAGGTCACGATGCTCGCACCGGAGACTCCCGACGACGATCGCCTGTATCTCGACGGCGACCGGATCCCAGCGGATCTCGGCCAACCGTACGAGTTGATCCTGCCGCCGCTCCAGGCGCCGCTCGTGCAGCTCCAGCACCTGCGGCGCTTGAAGCAGCTGTCGGCCACCGGCGAGCTCGAGTACGTCTTGCCGTACGTCGGTCACCTCGCGACGCTCGCGGACGTCACGCTCGATGCCGCGCGAATTCCACCGTCGATCGAAAATCTTCGCGCCGTCGTGACGCTCGCGCTGGAGCATGTCGAGCGCATCCCGCAGCTCGCGAAGTTGACCACCCTGCGCGGTCTCGAGATTCGCGATAGCACGATACGGGATGCCGGTGCGCTCGACGGCCTCGCGCTCGAGAGCTTGCGAATCGCGAGCACCGAGCTCGCATCGTTCACCGCGCGCCTCCCCGCGCTCGTGACGTTGCGGATCGATGGCGAGGCGCTGGCCTCGTTCACGCCGCACCTGCCGGCGCTCGAATCGCTCGCGATCGATCCGGCGAACCGCATCGATCTGTCGGTGCTGGCCACGATGCAGAAGCTGACCGAGGTTTCGTTCTGGCGCGTCACCGATCCGGATCTCTCGTGGTTCAGCGAGCGGATCACGAAGCTGTCGCTGTGGAGCTGCTCGTTCGCGAAGAAGCGCTTGCCCGAGGCGGTGCTCGCATCGACGACGTTGCGCGAGCTGAACATCCACTACGTCGATCTCGCGAAGCCTGCGGATCTGAGTCGTTGCACGGGGCTCGTGCTCGTCAAAGGCGACGGCTACGACAAGAAGCCGATCTTGCCGAAGGGGCGCTGGCGCAGGGAAAAGCGCAGCGGGCAGACCACGTACATCCGATCTAAATGATGCCGCGCGAGCGGAGCAGCGCTTCGATCTCGCCACGGCGCTGGTCGAGCTCTTCCGGATCCTTCACCGGCAGGAACCGACTGCGCGGCACCTCCAAGAAGTGACTCGGCAAGAATGCGGTGACTTGGCCGACGAGGCGCTCGAACTGGATCACCGTCGCGGCTTCGACCTTCTTCTCGACGCGAAAGAACGTCAGATCGAAGTCCCGATCGATGCTCTCTGCATCGAACACGAACGAGTTCGTATTGAACAGCGGCAGCGAATCTTGATCGAACGCTTTCGGAAACCGAAACGCTTCGACGATCTGCGGCACACCCGCCACACGCGCCGGCGCACCACCGCGATCACCCGCGACCTTGCGCACGACTTCCGCGGTGACCTTCGCGCCACTCGCGAGGTGTGCGCCCAGCACCGCCGGATCGAGTGTGGCCGCGACGTTATCGACGTTCGACATGTACAGGAGCTTGCCGCCCCGCGCGCGGAACGCCTGGAGTACGCCGCGCGAGCGCAACGCGAACGTCAGGTCGCCGTGACCCGTCGCGTACGGTGATGGCTTGCCATCCTCGAGGTGAAGCTCGCCGGTCGGCGTCAGGCGCAGCGACACGTGCTGCGGGAAACACTCGACGCCGGTAAAGCCTTCGGCGCGAACTTGCTCGACGATCCGATCGTGCGTTGCCGCGCTCGTCATCACGTAGATCGGCGCGTTCGGCGCGGCCAACCGAACGTCGGCGACCTTCACCGCGAGGAACGATTTGCCGTCGACGACCGGCACCGCTGCTTTGACCACGCCCCCGAACCGCGTGGCCATGCCACCGGCGAGGATCACGACACCGACCTCGCCGCGCGCGATCGCTTGCTTGCCACGCGTCACCAACCGATCGTGCTCCGGCGTGCCTTGCGGTGGCAGCGCCACGGACTCGCCGTGCGCGAGCTGCGAAATTTCGCCATCGATGATCGTGGACTCGCGCTTCGCCGCGCGCTCCGCGAACGCGTCCAGCTGGGCTTGATCGAAACCGAACCGCTCGAGCCCTGCGGCAATCGCCGCGTCGACTTTCATGCCGCGAATCTAGCGTCAACTAGACGAACTAGACACCGTCCCCGATAGCGGATTCGCGACGTTAGGACCCCGAACTTGACGAACTAGACACCGTCCCTATCGCACCGCGAACGTCTGCACGAACGTCGAGCGAACCGGATTGCCATCGTCATCGAGCGCCGGACTGTAGCGAAATTGCCAGATCGACGAGCTCGCCGCATCGCCGCGCGATCCGGGATGCGTCTTCGTCATCCGCGCACCGACGACATCGCCCGTCGCATCGACCGTGACCATCGCCGCGAACAGATCATCTTCTTCGACATCCATCTCGCGCGTCGGATGCAGCAACTTCGCCGGCCGCGCCTTCGAGATGTGCGGTGCGGGCGGTGGTGGCAGATCGTGCAGCGAGAGCTCGCTCGCACTGCGCCCGAGACCGTGGCCGGCACCTCGACCATTGCCGTGGCCGGTACCCGTGCCCGTCCCGTCGCCACCACCATCGCCCGCGGAATTTCCTGATTCGTAGCCGAGCGTCGTCGCTTCCCAACCCACGTCGGCTCGCGTTTCACCTCGCGTGACCGCCGCCGGCAACTTCATCGCGACGCGTTCGCCAGCACCGCCACCGCCGCCATCGTCGTCGGCCACCGCCTGCGCTTCGACCGACACGTCGATCAACGTCATCGGCTGCAGCGTCGACTCTTCGGCCGGCGGCTCTTCGACGACCGGCCTCATCGCGATCGCGATCAACCCGACATGAATCGCGACCGACGCGACGAGTGCCCTCACCCGACCATCATGCGCCGCCCCACACCCAGTACCAGTAACAGCCGGTTTAACCGGCGATGCGCGGCGTGCTCACGCTGGTCGCACCCGTATCGGCTTCCGGTTTCGGCGCCGGAATACTCAAGTAGTTCAGGCGCTTCACCTCGCGCCGCCCACGCGTCACGGTGTCGAGCACGAGCCCGACCGCGAGGGACAAGAATGCGACGAGCATCAGCGTGGAGCTGAGGATCGCCGTGGGGAACCGCGGCACGAGACCCGTGCGCTCGTACGTGATGAACACCGGGATCGACAGCGCGATCGCGATCACCGCCAGGAGCGTGGCTGCGAGCCCGAAGAACGCCATCGGCCGCTCGTTCTTGAACAGCGTCAGCATCACGCGAAGGATCCGGATGCCATCGCGATACGTGTTGAGCTTGCTCGTCGATCCGGCCGGCCGCTCGAAGTAGTCCGTCTCGATCTCGGCGACCGGCAGGTTCAACGTCAGCGCGTGAACCGTGAGCTCGGTCTCGATCTCGAAGCCCGCCGACAACGCGGGGAACGACTTCGCATAGCGTCGCGAGAACGCGCGATAGCCCGACAAGATGTCCGTGAAGCGTTGCCCGAACAGCCGTGCGAGGAAGCCGGTCAGCATCTTGTTGCCGATCACGTGGCCCGGCCGATACGCCTCTTTCGCTTTATGGATGCGCTTGCCGACGACCATGTCGAGGTTGTCGGCGAACACCATGTCGATCATCCGGCGGGCGACTTTCGGATCGTAGGTCGTATCGCCATCCGTCATTAGATAGACGTCGGCTTCGATGTCCGCGAACATCCGGCGCACCACGTTGCCCTTGCCCTGCAACGTCTCGCTTCGGACGACGGCTCCAGCCGCGCGCGCGACCTCGATCGTCTTGTCCTTCGAGTTGTTGTCGTAGACATAGATCGTCGCTTCCGGGAGCGCTTCTTTGAAGCCGCGCACGGTGTCGCCGATCGCGACCTCCTCGTTGTAGCAAGGGATCAGAACTGCGATTCGAGGGGCCGTCACGGCGGGATGAACCTATCAACTTCTGCTACGTTTTCGCCATGAAGCTCGCGCTTTTAACCGTGATCTTCCTCGCGAGCACGGCGCTGGCCGGGCCCCAAGGCCATCCCCGGATCATCCTCGACAAGGACTTGAAAGCCGCATGGCACGCGCAGGCCGCCGACGAGCACGGGCCCGTGATCGGCGCGATCAAGCTGTGCAAGCACGGGCGCGAGACCAAGGAGCACGACCACGGCATCTATCGCGGCAGCGAGTGGGTGAAGCTGGTCCAAGCCTGCCTGGTCTCGTGGGCGGCCACCGATAACAAGGACGACGCCACCACCGCGATCAAGTTCATGACCGCGCTGCTCGACGACGAGAACGAGATCGGCGACGGCAAAGGCGGCGATGGCGTGGTCCAGCACGACGACGGCTTCCCGATCCGCATGATCGGCCCGTGGACCGCGATCGCGTACGACTGGCTCTACGATCAACTCACACCGGCGCTGCGCACGAAGGCTGAAGGCCGGTGGCGCGCGTGGCTCGGTTGGTATCGCGAGAAGGGCTATCGCAAGGAGTCGCCGGGCACGAACTATCACGCCGGCTACTTGTTCGCGGCCACGATGATCGCACTCGCCACCGGCGACGACGGCGCGGTCAAGCCGATGTGGGAAAAGGACATGGCGGTCGCGTTTACCGACGACGGCGTGCTCGCCGGCGGTGCGTGGCCCGAGGGTTGGCAGTACGGTCCGCTCGCCGTTGCGGAGATCGCGTTTTCGGCGCGCGCGCTTCGCCAAGCCGGCGCGAACGTGCGGATGGGCGATTGGTTGGATCAGCTGTTCAAGGTCCACGTCTATGGCCTCACGCCGAGCGATCGCGTGTTCCCCGGCGGTGATACCGAAGAAGAGAGCAGCGCGTATCTCACACCGAATCCGCTCGTGCTCGATGCGGTCGCGTTCGGCGATGCGTCGCCGGATGACAAGCGGTGGGCACGCGGCGAGCTCTCGCGGCTAAAGCTCGTCGATGTCGATTGGCTGATGTTCGATGCGCTCGCTGCCGTCGGTGACAAGCCGCAGTTGGCGCCGCGTGCGAGCTGGCCCACCTCCTACATCGCGACGGCGGTGCGCCGGATCTACGCGCGTGCGAACTGGAACGCGGATTCGGTGTGGTTCGTCGCCGAGTGCTCGCCCACGCTCGATGTCGATCACCGGCTCGCGAATGCCGGCAACTTCGCACTCTCGCGCGGCAAGGACGAAGTGATCGTCGATCCGTCGCCGTACGGATCGCAGTCCACGCTGACCTCGAACGCGCCGACGATTCGCTCGCCGCAGTTGCCGAAGAATTATCAGCCGGGCCAAGCGTACTGGTCGGATAAGACGGGCTGGGAATTCCTCACGCAACGCGCGAGCGGCATCGTCGCCGGGCGCTGCAACTACGCCGACCAGTACAAGTTCCAAGAGCGCAAGTCGGACATTCCGGAAGCACTGCGCGACATCGTGATGATCCCGACCGCCGACGGAAAAGATGCCGCCGTCGTGGTGATCGATAAAGCGAACACCGATAGCGCCGACAACCACCTGTTCCTGCGATTCCGGAGTCCCAGCGTTTGGGCGATCAACGGCGCGATGTCGACCACGCGGGTCGGCGGATCGAACGTGTCCGTCCAAACTTTCGGCGCCACGCCGACGCTCGGTCGCACGAACGTCAAAGACTGCTTCAAAGAAGGCACCGATCGCGGAAACTGCGATGCCTCGCGCATTCCCGGCGTCACCGACGTGCGCGAAGAGATCGCGGGCCCGACGCCGTTCGTGATCAACGTGATCGGCGCCGTCGGTGGCGACACGATCAAGACGACGGAGCTGAAGGACAAAGGCGTGCAGTTGTCCTTGCGCAACGCCGCCGTCATCTACAACTCGAAGTCCGGTTACCCGGCGCTGCCGAACGGCGTGAACGTCGTGCTCGACGCGAGCGACACGGCCACTCCGACCGCAAAGAAGACCGGCGATCACTGCGACATCTCGATCTCCGGAACCGGTACGGGAGGTCCGTTGATCTTCGCGTTGGACGACAACTGCGGTGTCACGGCGGACAAGCCGAGCGCGGCAACACCGCTTACAAATGCCCCTTCCAACCCTTCGACTTCACGCGTCAGAGTGCCGCGAGACGGCTGCTGTGACGCATCTTCAGGACCTGTCGGTCCCACGCTTACTGGGGCACTCGTCCTCTTATTTATCCGTCGGAAAAAGCTAAAGAAGAGTTAATTAGACAGACTTGTCTGCCTAATCCACTTCCCGATGTGAAAAGTCAGGGCAAACTGGGCCCGCTGCCATGTGGATCGTCCGGATCGCGCTGCGTCGTCCCTACACCTTTGTCGTGATGGCGATCTTGATCGGGTTGGGCGGTTTCTTCTCGTACCGCACCACGCCGACCGACATCTTCCCGACCATCAACATCCCCGTCATCTCCGTCATCTGGAACTACGGCGGTCTGCCGCCCGATGACATGGAGAAGCGGATCACGAACGGGTTCGAGCGCTTCTTAACGACGATCGTTTCCGACATCGATCATATCGAGTCGCAGTCGCTCACCGGCATGGCGATCATCAAGATCTACCTGCAGCCGGGCGCCGACGTTCCGCAGGCGATCGCGCAGACCACGGCGATCGCGCAGACCTCGGTCAGACAGATGCCACCCGGAGCCGTGCCTCCACTGATCATGAAGTACTCGGCCACGTCGGTGCCGATCATGATGCTCGCGATGGAGACGGACTCCTTGTCCGAACAACAGCTGTTCGACTACGGCGTCAACTTCATCCGCAACGAGCTCGCCACGATTCCGGGCGCGCAGATCCCGTATCCGTACGGCGGCAAGCAGCGCCAGATCATGGTCGACATCGATCCGGCGCGCCTCCATGCCGCCGGTGTCTCGCCGCGCGACGTATTGAACGCGATCACGTCGCAGAACGTGATCCTCCCCGGCGGTACCGCGAAGCTCGGCGCGAACGAGTATCCGGTGATCGTCAACGCCACGCCCGAGACGCTCGACGAGATGGCCGCGATTCCGATCAAGACGGACGCGAGCAATCGCACGCTCTACGTGCGCGATGTCTCGACGGTGCGCGACGGTAACGCACCGCAGACGAACATGGTGCACGTGAGCGGTCACCGCTCGGTGCTCATGCCGATCCTGAAGAACGGCGATGCCTCCACGCTCGATGTCACGGATGCCGTGAAGCGGATCGTGCCGGGCGCGCTCGATCGATTGCCGAAAGAAGCGCGCGGTCACCTCTCGGTGAAGATGCTGTTCGATCAATCCGTGTTCGTGCGCAGCGCGATCGAGAACGTGCTCCACGAAGGCGCGATCGCGGCAGGTCTCACGGCCGTGATGATCCTGATCTTCCTCGGCAGCTGGCGGTCCACGCTCGTCGTGATCACGTCGATCCCGCTCGCGATCATGTTCTCGCTGATCGTGTTGCACGCACTCGGTCAGACCTTGAACGTCATGACGTTGGGAGGTCTGGCACTGGCCGTCGGTGTCTTGGTCGACGACGCCACGGTGGAGATCGAAAACATCCACCGCAACATAGGTCACCACAAACCATTCGTGACCGCGATCCTCGACGGCGCGCAGCAGATCGCGGTGCCGGCGTTCATCTCGATGCTCTGCATCTGCATCGTGTTCCTGCCGATCTCGTTCCTGTCCGGCGCGGCGAAGTCGCTGTTCGTGCCGCTCGGCCTCGCGGTCGTGTGCGCGATGTGGATGTCGTACGTGCTGTCGCGAACGATCGTCCCGGTGATGGTGCGCCGCCTGCTCGAGGGCGAAGCGAAGGCGCATCACGGTCCGCAGAATCCGAACAGCTTCAACTCGAAGTTCAATCGCGCGTTCGGCCGGCTCCGCACGCGGTACGGCCGGCTGCTCGCGTTCTTCCTCGCGCATCGCGGCTTCCTCGTCGGAACGTTCGCGGTGTTCGTGGTGTGCTCGCTCGCGCTGACGCCGCTGCTCGGTCGTGACTTCTTCCCGAGCGTCGATGCAGGTCTCATCAAGTTGCACGTGCGTGGCGCGCCGGGCACGCGCATCGAAGAGACCGAGAAGCGGATCCAGGACATCGAACGGACGATCCGCAAGATCATCCCGCCGAGCGAGACCGACACCGTGCTCGACATCATCGGCACGCCGTACTCCGGCATCAACATGTCGCTGTCGGAAGGCGCGCTCGTGTCGCCGGCGGATTCGCAGATCCTGATCGCGCTCAAGAAGGACCACCGCCCGACGGAAGAATACGTCCGCGGCATGCGCGAGGCGCTGAACCGCCAGTATCCGGACAACACGTTCTTCTTCCTCGCGCCGGACATCACGACGCAGGTGTTGAACTTCGGTCTCGCGGCGCCGCTCGATGTCCAAGTCGTCGGTCCCATCGGATCGGAAGACAAGACGCTGCAGTTCGCGAACGAGCTCGCCGCGAAGATCAAGAAGGTGCCGGGCGCGGTGGACGTCCACCTCGCGCAGACCAACCGCGTGCCCGAGATGAAGGTCTCGATCGATCGCACGATGGCGCAACAGGTCGGCCTGTCCACGAAGGACGTCGCGAGCGACATGCTCGTGTCGCTGTCGTCGTCGGGAACGGTGTCGCCGAGCTACTGGATCGACAAGCGCGGCGTGCAGTACCTCGTCGCCGTGCAGACGCCGCAGTACGAGGTGAACAGCGTCGATGCGCTCGCGGCCACGCCGATCTCGAACGCCGCGGGTCGCCCGCAGACGCTCGGCAACTTGGCGAAGGTCGAGCGCATCGTCGGGCCGGCGAACATCACGCACTTCAACATCTCGCGCACGTTCGATGTCCAAGCGAACGTCGCCGATACCGATCTCGGCTCGGTGACGGGCGCGGTGCGCGAAACGATGGCGGAAGCGTTGAAGCACGCGCCGCCGGGTGTTCGGCTGTCGCTGAAGGGCCAAGCCGAGTCGATGGATGCATCGTTCGGCGGTCTAGAAGGCGGCCTCGTGTTCGCGGTGCTGCTTGTCTACATGCTGCTCGTCGTGAACTTCCAGTCGTGGCTCGACCCGTTCATCATCTTGATGGCGTTGCCAGGCGCGCTCGCGGGCATCGTGTGGATCCTGTTCCTGACCGGAACGCACCTCTCGGTGCCGGCGCTGATCGGATCGATCATGTGCGTCGGTGTCGCGACGGCGAACTCCGTGCTCGTCGTGTCGTTCGCGAACGAACAGCGGCGCTACGGTCGAGACGCGAAATCGGCGGCACTCGCGGCCGGTATGACGCGCCTGCGGCCGGTGATGATGACCGCGATGGCCATGGTCTTCGGCATGTTGCCGATGGCCACGGGCTTTGGTGAGGGTGGTGAGCAAAATGCTCCGCTCGGGCGAGCGGTCATTGGTGGTCTGAGTCTCGCGACGCTGACCACGCTATTCTTTGTGCCTGTTATGTACAGCCTGCTGCGCAAGCATCCGCCGCGCACCGAGGAAATTCCATGAGCGGCCCCGTGACTCAAGAGACTCATCCCGATAAACCCGAAGACCTCGGCTTCGATCTGCCTGCGGCAGGTCAGTCGTCGAAGGTCGGCATCGTTGCCGTGATCGCCGTGCTGGCCGGCGGCGCGTTCGCGCTGAAGTTCTTCACCGGCAAGTCGCATGGCGAGACTGCGGCCGTTCGTGGCGACACCACGATCAAGGTCGATGTCGTCAAGCCGAACACGCTGACCAGCTCGAGTGCGTTGACACTTCCAGGTGTCGCGCGCTCGTTCGAAGAGACCAAGATCTATCCGCGCGCGGCCGGTTACGTCCGCAAGTGGCTCGTCGATATCGGCGACAAGGTCAAGGAAGGCCAGCTGCTCGCGGAGATCGATACGCCGGATCTCGATGCCCAGCTGTCGCAAGCGCGTGCCCAATCGGCGCAGGCGCGTGCGGCGCTGAAGCAGATCGAGGCGCAGCGCGATTATTCGAAGTCGAACGCGCAGCGCACGCAGAACCTCGCGAATCAATCGTTGGTCTCGGGCTCCACGCTCGAGCAAACGCAGTCGCAGGCACTCGCGGATCAGGCGTCGTACAACGCGGCCGAATCGAACGTACAGGCGGCGGATGCGAACCTGCGCCGGTTGAGCGATCTGCAGAACTTCTCGAAGGTGACGGCGCCGTTCGCCGGCACGATCACGTCGAGGACGATCGATCGCGGATCGCTGCTGACCGATACGGGCACCACGCCGATGTTCACGCTCGTCAACGCGGATCCGATTCGCGTGTTCGTCGACGTGCCGCAAACGGTGGCGCCGTCGATCCAGATCGGTAGCGAGGCGCAGGTCACCGTGCGCGAGTTCGCGGGCAAGACGTTTCCGGGCAAGATCGCACGGTCGGCAAACTCGCTCGATCCGGACCTCCACACGATGTCGACGGAGGTCGACGTACCGAACGCGGATGGCACGCTCCTGCCGGGCATGTACGTATCGGCGGCGCTCACGCTCCCGGTCCCGCACAAGGTGGTCGAGATTCCGGCGACGGCGCTCTACAACGATGCGCAGGGCATCCGCGTGGCCACGATCGACGCGCAATCGAAGGTGAAGTTCGTGCCGATCACGATCGAGCGCGATACGGGGGCCACGCTATGGGTGGCGACCGGCCTCACCGGCGACGAGCGGGTGCTGAAGATCGCGGTGCCGTCGCTGATCGATGGCGACCCCGTGGAAGTGAATGCGGCCCCCGCGCCGGCGGCTGGTTCTGCCGGTTCTGCCGCGCCCGAGAAGAAGTAGTTTACGATTAGCGGTGCGGGTGATCTTCGTGGGGCTGTGCGTCGCAGCGGCTGGGTGCCGCGCGATCTACGGCCTCGATGATCCCCAGCCGTTCGAAGCCGGTATCGGCGGCGACGGCGTGTTGGTGATGCATGCGTTGAACGGCACCGCGCTGTTCAACGACGGGCAGGCCGATGGCGTCGCGTGGGCGAACTGCCAGACGACCGAATCGTTGCGCAACTCGCGGGTCGGTAACTACGACGGCACCGGGCCGAACGTCGCGACCTTGACGAGTCTCGGGATCGATACGAACGGCAGCTTCAGTGTGTGGTTGGAAGGATCGGTGCTCGCGTACGACAGTCCGATGAGCATCGAGCTCGTGGCGGACGAGTTCGCGTTCGTCGATCTGTCGTTCGATCACGGGGTCACGTGGATGCGCGAGCTCACGGCCAGTCCCGGGATGCCGGACATCAAGACGCTTCAGTTTCCCGAGTCGAACACGTTCTATTCGGTCCGGATCGGGTGGAGTAACCTCTCGGGACAAGAGGTGTTTTTGTTCAATCGCAAGGGGGCGAGCGAGTCAGCCTATGGCGATTGGACCCAGGACCAGCTGAAGTTTCCGTAACGATGTCAGAGGGGTGTGCTCGGATTTCGGAATGGAGAGATTCCCTCGAGGCACGTTGCCGCCCAGTGCGTTCCCCGCGGTCGCCACGGTCGCGCCGCAAGCGGTGACGGTGGAGTTCGGTAAGGCCACGGCGGTGCCCGAGGCGCCGGTCGCGAAGCAGTGCGATCTCACCATCACGTGTCCCACGTGCATGATCGAGATGCAGCCGGAGCACGCGCACTACAAGTGTGCGCAGTGTGGCTATCGCGATTCGTGCTGCTTCTGAAGCTCGGCCGTTAGTTGATCGCGATCGAGGTCGCGGCACCAGCGCGCCACCACGAGTGTGGCCACGCCGTTGCCGATCACGTTCGTGAGGGCACGCGCTTCGGACATGAAGCGATCGATGCCGGCGATCAGGCGCAGGCCGGTCTGCGGTAAGCCGCCGACCACGTCCATCGTCGCGGCGAGCGTGACGAAGCCACTGCCGGTCACGCCGGCGGCGCCCTTGCTCGTGAGCAGCGCGACGCCGAGCAGCTCGAGTTGCTTGCCGATGCCGAAGTCGGCGCCCGTGGCTTGGGCGATGAACACCGAGGCCATCGTCACGTAGATCGCGGTGCCGTCGAGGTTGAACGAATAGCCGGCGGGGACGACGAGGCCGACGGTCTGCTTGCCGGCGCCGAGCTTCTCGAGCTTGTCCATCATGCGGGGCAAGACGGATTCGCTACTGGATGTGCCGAGGACGATGAACAGCTCCTCGCGGATGTAACGGACGAAGCGAAAGATCGAGAAGCCGTGGATGTGCGCGACGGTGCCGAGCACGCCGAAGATGAACACGAGGCACGTGGCGTAGAAGCAGCCGAGCAGCTGGAGCAGGTGGCCGAGCGAGCCCACGCCGAACGTGCCGACGGTAAATGCCATCGCGCCGAATGCGCCGATCGGGGCGAGCTGCATGATCATCGAGATCACGTTGAAGATCACGTGACCGACGGTGTCGATCATCTCGACGAGGGGCTTGCCGCGCTCGCCGAGGCCGTGCAGCGCGAAGCCGAACAGCAGCGCGATCAACAAGACCGAGATCAGCGCGCCGCTCGTGATCGGAGCGAAGAACGTGTCCGGAATGATGTGCATGAGGAAGCCGACGGTGTCGTGCGGCGCGTCCTTGCCGGCGGCGAGGAGCTTGTCCGTGGCGTCGCTCGAGAGTTGTTCGGGATGGGCGGTCATCCCGCGGCCCGGCCCGACGACATTCACGATCACGAGGCCGATGATCAGGGCGAGCGTGCTGGCGAGCTCGAAGTACACGATCGCCAAGCCACCGGCCTTGCCGACGGCCGCCTTGCTCGTCATCTTCGCGACGCCGACGACGATCGTGCAGAAGATCAGCGGGGCGATCGTCATCTTGACGAGGTTGATGAAGCCGTCGCCGAGCGGCTTCAGCTTCACCGCGGTGTCGGGAATCAGGATCCCGATGACCACGCCCAGCGCGATGGCGACGAGGACGCGAAAATACAGCGTCGTATAAAACGGCCGCTTCATGCCGACCGCATGTTCTCACGCTACGATCTAGGCGGTGGCGCTACGTGCAGCCGGAATGACGTCGAGCGGGCGTCGGATCGCATTCTTCCTCGGCGTGTTGATCGCATTCGCGATCCCGCGGCGGGTCGAGTGCGGCTACCCCGGTGCCACGTGCGCGATCGCGGACAACGGCAAGACCTGTGCGCCGTACGAGGTCGAACCGTGGGGCTTCTACCTGATCGAATACGTGGTCGGTCGGAACGTCGGGTTCGCCTACAGCACCGGGAATGATTGCCGCTAGACTGCTAGAGCGTGCCGCGTCCGAAAGATGTCGTTTGTGACGAGCCGACGATCCTGTTCGTCGGGATCAATCCGGGTGTGGTCTCGGGCAAGGTCGGCCATCACTTCGCGGGGCCGGCGAATCCGTTCTTCAAGCTGCTGCATGTCGCGGGCATCACGCCGACCGAGCTGACCGCCGAGGAAGATCAGCGGCTGTGCGAGTTCAACTTCGCGCTGTGTAACCTATGTGCGCGACCGACCAAGCTCGCGAGCGAGCTGAAGCGTGCCGAGCTCCATGCGGGTCGTAAGGCGTTGCGCAAGAAGGTCGCGGCGATGAAGCCGAAGGTCGTGGCGCTCGTCGGCATCACGCTCTATCCGATCGTGTTCGCGCGGGACTCGCGCAAGGATCCGATGCCGGAGCTCCTGGCGGGGCCGGGTGCGAAGCCACAGTTGTTCGAGGGAGCGAAGGTGTTCGTGGTGCCGAATCCGTCGGGCTTGAACGCGACGTTTCCGACGTTCGAGGCGAAGTTGCCGTGGTTCGTCAAGTTGCGCGAGTACGTGGAAGCGAACACGTGAAGGCGTTCGTGGTGGCGGGCTTGGTCGGCTGTGCGACGGTCTCGGTCCCCGCCGGCACGTACGTGATCGGTTGTGCGGACAGCACGAAGTGCAGCGAGCCGCGGCACGAGGTGAAGCTCGCGGGCTTTCGGATCGATCGAGTGTCTGTGACCGCGGAGGATCTACGCGAGTGGCAGATCGCGCGCGGCATTCCGCATATCGATCAAGCCTATATCCATGACGAGCTACAGGTCGGGGACGCCTATCTCGACGAAGCGCTCGCGTATTGCGCCGATCACGGTGGTTCGCTACCGACGGCAGAGCAGTGGGAGGCCGCGGGCCGTGCGTCAGACGAGCGCATCTACACGTGGGGCGAGGAGGGTGGGTCGGGCGTCGGGTATCGAAGCACGATGTTTCCAAATTCCGATCTCGGGATCGCCTATGCCGTGCTCGGCCCACATCAGGACCGTCGCGCGGTGTCAGGTGTCATGGATCTGCAGTTCGGCGGGTTCGTCCTGGTCGATGGGATCGCGCACTCGCGCGGCGGTTCCGACGTCACGAACTATCTGCCGATCACGCTGAACAGAGAGCTGGGGTCCGAAACGATGATGCCGTTTCGCTGCGTCTATCCCGACTAGCGCGACGAACTGGCAAACCGCGTTCGCTTCGCACATGCGTGATCGCGGAGTTGCGCGCTGGCCCACGCGTTGCTGAATGCGTCGCGCATGCTGAAAGCACTCGTGTTCGTCTCTCTCATGGTTGCGCCCGCGCTCGCCGATCCGCAGGGCACGCATACGCCGCCGCCGAATGCTCCGTCGATCCAGATCAAGCTCGCCGTCGCCGATGGCAAAGACGTCCGCGCATACACGGTCGGTCTCGTCGAGAATACCTGCGGTGAGGCAGGGCAGTTGAAGAACGATGTCCGCGATTCGATCCGGCTGTGCGCGTACGCCGATGGCACGGATGTGCGGCTGAGCGTGAAGTGGAACCTCAAGGAGAAGGATCGCGAGATCCAGAACGAGTCGGAGCTCGTGCTCGCACACAAGGGCTCACACACGCTCGACGGTGGCAGCGCCAAGCTGACGGTCTCGATGCTCTAGCCCGTTTGCAGTGCTGTGAACGGCCGCTCACGGTGTCGAGGACCGCGGCACTCGAGGCTGGCATTTCGGCTGCAATCCATCGCGGCATGAAGCGATGCCTGTTGGCTTTTCTCGTCGCATGTGGAGGTGGCTCGGGTTCAGATGACTTGGCCGGCATCGATCCGGACAAGACGGTGGGCGAGCTCGATCCCAGCGAGATGACGCAGCTGTGCCACCAGGTGTTCTATCCGGACTACGGCATGTCCGCCGAGGACGCGTTGCGTTACCGCTGCTACACGGTCGCGATCACGCTCCATCACCAGTACCCGAACCTGTTCGACTGTGTCGACACGGTCACGCAGTGCATCGCGAGCGATGGCTCGGATACGGGAAGCGATAGCGAGTCGAAGGACTACAACGACTGCACGATGGCAAGCGCGGACGATCTCGGCACGTGCGCGCAACTCACGATCGGCGAGATCGATGCGTGCTTCGACGCGATCGCGGCCACCGCGCAGAAGCTCGTCGGCACGATCACATGCGATACGAGCGAGGACACGTTCTCGATCCCGCCGGCGGCGTGCGATCAGGTCGTGCAGCTATGCCCGAGCCTGATCGACGACTAGCCGAACAGGTTCTTGAAGTAGCGCTCGGGCGAATTCAGAAAGTCGCGGGTGAGACTGTAGTGCTCGGTCTCTTCGTACGCGATCGGTTGGATACCCGCGGTGCTCAGTTGATAGATCCGAGCACCCGGATACGCCATCAGGATCGGTGAGTGCGTCGCGATGACGAATTGCGATGCCTGGTGTTCGACAAGATCGTGAATGATCGCCAGCAGCGAGAGCTGCCGTTTCGGCGACAGCGCGGCCTCGGGCTCGTCGAGGATGTAGAGACCGTGGCCGCCGAAGCGATGGGTTGCGAGTGCGAGGAACGATTCGCCGTGCGATTGCTCGTGAAGCGAGACCCCACCGTAGCTGTCGATCACGCGGGGAGCGCCGAGAGGTTCTCGATCGAGGTTCTCGATCTCGGTCGCCACGTTGAAGTAGCTCTCCGCGCGCAGGAAGAAGCCATCGCGCGGCCGGCGCACGCCGCGAACCGGCCGCATGAACTGGTGGAGCTTGGACTCCGAGCGTCGCGTGCCGAATCGGAAGTTCTTCGTGCCGCCCTCGGCATTGAAGCCCGCGAGGACCGCGATCGCTTCGATCAGGGTCGATTTGCCGGCACCATTCTCGCCGACGAGGAACGTGATCTTCGCGTCGAGGTCGAGTTGCTCGAGCCCATGGATCGCCGGGATCGAGAACGGATAGACCGAGAAATCTTCGACGCTGTCACGAACGAGCCGGACCGCTCGGAGATATCCCGCCGCCTGCATCTAGGTCACGATATCGCGGAACTGCATGCCGGCGCGTTCGGCGAAGCCTCGATCGGCCGGCCCGCGCCCGATGTGGATCGACCGCGACAGATCGAGATCGTGTTGATGCGCGAGCAGGAGCGCCATGCCCGGCAGCGGCTTGCGACACCAACAGATCGGCGGACCCGCGGGATGCGTACATCGCGCGATGTGGATGTCGCCAACGAGCGCGCGAAGTTGGTCATCGATCGACGGATCGAACGACTCCGGCTGCCACGTCGTCGCACACACCACACCCGAGCACGACGCGAGCAACTCGCGCGCACCCGGCAGGAGCTCGATCTTCGATCGCGGGCGACCCTTCCAGATGATCCCGTCGAGCTCGACGATCGTGCCGACCTGCGTGCCACGCGGCTCGCGCACGAACGGCACGTGCTCGATCGTCATGCCCTCGTCTTCACGCGGTGGTTCGAGCTGGCGCCGAAATCGGAACTGCGCCGACGGCGGGACCTGCGCTTCGGCGAGCAGCTCTTTCGGTTCGAGCAGTCGCCCGTACTTCTCGACGATTCGCTGCGCGACATTGCGCTGCGCATCTTCGAGCGATGTATCGAGCACCAGACAGCGAACCGCGATGCCATGTTTTTGCGCGACGCGGATCACCTGCGCCCGCGACAACCGACTCGCATACGTGTTGTCGAGAACGACACGCGATTCGGTCGCCAGCAACGCATCGAGGCGCTGCGCCAGGCCCTTCAACGTACCGCCGAGCTCGTCGCGATTGAGCCGCGCGTAGTCGGTGAAGCGCGCCGCGAGCGTGGACTTGCCCGAGCCCGGCATCCCCATGATCAGCACGACCTCGCCATCGCGCTTCGGCGCACGCGTGGCACCACCGAAGCGATCCGTGATCGCGCGGATCGCCTCGGGCGACAGCTCCACGTTGCGGGCACACGCGACCGCGGTCTCGACGCGCGTGGCGCCCGGCAACGGCGTGATCCCGAGCGAGCGGAGATAGGCGAGCGCGACATCGGGCGGATGTCCGAGCTCCTTCAACAGCGGATCGCGCAGCAGCTTCTTCACGCCGGCCGCACCACCGAACGGCCGTTGCGCGAGCACTGCAATGCCACGCGTTAGGCACCACTCGATGAAGTAGCGATCGAGCTTGGCGAGAGACAGCTCGATCTCGACGGCATCGATCTTCGTCACCGCACATGCGGCCTCGAGTTGCGCGATCGTCACGTTCGACACGCCGATCGCGCGCACGACGCTATCGTCGCGGAGCTTCGCGAGCGCACGCACGCTGGTCGCGATCGGGACCTTCGGATCGACCGCGTGCAGGAGATAGAGATCGATCCGACGCAACTTCTCGAGCGAGGCCCGCGCCGAGTCGGCCAACCGCTTCGCGCGACCGTCGACGATCCAATCTGGGCCGAGCCCGCCCTTCGTCACGATCATGCACGACTGCGCGAGCTCGCCGACGATCGCCTCCGTGCCGTACGCTTCCGCGGTATCGACAAGCTCGATCCCAGCAGTCACCGCGGCCGCGAGGGCCTCGCGCGTGATGTGTTGGCAACCGAGCCCGAGCATCAGTAGTTCGAGAACTGATACCGGATGCCGTGCGCGATCAACCACTCTTTCCAGATCGTGCTCGCCGAAATTCCATGCGCCGCTAGGAGATCACGCACTCGCTCGAGGATGGGCTCGCCCAACACGGCGACCACGGCGGCAACATCCGTGCGGTACCAATACTCGTACTCGTCGCGCCCGAACAGCTCCTCGAGGCCCGGGCTGAGATCGTGGCCCGCCAGCACGAGCTCGTTCCCGTCGAGGCTCGCCGTCAGCGAATACTTCCGCGTGTCCGTCCAGATCCGGACGATCTCCATCAGTAGGGCCACACGATCACGTCAGGGGTGGTCTTCCATTCGACGTGACACCCACAACGATCGGTGCCGACCACCCCGGTCCTGGACAACGAATGCGCCCCATCCGAGACCGTCACCACGATCTCGAGCGTGTCCCCATACGCGGGGAGGTACTTCGCCGATTCGCCGTCCGAGAACGCCGGATAGTAACCATTACCCTCGGAGAGGTTGACGAGCGGGATCACCGATCCATCGCTTCGCGCTGTGGTCGTGTGCAAACCCGTCACGGGTTGGCCAGTGTCGTCGATGACATCGACGAAGACCGCTTGGAGAGTTAGATCGCAAGCGCCGCAATCGTCGGGTCGCGACATACAACCTGCGAGCGCGGCAACGATCACGAGGCCACGCATTAATTCGGCCAGGTCGCGGCGTCGGGCGGAAGCGTCCATTGCACGTGACAGTGATGCGCGTCCGACTGCACGAAGTTATTCGTGATCAACGCACTCGAACCGAGCGAGAACTGAACCTCGAGCCCGTGCGGCGCTGCGGTGAGGAGCGGAAGCGCGCTGTCGTCGATCACTTCGTAGTGGTTGCCGCTGTCGAACGGCGTCGTCGGCGAGACATCGGCCGAGCTGTCCAGAATGCTCGCGTGATCGAGCCCGGTCACCGGTGCACCATTTTCGTCGACGACGTCGAGCGTCAGCGTCGCGAAGCTGTCGTCGCACGCGGTGTTGTTGCGGTTGTCCCACGCGTCGTTCGCCAAGCACCCACACAACGTGCACAACACGATCGCGCGCATCAGTGCGGCCACACCACGGTGGCGGGCATCGGCGCCCATTGCACGTGGCAGTAGTCCGACGTGTCGCTGACGTACGCGGTCACGTCCAACGTGTCGGCGCCGAGCGAGAAGTGCACGGTGATCGGCTGCGGATCGATGTTCAGCTTCGTTTGCATCCAATCATCGAACACCGCGTACATCCCGTTATTGTCGATGTTGTCGACAAAGCCACCGACGAGCGTGACCGGGCTGTTGTCGAACGTAGTGCTGTGGTCGAGCCCAGCGACCGGCGCTCCACCAGCATCCACGACATTCAGCGCGAGCGACCTGAAATCGTCCTCGCAACCCTGATCCGACGGATCGGAGTTTTGGTTGTTGTCACGACCTACCTCGCACCCACCGACCAGCGCCAACAAGAGCAACAACCTCATGCCTTCGACGATCGCACGAATGCGAGCGCCGCGATCAGGCAAACGACACCTCCCACGACGAGCGGCGTGCCAGGGCCGGTGATACGCGTCACCGCGCCATCGACGAGCGCACCCATCGGCGCGAAGCCCATCACGATCATCGAATAGATCGCCATGACGCGCCCGCGTAGGTCGTCCGGCGTCGCCAGTTGGATCAGCGCATTCGTGGCACCGATCTGCATCACGCTGACGAGGCCGAGCGGCACGAGCAACGCGATCGACAACCACAACTGATTCGACAGCGCGAACCCGACGAGCACCGCACCGAGCACCGCGCACGCGAGCCCGACTCGCTTGTGGCGACGCACGACGAACGCACCGCACAACGCACCCAGACCGTTCGCGGCGCTGAGCCAACCGAACGCATCCGCATCGCCGTGAAACACGCCGCGCGCGAACACCGGCAAGAGCGTCGCGTATGGCAAGCCCGCGAATGCCGTGATCGCGAGCAGCGAGAGCAGGCGCCGGATCTCGGCATGGCCACGCACGAATCGAAACCCACCGGCGATTCGCTCGAAGAACGGCTCCGTCGGCTTGGCCGGTGCCGCCGGGAGATCGCGCATCGCGAGCAGGCCCGCGATCACGGCGAGGAAGCTCGCGCCATCGATCGCGAAGCACCAACCTTCGCCGAGCCACTTCACACCGTAGCCGGCGAGCGCGGGGCCGAGCGACGCCGCGGACATCGCCATCGCCCAGTTGATCGACAGCGCATCGGCGAGGTGTTCGCGACCGACCATCTCGATGATGAACGATTGCCGCGTCGGCATGTCGATCGCGGACACCACACCACCGGCGAGCGCGATCAGCACCATCTGCCAGATCTCGACGACACCCGCGAACGCCAGCACCGCGAGCGTGAACGACAGGATCATCGCCGCGGATTGCGTCATCACGAGGATCGAGCGCCGGCGATAGTGATCGGCGAGCACGCCACCGAGCGACGCGAACACGACGATCGGCACCTGCGTACACGCCGCGATCACCGCGAGCCAGACCGCCGACCCGGTCAGGCGATAGACCAGCCAGCCTTGCGCGACCGAGCGCGTCCACGTCCCGATCAACGAGACGCCTTGACCCGCCACGAACAGGCGGTAGTTGCGCGTCCACGTCACCCATCACACCGTACACGTGCGGGGGGATCTCGCGTGAGCGCGAACCTGTCAGGGCAACGCGCTAGTCTCGACTCATGGCTGCCCATGAACACGCTCGTTTGCCGCACGTCGGCGATGAAGTTCGTTTGCAGTGCGATGCCCTCGTGGAGGTCGCATCGCAACATCCGGGCACGCCACCTACCTGGCGGTACTTGGCCAAGGGCTCGCGCGGCCGGTTGATCGGGTGGCGCGATCGTTCGGACCAATCACATGCGGTCGTGGATGTCGCGGGGGAAGAGCGCCGTTTGGTCGTGTTCTTGCGAGAAGGCGCAATTTCCTCAGGAGCCGCGCCAATGTCACAGGACCGTCACGGAGCGTAACTACGGTTGACGCATGCGGTTGGCATGCGGTTTGGTGTTACTGGCGGCGCTCGTCGGCTGCGGTAGCAAAAAGGAGAGTGGTGATCCCCAGGGTGGTGGAGGTGGCGGTAAGCCAACTACAGCTCCCGCGGGCGCAGTGACGCTCCGGTTCGCCTACTCCTCGGAGAAGAAGGCGTGGCTGGATCAGGTGCTGCCGCAGTTCGCGGCCACGCATCCGAAGACGCCGTCGGGAAAGCCGATCGTGGTCGACGCGAAGTCGTTCGGATCCGGCGAAGCCTCGGCCGCGATCCTCGACGGCTCGTTCAAGGCGCACGTGTACTCGCCGGCGAGCACGGCCTACCTCGCGCTGTTGAACGATCAGTGGCGGTCGAGTCACGGCGGCAAGCAGATCGCACCGACGAGCGAGCCGCTCGTGCTGTCGCCGATCGTGATCGCGATGTGGAAGCCGATGGCCGAAGCACTCGGCTGGCCGAAAAGGACATCGGCTGGGCCGACATCATCAAGGTATCGAAGGACCCGCGCGGCTGGGCCTCGCTCGGCCATCAGGAGTGGGGCTCGTTCAAGCTCGGCCACACGCATCCGGAGTTTTCGAACTCGGGCCTGCTCGCCGTGCTGGCGGAAGGCTACGCGGCCGCCGGCAAGCAACGCGACCTGACGCGCGATGACCTCGAGAAGCAAAAGACGCGTGACTACCTCCACCAGGTCGAGAGCTCGATCGTCCACTACGGCAAGTCGACGGGCCTGTTCACCGACCAGATGCTCGCGCACGGCCCGGGCTACATCAGCGCCGCGGTCACGTATGAAAACCTCGTGATCGAGTCGTACACGAAGGGTGCGAAGGCGGCGTTTCCGCTCGTCGCGATCTATCCGGTCGAGGGCACGTTCTGGTCGGATCACCCGTACGCGATCCTCGACGGAGTTTCGGCCGACGAGAAGGCCGCGGGCGAACAACTGCTCGCGTTCCTGAAGGCGCAACCGCAACAAGAAGTCGCGCGTGGCCTCGGCTTCCGTCCGGCGGATCCGAAGATCGGCATTGCCGCTCCACTCGACGAAGCGCACGGTGTGGATCCGAAGCAACCGCAGACGTTGCTCGACGTGCCATCGGTCGACGTGTTGAACGCGCTCCTCGAAGCGTGGCGCCTGCAGAAGAAGTCCGCGGACGTCATGATCGTGTTCGACCGCTCGGGCTCGATGAACGGCGACCCGATGAACCAAGCGAAGGCCGGCGCGAGCGCGTTTATCGACGGCCTCTCGGACCGCGATTCGCTCGGCATCATGTTCTTCTCGAACAACATCGACGAGCCGCCGGTGCCCCAGCCACTGAAGACTGCGCGCCAGGCGCTGCACCAGCAGGTCGACAATTCGTTCGCGAGCGGTGGCACGGCCCTCTACGAGGCGGTCGCGAAGGCGTACGATGTGATGCTGGCCCGGGCGAAAAAAGATCCGGGTCAGATTCACGCGATCGTGGTGATGACGGACGGCAAGGACGAGGACTCGCACATCTCGATCGACCAGCTCGATTCGCGATTCAACCCGGAGAACGCGCCCGTGAAGATCTTCACGATCGCGTACGGCGACAAGGCCGATCCGGGCGTGCTGCAGACGATCGCCACGGCCGCGCAAGGCACGAGCGTGAAGGGCAGCGCCTCGACGATCGTCGACGTTTACAAGGACCTGTCGGCATTCTTCTAATGGCTGATAAACCGAACGTCGGAAAGGTGATCAAGAAAGCGTCGGCGAATCCGGTCAACATCGGAGTCGGCGCCGCGGCGGCGACGTTGGCGATCGGGCTCGGCTCGGTCCCACTCGCGGCGCTAGGCTTGGTCGCGTACGGCGCGATGGTCGCGTTCGATACGTTCAATCCCACGTTCTGGAAGAAGGTCTACACGAAGGACCCGCCGCCGAAGTTGCGGTTGCCGGAACCGAAGCAAGTCGATGATCCGGGCACGCGCTCGGCGCTCGTCCAGATCTTGTCGACGAAGCAGGAGCTGCAACGCGTGCTCGAGGACACGCCGGCGGACGTGATGGCCACGCTCGCAGGCACGCTGGCGTCGTTGCAGGATCTCGAGAATCAGGCATCGCGCCTGATCAAGCGCGCCGAAGACGTGACGCACCACCTCGCGCACGTCAACGAAGATGCGTTGCGCGCGGATGCCGATGCGTTGGCCGTGCGTGCGAGCAAGACCAAAGATCCGACGGCGAAGGCCGGGTTCGAAGAAGCGCGCGCGGCCCGTGAAGACGAGCTCCGCACGATTTCGGAATTGCGGTCCGCGAAGGATCGGATCGACGCGAGCCTGATGCACCTCGTGGCGGTGCTCGGCGGCTTGCCGACCAAAGTGGTTCACATGCGAGCGCTCGATAGCGCCGCGGCAGATAAGTTTTCAGGCGACCTCAACTCGGAGCTCGAGACGATTGCAGACGAGCTGAAGACATCCGAGGAAGTCATGAAGTCGCTGGGGGAGGTACCGTTAAAATGAAACCAACACTGAAGATCGCGATCGTCGTCGGATTTATCGTCGCGGCTCTCGCGATCGTATTTTTGGCGAAGAGTGGGAAGAAGGAAGAGGGCGGTGGCGGCAAGGTTGGGAGTGGCTCTGCGTCGGTAAAGGACAATCCGAAGCCGTCGAGCCAGACCACGATCGACGTGATGTACTCGACCGAGAAGAAGGAATGGATCGAGGCCGTCACGGCCGACTTCGCGAAGGCGCATCCCGAGATCAACGTGAAGCTCGTCGGCAAGGGCTCGATCGATGCGGCGCAGTTGATCCTCGACGGTAACGCCACGCCCACGGTGTGGAGCCCGGCGGATACGATGGCGATGAACCTGCTCGCGTCGGACTGGCAGACCAAGAATCATCAGGATCTGATCGCGACCGGTGGCGACGATGCGCCGCAAGCACTCCTCCTCACACCGCTCGTGTTCGTGTGCTGGGAAGATCGAGCGAATGCGCTGCTCAAGGCGAGTGGCGGATCGATCTCGTGGAAGGCGATCAACCAAGCGGTGACGTCGCCGAAGGGCTGGCTCGCGGTGGGCGGGCAGGGGAAGTGGGGCTTCGTGAAGCTCGGCCACACGGATCCGACGAAGTCGAACTCCGGTCTCGAAGCGCTCTATCTGATGGCGCTCGAGTTCACGGGCAAGCCGAAGATCGTCGTCGAGGATCTGCTCGACAGCAAGCTGCAGGACTTCATCAAGGGTACGGAAAAAGGCGTGACGAAGTTCGAGTCGTCGACGGGCACGTTCATGACGGACATGGTTCGGTTCGGGCCGAGCAAGTACGACATCGCGGTGGTCTACGAATCGCTGGCGATCAGCGAGCTCGCGAATGCCGCGGGCCGGTGGGGCAAGTTGAAGGTCTATTACCCGTCGACGACGATCTGGAGCGACCACCCGATCGCGTTATTGAATGGCTCGTGGGTCACGCCGGATCAGAAGACGGCGGCCCGCCAATACATCTCGTTCCTGCGCACGAAGGAAGCGCAGCGCCGCGCGCTCGAGTTCGGGTTCCGGCCGGCGGATACGTCGATCCCGGTGGTGTCGGCGGACGCGCAGAATCCGTTCACGCGGCTCGCGAGCGAAGGCATCACCGTCGACGTGCCGACCGCGGCGACGCCGCCGGATGGCATCGTGGTGCGCAACATCATGATGATGTGGCAGCGTCTCGTGCAGCAGTGAGGTTGCGCGATGCGGTGCCCGATGACGCGTTAGACGTCGCGCGGGTGCACGTGCGGTCGTGGCAGGAGGGGTTCAAGGGGCTGTTGCCGGCCGGCTATCTCGCGACGTTGGATCCCGAGGCGCGTGCGAAGCGGTACACGTTCGGGATCACGGATGGCTCCGTGCCGCAGACGATCGTCGCGATCGATCGCGATCAGATCGTTGGCTTCACGACGACGCAGTTGAAGGATGACGAAGCGCTGCTCGTGGCGCTCTACGTCGATCCGGATCATTGGGGCGCGGGTGCCGGCCGAATGCTCGTCGCCGAAGCCAAAAAGGAATTGAAGAAGTACGGCAAGCCGACGGCGATGCTGTGGTCACTCGTCGGGAACGAGCGCGCCGATCGGTTCTACACGGCCGATGGCTGGGCGCTCGACGGTGGCCGGCGCACGGAAGATGTGTGGGGCTCGGTGATGGAACAGCAGCGATATCGGCGCGCGCTCTAGAAGCACCACGAGCCGCGGCGGATGCACGCTTCCCAGCGCAGGAGCTCGGAGTCGCGACGTCCGTCCTCGAGCTCGTCGGCGTGAGCAAGGAGGTAGTCGGTGTCGACTTGCACGTGGCTGACTGGCTCCGAGTTGAACGTGCGCTTGCCTGGCCGATCGGGAGAGTCGTCTTGATAGACGGGTAAGAGGTTCAGCCGTTCGTCGTACGCCGCCGTCTTGCGATACCACCAATTCAGGCGCTTCTCCGGCGACTTTGCCAGCTCTGGATCCGCGGCGAGCGCCTTGTCGAACTCGGCCTTCAGTGCGGGTTGTTTCGCGATCAACGCGCGCGCCTGTTCCTCGACGACGTACTCCTCCATGTATTCCTTTTGTTCGAACGCGGTATCGAACATGCCCCACTGCGCGAGCGAGTCGGGCGCCGCGGGGTCGAGCAGGTGAACGATCAGGCGTTGATGCGGTTGATGGATCGGAACGAAGATCGCGCCGCGATCGAGCACGCGCTTCTCCTCCGTCCATTCGCCCTCGAGCTTCACGCGCGGCTCACCCTCGAACGTCTGCGGGGACCACGTGACCTTCGTCGCGCGAAACACCTTCACCGAATACGAGCCGGAGCGCGGCTCCCACTTGATATGATGGCGATCGAGGAGCGCGGCCACCGACAACGCGTAGCCGCCCTCGATCACGTAGCCCTGCCGCGGCACGTGCACCGTGGTTTTCGGCTTCAACTCGTCGCGCAGCGGAATGTTCCAGATCTGCGGCTTGGTCTCGTCGTAGATCGTCCACTTCGCTCCGGAGATGTCGCTGTCGACCTGCTTGTACTCGTAGCCGCGAAACGCGAGCTGCTTCACGTGATCGGTATTCTCGGACTCGACGACGAGATCCTGACCGGCAATCGAATCGTTTCCGGCAGACATCACGCCCTTCGAGATCGGCGTCCGCATACGTTCGAACAGCGCGAGCAACACGTCGTAGGTCGCCTTCACCCGCTGCGGATACGTCTTCCAACTGTGCGTCTCGATCAGGATGCCGATCGTGTCTCGCAACGCCACGTACGCCTGCGAGAACCGCGGCGGCGCTTCACCGACGGCAAACCCGCTCGACGGATCGTCGACCTTCACGAACGACGGATAGAACGTATCGATCGGCAAATGCCCGAGCTGCGTCATCCGCTCGGTCAACTGCGCCGAGAGCTGTTGCGCCGCTTGCTCGAGATGATCGCTGCGCGGCGCGAGCGGCAATGCATTGATCGCGATGTCGTGCTCGAACTTCGCGCCATCCGTGGTGTGGAGATCGACGAACACCCGTGGCTCGACCTCCGCCAACACGCCGATCGCGGCCGCGGCTTCGTTGCTCTGGACCTTCATCCAATCGCGGTTGATGTTCAGGCGCTCCGCGTTCGTCCGGAATCCCATCTCGACTGGTCCGCGTTGATTCGGCCGGTTGTTCGCCCCGAACCGCTCGTGACCATCCGGGTTGATCACCGGCACGAAGATCACCCGCACGTGCGTGAACAGATCACCGACGACCTTCTGGTCGAGCACGTCGCGCAGGATCTGAAACCCCGCGTCCTTGCCCTCGATCTCGCCGGCGTGAATCCCGCCCTCGATGTAGACCACGGGCAGCTTGTGGTCACCGATATCGAGCGCGACGATCGGCCGATCTTCGGCGGTGCGCCCGATCTCGCGACACTCCACGCCGGCATACGCCTTCGCGAACGCGTGACACTCCTCGACCGCTTCGGCATATCGGCCGGTGCGCTCGAAGTGAGTCTTCTCAGCCGTCGACGGTGGAACTACACCGGTCGGCTTTGGCGCCGCGACACAACTAGTGACCAGGACGAGGAGCGCGCGCCCAACTTTCGACAACCGTGTCCGATCCACAGCGCGCAACATACGCCGCGCCGAAGTCGCGCGCATCCTGCGTTCGACCATCGAGCACCATCAGCCGGACCAAGTCATGCGCGAACGTGGGGATGCAGCCATCGCCGAGCGTCAGCTTCAGCTCGTCGATCTGCGACTTGCGCTCGACCTTGATCGACGCGAGCTCCTTACGCATGGTCTCTTTGCGCGTCGGCTTGTGCTCCGGAATCACCGCGAGACACCACACGAACACGCCGAGCAACACCGCACCGACACCGATGCTGGTGAACAACTTCCGGCGATACGTGCGTTGGCCGAGCGGCGCGTGAACGAGACCGGACGTGCGATGCGCGATCGCTTTCCAATCCGCGCCCGGCACCGCGAGCTTCAGCTCCGCGATCGCGCGCTTCGCTTCATCCAACGCATCGGCATCCACGTGCTCCGCATCGCTATCGGTCGCCGCGCGCTTCACGTGCGGACGAAGCTCGTCATACGCGACGGTATTCGCCCCGCGTTGCGCGAGCTCGCGCCGTGCGCGATCGAGATGACGCCAAATTTCGGGATAGGTGTCGTGAACCTCGTGAACGGCGCGCCACTTGTCGCTCGCCGGAGTTTCTGCACCCGCCCACCGGGCCGCCGCGCGGTCGCAACCCTCGGCGAGTGCTTCGCCGATCAGGATCGCTCCCACCGCTCGGTCGTGCTCGTCGAGAGACTGCGCACTGTCGCGGTACATGGTTCTAGTGTTTCGGATGTTTATTTAGCTGGCAAGCGAGAATCGAACCGCGCGAAGCACTTACCCACCTTGCAAACCGGCGTCACGGCAGGTGCGCTCGGGGTACACGCGGCTCGCGCCGAGCCACAGCCAGCCGGTTGAGCGGCCAGGATCTCGGCCAGCTTGGTCTTGGCCACGACGGTCTCGCACGGGCCAGGTGACTCGCAGCACTGTTCGGTGCCTGCGCAGCTGACCACGCAATCCGCATCGGATTGGCATTCGCCGCCGGCGGGCTGGGGCTCGACGTCCTTCGCCGTGCATTGCCCGTCCACACAGGCAGGCACCGTCGCGTCGCAGTGCACGCATGGCGTGATCGTGGAGTTGACCGCCTGGAACTTCTCCCGACACTGGATCGCGTTCCAACCCTCCTTGTATCGCCCGAGCTCCTTCGTGGCGATCGGCACGTCCTGGCACCGGCACGGATTGCACTTGTCGAGCTCGACCAACCCGCAGTCGCCGTCACTCCCGCACGCCCGCGAGAACTGCGTGAGGTCGAGTTGGGTGACGTGGTGGTGCTCGCTCGCGATGCACCGGCCGGCCTTGCACGAGATGTCCGGCCACTTGTCGCGCGCGATCGGAACGGCGCACGAGGCGATCTGGTCTTGCGAGCACGTCGTGTCCGGCACCTTCTTTTGGTGACCCTTCAGCACGGCGCTCATCGGTCCGCTTTTCGGACAACACGGATCGGTCCACTCGACATCGAGCTCGCAATCGCTATCGGCTTCGCATTGCGCCAACGACGATCCCGATCCGGATCCCGCGGTGCCCGGCTTATTCGAGCACGCGATCAAAAACACCATAAGATAGAGCCATGGCCGACGAGCCGACTCCCCCGCCCGAGAAGAAGAAACGCAAGCTCCGGACGTTCGGCAAGATCGACGTCGAGACATTTCGTCATCCATCAGACGCCAAAGCGACCGACGCACTCAAGAAAATTCCCGGCCTCGACAAGCTGCTCGCGAAGATCATGGAATACGGGCTCGAGCGGCTCTACTACGTCGACAACGTCGCATCGAACCTGCGCGTCACGCCGAAGATGTTTCCGCGGCTCCACAAGAGCCTGACGTGGGCGGCGAAGATCCTCGACGTGCCCGAGCCCGAGATGTACGTGACGCTCGATCCGGTGCCGAACGCATTCACGTACGGCCACACGAAGCCGTTCATCACGCTGACCTCGGGCCTGATCGATACGATGTCCGACGAAGAACTATTCTTCGTGATCGGTCACGAGATGGGCCACATCAAGGCCGGCCATGTGTTGTACGGCACGATGGCGCGCAACATCGCCGCGATCGTCGCGATGCTCGGGCAAGCCACGCTCGGCATCGGCGCGTGGTTCGGACAGGGCCTCATCATCGGCCTCTACGAATGGTATCGCTGCGCGGAGCTCACCGCGGATCGTTGCGCGCTCCTGTGCGTGCAGGATCTCGAGCCCGCGCGCGACACGTTCATGAAGCTCGCCGGTGGCACCACGCGCCTCGCCGCCGAGATGGATCGCGACGAGTTCTTGCGTCAGGTCAACGAATACCAAGAGGTCGATCGCTCGACGCTCGACAAGGCCTACAAGGTTCTGCTCACGCTCTACCGCACGCATCCGTTCGCGATGGCTCGTGCGAAGGAAGTCGAGCTGTGGTGGAACGGCGGCTATCAAGAAATCGCCACCGAACGCTGAACGTTCACCACATCGAGCGCGTAACTCGCGTCGATCCGTGCGGCGCGTCGCTTGCTGAATGGTCGAACCATGATCCGAGCGTTCGTCCTCCTCGTGGTGTTTGCCAGCGTTTCCCGTGCCGATGATCTCGATGCGATCCGCCCCTTGCCCGAAGGCTACGAGGTCGTCCACACGACCTATCGCAACGAGATCTTGGTCGCCGACGGACTCTCGATCGCGTCGACGCTCGGCTACTACGCCACGATGACGAATGGCAGCCACGAAGGTTCGCCGATGTTGCTGGTGATGGGCATCGCCGGCGGCCAACTCGCGACGCCGATCATCCACGCGATCCACGGCCACGGCACGCGCGCGTTAGGCAGCTACTTCCTGCGCGGCGGCCTCATGGCGGTCGGCATGATCGCGGCCGTGGAGAGTGGTGGCTCGCTCGACTGCAGTCAGGATTCGTCGTGTGGCTTGAATCGGATCCCAGCCGGGCTCGCGGTCGGGATCGCGGCCGCGACGCTGTTCGACGTCACCTACTTCAGCGACGACGTCGAGCTTCGCCCGACCCGAACCTGGACGCCGATCCTGGCTCCGCAACGGGGCGGCGCGCAGATTGGATTCGCCGCGAGCTTCTAATCCCTGACGCCGGTGTCGCGCCGTTCACCACGTGCGTACGTGTTCTCGCGAGGTTCCGTCTCGGTGCGCGAATTGCTTGGAGGTCCGACCATGCTTCGCGGCGTGTTGCTCGTGTCGGTGTTTGCCAGCGTTTCCTACGCGGACGTTTCGGAGCCGACCTCCGAGTACGGCGATCCGCCGGTGTTCGATAAATCGTTCGCACCACCGTCGAGCATTCATCCGCTGGATCAACCGGCGCAGCCCGATCGCGGGCCGACCGAGATCGTGCACACGAGCTATCGCGATCAAACGCTGATCGCCGATGGCCTCTCGGTCGCGCTGACCCTCGGCGTGTACGCGCTGCCCAATGACAACCTCGGTGGCACGTCGCTCGCGGCCGGCATGCTCGGCGTGTTGGCGACGCCGATCATCCATGGCGTGCACGGTCACGGTATGCGCGCCGTCGCGAGCTACCTCCTGCGATCGGGGACGATCAGCGTGGCCATGGTGGCGGCGTTAGAGACGTGTCCGATGAACGGAACGCTCGCCGACTTGAATTGCCTCGATCGCGTTCCCGCGGGGATCGCAGTCGGAACGATCGCCGCTGCCGCGATCGACGCCGCGTTCCTGACCGACGAGACGGTCGAACGTCCCGTGCGCGACGGCCACGAGTGGACGCCGATCATCCAACCACAGACCGGCGGCGCCTCGTTCGGGGTCGCGGCTCGATTCTGATCACCGCGGGTTACGGTTTCCGCCGCGCGCGCACGATCGATCGCGCACTTACACGTGGCACATCCGGTGCTCTAGCCACGGTCATGCGCAACCATCCAATGCCCACGATCGCGAAGCAGGCTCTCTCGGAGGTTACCGGCGGCTGTCACAAGGGTCCGCCTCCGCAGGCTGCGCAAGCGCCGACCGATCCGGGCGATCGCGTGCAGGTGACGGTCGCGACCGGCCAAGCCGGCGGTCAGGCGATCCAGCAAGCGCTCGCCGGCAACCCGGTCTAGTCGCGCTTCACGACGCGCGCCGTCGGGAAATCGTCGTCGGTCTCGGGTTCCTCTGCAGGAGCTACTGGTTTCGGTAGCCGGTGATCGCGGAGTAACAGATCGAAGCCGACATCCCGATCGTCGAGCTCGCGCTTGCGCTCCAAGATCATGTCGGCCTCGGCGGCCGCGACCGGATCCAACTCGACGCCGGTGGCATTGCCGCAGTGCGGACACCGCACGCTTTGTTCGTGCACGGGCTTCGAGCAAGCCTGGCAGGGAATCGGCACGCGTAGAGTTTAGCGTTACTCGACCGTGGCGCCCACGAGCGAGAGGTCGAGCTCGGTCAACTGCACCAAACCGGCCCAGCTCCACAACGTGCCCTGCGCGTGCAGGCCGAACGTGGCGTCGACGTGATCACCGCCGCCGGTGAGCGTGACGTCGAGCGGGAACTCGGGGAAGTGCTGGGCGCCGAGCTGGGTCGACGTGCCATCGATCTCGATCGCCCACGACAGATCCAACTGCATCGGCAACGTGGCGGTGGCGCTGTCGTCGTCGGTCCAGGTCACTGCACCCGACGCGGCCTTCGCCAACACGACGCGCACGTTCTGCAGCTGCGCCGGCTTGCCGAACACGCTCTCCGGCAGATCGATATCGTTCAGCTGGAGATCGAACTTCGACGCCGTCATCTGCGTGTCGTCCGCTTGCGCGAACAGCTCGCCATTCGCGATCGACAGATCCGACGTGCCACTGATCCACGAGCCATCGCTGCCCTTGCGCTGCGCCATCAGCTCGCCGGTCGAGCCCTGGCCGCTGATGAACAGCCGCGTGGGCTCCGCGCTCAACCGATCGTGCACCGATGCCGGCGCTTCCGGCTGCTTGTTCGAACCACCGATCGCGCATCCCGACACCAAGACCAAAACTAGGCTCCGCATGCCGCGCGACATAGCACACGTTGGGCCACATGTGCGATACTGGTCGGACCAATAAATTACAAGAAGTTCAATCGCCTTTGCACTTGATGTGCTGCGTCAAGCCGACTCGCCAGGCAACTAGAGCTGCTACTGACTAGCGGTCAACATCGGCGTGACCCGGGTCCACGGCGTCGTGGGGACTCGGGATCACGACCTTTTTCGGCGGCGTGTTCGTTGGCGCCGCCGCGGTCGGCTTCGCCGCCGAGCCGGTGTTCGAGCCGGCCTTCTCTTGTTCGTCCGAGATGATCGAGCGCGCTGGCCGGCACCTGCTCTTTCACTTCGACGGGGCGTTGCTCGTGCTCCTCGCGCTTGGCCGCTTCGGCCTTCGCGTTCGCGCTATTCGGATCGGCGAGCGTGAGCGCTGCCGCCGCCGCAGCGACGCCACCGGCCATCGCG
>JASGLC010000001.1:0-3679429 GCA_047600425.1 Kofleriaceae bacterium | reverse complement strand
GGCATTGTTCGGATGCGGAACGCCACCGAGCATCGGCGTTTCACTTCCGCAGGCGGCGCCGAACATCATCAGCAGTGCGACGGCTCGCATATAGCAAATGCTACACCTCGCTCACGATGCGGGCTATCGCGATCCAGAAACCTGGCGGTCCGGACACACTTGTTATCGTCGAGCGGCCGACGCCGCAACCGATGCGTGGCGAGGTGCTCGTCCGGGTCCGTGCGACGGCGGTCAATCGTGCGGATTTGTTGCAACGCATGGGGCACTACCCGGCCCCTACCGACGCACCGGCGGATATCCCGGGCCTCGAGATCGCGGGTGTCGTCGAAGCGATCGGGCCGAATGTCGAGCGGTTGAAGATCGGTGATCGCGTGTTCGGGCTCGTCGGCGGCGGTGGCTACGCGGAGTACTGCGTCTCGCACGAACGCGCTCTCGCGAAGATTCCGGACCTGCTTTCCGACGATGACGCAGCGGCGGTGCCCGAAGCGTTCATCACCGCGTACGACGCGATGATGCAGATCGACGTGCACGCCGGCGATGCGATGTTGGTGTCCGCATGTGGCAGTGGCGTCGGCACGGCGGCGATCCAACTCGGTCACGCGATCGGCGCGACTACGCTTGGCACCGCACGCCACGCGGACAAGCTCGAGCGGTGCAAAGCCCTCGGCCTCGATCGCGGTGCGGTCGCGAAAGACGGCACGTGGCAATTGCCGGCACCGACCAAGATCATCGAGCTCGTCGGTGGCCCGTACCTCGCCGAGGATCTGCGCCAGATCGAACCGCGCGGCAAGATCGTGCTCGTCGGCTTACTCGCCGGCGCGAAGGCGGATCTCGATCAAGCCCTGATCCTGCGCAAGCGCCTGACCGTGGTCGGTACCGTGATGCGTGCGCGTCCGCTCGAAGAAAAGATCGCCGCGATGCGCCAGTTCGAGACGCATGTCGTCCCGCTCCTCGCGCAGAAGAAGGTGAAGCCGATCGTCGACAAGACGTTCGAGCTGGCCGATGCACCGCGCGCGCACGAGTACATGGCGTCGAACGATGGCTTCGGCAAAATCGTCCTGCGCTGCTGAAACAGAGCTTCATCTCCACGCAACGCGACTTCACGCGACCGTGATCACCGTGATCGGCGATGAACATTCCTTCGCTCGCGATCGCCCTCGCCCTGACCTCCGGTTGTTATCAGACCCGCCTGCTTCGCCCCGGTGACGTGCCGCCGACCACGGCGCGCGTTGCCCCCGACCAACGACTCGCGGTGTGGCAGACCGCGATCGGCGTGTTGCTCGATGACGGCTTCGTTCCCGACACGCTCGATGCGACCGCCGGCTACATCAGCGCGAAGGCACGTGACGACGTGAACGACGACACACTGCAGCACACGCGCGTGATCGTGCGAATCCAACCGGATGGCCTCGTTCGCGTGCAGGTCAGTGGCGTCGGTCAGTTTGCTTCGGACGAAGCTCTCGCAGCGACGGTCACGGACACGCAGAAGAAGCTGTTCGACCAGATCATGCATGCTGCTGCGGCGCCGGGAGCGACGTGATATCCAAGCGCCATGCACCCAGCGAGCGCTCGACTGATCGAAACGATTCGGGCCTCGATCATCGGTGACGACTGCGCGCTCGACGGACCCTACGGCCCGCGGCGCGTGACCTACGCGGACTACACCGCGAGCGGTCGCTCGATCACGTTCATCGAAGACTTCATCCGCAACGAGGTGATGCCGCTCTACGCGAATACGCACACCGAGACGAGCGGCACCGGCCGGCAGACCACGCAGTTTCGCGACGACGCACGCGCGATGATCCACCGCGCCGTCGGCGGCGGTCCCGACGACATCGTGATCTTTTGCGGCAGCGGTGCGACCGGCGCGATCAACAAGTTGATCGACGTGATGAACCTCCGAATCCCGGCGGATCTCGAAGCGAAGTGGTCGCTCGAGAAAAATATCCCCGAGGATCAGCGGCCGGTCGTGTTCATCGGTCCGTTCGAACATCACTCGAACGAGCTGCCGTGGCGCGAGTCGATCGCAGACGTCGTCGTGATCCAGGAGGATGGCGATGGTCACGTCGATCTCGAGCACCTGCGCGAGGAGCTCGTTCGCTACGCGGCGCGGCCGCTCAAGATCGGATCGTTCTCGGCGGCGTCGAACGTCACCGGCATCGCATCGGATACGAAGGCGATCTCGTCGCTCCTGCACGCGCACGGTGCGCTGAGCTTCTGGGACTACGCGGCTGCGGGTCCGTACGTCCAGATCTCGATGACCGAAGACGCGATGAACGCGGCCTACAAGGATGCGGTGTTCATCTCGCCGCACAAGTTCATCGGTGGCCCGCAGACGCCGGGCGTGCTCGTCGTGAAGAAGCAGCTCGTCGCGAACTCGGTGCCCGCGTGTCCGGGTGGTGGCACCGTGCGGTACGTCAATCAGATCGAGCATCGCTACGTCGACGATCCGGTGACGCGCGAAGAAGGCGGCACGCCGGCGATCATCGAATCGGTGCGCGCGGGTCTCGTGTTCCAGTTGAAGGATGCCGTCGGCGCGGATGCGATTCGCGAGCGCGAAGTCGATTTCATCCAACGCGCGATCGCGTCGTGGTCGACGAACCCGAACATCCAGATCCTCGGCAATCGCGGCGCGTGGCGGTTGTCGATCGTGTCGTTCATCATCAAGCACAAGCGCGCCTACCTGCATCACAACTTCTGCGTGGCGCTGCTGAACGACTTGTTCGGCATCCAATCGCGCGGCGGTTGTGGCTGCGCGGGGCCGTACGGTCATCGCTTGCTCGGGATCGATATCGAGCGCAGCAAGGAATTCGAGCGCGAGATCGTGCGCGGCTGCGAAGGCATCAAGCCGGGCTGGGTGCGCGTCAACTTCAACTACTTCCTGTCGGAGACGCAGTTCCAGTTCATCCTCGACGCGATCCACCTGATCGCGAACGATGGCTGGCGGTTGATCCCGCACTACAACTTCAACCCGGATACCGGCGAGTGGCGGCATCGCAACCACAACCCGGCGGACGTGCTGCGCCTCGCGGACATCTCGTATCGCACGGGCAAGCTCGAGTATCGCTCGCGCCATTCGACGGAGCCGGAGTGGGCGCTGCCGACGTATATCGATCAGGCGAAGCAGATCATCCGCGGCACGCAGGACGAGTTCGCGACGCTCGAATTGAAAGATCCGGATCGCACGACGGACTTCGAAGAGCTGCGCTGGTTCCCGTTGCCGAGCGAAGTGCTCGCCGAGCTACGTGGCGACGCCGCCGATAAAGTCCACTCGTGGACTACCGACTAAACAACCGCACGCCGAGCAACAGATCGATGTCGTAGCTCGTGTAGTCGAACGTGTAGTTGCCGTCGGTGTTGTCGCCGTGCTTCGAGTGCGACGCGACCGGCAGGGCGAGCTCGCCGCCGACTTGAATGTCGCCGAGCGAGTACCACAAGCCGCCGCCGAGCTCGAAGCCGAAGCCGGCGTTGGTGTCCGACGTGCTCGTCGTGTTGCCGAGCACGGTCGCCGTGGCGCTCGCGTGCGCGAGATCGAGCCCGACGCCGATGCGCGCGCTGAACACCAGGCTCGTCTTCGCGATCGGGTGTTGGAACACGAGGTTCGCGAGGAACCGGAACCGATGCGCGGCGATGTCGACACTCCCGAGGTTGCCGAACGAGCCGCCATCCGCGTTGAGATTGACCGGCGTCCAATCCGCGCTGATCGCGCCGCCGAGGCCCTGCGAACCGACCGCGCCTACCGCCGCATGCAGCTTGGGGGAGGTATCGGCCGTGTTCGTCCAGTTGTCGTCGCCGACGGGTATCGAAATCCCGCCCATCAGCTCCCCATAGCTGTCCGCTCTGGCCACCGTGGTGGTCGCAATCAGGGCCCCAACAACAAACGACGTAGCGCTCAGGTAACGCATTTGTGGGGCGGAGCGTATCCCCGGGGTTCCAATGTGTCACCTCGCAACAAACAGATCGGGATTCACCAAATCCGCGGATCTCGCGTGGTTACCTGGTGGCACGAAGGCTGCTCTTAGGTCCTTGCGAAGGAGCATCCCACCATGAAATCCATCAGCCTCAACGAGCTCGAGAACGTCACCGGCGGCACCAACGCGGTCACCCCGCCGACCACCCACTTCAGCGGCGCCGGCACCAGCAGCGGCGGCCTCTCGAACGACCAGCTGCTCACGTCGCTGAACAGCATTGGCTCGTCGATCAAGGGCCTGTCGCAGAACAACAACAACAGCCTGTTCGGCGGCTCGAACGGCAGCGCGCTCATGCTCGGCATGGCGCTCGCGATGCGCAACCGTCAGCAGTCGACGAGCGTGTACGTCGGCCGCCACGGTTACGCCTGGTCGTCGAGCTGGGGTTGATCGGCAGCTAACGGGGTAGACTATTCGCGATGGCGATCGCGGACCGTATTCTCCCGTTAACCCGACTACTTCTCGGGGCCGCGTACGCGGACAACGAAGTCCACGAAAAGGAACGCGATGAAGTTCGCGCCCTGCTCGAGGAGCTTGCCGGCGAGCTGCCGACGGAAGTCGAGCTCGAGATCGGTAACTTCGATCCGAAGAAGTTCGACCTCAAAACGACCGCGAAGGAATTCGCGAGCGATAGCGAGGACGATCGCAAGAAGCTGCTGTTCCTCGTCAGCGCCGTGATCGAAGCGGACGAGGAATTGGACTTCTCCGAGGACGATTATCTGCGCGCGCTCGCGAAAGAGCTCGCGTTACCGGCGGCGGCACTCGAAGGTCTCACGGTCGATATCGAGACCGAGGATCTGAAAGAGCCGTTCGCGGCGGTCCGCAAAGGCCCGCCGCCACCTCCGATCAAGGCGAAGCAGTCGTTCGACGTGGACGTCTGAAGCGCGCGGCTACAGCGATCGCATTGATCCTCGCGGTGTTCGCGTTTGCGCGCCCGAGTCAACGATCTGTGGCCGACGAAATGCCCGACGGCGCGATCGCAGCGGTGGCTGCGCCCGCGTCGATCGAAGAGCTCCGATCGCAGATCCAGGCGATCGCCGATCGCGAGCACATCGCGGGCGTCGCGTTCGCGCTCGTCGATCGCGAGGGCCCGACCTACGTCGGTGGCATCGGCGAACGCGATCGAGATAGCCACGCGCCGATGACCGGCGACACCGCGTTTCGAGTCGGCTCGCTGTCGAAGAGCATCGTCGCGCTCGCGGTGATGCGGCTCGTCGATCAGGGCAAGCTCGATGTCGATCGACCGCTGCGCGAGCTCGTTCCGGATCTCGAGATCGACAATCCGTGGGAGGCCGAAGCGCCGGTCACGCTCGCGCAATGCCTCGAGCACACCGCCGGGTTCGACGACTTCCGGTTCAACGAGATCTACGCGGCGACCGAAGATCTACCGCTTCGCGATGCGCTCGCGATCAACCCGCGCTCGCGCGTGATCCGCTGGAAGCCGGGCACGCGCTCGTCGTATTCGAACGTCGGCTACAGCGTCGCCGCGCGTGCGGTGGAAGTCGCGAGTGGCGAGCCGTTCGACGTCTACATCCAACGCGAGATCCTCGCGCCGCTCGGGATCACGGACGCCGATTTCCAGCGCTCGGGCGATCTCTCGGCGCGGCTCGCGACCGGGTACATGGAGACCGGCCCCGTCGCCTACCATCCATTCGCGCATCGCCCGTCGGCGTCGTTGCTCGCATCGGCCGCGGATCTCGCGAAGGTCGTGCACTTCTTCGCGATGCGCGGCGAGGGCTTCCCACCGATCGTCTCGAAGGCCGGCATCGCGCGAATCGAACGCAGCGGCACGTTGCCGTACGGGCATCTCGATACCGAGTACGGGTTCGCGAATTACGGCGACGTTCGCCATCCCGTGCTCGGGCGCGGGCACGACGGCGGCATGCCCGGCTTCCATTCGGCGATCCGCTACTTCCCGAGCCTGGGCCAGGGCTACGTGATGATGCTCAACTCGAACTACACGTTTCGCGGCTACTTCGAGATCCGTGCGTTGTTGTTCGCGTACCTGACGCGAGGCCAACGGTTTCCCAAACCGTTGCCCGCTACGCCGACCGAGCCGCCCGCCGCGAGTTATTACCGCGACGCGGCACCGCACAACGAAGTGTTCGCGTTCATGGATCGAGTTCGCAGCGGCTTCTTCGTCGAGGATTTCGGCTACTACGCCCACATGCGCGACTTCTACGGCTGGCATACCGATCTCGTGCCCGCGGTTGGTGGTGGCTATCGCCGCACGGACGAATACGGCAGCAGCGTCGAGTTCGCGCGGGCGGGTGATGGCACGCCGATCCTGGTGATGTCGGGCTCGTACACCGAAGCGATGAATCCGTGGCTCGCGCGGCTCCAGCTCGTCGCGCTCGGCTTCGCCGTCACGTTGGTCAAGCTCGCTCCGATCTGGGGAGCGATCGCGCTGGCATGGCGCCGGAAGCTGCGGGTCGTGATGTGGCCGGCGATCGCGGGCCTCGCGCTGTGGCCGATCGACTTCCTGCTTCGCGAGTCGTTCATGGCCGGCGTGATCGGGCAGGTCCATCCGTACACGGTCGCGTTGTGCGCGTGCACGATCGTGTTCCCGATCGCATCGTTCGCGACGCTGATCTCGACGGTGCGCTGGTGTTTCCGCAAGGATCGCCCGCACGCGCTCGCGCTGGTGCCTCCGATGATCTTCGGCCTCGCGTTCACGGGCTTCGCGCTGTGGTTGATCGCGAATCACGCCTTCGCGTTTCGCACCTGGGCTTGGTAGCTACAACACGACCACGAAGTCGTGCGAGTGACAGATCGACTTGTCGTTTTCCACCTGGATCGAGAACGCGAACGTGTGGGTCTTGTCGTCGTAGCCGGCGAGCGTGTTCGGGACCGAGTACGAATCGGCCTTCGCACACGCGCCGTCCTTCGCGGGCAGTGACTTCGACAGCGCGACCTTCGCATCGCCGCGCTTGCCGGTGATCGTCAGCTTGCGCCCGGTCAGCTCGATCGCGAGCGAGGCATCGCCGCTCTCGACGTGCGTGACCAGCTTGCCGTCCTTGAACGATTCGTCGACGCGCTTCACGCGTCCCATCCGCTTGTACTGGCCGGCATCGAGGAGCTTCGTCACCGCGCCGGCATCGCTGGCCGCGCGCTTTTGATCCGTCGCCGGCGGGACCACGGACAGGCGCTGCTCTTCGGCGCCCTTGATCGAGAACACCGCGAGCGAGGTCTTCGAATCCTTCGCACTGCCGGGCGCTTGGCTGTAGATCGCGACGTGCGTGCCATCGGCCGAGATCGCCGGGCACCGCATCATCGCGGACATCAACTGCATTTCCGGCGCGTCATCCGCATGTGCGATCGACGACGCCATCAGGCACAACCACAGGAGCTTCATATCTGTAGTGTGGATCGCTGCCGGGAACTTTTGCGTCAGCGGGTGACGCGATCGAGCGTGGCGATCACGTCTTCGATCGTGAACGGTTTCGCGAGCCAGCTCGTGATCGCCGCGGTCGTGGGCGGGTGGCGGTGGCCCGACATCAACACCACCGGAAGCGCCGGCCAGCGCGCGCGAATATCACCCGCGAGCTCGACACCCGAGCGCTCCGGCATCGCGACATCCGACAGCACGACATCGACGCTGCCGCCGAGCCGCTCGAGGATCGCGAGCGCTTCGGCGGCACTACCGGCGGAATGAACCTCGAGCCCCGAATCGGTCAGCGCGTTGACGAGCGCGTTGCGAACATCCGCGCGGTCGTCGACGAGCACGATCTTGTTCGCGCGCCGTTCGGTCACCGGCGGCGGGGTAGGGCGCGAGACGTACTCGAACGGCGGCAACAGGATCCGGATCGTGGTGCCACGGCCTGGCGCCGAATCGATCGAGACCTCGCCTTCGGATTGCGAGATCAAGCCGTACACGGTCGCGAGGCCGAGGCCGGTGCCGGATCCGATCGGCTTCGTCGTGAAGAACGGCTCGAACGCACGCGCGCGCGTTTCGGCATCCATGCCGCGACCGGTATCGACGAGCAGGATCTCGACGCGACCATCCGAGATCGTGCGCGCGGTGATCGTGAGCGTGCCGCCATCGGGCATCGCATCGCGAGCGTTTAGCGCGATGTTGATGAACGCGAGCTCGAGTTGCGATGGATCGATGCGCACCGCGGGCAGGCTCGCCGGCACGTCGGTCTCGACGGAGATGTTCTGGCCGAGCACGTTGCGCAAGAGATCGGCGGTATGCGCGATCGTCTCGCGAAGCTCGACGCGCATCGGTGCGAGCTCGCCTTGCCGCGCGAACGCGAGGATCTGCTGCGTGAGCTCGGCGCCGTGTTTCACCGTGCGCTTCACATCCGCGAGGTGCGGCAATGCCGGATGCTCTGCCCCGATCTTGCGCTCGGCAAGCTCGACCGATGCGAGCGAGATCGCGAGCAGGTTGTTGAAGTCGTGTGCGATGCCGGCGGCGAGCCTGCCGATCGCATCGAGGCGTTGGGCGCGGCGCAGGCGTTCTTCGAGGCGATTGCGCTCGGTGACATCGTGGATGATCGAGAACAACAGCGTCCGCCCGCGCAGCTGGACCGGGCCGGTGTAGACCTCGACATCGCGCACTTCGCCCGAGGCAAGACGGTGCTTGAAGTACAGCGCGGGTCGGCTGCCGGCGCTCGAGCGTTGGAGTTGGCTGCGGAGGACGTCGTCGGTCAGCTGGTTGATTTGCGCGATGTTCATTTCGCGCAGTTGCTCGAGCGTGTAGCCGTAGAACTCCGCGGCGGCGGGGTTCGCGTCGATGATCCGGCCGTCTGCGGGGTCGATCAGGAGCTTGATCGCCGCGTTGACCTCGAACATCGCGCGGTAGAAGTCCGCGCGATCCTGCAGGTCTTCGAGGAGCCCGGCCATCACGGGACTTTACGCCGCGGTTGCATCCCGCGGTAGACGAGGTGGGGGTCCGTTCCGGGGCGACGATCCGGCGAAGTAGCTGGATCCACGAAACGTAACCCGTGGCACGCGGGCTGCTCATTACGGGAGACACCACCACCACCAAGGAAACGACGTCATGGCGAACAAAGAAGAGCAGCTGGAAACCATCGATCTGGGCGAGCTGAACGGCGTGACGGGCGGTGTGACAACCCAGGCCGATACCTCCGATCAGTTGATGCAGGCGATGGAATCGATCCTGTCGTCGGTGCAAGCGCTCGCGCAGAACAACTCCGGAAGCGGCAGCTCCGATCAAATGATGATGATGATGATGATGATGGGCATGGGAGGCCACCAACAGGCGGCCGCTCCCGCGCCGAGTGTTCCCGTCGGCGGTGTGACTGCGGACGGCTGGACCCGCGTCAGCTAAACGATGCGGGGTATAACCCGCGCATGGCACTCAAGCGAACCAGCACCGCCGTCTGGCACGGCAACGGTCCCAAAGGCTCCGGAACGATCACCACGTTGTCCGGCGCGTTCAAGGATCAACCCTACAGCGTCAACTCGCGCTTCGTCGCCGAGGATGGCAAAGCGGGCACGAACCCCGAGGAACTGATCGCGGCCGCGCACAGCGCCTGCTTCACGATGGCGCTCGCGTTCCAGCTGACGAACGCGAACCTCGAGCCGACCGAGCTGAAGACCGTCGCGACCGTGTCGATGGACAAGGACGCGGCCGGCTGGACGATCACGGGCATCCACCTCGATGTCGAGGGCAAGGTCCCGGGCGTCGACAACGCGAAGTTCGTCGAGCTCGCGGAAACCGCGAAGAAGGGCTGCCCGGTCTCGCGCGCACTTTCGGCTACGCCGATCACGATGGGCGCGAAGCTGCTGTAGACTGATTTCGGGAGGCTGTGTCCGGGCTTCCTTCTAACCTCGAAACTAGCCCGGGCGATTCCCTCCCACCTTTTTATGACGGTCCGCGAAATCTTGCTGACTCGTCGCGGTGTGGTGTTCGTCGACTCGACGGGCACGCCTGCCGCCAAGACGATCGAGGCGTTGGAGCTCGAGCTCGCCGCGATCGGGTACGTCATGTCGACGCGGTTGCGCGCACGTGTGGCAACCGCATCTCTCGACGAGTTGACCGCGATGCACGCGTGGATGGTCAAGGCGTTGCTCGAGCACAAGGGTGGCGGGCGCAAGCACGAGCCGCTGTTCCGGCAATTCCCGTACGGGGTTCCCGACGACACCGCGCAGTTGTGGTGGAAGCGCGTGCTCGTCCACTTCATCCAGGCGCCGAACACGCGGTGTTTGTTCTGCGCGCAGGTCGGCACCACGCACGTGATGTCGGAGTGCAAGCACGTGGTCTGCGATCACTGCTTCGACGGCGCGAACTACGCGGCGTGCCCGGTTTGCGGTCACCACGCGGATCGCACCTCGCCATTCTTCAAGGAAGTGCCGCCGCGCGATGCGCCGAAGGAGCGCGTCACGTTCCAGGTCCTCGATCTCGGCACGACCGCGCGCGAGGAGAGCAAGACGTTGTTCCTCTCGCTGTGCGCGCGAACGCAGGCGATGTCGCCGCAGGATCGCGCGGCACTCGTCACCGTGCTGACGGAGTATCGCGGCGAGACGCTCGCCTGGTTACCGACGAAGATTCCGGTTCGCGAGAACATCGCGGTGGTGTTCGGCACGCTGTTCCAGGTCTGCAAGGCCGAGGACGTGCTGCCGCATGCGAAGCGGTTCATGACGACCACCACGGACGTGCTGCGGTTCGTCCACGTGATCTCGGGTCAAGACGGCTCGTTGCAGATGACGTCGAAGCCGGTGTATCCGCCGAAGCTCAACTACCGATTCAAGGTAGCGAAGATGTCGCGCGCGTTGCGCCGCACGCTGCTGACGATCTTGGAAGGCTTCGATGCCGAACGCCTCGTCGAGGACATGCTCCGGCACGATTCGATGTGGGTGTGGGTTGGCGAGTTCCTGCATCCCGGCGAGTACAAGGCGCGGTTCCCGAACGTCATGCACGCGTTCGACGTGGTCCGCAAAGAAGCGAAGGCGCAGACGTGGGCGAGTCGGGTTGCGATCGCACGCGGCGATCAGCTCGTCGCACTGTTGCGCGAACGCCCGGGCGAGTTCGGCCGAAAGCTCGATCACGTGTTGCGCACCTCGACCGACGCGAGTGCAGTGATCGCGCAATTCCCCGTCGACAAGATCGCCACGCCGATGCTCGTCGGGTTGCACGCGCACTTTCCACGCCGCACGCAGCGCGCGCCGATTCGCGTGTACTGGCCGCAGAGCGAGGTGGCGACCGGCGTCTCGGAGTCCGACAAACGCCCGCTGCTCGCGCCGGACGTGGTCGCGCAGATCACGGCGAAGCTGTCGGCGGAGTTGCTGGCGCGGTTCGCGACAAAGCCACGGTTTGCGTCCGCGATCGTCGACGAAGAACTGCGCAACGTGATCGTGCCGTTCAACGAGCGCACCGCGAGCAAGTCTGCCGTGAATCTGCCGCGCGGCTCTCGTGTGGCGATCGGTCCGTCGAAGTGGATCCGGATGTTCATGCATTGGTGCGAGCCCCAGCGCGGCTACGACACCGATCTGGATCTCTCGATCGGGTTTTACGACAGCGCGTGGAAGCACACCGGCGTGTGCTCGTACTACCAGCTGTCGCTCGGCGACATGGCGAAGAGCTCCGGTGATTACACCGACGCGCCGTTTCCCGACGGAGCGAGCGAGTTTGTCGATCTCGAACGCGCGCGCGCGAAGGCTGCCGGGCATCGCTATGCCGTGATGGTCGTGAACGCGTACTCGGGCATGACGTTCGATCAGCTCGAGCGCGCGTTCGCGGGCGTGATGCTTCGCGACGACGCCGACGGCAAGGTGTTCGACCCGCGGACGGTCGCATTGCGATTCGCGCTGACCGGCGAGCACGGCGTGTACTTGCCGTGCGTGATCGATCTCGAGACCGACCAGTTGCACTGGCTCGACGTCCACTCGCCGGGCCAGTTCCAGTTCAACAACGTCGCGAATTCGTCGAGGGCGATCACGCGAATCTGCCCGGACATCATCACGTACTTCGCGACGGGCACGCGCGCTTCGATGTACGAGCTCGCGCTGTTCCACGCGGCCGCGCGTACGGATCGGGTGTTCGTGCGCGGCGAATCGACGAAGGAATTCGTGCGTCGCAGCGGCGAATCGATCGCGGACTTCCATGCGCGTTTGGTTGTCGGCGAAGCGGACGAGCCGCGCTCGCGCCTGCGCACCGACGAACCCGCGTTGGCGATCCTGTATCGCGGCGATGTATCGTTGGCGGATGGCAGTGCGAGCTACGCGCTGTTCCGCGAGCAAGTCACGCCCACGCTCGCGGCTGCGGATCTACTCGTCTGATCCGACAATCGGGACGAGCGACAGCACGGGACCGTCGTTCGCGGTCGCCGCACGCCGGCCGAACACGCGCAGCGACTTCAGGATCTCGTTCGCGGTGGGCCACTCGCGCGACGCACTGCGCACCGTCACGAGCGCACCGCCATCGACACCGAGATCGTGCGGCGCGATCGCGAACACGTAGACGAACCGCAACGGCGCCTTGTGATCGAGCTCGATGCTCGCGCGAAACCCGCTCGCGCCCGGCAGCGTGACCGCGATCGGCGGCGTGGCTCGCCCGGGTTCGTGGGCGCAGGCCGTCACGACCTTCTCGGCCAAGATGCCATCGCGATCGATGATCAGCGCCGCCTTGAACAGCTCGACCGAGAGCTCGCCCACTCCCGATTCGACACAGCGAACGACCGTGGATCCCGCATCGATCGGGATCACATCGACCGGGCTCGACAGCTCCAGACCGATCGCGGCGAGCCCGCGTTGGCGGGAGCTGGCCGGTAACAACTTGTACGGTGAGGTCGCTATGCGCCCCATATTATTGCGGGAGCGCCGTGCGTGACAGCTTTATCTCAGGGGCGCTTCAGCTTCGCAGCGATCTTCACGAGTTGCGTTAGCTCGCGGCGGTAGCCCTCGGCGTCGGGGCCGACCGATCCGTCGGCCAGCTTCTGGACCTCGTCCCAGCTGAGGTTTCCGCGATTCGGCGACTCGCGGAGCATCATGCCGAAGCCCGCGACCGCGACCGCGAACCGGAAGTCGATCGACGTCTGCGCGAGCGGCGTGTGCGCTTGCTTCACTGGCTGCGAGAGCAGCTTCGAGGTTTTGCCATCGGGCTGCTTGTAGCGAACCTTCACGGTCATCAGCTCGTCCGAAGCACCGGCCTGTTGGGTCGACGTCTTCTGATACTTCAACGCGTCGACCTTCGAACCGGGGACTTCTTGGCCGGCCGGAATGATCTCGTACATCGCGGTGACGTTGTGACCCGCGCCCATGTCGCCGGAGTCCTTCTTGTCGTCGTTGAAGTCTTTGTCTTCGAGGATCCGCTTCTCGTAGCCGATCAAGCGATAGCCCGCGACCTGCGACGGGTTGAACTCGATCTGCAGCTTCACGTCCTTCGCGACGGTGACGAGCGTGGCGCCCGCTTCCTTCACGAGCACCTTGCGCGCCTCGCTGATCGTATCGATGTACGCGTAGTTGCCATTGCCGCGATCGGCGAGCTTCTGCATCGTCGTGTCCTTGTAGTTGCCCATGCCGAAGCCAAGCGCCGTGAGGAACACGCCGTGCTCGCGCTTCTCTTCGATCAAGCGCGTGAGGTCACCTTCGCTCGTGACACCGACGTTGAAGTCCCCGTCGGTGCACAGGATCACGCGATTGATGCCGCCCTTCACGAAGCTCTTCGCTGCGGTCTCGTACGCGAGCTGGATTCCGGCCGCGCCGTTCGTCGAGCCGCCCGCTTCGAGTTGTTGGATCGCGCCGCGGATCGCCGACTTCTCGCGACCGCTCGTCGGCGGCAGCACGAGGCCCGAGTTGCCCGCGTAGACGACCATCGCGACCTTGTCCTCGGGACGCAACGTCTCGACGAGCAGGTTGAGCGCGTTCTTGAGGAGCGGCAGCTTGTTCGGTTCTTCCATCGATCCCGACACGTCGATGAGGAACGTCAGGTTGCGCGGCGGCACCTTCGCGTCGTCGATCTTCGCGCTCGCGAGTGCGATCCGGACGAGCTGGTAGTTCGAGTTGAACGGGCTCTGACCGACCTCCGCGGTGATCGAGAACGGCTGATCTTTCGGCGGCGCCGGCAGATCGTAGTGGAAATAGTTGATCATCTCTTCGAGGCGAACCGCATCCTTCGGCGGTAGCTGGTTCGTCTTCAAGAACCGGCGCGTGTTCGAGTACGACGCGGTATCGACATCGGCACCGAACGTCGACAGCGGATGTTGCGAGACCGCTTGAAACGCGTTCTCGTCGATCCGCGCGTACGCCTCGGTGTTCATCCGGGGATCCATCTCGAGTGCATCGCCGACGGTCTGTTGGCGCAGCGCGGGCTTCGCCGGCGACATGTGATAGCGAACGTTGCCGGCGACCGGTGCTTGAGCCGGCGGTGGTGCAGCCTCGACCATCGGCGTCGGCGAGCTCGGCGCGGTGCGATCGGCGTCGAGTTTCTTCTCGACCTTCTGCGTGGGTTTCGTCTGCGTGAGGAGCGCGAACGACGCGTGGCCAGTCGCACCCGCGGCGAGCTTCACGCTCATGCCTGCTTCGGCGTAGCCCGGTGCGCTCGCGGACACGATATAGGTGCATGCCGGCAGGTTCGATGCGGTGAACGAGCCGCTCGCATCCGTGGTGACGGCGCGGGTCTCGCACGAGCTCGTGAGTGTGACGGTCGCGCCCGAGATGCCGCCGCCTCCCTTCATCGAGATCGTGCCGCTGATCGTGCCGAGTGGATCGGCGATCACCAGCGAGTGGATGCCGAGCAACAGCACGGCGATGACGAACAGCTCGAAAACCTTGTTTGGTCGACGGCGCATTGCCGACCAAACGCATCGATCACGCATTCGATCTATTGCGGGAATATTTTGGCGGCAGCGAACACGGCGTCGAGCATCGGCTCCGTCAATCGACCGGTGAACGTGTTCTGCTGACTCACGTGATAGCTGCCAAACAGGCCGTACGAGCCGATTTGGACATGGACACCGTGACCGAAGATCGGCTTGGGTTTTTGTTCGGGGAATGCGCGCAAGACGCCGTCCCATGCAAACGCACCGAGCGCGACGATCGCGCGAACGTTCGGTAGCGCGGCGAGCTCGCGCTGGAAGTAGCCGATGCAGCGGTCGCGCTCTTTCGGCGTGGGTTTGTTATCCGGCGGCGCGCAGCGGACGATGTTCGTGACGTACGCACCGGTGAGCACGAGCCCATCGTTCGCGTTCGTCGACGAGGGTTGGTTCGCATAGCCCGCGCGATACAACGCGCCGTACAACCAATCGCCGCTGCGATCGCCGGTGAACATCCGACCCGTGCGATTCGCGCCGTTCGCTGCAGGAGCGAGACCGACGACGAGCAGGCTCGCATTTGGATCACCGAAGCCGGGCACGCCGCGTTGCCAGTAGGTGTCGTCGAGGAAGCGCTTCGGGCGATCGCGATACGCATCCTTGCGCCACTTCACGAGTCGCGCGCATTTCACGCACGCCGTGATCTCGTCCTGCAAAACGGTTAGCGGGCTTCGAATGCGACCGACCACAAAAAGTCCGTTTGGATGTGACCGCGAAAGTACGGATCGTCGTCGCGCAGGCGACCGCGCGTGACCGGCAAGTAGTCCGCGGCGCCGACCACCGCGCGTTGATGACACGTGACGCAGTTCGAGGCTTGTCCGTCGGGGAACCGCGCTTCGAGCCACGGGTTGAAGCACGGTTTGTCGGCGGAGTACGTGACATCCATCAGGTAGTGACTCGCGGCGCCGCGAACGAGATCCGGACGACCTTCGGCGAACGGACCGCGATCGGGTGCGTCGTGCCACCAGTATGTCTCCCACGTCCAATCGGGGATCTCTTTCGTGGTGACGTGCGCGGCGACGAGCGCGATGTGATCGCCGCGCGCGAGCGTGGGATCGTGCGCGACGATCCGCGCGTTCGCGACTTCCTCGTCGGTATCGAGATCGCGATAGATGAAATCGGCGAGCGGCACGCCATCGGCACCATCGGGATCGACGCGGATCTCGCGCGACCACGTGTGATCGGGATTGCCATTCGGCTGCGGTGTCTCGCCGTCCCAGATCGGCATCGTCGTGATCCCGTGCGCCTTCACCGCGTACCACGTGAGCTTGACCGTGATCGCATCAGCTGGAAACGCCGGCACGTCGGTCATCCGGTCCAGGTGCCGGCGGCTCGCGAGCTGTTGATTCGCGACATGCGCGGCGCCATGCGGATCGAACAACACGTCGAACATCACCGGCAGGCGTTCGTAGGAAATCTCACCGCCATTGCGAAACGGCCGCGGCGTCCGGAGCTTTGGTTTCGCGCGTGTTTCGTTTTGGAATAACGTTTCCGTCGGAGTCCAGTGATCCCACTCACCTGCCGAGAGTCGGGCCCACAGCTCCCACCCGTGATGGCGCATCGCCAGCGTGTCGTGATGGTCGCGATCCGCGAGCAACTGATCCTGAATCGTCGTCGGCGGTGAGCACGCTACAACGAGCGTGAGTATCCCGAGCCGACGCATTCGATGCGACTATAGATCATGCGCACGTTCACGGCGGACTATGTCGAGCAGGTCTCGCTCGACGGCCAGCCGATCGTGCTGCGCCTGGTTCGCCCCGACGACAAGGAGCTCCTCAAGAAGGAGTTCGAGCGCTGGTCGCCGGAATCGCGATACGCGAGGTTCCTCGCGCCGAAGTTGCAGTTGACCGAGGAAGAGCTGCACTACCTGTGCGACTTGGATCAAGAGCAGCACTTCGCGCTCGGTGCGATCAGCGAGGATGGCGAAACGGGTTTAGGGATCGCGCGCTTCATCACGTTGCACAACGAGCCGCTCGATGCGGTCACGGCGGAGGCGGCGATCGCGGTCGCGGATGCGTTTCATCGCAAGGGTCTCGGCCGGATGTTGCTCTTGCGGTTGATCGCGGCGGCGCGCGAGCGCGGGATCGAGCGATTTCGCTGTGAAGTGCTCGTCGAGAACGTGTCGATGCAGAAGTTGATCGAGACGATCGCGCCGGATCACACGATCGCGACGAAACACGGCGTGCTCACGATCGACTTCGCGATCGACGATCTGCCGGAGCCGCCGGAAGTTACACCGCTCGACAAATTCTTTCGTGCAGCGGCGGAAAACACGATCGAGTGGACGGATGCCGTGCGGCGGTTCTGGCGCAAGATTTGAAACCTTCGCCGTCATGGCGACGACGAAACCACCCTGGAAGCGCGCGAACCCGCGCAAGCGCCACAAGAAGCTGACGACCAAGCAGAAGGCGACCGCGCGCGCACGCGCTCGTCGGGCGGGTCGGCGCTACCCGAATCTCGTAGACAACATGAATGCGGTGAAGTCGTGAGCGGTGAGAAAAATCCGCGCGGCGGGCTCACGGCGAAGGGACGCGAATATTTCCGTAAGAAAGACGGCGCGCATCTAAAGCCGGGCGTGAAGAAGAAAGAACACGAGATGTCGGCGACGGAGATGAAGCGCAAGGGGAGTTGGGCCGTGCGGTTCTACGGGCGCGCGAAGATGCCGCCGTTGAAGGACGAGCATGGCAAGCCGACGCGATTCGCGAAGACCGCGGCCGCGTGGGGCGAGCCCGTGCCGAAGACGGTGGCCGCGGCACGCAAGATCGCGGCGAAGGGACATCACCTGCTGAAGCGCTACAAAGCGGCGAAGAAAGACTAAGCGCCGAGTTTGGTCCGCGCTTCGTCGATCGCGGTGCGCGCCGCGATTCGGAGCTTCGACAGCTGCGACAGATCCTGTGCCGTCGCTTCGTGCGCGGGCATCCGATTCCAGTACGCGTCGAGCCACTTCAGCGCGGCGAACGGCGAGGCGATCGCGATCGCCGCGGCACCGAATGACAGCGGCGGCGGCACCACGATGAACGATAGCGACACGAGCCCGGCCATCCACAACGGATAGACCACGAGCGCCGCGCCGAGCTTCACCGTCGACACCGCATCGGGATCCGACTTCTTCGCGACCATCCGCGGAATGAAGTACGGAATCGCGTAGAGCGCGAAGCCCGGCACCGCCAGCGGCGCCAACATCGCGCGCTTCACCCACCGCGACCCCGGCTTCTGCACCGCCGCACGCGCGGTGGCGAGCTGCGCATCCGCGAGCCCGAACTTCGCCAGCTCCTTGTAGTAGGCGTCGATCTTCGACGTGACGTGCGTGATCACGTCCGGCGACAGCGATGCGAGCGTCTTACTCGCCGCTTCGACCTGCCGGCCGATCGTGTTCCAGCCCGCGAGCGACGCATCACCGGCATCGTTCGCGAGCATCTCGGCGATTCGCGCGATCGTCCGGCGCTCCTCGTGCGTTTCACCCTCGACGAGTAGCTCCTTCAGATCCGCATCCATCTGCTGCGTGATCGCCGCGACCCGATCTTCACCGCTGCCCTTCACGTCAGACAGCTTGCGGACCGGCCCCCACAACACGAGACACCGCGAGCGGAAGTCATCGCGCGCATCGAACTCGAGCGCGACGGCTTGGAACGTCTGCGCGATGCCGCCCTTGTTCTCCGCCGCGAGGAGCATGCGCGCGGCTCCCGTGCGAAGCGGCGCGAGCTTCGGCTCCGAATGCGACGTGCCCTCGGGGAAGATCAAAATATTTCCACCATCGGACAGATGCGACGCGATCTTTTCGAACGTGGCCGCGTTGTCGTCGGCGGACTTGTTCGCGTTGTCCTTCTTGCGAACGATCGGCACCGCACCCGCGCGATCGAGCAGCCACTTCAGGCCCGGGATGTCCCACAGCGTCGACTTCGCGATCGGCGAAATCTCGCACTCGGTATCCGTGAGCACGAGCACCGGATCGATCAGCGCGTTGTGATGATTCGAGACGAACACGCGGCCCTTCGTATCCGCGGGCGGCGCGGCACCGATGCGCTCGATCTCGCGGAAGTACAACCGGATGACATTCCGGAACGTGCCGACGAGTGCGCGCCGCACCGACAAACCAGACCCAGACGTCACGGTAGCCGCATCCATTACGTCCACGATGCCACGCCCAGCCGCCGCGGTGGTAGCGTTGATCCGATGTCCACCGACGGTCGAGAGGCGACCCCGGAGCTGCGCTGCGTGGCGCCGCTCGTGGTGGGTGATCGCCAGCTCGTCGGGTCGTGCACGATCATCACGAACGGCGCGCACGCGATCGCGGTCGCGAGCTCCGAGGTGTTGCGGCAGGCGGGCGAGCCGCTGCATATCGTCACGCGGCTGGATGGCTCGCAGCGGATCGTGGTGAAGCAGTGGTCGCTCGCGCGGCATGCAGCGATCGGCATCATCGATCTCGGCGAAGGCACGCCGTTCACGCCGGATGTCCATCCGTTGCATCTCGGATCGTTGTCGGCCGCCGTCGAGACTCGGGGCGCTCCCGCGGCGCTGGTCGTGATCGTCCCGGGCTATCAGCGGGAGATCATCGCGATCGACCTCATCAAAGATGACGGTGGCGGGATGGCGGATGACGTCGTGCTCGCCGCCAAACCGACCACCGAAACGCAGGCGATCGTCGACGGCGCACCGCTGTTCGCGTGGATGCCGCCGGATCCGGTGCTCGGCCGAACTAGCGAGGTCATCGTCGTGGCGCTCGGCATCTCGTCGCGCGGGCGGATCGAGCTGGTCGGTCTCGAGGACGTCGGGCGTGCGCTGCCGTGGGCGGAGCACACACCTCCCCCGAGCAACGAGCTGGACCAGGTGGCTGGAGAAATCGTGTCACAGGGCAAGGGCGAGACGTCTACCCGATAAGATGGCCTCGGTAACTGCCACGCGGGTGACCTGCCCCGAGTGCGGCGCGACGATCAACGCGACGGGCGACGCGGTCAAATGCGAGTACTGCGGCACCACGGCGCGCGTGCAACGCCGCACGACGGTGTTCGAGATTCCGCAGCGGATGAAGCCGGCGGAACCGCATCATCCGAAACCCGTCGCGCGCGAAGTCCGCGTGCGGAGTTGGCCCGTCGTGTTGCTGGTGCTCGCGGTGATCGCATTTCCGATCGCGATCGTCGCGAGTGTGTCGATCGCGTCCGGTCGCCGCTTCCTGATCGACGGCTATCTTCGTATCACCGACGCCGACGGCGATGGCACCGCAGACGTGCTGGTGTGGGCACGCTACATCAAGGGCGATCGGATGAAGCTGCGGATGATCTCCGGCAAGGACGGCCACGAGATCTGGCAGACGGATTCGCTCGGGACCTATCTCGAATCCTACGAGAGCGCGTTCGCGATCACGAACGGCGTCATCATTCGCGGCAACCAGAAGTCGACGACGCTCGATGGCTTCGATCTGAAGACGGGCGCGAAGCTGTGGTCGGTCGCGATGCAGGAAGCGTTGCAGTACAGCTGCGATACCGGCGGCGTGGTCGTCCTAAAGGACAAATCGGTGTTTGCCGTGGATCCGAAAACCGGCGCGCTCTCGCCCGGTACGGACACGTGCGGCAAGACGAACACGAGCTACGACACCGAGATGAAGCTCCGCCAGTCGCCGATCATGGGCATGTCGTGGGACAGGTACTACGGCGATCACTCGCCCTACATCGTCTCCGGCCACAAGGATCCGGGAACGAACGTACCGATGATCGCGGCGTTGGAGACGGCGGGTGCGGTCGTGTGGCGGGACACGATCGCGAGTCACGATCCGATGCAGTCGAAGGACTGCCATGTCCAGGTCAAAGACGACCTCGCCGCGGGCGTGTGCGAATGGACGAAGGACACGCAGGATCCCGAGGTCACGGCGTGGGACCGCCACACCGGGAAACGCTTGTGGACGGCGACGGCGAAGTACTCGGGCCACATGTTCGTGTCGCTTCACGGGATCGGGATCGGGAACGATCTGGTGATCGTGACGGTGAACGAGAGCGTGCAGGGCTTCGATCCGAAGACCGGCAAACGCCGATTCGTGGTAGGTGAAACGGACTAGTGAAGATCGGTACGTGGAACGTCAACGGGATTCGCGCTCGCTCGTCGCAGCTCAAGCATTGGATCGATGCCGAAGAGCCCGACGTGATCTGCCTGCAGGAGATCAAAGCGGCGCCGGCACAGGTTCCCGCTGAAATCTCCGAGATCGCCGGCTATCACCGGTTCTGGCACGGCAGTGGTGGTTACTCCGGCGTGGCGCTGCTCCTGCGCGAAGCGAAGTTTCCCGATCCGCCGGCGTTCACGCATCCCGAGTTCGATTTCGAGCACCGGCTCGTCGTCGCGGAAGTGAACGGCATCGTGTGGGGATCGTTGTACGCGCCGAACGGCGGCAAGGATTACCAGGCGAAGATCAAGTTCCTCACCGCGATGGAGAAATGGGCGGGCGATCTCGCGAAGCACCAGAAGAAGCTCGTGCTGTGCGGTGACTACAACGTCGCGCGCAAGCCCGTCGACGTGCATCCCACGCTGCGCAAGGACATGGTCGGGCAGTCGAAAGAAGAGCGCGATCTGATCGATGGCTTCTTCAATCACGGCCTGGTCGACCTCGGACGCTATGTGGATCCGGATAACGATCGGCTGTTTACGTGGTGGGCGCCGTGGCGGAACCTGCGCCAGCGCAACATCGGGTGGCGGTTGGATTACGTGGCCGTGCATCACTCGCTCGTCGATCAGAGCTGTACGTGCAAGGTCTATCGAGATGTCGGAACGAGTGACCACGGGCCGGTGATCGCGCATATTCTGGAACCGTGAAGAAGATCCTGTTGCTCGCGTTGGTGGCGTGCTCGTCGAAGAAAACCGAGGCGCCGCCGGCACCGGTGAAGACAATGGATCTCGACACGCTCGTACGTGCGTGTTGGACCGCGCAAAGTCAGGGCGACGTCAAAGCGCTTGGCGATTGCTACGGCGAGAAAGTCACCGTCGAATCGCCGGGTGCGGGGTTCGAACCCGTCACGGACAAGACGAAGGTGCTCGCCGCGCAATCCGGGATGAAGCACGAGTTTCCGGATCTCGAGCTGAAGGTCCAACAAGTATTCATCGACGGTGATCACGGTGTCGCGATCGTTCGGCTCAGCGGCAAAGCTCGAAGCGGCACGCCGATCGGAGTGCTCGGGGCGGCGGCGTACGAATTCGCCGGCGGCAAGATCAGCCACGAGCAGGACTTCTTCGATTCGCACACGATCAAGACGCAGCTCGAAGGCAAGCCCGGTGCACGTGGCTGGGCGCAAGATGCGGCGATTCCACCGTCGGCGGATCCTGCCGATCCGAAGGGCGTCGAGCTCATCAAAGACTTCGATGCGAAGTTTTCAGCGCACGATACGAAGGCGCTCGGCGATTTGCTGGCCGACAACGTGATCTGGTCCGATCAATCGGAAGCCGAGGATTGGAACAAGACGCAGTTCATCACGGATCGAAACAACGGCATCGGTGCGTTCCCCGATATCAAGATCTCGTCGGGAAAGATCTGGGCATCGGGCGCGTACGTGATCGAGCAAGGCGCGATCGAAGGCACGAACAACGGGTCGCTACCGGGCCTCAATCCGACGCACAAACCGATTTCGGTGCCGTTCATCGCCGTGTATCAGCTACGCGACCACAAGATCCTTCACGCGTGGGTGTTCGAGCAGGGCGCAGCGATCACGCAGCAATTAGGGCTGAAGTAGTCTTGAACGTGTAGCCCTCCGCGCGCAGCGCCGGCACGAGCAACTTCACCGCCTCGATCGTGCCCGTGTGATCGCGCCCGCCATCGTGCATGAGGATGATGCTGCCCGGACGCGCTCGCTCGCACACGCGTTGCGCGACCGCGATCGGCGGCAGGTCTTTCCAGTCGTACGAGTTCACGTCCCACAGGATCGTTTGCTTCTTCGCACGCATGAACGCGCGCACCGTCGACGGGCGGCGACCACCCCACGGCGGACGCGCGACCAACGGCGTGATGCCACACGCGGCCTCGATCGCGGCATCGGTTTTCGCGAGCTCGCGTTCGACCGAGCGATGACTCGCGAGCGGGAGGTAGCGATGGTTGTACGTGTGATTGCCGACCTCGTGACCTTCGCGCGCCATGCGAGCGACGAGCTCGGGGTGGGCTTCCGTGCGCTTGCCGACGACGAAGAACGTGCCGGGAACGTCTAGTTCCTTGAGTGCGTCGAGCAGGGCCGGCGTGCGATCCGGATCGGGACCGTCGTCGAACGTCAGCGCGACCTCGCGGCGATCGCGGTCGCCGTGCGACGACGTGTTCATCGCCCAGTCGATGGGCCCTTCGAAGCCACCGTAGCAAAATAGATACGCGAGCCCGCCCACAGCACCCGTAACTAGCGGAGCGACGAGAAGTGGCAGCAACATGCCCGCAGATACTGCGACCGGCGTGCCGCTCGTGGATTCGCAGGGTTACCAGCTACTGCCAGGTTTCAACCGTCAGTGAGTTACCAGCGTCGCTACCAGGGCCGCGGCCGCCGGAATGAACTGGACGAACAGGATCGTGCGCGATGCCGTGGCGGCACCGTAGAGCCCGGCGACGATCACGCAGCCGAGGAAGAACAGCTTCAACGAATAGCCGAACGGATCACCGGCTTGGATCGACCACACGAGACCCGCGGCGAGAAAGCCGTTGTACAGGCCCTGATTTGCGGCGAGCGTCTTTTGCGCGATCATCTCTTCGAGCGGACGCTTGAACGTCTTCGCGCCGAACGGCGTCGCCCACAGGAACATCTCCAGCACGAGGAAGTACACGTGCAGGAACGCGACGAGACCGACCAGGATGTTCGAAGCCATCGGCGGTTATCGTAACGCGAGATTGATGGTCTTGATCGCTTCGGCGTTGACGCGTTCGAACGTGGCGCGGTCGATCATCATGACGATATCGTCCGGCTCGTCGGCGTAGCTGCGCGCGATCTGGTCGTCGTCGAGGCGATAGCCGAGCTTGTCGAACACGCGCTTGCTCGCGAGGTTCTTCGGCGCGATCGATGCGTAGATCGCGGTGAGCTTCAGCTCGACGAAGCCGAACACGTGGATCATCGTCGCGAACCGGGTGCCGAGGCCTTTGCCTTGTTCGGACGGCTCGCCGATCATGAACGCGAACTCGGCCGTGCCGTCGTGGATGCCGCGCAAGTCGCCATCGCCGACGAAGTTGCCGTCCCGAAACCACAGGAACGATCGCACGCCTTCTTCGGCAGCTTCCTGAAACAGCTCGACGACTTCATCCGGACCGATGTGCTCTTCATGGCCCATCATCTCGGCGTTGCGTGGCTCGTTATACGCGCGCGCTAGGAGATCCGCGTGTTGCGCGACTTCACCGGGCGTTGGCTCGTAAGCGGCCAACTGCCCCGCGTCGCTCTTCCAGTCGATGCGATAGCCCACGTGCGAGAGCGTAGCGTAGTCTCGGGACCATGGCCGAACCGTGGGATCGAATCGAGGCCGAAACGCGGGGTGCGTTTCACGGCGAAGGAAACTTTCCGCTCCGCGCTTACTCGGAGTACATGCCGTCGCCGTACGTCGGGATCAAGCCGTATGCGCCAGAACGCGCAAACGGTGCAGCCACGTTCGGGTGCGGAGACGCGAGCGCGCTCGATATCGACGAGTACGAGCAGGCGCACGATCTCGAGCCCGGCTTGGATCGGATCGCCGACCATCTCGTCCTCGAATTAGGGCGACTGCAGCGCGGCGAACCGAACACACTCTCGCAGGCGCTGCTCCACAAGAATCCGGCGTGGCCGGCGGACCTCGCGCATGCCGCGAAAGAGGGCAAGCTCAAGCACGATCCGTCGATCATCATCATGCCGCTCGCGCTGTCGCGGACGCAGGATGACAAGGGTAACGATCGGTGGACGTTGTTCGGCGCGTCGCACGAAGGGCCAGCGCGGCCGGTGTGGCGCGGGCTCGACGAAGCGGGGTTGCAAAAGATCCTGACGTTCGCGGGCGTCCAAGGCGACTGGAAGATCTTCGCGGCGGCGGGTGAAGTCGGCGAGTCGCTGCGGCCGCGGATCCTGAAGGACACGCCGATCGATCAGATCCAGGTGCTCGTCACGTTCGAGCCGTTCTCGCACCTGCCGGCGGGGATTCGTAAGGCGTATCTGGGTGGCGAGCTCCAGCTCGTGCCGTCGCCGGCGAGCCTCGTATTCTTCGAGCACCCGCTGTATCGCAAGCTCGCGAAGCAGTTACCGCACGCGATGCAGATTCCGCTGTTGCACTTGTTCCCGCGGATCGAAGCGTCGTGTGCGATCCGGATCCCGCAGAGTGGCTGGCTCGACGAAAACGACGAAGCCACGGCGAAGCACAAGGTGCATGTCGGCAAGCACGGGCCGCACGATCACAAGATCGTGTCGAGCGTGATCCGCACGCACCGTTGGCAACGCGTGGCGCGCGATGCCGACATTCACGGCGATGGTGCGTTCACGGACAAGGTCTCGACGGCGTTGTTCGCGACGGACCCGGTCACGATCGATCTCTACAACAAGCCGCTCGCGCGTAACTCGCAGGTGTGGAGCGAGAACTACGATCTGATCCTCGACGGACCGCGCGCGAACAAGGAGCAGATCCGGCATGCCGCGGATCTCGTCGATCGCGGTGGTCGGTTTGGCTATCGGATGTATTGGCCGCCGATGCGCGCGGGCGTGCGCGAGCTGTACTGGCACGTGCCGGTCGTCGCGGCGTCGGGGCGCGGGCGGATGCGCGACACGATCATCGGCTACGTCACGGCGGAGCTGCCGGGTGCGCAGTCGCTGATCCTGCAGCCGCACATGTTGGGACGCCCCGAGCACGTCGCGGCGGCGCGGTTGTTCGAACGCGATCCGGGCCACGTCCGGCACACCACGTGTCAGAACGTGCGGAAGCTGCTCGAGGCGAAGGAGCTGCTCGGCGGGCCGATCGCGCCGGAACACGCGCGGTCGCTGTTGCACATTCCGAAGAAGGAATCGCTCGATGATTGGTTCGCGTGGCTCGGCACGCATGCGGCGGACAAGGCGAAGGCCGCGGTGTTGGTGAAGCAACTGCGCGCGTGCATTTCGCCCGAGTCCGCGGGTGCGCATACACCGATCGTGATCGATCAATTCGGCACGCGCGCCGTCGAGGAACAGATCTGGGACTCGATCGCGGGCCTCGCGCACGGCGAGTTCATCCAGAAGAGCAACGGCGACGGGATTTCGGTCAACAAGGGCAAGCATGGTGGCAAGGCGGCGAAGGCCGCGCATATCCACACGCACGAGCGGCGCGATCTGGAAGCGCTCGGTGATCACCTGCACGAGCGTTACAACGCGCTGATCGAAGCGGCCGGCATGAAGGGCAAGGCGGAGTGCGTCGATCACGTGTTCCGGTGGGAGACGGATTTCGACTTCCCGTGGATGGAAGGCTGGGCCGCGAACCTCGAGAAGCCGTCCGAGCGCAACGTCGTGATGATCATCCCGGGCAAGCGGCGCGATCAGGCCGTGGTGATGGGCGATCACTACGACACGGCGTACATGGAAGACGTCTATTACAAAGAGAGTGGTGGTGACTTGCTGCGCGCACCGGCGGCGGGCGCCGACGACAATCACTCGGCGACGACGGCACTGCTGTTGTGCGCGGAGAAGCTGTTGCCGCTCGCGAAGGCGGGCAAGCTCGAGCGCGACGTTTGGTTGATCCATCTCACCGGCGAGGAGTATCCGGCGGACTGCATGGGCGCGCGGGCGTTGTGTCAGGGGCTCGTCGAGAAATCGCTGGTCTTCACGGCCGAGGATGGCTCGAAGCGCGATGTCTCGCATGTCGATTGCGTGGCCGCGTTCGTGCTCGACATGGTCGGTCACAACACCGAGAAGGATCGCGACGTGTTCCAGATCGCGCCCGGTGAAGGCGTGGGTTCGGCGAAGCTCGCGCGGCGTGCGCATCGCGTGAACGAAGCGTGGAACGCGCTGACGAAGCAGTGGAATCACGATCGCAAGGGCCTCCATCGCGCGCAACGCGTGCCGGATGACCCGAAGCACTATCGCTCGGCGCCGCCACCGCCGTTCGCGTGTCTGCCGTTGCACGGTGAAGTGCGCGTCGAGTGGGAGCCGCGCTCGGCGCTGTTCAATACCGACGGGCAGATCTTCAGCGACATCGGGATTCCGGTCGTGTTGTTCATGGAGAACTACGACATCAGTCGGAAGGGCTATCACGACACGCACGACACGATGGCGAACATCGATCTCGACTATTGCACGGCGATCACGGCGATCGCGGTCGAGACCGTTGCGGATGTCGCGTGCGCGAAAGAGCTGTAGTTCTCGTCGCGCTGATCGCGTGTCGCTCGTCGTCACCTAGTGATCCGCCGGGCACGTATCACGGGCGCGAGATCGCGCAGACGATGAGCTATCGCGGCGCGGATTGGTTGGATCGTCCGGATCGGGCCGAACGCGAGAAGCCGGATGTCGTGCTCGATGCGCTCGCGCTGAAGCCAACGGATACGGCGGCCGATGTCGGCGCTGGCACCGGTTACTTCACGGTGCGGTTGGCGAAGCGCGTCGCGCATGTCGAAGCGAGCGACCTGCAGCCGGAGATGCGTCAGCTGTTAACGGATCGATTGGCGAAGGAACAGATCACGAACGTCACGGTCGAAGCGGCGACCGATCACGATGCAGGCCTACCCAGTGGCTGCTGCGATCTCGTGATGCTCGTGGACGTCTATCACGAGCTCTCCGATCCACCCGGTGTGATGGGATCGATCCGGCGCGCGTTGAAGCCGCACGGGCGCTTGGTGCTGGTCGAATATCGCGGCGAGGATCCCGCGGTCGCGATCAAGCCGGAGCACAAGATGACGCTGCCGCAGATCCGGACGGAGCTGAGTGGCCTCGGATTCACCTACGTGCAGTCGCTGGAGATGCTCCCGGACCAGCGTGTGGTGGTGTTCCAGTGAACTGCACTTCCCGCAGGATCCTGCGGGAGTTGCAGATATAACCAACATGATTTCGAATACTTGAACTGGCCTGCTGACTGCAATTACGTCAGCTCGGAAAGAAGGTCAGTCATGTCGGTTCATCTCCAAGCACACGTCCAGGTCAAGGCTCCTACGGTCCGCGCGAACATCGCGGTCAAGGCTGCTCCGATCGTTCGGGAGCATCGTGGCGAGCCGATTCAGAGTCGCCCGCGTCCGATCATCGTCCATGGCTATCAGCAGCCGCGCCCGGTGATCGTCCACGAGACGGTTCGCCCGATCATCTACAACCCGGCGCCGACCTACTACACGACGGCGGTCAACTACACGTATCAGCCTGCCATCCAGGTGATGAACGCGACCGCACTCGATGGTCAGCTCGCGGTGAACGTCGACGGGCTCGGTAGTGCACGCACGCTCGAGCTCGACGCGGCCGGTGGCCAGACGTTCGTGTCGCAAGTGACGGTCTACAACGCGAATGGTTCGTACCAGACGATTCCGGTGAACCAGATGTTGTCGGCGCAGAACCCGACCGCGTCGCTCGCGATCGACAACTGCGCGGGGATCACGCAGATCGTCGTCGACGGCCACAGCAACTGGGGTGGCGAGCTCGCGATTCGCGCGTTCTAAGAACGAGAACCGCGGCGACGACCACTGCGCTTCACCGCGCGGCGCTTGCGAGCAGCCGGTGACTTGCGCGGGGTCTGGTTCGCTCGCCGCGACTTCTTGCGTTCGATGATCTCGCCGAGCGGCGTGCCGGCCGAGTGGACCTGCTTGCGATGCTTCGGCTTCAGGTCGTCGTCCATGATGTGCGTGCGCACGGCGGCGCGCATCGATCGCTCGGCGGCTTTCTTCTGCGCGGCGACGAGCTTCCGCAGCGTCTTCTTGCTGACCGGATGATCGTGCAGCTTCGCGTAGCGCTTCTTCTGCTGCGGTGACAGCCGGCGCTTCATTCGAGCGGGCCGACGGTCGAGAGCTTGCCGCGCTCGCGGTACATCCGCTCGATCGTCGAGCACAACAGCGCGAAGTCGATGTTCGCGTTGTTCGCACCGGCGACGTAGGCCGCGCGCTCGCATGCGACCTTGATGAAACCGCCGGTGAGCTCGAACTTTTCGGCGAGCTCGTCGAAGTCGATGTCTTGCGCGGTTCGGTCTTTTGGCAACGTGCGGCGCCACAGCTCCGCGCGGAGATCCGGCGACGGAAACGTGAAGTAGACGTCGTACGTGAACCGGCGCTTGAACGCCTGATCGATCGCACCCGTGAGGTTCGTGGTGAGGATCGTCAGGCCGTTGAAGCGCTCGAGCCGTTGCAACAGGTAGTTCGTCTCGAGGTTCGCGTAGCGATCGTTCGACGACTTCACGTCGGACGTGCGCTTGCCGAACAGCGAGTCGGCCTCGTTGAACAGCAGCACGACGTGACCGGGCTCGGCGGCGTCGAACACGTCGCTGAGGTTCTTCTCGGTTTCGCCGAGCCACTTCGACACGACCTGCGAGAGATCGATTTCGTAGATCTCGAGGCCGAGTCTGCGAGCGAGCACCGTGCCGGACATCGATTTACCGACGCCGGGATGGCCCGAGAACAGCACCGAGATGCCGGCGGCGCCGCGGAGCTTGAACTCGTCGCGGATCTTGCGACGCTCGCGCGCGGACGCCGAGATCTCGAGCAGGGCAGCGCGGGTGTCGTCGTCGACGATCAGGTCATCGAGATCGAACGGCGTGGGCAGCTTCTTGCCGAGCCGCGAGATCCGTTGATGGAGCTGCGCACCGACGGCGTGATCGAGATCGTCCGGTGTGGGCGCACCGGTCAAGCGCCCGGCTTCGGCGGCATGCGCGGCCGCGACGATCACGCCACCGGGAATCGCGAAGCGCCCGGCGAGCCCATCGGCATCGCTCTCCGAGAGCGCGCGCATGGTCTGTTGCCACAGGATCGAGCGCACCTTCAGATCGGGGACCTCGAGCGTGAGGTGCACGATCGGGCGCTGATGGATCCGCGGCATGCGCTCGCGATTGATCGTGATCGCGAGTGGGCCATCCCAATCCGCGAGGAACAGATCGAAGAACGCGGGCATCGCATCGCGGTCTTCGCCGATCACGGTGGCGTCGTCGACATCGGCGAACACCGGGATCGCGTGCAACAGCAATAGCTCGCGGATCAGCGCGCGGATCGCACCCTGCTGCATCGGCAGCGGCATCGACGACAACCGCTTCGAATCGATCACGAGCGTGCGCCGGCGCCAGTGCGCGGCACCGACCTCGACGAGCAACTTCTTGCCGAGACCGCGCTGGCCTTGAATCGCGAGCACCACCTCATTCGAGTGCAGTGCAGCCGCCGCACGCTCGATCGTGATCGTGGGGAACTGCGCGTTGTCGATGTTGCCGTGGCGCAGCTCCGCCAGCTCGGCCAATTCCGGATCCAGATCCAGGCCGTTGCCGTCGAGCAGATACACGAGCCGCGGCAGCGCGCGGATCCGCCGGAACATCAGCGATTCGTTGAGCGCGCCCGTCGTATCGAGCAAGCGATACTTCGACAGCGGCGCGCTCGCCGAGAAATCTCGCGCCATCAGCGAGCGCGTGGCCGGCGTGTCGTAGACGAGCTGGCTGAGCAGGCGGCCATCGAGGCCCTTCACGCTCGCATCGCGTGCGAGGTAGCGATACGCCTGGACGAGGTTCGGATCGACCTCGGGCAACAGCGCGAACATCACCGCGGCCCACTGCCGGGGCGTGAGCTCGAACGTCTTGATCAGATCGACGAGCGGCGTCGACAAGCCGGCATCGATCGTGGCGCGAATCCGGCTCTCGATCCGGCGATGGATCTCGAGCCACTGTTCGAGGATCTGCGGCGCACCGGACTCGTCGTTGCCGACGGGCTCGCCTCGCGCGGCGGCGAACAACGCGCCCATGTCTTCGGGGCCCACGCTCGTTTCGTCGCCGAGCGCGCGTGGAACTTTCGTCCAGCCGAGGCGGATCTGATATTCGACGCGCAGCCACGCACGCCGCAATTCATCGCGGAGATGCGATGCGACGTCGGTGTACGGCTGCGGCCCAGCCTCGGCAACCATGCCGATAGTGTAGCCCGAACCGCGTTGTCGTGATCGTCGACGGCAACGGCAACGGCAACGGCATCGGCACCCGAACCCAAGACACGTTCGACGATCATCGTCCCTCTCGACGGTGGCGCACCCGAACCGAGCCTAGGAACGTTCGATGCTCATCGCCCTCTCGCCGGTGCCGACACGCGCTCATCCCGTGTGATCGGCCGAAGTGGTCATCGCCGAACGAGCCGTGATCATCGTGCACGTGCAGGTGCACGTGCCACGTGCCACGTGACACGTGATTTCGGCTCCTACTTGTATTCGCAGTTCTTGAGCGACCAGACCGGACCACTCGTGCCCTGCGAAACCTCGCCGCTCGGATCCTGCTTCGCCTCGTGCGAAGCGTCCTGATTCAACGTGCCGTGCGCCATCACCTGCTTGTCGGCGACATCCTTCGGCCATTCCGGAACGCCTTCGCAATACACGATCAAGTGCGCTTCGGTCACCACGACCGCACCGAGCTTCGCGTTGCCCGCTTTGCCCGCTACACCGACGCGCTTACCGAGATTCGCCTTCGCCTCGTCGGCCGTGTTGACTGTCGCAGGCCCAGCGACCGGCGCGGCCGAACCAGCAGGCGTCGCCGGTGGCGGTTCGGTCCCCGAGCTACACGCCGCGAGGACCGCGAACGCGAGCAGCTTCACGCCGGCTTCCACGTCGCCGATGCGAGCTCGTATTTCTTGCCCGGGATGCCGTGGCTGTACTCGCCCTTGTCGTTCACGAGCGAGCCATTGTCCTGCGCGCGCAACGTGCCGGTGACCGACACCTGCTTGCCGTCCGTCGCCTTGTCCCAACTCTCGATCCCCTGGAGATAGATCGGGCCATCACCCGTCATGATCACCGCACCGGCAGCCGCGTTGCGCGCGGTGCCCTCGACGGTGATCTGCTTGCCAACGCTTTCGCTGAGGCTCATGCGTGAATCCTAGCGCTAGTGGTGGTCGGGTGCCGCCGGAGCCGCACCGTTGTTGTTGTTCGCGACCGCGGGGTGCGAGCGATTGGCATCCATCGCGGCCTTGCCCGGATCGTAGTGGGTCGCGAGCGCGACACCGAAGATGCAGCGATCGAAGTCCGTGTAGCCGCGGATGAAGTGCTCCTTCGTCGACTGATACACGACCATGTCCGGCTGGCTGTGATTCGCGTGCCAGAACGATTGGCTCGCCTCGTCCCAGAAGCCGTAGTCGAAGTTCACCATGCCCGGCTGTGCCTTGTACTTGTAGCCGCTCATGTCGACGCGACCCGTCTTCGGATCCGGACGGAACGCCTTGTCGTCGGGCTTCGAGTTATCGCCGTCCTGCTGATTCGACCAGAACTGCTTCGCGAACAAGATGTACTCGCCCTGCGGCGCCATCGCGGCTTGCTTCGGATCCGCGCGCATCTGGTGGAGCTCCTTGTTCTTGCCCTCCATGAATTTGTGCGCGTGATCGAAGTCGCCGAACGTGGCTTCCGCGTACTGCAGCGGGTTGCCACCACCGGCGATGTTGTTCGCGGTGATGCCGATGCAGCCGCGATCGATCGTCTTCTTGTCGCCGTCGGTCAGTTGCTTGCCCTGCTCGGCTTCCCACATGTGCTCGTACTGATCGACGGAGTAACGCCGTTGATCGTCCTGCTCCATGAGCGGCTTCTCCGCACCGGCGGGGAGCGGCTTGCCGAGCTCGTAGCCGAGGAATTGGATCGCCTTGCTCTGGACGGCCTTGTCGCCAGCGCCGCCTTTGCCCGCGTGACCGTCGAGGAGGTCTTCGGCCGATTTTCCGGCGACGACGCGATCGGCGACCGCATCTGCATTCTGTTCGTACGGATCGCCCTTCTCGCCGACGCCACCCTTCAACTGCACGCCACCACGTTGCTGCACCACGTGCGCCGCTTCGTGCGCGACCGTGTGGAGATCTTGGTTGCCGTTCAACACGACATCGTTGCCCGACGCGAACGCTTGTGCGCCCATCGCCGACGCACCCTTCTGCGCGTTCTGATCGGTGTGCGCGCGAATGCCGCTGATGTCGTGGCGTCCGAACGCGGCTTGGATCTTGTCGGCGAACGGCAGCTTCGCACCCGAGCCCGCGGTTGCTTGGCCCGCCATCGCCTGCGCGCGATCTTCATCTTCGAACGCGCGATCCGACGCGGACACCTGCGCGACGCCCGCCGCACCACCACCCGCCGCCATCTGGACCGGCGGGATGGCACCACCACTGCGGAACTTCGTTGCGTTCGCGCCAGCGTGCTCGCCCGAGGCACCTTCGACTGCGTGCTCTTCGGAACCACCCGCTGATTTCCCGACCTCGTGCGTAGGAGTCGTCGACATATGAGCTTGGCCCATAGTACGCGATCTATGTGCTCTTACTTCCTCGACTAATGCGCCATGCAGCGTCGATACGCCCCATCGCAAAGCGTTGATTTGCATTTGGTATCAGCGCCGCAGGTCTGCGTGCACTTGTTGTACGAAAGGAAATCCGCGGCGACGGCCGGGTTCAGGCCGTTCGTGCAGTGACAGAAGCACTTCGGGTCGTTCGGCGCGCAGTGCTCCTGACACGCGAGCGTGCCGTTGCAGGATTGGCTGCCGTTCACGGCGCCACACGAGCTCTTCAGCATGCACGCCGCAGCAGCGTTGCACTCGCGCGCCGGCAAGCATCCCTTGATCGCGTCCTTCTCGCACTTCGCGGTGCAGTCGTCGATCGGCAGGTAGCAGCTGTTCGCCAACCATTTGCACTGCGCCACGCAATCGATCACCGGCCGGATCGGAACGATCGGCACGGTCGGAACGATCGGCACGTTCGGCACGTTCGGTGGCGGTTGAGTCCCCGCATACGGATCGATCGGCGTCGCGCTGCCGACACCGGCATCGACCTTCTTCGGCTTCGTCGGTTTCGCGACGCCGGCATCGATCGGCACGAGCGCGATCTGCGCGGCATCGGGCACCGCCCCTGCGTCGACGACGATCGCGGTCTGCACGGGCGCGTCTTTCGGAACTTCGACGGCAATCGATCGCGAATGCTTGATCGCGACGGCACCGGCGACGAGCAAGCCCGAGATCAACACCGCGCCGATCAACAACACGACGCCGCGCCGATTCGACGGCTCGACCCGCGTGATCGGCGCCGTCGTGATCTGCGCCTGCGACGGGATATGCGGCCCGCCCGGCACCGGCGTGAACGGCCCCGTCGGCACGGGCGTGAGCGCGGCGAGCGGTACCGGTCCGGTCTGCGGCGACTGCGCGAGCGGCACCGGTCCCGTTAGCGGCGATCGCGGCACGTACGAGCCGATGTCACTCGGCCCGATCGCGACGCTGTGCGCGGGGACCTGCGCGACATGCGCGTCGAGCGGCAGTTGCGCGAGCGCGGCCATCATCTCCTGCGCCGTCTGAAACCGCGCCGCGGGCTCGCGTGCGAGAGCGCGGTTGAAGAACACCTCGACGACCGGCGAGATCGTCGGTACGAAGCGCGTGATCGGATCCGGCGGCGCCGTCGCCAGCTTCACGAACACCTCTTCGATCGTCGACCCCTCGAACGGTAGCCGCCCGCTGACGAGCTCGTACAACATCACGCCGATCGCCCACAGATCCGCCCGCGAATCGACGGTGCTCGCATCGCGCAGTTGCTCCGGCGCCATGTACGCGAGCGTTCCCAACAGCGCGCCCGCTTCCGTGCGAGCGGGACCGGTCGTCGCCGAGGTCATGCCCTTCGCGATTCCGAAATCGAGCAGCTTCACCGCGCCATCCGACGTGATGAACACGTTCTCCGGCTTGAGATCGCGATGCACGAACCCGCGCGCGTGTGCGGCCGACAGCGCATCGAGCAACACGTGGCCGATTCGTTTGATCTCGCCGGGCGCGAGCTTCTGATGAACGACCGCGCGCAGCGAATCGCCGGCGAGGTACTCCATCACGAGGTACAGCACGCCATCCGGCGTTCGCCCCGCATCCAAGACCTGGACGATCGCGGGATGCCCGATCTGATTCGACGCGCGCGCCTCGGCGAGGAACCGCGCTTCCAACGCGGGATCCATGTGGAGCTCCGCGTGCAGCAGCTTCAACGCGACGGTGCCGCCCGTGAACTTGTGCTTCGCGCGCAGCACCACACCCATTCCGCCGCGCCCGAGCACCGCGTCGACGACATAGCGTCCGTCGACGACTCGACCGATCCAGTCTTCAGCCAAGCTTGACCTGGAGACTGCAGCAGTCCGGCTCGCTCACGATCACCACATCACCATCGCGCAGCTCCGCACGCGTGATCCGCCCACGGCCGATGTCATTGATGTACGTGCCGTTCGTGGTGCCCTGATCGATCGCCACGAGCTTGCCGTTCTCGATCCCGATCCACACGTGTTTGCCCGACGCGCGGTGATCGTTGATCAACACGTGCGCGACGCCCGGCTGCCGCCCGACGATGATGCCCGTCGCGGTGAGCGCGAACCGCTCGCCTTGGAGTTGGCCGCGCACGCACGTGAGCGAACCGATCGAGAGCGATCCGAACGCCGTGGGTGCGATGCCGCCACCGGGCGTGGCCGCTTGACCGACCGCCATGGTCTTCGCGATCGGCATCTGGGGCCCGGATCCGGCTTGTTGCATGGGAGGCGGCGATGACGCCGGCGCGCGCCCGTACATCTGTTGTTGCTGCGGGCCAAAGCCACCCTGTGCCGGTGGTGGAAACCCTTGCGGCGTGGGGGCGTAGTTCGCCGGCGGCATGCCCATCGGCGGCGACATCCCGGGTTGCATGCCCATCGGCGGCATCCCCGGGCGCTGCTGCGGCATCTGGCCCTTCTTCCCGCGACGCATGACGAAGATCGCGCCGCCGAGCAATACGACACCGCCGATCACGAGGCCGATCACCAAGCTGTTGTTCGACGATTCCTTCTTCTTCTCTTTGCCGTCCTTCTTCGCTTGGTTCGCGTTGCGAATGAAGCCGGCGGCCTCGCTGTGCGTGGGGAACAGCAGCTGGACCTCTTCGAAGTCTTTGATCGCGTCGGAGTACTCGTCGGCCCAGTAATGCTCGAGCCCCGAGCTCCACGCCTTGCTCGTGGGGCTGGTGCCCGGCTGGATCTTCGCCTTCTCGACGAGCGCCATCAGCGTCGACGACGCGACGAGGAAGTTGAAGCCCTGGACATCGCCTTCGTTACCGAACGTGGCGAGCCCGACGACGTTCCCGCGCTGATCGATCGCCGGCCCACCCGAGTTGCCGTGCGTGATCGGCGCGCTGATCTGGAGGATCTGCTCGCCGGTCGCCGCCTTCTTCAACGAGCTGATCGCGCCGTCCGTGACCGAGGCCTGGAGCTGTGATTTGTCGTCGAGCAGCGCGCCGAAATCGGCAACGCCGGGATAGCCGATCACGACGATGTGATCCTCGACCTGCGACTTCGCCGAGTCGCCGATCGGCAACGTGGGCGCGTTCTCGATCTTCACCTTGATGATCGCGCAGTCGTTGCCGGTGCCGGGCTTACCGTATTCCTTGATCTCGTAATCGAGCTTGGTGCCGTCCGGCATCACCACGTAGTGACGCGACTCGACGCTGACGAGCTTGATGCTCCGCTGCAGCATCTCGAGCTGCTGGTTCGTCATCTTCGCCAGCTCGGACGCGTACTGCTTCTGGATATCTTTGTAGAGCTGTTGGAGGAGCGCGGGCTTGGCCGCCTCTTCACCGGCTTGGATATCGGCGACCACGTGCGCGTTCGTGGCGATGTAGCCATCCGCGGTCATGAACCAGCCGGTGCCGGTGCCGCCGATGCCGGTGGTGATCTTCGAGCCCATCAGATCGAACGTGCCGATGTACGCACCCCACACGCGCACCACGGACGGTTTCGCGATCAGCGCGATCTTCTGCTGCGGGCTCGGTTGCTCCGCTCGAGCGCTCGCCGCGCCGACCACCAGTAAAGCGCACGCAAGAAGCGCATGCAGTCGTCCCATCGCCCGGCATCGTACCGTATCCTCGGCGCGTGGGCTTTGGCATCGACCGTCGAGCGCGCGCACGTAAAGGAAAAAGTTTCTTTCGGCGGGGGCCGGATCCGAAAGAGATCGGCCAGCGGCTCGCTTTTCTGCTGATGCGGATGAAATCCACGTCGAGCAAGCAGGTCAAGAAGGATGACCGGTTCGTCGCGGACGTGACGTTTCACCCGCGTGCACCGGCCGCACGGCTCGTGGTCGATGATACCGGCGAGCTCCACGTGAAGGCGCTGACGTCCCCTCTCGGTCCCGGCTACCACCAGGAGGTCCTCGCGAAGCTCGCACCGGTGCTCGACGAGCTGGACTTCGTGTGGGCCGAGGAAGCTCCGGACCCAGCCCGGGCGATGTGCGAGTGGCTCGTGGGTGTGGTCCAGAAGGCCGGCGACGACCAGGTCCTGATCGGGCTGTCGGACGCGCGGTCGTTCATCAGTGACGCGCCGGTGCTGACCGCGCTCGGCCCGCGCGATCCGGCGTGGCGGGATGCCGTGATCGCGGATCCGATGAAGGCACTCGATGCGTTCGCGTGGCCGACGCACGGCCCGGGCTATCGCGAACGTGCGGATGCGTTGCTCGCGATGTGGCAAGAGGTGCCGTGGCGCGAGCCGATGGACGATTCCGAGCACATGCTGATGGAGCGCGTCGAAGCGGATCTCGCGGCTGCCGCGAAGGCCGGCGCGAAGGACCTGCCGTATCCCGAATGGAGCCTGCTGCTCGATTTTCTCGGCCGCGACGACGCCGAATCGCTGAAGATTCGCAAGATCGCCGGCGATGCACCGACGACGATCGGCTATCGCAGACTCGACATGGAGATCGCGTTGTCCGGTGGCTGGAGCGTGCAGATTCCGGCGAGCTTCGCCGGGCGCTGGGAAGACGACGGCGGCCGGTATCTCGCGAGCGATGGCGAGCGCGCGATCGAATTCACGAGCCTGACGGCGGATGGCGAGACGGACTCGCAAAAGCTACTCGACGTGGCGCCGCCGAAGTTCACGGTGATCGATACGTTCGAGACCGGCTCGCTCAAGGCGCGCGCGGAGATCTCCGACGAAGATGACATCCACATCGTCCACGGCCTCGTCGCGGCTGCACCGCACGTCGCGATCCTCACGTTGAAGGGCCGAAAATCCGACGAGCCGTGGGCGCTAAAGACGCTGCGCTCGCTCGTCAGATCCGAACCTTGATCGATTCGTGCGGCACGGGAGCTTGGCGCACGAGCGCGAGATCCCACACCGCTTCGGTCATGCAATCGTGATCGTTCAGATCGCCGCCGACGACCATCACGCCGACGATCTCGTTCATCGTCAGCTCGACGGTAATGATCGCGCGTCCGGGATGGCAGGTCGCGACCGCCGCCTTGACCTGCGCTTCGACATCGTTCGCCGCCACGATCGACGCGCTCGCATGGCCCGTCATCGGTCCATGCCCGTAGCCCATTCCGAAATCGCAATCGCAGGTCTCGTTGCCGAGGAGCCCGCCGTATTGCTCGTCGGCGGGATAGCCACCGCTGCCACCCCATGTCGCCACGAACGACCAGCTCTCGTTCATCGCGTGCGCTGCTTTGCGAACCTCCGCGTTTGCCGCACCCAAATCGCCGTCGATCGTGCGCGCGATCGTCTGCGGATCGTCGACGAGCGCGACCTTGCGATGGATCGGGTGATTCCACACGAGGCCGTCGAACGCGATGTCGCCGACCTTCGATTCAGCGGCGCCCCACCACTCGCACGTGCCTCCTTCGGCGAGGTGCTCGACGGAGATCGTGTCCGAACATTGGACGCCGAGCCCCGCACGCGCCTTCCACCCCGGCGTCAGGAGGTTCACGTGATCGAGCGCGATCGGGCGCACGAGCTCTTCGGCATCGACTTGCGGTAACTCGTTATCTTCGGCGCCGAGCAACTTCGCCGCCCAGCCTTCGGTCAGCTTCGCGAGCTCGGCAAGCTCCGCTTCGTCGGCACGGATCAGCATCGGCTGTTGCGAGCGCTGGCCGACCCCGACGACATGAACGAGCGTGCCGAGCGGCAGCATCGCCTTCAGCTTCGTCGCCGGGATGGCCTTCACGCGATCCGGGAGCATCTCGTCGTCGAACAGCACGACTCGGCGCGTGCCGGTCTGATCCTTCAACCACGCAGCCGCGGCGGTGAGCCCGGCATCGACGTTCGATCCGTTCGCGAGATCGAGGCTCGTCATCTCGCGCGCGATTCGCGGCAGGGCCTTCTTCGCGTTCAGCCAGCTCGGGAACAACGCGCGTGCCTTGCGCGAGTACGCCACGATCTGGATCTGCGAATTCGGTGCGTGCTGCGCGTACGACTCGATCGCGCGTTGCATCGAGCGGAGTGCGGTCGTGGTGATCGATCGCGAGGCGTCGACGACAAACACCGTCGCGAGATCGGCCGGCACGGTCCCGAGCTGGCTCGCGACATCGAGCTCGAAATGCGCGAAGTGACCGTGCTCGCCATCGAACCGCGCGCCGGTCGTACGCACGCGATCGGGCGCTGTCTTGGTTGTCGTCGGCCACCACACCGCCCGTTGAAAGCCGTTCGCACACGTGCCGTCGGTCTTCAACGCGATATGGAGCGACGGATCGATCGCGTGGCGCCAATCCTCCGGGAGATCGACGTAGCGCCGATCCTTCGTGAAGCACGTCGGTGCCGAAATCTCGAAGTCCATCTCGACGACGCCCGCATGCGCAGCGGCAATCGCGATCCCGTTCGGTGTGATCGTGATTCGCCACGGCTGTGTCTTCGTAGGCGCGGCTTCGATCAGCTCCATTCGATCTTGCTCGGCGCGCACGGCATCGGTGAGCGCGAGCACGTGAGTCTGGCCATCGACCTTCGCGATCGCGCTCGTGATCACGCCGGTCGCCGGCAGATCGATCGCGAGATCGTTCTGCGAGCTGCGCTTCACCGGCAGCTTCACGTGCACGGTGAAGTGCGCCTGATCGCCTTCGAGCTTTGCGGTCACCGACGACGGAGTGGTCGCGGCCACGAGCGCGGCAAGTACGATCACTACAACCTCACCACGACGCGCTCGTGCGCGACCGGATCGTTCCGGAACAAGGCCAGGTCCCACACCGCTTCGGTCAGGCAATCGCGATCGTCTGGACTGGACGTCACCGTGACGCCGACGATCTCGTGTTGGGTGAGCTCGAGCTCGATCGTCGACGGGCCTGCATGACACTTCGCGGTCACACCGGCGACTTGTTGTTGAACGTCCGACGTCGTCCGGATCCGTGCCTGGCCGCCCATGCCATGACCGATCGTTCCGGGCGCGCCATCGCAACCGCAGCCCCAGCCACTCGTGCCACCCCGCGGCTCGAACGCGTACGTGCCGGTGCCGCCCCACGACACCGCGAGCGACCACCGCTGCGTCACGGCGTGCGCGGCTTCCTGGACATCGTCCTCGGGACGACCTTCGCCCGCATACGAACGTGCGAGGCGTTCGCCGTCGTCGGCGAGCGTGATCTCGCGATGGATCTTGTGATTCCACACCAGCGCGTCGAGCGTGATGTTGCCGGCGGCGTAATCGGCTCCGGCCCACCACTCGCAACCGCTGCCTTCGGTCATGCGCTCGTCGACGTTGCGATCGATGCAGCTGCCTTCGACATCGAACACGCCGCGGTCCCAACCCGTCGTCTTCAGCTCGATCTGGTCGAGCGCGATCGGCCGGACGAGCTCTTCGGCATCGAGCTTGTCGCCGCCGAATACTCGGGCCGCCCAACCTTCGGTCGCGATCGCGAGCGGTGCGAACGAGATCGTGTCGTCGCGACCGAACCCCTCGCGGCCCGCGAAGAAGTTGCCGAGTGCGACGACATGGACGAGCGTGCCCGCGGGCAACAACTGCTTGAGCTTCTCGGCGGAGATGCCACTCACGCGATCGGGGAGCATCTCGTCGTCGAACAACACGACGCGACGCGTGCCTTTGACGTCCTTCAAGAGGTTGCCGGCGACGTCGAGCCCGGCATCTGCATTCGAGCCGTTCGCGAGCGTCAGGTTCGCGAGCTCGCGGGTGATCCGGGGCACCGCGGCGCGTGCGTTCGTCCACGTTGGCAGCAACACGCGAGCCTTGCGCGCGTACGCGACGACTTGGATCTGCGAGTGCGGCGCGTGCTGCGCGTACGATTCGATCGTGCGCTGCATCGCGATCACGTCGGCCTCGGTCATCGATCGCGAGGCATCGATCACGAACACGGTCGCGAGATCGTTCGGTACGTCCGAAATTCGTCCCGCGAGCGCGAGCTCGGCATGCGCGTAGTGATTGGCCTCGAGATCGAGGCGCTCGCCGCGGATCGCGATTCGGTCGGTCGCCGTCTTCGCTTCGGTCACGGGCCACGACACCGCGAGCCCGGAGGTCTTCGCGCACGTTCCGTCGGGCTTGGTGACGTGGAGGTTGGTTAACGATCGCCAGCTCGCCGGCAGATCGGCGTAGCGTCGATCGCGCGTGTAACAGGTCGTCGCTTCGATCTCGAGATCGAACGTCACCGTGGCGGCACGCGGTGCGGCGATCGCGATCGAGTCTTGGTGGATCGCGATCATCCACGGCGGCGTGCCGGTGATCGCGTCACCTGCCATCGCGTCCCACGCCGCATCGATCTTTGTCCGTTCGTCGAGCGCGAGTGCGTGCGCGTGACCATCCACCTGCACCGACGCGGACACGATCACGCCACCGCGCGGCACGTCGATCGCGAAGTCGTTGTGGACGCCGGCCTTCACCGCACGGCGAACCTGGATCGTGTAGTGCGCGGTGTGACCCTCGAGCCTCCCGACCACGCGCGACGGCACCACGACCGGGTGATCATCCTCGTACGCCGAGGCCGTGCTCGCCACCCCGACGATCGCCACGACGATCCAACGCATGCGGCTAGGACACCGCGCGACGGCCCGCGTTTCAGATTTTCACGACGACGCGCTCGTGTTTGATCGGATTATTGCGCGTGAGCGCGAGCCCCCAAACCGCCTCGGTGATGCAGTCTCGATCGCGTGGGGCCGCGGTCACGGTCACGCCGACGATCTCGGTCATCGTGAGCTCGAGCTCGACGCTGGCGTGTCCGGCGTGACAGCTCTTCACGGCGGCGGCGACTTGCCGCTCGACCTCGACCTGCGTGCGAAACACGGGCGTGACAGGTGGACCGACGCCGAATCCACCGTTCATCTCGCCCTCGCATCCACACGTGACGCCGCCATACACGTTGCTGTCGTCGTCTGGATAACTCCCAGTCCCGCCCCACTCTGCAGTCAGCGCCCAGTTGTCGTTGACGGCATGCGCGGCTCGCAGGAGCTCCGGGTCACCGGAGGCGTCGTGGTGTCCGCTGATCGTACGCGCGACGCGTTCGTTGTCGCGAACGAGCGTGATCTCGCGCCGGACCGGGTGATTCCACGCGAGGCCCTCGAACGTGATCGTGTCGGCCGCTTTGTCGCTGTGGCCCCACCATTCACACGCGCTGCCCTCGACGAGTCGTCCGGTTCGGGCGTTGTCGAGACAATCGGTACCCTTGTCGACGTATTCGTAGGTCTCCCATCCCGATGTCTTCAGCGTGACGTTTTCGATCGCGCGAGGGCGGAGCAGCTCCTCGGCATCGAGGTGTCTCGTCGCGTCGGCCGTCTCGCCGATCAAGAACGCCGCCCAACCTTCGGTCGCCGCAGCGAGCGGTGCGAGCACGAGCGCGTCGTCGCGCTGGAACATCGGTTCGTCCGTCGAAAAGCCAAGCCCCACGACGTGAACCAGCGTGTTCGCCGGCAACTGGTGCCGCAAGTTCGCGGCGGGCATCTTGACCACGCGGTCGGGCAGGAGCTCGTCGTCGAACAACACCACGCGCCGAGTCCCGGACACGTTCTTCAACAGCGTTCCGGCGAGGACCAATCCCGCATCCGGGTTCGAGCCGTTCGCGAGCGTGAGGTTCGCGAGCTCGTGTGCGATTCGCGGCGCCGCGTCCCGTGCGGTCGACCACGCCGGAAGTAGCGCACGTGCTTCACGCGCGTACGCGACGACTTGGATCCGCGAATTCGGCGCGTGTTCCGCGTACGACGCGATCGCGAGCTGCATGCTGTGCAGCGTATCGGGCGTGATCGAGCGCGATGCATCGACGACAAACACCGTCGCGAGATCCGCGGGCACCTCGCTCAGGCGCGCTGCGAGATCGACTTCGACATGAGCGAAGTGATCCTGCGACAGATCCAGGCGCTCGCCGTGCGCGATCGTCCGGTCGAGGGCACGTTGCTGCTCGTTTACCGGCCACGATGCGGCGAGCGCGAAGTCCTTCGCGCACGTATCGGCGGGTGAGGCCTGAACGTGTAGCGCGGGATCCATGACCGACTTCCACTCGTCGGGCAGATCCACGTAGCGCCGATCCTCCGAGTAGCAGGTCGGTGCTTCGATCTCGAGATCGAGCGCGACGCTGCCGGCATGCGGGGCTGCGATGTCGATGCTCCGGCGACCGACCGTGACGATCCACGGCTGCGCACCTCCGCGGTGTTTCGGTTCTGCCTTGTCCTGTACACCGGCGACCGGTTCGAGCGACTCGAGTGCGAGCACGTGAGCGTGGCCTTCCACGTGCGCGGTCGCCTTCGTGATCACGCCGTGCGAAGGCATTTCGATCTCGAATTCGTTGTGCGTGCCGTGCATGACCTTGCGGGTCACACGAATGACGATATGCGCGGTGTGGCCGGCGAGCGATGCGGTGACGCGAGTCGGCTGGATCACCGGGGTGGTTTCGGGTTCGTCGTCATCGGCGGCGGCGGTCCCCGTCAGCACGAGCAAGGTCGCGGCTAGCCAGCGCATGTGGTTCTGACACCACGCACGAGGCTCACGTTCCGGGAGTTATTTGTGCAGGCTCGACGTGATCGGGGATGAACCGGCGGTCCATCAGGTCGTGTAAGTCGATGGGACCCTTGAGGAGTCCGGCATGGATCGCCATGTCCATGATCTGCTTCATGTCGTCGTCGCTCGGGGTGAGCTGGCGATAGCTCACGCGATCCGGCGGCTCGGTCAGCACGAACTCGACGAGCTTCTGGTCCTGGCGGAAGTACGGCGCCGCGACCTTCGCCGCGTCCTTGCGATGCTGCTCCGCCCACTCGCCACTCTCGGCGATGCCGCGCACGAGGTCCCGGACCTTCTCCGGATGCTCTGCGATCAGCTCGTCGCGAACGACCAACACGCACGAGATGAAGTGCGGCCAGATGTCCTTCGCGTAATAGAGCACGCGACCCGTGCCCGCGAGCTGCGCCTTCGCCGCGAACGGCTCGCCGACAAAGTACGCGTCGATCGATCCCGCCGCGAGCGCCGCCGGCATATCCGGAGGAGGCATGTCGACGAAGTTGATGTCCTCCGGCTTCATGTCGTTGTCCATCATCAGCTTCGTGATCACGAGGTACTGATTCGAGAACCGGCTCGGCCGCGCGAACGTCTTGCCTTTCAGATCGCGGATCGATTGTGCGGTCGAGTTCTTCGCGACCATCACCGTCGAGCCATCGCGATGGCCGAGATAGACGATCTTGATCGGCACGCCTTGCTCGCGCAGCATCATCGCGAGCGGCGCGAGGATGAACGTCGCGTCGATCTTGCGCGCCTTCAGCGCTTCGACCACCGTCGGAAATTCGGTGAAGCGTTCGGAGATGAAGCGCGTGCTGGTGGTGGTGGTCTTCGTCGCGAACGCGGTCACCGGGCACGTGAGGTGACACGTCACCGGCAAGTAGCCGACCTCGAGCTCACCCGCGGCGGACGCGGTTTCGATCTGCCACGGCTTCTTGTGGAGGAGCGTCAGCACCGCGAGGATGGTGACGGCGTAGAGGCCGATCTTCAGCTTCATGTGAGCCCGAGCTCGTCCATGATGACCTGCTCGGCCTCCGCAACGCCAGGGGAAGCTGGGGTCCGGGAGCCGTCTGGTGGGAGAGGCAGGAGTTTTCGGACCTTCGTCGGCCGCGCGCCGAGCACGACGACGCGATCGCCGATCATCACCGCCTCCTCGATATCGTGCGTCACGAACACGACGGTGCGCGGGCGTTCGGCGAGCGTGGCGACGAGCTCGCGGCGCATCTTGTTGCGGGTCTGATAGTCGAGTGCGGAGAACGGCTCGTCCATCAGCAAGATGTCGGTCTCGGCCGCGAGTGCACGGGCGAGCTCGACGCGCTGGCGCATGCCGCCGGAGAGTTGGTGCGGGAACGATGTCGCGAAGTCGGTGAGGCGCGTGATCTCGAGCCACTCCTTCGTCTTCGACGAGCCCGAGAGTGCGACGTTCTGCTCGACGGTGAGCCACGGGAACAGGCCGCCGTCCTGATAGATCGTGCGCGACACGCCGTTGCGCTTCACGGTGCCGCGCGTCGGTGCGAGGTGACCGGCGAGCAGGGAGAGCAGCGTGGACTTGCCGCAGCCGCTCGGGCCGACGCACACGACGAGCTCGTGCTTGTCGACTTGGAGATCGAGCCCGTCGATCACGGTGAGCTTGCCGTAATCGAAGCCGACACCCGAGAGCTCGAGCATCATCGGTCGAAGCCCCAGCGCAGGGAATCGATCTTCTGGAGGCGCGTGGCCAAGAGGTCGAGCACGATGCCGATCGCGCCGATCGTGATCATCCCGCACACCACGAGATCCATGCGCAGACCGTTGCGTGCGTCGACGATCAAGAAGCCCAGCCCCGAGCGCACCGCGATCATCTCGGCGGCGACGACGACCATCCACGCGACGCCGATCGCGACGCGCAGCGCGATCACGAGCTGCGGCATGATCGCGGGGAGCGTGACCTTGAACAGGACGGCCGAACCCGTCATCCCGAGATCTTCGGCGACGCGGTAGTAGATCTTCGGCACCGCCGCCGCGGCCGCCGCCGTCGCGAGCGAGACCTGGAAGAACGTCGCGATCAGGATGATGAAGATCGCGGGCGGATCGCCCACGCCGAACCACACGATCGCGAACGGGATCCACGCGATCGGCGACAGCGAGCGGAAGAAGTTGATCCACGGCAACAGCGCCGCGCGCGCCCTCATCCCGCGTCCGACCACGAGGCCGAGCGGCACCGCCAGGATCACCGCGCCGATGAAGCCCCACGCGACGCGATAGAGCGACGCGATCGTGTCGTCGAGCAGGCGCCCGTTCCCGATCTCTTCACCGAACCCGTGGAGCACCGCGATCGGCGACGGAATCGTGCCGACCGGGAACATTCCGAGCGAATACGCGGTCTGCCAGATCGCGAGGATCACGATCCCGGTCACCACCGGCAGCAACCATTTCGCCACGTTCCGAAGGTGCCCCATCAAACATGACAATAGGCTGACACCGGTGATCTGTACGAAGGAATCATGCAAATCGCCATCGCAACGACCCAGCCGTTCAGCTTTGCCCAAACGCTCGCATTCGCTTGCCGGTTCAAGCCGCTCGAGACCGCAGCGATCATCGGGCCCGATCACATGGTCGCGGCCTTCGCGCACGGCGGGCGCGGCTACGCGGTCGAGCTCCGCGCACCCGGTGCGCGCGGAGGGCGCGTTGATGACAACCTAGAGGTGACGTTGGCCGATGACGCGCCGATCGAGCTCGCGCGACGCGGTGCCGATCTGGTCGGCGCGACCGATGACCTCGCACCGTTTTACGCGCGGGCGGAAGGCGATCCGACGATGGCCAAGGTGATCCAGAAGCTCGCCGGGTTGCATCAAGTGAGGTTCCTCGGGCTCGAAGAGATCGCGGTCTATTGCGTGATGATGCAACGCACGCCGGTTCGGGTCGCCGCGCGTTACAAGCAGCGTTTCCTCGAGAAGTTCGGACTGCCGGTGATGCACGCCGGACGCGAGCTCCGGGCGATGCCCGAGCTGGCCGCGCTCGCACAGCTCGAAGCCGACGACATCGCCGAGGCGATCAATCATCAACAAAAGGCGGAGCGCATCGCGACGGTGGTGCGAGGCGTCCACGCGATCGGTGAGGAGTTTCTCCGCACGGCACCGTTCGCCGAGGCGCGCGATGCCTTGCTCGAGATTCCCGGCGTCGGTCCGTTCTCGGCGCACGCGATCCTGCTGCGCGGGCTCGGACGAACCGAAGGGTTGCCGTCGCTCGAGATGTTCGAAGAGCCGGGTCGTAAGGTGTACGGCCGGAGTTGGAATCCGGATGCGATGACCCGCCGATATGGGCAGCACATCGGAACCTGGGCGTACTACCTGAAGGTGATAGCGTCGCGGTCATGACCAAGGTTGCAGTGTTGGGTTCCGGCGTCGTCGGCAAGACGCTCGTCGAAGGGTTTTCGAAACATGGCTTCGAAGCGACGCAGTGCTCGCGCGAGTCGTTCGCCGATAAGGCGAAGTGGGGCGACATCGTCGTGCTCGCGTTGAAGGGCACGGTCGCCGTCGATGTCGTGAAGAGCCTCGGCGCCGCGCTCGACGGCAAGCTCGTGATCGATACGACGAACCCGATCGCCGATGCACCGCCGGAGAAGGGCGTGCTGCGCTACATCACGGGTCCGAACGAATCGCTGATGGAGCGCATGCAGGCGGCGGCGCCGAAGGCGAAGTTCGTCAAGTGCTTCAACTCCGTCGGGGCGCCGATGATGGTGAACCCGAAGCTCTCCGCTACGCCGACGATGTTCATCGCGGGCAACGATGCCGACGCGAAGAAGACCACGACCGACATCCTGACGAAGTTCGGCTGGGAAACGCTCGATTGCGGGCCGGTCGAAGCGGCGCGGCCGATCGAGGCGTTGTGTCAGCTGTGGTGCATCCCGGGGTTCGTCAAGAATGACTGGACCCACGCGTTCAAGATGCTGTGGCTGAACCCGCCAGCCTGAGGCCCGAGCCTAGGCCTTCGGGGCCGGCTCTTTTTCGTCGGCGTCGGTCGGCTCGGGCGGCATGACGATTTGATCCGCCTTGCGCTCGCCGATGACGCGGAAGCCTTCCTGCTGGCGCAGCTTGACCACTCGAAGAGCGTGCTCGACGAGGGCAGCTTCCGACGGAAACTCCTGATCGATGCGGGTCTTGGTCTCGCCTTGACCCTGCAGGATGATCAGCTTGGTATCGAGTAGCGTCAGGACGAGCTCGACTTCAGCCCGCTGCATGACGATCTGGTGCTTGACCATATCTGCGAGGGGCGTACCACACGCCCCTCACGAGATCGATACTACTCGGTCCAGATAATCGCGCTGTACGTATTGTGGTTCGGGTCGATGCCGAACGACGACGCCGAAATCTCGACGTAGCTGGTGCCCGTGATCAGCGGGTCCGTCGACGCGAAGTTCTCTTGGAAGCCCGAGTCGCCGCTCTCACCGATCGAGGTGTTCGCGTTCGTGTTGAATGCGTCGACGAGGACGTCCGCTTGCGGGTCGCCGAACGTGAACACGCGCAGCGTCTTGCCATTGTTCGCGGCCGCGACCGTGAACTTGAACCAGTCCTGGTCCGTATCGCTGGTGATCGAGCCACCCGTGATGAGGGCCGGGAGCGTGACGTTTTGGGCGGTCGCCGTGGTGTTGTTCGCTTCGGTCTCGGTGACCGCGGCGCCCGGGGTGACCTGGCGGACGGTGATGTCCGTGCCCTCTTCCGTGCCGTCATCGACGTACACGAAGAACACGTTGGTCGCCGTCGCCGAGAACGCGTCGTTACGAACGAAGCCGTCGCCGCCGACGAAGCCAGTCTGCACGCCGTCGGCCCAGTGGCCGCTCGCGGGCAGGAGGTAGATCGTCGAGCTGCTCGAGTCGTCACCACCGGTGTCGACCTTCATGTCCGTGAGGACGTTCGCCGTGAGCGCCGCGCTGAACAGCTGCGAGCCGTCGGCGCTGAGGCTGATCGTGCCGTTCGCGAGGGCGGTCGGCGCACGCGCCGTCACCGAGACGCTGTCTTCCGGAGCCGACGTCAGCGAACCGCTGGTCAGCGTGACGTCCATGTCCGTCGCGTCGGTGTCGATGAACACCGTGCCCGAGATCTTGTTGGCGGTGACGCTCGAGACCTGTGCCAAACCGTGCGTCACGTCGACGCCGGTGTTCGAGTACTGGAGGCAGGTTCCGAAGATTTCGAAACCGCAGGTGTCGTCGAACGGGTTCAAGATGTCGTTGTTGACGATCTCGAACGCCATGAGACCACCCTGCACCGGCGCGCTCGTCGCGATCGAGATCGCGGCGTCGACTTCGAACGCCTTCGTCAGCGTCAGCGAGTCCGCACCGTTCGTCACCTTGACGTCGCGCTTGCCGAGGTCGGCCGTCGGGTCGATCACCGCGTCGGCGAACAACGACGTCGGGCTACCGACGGTGACGTTCTTCACCGTGATGCCGGCGCCGAGATCGATCGTCGCGCCGTCCGCGAACGTCGTCGCGTCGCCCGAGATCTCGATCCGCACCGTGCGGCCCGTGAATCCCGAGAGCGGGAACACGCCACTGACGGTCGGGGGCGTGCTGCTGCCCGAGCCGTTACCGCCGTCATCATCATCACCACCGCACGCCGCCGTAAACGCCGCCAGACCAAGAACGAGAGCTAGAGTTCCGCGCATGAATTGCCTTTGCTAATGTGTGAAAGCGGCGCGGACCCTACACGAGCCAGTACCCTTTTGAACCAAAATTCTGCCCAAATTTCCTCGAACCATGCGCCGCTGCCTAACTCTTGTGACCATTGCCGCACAGGCGTGCAGCAGCAACACGCCTGCGCCACTCCCCGACGCACCTGCAAGTCCTTGGAGTTCCGGACCTGACATTCCGGTTCCGCGGCTCGAGTCGGGTGTCACGGCGATCGGGCAGTCGGTCGCCGTCGTCGGCGGGTTCGATACCGATCAGGTCGCCGGCCTCGACGTCACCAAGCGCGTCGACCTGTTCGATACGTTGGAAGGTACGTGGTCGCAGCTTCCGGACGCGCCGGTCGCACGCCACCACGTTCAGATCGCGGCGATCGGGACCACGCTCTATCTCTTAGGTGGCCTCGATGGTGCGCCCGACGTCTCGAACGACTATCCGGCGCGGGGGGACAGCTACAAGCTCGACCTCGCGGATCAGGCGAGCGGTTGGTCGCAACTGGCCTCGATGCCAGTCGGGTTCGAGCGCGGATCCGCGGCCGTGATCGTCGCGCCACCTCGGATCTACTTGTTGGGCGGCGCCGGGACCACGGACGCGATCGCCACGAACATCAGCTACGACGTGATCGAAGACGCGTGGCACACCGACGAGCTGCCCGATCTGCCCGCGGCGCGCTCGCATCCCGCGGCCGTGCGTCGCGTCGACGGCACGTTCGTGTTGGTCGGCGGTCTAGCTGGACTCGCGAGCGATACGGCAGAAGCGGACGTCTACACGTTGCCACCGGATCGATCGGCCTGGGCGACCGCCACGCCGATGCCCGAGCAACGCGGCGGCTGCGCCTACGGCCTCATCGGCGGCCAACTGATCTGCGCCGGCGGCGAAGCAGGCACGTCCGCACTTCGCGCGACCCAGGGCTACGACGTGTTGAACGATACGTGGACCGACTATCCCGACATGCCGATGTCGACGGCCGGCACGCTCGGCGCCGCGATCGGACAGCGGCTCTATGTTCCGGGTGGCGCACGCGCACTGCGCTTCGAACCCGTGTCGACGATGTTCGTTTTCAGTCCGCTCGACACCGCTGCGCGAAATTAATTAGATCGATTCGATCGCGTGCGCGTGAAGAGCAACATCATGTTGCTCCCATCGCTGTTCGCGTTCTGCGGCTTTTACGTCGGCGGAGCGAAGGCCGAGATGTTCAACAACGCGACGGAAGTCGTGCTGATGCGGCACGGCACCACGACCGTGTTGTCGATGGAGAACAACTACCAGGGCCCGCCCGACGGGTTCGCGATGGTCGTGCCCGTGCCGACGGTGATCAAACAAGATCAGGTCAAGACGCTGCCGCGCGACGAGTTCGACAAGATCGACACGCTCGGCGCTCCGCGGCTCGTCGAGTATTGGGAACAGGATCCCTGCTACGTGCCGCCGCCCGCGCCGCCGATGCCGGAGCCGATGTACGAGCTGGCCGGCACGACGAGCGTCGACGACGACGAAGCTGCCAAGCCCGATCGCGAGTATCACGTTCACGTCGAAGCGCGATTCGCCGTCGGTGAATACAACATCGAAGTGCTGTCGGCACAGCAGTCGACCGGCCTCGACGCGTGGCTTCGCGATCATCACTATCAAATTCCGCCGGGCGCCGAACCGCTGCTCCGGCCGTACATCGAGACCGGATCGAAGTGGTTCGTCGCGAAGGTCGATCCGAAAAAGGTCACGTTCAAGGGCGGCATGGCCACGCTGTCCCCGCTGCGATTTTCGTACGACAGCCAGGACTTCACGCTGCCGATTCGCCTCGGCCTCGCGAACAGCAACGGCACGCAAGATCTGATCGTCAACGTCCTCGCACCGACCCGTTACGAAGTCGCGAACTATCCGAACATCACGATCCCGACGAACCTCACCGTCGACGATGCGGTGCGCACGCGGTTCGCCGAGTTCTACGCCGCGCTGTTCGATCACGCGATCGCGCAGAAGCCGGGCTCGGTCGTGACCGAGTATTCGTGGCAGGCGAGCTCGTGCGATCCGTGCCCGGGTCCCACACTCGATGGCAACGACCTCCAGACGTTCGGCGCCGATGTGATGGGCTCGAACTACAAGAACGCGCCCGGCGACTACACGTTGACGCGATTGCACGCGCGCTACGGCAAAGACATCTCGAACGACTTGGTGTTTCGCTCCGTCGACGGGATCATCGGCGGCACCGGCATTCCCGATCCGCAAGGCGAGATCTCGACGAAGGTCGTCGGTAGCTCGTCCAACAACTTCCAGGGCCGCTACGTGATCATGCATCCGTGGCAGGGCGCGATTTCCTGTGCAGCTCCGCATCGCGGGATCTGGGGTGGCCCACCGGCGGGCGCGCAACAACAGATCGCGACCCAAGCCGCGACGAACCTCGCGTTCGCACCGCGCGGCAAGGTCGAGCTCGCGTCGCTGCTGACGAAAGACGTGCCCGAGGCGAACCTCCTCTCGAGCAAAGGCCAGACGCCGCCGATCGGCGTGCCGCAGACGCGCAACGGTTGTGGCTGCCAATCGTCCGATCAGAACGTCGAAGCGCTCGTCGGCATCGCGGCCGTCGGTCTCGTGTTGCGGCGCCGCCGGCGGTAAGCTGCATGCGTGCGCATTCTGCTCGTGCGGCATGGTGAGTCGCTCGGCAACGTCGATCCACTCGTTCACGCGGTGACGGCCGATCACGCGGTACCGCTATCGCCGCGCGGTGTCGATCAAGCGCGCGAGGCCGGCAAACGGATCTCCGCGTATTACGAGCAACAGCTCGGCACCGAGCGCCCGCACATTCGCTTGTGGGTCAGCCCGTATCTGCGAACGCGCCAGACCGCGGACGCGATCCAGGAGACCGCGGGACCGTGGATCGCGGATCGCGTCGAGCACATCCTCCTGTGCGAGCAGCAGTTCGGCCTCTTCGACGGTGTTCCCGACGAGGATCTCTCGAAACGATTTCCGAACGAGCACGGCTATTACGAGATGCAGTGCCGGTTCGGCGGCAAGTTCTGGGCGCGCATGCCGCAAGGCGAGAGCCGGTTCGATGTCGCGAAGCGGATCCATCAGGCGTTCGGCACGTTTCATCGCGATGCGCTGGAGCACGGCATTCGCGAGCTCGTCGTGATCTGTCACGGCGTCACGCTGCGCGCGTTCGTGATGATGTGGTGTCACCTCTCGCCGGAATGGTTCGAGGCCGAGAAGAATCCGCACAACTGTGCGATTCGCATCATCGACGCGGGTCGTGACAACGGCTACCTGTTCGATGGCTTCGCGAGGAGCTAGAACAGATCCATGTGCGGCCGCTGCGGTAAGGACGAGTCGACCAAACGCGGCAAGTGGTGCAAGTCGTGCGAGCACGAGTATGACGGTTGGGTGCGCCGCCACGCGACGGACATCGTGTGGGTCGTGCTCGGCGGTGGCGTGATCCTCGGCACCGCAGGTGTGCTGCTGCCGCTCGTCGGCTTCGAGACGTTCGCGGCGGCGGTCGGCGTGTTCCTCGGCTGGGGCACGATCCTGACGGCGAGCAAGATCAACGCACGGCGTCGACGGCGGCAATTTCTCGAGGCGCCGATCGTTCCGCGCGCATATCTCCCCGCGCCCAAGTAAACTCGACGCATGCTCGGGATTCCGGTCGCGCTAGCCGTATTCGGCGCGGGTGAGTGGGCGATTCACAAGGTGCTGCTCCACGATCGCGGGCGCGATAAGGCGTCGCGATTTTCGTTCCACTATCACGACCATCATCAAGCGGTGCGCAAGCACGGTGGCTACGACCCCGCGTACGAAGGCCCGCCGTGGTCGACGCCGACCCAAGCGCGGGAAGCGATCGGGCTCGCCGTGATCGCCGCGGCTCACGCGCCGCTGTTCCCGATCGCGCCGTTCTACACGTCGACGGTCTGGTACTGCCTGTATCGCTATCGTCGCGATCACAAGCACGCGCATCTCGATCCGACCTGGGCGCGCGATCACCTGCCGTGGCACTACGAACACCACATGGGCGATCAGGAGAAGAACTTCGGGATCGTGTGGGCGTGGTTCGATCTCGTCGCCGGCACGCGCGAGAAATACATCGGCACCGATAAAGAGAGGCTCGCGCATGCGCGCGCGGCGGTTCGCGTCGAGACCGCGCGTGCGGGCGCTGCGTTGCGTGCGCAGCGTCGATCGCCGTTGCGCCGGCTCGCGAAGTGGGTGTCCGCTACTTGATCGTATTGCCAAGCACGGTCGCATCGAACGCGCTCGCGCCCGGCATGATCCGCTGGACCTCGCCCGACGGCAGGTTCGGCACCGGCTGATCCGGCTTGTAGCTCGCCCACCAGATCTGCGCGTGCTCGCGCGTCCATTCGTACTGCTCGGGGATCGCGATCCGGCGCAGCGCATCGCCGAGATCCCGCGCGCTCGCCGGCCGCGCCGATGGATCCTTGGCGAGCATGCTCGCGATCAGCTCTTCGAGCTCCGGAGGACACCACGTGGTCATCACCTGGGACAGTTGCGGCAGCGGCTCGTAGATGTGCTTGTGCAGGATCTTCGCTTCGTTCTCGCGCTGGAATACTTCGCGGCCCGTCAGCAGCCACCACGCCACACAGCCGAGCGCGTACAGATCCGCGCGTCCGTCCAGCGGCATGCCGAGGATCTGCTCCGGCGGCATGAACCCGGGCGTGCCGAGCATCGCGCCGATCTGCGTGATCTTTGGCGTCGGAATGATCGGCCTACTCGCGCGCGACGCCGGTACTTCCGGCATCGGCTCGTTGACCATCTGGACGATGCCGAAATCGAGCAGCTTGCAGATATCGACCTCGTCCGCCGCACGACACGCGAACAGGTTCGGCGGCTTGATATCGCGATGGAGCAGGCCCGCATCGTGCGCTTCCGCGAGCGAGCCACACGCCTGCACGAGCAACTGGATCACGCGCGCCGCCGGTTGTGGGCCGTACTTCACGACGAGCGATTCGAGATCGAGTCCGTCGAGCAGCTCCATCACGTAATAGAACATCCCGGCCTCGGTCACGCCGTAGTCGTAGATCTCGATCGTGTGGCGCGACTTCATCGTGGCGAGCGTCTGCGCTTCTCGACGGAACCGCTCGCGAATCTCGCCCGCGCTTTCATCCTGCATCATCTCCGGGCGGATCAATTTGATCGCGGCCTGCCGCGCGAGCAGCGTGTGCTCCGCGCGCCACACCTCGCCCATGCCACCGGCGCCGAGCCGTGCGACGAGCTTGTAGCTGCCCATCTCGCGAACGCGCGCTTCGGCATTGCGAGCGACCGTGCGCGCCGCTTGGACCTGCCGGCGCATCCGCACCACGTTCCACGCGAGCACGAGGCCGATCGTCACCGCGATCAACAACGCGCCCGCGCTCGCGATGATGCCGCCGCGCAAGAGCCGATGCGACGGACCGAGCAACGCGGACTCGGGCACGACCGTCGCGACATACCAATCGAGCGGCACGGCCACGCCCGCGCGCTTGCCACCGATCGCGGACACCGCGGCGAGATAGACGCCGTTCATCGATGTTCGCAGCGTCCGGGATCCGGACGTCAGATCCGCGAGCAACGCGTCGAGTACCGGATCTTTCAGATCGGCCGCGCGCACGACCTTGTCGGTGATCGGCAGATCTTTGACCATCGGCGCCGCGAGCACGGTGCCGTCGCGCGTGAACACGATCGAGCGTGCGCCGTCGAGCGCGGGCCGCGCGATGAACGCCGACAGCGCGCCGACATCGAAGTCGACCGTGATTACCGCCGCGAGTTGCTTGCTCGAGTCGTAGACCGGCTCGGTACACGTGATGCCGGTCTCGTGACTCTTGAAGAACGTGTACGGCTCGGTCCACGTGCGCTCGCCCTTTTGCGCGAGCTTGTAGAAGTCGCGCGTGCGCGGGTCGTAGTGCGTAATCTCGGTCTTCTTCGGGACGAGTAGATCGTCGACGACCTCGTACCAAGTCGCCTTGCCCGAATCGACCGTGCTCTCCTGGACCTGGATCTTGCCGTCGACGAGCTGCGCCCCGCGAAACGTGCCATCGGCGAGGCTGATCGATAGGAACGCGACGCCCGGCCGCGAGATCATCAGGTCGTTCAACCGCAGTAGCGTCTCGTCGGTCGCTTGCACGTGTTGCGCGAGCATCTTCAACCGCTCGAGGAGCGGGTCCGCTTGATCGAGCGCGTACGCGACATCGTTCTGCACCGACAGCGCTTGTTCCGCGAGTTGGTGACTCGCCATCGTCGTCGACGCATCGCGCGTCGTCGATCGCCCGAGCAACATGATCGCGAGACCGACTCCGATCACGAGCAGCGGGATCGTGATCAGCACGCCCGCCGGCGACGCGAGCGCCGATGCGAACCGCGCGCGCTTGCGAGCATCCGTGGCGAACGCGGTCTTAGCCACGCGACTCGTACACGCGTTGCGCCGGGAGCTCGAACGCGGTCAGAAAGCCGCCCTTACCGCACGCGGTGTCGAGGCCGATGCACGACGGGCCGGCCCACAAGTCCGTCGGGTCGTCGGGCGTGTACGTGGACAGCTCGTTCGGCAGCGTGCGCGTGGTGGTGTGGCCGAACACGACGAGCTTGCCGCGATAGTTCTCGAAGAAGTCGCGATCGCGCAGCCACAGCAGTGCGCGCGGCGGATCGACCTCCGACGGATGCGCGAAGTGATCGCCATCGCGCTTGAGGCCGGCGTGGACATAGATCGCGTGATCGTCCTCGTAGAACCACTCGAGGCTCGTCATCCACTGCACGACATCTTTGGGAAAGAAGTCGCCGGCGATCATCGAGTCCATCTCTTTTTTCGTCGGCAACGCATCGAGCGGAGGCGCTTCGAGCCCCTTGAACGATCGATACGATTCGAGACAGCCGTTGCCGCGTGGCAGCACGAACTCGGGCCAACCGTGCTCGAGGATCTGCAGCCACGCATCCTCGTGGTTGCCGCGCAGGAACACGACCTTCGCCGACGTGGTGCTGGCGAGCTCGCGCAGCCACCGGACGACTCCCGCCGAATCCGGCCCGCGGTCGATGTAGTCGCCCAGGAACACCAACGTGTCGCCAGGCACGAGTTGCGGCAATCGCGCGAACAGCGTCTGCAACGCAGCGAGATCACCGTGGATGTCGCCGATCGCGAACGTGCGGCCTGCCACGCCCACATCATAAATGTAGGAATCGGCCACGAGCGTCGCGAGCGTCCACAATCGTGTTACGGGATTTCGATTGCTTACGGTGGCCCAGTCCGTGAAAGAATCCCGTACATGGGAACCCGCGCGTGGTTGTTCGCGACGCTATTGGTGTCTGCTGGATCCGCCTACGCGCAAGCGCCGGGCGACAACTGGGATGAAGGTGGAGGCGCGCCGGGCATGGTGCAGCCGCAGCAAGTCTTCGTTCCGCCGGATCCCTGCAACTGCATCGCGAACGTGATGGAGAACCGCTGGGCGATCGGTCTGTCGATGGGCACGTTCGGCGTGTCGCCCGACGAGGGCTATGCCGATACCGCGAACTTCGACATCGGTCAGCTCGCGCTGCGGTTCCGCGCCACGCCTCACCTCGAAATCGAGGTCGCGCTCGGCGGCGGTCATCAGAACTATCAAGGCAACCAGACGGATCTCGCGGTCCGGATCGCCGAATTGAACCTGCGCTACCGGTTCGCGATCCACCAGCATTGGAACTGGTGGTTGATGGCCGGCATCGGTGGAGCGTCGATGGCTCCCGACGGTGCGTCGGATCAGACGGTCAACGACAACGAGCGCCCGCTCTATCAGTTCGGCGTCGGTCTCGAGCATCGCTGGACGCAGTTCGCGTTGCAGGCGGAGCTCAAGGCCACGGCGCTCGGCCCGGCGCAGAACAACAGCTCGACCGATTACATGCCGTACTACGACAGCAACGACACGTACTCGGGCGGATCGTTCACGATCGGCGCGGGTTACTACTTCTAGAGCGACGCTTCGATCGCGGTCGCTACGACCTTCGCGAAGCGCGCCTTCGTCGCCGCGTCGAACTCGGTCGTATAGGGCAGGTGGATGAAGCCCGCCTTGCCGTGACCTTGCGCGCGAATCGCGCCGATGTCCGCGAACATGACGTTGTTGCAGATATAGCGGCCCGGATCGGTCGATTCGGCAGGCGCTTCGCCGATCGCTTCGAGCGCGGCCTTGATGTCCGTGATCGGAAGGAGCGTGTCGCGCGTCGGCGTCGCATCCGCATCGATCACCTGCGCCGCGCGGACGATGCCGCGGTTATCCGGCACGCCACCGGAGACTTCGCCGGTGTCCTGCAGGTTGTACGCGGTGTGCTCGAGCGCGATCTCGTCGCCGCCCTGACCGAACGAGATCACGAGGTCCGGTTGGCAGCGCGCGATCGCATCCGCGACTTCATCGGCGGCGCGATCGTATTCGACCGGGAGGATCAGCTTCATCACTGCCGCGCCGTCGACGCTGCCGAGCGCGGTGACCGCGACGCCGGAGACGTTGTCGTGCGAGGCATCGGCCGGGAACGGTTGGAAGCCGGTGACGAGCACCTTCGTGCCCGTGCCGACGAAGTTGCACGCGGGCTTGCCACGCAACAGCTCCATGCGCTGCGTATCGTTGATCGTGCGCACGCGAAGCTCGGCGACATCACCGTGCGCAGGTAGATCTGCGACCGCGAGATCGATCAGCTTGCGAAACGTGGTCTGGGTCTGCGTGAATTTGTCGCTGACCTGATCCGTGATGTCGGTGCCATCGAGCTCGACGGCGGTGATCTTCTTGTCGAGTGGGAGCTCGAACGTGACGTGATCGGAATCCGCGATCACGCCCGAGCCCGGCGCGAGCACCAACCCGAAGCGCTGCGGGAACACCTCGACGTATTCGAGCTCGACATCGGCATCGCCGGCGACGGTCATCGCGAATTTTACGGCGCCGCCCGTCGACGACCAGCTCGCCGGCAGGTCGACTTCGTCACTACGCAACTGCGACGCGGTCAGCGTGGCGGTCGCGAGCGAGCCGCTGTCATCCGAGACTTCGATCGACACGACATCGCCGGTTCCGTGCGCGTGGATCGAAAAGCGCGCGTTCGCGACGAGGTCACCGTATTGCTCGCCACCGGCCAACGCGCCCGGGAGCTTCGCGCCATCGGTCACGCGCGCGTTCAGTGGATGGCCGGCGCTGTCGTACTTGCCGTCGAGAAAGTCGCGCAGTAGGCCCGCGTTCGGATCGTTCGCGACCGCCGGCTCGGTGCCGCAACCGGTCCCGAAGATCGCGGCAAGAACCACAGCCGCCAGGCCGCAGACCGCCGCGGCGGTCCAGCCAGCAAAGTGAGGCATCGGTTCTGAGCGCACGTGCCGGTAAAAAGCATCGGACATGCCACTTTCGGGCACGTGCTCACAACAAGTTGCACGCCGTGGAAGCTCGACTAGCCGGCTACACGTCAAAACTTCCGGCGCCGAGCTCGACCACATTGCCGGACACGTAAATTTGCCGATCGGCATCGACCCGCAAGCCGAGGTGCGACGGGCGCCGAACCGCCACACCTTGATGCAGCACCTCGCGCACCGGCAACGCCGCTCCCGTCGCGAGCAGATAGCCGCCGAGGTTCGCGCACGCGGATCCGGTCGCCGGATCTTCGACGACCGCGCCGTGTTGATCGAAGAAGAACCGCACGAGCACGTGATCGGCTTCGCGCGCCCACACGTACGCCATCGCTTCGTTCGATCCCATCGCGTGCTTCACCAGCAGCGCGGGATTCGGCTTCGCCTTGCGAACATCGTCCGCGCTCGCGAGTGGAATCACGAGTTGCTCGGCGCCGGTGTTCACCCACAACGGCTCGCCAACGATCGCCACACCGCCGAGCATCTCGCTCAGCAACTCGCGCGACGCTGCCGGTCGCGTGATCGGCGCCTTCGCCGCGCGCAACGTCCAGCGATCACCATCCGCAGTCACTTCGACGGGCCCGACATTCTCCTCGAGCACCTGGCGATCGCCGCCGCGCAACGCTCGCATCACGTGCGCCGTCCCGAGCGTGGGATGTCCCGCGAACGGCATCTCGAAGCTCGGCGTGAAGATCCGGACGCGCGTGCCCGTGATGAACGTGGTCTCCGAGAGATTCAACTGGCGGGCGAGCGCCTGCATGTGTTCCGTCGACAATCCCGTCGCGTCCTCGAACACGCACAGCGGGTTGCCGCTCAGTCGATCACCATCGACGGTGAACACGTTGAGGATCCGATACCCGAGCTTCATGGGGTAATCGGACCTGATTCGCGTCGACGTCGCAAGGCACACATCAGCGGTCAACACGCCAATACACCGTAATCCTCGACGGCCGAAGCACTCATCGCAGTGCGTGCGTTACTCGTTGTTCTTCTTGTTGGTTGTGGCGCTCATCCGTACCTCAACGGCGGCATCGAAATGGGCTCGAAGGCGTCGGGCCCGATCTCGACGATGATGCAGCAACCCGTCGCCTCGGCTCGCCCGGTGACCGAGCTGACCGAGGGCGAGACCGCGCCCGTCGACACCACGCCCGCGATTCCGCGCACGTACTCGGTCGCACTCGGCCTCGCGCCCGCGCGTGACCTCCATGTCGAGCTCGGCATTCACGCGCACGACATCTCGACCGACAGCCTCAACATGAACGGCGGCACGAACCCGTCGTATCTGGCGTCACCGCGCTACCTCACCGGTACCTCTACAATCGATCTGAAGTGGTACTTCCTTCGCTTCCATCACGTCGGCACGTACATCCACGTCGGCCCGGGCGTCGGCGCGATCATCGACAAGAGCAACGGCTCGACCACGATGGGCGAGGCACTTCGGTTCGGCGGTGGCGTCGAGGTCGAATTGCCCTACGTCCGCGTGTTCTTGGACGCCTCGCAGACCGAATTGCTCGTGACCGATGGCCTCGCCCAGGGCGTGAACCAACTATCTGGAATCACGCTGGGCGTCGGCCTGCACTGAGTAGGCGAAATCACGGTTCAACGGACCGTTTCGCTCGAATGGTTGACAGTCCTCATGAGGATCGACTATTCGTGGAATGAATATGAAAGTGGTTTTCAAAATCACGGCAGCCGCGCTGATCGCGGCCGGTTGCGGTGGTGGTGATGACCAGGGGACGAAGCCCGACGCGACGATCTCCACGATCACGAACGCGAAGGACGTCCCGATCGATGGCCTGTCGGCGGATGACGTCGCCGAGTTTCATCGCGGCGATGACATGTTCGATCTGCCGTTTCGCGAACCCGATGGACTCGGTCCGTTGTTCATCCGCAGCTCGTGCGGTGCATGTCACTCGGATGGTTCGCGCGGCCCCGGCCTCGTCCAGAAGATGGCAGTCGTCGAAGCCGACGGCGTGACCACGGCGCCCGATCAATCAGAGCTGCCGTTCGGCCACACGCTTCGCCAAGGTCTCGTCGCTCCGGCGATGACGCCGATCACCGCGCCGCAAGCGAGCGACGTGAAAGTGACGATCCGGATCGGCCCGCCGGTGTTCGGTCGCGGGTATCTCGAAGCGGTCGCGGATTCGGAGATCCAGCGCGTTGCCGCCGAGCAGGCGCAGCGCACGGATGCAATCCATGGCTTCGTCGCGATGTCGCCGTTCGCATCGGTGCCGAGCGGCGATGGCTTCTCGACCTACAACACGGGTGACATGGTGATCGGCCGGTTCGGGTTGAAGGCGCGCGTCGCCACGCTCGACGATTTCACCGCGGATGCATTTCAAGGCGACATGGGCCTGACCACGCCGATGCGCCCGGTCGAGCTCGCGAACCCGGACAACCTGACCGACGATTCGAAGCCCGGCGTCGATCTCGATCTCGATCACGTCAATCGCGTCGCGTTCTACGTGCGGCGCATCGCGATCCCGAAGCGCGTCGGCCTGACCGATCAAGGCAAGGCGCTGTTCGATCAACTCCAGTGCAGTGGCTGCCACGTGCCCACCATGCACACGCGCGCGGATTATCCGATCCCGCAGCTCGCCGATATCGACGCACCGATCTACACGGACCTCCTGCTCCACGACATGGGCGACGCGCTTTCCGACGGCATGGTCGACGGCGGCTCGACATCGAAGGCGTGGCGGACGGCGCCGCTGATCGGTCTGCGCTTCACCACGATCTACATGCACGACGGCCGCGCGTCGTCGGTGGCCGATGCAATCCAAGCGCATGCGGGTGAAGCCCTAGCTTCGGCCGATGCATTTCGCTCCCTGTCCCAAGACGACCGCGACACGCTCGTCGCGTTCGTCGAAGCTCTGTAAGGATGTCATGAAGAAATCGCTTGCTCTGATGTTGTTTGTCGCGGCCTGCGGTGATGGCGGGAAGTCCGACGCGGACTACCAAGCGGATGTCGTCACCGGCATGCACGACTCGATCGAGATCGATCTGCAAGCCATCATCGATTCTGCAAAGACGCTGCAAGCTGCGGCTCCGGCCGATCACGGTTGGGACGCCACCACGGACAAGCCTGCGATCGACGCGATGAAGGCCGCGTGGAAGGCGGCCCGCGTCGCGTACGAACATGTCGAGGGCGCGACGGCGCCGATCTTCCCGGACGAAGACGTCTCGATGGACGAGCGTTACGACGGCTTCCTGGCGGAGCTCGGCGCGACCGGCGATCAGGATCTGTTCGACGATTCCGGTGTCACCGGCATGCACGCGATCGAGCGCATCCTCTACGCGCCCGACACGCGCCAAGAAGTGATCGACTTCGAGAAGCTCCTGCCCGGCTACAAGGCGGCGGCGTTCCCGACGAACGCGACCGAAGCGGCCGAGTTCAAGACCCAGCTGTGCCAGAAGCTGATCGACGACGCGCAGAAGCTCCACGACGAGTGGACGCCCTCGGCGATCGACGTCGGCGCCGCGTTCCAGGGCCTCGTCGGCCTGATGAACGAGCAAAAGGAAAAGGTCAACCTCGCCGCGACCGGCGAAGAGGAATCGCGCTACGCGAACATCACGCTGTTCGACCTTCGCAACAACCTCGACGGCACCACCAAGATCTACGACTACTTCCAGCCGTGGATTCAGAGCAAGGGTGGCGATATCGATGACAACATTCAGCTGGGTTTCACGAAGCTGAATGCGCTATACAGCGGCGCGAGCGGCGATGCCCTGCCGCCGGTACCTGACACGTGGAGCTCCGACAACCCGACCCAAGCCGATCTCGCCACGCCGTTCGGCATGATGTGGGACGGAGTTCACAAGGCGGTCGATCCGACGGTCGACGGCACGATCGTGTTCGAGATGAACGAAGCGGCGACCGAGCTCGGCTTCCCGGAATTCACAGAACAATGATCCGTGCGCTCGTCATCACCGTCCTTGCCGCGTGTAGCGGCGGCGGTGATGCGGGCGGCGACGCGGGTAACGGCACGTTCCTGGCGTTCAACAACTCGTTCACGGACTTCCGGACGTGGACGACGTTTCACGACCAGCTCGACGATCCGAACGGCACGTTGCCGACGGGCGTCGCCGGGCCCCGCGATCAATACATCAACAAGCTGCCGCCGACGGGCTCGACCGAGTTTCCGATCGGGACGATCATCGTCGAGGTTCGCACGGACACCGGCAAGATCTTCGCGAGCGTGAAGCGCGGCGGTAACTACAACTCCGACGGGTCGAAAAACTGGGAGTACTTCGAGCTCCAAGAAAACCCCGTCATGTACATATGGCGTGGCCTCGGACCGCCGCTCGGCGACACCTACGGTGGCGATCCGAACGGTTGCAACCTGTGCCACACCCAGTGCGCGGCGAACGATTACATCTGTTCGCCGAAGCTGCAGCTGTCAGGGTTTTAAATGAAGTCGATCCTCCTGCTCGTCCTCGCGACGAGTGTTGCTGCGGCGAATCCTCGCGCGCTGCCGTTCACGTATACGACCGACACGCTCGCGCCGGGACAAGCGGAGATCGAGCAGACCGTCGATCTCGTTCCGTTGAAGGCGACGGACATCAACACGGGTAAGCAGGGCGTCTTCTATCTCGACGAAGCGTTCCAGACCGAGCTCGAGATCGGGTTGTGTCGCAACCTCGAGCTCGCGCTGTACTTCACGTGGCAGCCGATGTTCACGCAGTACGCGAATCAAGCGTTGATGCCGAACACGAACGGGATCAAGCAACGCATTCGCTACATCCTCGCGGATCCGGGCGAGTGGCCGATCGATGTCGGGTTCTACGGCGAGTTGTCCGAGAGCGAGCACGAATTCGAGATCGAAGCGAAGGTGCTGCTCCAGAAGCGGTTCGGCCCGCTGCGCGTCGCCGCGAACATCTGGGCGGAGTACGAGCTGTATTACGCGAAGGACGCGAACGGCGATCACCAGCGCGACGTCGTGTTGAATCCGACGATCGGCGCGACCTACGAGCTCTCGCCGCACGTCCATGTCGGCCTCGATTCGTGGCTGCGTGGCGAGTATCCGACGAACCCGTCGCCGGCGACGCGGACGTTCGGCCTCGGGCCGGAATATTACGTAGGCCCGGCCGTGATGGTCGCGTTCAAGAAGGTGTGGTGGACGACTGCGGCGTATCTCCGCGTAACGGATATGGGTCATACGCTCCAAGAGGGCGAGGTCTACGGTCCAGTTTGGTTCCGCACGATGATCGGATACGACCTATAATCGGGTCGTGCCTGCCAGCGTCGTCGATGCGGTGAAGTCTCCGTACCCGTGCGCATGTCGCTGCCACGAGGTGCTGTCGTACGAAGAGCGCGTGAAGGGAATCGAGGCGCTGTATCGCTTCGACGATGCGATGCGCGGATGGGGCCAGACCGTGATCTGGGATCTCGCCGCGCCCACGTTATGGGCGTTGCAAAAGCAGCTCGGCGACGTGAAGTGGGTCGCGGTTCGCGAGAACGGCTGCATTCACACGCGGCTGCTCGGCTTTTGCGTCCACGAGCTGATCCATGCGGTCAATCTCGATCCCACGAAGGCAAACTACGGGATGCCGACCGGGCTGCCGTACGGCGTTCCCCAAGACGTCAAACCCGAGGACGAAGCCGCGTACCTCCATCCGTACAATCAGATCGAGGCGCGTGCGTGGGTCGGGCTCAACGTCGTCGCGTATCACTTGTTCGAGATCGAATGGCAGCTGTTGCCGGCGCGCGATGTCGGCACGTACGGTTTGCCGGGCGGTAATGCGATCGTCGACGTGCCTGCCGGGTATCGCCCGGTGCCGCACTACGATTCGGCGCATCACGCACGCCGCTATCAGGCGCTCGCGAATCAACTGCAAGAAGAAGCCGCGGCGTGGTTCACGCTCGAAAGGCTCGACGAGATCAAAGCGAAGTTCGAGGCGGCGGAAGTTATCGGGAAAGCGGCGCGTCCTACGCAGTTTCCGAACGCGAAGGAAGTCGCGCGGCTAAAGCCGAAGCTCCCGGGTCGCAACGACTTGTGCATCTGCGGTTCGATGCGCAAATGGAAGCAGTGCTGCGGCGAGCTACTCGCCGGCTGAGATATAACGCCTCGGATGAGGCGGCTTCTGGTTCTGGTGGCAATCGGTTGTGGTTCGAAGGCTCCGCCACCGGCGCCACCGCCTCCTGCACCGCCGCCGCCGATCGAAGTTCCAAAGCTTCGGTTGCCGAAGCTGTTCGTGCCGGAGAGTTACGCGGCGAAGCTGACGATCGATCCGGCGAAGCCTGAATTTGGTGGTCACGTCGAGATCACCGGCAAGATTCCGTCGCCGACGCGGCTGATCTGGTTGCACGGCCAGAACCTCAAGATCGCGAGCGCGACCGTCAATGGCGCGGCGCTGCGAGTCACGCAACGCGACGACAAGTTGCAGCTCGAGCCCGATGCGACGTTGCCCGCCGGCGATGCGAAGCTGGTGTTCGAGTACACCGGTGCGATCGATGCGGTCGGTGGCGACGGGATGTTCGTGCAGACGCTCGAAGGTCAGCCGTACATCTACTCGCAGTTCGAATCGCTCGATGCGCGGCGCGTATTTCCCTGCTTCGACGAACCGGACGTGAAGGTGCCGTGGCAGGTGACGCTCGCGGCACCGAAGGGCCTCGTCGCTGTCGCGAACGCGCCGCTCGCGAAGGAGAGTGACGACGGCAAGCTGCACGTGTTCGAGTTCGAGCCGACGAAGCCGCTACCGAGCTACCTGATCGCGTTCGGCGTGGGGCCGTTCGAGATCGTCGATGCGGGCAAGTCGGCCAGTGGCACGCCGTTGCGGATCGTCGTGCCGCACGGTCGCGTCGACGAAGCGAAGTTCGCGGCGCAGAGCTTGCCGAAGATGATCTCGAACCTCGAAGCCTGGTTCGGCACGCCGTTTCCGTTTCAGAAACTCGATCTGCTCGTGAAGCCGACCGAAGGCAGCTGGGGCGCCGTCGAGAATGCGGGCCTGATCACGGTGGCAGCGCAGTACGTGTTGATGGGACCGAAGCCGGCGCCGTCGCAAAAGTTCAAGTTCGTCGACACGGTCACGCACGAGTCGGCGCATCAGTGGTTCGGCGACTACGTGACGTTGGCGTGGTGGGATGACACGTGGCTGAACGAGGGCTTCGCGCAGTGGATCGAATATCGGCTCGACGCGCAGTTCGATCCGAGCTTCAAGGCGTCGTACGTCGCGGCGCTGAGGTCGAACGCGCTCGAATTCGATCGGCTGACGACGGCGCGACGGATCCGCCAGCCAATCGAAACCCAAGACGAGATCGCGAACGCCTTCGAAGGCATCACGTATGTCAAAGGTGCTTCGCTGCTCTCGACGTTCGAACACTACGTCGGCGAAGCGAAGTTCCAAGAAGCGGTACGCGCGTATCTCCAAGCGCGAGCCTACGGCAACGCGACATCGGCGGACTTCGTCGGCGCCGTGAGCAAGGTTGCGGATCGTGATCTCGCGTCGGCGTTCGCATCGCTGCTCGATCAATCGGGCGTGCCAGAGCTGAAGCTGACCGTGTCGTGCGAGGGCAAGCCGAAGTTGACGATCGCACAACGCCGGTTCGTTCCGGCTGGCAGCAAGCCTGCAGAAGAGAGTAAGCCGTGGACGCTGCCCGTGTGCGTGGCGTACGACGACCACGGCAAGCGCGCCGAATCGTGCACGATGCTCGACGCCCCGTCGGTGGACATCAAGTTGGCCGCGTGTCCTGCGTGGGTGATGTCGAACGTCGACGGCGTCGGTTACTACATGACCGATTACACGGAAAAGCAGGCGGTCGCGTTGCGTGATCGCGCGTGGTCGCAGCTCGAATGGGAGGAGCGCGAGGCGGCGTTCGTGGACATCGCGGTGTCGGCGCAATCGGCGTCGCGCGAAGGATCGACGAAGTTGCCGCTCGCGATCGCGACCTCGCTCGTCCCGAAAATGTTGGAGGGCGATCGGATGGCGGTGTTCATCGCGCAGCGGTTTGTCGATGCGGTCGATGCGTTCGTCGCGCCGGATCAGTTCGCGAAGTTCGAAGCGTGGCTGAAGAAGACCTACGGAGCGCGAGCGAATCGGCTCGGCCTCGTCGCCAAAGACACCGACACGCTGACGACCGAAGCGCTGCGATCCACGTTCGTGCTGGAGGCGGCACACGGTCGCGATCCACAACTCGTGAAGAAGGCGGTCGAGCTCGCGGCGAAGTGGAAGACCGTGCCCGAGGCCGCGCGGCAGCTCGTGCTAACGATCGCGCTCGATAACGATCCGGCGCTCGCGGCAAAGCTTGTCGCGGAGTTGAAGGACGAGACAGATCCGCAGCAGCGCGTCACGATCATCACGGCGCTCGGCAGTGCGAACGAGCCGCGCGTGCTCGCGACCGCGTTGCCTCTGCTTCTCGACCCGGCGTTCGATATTCACGATCTCTGGCCGTTGCTGTGGTCGTACACGCGTGAAGGTCCGCGCGCCGCGTTCGAGGCGTTCTATCGCGAGCACAAAGATGACATCGAGAAGCGGTGGCCGGCAGAGCCGAATGCGGTGAAGCCCACGCTCCTCGCGCGGATGTACGCGCGCGCGTGTGATCCGAAGCGCCGGGACGAGCTCGTCACCCTGATGGAGCCCATCAAGCATCAAGTCGGCGGCGAGCGTGCGGTCGCGCAACAAACCGAGTGGCTCGATCAATGTATCGCCACCCGTACCGCCCTCGAACCCGAGTTGCGCGATTGGCTCAAGTGATAGATTGAGCGCATGAAAGCGCTCGTCGCCGTCGCGATCGTCGTCGGTTGTACGCCTGCGGGAAATCCCGCGCCGGTGACGCCGAAACCGCCGCCGGTCGAGAAACCGGAAGTCGTTGTCGCGCCCACGCCGGTCGCGCCATTGCCGATCGCCGCGGGTGACGACGCTCCGAAGTTGCGGCTACCGCGCCTCTTCACACCGCAGAGTTACGCGGCGCGGTTGACGATCGATCCGGACAAGCCAACGTTCACCGGCCACATCGAGATCACCGGCGCGCTGTCGACGGCATCGAGCGTGATCTGGCTGCACGGCAAGAAGCTGACGATCACGAAGGCCACGGCTACGGGCAGCGCGATGCCGATCGATCTGCACGTCACGCCGCGAGGTGACGATCAACTCGAGATCCAGAGTGAAGCCGCGCTGCCGCCGGGCACCTACGTGCTCGCGTTCGATTACACCGGCGAGATCGAGATGGTCAGCACCGCCGGCGCGTTTGCCGAAAAGGTCGATGGCAAGTCGTACGTGTTCTCGCAGTTCGAAGCGCTGTACGCGCGCCGCGTGTTTCCGTGCATCGACGAGCCCGATAGCAAGGTGCCGTGGCAATTGACGCTCGACGTGCCGAAAGGCGACATCGCGGTTTCGAACACGGGGGTGACGCAAGAGAGCGAAGCCGGCGGTCATCACGTGTTCGAGTTCGCGCAAACCAAACCGTTGCCGAGCTACTTGGTCGCGTTCGGCGTCGGCCCGTTCGAGATCGTGCCGGCGGGCACGACGGACGGTGGCGTGCAGATGCGGATGATCGTGCCGAAGGGCAAAGCAGCGGAAGCGGCGTACGCGGCGAAGACCGGTGCACGCGTCGTCAGCCTCCTCGAGAAGTGGTTCGGCATTCCGTATCCATATCCAAAGCTCGACGTGATGGTGCTGCCCGTGAGCTCGGGCTTCGGCGCGATGGAGAACGCGGGCCTCATCACCATGGACGGCCACCTCATGTTGATGGACGCGAAGGCATCTGCGACGCGTCATTCGGTGTGGATCTCGGTGCTCGCGCACGAGGGCGCCCATCAGTGGTTCGGCGATCTCGTGACGACGGCGTGGTGGGACGACATCTGGTTGAACGAAGGCTTCGCCACGTGGATCGAGGAAAAGATCACGGCGCAGTACGAACCGAGCTGGCATTGGGACGAGCACGAGGGCGATACGGTGCGGGCCGCGATCTCGGCGGATTCGATCACGACCGCGCGGCAGATCCGCCAGAAGATCGACATGCAAGGCGACGTGCTGAATGCGTTCGACACGATCACCTATCAAAAAGGCGCGTCGGTGCTGAACATGTTCGAGCGGTTTGTCGGCGCCGACAAATTCAAAGAAGGCGTCCGCCAGTATTTGAAAGATCGCTCGTGGGGCAATGCGACGTCGGCGGACTTCGTCGGTGCGATCAGCAAAGCTGCGGGACGCGATCTCGCGCCGGCGTTTTCGACGTTCCTCGATCAGCCCGGTGTCCCGGAGCTAAAGATGACGGTGACCTGCGGCGCCAAGCCGAAGCTCGAGCTCGCCCAACGCCGATTCGTGCCGGCGGGTTCGGCAACACCGGGCGAGACCAAGCCGTGGATGCTTCCCGTGTGCATCGCGTACGACGACAACGGCAAGCGAAGCGAGACCTGTACGTTGCTCGATGCGCCGAAGGGTGAGCTCGCGTTGAGCTCGTGCCCGCGCTGGGTGATGCCGAACGTCGACGCGCGCGGGTACTACCGCACGGACTACACGGCGAAGCAGGTCACCGCGCTGCGCGACGAAGCGTGGGCGCAATTGTCGTGGAGCGAGCGGCGATCGCTATTCTCGGACGTCAACACCTCCGCACAGGAGGCTCCGCGCGCGGGCACGACCAAGCTGCCGCTCGTGATCGCGGTGTCGTTGTTTCCGAAGATGATGCAGGGGGATCGCTTTCCGATCGGCCAAGTCGGCGGGAATGTCTCCGGGTTCATCCGGTTCGCGTCACCCGATCAACGGTCGAAGCTCGAAGCGTGGCTGCGGATGACGTTCGGCCCCGGCGCGTTGAAGGTCGGGCTGGCGGCGAAAGACACCGACGATCTCGATACCGAAGGATCGCGCTACACGCTGGTCTCGAATGCTGCGATCGGGAAAGAACCCGAGATCGTCAAACAGGGGCTCGAGGCGGCGGGGCACTGGCGCGATCTGCCGGAGAGCGAACGTGCGTTGGTGCTCGCGATCGCGCTCGATAACTCGCCCGAATTTGCCGCGAAGCTCGTTGCCGATCTGAAGACGGAGAAGTCGCGCGATCTGCGGGCGACGATGCTCGGTGGGTTCTTCAGCGTGCAGTCCGCACAGGCGTACGCGACCGCACTGCCGATCCTGCTCGATCCCGCCGTCGATATTCGCGAGACGATGTACTTGCTCGTCGGATTCAATACCGATGCAAGCCGCGCGGAATCCGAGAAGTTCTATCTCGCGAATCGCGATGCGCTCCTGAAGCGCATGCCGGCCGATGCAACGACGGGTGCGGTGACGATCGAAGCGGGCATCTTCGCGTCGTCGTGCGATCCGAAGACCCGTGATCACGCGGTCGAAAGTATGGCGCCGTTGAAGGACCGGCCGGGCGGTGCTCGGATCGTCACGCAAGCGACCGAGGATCTCGATCAATGCATCGCGACGCGCGTCGCGCTCGAGCCCGAGATTCGCGGCTTCCTCGGCGGCGTCAAAATCCCGAAGCCGCCCGAAAATTCCAAAAAAGATTCTGCGCCGAAGGCGGGCAAGAAGAAGTCAAAGCACTGACTTAGGCGATGTAACCGCCGCGCGATCGCCGCGCACAGTATGGGCAGACCCGCTGCTTCGCTTCTCGTCGAGAAGCGCGCGCGAAAGGACCGCCCATGCCACGCCTGGCTCTAGCTCTGCTATTGGTTCCCGCTGCTGCTCACGCCCAAGCCGTCGACGAGTTCCATCCCGCCGTCGATTCGCGCGGCTACCTCTCGTTGAACGGATCGTCGACGCTCGGCCACGAAGAGCTGTCGTTCGGGCTCGGCTCGCTCGATTGGGGCCGCAACCAGACCGGCACCACCAATAATGAAGTGACCGCGACGCTGGTCGCCGCGATGGGCCTCCACCTCGGGCCGGTGCCACTCGAGCTCGGCGCCTCGATGCCGTTCGTGATCACGAGCGGGCAAACCGATTCGCAAGGTGTAGGCGATGCGGGCTTTCACGCGAAGGTCCACGTGATGAATCACCTCGCGGCGATCGCGAGCGTGTACGTGCCGACCGGCAAGGACACGCACGGCACCACGCCGCAGTTGCTCGCGGTCGCCGATACGCATGTCGGTCGTTGGGGCTTCGCGGTGAATGGCGGCGTGCGGTTGACCGACGGCATGGCCAATTCCGGCATGCAGACCACGCAGTTCCCGATGGGTGGCGCGGTCGCGTGGTCGGTGTTGCCGGAGAAGTTCGATGTCGTGGGTGAAGTCTACGGCGCGTTGGATCACGGCAAGTTCGCGCAGCTCGAAGCGCTCGGCGGCGTGAAGCTGTATCTCGCGAAGAACAGCTATCTGTCGCTCGCGGCCGGGCGCGGGCTCGTCGACGAGACCGGCAACGCAGATGTGCGTGCGCTGATCGGCATCGTGTTCGAACCGAAGGCGGGGCAGGCCGCGCGCACGTATGTTCCCGAGCCGGACTACGAGCCGCCGCACGAGCGTGTCGCCGTGAACGACTTTCCGGATCGCGATAACGACGGCATTCGCGATGACCTCGACAAGTGTCCGGACGATCCGGAGAACTACAACGGGTATCAGGACGAAGACGGCTGCCCGGATTCGCCGGCGGACGGCGCGTTCATCGACGATCACGACGAGGGCTGCACGAAGGCCGGTCCGAAAGACGGCACGGATTGCCCGAATGGCGTGATCGTCGGCAAGACCACGATCGTCACGCTCGGCTCGATCGAGTTCGAGTTCGACAAGGCGATCATCCAGAAGCGCTCGTATCCGATCCTCGACAACGTCGCGCAGGCGCTGAAGGACAATCCGGACATCCAGCTCGTCGAGGTGCAGGGCCACACCGACGAGCGCGGCGACGACGAGTACAACCTCGATCTGTCGAATCGGCGTGCGGCGGCGGTCGTCACCTACCTGAAGGGCGCCGGCATCGATACCGATCGGCTCGAATCACAGGGCTACGGCGAGACCCGGCCACTCAGTAACGAGCACAACGAAAAAGCGTGGCGAATGAATCGGCGCGTCGAGTTTCACATTCGCAAACGCAACAACGAGATCGTTCCGGAATAACATGGGTGATCGTGAAGCTCGGGTGGCTGCTGATCGCGTTCGGTGTTGCCGATGCCGCGCCCAAAGTGAAACCACCCGACGCCGCAGCTCTAGATGATCCGAAGCATTCACTCGATGCGGTGAGAAAGGCGATCGCGGCGAAGCACGTCCGGATCTCGTGGTTCGGCGATTCGGTGACCGCCGACGATCAGATCACGAACGGGCTCCGCCACCGGTTGCAGGCGCAGATCGGTGATGGCGGTCCCGGTTTCTTGTGGGGAGAGGCGCCGCATCCGTACTGCCAACATCGCGCGGCGGCGAGCGTGGCATCGGAAGAGTGGACCACGCACGGAATCTCGACGACGGTGCCGCCGGATCGCCTGCTCGGATTGGGCGGCTCGACGGAAACCGAGAGCGGCGGGACGATCCGGATCGCGCCGGCTGCGCAGGTCGGCAACGTCGATCTGCACTACCTCGCGCAGCCGCACGGCGGATCGCTCGAGCTCGTCGCCGATGGCAAGGTCGTCACGAAGCTCGATACCCAGGCGGCGGATAAGAAGGGGATGTTCTTCACGGCGCAGCTCGCGGATCCGGCGAAGAAGCTCGAGCTCCGCGCGAAGGGGCGGGTGCGGATGTTCGGCATCGCGCTCGAGAATGCGACGGGCGCGATCGTCGACAACCTCGGTGTCGTCAATGCGACGGCGAAGGCGATGCGCAATCACGACATGGAAGAGCACTGGCGCAATCAGCTCGCGCATCGCGCGCCGGACCTCATCGTCGTGATGTACGGGACGAACGAAGCCGAGTGGCTCGCGGCGAAGGGCCAAGGCATGGCCGAGCACGAGAAGCTGTTCGGCGAATTGCTCGCGAACGCGAAGCTCGCGGCGCCGAACGCGGCGTGCCTCGTGATCTCGCCGCTCGATCAGCTCGATTGGCGCGACGAAAAAATGCCGGCCCGTGAGTCGGTGCCGGCAATGGTCGAAGCGCAGCATCGGGCGGCGCTCGCGAATGGTTGTGCGTTCTGGGATACGTTCGCGTGGATGGGCGGGAAGGGCAGCTCCGCTACGTGGTACCGGCAGGGTTTGATCGTCAAAGACTTTCAGCACCCGACGAGCGAAGGCGCCGACCGCATCGCGGAGGCGCTGTACGAAGGACTGACGAAATAACGTGCACGTGGCACGTGGCACGTGCACCTCCACGTTCACGATCGAGTGCTGGATGTCTCCGAAAGCAGGAAAGGCTCCGTGGTCCGAGACCAGGAGCCTTCGAGTCAGCGACTTTCGCGTCGCTCGTCGAGTCGCCGCATCGCGACGCTCGTCAACACGCCTTACTGCAGCGCGCCCTTGACCATCACGTAGCCATCGGCACCGACGACCGAGAGGTCCTTCATCTGGATGCCTTCGATGGCCGGCAGCGGGATGCCGCCGAGCAGCACCGACACCGTGTTGATCTGCGCGGCGAGCGTGAGCTTGACCGCCGACGACAGGTCATCCGGCGTGAAGCCCGTGACGTTCGCGATGTCCGGCAGGACGTCGACGTTGATGTTCGGCGTACCGAGTTGGATCGCGATGCCGAAGCCGTCCGACGACGGTTGGATCTGGAGGTCGACCGTCGCGTTGATCGCGGCCTTCGCGACCGGCGTGCCCGCGTTCGTGAACGTCGACGTCATGTCGGGGAGGACGAGCACCATCTTGCCGTCCGACGGCGAGGCCGAGATCATCGGCGGCGACGTCATCGCGATCGAGCTCGCGTCGAACGAGCCACCGGTGACAGGCATCGCGAGGTTCATCAGGCCGAGCGTGACGGCTTGCGACAGGAGCGAGTTCGCGAGGTCGTCGGCGATGCCGAGCTGCATGCCCTGACCCGGGTCCATGTCCGGCTGGCCGTTATCCGTGAACACGAACTTCGACTGCTCCGCGCCGCCGATCGACATCTGCATGTCGAGCGTGACGAGCGCGGTGTCGTTCGTGAAGTTGATCGCCGACGGCGAAACTTCGACGGTGATCGACTTGCCGAGCAGGTTCAGCGTCTTCGGGCCCGAGAGCGCGCCGAGCGCTTGGTTCAGCATCGGCTTCATCACCATGCCCGCAACCTTCGGCATGATGAACTGGATCAACGAATCGATCGGGACGATGTCGAGGATCGCGCCCGGGACGCCGCCCGACGAGATGTCGAGGCCCGAGATCTGGATGTTCGGGTTCTGGAGGTCCGTCGCGAAGCCGTTCTGACCGTCCGGCGAAACCTTCAACAGGCCCGACACGACGACCTTCGTCGCCTTGACGTCGGTGGCATCGGTACCGCCGACGCACGCAACCTTGTACGTCATGTGACCCGGAACATCGAGGCCGTCGATCTCGGCCGAGAAGTTGAGGCCGCCGTTCGTCGGCGACATCGAGATCACGATGTTCTGCATCTTCACGTTTTCGACGTACAGCTGACCGAACAAGCAGTCCGGACCATTCTCGTCGCCGGAGTGCACCATCGGCTGATACGGCGCGAGCATCGACGCCATGTCGAGGCCCTTGATGATCGGGCCCGCGGCCGTGCTGATCTTCGCGAACGCTTCTTTCGAGAGCGCCGTGGTCACCGCGTCGGCGAGCATCGTCGTCGGGTTTTCGAGATCGCCGGCTTCGACCGAGCGCGTGTCTTGCGCCTTGCCACCGTTCGCGTCGAGCGCTTCGGTGTGGAGCAGCGTCGCGCCCGGCTTGATCTGCACGGGCACCGAGAACGAACCATCCGCGCCGACGTTCGCGACGACACCGTTCACCGACACCTGCGTGACGGGAACATTCTGCGCGTTCGGCGTTACCTTGCCCGTGACGGTCACGGGCGCGGCACCAGACTGCACCAGGCTACGGGCCGGCGAGAGGATCTCGAGGTTGGGCGGGATAGGAGCTTCTTTGGGTTCGCTGCTACAAGCCGACGCCGCAAGAACGGTCGCGAGGTAGATGGTCCGCATGGCTGAGCGAGCTATTCAGCAAGGCTCCTGCCAACGTACATGTGCGCGAGTCGCGCAACGATCGTCAGTACTTGCGGCTGGCGCGCTACAACGCAACGCGTCGAAACCCGCGAAACTGCAACTAGATCTTCCGGTTCGGTGGCGAGCGCCGTCCCCTGGCAAGGCGACTAGCCGGAGATCGTGACCGACCGAACACCGAGCTTCGTCAGCGGTTCGGTAAGGCGTTGGCGGAAGTCGCCCTGCAGCACGATCGTGTCGCCCTCAACCATTCCGCCACAGCCGAGCGTCTGCTTCAGCTGTTTGCACCACGTCTCGAGCTCGCTCGACTTCAACCCGAGCTTCTCGATCACCGTCACCTCTTTCCCGCCGCGTTGCTTTCGCTCCATTCGGACCACGGCCCGAGCGGGTCCCTTCGGTTCTGGCTTCGGTGCAGGTGTAGGTCCCGGCGGTAGACCATCGCGTAATTCTCCGAGCGATCCGAATCCCTTCTTGGTCGTCATTGCACTGCGATCAACATACATCGTCGTCGAAGAAACACAGTTGGAACTCACGAGGATCTTCTTGTGTGGTCGACCCCCGATCCCAACAATAGAGACAATGGGAAATTCCACGCGTGAAGCAGTGGTCAAGACCGGGGACGTTGTCGAGGGGCGCTACAGAATCATTCGAACGTTGGGTGAAGGCGGGATGGGAACGGTGTTCCTCGCCGAACACACGCTGATCAAGCGTCGCGTCGCGATCAAGATTCTCCACCCAGAGCTCGCGACGGACGCGAACGTGATCGAACGCTTCATGAACGAAGCGCGCGCCGCCGGTACGCTCGGTCATCCCAATATCGTCGAGTCGACGGACATGGGGTTCACCGCGAACCACGTGCCGTACATCGTGTTCGAGTTCCTCGAGGGCAGCCTGCTCACCGACGAGATCTATCGCGTCGGCGGTCTGCCGGTCCGTCGTGCAGTCCGGATCGCGACGCAGATCGCATCGGCCGTGCATGCCGCTCACAACGCGGGCGTCATCCACCGCGATCTGAAGAGCGACAACGTGTTCCTCACCGACAAAGACGACGCGATGGATCACGTGAAGGTGCTGGATTTCGGCATCTCGCGTTTCCTCATGATCGAGGACAAGCAAAAGGCGATGGTGATGGGCACGCCGGAGTTCATGGCGCCCGAGCAGATCACCGATCCCGAGTCCGTCGATCGTCGCGCCGATGTCTACGCGCTCGGCGTGATCCTCTACGAAATGCTCACCGCGCGCCGCCCGTTCGCGAGCGAGGACGATCCGCGGCAGCTCATGCATCGCATCGTCAACGAAGAGCCGCCTCCGCTGATGCGCCCGGAAGTTCCGCACGCGCTCGCGGAGACGATCCTCGGCAAGATGCTCGCGAAGCATCCCGACGATCGGTTCCAGACGATGAGCGATGTCGAAGCCGCGCTCGAATCGTTCGTCACGCGTAGTGACGGCACGCCGATGCCGATGCGCCGCAGCCAGCCGATCCAGGTGATGAGCGGTGAAGACATCACGAACACCGATCTCAAAGACATCGCACGCAGCTCGCAGACGATTCCGCGTCCGGTGCGGATGACGAACACGCCGGTCCCGGGCAACGCGTCTCAGACGTTGACGCCGATGGCGATGGACAACGTGATGTTGAACGCGCCGCAGGCGAAGAAGCCGTACGCGATGTACGCGCTCGCCGGCGTCGGTATCGCGGTCGGTGCCGTCGGCGTGATGTTCGGTATGAAGAAGAACGAGGTCGCGCAAGCGCCGCAACCGGCGGTGCAGCAACCGATGCCGGCGGCGGCGATTCCGCAGGCGAAGGAAAAGGAAAAGATCCTCGTCCAGCTCGAGGCGGATGCGCCGAACGCGCACGTCGTGTTCCGCCGTCACGTCACGAGCAACACGCAGATGCAGATCGCGTCGACGGATGTCGTCGAGCTCGTCGAAGTTTCGGCGCCCGGTTACAAGACGGAGCGCTACTGGCTGACGTTCGATCGGCCGACGCACTTGAAGGCGCACCTCGTGAAGGGCGCGGGCATCGCGGAAGCGACCGAGGAAGAAACGCTCGTCGCGCTCGGTGAAGTCGCCGCGCCGGCGGCACCGGAACCCGTGAAGGTCGCGGCAGCCGCACCTGCGCCGGCACCGGTCGCGCGCACGATCGAGAAGAAGCCGGCGACGCCGTCGGTCGTCGAGAAGATCGCGATGGCACCGCGTCATGTCGGTAAGGCGGCGGTCGAGGAGAAGATCGAGACGCAGCCGCTCACGCCGGACGTGCCGGTGACGCTGCCGGAACCGACGAAGGCACCGGCCGAGGAGCCCGCGGCGGCGCCGGTCAAAGAGCAGACGATGCCGGAACCGGCGCCCGTCGCGAACCCAGAGCCGAAACCGGCGCCGGTCGTCGAAAAGGTCGAAGCGCCGAAACCGGCGATCGAGCAGTCGACGATCAACTCGGTCGTCGGGATGCACACGGGTGAAGTCCAGAAGTGCTTCGCGGACGGTAAGAAGAAGTCGGCGGGCCTGAAGGGCACGATCACGCTCCAGCTGCAGGTCGATGCCGGAGGCAAAGTGCACCGCGTCCAGTCGCAGTCGACGCTGAACAACCCGCTCGTCGCGGCTTGCGTGGTGAAGTCGGCGAACGCGTGGAAGTTCCCGGCGCGCGCCGGCGGTGACCCGGTTACGGTTTCGTACCCGTTTACGGTCAAGTGAGCTAGTGTCCCCTCGATGATGAGGGGCTCGCTTGCCGCGGTGCTACTGGCCGCCTGTGGTGGTAACGACGCGCCGACGCCGCCACCCGAAGTCACGCAAGCGACCGCGTGGGTCGATCCGACGATCGGCACCGGCGGTCTCGGCTATGCGTTCGGCAGCTGCTTCGTCGGCGCGGCGGCTCCGCACGGCTTCGCGAAGCCGGGTCCCGATAGCGATGGCGTCGATTTCGGCACCGTCAGCTTCCAGCACTTCTCGGGTTATTTCGCCGAGGACAACCGGATCCAGGGCTTCGCCTCGACGCACCTCCACGGCACCGGCGCGACCGACTACGGAATCCTTTCGGTCATGCCGACGACGGCGTTCGATGACGGCAAGCACGGCGTCGTCGATTACGAGACCGCGTTCGACAAGAGTGCCGAACACGCGCACGCCGGCTACTACGACGTGACGTTCGCGAACGGGATCCGCGCCGAGCTCACGGCCACGCAACGCGTCGCGGTCGAGCGGTACACGCTGCCGAGCGCGGGCGCGATCGTGATCGATCTCGGCAAGACGCTGTCGGACGGTAAAGTCACGGCGGCCGAGATTCACGTCGACGACGGCGCGCAAGAGATCACCGGATCGATGCACCACATCGGCGGGATGAGCGGCGGGTTCGGCGGCTACGATCTGTACTTCGTCATTCACGGCACGTGGAGCTCGTCGACGAGCTGGGACAACGGCGCCGCGTTGAACGTGCCGGCCGGTGCGTCGACGATCGCGATCGGGATGTCGCTCGTCAGCTTGGATGGCGCGCGGAAGAATCTCGCGGCGGAAGTTCCGACCGTCGACTTCGATACCGTGCAGATGGCAACGAACGAGGCGTGGGAGCAGAAGCTCGGCGTCGTCAAGCTCACCGCCGAAACCGAGAGCCAGCTCCGCACGTTCTACACGTCGCTGTATCACGCGTTCCTGATGCCGAGCGTGATCTCGGATGTCGACGGCTCGTACATCCTCGCCGGTCAACCGGTGGCGGTCGCGAGTGGGTGGAATCAGATGAGCGATCTGTCGTTGTGGGACACGTACCGCGATGTCTCATCGCTGTACGCGTGGCTCGCGCCAGACAGCGCGCACGATCAAGCGCGATCGCTGGTCGCGTGGGATACCGGCATCGGCATCTATCCGAAGTGGCCGCTCGCGATCGGCGAGACCGGCACGATGTTGGGCGCGTCGGCGGAAGTCGCGATCGCGGATGCGGTGGCGCGTGGTGTGCCGGATCCGGGCGGCGATCAAGCGTGGGCCACGTTGCGCGCGGCGGCGATGGATCCGAATGCGCCGGCGGCGAATCGCGGTGGTCGCGATCATGTCGTCGAGTACATGCAGTACGGCTACGTTCCGGACACGGTCGATCGCTCGGTCTCGATCACCACGGAGTACGCGCACGATGACTTCGCGCTCGCGCAGTTGGCGGCGGCGCTCGGCAACACCGCCGATCACGACGCGTTGATCGAGCGCAGTCACGGTTGGCGCAAGCTCTGGGATCCGGCGACGCAGTTCCTTCGCGGCCGCGGCGCCGACGGCAGCGTGACCACGGCATCGTTCGACGAGACCGCGTGGGCCGGCGACTACGCCGAAGCGAACGCGTGGCAGTCGCTATGGATGGCGGGCATTCACGATCCCGATGGCATCGTCGCGATCTTCGGATCGGCGGATGCGGCGGTCGCGAAGCTGACGCAGTTCTTCGAGCTGGCGAAGACGGATTGGGAGACGAGCGATCCGGCGGCGGCGAACTTCCCGCGCAACTATTACTGGGCAGGCAACGAGCCGGATATCAACGCGGCGTTCCTGTTCGGCCAACTCGGACATCCCGAGCTGACGGCGAAGTGGACGTATTGGATCCAAGACACGATCTACAGCGATCAACCGAATGGCGTGCCCGGCAACGACGACGGCGGCGCGATGGGCTCGTGGTACGTGCTGTCGACGCTCGGCCTCTATCCGGTTGCCGGCAGCGACAAGTGGGTGATCGGCGCGCCGCGGTTTCCGAAGGCGAAGATCACCGTCGGTGGTCACTTGTTGACGATCACGCGTAACGGAACCGGCGCTGCGGTATCGAGCGTCACGCTCGACGGCGTGGACGTCAGCGGCGGCCTCACGCAGGCTCAGCTCGCGACCGGCAGCGAGCTCGTCTTCACGATGCCGTGAAGAAACTCGAGTACCGCGGCTTCGAGTTGATCGATGCCGGGGTGCTCGGTCGGCATGTGGCTCGCGCCGTCGAGGACGACCATCTTCTTGTCACGCGCGCCGAGGCGATCGAAGAACCGGCGCGATAGTGCGATGTCGGTCATCTGATCGACGCCGGGATGCGCGAGTAACACCGGGCAACGATCGAAGTCTTCGGGCTCGATCGCCGGCGCGGTCGTCATCAGCGTGCGCAGGAACCGCGCGGGCACCCACGAGCCACCGCCGAGGCGATCGCGCGAGACCAGCGCCGATAGCTCGGGCTTGTTCGAGATCCGATGCATGCGCGACATCAGGCTCATCGGCAACGGCATGCCATCGGTGATGAAGCGGAGCTTGTCGAGCAGCCACAAGCCGGCTTGTCCGAGTAACGGCGTGCGCGCAAATCCTCGACGAGTTTCGGTCTCGCGCGGATCGGCGAGCGTGGTCGCGACCAGGCCCTCCACGGGCGTGCGGCTCGCAACTTGATAGGCGAGGAGGCCGCCCAGCGAGACGCCGAACAGCACGATCGGGCGATCGTCTTTCGCGCGCTCGGTGGCGATCAGATCGACGACGCAATCGATCCAGAGCGGATACGTCATCTGCTTGCGCGGCACGGACGTCAGCCCGTAACCCGGCAAGTCCGGCGTGATCGTGGTGTAGCCGTAGCGCTGCGCGATCACCGATGCGGGCGCCATCACGCGACCGTAGGCACCGGCGCCGTGGAGGACGATGACTTTGAGCGGTGCGTCCGGAACGTCGAGCCGGTCGATATGAATGTCCAGCCCGCGCCACGCCCACCACTCCTCGCGCGGCATCGACTCGCGCGTCAGCCGGAGCGCCTCGGGGAAGAACGGTTGATAGGCCTGCCAGGTGGTTTGCTCGTCGTAGGTCTGCATGCACGTGTTCTCGCGCGGACCAAGAAGTTTCGCAGTGACCGCCGGTGCCAAGCGATTGACCGTCGACGCACGTGCGAGCTCACCCCAAGACGAAGGTAGCCACGAAGGTTCGAAGTCCGGCGAAGGATCCGTTCATCGAAAAATCCTTCGAACAGCTTCGACGCTTCGTGGCTACCTTCGTCTGCGGCGGCGTTCGTCCGAGCGAAGAATTCGCATCGAGCGCCGGTGCCAAGCGATTGACCGTCGACGCCCGCGCGAATCCACCCGAAGACGAAGATCGCCACGAAGATTCGAAGTCCGGCGAAGGATCCGTTTCATCGAAATCCTTCGAACAGCTGACGCTCGTGGCTATCCCCGTCTTGGGCGGCGTTCGTTCGAACGCGTCATCCACGCGCTTCTTGCGGCGTCATCCCGGTCCACCGACGAAACGCGCGATGAAATGCGCTTGGCTCGGAAAATCCCAGTAGGAACGAAATCTCCGCGATCGCGAGCTTGTCGTCGAGATAGCGCTTCGCGAGTTGCTTGCGAACATCTTCCCGCACGTCGTTGAAGCTCGTGTTCGCTTCTTTCAAGCGCCGCTGCAGCGAGCGCTCGGTCATCCCCAGCGCCTGCGCGGCATGCGCGATGTTTGCGCGATCGTCTTTCAGCGCTTCGCCGATCACGCGGGCGACTTGATCCACGATCGTCGTCGGATCGGGAATCTTCACCTCGCTCGCGGCACGCGTGAGGATCGCCAACAGCGTCGGATCACTCGTCTGCAACGACGCTTGTAAAGCGGCCGCCGGCAATACCAACTGCGTGTGCTCCGCCCCGAACGCGACCGGCGCATCGAACCATGCGCGATACGGCGCCGGATCACCGGCGTGCGTGAAGTCCACGCCGGTGACGCGAAACGGCACCGTCGACAACTGCTGCGCCTGCTTCACGACGAGCGCGAAGCACAGCTCGTGCGAGGCCGGCGCCGGCGCTTCACTCTCGCGCGTGACTCGAAGATATGCGCGATCGCCTTCGACGATCAGCGACACCTCGACGGCATCGTCGAGCAAGTTGAGATAGCGCACCCACTGCGTCAGGGCGTCGCCGAGCGTGGCCGCCGAGCGACACACGTACTCGACGATGCCGAACGAGCCGATCGGCGTCGCATCCGCGATCTGCAAAGCGACCGACGGAGACGTCGCGCGCGTCAACGCACTCCACGCCACGCAGAACTGCGACGCCGTGATTCGCGCATCGGCATCACCGACGATCGCCGGCGACAGATCCGTGACGCGCCAGAAATCGGGCAAGCGATCGCTTCCGAGCGCCGCGACGATCGGGCGAACGAGAAGCGTGGAGATCGAGCCCATGGCGTGATTATCGCGCGACCAGCCACACGATCAGCCACGAAAGCCCACCCGTTGCGGCAAACATCGCCGACAACAGCGCCGCGCGATCGATGCCCTGCCGCTTGACGAGCGGGATCGCGATCGCCGCCAGGTCACCCAGATCCATGAACGCGTTGAACAACACGATGAACGGCAGCGTCTCGGGATGCGCCGCCGCGTAGAACGCCAGCACGCCCAACCCGATATCCCGTACGCCGAAGAATCGCCCCATCAGGCGCGCCGTCGCGTTGTCATGACTGCGGGGAAACCCGAGCAAACGGGACGATGGCCCCGCCGCGAGGAACGGCGCGAGACCGAGTGCGATTCGACCGAGGCCAAGACCCGTAACGACAAGCTTCAGCATGAGCAGTAGCTCCCACGGGAGCGCGCTCGACCCAGTGACCGCGCGCGCCAAACGAGTGACACTGGGGCCATGCAGATCCTCTACTTGCCCGGATTCGCATCCGGTCCGGGCTCCACGAAGGCGCTCGCGGTCGCCGATCACTACGCGAATCGCGGCATCACGGTCGATCGCTTGGATCTGCGCAAGCCCTCGTTCGAGCACCTGCGCTTATCCGCGATGATCCAGCACACGCGCGATTCGATGCGCGGCGATGCGATCTTGATCGGTAGCTCGTTGGGTGGTCTCACCGCCGCACGCGTGGCCGAGCGCGATCCGCGCGTGAAGGCGATGGTGTTGCTCGCACCGGCGTTTCGGCTCGCGCAACGCTGGCAAGCGCAGCTCGGTCCGGAATGGGACGAGTGGAAGAAGACCGGTTGGCGCGAAGTCTACGACTACACGACGGACGGCTCGTCGAAGGTCGACTTCGGCTTCATGGAAGACGTGCTGACGTTCGGCACCGACTTCCCGGATCCGAAAACCACGCCGATGCTGATCATCCACGGCACGAAGGACGAGACCGTGCCCGTCGATTTCTCGCGTGAATTCGTGAAGCGCCACGCGAACGCGAAGCTGATCGAGCTCGAGGACGGCCACCAGCTGCTCGAATCGATCCCGCGCATCCTCCGCGAAGCCGATACGTTCCTCGCGCAATACCTATGATCTCGCGCGCGCGAATCTCGCTCGAGGGCTTATCGGTCGGCGACGCTGCCGGCGAGCAGATCCTGCATTCGCCCGGACCCACGCGTGCGCTCGTCCTCGACGAGCACGTGCTTCCGGTCAATCGCAAGTGGATGTGGACCGACGACACCGCGATGGCCGCATCGATCGTCGACGAGCTCGCCGCACACGACGGCATCGATCCCGACTCGCTCGCACGCCGCTTCGCCGAACGTCATCACGCGGATCCGGCGCGCGGTTACGGCCGTGGCGCGCATCAAGTCCTCGACGAGATCTATGCCGGCACGCCGTACGACGCCGCCGCGAAGATGCTGTTCAACGGGCAGGGCTCGCACGGCAACGGCGGTGGGATGCGCTCGGCTCCGATCGGTGCGTACTTCGCGACCGACATGGCGCGCGTGATCGATCACGCCGCGAAGTCCGCCGCACCCACGCACGCACATCCCGACGGTGTTGCTGGAGCGATCGCGATCGCCGTGGCCGCGGCACGCGTGTTCGACGGTGAACGCGATCCACGCATGCTGCTCGAAGCGGTCGTGGCTCACACACCGGGTGGTCCGACCCGCGATGGCGTACGACGTGCGATTCCGTTGCTCGGCTCGGAACCGATTCGCGTCGCCGCCGAGCTCGGGAATGGAAGTCACGTGTTGGCTTCAGACACGATTCCGTTCGCGATCTGGGCGGCCGCGAGCAACCTTCACAGCTTCACGGAAGCGTTTTGGGCATGTGCGACGGTCGGCGGTGACACCGATACGATGTGTGCGATGGCGTGCGGAATCGTCGTCGGTGCGGTCGGTGTCGCAGGGATCCCGGAAGACTGGCGAGCAGCGCGCGAACCGTTGCCGTGATATCCATCGCGCCGTGAGCGACGAAGACCTCAAATTTGCCGTGGTGGCATTGAGCGCGATCTTCTTCGTCATCGATCCGCTCGCGAACGTGCCGGTGTTCCTGTCGATCACCGGCGAGCTCACGGTGGACCAGCGCCGGCGAATCGCGTTGCGCGCGAGCTTCGCGACGTGGGTGATCCTGATCCTGTTCGCGATCACCGGCGGCCTGATCTTCAAGGCGTTCGGCATCTCGCTCGGCGCGTTCAAGGTCGCCGGCGGAATCATGCTGCTGCTCATGTCGATCGACATGATGCGCGCGCAACCCTCGCCGACTCGTTCGACGAAAGAAGAGCGCGACGAATCTCGCCAGCGCGACGACATCGCGATCTTTCCAATCGCGATCCCGATGCTCGCAGGTCCCGGCGCGATCGCGACCGTGATGGTGTTGATGTCGCGCGCGACGTGGCATCCGGTGCGGATGACGTCGGTGTTTCTGGCCGTCACGATCACGTGCCTCGCGACGTGGTTGCTCATGCGCAGTGCGTCGAATGCCGAGCGATTTTTGCCGAAGACGCTCCTCCGCGCATTCGAGCGCGTGATGGGCCTCTTGCTCGCTGCCGTCGCCGTGGAATTCATCGCCGGCGGTGTGCGCGATCTCGTGACTCTCGCACAGTGACGTGTCAGGCTCGCGAGATGCGTAGCGTAGCTCTCGCTTTGTTCTTGGTCGCGTGTGGCGGTTCGAAGGCAGCACCGGTGGCACCGTCGACCACGATGAACGCGTCGGATGGTCCCACGTGCGATGCGATGTCGAGCCACATGCTCGATACGTTGTCGCAAGGCAAACCGGTTCCGCCGGACGAGATGAAGAAGATGCACGACATGTTTCAGTCGCACTGCGAGCGCGACGCGTGGGCGCCCGAAGCGCGCCGGTGCTTCAACGACATGAAGACGATGGAAGACGGGAACAAGTGCGCCGACTCGCTGACCCAAGCGCAAAAGGACGCGATGGATAAAGAGATGGGCGCACAGCAGCCGGCGACGGGCTCGCCCGCGGTCGGTGGTGCGCCGCCTCCGGGTGGAGCAGCCGAAGGTGGCTCGCGCGGCGCCCATACCAAGGGCGGCGATCCGCAAGATGGCGGCGAATAGTTCTCGATAGTTACGGAATCATTCGGGTTGTTGGCCAGGGCGTGCTACTTACGCCCCGCCGTGAAGTCGTTATTTTCCCATCGTCCGTACTGGGCAAAGCGGTTCGGCACCGCCGCCTTTCTCCCGACCACGCGCGAGGAGATGGACGAGCTCGGTTGGGATTCGTGCGACGTCATCCTCGTCACGGGCGACGCGTACATCGATCACCCGAGCTTCGGCATGGCGTTGATCGGGCGGTTGCTCGAGCGTCACGGATTTCGCGTCGGCATCCTCGATCAACCGAACTGGAAAGACGTCGAAGCGTTTCGCGCGCTCGGTCGCCCGAATCTGTTCTGGGGCGTGACCGGCGGGAACATGGACTCGATGGTCAATCGCTACACCTCCGACAAGAAGGTGCGCAGCGACGACGCGTATTCGCCCGACGGTGTGGCGGGCCTGCGGCCGGATCGATCGGTGATCGTGTACGCGCAGAAGTGCCGCGAGGCGTACGGCGACGTGCCTCTCGTGCTCGGCGGGATCGAAGCGAGCCTTCGCCGGATCGCGCACTACGACTATTGGAGCGACAAGGTTCGGCGCTCGATCCTCGTCGACACGCAGGCGGACATCCTGCTGTTCGGCAATGCAGAGCGCTCGATCGTCGAGCTCGCGCATCGCCTCGCCGCACGCCAACCGATCTCGGAGATCCAAGATCTGCGCGGCACGTCGTTCTTCGGCACGCGCGCGGGCTTCGAAGAGATCGATTCGACGACGTTGGATAAGCCGGGTCGCATCGACAAGATGAAGGATCCGTACGCGATGGAAGAAGAGCGCGCCGGTGCCGCGTGCTCGACCGGAGACAAGCCCGCAGAACTGGTCCAGCTGAAGAAGAAGCGGACGCCGCGCGAGCAACAGGTCGTGCGGATGCCGGCGTTCGATACGGTGTCGACCGATCCGATCCTCTACGCGCACGCCTCGCGCATCCTTCACCTCGAGTCGAATCCCGGCAACGCACGCGCGCTCGTTCAACAGCACGGCCGCGATCAGGTGTGGATCAATCCACCGCCGGTGCCGCTGACCACGCCGGAGATGGACGAGCTGTACGAGCTGCCGTTCTCGCGGTTGCCGCATCCGAAGCACCAGCAGACGAAGCTGCCCGCGTACGAGATGATCAAGTTCTCGGTCACGATCCTGCGCGGCTGCTTCGGCGGCTGCAGCTTTTGCTCGATCACCGAGCACGAAGGCCGGATCATTCAATCGCGCTCGGAGAAGTCGATCCTCTCGGAGATCGAGCGCATCCGTGATGTCACGCCGGGATTCACCGGCAATATCTCGGACCTCGGCGGCCCGACGGCGAACATGTATCGCCTCGAGTGTAAGAGCCGCGAGATCGAAGCGGCGTGTCGCAAGCCGAGCTGCGTGTATCCCGATATCTGCGACAACATGGGCACGGATCACGGCCCGCTCGTCACGCTCTATCGCAAGGCGCGCGCGATCAAAGGCATCAAGCGGATCTTCATCGCGTCGGGCGTGCGCTACGACATCGCGGTCAAGTCGCCCGAGTGGATCAAGGAGCTCGCGCAGCACCACACCGGCGGCTACTTGAAGATCGCGCCCGAGCATACGGAGCAGGGTCCGCTCGAGCACATGATGAAGCCGGGCATCGGCACGTACGATCGGTTCAAGGAGCTGTTCGATCGCTACTCGAAGGAAGCGGGCAAGGAGCAGTACCTGATCCCGTACTTCATCGCCGCGCACCCGGGCACCACCGACGAGGACATGTTGAACCTCGCGCTGTGGCTGAAGCGAAATGGCTTCCGTCCGGATCAGGTCCAGGCGTTCTTGCCGTCGCCGATGGCGAGCGCGACCGCGATGTATCACACCGGCTATTCGCCGCTGAAGTCGCTGATCGCGAAGGACCGCGTGCACGTGGTGAAGCGCTACGAGCAGCGCCGGCTCCACAAGGCGTTCCTGCGCTATCACGATCCGAACAACTGGCCGATCCTGCGCGAGGCACTTCAGCGAATGGGCCGAAGCGATCTCATCGGCGGTGGTAAAGATAAGCTCGTACCTTCGTGGCAGCCTGCGCACACGCAGCCGCACCGACGAGGCGCGCGGATCCAACCGGGAGTCGCGTTGACACAGCACACCGGATTGCCTCCGCGTCGTCGTAAGTAGATTCGACCGAGCCCGAGCCTTAGCCCGAGCGCGAGCCCGAAACACGAACGGGCGTCGCCGAAACTCGAAAGCGCCTCGCATCGGATCGTCGTGCGGACGATTTGCCAAGGCGCATGAGTGACGGCGATCGTCATCTCACATTCGCTCGCAGATCGGGCTCGGGCTCAGGCTCAGGCTCGGGCTCGGATCCGTCTCAGAACTACATCGGCGCCTTTGTCGCCGTGCGTTAGCGCGGTACCATGGGCACGCCGATGGGACCCACACCTGACGATTCGGGCGTCGTTCCGATCGGAGCGATGCTCGACGGGCGCTACCGCGTCGACGGCGTGCTCGGCAAAGGCGGCATGGGCCGCGTCTACAAGGGCGAGCACATGGGCATCGGTCGCGCGGTCGCGATCAAGGTGCTGCATCCGGATCTCGGCAAGAACAAAGAAGCCTCGCAGCGGTTCCAGCGCGAGGCGATGGCGAGCGGTCGCCTCGATCATCCGAACATCGTCAGCGTGAGCGACTCGGGCGTGATGGCCGATGGCTGTCCGTACCTCGTGATGGAAGTGCTCGAGGGCGAAGAGCTCGGCAAACGCCTCGAGCGCGAGAAGCGGATCCCGTGGCTCGAAGCGATCGACATCATGCGCGGCGTGTTGATGGGCCTGCGCCACGCGCACGAGAAGCACGTCGTCCATCGCGACATCAAGCCAGACAACATCTTCCTCGCGAAGAAAGACGGCGAGACCGTCGTCAAGATCCTCGACTTCGGCATCGCGAAGCTCGTCGCCGGCGATCCGAACGATCCGGCGAGCACGCGCACCGGTCTCACCGTCGGCACGCCGGCGTATCTGTCGCCCGAGCAAGCGGTCGGCGGCGAGATCAAACCGGCGACGGACCTCTATTCGGCGAGCGTGGTGTTCTACGAGATGTTGGCCGGTCGGCCGCCGTTCGAAGACACCGATCCACTCGCGATCATGACGGCGCACGTATCGCGCGAACCACCCACGTTCGCCGAGGTCGCGCCGGATCTGCAGCTGCCGCAAAATCTCGAGACCGTGATCCGTCACGGCCTCGAGAAGATTTCGGCGGAGCGGATCCAGACCGCGAACGATTACCTCGCGCTCCTCGACGACGTGCTTCGCAACGCGGGCTACGCGCCGGCGCGGATGAGCGGACAGATCAGCCAACCGGTCGCGATTCCCACGCCACCGCCGGGATCGATCATCGTCAATCATCCCGCGGCGACGCCGGGCGTGCCGTTCCCCGCGGCGGCGATGACGGCGCCGACGGCCGCGTTCACGCCGATTCCCACGCCATCGCCGGAGCAACCGCTCGATCAGAAGAAGTGGCTGATCATCGCGGGCATCGTCGTCGGCGTGATCTTCATCATCGCGATCGCGTTGAAGGTCAGCGGTAAGAAAGCGGGGCCGGACGAGAAGGCACCGCCGCCGAAGACCGAGCCGGATAAACCGGCACCGCCTCCTCCCAAAGATAAAAAGCGCGCCGAAGCCGATCCGCCGCCGGATCCGCCGAAGCCCTCGCCCGTCGTGGAAGCCGCGCGCGAGATGACCGCGGCGACGGTCCCGCATGACACGCAGTTGAAGGCCGCGCTGCACGATCTCACGACGGGCAAGACCTGCACGGATCGCAAAGCCGCCGTTGCCGTCCTGAAGGATCTCGGCGATCCGAAAGCGATCGGACCGCTGAAGCAAGCGCGCTATCGCATGCGCGGCGGCGTGCTCGGCATCGGCGACTCGAACTCGAACGCGTGTCTGAAAGCCGACGCCGACGAGGCGATCAAGGCGCTAAGCGCGGCGAAGTAGGACGAAACGAGGTGATGCTCGCTTCGCCATTGCCGTTGCCGCCTACCGTGGTCCATGTCGCGGCGTACGAGCCAACCGTCGTCGTGATCGCGTAGGCCGCGTCGTCGCCGAACAGGGTCGGCAGCATCACGAACGGCGCGCTGACGTCGGTGATCGCGTTCGTATCGATCTGCACGTGGGTGACCACGACTTCATTTGCGACCGTCGTCGTGATCGCAGGCCCGAGATACATGTCGTTCGCCGACATCGCGTTCGTCGCGTTCACGCTGCCGAGCGTGTCGACACCGGAGAAGTCGAGCAACCAGACCTCGCCACCTTCCGCTTTGTCGAAGCGCACGTCGAGTGTGGTCGCGCCGCCGATCGTGGTCGCGTAATAGATCGACGTCGTTCCCGAGATCGACGCGCTCGTCGCATTTGCACCCGACGATACGAACGTATCGCCGACATCATCGCGGACGGACGTCGTCGTCGAATCGCCAAACGCGACGACCGCCGCGACGAGCAGATCGCCTTCGCGCACCGGCGAGAGACCGGTGACCGCGAGCGCATTGCCGTTCTGATCCGACGCCGATCCTTGCTGCACGAGCGCAGGCGGATCGGGTGGCGCGGCATCGATCGCGGCCTGATCGTCGAAGCCGATCCGCCCACACGCTGCGAGTAGCACCACCGCAGCGACGCGCATCAGACCGGTTTGGCTTTCCAATCCTTCTGGGTCAGCGCATCGCAATCGATGACGAAACAGATCGGCTTGTCCGTCGCATCGACGGCCCAGTACGCCGAGATGTCCGACTTCGCGCACGGAATCGCGAGCGCCTTGCGACCATCCGTGAGCGGGACCTCGGTGATCGCGGCGCCCTTCGCATCTGGAAGTGCGAGCACGCCCGGCGAGCCACCGGTCGCTTCGCAGATCGCGATCCAGCCCGTGCTCGACGCGACCGACGCTTCATCCGCCGATTTCGGCTTCTTGCCTTTGTAGTGGGCGACGGCCCAGTGATCGATCGGCGGGCGACCGCAGTGCACGGTGATCGCGATCGTGCGATCGCCGATCACGGACACCATCGAGCGAAATTGGCCGACGCCGATCGGCCGATCGATCACCTTCCACGACTTCTTATCGGCGGGATCGAAGATCGCGATCGCCCCCGACGTGATTGGCAGCGGCTGCTCGCGCATCTTCGTTTCGATCTTCAGCGCGCCGAACTTCTCGCCGTAGCGGATTAGCCGGCCGACATCCTTCGCGGGCGGCCATTCATCGCGCTTCGCCGGAGCGGGCGGCGGTGCGGGCATCACCGGCACGGGCCGCGTAACGCGCGTCGACTTCGGTTTGGGAAGTTTTTTTGGTGCTGCCTTCTTCGGAGCAGCTTTCTTCACCACCTTCTTCGATTTCGCCACGTCGCGGAACCTAGCATTAGATCCTGACGTCTCGCCGCGCGTTGGGACGAGGCATGAACAAGCTAGCTTGGACCATCGCCGCACTCACGACCTTGGGTACGACCGCACATGCGGAGCCCGGGGAAGTCCAACCTGCCGTCGAGGCGTTCGATGTTGCCGGGCACACGACCGGCGCTTCGCTTCGCGACACGATCGAAGACCGATCGATCGCACACGATGGCGGCGAGCTCACCGGCTCGATGAAGTTCATCATGGCCGACGCAATGTCAAAGCAGGGGCTCGGCGGTGAACCGCTAAAGTTCACCGACCTCGCACTGTTCGATGTCGCGGGCCGCTGGTCGCTCTACGATCACATCGAGGTCGCGGCGAACATCTCGTTGTTGCCGAAACAGCCGTCGTACACCGACGAGAGCGCGTGGCAATCCGCCGGTGGATCGATCCGCGTTCCGGTCGGTCGGCGCGGTGCGCTCGAGGTCTACGGTGGTGGCGGCCACTTGATCGCGCATCAAGGCGCGTGGACGCACGAGGGTGGCGATCTCGAATATCGCAAGCCCGTCGCACGCTGGCTCAACTTCGACATGAAGGGTGGCGCGGACGTGATCACGCTGGCGTCGCAAAGTCAGGCGCAGACCGCGTGGCTGTCGGAGGTCGGCGGGTCGATGACGTTACAAGTTCATGATCCGTTCGATCACATGTTCGGCGGTTGGTTCGGCATCGCGTACATGGTGCCGGTGTCCCACAAGGGCATCGATCCCACGACGAAGATGGGGCTCGACCCGCAGCCCCGGCTCGACGTCCACTTCGGGAGCGCGATCGCGGTGACGAAGGATTGGGACATCTTCGCGGACCTCGGGATCATCGACCGCGGCGACATCGCGAACCCGCAGACCCGGCTGCCGATCCTCGATGGCGGGTTCGACCAGGCGCAGTTCATGGTCGGGATCACCCGGCACATCGATCCGCCGAAACGTGCGGATGGGCCCGACGAGGGTGTCGCCCTGGAGTAAAAAAATACCCTGGGTGGGTAAAACCCTACTCGGGAAACGCAAGTTAACATATCGAAATTGCTTGGATAAGAGGTTGGATCGCAGCGTGTAATTAGGTCGGTCCGTGCAGACCTTCGGACATGCCGCCAACCAGAACGCGACGACGAACAGCAACCGCGACCGCCTCATCCGCGAGCACGCGGACGCGGCCCGCCGGATCGCGCTGCGGATGGCGCGGCGCTGCCCGGACTGGATTGCCCGCGAAGACATCGTGTCGGCCGGCATGCTCGGCCTGATCGAAGCGGCCGAGCGTTACGACGGCACCCGCGCGGAACCGTTCCTCGCGTTCGCCGAGCACCGGATTCGCGGCGCGGTCCTAGACGAGCTTCGCCGTGGCGACATCATGCCGCGCCGGGTTCGCCAGCTCGCTCGCAAGATCACCGCGGCGATTCGCGAGCTCGAGAAGGACGGCTCGACCCCGAGCGACCAACGCGTCGCCGAGGCGCTCGGCGTCTCGCTCGAGACGTATCGCTCGGGTCTGTCGGAGCTCGTCAACGTCGAAGTCGGCCCGATCGATGGTGAAGCGCAACGCCTCGCCTCGGACTCGGTCGCTCCGGACATCGAAGCCGGTCATCGCCTGACGCTCGCCCGCGTTCGCGAAGCGCTGTCGTGCCTCGAACAACGCGACGTCACGATTCTCGGCCTGCACTACGTCGAAGACCTCACGTATCAAGAGATCGCCGACACCCTGCGCATCACGCCGTCGCGCGTGTGCCAGCTGCTGTGGCGTGCGGTCGAACGTCTGCGCGACCACCTCGGCGCGGAAGCGCAGCAAAAGGCGGCAGCATGAGTATCCGGGTTTTGATCGCCGACGACGACCCGATGGTTCGTCGCACGCTCTCGAATGCACTCGCCCGCGTCGGTTTCGACGTGTGTACCTCGCCGGATGGAGATGCGGCGTTACGACTCGCTCAGGTGGCCCCGCCGGACATGGCGCTGGTCGACATCAACATGCCCGCGGGTGGCGCCGAGCTCGTGGCTCGCTTGAAAGCCTTGTATGACGGCACGATCTTCGTCGCCGTGCTCTCGGGTGACGACGTCGAAGAAGTCCGTGAGAAGTGTCTCGCTGCGGGCGCCGACGACGTGTTCGGCAAGCCGATGTCGCCCGCGGAGCTGCGTCGGAGATTGATGGCTGCGGCGCCTCCGGGCAAGACGCTTCCCGTCGCTTCGTAGTAAAATTTGGACGCGTGGTCGAAGACGCAGGCACTCCGTTCAAGGTGATGGTGGTGGAGGATGACGAGGACGTAGCTCGCGTCATCGTCCGCAAGCTCGGCCAGGATGGCCACGAGATCGAGGTCGCGCGCGAACCGCAGTCCGTGATGGCGCGGCTCGATAATGACCTCGCCGATTGGGATGTCGTGATCCTCGACGTCGGGTTGCCCGGGATGTCCGGCATCGACGTGCTTCGGCATTTTCGGGACGTCGGCTCGAACGCGTCCGTGATCATGCTGACCGGCGATCGCACGGCCGCGACGGCAACCACGTGCATGCGCGCGGGCGCGTTCTACTACATCACGAAACCGTTCGAGCCCTTCGAGCTGAGTGCGATCGTGACCTCGGCGGCGCGGCATTCGGCGCTGCGCAAGGAGCTCGCGAATGTCGTGACGCCGGCGGCGAAGAATCCGATCGAGCAGATCCTCGTCGGAGTTTCATCGCCGATGCGCAAGCTGAAGGCCGCGCTCGAGCGGCTCGCCGAGCAAGATGTCTCGATCTTGATCAACGGCGAGAGCGGTACCGGTAAGGAGCTGGTCGCGCGCGCGTTGCACGAGAGCGGCCTGCGCAAGAAGAAGAAGTTCATCCCGCTCAACTGCGGCGCGATTCCGGACACCCTGATCGATAGCGAGCTGTTCGGTCACGTGAAGGGCGCGTTCACCGGCGCCACCACGGATCGCGCGGGCGTGTTCGTCGAGGCCGATGGCGGATCCTTGTTCCTCGACGAGATCGGCGACATGCCGCTCCAAGTCCAAGCGCGCCTCCTGCGCGTGCTGCAGGAGAGCGAAGTCCGTCCGCTCGGCTCGAACAGCGTGCGCCACGTCGACGTCCGCGTGATCGCGGCGACGAACGTCGATCTCGCATCTGCCGTCGAGCATCAGAAGTTTCGCCAGGATTTGTTCTATCGCTTGAACGTGGTCGCGTTGCGCGTGCCGCCGTTGCGCGAACGCCTCGATGACATGCCGCTCCTCGCCGCGCACTTCTTGAAGAAGCACGGTGGGGCGAAGCCGCCGGTGTTCGCGCCGGAGACGCTCGAGCTGATGGGCGACTACGCGTGGCCGGGCAACGTGCGCGAGCTCGAGAACGCGGTGCTGCATTCGCTCGCGTTGCATCGCGGCGAGACGATCGTGCCGGATGCGTTGCCGCCCGCGGTCACCGGCCGTGCGAAGGGCAGCGTCGTCACCGTCAGTGAAGATGAAGGGGACGAGCTGACGCCGCTCACCGAGGCGAAGCGGCGCGCGAGTGCGGCCTTCGAGAAGCGCTACTTGATGCGCGTGATGGAGCGATCGAAGGGCTCGGTGTCCGAGGCCGCGCGGCTCGCCGGCTTGGATCGCACGAACTTCCGCCGCTTGCTCCAACGCCACGGCATCGATTCGGCGAGCTTCAAGTAGACCAAGAACGCGATGAGCGGTGTGCCGCCGGTGCGTGAGCTCTGGCAGCAGCCACCGGAATCCGGCGTGCCTTCGGCGTAGATGTGGCTCGTGACGACGATCGGATGGTTGTACTGATCGTTCAGTTGGATCCGGTAACGCGCGAGCGTCGGATCGGGATCGCGATCGATCGTCGTGGTGAAGTCGTCTTTGTCGACGGTGACCTGATCGCCGTCCTCGACGCCGTTCTTGAAGAAGTGCAGGTACGTGCCGTTGCCGCCGGTGATGTGGACGGTGAACGCGAGGTGGCCGATGCCATCGACCTCGTCACCGATCTCGTGATCGCCGAGCTTGAAGTCGACGACCGGCGCATCGGGGCCTTGCAGATCGACCATCGTTCGGCCGTGTTGGAGTGCGTCGATGATCGCGGCCTCGCTGAGGTTGTCCGCGAGGACGAGCGTGGTCGGCGAGCCGATCTGCGATCCCGTGCTGCCTTCGTTCATGCCGGCGCTGTGATCGTCGCTGCCGCCGACCGCGGCGATTCGATTGCCCGCGTCGAGCTCTTTGTCCCAGAGCGCGACCGCGCGGTCGTAGAACAAGCTGACGCCGAGATCGAAGTTGCCGGTCAGCACTTCCATGCCGGTGACCTCGTTCCACGGCGTGTCGTCGACGTGTTGCCAGTTGCAGCCGATGCACACGGTGCCGAGATCGAGCACCGGATGATTGACGATGAAGATGCCGCCTTGGGCGCGAACGTCGTCGATGATGTTCGTGATCGTGCGGCCGTTGAAGCCGACGCGATGATCGACGTAGTCGTGAATCCCGACGGCGTTGCCGTGGCCACCGTAGGTCGTGATCTCGGCGCCGCGGAGGAACAGGAAGTCCTCGTACTGCGGTTGGATCGCGGCGAGCAACGCGTGCTGGCTGACCGTGTTGTGATCGCTGAAGTTGACGAAGTCGAGGCCGCGATTGCGCGCGAGATCGATGATCTGTTGGAACGTCGCCGAGGCGTCGCCGGATTGGATCGAGTGGACGTGAAAGTCGCCCTTGTACCAGCGACGTTCGGTCGAGAGGACGACCGGTGTGTAATCGGCGCGCATCTCGCTCGCGAGCGTGGATGCATCGCGATACGTGACGTCGATCGAGTAGTGGTTGCCACTGGAGTCGAGCTGCGCCTTGCCGATCACGACCTTCCACGTGCCCGGCGTGATCGGGCCCGGGAGATAGCAGCGCGATGAATCATTCACGCCGATCGTGGCGTCATCTTGGAGGCCACCGCCCCACCCACGAAACGTACCGTCGGCCTGCCATACGCCCCAATCGAGGATCGTGTAGTCGCTGCCGTCGGTGTGCGCGACCTCGATCTCCTGCGTGCCATCCGGCACCGCGATCTCGACCTCTTGGTAGTCGCCACCGTCGGACGGGACGTCGCCCTCGTAGTGCATCATCGAGATGACGGCTGCGACGACGATGCTCATGGCCGGAGCTTACTTCGGAAGATCGACGCCCGCGTCCTGACAACTGGTTTCGATCGCTGGCTCGAATTCCGGAGATGCCAGCGCGTAGAAATGCCGCGCCGTCGGCTCGTCTTTCAAGCGACATCCGGCGACTCCGGCGATGCCGATCAACTGATGGCGAAGCGGGCCCGCCATGGTGACGAGCGAAAGGCCCTGCTTCGCGAGTGCGAGGGCATCGGCCCACTTGCCGTCGGTGATCGCCTGCTGCGCCTTGTCGACGAGCGGCTTGTCTTTATCGCCAACCGGCTCGGTGCCGAACGTGCCGGGATAGATGAAGTCGAGCCGGCCGGCGGTCTTCGCGGCGGGCCACACGCGCGCTTCCCACACGGACTTCACGCACGCGCGAAATGTCTTCGATTCGCCGAGCGGTCCTTCGGTGTCGAAGCCGGTCACGGTCAGCTTCATGCCGACTTTCGGATCGTTTACGACCGTCAGCTCGGTGTTCACGACGCCGGTGATCGTGCGATCGCGTGCGAGCTCTTTCTCGTAACACGCGGTCAGCTGCGGAAAGATCTTCTTCAGCGCTGGCCGGAGCTCCGCCTTCTTCAGCGGATTCGCATGTGCGATTCCAACGAGGCCGATCAGGATTACGCCGGCAGTCCTGTCCATTCCGCCGAACGTTGCCACAGCTCCTTCGCGAGCGCCGCATCATTCGCCGCGGGCGACGGCGCCTTTTTGAAGCCGTTCGCACCGTAGTAGTTGCCCGATTCCTGCGCGAGCGCGGGATCCGTGGCCGTGCGCAGCGAGCTCACCGCACCATCCTCGACGGTACGCATGAACTTCTTCCACACCCATTTGATCGGCGCCGGTAGCTTCGGGAACAGATCGCTCTTGCTCCAGATCTCCGTGGCGACCATGCCGGGATGCACCGCGTACGCCGTGACACCCGTGCCCGAGAGCTTCTCGGCGAGCGACTTCGTGAACAGCACGTTCGCGAGCTTGCTCTCTTCGTATTCCTTCAATCCCGTGCGGCTGCGAGTCATGCCCTTCACGCGATCGAAGTGGAGCTTCTTCGCTTGATAGTGCGAGTGGCTCGACACGTTGACGATCCGCGCACCCGGCGTCTTCGAGATCGTATCGAGCAACAGGCGCGTGAACAGATATGGCCCGAGGTGATTCGTGCCGAACGTGAGCTCGAAGCCATCCTTCGTCAGGCCATGCGAACCGGCGAGGCCCGCGTTGTTGATCAGGCCATGGATCGGAATGTTCTTCGCGAGGATCTCCTCGGCGGCGCGGCGCACCGATTTCAGATCCGAGAGATCGAGCTCGACGAGATCGGGGCGATTTCCAGTCGCCTTCGCGATGTCCTCGATGATCGGCTCCGACTTCGCCCGGGAGCGGTTCGCCATGATGACGTGCGCGCCGCGCTTCGAAAGCTCGAGTGCGGTGACCTTCCCGATCCCCGCGCTCGCACCCGTGATGATGAAGTTTTTGCCGACCAAGTCCTGCGCCATGGCGCCTCCGTACGCACGCCCGTAAGTCGCGTCAACTGTCGGCGTTGTGTACGGTAGGCAAATAGAAGGAGACACGCTCCCATGAAAGCTCTTCTGTTTACGGTACTGATGGCCGCCGCGTGCGGCGGTGGTCACAAAGGTGGCGATACGGCCGGTGGTGGTGGCGCGGCGAAGGATTCGCTGTACACCCGCCTCGGCGGCGAGACGGGCATCAAAGGCGTGGTGAAGGACTTCGTCGAAAACATCGTTTTGAAGGACGACCGGATCAGCAAGTTCTTCCTGAACGCGGACGGTCCGGGGCTCGAGAAGAAGCTGTACGACCAGATTTGCGAGGCCGCCGGCGGCCCGTGCAAGTACACCGGCAAGGACATGAAGACGGCCCACGCCGGGATGGGCATCAAGGAAGCGGACTTCAACGCGCTCGTCGAAGATCTGGTGAAAGCGTTGGATAACGCGCACGTGGCGGACGCGGACAAGCAAACGCTCCTCGGTGTGCTCGGCCCGATGAAGGGCGACATCGTCACTGCGCAGTAGACGCGTGACCTAGAAACGCGCTACTCCGTCGTCGAGGCTCTCGCCTAATCGACTTTTAGGACAACTCCGACGGATGCAGGGAAGCCAGTGTGATGCTGGCACAGCCCCCGCTACTGTGACCGGGGACGACGCGGCAGGGCAGCTGCCAGCCACTGGGTAACACTGGGAAGGCGCCGCGAAGGACGAACCGGAAGTCAGGACACCTCACCGTCGATGCCTCGGGGTGTAGGACCGTTGTCTTGCGGTGCCGTCACCTCCGTTACGGGTGGTGACAATGACTCCTCGCATCGCGCTCGCTCTCATGATCGTTTCGTCGCCGGCATTCGCCGACGATGGCGAGACGATCATCGTGATCGGCAAGGTGCCAGATCAGGCGGCGGCTGATCGCGATCGCGCGCTAGGCGATGCGCCGTTCGTCACGGTGATCCATCCCGACGATCATGCGGCCACCGAATCGGTCGCCGATGCGGTCGGCTCGACGGTCGGCGCGCAGACCCGATCGCTCGGCGGCTTGGGTGCGTTCGAGAGTGTGACCGTGCGCGGTGCCTCGCCGGGACATACGGAGGTGCTCGTCGACGGGATTCCGCTCGCACGGATCGCGGCCGTCACGCAGGATCTCGGGCGGTTCGCACTCGATGCGTTCGGCCAGGTCGAGCTCTATCGCGGGGCGGTTCCCGTCGAGCTTGGCGGTGCGGGTGTGGGTGGTGCGTTGAACCTCGTCACGCGACTCGGTCGCGATGATCGCGGCAATCGCTTCACCGCATCGCTCGGTTACGGCTCGTTCGGAGCGCGGCATCTCAGAGCGCACTACGGCGACAACCACGGCGATCACTGGGCATCGTCGACAACGCTCGGCTATCAGGGCGCGACCGGCGATTACACGTACTTCTCGGACAACGGCACGCAGCTGAACCTCGCCGACGATTCGTACAAGACGCGAACGAACAACTCGTTCGATCAAGTCGATCTCGCGTCGCGGATCGGCCGCACGGATCGCCCGACCGCGTTCGGCCTGCGGTTCGCGTACAAGGATCAGGGGCTCCCGGGCAGCGCGAATCAACCCACGCTCGTTGCGCGGCTCGGAACCCTCGACGCGATCGCCGACGCGCGCGGTTCGATCACGTTCGAGCACGTGATCGGCAAGCAGCTCGCGTACGGCATGATCGAACGCCAAGAGCTGCGCGATCCCGATGGCGAGCTCGGCCTCGGGGCGCAGGCGCGCGACTACCTGACGCTGTCGGGTGGCGTGTCGTCGACGTGGATCGCGGCGCTCGATCGCCATCGCCTCACCGCTGGTGTCGAGCTACGCGCGGATCGGTTCACCGATCGCGATGCGGATGCCGAGATGGCCGCGTTGATCGGCACGCGCTACGGCGGTGCGGCACTCGCGGCGTTCGATCTCGCGATCGACAGCGACTCGCGGTTCGTGATCACGCCGGCGATCCGGTTCGATGCCGAACGCACGAAGCCGGCGACCAACACGATGCCTCCCGCATCCGCGCGCACGGATACGATCCCATCACCGCGGTTGTCGGCGCGTGCCGGATCACCGACGACATCGCACTCAAGGCATCGGCCGGTTCGTACGTGCGCCTGCCGACGCTGGTCGAGCTGTTCGGCGATCGCGGGACGATCACGGGCTCGCCGGATCTGCATCCCGAGACCGGATCGAACCTCGATGCCGGCATCGTGATCGCACCCACGCGCGCCGTGCCCGGAACCGAGGGCGAGATCGATCGCGTGATGATCGAAGCCGCGGGATTCGCGACGCGGATCCACGACACGATCTCGCTCGTGCCCTACGCCGGCTCGTCGGCGTTTCATGCCGAGAACATCGCCGACGCGATGACCTACGGCGGCGAGCTCGTGATGAGCGCGCGGCTGCATCACCTCGCGACGGTGACCGCGAACTACACCCATCTCGAAACGCAGCAGATCAGCGACAACACGATCTACGACGGCAAGGCGTTGCCACGTCAGCCCGCCGACGCGTTCTACGGCCGCGTCGATGCCGGATACGATCGGTTCTCGGTCTACTTCGACGCGAGCTTTCAAGCGCAGACGTTCCTCGATCAAGCGAACCTCGCGCCGCTGCCCGCACGCATGCTGCTCGGCACCGGTGCGCGGATCGCGATCACGAGCGAGCTCGGGATTTCGTTCGCGGTCGCGAACCTCGCGGACGTTCGCGTCGAGAACCTCGCGCTGAATCCGCCGCCGAGCCCCGAGCTCGCGCACGTCCCCACGCCGCTCGCCGACTACTTCGGCTACCCGCTTCCTGGTCGCAGCTACTACTTGTCACTCGATTGGAGTCACCGATGAAGACGTATGTTGTTTTGTTCGCGCTCGCCGCCTGCGGCGATAACGGCCTGCCGCACGCCACGACGGATGCCAGCACCACGACGGATGGTTCGTCCGTCGATGCAGGCTCGCCAACACCTCGCGCGATCGCCGTTGCCGGTGACTACACGACGCCGCCAGGCGTGTTGTCGTCGCTCGATATTCACTCGCTGAAGATGTCGACGAATCTCAAGCAGGGCACCGTGACGGACGATCCGGTCATTCGCCATGCCGGCGATCGCTTGCTGATCATCAACCGCGACACGAACAACGTCACGATCTTGAACGCGGCCGATCTGTCGCTCGTCACGCAGATCGCGATCGGTCCAAACTCGGATCCGCAGGACGCGGTGATCGTCGGCAACAACGTCTACGTGCCGGCGCTGCACACCAGCGGCGTCGTGATCGGCCACCTCGATGGCGCATCGGCGACGACCCTCGATCTCCATACCGCGACCGGCGACACCGACGGCAAGCCGAACTGCGACGGCGCGATCGCGGTCGGCACCGATGTCTACGTCACGTGTGGCAACCTCGACGACACGAACGTCAACTTGCCCGCGAAGACGGTCGGCAAGATCGTCGTGATCGACACGACCACGAACACCGTCCGCACCACGATCGACATGCCGGTGAAGAACCCGACCGGCAACATCGTCGCGTACGGCACGACGGCGTTGTTCATGCCGACCTATGGCGCGACCGACGGCTGCACCGTGAAGGTCACGACCGGCGCGACGCCGACGGCCACGTGCGAATTCATGAACTCCACGCTGAACACGAACGGCGGCACGATGCAGAGCCTCGACATCAACGGCGCCCTCCTGATTTTCGGCTACTCCGACGGCTTCTTTACCGGCTCGTGGGCGCGCACGTACGACACCGTCGCCCACACGCTCGGAGCGAACCTGACGCCGGATACCCAGGCGATCCACGACGTCGCGCTGTGCCCGGAAGGTCAGATCGCCGTCACCGAGGGGCAGTTCGGTGCGGCCGGCGGGATTCGCGTCTACAACAACACCACCGAGCTCACGACCGACGCGATCTCGATCGGAATCGCCCCGAGTTTCGGCGGCGGCCTCATCTGTTACTGAGGACACGCATGACGGGGCAAAACGGGAGAGAAACGTTTTGCCGGATCGGCCGGATCGATCCACGTGGGTCGGTTGGTGTGGTTGGGGTTCGTGTTGCTCGTCGGTGTAACCGCCGCGAGCATCTTCACGACCGACGTCCGCGTCGACCACTTTCTCGATCTCGCCGGCGTGGTGCCGGTCGTGATCATCTTCGCGGCGGCGTTTCGTCAATCGCGTGCGACGAAGCGCGAGCTCGAGCGCCGGGTCGCCGAACGCACGGACGCGTTGGAGCGCAGTCAGGCGCAGTTGCTCCAGGCGCAGAAGATGGACGCGATCGGCCGGCTCGCCGGTGGCATCGCGCACGACTTCAACAACTTGCTCACCGTGATCCTCGGCGGCATCGAGCTCCTCGAGGAAGAGCACGATGTCGGCACGCTCCAGGACGTGAAGATGGCGGCGACCCGTGCCTCGGGCCTGACGCGCCAGTTGCTCGCGTTTTCGCGCAAGCAGGTGCTCGCACCGAAGACCGTGCATGTCGCGGAAGCGATCGCGGGGATGGACAAGTTGCTCCATCGTGCGGTCGGCGAGACCGTGACGCTCGACGTGATCGTGGCGCCCGATACGCAACCATTTCGCGTCGACCCCGGGCAGCTGGGACAGGTGCTGTTGAACCTCGCCGTCAACGCGCGCGACGCGATGCCGAAGGGCGGCACGCTCGCGATCGCGGCAGAGACGATCGCGGTGCTCGCTCCGACGGCGACGCTTGGCGTCGGCGTGTACACCCGATTGCGCGTGAGCGATAACGGCACCGGCATGGACGCCGCGACGTGCGCACGTGTGTTCGAGCCGTTCTTCACGACGAAGGGTCCCGGCAAAGGCACGGGGCTCGGCCTCGCGACCGTGTTCGGGATCGTCCAGCAATCCGGCGGCACGATCGAAGTGGCGAGCGAGCTCGGCCGCGGCACCACATTCACGCTGCATTTCCCGGTCACCGAAAAGAAGGCGACGGCACGAATCGCGCAGATTCAGACGGCGCTGCCCCGTGGCTGCGAATCGATCCTCCTCGTCGAAGATGAAGAGGGCGTGCGTGCGCTCGTGAAGCGTGCACTGATGCGCGCCGGCTATCGGGTACTCGAAGCGGCGAACGGCGAAGAGGCGCTGCAGGTCGCGCGTGCGCATCCCGGCACCATCGATCTGTTGGTTTCGGACGTGGTCATGCCGCGGATGTCGGGCGGCGACTTGTTGCGGAATGTCGCGCCAGATCGCCCGACGATGAAGGTCTTGTTCATGTCCGGCTACACCGCCGACATGATCGATCAGACTGGAATCGATCGAGATTTTGCGTTTATCCAGAAGCCGGTCACGTCGGAGCTGTTGATGCACAAGGTCCGCGACGTCCTGGACCGCGCACAGTAAAAATTTTGCCCCGGCCGACCAGATGGGTCTAGCTGGAGGCGATGATCGAGCTGGTCGATGTACGCCTCGACTACAGTCAGGGGCATCCGCGAAGCGGTCAGGCGCTATTGGCCAACGGTCATCTCAAGGTGACACCGGGCGAGATCGTGATGGTCGTCGGCGCCGCGGGCGTCGGGACCTCGCGGTTGGTCGCGGCGGCACTCGGGGAAGCGCCCTGCGCGCGGGGCCGGATCGCCGTGCTCGGTCACGATGTCTCGAAGCTGCGCCGGTCGTCGCTGCGCCTCTTGCGCCGCAAGGTCGGTATCGTTCCCCAGGATTTGTGCCTGCTCGAGGATCGCAGCGCGCAGGTCAACGTCGCCTTGCCGCTCGAGATCGACGGGATTCCGCGCTCGGTCTCGATCACGAAGTCGCTCGAAGTGCTCGCGCGGCTCGGGATGGAAGATGAAGCGTCGCTGCCGATCGATTGTCTGTCGATCGCGGCACGTCAACGCGTGGCCGTCGCGCGTGCGCTCGTTCGCGAGCCCGAGTTGATCATCGCGGATCACCCGACGATGTGGCAGGACGCGGCCGGTGCGGAGCTCGTGTGCAACGCGCTCGTCGACGCCGCAACTGCCGGAGCGAGCGTGCTCGTGTTCGGTCGCGATCACGCGCTTCGCCAGATCGCGGATCAGCGCCAGTGGCGTCAGCTCGCGCTGGTCGATGCGACGCTGCGCCCGCTGACCGAGATCTCGAACATCGACGAAGTCTTGATCGATATGGAATCGGTGCCGACACCCAAGACTGCGCCAGCGCCGGACGCCGAGCCGGTCCCGAACGTGCTGCCGTTCCCGCTGTCCGCACGCACGGCGGGGGTCGCATGAAGATGAAGACGATGCGGCGTCTGAAAAAGACGATCGCACCGCGGCGGTTACACGCGGATCCGACGAGTGAGCCCGATCCGGGGCCCGCGCCGGAATCGATCTTCGATCGCTCGACCGGACCATTTTCGCACCGCCGTTCGATCGCGATGCCCGGCGCCGCCGACGAGGAAACTTGATCCGCCGCGCATTCGATCTGTTGTCGCGAAAGCCGCGCACGGCCGCGTGGACGCTCGTCGCGCTCGTGTGCACGCTGACGATCGCCGCCGTCGCGCTCGTCGTGCTCGCGAACATCGATAGCTGGACCGCGGCACCGAAATCCGGTGGTGGCGCGATGGTCGTCTATCTAGGCGAAGGCGTGACCGAGCCTGCCGCGAAGCAACTCGCCGATCAATTGAGCCATGTCGCCGGCGTCGAGAAGGCCGAGCTCGTCGCGCCTGCGGATGCGGCGAAGCGTCTGGAACGCGCACTCGGTGCCGACGCTGCGCTGCTCGATGGCGTGGATCTCGCGAGCCTGCCGCCGACCGTCGAGGTCACGCTCGCACCGGGCGTGCGCGACGTGATCGCGATGTCTCCGCTCGTTCAAGCGCTGCGCGGCACGCCGGGCGTCGACGACGTGATCGTCGAGGACGGTGGCGCGAAGCCGAAATCGCTTGCCGGCGTGCGAGACCTGGTCTGGACTGGTGCCGCGCTGCTCGCGGGGCTGGCGCTCGTGACCGTGTTCGCCGCGATTCGCGTGCGACTCGAGCGCGATCGCCAGGAGCACGCGGTGCTGCACTTGTTGGGCGCATCGCCGACGTTCTCGGCGCTGCCGGCGGCGTTCGCGGGTGCGCTGCTCGGGTTGTGTGCAGCGCTCGCGGCGTCCGTGATCGTCGGGCTCGCGATCACCCGGATGGAGCTCGACATGACGTTGCCGGCGATCGGAGCGATCGCGGTGTTCGTGGCGATCGCGACGGGCGTCGGGATGATCGGTGGCGGGCTCGCAGGAGTGTCGCGTGTCGCGCGCTAGTCGGTTGCACGTCGCGCTGTTGTCGGCGCTCGCGATTTCGGCGAATGCCGCACCGGCACCGAAACCGGATCCCAAGCAAACGCTCGCGAAGCAGATCGCCGACGAGCAAACCACGCTCGCGACGACGATCGATACGGTCAACGGCAAGCTCGCCGCCGCCGATGCCACGCGGCTCCATCGCGTCCATGCGGCGATGCGCGTGCTCCATGCGCCGCTACCGGATGGCGCGACCACCGACGAAGTGATGGCCGTCGCCCGCAGACGTGCCGCCGCGAAGCTGTTGCTCGAACGCGATCATCACGAGCGCGATCTGCTCGCCGGTGAGACCGAGCACCTTCACGTCAGCGAGAAGGACACGATCGAAGCGGGTGAAAAGATCTCGCAGTTGAAGCTGCCGGATTCGATCGCGATTCCCGCGAAGGGCACGATCGCGCGGCACTTCGGCGAGTACGTCCACGAGCGCAGCAAGGCGATGCTGTCGCGACGCGGGATCGACTTCGAGACCGAGGACCACGTCCCGGTGATCGCACCGGCGGATGGCGTGGTTCGGTACGCGGGCGTGATTCGCGGGTTGGATCACGGCGTCATCCTCGATCACGGCGACTACCTGACGGTGATCGCGAAGCTGGGCGATCTCACGCTGCCCGTTGGATCGAAGGTCAACCGTGGCGATCAGCTCGGCCGCGCAGCCCACCATCGCGTCTATCTAGAAGTTCGCGCGAAGATCGGGCCCGGAGGACTGCCGATCGATCCGGAACCGCTGTTCAAGAAGTGAGTCCTGGTCCTAGTCCTAGTCCTAGACCTGGACCTCGTCCCCAGACATCAGTGGATCATCTTCGACAGCTGTTTGACGACGATCTCGACGAGCGCTGATAGCTCGGTCCAGCGCTCTTTGTCGATCAGTCGTCGAGCGAGCAGTACGTCGAGCGATCCTGCGCACTCCATCGCCTCTCCACGCGCGATCTTGTAGTGCTTCGCACAATCGGCTTCGGACCAACGCCCAGAACCTTCAGCGATGTTCTCGACCGCACGCCGGTCCGGTTGCGTCCGGTCTGGGGACCAGGTCCAGGTCTAGGACTAGGACGAGGACGAGGTCTAAACTCCTCGAATGCGCATCGGTTCGTTCGTGACAGGCGTGCTCGTCGGATCTGCAGCCGTTGCGCTGGCAGTGCCGAAAGACACGCAGCGGTTCAAGACGTTCGATGCGTTCGCGCAATCGCTCTCGGTGATCGAAGCGAACTACGTCGATCCCGTCGACGAGCTCGCACTCCTGCGCGATGCCCAGAAGGGCATGCTGCACAACCTCGACGTCCACTCGACGTACCTGCCGCCGAGTCGCTACCAAAAAATGCGCCAGGATACCGAGGGAGAGTTCGGCGGCATCGGGGTGGTGCTCGCGCCCGGGTTTATCGACGACGCGCGGCCGAGCGTGCCGCCGTATCCCGTCGTCGACGAGATCCAGGAAAACTCACCGGCGGCGATGGCCGGGATCCAGATCGACGATCGGATCGTCTCGATCGACAACACGCCGACCGCCGAGCCCGGCAAGGAATTGAAAGAGGCGGGGCAGTGGGAAGCGAAGCTACGCGGCGCATCGGGCACGCGCGTGACGATCACGGTGCTGCGTGTCGGCTGGAAGGATCCGAAGCCGTTCACGCTCGTGCGCGCGCAGGTGAAGCAGGCGAGCGTGCATTCGAAGATGCTCGAGACGAAGATCGGCTACATCGCGATCAGCCGGTTCGCGGAGGCCACGTCGAATGATGTCGGCGCCGCGCTCGTCGCATTGAAGAAGCAGGGCATGTCGTCGCTCGTCCTGGATCTGCGCAGCGATCCGGGCGGCCTCGTCGATCAAGCGGTGCTCGTCGCCGATCAATTTCTCGACGACGGTACGATCGTGACGATCCGCGGGCGCAAAGGCTCCGTTGAAAAACAGTCCGCACATAAAGGTGGAGCCGGCGTGGGCCTGCCGATCGTGATCGCGGTCGACGGTGGAACGGCGTCCGCAGCCGAGATCCTCACGGCGGCGCTCCACGATCACGATCGCGCGAAAGTGGTCGGTACGCAGACGTATGGAAAGGGCACCGTCCAGACGTTCTTCGATCTCGATGACGGGTCCGGCCTCAAGCTGACGACGGCGCGGTATTACACGCCGAAGGGCAACTCTTTGGAATCAAAGGGTATCCAGCCGGACATCAAGGTCGATGCATTTACTCCCGAAGAGATCGTTGCCGGCAGTGGCAGCGGGACTGGGAGTGGTGCCACAATGAACGACACGGGCGCGGACGATCCTCAACTCGCCGCCGCAGTTCAGCAAGCACGCGCTGCACTGCACGGGGTGAACAAGTAGTCGGCCCAACGGTTGTTTAGGCAAAGCTTGGACTGGTACAACCAATCATGTGACGTTGGGCATAAGTCCAACGTCCACACGGGGCGCATCGCACGATGTTCAAGCTGGTGATCCAGGATGACGAGGGGAAGACGACAGTCGTTCCTCTGATCCGTGACGAGATCACGATCGGTCGTAAAGAAGGCAACACGATCCGGCTCACCGAGCGGAACGTGTCGCGGCGGCACGCTCGGATCCTACGCAGCAACAACGAGGTCCAGATCGAGGACCTCGGCAGCTACAACGGCATTCGCGTCAACAACGCGCGGATCGCCGAACGCGTATCGCTGCGGATCTCCGATCAAGTTCAGATCGGTGACTACAAGCTCTACCTGAAGGCCGAAGGCGTCGAGCAGGTCGATGACGCGCGAACGATGCCGATCGAACGGATCGACAACTCGGCGACCGCGACCGAAGCGATGCCCGCGATCTCGCCGGTCAGCGGCACTGCCGCCACGCCGACCCAGCCGATTCCGGCCACGCCTTCGCCGGCGGCGCGCGAGCTCGGCGTTAAAGATACGGATCCTGCGGCGCGTCCCGTCGCCACCCAAGCGCAGATCAACGCGCTCACTGCCACGGCCGGCTACGGCAAGATGGTGGTGCTGTCGTCGAACTTCGCCGGCAAAGAGTTCGAGCTCACGCGCCCGCAGATGATCGTGGGCCGCACGGACGAAAACGATCTCGTCATCAACCATCGATCGATCTCGCGCAACCACGCGAAGATCACGCGCGACCCGGAGACCCAGCGCTACACGATCAGTGATCTGCAGTCGTCGAACGGCGTGCGGGTCAACGGTCAGGACTACGGCAAGGTCGAGCTCCGTCGCGGTGACGTGATCGATCTCGGTCATGTCCGGCTGCGGTTCGTCGAGCCCGGCGAAGATTTCGTGTTCTCGCGCGATGCGCAGATCGCGGACATCGAAACGGGCGGCAAGAAGGGCATGCTCGTCGCGATCGTGCTCGCGATCGTCGTGATCGGTGCGGTCGGCGCGTTCTTCGCGTTCAAGGGCGGCGGTGGCGGCGGCACGAACGGCTCGAACAACAATGTCGGCAGCGGCAGCGGTTCGGACGGAACCCAGATCGCCATGGTCGGTAGTGGGTCGAACGGCAGCGGCATCGTTCCGGACCTCACGCCGGATGCAGCGGTCGCCGTGGCGAGCACGGACGATTGCGCCACCCGCGCGATCCAAGAGAAGCGCTGGGACAACCTCAACGATTGCACCGACTCGGATCCCGCCAAGGTGAAGGCCTGGAAGGATCAGGCGCACGCCGAGCAGAAGAACAAGAACACGTTCGAGGAGCTCGGTAGCCAGCTGAAGAATGGCGCGTGGGCGAATGCGAAGAAGCAGCTCGACGCAGTTCCGCCGAATTCGGTGTACCGCAAGGACGCTGAAGACCTGTGGAACACCGCCGCCGACAAGAACAAGGAAAAGTGGAAGAACACGGTCGCGAGCGCGACCGGCGATGACCGCTGCAAGACGATCGACCTCGCGATCAAGCAGGCCGACAAAGAAGGCAGCGAGTTCGGCGACGCGATCCGGAACCAGAAGTGCGCGACTCAACAGGTCGCGGTTCGTCCGCCGCCGCCCCCGCCGGACGATTGCACCAAGGACATGAAGAACGACTCGGCGGCGTGTAAGAAGCAGTTCTGCGCCACCCACGGGGATGCGGCGAAGTGCCAGCCGGTCGTCGCGACCGCGCCGTGCGATCCCACGGCACAAGTCGATGCGGGTACGGCCGCCGAAGGCCGTGGCGATCACTTGGGCGCGCTCCAGTCGTACGAGTCGGCCTTGAAGTGCAAGCCGGACTCGCACACGACCCAGCTCGCCTTCATGGCGGCCTGCAATGGCTCGAACGTCCCGGGTGCTCGCCGGCATTGGAAGCACCTCACCCAAGAAGCGAAGAACCGGCTGATCACGATGTGTCTGCGCGCTCACATCGATCAGGCGACCCTCGATCAGTAAATCCTCAGTAGTTTGACCGGGGTGATCGAACCGGTGTAACCAGAACGTAGTCTGGGTGCACTACCCCGGAGAACTCATGCGTCCAATTGCGACTGCGCGTCTTGTGGGTTTGTCGCTGGTCCTCGCCGCCGGCGTGGCATCGGCCCAAACGTCCCCCGGCGGAAACCTCCAGCTGGATTACTTCCGGCCCGCGATCGACTCGCGCGGCTACCTGACGATCAACGCATCGCAGCCGCTCGGCGATAAAGAGGTTTCGTTCGGCCTCGGATCGATCGACTGGGGCCATCACCTCCTGTCGCTCGGCAACACCGACGGCGGCTCGTTCTTCGGCAGCAAGTGCGCGGGCAATGCCGGCACCTGCTACTCGGTCGACAACATCGTCACCGCCACGCTGATCGCGGCGTTCGGCATCCACGTCGGACCGGCCGAGCTCGAGTTCGGCGCGAGTGTCCCGTTCGTGATCATGGGCGGCGATCGAGGCCCCGATATCGCGACCGGCAACGCGAACACGGATAACGCGTTCCACATCTCGGGTCAGGGCATCGGCAACATCGGCCTGCACTTCAAGACTCGATTCATCAAGACGAGCCGCCCGCCGCACGTCGGCCTGGGCCTCATCGCGAGCATCTACTTCCCGACGCCGTCGACCTACAACGACAAGTGGATCGGTTCGGACAAGTTCAGCGAAGAAGTCATCGGCATCCTCGATAAGGAGTTCTTCGATCAGGGCCGGCTCCGGCTCGCGATCAACGGCGGTATCCGCCTGCGCCCGACCGAGACCTGGGTCGATTCGTCGACGGATCCGATGGGCATGGCGATGCCGACCGGCGGGATGATCACGGCGGGTAACGAAGTGCCGCTCGGCTTCGGTATCGCGTACGGCATCAAGCCGCAGAAGTTCGACGTGGTCGGCGAAGTCTACGGTGCGATTCCGCTCGCCAACAAAGAGGACTACCAGCCGGCGGAAGCGATCGCCGGCGTCAAGCTGTACCTCGCGCGCAACTCGTTCCTGTCGCTCGGCGGCGGCACGGGTCTGCAGCACGACAAGGGTGCGAACCCCGATCTGCGCGCGTTCATCGGTATCGTGTTCGAGCCGAACATCGGCGACCGCGATGGCGACGGCATCAAGGACGACGTCGACCAGTGCCCGGATGATCCGGAAGACTTCGACGGCTTTCAGGACGAAGACGGCTGCCCGGATCCGGACAACGATCGCGACGGCATCCCCGATGTCGACGACAAGTGCCCGAACATTCCGGAAGACAAAGACGGCTTCCAAGACGAAGACGGCTGCCCGGAAGGTAACAAGAACGATCGCGATGGCGACGGCATCCTCGACGACGTGGACAAGTGCCCGGATGACCCGGAGGACTTCGACGGCTTCCAGGACGAAGACGGCTGCCCGGATCCGGATAACGATCAGGACGGCATCCTCGATGTCGACGATCTATGCCCGAACGATCCGGAAGACAAAGACGGCTTCGAAGACGAAGACGGCTGCCCGGATCCGGACAACGACAAGGACCGGATCCTCGACAAGGACGACAAGTGCCCGAACGAGCCGGAGACCTACAACGGCTTCGAAGATGAAGACGGTTGCCCAGATCGCGGCCGCGTCGTCGTGACCGACACGTCGATCGAGATCCTCGACATGGTCTACTTCGAGTACGACAAGGCGATCATCAAGAAGGAGTCGTACCCGATCCTCGATGCCGTCGCGGCGACGCTCCAGGGCAACCCGAGCATCAACCTCGTCGAGATTCAGGGCCACACCGACGAACGCGGCGACGACGCGTACAACTTGGACCTCTCGGATCGACGCGCTCACTCGGTGCGCGAATATCTGATCGGCAAGGGCGTCGCGGAGGGCCGGTTGACCGCGCAGGGCTACGGCGAGACCCAACCGCTCGATCGCAATCACAACGAGGCGGCCTGGGCCAAGAACCGGCGCGTCGCGTTCTTGATCTTGAAGCGCGCCACCGATTGACGCGCTAGGCTCCAGGCGTGATTCGACTGATTGTCTGGCTCGCGATCATCATCGCGATCGTGTGGTTTTCGGTGAGCGTCAAGCTCGGCGAAAAGACGTTGGTGGAGCACGTGCGGGCGATCTGGCACACGAAAGAGGCGCAGGACCTCAAGAACGGTGTCGAGGACAAGGCCGGCCCCGCCGTCGACAAGCTCGAGCGCGGTGGCAAGGCCGCGTACAAAGAGATGAGCGGATCGTCGGCGCCAGACGCTGGAGTCACGCCGGATGCAGTTCCCGCTCACTGATCAACTGATCGACGAGGCGCGGCGCTTCAACTTGAAGAGCGCGTGTGGGGATTGTTTCTATTTCCGGCGCGGTGAATGCGCGCACGGCTGGCCCGATGAAGGTCAGCGGCGACAGCCGATCGATGCAGCGGATCCGGTGACCGGCGAGCGGCCGACCACCGCGGCGTTCTGCAAAGAGTTCGAGCTACGCTGACTCGCGCTGGAACGTGCGGTTCGCGATGACCAGGCCGAGGATCGCCAGGCCGGTCGCGCATAACAGGCCCACGATCACCTGATCGTTGCCGAGGTCGTCGCGAAACGCGGCGCGCGCGGCATCGACGACGTGGCTGAACGGGTTCGCTTGAGATAGACGCAAGAGCCAGCGCGGCGCGAGCGTCATCGGCAACAGGATCCCCGAGAGCAACAGCACCGGCACGCTGACCATGTTGAGGAGCGGCGCGAGCGCATCTTCGGACTTCAGCCACATGCCGGCGGCATAGCTGAGCGACGCGAGCGCGACGCCGAGCATCAACACGAGCAACACCGTGAGGAGCGCGCCGGTCAGTGGGACGCGCAGGCCGAACGCGACCGCGACGAGCGTGAGCAACGTGGCTTGGACGAGGAGGACGAGGGCATCGCGCGCGACGCGGCCGAGGAGGAGACCCATCCGGCTCGCGGGCGTCACGCGCATGCGCTCGATCGTGCCGTAGCGAATCTCGGCGATCAGGCCGAAGCCGACGAACATCGAGCCGAACATGCCGAGCTGGATCAGCATGCCGGGCACGAACACCTGCCACGCACTGCCGGGCGGGAAGTCCTTCGAATTCGCGACGAGCTTCTCGAGGAGTGGTGCGAACAGGCCGAGATACAGCAGCGGCTGGATCATCACGATGATGATCCACACCGGCTCGCGGAGCATCAGGCGCATCTGGTAGCGGAACGTGATCGCGGCATCGCGGAGCATCGAGGATTCTTTCGGTTGGGGATGCAGGGCAGCTAAGTAGTCGACCCAGCCGGGACTCATGCCGCGTCTCGAAGCGAACGGCCGGTGAGAGTGAGGAACACGTCGTCGAGCGATGGGTGACGGATCGCGAGCGACGCGACTTTGACGCCTTGCGAATCGAGGCGGCGCATCAGGGGCAACGCGTCGGTTTCGCCGCTGTCGACGGTGATCTGGAGCTGGTTGTTGATCGCGGTGACATCGCGTTGATCGGCGAGCAACGACTTCGCGCGATCGAGATCGTCGACCTCGAACGTGACGAGGTCACCGCTGATCCGTCGCTTCAGCTCGGCAGGCGAGCCCGATGCGACGATCTTGCCGTGATCGATGATCAGGATCCGATCGCAGAGCGCGTCCGCTTCGTCGAGGTAGTGCGTGGTGAGCAGGATCGTGGTGTGGTCGCGATCGCGGAGCTGTTTGATGTGCGTCCACAGGTTCGCGCGCGATTGCGGATCGAGGCCGGTGGTCGGCTCGTCGAGAAACACGAGCTTCGGTTGGTGCACGAGGCCGAGCGCGATATCGAGGCGACGGCGTTGGCCGCCGGATAACGTCTTGATCAACCGGCCGCCGAGGTCCGCGAGATCGAGGACCTCGCGCAGGGCGGCGGCGCGTGCGCGACCGACCCCGCGGGAGAGCCCGTACAGCTCGGCTTGGGTGACGAGCTCTTCATCGACCTTCGCCGATGGATTCGTGCCACCGGATTGCGACACGTAGCCGAGCTGGCGCCGCACGCCGATCGGATCCTTGCGGAGATCGCAGCCGGCGATCGTCGCTTCGCCGGCGGTTGGCGTGAGCAGCGTCGCGAGCATGCGCTGCGTGGTGGTCTTGCCGGCACCGTTTGGCCCGAGCAGGCCGACGATCTCGCCGGCTTTGACCTCGAAGTCGATGCCACGCACCGCCTCGACAACGCCGTCCTTGGTCCGAAATGTCCGCGCCAAGCCCTTCGCCACGATCATGTGGTCAAAGAGATAGTCAAATTTGACTATAAGGTCAACCCTTCTTTTTCCTGGTACGGGTGGAACGCTTTCGTTTCGCGGCGATGGCCTTGCCCTTGGCGGTGCCGGGTGACCAATGCGCGTCCTCGACCGTGCGGTATTCGCCGGCGCGTAGCTTCGCGACGAACTTCTTGCTCCAGTCGAGCTCCGAGCCCACGCGCGCGTTGATCAGCTCGAGCATCTCCTTCACGTGTGCCGGCGTCTCGACATCGTCGATCGCTTCGATCGCGAAGCGGGCGTGCGCCATGTTGCCTTGGATCATCGCGGACCGTGCTTCGAGCGCGGCGATCAGCTCGTCGCGCTTGAGAAAGCCCATCAGCGAGACGATCGCGACCAACGGATCTACGGGCATCCGGAACGTCCACAGCTGATCGCGCATGATCTCGGCCAGCTCGATCTCGCCCGGCTGCGTGATCCGGTACAGCGTCGCCTCGGGCCGGCCACCCGATTGGTTCGTCCCGGCGACTTCGACGAAGCCCTCTTTGACGAGTGTCTTTAGCTGGCTGTAGATCGAGCCCGGCGCGAGCGACGCCCATTCTTCGACGTGCCACGACACCAGCTCGCGGCGCAGATCGTAGCCGCTGACCGGCTGGAACAACCGGACCACGCCGAGAACGAGCATGCGCGTGGTGGCAGACATCGAACGAGGTCTATCATGTCCGCGTGCTGCAGTTCAGCGCTGAAGTCGCTCGTGCCCGTGAAGCCAAGCAACCGATCGTCGCGCTCGAGTCGACGCTCGTCGCACATGGCCTGCCGTATCCGGATAACCTAAAGGTCGCGACCGAGCTCGAAACGATCGTGCGCGAGGGTGGGGCAGTGCCGGCCACGATCGCGGTGATCGGCGGCAAGCCGTGCATCGGGCTCGAGCTGGAGCAACTCGAGATGATCGCGAAGGGTGGGCGCGAGATCGCGAAAGCCGGTGCCACGGATCTCGCGGTGCACATGGCGCGCGGCACGCACGCGGCAACGACGGTCAGTGGCACCGCGGTGTTGGCGGCGCGCGCGGGGATTCGGGTGTTCGCGACCGGTGGAATCGGCGGCGTGCATCGCGGTGAGACCGGTGATGTCTCGCACGATCTCGTGGCGATGTCGCGCACGCAGATCGCGGTGGTGTCGGCGGGGGCCAAGGCGATCTTGGATCTGCCGCGCACGGTCGAGATGTTGGAGACGTTGGGCGTGCTCGTCGTCGGCTATCGCGCGGACGAGTTGCCCGCGTTCTACACGCCGCGGACGGAGATCGAGCTCGAGCATCGCGTCGAATCCGGCGCCGAGCTGGCGAAGATCCTGCGCACGCACTGGGAGCTCGATGGCAAGGGCGTGCTCGTCGCGAACCCGATTCCCGTCGAGGCGGCGCTCGACTCGGAGATGATCAACGCCGCGATCCAGACCGCGCTCGGCGATGCAGAGACGCGCGGGATCACCGGCAAGCGGCTGACGCCATATCTCCTGCAACGCTTGGCGGCGGTGACGGGTGGCAAGTCGATCGTCGCGAATCGCGCGCTCGCGCTGAACGATGCGAAGGTCGCCGCCGAGCTCGCGGTTCAGTTGTTGATCGAATAAACGGTCAGCGCTTTGCCGCCGCGATCGAACCCGGACGAGCGCTCGAGGATCCAGACCTTGTCCTTGTAGATGCCGAACCGGAGCCGCGTATTGGTCGCGAGGATCCGCATCTTGCGCACGGCCTTGGTGCCGTCGATCTTGAACACGTCGAAGTACTCGGGATCGGCTTTCTTGCGCGCGACCGCTTCGGGATTCACGGGATCGACCTTCAGCGCGAGCCACGTGACGTCCGGCGTGTACTGCAGCGATTTCGGATCGTATTGGCCGAGCGCTTGGTCGAGCTCGATCGGTTGCCCGATGCCCTTCTTCCACGCGACGAGGCTCGTGTTGTCCCAGCTGAACTTGACGAAGTCGATCGAGCCGTTTGAATCGGCGAGCGTCTGGAACCGCTTGTGCTGTTCGAACAGATCCGTGATCGGCTTCTTGTCGCCAAGCTTGCCGGTCACCAGGTCATAGACTGCTTCGGCATCCGGCGAGCGCTGATTCTCTTTGCGATCCCATTCGCCGCCCTTGATCCCGTACGCCTTCGTCCACCCATCGGACCAGTGGTTGACGTGAAACTCGAGCGGCTTGTACGCGCCTTGGGCGTCGAGCTCGAATGGCTTGCCGGCGGCGATCCGCTTGCCGTTATCGAGTGCGTCGATCTCGACCTCGTGCTTGGTGCCGGTCACGCGATCGAGTGCGATTCGATCTTTGCCGTCGCGGTTGATCAGCGTCACGTGCGTGGCGGGCCCGACCTTGTAGACGAGCTTCGCCTTGTCGAACATCGCGCCAGCTTCGTCGCCGTTGTCCTCTTGCGCGGTGATGAACGTCTTGGCGCCGAACAACTTCACGCCGATCGGATGCAGCGTGAACGCACTGATATCGATCACTTGCTCGGCGCCGGTCGCCGGCACGATGTGCAGCTCCGACTTCGTGGTGCCATCCGACAGCACGTACGCGAGATGGCCGTCATCGGAAGCAACCGGATCGTCGACGTAACCGAACGACGGTCCGAACGATTGAACTTCCGTCGCACCGACGAGGGGCGGAACGCCGGGTGGTGAAGCCCCGAGCGAAAGTGCAGCAGCTATGAGAACGGTCTTCGTGTACATTGCGCGGCGATGGGCGCGATTGCCTTTACTCGTAACTATACAGATCACAGCAACGACACGGGCTATCAGTTCGAGTTCCATTGCGACAAATGCGGCAATGGCTACCGCTCGACGTTCCACGCCAGCGCGCTCGGAGTCGGGGCGAAGCTCGCGAAAGGTCTCGGCAGCATCTTCGGCGGCAGCAAGATGTGGGCGGTCGGCCAGGCCGGCGAATACATGAAGGACGGCCTCCGCGGGCCGCAGTGGGACTCGGCGTTCCAGACCGCGATCAACGAGATCAAGCCGAAGTTCCACCAGTGCACGCGCTGCGGCATCTGGGTCTGCCCGGAGGTGTGTTGGAACGGGCAGCGCAACATGTGCGAGAACTGCGCGCCGAACCTCGAAGAAGAGGCGGCGTCGGCGCAGGCGCACATCGCGGCGGATCAGGCGAAGGACAAGATGCGCGCGGTCGATCAAGTCGCGGACTTCGATCCGCGTGCGCAGCACACCGTCGGCGCGCAGTGCCCGGGTTGTCACGCCACGTTGCAAGCGGGCGCGAAGTTCTGCGCGGGTTGCGGTAAGCCGGTCGCGGCGCAGGCCACGGCGGCGAAGCAGTTCTGCACGGGGTGTGGCACGCAGTTGCCGCCCGGTGGAAAGTTCTGCGCGAGCTGCGGGACCGCGGCTCAGTAGACGCAGATCATCGCGAACGTATCGCTGGCCGTCGGCGGCTCGTTGTTAAACCAGTCCGTCGAGTCCGCGCACTTCAGGCCCTGACCGATATGGCCGCGGAGCTCGTACGCACCCGCGGTCATGGGCGCCGTGATCATCGTGTAGTTGATGTCGGCCGTGGTGCCGTTCGTGCGGTCGACGGTGCTATCGAAGATGCACCCCGCGCGATGGTTCGTCGGAACGAAGCCGACCTCGATCTGATCGATGCATCCACCCGGGCACGAGGTGTCGTGAAACACGAGGTGCGCGTCGATCCTGAGCGCATCGCCCTTCATGACGTTCACGAGCGTGCTGCCGGTCGCGGTCATGACGGCGTCGCTGACCGCGATGTTGGTCAATGCGGCGGTGACGGTGATCGCCGGTGCGAACGTGTGCATGGTCGGCAGTGGGTCCGGTTTCATCGGTCCGCACTGCCAATCGTCGACGGAGTCGCAGATGCCATCGCCATCGACATCCGGACACGGTGCGTCGAAGAACACGGTCTCGGCGTCGACCTCTGCGTCGATCGGCGGAGCTTCGTGGGGAGCATCGAGGCCGAGGATCTGCCGACAGCCAGCGATCGCCACGAGCAACACGACCCGACGCACTCGACGATGGTACCGGCTAAAGCCGGTCGGGTGCTACGCCGACTTGCCACACCGCCGCGGGCACGAAGTTGCCCTTGCTATCGAGGCGAAACCAAACATCCATCTGAATGTCGACGGGGCCCATCGATCCCGCAGGTGCATCGTAGGCGCCGCCTCGGATGAACCACGGCATCAACGTGCCTTGCCACACGAGGTGCGCGAGGTGGCCGTTGCCGATGATCTCCATCGCGGCTTCGTCGGCGCGAAGGTCCATCGAGAGCTTGGGATGTGAGAGCCAGCGGGCGAGGCGATCGACGTTCTGATCGCGCGGTTGCTCGAACGTCGTCGTCAGCTTCTTCGTCTTGTTCCATGCGGCGGCGAGTGCCTTCGCCGATTCTTTGAGCTTCGCTTCCATCGCCGGTTTGATCGGCGGGCTCGTCGTGTACGCGTGCGCGGGGACGGTCGACTTGACCTCGAACGTGTAGTCGCCGGCGGCCGTGATGTGGACGAGCTCGGTCGTGATCGTTTGCGGATCGAGCGTCTTCAATTCGACGAGTCGAACATCGAGATCGTGCTGCGGCTTCGGATTCACCTCGGTGAACGTGACGTGCAGCGTGTTCTTGCCGGTATGCAGGAGGTAGTCGGGGACGGGCAGGTAGGGCGTGCCCTTGTCCGGATACTCGTAGGGGTAGCCGCGCTCGATCGGCATGTCGTTGACGGTGATCTTTAGGTTCGCGTCGTAGACGTCGAGCTTGTCCATCACGACGGCAATCAGGATCGGCAACATGCGGTGCTAAACGCCGGTGATCGCGCGCGGATCTACGAAACAAAACATGTGTCGGTCGTGAGAGCGTTGCCGTCATGGGCGAGCGGCCGCAGTGGGTGGTGATCGGCAAGATGTCGAAGCGCGAGGCGATGGACGCGGTCGACGATCGCCGTGACATGAAGCTCGTCGCCGGCGCGAAGAGAGGGATGTACGCGATCGCGTGCTACGAGGGCTCGGGGTTCGATGGCGAGAAGCTGGCGAAGGCGTGTTCGAAGAAGGCGCGTGCATACAACCTCAACTGCGATTGGGAGTCGGCGCAGGCGGAGACCTGGGACGATGGCGAGCGCTCGGGCGATCTGTTCGCGTCGGTCGATGCGATCGCCTCGACGCTCGGTTTCGTCGTGCCGGGGCTCGATCGCACGAAGGAGAAGGCAAAGCTCGATCCCGAAAACGCTCCCGACGAGGTGGCGGGCGAGTGGACGTTCGACGGTCGCACGGTCGCGCAGTGGCGCTATGCGATGCGCAGTCACGAGTGGTCGGTGATGCTCGAGGTCACGCACACGCCGGAATTCGAGCGCCTGCTCGATGGGCTTCGGCACGCCGATCCGAAGATCCGCGCGTTGTGCATCGAGCTCGCGCGGGCGGCCGGTACTCATCTGCTCGATGCCGCGGCCGAGCCGATCGCGGATCAGTTGCTCGGCATGCCCGATCCGGACGCGAAAGAAACCGGACAAGAGCTCGCCGATGCGTTGTCGCAAAAGCGGTACGAGAAGAAATATCCGTTCTTGAAGCAGTTCCACGCGAAGGACGTCGCGAAGGCGCTGAAGCTCCTGGATAGCGAGGATGCGGCGCTGCGCGAGACCGTGCTCGGCTGGTTCGTGTGGGCGCACAGCCTGACCGCGACGCAGACGAAGCAAGCGATCGCGAAAATCGAAACGCTCGCGAAGACCGAGGGCCGGACGTATGCGCTGAAGCACCTCAAAATGCGCTGAATTCGCGCGCCTACGAATTCGTTCGGATTTCGATGCGACGACTCGCGCGATCGGGCTCAATGGCAATATGCCCCGGCTGTTCCTGTTGTTATTCGTGTGGTTGGCGCCGCTGGTCGCGAGCGCAGACTCGTTCGACATCGTCACCTACAAGCTGCCGGCGGGGTGGGCCGCGCAGAAGAGCAATGGTAGCCAAGTGCTCGCGACCCAAGTCGGTCAGACGTTCGGTGCGGTCACGCTCATGCCGAGTCACGCCAGTGATGGCTCGCTCGAGCGTGACTTCAAGAAGACGTGGGATGCGCTCGCGCCGGGCTTCGCGATCAAGGCCGCGCCGAAGGTCACGACCCAGAACGCGCACGGTTGGGATTCGATGGCCGGGCTCGCGACCGGGACGTTCAACAACGCGTCGGCGCAGGTCATCCTCGTTCAATCGACGGCGAACGGGCGGACGATCGGCATCCTCGTGGTGTCGACGCTCGCGGACATGGCGCCGGTGATGGCGTTCCTCGACACGATCGATCTAGCGAAGCAGGACGCGCCATCGGCACCTGCACCTTCGGCTTCGACGGGTGGTCGGTCGACGACGTTCGGCGATGGGTGGACGGCGCGGATCGATGCCGAGTTCGTCGAGGTGACGAAGGGCGGCATGCGCGTGCGGCTCCACTATCCGGTCGCACTCGACGATCAGTCGCGTGGCGACACGGTTGGCTTCTTCTGGAAGAAGCACATCGCGGGCTATCGGCCGACGAACGTGAAGATCGCGAGCTACTCGGCGATCAACTTTCCGTACTACTTCGGCACGGCCGATGTGCCGAACGGCTACGTCGCGTTGCGGATCGTGATCGCGAATGGCACGGCATGGCCGATCGAAGTGTTCGCGCCATCGCGTACCGAGTTCGAGCGCGCGTTCCCGGATCAGGACAAGCTCGCGGCGATCCAAGGTGCGAATCGATTCGCGGTCGGCGCCGACATCGCGGGCACGTGGACGAGCTTCGCGTCGGGCTCGGTCAACATGTACTACACGGGCACGGGCAACTTCGCGGGTACGCAGACTGCGGTCAACTCGACCGAGTACGTGTTCGACAAGTCCGGTAGCTACACGAGCAAGAACGTCGGCTCGTCGGGGATCGGTGCCGGGAACAACATCGGCGTCGAGAAGCACAAGGGAACCTGGTCGGTCTCGACCTGGGAGATCACGATGAAGAACGAGAAGGGCACGTCGGCGTGGGACGCGTACTACGAGGCCGTGCGCGGTGGGCTCGTGCTGCACATCCAGAACAAGCAGTACACCGGAATGGCGTACGCGCTCGGTCGCGCGAAGTAATCACGCCCAGCTTGTCCGGCAAATGATCTTCGCGCCGAGCTCCTTCTTCAGATCCTTGACGAATTTCGAGCTCGCCGCCGTTCGACCGTCGTAGTCGCGCTTTGCTTCGATCTCGATCACGTCGAAGAACCGCCCGATCACACCGTCCGGTGGCTCGAATCGGTTGCGTTCGCCGGGCTCGCGATACGCGTTGAACATCTTGACCGTCCGCGGTCTCGTGTAGCCCGCGTAGATGAACGGCCCGGTGAGCTCCTCGTCTTTCCAGGTCGGGAACGGGCTCGACACGCGAAGCTCTCCGGCGATCGCCATCACCCGATCCGCGACCCACGATCCAGGTTCGCCTTCCTGAACGGGCTCGAAGTACGTCCGTCGTTGTCCGACGACCGCACGAAGCGCGTCCCACAAGCCACGAATCGGTGCCGGCGTGGGCACCGAAACGCTGCACTTCTTCGTGATGAGCTTGTTCTCGATCGCGAGCTCGGCGACGGCCGCGCGCAAGTCTGGTCCGAGCGGGACTTCTCGCTCGATGCAGATATGCACGGTCGCGTAGACACCCACGTCGTGACCCTACAAGAGTTGGCCACTGCGAGAGATAGCCATGCCACGAGTTTCGCAGATTTTCAACGCAGCCGAATTACCGGCGTGCGATGAGAACGCGATCACTCGTGCAAGCAGTAGCTTCCGCAGACGAAGGTAGCCACGAAGCTTCGAAGCTTGGCGAAGGAATCATTCGACCAGCACTCGTTTGATTCCTCGTGCAAGCAAGTCGCAATCGAAGTTGATCAGTAAACCGAGGTGTAGACCTGTCTGGCGGAGGTACGTCGCTAGCTGGTTGTAGTGAACCGGCAGCAAGCGTTGTACGGACTTGAGCTCGAGGACGATCTTGTCCTCGACGACAATATCGGCGCAGTACTCCCCGATTCGGACACCACGATGAAATGCGGGACACCTCACCTGCGTACGAAATGAAAAGCCGCGCCACTTGAGCTCTTCGACCATCGCACCTTGATAGAGGGACTCGAGCTGTCCTGGTCCTTGTTCGCGATGAACGGCGATGGCAGCTCCAACGATCGCGTACGACAGCTCGCGGTGGACAATCGTCTCGTCGGACGCCAACGCTTCAGGCTTGTCGTCTTGGTCGACTCGGTGAACCACATGCCGAATCGAGTCGTGCTGTGACGGTAATCCCATGGACTCTCGAAGCTGTGTGGTGAGATTTCCGATCGTGAGTGGCTGGTCGTGCTTTCTTGTCATGATGTTTCCAAAAGAAAATTCTTCGACGAGCTTCGAGACTTCGTGGCTACCTTCGTCTGAGGCGGCGCCACAACGTGTCCGAGCGCTCGCGTTCTCCACTGCGCACGCTCGAACGACGAGGCGGTAGCTATTCCCCCAACGTGACCGGGAAATCGTCGCGTTGGTCGATCACTGACTGGAGCTCGCGTTCCCACGCCGTTTGCTTCGCTTCATCGGTTTGCGCGCGCGGGTGCGCCGCGGCGTAGTAGCCCGTGCTCGGGTGGGTGGCGCCGGACTTCCACACGATCGCGGGCAGCGCCGGCAACTTCGAGTGACGGCACGCTTGCGTGACCTCGGTGAGTGCAGAGTGCATCGCCCGCGAACGCGGATGCGACTCGATCGCGTCGGCGAGCTCGCCGTACGTGATCGACGGATCCTTGCGGGACAGTTGTTTACGGAGTTGACGATAGATCTTCTGGGCTAGTGGAGACATGACGGACCTTTCAGTCGCGCGACGAGCGCGACGTTAGACGGGTGGTTGCAACGTGCCGGCGAGCGACTCGCGCAGCACGGCTTCGAGTTGGCTGGCGACGACCTCGGGAAGTGAGGCCGGTGGCGTTTCCGGCGTGGATTCGATTTCGAGAGGCTCGGGTGTTGGCGACGGCGCCGGGCCATTCGCGGACTTCGGAGATTTGGTCTTGCGACGACGCGGCTCGGCGACCGGCTGAGTCTTCTCTTTAACTTCGAGCTTCGGATCGACAAACGGATCCGAGGTCCGGTACTTCGCCGCCTCGTCGAGATGCCGCGGATGGATCGACTCGTCGCCATCCAGATCGGCAAGCGTGCGTGCGACCTTGATCATGCGGTCGATCGAGCGAGCCGTTAGGGTCTGCTTTTCGGCGACGATCTGCGCGAGCTTTGCTTCGCCGGCCGAATCCAGCGGACAGGTCAGTCGCAGAACTCGAGAATTCATTTCGGCGTTGCAGTGCAGTCGATACTTCTTGAGCCGCGCGCGCTGGCGCTGCCGCGCTTCGACGACACGCTCGCGAATGTCGCTGGACGATTCGCCCGCGATCGGCGATCGGAGCTTCTTCAGCTCGACGGGCTCGACGTGGACTTGAAGATCGATCCGATCGAGCAACGGTCCCGACAAGCGCGCTCGATAGCGCTCGGTCGCGCCGCGCGTGCACGTGCATTCACGAACACCCGAGCCGAGCCAACCACACGGACACGGGTTCGCCGCCGCCACCATCAAGAACGATGCGGGTAACCGCAGATTGCCACCGATGCGGATCACGGAGACGGCTCGTTCCTCGAGCGGCTCGCGCAACCCTTCGATCGCGGCGCGCTGGAATTCCGGAAGCTCGTCGAGAAACAACACACCGTTGTGCGCGAGCGAGATCTCGCCGGCACGTGGTGGCGAACCACCTCCGAGCAACGCGGCACTCGAGATCGTGTGATGGGGCGCGCGAAACGGCCGGCGCTGCATCAGCCCACCACCCTCCAGCAGGCCGAGTGCCGAGTACACCTTCGTGGTTTCGACGGCCTCGGACTTGGTCATTTCCGGAAGGACGGTGGGAATGCGCCGCGCGAGCATCGACTTCCCCGTGCCGGGCGGACCCGACAACAACAGATTGTGACCACCCGCCACCGCGATCTCGATCGCGACACGCGCGTTCTCTTGGCCGCGCACGTCTGCCATGTCGACGACGTCGAACGGCTCGACCGTGGTCGCGGTGTCCACCACCGGTGATGGCTTGGGAAGCGGTAGCGTTCCCGCGAGCGCTTCGATCAACTGCCGCAAGTGCGCGACGCCGTAGACCTCGATCCCTTCGACCACGCGCGCTTCGTTCGCGACTTGATCCGGGACGATCACGCCGCGCATGCGCCGCTTCTTGGCGAGCATCGCCGCCGCGAGCACACCGCTCACGCGACGGAGCTGACCATCGAGCCCGAGCTCGCCCAGGATCAACATCCCGTCGAGCAACTTCGATTCGAACGCCTCGTCGGCGAGCAAGATCGCCAACGCGATCGGCAGATCCAACGCCGCCGTGTTCTTCCGCATATCCGCCGGCGCGAGATTCACGATCACGCGCTTGTTCGGCACCTCTTGCTTCACCGCGCGCAACGCGCTGCGAATTCGCACACCACTCTCCTTCACCGCCGGCGCCGGTAAGCCGACGACGTTGTAGGAGGGCAGTTGCCCCGGCGACACCGAACACTCGACATCGACCGGCGTGGCATCGATGCCGATCAACGTGCAGGACTTGATCAATGCGGACACACGTGGCCGCACACCACGAATCGCGCCAAGCCAACTACGCGAAACCAGGTAGGCGCGTGTCCGAAACGTCCGAGCTTCGGACGGGTTTGTCCGAGATCCGTCGGACACAACCTCGCGCAGCCACTGGGAGATCGGTCGTGCAAGGTTTCTTCACGACAGCGCGCACGAATCGGAAACGTGCGGTCGCCATTCTGGGTAAGCGAAAGGACATCGACATGATTTGCCTCGCACTCGGATTAGGCATTCTCGGATTCGTCGCGGTGCGCCGCGCGCGTTGCTATCACCACCACTGCCACGGCGGTCACGGACACCGCGGCGGTTTCGGCCCACCGTGGGCCCACTGGAGCCATCACCGCCGCCATGCCGGCCTGTTCTGGATGTTCGATCGGCTGGATTGCTCGCCCGCCCAGGAGCGCACGATCATCAGCGAGATCGAGGGGCTGAAGAACAAGCTCCGCGATACGCGCTGGAACCTGCGCGATGCCCGCGGCGATCTCGCGGCCGCGGTGCGCGGTACGACGTTGGATGACGCGGCGCTCGGCGCCGTGCTCGGCCGGGTCGATACGGCGACCGGCGCGGCTCGCGAGGCCGTGATCCAGGCCCTGCGCAACATCCACGCCGTGCTCGACGACAAACAGCGCGCCGAGCTGGCCGAGATCCTCGACAGCGGCTTCTGGAAACGCGGCGGCCACCCGTATCGGATGTAAGGTAAGGCCGTGCGCGTGCTCCTCATCGACGACGACGCCCGCCTCGCGGAGCTCCTCACCGGTTATTTCGAACCGCAGGAGGTTGCACTCGTGCACGCGAACAACGGCGCGAACGGTCTCCATCAGATGACCGCCGGCGGCTACGACGTCGTGCTGTTGGACGTGATGATGCCGGGCATGGATGGCCTCGCCGTGTTGCGCAAGCTGCGCGATGCCGGCCATCGCACGCCGGTGATCATGTTGACGGCGCGCGGTGACGAAGCCGATCGCGTGGTCGGCCTCGAGCTCGGCGCGGATGATTACGTCGCGAAGCCGTTCTCGCCACGCGAGCTGCTCGCTCGGATTCGTGCGGTGGTCCGCCGCGCGGATCCGGCGGCGGTTGCGGAAAAACTGACCGCATCGGGCATCACCGTCGACTCGGCTGCGCGAGAGGCCTGGGTCGATGGCAAGCCCGTCGAGCTCACGGGGTTGGAGATCGATCTCCTGCTCGCACTCCTGCGCCGCGCAGGACGCGTCGTGCCGCGCAGCGCGCTGATGGATCTCGCGGGCCGCGGCGATGTCGCGGTCAACGAGCGCGCCGTCGACGTTCACATCTCTCGACTACGCAAAAAACTCGGCGACGACGCCGCCCAACGCATTCGCACGGTGCGCGGCATCGGCTACACGCTCGCCCGTTCCGCGGACGAACCACCTCTATGACCCCATACCGCGACGACCACGGATTCCTCGAGCACGAACGCATTCACGTGAAGCTCGGCAACGTCGAGCGACGCGGCGTGTGGACGTGCCCGCAAGAGCTCGATGTCGAGGTCAAGCTCGGCAACTGCGAGCTCGATTTTCGCGATGCGGTGATGGCGCCCGGCACCACCACGATCCATTGCGAGATCCGGTTCGGCAACATCGAGCTGATGGTGCCGCCGGGCATGGCCGTCGAGCTGAAGGTCACGAGCATCATGGGCAACGTGATGCATCACCGTGGCTCGGACACGCAGCCGATCGATCCGAACAAGCCGCGGCTCGTCGTCGTCGGACGCGTGAAGGCGGGCAACTGTGAGGTGTGGACGCTCTCACCCGGCGAGACCGAAACCGATCTGCACGTGCGCCGGCGCGAGGAGCATCGCCGCCGCCATCGCGCGCATCACGAACATCGTCGCCGGCACTTCGAACAGATGCGTGCCGAGCGCGAGATGTGGGCGCGCACCACGGATCGCGGCCGGTGGACGCCGTGGTGGCTCGCATCGCGGATGCGCCGCCGGATGTTCACGTGGTTCGCCGTGATGTTCGTCGGCGGCGTATCGACCGGTTACTACATGTGGCCGTTCAAGCACTGGTGGTACTTCCCGATCACCGCGTTCCTCATCAGCTCCGTTTCGGGCGCCGTCGCGTTTCGGCTGACGCGCCCGCTGACGTTCGTGATCAAGGCGGCGACCGATATCGGCGACGGCAAGCTCGAGACGCGGCTGAATCCGTACGATCACAACGGCGAGATGCGCCTCCTCGCGCAAGCGCTGAACGACATGGCGACGAAGATCCAGGTCCAGCTCTCCGATCAGCGCCAGCTCCTCGCGGCGGTCAGTCACGAGCTGCGCACGCCGCTGGGGCACATGCGCGTGCTCGTCGAGACCGCGCGCGATACCGGCGACAAGCGCTCGCTCGACGAGCTCGAACGCGAAGTCCTCGTCCTCGATGATCTAGTGGGTCGTCTCCTCGCGAGCAGCAGACTCGAGTTCGGTCAACTCGATCGCCGCGATGTCGATCTGGGCGAGCTCACCGCGGATGTCGCGTCGGCCGCCGGCGTCAACGCCGATGCGATCTCTGCTGAAGGCGATGTCAAAGCGTCGGTCGATCCCACGCTCGTTCGCCGCGCGGTCGCCAACTTGGTCGAGAACGCGCGCGTGCACGGCGGCGGCGTCACGGGCATCAAGATCGATCAGCGCGGCGGCCAGATCGCGATCGAGGTCGAAGACCACGGCCCGGGCGTGCCACCCGACAAACGCGAAGAGGCGTTCCGCGCATTTTCCCCGTCGACCGGCGGCGGCCTTGGCCTCGGTCTCGCCCTCGTTTCGAGAATCGCGGTGGCCCACGGCGGCGGCGCCTGGATCAACGATCGCCCCGGCGGCGGGGCCCGAATCGGCTTTACGGTCAGCCGAGTAGCGTAAATACTCGACATCGCACCTGTAATCAGCGCAGATCAGGTGTCCACCGTGCGGCACCCTCGCGGCTCCTTATCTGCAGCGTGCGAAACATGTCCCTCACAGGCGGACTTCATGTGAGCTCTCGAGCAGATGCGAGGGCGCGCCTGCTCTCCGAACTTGCGACCGGTCCTGCACGCAAGGGCTATGCAGTCGCGTATGACTTGCTCGGCAATCGCGCCGAAGCAGAAGAAGCGGTGCAGGAAGCACTCGCGCGTGCGTGCGAATCGATCGCGGACCTTCGCGATCCGGACGCGGCACCCGCGTGGTTTCTCCGCATCGTCACCACGATGTGTCTTCGCACGTTGCGCCGTCGCAAGCTGCGCCGCACGTTGCTCGGTTGGTTGCCGAAAAAAGGCGAACCCGAGCCAACCGCGGCGCCGATCGAAGCGGCCACGCGCGAGGACATTGCCGAACGCATGCACGGGCTTGCCGGCACGGCGGCGGTCGAGCAGCTCGCGCAGAGCGAGGAGCTCGGGGCGCTGTTTTCCCGGCTCGACGAGCTGAGCGCACAACAACGCACGGCACTCGTGCTCCGGTACGGTCATGATCTCGCTGTGGGCGACATCGCGACCATGCTCGGAGTCGAGCCGGCGACTGCAAAGACGCATCTCGTACGCGGCCTCGCACGGCTGCGAGATCTGATGGAGGAGCACCGATGAACCCGAAGTGCAACTTGGTCGCCGAACGCGTCGCGCTCGGTGAGCCACTCGACGACCTGACCGATCACACGAAGACCTGCGAGCGCTGCAAGCTCACGCTGGCACTCCCAGCAAAGCTCAGCGCCACAGGTCATGCGGCGGATCCAGGCATGGGCTTCGCGTCGCGTGTTCATGCCGGTGCGCAACATCGAGTCGTGGTCCGGCGCCGGCAACGGTACGCGGCAGGTGCGGCGTCGATGCTGGCGGCAGCGGCGATGGTGACCGTGTTCTTCGTTCATCAGAATCGCGAGCCAGACTCGGTCGCGTTCTTGCCCGACGAGTACATGCCGAAGCTCCCCGCAACGGATCCGAACCAGAACAAAGTCTCCGAGCACGACCCGTGGAAGCTTCACGACCCGAGCGAGGTCGACGACGACGTCCGCGCACTCGTGCATCTCGCGAATACCGACCACTCGCGGCACGTCTCCGCACACTGGGGTCGGATCGAAAAATCGCTTCGCCCGTACAAGGCAGTGCTCAAAGGAAGCCTCGAGCCATGAAGTTCTTCACCACCATTTTGCCGTCGATGTTGGTCGGCGGCGTGATCTTCGGCAGCGCGTTTAGCGCGGCGGACTCGGGGCGCCATGGCCTGTCGTCCGGCGACGCGACGATCGTGGCGCAGGTCGATCCCCAACCGAACCCACGTCCGAATCCGCGCCCGAATCCGCCAGTCCCGCCCGCACCCGTCGCGCCTGTGGCACCGGTGGCACCGGTGGCGCCGATGAAGCACAAGGGCTTCTCGTTCTCGATGCACGACGGTCAGATCACGATCGATGGCGTCGACGGGCTCGTCGACAACGCCGTGCGCGAGGCCGAAGATGCGATCCGGACGTCGGGCCTGCCCGATGAAGTTCGCGAGAAGCTCCTGAAGCGGCTCGACAAGGTGCGCGACAAGGTGAAGGCGCGGATCGCTCACATCGATGTGAAGGACATGGATCAGTTGGGCGAGGAGCTCAACAAGATGGGCGACGACATCGGCCACGAGATGGACGACTTCGGCAAGGAGATGGACAAGTTCGGCCAGAAGTGGGGCAAGGACTGGGGCAAGAACTTCGGCAAGCACTGGAAGGGGCCGAACGTTCACGTCGATATCGACAATGACAATGACAACGATAATGACGACAACGATTCGGACGTCCCGGACCGCGTCGATGTCGACGACGATGACGACATGGAAGATGCCGTGCGCAGCCTCGGCGACCTATCGCTGAAGGGACCGCAGCGCGCCGAGATCCAACGGCTGCGTGCGGAGAGCGATCGCCAGGTCGCGGTCGCGCGCAAGGCGCTCGATCAGGCGAGCGACACACTGAAGAAGACGCTCGATAACGCGCGCTCGAGCGACGCAGATATTTCGCGGGCGATCGACGTGGTGACGCAACAGGAAGGCGCGATTCGCAAGGCGCGCATCCTCGCCTGGCACAACGCGCGGCGCGTGCTCGACGATGCGCAGCGTAAAAAGGTCGAAGACGCTGCGGCGAAGTCGCACCACAAGTAAGATTCGCCTTCGTGGCGAAAGCGAAAGCTAAGAAGAAGGCGCCGGCGGCGAAAGTCCCGGCGTTTCCGTTTTTCGGAGCGGGTGACGCTCACTACTTCGAGTGGTTCGAGATGTTCGTGTGGTTCGCCGAACCGATCCCGAAGTCGAAGCGCGCGGCGATCGTGAAGATGGCGCCGAAGCTGTGCCAGCTCGACGCGCAGTGGCCGTCCGACGAGCTGCTGTGGGCGTCGACGGGCGATCAGTGGATCCAACAGCACTTGGTCGATCAATACGGCACCGCGAAGGCGAAGAAGAAGATGGCCGACTTCCAGAAGAAGCTCGCCGAAGACGAAGAGATGAGCCACTGGGATGGCGACACCGACGAGATCACCGCGGTGGGTGGCGAAGAGCAGAAGTTCAATCAGGAGATCGATGCGTGGCTCGTGAAGCTAAACGCGGTGCACCCGATCCTGCTCGTCGTGCGCGGCGAAGATGGTGAAGCCGGCGGGACCGAGCTATCGGCCTGGCACAAGGCGAGCCTGCTCCAGTGGCCGGACATCGAGCCGAAGCTCCATGCGGCACTCACGGCGCGCAAAGTGAAGAAGGACGACCGGCGTGTATCTGCGCTGAAGATCGCGGCGTGGTACGTGGGCGAGGACAAGCTGTCCGCGAAGACGAAGGCTCTGACCAAGCGCGAGGAAGACTGACGTGCTACAAGCCCGGCATGCGTAGGTTGTTGGTCCTGCTCGCCGCGTGTGGCGGTGGTAGCGATCACGGCCAGCCCAAGCCGGTGGTCCCGCAGGATGCGCCCGCCGCGCATATCCCGCCGGAGCCGCAGCCGGTGCGCGTCGCCGATCCGGACTCGCATCGCCCGCCGACCGGCCGTACGCAGGGCCACCCGATCGACATCATCTTGCGGTCGACACCGCAGGCTGCGAACGCTGCCGTGGATGGCGTGCCGCTCGGCACCACGCCCACGTATTGGAACGGGATGGCCGATGGACGCGAGCACGAGTTCACGTTCGTGCTGCCCGGTCACGCGGCCGCGCGCTATCGGTTTGTCCCGATCACGAGCGGCGTGGTCCACGCGCGGCTCGAGCCGATCAGTGACGAGCAGCCGGATGCGGGTGTCGCGCCGTCGCCGCTCGCACCCGGGCCCGCGCCGACCGTGCAGACGGATCCGATTCCGCCGGGGATTCCCGCGATCACGCAGGATGCCGCACCGATGCTCGTTCCCGATGCCGCGCCGGCCGCCGCCGAGCCACACGGCAACGGTCCGTTACCGTTCTAAGGCTTCAGGCCGCCGAGCGGTGTCGACGTGTCGCCGCGATCGAGGTGCTTCGGTGTTTCGACCGACGGCTCGCGCGGCGTCTGCGTATCCGCACCACCGGCGACCTCCGGCTTGCCATCGTGCAGCTTGAACGTCAGCGGATACGTGACCACGCTGCGATCGTCGACGTTGTAACCGGGCGTCGGTGCCGGCGGCCCGAGTCCATACGCCGCTTCGATCAAGCACGCGCGAAAGTCCGGTTGCTCGTCGAAGCCCTTCACGGACGCGCGAATGATCTCGCCGCGCCCGATCTCCAACCGAAACTCCGCCGTCCCCGCGAGCGAATTCAACCGCCCGAGCTCGCGCGCGTAACACGCATACGATTTCGGCTCGAGCTGATCGTTCAACAGGCGCTTGATGATCGTCTTGTCGAGCGCACTGCCACCACTCGTGGTTGCCGACGCGACCTTCGCGGGCGCCTTCGTGAGATCCGGATCGTCGTACGCGACGAGCCGCGTATACGGGCCACCGGCCGCGATCATCTGCTTGCGATGCAACGCGACCGTGCCCTTCGCCGGCAACACCGCGAGGTCACGCGCATCGTTCGCCCACGGATGCTTCACCGCGAGCTTGTCCATGACCTCTTGGCCTTCGCCGTCGGAGAAGTTCTCCGCGACGAACACCCACGGCGGCTTGCCGCGCGCGAGCGTGAGCGCGCCGATCGGGCCCGCGATCCGACCGACCGTGCCTTTGACCGGATGCTCGCCCTTCGCCGTGAACGACAGGCGTGGGTCGTGACCGATCCACAGCGCGGTCTGGCCGGTGCCCGCCCGCAATTCCGGAATCTTCGTGATGCCGGGCACGTCGATGTCCTGCCACGCCGGTCGCAACCAACTCGCGATGCTGGTCATCGCGCGATCGAGATCCTCGACGGCGGTCTCGCTATACGAGCCACCGTACTCGACGGCGAGGTGCTGCAACGCATCGCCATCCGGCGCGCTCATCCCGTGCGGCGTGACGACGAGCGAGTGCAGGTCGAGCGTGTCCTTCGTGCCGCCGAGCGCGTCCCGCATCTCCGTCCACGGCGTGCCACCGAACACGCCATCGCTCACCACGATCACCATCGCCTGCCCGCGGATCGTGCTCGGTTCCGCGAGCAGCTTCTTCGTCAGCGCGAACGCCGCCGCGATATCGCTGCCGTTGTCCGCGGCGTGCTTCGCGAGCACGGTATCGAGCTCGCCTAGCTTCGCGATCGGCTGCCACTTTTCCCACGCGCGCGTCGCCGCGCGATCGAACAGCACCGCCTCGACGTCACTTCCCGTCGGCAACGCGTTCACGACCGCCGTCACGAGCCGCCGCACGTTGCCGCGGCCGACGAGCTCCATCGACTTCGACGCATCGATCACGAGCACCACGCGGCGTGGTCCGGCATCACTGCGCACCGCCGGCGCGATCACGGTCAGCGCGTGCGCGATCCACCCATCGCCGAGCGGTTCGGATTGATCCCACGCGATCGGCTGCGCGCCGAACGAGAGCTGCGCTTCCGCCGCCGCTTCGCCGGTCCACGTGACGCGCGGTTGCGACACGGTCACGTGCACGCCCGGCCCCGGCTGCGCCTTGACGTCGATCATGCACGTCGAGCCGTCGACGCGCGCCGGAAACCGCACGCGGAGCGAGCTATCCGTAATCTCCGCCACCTGCGTCCACCGCACGGCGAGATCGAGCTCGCGTTGCGCCTTGATCGGCTCGGTCACGGCGTGCACGACCTGCGTGCCGTCGGCGAGATCGTCGCCCATCGTGACGAGCAGCGGATCCGACGTATCGAACTTCTGCGTCGCGGACTTCGTGGGCACGAACGTGCTCGGCTGTTCGTCGAGCATCGCGCCGATCACGGTCGCGTCCTTCGCGAGGTGGAGGTCGAACACCGCGCTGTGTGGATGATCCGCGGGATTGCGAATCACCTGCCGCAACGTGATGTCGGCGATCGCGCCCTTCAACGTGACCGTGGCCTGGCAGGGCCCGAGCGTCAGGTCGCGCGCCTCGCGAATCGGCGTCTGCGCGTCGAACTCGGAGAGCAACGAATCGGCGGCCGCCGTACGCACCAAAAGTGCGAGCAGGATCCAGCGCATCGTCGATAGGACAACATCTCGACCGAATGGTTGCGCGCACCTAGCCACGACGGCGACAATAGAAGCCTTGGCGGCCAAGCAGCGACCGAAAGTCGGCTTCGTCCTCTCGGGCGGCGGGTCGCGTGGTGCGTATGAAGCCGGGATCATTCACTACATCCGGACCGATCTGGCCAAGCAGATGGGCCGGCAGCCGCGGATCGACATCGTCACCGGTACGTCCGTCGGTGCGATCAACGCCTCGTTCCTCGCGGCAACGATGTCGGACCCGGTCAGCCAGGCCGAGCAGATCGTGTCGGCGTGGCGCTCGTTACGGATCGAAGAGCTGATCGGCCTGAACGCCGGCGATTTGTGGCGTGGGGCAAAGATCCTGCTCGGCGGCGATCCGCCACCGCCACCGCCCGGCAGCTTTCGCTACGGCGGCTTGCTCGATACGAGTGGCCTCGAGCGGTTCGTGATCCGGACGATTCCGTGGCGCGGCATCGAGCGCTCGTTGCGCGGTGGCCATCTGCACGCGCTCTCGGTGTCGGCGACCCACGTCGGCACGGGCCACACCGTCGTGTTCCTGTCGAGCGCGGAGCCGGTTCCGCGCGAGTGGTCGCGCGATCCGTTCGTCCGCCATCTCGCGGCGCGCATCGGTCCGCGTCACGTGCTCGCGTCGGCGGCGATTCCGATGTTGTTTCCGGCCGTGAAGGTCGGCGATTCGTTCTACACGGATGGTGGGCTGCGGCAGAACACGCCGATGTCGCCGGCGATCCGGTTGGGCGCCGATCACTTGTTGCTCGTGTCGTTGAAGCACATCTCGCGCGAGCCCAAAGCGATCCAGCACGAGCGCGAAGAGGCGTATCCCAAGCCGCTGTTCCTCGCCGGCAAGGCGCTCAACGCACTGCTCCTCGATCACACCGAGTACGACCTCATGCGGATGGAGCGGATCAACTTGATCCTCGAAGCCGGGATGGCGTCGTTCGGCGACAAGTTCGAGACGATGATGAATCACGAGCTGGTCCGCCTGCGTGGTGCACCGCTGCGCCGGATTCACGCCACGCATATCCGGCCGTCGGAGGACATCGGCAAGATCGCGTCGCAATTCGTGAAGTCGGGACGGCTGCGCCTCGACGGACTCGTCGCACGGCAGTTGATCTCGAGGTTGTCGGGTGGCGAAGCGGGCAGCGAGAACGACCTGCTCTCGTATCTGTTATTCGACGGCGAGTACTGTCAGCAGCTGATCGAGCTCGGCCGCGCGGATGCGGCGAAGAAAGCCGAAGAGCTGGCCAAGCTGTTCGACCCGGAACCGCAGCCCGAGGACGATCCCGCGCCGTAAAAATCCCGGCTCACTGCTCCCTGTTCGCAATCCACGATTTCGGGGATCAGACCTGCGGTGTAGCGCTGGGATCATGAAAGGCGAAAACATTGCGATCCGACTCCGCCGGTTCGCTGCACGTGTGATCACGCTTTGTCGGGGACTGCCGGACGAGACGACCGCGACACACATCTCCCGGCAACTCGTGCGGGCAGCAACCGGTGGCGGAGCAAACTACGAAGAAGCGCGAGGAGCTGAAAGTCGCGCTGACTTCGCGCACAAGGTAGCGATCGCGAACAAGGAAATGCGCGAATCGCTCTACTGGTTACAGTTGCTCGACGAAGCGAATCTGGCGCCAAGTGACTCGATCAGACCACTAGCCTCGGAAGCGAACGAGCTGGTTGCGATCCTCACGAGCTCCCTTCGCACGGTTCGTGGTCCCCGAAATAGTGAGTGGTGAACAGGGAGTCGCGAACTTGTAATCACGTGTATCGTCCGAGGCCATGAAACGCATCCTTCTGGCCTTACTCGTCGCGTGCGGTGGTTCGCAGGGACCCACGCCGATGCCGCCGCCACCGCCGCCCGCCGAGACGGCGCAACCGGCACCGCCACCCGCGCCGGCGGATCCGTCGATGGCGAAGCTGCCGCTCGCCGCCGATGTCAAAGAAGGCAAGCTCGCGAACGGGCTCACGTACATCATTCGCAAGCACGGCAAGCCCGAGAAGCGCGCGCGGTTGTGGCTCGCGGTGAACGCGGGCGGCACGCTCGAGGATGACGATCAGGACGGGCTCGCGCACTTCGACGAGCACATGTCGTTCAACGGGACGAAGCGGTTTCCGAAGCAGGACATCGTCAACTACCTGCAATCGATCGGCATGCGGTTCGGCGCGGACTTGAACGCGTACACGAACCAAGACGAGACCGTGTATCAGCTCGAGGTTCCGACGGACAACGCGGACTACCTCGGCAAGGGCTTCGACATCCTGCGCGACTGGGCGGGCGATGCTACGTACGACGACAAAGAAGTGAAATCGGAGAGCGGCGTCGTCCTCGAAGAGTGGCGCCTCGGTCGCGGCGCGCAGGCGCGGCTCTACGACAAGCACGCGAAGGTGCTGTTCAAGGGCACGCGTTACGCCACGCGCAACGTGATCGGTAACCCGGACATCCTGCGCAAGGCGGATCGCGCGGCGCTGTATCGGTTCTACAAGGACTGGTATCGCCCCGACAACATGGCGGTGATCGCCGTCGGTGACTTCGAGCCGTCGCAGATCGAAGAGATGATCAAGGAGCGGTTCGGCGACCTCAAGAATCCGGCGAACGAACGCCCGAAGACCAAGGCGGGCGTGCCGAAAGCGGAAGGCACGCGAATCTCGATCGAGAGCGACAAGGAGCTCCCGAACGCGACGATCTCGATCCACAACTTCGTCCCGTCTCGCGGCAGCTCCACGTTGCACGACTACCAGCGCGACGTGATCGAATCGGTCTACGCGCACGTGATCAACGAGCGGTTCGCGGTACTGCGCCGGCGGTCGGATGCACCGTTCCAGTTCGCGGGCTCGAGCATGGGCAAAGCGAATCGCGAGACCGATGACTTCAATCGGTTTGTCGTCGCGAAGAACGGCAAGCTCGACGACGCGATGCGGATGTTGATGACGGAGTCGGCGCGAATCGATCGCCACGGCATCACGCAACCGGAGCTCGATCGGGCGAAGGCGGATCTGTCGCGCGGCTACGACGCCACGTTCGATCGCCACGCGACCGTCGACAGCCGGCAGATCGTGGCCGAGCTCGTGCGGCACTTCCTCACCGGTGAATCGGTGCTGATGCCGGAAGAAGAGCGCGACTTGCAGAAGAAGCTGCTCGCCGGCGTGACGGTCAACGATGTCAACGCGGACGTGCGCAGCTTCGGTGGTGCGGACAATCGCGCGATCGAGATCTCGATCCCGGAAGGTCAGGACAAGCCAACAGAGGCGAAGGTCAAGCAGATCATCGCGGACGTCGAGCACGCCGATATCGGCGAGTGGAAAGAAGAGGCGATTCCGACGGCGCTGATGACCACGCCGCCGAAGCCGGGCAAGATCACCAAAGAGAAGACGTTCGACAAGATCGGCGTGACCGTGTGGACGCTGTCGAACGGCGCCACGGTGATCGTGAAGCCGACGGACTTCGAGAAGGACACGGTCGTGTTCAGCGCGGATTCTCCCGGCGGCACGGCGCAGGCGAAGGATGCGGACTTCCTGAACGCGCGGTTCGCTTCGGCGGTCGCGGCGCTCGGTGGCGTCGGCGATTACGATTCCGACACGCTCGACAAGATCCTCACGGGCAAGCGTGCGTCGGTCGGCGCGTCGATCGGTGAAGTCAGCGAAGGGCTCTCGGGGTCGGCATCGCCGAAGGATCTCGAGACGATGTTCCAGCTCGCGTATCTGCGGGTAACGGCGCCGCGGAAGGACGTCGACCAGTTCAAGCTGTGGCAGGCGAACACCTCGGAGCAGGTGGCGAACCAGGCGCGCTCGCCGGAATATCAGTACGTCAAGCAGTCGACGGATTTCTTGTACAAGAGCAATCCGCGGCGCGTGTTCCCGGCACCGGAAGACTTCGGGAAAGTCGATCAAGACAAGGCGCTCGCGTTCTACAAGGATCGGTTCGGCGACGTCGCGGACTTCAATTTCGTGATCGTCGGTGAAGTCGATCTCGTGAAGCTGCGGCCGTTGGTGGAGACGTATCTCGCGTCGATGCCGAGCAAGGGTCGCAAGGAGAAGGAGAAGGATCTCCATATCCGCAAGATCGCCGGCAAGCAGACGAAGGAGTTCGACCTGGGCGTCGAGCCGAAGGCGTCAGTGTCGCTCGATTTCCACGGCGACGAGACCTGGTCGCTGGACAAGGAGCGCGACATCTACGTGCTCGGCCAAGTGCTCTCGAACTTCCTGCGCGAAGATCTTCGCGAGGACAAGGGCGGCGTGTACGGCGTCGGTGCGAACGGCACGGTGCAACGCTCGCCGTACGGCTATCGCACGTTCGGGATCCAGTTCGGCTGCGACCCGAAGCGCGTGCAAGAGCTCGTGAAGGCGGCGACGGATGACATCGCCACGATCGCGAAGCAGGGCATCGACGACGCACACATCGACAAGATCAAGCAGATGTACACGCGCGGCCGCGAGACGGATCTCCGCACGAATCGGTTCTGGGCGACTCGGCTTGCGCAGGCGTTCAAGTACGGCGACGACCCGAACGACATCCCGGATACGCAGAAGACGATCGCGCGGATGACGGCGGCGAACATCAAGGCGTCGGCGAAGCGGTACTTGACGGATTCGAAGAATCTGTATCAGGCGATCCGGATGCCGAAGTCCGATCAGCCGGCTGAGAAGAAGTAAATTCGAATTCCGCTTCCGCTTCACCGCTTACCATTCCGTCACTCTTCCGCGAGCAACGGGCGAGCGGACGCGCGGCCCGCGAGCAAGGCGACGGCTTATCGGGCGGTCCACTGCCCGGGCTCGGCGACGAAGCGGTCTCGGTTGATCGCTCCACTCGCTCGATAGCCGCAGGCGATCATCACCGGCGATGCGGCGGCGACGAACTCTCGCGGGTCGCTCGCTCCGCTCGCTCGATAGTCGCTGAATAGTGAGTAGTGAACCGGAACCGGAATGTGAATTTCTTACTTCTTCGGCACCATGATGCCGACCACGAGCTTCTTCGGATCGAAGAAGTGGCTCGCGGCGGCCTTCACGTTGTCCGAGGTCACGCGCGCGATCGCCGCGTCGATGTTCGCGAGCTTCGCGAAGTCGTCGTCGAACCAGTAGACCTCGTGGATCATCCCGATCCAGTACGCGTTTTCCTTCACCTCGGTCTCGTGCTCGCGGCGAAGTTGTTCGCGCACCTTCGCGAGGTAGTCGTCGCCGATGCCGGCCTTCGCGATCTGCGCGATCTCGGCAAGCGTGGCCGCTTGGAGCTTGTCGACGTTCGCCGGATCGCACGTGAAGCTGACCTCGAACGTGTGGCGCGGTTTCGGCTCGCGCTCGAGGCCCGCGTTGACACCGACGCCGTAGACGCCGCCGAGATCCTCGCGCAGCACTTCGCGCAGGCGGATTTCGAGGATCTTCGACAGGATCACGGCATCGCGCGCGGACTCGATCGTCCACTTATCGGGCCCACCGTAGGTGATCGCGACATGGCTCTTCGGTTCGGTCCCAGCGACGATCTTCTTCGTCAGCGGACCCTGCGCCCAGTTGACGCCGATGTCCTTCCACATCGTCTTCTTATGCGTGGCCGGTAGGCTCGCGAGATAGGTCGCGACGAGCGGCTTCAGCGCCTCCGGATCGATATTGCCGACGAACACGAACGTGAAGCCCGAGAAGTCGCTGTACTGCTTCTTGAACACCGCGAGCGCCTTGTCGACATTGACCGCTTCGAGCTGCTTCAACGTCTCGGGGCGATGGCGCGGGTGATTGCCGGTCTGGACCTTCGCCATCTCTTCCCAGAATTGATTTTCCGGCATCGCATTGCGGTGCTCGATCCACTCCGCTTGATCGTGCTTCCACGTCGCGAACGCCTTCATGTCCTTGCGCGGCGACGTCATCCGCAGATACGCGACCTGCAGCATCGTCTCGAGATCCGCCGGCCGCGTGGATCCGACCACGGTCGTCGCGAGCTCGGAGTAGCCGGCCGACACGTTGACGACGTGACCCGACAGCACCTTGTCGAGCGTGGTCGACGACAGCTCGCCCGTGCCCATGCTCGAGATCAGGCCGAACCAGCGGACCTGCTCGTAATCGGTATCCGAGAGCTGCGACGTGCCGCCCTTCGACCAGCCATCCATCAGGATCTCGTCGTTCGCGAACGTCGTCGGCTTCACGACCACGCGCGCGCCGTTCGACAGCGTCCACACCAGCGCGTTCAGCTTGTCATCGCGTTTCTCGTCGACGATCTTGCCGGGCGTGGGCTTTTGCGCGAGCAACGGCTTGTCGGCGCCTTCGTCTTTCCACGGCTCGAGCTTTTGCGACGCCGCGTCCGTGTAGATCTTCAGCACGTCCGCTTCGCTCGGCAGTTTTGATTTCGCCGGCGCGGAGATCGCGATCACGCGACCCTTGTCGCTCGCCCACTGCTTCGCCATCGCGTTGACTTCCGCAAGCGTCACCGACGGCAACATCTGGCGCGTGAACGCGAGCTCGCGAACGCGGCCGGGCATTTGCTCGGCGGTGAAGAAGTAGCGCGTGAGCTCGTCGCAGAGATCCGGATCCGGAGTCTTGTCCCATTCGCTCGCTTGCTTCTCCGTCGTGGCGATCGCATCGCGGCGCGCGCGATCGAGCTCGGATTGCGTGAACCCGAACGTGTCGGCGCGCGTGGATTCGCGAGCGAGCAGGGCGAGCGTTTCTTTGACCTTGCCGTCCTTCGCTTGGGCGGAGCGGAAGAACATGTCGTCCGCGCGCACGGTGTCGGCGGTGCCGCTCGCCGCGAACACGAACGGCGCGTCCGGCTCCTGCGAGAGCTCTTGGAACCGATCGCCGAGCATCGCGTTGTACAGGTTCTCGATCAGGAAGCGGCGGTAGTCGCCGGCGGTGGTCTCGCGACGGTGATCGTACTTGTCGACGATCTGGATCTGCGTCACGGGCAGCTCGGCGTCCGTGGCGATCGTGACGGCCGTCGGCTGATCGTGCGGCACCGGGATCTGGGTGCGCGGTCGCTCCTTCTCGGGATTCGCGAGATCGCCGAATTGCTTCTGGATCATCTGCTCCATCTCGGCGGGATCGAAGTCACCGATGGCGATCACGGCCATGTTGTCCGGGCGATACCAATCCTTGTAGTAGCGAACGAACTGCTCGCGCTTCGCCGTCTTGATGATCTCGGGCAAGCCGATCGGGAGGCGATCCGCATACTTCGATCCGGCGAACATCACCGGCCATTGCTTGTCGTTGATCCGTGCGAACGCGCCGCGCGAGAGCCGCCACTCCTCGAGGACAACGCCGCGCTCTTTTTCGATCTCGCCCGGATCGAACGTGATGTCGCCGGCCCAATCGCGCAGCACGTCGACGCCCTTCACGAGCAGCTCGTGCTTGTCCGTCGGGACCGTGAGCTGATAGACGGTCTGATCGAACGCGGTGTAGGCGTTCAAGTCAGCGCCGAAATCCATGCCGGCTTTCTCGATGAAGCTGACGATTTCCTGTTTCGGGAATCGCTTCGTCCCGTTGAACGCCATGTGCTCGGTGAAGTGCGCGAGCCCGCGTTGATCGTCGTCTTCGAGGACGGAGCCGGCGTTGACCGCGAGCCACAGTGATGCGCGTTGCTCCGGCTTGCCATGCTTCATCACGAAGTAGGTCAGACCGTTCTTCAGGTGACCGGTCTTGATCTCGGGATCGAGCGGCGTGACCTCGTCGAGCGGATCGACATGCGCGGCCGGCGTAGGCGCGGGTGCCGCGGGCGGTGGTGCGACCGGTGGTGTCGGTTTCTTTTCGGGCGAGCTACCGCAGGCGACGAGCGCTAGGACGAGGAACCACCGCATCCGTGCAGCATAGCGCGTGGATCAACCCGGGACGTCGAGCTGGGGTTCCGTCGAGAGTAGAGAATCGAACAGCGGCAAGATGATCGCCGAGGCAATGCCCATCGCGGCCGCGGGCACCATGAGGCCACCCTGACCTGCGGCAAAATCGGCCGCGAACGGCGAGTCCGGCGCTTCGGTCGCGATCGCTTGGCCGGTCGCAGTCGCCTTCGCCTTCAAGATGTCGTTGCCGGTGACGGCGACGATCTTGTCGACGACGGCCGCCGGGTTCGTCCACACGGTGCGCAGGACGCCTCGCACGTGCACGCCCTGATCGCCGACCTGGATGCCGAGGCCGAGCTCGTTGACGAGCGAGATCGCGTGAAGTGCCGCGCTGCCGGCCGGCGGAACGTCCTGCGTGGTCGGCGTGACGCCGGTGAGGTTGAGCAACGTGCCGCGGCCCCAGAACACCGCGGTCCAATCACCGGTCGCGAGCTCCTTGCCGATCGGCGTGAGCGCGCTCGTGATTGCCGTTGCCGGCGCTGCGCGATGCGAGCCAACGCGGATCGCCTTCGCCGCTTCGTCGACCCACGCCTCGAGCTCGATCATGGACGCGGCTTGCATCCGGAATCGGCACGCGTCTTTCGGTTGCTGCGGCGCGAGATCGAGGATCTGGCCGAGCGCCGGACAATTGTCGAGCACGGTCTTCGCCGGCGCGACATCGGTGACCGGTGCGGTGATCTGGATGTCGACGCTGCCGGCGGGGATCGTCGCCGTGACCGGACCCGCGAGCGACTTCGCGAACCGATCGAACGTGACATCGCCGGCGAGCGGAAACGGCGGGAGATCGGTGACGAGCTTACTCACGTCGACGGCAACGAAGCCCGACGCGTTCGTGACGTTCGGTTTCGGCACTGTGGTTCCCGACAGCGCCGCGAGCATACCGACGGGCTTGCCGGTCCAGGTCGCGCGCACGTCGAGCTGGCCGCGTTGCATGCCGATCGCGACCGCGACATCCGCGGGCTCGCCGTCGAACAACGGGAGCTGCGTCGCGTAGACCTCGATATCGCCGTGGCCGCCCGCGAGCGTGCTCGCTTTGCCCTTTAGAGATTTCGTGCCGAGCTGATCGAACAGCTTCGGGTTCGTCGCGCACACGTAGTTGTCCTTGATCGGCTTGCACGTGTTGCCGCTGAGCTCGTCGATCTCGCCGCGCTTGCCGTGCTTCGTGGCCATGAACTTGTCGCGATCGCCGACCGGAATCACGCCGAGCACGCCATCGGGCGTGATGAACATCGCGAAGCCCTTGTCGCGCGCGAGGCCGGCCGATTCCGGCGTGGCGTCGGGCGTGCCGAGGATCGCGCCGATCAACGCGCGGGCATTCGTGCGCATCGGGGCGAAATCGTCGAGGTTGAACAGCTTCTGCGCGGCCGTGATGCCGTCGAGGACGAGGCCGATCGCGCGCGGGGTCGCGACCACACCTACCTCCGTGCCATCGGGAGCGAGGTCCCACAGTTGATCGGCGCTACCGCCGACCTTGATGTCGAGGTTCGACGGGGCTTGGCAGGCGGCGACAGCCAGGACGAACGGCCAGGTACGCATGCGCTGGCTTATAACACCGCTACAATGGCCGGGTGAGCGACGCGTATGTCGACGAGTCGAAGCCTCAGCGCCGACTCGCGGTGTTGTGGCGGTTGACGGCGCTGGTGAGGCCGCATACCGGGCGATTCGGGTTGGCGGTGATCACGCTGTTGGCGGCATCGGCGATCACGCTCGCCTATCCGCAAGCCGCGCGTTACGCGATCGATGTCGGCATGCATTCGAAGTCGACGCACGATCTCGATCTGATCGTCGCCGCGCTGCTCGGCTTGTTCTGCGTGAACGCGGTGCTCGTGTGGCTGCGGCACTACTCGATCTCGTGGCTCGGCGAGCGCGTGGTCGCGGATCTGCGCGCGATGGTCGTCGATCGCTTGATCGTGTTGCCGCTCGCCTGGTTCTACGAGCGGCGAAGTGGCGAGCTCGTCGGCCGGCTCGCGAGTGACGTGACGGTGATCGAAGACGTCGTCGGTAGCGAGCTGTCGATGGCAACGCGCAACGGCGTGCAGATGATCGGTGCGCTGATCATGTTGTTCGTGATCGACGTGAAGCTCACGCTGCTGATGCTCGCGATCGTGCCGCCGATCGTGCTCGCGACGATGGTGTTCGGTCGCAAGATCCGCGTGATGACGCGTGGCGTGCAGGATCAGCTCGCGCAGGTCAGCGGTCAGGTTCAAGAATCGATCGGTGCGATCGCGACGGTGCAGGCGTTCGTCGCCGAGCAACGCGAAGCGAAGAAGTATCGCGCCGGGGTCGAAGGCGCGTTCGCGAAGATGCTCGCGCTCGTGAAGTGGCGCGCGTGGTTCATGTCGACGGCGATGACCGCGGGTTATGCCGGCATCGCGGCCGTAGTCTGGCTCGGCGGTCGCGCGTTGATCAGCGGCGATCTCTCGGCCGGCGATCTGACGAGCTTCTTCCTCTACACGTTCATCGTCGCCGGTGCGGTCGCCGATCTCGCGGGCCTGTGGGGCTCGTTGCAACGCGCGGCCGGTGCCACGGATCGCCTGTTCGCGGTGATCGATACGGTGCCGGCGATTCGCGATGCCGCGACGACCACGCCGTTGCCCGCCGGGCGGGGTGCGATCACGTTCGACGACGTATCGTTCGCGTATCCCGCGCGGCCCGAGCAACCGGTGCTCGATCACGTGAAGCTCGAGATCCAGCCCGGCGAATCGATCGCGGTCGTCGGGCCGTCGGGTGCGGGCAAGTCGACGATCCTCTCGCTGCTCTATCGGTTCTACGATGTCAGCGGTGGGCGCGTGCTGCTCGAAGGTGTCGACGTGCGCGACCTCGCACTCGGCGAGTTGCGCGGCGCGCTCGCGATGGTCGCGCAGGAGCCTGTGCTGTTCTCCGGATCGATCGAAGACAACATCGCGTACGGCCGGCCGGGTGCGACCGCGGACGAGATCCAACAAGCGGCGCGCGATGCGAACGCGCACGACTTCATCGTCGGGTTTACCGAGGGCTACAAGACGGTGATCGGCGAGCGCGGCACGAAGCTCTCCGGCGGTCAGAAGCAACGGATCGCGCTCGCGCGTGCGTTGATCGCGAATCCGCGCGTGCTGATCCTCGACGAAGCGACCTCGAACCTCGACGCCGAGTCCGAGGCGGCGGTCCAGGCGGCGCTCGCGCGAATCATGGCGAATCGCACCACGATCATCGTCGCGCATCGGCTATCGACGGTGCGCGATGCGGATCGGATCATCGTGATCGAGAACGCGCAGATCGTGGAGCAGGGCCCGCACGAGGAGCTCATGGAGCGACGTGGGATCTACCGGCGGCTCGTCGAGCATCAGCTGATCGCCGATCGCGCCATGAACTAGGTTGGCCGGCGTGAATTACCGGATTCACGAGCGCGACGTGCAGTACTTCAAGCGCCACTAGTACAATCCCTGGGTGGCGGATCCGATCTTCGACATCCTCGAGCAGCTCGGTGTCGAGCTACCGTCGGTCGCAGCGCTCGAGAAAGCGTGGGCGAGGAGCACTGCGCCACACGCCATGGTGCGCTTGCTCGCGGCCGCCGGAAGCGACGAGTGTGATGTCGCCGCGAGCGCTGCGATCGAAGCCGCGGCTGATCTGCTTCGCTCGGATGGCGGCAAGCGCACTGCGATCGACGAGCTCGCGGCGGCGGCGAATCGGCCGACCGTGTGCGGCGAGCTGGCGAAGCTGTTGTACGTGACGTGGGTGCCGGCGCTGACGCATCACGATCGCCGCGATGCCTACGAGGCCGCGATCGCGACGCGGATACGCGATGCCGTGAAGCGACCGCCGACCACGTCGCAGCTCGAACCACCCGCGCGCCGCGCGACGGTACCGGCGGCGACGCGCCCGATTCACATGAACACGATCGTCGACGAGGCTCAGCCACTCGAATCGACGATTCCGCCGGGCTCGCGCGTGATCAGTCCCGAGAGCTTCGGCCGGCTTGGACCGGAGCTCGGTGGCCTGGCGTGCGAGCGAATCTTCGGACCGTGGTGGCCACGCGGCAACGTCACCGAGGATGATCGGATGGATCGCTGGGGCTACATCGAGCTCGCGCAACCCTGTGCTCACCCGCTAATCGCGAATGCAAAGCTCTCGATCCTTCCGGTCGCGCCTCCACATGTTCGACGCGCAACCGCGGTGCCGGTCGAAGAGCTGCGCCGTCATGCGATCGCCGAACGCGCTCGGCTCGAGGCGGCGGATCAACGTGGCGAGCTCGGCGACCCGCCCGACAAGATCCTCGCCGAAGCCGGGCTCGACGATCCGGACGCGATCACCGAGCCGGGCCTACGCGAACACGCGATGAACACGGTCTATCGCGCGTTCATCAATATCGATAATCGGAGACGGAGGCTCGTCGAGCTGGGAGCGCCTGACGTGGTGCTCGCACAAACCGATGCGGAGCTCGATCAGTGGTCGAAGCGCCTCCTCACCGCGTGGCAGGCGTGGACCGGCGAGCTACCTGCCGATACGAGTCGAGCGTTCGTATTGCGAGCGCTCGCCGCGATCTGAACGCGATTGCTACGGAGTACCGCAGGTAGCGCGCAGCGCTCGCGGATCTTCGACGGGCCACACCGTGTCGCCGGCGCGGACGTAATCGTAGTCGAGCAGCACTTCGAGCTCGTAGAACCGATCACCGAGCGGCAGTGCGAGCGTGGCCAACGGTAGCGCGAGGAGCTCCGGCACGACCATGCCGCCCATCCGGCGAACGCACGCGAGCGCCTGCCGGCCTTCCGCGGACGTCAACACGCGCGCGCCCACCGACGGTGTGTCCCGCGATGGCAGCGCTTCGAGATCGAGACACAGCGTTCCGCTCCACGGCGACATCGTCCATGCACCACCGACACGACCACCGACCTCCGAGGCCGTCATCAGGTCCTGCGTGCCGGTGACCGGAAGCCCGATGATTTCGGAGAGCGTGGTCAGCGTTCGCCGCGCGCGCTCGCCGATGGCGGTCGTGCAACCGCTCAGCTGGATCGACGTGATGCCGAGCCGCGCGAACACGCCGTGATCGGTGAGCCCGCGATACAGCGCGCGCACGCGGGGGATTTCCGTATCGAGCGCACGGCCGTTGAACGTCAAGCAACGTTCGGCGCCCGTCATGCCCGCGAGCTCGAGGATCGGGCCGCTAGGTGCGATGGAGGCGAGCTTTCCTGTGTAGTCCGCACGATCTTCGAACGCGAGATCCGCGTTCGTGATCCAACGCGCGAGCGGATCGTGGGCTCCCACGACGACGAGATTCGACATCTAACGACCTGTCTTCGGTGGCTTGCGTTGCAACCGACGTTGCAGCGTCTGCCGGTAGATACCCAACCGACGAGCGGCTTCGGACAAGTTGCCCGAGGTATCAGCGACGACGCGATTGATGTGCTCCCATTCCACCCGCTCCAGCGTCGGAGTCTCGTAAATATCGGGCTCCGGCGTGGTGCCTTCTTCGAGGTGGCGCACGATTTCGCGCGCCCCCACGGGTTTCGACAGCACGACCTCGGCTCCCGCCTTCACCGCTGCCATCGTCACCGTGACTGAGAGATATCCGCTGAGCAGCGCGACCTTCACATCGGGGTGAAGTTGGCGCAGCGCGCGAATCAGATCGATCCCGGATTCCTGACCACCCAGCCGGAGATCGACGATCACCGCATCCGGCTTGTACGAGCGCACGAGTGTGAGTGCGCGCGACGGATCATTGGTCGTGTAGACCTTACGATCAGATTTCAAAGATCGTTCGCAGGAACGCAGGACGCGCGCGTCGTCGTCGACGATCAGTACGGAACGGACACGCGGCACAGCGTTAGTCAGATTCCAATCAGTAGGCCGATCGGTCAATCAGCGGCCGGTGTGATGTTCCGAACTGCAACGAAATGCATCAAGCTCCGACGAGAATCTGTGCAGAACACGCAAGTTAGGCCGTTGCCACTGGCGAAATCTGCCCGCTCGACACGCGCTTGGCCTGCTCGACCAATGCGCCTCGCAGCTGCTCCTGCAGCTTGGGGTGCTCGTCCAGATGAGCGAGAACCTTATCTCGCCCCTGGCCGATCTTTTCGCCCTGCCACGAGTACCAGGTCCCGGATTTTTCGACGACACCAAGCTTCTCGGCTGTATCGACCAGCTCGCCCAGTTTGTTAACGCCCGTTCCGTACAGGATCTCGAATTCAGCCTCGCGAAACGGCGGCGCGAGCTTGTTCTTCACCACCTTCACCTTCACCTCGCTTCCAATTGTTTCTTCGCCGCGCTTGATCGCTTTTTTCCGGCGGATATCGAGCCGGACCGAGCAATAGAACTTCAGTGCGTTGCCGCCGGTGGTGGTCTCCGGGTTTCCGTAGACCACGCCGATCTTTTGACGCAGCTGGTTGATGAAGATGACCGTCGATTTCGTACGCGAGATCTGACCGGTGAGCTTTCGTAATGCCTGACTCATGAGGCGCGCCTGGAGCCCCATGTGCGAGTCACCCATATCCCCTTCGATCTCCGCCTTCGGCGTGAGCGCGGCCACCGAATCCACCACGATCAGATCGATCGCGCCCGTTCTCACCAACGTGTCCGTGATCTCCAGCGCCTGTTCGCCGTGATCCGGCTGGCTCACCAACAGATCTTCGAGCTGCACGCCGAGCCGCCGTGCGTACTCGGTATCCAGCGCGTGCTCGGCATCGATGAACGCGCATACGCCACCCGCGCGCTGCGCCTCCGCGATCGCGTGCAACGTCAGCGTGGTCTTGCCCGACGATTCCGGCCCATAGATCTCGACGATGCGACCGCGTGGCAATCCACCGCATCCGAGCGCGACATCCAACGCGACCGATCCCGTGGGGATCACCTCGACCTGCTGTACGGCGCTTCCATCGAGCCGCATGATCGCGCCGTTGCCGAACGACTTGTGGATCGCCTTGATCGCCTCGGCGATCGATTTGCTTTTCTGACTCTCGGACATTACGAATCCTCCACGCCACCCCTATCCATTTCGTGTGCCGCGCTAATCACGCGAATTCACGACACGCGTTGTCCGATTTGTCCGCCGTTCGGACGCGTTGTCCGAAATCCGGCCGGACAGCTACTGCACTTGGAACGAGAGGCTGTACGTCACGCCTTCGCTGAACGGATAGCTGAAGCTCGTCCAATCACGAACCGCGAGATCTCCGCCGTAACCGTCATGGCACTTCATGCCGATCACGTACTGCTTCAGCGGATCGAACGTGTCGGCCGAGATGTTGATCGTGGGGCCGTCCTTGATCGCTTGCAGGTAGCGCTTCTTCGCGACCAGGTTCGCGCCGTTGATCTCGTAGACCGTCGTCATGCAGTCATCCGCGGCGGAGAGATCGATCCCGTACTTCAGCGCGATCACCGCCCCCTTGGGCACGGGAATGACCGCATTCTCGCCACCGGTCGAGCTGAAGATGTCGACCCCGTTCAGGGACATGGCCGTGGCCATCACCTTCCCGGATAGATCGATCGTGGTCTTGGGATCGGCGTCGGTTCCGGTATCGAGAAGCGAGAGCTTCTGGACGCCCTCGTCGATGAGGACGCCGTTGCTCGTCCGGTGGTAGCCCGCTCGGCCGAGAACCGCTTTCTGGAACGCCGGCGCGATCGTGCCGTCGAACAGATCGATGTACGTGAACTGCTGTGCGTTGCCGAACGCCATCGGCACGAACATCGGCTGCGACATGCCGCCCTCGGCGTTCACCGAATAGACGAGGTTGTGCTGATCGGTGGGGGCGTCCGGTGTCGAAGCCGTGTAGTTCCCCGGCATGAAAAAATTCGTGATCGCGGTCGACGGCATCACGCCGAACGCGGTCGGGATGTTGGTGTCGTCGCGCTTCATCGACGCAGCGCCGTGCACACCGATGATCGTTTGGATCGTGTTGTCCGACGGCTGAAGCGCGACCTTCATCTTCGCGACGGTTGTCAGCTTTGCCGACGCGCCCTGCGTGTTCGGCGTTTGCAGCCCACTCCCATCGAAACCCGCGATGTCGTTCCTCCAATAAACATCCATCGTGGGATCGGCCTGGGCCGTCGATTGCGTCGAAAGGCCGATGAACCGATCCGTCGCCTTGGGCACGAACAGCTTGCCCAGACCCACCGAATACGGGCCACCGGCCGCCGTGGGATCGAGGGTGTAATTCGTGCCACCGGTCACCCGACCCACCGGCGTGTTCGGCGGGAAGTAGTGCCATTCCCACGTCGATCCGAACACCATCCAGCGCATGTTCGAGAACGAGCCGTTCACCATATCCGACGGTGAGGGTCCCGAGATCAACGCGTTCGAGGGTGGGGCCGTCGCGGCGAAGTTGTCCGCGTAGGTGGTTTCGGCAACGAGCACCGATCCCTCGACGAACGCACCTTGGGCTTCGACCGGGACGCCATCCGACGGAATCCACATCACGCGATACGCGATCTGCGAGATCGAAAACTCGACCGAGAACCCGTGCGACGATTCGGCCGCCTGCTGGACGATGGTCGGGTTGGGGGCCATGTCCGTCGGGATCGCGCCGTACGAGATGTTGGCGGCGTCGCCGTACGACGCCATCGTGGCGCCCGGCGACCATTGCATCGTCACGAGCTTGATGTTCGTTCGCGGCGCGGTGCTATCGAGATACGCATCGGTGGCGACACCCGGATTCAATCCGAAGATCGAGTTGCACCCCGCCACGCCCAGCAGCGGCAAAATCCCGACTCGCATCACGGCGAAATCGTCCCACGGATGGAACTAACGGCGCCACTCCGCGGACAACGGACAACTCGTGATTCCGACTCGTGTTGCCTCGTCATCGAGCGCTTTCGCTTTTTCCGCACCTTGGAGCGGAGCGATCTTCACCAGAAAGTCATGCCCGGCCGTGGTCTTGATGTTCGGCCCGAGCCACATCGCGATCACCGGCTGGCGCTCGCCTTCGCTCAACTGATCCGCGCCGCTGCGCTTCATCACGTCGCACAGGTTCTCGATGTCGGTCTTGTAGTCACCGGCGATCATCACCGGTGCCGCCGGAGCCGGAGGTGCCGCCGAACCGGCTGCCTCCTCTTTGTGGCCCTTGCACCCCACCAACGCGATCAAAACCGCGATCCCCTTCCTTCCGGTTTTCGAAAAGTTGTGTCTAGATCCGGCCATGGCATACGTCGTCGCTGATCCGTGCGTGAAGTGCAAGTACACCGATTGTGTTGCGGTGTGCCCGGTGGATTGCTTCTACGAAGGTAAGAACTCGATCGCGATCCACCCGGACGAGTGCATCGATTGCGGTGCCTGCGAGCCCGAGTGCCCCACCACCGCCATCTTCGAGGAGAGCGAGCTCCCCACGAAGTGGGCGATGTACAAGGACATCAACGCGCTCGTCACGGGTGCGAAGAAGGCGTCGGAAGTCGACACCGCGAACTGGCCGGACAACCTCAAGTCCAAGGCGGATAGCGCGGACACGTGGCCGAACCTGACCGAGCAGAAGAAAGCTCTTCCCGGCGCGGATGACGCGGCGAAGGAAGACAACAAGATCGGCGCGCTCGAGCTATAGCTTCACGAACTTCGCGGTGTCGCCGGCGTGCTCGCCGTGCGCCACCAACACCGAACAATTGGCGTGACGGATCACGCCCTCCGCCGTGCTGCCCAGGAGCAGCTTGCGGAAGCCACCATGGCCGTGCGTGCCGAGCGCGATCAGGTCATGGTGACCTGCTTCGGCCGCGTGCGTGACGACCGGGGTCGGCGCGCCCTGGACATAGCTGATGTGGAGCGGGTGACCGAGGTCGCCTAGCTCGGTGATCAGCGCGTTCGCCTTCTTCTTCGCCGACGACAGCACCGCGTCGCGGATCGTGTTCCACGGGAACCGGTCCACGCCGAAGAAGCTCGCACCGACGGAACCCGCGGGGAGCTGCCACGCATGGATGATCTCGATCGGTACGCCCGCTTCCGAGAGCAGCGCGGTGTTCCTCAGCGCGCGCTTCGCCGCCGGCGAAAAGTCCGTGGCGACGAGCGGGCGCTGGAACGGTGAGGTCCCGGCATTGCCGCGCGTGACCAACACGTCGCACGGCGCGTGGCGCAGGATCGCCGTGGCGACGCTGCCGAGCAGGAACCGCTGGATCCCGGTATGCCCGTGCGTGCCGCACACGATCAGGTTCGCGCCGCGCGCTTTCGCGATCTGAGCGACGACCTCACCCGGCGCGCCCGTCGGCGATGCGAGCTCGGCATCGATGCCCGCGGCGAGCAGCTTGTCGAGCTTGTCCTGGAGCCGGCGCGTGACCTCGATCCGCATCGCCTGCGTGACTTCACCGACGTGCTTCAGCACCTCGTTATCCGTCGATTCGACCGGCGCATCGTTGGCCACCGCGTGCACGAGGATCAACTTCGCGCCGTGCTTCGCGGCGATCGCGGCTGCTCGATCGATCGCCTGATCGCTCGGAATCGAAACGTCTGCGCCGGCGATGATCGTCTTCATCGTGTGACCGACACCGTGAAGCGATTCCCGCCGTACGACGCCGTCACGTGGTGCTTCGACCACACCCAGTACGTGTCGTCGTGCTCGGGCGTTTCTTTGATCAACTTCTCGAGCTGGGCCGCTAACGCCTCCGCTTGCGCGGGCACCGCGTCCGTCGACATCGCCCAGCCGACGATCTTGTTCGCCTCGACATCGGCGATCAATTCCGACTGCGACCGCCCGACCAACGCGCCCGGCAGATACCAGGAGATCCGCTCTTCGTCGGTGATTCCCGAGGTGGGCTGACCGAGTTGCTTCGCCGCCTGCGCGACGGTCTTGCCCATCAACGGCGCGACCGCGAGCTTCGCCCAGCCCGCGTCGTCGATCACGCGATCGAAGCGCAGCGTGCAGAGGAGGCCATCGATCGTGGCGCGCCGGTTGTGCTCGGGATCGAGCCACATGCCATCGCGGTCGCCCGGACCCCACGCCGCGTTCGCCGCCGAGCGCATGTTGTCGCAATCGCGATCACCGATCGTGAACGACACCGACGCGATCACGTTATCGCCCGTGAGCTCCGTCCCCGGTCGCTCGTAGTCCCGTGATTCGAGACCTTCGATCGAACCGAGCTTCTGCTCCCAATCGGCAGGCGCCGGATCACCGACCTGGACGCCGAACTGCTCGCCGAGCGCGGCCTTCTGCTTGCCGAGGAGCGACACGTACATCGCCCGCCGCTTGACGTTGCGCTGCTCTTCGCGCTCGGCATCGCGTGCGCGTTCGGCCGCTGCTTCGGCGTCCATCTCTCGCTCGCGTTCGAGCGCGCGCTGCTGCTCGTCTTCGAGCATCGACAGCGCATCCCGGCGCTTGATCGTGTCCCGGATTCCCAACCCGAACGGCACGCACACCACCACGCTCATCGCGATGACCGACGGCGGAATCCTCATCTCTGAGTTTTATCAGATGTGCGCTTCGTAGCGCAGCCAGAACGTAAGCTCGGGATTCGGCGAGCGAAGTGCCGTGGCATCGCGGTCGTCGAGCCAGAACTTCGTATCGAACCGCACGCCGACCTTGTCGCTATCGCGCACGCGCGTCATGGCATCCACCACCGTCGAGAAGCTGGTCTCGAGGTAGGTCGAATCGTTGATCGATTCGTTCAGATAGCGCGCCCGCGCACGGACCCGGAGGTCGTCGTTCGGCTTCCACAGCACGATCGCCCACGCGGCCACGTCTTGGCGGAACGCGTTCAGGTATTCCATTTGCGTGTTGTCGTCGAGGAGCTGGTGCTCGAGCATCAGCGTGCCGGTCAGCGTGGGATTCGGGCGGTATTGCGCGCGAAGGATCGTGGTCAGCTGGCGACCGCCGCATGGAATCGGCTCGCCGTTTTCGTCCATATCGGTCGAGACTTCGAAGCACTGATCGTGGCCACCGCGCTGCAGGTCCTTGTCTTGGTAGCGCTCCCACAGGCCGAGCCACAACGAGTCCGTGGTCCGGACGTTCGCGCGCACGTAGGTGTCGAGCTTGTAGATGCCCGTCGACGGGTTCTCCCATACGTCCACGAGCGCGCGCAGCTGGAATTGCTTGCTCGACCGGACATAGCGCACGCGCACACCGGCTTCGTCACGTGAACGTTGGCCGTCGTACTCGTCGGCTTCGTCGATCGGACGCGCGTACGGATTCAAGTACGACGTCCCGAGATAGCGCGCGACGATCTCGAGCTCCTCGTGCTTTCGCGTGGCCGTCGCGCGCAAGATGAACGCGGGACCGCCGCCGTTCGGATCCACGCTGCCGCCGAGGTTCGGAAACGCCGGGTCGTATTTCGGTTGGTTGTCGAACGACAGCGCGGCTTCGCCGAACAGATCGAACCAATCGCGACCGAACGCGAAGTTGCCGCCGACCGCGCCGAACTTGCCGCCGGTCGGATGCGACGACCACTCCTGGAAATCGAGATCGAGCCCGTTGACGAGGTTCTGCTCCTCTGCGCCGTATGCGGTGATGCCGACGGAGTTCCGGCGATCGCGGAAGTAGCTGACGTTGCCGCCGACGAGCTTCTCGAGAAACACGTTCGGCAACGTCGTGAACGAGTAGCGCGCCGACGGTACGAGCACGTTGCTACCGGGTGGCCGGACGTAGACCGTGGGCGAGCCGCAGTTCGGGTTGTCGTCGTCGTGCGGGTCGGCGCACTTCACGGTGCCATCCGGATTGTTCGGCTGGTAGAGCTCGTACTGATAGATCGAGCGCCGCGATGCCGAGGCGAAGCCGTAGACCTGGATCCAGCCGGTCTCGAGCTCGATCTTCTTCGCGCCGAGGCCCACGCCGAACAGCGAGTCGCGCCACACCCAATCCGGCGTGATGTACTTGTCCGCGGCTGCGCCCGCGCATGGCGATGCGACGAGCTCGCCCGAGCTCTCTTTACACTCGGTGGTGAGATCGCCGGAGTAGTAGACCTGATCGTCGAGGTACAACCCGTTCGGCGTGTAGTGCCGCGAGTTGTCGAACACGAGGCGTTGCGCGAAGCCGGCGCGATAGCTGCCGACGATCGCCTCCCAGTTGTTGTCCTCGTACTTGACGTACGCTTTGGCGATCTTCGCGGAGTACTTCGCCGGATCGGCGATCAACGCATCGCGGTTCGGATCGTATTGCGGATCGCCGATCTCGAGCCGCGTGGTCGCGAGCGCGATGCCGGCGGTGAAGTTGCGCAGGAAGTTGACGCGCGCGCGCAGCGCCACGGGCGGCGCTTTGTCGTCGTGAATCGTGTAGCGGGTCTCGCCCTTGATCCAGCCGTGGATCGCAGCCGGGTTCTCGCCTTGCTTGCGCACGGTGATGAACGCACTGATCGATTCGAGCTGCTCTTGGGTCAGCGCGCCGGCCGCGACGAGATCCGCCGGATCGTTGATCCGACCCTTGTTGAGGTTGCGGTACGCGATGATCTTGTCGACGTCGTCGTACGTGAGGTTCGGCAGCGCGTAGAGCTCTTCGCGCGAGGCCTTGTTGAGATCGACGCCCTGCTCGAGCAGGTCGAGCACTTCGTCGTAGGTGTCCTGCGAGATGTCGTTCGCCGAGAGCAGATCGTTCAGATCTTCTTCGTCGTCGACATCGAGGAATGTCTCGTACGGAACTGCATGAGCCACGCTCGAAGCGAGCGCGACCACCACTACGACGAGAGCCTTCTTCACCCGGGCCCCACAGTAGCAAATTGCCCCCTACGGATTATGAAGCGGGTGCAAGGAAACGCGCGGATCCGTCCGATCTACGAGCACGACGCGGAGGCCCACGCTCGCCGAGAGCTCGTCGCGCGCGCTGTCATATTTCGCTCCCGCCGTGAGAGCGACCGGACGGTCGTCGATCGCGATCAGGATCCGCTCGAGCTCCGCCTGGGCCCGGGCCTCGGGTTTCCAGCCTTGGCCGTTGTGCCACGCCGTCCCGGCCTCGCCGCGAAGCTCGGCTACGTACAGGCCATCATTCGATTCCAACCGGAGCATCGCGAGCGCATCCGTGAACGGCGCGATCGTGTGCTCGGTCTTGAGCTCGAACATCCGGTCGACATCCATGTCCCAGTGCATGGCCGGGCCGATCGCGAAGATCCTTCGATAGTTCGTGGATCGCGCGAGCTCGATCAGCGGCGCCACGCGGACGACGCCGATCGAGAACACCGACTTGTCGGCGTGCCAGTCCAATTCGCCGATCTCGAACACGGCACCGACATCGAACGGCAGGAACACCTTCTTGGGCTCGCCACCGGTCGGGATCACGATGTGACCGTCGCGCGCGTGCCGGAGATAGCGCCCGCGATACAGCGTGCCTTCGAAGTTGTCGGCGCCGTCGAGCCGCAGCGAATACGTGCTGTCGACGAGCACGTGCTCCATCTTCCACATCAGATCGGGATCGTCGGAGAACGTCAGCTCGTGACGGAGCTGGATCGTCGTACCAAACCCGGCCGCGCCATTCGCAGCGCCAAAGACGCTCAAGCGGTTGCCGACATCGAAGCATTGCGCGAACCGACCACCATTGTCGGTCGTGCCCGTGCATTCGTCGGCCACAGCGACGCCCGACAGCGCCGCGACCGCTACGAGTGCGAGCGCGGCGGTGCCCACAGGCTAAACCGCAGTCCCGCGTCGAGGGTGAATGCCCACACGTCGGGCACGCCGGGCAGGTCGTTGCGCTTCTGACCGCCGGCTGCGAGATGGAACGTCAACGGCTGATCGTTGATCGCGAGCAGGATGCCTTCGTACTGGAGGTTCGCCTTGAATCGCTGGACGTACTGGCCGGTGGTCTCCGTCGGTGTGAAGTAGCGCGGGATCTCGTGCGAGAGCTCGAACTTCACGTTGTGGAAGCCCTCGGGATCGACGACCCAATCGATCTCGAACGCGGACGCTTCGGTGATCGCCGAGCGGTAGCCGTTGACGTCGTCGCGCTGGCCCTCGAGCCCGAAGCCGCTGCGAATGCGCGCGAACGACGACATGTCCTCCGATTGCCAGAGATCGATCGTGAATTGCGCGGTCGCGTGGCGCCACAACTGCGAGTTGCCCATCGGCGTTTGATGGAGCTCGAGGTTGCCGACTTCGCTCCACATACCGAGATCGAGCACGAGATCGTGGCGCTGCGGCGTCCCGACAAACGTGGTGATCCTGAGGAGCGGATCCAAGAATCGGTGGCTGAGATCGTAGTGCGCCATCACGAACTCGGCGGAGAACGGCTGCATGTGCACGCTGCCCTCGAACAAGCGCAGGCGATGCATCGTCTTGTTCTTGCCGTCGTTGTCATCGAGGATGTTGATCGAGAACAGCCCGAAGTCGACGGACGTTCGCGTCGACTGCAACGGATTGTCGAGGATCTTCTGCGGCGTATACGCGACGCCGAAGTACATGCGCTTGTGCAGATCGAAGTTGACCTGGAACACGCGCTGGCGTTCGTCGCGCATCCAGCCATACGGCGCATCGACGCGACCGGCGATGAACGTGTAGCCGTTCGCTTCCATCTGCTTGCGATCGAACGGCGCATCGAGCTCGCACGTCCGCGCGCGCTCGAGGCCCTTGCCCGTGCGTGCGCCCGTCGAGTCGAGCTCTTCGTTCGGCGCGTACAAGCAGACCTTCGTCGACGGATCACATTGGATTCGCCAGACTTGATCGGATGAATCCCTTAGACACATCACCGGATGGTCGGCGCTCATCGCAGGTAAGCGCGCGAGTGGATCCGCAGATGCAGTGGTGCCTAGCACCGCTAGCGCGGTGATGACGGTGGCCCTCATTGCTCGCGTGCCTTGTGCACGGTGTGGGCCGTCGAAGTTTCACGAGTGTCTCGTCAGTTGAAGGATCGATCTGAGTTGGTGATGCAACACGTGTGGTCCGACCGCAACACATCTTCACGTTTGGATCAGATTTGCCGTGATGTGGAAATCGTCGTTCACGACATCGAAGCGCAATGGCTTGTGACCATCTGCGGTGTCGAACCAGATCTGGATCGTGAGTGGCTCCTTCGTGTTGACGGTGGTGTCGACTCGAAACGCTTTCGTTCCGGCGAGATCCTCGACGAGCGGACGCTTCACGACCATTCGATACTTGTGACCGAGCTCCTGCACGTCGACGAAGCCCGGCGTTGCATCGCTCGCGACCCAACCACGGAGAAGTCCTAGCGTGGTGTGGATCGTTTGCCCGTTCTTGCCGTCGTACTGGAAGTTCTTCGTCTGATCGCCCATCACGAATTGCTCGAGACCGGCGACCGCGCGTGCGTTTGGACGATCGAGTGTCGTCGACAAATCGTGATGCACGCTCGCGAACGCAGCCGCGACGGAGTCGGTCGCGAACTTGGAAGTTACTTCGGTTTCGCTGACATCCATCTCGAGCTTGCCCACGGTGATGCCGTGAAGATGGACCTCGTAGATCAATTGCTCGCCGGGAACGAGCAGCATCTCGTGCGCGGTGATCCGCTGATCGGCCGGCTGCGCTTTCACGAGCTCCGGTAACGGTGCCGGCTTGAACGTTTGACCGCTCGTGCCACAGCTTGCCAACACGACGAACGCGAGTGTCCTCATCGCGCGCGCAGCTATGCAGTAAGTGATCCGCCTCGCGCGAGGGTCTCGATCGCGGCCTCGGCATACGCGGCGAGCTCCGCGCGTTCGGCAGCCGGCTTCTTGCGCAGCGCCTGGATCGGCATCGCCATGCGGTGATCGTCGGCGAAGCGACCTTGATGGCGATCGAGGAACGTCCAGTACATCGCGGTGATCGGGCACGCGCCCGGGCCGAGCGCGCGTTTCGAATCGAGCGCGCAGCCACCGCAGTAGTCGCTCATCTTGTGGATGTACGCGGCGCCGCTGATGTACGGCTTCGTCGTCATCTGCCCGCCATCGCCGTAGGTCGACATCCCCAACACGTTCGGCTCGACGACCCAGTCGTACGCGTCGATGTAACCGAACCAAAACCAGTCGCACAGCGCGCGCGGCGTGACACCGGCGAGTGACGCGATATTCGAGAGCACCATCAGGCGTGTGATGTGATGGCTGTAGCCGTCGGCGAGCACCTGCGCGACGACGGTATCGAGACAGTTCATCCCCGAGCGCTGGCCCCAGTACGCGGGAGGCAGCGGTTGCGTGCAACCGAGCGCGTTCGGCGCGTTTCCCATGCCGTTCGTACGAAAGCCGTCCGTGACGCGATGGATATGCCGCATGTACTCGCGCCAGCCGAGCAGCTGGCGAATGAAGCCTTCGGCGCTCGCGATCGGCAGCTTTCCGTCGACGAAGTCATCGCGCACGTCGGCGACGAGTCGGCGCGGGAGCAGGCGTGACAGATTCACGAGTCCGGAGACCCGCGTGTGAAACAGATCGGGATGCGCGGTCGACATCGCGTCTTCCCACGGTCCGAACCACGGCAACAGCTGGGCGCGCGCGAACGTCCACACGCGCTCGGCATCGCGCGCCGTCGTCGGGAGATCGAAGCCGGCAAGCGATCCGAAGTGATCCGGAAACGTGGTCTCGACGAGATCCAACACCTCGCGCGTGATCGCGTCCGGCGTGAAGCTCGGCCGGATCGGCACCGGGCGATCTCCACGCCACGGCTTGCGATTCTCGGCATCGTGCGACCACTTGCCGCCGATCGGTTTGCCATTCTCGACGAGGATCCCGGTTCGTTTGCGAACGCCGCGATAGAACACATCCATCCGATACGGCGGGTCGTCGGTGAAATCGGCGGCCGTCGTCAGCCAGGTGTCGTCGGGGACGTATTCGATCGTCACCCGGCGAAGATCCTGACGCAGCTCGCGCTCGGCCGGTTCCATCGTCACGAGGTGCGGAAGCTGTGCGGCGATCAGCGCGTCGCCGATCTCGTGATCGCCGGCGAGATACATGACCTTGAAGCCACGTGCAGCTTGCTCGAGCGCGAAGTGGCGTTCGTTCGCGAGGAGCAGCGCGAGCTTCTTCTTGTGATACGGGCGGCGTCGCGCCTTCGCAGCCGACTCGACGAACACGAGGCCGGTATCGCGAGGACTCGCAGTCGCGAGCGGGCCGACGTCCGCGGTCAGGCGATCGTACGGGACGTAGATCCATCGGCGTGCGCGAATCTCGGAGCTCGTCGGGCGAGCCGCACGCAGATCATCGACGAACACATCGGTTGGATGCGCGTCGCGGCGAAGAGTTACTTACACGCGGGCGGCAGCGGATCGCACGCGCCCCACGCGCCGCGCATGTTCGCCTTCGCATCGGCTTGGTACATCTTGAACTCGTCGTAGCGATCGCTGCCGTCGGGTGGGATGTAGAGGACGCACGCGTAGCCGCGCTGGACCATCGTCGCGTTGACATCGGTGCCGTCGACGCTGATGTACGCGAGCGTGCGCCCGTACATGTCCTGGCACTGGGTGTCGTAGACGAGGTCGATCGTCTTGCCCATCACGAGACTCGTGTTGAACTCGACCGCGTTCGAGCCGAAGCAATCGTTATGGCCGAGCGTGGTCTCGGGCGCATCCATGAGGAGGTAACGCACGCGCGTGCCATCCGCGAGCTCGACGGTATCGCCATCGATCACGCGCTGGACGACGGCCGACGACGGACCACACGACGTGTTACCGGGACCGCCGCCGGTGCAGCCAGCCAATGCGGCGAGCGCGAACCACTTCACGGACAAACGTTCGCGGCTCCCGGCGTACCGAAGTTCGTGGTCACGGTGCCGTAGATCTGATCCGTCGCGGCATCGCACCAGTTCGCGGTGGTGTCGTTGTCGGTGGTGTTCGTGTGCGTGGTCATCAGCTCTTTCGACTTGCCGTCGGCGCCGGAGGTCACCGTGCCGGTGTCGAGCACCGTGGTGCCATCGGACGCGAATACCGTGACCGACGTCGACAGTGCGAACGTGAACGTGGCGAGCGTGGTGGCCGCGGGCAAGCCGCCGTTGACCATCGGATCGAGCGAGTGCGCGAACGTGGCGAAGCCGCCGCCGGCGACGGGCTTGCAGTCCGGCGAGTTCACGGTGTTTACCGTCGAGGATCCGCCCTTGACCTTCAGGCCATTCAAGTCGAACGAGGTGGCGCCGGTGTTCGTGATCTCGAACCACTCCTGCGTTGCATCGGTGCCGGTGCCGAACGGATTGCCCATGATCTCGTTGACCACGAGCGCGCCGGCCACCGGCGGAACGATCGCGCGCGCAACGCCGTTATCGAGGCATTGGCCCGGCTGGACGACGACGGCGCACGCCGTGTTCATCATGCCCGGCGTGCCGAGATCCATCTTCGCGCCGACGGTGTCGTAGACCTGTGTGGCGTCGCAGAAGTTCGTCGGGTCGTCGTTCGATGCGGCATCGGTGACCATCGGGTTCAGCTGCAACGCGGCGCCGCTCGTCGAGGTGGTCCACGTGACGGCATCGATCACGTCGGCGCCGTAGACGAGTTGGACGTCCGCGTTCGCCGACGGATTGAGCGAGAAGCTGAACGTGGCGGCCGGCGCGGGCAGGCCACCGTTCATCGTCATGTCGTCCGAGCGCGCGAACACGACGTAGCTGCCGGCGCTGACGTGCACGCAATCCGGGCTATCGATCACCTGCGGCTTGACGTTCGTGTCGTTCGCGCGATCGAGGCCGACGCCGTTGAGATCGACGTCCGCCATCGCGACCGCTTCGAACCATTGACCGACCGTGGCGCTGACCGCGCTCGGCTTCGGCATCAATTCGGTAATCACGAGATCGCCGACGGCCGGCGGCACGGTCGCGCGCATCGTGCCGTTGTCGCTGCACGCGCCGACGACGACGGGCTGGCAATCGTTCTCTTGGCCCGGCGTGCCGAAGTTGCCGTCCTCGAACGGCGAGGCGTCGCCTTCGCACCAATTCGCTTGGTCGTCGTTCAGCGTGTAGTCCGGCGCGGCGTTGATGCCGAGCTCGCGCGAGTGACCCGACTTGACGTTGTCGTACACCGCGGAATCGATCTCCGAGTCGCCGCACTTGAGCGCAAGCTTGCCGCCGTCCGAGTTGTAGAACTGGCCGAGGTCCGCGCTGTAGCCGTAATCGACGTACGCGGGGACGAGATCGCTCGTCGCGTTGCCGAGCGTGAAGTACTGGCCGGGCGCGATCGTGACTTCGGCCATCACGTGCGTGCTCGGCTTCGAATCGTCCGGACGGCTGTGCACGATCGTCAGGCCCTTGAGATCGATCGGGTTGTCCGTGTTGTTGTAGATCTCGAACCATTCCTTGCCGTCATCGGTGCCGGTGCCACCCGATGGCGCTTGGAAATCGGCGAACACCTCGGTGATCACGAGGTCGCCCGCGATCATCTTGTCCTTGCACCCCGAACCATCGTCGTTCGCAGGCCCGCATGCGGTGATCAGCAGTAACGAAGCTACGACGGGGCGCATGTCCTCACATTAAATTAATCGGGCGTATCAGTGGTGGTCGAAGTCGGCGGGATTTCAGACGGAACTGTAGGCTTCGTAAGCCCCGGCACCTGCGAGAGCGTGATCTGTGACGCACGGTCGATCACGATCTGCAGTTGTTTCTTGTGCGTGTGCTTGTTTTCATAAAACGTCGGCACACCTGTCACACGGACCCACTCGCCCTTCCAGCCGGCGATGCCGGACGTGCCGAACACGTCCTTGTCGAAGAAGATCAGCGGAAAGTCTGACTTCTGAGCGCGCGAGAGCGTGACGCGGGTCGGGCCCTTCTCACCAATTATCACGTCGCCGACGGTGGCGAGGATCGTGACCTCTTCCTTCTTGGCCTCGTACTGCTCGAGCGTATTCATCGCGTCCCAGTGGGTGAGGTCGATGAAGTTCGGCTTGCCGCCGTTGCCTTCGGCTTCCTCGCGGAACTTCGCGACGAAGTCACCACGCGCGCTCCACCACGCTTCGCGCTCGGGATAGTCGTCGTACGCCATCACGTTCGGCGCCCAGATCCCGCGATGCGCGGCCTTCGCCTCGGCTTCCGCGTCGAGGAAGTCCTTGTGGAACCGGCGCGAGTTTCCGTATTTCGGGAAGTACGGCGCCCAACCCGCGCGGACGGCTTCGACGTTGTAGTTCAGCCACTGCCCACCTTTATTGGCGAACACGTACGCGAGGTAGCGATTGTAGCGATCGCGAATCTCCGCCGGGTGATCGCGCTCGAGCCGAACCTTGTCGACATCCGCGAACCACTTCACGGCCCAGTCACGCGCGGCATCGCCCATCGGCGTGGCGAACTTCACGGGACGCGGCGAGCTCCCGCGGACGAACTTCTTGTACTCGGCCCAGCCCTTGTCGAATTCGCGGCGCTCGGTCTCGTGCTTGAACGTCTCTTCGGTATCGAGGCCGAGCAGACGCAACGAGCTATCGAGGCCATCGACGTGAACCGTATCGCCATCGACCACGCGGCCGAACTTGAACTCGCCGACGACGATGCCGGGCGCTTCCAGCTTGCCGAGCGACTTCTGCGCTTGCTTGCGCGAGTAGCGATCTTGGTGATGCGCGCAGCTCGTGACAGCGGCGGCGGCGAGCGCGAGCGCGAAGAGCCTGTTCACGGACATGTGATGTTCGCCTCTCGCGGAGTGCCCGGATACATGCCGGCCATGTTCGTGGCATCCGTGCACCAGCTCGTGGGGAGATCGTTGTTGTCGGCGCTCGGCACGCCACCGAGCGAGTAGGTGCCCATGTCGGGGAGCACGTCGTAGGTCGCGCGATCGATTCGAATGCCGCACGCTTCGAGATCGACGGCGGCCGCCGGCAAGAAGCTCGTGTGGAAGTCGCCGTTCATGCCGTAGTCGATGTAGCTCGGGCGAGTCGTATCGTCGTCGAACAGGCCGAGCGTGGCGTACTCGCCGGCGGCGACCGGGAGAGAGCGACGCACGATCACGTCGGTCTCCGACGAGCCGTCTTTTTTGCGGAAGCGAACCTTCAAGCCTTCGAGATCGATCGACGTGCTCGATGCGTTGTAGAGCTCGATCCACGTGCCGAGTCCATCTTGATCTTGCGGGCCGCGAATCTCGGTGATCGCGAGATCGCCGACGGCGACATCGGGACACTCCGCGTCGACGGGATCGCGCGTGCAGCCGACGAGTAACGCGATCACCCAGAGCTTGTGCACGGCGTGAATGTATAACGAATTCGGGTTGCGCGATCTGCGCAGATTTGTTCCAACACGAGGCAACTCGAGTAGCCGCCGTGTCGCGTTCGCCGCATCAAACGGCGCGTGAGCGGACGCACTGGCTAGTCGACTAGCCGGTTCACGCCCGAAAACCGAGGCCAATGGTTTGCACTCAAATCAATCATGCTTCGACCCTTCATGATCGCGGCACTGATGACGGGATGCACCTCGCAAGTCGATGACGGTCCCCAGACCGATGACGAGTCGGCCGATTACGATCCGGTGGACTGGACGCATGACGGCAAGGCGGACTTCTCGGGCGTGCCGGCGACGTTCGATCACAATGCGATCGTCGACGACGTCGTGTTCACGCGCCAAGCGGTGACCGCGAATGGCGTGCAGGACTTCCTCGAGCATTCGCCGTACGGCAATCGCAGCTGGCTCGCGGACTACACGATCCGCGGCGAGCGATTCTCGGATCGGCTCGTCGAGATCGCGCAGGATCAGGGGATCGATCCGGCGATGCTGCTCGTTCGGTTACAGGTCGAGAGCTCGGTCGTGTCGAAAGAAAAGACGCCGAGCGCGTCGACGCTGTCCCACGCCACGGGATGTGGATGTCCGGATGGTGGCGGGTGTTCGTCGCAATACAGCGGGTTCGAGAACCAGCTCGTGTGCACGGCCGCGATCTACAAGAAGTGGCTCGACGCATCGAGCGATGGCTCGGGGCAGTGGCGCACCGGTCATTCGCACGCGTCGCTCGATCACGTGACGGTGACGCCGCGCTACGACGCGACCGCGACGATCTACGCGTACACCCCGTGGGTGCTCGTGGGTCGCGGGGGTGCGTGGTTGACGTGGAATGTGACGCGCAAATTCCTCAAGCACTTCGATTCGCGCGGTACGTTAGATCTGCCTTGAAGCAGATCGTTGTTCCTGGATTCGCAGCGACGTTTGTCGCCGGAGGTGGGCGCGATATCGATACCGCGCGCACGCCCGAGCTCGCAGCGTTAGCGGCCGGCGAGCACGTCCGGCTCGTCGACGATCGCGATGAAGAAGTCGGGCTCGCGATCGCGGATCCGGACAACCAGCGGCTGCGCGTGATGGCGACGCCGAAAGATGGCCTCACCAAGATCGATGGCACGTTGCTCGCGCTGCGCGTGGAGCGTGCGGTCGCGTGGCGAAAGCAGCTGGGCCTCTCGGGCGCGTATCGGTTGATCCATGGCGCCGGCGATGGCTTGCCGGGCTTTCAGTGCGACGTGCTCGGTGATGTCGCGGTGATCTGGGTGTTGGGTGAAGGGCTGCGCTCGTTGGGCAAGTCGCTCGCGGATGCGGTGCAGGGCTTCGCGCGCGTGAAGGGCGTGGTCGTGAAGTTGCGAGCGCGCGGTGAGGCCGATGCGGTGAAGCAAGAAGTAGTCGGCGCCGTCGACGAAAAGCACGTCGCGGATGAAGGTGGCGTTCAGTACGAGATCCACGCGCTGTCGGGGCTCAACACGGGCCTGTTCACGGACATGCGCGAGCAACGGCTCGGGATGAAGCGGTTCGTCGGCGCACGCGTGTTGAATTTGTTCTCGTACACGGGTGCGCTCGGCTTGGCCGCGGCGCGAGCGGGTGCGGAGTACGTGACGAACGTCGATACGTCGCAAGGCGTGCAGGCGTGGGCCGCGGGTAACTTCGCGCGGGCGGGATTTAGTGGTGAGAAGTATCGCTTCGAGCAAGGCGACTCGATCCGCTATCTGGCGCGCGCGCAGAAGGATCGCGAGCAATACGATCTCGTGATCATCGATCCGCCGACGTTCTCGCCGGCGCGTGGTGCCGGTGGGTGGGTGCTCGATCGCGACTATCCGAATCTGATCGGCGCAGCCGCATCGGTGACGCGCGATGGCGGCATCCTGTGGCTCGCGGCGAACACCCACGATCTGCAGTCGCTGGCGAAGCTGGCGGCGAAGGGCATCCGCACGGTCGGGCGCTCGGCGCAGGTGATCGAGCAGGGCGGGCTGCCGCCGGAGTACCCGACCGTGATCGCGCAACCTAGCGATAGATATCTGCAAATCTGCGCTCTCAAGATCGCGCAATAAATTGGTCCGACCATTTGCTGATCATCCATGAAGTGGATGGCAGCGCTCGCTCTGGCTGGTTGTGCACCCGCCGTCCCGAAGATCGCGATCACGGGTGACGAGCTCCTTCGCCACCAAGCAGAGCTCGCGAACAACGATCAAGCCGACGTCGCGACACGGCGGATCGGCAACGGTGCCGAGCGGTCGGAAGCGCACGAGCTCGTGTTCTTCTATCAAACCGTCACGGTGAACGGCGAGACCACGACGTTGCAGCGCGTGCTCGCGGGATGTCCGGGTGCGCATTGCGGCGTGACTGCGAAGACGCGCATCGTGATCCGCGACGTGCCGGATGCGGTGCTCGCCGAAGAACGCGCTGCTTCGGGCGCAGGTCCCGACGGTGATCCTGGGCCGCACACGAACGCGTACAATCCGGAGCGCGCGCATGTCGCCGGTGCGTTCACGCTGCTCGGGCTCGGCGTCGGTGCGGTGTGCGCGTTCGAATGCGGTGATGCGCGCGAGCCGGCGTTGATCACGATCGGCATCAGCACGCTCGTGCTCGCGACGGCGTGGGCCGTGTTCTCCGGCGCGCGCGATTAGAACAGCGAGCCTTGTGCGGGCGGAGTGATCGCGACCGGAACGACGCAGCTCGGATCGTCGTGATCCGCCTTGTTCACCCAGGTCGAGACTTGCTCGGCCGTCCAATCTCCGACGGGCGGCACGTGAAGGAGCGCGCGCGCACCTTCACCATCGAGCGACGGAGCGAGCCACGCGCTCCACGCGGATTTGTCGAGGACGACCGGCATCCGATCGTGGATCGGCCGCACCAGATCGTTCGGCGGTCCGGTCAGGATCGTGAACGAGTGGAGCTCGCGACCGGATTCGGTCTTCGCGCGCGCCCAGAGACCCGCGAATGCGACGAACCTGTGATCACCGGGATGGATGTACATCGGCGTCGGCGTCTTTTTCGATCCGTCGTGGATCCACTCGAAGAAACCATCCGCCGGCACCAGGCACCGCTTGTGCGCGAGCGCATCGCGAAACACCTGCTTCGCGCCGAGCGATTCGATCCGCGCGTTGATCATCAGCGGCGGCTTCGCGCCCGGCTTCGTTCCCCAAAACGGCACGAGCCCCCACCGCATCATCTCGACGGTGCGCGCGCCCTCGTTCAGGACGACGACCGGCGCGGGCTGCGTCGGTGCCACGTTGAAGCGCGGCTTCCACCACTCGTTCGCTTTGACGTCGGGCCCGAGCACGGCTTCGAGGTCCTCGATCAGGCCCTCCTGCCGCGTCACCGTGTAGCGCCCGCACATGCGAGCAGCTTAGCGCGTGGAGATGTAAAGGTCCTTCGAACCGTTGCCGGCGCGCGTCGACGAAAACACGAAGATCTTGTTGTCCGGCGTGTAGCCGGCATCTTCGTTATCGGTGCCCGTATCGAACGGCGCGGGCGCGAGCTGCGGTGCGTTCCACGCGTCCGCCATCGTCGCGCGCGTCGAGTAATAGATCTGCGTGTTCCCGCCGCGGTTCGACGCGAAGTAGACCGTCAGACAATCCTTCGACAGGAATGTCGAGATATCGCTCGACGCGTCGTCGCTGAGCTCGGCGACGATCGTGCCTGCGCCGGCACCGAGGTCCCCCTCGTACAGATCCTGCGTCCCACCCGTTCCGGCGGTGAGCCGACTGACCATGAAGTGCTGGTTGTTCGTGCCGCAGACCGCGAGCCACTTCTCGTACTGCGCGGTCGACACGCCAGCGACGACGCTCGGCGCACCCCACGTGCCGCCCTTGTTCGCACGCGTGGACTTGAAGATGTCGCCGTCGCGGCCGAAGTAGATCGTGAGGTCGTCGTACGCGAGGCGCGGACCTTCATCCGTGCCCATGGTGTTGAACCCGGTGAGTGCGGTCGGCGCACCGAACGGATCGGCGACCGCGTTGCGCTTCATCACGTAGAGGTCTTTGTTGCCGCCGGCGACCGGCTGGATCGCGTAGTACAGCTCGAGCCCGTCCGAGCTGAGCGTGGGATCATCTTCGTTGTTCGCGGTGCTCGCGGCGCCGGTCACGGTGGCGGGTGTTCCCCACGGGCCGAGTGCGGGTGGCGCGTCGATCGATCCACTGCCGTCCGGTCCATCGATCGATACGCCACTATCGGTATCGAGCGCCTGCTGTCCGGGGTCTCCCAGTCGTGCATGGCAAGCACCTAGAAGTGCAAGCATCACGAGATAGGACCGACCCATGGAAGCATCATAACGAACGCTACATGCGAAGTAACCTGGATCGCGATCACAAGGCAAAACACCCCAAACCACATCAAAGTGTGGTGAGATTTCACGCAACCGAGGCTTCACACCGACTTACAACGCGGTGAATTTTATAGCGAAGTGCCTGGTCTTAACTTTGCTGAATCGTCTGGGCCTAAGGAGAGAAACCTATGAAGAATGTCCTTGCTGGTTTTGCACTCGCCGCGTCGCTGACCGGCTGTTACGTCCAAGGTCGCGCCACCGTCGAAGGTCCGCCGCCGCCGGTCGCCACGGTCGAAGTCGAAGAGGAGCCGCCGGCTCCGCGCTACGAAACGATCGAAGTGCGTCCTGGCTTCGTCTGGATCGGTGGCCGATGGGCGCGCAGCGGTAACCGCTGGGTTTGGCGCGGCGGCTACTACGAGCGCGAGCGCGTCGGCTACTCGTGGGAAGCGGGTCGTTGGGAGCGCCGCGGTAATCGCCACGTGTGGGTCGAAGGTCGTTGGCGTGGTGGTGGCGGCCCGGTCGTTCGCGATCACCGCTAGTCAGCGAAGTGCGGGGCCCGCCGGTTCTGCCGGCGGCTTCGTCACGCCTTGCGCGGCGACGATCGGATAGTCGCGGCGTTGCCATTCGAGGATCCCCTCGTCGAGCACGTACGCGTGCTTGTAGCCGCGCGCGATCAATTCATCGACGACGATACCCGACAGGTGATGCGGGCACGCGCAGTACGCGATGATCGTCGCGTCCTTCGGGATTTCCTTCAGGCGATCGAGCTTGTAGTGCGGGATCGAAACCGCACCGGTGATGTGCACCGTCATCCACTCGGATTCCGGGCGCGCGTCGATGATCACCATCTTCTTCTTCGCATCGAGCGCGGCCTTCACCTCGTCCGCCGGCACGTACTTGTCCTCTTTGATCGTCTTCCACACCGGTGCCGCGCCGCTCGGATTCACGAACAACGGCTCTTTGCCGGTCGGCATCGGCAGCGGCACGATCTGCGACGTCGTCGCGCCCTTCTGCAACGACCGCACGAACGCGACCGAGTCGGCGATCGCCTGCAGCGAGAGCGTCTTGTCGAACGCGACCATCGGCGTCGCCGGGCGCCCGTTGACGACCGCGTAGTAGATGAACGGATCCGTCGCGAGCGCGAGGAACTTCTGGTTCGCGAGCATCACGTAGTCACCGCGCTGCGCATCCGTGCCATGGCACTTCTGGCAGTTCGCTGCATAGATCGCGGCACCGCGCGTGGCATCGCCCGTCGGTGGCGGCGGCACGTCGATCGATTTCGGATTGCCGCCTTGCTGGCGGACCCACGCGACGATCTTCTGGATCGCCTGATCGTCGAGCGGACCACCGACCGCCTTGCCGTAGGCCGCCATCGCGGTGCCCGGTCGGCCTTGCTCGATCGAGTGCGTCAGGTACTTGTCGTCCGCGGTCGCGAGGAACGTGGTCGTCACGAGCGACGGTGCGTGATCCGATTTGTAGCCCTTCGCATCGGTGCCGTGACACTGCGCGCAGAACGTGGCGAACAACTGCGGCCCGTCCATCGACGCGACCGACGCATCGGGATGTGGTGCCGCGGATCCTTGTTGTGCTGGCGCGGCACCACCCTTCGAACAGGCGGCAACGGCGATCAGGATCAGGACGGCTCGCATGGCGCGGACTATACAGGTCCGCTCGCGCTGCGCATTCCGAGCAAATAACCGGACGCCCCATCGAGCATCGCATCCACCGTGTTTTGACAGGGCGTCCGGTGAGTTCCCTCATTGCTCGCGGCGTGCCACGCGTAAAACCGCGTTCTATCTAGCGAGATCTCTTCGGAATCGATCCCGCTGGTAGGCAATCGATCAACCGCGGTTTACGAGCACGTCTCCCGGCGGACCGTCCTTCGCGATCGTGCCGCGATCGATCATCCACACGCGGGTCGCGATGTCGTGCGCGAACTGCATCTCGTGGGTGACCACGAGCATCGTCATGCCGGTCGTCGCGAGGTCCTTGATCACGCGCATCACCTCGTCGCGCATCTCGGGGTCGAGCGCCGAGGTCGGTTCGTCGAACAGCAGCACCTTCGGATCCTGGGCGAGTGCGCGGGCGATCGCGACGCGCTGTTGCTGCCCGCCCGAGAGCTGATGGGGAAACATCGCAGCGCGATCTGCGAGCCCCACGCGATCGAGCAGCTCCTTCGCGCGCTTCTCCGTGGTCGCCCGATCCTGCTTGCGGACGATCCGCGGCGCGAGCGTGATGTTGTCGAGCGCGGTCAGGTGCGGGAACAGGTTGAACTGCTGGAACACCATGCCGACGTTCGTGCGGAGCTCGTGCAGCGCATCCGGCTTGGTCTTCGGCGTGAGGGTGATGCCGGCGATCTCGATCTGGCCGTCGTCGAACACCTCGAGGTAGTTCATGCAGCGGAGCAAGGTGGACTTGCCGCCGCCCGAGCTGCCGACGATCGCGATCGTCTCGCCGGGCTTGACCTCGGCGTTGATCGACTTCAACACCTCGGTCGTGCCCCAGCGCTTACAGAGTGTGCGGACGGTGATCACCGCCGAGCCTCCGTTCGAGCCAACGCGCGAGCTCCGATAGCGGGAAGCTCAGCAGCAGGTAAAACGCCGCGCACGCGACGCCGGGGATGAACCAGCTGCGCAGATCCGCGGCCGCGATCTGCATCTGTTTCGTTAGCTCGATCACGGTGATGACTGAAACGAGCGAGCTGTCTTTGAGCAACGAGACGAAGTCGTTCGTCATCGGCGGCAACGCGAGGCGCAGCGCTTGCGGCACCAACACGTAGCGCAGGATCTGGCGTGGTCGCATGCCGAGCGCCTTCGCTGCCTCGGTCTGACCGCGCGGAATCGCGAGCAGCGCGCCGCGATAGACCTCCGCTTCGTAGGCGCCGTAGTTGAGGCCGAGCCCTAACACCGCTGCCTCGACGGGGCTGAAGTGGATCACGTTCGCGATGCCGTAATAGAGCACGAACAATTGCAACAGCACGGGCGTGCCGCGGAACAGCTCGATGTACGCGCGCGCGGCCGTGCGCGAGATCGGATCGCCGTACACGCGGGCGATCGCGAGCAATAGGCCGAGCGGCACCGCGATCGCGAACGCGAGGAACGTCAGCTTCAACGTGATCAGCGATGCCCACAGGAACTGCACGAGCATCGCGGCATCGAACGTGCGCCGCTTCGCCTCGGCCTTGCCGATCGACGTCGCGGTGTTCTGGCGGTCGTCCCACAGCTTCGCCTTCTCGAGGATGGCCTGCAGCTCGCCATCCTTGCGCATGTCGGCGAGCGCCTTGTTGATCGCGGCCTGGAGCGACGCATCGCCCTTGCGAATCCCGACGACGTACGTGCCGCGCGCGATGTCGTACGGCACGCACTTCAAGGTCGGGTGCTTGTCCGTGCAGCCGTAGCGATCGGCGATGATGTTGTCGAGCAACACCGCGTCGCTGCGCCCGGTTTCGAGATCGATGTACGGCTCTTCGTTGCCCTCGTAGAGGACCTCGCGGAGCGTCGGGATCATGTTGATGATGTCGTGCGCGAACGTCTGGTTCAGCGTGCCGACCTTCTTGCCGGCCAGGTCGAACAGCGACTTCGCGTCCGAGTCGGTCCGGACCGTGAGCGTTTCCGCGTACACGTAGTACGGGTCCGACAGAAGAATTCGGTCTTTGCGCTCCTGCGTCGCCTCGATCCCGTTCATCGCGATGTCGAAGTCGCCGCGCTCGAGGGATTGGATGAGGTTGCTCCAGTTGTACTGGACCATCCGGGCCTTGACCCCGAGGCGCCTCGCGACGGCGTTCGCGATGTCGACCTCGAACCCGATCAGGTTGCCCTTGTCATCCTGATAGACGTAGGGCTCGCCGCCGGCCTGGTCGGCACCCCAGGTGATTTCCCCACGCTGCTGGATGTCGTCGAGCGTGTGACCCGGGGGTGGGCCACTTGCGGAACACGCGACGACGATCAGAGGGTAAAGTAACCCAATGGACCTCGCGCGCATGCTCGACAAGTGTATCCGCGATCAGTGGTCGATCGATGATCTGGACTGGTCTCTCGCACCGCCGGAGCTGCCGCGCGACAAGGAAGAGGCGGTCTGCCAGTACTTCGTCGACATGGCGGGCATCGAGCTCCTCGCCGGCGCGTTGTTCGAAGTCCAGCGCGACAAGACCGATGATCCCGTGTTGCGAAAGATCTTCGCCACGTTCGTCGCGGACGAGAAGCGCCACAGTGCGGTCGCCAAGCGGCTGGCCGCGCACTACGACGTCCACCACTACCGGATCTATACGGAGAGTCCGGCGCTGACGAAGTTCAAGCCGCACTTCTTGAAGGTCGTGCGCAATGCCACCGTCGAGCTCGCGAACGCGTACATCACGGCGGGCGAGTTGATCCTCGATGTCGCGCTCTTGCGCTCGCTCGACGATTACGTTGCCGACGAGATGAGTCATCGCGCGATGCACCTCATCAATCGCGACGAGTCTCGGCACATCGCGATCGACTTCCGGATGACCGAGGTCTACGCGAGCGACGAGCATCAAGCGATGATGCGGGCGCGGCCGCTGCCGCCGATTCGCGAGCTCGCGTCGAACGTCCGTGCGATCGCCACGATGATGTGGCGCGCGAAGCCGTTCCTCCAGGCGGTGTTCCTCGGGCCGATGGACAAGACAGATCCGTCGGGCAAGCGGGTGCAGGAGGCGTTCAAGCGCGTGCAGTTGTTATTGCGCAAGCCGCAGGTCGGCAAGACGCCGTTCGCCACGTTCATGCGCAACGCGCAGGATCTGTATGCGACGCCGGTGATCGGTAAGGTGTTCGGCAAGGTGCTGCTGCGTGCGCTCGGCGCCGAGGATCGGGTCGCGAAGAAGCTGTTTACCGAGGAGGATCTCGCGCGGACGGCGAAGATGTCGTTCGACGAGATGGCCGAAGAAGCGTTGTCGGCGAAGTACGCCTAGAGCACGACTCGCTTGATCTCGTGCGCGAGCACGATGGCGTTGAAGTTCATGATCAAGCCGAGGCGCAGGCCCGATGCGCCAAGGTAGGTCAGCACTTGCTGGCGGTGCGCCGGCGACAAGTGCGATACCACCTTGAGCTCGACGACGACCTTGTTCTCGACGACGAGGTCGGCACGGTACCAGCCCACGGGCTTGCCCTTGTACATGGCCCTCACGCCGACTTGGCGTCGGACCGACATTTTGCGTGACTGCAGCTCGTCGCGGAGTGCGCATTCGTAGATCGACTCGTACTGACCGGGACCGATGTGACGATGGACCTCGATTGCCGCGCCAATGATCGCGTACGACAACTCGGCGTGAATGCCGTCGGCGTCGCGTTTCGGTTGGAGCACTGCTTTCAGCTCGCCGTGAACCTCGTCTTCAACAAACCCATTCACCTTGTTCATACATGTGCTTTCCGCTCCCTCGACGTGGTTCTACAGCGTCGGTACGACACTGTTCAGCGCGAGGACGCGCGCTCGGTTGCTTCGCAACCGCACAAAGTGTTTTGCACGGAGCCACGCACGAGATTCTTAGTCCCAGATCGTTCGGGCGATCCGCGAGCGCGAGCTCCGCGCACACGCACACGCGGTGCAGAGCGCCGACCACATGTCACGGAGCCAGTGCGTGCCCAGACCGCCCTATGCTGGGCTGGCGGATCACCGCCGGTGATCCGGCGTCGGCGTTCGCGTCGCACCAGACTCCGTGACATGTGGCCACGCGTTCTGCTCGGACGCAGGTGCGAGCACAGGTGTGGGTGTTCGCGGATCGTCCGAACGGTCTGCGAAGATAGAACTCCTGCGTGGCTCCGTGCAAAAAACTTTGTGCGTGCGCCGAAGGCGCATGGTTCGGTCGCTTGCGACCGTCTGCGAGAGGGTCGAGCTAGCTCATCGGCACTTCACGACAGCGCAACATGCGCGACCCACGTTGGTCGCATGAAGCTGGTGGCGCTGGTGCTCGCGATGTCGGCTTGTACGAGTGGCATGCGATGGGGCACGGCCATCGGTGGCACGCTCGTCGTCGATGGCGTCGCATTGCACGAGACGGTCGGCTTCGATCCGACCACGTATCAGTGCGTCGGATTTACTGGCGAGGTCTGTACGCCGTAAAGTGCAGGCGTTGCTCACCTCGATCGACCAGCACGTTCGCTCGCACTTCCCGGAACACGAGATCGACGTGCAGACGTTCGATCGCGGTTTGGTCAACACGACGCTTCCGGGCTTCGAGATCCTCGTCGTCGAGCCACCGACGCTCGACGAACCCTGGCGCTACATCTCCAAGGGTGCAGCCCTTACCGAACGGACGGCGAGCGCACCGAGTTTCTCATCGAGGCGCTTTACAGCGAGACCCACCTCGAGACATTGGCGATGGTCGCGACGTTCCACGCGGACCTCCGCTATGGCGGGGCGCCCGTCGGCAAGATCCTCGAGATCGGTCGACCCTGGGTCCGCCATTCGACGTGCGACCACATCCTCGTATCACTGCCGTACACGATCGGGCCCGAGTTCGAGTACGTCTCGCGCGAGCCACCGTTCCGGATCGCGTGGCTCTTGCCGATCACGAGCGCCGAGGCCGCGTTCGGTCGCGCGAACGGAATCGAGGCACTCGAGCAAGCGTTCGAAGAGGCCGCGATCGACACGCTCGATTCGCGGCGCGCCTCGGTGGTTTGATCACTCGTCGCGCTTGCGCGGGCGAGCGATGCCGTATTCGTCGAGCCGATTGATCAGCGTGCGGCGCGAGATGCCGAGCAGCTCGGCGGCGCGCGTTTGATTGCCGGCGCACTTGTCGAGCGCCTCGAGGATCCGCTGCTTCTCGAGCTCGGCGACCGTGGCACGGACCTGCGACGGCATGTCCGACGTGGTCATCGAGCCCGGCGGCGGTGTGGTTGGCGAGCGATAGCGGCCCGGGGCACGCTTCGGCTCGTCGATCGTGAGGTGCTGGCGCTCGATCACCGAACCGGTGGCGAGCAGGACCGCGCGCTCGCACGCGTTGCGCAGCTCGCGGATGTTGCCGGGCCAGTCATGGCTGGTGAGCCAGGCCTTGGCATCGTCCGCGAGGACGAATTGCCGACCGAGCGGACCGGCGGCCGACGCGATGAACTGCTCGGCAAGCGGCAGGATCTCGTCCGTGCGACTGCGCAGCGGCGGGATCGTGAAGCTCGCTCCGGCGAGGCGGAAGTAGAGGTCTTGGCGGAACCGGTTCGCTTGGATTTCCGCGTCCAGATCCTTCGACGAGCTGGCGATGAACCGCACGTCGATCGCCTTCGGCGAGCCCGAGCCGAGGCGGCGGACCGCGTTGTCCTCGATCACGCGGAGGAGCTTCAGCTGGAGCGTGGTGGGGAGCTCGGCGATGTCGTTCAGGAACACCGTGCCGGTTTCAGCGGCTTCGATCGCGCCGGCCTTTTGATCGTTGCCGAAGATCTCGGCTTCGAGGATCGGCTCGCTGATCGCGGCGCAGTTGATGCGAATGAACGGCGACGCGCGACGCGGCGACATCTCGTGGATGCGCTCGGCGAACCGCTCTTTGCCGACGCCGGTTTCACCGAGGACGAGCACCGAAAGCTTGCCGACGGCGATCCGCGCGGCCGATTGCTCGAGCGCGGCGAGCTGGCTCGATTTCGGCGGCGTTTCGCGGCGCGAGCCGGCGCGCGTTTGGACCATCAAGGTCACGCCACCGACGAGGAACGGGATGCCGATGCCGAGACGGACGCGCGTGTTCGCGGGCAGGCGAGCGCCATCGACGTACGTGCCGTTCGACGAGCCGACGTCTTCGATCTCGACATCCGGACCGAGGACGAAGTTCGCGTGATGGCGCGACACCGACCCGGAATCGACGGTGATGTCGCATTGCTGCGATCGACCGATCGTGATGGTGCCGGCACCCGGAAGAGGAACTACCTGGAGCGATGCGCCGTCGATCACGAGCAGCACGCGATCGCCGAACGGCGCCTGGCGATCGATTTGCTCGGTCGTTGCGCCTTTGTCGTCGTCGATCACATCCGTACAGTAGGAAAATTGTTCGTTTTTAGCAACCTCAGTGGCAATCGGTTGCGCTGGGCTCGAGCCGGCTGCCGACGACCTTGAGTGGGACGTGGCAGGCGATCTCGGAGAGCAGCGCGGCCACCGGGCGCGTATCGCGAGCGATATCGAGCACACCGACGCGCAGGCCATCGAGCTCGATCCGACCATCCGCGAGCACTTGCGCCGCAACGCCGGTCTTCAGGAGGTCGAGGCTGTAGACCAGCTCGTCGCCGGTCGCGCGCTCCCATAACGTCATCAGGCCACGGCTCGGCCGGATCACGAGCTCGCCGGTCGGATCGATCGTGGCGGCGGCACCGAGCGCGTCGGCGGGTGCGAACGTGCGCGTCGGCTCGCCCGTGGCGCCATCGATCACGATCGTGCCACCCGAGGACTGCTGCGCGACGACCCATTTGCGATCGGCCGAGGGCACGAGGAAGTCGACGCGATCGGACACCTGCTTCGTCGCGACGACCTTGCCATCGCGCACCCAGTGGAGCTTGCCATCGGCAGTTCCGACGACCCAGCCACCGCGTGCGACCGCGATCGTGGTGGCGCCATCGATCTGACCGAGATGCGTCCACGTGTTCGCGCGGAAGTCCCACGTATCGAGCGTGCCGCTCGCGCGCGGACCGAGCACCGCGAGCTGATGGTCGTCGATGAACGAGATCGCACCACCGCCTTTATCCGACGACGCGAACGGCGTGCGGGTGTCCTTCGCGTAGATCCGGATGTGGTCGCCCGACAGCGCGGCGAGGCCGGTTGTCGGATCGTGCGCGAGGTAGCCCATGCCGAGATCCGTCGCGTCCGCGACATCGCGTTGACCCATGAACACGTGCTGCGTGCCGTCGTCGCACATCATCACCATCGCGAAGCTGTTCGCGGTGGGCTCGGGGATTTTGCATGGCGCGGGCGCGAGCTTCAGTTGCGCGGCGGTCGCGTCGTACAGCACGAGCGACGAATCACCGGCGACGACCGCGAGCAGATCACCGGCGACCTCGAACGCTTCGGCTTGGCCACCGGGATTCGGCAGCGATGCGACGAGCATGTTCTGGTGATAGTGGCGGATCACGCCGTCGAGCCCGCCGGTGTAGAACTCGTCGCCGCGCAGCGCGTAGACGACTTGGTCGGGTTCGATCGCGAACTGGTAGCGAATCGCGAGTGTCTTCGTGTCGTAGATGATCACGCTGCGCAGACCGTAGGTCGCGAACGCGTCACCCGTGGGCGCGAACACGATGCCGATCGGATCGTTCTTGCCGTGGAATTGTTTCAGCTCGCGGCCGTTCGGATCGAGCAGGTGGATATCGCGATCGTTATCGAGGTAGGCGAGCATCGAGCCATCGGCGGAGCTCGCCGGAAACGCGATGCCACCCTTCGACAGCGGCTGGCGCGTGCCCGTCGCGAGATCGATCTTCGTCAGCATGTTCTGGCCACCGACGAGCGCGAACGAGCCATCGCGCGAAAACACCGGGATCCATCCAGTCTCCTGGGGGTTCAGCGCGATCCGATGCTTCTCCGTGCCAGCGTCGTCGTAGATCACGAACGAATCGCGCTCCGCGGCGGTCCACTCGTGCGGACCGGGGCCGGGCATCGCGAGAAACGCCGGCGAGCCGGGCTGGAACGTGTGCGTGATCTTGCGATCCTCGATCACCGCGACGTCCTTCTGCGCAGCGACGATCAGCTTCTCGCCGATCGCCTTGATCATCATGATGTCGCCGAGCTGGGTATCGAGCTTGCCATCGGGTTTGCCGTCGAGCGTGAAGAACCACAGCGTGCCGTCCTGATCGCCGGCGATCACGCGCGTCGGTGATTGCGCGACCGTGGTGAAGCGACCGGGACGCCCGACGAAGCGCTCGTACTTCCACGCGCGCGACGCGATCGCGATCATCTCGCGCAACGCGATCGAATCGGCACCGCGCTTCAAGGCTTCGCCGAAGTAGGCAAGTGCGGGATTCGCGCGGCCATCGTTGAGCTCGCGCCGGCCTTGCGCGATCAGACCCGCCGTCAGGCGCTGCTCCGCGAGGCGCGCGGACTCCGAAGCGGCGGCGGCGTTTTGCGTGGCCTCGTCGCGCGAGCGATCGGCTTGCAGCCGGAGATAGATCATCACGGCGGCGATCGTGGCGAGTGCGACCATCGCGAACGCGACGAGCCAGCGCCGCCACATCCGTGCCGTGCGTTGCGCGCGATCCGATGCTTCGGCGAACGCGCGCTCGGTCGCGGTCATGATCGTCGAGCGTTGCGCGAGCCGGCGCAATTCGGCGAGCGCTTGGCCGCGCCATAGCAGATCGGGCCGCCGATCGGCCTCGCTCCATCGCCGAGCCGCGGTGCGAACGTCGCCGAGCAACGCGCGATCGGCGGCATCTTCGGAGCGCCAGCGCGCGAGCCGGGGCCAGCGCTCGGCGAGGCACTCGTGCACGACTTCGATCACGTCGTGGCCGTCTTCTTCGCGAACGACGAGCAGGCGCGCGTCGACGAGATGCGTGACCACGCCGCGCGCGCCGGGGATTTGTTCGAGCTCGTCGCGGCGTGCCGGGATGCGCGTGCCATCGGCGGCGACGAGGCGTGCGAACAGGTCGCGGACGGTGTCGCGATCGCTCTTCGCGAGCGACTCGAACACCTGATCGGCGTACGTTGCGAGCGCGCCTTGCACGCCGCCGATCTCGACGTACGCACCGTACGTGATCTTGCGCGCCTCGCGATCGCGCGCGTCCCACAGCTGGCTCGCGGTGAAGCTCAACAGCGGCAAGGACGCCGGGCGGCCGGCGACCTCGAGCACCATATCGTCGACGACGCGCGGCTCGACGGACACCGCCATCCGACGCGCGGGCTCGGTGACGATCCGGCGCAACGCTTCCGGCGGAGGCGTGGCGAGCACGAAGATCTCCCACCGGCCGCGCAGCGCGGCTTCGCGTTCGATCACCGTCGCGAAGTCGTCGCGCAGCGTGGCGATCACGCGGACCGGTGCGGTCGGATCGCTCGCGGCGCCGGCGAGCGCGGCGGCGAATTGCGCGCGTTCGTCGTCGGACGAGCACAGCGTCACGACTTCTTCGAGTTGATCGATCACGAGCAAGAGGCCGCGTTGCGCGGATTCGCCGAGCTCGCGCAATCGCTTGACGAGATCGGCCGGCTCGCAACTGACCTCGGGCAACGCGCACAGCGTGTGAAGCGGATGGCGCCCGGGCCGCAGCGCGAGCACGCGATAGCTCGTAGCGAGGCGCGGGATCACGCCGGCGTGAATGAACGAGCTCTTGCCGACGCCACTCGGGCCGAGCACCGCGATCAACGGCGCGCGGATCGAGCGGTTCGCGAGGGCTTCGATCTCGCGCTCGCGCCCGACGAAGAACTCCGCATCGCCGGTGCCGTACGCGGCGAGGCCGGGATATGGCGATTGTTCGCCACCGGGATCCGCGCTCGTATCCGAATCCTCCGTCGACAACGCGGCGAGGCGCGTGCCGGCGGCTTCGTCATCGCGTTCGAAGCCCCACGGTGCGGCGACCAAGCGTGCGGCGCCGCGCCCACCGCGCCACAGCAGGAACAGCTCCGGGTCCGCCGACGGCAACGGTGACACGACTTGCGCGAGTGGCGAGAGCCGCGCGACGACCGCCCCCGACGGATCCTGGAGCGCGACCTCGTTTTGCGCGAGCGGATCCCACGCGACGCGGCGCTCGCGACTCTGCCGGCGCGGGCCACGCCAACTCTCCGCGGTGCCATCACCACGCCCGACGACGAGCTCGTACGCGAGCATCGGTTCGAGTGGCACCAGCGCTTCGGCGAGCGCGGCAATGTCGGTGGCGAGTGCGGCGGCGGTGCGCGCACGTGATGGATCGTCGAGGCGATCCGTGAGTTGTGCGAGCAGGTCCGCGTGCGTGACCGCTTCGTAGATCCCGAGCGGCGGTGCGTCCGCGGCGTGCACGGCGGCGCGGGCGAGGGCGAGCCACGGTGCGCCGTCGTCGCGGCCGATCACGCCGCGCGCGTATTCGCGAACGCGGGCATCGCCGAGTCCGACGCCGCCGGTGCCGAGTGTCGCGAGGCCGACCACGGCGAGCCACCGGCACGTGATCGCGACGACCTCGCGCAACGCGGCATCGACTTCGACCGTCGTCGTCGCCGACGTGAGATGGGCGAGTGCGTCGGCGATCGGTTGCGGTGCCGAGCGAAGCCAGCGGTCGCGCACCGCGGAATCGAACGATGGCACGGCTTCGGCGACGACCGCGCCCGATGCTTTCTGGATTGCCTCGCCGAATTCGACGGCACTCGCCCAGCGATCGCCGGGTGCCTTCGCGAGTGCGCGCATGATCACGTCGCGCAAGGCGGCGGGCACGCTCGTCGGCAACGGCGGCGGTGGCTGGTTCGCGTGCGCATCGCCGAGCTTCGCGCGTTCGACGCGTTGAAATGGCAAGAGGCCGCACACGCAGCGATACGCGAGCACGCCCAATGCGTAGATATCGGCGCGGCCGTCGACATCGTGCGGGCGTGTCCATTGTTCGGGCGCCATGTACGCCGGTGATCCGAGCGTGACGCCATGACCGGTCAACTCGTCGTCGATCACGCCCGGAGAGATGTTGTTGTCGTCCGCTTTCGCGATCCCGAAATCGAGCAGCTTCGGCAACAGCTGGCCGGCGCGCTCGATCACCATCACGTTCGAACCCTTGATGTCGCGATGAACGATGCCGAGCTCGTGAGCTGAATGCACGACTTCGCACAGCCGCACGAACAGCGGTGCGAACAAGGCCGCCGGCATCGCGCCGCGCTTGACGACCAATTCGTCGAGCGTGACGCCGCGGACGTACTCCATCGCGATCCACAGCACGCCATCGGGCTCGGCACCGAACGCGTAGACATGCGCGGCATATGGATGATCGAGCCGTGATGCGAGCTTCGCCTCGCGCAAGAACCGCTCGACGCGATTTGGCGACGCGATGACCTCTTTGCGCAACACCTTCACGACGGCGCTGCGGCCGAGTTGCGCTTGTTCGGCGCGGAACACTTCGCCGGAGCCGCCCCGTCCTAAACGCTCGACGAGCGTCATCTTCCCGAGGATTCGGCCGATCAATTCGCGTGGCGCGGTCGCGGCCGGCGCGCTGACGCCGGGCAACATTTCCGTCGACGGATCGTCGCCGTTCGCCACCACCGTGAGTGTAACGTGGAAGCTGTGGGGGAAGACACGGTCCGGCTCGTGGGACGAGTCGTCGAGGTTTCGGATCCTGCGCCGGGCTTTTACGCGATTCGCGTCGACAAGAAGGCTCATCCGCGCACCGTCGACGGGTCGTTCGTCCTCGAAGTCGACAGCCGGCGCGTAAAAATCGAAACGCTGCACACCACGTTTCACGGCGAAGTGAGCGGTAAGGGCGAGGGCTCGTGGCGCGACCTGAAGCCGACTCTCCCGCTCGACGGTGACTATCCGGCGTTCAAGAAGACGACGTTCACGGCGACGTGCATCCAACCCGGCGATCAGGTCGCGTTGCTCGGTCGCGTGATGGATCGCGCCGTCGACGAGGCAGACTATCGCGAGTCGCCGGTATCGCACGTTTCGCGCGTGCAGGCCGAATTCGTCGCCCGCGGCGCCGACGCCGAGGACGCGCTCGCGAAAGCAATTCGCGCGGCGACGCCGGCTGCCTCACGCGTGACGAAGCGCGCGACGCTCGACGTTCGCCGCTTCGATCCAGGCAGTCCGCGGTTTCGCCACGCGCTCGGCGATTGGCAGTGGAGTGCCTACGCCGTGGCGCTCGCGATCATTCTGTACGTCTGTGGCGTGCACCAGCGCATTCTCATGGCGATCCTGGTCGCGGTCGCGATCACTGCTCGCCCGACGGTGAGCCTGCCGAATCTGCGATCGCGCGCCGAGCGTCGTGGCATCTCGGATGGCCTGCCTTGGGAGTTCGGAGTCGCGATGGTCGCGACGGCGCCGGTCCTCGGGATCCAGCTCGGCTACACGGCGCTGCGGATCGCCGCCCTCGCGGTTGCCACGATGTCGACGAGCCTCATGATCTATCGCCTGATTCGACTCGCACCGTTGATGCGCCTCGCTCGTAACCCGACGGTGGTCGGTATCGTTCGCGATCCGACGCCCGCACAGCTCGACGGCAAGATGGTCGCGGTCGGTCGCGAGGAGAACTACCAAGAAAAGTTCGACACGACGAAGCACGTCGACGAGCTCACTTCGAAACAGTTCGTCTCCAAGGGCACGTTTTTCGTCGGGGATCACGAAATCGATCCGGACGAGATGATCTGGGCATCGACGGTGCGCGAGTCCCACGAGGGCTTTTACACCACGTACAAGGAAACGATTCCGATCGGCGGCAAGGTCGCGGCGTTCGGTTGGATCGCGCCGGATTCGAAGCCACCGAAGCTCGTCGCGCGCGGCACGCATCCGGTCGTCGTGGTCGCCACGAGTCAAAACGGCGAGCCGCTCGCGCTCGTTCGTCGGCTGCTGATCGATCGCTATATCGATCTCGCGGTGCTCGTCACGACCGTGGCTATCTGCGTTCGAGGATGATCAGCTCGACGCGATCATTGATCGCAGCCGCACCCTTCTGATCCGCCTGGATCAGCGGCTTCGTCCCACCAAACCCACGCGGCTCGACGCGCTTCGCATCGATCCCGTACTGCACCAGCCAATCGCGGATCCAACCGGCGCGCTTGTCCGACGTGGCCTGATCCTTATCGGGATCCGCCGACGGCTGCACGTGCACCGTGATCCGCATCCGCGCGATCTCTTGATGTGCGCGAAGCGTCGCACCGATCTGCCCGAGCAGATTGAACGAGCTCTTCTGGATCCCCTTCGCGTTGTACTTGATCGACTCCAACAGCTCGAGTCGATCCGGCGACAGCACGACGAGCGAGTCGCCCTTATCCGGGCACCCATCGTCATCTTGGAAGCCGTTGATCGTCTCGGGCTCGTTCGGACACTTGTCCTTGTCGTCGGGGATGCCGTCCTTGTCGTTATCGAGATCCGGACAGCCATCGAGATCCTGGAAGCCATCCTTGTCTTCCGGCTCGTTCGGACACTTGTCCTTCGCGTCCGGGATGCCATCGCCATCGTTATCGAGATCCGGACAACCGTCCTCGTCCTGATAGCCATCGCGATCCTCGGGATCGAGCGGACACTTGTCCTGCGCGTCGGGGATGCCATCGCCGTCGTTATCGGGATCCGGACAACCGTCGTCGTCCTTGAACATGTCCTTGTCTTCCGGCTGATCGGGACACCGATCCATCGAGTCCGGAATGCCATCGCCATCGCGATCGCCATCGACCTTCGGCGGCTCCGGCCGCGACGGCGTGATCCGCGGCTGGAACGCGATGCCGAGGCTGACCTCGCCATAGCCGGCGTTCAGCGTGTACGGCGCCTGCTCCGACGGCCCACGCATGTAGCGCCCGTCGACGCGGACCGCGATCTGATCCGTGATGTAGAACTTCACGCCACCGCCGACATGGATCGGCGCATCGGTATCGCTGCCGAGCAGATCCGACGACACGTGCATGATGCCGGCACCGAGCGCGGCATACGGCACGACGCCGCCACCGACCGGATACTGGAACACGGCCTGGAGCCGCACGTTCCACAACTTCGCCGACGCATCGGGACCGGTCTCGCCGATCGTCATGCCCTTCGTCGTCGCGGTGATCAGCGAGCCTTCGGCTTCGATGCCCCAGTTCGGCGTGAAGAAGTACGCGTAACGGAGACCGTACTCCGGCGAGAGCCTGCGGAGCTCGGGCCGGTTGCCCTCGGGAAACTTCGAGATGTCGTAGAACTGGTGGTAGTAGTTCGAGACGAAGCCGCCGGCGAACAGGTTGACCTCGCCGAGCACCATCGGCTTGTCATCTGCGCCGTTGCCGGTGTCGACACTCGCGGAAATGCCGTCGTCCGCTGCCGCGATTCGCGAAGCAGCGATCAACAACACGCAGACGAGTCCCCGCACTCCCACGAAGTCTATCAGGCCCGCAGCTGGACGGCGCGTGCCTGTTGCGCCTTCAAGACCACATAGGCCGTCATGTTGACGATGTCGTCGACGGTCGCGTCGTTCTGGAGCGCCGCACACGGCTTGGCCAGACCCAGGAGGATGGGGCCCACCGCCGACGCACCGCCGAGCTCCTTCAGGACCTGGTAGGACGCGTTCGCCGGATCCAGGTACGGGAAGATCAACGTGTTCGCCGACCGGGTCAGCTTCGAGAACGGGTAGTACTGCTTGCGGCGGTCCGGATCGAGCGCCATCTCGGGCTGCATCTCGCCATCGATCTCGAGATCCGGGCGTTCGCGCCGGACGATCGCGAGCGCTTCTTGGATCTTCTTCACGCCTGCACTACGCACGGTGCCGAAGTTCGAATAGCTGATCATCGCGACCCGCGGCGTGACGCCGAAGCCATGCACCGCGTCCGCCATCTGGACCGTGATGTTCGCGAGCGTGTCGGCGTCCGGATCGATGTTGAACACCGTGTCGCCGAAAAACTTCACCGCGTTCTGCAGCACCATCATGTACATGCCGACCGCGACCTTGCAGTGCGGCTGCAGCCCGAAGATCTCGAGCATCGGCTTCACCGTATCGGGATACGCGAGCCGGAGCCCGTTCACACACCCATCGGCATCGCCGCGATCGACCATCAACGCCGCGAAGTAATCGCTCTTCTGGAGCAGCGCCTGCGAAGCGAACGAGGTCAGGCCCTTGCGCTGGCGCAGCTCGTACAACCGATCGACGTACGCCTGATTCGTCTCGACGCGCGGGTCGACGATCTCGGCACCTTTCGACAGCAGGTCGAGCGACATGTCGTGACACAGCTGCTCGATCTCTGCCTTGCGACCGAGGAGGACCGGCCGCGCGATGCCTTCTTCGGTGATCTGTTGGCACGCGCGCAAGAGCCGCGCATTTGCCGCGTGCGGGAATGCGATCCGCTTCGGCTGTTGCCGCGCCGTGCGTCCCATCGCGCGCATGATCGAGTACGCGGCGTTGGAGCCCTTCGACATCAACCGCTCGCGATACTCCTGGATGTCGAACGTGATCCGCGCGACGCCGGATTCCATCGCCGCCTTCGCCACCGCCGGCGCGACCCACCACAACGCGCGCGGATCGAACGGTTTCGGAATGAAGTAGTCCGGGCCCATCTTGATCGACTTGCCGCCGTACGCGTTGATCACGGTATCGGGCACTGGCTCGCGCGTGAGCTGCGCGAGGGCATGCGCGGCGGCGAGCTTCATCGCTTCGCTCACCGACGACGCGCGGCAATCCAACGCGCCGCGGAAGATGTACGGGAAGCCGAGGACGTTGTTGACCTGATTCGGATAGTCACTGCGACCGGTGGCGACCAGCGCATCCGGGCGTGCCGCGATCGCATCGGGATAGCTGATCTCCGGATCGGGATTCGCGAGCGCGAAGATGATCGGCCGCTCGGCCATCGGCTTCAGCATCTCTTTCGTCACGGTGTTCGCGACGGAGAGGCCCATGAACATGTCCGCACCGACCATCGCGTCGGCGAGAGTGCGCCGGCCGTCGTCGGCGATCGCGAACTTTTGCTTGTGGCGATTGAGATCCGTGCGGCCCTTGTGGACGACACCCTTGCTATCGACGAGCACCACGTTTTCCGCGCGCATGCCGAGCGAGCAGAAGAACTCGACGCACGCGATCGCGCCGGCACCCGCACCACTGACGACGAGCTTTAGCGTCGCCAGATCTTTTTTCGCGAGCTCGACGGCGTTCAGCATGCCGGCGCCCGAGATGATCGCGGTGCCGTGCTGGTCGTCGTGAAACACCGGGATCCGCATCCGCTGGCGCAGCTTTTCCTCGATCTCGAAGCACGCCGGCGCCGAAATATCTTCGAGGTTGATGCCGCCGAACGTGGGCTCGAGCGCGGCAACGATGTCGACGAACTTGTCGACGTTCTTCTCGGCGACTTCGAGATCGAACACGTCGATGTCGGCGAACTTTTTAAACAGGCAGGCTTTGCCTTCCATCACCGGCTTGCCGGCGGCGGGCCCGATATCACCGAGCCCGAGCACCGCGGTGCCGTTCGAGATCACGGCGACGAGATTGCCGCGCGCCGTGTACTCCCAACTCGCGTCTTCATTCTTTTCGATTTCGAGACACGGTTCGGCAACGCCGGGCGTGTACGCGAGCGACAGATCGATCTGCGAGACCAACGGCTTGGTCGGAACGACTTCGAGTTTTCCCTTGCGGCCGCGGCTGTGATAGTCGAGCGCGTCCTCTTTACGTGCCATGCACGTAATTCTATCAACCGTCGACGAGGATCGGCACTTCTAGACGTGACGCTACGAGCAAGGCGCGCAGAAATGCCGCGAGCTGCTCGATCTCGGGATCCGGATCGGTCGGCGGCGCGGCCTTTGCGAGCGCGCGTTCACGTCCAGCGGCATCTTTCAGATCCACCAGCGGTGTGTCGTGAGGAATCACGCCCGTGAACAGCGCGAGCATGAGGCAATGCGCCGGGTTAAGCGGCCCGACCATGAACATCATCTGAAACAGCTGATCCGACGACATTTCGATCGTCGAACCATCTTCGGCCGCCCACCGAACGCCATACGGAGCACGGCTCTCGAAATATGTAGTGCCCGATGCACGAAGCCGCGCCGCCGGTGCGCCATCCCAGGCGAACTCGCCGAGGCCTCGAACGAGCAGCGCTCCCGCCGAACACTGGAGGTTCGCCGGCAACCGCGCCATCAGCCATTCTTCGACGCGCTCGGGAATCGGATAGCGGATCCGGCGGTGGCAGCCGAACTCGTGGGTGTAGCCGGCCGGGCAGGTCTTGCAGGCGTCGCTCACCTGATCGAGCGGGGCGGATTCGTTGATCAGATCTTGAAGGCTGACACCGCGGCCCGAGTCGCCGTCGGGTTGGCGCATGGTCAGCTGGATCTCGACCTGGCTCGGCTCGCGCTCGTCGCCATCGTTGCGCATGTGCAGCAGCATCGAGCGGGCGAGCACGCGGGTCCGGTGCAATTCGACTAGCTTTTCGGCCCCGAGCGTCCGTTGTGCATCGCACGGATACGCGAGCAGATAGTCGATTGCCATCAGGCCCATCTATACAGTAGAAACAGGCCTCCGTACGCACCCGTAGCTCAGCTGGATAGAGCGTTGGCCTCCGGAGCCAAAGGTCACAGGTTCGAATCTTGTCGGGTGCACGATGAAAACCCTCGCGGAGATCGCGATCGAAGCAGGGCTGGTCACGAAAGACAGCGCGGTGAAGGCCGGCCGGATCGCCGCCCAGCGCCAGCAACCGCTGGTGCACGTGCTGATTCGCGAGCTCGGCGTCGACGAAGTCGCGTTGATCGCCGCGCTCCGCAAGCAGACGCGCGTGCCGCTGATCGATCCGGGCGAGATCGACGTCGATCCGGAAGCACTGCGCATGGTCTCGCGAGACGTGTGCTCGCGCTTGCGCGTGCTGCCGCTGTCGGTCGCGCTCGACGGCACCACGAAGGTGCTCCGGATCGCGATGGCCGACCCCACGGATACGTCAGCGATCCTCGAGCTCGAGCAGCTCGCCGCCTGCGAGATCGAGGTCACCGCACTGCCGCTGTCGGCGATCGAAGAGCTCGTCGACAAGGGCTACAAGGCGTTCTCGACGGCGGTCGTCAACCGCGGGACGAGCCTGGGCCGGCGGATCACCCGCACGGGGCCGGTCCCGGTCCGCGTGATCGGGGATGTCGACGGCGAAGTCTCCGTCACGGCTCAGATTCCGCTCGCGGCGCTGACGGCGGCCGCTGGCACCGACGCGGATGCTCGGTTTGACGCTCTTTGCCGGCTCCTGGTCAAAAAGGGCGTGATTACCGAGTCCGAGTTGAACGAAGCGTTGAAGCGCGGCGACAAAACCTAAGATTTCCGGGCAAGCGCGCGTCCAAACCGTGGGCTATGCTCGTGAAAGTCGTCCGTCAGGCGACTTATGCCCGCACATGACATGACCGCTTCGATCACCTGCGCTGGTTGCAAACACGCTTATGCCGAGAGTGCGCTGTTCTGTCCGAACTGCGGCACGCCCAAGCTGCGTGAATCGACGACCGATCCCTTGGTCGGCAAGCTGCTCGGCGAGCGGTTTCAGGTCCAGGAGCTGTTAGGGCAAGGCGGATCCGGCACGATCTATCGCGCAGAGCACGTCACGTTGCGCCGCAAGGTCGCGATCAAGGTGCTCCACAACGAGCTGAGTCGCGATGACTTGGCCGTCGAGCGGTTCCGGCGCGAAGCCACGACGGTGGCGGAGATCGATAACGAGCACATCGTCGAGATCCACGATTTCGGCCGCACGTTCGATGGCCGGCTGTATCTCGCGATGGAGCTGCTCGAGGGCGAGACGCTCGATCACGTGCTCGCGCGTGAAAAGACGCTGAGCGTGGAGCGCGCCGCGGACATCTTGATCCAGGTCGGCGAAGCGCTGATGGAAGCGCACGCGATCGGCTACGTGCATCGCGATCTGCGGCCACGGAACGTTTATCTGGCGGTGCGGCGCGGCAAGGCGAACTTCGTCAAGCTGCTCGATTTCGGGCTCGCGAAGTTGGTCGAGACGGATCATCAAGCAGCGTCGACGAGCCTCGGCATGACGTTCGGCGATCCGCGCTACATGTCGCCGGAACAGGCGCGTGGTGATCGGATCGATCGGCGCGCGGATATCTATCAGCTGGGCTGCGTCGCGTACGAGATGCTGACGGGCACGCCGCCGTTTACCGGCAATCGCGTGTTCGACATCCTGACGAAGCAGGTCACGGAAATTCCGGCGCCGCTGCCGACGAAGCGTCCGGGCGTGCCGCTGTGGATGGAAGCCGCGGTCACGAAGATGCTCGCGAAGGATCCGGAAAATCGCTTCGCCACGACCACGCGAATGGTCGAGGCGTTGCGCCGGGGTCTCGAAACCGGCGAGGTGATGGAAGACGAGATCGCGCGCCGGCGAGAGAGCATTCCGCCGCCGTCGGTCTCGCGCGTGATGCAGAAGCTCGGCATGCAGTCGCCGGCGGATCATCCGAAGGAGCCGTCGCTGCCGCCGTTGCCGCCGCCGCCCGCGCAGCCGGAGCCGCCGGTTGCGGTGGCCGTCGAGCCGGCAGCGCGCAAGCGCACTGGGACGCCGGACCTCGGTGTGCCGGTCGTGCAGAAGCCGGTGACGGGCGTGATCGTCGAGAAGCCGGTCGATGTCACGGACAAGATCGAACGGCCGCGTGCGCCGGTGGTCGCGGATGCGCCGGCGACGGGGCGTGCGAAGCGCGCGAGTAGCCACGGCATGGGCGAGTCGAGTGCGGGTTGGTACGAAGAGGGCGAGCGCGCGGCGGCTGATGCGGACGATTACGATGACGATTACGCCGAGAAGCGGAAGCAGAAGGCGAAGAAGCTGATCAGCCCGGCGTCGACGGAGTCGATGTACGACGTGCCGGCGGGTAATCGCCGCGGGCTCGCGCTGTTCGCGCTGCTCGGTGTGGCGGTGATCGGTGGCGGGTTGGCGTTCGCGCTGACGCGGGGTGGAGATGACAAGAAGCCGGCGCCGCTCACGCCTGCGCCGATCGCATCGGCGGTGATGAGCGATGCTGCGCCGTCACAAGAGATCGATACTGGTTCGGCGACGCCGCCGCCGGTGGTCGCGTCGACGGAGGTGAAGCCGCCGCCGGTCGCGAAGACCACGACGACTCCGCCGGTGAAATCGAATCCGCCGGTTGTCGCGACGAACACGCCTGCAAACACGGGCTCGCACGATCACGATCGTCATCCGGGTGGGATCGACTTCGGGCTCGGCGTCGACGACAACTCGCGCCGGCACACCGATCCCGTCAAAGACACCACGCCGCCGCCGGTGAAAGAACCGGTGAAAGAGCCGACGAAGGAACCGGGTGGCGTGAGCGGCACGGACGGTCCGTTGGATCCGTACGGCACCGGTGGAACCACCACGCCGCCGCCGTCGGGTGGTGGAAGCGACTCGGGTGATTCGCCGGCGTCGAAGGCGGAGTTCTACGCGAGCCTCGGCACGCAGCAGCTCGCGTCGAGTGACACGGTCGGTGCGGCCACGAGCTTCAAGAAGGCGATCGAGCTCGACGCGAAGAACGTCGTCGCGGTGATGGGCATGGGCGAGATCGCGCTGCGCCAGGGCCTGTTCGGGGATGCGATCGCGCACCTGAAGAAGGCGGCGAAGCTCGCGCCGAAGAATTCGCAGATCTACACGCTGCTCGGCGAGTCGTACTTGAACAGCGGCAACAACAGCGTCGCCGTCGAAAACTTCAAGAAGGCGCTGCAGCTCGATCCGGACAACAAGCGGGCGCGCGATGGCTTCAACGAAGCGTCGAGCAAAGTCCCGCCGCCGACCGACGACTAAAAACGGGGACGGTCTGAAGTTACGGAAGTTCGATCGCCGATCTTCTCGAGATCACTAAGGCAAGGGGACGGTCTGAAGTTAGAGAAGTTGGAACTTTCTTCCAACTTCCCTAACTTCAGACCGTCCCCATGGATCAAGAAGTTCGAGAGGTTGCACGATCGAACTTCCCTAACTTCAGACCGTCCATTTACGCTCGACCGTCCCTAGGCTTCGGGCGGAACGATCTTCTTGAACCAGGCGAAGGCGACGCCTCCACCGACGACGCCCCAGATCAGGAACGCGAGCAGCGCTGCCGTGCGACGCGCTTCCTTCTTGTGCTCGAGCTGCTTCGCACGCATGCCATCGAGCGACGCGTACTCTTCCGGCGTCGACGCGTTCGCCTGCAACGCGACCACTTTGTCGTCGATGTCTTTGTAGGCCGACTTCTCGCGCGAGCTCGCCACGAGCGTCGCTGGGATGAAGCCGATGCCGATCGCGAGCAACACACCGACCGCGAAGCGCGCCCGCGGCTCGCGAATGCCTTTGGGACCGGATGCGATCGTCGGCGCTTGGATCGACGGCGTCGATTTGCGATTCGGCGGCTGGATCGACGGATTCGACTGCCGATTCGGCGCCTGGATCGATGGCGACGACGTCCGCTCGACCGGCGCATTCTCCGGCGGGATCGACGCGCGCTTCTTCGCCGAACGCTCGACTTCTTCGGGCGCGAGATCGACCGCGAAGTTCGCATCGTCGGCATCCGGCGGCGCGAACATGTCGATCGGATCATTCGCGGGCTTCGCAGGCGCAGCCGGCTTTTTCGCTTCCGGCGGCGGTCCAAACGACGCGTTCAACATCTTCTCGTCCGGCGCCGACGATCGATCATCGTTGCCATCGACGGACGACAGCTTCAGCGCCGACATCTCTTCGAGCGCGCCCAAGCTCGCGACCGGTTGATCACCCGACGGCGGCGTGAACGCGGCAGACAACCCGCTCTGATAATTCTTGCTGCTCGATCGCGCGACCGCCGGCGGCGTGGTCTGTGCGGGTGGCCGCGTCGCGGGGAACGGCAGCGGCGTCTTCGCCACGTTCGCCGACGTCGCTTCTTCGACGGAGCACACGGCGCCGAGCTTCGTCAGATCGCGAACATACGAGTCCGCCGTCGCACGGTCACAATTGCCTTTTACGCGAAACCGTCCGGACGCGATGCGCGCGCGAACCGCGTCGACGGGCATGCCGTAGTGCGTGGCGATCGCCGTCGCCAATTGCTCCTGACCTGCGGGCGTAGGATCGCCAGCGCCATCCACGAACACGTGATAGGCAGCCATCCCACATTCATCATAGCGGGAGAGATCTCCCTCGGGTTGATTTTGATCTGCAGAAGTTGCCCGACCTGATCGCGCGCCTCTAGCGTTTAGATATGCAGCTCGGCATCAAGCGTCCCAAGATCGGGGTCTCGTGGTCGTCGCGCCGGATCAAGTTGGGCGTCGCACATCACGGCACCGCGTCGAGCTGGACGCCGCCTGAAAAAGCGGTGACCGAACGGAACGAGAAGCCGAACAAGAAGCGGCGCTAGCTACTGGTACTTGCTCTCCAAGGCTTTGGCCTTGGCCTCACGACGTTTCGTCACTCGCCACGCGAGCAAGATCGAAATGTTGTAGAGGACGATCATCGGGGTCGCCATCAGGAACTGCGAGACCACGTCGGGACCCGGCGTGAGGATCGCACCGATGATGAACGACACCACGATGAAGTAGCGGCTGAACTTCCACAGCCCGCGATGGGTGACGAGCCCGACCATCGCGAGGAAGTAGATCAACAACGGCATCTCGAAGATCGCGCCGAACGCGAGCATCGAGTCGCGCGTGATGTCGAGGTACTCCTGCATCGCCGGCAGCGACTTCAGGCTCAGGCTGTTGTAGCCGAGGAAGAAGTTAAACAGCGGCGGCAGCGTGAAGTAGAAGCAGAACAGCGCGCCGCACACGAAGAACACGCCCGAGAACACCGCGAACGAGATCGCGGTGCGGCGTTCCTTCTTGTAGAGGCCCGGCGCGATGAACTTCCAGATTTGATAGAAGATCAGCGGCGACGCGACGAACACGCCTGCCCACAGGCCGATCGACATGTCGACCCAGAACGGTTGCGTGAGGCCGGTGAAGATCAGCGTGGGCGGGCCCCAGCTCGTATCGTGCGAGAGGCCGTGGGCGGTGCAGGTCCACGCATCGCCGGCACCCCAGCGCGAGTAGACCTCGTTCAACGACTGCGGGATCGTGACGCCCCACGCGTGCTGCCAGAGGTCCTGGTAGTTCGTGTTGCAGTGGTGGTTCCAGATCGTATCGAGCGGCGAGCGCAGCCACTTGAAGATGTCTTCGGCGAAGTACCAGCACACGAGGAACGCCGCGACGAACGCGATCGCCGCATTGCGCACGCGATCGCGCAGCTCCACGAGATGCGACAGGAACGGCATGCGGCCGCCCTCCAGGTCGCGCTCGTCCTTCTTTTCTACGTCGTCGTCGGAGTCAGCCATTTTTATCTGCAGGCTCGCGTGCCGCGGTCTCACCCACCGGCGGCTTGATCAGTTTGGCGAGCTCTTCAGCATCGTGCGTGCCCTTGAGATCGGGCTTGTCCGAATCTTCGGCGTTCGGCTCGCCGGCGGTGTCCGGGAGCTTGATGCGCGCGATATCGGCCTCGTGCAGTGCCTGATCGCGCGCGGCGATTTCGGCTTCGGTCGGCGGGGGCGCGAGCTTGGCCGCGGCGTCGTTGATGATGCCCGTGGCGACGTCCGCAGTCTTTTCGGCATCCGCCGCATCCGGCTTCGCTTCGGCGGCAGCCAGTTCCGGCTTCCCGTCGCCTTCGATCTTGTTCGGCTGCTTCTTGATCGGCGGGCGGGGCGGAATTTCGTCCCCGCGCAACGCGCTCTTGATGTCGCGGAGCGCCCCACCGATCGTTTCGTCGTTCTCGATCGTCTGGGTGAGAATCTTCGACTGCTTTTTCAGGTCGCGGATTCCCTTCGAAATTTGCTTCGCGGCGTCCGGAAGCTTGTCGGGCCCCAGGAACAGGAGCGCGACGACCAAGATCACGAGGATCTCGCTTCCGCCGATGCCAAACATCCCACACAGGATAGCACCGCTAGAACTCGCGCGTCGTGCGTCCGAAGTCAGTTGGTGACGTCCCGGGCTGCCCCGAGACTTCCGTAGGCGCTGTCCCCGCTCGAAACCACAGCTCGAGCCCACCGGTGTGAGGAGCTGCTAGAAGACCTGATTCGCGGTCGATCGTCGCACGCTCCATTCCCGCGGGTGGGTCGCCCGGGAGCGGGACCGCCGGACGATTGCCTTCGGCCGCATGCATCGCTTTCACCCACAGCGGCAACGCGGCATGCGCGCCATCGCCTTCAGTCCCTAGCTTCGTCACCGGATCGTCGAAGCCGACCCACACCGCGCCGAGCTCGCGGCCGGTGAAGCCGATGAACCACGCGTCCGTGTTGTTGTTCGTGGTGCCGGTCTTGCCGGCCGCCGGTCGACCGAGGTTCGCGCGCGAGGCCGTGCCGCGTTGGATCACGGCGCTCATCATGTCTTGGAGTTGGAACGCGACCTTGTCGTCGAGGAGTTGGCCACCTTCGGCGGTGACGCGCTGATCGGGATCCGCACCGGCGGTGGCAGCGAGGCGATCGAAGCGACGCGCTTGATCGAGCTCCGGATCCTCGGGCACGGACGCATCGAACATCACGTGATCGCCGCGTCGCACGCGAATGACGATCTGAGGTTCCACCGCCCAACCGCGTCGCGCGATGATCGCGAACGCACGCGCGAGCTCGATCGGCTTCACACAACTCGCACCGAGTGCGAGCGGTTGGACTTCTTCGAGGCGCGACGTGATCCCGAGCTTGCGTGCGAGCGCGACGATCGGCTTGGGACCGACACGATCGAACACGTCGATCGCGGGCGCGTTCAGCGACGACGCGAACGCATCTTGGACGAGCACCACACCGCGGAACTGATTCCCGGAGTGCGGTTTCCAGTGGGTGTTCGTGGTCTCGTCGTATTCGGCGATCGGTGCGTCGCGAAGCGCGGTGCCCGGCGTGATCGCACCGCGATCGAGCGCCGCACCGTAGACGACCGGCTTGAACGCGCTACCGGGTTGCCGACACGACTGCGTGATCCGGTTGAACAGATCGTGGTGGCCCCACAGCGTGCCGCCGACGAGCGCTTCGACGTAACCCGTCTTGTGATCCCACAGCAGCGCGCCGACTTGCGGATCTGTGCGAACGCCGCGCGGATTCGCGGCCGCCCATTTCGGCGCGTGCTCGACGACATCGCGCGCGACCTGCGTCCCGAGTGCGGGTAACGCGGCGGTCTCGATCACCAACCCACCACGCGACAGCTCGTCCGGACGCTCGCGCTTGATCTTCCGGCGAACCTGCTCGGTGTACCAAGGAATCTCGTTGCCGAACGCCTTGCGCGGGCGTGCGAGCTGGATCGGTGCCTGCGTGGTCAGCGCGAACGTGGGCTCGTCGATCAAGTGCGCGCGATACATCCGGGCGAGTACTTCGTCGCGACGCTGCCGTGCGGCATCGAGATGGCGATACGGATCGAGCCGGCCGGGCGCTTGGATCAACCCGGCGAGCAGCGCGCACTCGGCGAGCGTGAGATCGTGGACGTCCTTCGCGAAGTACGCACGTGCCGCGGCCACCATGCCGTACGCGCCTTCGCCGAGAAAGACGAAGTCGAGGTAGGTCTCGAGGACATCGTGCTTGCTCCAGCGCTTCTCGATCTCGCGGGCGAGCAGCGCTTCGCGGACCTTGCGCTTGAGGTTGCGTGCGGTGCCGATGTCAGCCGGCAGGAGATTGCGCGCGACCTGCTGCGTGATCGTCGACGCGCCCTCGACGACGCGCCCGGCTTGATAGTTGATCACGGCGGCGCGCGCGATCGCTTTGTAATCGACGCCGCGGTGGAGATAGAACCGCACGTCCTCGGCGGCGAGCACGGCGTTGACGAGATCCTTCGGCATCGTCTCTAGCGTTGCGAGCGTGCGATGGCCGAACACGGCGCCGTCGCGAAACGGGAGCTCGGCGAGGTGCGTGCCGTCGGCGGCGAGGATCAGCGTGGTCTGGTGTGCGTCGGTGCGCCAGGCGTCGAGATCGGGGACGTCCGGAAGATCGTTCGCCCAATGCCGCAGCGTGGTGACGACGACGAGCGCGATCACGATCGGCGTGGCGATGATCAACCAGATCACGAGCAAGATCGGCGCTCGCCACCACCACCCGCCGTCACGTCGATTCGCGACGACGACGCGATTCACGATGCTTCGCCCAGCGACAAGCTCATCTGGTGCGGCGGACCGAGCAGCTTCGCCTTCTTACCGAGCGCGGCGATGATCGGTTCCGCACACGCACCGGTCACGTAGATCTCTTTCGCTTTCGTCTGATCGATCCACGCGAGCAACTGCGTGCGCCCGGCGGCGAACGGCCAGGCAAAGCCGACGTTGAACCCGGCGTGACCGTCGATCGCGCGACCCGAGACCAACGCGCGAATCGCACGCGCGGGCAGGGCGAGCTTGTCGGTGGCGACGTGGATGATCGCGCGCGGTTGCTTGCCCGGTGCGCGGAGCTCCGGGAACGTCTCCAAGCCTTCGAGCCGAGTCGCGGCATCGCGCAACGACTTCGACGCGGCGAGTGGCAGATCCGAGAGCTGCGCCACGAGCTCGAGCCCGTCGATCGTGCTCTCGACGACGAGCACCGGGACGTCGTTGTTCGCGAGAAGTTGTTTCGCCCACGCGCTCACTTGATCGCGCAGCTGATCGATCGGCGCGAACGCGTGATGCGCTTCGCCGAACGGCGCCGCGATGACGAGCGAATCGCACGTGCGAACCTCCGCCGGATCGCGCGGCGCTGTCGTGCGCACGGGACCCGCGTACAACACCGTGCGTCCGCGCGAATCGACATGCAGCGCCGCCGCCCCCAAGCCACGGCCGGACGGAATCAGCTCGAGCTTCAACGTGCCGAGCGTGAACGGCCGCCGCCACGGCACCGCGAGATGCCCGGCGCCCAACGCCGCACCCGATTTCGGTGCGAGGAGTGCCAACGTGATCGGCGTGGCGATCAACTGACCGTGCTCCGCGATCGCGATCCGGTCGGCGCTGCTCACGAAGCACACGTCGCGACGCCTCCGCGCGTCACACCAGATCGGCGTCCCCGCGAGATGCACGCCATCCCGCCACGTCACGGACGCAGCGCGAGCGGTTGGGGTGCGAGATGCCACGAGGGCACGGTGACATTCCTAAACCAGTTTCGCAACTTACGTGACATTGTCCCCAGACGGACCCTCAACCCGGACCCGCCCTGGCCGATACCGGATCCGTGAGTCTCATTGCGGGATTGCGGGAACGGCGCGAGCGAGGGGCGTTGTCGAATCGAGCTCGAAGGATCGCGAAGCCGGGTCGGCGCTCTCGAACAAACCGCCCTCGCGATGCTGGATTGCGTTCAAGCCCTGGTCCTCGACATCGACGAGATCGGGGCACCCGAGCTGAAGGCCTCGCTCGTCGAATTGCGCTCGCGGCTCGCGGGCGGTGATGACGCCGAACGAATCGCGAGCCACGTCACCGCCGCGCATGACGCGACGATCGAATTCGCCGAACGCGAGCGCGAGCACCTCGATGAAAAGGATGCCGAGCTCCGCCGGATCATCCGCGCGTTGTCCGAAGGCCTGGCCGGCATCACGACCGGCGCCGCCGCGTATCACAAGCAGATCCTCGAGACCGGCACGCGGTTCGAAGCCGCTTCGAAGCTTGCCGACCTGCAAAAGGTCCGCGCCGCGATCACGAGCGAGGTCGGCGCGCTCCGCACGGCGGTCGCCCAACGCCAAGCCGCCGATACCCAGGCGACGGCTGCACTCAAAGCCGAGATCGACGTGCTGAAGAGCAAGGTCGAGACCGCGAACGCCGCTGCGAAGTCCGATCCGCTGACCGGTGCCGCGAACCGCGCCGCGTTCGACGAGTTGCTCGAGCGCTACTGCGCGCGCGAGGACGAGTTCGCGCTGCTCCTGTTCGATATCGATCACTTCAAGTCGATCAACGACACCTACGGGCATCCCGTCGGTGATCGCGTGTTGCAGTCGCTCGTCACGTTCCTGCGCGATCGCGTGCGGCGGGACGATCTGATCGCGCGATGGGGCGGCGAAGAGTTTGCGGTGATCCTGCCAAAGGCGAACGCGCGCGCGGCATACGCGAAGGCGAAGTCACTCGTCGAAGAGCTCGCCGTGACCGACTGGACCGTCGAAGCCGGCAAGAAGCTGCGGTTCACGGTCTCGATCGGCGTCGTCGGCCACGGCAAACAAGAAGTTCCCGCGTCGATGGTCGAACGCGCCGACAAGTGCCTCTACGCCGCGAAGCACGGCGGCCGCAATCGCGCGGTCAAAGGTTAGCGGTCAGACCCGATCGGGATCAACCGATTGCCGTGAACGCGCAAATGGATCTGTAGATCGCCCGACGCCGCGCGGAGCGTCACCGTCACGAACGGATCGCTCGCGAGGCTCGGCCGCGCGATCGTCGCGAGTGGGATGCGCATCGTCATGTCGTCGGGACTCGGCGTCGCGAGGCCACGCGCGAGCACCGTTCCCGGGCCATCCCATGCGACGTCGTATTCGATCGGCCCGAACGCGGTGAGCTGGCCCATCGCGCGCAGATCGTCGAGCACGAGCGTGGAGCCATCGATCCGCGGGCGCGCGAGCTCGAGATAACCGCGAAACGCGTACTCGAGCAGCTTGCGGCGCCGTTCGATCAGCGTCGCCGCTACGTAGTTCGCCGCACCTTCTTCGCTGTACTGCCCCGACTCGACGGCCGCACGGATCTGCGACGGCTGGATCGCCGCCACGATCGACGCCGCCCAGAACAGGTCGTCCTTCGTTCGCTGGTCGAATGCCGGATTCGGGACCGCCGGTCGCCAATGCTTCGGCTGGAATTCCTTGCTCTCGAACAGCCCGACCGAGCGAAACGCACTGCGCTCGACGTGGAGATACGGCGGATAACGCACACCGAAGCTCGATAGGTTCTTGATGATCGCCGTCCAATCGACGAGGTATTCCCACCCCTCGATCGCCGCCTTTTCGCCGAGCCCGGTCGCACCGAACGAATCACCGAAATCGATCAGGTAGTGTTCGACGACGCCGCGATGATCCGGCGTGACCTCGCGGAACGAATCCATCGTGTTCCACTCGCGCGTGTCCGTGTTGTTGACCCACGCCGAGAACAGCCACAGCGCGCGCAAGCTTCGCCGGTGCTCGTGCGAGATCGTGTCGTTCGGATCGTCGCCGTCTTTGCCGCGATAGTCGAACGGCCCGAGCAGCTTGCCCGGAATCTGCCGCGAGTACAGCACGCGGATCTGCTGCTTCAGATTCGGATTGGTGTTCGCGAGCAACTGCGTGAACGCGCGATGGGTCAGCGGAATCGTCTCGTGCAGGCGATTGTGGGTGGTCGCCTTCGGATCCAAAACGAAGCGCGGCAACTCGATATCGCCGACCTGCATCGACGGCACGTTGTAGCCGCACATCCACAGCAGGCGCGAGCTGATCACCTCGGCGCTCGTCGACACTTCCGGAAACGCCGGATGATCGAACTTGATGTACCAGACGATGCCGGCGGTATCGCGCACGACGAAGCCCGGCGACACGCCATCGATCTTGCCGCTGATCACGGACAGCGGGCCGGGGGCCATCCCCGTATCGGTCGCGGCGCCTTTGCCCGCTTCGTCGTCGGTGATCGGCCGCTTGCCCGCGCGATTCTCGAACCACAGCGAGTCCGGGACTTCACCGAAGCGGTTGATATCGTCGGCGCGCGGACTATCGGCGGCCCATTCGATGTACGTGCCGGGGCTGATCAGTTGACCGAGCGGACGCACGAACGTCAGCTCGACCTTGTTCCACATGTCCGATGGATCCCGACGTGGTGGCGCCGGCGCGAGCTTCACGACGGGCTCGACCTGGAACAACCGATCGTGCGGACCGTCTTTCCACGCGGGCGAGCACGCGACGAGGAGAAGTAGTGCGAGTGTCTTCACAGGCCCTCCACGCCGAACGAAAACTGAAAGCCATCCGGCGAGAGGCCGAGCGTGAGTGCGAGCTCGAGCTTGTCCTGACTCGCGCCGCGCAGGCCGAACCCACCGCTGTAGTGAAACGGCAGATCGCGAAATGGGCTCGTGCCCCACAGCGTGCCGGTGTCCGCGAACACGAATGCGTCGAGGCCCGCGCTCGAGGCCAGGTACTCGTAGATCGGAAACCGATACTCGAGCGTGCCGACGACGGCGTACTTGTCGACGAACCGATCCTTGTCGTAGCCGCGCACGTTGATCCGGCCGACCTGCGGCAACGCGTCGTACGGGATCGTGTCGCCGGAGACGAGTGGGATCGCCGCGCCGCCGCTGACCTGCACGAGGATCGCGCGATGTTCGGCGATCACCGGGAACAGCTTCCCGGCCGACGCGCCGAACGTCACGGCCGAGAGCTTCTTGCCCGTGACCTCGTCGCGCGCGAGTGCGGACGCCTCGAGCAGCGTGCCGCGCGTCGGCCGGCCGAGCGAATCCCGCGTGTCGTAGCGCTCGACGATACTCGCCGTCGCATACACCGCGGTTTCGTTGTAGCCGGGCGGCGCGGCGACGACATCCATGTCCTGCAGCGACTCCGTCGAGTTGTCGCTACCCGTCGACAACGACTCGCGCAGGATGCCGATGCCGGCGACGCCCGAATACGAAAACCGATCGACGCCGTGAAGATCGACATCGACCCCGGCACCTTCTTGGTTCGTGCGAATCACGCGATCGTTACTGACCGGCGTGTTCGCACCGATGCCGTAGTACGGGCGGTTCTTGTCGCGATCGACGAACACGTGCGCGCGAAGCCCACGACCGCCGGGCAGGAGCAACGCGTGTTGATACTCGAGCTCGGCTTGCCAGTCGCCGTTCAACCGAACGAGGCCGCCGACGCGGACGCGTGCGTGCGCGCTGTCGAGCTTGTCGCTCCCCAACCACGCGCCGATGCCGGGACCATCCGACAGGCTGAGCTTGAACCGCGGTTGCAAGCTGACCCAGCCGTCGAAGAAGCTGAAGAATTCGGCGACGCGTGTGTCGATCGCGTACTTGTCGACGGCTTCCGCGGCCAACCCGATCGGCAGGAACACGAGCTCGATCATCGTGCGCGGCAGGTTCAACAGCTGCCAGCCGATCGCGGTGTGCGGATGACTCGTGAACGTCGCGGTCGTGACGTCGTCGTCGGCGGTCGGCGCGATCGGCCGGAGCGGCAACGGCTCGATCGGCGACGCGACGGGTGGCGCGGGAGGATTCGGCGCGACCGGTTCGGGCTCCGGATCCGGGCGCGGTTCGGTTTTCGGCGGCGTTTTCTCTTGCGGCTGACTCGCGCGCTGGCGATCGCGATCTTCGGCGGGCGAGTCCTGCGCACCGGGCGCGACTTGCGCGAACGCGGACGCGCCGACCACAGCCACGAGTGCGACGGACTTGATCACGGTTGCGGCGGGTTATCGGGGATCACGACGCTGTCGAACACCTCACCCTTGAGGTTGATCGCGCGGACGGTCAGCTGATCGTGATCGACATCGACGACGACGAAGTGCGGCTCCGTGCGTGCGTGCGCCGTGAAGTCGTGCGGCATCACCGGGCGAATCGTGGCACCCGCGGAACCGCTGACGATGTACGTGGTGCCGTCGATCGATTTCGTGCGCTCGTAATCGTGATCGTGCCCGGTGATCACGAGCTCGACGCCGTACGTCTTCGCCAGCTTGCCCATCACCTCGCGCAGCTCGAGGTTCGAACCATGCGCACCCGAGCTGTACGGCGGATAGTGCAGGAACATCACCATCAGTTTTTTCTGTTTCGCGCCTTCTTCGAGGGCGCTGCGCACGAACTCGTATTGGCTGCAGCCGCTGCACACGACGTTGAGATCGAGTGCGACGAACCGGACGTTGCCCCAATCCGTGACGAAGTAGCGCTCGCCCTTCGTCCACATGTCGAGGAAGAAGTAGCGATTGTAGTAACCGCGGTTGCCGAGGTCGTGGTTGCCGATCGCCGGCAAGATCGGCGCGTGCTCCATCAGCGGGCGCTCGATGCCGAAGTAGAGCAGCCATTGTTCGGGGTCGCCGCCGAACTCCACCATGTCGCCGGTGTGGAGATAGAAGTCCGGGTTCTGCTTCACCGCGCCCGCGATCACGTCGCGATGGACTTGATGATTCGTGCGCGTGTCGCCGAACACGACGAACCGAAACTTCGATTCGCCGGGCGGCACGCCCATTCGAAACGAGCCGGCGCCCTTCACCTTGTCGCCGACGATCACCTTGTAGTCGATCTTCGGTCCGATCGGCAGCTGGGTCAGGACCGCGTGATAGAGGTCGTCGTGTTCGACCTCTGCGATGACGGTGCCCTTCATGCCATCGGACGTCGACCACTCCACGCGCGACGGTTTCGGTGGCTGCGCGCGAAACGCGACGAGCGCGGACTGCGGCGCCGTCAACATCACGTACGGGCCGATCACGAGATCGTGCGCGAGGCTGTCGTGCCATTGCGGCGTCGTCGACACGCACGCGGTTAGCGCCACGATCAGGAGCCACTTCATCGCAGGATCCCGACGATATGCGGGTTGTCGCCGCCGATGTAGTGGAGCTCCATCACCGGCGTGGTGTACGTGGGGCGCCGGATCTGGAGATGAACGATGTGATAGCCGGGGGTGACCACGAGCGACTTGCAGAGCTTGCCCGATTCCGGAATCGGCGTGCGCACGCCATCGACCAATAGCTCGCTCGCGCCGGCGAGCTTGTAGAACCGACCGAGGTCGGTCCCGCACAGTTGGTCCTGGGCCAAGGTGATCTCGTCGAACGGGGTCACGCCGTCGAGGTAGGTGGCGCCGATCCGGCGTTGGCGCTCGATCAACGTCTCGACGAGGTACTTCGCGGCGTCGGGATCGTCGAGCTCGCCGTTCGCGACGAGCGCCTCGAGCATCGGTCGATCGAACTTCATCACGAGCTTCGCACCCCAATACAGATCTGCGGGTGCGGCGACGTGAAACGGGCGATACGGATAGAACACGTGCCAGTGGCGCGGATCGAAGTTGACGGCGCTGAAGTAGCCGATCTGCGGCCACTTCGTCTTGCGTTGCGCTTCCCACGGTCGCTCCCACAGTCCGAACGCGAATAGCGCCTTCGGTTGCGCGCTCCAATCGACCGCATTCTCGTAGCCGATCGAGAGTTGATCGTGCTCGGACTGATGGCCGCCGAACGCTTCGCCGAAATCGACGAGGTAGTGGACGAGATGCTTGTCGACGTACATGTCGAGGCCGTTGTCGTCCTTGATGTCGGTGTTGTTGACCCACGCACCGAACACGCGCAATCCGCGCAGTACGCGCCGGCGTTCGTGCGGGATCCGATCGTTCGGATCGTCCTCGCGCGTGCCGAGCTGTGCGAACGGGCCGCGGGCTTCGCCGTCGAGGATCTCGCTCGCGGTCGCGCGATACACGCCCTTCGGATTCTGCGTGGCCTCGACCAACATGAGGTCGATGTCCTTGTCGTCGATCTTCTTCGCGTGCAGCTTCGGCGAGATCGTGAGCTCGCTCCGCTTGAAGTGAACGATGAAGTCCGCGGGCGTGTGATAGCCGATCGCCCAGAAGATCCGCTGGACGATGTTATCGGTCGCGGTTTGCTGGCCGGGATTTTCGGCGGTGTCGAACTTGAACAGGTACTTGATGCCGCGCTTGTCGGTGGCGATGAAGCCCGGGTTACCGCCGCCGGACTTCGCGTGAACGATCACGTACGGACCCTCGGGCGGGCCCTTCGTGTCGGCGGACTTCACGACCTCGTCGGGTGTCATCGGATGGATGCCGATGCGGTTCGTGAACCATGTCGAGTCCGGCACTTCGTCGAGGGCGTTGACGTCGAGCGAGATGCCATCGTCGACCGGATCGAAGACGTCGACCGACGGATCGAACACCACCGCATCGGCGAGCGCGAGCTCGGACCAATACAGTCGTTCGGTCGGCCTCGCGATCGGGCGTTCGTCGTCGATCTTCGTCACGATCGGTTTGTCGGCGAATCGCGCGGGCACCGCATCGTGAACACAACCGGCGAGGACGAGCAGGGCGAGGTGCTTCATAGCTCGCGCTCCCGATTGCGAAACGCATCCAAGACGTCGGTGACGAAGTAGAAGTTGAGGCCATCGCCCCACGCGACATCGAGCCGGATCAGGTTCGACGTCTTCGTGTGCAAGATGAACGCGCCGCCGTAGCCGAAGTGCCAGTCGTCCTTGGTGCCGTACACCGCGTCGAGCGTGCGGCCGACCTTGCCGACGTCGACGAACAACGCGCCCTCGAGCATGTGATGGATCGGATAGCGATATTCGATCGTGCCGACGGTCGCGATCTTGTCGCGAAACTGATCCGTCAAGTAGCCGCGCAAGAACGCCGCGCCGCCCAAGCGTGGGAGCTCGGTGAACGGCACGTCGTCGTTGTTGTCGCGAATGCCCTCGAGGACGCCGCGCACCACGAACGTACGCTCGGGCAACCACGGCGTGATGAAGTACATGAGCTCGGCGCCGTAGTGGCCGTACGTCGGATGATCGACGATCGAGCCCCAGCCACCGAAGGCGCGGCCGAGGAAGCCGTGTTGTGCGGGGCCAGGCACGTCGCGCGTATCGACCTCGAGATCGGCCGTGAGCTCTAGATCGTCGAAGCCCTTATCGAAGCCGGGCAGCGTCGCCGTGTTGTAGACCGTCTCGATCGACGGATCGCTCGAGCCATCCGCGGCCGGGCCGAACGTGCGGTGGTTGTAGATCGCGGTGCCGCCGAGCTTCACGTGATTGCCGAGATCGACGCCGGCGCCCAACGACGTCAGGAATCGCTTCTGCGAGAACCGCGTGCCGAACGAGCTGTCGAACACGCTCAGGTTCATGCCCTGGATGTACGGATTGTTGCCGATGCCGCCGAAGAACAAGTTCGTGTTGTCTTCGAACCGGACGCGCGCCTTCAGATACATCGGGCCGTTGCCGACGCGCGGATTGTCGAGCTTCGCCTCCGCCGCGTAGCGATAGGCGCCGCCGGTCTTCGCGCTGATCGTAACCGAGTCGTTGTCGTCCCACAGCTTCTTGAAGAAGGCGTGCGCGCCGATCGATGCGCCGAATGCGGTCTCGAACGATGCGTCGGGATACACGCCGATCGTGCCGGCGTCGTTCGTCAGCACGTCTTTGACGGTCTGCACGATCTGGTAGCGCGCTTCGAGATACATCGCACCGCGAAACGGTGCTTCGATCACGCGAACGATCCAGCTGACGCCAACGCCGATGCCGCCGATGATCGACGAGCCGACAACGTGCTCCTGTTCCGGCGCTTGTTCGAAGTTGCGTGCCTGACCGTCGACGGCGATCACCGGTGCCGGTGCAGCCTCGACCGGCGGCGGCTGATCGATCGGAGGCTCGACGGGCTGCGCGATCGCGGTGCTCGCAACTGCGAGGGAACCGATCACGGCAGCGCGGAACATCCGCTAATGCTGCATTAATCGATCTCATGAACGCATTAGCGGATCGCCGATTCCTTCGTGATCACGCAAAAATGCGCGCTAGCGCTCGCTGTGTCTACGCGCTCACTCTAACGAAGTCGTCGGCAACGCGTTGGCGAGCATCGCTTTCTCGAGCTCGGCGATCACGGCACTCAGCGCTTCGCGCTGCGCATCGTCGAGGACGAACACGATCCCCATCCCGGGCTCTTCATCATCGAGCGCGAGGATCGTGTGCGAGACCTTGCCGACGAGCGACAACGGATTCTGCTTTCCCGGCACCGTCACGAGCATGTGCACTTGCGACGTCTCGGGCAACGGCTTGTCCGTGAACAAGAACAAGCCTTCTTCGTTGATGTCTTTCGTGGTGGTGTTCGCCGGACCTTCGACCGCACCGTAGGTCACGTTGAGCTTGAGCGGCAGGCGACGCTTCTCGCGCAGGTTCAACAGGCCACCGCGCACGAAGCCGTTCAGGTAGTTGATCTTCTCGCGCTCGGCCGCACCCAACGCGACCGACACGCCGGCCGGATCATCGCGCGTGGCAACGACGGTGCCGCGCAACGTGACGAGCCAACCACCGACATCGAGATCGATGCGCAGCTGCGAGCCGTTATCGATCGGCTCGTCACTCGGAACGAACACGGTCCAATCGCGTGGATCGAAGATCTTGATCCACTCGGAATGGTTGCCGAGCTTGAGCTCGAGCCGAACCGCGCCCATCGGGCGCCATCGTAACACCTACTGGATCTGCAGGCGCAACGTCAGCGGCTTGCCGTTGCGCAGGATCTCGATCGTCGCGGCCTTGAGCGTCTTGGCCCGCGCGTAGAGACCAGCGGCGTCGTCGAGCGTGCGCAGCGGCTGCCCGTTGATCGAGGTGATCACGTCACCGCTCTGGATGCCGGCCTTCGCGACGATCGAATCCGGCGCGACGACATCGAGCCGCGCACCGGCCGGGGTGAACGCACCGCGCATCGAGCTCGCGAGCGCGCCGAAGTTCGAGATCGCGGCCGTGACATCGGCCTTCGCGATCACCGTCGGTCCATTCGCGTCGACGATCGCGGGCGCGGCCTTCGGGGCATCGGCTTTCGGCGTCGCGTCGGCAGCGTGCGAGGCCTTTGCGGGTTCGGGTTTCGGCGCGGGCTTCGTGGTGTCAGCCGGGAGGCCGCCCCACGCGGAGTTGTCGAGATCGGTCGGCGTCGGCGCGGCAGCTTCGATCGGCGCGGCTTCAACAGGCGCGGGCTTTACCGGCGCGGGCGTCGCGTTGTCCGTCGACGGTGCGGTGACGGCCTGCGCCGGCGGCAGTTGCAGTGGCTGCGCTTCGATCGGCTTCAAGCCGAGCGCTGCGGCCTTCGAATCGAGATCCGACTTCGAGCCCGGCGCCTCGACGGCACGCACCGGCTTGTCATCTACCTTCGCATCGCCTTCGGCGCTGCTACGCGCCGGGCGTGCGCCCGACTTGTCGCTCGGCGCCTCCGCGGTCCGCACCGGAGCCGGCGCAGCAGGCGCTTCCGCCGTCCGCACGCCACCATCGCCCGCGGCGATCGGAGCGGTCGGCGCGTCGGCGTACGGGTCTTGCGGAGCCGCGCTCGCGTACGGGTCCTGCGGCATCGCCGCGTCGGCCGCCGGCGCCTTCTTGGCCGGCTTGGCCGCGCCCGAGCGGTGCTGGCGCCACGTCGGGTCCGGGCCCGCGAGCACCATCTGCGGTCCGCCATCGAGCGGGGTCAGCGTGACCGTGTCGTCATCGACTTCGTCGACCCGGTAGCCATCGATCTCTTTGCCCTCTTCGACGAGGACGTGCTTGTTGTGCGCCTTGTCGAACATCAGCGCCTCGTGGGTCTCGGGCATGACCCGAACCACTCGCAACGCTGTCTTCGGCGCCGCGAACGCCATCCCACCCACCAGACCGACGAACAACATCGACGACAACAAGCGCATGGGCCGCGTGCAGTGCATCCGCCGATCCATGAAAAAAACCGGCATTTCTGCCGGCTAACTCCATGAAATCAGGTGCGTATTATTGCAGCGCGTGACCGCTTATTCACAGCCTAGCGCCAGATCTGGCGCACCCAGCCACTACGCCGGCTTCTTATCGGCCGGCTTCTCGACGTCCGACAGGTCGAGATCTTCCAACTCTTTCAGGTCTTCTGCCGTGAGCGACGAGCCCGTCTCCGCCGGCGCCGTACCGGTCGAGGCCGCCGCCGCGCTGGCGCCTGCTACACCCGCACCGAGCTGCTTGGATTCGCCACCCTTGGGCGCTTCGAGCAGGCCCATCTTGGCCTTCAGCTCCGACAGCGCGTCGTCGTCCGAGCCACCTGGGCCGGCCTCGAGCGCCATGAACTTCGATTCGAGCGTGTCGCCCGACAGCTCGCCGGCGAGCTCGGCACCAGCCTCTGCCTCGGCTTCCATCAGCTGGATCCGCTCGGCCATCCGGTCGAACGTGTCGAACGCCGACGTATCGCCGAGGCCCTGCATCGTGTTCGCGATCTGCTGCTGCGCCTCCGCCCGCTTCTTGCGCGCGATGAGGATGTTCTTCTTCCGCTTCGCTTCCTCGATTTTGTTGTTGAGGAGGCGGAGCGCGTCCTTCAGCTTCTCGACCGCCTGCTTCTGCGCGATCCATTGCTGCTGGAATTGCGTGGCGATCGTTTCATGCTCTGTCTTGCGCCCGAGAGCCTGACGGGCGAGGTTGTCGTCACCTGCGCGCACGGCAACCATGGCCTTGCGCTCCCACTCTTTCGACTTGTCGGTCTCCGCCGTGTACTGCTTCTGCAGCTTCTTCTCGTCCGCGATCGCGACGGCGACGGCCTTCTTTGCCTCGACAAGTTGCTGCTGCATCTCGAGCAGCACTTGCGACAACATTTTCTCCGGATCCTCGGCTTTGGTGATGAGGTCGTTGATGTTCGACTTGATCAGCGTGCCCAGTCTGGAAAAGATGCCCATGGCTTTATTCGAGCCTACGAGATCAATGGAGTACCCGCAACGATGACCGCTGCCGACTTACCCAGCCCGCTCCCACGCCACGTCGGCATCATCATGGATGGCAATGGCCGGTGGGCGCAGCTCCGGGGAGAGCCTCGTCTGGCAGGCCATCGCGCCGGCGCCGATTCGGTGCGCGACATCACGCGCGCGTCGCGCGAGCTCGGCCTCGAAGCGCTGACGCTCTACGCGTTCTCGTCGCAGAATTGGGCCCGCCCCGTCGACGAGGTCGCCGGACTCATGGAATTGCTGCGGGAGTTCCTGATCGACGAACGGGCTGAAATCCTCGACAACGGCATCCGGTTGTCCGCCCTGGGCGATATCGAGCGGTTGCCGCCACGCGTGCGCGAACCCCTCGAAGAACTACGTACAGCGTCGGCACACAATTCCAAGATGGTGCTGACCCTGGCGCTGTCCTACGGCGGGCGCGAGTCGATCACGCGTGCGGCACGTGCGGCAGCCTCGGCCATCGCCGCCGGTACGATGCGGCTCGAAGATCTCGACGTCGACCGCTTAGGTGGGTTTTTGCCCACCGCCGGCTTGCCCGCGCTGGATTTGCTGATCCGGACGAGCGGCGAGCAGCGGATCTCGAACTTCATGCTGTGGGAAGTCGCGTATGCCGAGCTGATGTTCGTCGACGTACTGTGGCCCGAATTCCGGCGCGAGCACCTGCACGATTGCCTGCATAAATTCGGGCAGCGCGAACGTCGGTTCGGCCTGACGTCCGCGCAGCTTGCCGATTCGTCCGACGTGTAGTTAGCTCGCCACGCTTTGGCTCTCGGCAATCTCGCGCAACGCTTTCTCGTCGCCGTCGTCGCGGTGCCGATCCTGCTCCTGGTCCTGCACTACCATCGGCCGGAGCCGACCTGGGCGATCATCTTCGCCGCGTCGCTGCTCGCGATGCGCGAGTTCTTCGGGATGATGCTGCCCGCCGAAGATCGCGGGCCGGCGGTCGTGCTCGGCGCGATTTCGGTGGCGCTGTTCTACTGGCTCGATCCGCTCGCGCTCGAGGCCACGAATCACTCGCGCGATTTCTGGCCGCACGCGCTCGTCAGCATGTCGGTCGAGGGCGGCACGATCGCGGTCGCATTCGCGGTCGTGGTTCCGGGCCTCTTCTACCTGTTCAAGTTTCGCGACATCCCGACGGTGGCCGCCCGAATCACCGGCACGATCACCGGCATCATCTACGCGGGCTTTCTCACCACGTTCCTCGCGAAGCTGAAGCTGATCGATCCCACGCACGAGTGGGACACCGTGTTGATCGTCCTCATCATCGCGTGGGTCGCCGACACCGGCGGTTATTTCGCGGGACGCTTCCTCGGCAAGACCAAGCTCTACGAAGCGGTGTCGCCGAAGAAGACCTGGGCCGGCGCGTGGGGCGGGCTCGCAGGATCGGTCGCGGGCGTCATCGTGTTGAAGCTCGCGTCGGCGCATTGGCTATCGTGGGTCGACGTGTTCGCGCTCGCGGTTCCCGGCGGCATGCTCGGTCAGATGGGCGATCTCGCGGAGTCGCTGATCAAGCGCTCGACGGGCGTGAAGGACTCGGGCTCGTTGTTACCGGGCCACGGCGGCATCCTCGATCGCATCGATGCAGTGCTGTTCATCGCGCCGTACGTCTACGCGTACTTGCTCGCGACGCATGCCCACATCCTGTAGCAGTGGCTGATCGAGTTGCCGGCGGATCGCGCTTGCGGCACCCCTGATCTCGACGGATTAGCGCGGCACGGGATTCGCTGAGGTACCGGTCATGCGGTGGCTCGTCCTAGCAGCGCTCGCGGCATGCGCGACCGAGCCCGCGGGCCGCTGCGAACAGGCCGCCGATCACGTGCTCGCTTGCACGAGCGCCGACCTCGGCTATCGCGGCGAGACGATCTGCGACGGCGCGAAGGCGAGCGCGATCTTGAACCTCGATTGCGACACGATCGCGGCGCTCGCCGCCGATGCCAAGGAGCGCGACTGGTGGCCCGAGTTCTTGTGCGCGCTCGATCTCGGGACCTGCGAGTCGACGAATCGCGTGCTCGTCGGACTGGTCCAGCGCAACGACGGCACGCCGGCACCGAACGTCTACGTTCGCGCGGTGTCACCCGGCAACGACTACGCACCGGTCTACGGCGCCTGGACCGTCGCCGGCGGCGGGTTCGCGATCCACGACCTCGCACCCCAGCGCTATCGCATCGAGGTGGCAATGCTACCCACCGGGGGCACGCTCTCGGCGATCGACGTCACGCCCGAGCAAGCGTTTGTCGCGGTCGCGGCGCCGATTCGCTAAACTGAGTCGATGAGGTTCGCGCTGTTGATCGTGCTCGCCGCGTGCGGGCGGATCAGCTTCGGCGAACAAGGCGTGGCCTCGCACGATGCCGCGCCGGACGTGATCGAGCAGTTCTGCGCGAACGCCTCGGGCCACGATGAAGACGGCGATGGCTTCGATGACAAGTGCGATGTCTGTCCGACCGATCCCGACGATCAAACCGATTCCGATGGCGATGGCGTCGGCGATGCGTGCGATCCAGATCCGGGCAATCCGAATTCGCTCGTCGTGTTCGAGACCAACAACGACGAAGCGACCGCGATCTACTTCGACTTCTCGGGCGATACCACCGCACATTCGTTTCCGGGCAACGGCAAGCTTCGCCTCAGTAACCCCGATGGCTTCAACATCGGCGAGGCGTGGTTTCACATGCCGAGTGACTTCCGCCGGATCGAGGTCGCGTTCACCGTCCTGTCGGCGAACGCGTTTGGCTCGAGCACGGGGCAGACCTCACTCCGGTTCGGCGGCGTCTGGTATGCGCTCGTGCAACAGGACGAACAGCGTCGCGATTCGCTCGCCGCGAACATCGCGCAGTCATCGAGCGATCAGAATTGGTTGCAGACGCTCAAGGAAGAGCACGTCGATCAATCGCAGGATCGATATACGCACTACGACTACGGCGATGCGGATCCGACCGGCCACTCGTTTCACTTCGTCGTAACCCGGACGCCGACGAGCAATCCGACGATGTTCACCGACGCGTTCGATGGCGACAGTTTGGTCACGACCGATGTCGGCACCGTCGGCTATCTCCAGGCGGAAGGCCTCACGATCGACTTCGACTATCTCGCGGTGTGGAAGTGAGGATCGCGCTCGTGGTGCTCGCCGCGTGCGGGCGGATCGGGTTTGGCGATCAAGCGATCGGATCCCGAGATTCGCAACCCGTCGACACGATCCGGATCGACGCGCCGACGGGGCACGATGAAGATGGCGACGGCGTGCCCGATACGATCGATAACTGTCCCGTCGACCCGAACCCGTCCCAGCTCGACACCGATGGCGATGGCGTCGGCGATGACTGCGACGTCCATCCCACCACGACCGGCGACAAGCTCGTGATCTTCGAGCCGAACGTCGACGAGGCGTCGTCGGGCTATTTTAGCTACTTCGGCACGTACTCGTATCCCGGCAACGATTCGATCCGGCTCGGCCAAGCCACCCCGGGCGATGTCTACGGCCAAGCGCACTTCACGATGCCGATCAACGCGACGCGGATCGCGACTGCGTTCACCGTGCTCACCAAGGATCCGAGCATCCTGCACTACGCCGGCGTCTGGTACGAAGGCGCGACGACCGGCCGCGACGAGATGTTCGCGTCGATCGATGAAGATCCGAACGTCGGCAACAACTACTACATGAGCCTGAAGGAGCAAGGCGACAGCGGCGACCGCTACTCGACGGCGAACCGTTCGAACGATGGCGAGAACATGGTCGGCGAGCACTTCCGGTTCGTGGTAACGCCGGACTCGACGGGATCCGATCAGTTCGTTGCCGATCGCTTCACCGATCCGATGCTGCTGCAGATCCTCATCCCGCGCGGCCCGCTCGGTTATCTCGAGTCTCGCGGCATGCAGATCGATTGCGAATACCTCGCGATCTGGCAGTAGTCCTAGACCGTCAGGCCCGCGACCTTCGCGGTTCCGTACATCACGGTCTTCGTCATCCCGCGCGCGAGCATGCCGTGCGGATACGGCAGGTCGAATGCGCTCGCCGTCGCAAGGCGATCGAGGTGCGCCGGCGCGAGCTCCAAGTCCAATGCACCGAGGTTGTCGTCGAGCTGCGCGATCGTGCGCGCACCGATGATCGGCGACGTCACGCCGGGCTGCGCGAGCACCCACGCGAGCGCGACCTGTGCCGGCGATCGATCGATCTCGCCGGCGATCGCCTTCACGACATCCGCGATCGCGAGCCCGCGCTCGTGCAACGAATTCTGCGCCTGCGCCACGTTCTTCCGCGAGCCGCTCGGCGACGCTTCACCTTCACCGAGATCCTTGCGCGTGTACTTGCCCGTCAACACGCCACTCGCGAGCGGCGACCACGGCACGATGCCCAAGCCGAGCGCGCGCGCCATCGGGATCATGTCGGTCTCGCCGGTGCGCTCGATCAGGTTGTATTCCATCTGCAACGCCACGACCGGCGTCGTGCCACGGACGTCCGCGATCGTCTGCAGCCGCGCGATCTGCCAGGCCGGCACGTTCGACATCCCGACGTGCAACAGCTTGCCCGCGCGCACGAGATCGTCGAACGCGCGTGCGAGCTCCTCGACGGGCGTGGTCGCATCCCACGCGTGGAGATAGAGCAGATCGAGATAGTCCGTGCGCAGCCGGCGCAGGCTCGCCTCGACATTGCGCACGAGGCTCTTGCGATGATTGCCACCCGAGTTCGGATCTGCGGGATCCATCGTGCCGGTGTACTTCGTCGCGATCACGAGCTTGTCGCGCCGGCCCTCGCTGAATTGCCCGACGAAGCTCTCCGACGTGCCGCCGGTGTACGCGTTCGCGGTGTCGATGAAGTTGCCGCCGCGCGCGACGTAGTGGTCGAACATCCGGCGCGCTTCTTTCTCGTCCGCGCCCCAGCCCCATTCGGTGCCGAACGTCATCGTGCCGAGTGACAGCGGCGACACGCGCAAGGCGGAGCGACCCAACAGCTCGTAGCGATCGAGTGATTTCTTCATGCCGTCACGATGCGCCTCGGCCGATCGTTCATCATCTACAGGATCGTAACTGCACTATGTAGTAAAACTACACGATGGATCGCCGCACGTTCGAGGGCTTGTCCGCGTTCGCGAAGATTGCCGAGCTCGGGTCGTTCGCACGTGCTGCGGGAGCGTTGAACCTGACCCCATCGGCGCTGTCGCAACTGATCAACCAGACCGAAGATGCGCTCGGCGTGCGCCTGCTCAATCGGACCACGCGATCGGTGGCGCCGAGTGCCGTCGGGGAACGCCTGCTCGCGCGGTTGCAGCCGGTGTTCGACGAGCTCGCGGCCGCGGTCGGCGAAGCGCAGGATCGCCCGGAGCATCCGAGTGGTCCACTGCGGATCACGACCTCGCGGATCGCGGCCGAGCTCGTGATCACGCCACGGCTCGCCGCCTTCACCGACAAGTTCCCGGATGTCGCGCTCGAGATCTCGATCGATGACTCGCTCGTCGACATCGTCGCGAATCGGTTCGATGCCGGCGTCCGGCTCGGTGAACGCGTCGAGCGCGACATGGTCGCCGTCGAGATCGGTGGTCGCCAGCGGCTCGTGGTCGTCGCCACGCCGGGCTATTGGGCGAAGCACGGCAAGCCGCGCCAACCGAAGGATCTGCTCGCGCATCGCTGCATCGGCAACCTGATGCCGAATCGCGCCGTTTATCGCTGGGAGCTCGAACGCGATGGCCAGGAGCTCGAGCTCCCGATCACCGGCCCCGTGATCACGAACGATCCGCACATCGTCGAGCTCGCGGTCGTCGCGGGCTGCGGCGTCGGCTTTCTGTTCGAAGCGCAGGCCCAACGCCACGGCAACGCGCTCGAGTCCGTGCTCCACGCGTGGTGCCCGAGCTTTCCCGGCTTCCAGCTCTACTGTCCGACGCGCCGCCAGTTGTCGCCGGCGCTACGCGCGTTCATCGATGCGATGAAGAAACGCTAGGGCGGGTTCTCTTCGCCGCCGACCGCGTAGGTCGAGCCCGGGTTCGATTGGTTCGCCCACTCGGTCTTGATCCAGTTGTCGTCGCGCGCGACGTTCGCGAGGCGCAGCTCGTCCATCTTGCCCTCGAAGCCGTTGCGATTGCCCCAACCGACATTCTCGGGCGCGTGACCGATCACGCCACCGGCCTGGGTATCGATCGTGCCGACCGTCGCGAACGAGACCTTCACGCCGTCTGCCCACAACGATGACGTGACGTTCGCACCACCGGGAAACACCCACGTGAGCAAGTGCCACTTGTTGTCTTCGATGTTGTCGTTCGCGGCGATGTCGGGCCCGTAGAATCCGACGTACCAGGTCTGCGCGACGTAGTGGCCGTACAACCATCGTGCGTGCCCGCCGGACGGCGCGCCGAGATTCAAGATCGAGCTCGTGTGGGAATCGTTGTGGATATCGTTCTGGTAGGCCCAGACCGAGATCGTATGTGCGGTGTTGCCGAGCAGTGGATTCGTGAACGTCGCGTTATCCATGCTCTCGGCCCACTGGAGACCTTTGCCGAGCGGCGAATCGACGACGGTCGTCGCCGCGCTGAACGCGCCGACCGCGTTCGTCTGGTTCGTGGCGTCGACAACGTTCGCGTTGACCTCGTCGAGATGCCACACGGCTTTGAAGCCGTTCTCGAACACGCCGACGGGATTCGCCGCATCGACCGCGCCCGGATCACCGTAGTAGAGATAGATCTTCGAGCCGTTCGCGAGCGAGGGCACGCGCACCCACGCTTGCAGATGACCGTTCGTGGCATCGAACAACATCACCTGGCGATCGAGCTTCGTCGTGCCATCGGCGTCGGTGAAGTAGATGTCGTTCGCGTGCGCGCGCATCTTCAGATCGTTGTTCGTGTAGTCGATCCACACCGGAAAATCGGTGTTCGTTCCGATGATCTTGTTGTTGAACGTGATCGGCTTGCGGCGCGCCGAGCTCTCGAGCGCATCGTTACCATCGACCATCGCGTCGACGGGCGGCGCATCGATCCCGGCTTCCGCAGGTGGGTTGCCGTCGTCGGGCTGCTGCTGCGCGCCCGGCGAGAACCGGCACGCGCAGATCACGGCGATGAGCGCGGCCCGCATCTCTAAATTGTATCGAACTTATACCGCGATCTGATCGAGATACGTGCGCGCGTGGCTGGCCCAATCGCTACCGGCATCGAGCTCGAGATAACGCTCGAGATGCTGCTTCGCCTGCGCCGTTCCACCGACCTGCGCCAACATGAGCCCCAAATTATAGTGGGCGTCCGCGAAGTCTGGTGCCGACGCACATACGCGCCGGAGCTCCGCGATCGCGAGCTCCGTCTCGCCCATGTCTTCGAGCAGGTTGGCGAGGTTGTAGCGAGCTTCGGCCTGCATCGGATCGTGCTCGAGCGCACGTTCGTAGAGCTTCTTCGCCTCGTCGAGCTCGCCCTGGCGATAGATCAAGTTGCCGAGGTTCGTCAGCGCCGCACTCATGTTCGGCTCGAGATCGATCGCTTGGCGGAACAGATGCTCGGCGGTCTGCGAATCGCCGCGATCTTCGGCGGCACACGCCTCGACGAAGTGGCGATACGCGGTCGTGCCGCCATTCGCTTCGGTCGGCGAATCGGTGATCTCTTGCGGCGCGTTCGGATCCACGCGTGGCATCGCCAACACGTCTTGGACATGCTCGCCGAACGTGGTCAGCGAGAACGCCATCACGACTTGGCCACCGATCGGCTCGAACGCGACGTCATCCGCGAGCGCGACGATCGTCTTGCCATCACTGCACAGCCGGAGCTTCGACGCCGGATGCGTATCTTCCGGCAGCATCTTCTTCAGGCTCTCGACCGCCTTGCGCGCGGTCTGCAACGGCACGTCGGCCGCGAGCAGGTCCTTCGCCGACTTCACGGCGACGAGGTCGGTGAACGTGTAATAGAACCGGCCGCCCTTGCGCACGGTCGGGCCGACAAAGCCGGTTTGCATCCAATAGCGCAAGCGCGACTCTTGAACGGCAAGAATGCGGGCGACGTCACGGATGCTGTACAGCTCGATCACGGGATCCTCCTAGCTTCGACATTCAGGGACAGGTGCAATTCGGCGCCGCGGGCTCGGCTCTCGACATCGACGACGGGACTCACGAGGTTCACGCCGGCCGCGCGCCGAGCTTCCGCTACTGCGACCCGGCGGGCATGTTCTCGGCAACGTTCGTCGCTCGCATATAGAAATGCGACGCGCTGGGCCGTGGTGGCATCCGGGGCGTCGCTGATGACGTGCTTGGTTTGCAGGAGATCGACCGTCAGCATCGTGGAGCCGGCGTAGACCTCGCCGGTCAGCTCGCCCTCGTGGAGGACGCGGGCGGCATCGTGGAGCAGGCCGACCGCGATCGGTGCGAGCTTCACCGTCACTTCTCTCTCGAATAGGGAGATTCGACGGGCCATCGCCATCGGTTTACGGGGTGGCCGACTGGATTTCGTGACCCGGCGCGACCGGCGAGCAACTGGCATTTAACAAATGCTAGAGGACGCCGGTTTCGGCCGCCAATTTCCGACATGATCGTGGTAACTCAAAGGCGGTTCATGACGTTGGACGTCAAGCGTTACCCGATCCTTGTCGTCGACGACGAACAGGACAACCTAGATGCCTTCCGGTTCAATTTCCGGAAGACGTTCGACATCCTGACCGCGACCAGTGGCCCGGAAGCGCTGCAGATCCTTGCGGAGAAGAACGTCGCGGTGATCGTGACCGACCAGCGGATGCCGAAGATGACCGGCGTCGAGCTCCTGCGCGAGGTCCGGGCGAAAACCCCCGAAACGGTCGGCATCATCCTGACCGCGTTCACGGACGTCGACGTGCTGATCGAAGCGATCAACCTCGGCCAGGTCTACCGGTACATCACGAAGCCGTGGGACGCCAAAGAGGTCCGCGGCGTCCTCCAGTACGCGATCGAGCGCTACCACCTGCAGGCCGAGAACGCGCGGCTGTCGGCGCAGCTGGCCGAGTACACCGGCTACCTGAACCAGCAGCTCCACGGCGAGTTCGATTTCGGCAACATCATCGGCGATAGCGCGGCCCTGCGGGACGTGTTGGCGAAGGTCGAGCAGGTCGCGCCCACCTCGTCGACGATCCTCCTGCGTGGCGAGACCGGCACGGGCAAGGAGCTCGTCGCGCACGCGATTCACATCAACTCGCCCCGCGAGGAGAAGCCGTTCGTCCGCGTCAACTGCGCGGCGCTCGCCCCGGGCGTGCTCGAGTCCGAATTGTTCGGGCACGAGAAGGGCAGCTTCACGGGTGCGATGGAGCGTCGCCGCGGTCGCTTCGAACTGGCGGACGGCGGCACGCTGTTCCTCGACGAGGTCGGCGATCTGCCGATGGAAGTCCAGATCAAGCTGCTGCGCACGCTGCAGGAGCGCGAGCTCGAGCGCGTCGGTGGCAACGAGACGATCAAGGTCGATGTCCGCGTCGTCAGCGCCACGAACCGCAACCTCGAGAAGATGATCGAGGATGGCGAATTCCGCGAAGACCTCTACTACCGGTTGAACGTGTTCCCGATCAACCTGCCGCCGCTGCGCGACCGGTTGGACGATCTGCCGGTGCTCGCGAATCACTTCGTCACGAAGTTCGCGCGCCAGATGGGCACGGCGCCGCAAGGCCTGGCGCCGGATGGCATGGCGAAGCTGCGCGAGTACAACTGGCCGGGTAACGTGCGCGAGCTCGAGAACATTATCGAGCGCGCGATGATCCTCGCGAAGGGCGCACCGCTCGGCGCGGGGCATCTCGATTTCGGTCGGCGCGCGGCCACGCATCAGAGCGGGTTGATTCCGGTCGTGCCGACCGTGGCACCGGGTAGTGGGCCGGTCGCAGCGCCGCTTCCGCAATCGGATGACGGCAAGTCGCTCGCCGAGCGCCTGCTCGATAGCGAGCGCAAGGAGATCGTCGCTGCCGTCGAGAAATCGCGCGGCAACATCGCGAGCGCGGCCCGCACGCTCGGCATCAACCGGTCCACACTGTACTACCGGTTGCGCAAGCACGGCCTCGAGCACCTGCTGCCCACGAAGGTGCAGGTCGGTGGCGAAGAGCCCGATCCGTCGGGAACGCCGCCCGTTCCGACTACGTAACCACCACGCAGTTGCGCGTGCGCTTCGCGATCGCCATGCGCTGTTCGACGAGTTGCATCAGATCGTAGAGGTTCGCCGGCACCGGCGAAAAGATCGCGATCGACACGGTGGCGGTGAGCTCGGTCGCGTCGTCGCTGCGGGTGAACGGATGCGCGCAGGCGAGGCGGATCGCTTCGGCGCGCTCGCGGGTGAACGCACCGATCGCCACGAATTCTTCGCCGCCGATCCGACTGACGAGCTCGTTTGGATGGAGTGCCGAGCGCAGGACCCGCGCGACGTTTCGTAACGCCTGATCACCGACGGGGAGCCCGTAGTAGTCGTTGATCTGCTTCAAGCGATCGAGATCGACGGCCATGACCACGTTCGACGGTGCGATGCGCGAGAGGTGCGATTCGAGGTAGCGGCGATTCAGCGTACCGGTCAAGCCATCGTACGTGAGCCGGCGATAGCGATCGGTCGCGAGCACGCGCGCGATGTCGTCGTTCGCGTAGAGCGTGCCGCCGCGAACGTGGGTGCCGTTCGCGAGCTCGCGATCGCCGAGGAAGTAGCGACCGTCGCGGAGCTCGAGGACACCTTCGAGGCCGTACAACGCGAGATCGGTCGTGCCCTCGATGTGGTGCGCGCGTGCGTCGGTGTCGAACGGCGACGAGAGAAGGAGCGTGGGCACGCGATGCTAAGCTTAGCGTGATGGCGAGCGTGGAGCCCACGATCGGGGACGACGAGAGCTTCCTCGTCTTCGCCGACGAGCTGATCCGCGCCGGCGATCCACGGGGAGAGCTGATCCATCTCGATCACGCGATCGCGAAGGCGCGGACACGCGAGCTCGTCGACGCGCGCGACCAGCTGTTCGCGCGGTTCCCGATGCTCGCGGTCCCGGCAAACCAGCACGTCGAGTGGCGGCTCGGGTTCGTCGATACGCTCGGCTACAAGTTTCCGTATCGCCAGCGCCGGCCGAATAGTGGTGCGCCCGACGACGAGGATGACCTCAGGGGCATACCAGAGCTGTTCGCGCATCCGTCGATGAGGTATCTGCGCCGGCTGATCCTCGATGCCGAAAACCTGACGCAGTCCCATCTCGCCGGGATGGGGGCGATCCTGCCGCCCACGGTTTCGGTGATCGAGATCGGCGCGCCGTGGGCCGGTCACGGCGGGCGGGCGCGATTCTCCCTCACGCCGCTGCTCGCTCGCATCGCGATTCAAGAGCTCGCGGTGTCCTCGACGATCACGTTGACCCAGCACGTGCCATCGTTGCGCGCGTTCACGACGAGTACGCCCGAGCCCCAATCGCTCGAAGCGATCGTCACGGCAGCGCCGAACCTCGAGCGGATCACGCTGCTGGGTACGAATCGGCGACTCGACCTGGCCGGGATCGCGCGGCTACGGCTCGTCGAGCTCTCGCTCGTGTACATCCCGGTCGATCACCTCGAGCTCGATCGCATCGCGCAGATCACGACGTTGCGCAAACTGCGCGTGTGGAATCCCGGCATGACACCGGAGCTCGTGAAGACCACGCGCGAACGATTCGCGCACCTCGAGCTCGACCTCAGAGATGCGATCGCATCTCGGGCACCGTGAACAACAGCTCGCGATTACCGATCACGTAGCCGAGCTCCTCGGCGAGGAGGAGCGCCGAATGCGGGTTCGGGAGCTCGTAGAGCCGCAGCTTCGCGAACGGCCAGACCTTGCCGCGCTTCATCACGCGCACGTAGGTCGGCGATACGTCGAGAAGTTGGATCTGCTCGACGTGCTCGCGTGCGATCCGATCGCCGTCGAGCTCCAATGCATCACGCGAGATCGCGAGTGGGCCGAATCGGACGTAGCGCTCTCTTTGCAACAGCGTGCGTGCGGCGGCCGTGATCCGCGGTTCGACATGCGCGAGTGCGGCTTCGACCGCGAGCTCGACGTGGCGGAAGCGCCAGTTGAACTGGACGTGATCGGTCTCGCCGAACAACGTCATCTGATATTCGCGATACGAGCGACCGCGAAGCGCGCGGTTCACATCCTCGAGGTCATCGAAGATCGTGCGGAACATCGAATACGGATTGCGCGCCGTGTAGTCGATGCGCAGGCGGTACTCGCGGACGTCATCCCAGCGAATCGACTCGCGGCGAATCAGCTTCGTCCGCGTGATGCCCTCGTCGTCGACGAGCAGCTTTCCAAATCCGATGTCAGAACGCGAGAGCTCGAACATCGCGATCAAAACGACCGGTGTGGTCGGGCCTATTCCGCCGGAGTGCTAAAGTGGCGTCGTGAAGGCACTCTTCATCGTCGATCCTCTCGAAAAGCTCGGGCTCGCCGGCGACACGTCGTACGCGTTGATGCTCGAAGCGGTCGCTCGCTCGTGGGAGGTGTGGACCTGCCAACTCGAGCACCTCGGGCTCGAAGGCGATGACGCCGTGGTCGATGCGGTGCCCACGCAGATCCGCGAAGCCGCCACGCCGCACGAGGCGTTCACGATCGGCGAGCGCGCGGCGATGCGGCTCGCAGACTTCGACGTCGTGCTGATGCGCAAGGATCCGCCGGTCGACGTGATGTTCCTGCACGCCACGTGGATCCTCGATCACGCGCGCGGCAAGACCTTGCTCGTCAACGATCCACGCGGGCTGCGCGAGCTCAACGAGCACCTCGCGGTGTTGCGCTTCCCACACCTCACGCCGCCCACGATCGTCACGCGATCGCCGCAGCGGCTGCACGAGTTCCAGAAGGCGCATGGCGGCACGATCGTGGTGAAGCCGGTCGATGGCTACGGCGGCCTCGGCATCTTCGTCGTCAAAGAGGGCGATCCGAATGCGTCGTCGATCATCGAAACGTCGACGGGAGCGGGCACGCGCTGGACGCTCGCGCAGAAGTATTTGCCGGCGGTCACCGAAGGCGACAAGCGCATCGTGCTGTGTGGCGGCGAGCCGATCGGCGCGGTGTTGCGCGTCCCGGCAAGTGCGGAGGCGCGTGGCAATCTGCATGTCGGTGGGCGCGCGGTGAAGACCGAGATCACGGCGCGCGATCGCGAGATCATCGCCGAGCTCGCACCGTTCCTCGCGCAGCACGGCCAGATCTTCGTCGGGCTTGACGTGATCGGCGGGATGTTGACGGAGTTGAACATCACGTCGCCGACGGGCATCCGCCATATCGCGCGGCTCGAAGGGCGCAATGTCGCGGCGCCGGTACTCGAGAAGTTCGAGAAGCTCTCTAAAGCAGTGCGCAGCTGATCGTCGCGCCGAGGTCGGCGCACACGTCCGCGCGACCGTCTCCGTCGAGATCGCCGAACCACACGGCCGCCGGCACCGTCGGGAAGCTCGCCACGATCGTGCGCGGGCCGAAGCCGTGTCCGTGGCTTCGGGCGCAACCGATTTCGGTGCCGTACGCACCGCACAACGCGGACACGCCTTCACCATCGATGTCGACGAGATCGACATAGGCGGGATCGGTGGGTGGCAGATCGAGACCGTTGAACGACCATGCCCACGGTGTGCCGTCGGTCGAGGCCGAGCTCTCGTGCGCGAGCCCGCACATCGGACCGGACGCGGCGAGCGTGCACCAGTCATCATCGTCGACGCCGTCGAGAGTGCTCACGAGCAACGGATCCGTGCGCTGCGGAAATGACGAGAGCACGGTCGGAGCGCTGCCCGCCGTCGCGCACACGACGCCTTCGTTCGCGAGCCCACACACTCGATCGTCGCGGATTCGCAGCGACGTCGCCGTGGCAACACATGCATCTTCGCCGAACGCCGGCGTGAACGGCCCGGTCGTGCATACGACACCTGCGTCGCTGCGGCCGCATGCCTTGCCCGGCGCGAGCGCGAGCGACTCGGGTTCCACCGCGAGCGGTGCGATCGGTTGGGCTGCGCCGAACGTGCCGTAGCCCGAGCCGAGCGCGCACACGAGTTGATCGTGATCGACGGTGCACAGATCGCCACGCCCATCGCCATCGATGTCGCCGATGCGAACCGCGCGACCGGTTGCGGCGAACGGGCGCGGTGAGGTCATCGGTGTCGGCTGCCATTGCCACGTGTACGCGAAGTCGCCACCACACGCGCGCGTACCGTACGGCGTCAAACACCGGCCGTGATTCAGCTCGATCGCGGGATCGAAGTCCGGTGGAACCCCCGACCACAGGTGGCCTTCGTCGTCGTAGAGCCATCGCGTCGACGGATCATCGGCACACGGCGCCACCGTGCCATTGGCCGTCATGCATCCGGCGGTCGTGAACAGCTGACGATCGACGAGCGACCATTCCGGTGCGTGATCGCACGCCACCACACCGGTCTCGGCGAGACAGCCTTCGGCGCCGACGATCTTGCCGTGCGCACGTTTGCGAAACCCCATCGCGTAGTGCGCGGCGAGCCACGTGTCGTGAACTGGATCGGGCGCGGTGCACGCGGTGCCGCACCCACCGCAATCCGTGGCGCATGCTTCGTAGTACGAGAGGAAGTTCGCCGATGCTGCGAACACCGGTCCGGTTTGATTCGGTGGCTCGGCCTCGACGTCGTAGCCGCGATGCGCGATCAGCGTGGGTTCGTAATCGAGCCGCATGAGCGCCATCCCCGCGATCGCGCCGACGATCTCGTGATCGCTGTGGTCGTGACCGTGGGTCGCCGCGAGATCGAGCGTGTGGACGACCTCGGGATGCGTGGTCTCGACGATGTTCGCGACGACCTCGATCAGCTCCTCGCGCGTGTACGTGGTCACGCGCGGCGCCACGGTCATGGCCATGCCGGTTTCGCCTTGCCACATCGAGAGCAAGCTGTGCGGCAGGTTGCCGGGAATCCCACCGTCGGGATACGCGAGAAACACGAGCGAGACGTTTTCGCGCTCGAGCCGGCAGTGTTGGGCGAGATGACCGAGGACCGTGATCCAGCCGCAATTCCAATCGTGATCGCCGGTGATTTGCCCGTACGCCATCATCAGGCCGGTATAACGAGGCTCCGAAAATTCGTAGCCCTTCGTCGAATTGCCGGCGGTGACGTAGACGTTCGTCACGCCTTCACCGCGCACGATCGCTTCCGGAAGATCCGGCTGCATGAAGATCAGATCGTCATCTTGATGCGCGATCACGGCGACGTTTTGCGTGAGCGCGAGCGGCAAGCCTTCGGGTTGAGCGCGATCATCCCCACACGCCACGAGCAACGCGAGCGCTACAACAGCGCGCAACTGATCCTCGGCCCGAGGTCCGCACACACGTCCGCGCGACCATCGCCGTTCAAGTCGCCGAACCACACCGCGCTCGGCGGCGTGGGGAAGCTCGCGACGATCGTGTGCGGGCCAAAGCCGTGCAGGTTGCTGCGCGCGCAGCCGACATCGTTGCCATAAACGCCGCAGAGGGACGCGGTGCCGCTGCCGTCGATGTCGGCGAGATCGACGAGCGCCGGATCGGTCGGCGGCAGATCGAGCTGCTTGTTCATCGACCAAGCCCACGGCAGGCCGTCCGTCGAGACCTGGCTCTCGCTCGTCACCGCGCACAACGGGCCGGTCGCGGTGAGCGTGCACCAATCCGTGGCGGGATCCTGATCGAGCGAGCCCGGTAACAGTGGGTCCGTCGGTTGCGGGAACGCGGAGACGATCTGCGGATCGAACGATGCGCCGGACGTCGAGCACACGACACCTTCGGCTGCGATGCCACAGATGTGACCGGCTTCGATCCGGATCGAGGCTGGGGTGGCGGCAGACGCGTCGGCACCGAAGCTCGGCGTGAACAGGCCGGTGCCCGCGCACACGATGCCATCGGCGGTGTGACCGCATGCTTCCGCGACGCCATCGCCATCGAGATCGCCCAGCGCGAGCGACTGCGGATCGACATCGAGTGGCGCGATCGGATGCGCGCGACCGAAGTGGCCATTGCCGCGGCCGAGGGCACACACGAGGTTGCCCTTCGCGATCGTGCACAGATCGCCGAACCCATCGCCATCGACATCGCCGATCCGGACCGCGCGCCCCGTCGCCGCGAACGGCTGTGGTGACGCGATGACTTCCGGCGCCCACGTCCAGGTGTACGCGTCGAAGTCACCGCAGGCGCCGGTGCCGAGCGCGCCATCGTCGGCGGCGAACAAGCATCGCATGTGGCGATCGCCGAGATCGGGATGAATGTCCGGCGGCGTCGACGACCACAGATGACCTTCGTCGTCGTAGAGCCAGCGACCGTCGAGCGCGCCGGCATCACTCGACAGCGTGCGATCGGCGAGCGTCCACACCGGCGCCTCCGTACAGTCGACGAGCCCGGTCATCGCGAGACATTGGCCACTCTGTGCGACGAGCCGGCCACGCGCGTGCTTGCGAAACCCGAGCGCGTAGCGCGACGACATCCAGACTTGATGCGAGTGATCGATCGAATCGCACGGCTGACCGCATTCGCCGCAGCCATACACGCACGCCTCGTAATACGACATGTTGTGGATCGCGGTCGCGAGCACGGCGCCCGCTTTGTTCGGTGGCTCGCGCGCATCTTCGTAGCCGCGATGCGCGTACAGCGTGGGCTCGTAGTCCAACCGCATCGTGGCGAGCCCGGCGAGCGCACCGACGATCTGATGATCCGCGTGATCGCGTCCGTGGGTCGCCGGGAGATCGAGCGTGTGAATCGTCGACGGGTGAACGGTCTCGAGGATCGTGGCGATCGTGGCGATCAGCTCTTCGCGATCGTACGATGTGGTGCGATCGGCGACCGTGGTCACGCGCGTGGTCTTGCCTTCCCACAGCGAGAGGAGGCTGCCCGGCTCTTCGCCTTTGATCCCGCCATCGGGATACGCGAGGAACACGAGCGAGATGTTCTCGGCCTCCAACCGGCAGTGCTGCGCGATGTGGCTGTCGATCGAGATCCATCCGCACAGCCAATCGTGATCGTTCGCGATCGCGCCATAGGCAGCCATCAGGCCCGCGTAGCGCGGGTTCGCTTTCTCCGGGCCTTTGCCGTCGTTGCCGGCGGTGACGTAGATGTTCAAAAGGCCCGCGCCGCGCGCGATCGCTTCCGGGAGATCCGGCTGCATGAAGATCAGGTCGTCGTCCTGATGCGCGATCACGGCGACGGTCTCGGCAGGCGCTAACGGCAAGCCGACGCCGTGCTGATTGTCACCACACGCTGCAAGCAACGAGATGATGACGAGCGCGCGCATCACGATCCAAACGGCATCGTGAATTCCATCTTGCCGAGGCACGGGCAGATCTGCGGATTGCCCTGCGCGATGTATCCGCATAGCTCGATGTGCCAGTAGAACGCGAGGCACAGCACCGCCCACACCACGAACAGCGCGCGATGCTGTTTCCACATCACGCCGATGCCGAAGAACGCCAACGGGCACAACATCAGATACCGCGTGATGCCCCAGTACACGAGCGGCGCGACGACGCTTAGGACAATCGTAATGGCACTCGCGACGACGAGGAACGTGCCCTCGACGGTGTTGAATTTCTTCAGCACTTCTTTGTAGGTGAGCGCGATGATCACGGCGAACGCCGCGAGGAACACCATGTCCATGTCCTGCCCGGCGAAGCCCTTCACGTAATACGTGATGTCGGTGAGCCGACCCCAATTATGCGCGTCGCCGAACGCATGACGTGCGCGCAAGAACGCTCGCCAATCACCGAGTGTGATCTGGAGCGCTAACATCGTGGCGAGCTGGCCCCAGCCCGCGAGCGGTAAACCGAGGAGTGGCTTCCACCAATCCTTCTCGGCTTTCTGTCGTTTTTGATAGGCGGCGACCAGAAGTGCGACTCCGATCGCCGCTGCATAGGCCGCCGCTTGTAAGCGAAATGCCGTCGACGCGCCGACGAAGAACGCGGCGAGGATCCACTTCTGCCGGCACAAGAACACGAACCCGACCATCGCGCACATGATCGTGATCGCCTCGGTGTACGGCGTGACCACGTAAAACGCGGACGGATACAAGTTGAAGCCGATCAGCGTGGCCCACGCGACATCGCGACCGACGCGCGACACGATCGGCTGACTCGTCCATGCAAAACATAAGAAGAACGACGCGATGATCGACAGGTACATCAGCACCTTGTCGTCGGAGATGCCGGTGATGCTCGCGACCGCGCCGCCGATCGTTCCCCACGCCGGCAACCACCCGAGACCGCAATCGAGATACTTGCCGTCGGGCGCGCTCGGATCTTTCGGGCAGGCGGATAGGCCACGCACGGCCGTGCCGATGTAGTGCTGCGCATCCAAGCGCGACACCACCATGCGTGACCAGCGGTGCGGTTGGCGCGGATAGCCGCGGACCATCGGTGCATCGGGATCCGAGTAGTACGGCGCTTCCTCGGGCGTGACGTTGAACGGCTCGTGCAGCTTGATGTGCGCGGCTTCGACGAACGCCATCAGGTGGAGACAAGCGAGGATCGCGGCGATCGCGAGCCGGAACCACGCCGTACCGGACCACTCGACCAGAGTCGCTTTCGCTTGTTTCGCGACCGGAAACATCGCGAGCGTTTTATCACTTTTGCTTGGTGACTAGCTGGACCAACCCGCCGATCGCACCGACGACGAGGTGGGCGAGCCACAGCGCGAGCGACGCGGCGACGGCATCCGACTCGGGCATCGCGAACAAGGTTGCCCCGAGCTTGATGTACACGGCTTCGCGTGCGCCCGCACCACCGACGGTGATCGGCAGGAACGTCGTCGCGGCGGCGAGTGGCACGATCAAGAGTGACGCGCCGAGACCGACGCGCGGATCGACGGCGTGTAACAACACGAACCCGGCAAGCGCGACGAGCGCCTGCGTGATCACCGAATAGATGACGGCGATCACGAACGCGGTCGTCGATGTGAGGGGCGGGACCTTCTCGGCGATCGTGCGGAGCTTGCCGGGCAGGTACTTCGCGAGCACGCGTGCGAACGGCAACGCGAGGACGAGCGCCAACGATCCGGCGATGCCGACGACGCTCCAGATCCAGAGGTTGCCGGTATCGACGGCACCACCGGCGGCGCCGAGTCCGATCGCGAGCAGGAAGAACACGCCGAACAGACCGAGCGCGCGCTCGACGAGGACGACCGCCAACCCTGCGGTGGCGCCGCGCTCGCCGAATACCTCGCGGGTGACGACGCCGCGCACGACATCGCCGGCGACGGCTCCCGGTAGGTAGTTGTTGTAGAAGAACGAGACGAAGTAGAGCGCGGTGGCGCGGGCGAGTGACGGGCGGGTGTTCGCACCGTAGGCCACCAACAGCGTTCGCCAGCGTGCGGCGCCGGCGACGACGTTCGCGGCGACGAGCGCGATCGCGAGGATGATCGCGCCGATCGAAATGCGCGAGAACGCGGCGCCGGCCTTACCGAAATCGACGACGTGCAGGATGTACAGGATCCCGAGCGCGGTCCCGCCCCAGCGCAACAACCAGCCGTACCGCTGCCACATCTCAGCTCGGCTTCGTGGCGATCGCGACGAGGTTCAAGCCATACGCCGGCGGGAACCGATCTTCGATCCAGCGCGCGACCGGGAACACGACCTTGTCGAACAGCTTGAGGCTGCCATCGCCGAGCTTCTCGAGCTTCATCACGCGACCCGTGATCAGCCACGGCACGACGGAAACGAGGTTGCGATACTGCACGCGCTCGACGTGAAAGCCGGCGTGCTGGAGCTTCTGCTCGATCTCGGGCTTGGTGTACCGGCGATGGTGACCGACGGCCTTATCGAGCGAGCCGTACAGCTCGGGACGCGCCGGGATGTAGAGGCCGACCGCACCACCCGGACGCAGGAGCTCGAACATCGCTTGGAGGCACGCGACATCGTCCTCGATGTGCTCGATCACGTTCGACGACACGATCGTATCGACGGACGCGGGACCGTGCGCGTCGAGATAGTCGTCGAGCGTGCCGGCGACGACGTGGTCATCACCGAACTTCGCGCGCAACACTTCGACGAGCTGCGGATCCGGCTCGACCGCGATCACATCACCGAGCTTCGCCTTCACGAGCGCGTTCGACAGACCGCCGGTACCGGCACCGTGATCGATGATCGTGCCGTGCGCGTAGCCCGCGAACAGCTCCGCTTGCCACGCGAAGTAGTTCTGGATCTCGTCGCGGTTGTGCATGCCCATCGGGAGCTCTGCACGCCGCTGCATGTAATCGAGGTTGTCTCTCATGCTGCTTCCGTCGCTTCCAAGGCGCCCTGCAGGCGACGCGTTCCGCCCTCGTGCCACAGGCCCCACGCACCCGTGCCGACCTGCAGCACGACCTGCGTGATGTAGAGCAAGAACACGTACGCGGCGCCGGGGCCGATCACGATGTTCGCCGGGAAGTAGAACGTCATGCCGGCGTAGAGCCCGGCTTGGAACACGCCGAGGAGACCGGGCGGGCCCGGGATCAGGATCGTGCAGCCGAGCATGCCCATCAGGCAGCAGGTCTCGCCGAACGTGATGTTCGAGCCGTCGGCGTGAACGATGCCGCAGCCGATCGCGAGGATCCACATGCCGAGCGCGTTGCAACCCCAGTAGATCGCCGTCTCGATCATGAAGCCGAGGAAGTCTTTGCCGCGGCGGAACACGTGCAAGCCGTCCGCGAGGTGCGACGCCATACTGGCGAGCTTGGCCGCGAGCTTCTTCGAGAAGATGCCGAACACGATCTCGGTCGCGCGCACCGCGAAGCTACGGAAGAAATAGAACACCGCGATCGTGATGAACGCGACGGTGAACAGGCCGAGCATCGCGAAGCCCATCAGCCGCACGTGCGCGACGGTGATGTTGAGGTCGGCGACCTTCTCCGGCAGCGGATGCACGGTCGGAATCGCGACGAGTGCGATCGCGAGGATGATCGACAGGAACAAGCCATCGAGCACGCGCTCGGCGACGATCGAGCTCGTGGCCGCGGTCATCGTCAGCACGGGCTTGCCGGGTTTCACGTCTTCGGGACGCGTGCGCAACATGTACGGTCGCGCGAGCTCGCCCAACCGGAACGGCAGCAGCAGGATCGCCATGAAGCCGACGCACGACACGGCGAACAACCGCATCTTCGGCACCTCGATGATCTGGCGCAGTAGGAACCGCCAGCGGACGCTGCGGAACCACGTCATCGTCAACACGAGTGGCGCGTAGAGGGCGAGGGCGCCCCACCGCACGCTGCCGAAGTCGCCCTTGTTCGGGACCATCTTCAAGCCACCGGCGTGGATCGTGTAGAGCACCCCGGCGGTGATGAGCACCGAGGCGACCAACTTCACGGCGTGCTTGCGTAGGAACGACAAGAGGCGGGGTTAATAACACACCGAACTGCCACGGGAAGTGGTAAGGAATCGCCCATGTCAGAAGGGCCACATCCGTCCCCGCGTTGGGGTTCGGAAGCGATCGACCCCGAAGGGTTCAACATCCCTTCGCTGAAGGCGAAATACCTGCTGGCGCACGTGCCAGCCGCAGGGCGCGTTCTGGAGGTCGGGTCGGGCAGTGGCAAATTCCTGCGGACGCTCGCGGAACACCGCCCCGGCCTCGAGGTCTATGGCTGCGATATCGCGCCGTGGGATCCGCCCGAGGGCATCACGTTCCGGCTGATGACGAACGAGATTCCGTACGAAGACGCGATGTTCGATGCGGTGCTCGTCGTCGACGTGCTGGAGCACGTGCCGGATCCGGCGGCGACGATCGGAGAAATCGCACGCGTGTTGAAGCCAGGTGGTCGGCTCGTCGCGTTCGTGCCGATCGAAGGCGAACCGCACTCGCTGTATGCGCTGTATCGCAAGGTGCTCGGCGACGACTTGTACGTCGAGACGAAGCATCACGTGAACGCGTTCACCTATGCCGAGGTGGCGCGCTTGCTGGCGGATCGCTTCACGATCGTCGACAACAGCTACATCTATCACTGGCTCGGCCACGCGATGGACGCCACGTTCTTCGCCGCCGCCCGGTTGCCGCAATTGGCCAAGTTCTGGTGGCGCGACAACAAGTACTACGCGGGCGACAACCAGAAGCAGAGCCCGTTCGCGTTCGTCCTGAACCGACTGCTCGAAGCCGGTAACGCCCTGGCATATTTGGAGTCGCGCCTGCTCGCGAGCCACAAAATGGGCGTTGCGGGCCTCCTCATCGAGGCTCACCTGGCATCTGCGCGCCCTGCGCGCGCCCCGGCGGATGATTTGGCGCGCACGACCCGCGCCGTGTGATAAATCCGCGCCGTGTCGACCGAAACCATGCGACTCGAGTTCACGCCCACGCCTGCCGTTGCCGCGGCGCGCGCGCACAACCGGTTCGTGGTGTGCCCGGCGTGTCAGCGCGATGTTCCGAAGTACCTGTTCCATCGCGCCGGCGTGCGGTTCGTCCAGTGCGCGAGCTGCGATGCGGTCTACGTCAATCCGGTCCAAGAGCAGCCGATCAACAACCTCGACGTCGAGAAGCTCGCGCCGTTCAAGAATCCGCGTGATCGCGAGCTGATGGTCGCGGACATGGACGCGCTGCTCCAGCACGTCGCGGCGGATCACGGGTCGCTCCAGCGCACGCTGTTGATCGGACGCTACCTGCCGGAGTTCGCGGAGCTCGGTCGTGACATCGGCTTCGAGGTCGCGCCGATCACGGATGCCAACTTCAAGGCGATCGCGGTCGATGGCGATACCTCGTGGCTCGCGCCGTGGTTGGCGAAGGCGCCGCAAGTCGTGATCCTGCAAGAGCTGCTCGAGAGCTGCGCGGATCCGGGTGCGGTGATCGCGCAACTCGTGGCCGCGTTGCCGGCGTCGACGCAGTTCGTCGTCACGTATACGAACGCCGAGTCGTTGCCCGCGCGGATCCTGCGCCGCAATTGGTCGCAGTTCTTCGGGACGAAGTCGGTGTTCCTGTCGACGGGAAATCTCACGGCGCTGTTGGGTCGGCACGGTCTCGTGCTGAAGAGCCAGTATCCGCTGCCGGTGCATCGCACGGCGGGTTACGTCGCGGAGATGGCGGAGCGCCTGCTGCCGAACCTCGGGATCAAGACGATCGCGAACGCGACGAAGCTGCGCGATCTCAACATTCCGGTGCGCGCGGGAAATCGCGTCGCGGTGTTCGGGCGGGCGTCGGTTTCGGCGACGAAAGAGAAGTTGTCGATCATTTTGCCGGTGTTCAACGAGCATCGGTTCGCGGCGCAGGTGATCGATGCGGTACTCGCGAAGGAGCTGCCGATCGATCGCGAGCTGATCATCGTCGAGTCGAACTCGACCGATGGCACGCGCGAGATCGTCCAGACCTATGAAGGTCGCCCGGGCGTGCGCGTGGTCTACGAAGACAAGCCGCGCGGTAAAGGTCATGCGGTACGCACGGGCCTCCAGCACGTGAAGGGCACGATCGTCCTGATCCAAGACTCGGACTTCGAGTACGACATCGACGATTACGACGCGCTGCTCGAGCCGCTGCTCCAGCACAAGACGATGTTCGTGCTCGGATCACGATCGCTCGGCTTGGATGACTGGAAGGTTCGCAAGTACGACACCACGCCGATCCGCGGTGCGCTGCTCAACTTCGCGCAGGTGATGTTCGCGAAGACCTACAACACGCTCTATCAACAGCGTGCGACGGACATCAACACGATGTTCAAGGTGTTCCGCAGCGAATGCCTCGACGGGTTGGATCTGCACTCGAACGGCTTCGAGCTCGACATCGAGCTGGCGTGCAAGCTCGCGCGTAACGGCAACTCGCCGATGGAAGTGCCGGTCAACTACGTCGCGCGTGGCTTCGAAGACGGCAAGAAGATCCGGTTCTGGCGTGACGCCGTGCCGAGCTATTTCGCGATCTATCGCTACCGCTTCGCCAAGTGACGATTCGCAACGAGCGGGTGGTGTTCGTCGCGGCGGTGGTCGCGATGTGGACGTTCTTCTTCGTCCAGGCACTGCACACGCCGACGTTGCTCGACGATTGGTATCAGCTGACGTGGCATCGCCACCACGCGTTCGGCCTCCAGTCGATCTGGGAGTACGGCCACTACAACTACTTCCACTTCAATCCGCGCATCGGTGATGTCGAGCTGATGATCGTGAACGGGCCGCGGTGGATCCATCTCGTGGTCACGCCGCTCGTCCAGATGGCGCTGTTGCCGCTCGCATATGCGGTGGCGTTCGGTCGGTGGCCGCGGGCGACGTTGCGCGATCTCGGGCTGTTGATGGTGCTGCAGACGGCGATCTGGTTGATCACGCCGATTCCGGGCATCGTCTATTTCTACCGGCCGTTCACGACGAACTACCTGTGGTCGATCGCGACGATGCTGGCGTTGTTCGCGCCGTATCGCTTGGACGATGGGACGAAGTCGCGGCCGTGGCTCGCGCCGATCATGCTCGTCGTCGGCTGGTGTGCGGGCATGGGCAACGAGCACACGGGACCGACGGCGATGCTGGCGATGGCGTGTTTGCTCGTGTGGAAGTGGAGGCAGGGTCAGCTGCGGTTGTGGATGCTCGCGGGCGCGCTCGGGCTCTATATCGGCTATCCGATGTTGTTCCTCGCGCCGGGGCAACACCTGCGCTACGCGGGCATGGCGACGAAGAACTCGCCGGTGAAGCTGCTCGTCGAGCGCGGTGTCACGGGGACGGGTGGGATCGTGATGGACTTCGTCGCGGAGACGCAGTTCGCGGTCGATCTGGTCGTGCTCGCGATGCTCGCGATGACGCGCGGCAAGGTGTTGGGTGCGTTCGGTACGGCGCGGACGTGGGCGATGATCGGGTTGATCGTCGCGGCGGGTGGCATGGTCTGCACGCAGTGGGCATCGCCGACGGTCGGCGAGCGGTTGTTCTTGGCGCCGGCGGTGTTGTTCGCGAGTGCGCTGGTGTTGGTGATCGATTGGCTGTGGACGGATCGATTCGCGCGGACGTGTGTGGTGATCGTCGCGGGCGCGCTGTTCGCGTTTCACGTCGTGAAGATGGTCGACACGTACGCGGATGGTTATGCGGAGAACCAGCGCCGGATGGATCAGCTCGCAGCGGCGCCGTCGAATACGAAGGTCGTGATCGCGCCGTACGCGTTGTGGAAGCGGTCGCGGTGGTGGTGGGGTGATGACTTGCAGTACGCGTCGCTGCGCGAGTACGTGGCGAACGAGGTCTATGACCTGAACGGGATCGAGTACGACCGGCCGTTGCACTGGGTGGAGCCGTCGCCGACCGATCACTTCGTCGCGACGCGCACGTTCGAGCCGCCGTTAACGCCCGAGGATGACGCGAAGGTCGCGCCGCGCTACGTCCCCACGTTTTGGGAGTGGGCGCTCGTGCAACTGCGGCGCAGCCTCGTGCTCGGGCCGATCGCGGATGTTCGCGATCACAAATTGGTTCACTACACCGTCGATGTCGCGGAGTCGGGCCTCGTCGATCCGCATGGGCGTCCTACGCGCGTGCTGGATTGGACGCCGACGAAGCTGACGTTTGTCGACGGGCGCCAGTTCGACGATCGCGATGGTCGCCCGTGGATTCGCGTGTGGAGCGAGAGCGTGCCCGCGGAGACCGAGGACGCGTACATCGTGGGCTGTGGCAAGACCACGCGCGTGATGGCGCAACCGGATCCGGACGAGCACATCGGGCCGATGCTGCCGGTCGCGCTCGATTGTCGCGGCACGTTCTCGGCGTATCTGTGCGATCCGAAAGTGTGCTGGCTCGCCGGGAGATACTGGCGATGAAGCGCTTGTTCGTCGTGCCGTTCATCGCGATGGCATTGGTCTACGCGATCGTCGCGCGGTGGACGCCCGTCCAAGGTGACGGGTGGCTGCATCTGGTGTGGGCCGGCCGTCATGCGAGTGGTTGGCTCGCGGCGCACTATCAATTCTCGGACGCGATCGGCTACGTGCTCGCGCGCTTTCCGGCGGTGCACGTACTGTTGTCGCCGATGGTCGCGATCGCGCTCGTCGTCGGCATGTTCTGCGTGGTGGTGCGCCGGACGCCGCGTGCGGGTAGTGGTGACTTGCTGGCGTTGGGGTTGTTGTCGGCGATGATCTGGATCGGTCAGCCGCATGCCGGAGTCGCGTGGTTCTACACGCCGAGCGTGGCGATGCACGTGTGGGGTGGCGCGGCGGCGGTGTGGTTCGTGGCGGCGCTGCGGTGTCAGTGGCGGATCACGCCGCTCTTGATCGTGCTCGGGTATTGCGCGGGCACGTCGACGCGATCGATCGCGGTCGCGACGTTGATCATCTCGTTCGCGGAGCGGCCGCGGCCTCGGTTCGCGATGTGTGCGCTGATCGCGGGGACGATCGTCGGCTTCGCGCGGCCGCCATTCCTCGAGGTGGGCAAGGTGTTCCGCCGCGGTCTCGATCCGAACCTGTTCGTGTTGAAGCTGCCGATCGAAGAGATCGGGCGGATCGTCGCGCTGGTCGGCGTGTTCGCGATCGTCGAGCTCGCGCGGCGTGCGCTCGAGCGGGGACGTTTGAACGACGTCGAGCAGCCGCGAGGCACGGCCTACGGCGTGGTGTTGTATTTCGTGATCACGCTGCTCTGTATCTTCGGCCCGAAGTACTACGAGGCGACGCTGTTCCCGGCGACGATCATCATCGCGTGCACGGCGCTGCCGTGGTTGCTGTGGTTCGCCGACGCGCGTGGTTATCGGATCGCGCTCGCCACGTTCGCGATCGCGGTGCACCTGATCGCGTGGACGGCGGCGCTCGTCACGTATCACCGGCTCGGTGGTGAAGGTGCGGTGCGCGATGCGTTGTTCGCGCATGCGCCGAAGGGTGGTGTGGCGAAGGCGCCGCCGTATTCGCAGATCCTGCCGTCGTTCTTCTGGTTCGGCGAAGATCTCTCGACGCCGCGGATGCGCCAGATGGTGGCGCTCGATGTCTATGGCCTGAAGGACATCGAGCTCGAGCCGGTGTTCCGGCGCTTGGAGCTCGATCCGCACATCGGGCTCTCGTTGGGTAAGGACGCGTGGAGTACGACGCCATCGGTCGCGCGCGATCAGTTCGAGCTCCGGCATGCGAAGGGCGAGCTCGCGGTCACGAACGTGAAGTTTGCGGAGCTCGGTAGCCGGAAGCTGCTGCTCGCGTGGGATGCGGGTGGCGAGCACGTCAATCCGCGCACGGCGATCTCGAGCCTCGACGAAGAGAACCAATACACGATCAAGCTCTATAGCGAGCTCAAGCGGTTCGACGAGGCTTATGTTGTCGTCGGAAATGTCGCGACGAAGATGCCGTATCGCAATGGCTCGTTGAAGGTGCGGCCGACGGCGCCGGTGATGCAGGCGCTCGTGGTGTGCAATGCGAAGGTCTGTCTACTGGCCGACGCGTTCGTGCCGCGGTTCTAGGAGCAGCGCCAACAGCGCGATCACGGTCGCGGTCATCATCCAGTGCGAGTCGTGATAGTCGGGTGCCGACGCCACGATGCCGAGTCCGAGCTCGTAGATCACGCCGGAGATCAGGATCATCGCGGCGAGTGGCTTCTTCTTCACGATCGCGAAGCCGAGCGCGCTCAATGCGAGGAAGAAGTACACGAACGGGCGGAACAAGAACGTGCGCGACAGCGCCTTCACGGGCCAGATCAGCGCGCGTTGCACGAGTGAGTGGTGAGCGTCGTGGACCGCAGATGCGCGCAGGCCCTTCGCGATGAAGTCGCCGTAGAACGTGCGCCAGCCCTTGCCGCGCGAGAGGTCGAGCACGCGAACGAAGTCGTGGAACCGGTGCTTCGCGTAGGCCATCGGATACGCACGTGACAGTGCGCGGCGCGCGGCGCGGACCTTCGCTTCGTCGACGCTAGCCGCGAAGAACTTGTCGTCGGCGTGCTGGTATGCGTGGCGCGCGTGGTCTTGAAGCTTGGTCTCCCACGTGAGGGCGATGCCGGCGAGTTGCTCGTGGAGCTTCGCGTCGTCGAGCGCAGGCGCATTCGCGATCGTGCCGACGATATCGTCCTCGGCGAGTGCGACCTGGCGGCGATGCGACGGTTCGCCGACGAGGATGTGGCTCGCGGCAATGCCGACGACGGCACATGCGAACCACGCGAGCACGGCACGCCACTTCGATCGCGAGGCAACCAGGATCAACGGTAGGGCAGCGATCGCGGATCCCTCTTGCAGTCCGCACGCGATCACGAGGCACAGCACGCCACTGATCTTGCGTTCGGCCAACAGGAGCGCAGTGCCGGCGACGAGCGTCGAGGCCAGGAGGCCATCCTCGGATACCAATGCGGTCGTCGAGATCAGGGGTGGGAACAGGGTCACGATCGCCGCGCCGATCGCTGCGCGCTTCTCCGTCGTCACGCGACATAGCAGCGAGTACGCGCCGAGCAGGAGCAGCGTGCCCTGCAGCAGGAACATCGGTGCCGGGCCCGAGACCACGCGACCGAGGACGCGCCAGACCTCGGTGAACATCGGCGAGTGCCAGTCGGTGATTTCGCCAACGCGCGAATCGACGAGCATGTCGACGGCATCCGCGCGCATGAAGCCCGGATAGCCGAACAGCACGAATACGATCCATGCGGCGAGGACGATCCTACGCGGTGTCACGTTGTCTCCGCTGGATGAACGTGATGACGGCGCCGATCACGGTCGCGACCACCATCCAATGCGAATAGCGATATTCGGGCTCGACGCCGACGAGAAAGAAGCTCAGTTCGTAGAGGAGTCCGCTCGCGAACAGTGCGCAGGGCAGTGCGCGGCGCGAGACGAAGATCAGGATGACCGCGAGCAGGAGGTAGACCCACGGCGTGAATAGCGGGGTGTGACGGTCGAGCGTGTAGAGCACGCCGATGCCGAACCGTTCTTGGAACCACGAGAAGCTCGCGTTGTGGTCGACGTAATCCATCTGGATGTCGGCCTCGAGGAAGCGGTTCCACACGCCGCCGGGGGTGTCGTCCATGTCGTAGTGGAGCAGCCGATAGAACTGCTCGAGGTGGTATTGGAGGTACGCGCCGGGATCATCGAACACCAGCTCCTTCCACGCCCGGTTCAGTGCATCCCACTGCGCCTGATCCTTTGGTGGATAGAAGAACGGATCGCTCGAGCTCATCACGAGCCAGCCGTGATGCATCGCGGTCAGCATCTTGGCGTGAGGTTGAACGAGGTGCTCGTCCTTGATCGGACACCCTTCGAGCACCTTCATCAGATCGGCGTCGGAGCGTTCGCGGGTGTACGCGATCGTGCCGACGATATCGGTGAAGACGGGCGTCAACGTGACGTGCTTGCTCGCGAGCACGCGCGTGACGCCGAAGCCTGCGAGGCCGACGAACACCACCACGCCGGCGACGATCGCGAGCCGCTTCGTCCACCGCATGCCTTGACGCCACTCGAACAAGATCGCGATCAGCGGGAACACGGCGGCGACCGCGTTGTGGCGGATCGAGCACGCGGCCACCAACAGCGCGAGGCCGATCAGGCGCGTGCGCAAGCGCGGTTGGATCAACGCGGCAGTGCCGGCGACGAGATACGCCGCCATCTGCGAGTCCTTCCAGATCACGGCCATCACGACCATCACCGGCGGGAACACGAAGATGCCGCTGGCCGTCCACGCGGCCGGCTTCGGATCGAGAAAGCGCCTCAGCAAGTAGTACAGGCCGCCCAACATCAGGGCGCCCTGTAGGAACAACATCAGCACGGGGCCGGCGATGATCTTGTCGAGCACCCACCACTCGGCGGCCATCAATGGTGGATTGCCGTCGGAGAAATGGCCGGTTCGCGCTTCCGTGAGTTGCAGCACGGAGTCGCTGCTCATGTAGCCCGGGAAGCCGTACAGGACGAAGAGTGAGAACGCCGCGAGGAGGATCGTGCGAGGGCGCAGGTCGCTCAGGAACCGCAACACACGTTCGAACCCGACCCGCATTCGCCGCGACCATATAGCATCCTTGCGTCGGAGTGCGGGGACATGGTTCTCTGGCGCGGCTTGAGAACGGCGATCGTCACAGGGGGCGCGGGCTTCATCGGATCCGCGGTGACATCCGAGCTCTTGCGGCGCGGTCTGATGGTGCTCGTGGTCGGTGGCAGCGCTGATCCGATCACCGCGGAACGGTTAGCGCCGCTCATGACCGACACACTCGACGTGATCGTCCATTGCGCGGGTACCAGCTCGGTCGGTGCGGCGATCGCAAATCCGGTCCGCGAGCACGAGCGCACGGTGCCGCCGTTTGCCCGGTTATGTGCGGCCGCTCGCGAGCGCGCTCCGAACGCACGGGTCGTACTGATCTCGAGCGCGGCGGTCTACGGCAATGCCGCGATCGTCCCGACACCCGAGGCAGCGCCGCTCGCGCCGTTGTCGCCGTACGGTCGTGACAAGCAAGCGTGCGAGGCGATCGCGCAGCAATACGGTGCATCGATCGTGCGGCTGTTCTCGGTCTATGGCGCGGGCCTGCGCAAGCAGCTGTTGTGGGACGCATGCAACAAGGTCGGAGCACCGGTGTTCGCGGGTACCGGTGACGAGCAGCGCGACTGGTTGCATATTTCGGATGCCGTCGAGTTGATCCTCATCGCGGCGAAGCGGCCCATGATCGTCAACGGCGGCACGGGTGGAGGTGTGCGCGTGCGCGACGTGCTCGCGCTCCTCTACAAGGAGCTCGGCGGTGGCGTGACGCCATCGTTCACCGGTGAAACGCGCGCCGGAGATCCGCAGCGCTATATCGCGGACATCACGCTCGCGCGGTCGCTCGGCTGGGCACCGAAGATGTCACTCGCGCGCGGGATCGCCGATTACGTCGCATGGTTTCGGTCGTGAGGATCGGGTTCCGACTGATCGGCGGAGCGGCGTGGCAGGGCGGGCGCAACTACCTGTGGAATCTGCTCGCGGCGATCACGTCCTACGCGCCGCGCCTGCGACCGGTCTTGTTGATCCATCCCGGCGAAGATCCGGGTGATCTGCGCATGCCCGGCGTCGAGGTGTTCACCACGGATGCCCGGCTCGACGCGCCACGCGTGCGTACGATCGGACGCGCCATGGAGCTCGTGGTTCGGCGCAACCCGATCGAGAAGCACTGGATGCGTCGCGCGAAGATCGACGTGCTCTCGCACGCGGCCCCGGTCGGTGGGTTTCCGTCGATCTCGTGGATCCCCGACGTCCAACATCGCTATCTGCCCCATGCACGGCGCGAACATTTCATGCGCGAGTTGCTGTTCAAGGAGATCGTGCGCGATGCCGACATCACGATCGCCTCGAGTGATGCCGCACGTGCGGATCTGGAGAAGTTCTACGCTGCCGATCGCGTGCGCGTCCTGCGCTTCGTCAGCCAGCCGCGGTTGAAGCCGGATGCCTACCTGCCGCTCGACGCGCTCGTCGAGAAGTTCGGTATCCCGCGCCGTTACATCCATCTCCCGAATCAGCTGTGGAAGCACAAGAATCATCAGCTCGCGATCGACGCGCTGACCTCGGCGCCCGACGTCACGATCGTCGCCACTGGACCGCGCGAGGACTATCGTCACGCGAACGTGTTCGAAGACCTGATGGCAAAGGCGCGGGCGGCGGGTGTCGCCGATCGGTTCCTGCATCTCGGTCTGGTGTCGTTCCCCGAGTTGATCTCCCTCATGCATCACGCGGTCGCGGTCGTGAACCCGTCGAGGTTCGAAGGTTGGTCGACGACCGTCGAAGAAGCGAAGTCGCTCGGCAAGCGCGTGTTGCTGTCGGATCTCGCCGTACATCGCGAGCAAGCGCCGGCGCGGGGCAGCTACTTCGGTGTCGATGATCCTGTCGAGCTCGCTCGCCTGATGCGCGATGCGTGGGCCACGCACGATCTCGCGGTCGATGCGCGCTCCGCGTCCGAAGCCGCGGCAGCGTTACCCGATCGAACGCGCGCGTTCGCGCAGACCTACGAAGCGATCGTGCGCGAGGTCCGCGCGTGAGACTCTCGTTCGTGATCCCCACGCGCAATCAAGCGCAGTTCATCGGGCAATGCATCGATGGCTGTCTCGCGCAGAACATCCCCGATTCGGAAGTGCTCGTCGTCGACGGCGCGTCGACGGACAACACGGTCGAGGTCCTGCGCGGCTATGGCGACCGGATCCGCTGGGTGAGCGAGAAAGATCGCGGTCAGTCCGACGCGATCAACAAGGGCGTGCGAATGGCGGCGGGCGAGCTCGTCGCGTGGATCAACTCGGACGATTACTACGCCACGCCCAGGGGGGTGCAGCGTCTCGTCGACGAGATCGATCGTGATCCGCTGCTCGATATCGTCTACGGCGATGGCGATCGCGTCGATGTCGAGGGCAACTACCTCGGGCCCTATCGCTCGAAGCCGATCACGCGCGTCGCCGAGATCGTGATGCACCCGGCGAGCTTCGTGCTCCAGCCGTCGCTGCTATTTCGGCGCCAGCTGTTCCTCGACGTGGGCGGGCTCGATGCCGAGCTGCACTACACGATGGATTACGAGTTGTGGATCCGGATGTTCGCGGCGGCGCGCGCGACGAAGTACATCCCGGAAGTGATCGCGCGGGCTCGTTATCACACTGATGCGAAGTCGGTCGCGATGATGGGGAAGCAGATCCGCGAGGCGGCTCGGGTGAAGCAACGCAGTGCGCGCCGGCTTCACTTGAATCCGCTCGATCGTGCGCGGATGTACGGCGGCATCGCGTCCCTGGGCGCTTACTGGCTCGCGGTGCGACTCGGGCTCAAACGGGCGGCTTGATCGCGATCGCGGCGACGGGTAGGTTCGCGCGCATGCTCGACCAGCTTCCTCTCCCATACGCGGAACATCCGGCGTTCCGTACCGGGACGGAGTTACCGGTCGATGGTGGTGCGATTGCCGCTTTCAACGAGGCATATCGGGAGCTCGAGTCGGGCGCGAGCACGCCGGACGCACACGCGACCGCGATCCGCGCGTTGCGGCGCGTGTTCGAGATTGGTGCCGACGATGCGGTGATCGCTCAGTTCTTGACGGAGCTCCAACAGCTAACCGTCGCGTTGCTGGAGACCGACCTCGCGCACTACGCGGCGCGCTCGAGTAACGCGAAGACCACGGCGCACCTGGCGGAGCTCCAAGCGCGAAAGTTCATCTTTACAAAGCTGAGCGATCGAACGGTAGCCGAGCTGCGCGAGGTTACACGCCTGCCGGTCGCACAGCTGCGAGCGAAAGCGGCTGCGGGAAGCGTTCGTCGCGAAGACCTCACGATCGATCGTGGGCCGATTCCTGCGCGGATCGTTCGTGCGCTGTTTCGCGAGTTCGAGGCTTCCGACATTCACGCCCTCGTCAGCGCGTACGAGAGGCGTCGTATGCAAGTCGTTGGAGTCGCGCTCGAGCTGAGCGTCCCGACCGCCACCTGGTGGCGCGACGAATATGGCGGGCGTCAACCGCGCACGCTCTACGCGCACACTGACGAGAGCGTTGTCCATCCGAAGGCGATCGCCTATCTCACCGACGTGACGCTCGCGACGGGGCCGATGAGCGTGTACCCCGAGTGCGAACAGCGACTCGCACTCTCGCCACTTCAAAAGTTGGTCGGTCGGGTGATCAGCTCGGTCGGAGCGAGCCCGGCGTCGCCGCTGTACGCTCGATACGAACGAGCGGAACATCCACGCGCATTCTCGTCGCCGTTGTTTCCGGCAGCACTTCGCGCGCCTCCCCGAGCCACTTCGCTACAGCTCGCATGTCGGCTGGGACGTCCTGCCGGATTCACCGCTGGAGTCCGCCTTGGTCGCGGCCGAACAACCGATGGTCGGTCCTGCGGGGACGATGGCGGTGTTCGACGGCGCGCGACTCCTTCATCGCGGTGGGATGGTTCGCGAAGGCGAGCGCGTCGCACTCCAGATCGTGTTCGGACCCGCTCCACCTCGCTGGCGAACCACGGCGAGCCACGCGAAGCTAGCCGTCGAAGACGCGGTGAGCCGCAGAGCCGAGCTTCGGCCGCGCCTCGGTCGCTTGGTCCAGCGATTCTCGCCAGCACCCAAGGCACGTCTCGAGCGTGCGATCGCGGCGCTGTTACCCGAGCTCGCGTGCATCGACGTTGGAGCGAGCTACTACCCGCATCCCGCCTGGGACTTGTTCCGTTGGTCGCGTCGCACGAGGTGGATTGCCGTCGAGCCAAACGCACAAAACACGGCGTACCTCGATACCTGGCCCTGGCCATCACGGCCGACACGCGTCGGGCGGGGGCTCAGCGAACACGGTGGAACGCAGATCCTCCACGTCACGAACATCGACAGCGGTTCGAGCTTGCTGCCACCGGTGATCAATTCCGACATGGAGCATCGGGTTACCGATCGCGACTATTTCTTTCCCGTGACCGAGAGGTCGATCGAAACGCTCACGCTCGATCAAGTGATCCACGAACACGCAGGTGCGTTACCCGCATTCGTGAAACTCGACACGCAAGGGACGGAGCTCGCGATCCTGCGAGGCGCGAGCACGGCGTTCATGTCGAACCAGATCGTCGGAATCGAAGCCGAGGCGACGTTGCTCGCGAAGCCGGTCATGGTCGGTGCCGGCAAGCTATGGGACATGGCGCAATTCCTCGAGAGCAACGGCTTCGAGCTCCTTCAACTCAAACCAATCGAAGGCGGCGGATCGCGCGCGAGCCAGCTACCGCGCAGAACGTATCTCAACGAGTGCGACGCCGTGTTCGGGCTCACGCGTAGTGCATTGCTCGCGCGTCCCGTCGAACACCGGATCGCCGCGCTCGGATTTTATGCGGCGTATGGCTTGTACGACGAGGCTCGCACCCTGCTCGACCACATCCCGAACATCGACACGCGCGAGTTGCGCGAATTGTTGGGTAGCTGATGTCGTTTCGTGATTTCGTCCGGTCGGCTCCTCCCGTGCGATTTGCTCGGGCGTTTTCGCGCATGCAAGCGCAACTCGAACGACTGCAATTGGCCATCGGTCGGCTCGAGGGACTCGCGCGGCGCGATCGCGAACAGTTTGTCGATCACGAATTCGGTGTGTTCTCCCAGTGGGGCGAAGATGGCCTGATCGAGTACCTGATCAACAAGGTCGCGATCGATCGCACGTGGTTCGTCGAGTTCGGTGTCGAAGACTATCGCGAGGCGAACACGCGCTATCTGCTGATGACGCGCAATTGGCGTGGCCTCGTGATCGACGGTTCGGAAGCGAACATCCAGAGCATTCGCGCCGACGACATTTCGTGGCGCTACGAGCTCGAAGCGCGCTGCGCGTTTATTACGCGCGACAACATCAACCAGCTAATCGGCGACGCTGGCTTCGAGGGAGATATCGGCCTCCTATCGGTCGACATCGATGGCAACGATTACTTGGGTGTGGGAAGCAATCGGCGTCGTTTCGCCGCGGATCGTCGTCGCCGAATACAACAGTTTATGGGGACCCGACCGTGCGGTCACGACACCCTACGATCCCGCATTCGTTCGTGGTCAGAAGCACTCGTCGAACCTGTACTACGGCGCATCGATCTCCGCATTGGCTCGGCTGGCCAAGACCAAAGGTTACTCGCTCGTCGGGGGCAACTCCGCCGGGAATAACGTGTTCTTCGTGCGGGATGATGTCGTTGGCTCGCTGCCGGTGGTGTCGCCGCTCGCCGCCTATCGACGTGCGAGGTTTCGTGAAGGACGCGATTCATCCGGTGCGTTGAGCTTTGCGGACTTCACGCAACGCCTTCGCACGGTCGAAGATCTGCCACTCGTCGATGTGACGACCGGTGCCACGATTCAAGTCAAGTCGCTGCGTAGAACAGCGAGTTGAACGTCTTCGCCGCGAGGCGATATCCGCGTTCGCGCATGTAGCCATGCAGCGGTGTCGTGACCAGCTCTTCGAGGTCGCGCGAGAACTGTTCGGTCACGACAACTCGTGGGCGCGCGATCTCCCATGCGACGGTCTGGAGGATCGCGAAGTCGTAACCCTCGGCATCGATCGTGAGCAGATCGATCTGATCGATGTGATGTTCTGCGAGCACCTCGGACAACGGCATGCACTTCACGGGGACCGTTCGCACGAGCTTGTACGGCGTTGCAGCCAGCTCCTTGACCCGTGCGGAGTCGAACGTGTTGAGCGCCGGTTCGTCGAACACGTAAAACTCGTGGGTGCCTGCTACCGGCGTGATGCCGAGCTCTAGATTGAGATCGCGCGGGCGATGCTCGCGGAACGCGGCCATGCTGCCCGGGCTCGCGTCGATATTCACGCCGCGCCAACCACGGCGATACAACAGCTGCGTATTCGAGAAGCGCAATGGGTGATGCGCTCCGACATCGACGTAAAATCCGGTCGGTCGCTCTTCGAACATTCGGGCCAGGATCAGATCCTCGCCTTCTTGCGAGAACGAAACCCGTCCTTGACCGCCGGGCAATACGTCGCGAAGGCGGCGAAGTTGTTCGATCACTCGTTGACGCACACGAACCACTTACCGACAGAGATCCGGTCTTCCCACTTCGAGTCGAATACGTAAACCGTGGGGTACGCAGTGCGTAGGCGCTCCAACCACCATCCGACCGAGTTGTTGTGATAGCTCTGCAGCGTCTTCAGCCAACCTTCGTCGCGGCCACTGCGCGCAGTTGGCACTTGATGAAACGTCGCGCGGTTCACGATTCGTTTGGCTTCGGCCGCAAACGCGACGATGCCGTCATCGGTGAAGTGCTCGAGTGACCCGATCGAATAGCCATAGTCGAACTCGCCCGACGTATAGCTGGTCTTCGTCGCATCTTGAATCGTGAGCCTGTCGCGCGGGATCCCGCGATCGATTGCCTTCTGGATCAGGAAGTCCGAAATATCGAACCCGTGCACCTCGAGCTGCTTGTACGGAGCGAGGAGCGTCATCACCTTGCCGGTGCCACACGCGATGTCGACGACCTTGCCGGTCGCGTTGACGAGCAGCAGTTGGATCTCGTTCCACGCGTTGCCTTCGCCCCACGTCTCCAGCAGGGCCGCCATCTTCGGATCCCAGTAGACGCCGAGATCCTGCTCCGATGGTGCGGCACCCGGTCGCCGCAACACACCACGTGCTCGATCGACGAAGTGGCGCACGTTCGGCTCGAGCTGAGCGGCGAACCGCGACAGCATCTGTCTGATCTCAGCCATGTGGTAGCTCCCGAATGACTCGCGCGGGATTACCCGCACACAATACGAACGGCGGCACATCGTGCGTCACGACACTTCCCGCTCCGATGATCGCGCCTTCGCCGATCGTCACGCCCTTCAAGATCGCGACGTTGAAGTTGATCCACGCGTGATCGCCGATCACGACCGGGGCGGTTTCGATCGTGCCTTTTTCGAAGGGCCGCGCCTCGACGACGGTGCGCTGGTAGTGCTCGGCGCGTTCCTCGGCATCGACTTGGTGCGCGTTCGTATCGACGATCGTCGAGTTATGAGCGACGAAGACGTGATTCCCGATCACGAGCCGCTCGCCCGACCACACGCGTGTGCCAGGCCCGATGTACGAGGACTCGCCGATCTCGATCTGTCCACCATAGTCGTGGACCAAGAGCTCCCCGTCGACGAGCGTGTTCGCACCGACCCGGATCCGCGCTGCCGGCCCCGGATTGATCACGCGAGACGAGGCTCCGAATCGAACGCCGTGACCCGCGACCACCGCCCGGCGTCCCAACTCGTTCGCATGCTCGGCGAGCGCCCAGTTGATAACCTGGGGAACGCGTGCCGTCCGCAGCAGTTTCCAGAGGACGTCTTTCACCGTCGGAACGCCTCGCGAAGATCCATCAGCAAACGCCCAGCACGTGCCTTCAAGCCACCGCGTTGACGCCGGCGAATGAATTCGCGCAGCTCGCGGTTCTGGATCTCGTCGAGCCCAACTGCTGGCCAGTGATTCGGCAAGAACTCGTGCGCGTTCGCTTCGAAGGGGTTGCTCACTTCTTGATGAGCACCCGTGCCATCGTGGCCGCGATTCGCGACGAGACTCTCGCGCGGGTACAGGACGAGCCCATCGGCCGCGAATACGTCGAGGTACCAGCCGATTCCCCACGAATCGACCTCGCCGCGGTGCTGACGCTCGAGCATCGCCCAGTACGGGAACGCTCCGTCGAGGTCGAAGCGGCGACGCGCGGTGGGATCCGCAGCAAGATGGGCGTAATGGCTCGTTCCGGAGCCCAGCCGGTCCCACGATCGCTTCCATACCGCCCAACCCCAGCAGCTGATCAGCGGCACGAACAACGCATCGTCGACGGATGGAATCGTGACGGGAAACATGTAGCCCGAGACCTGCATCACGCGAGGATCGTTCGCGTAGCGTTCGAGCGCCGCATTCATGAACGTCAAGAACGTGCTCGAAACCTCGAGGTCATCCTCGAGAATGATCGCGCTACCGGTCTCCTCGCAAAGCTGCGAGACCCCGGCACGCATCGACTTCGCGAGGCCGAGGTTCGTATCGCGTTCGATGATCCGCGCGTTGCGGGGCGCGCGCTCGCGGGCAAGACGTCGTGTCTCGAACACCTTCTCGCGTGCCGCTTCGGATTTCGGACCGTCGCAGAAGATCGTCAGCGACGAACGTTCCGCCTCCGGACATCGCGCGAGCGCCTCGAGCGCACGTGCGAGATGCGCCGGGCGGTTGTACGCGAATAGGCCGATCGCCGCGGTCATCACCGGCCTATATCACGATGTTGGCTCGGCGAGATCCTGAAGCTGGACGAGCCTCTGGAATCGCGATCCGGGGCGCGCCGCGAGCTCTGCATACGAGCCTTGTTCCACGATCCGGCCGTCGTGCAACACACAGACGTGATCGCAATTACGAATCGTCGACAGACGGTGCGCGATGATCAAGATCGTGAGCTGACCGGCGAGCGCATCGATACTCTGCTGGATCGCGCGTTCCGACTCGGAGTCGAGGGCGCTCGTCGCTTCGTCGAGTACCAAGATCGAGGGCTCCTTGACGAGCTCGCGAGCGATCGCGAGCCGTTGGCGCTGGCCACCCGATAGCCTCACGCCACGATCCCCGATCATCGCTTCGTATTGCTCGGGCATCGCCGCGATGAATTCGTCGGCGCGTGCACGTTTGGCCGCAGCTGCCACGGCTTCCGGCGCCTTGTCACCCCACATCGTGATGTTGTTTCGAACGGTGTCGTCGAACAAGATCGCGTCTTGTGGCACGTAGCCGACACGCGGGCGCATCGTCTCGAGATCGATCTTCGAGAGTGGCGTGGCGTCGTAACGAATCTCGCCGCGGCTCGGCTTGAGAGTTCCGAGAATCAAATCGACGAGCGTCGATTTTCCAGAGCCCGATTCGCCGACGAACGCGACGGTCGAGTTCCGTTTGATCTCGAGAGTGATGTCGCGAAGCACCTCTCGCTCGGGCACGTACGAGAAGCCAAGGCTCTTCAGCGAGATCTTATCTTCGAAGGGCCGATAAGGTTCGCTGCCGTTCTGCTCGAGCCGAGTGTTGAAGCGATCCACGGCTTCGTAGACCACCTCGATCGCGCCGAGATAGCCCATGAACGACTGCCAGTTCGCTTGTAGGATCCAGAGCTCGTTCATGATGCGGAAGAAGTACAGCAACAGGACGAACAAGGATCCTAGCGGCTTTCCCTCGACAACCGACTGGAAGTAAACGATCGCGGCGAGGAACAACACCATCAGCGGTTGCGCGACCGATAGCGAGAGCGCTGCCGCGGTGTTGCTACGAACTTCCGCGCGCATCGATCGAGTCGCAGATTCGCTGGCCTTACGTTCGAAGACGGCGAGGCCCGCAGTTGCGCGCAGGTACTTGAACGCGTGAACGACGTGGATGAGTAGGCCCGAGAGGAGAGCATTCTCTTTCGCGAGGACCTTCGACGCTCGCTGCGCGATCCCGCCCGTAACGCCAATGATCGCGATCGCACACACACCCATGACGCCGCACAACACCGTCAGGCGCCAATCGAGCCACAGCACGATCACCGTGAACACCGTGATGTTCAAGGTCGGTGCGAACGTGCGTAAGAAGCCGGTGAATCCGTAGTCGACCTTGTTGACCTCGTTGACGAGGAGGTTCGAGACGAAGCCAGCATTCGTGCCGACCATCTCCTGATAGTCGGTGCGCCTTAGCGACGACAGGATCTCGCGTCGCAACTTCAACGGAATCTGCGCCGCGAGGTAGCCCTGATACGAGTACGTGCCGAATGTGAGCCCGCCCTTCAACACGAACAGAACCGCGATCAGCGGAAGCACGCCCGCCGGCGTTGGCGAGATATGCAAGAAGCTCAACACCGACGAGAACGACGACGACAGCCCATCCTTGTTTCCATCGCTTTGAAGCAGCGGGAAGAACAGCGCGATCCCGAGACCTTCGGCCCAGCTCATCACCACCGTGAGCACGGCAAGCGCGAGCATGTGATTTCCCGTATACGACCGGAACCGGCGGAAATGCCGGACGAACGTTTTGGGAAGGTCGCTGAACAGCCGGATCATGCGAGGTGCGTGCGGAGACCGGTTCGTGGCTCACCGGTAGCGTGAGGATAGAGCGCGGCCGCCAGTTTCTTCAGCTCGCGGCGGAGAATTTCGGTCTCGTCCGACAGAGAAACCGCCTCGCGCTTCGGTGCCGGAATGACGTCCAGAAGTGTCTCGTCGCCGCTGTGAAGCAGCGCATGCAAGCGATCCCGTTGTGCGAGCGTTCGTGGCCGGCGTAGGAGGTCGTGATACTGGCGAAGTGGTTCCGGTGCCAGAGCGAGATTACGCGCGCGCTCGAACACGCTCGTCGCAGGCTCCTCAGAGAATTCGAACCCGTCGTGGATGTCTGCGAGTCCGCGCAGATATTCGAGAACGCACCAGCGAAACGTCAGGCGGACGCGCTCGAAGCTCCATCCGTCTGCGAGCGCGGCTTCGATCGCGGCGAAGTACGTTTCAAGCGTCGTACCGACGAAGTTCAGCTCGGTCGGATACTGGATCACTGTCGGGCAATAAGTGACGACGGGTAGGCCGAGGAGGCTCATCTCTTTACCGGCGGTCGACCACGCGTTCAGAAAGACATCGACCTGATCGGCCAAGTCGTAGATCGAGAGTGCGTCACTCGGCCAGTTCACTTTGACATTCGGAGGGAGCTTCGCGAGCTCGCGCTCTAGTGCGATCGCGTGCTCCGACTTCAGCCCATCGCGCTTGTTCGGAAATTCGCGCGGGTGCACGCGAACGATCAGGAACAAATCGGGACGGTCGCCGATCCACCCGACGAGAGACTGGATCCACGAGAGCTGCGTTGGGAACAACAGCGTGCTCGCGTCGGGAACCCCGCCAACCGCCGCAGCTGCCACGTACTCGTCGTAGCTGCTCATCGTCGCGCACAGCAGCCGCTGGTCGTGGCGTGCCCCGAACTTCGCGCGAATATCGACGGTGTGTTCTGCCTTCGCCGCCGAATACGCAAACACACTTGTCCCGCGGAAGAGCCGCAAGAAGTGCTGCGTCACATGCTCTAGCTCGACCGCATTGCACGGCAGATCGCGGAAGCGCGGCCACGCGGCGATGATCCGGTTCCAGAACTCGAGCGTCGAATCGCGCCCGAGGATCAGGTGCTCGAGACGATCGACGAGACTGAGGCCGCCGTGCAGGAAGTAGAACGGAATCTCCCGCTTCGTCGCGTGGGCGCGCCAGACCGCGTTGACCGAGTACAGGCTGTTGTAGACGACGATGCGATCGGGCCGCTCGTGGTCGAGGATCTTTGCCGCGGCTAGCGAGGAACGTAGTGCGTTTGCGAGACGAGGCCGGAATGCCGTCCATTCCGCCGCATTCAGCGCGAGGCTGGTCTTCTTGCGTTCGATCAGGAACTCGTAGAGCGCCGCTCGTCCGACGGCGATCCCGTCGACTTCGAGCTCCATCAAACGGTCTCGATCGGCGCCGTCGAGGATCTCCTCGATTCGTCTCGAGTCGCGCTCGTCGAGCACGGTGTCGAAGTCGTAGCCCGGAAAGTGAAACCCTCGACGGATTCGGTCACGCGCCGACTGACACTTGGCGCAGACCGCCTGCTTCTCTGTTTGCGAGCTGTCTGCAGTGAGACGCCGCGACGCCATCGTCACGCAAAACGAATCGAGCGCACCTCCACACGTGATGTACACGACGTCGGTATTCGGATCGCGTTGCGCATCGAGTGCGAGGGCTTCCGGGAACGCGTGCTGCCAGATCCCGGCATGTGGCGCGAAACAGAGAACGCGCATCAGCGGCGCGCGGCGCCCATGAACTCGCGATACCAGGCGATGTACTTCGGCATGCCGACTTCGATCGGATTTGCGGGCGCGTAACCGAACAACTTGCGAGCTTTGTCGACGCTGAGCGTGCCGCGGAACGGCATCAGATTGTCGCGCGGCACGTTCTCGACCTTGACGGTCGGGAAGTTCTCTTTGATCACGCCGACGAGCTGCTGGATCGAACGCGCATCGCCGTGCGTGAGGTTGAACGTTTCGTTCTTCGCCGCCGGGCTGGCGATCGCTCCGCAGATACCTGCGACGAGATCGTCGATGTACGTGAAGTCGATCCGCTCGCCACCATCACCGTCGACGCGAAGCGTGCCGCCGGTCATTGCGGCTTCGATGTAGACCTGACCGACGCGCCGGCTCACGCAACGTGCGCCGTACAAGGCCGACGGGCGAATGATCGTGTATGGCAGGCCGAACACCTGGTTGTAGGCGATCACGATCTTTTCGCCCGCGAGCTTCAACGCGCCGTAGATGCCGATCGGGTTGAGCGGATGCTCCTCGTCGACGCTCGGGGTCATGAAGTTGCCGTAGACCATCGACGACGACAGGAAGACGAAGCGCTCGAGGTCGCAGCCGCGCGCGACGTCGAGAGCGTTTTCGAGCGTACGCAGCGAGTGGTCGAACGTCGAAAACGGATCCTTGTTCGAGCGGCCCGCGTGAGCCACCGCCGCGAGTTGGACGATCACCTGCGGCTTGATGCTGGTCGCTAGCAGGCGCGAAAGTGCGTGGTAGTCGCGCGCGTCCTGCGGATGGAGCTCGACGCCGGCGCCTCGCATGAGATCGAGGCGTTCGTTGACCATGCGGGTGTAGAGCTCGCGATTCTCGGCCCCATCCTTCATGAGCGAGAGCAGATTGTTCACCTGCAAGCCGTCGATCACGTGCACGTCGGCGCCACGGCGCTTCATCTCGAGTGCGAGGTGATGGCCGATGAAGCCCGCGCCGCCGATCAGCGCGATTTTCTTACCCTGCAGGCTCTCCATAGGCACCCTCGATACGATGCCAACCGGGGGGAGTCAAGAAGCGTCAGAGTGACTGCAGCCACAGCTCCAAGTTAACGAGTTGCCAGAAGAACATCATGTGGTTATCGACGAGCCGACCCTCGGTCACGATGTCGCGATGCTCGTCGAGCAGGCGCCGGGTTTCGGGCACGTCGTAGAGCCCGCGCTCCGCGAAACCTTTGGACCCGATCAGGTCCAGCACCAATTGCCGCCCGCTGCCGGTCGCGAACCACACATGCGCTGGCGCATTCCATCCGGTCTTCGCGATTCGCGTACGGGTCTGCTCGGGCAGGATGCCCTTCATCGCATCGCGAAGCAGGTGTTTCGTCACGCCATCGCGGATCTTCAGCGTGGCCGGCACGCGGAACATCAGCTCGACCAGGCGATGGTCGAAGAACGGCCACACCACGTCGATGCCATGCGCCGTGGTCTGGCGATCAGCCGCGCGCAAACAACACGGCGCGGTCTCGCGGAAGATGTCCTGATACGTGCGGTTCTTGAGGTAGCTCGTGAACGGCATGTCCATCACGGGCTCGTAGCCAGTGAGGTCGTAGTAATCGCGCTTCACGAGGTGGCGATACCGAGCGAGCCGTGCGGGATCCGGCAGACACTTGCCCGGCGTCTTCAGATCGACGAGCCGCTGCAGACCCGCGCGCATCACGTCCGGCGATTTTTTGAAGATCGGGTGATCGTGATACTCGACCCACTTCGCCGTCTCGTGCTCGAGCCGCGCGTCGTCGTGAGCCGCGGCCAGATCGGCGAAGAAGTAAAAGAAGTACTCGTACTCGCCGGCGTTGAGCTCGTCACCGCCGAGGCCGCCGAACAGCGTGCCGAACCCCGCCTGCTGGGTCGCTTCGCACAGGATGTAGTGCGACAGCCACGTCGCCGTCGCGATCGGCTCGTCGTTCGCCGCGATCATCTTCGGGATCATGTTGGCGAGCTCGGGATTGCCGATCCGGACCGGGTGCCACTTCTCGACGGTGGCATCGAGGATCGTCTGGATCTCCTTCGTCTCGTCGTAGGTCGCGTCGTGATAGACGGTCGAGAACGCTTGTTCCTTGTGGCCACTCGAACGAACCGAGCACGCCAACACCGACGACGAATCCATGCCGCCCGACAGCGTGAACGCAGGACGATCCGCGCCTTTGCGCCGGCGATCCACCGCGTCGAGGAGGAGCTCGCGATAACGCTCGGCGAGCTGTGCTTCGGATTCGGTGTGATCTGGTTGCTCGGTCAGCGCCCAGTACTGCGCCTCGCGCTCGATCTTCGTACCGCGGACCTGCAAGTAACAACCGGCCGGCAGTTGCGAGATCGCGGCATACGGCGACTCGCGCGGCTCGTTATCGAACGTGCGGTAGTGCAGACCGGCGAACCGCGCCACGAACGCACGATTCGGCTCGCGCGAGACATCGGGCAGGGCGAGTAGTGCGCGCGGCCGCGATCCGAATGCGAACCGATTCGGTTCTGCGAGGTAATAGAGCGGCTTCACCGCGAAGCGATCGCGTGCGAGCCATAGCGTGTCCGTGTTCGCGTCGTAGAGCGCGATCGCGAAGTCGCCATCGATCTTGGCGAGCGCGTCGACAAAGCCATGCTCGCGATACAACGCGATCACGTTCGCCGCCGGCCAGAGGCTCGAATCGACGCACGCGATCACCGACTCGTGGTGCGCGACGTTCGGATCGCGCCAATGGATCGATCCGAGCGACGCGTGCTGCACGGTCTTCACCGAGCGCGTCGTTACGACCTGCCCCTGCATCGCAGCAAGCATGTGATCGACCGAGCCACCATCACGAGCAGGAACCAGACCGGCGATCCGAGACATCTACGTGCGCTCCCCGAGCAAGATCCGCCACTGGTGCGGAATATCGACGACCATCTCCGTGCCGTCGTTCGAGCGACGATCCGGAATTCGCGTGACCGTGAAGCCGTGCTCTTGCATGAACGCGGTGACTTCAGCGATCGGATACTGATTGTGATAGACGCGGATGTGCCGCTTGCCCTCGTCGAGATACGGGTCAGGCGTGTAGCGGCTGATCAGCACGTCACCCATCGCCTCGCGGATCAGGATCCGCTTCTTCGCGGCGTGGAGGAGCCGCTCGAGCGGGAGTGCGTAGTGCGGACTGTTCGTCAGCACGTTGAAGCACAGCACGGTGTCGTACTCGCGCTCGAGCTCTTCGATCGCTCCGAGCTCGTACCGATCGGGAGCGCCCATCTCGGCCTTCGCGAGATCGATCATCTCGGCCGTGTAGTCGAGCCCGTGATAGTCGACCTCGATCCCGCGCTTCGCGAACGAGTGCAGGTAGTAGCCACCGCCGCACCCCGCGTCGAGTAAGGTCTCGCTTGGCCGGATGAGCGAGCCGAGGATCTCCGCCGCCTGCGCGGCACAGGTCATCTCCTCGGCTTCACCGCGACAACGCCGGCGATACAGCGCCAGCGTGTTGCGATCGTTCGCCCATGGATTCCAGCGTGAATTCATTTGACCGCGACGACGGTCCACATCGCCTGCAGGTACTCGTCGTAACCGCGCTTCTTCGCTTCGGACCTCGGCAGGTAGTACGTGGTCAGGCACGGATCCACGACGGAGAAGCCCGGCAACAGCTTCGCGAATTCATCTTTCGCGAAGAAGTGCGCGAGCCCGATGTTCGTCAGGTGGATCTTCGAGCTGCCGTCCTCGAGCTGCAGCGAGCCCGGATCGCCGGGGAGCTGCTTGTCCTTCATCTTCTGGAACGTGGTGTGTGCGTCGGCGAGCACGTGGCACACGAACAAGCCGCCCGGCTTCAAGATGCGCGAGACCTCGCGGAACGTCTCTTCACGATCGGCACGCGGCAGGTGCTGGAACACGCACGATTCGATCACGCCATCGAACGTGGCGTCGGCGAACGGCGTCTTCGTCACCGACGACTCGACGATCGAGCCGATCCGATCCGCATAGCCTTGGCGAGTGAGGTTCGCGCGCGCGAGCTCGAGCGCGTTGACCGCGATATCGACGCCCGAAACCTTGATGCCCTTTTGCGCGAGCCACACGAGCGTGGGGCCCGCACCGCAACCCATCTCGAGGAAGTGCAACGGCTCGGTCTTGCCCGCCGTGGTGCGATCGCGCAGCCAGTACGCGGTGCTGCGAATCAGCGCTTCCACGGGTGCCGTGTTGTACGCCCCACGAGCGATCTGCTCGTCGAACGAATCCTCCCACAAGCGCTTCATATCGGCTGTCGTCGTCATGTGACCTTCCTCGGTACCAAGAATGCCCGCAGCGTGTACTTGCTGCTCGGCTCGCGCAAGCGTTCGATCACGCGAGCTTCGAAGCCCGCCCGTTCGGCCAACCTCGCGATCGACGCGAGGCTGAAGACATGAAAATGCTCGACGAAGAATTCTTCGCGACCGAAGCCCTCTTCACGCGCGGCGACTTCGCCATCGGGGAGCTCGATGTACACCGCACCACCGTCGGCAACGTGTGGCAACGCGAGGGCGAGTAGCGCGATCGGATCCGGCACGTGCTCGAGCACTTTATTGAACGTGACGAGATCGAAGCGACCGAGATCCGATTTCGGTAGCGAGCCCGCGATGCCCGTCACACCGGCAACGTCGGTCGCGTGACGTGCTGCACGCGGATCGGGATCGAGCGCGGTGCCGATCCAACCGTGCTGCTTCATCCGAGCGAGGAATACGCAGAGGCCCGAGCCGACATCGAGCACGGTGCGGCCTTTCAGGTGCTCGGCGGCGTAGGCATCGATCCGTGCGACTCGTCCGGTGTTGTCGCTGCGATCGGGTGGCAGCGCCATGATCCGATCGAACGTGCGCTTCATGCCGGCTTCGTCGCCGTAGGTCGCATCGACGTACTCGCCGGAGTAGAACGATGCCGCGAGCGAAAATACCGAGATGAAGTGACCGCACAAACTGCAGCGGTAGATCTCTCGACGATACGAATCCGCTGGCGCGCTCGCGAACTTCACCTCGCCTGCAGGCGGCGCGAAGTACGTGTGAACGGTGGTGAAGCGATCGCCACCACACGGACAATGCAACGGCGGCCCGGCGACGAGCTTCGGATCGCTGGTGATCGCAGCGAGATCTTCGTCGTTGTCGATCCACCGGACGATCACGTTTTGCTCGGCCGCGAGGTACTGCTCGAACTCCGACTCGTGGCCGCGTTCGACGAGAAACACGTAGTACTTAGCGGCCGGCCCGCGCGCGATCACGGCGCGCAGGTTGTAGTTGAGGAGGCGTCCGTTCAGCGACGGCGTCGCGTAGAAGCCCCAGCTCTTGCGCGTGACATCGTATTCACCGCCATCGGGTGTGGTGAACGTGACTTGATCGTTCGGTGCGAGCTCGATATGAGCGCAATCGCTGATCGTGATCGGCTCGCCGCGACCGGTCGCGAACGTGCGTGGCGGATCGTTCACGCGGAGCTTCATCACCACGCCCAATCCGGGATGATGAAGTCCGGGATCATCCAGTTCCCGTCGGTGCCGCGCTTCCAGATGTCGTGATTGCGAAACGTCTCGGCGATCGCGAAGAACCGCTGTTCGGTGATGCCGACCCACGCACAGAACTTCGCGATGTCCTCGCGCGGCGTCTCGTCACCGCGTTGCTTCAGGATCTGCAGCGCGTGCTCGCGCGTGAGCCGGCCGTTGCGGATGTCGACGGAGAGATTGTCGAACGTGCGCGTGAAGCCGAACTTGTACCACTTGAGCCAGTGGTGCAGAGAGATGAAGTCGTCGTCGATATCGGCGTAGTCCCACACGCCGGTGCGCGCCTTCGTACCGCGCGAGAACCCGTGCTTCTCCGCAACCTCGAGCGACTTGATCGGGTCCCACGCGAAGTAGTAGCCGAGGAACGCCGCGAGCACGCCGGCGCGATCGAGCTCTTCGTCGTCGGGCCCGAAGTACGGCGTGAGGTCTTTTTCCGTCAGGCCCGCGACGCCGACCCAATCCTTTGCCGTGGTGCCATGCGTGACACCGTGCGCTTGGAGCCACGTGCGATCGAGGCGAAAGCCGGTGCGCGATTCTTCGGTGCCGCCGTATTCGAAGGCGGAGTTTTCGCCCCACACGACGAGTGGGATCTGGAACTTCACGGCGATCCGCAACGGGATCGAAAAGATTGCCATGTGCATCGGCACCGCCGTCGAGCCGAACTTCTCGTACGCGGCGAGCGTGAAGCGTTTCTCGACCTCGGGGCTGATCATGTAGTCGATATGGTCGACGCCGAGCTGGATCAGGTTGTCGAGGTTCGCTTGCCCGATCGCCGTGCGACCTGGTGGACGCCAGGTCACGGCCAAAGGCTTCAGGCCGTACTCGAGACACGTGATCACCTGCCAGGTGCTGTCTTTGCCACCGCTGACCGGGATCAGGCAGTCGTAGCCGCTGGAACGCGCCTTCGCGTTCGCGACAACCGCGCGGAAGTCCCGCTCGCGGGCCGCCCAGTCGATCTCGCGTTTGGTCTCGCGAGTCGCGCAGTTACAGTTGCCACTCGCATCGAAGCGAATCCCCGGCCTGTTGTGCGCCGTGATGCACGTCCCGCAGTACTTCACCGTCACGGGGTCTACCTTGACTGGCTCTGGGACGGCAAGTACGGTGCCGCCCAGTTCCTTTGTCCTCGGAAATTCACGTCTTCATTCAGGCACGGATGTCGTCGCGCCGGTTCCCGGGAAAGGTCCTGGCACCCTTCCGTGGCCGGCCGATCATCTGGCATGTCTTGGATCGAGTGAAGCAGGCTCTGCCGGACCTGCCGCGGTTGGTGGTGACGTCGACCGACCCGAGTGACGACCCGCTCGCGGCGTACCTCACGGACATCGGCGAGGCGTGTTTTCGCGGCCCGCTTGACGACGTGCTCGACCGATTCCTGCTCGCGGCGGATCAACATTCGGCCGCGTATATGCTGCGGATCTGCGCCGATAGTCCGTTGCTCGACGATCGCGTGTTGAAGGCCGTCGTCGGTGCACACGATCCGGCGCTCGATCTCGTCACGACCACACAACCACGGACGTTTCCCAAAGGCCACAACGCAGAGCTGATCAGGACGAGCTCGCTCGCCGCGTTGATCGATCTCGACGCACAGGATCGCGAGCACGTGACTCGTGCGTTTCATCGCGAGCCCGCGCGCTATCGGATCAAGAACGTCGAGTCCGGCGATCCGTCGCTCGCGCAACTCGAGCTCGCCGTCGATACGATCGAGGATCTCCATCGGTTGGAGCGCGCATGATCTCGGCGGCGGTGGTCGGGATGGGTGTCGGCGAGCAGCACGCTCGTGCGATCCAACGCAGCGGAGTCGCGAAGGTCGCGCTGATCTGCGATCTCGACCTCGAGAAGGCACGGCGATTGGCCGGCGAGCTTGGTCCGGATGTCGCCGCGACGGACAAGTTCGATCATGTCGTCGCGTCGAGCACCGAGATCATGGCGATCGCTTCGTACGACGATCATCACGCGCAGCAAGTCGTCGATGCGTTCGCGGCCGGCAAGCACGTGTTCTGCGAGAAGCCGTTGTGCCGGACGCGCGAAGAGCTCGCAACGATCGAGCGCGCACGCCGTGGCCACCACCTGATGTGCAATCTGATCCTTCGCGCGGCACCACTCTATCGCTGGTTGCGCGATGCGATTCGCGCGGGCGAGCTCGGCGACATCTACGCGTTTGACGGCGACTACCTGTACGGACGCCTCCACAAGATCACCGATGGGTGGCGCGGTGACGTCGAGAACTACTCGGTGATTCAAGGCGGAGGCGTCCACCTGATCGACCTGATGATGTGGCTGCTCGACGACAAACCGGCGCGCGTTAGCACCGTCGGCAATCGCATCGTCACGCGCGAGAGCAAGTTTCGCTATCCGGACTTCGTCGCGGCCACGTACGAGATGCCGTCGGGGATCATCGGCCGGATCACCGCGAACTTCGGATCCGTGCACAAGCATCAACACGTCGTCCGCGTGTTCGGCAGTAAGGCCACGTTCATCCACGACGACATGGGCGCGCGCTTGTACGCGCAGCGCGATCCGGGCGGTCCGCCGCAGATGATCGATCACGCACCGGTCGCCGCGACGAAGGGCGACTTGATCCCGGACTTTCTCGACGCCGTGATCGCCAAGCGCGATCCGGCCCCCGCCGCTCACCACGAATACGCCGTGATCACCGCCTGTATGGCGGCCGATCGCGCGCTCGCGACCGCACAACCTCAAACGATCGAGTACGTATGACCGAGATTCCGTTTGGCCGTCCCGATATCACCGACGTCGACCGCGCTGCCGTGATGCGAGTGCTCGAGGGCCACATCCTCACGCACGGTCCCGAGTGCAAAGCGTTCGAAGCCGAGTTCGGCGCGTTCCTCGGCGCGGGCGCGAATTGCGTGACCGTGAGCTCGTGCATGGCTGCCTTGCACCTCGCGTATCTCCACATGAAGCTCGGGCCCGGCGACGAAGTGATCGCGCCGGCGTGTACGCACGTCGCCACGGTTCACGCGATCGAATGGGTCGGCGCGAAGCCGGTTCTCGTCGATCCGGATCCGAAAACCGGAAACCTCACGGCCGCAGCGATCGAAGCCGCGATCACGCCGCGGACCAAGGCCGTCGGCCTCGTTCACTTCGTGGGCATCCCGTGCGAGATGGACGAGATCCTCGCGTTGTGCGAGCGCAAGAACTTGAAGCTCGTCGAGGATTGCGCGATCGCGATCGGCGCGCGTTACAAGGGCAAGCACGTCGGCCTGTTCGGCGACTACGGCACGTTCAGCTTTTACCCGGTGAAGCACATCACGACGGGCGAGGGCGGCATGTTCCTGTCGAAGAATGCCGATCTCGCCGCGCAGGTCGCTCGGTTGCGCGCATTCGGCGTCGATCGCACGCACAGCGAGCGGTCGATTCCGGGCATGTACGAAGTCCCGTCGCTCGGCCTCAACTATCGAATGAGCGAGATGCAGGCGGCGCTCGGTCGCACGCAAACCGCGAAGCTCGAGAAGATCCTTGCCGCGCGCAAGACGAACTTCACCGCGCTCAAGACGGAGCTCGCGTCGATCGACAACGTTCGCGTGCTGGACAGCCAACACGATCACGCCGTCAACTCGCACTACTGCGCGGTCGCCGTGCTCGAGGGCAAGTACGGCGCGCAGCGCAACGAGATCATCCTCGAGCTCAACAAGATGGGCATCGGGACCAGCATCTACTACCCGCAGCCGGTGCCGCGGATGAAGTACTACAAGGACAAGTACGGCTACGAAGCGGGCGGCTATCCGAACGCGACGCAGATCAGCGATTGCTCGATCGCACTGCCCGTCGGTCCGCACCTCGGCGTTGCGGAGATGAAGATCGTCGCGGACGCTCTCAAGACCGTGCTGGCCAAGCGATGAGCTTTCAGGCCCATCGCGATGCGTGGCTGAGCGAGGTCATGGCGCGGCCGGTGTTTCGCGTCGATGGCAATGGCTCCGCGGCCGAGCTTCCCGACGACGTCGGCTTCTACTTCGCGAAGGTGCCAACCGATCGAATCGCCGATGTGACGGCACTGACGGCGAAGGGCTTCCAGCTCGTCGACACGGCGGTGACGTTCGAGCTGACGCACGAGGTGACGGTGACGTCGTCGGTCGACGTGCGTGAATGTAGTGATGCCGATGCGGCCGCAGTGCTCGACATCGCGGGGTCGGCGTTTCGCTACTCGCGCTTTCATCTCGATCCCGCGGTCGGGCAGGAGATGGCGCATCACGTGAAGCGCGAGTGGATCGCGAACTACGTCAAGAAGGTCCGCGGCGATGCGTTGCTCGTCGGTTTCCTCGACGGAAAACCGGCCGGATTTCTCGCGGCGCTCGTTTCGCACGGCACGGCCGCGATCGATCTCGTGGCGGTGGCGACGTCCGCGCATGGCAAGGGCGTTGGCTCGGCGTTGTGCGCAGCCTTCGCGAAGCGCTACGCCGGAATGCCGCGTGTGGTTGGCACGCAGGTCGTCAACGTGCCGTCGATCCGGATGTACACGAAGCTCGGATACGAGCTCGCGCGCAGCCAATACGTTCTCCACCGTCACGTAGGTGCACGATGAAAATCGCGAATCATGATCTGTCCGAACGCATCTTCATCGTCGCGGAGATCGGGAACAATCACGAGGGCAACTTCGAGACCGCGTGCAAGATGGTCGAAGCGGCTGCGGCGGCCGGCGTCGATGCGGTGAAGTTCCAGACGTTCAAGACGCGGTTGTTCACGAGCAACGCGGATCCGGCGCGATTCGAGCGGCTCTCGAAGTTCGAGCTCACGCAAGAACAGTTCGGCAAGCTCGCGGATCTCGCGAAGGCGCGCGGCGTGATGTTCTTTTCGACGCCGCTCGATCTCGAGAGTGCGAAGTTCCTCGCGCCGATCGTGCCCGTGTTCAAGATCGCATCCGGCGACAACAACTTCTGGCCGCTGATCGAATTCGTGTCGGGTAGTGGCAAGCCGGTGATCATCTCGACGGGCATGACCGACCTCGCGCAGGTGAAGCGCACGGCGGACTTCGCGAAGTCGAAGGGTGCCACGGGCAAGTTGGCGTTGCTGCATTGCGTGGCCGCGTATCCAGCGCCCGCGACCGAAGTGAACCTGCGCGTGATTCCGGCGCTCGCCGCGGCAACGGACTGCGTGATCGGTTGGTCCGATCACACGCTCACACCGGATGCGACGTTCGCGGCGGCGGCGATCGGTGCGCGGATCATCGAGAAGCACTTCACGCTCGACAAGAACTTCTCCGCCTTTCGCGACCATCAATTGAGCGCGGATCCGGCGGAGATGAAGGCGATCGTCGAGGGCGTTCGCCGGATCGAGACGTTGCTCGGCACGCCGGTGAAACAGATCCAGGCGAGCGAGCAGGGCACGGTCCAACCGGCGCGTCGCTCGATCGCGGCAGCCCATGATCTGACGAAGGGCCACCGGCTCGTCGCTGCGGACCTCATGTGGGTGCGCCCGGCGATCGGCTTACCGCCCGGTGAAGAACGCCGCGTGCTGGAGCACACGATCAATCGCGACATCAAGACGGGTGAAGCGATCACGCAGAAGGATCTCGACTGATGTGTGGCATCGCAGGCTCGACGGGGCCCGACCCGATTTCAAGCGACCGTATCGAACGCACGTTGAAGTTGATGGGCCGGCGCGGCCCCGATCATGCGGCACATCGCACGTTCGCGACCCGGACCGGGCGTCACGTCGATCTGTTGCATAGCCGGCTCTCGATCGTCGATCTCGATCCGCGATCGAGCCAGCCGTTCGATCTCGATGCGTCGACGATCGTGTTCAACGGCGAGATCTATAACTACGTCGAGCTCAAGGCCGAGCTCGAGCGTGCGGGCTTTTCGTTCCACACCACGTCGGACACGGAAGTCCTCGCGCGCGCACTACGTCACTTCGGCCCGCGCACCGCGCTCGACAAGGCCGAGGGCATGTGGGCGTTCGCTGCATTCGATCGCAACGAGGGCACGCTCGTCCTCTCGCGTGATCGCTTCGCGGAGAAGCCGCTCTATGTCGTCGATGATGGCACGCGTCTGACGTTCGGTTCCGAAGTGAAGTTCATCGCGTCGTTGCTCGGTCGCAAGCTGCCGATCGACTTCGATCACGTGAAGCGCTACCTCGTGAACGGCTACAAGGCGCTCTACAAGCAGCCGAAACACTTCTTCCAAGGGCTCGAGGAAGTGCCGGCCGGTGCGGTGCTGGAGCTCTCGCCCGAGGGCAAGCGCACCACGTACCGCTACTGGCAGCCGAGCTACGAGCAAGGTGAGATGTCGCGCGAAGAGGCGGTGGCCGGAACGCGCGAGCGCTTGATTCGCTCCGTCGAGCTGCGCCTACGCGCGGACGTGCCGATCGCGTTTTGCATGTCGGGTGGCGTCGACTCGAATTCGCTGATCTCGATCGCGAAGAAGGTCCTCGGCTACGACGTCCATGGCTTCACGATCGCGCAGCAAGATGCGCGCTACGAGGAGTCGGCGCTCGTCGAGGGCGCGGTGAAGGCGCTCGGACTTCGCCACACGTCGATTCCGACGGACACCACGAACTTCCTCGATCGACTGCGCGAGCTCGTGCGCTATCACGACGCGCCGGTCTACACGATCACGTACTACGCGCACTGGCTGCTGATGCAGTCGATCGGCAAGCACGGGTATCGCATTGCGGTAAGTGGCACGGCCGCCGACGAGCTGTTCAGCGGCTACTACGATCACTTCCTCGCGTATCTCGCGGAGACCCGCGATCCGGCGGCGCGCGAGGCGTGGATCCAACACGTGAAGCCGGTCGTGCGGAATCCGTTCCTCTCGAACCCGGACTTGTTCGCGAACGACCCGAGCTTTCGCGATCACATCTACCTCGACGCGAAAGGTTTTGCCGAATACCTGCACGCGCCGTGGCACGAGCCGTTCGAGGAGACCGCGTACACCGGCAGCACGCTGCGCAATCGCATGCTGAACGAGCTGTTCCACGAGGCCGTGCCCGTGATCCTGCACGAGGACGATCTCAACGCGATGTACTACTCGATCGAGAACCGCTCGCCGTTCCTCGATCGCTCGCTGTTCGAGTGGAGCTGCAAGATTCCGACGCGCCATCTCATGCGCGATGGCTATGCGAAGGCGGTGCTGCGCGATTCGATGCGCGGCATCGCGCCGGATAACATCTTGGACAACCGGACGAAGGTCGGTTTCAACGCGCCGATCTTCGAGTTCCTGAATCCGCAGGATCCGGCGACGCGCGAGCAGTTGTTGGCGCCGAGCCCGATCTGGGATTTGGTGCGCAAGGACAAGATCGTCGATCTGATCGACAAGGCGTTCTTGCCGAACAGCCAGAGCAAGTTCCTGTTCTACTTCCTCTGCTCGAAGCTGTTCGTCGAAGAGAACGCCTGAGCTTAGCGGCCCCTGCCGCAGATCAGCACGCCCGGAATCTCGGGATGATTGCGGGTGTACTGGACGTAGCAGTGCCCGACGACGCCCGCAATTTCGCAAGCATCGCCATCGACCTGTCCGGCGAGGCAAGCCGGTGGACAGCCCGCACTAATAACCCTGCTGGGCGCCGTGCAGCTCTGGTCGACAATTTCCTGATCGCCGTTGATGCAGTACACGCAAACCGGAGTCTCACCATTACATCCGCATCGGTCGAGATCGGCGTCTGCTGGCGCATCGACCGGTAAGACGGAAGCCGGAGCGTCGTGCGTGACGGGAACCGGATCGTGACATGCGACGACCAAGCTAACGCCTACCAACAACCAACGCATGCGGTGATGGTAGCGCCGATTGTTATGGACGGGGAAACGTATGCGTCTCGAACGCAGCGAGCGTGATCGAGGTGTCCGCCGTGTCGAGGACGCGCAGCGGTACCCGACCATAAAAAGACGCCCAGCTCGCGAACGTGCTCGGTGGGCCGAGGATGTAGTCGCACCCAGCGAGTGCGTACATGTCTTCGACGAGGTGATCGCTGCCGAGCCGTACGTCGCCACCGAGAGCGCTAGCGTCGATCGGTTCGTTCGATACAACGAGGAAGCCGACTCGCTTTCCAGGGAACAGCGCGGCAGCGTCTCGCATGAATCGAGCGTACTGCGCGTCGTCGTAGAACCAACGTCCGCCGACAAACGTGCGGAAGTCGCCACGCCGGATGTGGACGCCGATCAGCACGTCGATACCGCGGCGTGCTCGCTCCAGGACAATGCTCACGTTTTTTGCGTGATGAGGTGCTGGCGTGAAGAACGCACGGATCGCATTCGCGTGTTTCTCGATCAGCGGCTCGCAGCGAAATCCGAAACCGTTCACGACGACAACGCGATGATCGAGGATCGAACGAATCGCCGTATCCGAATTCAAATAGTAGTGCTCGCCGTCGGGACAATCGACGAGAGGCACGATCCGACCGATCACGTGTGATTTGTTCGCGCCAAGTACACCGGCGTAGATCGCCTTCTTCACCCATCGCGCGGCGGGAACTGAAATGCCGTGTGGATATCTAGAGAGTGCTCCGCGATACGTCCCGGCGAAGTACTGGGCGTAGTCCTCGAACGCGGGGTTGCAAAGCTCGCGCCCGTACTCCGTGGCGAATCCGATCCAGTGAGAGAACAGCAGCAATCGATTGCCGAGCTGTCCGTACTTCCGGCCAATGATGATCACGCGTCGCCGAACGTAGCTCGTCGAGACGGAAAAAGCTGTATAAGCCTCGTTCTGGATGTGGAGTAGGTCGCGACGCGGACTGATCGTTGGCGTTGGCGTATTCCTCGTCGCTGCGTTGCTGTTTCGCTTAGCTCGCTCCGCAATCGGCTTCTGGGGAATCGACGATGCCGGTATCACGTATGCGCAGGCGTTCGAGCTAGCCGATCACCATTCGCTGGCCCCTCATGTCGAAGGCACACCGATCGAGGGTTACTCGAATCCGATCGTGTTTTTCGTCGTCGCAGCTTTGCGTTGGCTCGGGATGTTCGATCCAGTCCGGACCCACATCCTCCTCGAGACACTCGTGTTCGCCGCGCTCGTCACGAGTGTTCATGCGCTCGTGCGATCGATCTCCAACAGCGTCGGAGCTGTCGTCGGTGCCGCCGTGTTCGCAACGGTCGAGATGGTCACGCCCGCGAGTTGGGTCTGGTACGGTTCCGGCCTCGAGAACGTTTGGGTTTCAGCGGGTCTTGTCGGTCTACTCGTGATCTGTGCACGAACCGCGCGGGGCGTGCCACTGCGATCTGGATGGGGCGTTTTCGCGTTCCTCGTCGCGCTCACCCGTCCGGAAGCGCCGGTCTATGTCATCGGCTTCTACATCGCGTTGTGCTTTGCGCGACAGAGCGAGATGTCGTGGCGGACGTATCTCCAGCGGGTCGGCAGAATGCTCGCGGTCACGGTGGCGCTCTACGCTGGATTCCTCGTGTGGCGGCGCGTGGCCTACTCCGCTTGGCTCCCGAATACCTACTACGCGAAGTTGCACGAGGAGCACGCACTCGGTCGGCACCTCCGTGACTACGTGTGGGCGGAGGTCCTGCCGTACTGTCACGCCGGATTGTTCGCGTGTTCGGCGATCGTTCTCGTCGCGATCAAGTCGACGCGAGCCTTCGGTGTTCGGATGACGATCTTTGTCGTCGCTGCGCTCGCTCTACCGATCACCGCGGGCGCGGATTGGATGGGCGATCATCGCTTTGCGACGGCGTTCTTCGCGATGGCACATACGAGCTATGCGTCTCTGGTCGGATTATTGATCGCTCGTGCACGCACGCGAATCTGGATCGGAGCTCTAGTCGTCGCGGCGGCGTGCGGTTTGCTGTTGTGGTTTGATCACCTCGCGGTCCGGGACTCGATCCCCTTGAACGCGGTCACGATGGGACTCGTCGCGCGTCAGGAAGGCGGCGAGCGCTGGGAACAGCAAATGCGCCTCGGAGTTCCCTATCCGGTGGTTCAGATTCCCGACGCGGGCGGAACGTTGCTCGTCGGTGCGATGCAGATCAGCGACAACGGCTATCTCACGGACTGGCAAACACCGCGGCTCGGACGCAACTTTCTCAAGCCGCTCGATCTCTCGATCCTCGATCAGTATCAGCACGAGGAGCGTCATCCAGATCTGGTCTCGGAGAATCATCAGTTCCCGCTCGATCGGGCGTATCTCGGGACCCGTTATCTCGCTCCTCAAAATAACGGCGTGATGTGGGTGCGTCGTGATCTGGTCGTTGCCGAACAGATCGATCCCGGCGCGAACTTGTTGTTCGACGATGGACGCGTTCAGATCTATGCCGCACCCGAGACCGTTCCGGTTGTCGGTCCGTCTGGTTTGTTTCGATGTGCGTTGATCGTCGCGTGGCATGACCTCAGCGGTGAAGGCCCGATCACGATCGGCGGCATGATCGCTGGTGGCGACGCCGACCAGTTCGTGTTCACGCCTAGCACGCGTGCGGACGCTGGTATCGAACGAACAGCCCTGTTGCTCGGTGCTCCGTCGTTCGCAAGCACCGCACCCGTGTTCGTGTTCGTGACCCACGGGTCGTCGACGACGCTCCATCACGACATGGATGTGACGGTGACGAATGTGGACGAAACGCTGGCAGAAGCCGCGCGTGGGCTTTCGCTCGAACGCCTGGCTTGGCTACGCGAGCAGCAGGTCCCGCGTATCGGGATGAGTGCGTTCCATCGCCTGCTCGACGACCTAGCGACGTCCGATGCCAAACACGAGGCGAGCGCTGGATCGCTGATCCTCGAGCTGCGCACGAATGCGCGGTTGGCCACCTTCGATACCGTGGCCTTACCTATCCGTGACGCGGAGATGAGAGCTCGTGAACGAGCGTTCTCCACCTGCCCGAAGTCCGGGGCGGATCGGATCCTTTGCCTCGGTCGGACGGTCGACCGGCTTCGGCGGTTCGGATACCTGAAGACGCTGTCGCATCATCCACAGATCGAAGACGAGCTAAACCACGTCACGCTGCCGACCACGCTGGACGAGCGTTACAAGGCAGTGGTCGGAATGTCACTCGCGCGGCCAGAGTCCATCGAGCTCCAATGGGAGCTTCTGCGTCTTCGCCGCGAGATCGGTCATCACGGACCGTTTCCGCCGATCCTGAGCCCTTCACAGCAATAGACCCCGACCGTTAGCTTTGCTAGTTTCCGCCGCGCATGCGCGCATTTATCACCGGCGCAGCCGGCTTCATCGGCAGCACCATGGCCGACCGGCTCCTCAGCCTGACGGTCACGAAGTCGTCGGTTACGACAACATCTCGACCGGCCAAGAACGGTTCATCGAGCTCGCGCTTCCGCACAACAAGTTTAAGCTCGTCAAGGGCGACATCCTCGACCAAGCACGCGCTGAAGAAGGCGATGTCCGGCTGCGACTTCGTCTTTCACTTCGCGGCGAACGCCGACGTGCGGTTTGGCACCGATCATCCCGATCGCGATCTTCAACAGAACACGATCGGCACGTACAACGTCGTGGAGTGCGATGCGTCAGAACGGGATCAAGAAGATCGCGTTCTCCTCGACCGGCAGCGTCTACGGCGAAGCGACCGTGTTCCCGACGCCGGAAGACGCGCCGTTTCCGATTCAGACCTCGTTCTACGCGGCGGCGAAGACGGCCGGTGAGGGCCTGATCAGCGCGTACTGCGAAGGCTTCGGCTTTCAGAGCTGGATCTTCCGATTCGTCTCGATCCTCGGCGAGCGTTACTCGCACGGCCACGTGTTCGACTTTTACAAGTTGCTCCGCAAAGACCCGTCGACGCTGCGCATCCTCGGCAACGGCAAGCAACGCAAGTCGTATCTCTACGTCCAGGATTGCGTCGACGCGATCCTGACGGCAATCGCGAAGGCGCCCGAGAAGGTCAACGTGATCAACCTCGGCACCGACGAATACGTCGAGGTGAACAACTCCGTCGGCTACATCTGCGAAGCTCTGAAGCTCACCCCGACGCTGAACTACACCGGCGGCGAGCGCGGATGGATCGGCGACAACCCGTTCATCCTCCTCGACTGCAAGAAGATGCGCTCGTTCGGCTGGGCCCCGAAGCTCACGATCCGCGAGGGCATCTTGAAGACGCTCGGATATCTACAGAGCAACACCTGGCTGTTGGAGGCGCGTGACTGATGCTGATCACTCGTAGCCCACTTCGGATCTCGCTCGGCGGCGGCGGCACGGATCTGCCGTCGTATTACAAAGACCACGGCGGCTTTTTGATCTCGGCCGCGATCGACAAGTACGTCTAGGTGACGATCAGCCGGCCGTTCGTCGACGGTGTGTTCCTCAAGTACTCCGAAATGGAGCGCACGGATTCCGTCGACAAGATCAAACACCCGATCATCCGCGAAGCGTTCCGGATGATGGGCATCACGAAGTTGCAGCACGAGATCACCACGCTCGCCGATATTCCGGCCGGCACGGGCTTGGGCTCGTCGGGAAGTTTCACGACGGCGCTGCTCAAGGCGTTGTACTCGTTCGAACGCCGCCTGCTTCTCCCCGAGGACTGCGCGCGTCTCGCCTGCGAGCTCGAGATCGAGCGGCTCGCCCAGCCGGTCGGCAAGCAGGACCAATACATCGCCGCATACGGTGGCATCACCGCGTTCGAGTTCTGCAAAGACGGCTCCGTCAACGCCGAGCCCGTCGACGTTTCGGCGAGCACGCTGCACGAGCTCGAAGATCACCTGCTGCTGTTCTTCACCGGGTTCTCGCGATCGGCGAGCGCGATCTTGAAAGATCAGGACACGCGCACGAAGCAATCCGACAACTCGATGATCGACGGCATGCACTACGTCAAAGAGCTCGGCCATCGCAGCAAGAAGGCGCTCGAGTCGGGCCAGCCGCAGGTATTCGGCGAGATCATGCACGAGCACTGGGAAAACAAGCGCAAGCGCAGCTCGGGCATGAGCAACCCGAAGATCGACGAATGGTACGAGCTCGGTCGCAAGGCCGGCGCGATCGGCGGCAAGCTCGTCGGCGCGGGCGGCGGCGGGTTCCTCATGTTCTACGCGCCGGAGCCGATGAAGGTGCGCCAGGCGATGCTGGAGGCCGGCCTCGAAGAAGTGCGCTTTCGGTTCGACTTCGACGGCACGCGCGTCGTGTTCAGCTGATGTTGCCGGTCGCGATCCTCGCCGGCGGGTTGGCGACGCGCTTGGGCGATACGACGAAGAAGATTCCGAAGGCGTTGTTAGACGTCGCGGGCAAGCCGTTCCTGGAATGGCAGTTCGCGCAGCTTCGCAACGCCGGCGTCACCGAGGTCGTGATGTGCATCGCGCACATGGCCGATCAGATCGAAGCGTTCGCTGGTGATGGCTCGCGGTTCGGCCTCCGCGTGCAGTACTCGCTCGATCGCCGCGGCCCGAACGGCGAGCTGATGGGCACCGGTGGCGCGCTGCGCGATGCGCTGCCCATGCTCGGCGACGAGTTCATGGTCATGTACGGCGACTCGTACTTGGAGTGCGACTACGCCGGCATCGCACGCGCCTGGCAGGACAGCGGCAAATTGGGCCTGATGACCGTGTTCTTCAACAGCGGCCAATACGACGCCTCGAACGTGGATTTCAGCGCTGGAAAAGTCACACGTTACGAAAAAGGCGTGCCCGGGATGAGCTACATCGACTGGGGCTTAGGCGCGTTCAACGCGGCAGCTTTTGCCGGCTACCCCGACGGACGGCTCGATCTGCAACGCATCTATCAAGATCTGGTAGCCAACGATCAGTTGTTCGGCTACGAGGTTACCGACCGGTTCTACGAAATCGGCAGCCATGCCGGCCTCGAAGAGACGCGTCGCCTACTAGAAGGAAAACGATGAGCTACGCCCGCCAGCATCTCGACGAATCCAAGAAAGTGATCGACGCCCTCGATGCGGATTCGATCGAGAAAGTCGCCGACGTCCTGCTCGCAACGCGCGAGCGCGGCGGTCGCCTGTTCTTCCTCGGCGTCGGTGGCAGCGCCGGCAACTGCGGTCACGCGGTGAACGACTTCCGCAAGATCGCCGGGTTCGAGGCGTACGCACCGACGGACAACGTGTCCGAGCTGACCGCGCGCACGAACGACGAAGGCTGGCACACGGTGTTCGTCGAGTGGCTGAAGACGTCGCGCCTGAACAAGAACGACACGCTGTTTATCTTCAGCGTCGGCGGCGGCAACGTCGAGAAGAACGTCTCGCCGAACCTCGTCCACGCGCTGAAGCTGGCGAAGGAAGTCGGCGCGAGCGTCGTCGGTGTGGTCGGCCGTGACGGTGGCTACACGAAGCAAGTCGCCGACGCCTGCGTCCTCATCCCCGTGGTGAACGAGGGCAACATCACGCCGCACTCCGAGGCATTCCAAGGCGTGGTCTGGCACCTGCTCGTTTCGCACCCGAAGTTGAAGAAGGTGCAGACGAAATGGGAATCGACGAAGTAAAGGCCGTCTTCCTCGACCGCGATGGCGTGATCAACGCCTCGGTCGTGCGCGAGGGCAAGCCGTATCCACCGGCGTCGCTCGAGGAGATGCAGTATCTCCCGGGTGTGGGCGCCGCGATCGATCAACTCCACGCGGCTGGGTTCGTGACGATCGTCGTGACGAACCAGCCGGATGTCGCGCGCGGCACACAGTTGGCCTCGGAGGTCGACCGCATGCATGCCGCCATGCAGCGCGACCTGGGGCTCACCGCGGTGTACGCCTGCATGCACGACGACGCGGACAAGTGCCATTGCCGGAAGCCGCTGCCGGGCATGATCACCGACGCAGCGCGTGACCTCGGCATCGATCTTTCAAAGAGTTTCATGGTCGGGGACCGCTGGCGGGACATCGACGCGGGGATCGCCGCCGGCGTGACCTCGATCTTCATCGACCGCGGCTATTCCGAGCGAAAACCCGACCAATTTGCGGTAAACGTGGCGGGGCTGCTCGAGGCAGTCGCGTGGATCTTGGAGCAAATCAAATGAACGTTTCCGACCTCAAAGTGAAGATCTTTGCCGACGGCGCCGACCTCAAGGGAATGGTTGCCATGTACGGCAAGCCGTTCGTGAAGGGCTTCACCACGAACCCCACGCTGATGCAGAAAGCGGGCATCACGGACTATGCGAGCTTCGCAAAGAGTGTCCTCGCGGAGATTCCGGATCGCCCGATCTCGTTCGAAGTGTTCAGCGATGACTTCGCGGAGATGGAGCGCCAGGCGAAAGAAATCGCCTCGTGGGGCAAGAACGTCAACGTGAAGATTCCGGTGACGAACACGCAGGGCGAGCCGAGCTACAAGCTGATCAAGACGCTCGCGTCGCAAGGCATCCAGCTGAACGTCACGGCGCTGTTCACGCTCGAGCAAGTTCGCGATGTCGTCGCTCACCTCGATCCGAAGACGCCGGCGTTCATCTCGGTGTTCGCCGGTCGCATCGCCGACACCGGCCGCGATCCGATGCCGCTCATGGCGGCCGCGCGCGAGCTCACGCACATGCTGCCGCACGCCGAGCTGATCTGGGCGTCGCCGCGCGAGCTGTTGAACGTGTTCCATGCGGAAGCGGTCAACTGCGACATCATCACGGTGACGAACGACGTGCTCGCGAAGCTGTCGAACGTGGGCAAGGACTTGAAGCAGTTCTCGCTCGAGACCGTGCAGATGTTCCGTAACGACGCCGTCAAAGCCGGCTTCAAGCTCTAGAGCCGCGAGGCGGTGCCCTTCGTCGCGTAGTCGAACGGGAGGGACATCGCCGTGATATCGGTTTGCGTCCAGCCGACGTCGATCGTGAGCGTGTCGCCGTCGACGGCGAGCGTGTAGTGATCGCGGGTGACGTCGTAGTCATCGGCTTGCGCGTGGAACGTGCAATCGGGGTCGGTCCAGATCGCGGTCGCGTTCGTGTCGAAGCTGGTCACACCGCAGGTGGTCGTGATGCCGGCCCACACGGGATCGTGATCGAGCGTCAACGTGCCGTTCATGTCGGTGATCGTGAACGTGTCGGGCACGTCCCATTGCGGATCGAGCTGCCACTTCCCGGCGAAGCCCGTCGACGAAGAATCATCCGTTCCACACCCGACGAGCAGCATCAAAACAAGCCAACGCATCGCGCCATCATACGAATCGCCATCGACGAGAAAACTGGCAGTGTGCGGCGCGGGCTTTCTGTTACGTTGCTGCAATGAAGGTGATGTGGTTGGTGATTTCGCTCACAGGCTGTTGAACTCGACGGCAAGGGGGCCGGGTTGACCGGACCCAATGGCGAGTCGGTCGATCTATCGCATTGGGATGCTGACTGTTCGATCGGCCTCCCAGCGCCCCCCCGAGCGGCGTGCACGAGCTCGCGAAGTCGACGTTCACGACCGCGGCTAACTAGCGATTCGCCGCGCCACCGCGAGTGCGCGATAGATATTGATGATCGCGAGCTTCTTCGCCCAGGCCCGTGCCTTGGTCCACGACGTCGCCGCTTCGTGCGACGAACCGATGCGCTGCGTCTCCGCCAGCTGCACCACGAACCCGCTGCCACTCTTACTCGTCTCGTACCAGCGGAAGCACGCGAGTGGCTCTTCGACGTAGATCGGCTCGCCCCGCGCCGCCAACCGCACGAACAGATCGTAATCGAACGCGAACCGGATCCCCGGATCGAGATAGCCGACCGCCTCCATCGCCGAGCGCCGCCAGAACGCCGTCATCTGAGAGATGTAGTTCTCGGTCAAGAAGTTCTCGAACGAGTGATGCCGCGACCGGAAGTCCTTGTACGCGCTCACCCAACGACGCACCTCGTGATCGTTCGCATCGATGATCACGCACCGCCCGTGCAGCCAGTCGCGATCGGGATGATCGCGAAACGCACGCGCGACCCGATCCAGCGCACCGGGCATCAGCACGTCGTCGGAGTTGAGCCACCCGATCACGTCACCATCGGCGGCGCGCAGGCCCTTGTTGATCGCGTCGACCTGGCCGTTGTCCTTCTCGCTCCGCCACGACAACCGATCACCGTACGACTTCAGGATCTCGATCGTCCCGTCGGTCGAGCCGCCGTCGATGATCCGATAGTCGAGCTCGAAGTCACCCTGCTGCTCGAGCACGCTATCGATCGTCCGGCGGATGAACTCGGCCTGGTTGAACGACGGCGTGACGAGCGAGATCCGCATATCACATCGACGGCGCGCGCCCCGCGAGCGAGCTGCGCACGTCCTCTTCATCGGAGCGCACCATCTTCTCGACGAGCGCCTTGAACGTCATCTTCGGCTTCCAGCCGAGCTTTTCACGCGCCTTCGTCGCATCGCCGTGCAGGTGATCGACCTCGGTCGGGCGGAAGTAGCGCGGATCGATCTCGACGTACGGCTTCCAGTCCATGCCGAGCGTGCCGAACGCGACATCGAGCAGCTCGCGGACCGAGTGCGACTCGCCCGTGGCGATCACGTAATCGTCCGGCTTGTCCTGCTGGAGCATCATCCACATCGCCTCGACGTAATCACCGGCGTAGCCCCAGTCGCGCTTCGCATCGAGATTGCCGAGGAACAGCTTCTTGTCCAACCCGTGTTTGATACGTGCGGCCGCGCGCGTGATCTTGCGCGTCACGAACGGAATGCCGCGACGATGCGACTCGTGGTTGAACAGGATGCCGCAAGAGATGAACATCCCGTACGCATCGCGATAGTTCTGGCAGAGCTGATGCGCGAACACCTTCGCACACGCGTACGGCGACCGCGGCTCGAACTTCGTATCCTCGTTCTGCGGCGGCTTCGCCGAACCGAACATCTCCGACGACGACGCCTGATAGAACCGCGCCTTGTTCGGCAACGAACGCATCGCCTCCAAGAGGCGCAGCGTGCCCATGCCGACGGTATTCACCGTGTACTCCGGCACGTCGAAGCTGACGCGGACGTGACTTTGCGCGCCGAGGTTATAGATCTCGTCGGGCTGAATCTTCATCAGCAACGAGCTCAGCGACGTACCGTCTTCGAGATCGCCGTAGTGAAGGCGCAGCTTGTAATCCGGGACGTGCGGATCTTGATAGATCGTCTCGAGCCGCTCGGTGTTGAACGAGCTCGAGCGCCGCACGACGCCGTGCACTTCATAACCCTTGCCGAGGAGCAGCTCCGCGAGGAACGATCCGTCCTGACCGGTAATGCCGGTGATCAACGCTTTCTTCGTCACGACCGATGCTCCTTGTACCAAGCGATGGTTTTCGCGAGACCGTCGGCGAGCGAGGTCTTCGCGATAAAGCCAAATCGTTCCTTCGCGCGCGACACGTCCAACCGGCGACGCGGCTGACCGTTTGGCTGCGACGTGTCCCACACGATGTCACCGTGATAACCGGTCGCGTACGCGATCGTGCGCGCGAGCTCTTCGATCGAGATTTCGGCGCCACTGCCGAGGTTGACAGGGTCCGACGAATCGTAGCGCTCGGCCCCGAGCACCATGCCTTCGGCCGCATCCTCGACGTAGATGAACTCGCGCGTCGGCGAGCCATCGCCCCACAACGTGACCACGCTGTCGCCGTGCTCGGTCGCCGAGATGAACTTCTTGATCATCGCGGGAATCACGTGCGACGTGTGGAGATCGAAGTTATCGCGCGGGCCGTACATGTTGACCGGGAACAACATGATCGAATCGAGCCCGTACTGCTCGCGATACGCCTGCGATTGGACGAGCAGCATCTTCTTCGCCACGCCGTACGGCGCGTTGGTCTCTTCCGGATAGCCGTTCCACATGTCGTCTTCACGGAATGGGATCGGCGCGAACTTCGGATACGCGCAGATCGTGCCGGCGATGACGACCTTCTGCGTGGCCGCGAGCCGCGCTTCTTCGATCACGTGGAGGCCCATCATCGCGTTGTCGAACAGGAACAGCCCGGGGTTGTCCTTGTTCGCGCCGATGCCTCCGACCCGCGCCGCGAGATGGAACACGACGTGCGGCTTCACATCCGCGAACAACGCGCGAACCGCATTGCGATCGACCAGATCGACCTCGCGCTTACGCGGCACGATCAGCTCGGTCGCGCCCCGCGCGCGCAGCTGGTCCACGACGAAGCTGCCGAAGAAGCCGCCGCCGCCTGTGACGAGCACACGCTTGTTCGCCCAGAAACTCACGAGCAGTTGCTCTTACATCGATTTCAAGGGTTTCGCCAGCCTCGGGAACTGTGATACCCGGGTCACCGGCGCGTGATGCGGGTGCTGTTCGACCACCAGATCTTCAGCTACCAGCGGTTCGGCGGCGCCTCCCGCTACTACCACGAGCTGATCAACGTCCTTCAGGGCCAGATCGACGTGGAGCTGGGGGTCGCGACGTCTCCGAACGAGTACCTCGCCCATGCCAGCTATTACCGCGGGAAGACGATTCCGCAGGGCGGCACGGGGCGGTTCCTGGCCACCTACGCGCGCAATGAAGTTGCTACGCGACTCGCCGCACGGCACCACCCCGACGTGCTCCACGCCACGTTCTACGACCCGCTCGTGGCGCATCACCGCGGCAAGCTCGTCGTCACGGTGCTCGACATGATTCCGGAACATTTCCCGGACTTCTTCGACACCACGAGCCTCTACGGTCGCCTCGTCACCAAGCGCTGGATCGAAGGCAAGCGCACGCTCTGCGAACGCGCCGACAAGATCCTCGCGATTTCCGAAAATACGAAACAGGATGTCGTGACGATGTACGGCATCGCGCCGGAGCGGATCACGGTCACGCACCTCGGCAATCGCCTGCGTGGTGGTGGACCGCGGCCCGAGGGCTTTCCGGATCGCTACGTGCTGTTCGTCGGCACGCGCAACACGTACAAGAACTTCGACGTGCTGCTCCAAGCGGTCGCGCCGCTCGGCCTGCCGATCGTGGCGATCGGCGGTGGCGCGCTCGACGCCAAAGAAACCGCGCGGATCGCGCAGCTCGGCGTCACCGTGATCCAGCGCAACGTTCGCGATGAGGAGCTCGCCGCGTGCTACGCGAATGCGTACGCATACGTGTTTCCATCGCGCTACGAGGGCTTTGGGATTCCGATCCTCGAGGCGTTCGCGTGCGGGGCACCGACGATCGTCGCCAACGCGTCGTGCTTTCCCGAGATCGCCGGTGGCGCCGCGCTGTACTTCGATCCCGACGATGTTGGCGCACTGACCGCGCATCTTCGCAGCATCCCGGATCGCGCCGCGCACCTGATCGCCGCCGGCCACGCGCGCGCCGCAACGTTCACGTGGGAAGCGACCGCAGCCCGCACGCTCGATGTCTACCGGGAGCTCGCGTGAAGGTCGCGATCACCGGCTGCCACGGCTTCGTCGGGCGCTATCTCGTCGACGCGATGCCGAAGGCCGAGATCATCGCGATCGATCGCGCGCCGGCGCCGCCGCGGTTTCCGATCGTCGCGCGCACGTACATCACGGACCTGATCTCGCTCGACGAAGTCGCAGAGATCCTCCGCCGCGAACAGCCGGATCGGTTGATCCACCTCGCCTCGTTTTCGTCGGTCGGCTATTCGTGGCACGAGCCGATCGCGAGCTTCACGAACAACACGAACATCTTCCTGAACGTGATCGAATGCGTGCGGCGGTACTCCGCTCACACGCGCGTGCTGTCGATCGGGTCGTCGGAGCAGTACGGGCTCGTCGACGAGCTACCGCTTCAGGAAACCTCTCCACTCCGACCGCTCAGCCCGTACGCGGTCGCGCGCGTCTCGCAAGAGCAGCTCGGCAATGTCTACGCGCGCGGCTACGGCCTCGATCTCGTCAACACGCGCTCGTTCAATCACGTCGGGGTCGGGCAGAGCGCCCAGTTCGTGGTCAGCAACATCGCGAAGCAGTTTGCCGAGCGCGCACCGAAGCTGCGGATCGGCACCACGTCCGTGATCCGCGACTTCCTCGACGTGCGCGACGTCGTCGCGGCCTATCTCGCGCTACTCGATCGCGGCGAGCGCGGCGAGGTCTACAACATCTGCAGCGGGCGCGGCACGAGCATCGCCGATATCATCCGCATGCTCGGCACGATCGCGGGCTACACGCCGGAGCTCGAGACCGATCCCGCGCTGGTCCGCCCCGTCGAGAATTCCGTCGTGATCGGTGATCACGCAAAGATCACGGCGGCGGTGGGCTGGCATCCGACGATCGCGCTCGAGGATGCCTTGCGGTCGGTGTACGAAGCATGGAAGTGAAGCCGCGCGCGATCCTCGCCGTTGGCGCGATCGGGGCCCTCGCGTACGGGTTTCCCGGCTACCTGAACTTCGATTCCGCGGTCCAGCTGTCGCAAGCGCGCCTCGGCCGCTACGACGATTGGCATCCGCCGATGATGGCGCGGTACTGGCGGATCACGGATCAGTTCTTCCACGGCCCGTTGCCGTTGTTCGTGCTCCAGATCGCGCTGTTCGTGTGGGGCACGTACGGAATCCTGCGGATGCGATTCTCGCCGCGTGCATCCGCGATCGCGACGGTGCTGATCCTGTGGTTCCCACCGGTGCTAGCGCCGATGGCCGCCGTGTGGAAGGACGCGCAAATGGCGGGCTGGCTCGTCGCCGGCACGATGCTGCTCCTCCGGCCGTCGGCACGCGCACGCATCGGCGGCATCGTCATGCTGATCCTCGCGTGTGCGGTGCGAGACAACGCGCTCGCGGCGCTGCCATCCCTGTTGTTCGTGGCTGCGTACTACGCGGCCGTGCGAGGCACGTTTCGCCGCGTGGCCGTCGCGATCGTGGGGCTCGTGGTGATCGCCGGAACCGCGCGCCTCGCGGACGCGTACTACACCGATAGCCACGCATATCCGTGGGTGCAGGCAAACGCGATCCACGACATCGCAGGGACCTTGTGTTACGCGCCGCGACTCTCCGACGAGGAAGTCACGAAGCTCCTCGACGGTGTCGAGCTCCTGAAGCACGACTCGCTGCAGGCGCGATTCTGCGCCGACTACAATCCGCGCTGGTGGTTCGCGCTCTCGTACGACGACGCGCGGCTGTTCTCCGTCACGCCTTCCGAAGCGGAGCGCGCTGCCCGCACGGCCGCATACGTCCGACTCGTGAAGACCTATCCACTCGCGTTCGCGACGCATCGTTGGAATGTGACGCGCGAGCTGCTCGGGCTCGGTGACACCACGCCGGACGAGCCCGTCGTCCAATCGTTCGCGGGCAGCCCCGCGCAAGCCGAGAAGGTGTTCACGAGTGGCTCGCTCTCGAAGCTGCAGCGTGTCGTCGGTCGCAAGTTCCTCGCGATGAGCGAGACGATGTGGTTTCGGCCGTGGGTCTATCTCCTGATCGGCCTGTGCATGCTCGGCTACGCGATCGCGAAGCGCGACGGATTGGTCGCGGCACTCGTCACGAGTGGCATCACGTACGAGGCGAGCTTCGCGCTCGCGGCCGCGGGGGCGCCGTATCGGTACTCGCACTGGATGATCTTCACGTGCTGTCTCGCCGCGGTGATCGTAGTCGGCGAGCGGTATCGGCAAGGACGCGCGCGATGACGAAGATCACCGCGAAGCTGATCCTGCTGATCGGTGGGCTGGGTGCCGTGATCTACGGCTTCCCCGGCTACTTGAACAACGAAGCCGCGCTCCAGCTCGGGCAAGCGCGCACCGGCCACTACGACGATGTCGTGCCGCCGTTGATGGCGCGCTACTGGCACCTCACCGATCAGCTCTATCACGGCCAACTTCCGCTGCTGATCCTCCAGATCGCGCTCGTCCTGTGGGGCGCATACGGGTTGATCGCGACGCGCTTCACCGAGCGAGCGTCCGCGATCGCGGCAGTCCTGCTCCTCTGGTTTCCGCCGGTGCTCGCGCCGATGTCGATCGTTTGCAAGGAAGCGCAGATGGCGGGCTGGTTGCTCGCCGGCACGATGCTGATGCTCCGCCCGTCGGCGCGCGCGAGGGTCGGCGGGCTCGTGATGCTCGTCGTCGCGTGCGCCGTGTGTCATGCCGCGGTGTGGGCCGTGATCCCGCTCGTCGTGATGATCGTGCGCTCGGCCGCCGTGCGCGGGTTCGCGCGGACGATGCTCGTCTCGCTCGTGCTGATCGTGGCGATCACGATGATCGCGCGAGCGGTCGACGCGTTCTACACCGATCGCGAGACGCACACCTGGGAGCGTATCGTGGTCAGTCACGATATCGCCGGCACGTTGTGCTATTCGCCGCACCACACCGACGACGAAACCGCGAAGCTGCTCGCCGGGCTCGATCTGCAGAAGGACATCGCGATCCAGGGCCGGTTCTGTAACGGCTGGTCGCCGCGTCATCCGTTGACCTCGAATCCCGAGATCTCGGTGTTCGATCTGTCGCCGCGCGCGTCGGACTTCGCCGCACGCACCGCCGTGCTCCACCGGCTCGTTCGCACCTATCCGGCCTCGTACGCGACCCAACGGTGGAAGGTGATCCAAGAGCTCGTCGGACTCGGTCGCACGCCACCCGACGACACCGTGATCCAGACCTACTGGGGCAACGAAGAGCAAGGCCACCACTTGTTCGTCGATGCGAAGCCGTCGCAGCTTCAGCATTGGCTCGGCGGCTGGATCGCGGCGTGGGGAACCACCGCGTTGTTTCGCCCGTGGGCATATTTCCTGATCGCGTTCGCGATGTTGCTGTTCGCGGCGTGGAAGCGCGACGGCATGGTCGCGGCGTTCGCGGCGAGTGGTCTGATCGGCGAGCTGACGGTCGCGATGACCTCGGTCGAAGCTCAGTTTCGCTTCTCGCATTGGTTGATCGCGAGCACGTGCCTCGCGGTGATCTTCGTCCTCGGGCGGTCGCGATGGCGTGGCTAGATCGCATCACCGCACGCGTGATCCTGTGGATCGGCGCGCTCGGCATCATCGCGTACGGGTTCCCCGGGTACATGAACTTCGACTCGAACGGTCAGCTCGAGCAAGCGCGGACCGGGCTCTACGACGATTGGCATCCGCCGTTCATGGCGCGCTACTGGCGTCTGACCGATCAGATCGTGCACGGGCCATTGCCGTTGTTCGTGCTCCAGACCGCGCTGTTTCTCTGGGGCGTGTACGGGATCTTGAAGCTGCGCTTCACCGATCGCCGTGCCGCCATCGCGACCGTCGCGCTCGCGTGGTTCCCGCCGGTGCTCGTCGTGATGGGTGCCGTGTGGAAGGACGCGCAGATGATGGGCTGGCTCGTCGCGGGCACGATGTTGATGCTGCGGCCGTCGGCACGCGCACGGATCGGCGGTGCGGTGTTGGTGATCTTCGGTTGTGCGATTCGCGACAACGCGATCACGGCGCTACCTCCGCTGATGCTGGTGATCGCGTACTACGCCGGCGTTCGCGGCTTCCTCAAGATCGTCGGCGTCGGCATCGCGATGTTCGCGATCATCGCGTTCGCCAGCATGCGCCTGAACAAGCACTACACCGACGGCCGCGCGTTCGCGTGGTGGAAGGCGAACGCGATCCACGATATCGCCGGCACGATGTGCTTCGCGCCGCCGATCTCCGACGAGAAAGCCCACGAGCTCCTCGCCGGCATTCCGCTGCGCCGCGACGAAGGCATCCAGGCGCAGATGTGCAAGCAGTACAACCCGCGCTGGTGGTTCCCGCTATCGTTCGGCGGTGATCAAGCGCTGTTCGTGGTCACGCCCGACCAAGCGGACATGGATGCGCGCAAGGCGGCGTACTTCCGGCTCGTCAAAGCGTACCCGGCGGCGTTCGCGCACCATCGCTGGAACGTCACGCGCGAGTTGCTCGGTCTCGGCGAAGCGATTCCCGACGAGCCGGTGATCCAGACGTTCGCGGGCACGCCGGGGCAGGCGCTCGAAGACCGCACCGAAGGCTCGCTGTCGAAGGTCCAGCGTGTCCTCGGTCGCAAGTTCGTGAAGATGGCGTCGCCGGACAAGTTGTGGTTTCGTCCGTGGGCCTACATGTTGATCGGGCTGTGCATGCTCGGCTACGCGATCGTGAAGCGCGACGGGCTGGTCGCGGCGATCGTCGGCAGCGGCCTCTTGTACGAAGCGAGCTTCGCGCTTGGCGCCGCCGGTGCACCGTATCGGTATTCGCACTGGATGATCACGATGTGTTGTCTCGCCGTGCTGATCGTGTTCGGCGAGCGATATCGAGCGGGCCGTGTCGCGCACTGAGAAGCTTCGCGTCGCGGGGATCCTCGCGGTCGCGTACGCGCTGTTCCTGTCCTACGCGTACCCGGGCTTTCTCAGCATCGACTCGGGCCAGCAACTGCTCGAGGCGCGCGCACACGTCTACTCGGACTGGCATCCGCCGGCGATGGCGTGGCTGTGGGGCGTGTGCGAGCACCTGATCCAGGGACCGTTGCTGATGCTGCTCCTCCAGAGCATCGCGTTCCTCGCCGGTTTGTTCCTGGTGTTGCGTCGCGCGCTCGCGCCGACGTGGGCCGCGATCGTCGCCGCGGTGATCTTCCTCTTCCCGCCCGTGATCGCGCCGATGGCGGTGATCTGGAAAGACAGTCAGATGGCCGGCTACCTGATGCTCGGCTTCGCGCTGCTGTTCGAAGGCACGCGCGCGCGGGTGATCGGAATCCTGTTGATGTCGCTCGCGTGCGCGATGCGCCACAACGCGCCGGGTGCGGTGTTACCGCTGTTGTTCGTGCTCGACGGCCCGGCGCGCCGGATCTGGCGCGTCGCCGTGATCGCGGGGGTGTTCGCGGTGATCGTGATCAGCTCGACCGCGCTCAACAAGCACCTCACCGACAAGCCTGCGTATCAGTGGCACGTCTCGATCGCGCCGTACGACATCGCCGGGATCATGCACTTCGGCCGATTCTTTTCCGATGAGGAAATGAATCGCGAGCTCGTGGGCACGCCGCTCGCGCGAACCGATCACATCGCTTACAAGGCGCGCACGAACGGCTACTCGACGCGCACGTGGTGGGATTCGCTGAACGGCGAAGGTCGGGTGTTCTTTTGGCCCGAAACCGATCAGCAGCGCGATGCGCTCGCGCGGTCGTGGAAGCACATGGTGCTCGCGAACAAGTGGCCATACCTGCATCACCGGCTCGCGGTGTTCGCGTCGACGATCGGCCTCGATGGCGAGCCGCTGTTCGGACCCGTGTGGTTCAACGATCCCCCGGACGACTACATCAAGGCCGCGAACCTCGAACGCGTCGCGCCACGTCAGACGGCGATCGGCGAGGCGCTCGTGTGGATCGCGACGCACACGATCTGGTTCTACCCGTGGCTGTATCTCGCGTTCGCCGTGGTGTTCGTGCCGCTCGCGCGCAAGCACCTCGACATCTTGGCGCTGTACCTATCGGGCATCATGTACGAGCTCACGTTGCTGCCGTTCTCGACGGCGGACAACCGCTACTCGCATTGGTTGACGGTCACGACGCTCGTCGCGACGATAATGCTTGTCCGTCGGCGCTCGCGGCCGGCGCGCCCGGCTTCTTGACGAGCCAATGCTGGAGCTTCGCGGCAAGCCCCTGCTCGAGCACGCGATACGACAGATGCGAGAGCACCAGTGACACCGCGAGACACATGATCACGTGCGCGAGCCCCCACTGCCACATGCCCGCGGGTAGGAGCTTGGGAAAGCCGAACTGCACGACCTTGTGGATCAGATAGAGCGAGAACGAGATATCGCCGAGCCATACGAGCACGCGCGGGACGCGAAGCGTGGATTCGCGATCGAGCAGCGCGAGCGCGAGCACCATCACGACCATCGGACCGCCATAGCCGAACAGCCCGTGATGGTTGAAGCCGACGTCGCTGATCTGGAGACACAGCACCGTGACCACCGCGAACGCAGCGAAGCCGACGAGGAAGTCACGATGGCGAATCCGCACCGACGAGTGATACAGCCAGCCGATCATCGCGCCGGCGAGAAACTCGAGCGCCATGTTCGAAGCGCCGAGGTTCAGGATCACGGGCTTCAAGTGATAGCTCGCGTACACGGACCACGAGAATTCGCCGACGAGCAGATAGGGCGCCGCGATGTTGAACACGAGGAACAAGCCGATCAGCACCGGCCAGCGCCATCGCTTCACGCACAGCAGCGAGACCGCGAACAGTAGGTAGAACCAGACCTCGTAGTTCAGCGTCCACCCGACGCCGTTCGGTGCCCACCCGAACCACGGCGGGCCGCTCGCATTTTCGGGCCGAAACATGAACGCGCGCGCGAGCGAGATCAAACCCTCGTGCGTGGTCGTGTACTTCGCGAGCGTGCCTTCGGCGACGAGTAGCGCGAACGTGAGGAGCACGTAGACCGGCCAGATCCGCGTGATTCGTCGAACGAAGAAGCGTCCTGCATCCCGCACGCCGCCGTCGAGGCGACGCGTGGTGTGGACCATGATAAAGCCGCTGATCACGAAGAACAGATCGACGCCCGCGGCTCCGTTGCTGAACAGGCGAGGGCCCGCATCGAGATAGTCCGGCCCGGCGATGCCGATCCGGTAGTGGTACATGACCACCGCAAGGGCGGCACATCCGCGAAGGGCCTGGATGAAATCGACCTGTCCCTCGCCGCGCGACAACAACGGATCGGTTGTAGCCGATTATTTCGGAACGTTGCAGAACTTCCTTTCGGCTTCGTGCGCGTCGGCCGGAATCACGAGCCGCGTGCGGCGAACCGAACCGACGAGGTTGCTCCAGAATCGCCCCGCGGTCATCGGCGCCTGCGTCGACTCGATCAGCTCGGCGAGCTCGCCGCATTGCATCGCGTGGTGCGCAGCAGCGATGTCGGCGGGCGCTGCCCAGTTCCACGTCGTATCGAGCGCGCCGAACTGTGCGATCAGCCACGGTCCGGGTAGTGGTTTCTCGTGCCCGGGAAATCCCGGATTCGTCGGCGTGATTCGCGCACCGAGCGGATTCGCGAGCCCGAGCGTGTCGGCGACCACGGCATCGAGCGGCGCGACGACGCCACCCGTGCCGAGCCGACCATCGATGTAGACCGGACGTTCGAACTGCGGCGCCGCGGTGAGTGGCCAATCGAGCTGATCGCCGTTGACGAGCGAATGGCCGTACGTCCAGTACGACAGATAGAACGCGAACGCGGCGTGGCGCTCGGACCGCGCGAAGATCGCCGGATCCGTCGGATGGTTGCGGCCCGTCCAGCGCGAGTAGCCCCAGCGCTCGTCTTCGACGTATTCCTGCGTGGCCATGCTCTGGTGTGGCTTGTTGCGCTTGGTGCCGATCACGCCGGCCCACACCACGAGCACGATCACGAACGGGACGGCAAGGCGCGAGGCCGGAACGAGCAGCACCGGCATCAGCGCGATGAAGATCGGGGGCAGCAGCATCCGGCCGTGCATGAAGTCGCCGCCGAGCCGGATCACGTAGACGAACAGCAGCACGCCGACGATCACGGGTGCGAGGCCGATCGCCGTCTTTTTCTCGCGCCGCGCGATCACGTACACGGCGAGCGTCGCGAACGGGATCCAGAGGGCATACGGCTTCGCGAAATCGCGCAGGTAGTGATAGCCGCGCGTCCATGCCGATGCCGACGCACTCTTCGCGAGCGCGGGCAAAGGCACCAACGTGCCGTAGTAACCGGCGCGAAAGATCTCGTACGCGAGCGGGACGGCGAACGCGATCGCGAGCAGCTTCCAGATGCTGCGCTTCGGCGTCTGGATCGTGAGGAACGAGACGATCAGGAACACGATCGTCATGAGACCGAGCTCCGGGCGAACGAGCGGTCCGAGCCCCAACACGAACGCGGTCAGGCCCTCGCGTTTCTTCGCGACGAGCAGCCACCACGCCCAGGCCTCCCAGAACATCGCGAGGCCGGTCTCGAGCCCCGAGGTCGAAAAGTCCCAGAACGGAATCGCGCCCAACAGCACGAACACGCCGGCGGGTAGTAGGACCTCGTGGCCGCGCTCGCGATAGAACCGGCGCGTCGCATCGAGCGCGACGAACAAGCCCGTCACCGAGAGGATGCCGCCGAGGACGACCGCGATCGTCGCGGATTCCTGCCTGGTGATCGCGGAACCGAGGAACAAGATGTAGGTCCACAACGTGGACGTGTTTGCCTCGGCGCGTTCGAACGCGTTGAACACCGGGCCATTGCCGACGAGGAGCTGGCGAACGGTGCGCGTGTAGATCAGACCGTCGTCGCTGATCCACCGGCGTTGCCACGTGTCCCACGCGAAGATCGCGATGACCGCGAGGATTCCGATCCACGTCCAACGCTTCATCGCCGACCGGCTCTATAACGCAATCCGAACCTGATCGCGGTGCAGATCACGACGCAGGTGATCATCCAGTGCGAGTAGCGATAGTCGTTCGAGGGTGCGCCGGCAAACAGTGACAACTCGGTCAAGATGCCACTCAGGAGTAGGGCGATCTCGATCCGCGAACGCGCGTACACGAACAGGTAGAACGCGATGAAGAAGTAGATGAACGCGCGATAGAGCCACGTCAGCGAGATCCAGTTGACGACACGTTGCCAGACCTTCTGGATCTTCGACGGATTTTCGACGCCGCCGGTCTCGACGGGGCCCGCGACGCCGCGCGAGGTCATGCCGAGACATTCGCGGAACACCTTCCAGCGATGCCAGATGAACGCCGTCGGATGGCCGAGCACGGTGCGCATCCACGCGGCCTTGACCTTCGCCGGATCGCCGCCGAGGTCGAAGATCCGATCGTCCTCGTGGGTCAGCTGGTAATGCGCGGTCGGCAGGTACTTCGTCCGGATCTTCTCGGCGATGTGATCTTTCGGGACGAGCGGGGCGCCCTCGAGCATCTTCTGGATCTCGGCGTCGTCGGTGACGTGCGAGTACTTCACGGTGCCCGCCATATCGAGGAGCGCGACGGAGTTCACCCACGGGTAGTCTTTGATGTCGGTGATCCACGAATTCGCGAGCGATCCCGCCGCGGTGATCACGAGCCACACGCCGAGCGCGAGCACGTAGCGACGCCAGCGCACGTAGCCCCAATCGAACAACAAGACGACGAGCGGTAACGTCGCCGCGAGCGCGTTGTAGCGAACGCCGGTCGCGTAGAAGAAGCAGAAGCAACCGAGCACCTTCCACCGCCGCCGCTCCGACAACAACAGCGCGGCACCGCCGAGCAGCATGCCCGCCATCTGGCAGTCCTTCCACACGACGGCCATCACCGTCAGGACGGGCGGGAACAGCAGGATCGATCCGGCGACGATCGCAGCGGTGCGCGGCTTGAAGAACTCGCGCAGGATCCGCTCGAGCCCGAACAAGAACGCACCGCTCTGGATCAGCAGCATCGGCAACGTGCCGGCCCAGATGTACTCGACGTAGCGCCACGCGAACGCCATCATCGGCGGGTGCCAATCGGCCATCGTGCCGGTGCGCGCGAGGTAGAGCTGGAGGTTGGTGTCCGGGCTCGCGTATCCCGGATACGCGTAGAGCAGGAACAGCAGCCAGAACAGTCCGAGGATCTTCCACGCCCGCATGCGGCGAGCCGGACCTTACATGGTTACGGACTCAGCGCGCATGTGATCTGCGCCCCATCATCGACGCACGAATCGTCTTTGCCATCGCCATCGAGATCGCCCAACCACATCCCGGTGATCGGCGCGGTGCTCTCCATGACCAACATCGTGCGCCGTGGCCCGAACCCGTGGCTCTGGCTGACCTGACACTCGACGCGCGAGTGCACGGCCACGCAGAGATCCGCGCGACCGTCGCCCGAGATGTCACCGATCGCGCTGCGCGCGACATCGTCGACGGTGCCATCGACCTTGGCCGAGCCATCGACGAGCGCGTGATTCGAGAAGCCCCACGCCACGCCATCGTCCGTGATGTTCGCCTCCGACGAGACACTGCAGCTCGCACCGCCCGACGTGGTGACGCACCAATCCGGCTGCCCGTCGCCGTCGAGATCCGCGAGGAATGCCGGCGCACCGGCGGCGTTTTGGACCGGCCACGTCGACAGGATCGATTCGACGTCACCGGGCTCCGAGCACGTCATGCCCGACTCCGTCGACGCGCAGACCGAGCCATGCACGATCGACAACGATTGATCGGCGGTGGTCGTGTCATCCGCGACGAACGCATCCGACCACATCGCGACCTGCCAGTTCGCCTGCGCCGTCGCACACACGATCAGGCCATCCATATCGCGACCGCACGCATCGGCACGCCCGTCGAAGTCGACATCCCCGAGCGCGAGGCTCTGCGGCTCGATCGCGAGCACCGGGATAATCGTCTGCGGCGAACCGAAATGCCCGGTGCCGTCACCGACCCGGCATTGCAATCCACCGTGCCCGACGAAGCACAGATCCGCGAGTCCATCGCCGGTCATGTCCGCCATGCGCACGGCACGACCGATCGCACTCGCCGTCGGCGCTTGCATGCGTTGCGTGACGACCGCCGGCTTCATCAGGTCCCACTTGAAGTCGTTCTGGCTGCCGCACAGATCGACGCCGACACTGGTTTCGTTTCCGACGAGACACATCGCGTGCATCGTGGCGAGGCCCGGCTGCGGATACACGAGCAGCGCCGACCACAGGTGCCCTTCGTCGTCGAACATGAATCGGTGATCGATCGTGTTCGTGCAGTCGCCGAGCGCACCGTATTGATCGATGCACTGATCACCGATCTGGATCAGCCCGTCATCGCGCAACGTGACATCCGCGGCCGTCGTGCAGTCCGCTTGCACGGTCAACACGCCAGCGTCTGCGTGGAGGCAGCCGGTGTCCGTATGCAAGATGCCCTCGAGCGGCCGCTCGCGCATCGCGATCGCGTACCGGCGATGCAGGAAGTTGTAGTAGCGCGGATCCGTGATCGCGCTGCACGGCGTTTGGCCACACACACCATCACATCCCGTGACGCACGCCTCGTAGCTGCGCATCGGCAGCGAGACGTAGTCGTAGAGCTCCTCGGGATTCGTGGCGGGCTCGTAGTTGACGTTGTAGCCGCGATACGACAGCAGCTCCGCACGCGCGGTCGTGCGCTGTGCCGCGAGCATCGCGATCGTGCCGACGAGCAAGTGATCCGTGTGATCGTCGGCGTGCGTGCCCGCGATCTCGAGCGAGCGAATGATCATCGGCTGGGTCGCGTCGAAGATCTTCGTGACCGTATCGACCAGGCTGATCCTCGAATAGGTCGACGTGTGCTCGGCGACGGTCTCGGCATTCTGGAATTCGCCCTGGAACAACCGCAGTAACGAATGCGGAAACTCGCCACCAACACCGCCATCGGGATAGCCCATGAACACGAGCGAGAGCTTGCCGAGCCGGCAGTGCTCCATCCAATGATCGGCGAAGTCGATCCATCCGCAGTTCCAATCCTGCGAGCCGAGCAACACGCCGTACGCGGCCTTCGAGGCTTCCAACCGCGATAGCGCGAACGGCAGACCCGAATTCGCATCACCGGCCGTGACGTAGACGATCGTGGTCGACGTTCCCGCGAGCAACGCATCCGAAAGATCCGGCTGCATGAACAAGTGATCGTCGTCCTGATGCGCGACGACGACGACTTGATCGGACTGTTCGAGCGCAGGGCCGGTCTGGTTATCGCCACACGCGGCGAAGACCAGCAATGCCGCAACGGCCACCGAGCGCATCGCCGGGCATCATCCCTTAGGCGGCTCCGGCGGGGCAACACGATCGAGACGTTCCTGTAACAACGCGAGCTCTTGGGTCAGGGCAATCGACCGCAGCTGCACCTTCGACAACATGACGAGGGCGCGCAGGTGCAACACGGCGAGCCCGGCGATCGCCATGCAAAAGAAGAAGTTCGACATCAGCGTGAAGCCGAGCAGGTGGGCAAGTCGCGACGTCGTGTTCGAGAACACCGCCATCAGGCCGAGCAGCACCAGGAAAGCCAGGTACGACATGCTGCCTTGCAACGTGATCCGCTCGCGCGTCAAAAGGCGCAGCAACACGAGCGCGATCACCACGCACGCGAGCCCGAACGGCCAGTAGTCCTCAGCCACCTGTTGCATCGGTCTTCCCTTTCGATCGCGCGTACGAGAGCACGATCGCGAGCGTCACCTTCAGCATGTAATAGAGCGTCGAGAACCCGGCGATCGAGCTGCGCCCACCTTGGCGCTCGCGCATCGTCACCGACGTTTCGGCGAGCACGAGCCCGTTGCGACTCGCCACCGCGAGCGACTCGGGCTCGGGGTAATCGTACGGATAGGTCTCGTCGAACAACGCGAGCGCGCGCGGGCCATAGAGCCGAAATCCAGATGTCGGATCGCTGATCCGGACACGTGCGACGACGCGCAACACGAGCTTCAGCCAGCCACTGCCGAGTCGGCGCAAGAACGTCGACCGGAAATTATCTTTGTCGCGATAGCGCGTGCCGACCACCAAGTCGTTCGAGCCGGCGGCTGCCAGTAGGCGCGCGAGCTCCGCCGGTGGATGCTGCCCATCACCGTCGATCTGGACCGCGAAGTCGAACTTCTCGCGCGCGGCCAACCGCAGCCCGGATTGCACGGCACCGCCGATGCCGACGTTGCCGCAGAGCTCGATCACGCGCGCACCGCCCGCACGCGCGACCTCCGCCGTGCGATCGGACGACCCATCGTCGACGACGACCGTCTGGACCTCGGCCCCGACATCCGGCAACGCACGGATCTCTTCGAGGAGCCCGCCCAACGCTTGCTCCTCGTTGAATGCGGGGACGATGATCAAGACCTTCACGACCGGCCTATTCTTCTCACAGCCAGCATCACGAGCGCGAGGCAGGTGGTCACGACCATCCAATGCGAATAGCGATAATCCGGCGCCTGGACGAGCGGCAACAGCGATAGCTCGAGGCCCAGCCCCGAGAGCAGCAGCGCCGCACACTCGCGATCGCGCCGGCACGCGAACAACAACAACACCGACAACACGATGTAGACGTGCGGCCGGAACAACCGCGTGCGCCGTGCCGTCCACATGCATGCATCTTCGACGGCGTTCGAAAACCCGGTCTGGACGTTTGCGATGCCGGCCTCTTTCATCAGGCCTTCGTACTGGACGTTGTGGCGGATCACGGTCGCGCCCTGGAACTTCTTGCGCAGGCCGATCACGTCGGCGAACACGTCGAGCCGATACGCGAGATAGGCGCTCTTGTGCGTCGGCACGATCGCCTTCCACGCGCGTTCGATCGCATCGCGCTGGCCGACCGGCGCCGGCGTGGTGCCTTGCAACGGCACGTCCCACAGGTGGCCTTCGCCCGAGACGAGCTGCTGGAAATCGTACGGCACATACTTCGCGCGCAACGCCGCTTGATAGTCATGCGTGACCAACACACCGGTCGGCGCGAGCAGCGGCTGCAGCTCGCTGTCGGGAATTTCCTCGTCGACATGCGCGAGTGTCCCGACGATGTCTTCGAGCGCGAGCGAGCTATGCCAGAAGTGCATCTCGCGCATGACGAGCAGCGAGTTGAGCCCCATCGAAACGATCGTCACGCCGATCCACGCGACGGTCGCGATCGCGTAGCGCTGCCAACCCGTGCGGATCCGGAACAAGAAGAAGATCAGCGGCCCGGTCGCCGCCGGCGCGTTGTAGCGAACCGCACTCGCCGCTACCAAGATCCCCAGCCCGATCCACTGCCACTTCCGACGCTCCGCCATCAACGCCGCCGCACCGCACGCGAGTAGGCCCGCCATCAAGCAGTCCTTCCAGATCACGGCCATGGGCGCGAGCACCGGCGGAAACCACAGGATCACGACCGCCATCACCGCGGCCGCGCGTGGAGTCAGCGCGCGCAGGAGGATGAGAAACATCCCTGTGATGAACAGCCCACTCTGAAGCAGGAGCATCGGCAGGGGCCCGCTGTAGATCCGATCCAGGATTCCCCAGAGCGCCGCCATCGCCGGCGGGTGCGCATCCGTGAAAAACCAGTGACGACCTTCACGGAGCTGGTCGAACGAATCCATCGTCATCGTGCCCGGATAGGCAAACAAGACGAGCCCGATCCAACCGATGGCAAGGATCGCCAGTGGAGGGATACGCCGCACGCGCGGACTATATGCACAAGCCGGCTCGGGCCGTGTATGGTGCGCCTCGCGCAATGTGCGGAATCTTCGGTGTGGTGAGCTCGACTGCGGATCGCGAGCTGACGCGTGATCTAGCTCTCGCGCTCCTGCGGCATTCCGAAACCCGCGGTCGCGAAGCCGTGGGCATCTGCGTTCACGATGGCGAGAAGATCGAGGTCCTCAAGCAGGGTGGCTCGGTCACGGACTTCTTGAAGTCGCCGAAGCTGCATGCGCTGTTGAACGAACCGCGCTCCGGCAATCGGATCGTGATCACCGGGCACTCGCGGCTCGCCACGAATGGCGCGCAGTCGAACGTCGATAACAACCAGCCGGTGATCACGCACGGCTCGGTCGCACTTCACAACGGCATCATCGTCAACGATCGCGCGCTGACCACGCTGTATCCATCGCTCGCGCCGCAGTCGGAGCTCGATAGCGAAGTGCTCGCGGCGCTGTTGCGCACGAAATTGAATCAGACCGGCGATCTCGTGGCTGCGACGCGCGAGACGTTCGCCGAGCTCGAGGGAAGCGCATCGATCGCGATGCTGTTCGACAACCTCGACGCGATGCTCCTCGCCACGAACACCGGCTCGCTGTTCCAACTGACGGCGGCGAACGGCACGTTGCTCGCGTTCGCGTCCGAGCGGTTCATCCTCCAGCGCATCCTCGAGGACAAGCAGTTCTCCGCCGCGCTCGGCGACGCCCAGCTCGAGCAAGTTCGCGCCGGCCACGCGCTCGCACTGTCGTTGTCGAACATGCAGCGCCGCACGTTCGCACTCGCGGGTGGCAACGAGCCTCCGTTCGGCACCGCGCCGAATGGTCACCAGGTCGAGATCGTCGACCGCAGCTCGCGCGCGGATCGCCTGCGCCGCTGTACGAAGTGCATCCTGCCGGAGACCTATCCGTTCGTCGATTTCGACGCGGCCGGCGTGTGTCAGTACTGCCGCAACTGGAAGCCGATCACGGTCAAAGGCGAGCAAGCGCTGTTCGATGCCGTCGAGCCGTTCCGCAGTAAAGACGGATCGCCGGACGTGATCGTCGCGTTCTCCGGCGGGCGCGATTCGAGCTACGGCCTCCACTACGTGAAGAAGACGCTCGGCATGAACCCGGTCGCGTTCACGTACGACTGGGGCATGGTCACCGACCTCGCTCGTCGCAATTGCGCGCGCGTGTGCGGCAAGCTCGGCGTCGAGCACATCATTCGCAGCGCCGACATCACGTCGAAGCGCCGCTACATCCGCAAGAACGTCGAAGCGTGGCTGAAGAAGCCCGAGCTCGGCATGGTCACGTTGTTCATGGCCGGCGACAAGGAGTTCTACTCGCACGCGCGCCAGCTCCGCAAAGAGACGGGCATCAAGCTCGTGATCTTCTGCACGGGCAACATGATCGAGGACGCGCCGTACAAGACGGGCCTGATGGGCGTGCCGCAGGACAACCACAACATGAAGCTCACCGACATGGCGCTCGGCACGAAGCTTCCGATGCTGTGGTACTTCGCGAAGAACTATCTGAAGAACCCGGCGTACATCAACGAGTCGCTCGTCGACACGATGAACGCGTTCGTCCAGACGTTCGTGATCAAGGACGACTTCCTGTACCTCTATCACTACCTGCCGTGGCTCGAGGACAACATCGTCGGGACGATCCGGCGAGAGTACGACTGGGAGCTCGCCACCGATACGCAGACCACGTGGCGCATCGGTGATGGCAGCGCGGCATTCTACAACTACATATACGGCACGATCGCGGGCTTCACCGAGGACGAGGCGATGTTGTCGAACATGGTGCGCGAAGGCCACCTCGATCGCGACGAAGCCCTGCGCCGCGGCAAAGAATATTCGAAGCCGCGGTGGGATTCGATCCGCGAATACTTCCAGCTGATCGGCTTTAGCGCCGAGGAAGCGCTGCAAGTGATCAACGCGGCGCCGAAGCTGTACTGATGGCCGATACGCGTCTGAGACGCGACGTCGCCTGGAACATGATCCCGGTCGCGTTGCTCGCGGCCGTCGGGCTCGGGACGAACTTCGCGATCTACACGTGGTGGAACGGCGAGACGTTGGCCGTGTTCAACCTCGTCACCACGGCGTTCTTCGTGCTCGCCGTCGTCGGTGCGTGGGGATTGCAATTCTCGGTACTGCGCGCGGTCGCCGAAGCGCCGGAGGATCGCGAGCGCGTGGCATCGGTCGTCGTCGGTGCGCTCGTGCCGAACGTCGTGCTCGCGGCGATCGTCACGCTCGCGTTTCTCGCGTTGCGCGGGCCGTTTTCGCGTCTCCACGATAGCGACAGCGTCGGGCGCGGCATGCTCGTGGCGACGCCGGGACTGTTCTGCTTCGCGATCAACAAGACGCTGTTCAACGTGGTGAACGGCCTGCGCCGGATGCGCGCGTTCGCGATCTACACGTCGATGCGCTACGTGCTGATCGGCGTCGGGGTCGCGATCGCGCACCTGATGCACTGGCATGTCGCGGTCACCTGGTCGCTCGTCGAGTGCACGATGATCGTGGTGCTCGCGATCGAGCTCGTCTCGACGGTGGAGCTCGCGAAGGCACGCGACTGGCGCCGGTGGACGCGCGAACATCTGCAATTCGGCACCCGTGGCGTCTTGGCCACGCTCGCCGGCGAGATCAACAGCAAGCTCGATATCTGGGTGCTCGGGGCATCCGGCATCGATAAGGCGCTCGTCGGCGTCTACGTGATCGCGGGCGCGCTGAACGAAGGTGCGATGCAGCTCGCGGTCGTACTGCAGACGAACCTGAACCCGGTGCTGGCCCGTGATCTCGCCGAAGGGCGTCCGCGCGATGTCGAAGCCCTCGCACGCCGGACCCGGCGCTGGTTCGTTCCGAGCTTTGCCGCGGCCTGTGCGATCGGCGCCGTCGTGTTTCCGGTGCTGCTCCCCGCGGTGATGGGCGACGCGCTCCATGCGGGCTCGGTCCCGTTCGCGATCCTGATGGCGGGTCTGATCGTCGCGTCGCCGTACCTGCCGTTCGTCCAGATCCTCCTCATGGCCGGTCGGCCGGCGTGGCACACGGTGCTGGTCGTGACGATCCTCGCGGTGAATGGCATCGCCGACCTGATCCTGATTCCCCGGTTCGGCCTCGACGGAGCGGCGGTCGCCACGGCGCTCGCGGCGGTGTCCACGGCACTGCTCGTGCGGGGCCTCACGCGGCGGTTGGTGAACGTGAAGTTCTGAGCCTATACGTGCTAGAAGAGGCCGATGGCCGCGCCGGTTATCTCGATCGTTGCACCCGCCTATAACGAGGAGCGGAACATCCATCCGTTCCTCGCGGCGATCGTGCCGGTGCTCGAGTCGATCGGCGAGACGTTCGAGATCATCTTCATCAACGATGGCTCGCGCGACACCACGCTCGCCATGCTCGCGGCCGCGGCATCGCAGGACTCGCGGATCAAGGTGGTCGGGCTCGCGCGCAACTTCGGCAAGGACATCGCGCTCTCGGCCGGGCTCGCGCACGCGACCGGGCAGGCGATCATCCCGATCGATTGCGACCTCCAGCATCCGCCGGAGCTAATTCCGGAATTCGTGAAGAAGTGGCGCGAGGGCTACGACATGGTCCTCGGCGTTCGCAGCAAGCGCGATGAAGAAGGCTTCATCCGGCGCAAGCTCTCGCAGACCTACTACAAGGTCATGCGGATGATGACGAGCATCGAGATTCCGCCGAACGCCGGCGACTTTCGGTTGATCGATCGCAAGATCCTCGACGTCATCAATCAGATGCCGGAGCGCCACCGGTTCATGAAGGGCATCTTCGCGTGGCCGGGCTTCAAGGTCGCGTCGATCGAATTCCAAGCGCGCCAGCGTGCGAACGAAACCGTCACGTCGTGGAGCTTCTTCAAGCTGTGGCGGTTCGCGCTCGACGGCTTGTTCTCGTTCTCGACGGCGCCGCTCAAGTTGTGGACGTACATCGGCGCGCTGTCGGCGTTCGGTGCATTCGTCTATCTCGTGATCACTCTGATCCAGAAGCTGTTCTGGGGCATCGACGTGAACGGTTACGCGTCGCTGTTGATCGTGATGTTGTTCTTCAACGGCCTCTTGCTGATTTCGAACGGAATCCAAGGCGAGTACATCGCGCGGATCTTCGAAGAGGTGAAGGGCAGGCCGCTCTACGTCGTGGGCCAGCTGTACGGCTTCGACGCCAAAGAGAATGTAGTTCGTAAGACCGGCAGCTGATGTCCACGCGCCTCCTGCGGATCCTGTTCGTCGCGTATGTCGTCGCGACCGTGGTCCACATCGCGTGGGTCGTCCATCACGAGCCGTTCGCGTACGACGCCTGGAACATGGCGGACGATACGAAGGCCGAGCCGTTTTCGTTCGGCCACTTCATCGACTACTGGAAGATGGAGTACACGCACTCGAATCCGCGGTTCGGGCAGCCGTTCGCATATCTCGGCTACAAGCTCGAGTGGTTCGCGGTGATCGTCACGCCGCTCGCGTATCTCGCGACGGCACTCGCCGCATTCGTGCTCGGTACCGGGCGTCGCCCGACGAAGGATCGCGATCTCGCGCTGTACGCGATGATCCTCGGCTTCATGTGGTTCGCGCTACCGCAGATCGGCAAGACGTTGTTCGTGCGCGCGTATGCCGCGAACTATCTGTACACGGCGGCGATCCAGCTGTGGTTCTTGGTCCCGCTGCGCCTGCGCCCGAAAGCAAACGCGTCCACGCTCGCCGTGATCGGTTACGGCGTGCTCGGCGTGATCGCAGGATCGTGCAACGAGCACACCGGGCCTACGCTGTGCGCGTTCTTGCTCGGCTACGCGTGGTGGAAGCGCGATCAGAAGCCACGGTTGGCGTGGGCAGGCGCGATCGGTGCGATCGCCGGCTTCGCGCTGATCTTCTTCGCGCCGGGACAGGGCCATCGCTACAACGACCTCGCGCAAAAGCTCACGCTGTGGGGCCGGCTCGCGAATCGCGGCGTCACCGGGAACCTCGGCATCGTCTACGAGTGGATCCTCGCGATGGCGCCGGTGCTCCTCGTGATGGTCGTGATCGCGGCGGTCGGGCTCGTGCGCGAAGTCGGTTATGCCGAACAACGCGAACGCCGTCGGTGGGCCGAGCGCGCGATCGTGATAGCGCTCGTCGGCGGCCTCTGCGTCACGATGACGCTATTCGTGTCGCCGAAGCTCGGGCCGCGGTTCTTCATCGTGCCGATGATGTTGCTCGTCGCCGCATGCGTGGCGATGGCGGATGCGGTCCTCGTCGAGGAAGGCGAATTCGCGCCGTTCGTGGTCTTGGCCGTGCTCGCGTCCATCTACGCGATCGCGCACACCGTGCCGTTGTACGGCCGGCTCGCAAAGCAGTCCGACGCGCGGATGGCGCAACTCGAGAAGGCGCCGCGCGGCTCGGCCGTGACGATCGAATCGTGGGAGCAGATCGAAGATACCTGGTGGTTCTTCGGCGACGACGCGAAGGCTCCGAACAAGCGCGAGCTGATCGCGAAGTTCTTCGATCTCTCGACGGTGGTGTTTCGCGCGTACGACCCCACGATGCCGCTCGGCGTTAGCGATGTTCGCCTCGTGCCGAGCGAGCGCGGGCTCGAGCTCGATCAGTATCGCGGCATCGATCTCGATTCGATCCACAAGGCGATCCAGACCATGGTCGCGACGAATCGCCCGAAGAGTGAGCGCGTCGATGTCACGGTCGAGTTCGTCGGCATGCGTCCGCCGCTGCCTGCCCCGACGATCCTCGTCGGCCGCTGGGCGAACGGCTTCGATGGCGGCGGCACCGCGAAGATCACGCGCAAGGGGACCGTTCGTACGATCGAGGTCAAGGATGCCGCACCCGACGCAGAAATTTATGTCGCGCTCGTCGGTGGCGAAGCGAAGCGGTTGGGTAAAGTCGACGAGCCGTTGAAGTACACGCCCTGGCAGACCGGAACGTACTGGGTGCTCGCGTGTCGCGCGAATGAGTGCTTCGTGCTCGCGGCCGCGAGGCAAGGCGGATGAAATCCAAGATCGCGTGGGTCGCCGCAATCGTGCCGCTGTGGATCGTCCTGATCCTGTGCACGCACTGGGAACCCGTCGAGCGCGACGGCTGGGGCCACTACCTCTACCAGAAGAACTACGGGCTCTCGTGGCACACGCTGTACGAGTTCGCGAAGGGCACGTACACGCATAACAACCCGCGGCTCGGTCAGGTGCTGACCCTACTGACGTTCACGCCCGGACCGTGGCACGCGATCTTCACGCCGCTCGCGGAGCTGTTGTTGTTCTACGGGCTGACCGCACTCGCGCTCGGGCGCTGGCCGTCGTTCCGCCGCACCGACGACGCGCTGTTGTTCGCGACGATCTTCGCGCTCACCGCGATCTGCGCGCCGGAGTTCGGGCTGATGCTGTTCTATCGGCCGTACACCGGGAACTACTTGTTCGGGTTCGTGATCAACGTGCTGTTCCTGCTGCCGTATCGGTTCGCGTACGAAACGCCGACGAAGTGGGGCGTGTGGTGGATCCCGATCATGCTCGTCGGTGGCTTCGCGTCGGGCTTGTGCAACGAGCACACCGGGCCCGCGATCGTGGCGGCGGCCGCCACCGCAACGTTCATGTGCTGGCGGCGTGATCGGAAGATCGCGATCTGGATGATCGTCGGCATTGTCGCGATGATCGCGGGTGGGATCGCGCTGTTCAAAGCGCCGGGTCAATCGATCCGGTACAACGCGCTCGCGTCGCAGGACTCGATGTTCGGGCGGATCATTTCGCGCGGCATCGCGAAGGACGCCGGCATCCTGTTCGTGATGTTCGGCTGGGCTGTGCCGGCGATTCCGTGGATCGCCGTCGCGGTCGCGGCTCGCAAGCGGGACGAGAAATGGATCACGCGGACCGAACTCGCGATCTTCGCGACGTCCGTGCTGATCGCGGCCACGCTACTCCTGTCGCCGAAGATCGGCGCGCGCTTGTATCTCGGCTCGGTCTCGCTCTTGTGCACGGCGATCGGTGCGTTCGTGGTGCGTCACGTCCGCGAGAAGTGGGGCGCGATCGTCGTCGCGATCGGGGCTGCGGGCGTGATCGCGTTTGTCGGCTGGAAGTGCATCTCGGGGTACAGCCAGCTCGGCCCGGCGTTCGCGGCGCGCGTGGAGCTCTTGAACCATGCGCCCCCGAACAGCGTGCTCGACCTGCCGAGCTACAAGAACAAGCGCACGCGGTGGATCCTCGACGACGACCTCAAGATCAAAACGATCCGGGACATCGTCGCCGGGGGCTTCGGCCTGGCGCTGATCAAGCTCGACGGCGTCGGTACGTCCGATGCCGTGCAGGATGATCTCCAGTAGAATTACGCGATGGAGATCACGCCGGAGCTGATCCGCAGCCTGCCGAAGACGGACCTGCACTGTCACTTGGATGGCTCGCTACGGCTCGACACGGTGCTCGATCTCGCGAAGCAGCAAAAGGTGAAGCTGCCCACGTTCGATCGCGGCGAGCTGTTCGGCATGCTCTACGCCGGCGAGCACGTCGAATCGCTCGACGACTATCTGCGCGCGTTCGACATCACGCTCTCGGTCATGCAACGCGAGGATGCGCTCGAGCGTTGCGCCTACGAGCTCGCGGCCGATGCGCATGCCGAGAACGTCCGGTACATCGAGGTCCGTTATTCGCCGCTGCTGCACGTTCGCGAGGGCTTGTCGCCGGCGCGTGTCGTCGAGGCGGTGCTGCGTGGTCTGCGGATGGCGAAGCGCGAGCTCGGGATTCGCTACGGCGTGATCCTGTGCGCGATTCGGAGTCAGCCGGCGGATCAGTCGTTGCGGATCGCCGAGCTGTGCGTCGCGTTCAAGAATCGTGGCGTCGTCGGGTTCGATCTCGCGGGATCCGAGATCAACTTTCCCGCGAAGGTCCATCGTGCAGCGTTCCAGCTCGTGATCGACAACAACATCAATTGCACGGCGCACGCGGGCGAGTCGTTCGGGCCGGATTCGGTGCACCAGGCGATCCACAAGTGCGGTGCGCATCGCATCGGGCACGGCACGCGGCTCGTCGAGAGCGGCGATCTCCTGAACTTCGTCAACGACCATCGGATTCCGCTCGAGGTCTGTCCGTCGTCGAACGTGCAGACGCGCGCGGCCACGTCGTGGGAGGCGCATCCGGTCGATTTCTACGTCGACTACGGCCTGCGCATCACGATCAACACGGACAACCGGCTGATGTCGGACACCACGGTCACGAAGGAGCTGTTCCTTTGTCACCAGAAGTTCGGCTGGTCGTTCGACACGATCAAAGAGATCATCATCAGCGGCTTCAAGAGCGCGTTCATGCCGTATCGCGAGAAGGCGGATCTCGTGCTCGCCGTGAGCCGCGAGCTCGATCACATCGTCGTGAAAGAGAACGTCGTCGCGGTCAAGTGATTCGGCGTGGTCGCGCGATCCGTGATCGCCGACGACAGCGTGACCGTGTAGGTCGTGGCCGGCGTGAGCGCGACCGGCGTGAACGTCCAGACGGTACCGTCTGCATTCGCGGTGATCGATGCGGTGGTCGCGCCACTGACCGTAAAGCTCGTGGCGTCGACGTTCGAGACCGGTTCGGTGAACGTGACGGCGATCGTCGAGGTGATCGCGATGTTGGTATCGCCGCTCGCGGGCGTCGACGAGAACACCTGCGGTGGCTCGGTATCGATGGTGGTGAACGAGAACGTGTACATCTCGAGCGGCGACTGCGTGGTATCGCCGATCACGCCGTTCAACGTCACCACGATCACGTGACCACCCGTGAGCGGCGTGGCGGGGTGAAGCGTGAGGTCGTTGCCGGTGGCGGACGTCGAGTACGGGATCTGGGTTTGACCGTCGGTGATCTGGACGGTCTGGCTCGTGATGTTCGCGAGCGGTTGGTTCGCGCTGATCGTGATCGAGGTGTTGATGTCGACGTCGGTCGCACCATTCGTCGGCGACGTGCCGGTGATCATCGGCGCCCTGCGATCGGCATCCGGGCCTTCCGATGTCGGCGACGCGTCGGCGTAACACTTCGTCATCGGTGCGCTGTTCGAGACGCACACGCCGCTCTCGTGCGAGCAGGTGAAGCCCTCGGGACAGGCGAAGCTATTGCTCGCGTTGCACAAGAACCCGCACGCCGGATTCGGGGGCGAGTAGCAGTTGCTGATGCCGGCCACAGCGAGGACCAGCATGCCTACACACAGTAAAGAACCCAGGGCGCGGCCCACGGACTGGACCGTATCACGGCGTGCTAACCTGCAGACGCTATGGCCACCTTAGACCGCTCGCGTGCAACGGCTCTCGTCGAGCCGCATTGGCGCAGGGTCTACAACTTCGTGTTTCGTCTCACGCTCGACCGCGACCGTGCGGAACGGTACATCGCGGACATCTTCGCGAGCGCTGCCGCACGGATTGCGGAGATGCCGGCGAACGAGGGAGAGGCCACGGTGTGGTTGCTCGGGGTCGCGAACCAGATCCTCGAGGAGCGGCTGCCGCGGCAGCCCGAGGTCAACTTCGACATCCTCGACGACACGCTCCGTAACGAGGCCACGCGGACGGATGTCGTGCGATCGCTCTCGGATCCACAACGGGATTTCCTGTTGTGGGAGCTGAAGCAGGGTTGCATGACCTCGGTCGTCAACTGCCTGCCGCCGGGCGAGCGCGCGGCGTTCGTCACGTGTCACGTGATCAAGTTGGACGATGCGCAGGCGGCGAAGGCACTCGGCATTACCGAGTCGGCGTACAAAGTCCGGCTGTCGCGCGCGCGCAAGAAGATCGGTGACTACCTCGCGCCGCGCTGCGAGCACGTCAATCCGATGAACCCGTGCCGGTGTCCCGCGCGCGTCGGCACCGCGCTCGCGAAGGGGTTCATTCGCACGGTCGGTCCCGTCGGTGGCGAGGTGTCGTTGAGGAAGCCCGAACCGTATGGTCGTTACGGCACGGGCCTCGGTAACGACGACGTACCGATGCGTGATATCGCCGCGATCTACGGCAATCTGCCGGATCCCGATGCGCCTGCCGACCTCGCGGCCACGTTGATCGCGCGGCTTTCGGGCTAACTGCAATTCGCAGGTGTGGGGTTCGGGCAGGTTGCATGCGTGATCGCGCGTAACCTCGCGGATCGTCAGTTGGCGCGGTGGTCGCAAGAGTCGATCACGTGCAGCCAAATTCCATTCGCCGTGCGACGAGCGCAGATATCCACCTGATCGCGGAGCTCGTCGGACGTGCGTGCCACGCGGACCATATTCCGCGGATCTCGGAGGTCGAGCTCGCGGCGTTGCTCGTACGCGGAGAAATGCTCGTGCTCGCGACATCGCCGGATTCGCTCGGCGCCGCCGCGTGCTTGACGACCGCCCACGGCCACGGGCATCTCGCGTTTCTCGTCGTCGATCCGGACATGCCAGAGCTCGAGGTCCGGATGCGTGCGGTGGCCGGAGCGTTGTGCGAGGCCGAATGTTGTCAGCCCGCATTCAGCCACGCCGGCTGATCACTTCTTCGCGCGGCGCGCGGCTTCGGCGGATTCGATCAACGCGTTGATCTGCTCCCACGGGAGCTCGCGATTCAGGCGCACGCCGATCCAGCCTTTCGATCCGACGTATGGCGGAACGAAGTAGCCGTCCGGATCGCCGTCGACGAGCGCGCGTTGGATCTCGAGATCCGAATACAGCCACAGGCAGAGCTCGCCGTCGCCGTGATGGTTGTCCCAGAAGTGAGCGAACTGCTTCTTCTTCGTGAACCACGCAGGCGAGCCATGCGACAGCTTCTCTTCGACGCCGGCGATCGCGAGGCAGGCCTTGCGCGCTTTGGTGAGGGCCGCTTTCGGGGTCATGGCTTCACGACGGATAGGATCGCCGTGAGCTTCGCGAAGTCCACGGGTTTCACCAGGTGGTGATCGAAGCCGGCGGAGCGAGCTTCGGCGCGATCGCGATCGGCGCCCCAGCCGGTGAGGGCGATCAGCGTGGAGCGAATGCCGGCGGCACGCATCGCGCGCGCGACCTCGTAGCCGGACATCGTGGGCAGGCCGATATCGAGGATCACCACGTCGGGCGCCTGCTTCTTCGCTTCGTCGATCGCGGTCGGGCCGTCGTCGGCGATGCGCACGCGATTGCCGCGTTGTTCGAGGAGCAGGCCGAGCATCTCGCCGGCATCTTGGTTGTCGTCGACGACCAGGACATCGAGCCCGGTGCGTTCGATAACCTTCGGCGGCGAGAAGCTCGCGACCGATGCGATCGCGAGCGGCAGGGTGACCGCGATCGTCGCACCGTGTGCGACCGGCTCCGCGACGACGGTGCCGCCGTGGAGCTCGACGATCTTGCGAACCAGAGTGAGGCCGATACCGAGGCCATCGTGTTGGCGATCGATCGACTTGCCGAGCTGGGTGAACATGTCGAAGATCGATTCGAGCATGTCGTGCGGGATGCCCTTGCCGGTATCGCTCACGCGGATGACGACACGTTCGTCGGCGACGGTCGCGGATAACGTGATCGTACCGCCGCTCGGCGTGTACTTCGTCGCGTTGTTGACGAGGTTCGCGAACACCTGGGCGAGGCGCGTGGCATCGCCGTCGACGAGGAGCGGGCGATCGGGCAGCTCAGTATGGACGGTGACCTGGGCCCGATCGACGAGGGACCGCGTGGTCTCGAGCGCGCTCGCGATCGCGTCCTTCAGATCGACACGTGCGTGTTCGAGCGTGATCTTGCCGAGCGTGACGCGCGAGATATCGAGCAGGTCGTCGACCATGCGCACCATGTGGCCGAGCTGGCGCTTCATCGTGGCGATCGCGCGATCGGCGTGGACCGACGAGCGGTCGAGCTCGAGCAGATCCAAGCCGGAGCGAATCGGTGCGAGTGGATTGCGCAGCTCGTGGGCGAGCGTGGCGAGGAACTCGTCCTTCGCGCGGTCCTGATCGCGCAGCCGTTGTTCGACGCGCTTCTGCTCGGTGACATCGACGGTGACGCCGTCGAACCGGATCGGCGTGCCGTCGTCGGCATAGTCGGCGCCGCCGAGTGCGCGGATCGATTTGATCGCGCCGCTCACCGGATCGACGGTGCGGTAGACCACGTCGTACTGCCGGTGGTCTCCGATCGCGCCATCGATCGCGGCGCGCGTCATCTCGCGATCGTCGGGATGGATGATCTCGTAGAACAACCCGATCGTGACGACGGCGTCTGGTGGCAGCCAGAAGTGCGACTTCACGCGCTCGTCCCACTGGAGGACATCGAACGGCAAGTCGCAGTACCAGAACCCGACGTTCGCGACCCGCGTCGAGTAATCGAGGCGTGCGCGCGAGAGGGCGAGGGCGCGCTCCGCCGCCTCGAGCTCCGTGAGGGTCTGCTCAGCCACTACGCTCGAACTATCGCAAGGCGTTCGCGAGTCGTCATCTGTGCTTAAACGCTCGCCATGCAACTGCGCGATCCCGCTCGGTCCGTCCCACCCTGACGGACCGAGCGTGACGCGAAACCACTAGTGGTGGTCGTGGTGCTTGTGATCGCTCGCCGAGCCCGAGCCTTGCCCGTTGCCCTGCGGCTGCTGTTGCGGCTGCTGCTGTTGCTGCTTCTTCTGTTCTTCCTGCTGCTTGCGTTGCTGCTCCTGTTGAGCGCGCTGCGCATCTTCCTGCTGCTTCTTCTGCTGCTCTTGCTGCTGCCGCTGCTGATCTTGCTGCTGCTTCGCTTGCTGGCGCTGCTGCTCTTCCTGCTGCTTGCGCTGCTGCTCTTGCTGCTGCCGCTGCTGATCTTGCTGCTGCTTCGCCTGTTGGCGTTGCTGCTCTTCTTGCTGACGGCGCTGTTGCTCCGCTTGCTGTTGCTGCTGGCGCTGCTGATCCTGCTGCTGCTTCGCCTGCTGGCGTTGCTGCTCTTCCTGCTGCCGGCGGTTCTGCTCGTCCTGCTGGCGCTTCTGCTGATCTAGCTGCTGCTGCTGGCGGCGCTGATCCTCCGCCTGCTTGCGCTGCTCTTCCTGCTGCCGCCGCTGATCTTCCTGCTGGCGTCGCGCGTCTTCTTGCTTGTGCTGCTGGTCGAGCTTCTGCTGCTCGGCCTGCTGCCGACGCTGCTCGTCCTGCTGGCGGCGTTGATCCTCCGCTTGCTTGCGCTGCTGCTCTTCCTGCTGCTTGCGCGCTTGCTCCGCCTGTTGCTTCTGCTGTTGCTCCTGCAACCGGCGTTGATCGTCCTGCGCCTTGCGATTCTGCTCTTCGAGCCGGCGCTGATCTTCCTGGCGGCGCTTGTCGATCTCCGCCTTGTTGCGGCGATCGTCTTCTTCCTTCTTGCGACGCTGGTCGTCGAACCGGCGCTGATCTTCCGCCTTCTTGCGATCGAGCTCCGCCTGCTGCTTGCGCTGCTCTTCCGCGCGACGACGGTTGTCCTCGTCGAGCCGCTTGCGTTGCTCGTCCGCCTCGCGCTTGCGCTGGTCGTCCAGCTTCTTCTGCTGTTCGTCGAGCTTGCGCTTCTGATCCTCTAACCGGCGGCGTTCCGCATCGTTGTTCGCCCGGCGCTGATCCTCGTCCATCTTGCGACGCTGATCGTCCAAGCGCTTGCGATCTTCCTGCTGGTGGCGCGCTTGCTCCGCGAGCCGCTTCTGCTCGTCGGCGAGGCGCTTGCTCTCGTCACGCTGGCGGCGTTCGCGCGCATCGAGATCCGAGCGCACTTGCTGCTCGCGACGACGGCGCTCGTCCCACTCGTGCTGGCGTTCACGCGCGCGGCGTTCCGCATCCGCACGGCGCTGCGCATCGAGCCGACCGAGCTCCGCGGCTTCCGCGCGCTCGCGCACGTACGCGACGCGGTTGCGCTTGAACCAATCCTCCGACGGACCGGCGACCCACACGTCGTTACCGTGGCGGTGATAACGAACGATCGGCTCGCTCGTCGTCCAGTAGCGATGATCGCGCACGTAACGGCGATTGATATCGACCGTGAACATGTCCGGCGCCGAAACCCAGCGCCACTGTTCTTCCGGCACGTACGCATCGTTCGAGTAACCCGACGGCGCCCAACCGACGACGCCGTTGGTCTGCCGCCAGTTCACCCACGCGGGACCCCACGTCGTGTCCGGAACCCACACCCAGCGGTTGTTCCAGATCCACCGACCGTAGTGATCCGTGGCCCAACCGAACGGATCGTTCGAGACCCACAGCAGGCCGGTGTCCGTGTACTTCCAGTGGCCGTTCGAATACGGCACGTAGTTGTTCACGTTCGGCGCGAACACGTAGCCGTACGTCGGGTCGTCGTACCAGGTGCCGTACGGATCGAGCTGATCGTAGAACACGTCGACGTTCGGGACCGCATCACCACCGAGCGACACGTTGACGGTGTCGTACGTCGGCTCGTCATATGCGGCGGTCGGATCGAACTGATCGTCCGAGTCCGTGTACTGCGGTTGTGGCGCGGGCTGCGGCTGCGGCGGCGCCGGTTGATATTGCGGCTGCGGCGGCGGCTGATATTGCGGCTGCGGCGCCGGCTGTTGGTAGGTCGGCTGCGGCTGCGGCTGCGGCGCCGGCTGCTGCTCGGTGTATTGCGGAGCCGGTTGCGGCTGCTGCTGATACCCAGGTTGTTGCTGATATTGCGGAGGCGGCGCGCTCTGGATCGTGCAGCCAGCAAACAGAATTCCCGCGAGCAGTCGTAGACGCATAAACCCTTTCAAGACGAACAGGTCTAAGACGATCGGGCCGCGGGCCAATTCACCGCAACCGGTTTGTGAAGAAATTTAAAGCAGTGCCTAAATGGCACGGATCGCACGTTTTCTTGCCCCGGCCGACGAACCAAGCCAAGACTTTCGCCATGCGCCTCGCGACCTTCTTCCTCGTCACGACGCTGCTCGGCAGTGCGGCCGCCGACGGTGATGCCCTCGTCGATAGCCTCGGGCCACGCGAGATTGCCGTCGGCGAAGCGATGCGCGGTGGCGCGACCGGCTCGACGGCGATCGGGCTCAACCCCGCCGGCTTGCCGCTCAACCAAGAGCTCGTGTTCGAAGGCGGCTATGGCTATCGCCAGACCGACTCCGCGTCGCTGCTCAACATCAGCGCCTGCGATTCGACGAACGTCTTGCCGGGCTGCTTCTTCTACGACTACGCGGGCAGCAATCCCGAGCTCGAGATGGGCGTGTCGAACCATCGCGCGACGCAGATCGGCGGCCTCGCCCTCGCGTATCCGATCGCGGCCGGGTTTTCGATCGGCACCACCACTCGCTACTACTCGAGCCACTCGAACGTGATGGGCGAGGCGGACTCGAGCGGCTTCACGACGGACTTCGGCGTGAACTACAAGTTCTCGAACATGATCTCCGTCGGTGGCGCGTTCTACAACGCGTTCAACCCCGACTCGCCCGACTTCCCGCGCGCCGCCGGTGGTGGTGTCCTCGCGCGCCCGGCGTCGATCCTCGCGGTCAGCTTCGACGCGCGCTGGAAGTTGATCGACGGCGACCACTCCGCGCGTTACGGCGGTGGCGCCGAGCTGTTCCTGACGAGTGGCGACGGCCAGACCGGCTTTCCGATCCGCGCCGGCGTCCTCCACGACAGTGGGCTCGGCGTCACGTACGTCAGCGGCGGATTGGGAGTCTCCGGCATGAAATACGGAATCGACGCCGCGTTGAGGCGCGCCGTCGACGGCGGAGACGAGACGTTGTTCGTCGCGTCTCTACGCTTCTACGGCCCGAGAATTCAGGCCGGACAGAATTCCTTCTCGGACTAGCGAGCGCTGATTACCAGCGATCGCCGCCGCCGCCACCACGACCACGGCCGCCGCGACCACGGCCGCCGCCACCATCGCCGTAGTCGCCACCGCCACCACCGCCGCCCCAGTCACCACCGCCGCCACCGCCGCCGTAGTCACCGCCGCCACCACGGCCACGGCCACCACCGCCGCCACCGCCGTAACCACCACCGCCGCCGCCACCCGAGCGGAAGCCACCGCCACCACCGCCGCCACCGCCGCGCGGTTGGCGCTGCTCGGCTTCGTTCACGCGGAGCGGGCGACCGTCGAGGGTCTTGCCGTCCATGCCTTCAATGGCCTTCGCAGCTTCATCGGTCGTGCCCATGGTCACGAACGCGAAGCCACGCGAGCGGCCGGTTTCGCGATCGGAGACGAGGTGGACGTCGCTTACCGTGCCGAAAGCCTGGAAGGCCGTGCGGACGCCGTCAGCGGTCGTGTTGAACGAGAGGTTACCAACATACAGACGAGTGTTCATCGCTTGCTCGAACTCGGCCCAGTGACATGTCTCGACCCGCCCCACGAGGGGCCAGCAGTGCTCGAAAGCGGGTTGTCTAGCTCTTGCCCACTGAGCACCGGAAACAATGGCCGTAGCACGAACGCAAACGGAGCACGCAAACCGACGGAGTGGCGACTGTGAAATTAACCCGCTCCCCCTCCAAAAGCCAACAGGAAAGCAATTCCGATCGGTTGGGGCGGAAACCCGGAGGCTGGATCAGGTGTCTGATCCAGGGGTTGAGTATGCTCCCGGAGCTTCATGTCGGAGATTGAACGCTCGTTACTTCGGCGCCTGCGGGACCGGGACGAGCGTGCGTTTCGCGAGCTCATCGACGAGCACCGGGACAAGGTGTTCAACATCACGTACCGGCTGCTCGGCTCGCGTGCCGAGGCCGAAGACGTCGCCCAAGAAGTCTTCATCTCGGTGTTCAAGACGATCGACACGTTCCGCGAAGAGTCGAAGTTCTCGACCTGGCTGTACCGGGTCGCCGTCAATCACGCGAAGAACCGGATCAAGTACCTCTCGCGCCGCCACGATCGCGATCGCGACGAGCTCGACGAGACCTCGAACGGACCGAACGGTGCGATCGGCGGCCCGCAACCGAAGTCGCCCGATCGCGCGCTCGAATCCACGCAGATGGAGAAGCTCCTGCAGGAAGCGATCGCCGAGCTCGATGACGAGCAGCGCATCGTCGTGATCCTGCGCGATGTCGAGGATCTTTCGATCGAAGAGATTTGCAAGATCACCGATCTGCCCGACGGCACCGTGAAGTCGCGGCTCCATCGCGCACGCTTGGTGCTACGCAAGAAGCTGCAACGCCACGTTGGAGAGGACGCATGAACGAAGACGACCTCATCGTCGAAATTTCGGACTACCTCGACGGCGCGTTGCCCGCCGCTCAGAAGGACGTCGTCGCGAAGAAGATCGAGACGGATCCCGAGTACAAGCGCGTGCACGACGAGCTCGTCGAAACCCGCAACGCGCTCTCGGGCATGCAGAAGGCGCGCGCCGGGTTCACCGCGCAAGACGTCACGTCGACGATCCACAAGCGCTCGGCCGGTCGGTTCTTCGCGCGGCGCACGTTCGGTGATCGCGTGCCGTTCTCGGCCATCTTTGTCGTCGCGGTGATCGGCCTACTCGTGCTCGCGTACTTCATGTGGGCGTCGGAAACCGGCGAGCTCAAGTCCAATCCGAATCACGCGCCGATCACGGCACCCGAGCCCGTCAAGTAGGTGCAAAACTCCTCGAGCGGCGCGCGGCGATCGTCCGGCACGTACTCGAGGTTGACCTGACGATCGGTGACTTCGAAGAACGAGTGATCCGCAGCGAGCAGCTCGGCGCGCGCGCGTTCGACCTGCGATGCCGATACGTCGGCGAGGTTCTTCTTCACGAGCTCCGCTTCGTCGGACTTCTTGTTGCCGAGGAAGAACCCGCCGAGGATCAACTTCGCCTTCACGGCCATCGTGTGGACGTCGTTGCCGGTGCGATGCGGCATCGCGAGCACGGTGCGCAACAGGTCCGCGGCTGCCGGCGAGGCACGTTCGTATGCGCGCCGGGTGACGAACCCGAGATCGAACACCACGAGCTGGGGCGCGAACACCATGCCGTAGGTTCGCGCCATCACCGCGTAGTACGAGAACCGCGCCGCGATCTCGCGCAACAGCTCTGGCCGTTCGACGAGCTCGCGCCCGAGTCGACGGTACTGGTGGAACACGTCGTAGACCGCGCGAAGGTTGCGCGCCTTGATCGCTTCGTGGAGGTACGTGTTGAAGAACCGCACGCATAGTTGGAGCTCTTGCTCGTCGTGATTCGCGATCGCACGGGTGGCGATCACGCGCGTCACGTCGGAGAACGTCGAGACCGAGTCGTTCGCGTTGTGGAGCGCGCGCAAGAAGCCGTGCTCGATCTGCTGCATGCACCGCATCTCGTACCAGGTGCGGTTCTCCGACAGCATCGTCAGCGCTTCGTCCGATAGGCCGACGAAGTCCGCGCGATCGACGACGAACCACTCTTTCGGCATGCCCTTCTTGTGGCGATCGTAGTGATCGAGCAGTTGCTTGATCGCCCACACGCCCTCGGCGGCGACATCGCGATCGTTGCGATCGAGCGACTTGATGATGATCGTGCCGATCTGGTGGATGTGGCGCGAGACATCCGGCTGGCTCTTGATCGGATCGGCCTTGCGCTCGTGCACGCGCTCGACGAGAGACTGCGCTTCGTCGCGGAGCCGGATGATCAGGCGCGACGGATCGACGAACCGCACGACGTAGAAGAAGTACGGCAGGAGCAGCGCCCAGCCGACGATCGCGAGGAACACGCTCAGCGCGACGGCGTACGTCGGCGCGAACTTCGGCCCGATGATGTAGTCGACGAACAGCGCGTGTGCGGCGCCGAACGCCATGAACGACAGCACGATCCGGTTGATCCGATCGCGCAAGAAGATCTCGATCAGCTTCGGCGTGTGCATCGTCGCCGTGAGCGGGATCGCGAGGCCGATCAGGCCCATCAACATCGCGAGGACGTTGTTGTAGGCGCGCGCCATCGGCGACAGCACGTCGACGAGCTTGTTCGTACTGCCGACGGCGGCCCAGCTCTGCTCCGAGAGTCCGGGCGAACCTGCGCGCCGCCATTCGAGGAAGAACTCCGCCCCGAAGAACAACGCGAACGCGACAAACGCGATGGCAAACGACCGCAGGAAGAGCCTGCGCATCGAACGAGTCTACATCGAGTTCAGCTAGTCCGCGTCGTCTTGTAGGAACGCGAAGTAGCGCTCGGGCAAATCGTCAAACTCCAGCGCGCCACCGCAGCTGGGGCACTTGAAGACCGGCGGCTCTAGGCCACTGGCCAGGATCGCCGCCGATTGGAGCAGGCGCTCTTCCTGGTGATCGCAGCTGATGCAGTGGAACGGCGCGAAGAACGAGGTCACCGTGCCGCGGCCGACGACATCCCGCACCATCGACGCCTGGAGGATGAACGGGACCGAGCACGCGTGGAACTCGTAGCCCTGGATCCGGGCCTGGCGCAGGAACTCGCACCACGCGCGCACGCCGAGCGAGTTCATGTACGTGACCTGGGCGGTGTCGAACACGACACGGCCGACCATCGCCGGCAGCAATTCGTCGAACCGCGTGGCTTCGGTGAAGTCGCCGCGCAACACCACGCGCGTGCGTTCGCCGTCCTTCACGACCTGCCACTGCGTGAGCTTCGCGAGCACGGTGCGCGCGCGATCGTCGAGCGTGGTGAAGCCGATGCCGACGACGGTCTTGCCATCGCGGGGCTGCGCCCACACCGCGGTGCCCTTGATCGTGACCGGCGCTTCGCCTTCCGGGCTGATCGTCACGTCGACGAGCTGGCCTTCGGCGACCGGCTGCGCGACGACGAGCCGCACGCCATCGAGCGACAGGTTCGAGACCGTGGCGTCGATGTGATTCGCGCCGAGCGCGATCGAGATCTTGAAACCTTCGGTACCCGGTCGGGTCTCGCCGAGCTGGATCGCGACGACGTCGTGCAATTCGTCCGCGGTCATCGGTGCGATCAACAGCTCGTCGCAACCGCAGGCAGAGATTTCGCGCATCTGATCGCCGGATAGCCGTCTGCCGGCGACCAGGATCACGCGCGTCGCTTTGTTCTGGTGCTTGATCTCGCGGACGACATCGAGCGGCGTGTTTTCCACGTCCAGGATCACGAGCGAGGGTTCGTCTTTGACGAAGATCGACCGCACTTCGTCGGGCGACTTCGCGACGAGGATCTCGAGTCCGAGCCTCTGAAACGGCGGGGCCGTGAAGTGGCGCAGCAGCTCGCTGTTGTTCGAGACGAGGACCTTGGGCACCCGAAGCCTTAGGGTACTACAGAAGCGCCGCGACGATGACGATGAGGGCGATGAGGACGAGGATCGCGCCACCGATCGTCGCGACGCCGCGGACGAGGGTGTGGCGATCGTACGCCTCGCGCTCCGCGGTGAGCTTTTCGATTTCGGTCGTGCGCGCGGTGATCGCGCCGCGCAGGCGATCGATCCGCGTGTAGAGCTCGGTGAAGGTCGGGTCCTCGATCCGGTTGAGATTGACGAGCGTGCCGAGCGTGACCAACCGGCGCTCGATCTCGGATTCCGCGAGCGAAATTTCGCGCGCCTTGCGCTTCTGCTCGGCATCGAGCTCGGCGAGGCGGTGCGTGTGGCCTTCGCGTGCGTCGTTGAGCGAGCGCTTCGCGGCATCGAGCTCGGCCTTGCCCGCGTCGAGACGTGCGGCGACCTCGTTGATCGGCCGCTCGATCGCGCCGAGGCGCTGATCGATCTCCTTGCGATCCGGATCCAGCGCGGCCGCTTCCTTGCGATGGCCTTCGGCGATCCGGCGCTGCTCCTGGCGCTGATCGCCGAGCGGGGCCGAGCCGGCGAGCCGATCCGCCTTGTCGGCTTCGCCGAGGTAGGTCTTCAGGCGGCGCTCGATCTCTTTGCGCTTGTCGCGCAACGACCGCCGCTGCGCCTCGAGGTTCGACAGCTCGGACTGCGCTTCGCCGACCATGCGCTCGGCATCCGACAGCTTCGTGTTGCGCTCGCGCTCGATATCGCCGTACTTCGAGTTTTCTTCGGTCTTGCGGCCTTCGACGTCCGCTTCTTCTTTGTGGAGCGTGTTGATCCGCTCCTGCGCCTCGCTGATCGCGGAGTTCTCGGCGGTGAACACGCGGCCCTCGACGCGAGCGGTGCGCGCGGCGTGACCGAGCGCGCCCAGCACTTGATCGAGGGCGTCGGTGTCCTGGCGGATCTCGATCTGGAGCTGCTTGATCGCGCCGCGGCGTTGCCAGCGCGCACGCGCGAACATGTACGCGTAGCGTGCGGACTTGTAGAGCGACGGTTCCGGGATCAGCGGAATCGGTAGGACTTCCGGCGGCGAGAACGGGCGGTCGACGAGCGCACCGGCGTGGATCCGCGTCGGTGGTGGATCGTGCTCGTCGCGGAGCGCGTCGATCTGGCCGCTGTAGTCGTTATCGGTGACGAACGTATCGCTCGCGAACGGCGACGCCTGCGGTGCCGATTTCGGGATCGGCGGCGGGCTCGTCGGCGCGCGATTCGGGCCGGAGCCCGGGAACGGCGGCGGCTGCGACGGCGGATGCGGGCGACCGATCGAGGTCGAGTTCGGGTTCGGCGGCGTGGCGGGTTGGCCGAACGCAGGCGCCGCGGGTTGGCCGAAGCCCGGCGCGGAGCTCGCGGGGCGCGGGCGCGCCAGATGGGTCGCGTCCGGATCCGCGTTCGGCGCGATGCCGGAATTCGTCGTCGGGTTCACGCCGGCGCCGAACGGTTGTTGCGCGCCGGGATTCGTCGTCGGGTTCACGCCGGCGCCGAACGGCTGTTGCGTCGAGCGCGATGGCCGGTTGGCGACGCCGAGTGCCGCGGTCTGATCGTTCTGCGATGCGCCCGGATTCGTCGTCGGATTCACACCGGCGCCGAATGGCTGGCGCGCCTGCGACGCGTCGTTCGGCGACAACGCACCTTGGCCCGGCGAGGTCTGGATCTGCGATCGATCGGCGATCGGCGGCGGCTGCGAGCCCGAGTGCGGGCGCATCTGCGACGCGTTCGGATTCGTCGACGGATTCACGCCCGCGCCGAACGGCTGGCGCGTTTGCGAAGCGTTTGGATTCGTCGACGGATTCACACGCGCTTGCGACGCATCGTTGATCGGCGGCGGCTGCGAGCCCGAGTGCGGCCGCGTCAGCGACGTCGGCGACAGCGGCTGCTTCGAATCGTTGCGGCCACGCCGATCCGCGATGATGCGCTCCTCGGCGGGCGCCTCGCGACGTTGCGCGGCCGGGCTCGGATTCAACGCGTTCGCGAGCTGGCGCCGCGCCGAATCGTCGTTTGTCGGCGGTGGAGTCACCGGCGGTGGCGGCAGGGCAGGCGCCGAGTCGCGCGCGGGTGGCTCGCGCAGCGACGGTTGTCCGGAAACCGGACCACTGACGCCCGACGGCTGATAGGTGGGCGAGCCGTGCGTCGGCCCGTCGAGGTTCGGCGGCGACGGCATCAGCGGCGCGAGGCGCATCCCCGACGAGTCGTTCGGATTCGCTTTGCGCGCGCCCGACGCGTCGTTCGATGCACGGCGCGACGACGAAGCATCGTTCGGCGCGGTATCCGAGACATCGAGCGGCGGCTGGACCGTCGTCGATTCCGCACCTTCCGACTCGTTCCAATCGCGCTGGACCGTCGTCGCCGGCGAGTCATCGCTGAGCGTATCGACCTGCGCCATCGGCACCATCGGCGCCGGCGCCGTCGACGGCAACGCTTGGCCGAACTTCGGCGCGGGCGCGAGCCCCGGTTGCGTTCCCGTCGGAACTTGCGCGGCGGAGGACGGCACGCGCGCCGACGACGCATCGTTCGCGCGAGCCGACGGCGATCCGGTCGGCGGCTGCTGCGCACCCGACGGCGGCTGACCTGCCTGCGATCCGGTCGGGGCCTGCTGTGCACCCGACGCCGGCAGACCCGGCTGCGATCCGGTCGGCACCTGCTGTGCGCCCGACGCCGGCAAGCCCGCCTGCGTGGTCGTCGAAACATCGTTCGCGCCCGACGGCGGAATCGTCGAGCCCGGCCGCGCGCGCGGCGGTGGCACCGGCGACTGCGATCCGGCCGGCCGATTCGGCAATTGGATCCCCGTCGGTGGCGCATTGCGCGTGGGCCCGCGCCGCGGCGGCAACGGCGGCAGCCGCCGGCCACACGCCTGACAGACCGCGAGCTCGTCGGCGTTCTCGGCACTGCAGAACGGGCAAAACCTCATCGGCTTCCCCGTTCGTACACCACTCGGCCGTCGACGATGGTCATCGCGACCCCAATCGTCAGCAAACTCGCATCGGGGGCCAACTTTCCGCCGTAGACGGTGAAGTCCGCTCGCTTGCCCGGTGCGATCACGCCGCGATCGGTGACGTGCTCGGCCGCCGCCGCATCCCGCGTGAAGGCGGCAATCGCTTCGTCGAGCGTCATCCGCTGCGCAGGATACCAACCTCCGGGCGGATTTCCCTGCGCGTCCTGGCGCGTGACCGCCGCGTAGATTCCGAGGAGCGGCCCGACTTCTTCGACCGGAAAATCCGAGCCACCGATCAGCGGAATCTTCGCATCGAGGATCGTCCGCCACGCATACGCGCCCTTGATCCGCTCCGGCCCGATCCGCTGTTCGGCCCACGCCATGTCGCTCGTCGCGTGCGTCGGCTGCATCGACGCGATCGCACCGACCGCCTTCATTCGCGGCACGTCTTCGGGCGCGATGATCTGCGTGTGCTCGATCCGGAGGTTGACCTTCGCCGCGGCATCCGGCCGTGCCTTGCGAGCCGCCGCGAACGCGTCGATCACCGCCGACACGCCGGCATCGCCGATCGCGTGCACCGCGACATCCCAACCACCGGCCACCGCATCTTCGATCGCGGGATTCAGCTTCGCCGGCGGCGTGACCCACAACCCGAAACTGCTCGGCTCGTCCGTGTACACCTTCTTCAGCCGTGCACCGCGCGATCCGAGCGCGCCGTCGACGAAGAACTTCACACCGCGCATCACGAACAACCCGGCCGGCGCCTGCGGATGCCGCCCCATCATCAGCTCGGGATGATCCGGATCGCCGCGCAAGAACGCGTAGACGCGCAACGGCAACAACCTGCGCACCGCGAGCTCGCGATACGTGGCCGCGACCTCGTCGGAGATGCCCATCTCGTGAACCGCGGTGATGCCCTTGCTGACCGCGATCTTCGCCGCGCGTTGGATGAAGTCGACGCGCTGCTGCCCCGTCGCCGGCGGCAGCTTCGACAGCACGAGCGCCTGCGCGGTATCGATCAACACGCCGGTCGGCTCGCCACTCTGATCGCGCACGATCGATCCGCCTTCGGGATCCTTCGTCGCCGCGGTCACGCCCGCGAGCTTTAGCGCCGCGCTGTTCGCCCAGCTCGCATGGCCATCGATGCGCTCGGCCACCGCCGGTGCTTCGATCACGTCGAGCGCGGCCCGCGTCGGGAATTGCGCGCCCGGCCACTTGTTCTGATCCCACCCAGCGCCATGAAACCAGCCACCGATCGGCGTGCCGGCGGCAAGCTTCTGTGCGGCATCCGCGGCATCCGTCGCACCGCGCATGTCGGCGACGATCGAATCCGCGCCGAGCTCGTAGAGATGGCAGTGCGCGTCGACCAGGCCCGGCGTGACGCTCGCGCCATTGCCGTTCAACACCTTGTCCGCGTGATAGTGCCGGCGGATCGAATCGTCGCCGACCTCGAGGATTTCTCCGTCGGGAGAGAACGCGACCGCGCTCGCATGCGGATGCGCGGGATCCATCGTGTGGATATCCGCGTTGACGATCAGCCACGCCTCCTTGCGGGGCCCGTGGCGGCGCACGTGAGGTGCGCATGCGGCGAGCAGGCAAAGCGCTACGGACCACTTCATGGACGGCCCGCGACTCTAGCCCATTTAATCGGTCAGGCCGATCGCCAGGTAGATCTGTAAATCTCGCGCTTCGAGCCCGTAGCCGAAATCCAAGCCGAGCAGCGGCAACACGATCTGGCGCAGAAACAATCGCGTGCCCACGCCGACCGAGTTCTTGAACCCGGCCAAGCCTCGCACCTTCGAATTCGGCAGGTAGTTGCGCTCGGGATTGTCGTCGGTGAGGAACGTCGTGTACGCGGAATCCCAAAACCCGATGCCGCGGAACTGCAGGCCGTAGATCTCGAATAGCGGCACCGAATACTCGGCGTTCGCGAGTGCGCGAAAATCCCCGCGGAACTGATTGTTCAGCCAGCCGCGCATCGACGTGCCGCCGGTCAGGAATTCCTGCTGGAACGGCATGTGGTGGCCGGCGTCGATCCGCCCCTTCAACACGAGGTTGTGGCTCTCGAGGATCGGCCACGCTTTGTACGCGCTCGCGTTGAACTCGTAATAATGAAAGTCGCTGTTCAAGACCGAGTGCTCGAACGTCAGCGTGTACTTGCCGCCGCTCGCGATTCCGTACCAATTCGCGCGCCGGTCGACGGTAAACGTGATCTCGTGCGAGATATCCCAACCCTCGGCACCGGGCGCGGGCACGTGCGCGGCATCGGCGGCGCCGGCATCCGCGGGCGTGACGTTCGGGTTGTCCTGCGTGTCGAGCTCGACGTGGCTGTACGTCACGTACGCCGCGCGCAACCGGGTATCGAGCTTGATGATGCCTTTGTAGAAGTCGTAGCCGAGGCGAATGCCCGCGTTGTAGTAGTCGATGTACGAGCGCCGCACGGCGACGGGGTTGTCGAGGTACTTCGTCGGGTTCGCGTATTCGATCGAGCGCGAGTGTTTGTCGTAGGTGTCTAGCTGCGTGTAGAACCGCGTGCCCGCGATCGACGGGATCACCCACGCGCCGACGAAGTACGAGTCGCCCGTCGCGATCTGCGCGTAGATCAGCAGCTTCTGGTTCAACCCGGCGAGGTTGTTCTCGCCGAACCCGACGCCACCGCCGACGTTCGTGGGCTGGGTGTAGAACGCCGGCGCGACGACCCAGGAGTGCTTGTCGCGGACCAACATGTGCAACTTCACGCCGCCTGCGACGGGCTCGTAGAAGACTTCGACGTCCTTGAACAACCCGCTCGTGACCAGCCGGGTCTTGATCAGATCGACCATTTCGGGCGACCAGTTGTCGCCAACCTCGACCTTCGCGATCAGCTCGACCGTGTCGGACGTGGTCTTTTCGTTGTCTTCGACAATGATCTCTTGGATCGTGTCCGCTCTAGCAGACGCGACTGCCCCGACGAGACAGAGGGCTGTGATGAACCGCATCACAGATCGAATTATCGCACGCCGCCGTGTTAACAACGGTGCATGAATCCCGCCGAAGTGGCCACGGCCTTATTGATCGAGCGCACGCTTCAGGAAAGCAACGCGTACCGCAAGATCGACGACTCGCTGTACGTGCTCAAGCAGGGCTCTGCCTACGTGATGATCAGCGTGGTGCCGTGGGGCGACAACAAAGCCATGGTGCGATGCGTGTCACAGTTGGTGAAGGGCGTGGACGTCGATGGCCCGCTCGCGAAGCAGCTGCTCGAGCTGAACGGCCACCTGCGGTTCGGCGCGTTCGCGTGGGATCCGGTCGAGCACACCGTCCTGTTTAGCCACACCATCCTCGGCGGCACCACCTTGGATCCCGAGGAGCTCATGGCCACGTTGCGTGACGTCGCGCTGATCGCCGACGAGTACGACGACAAGCTGATGAAGAAGTACGGCGGCCAACGCATGATCGACCTGCTCGAAGAAGCGGCCATGGAGCGGATCATGGAAAAAGATCCCAAGTCCTTCCGGTTCGAATAATGAGCGACAACAAAGAGCACGGTTTCGGCACGCGAGCGATTCACGCGGGCCAATCGCCGGATCCCGTCACCGGTGCGGTGATGACCCCGGTCTACCTGACCTCGACGTACGCGCAGACCGCGCCCGGCGAGCACAAGGGCTACGAATATTCGCGCACGCACAACCTGACGCGGTTTGCCCTCGAGGCGAACCTCGCGTCGCTCGAAGGTGGTGCGGGTGGCCTCTGCTTCGCGTCGGGACTCGCGGCCACGGCCACGTTGCTCGAGCTGTTCGACACGGGCACGCACGTCGTCGCGTGTGATGACCTCTACGGCGGCACGTTCCGGCTGTTCGACAAGGTGTTCCGCCGGCTCGGCTTCACGTTCAGCTACGTCGATCCGGCAGCGGGCGCGAAAGCCGTCGAAGCCGCGATCACGGACAAGACCAAGCTCGTGTGGATCGAAACGCCCACGAATCCGATGTTGAAGATCGTCGACATCGCCGGCGTGGCTGCGGTCTGCAAGGCGAAGAACGTGCTGCTCGCCGTCGACAACACGTTCATGACGCCGTTCAACCAGCGGCCGCTCGAGCTCGGTGCGGACATCGTCGCGCACTCGCTGACGAAGTATCTGAACGGTCACTCGGATGTCGTCGGTGGCACGCTGATCTTCAAGACCAAGGAGCTGCGCGATCGCGTCGCGTTCTTGCAAAATGCGGCGGGCGCGGTGCTCGGGCCGATGGATTCGTTCCTCGTGATGCGCGGAACGAAGACGCTGCACGTCCGCATGGAGCGTCACGAGTCGAACGCGCGGCACTTGGCGGCGTGGCTCGCGAAGCATCCGCAGGTCGAGAAGGTGATCTATCCCGGTCTCGAATCGCATCCGGGCCACGCGCTGCAGAAGAAGCAGGCGAAGGGCTTCGGCGGCATGATCTCGATGGTGATCAAGGGCGGGCTCGATGGCTCGCGCCGGTTCCTATCGGCGTGCAAGGTGTTCACGCTCGCCGAGTCGCTCGGTGGTGTCGAATCGCTGATCGAGCATCCCGCGATCATGACGCACGCGAGCATTCCGGCGGAGACGCGCCAGAAGCTCGGCATCGACGATGGCTTCATCCGGCTCTCGGTCGGCATCGAAGATGTCGCCGATCTGCAGGCGGATCTGGAAGCCTGTTTCGCCGCTGCGAAGTAAACTTCGTAGGTGAGTGAAGACATTGCCGCGCTGTTAGAGGCGCGTCCTCGCGATCTGGGTGGCTTTGCCGTCGGTCGCGTTCTCCCGGCGATCAACCACCGGATGGTCGGCCCGTTCATCTTCTTCGATCACATGGGCCCGGCCGATGTCGAGGAGATGGTCGTGCGGCCGCATCCGCACATCAACCTCGCCACGGTCACGTACTTGTTTCGCGGCGAGATCCTGCATCGCGACACGCTTGGATCGAAGCAAGCGATCCAGCCGGGTGCGATCAATTGGATGTCGGCGGGTCGCGGCATCGCGCACTCCGAACGGATCGCGAAGGACGGCGCCAAGCATCCGCTCCACGGTCTGCAACTCTGGGTCGCGCTGCCGAAAGCGAACGAAGAGACGGATCCCAGGTTCGATCATCATCCGGCGGACTCGCTGCCGTCGACGAAGGACAGTGATGCGTCACTGCGCGTTCTCCTCGGCAAGGTCCACGGTGCGCAGTCGCCGGTGAAGACCGTGTCGCCGATCTTCTATTGCGATGTCGCGCTCGATCCGGACGCGAAGATGGCGCTGCCGTCGGAATACTCCGAGCGCGCGCTCTACGTGATCGAAGGTGCGGTGTTTGTCGGTGGGCAACGCGTCGAGCCGCGCCAGATGGCGATCATCGAAAAGGGATCGTCGCCCACGATTCAAGCCGATGGCCCGACGCGGTTGGTGATGCTCGGCGGCGAGCCGCTCGATGGCCCGCGTTACATCTGGTGGAACTTCGTGTCGAGCGAGCCGGATCGGATCCACGAAGCGGCGGAGCGGTGGCGCGCGCGCAAGTGGGACACGGTTTACGACGACACCGTCGAGTTCACGCCCGCGCCCGACGACAAGCCGAACTTTCGTCCCGCGCATTCCTGAGATCGATTACGCTTTCAGCGTGGCACCTGCTGCTCGCACACCGCTCGACGAAGAGCCCATCCCTGCCGAGTTGATGGCCGAGATCAGGCGTCGTGTCGACAACATCGGGAAATCGCCAGGGTTCACACGCGAGGAAGCAATGGCTCGCGCGATGGCGGTCATCGCGAAGGTTCGCGCGCGCAAGCGCTCGCAGTAAGCTGTCGCGCGTGCGACGCCTGCATCTCGCGGTGCGAAAGCCTGTTGCTTCCCCCATGATCGTGATCGCCTCATCGTCGATCCGTGAAGCTCGCACTCGTCCTGGTAGCTGGCTGCGCGAGCAGCGAGCTCGCGTTATCGCAAGCCGGGGATGTCGTCGCGGAAACCGATCGCGCCTGGCATCCCGAGGCGATCGAATATCTCGGCGAGGGCTGCTTCGCCGTCGACGGCCAGCGGATCTACGAGTGCGATACCGATCACGAGTCGCTCGGCGCCGTGTCGTGCATCCAGGAGCTCACGGACTTCAACACCTACGTGACGAAGTGGTCGTATCCAATGCGCGAGCGCTGGGCGAGCAAGCGCTGCATCGATCGATTCAACACGAAGCATCCGCGCCCGCCGGAGGTTCACACTTGCAGCATGACGGTCCGCGATGCGGAATCGGGCCTCGCGATTCCGACGACGAGCACCGACTACGTGTTCACCGAGATGCAGCGCTCGGGCAAGGACAAGGTCGTGGCGACGTTCGATCGCTGCGGCCCGATGCTCGTGAAGAAGTCGACCGGGTTTCCCGCGATCGATCAGTGGTTGCTCGGCATGGTCGGCGGCGACGCGTGCGAGCACACCGTGATCGTGACGTTGAAGGACTGCGTGGCTACTTTTTAGGCATCAAGTTCGTCAGCATCTGACTGAACGTAGCGTTGATGTCCTGCTGCGAGACCGAGCGGAACTTCTGCAGGTCGAACACCTGATCGATCGCCGGATCCGAGTGCAGGCCTTTGCGATCGAGCAACATGCGGACCTTCAGGTTCGTGCCGAGATATTCGATCGTCAGCCGGACCTCGTTGATGCCCCACTGCTTCGCGAGGTTCGCCGGCGGCGCGAACTTGCCTTCGAAGTGCTGCCCGAGCGCAGCCGACTCGAGCTCCTCGACGCGATAGTCCATCGCACCGAGCGCGTCGCGGATCCGCTCGATATCCGGGTTGCGCATCGTGAACGGGATGTCCGCGTGGATATCGCTCGCCCAGTTGATGTCGACATCGCCACGGATCTCCCAGCTGACATCGCGCGACGACATCGCCGTGCCCGGCGGCAGCCGCAGCGTGAACGGCAACGGCAGGACATCGTGCTTGCCCGCGCGCCACGGACCTTGCTTCACGAGGAAGCGATCCCAGACGTGGCCGTTCGAGCCCGCCTTCTTGTGATACTCGACGAGCTCGACGATGATCGACGCGACCGTTTGATTGTCTTGCGACGTGAACTCGACGAAGCCGTCGATCGTGCCGCCCGACCAATAGGTGTCTTGCTTGAGCGCGAGCAGCAGCACGCCGTTCGAGTTATTGCCTTGCTTGCGATACGCGAAGTCCGCCGGCAGCGGCGTCGCCGAACCACCCGCGGACAGCGGCACCGCGGCAACCGGTTGCGGCGGAGGCGGCGCGGCCATCTGACTCTGGCGCTGCGCGATCAGTGCCTTCAGCTCGGCCGGGACATCTTGCGCCATCACGGTCGCGGCGCCGTCGACGGCCCACTGCACGCCGAGCTGGACGTGGCCGAGCCAGACCTGACTCGTCGGAGAAACTGGTACGGGACCTTGACCGATGTGTTGCCCGTCGACCCACGTACCATTTGCCGAACCGAGGTCGTGGACGAACAGGGTGCCATTCTCGACGAACAGCTCGGCATGGCGACGCGACAACGTGGGATCTGCGGCGGACAGCTCGCACGTGCTCGGATCGCGCCCCGCGAACGTGCGCATGTGGATGCCTTCCAACGTCGTCGTCCCTGTCCCCAGCTGTAGGCGGATCGTCATGGTGTCCACGGTATCACGTGGTGTATGCCCGGGACGTGAGCCACGAAGAGCCCGATGTCGAGCCGGCTGCCCTGCCCGACGCGATTGCATTGAACGCACCCGAGGTCGACAAATCACAACCGTTGCGCGGCGACTTGGACGCCAAGACGGTTGCCGCGGGAGTGCTGGTCGCCGCACTGATGGGCGCGTCGTATCCGTACATGGTGCTGAAGCTCGGCTTCGGTCCGAACGTGTCGGTCGTCGCTGCGTTTTTCGGCTTTCTGTTCCTGAAGTTGTTCGACATGGGCACCGGCTCCTACAACCGGTGGCAGAACAACCTCGCCGAGGCCGCGGGTACGTCGGCATCGCAGACCGCATTCATGTGCGTGTTGCTCGGTGCGTTCGATCTGCTCCATCACAAGCGTCCCGATATTTTTGGGATGGAATTAACGCCGCTGAAGTCGTTCCTGTGGCTCACGGCTGCGTGCTCGCTCGGCGTGTTGATGGCGGTGCCACTGCGCCGTCACTTCATCGTCGACGAGAAGCTGCCGTACGTCGACGGCCTCGCGACTGCGGAGACGCTCGTCGTGATGGATCCGCCGAAGACCGCGAGCGAGACGGTGAAGAAGAATGCGCTCGCCGCGTTTCGCGCGGTGATGTGGGGCGTGCTGGTTTCGGGCGTGCTGATGTTCATCCGCGAAGAGGCGAAGCTGATGCCTCACCTGACCGGCGGTAAGTGGGACGGCATGGCCGATGGTTGGGAAGCGCCGTGGATCCTCCTCGAGCACACCACGCGCAAGATCATCAACGGCATCCCGATCGATGTTGTCTCGGGCGTGTATCTGTCGAACCTCGCGGTCGGCGCGTCGTACAGCGTGTTGTCGATCGGCTCCGGCATGATCGTCGGTCTCCGCATCAACGTATCGATGATGCTCGGCGCGTTCCTCGCGTGGGTCGTCGCTCCGTGCTTGATCGTGAAGTACGGCATCCCGATTCATCACGGCGAGCACGGCATGGAAGCCACGCTCACACCGGGCCGCACGGAAGTTCTGTATTGGGTGATGTGGCCGGCCACGGGCATGCTCGTCGTCGGTGGCTTGACCGCGCTCGCGTTGCGCTGGCGCCTCTTGATCGACACGTTCAAGAGCATGCGCAACGCGAAGCTCGGCACGGACGAGTTCCCGCTGTCGCTCGTGATCACGGGCGTGGCGGTGCTGTCGGTCGCGCTGTGCGTCATCCAGTACGTGATGCTCGACATGCCGGTCTACATGACGATCCTCGCGATCATCTTGTCGGTGCCGCTGATGCTCGTCGGCTTGCGCGTGCTCGGCGAGACGAACTGGGGCCCGATCAGCGCGCTGTCGAACATGATGCAGGGCGTGTTCGCGGCGATCGCGCCGGGCAACGTCGCGGCGAACATGGTCGCGTCGGGTACGACGGGCACGGTCGCAACGTCGTCGGAAGCGATCATGCAGGACTATCGCGCGGGCGAGATTCTCGGCACGAAGCCGCGCTCGCTCACGCTGATGCAGTTGATCGCGGTGCCGGTCGGCGCGGCCGCGGTGTCGTGGATGTATCCGGCGCTGAAGAATGCGTTCGGCTTGTGGGATCGCACGGGGCCGCACGGCGAGGTGATCAAGGCGAGCCTGTCGTCGCCGATCTCGAACAAGTGGTCGGGCTTCGCGGAAATCCTCAAGGACGGCGTGAGCGCGCTCGACAAGTCGGCGCTGTGGGCGCTGCTCGTGTTCAGCATCCTCGGCGCCGTGTTCACGGTGCTCGAGACCAAGCCGAAGTGGAAGAAGTGGGTGCCGTCGCCGACGGGCGTGGGCATCGGCATCCTCGTGCCGTTCAGCGTGATCTCGACGATGTTTATCGGCGGTCTCGTTGGCTGGTATTGGGAGAAGCGGAACAAGGCGTCGGCGGACATCTATATGGTGCCGCTCGCGTCGGGTCTCATCGCGGGCGAGGCGCTCGTCGCCGTGATCGGCTCGATCTATCTCGCCGCGATCGGTGGCTAACGCAGCTTCGCGGTCGCGTGGAACACGCCGGACGGCTGGGTCCAAAACGCGTGCAGCGTCCGTGTGCTGTCGATGAACAGTGCCTCGTGATCGCCGAGCCACGGTGCGTGACGCGATAGCAGCGTGAACGCGCCGAATGGCTGCGCGTTGATCGCGCCCCATTCGGTGCAATGCGCGGCGCCGATCTCGCAGGTCGCGTGGGTGAAGCGCGGGCCGCCGTTGGTGCTGTAGTAGGCGAGGTGCAAGGTGCCGGTCTTGCCGTCGAGGGCGAGGTTCGGCACCAGGTGGATCGCGCAACCATCGCCGATCGCGCGGCGCGTCCAGGTCTTGCCGGCATCGTGCGAGGCGGCGACGAGGAGATCCCACTGCACGTCGCGACCGCCGCGCGGGAACGCGATGTAGATCCACTTGCGTACGTTGTCGATCGCGATGGCGGGATTCGCGAAGTAGTAGGGGAGGCGTTCGCCGGTCGCGATCACGCGCGTGGTGAACGTCGCGCCGTCGTCGCGCGAGACCGCGTATTCGATCGTTTGCATCGCGGAGCCGTAGCCGCCGAGGGACGTGCCGTTGATCGTGACGATGTGGAGCGCGCCGGTATCGTCGACGACGGCGTTGCCATAGGCGCCGGCGAGTGCGGTCGTGCCCGGGCCGAACGTGGCGCCGTGATCGTGGGAGACGCGAACGCGCAGGCCGTGATCGCCGTCGCCGTATAAGAGGAAGAGCGACTTCTTGCCGGCCGCGAGGAAGGGTCGGCCGAGCTCGCTGCCGTCGTCGGCTTGCACCGCATGTGGTTGCTTCCAACTCGCGCCGTCGTCGCTGGAGCTCGTTAGTTGAATCGACTCGCTGTCACGCCATGTCGCGTAGATCGTCGTCGCATCTCGCGCGACAACCACATCGTGACCGATCGATGCGAATGGAGTCGGAGTCGTCGACGCGGCGTTCGCTGACGCGGTGTTCGTCGTCGCGGTGTTCGTCGTCGTCGCGCCATTCGTCGCCGCGGGATTCGCCGTCGAGCTGTTCGTCGTCGCGATATTCGTCGCCGCGATATCCGTCGCCGCGGTGTTCGTCGTCGTACCGCCATTCGCACGCACGGATACGAGGTTGCTCGCGATGCCCGCAGACGTTTCCCACATCGCGATATACGGCTTTGCCGCAACCGCGCTCGGTTGCTGTCCTGGCCCGAGCAGCTCTTCATTCTTGAACGCGACGTCCTGCTTCGCGCCGCCGCACGCGATCTGCGGTTCCGGAATCGCCAAGTTCGGCAACGTGCACGCGCCGCGCTCGCACACGTAGCCTTCATCGGCGCGACAGTCGCTATCGGCCGAACACGTTGCGAGACACAACGGACCTTGTCGTGGCGTTTGCACGCATGCGCCATCACACGCATCGCAACCTGCCGTTCCGCACACGCCGCCGGGGAGATCGAGGCAACTGAGCCCAGACGCACACTGTCGATCTACTGAACAACTCGCACCACGCTGCCCGAGGACGGCAGCTACTGCATCGATAATGCGGGCATCTGGCGAGACCGGCACCGGTGGTTTTGCGATCTGTGTAGGCGCACCAGAACACGCAACCATGACCGTGAATAAACCCCCGAGCCGCACCGTCGAGTTATAACGCCCCCATGCGCTCAACTAAGTATTTCCTCGCGCTCGCTTCCACTACGTTCCTCGCAACTGCGTTCGCCGGAGGTGCTGCAGCGCCCGCGCCGACGATGCCGAAAGTTGGCGACACGCTGACCCAAAACGGCGGCGCCGACTGGGGAAAGTTCACGTATCTCTACGATGCGCCGTCGGCGAAGGACGCCGCAGGCAAAGTGATCCTCCACTGGTTCTGCCAGCCGAAGGTGCAAGCGTGCTCGGATGATCTCGCGCGCATCATCGCGCTGCGCGATAGCGGCAAGGTCTACATCATCGCGTACATCAACGCGGCGTCGGCGGCCGAAGCGAAGAAGCTCGATCCGATTCGCGAGAGCGAAGGCGTCGGCAAGGGCACCGTCGCGTGGGGCAAGACCGTCACTACGCTCGACAAGGCGTTCTCGATCACCGGCCCGGCCTCGTTCATCGCGGATCAGGACGGCAAGGTCCAGATGATCTCCACGGCGAGCGATGCCGCCGCCCTCGACGCGCGCGACGCGAAGGTCCACGACCTCGCGAAGGCGATCAAGGATTACACGTCGACGAAGGACGGCCCGGCCACGGCGAAGCCGGGCGAGAAGTTCCCGCTGACGCTCAAGATCACGCTCGCGAATTGGAACAACTACGCGACCACGCGCGATCGCCAGTTCGACCTGACCGTCCCGAAGGACATCAAGTGCGACGCGGTCACGCTGAAGAACGACCAGCTGAAGATCGACGGCCACACGCTCACCGCGACCACGAACTGCTCGGGCCCGAAGGGCGTGTACGAGGCGCGTGGCGTGCTCAAGTTCGGCTACGACTCGCCGTCGGGAGCGGGCTTCGGCCAGGTCGACGGGATCGTCTGGAAATTTGAAATCAAGCCGTAATCTGTCGGCTTCCTGGCGCGAATTATTCGGTAGCACTTCGCCGCCCGTCCTTTAGTATCTGCCGCCATGAGGACGTCGTCGTTGCTGGTGGCAATGGCCGTAGTGGGTGGCTCGGTCTACATGGCGCGCGGATGCCTTTCGCGTCCCGCGCCGGAGGATCGGTTGGTCTCGCGCTTCGACGATCTGTGCACGATCGCGAAGCGCAACATCAACACGCCCGAACAAGGCGTGAAGGCGTTCGGCACGTACCTCGGCAAGTACCTCGGGGACATGACCGGCGACTTCGGCGATCTGATCGTCGCGACGAACAAGGCGAAGGATCCGGACGCGGCCGCGCATGCCGCACACGACAAGCTCGAAGCCACGCTCGAGGCGTGCGGACCCACGATCGAAGAGTTCGCGAAAGCCGTCGAAGCGAACGGTCCCGCGCGCGAGTACATCAACACGAAGGGCGACCGCGCGGTTCGCACGATCCTGATCCTGTTGACCGGCTCGGCGAACGGCCAGCTGATCCCGACGGAGCTAACCGGCGCTATTCAGCGGCTGGAGCGCTCTGCCCAGTCGCAGCCGCAGCACTAGGCGGCTTACTCACCGCCGGCACATCGGCCGCGCGCGATTGAATCGCCGCGATCAGGCCGAGCGCTGCGGCGCACGCGCTGACCATCGCCCAGCCGAACGTGCTTCCCATGTTGAGGAAGAAGCCGCCGGATGGTGGCGCCATGGTCATCGCGAGCGAGCTCAGCGATCCGGAGATGCCGAGCGCGATGCCTTGCTCGTTGCGCCCGACGAGCTGCGTGAGCCGCGACGTCAAGACCGGACGCAACACGCCGTTGCCGAACGAGTTGACGAACCCGGTGACGAGGATGAACGCGAGCGAATACGCGAAGCCCATCATCACGTACGCCATCACGGCGGCGATGAAGCCGAGTAATGCGAGCCGGACCTCGCCGAACTTTTTCACGAGCCGGCCGATCAGGCCGCCTTGCCAGATGATCCCGAGGAAGCCCGAATACGCGAAGATGTAGCCGGTCTCGCGCGCGCTCCAGCCGAACCGATCTTTCGCGAACAACGCGAAGCCCGACGTGAAGCACGAGAACGCAAACGTGAACAAGAAGAACTGCAGATACACGGCGCCGAGGCCGTGGCGCGTGAAGTAGTCCGCGTAGACCTTGCCGTCGAACAGGCCGGGGCGCTTGCCGCCGGGACCGACGGGCGCTTTGACGTTCGCATCGGTCTGCGGCGGCTTCTCGCGCGGCAGCAGCGTCCACGTGCAGATGATCGACAGGAACGACAAGCAGGCCGAGAGCAGGAACGGGCGGTGCGCGTGTGCGATCGCGATGTCGATCGGAGTGCCCTCCGGCGTGCCACCGAGATAGCCGCCGATGAACGGACCGAACATGAAGCCGATGCCGAACGCCACGCCGATCACGCCGAACGCCTTCGCGCGGTTCTCCGGTGTGGTGTGGTCGGAGATGTAGGCCTGGGCGGTCGAGAGATTGCCCGCGGTCAGGCCATCGAGGATGCGACCCGCGAACACCATCCACAGCGCGGTCGCGTTGCCGAGCACCAGGAATCCCGCACACGTACCGGCTTGGCTGACGAGCAGGAGCGGGCGGCGACCGAAGCGGTCCGAAAGATTGCCGATGATCGGCGTCGAGATCAGCGAGCACACCGCGTAGACCGACACGATCGTGGTGGCGACGAGGTCCGATGCACCGAATTGCTTCGCGTACAGCGCGAGCAACGGGATCACGATCGTGAAGCCGAGGACATCGACGAGCACGATCAAGAAGATCGGTAGCAGCGGAGAACGCGGCTTACTCACGCGGGTCGCAGGATGTCACAGGTCCGCTGGACTTGCCCCGTAGAGGGACCGATACTGAAGGTGGATGAAGTGGGTCTCCGCCGTCCTGTGCGTGGCGTTGTTGTCCGGCTGTTTCGGCTACAACTCGTCGTCCAAAGGCTGGGCGTACGTCGGTGATTCGATCCTGATCGTCGGCGGTGGCGCTGCAATCGGGTACGACGTGACGCAGAACAAACCGGAAGCGTGCGAAGGCACGAGCTGTCCGTATCACTCGCAGATCCGCGGCGGGATGGTCGTGGGCGCGGTGCTGGTCGCGGCCGGGCTGTTCGGCATCATCTTCAACGCGACCAGAGACAACGTAAAAACATCACGTTAGCAAATTCTCGCGATCGCGGTCGATCGCCGGCGTGCTACTTCGACGCTCGGTCATGACCAGAAAGCTGATCGTTCACGAGTTCATTTCTCTCGATGGCGTGATCCAAGCACCGGGCGGTGACAAAGAAGACACCGATGGTGGCTTCGCGCATGGCGGCTGGACCCGCGCGTTCTGGGACAACGCGATCGGCGCCGCGTTCGGCGAGTTGATGAAGGACACCGATGCGTTCCTGCTCGGCCGCAAGACGTACGTCACGCACGCGCAGGCGTTCGAGCCGATGCCGGCCGGCGACATGTTCGGCGACATGATGAACGCGCCGAAGAAGTACGTCGTGTCGAAGACGCTCGAGAAGCCGATCTGGCGCGACACCACGATCCTGCGCGGCGACGTGGTGACCGAAGTGACGGCGCTGAAGGCGAGCGCGGGCAAGACCATCTTGCTCGATGGCTCGAGTCAGCTCGTGCAGGTGTTGCTCACGGCAGGGCTCGTCGACGAGCTGATCCTGCACATGTATCCGGTCGCGCTCGGCGGCGGGAAGAAGCTGTTCCCGAACGATGGCGCGATGGCGACGTGGAAGCTGAAGAGCTCGCAAAGCTACGCGAGCGGCGCGGTCGCGTTGCACTACGTCAAATAACGCCGGGCGGCTTCTTCATCATCTGATAGACGATGCCGAGCGGGACGTGGAGCACGGCGATCACGGCTTGATCGTCCTCGCGCGGTCCGGAGATCCGGCGCTGATACTCGACGCCGAACAACGCCCAACCGGCTTGCGCGGACACGATCGTGCCGCCCGCGGAATCGATCGGATAGATGCCAGCTTGGGCGGTGAAGCCGTGGAACACCTCGCCGTACGCGACTTCGAAGCCGAGCGACGTGCTCGCGAGCGGGCTGATCATGCCGGCGACGCCGACGCTGAAGAAGTTCGGCTCGTGAAATAGCAACGCGCCGACGCGAGCGCGCGCGAAATACGGGCGCGTCATCATCGAATCACCGTCGGCGAGGCGGAGGCCACCGCTGACATCGAGGTCGAGGCCGATGCCCTTGCGCGACAGCGCGAAGTCGTTCGCGACCGAATGCACGTCCGGATCGGCGTGCGCGACACCGGCGAGCATCGCGAGGATGACGAGCGCGCGCATGATCAACCGGCGTTCACGATCAGTTGCACGACCACATCGCTATCGGCGATCGATACGCCGTCGAGCGCGTGCGCGAGGCACTCGGCCGTGACCGTGCGTGCGCGGGCCTGCAGGTGATTGCGATGGACCTCGAGCTCGAGCATCGCCGCCGGCGACGCCGCCGAGCACGTGGTGCGCGCTGCGATCAGCGCCGTCGCGATCGGTTGGATGTGCGATTTCGGATCCTGATCCGCGGGGAACGCCGCGCGGACATCGACGTGACCGGGGAGCACGAGCTCGACCGATCGAAGAGGGGGTTCTGCTCGCGAACCGCTGCCGGAGCAAGCGCTGACGACGAGCAAGCTCGCGAGCAAGGCGCGCATGATTACGGCGCTTCCTGCGATTGGCACGCGGTGAGGCCAGCCGGCGTGACTTGGCAGACGTAGACGTCCTTGCCGAAGAAGCCGTTCTTGGCGACGAGAGCCTTGCCGTCGGCGGTCGCGGCGACAGCGGCGTAGGTGCTGCAACCGCTAACGGCTGCCGCGAGGACGAGACACAGTGCACTGATTTTCTTCATACGCGTTTCCTGGTTAAAGCGAGCCAGAACCGGCCCGTGTGAGGGGAGAACGCGCGTGTGCCTACAAGTGGGAAGTTTTTAAACGGCGCACTCTCCTTCGCCGGATTGCACTTCGAATGCGGTGGTTTGGCCGAGATCGATGAAGTCGGATTCGATCGCGTCGGTGTCGTCGAGGTGGGTCAGATCGGCGATCAACGTCTTCAGGACGTCCGTGCTGACGGTCGCCCAGAACGCGTGACTGATCGCGCCGGCCTGGTTGTAGAAGTCGATCAGGCGCTCGAGCGTGGCGCTCGCGTTGCGCACGGGCACCTTGCCGATCAACCGACCGAAGTCCGCGTGATCGGCGGCGATGCCACCACCGACGTAGACGAGATATTGCGGTGCCGGGCGACCCGCGAGCTTGCGCATGCCGCCTTGAAACCCGATGCCGGCGATGTAGTGCTGGCCGCAACCGTGCGGGCAACCGCTGACCTTGATGTCGAGGCCCTTCGTGGCGGCGACGAGGTCCGTGCGGCGATCGAGGAGCTCGGTCAGGATCCCGGCGAGGCCGCGCGATGCGGTGACGGCGAGCTTGCAACTCGAGGCGCCCGGGCAGCTCGTGACATCGGCGACCGTGTTCGCGCCGGACTTCGCGAGGCCCACGCGGACGAGCTCGCGATGGAGAAGTGTCAGCTTCGCCGTCGGCACGAAGCGGAACACGAAGTTTTGTTCGTTCGTCAGGCGCACTTCGGCCTCGCCGAACTGGGTCGCGAGATCGGCGATCGCGCGAAATTGATCGGGCGTGATGTCGCCGAGGATCAAGCGCACGACGACCGTCGAGAATCCGGCCTGCTTTTGGGCGCGCACGCTATCGGCGGCCCATTCGGCGTAGCCGTGTTCGGGCGTGATCGCTTGCGCGAGTGCGGCGCGGCGAATCGGCGGTGCGGGTTGCGGTGGCAGGACCAACGGCACGCCGCCTTCTTGGCGGATCAGTTCGCGCTCGGCGCGATATTCGGCGAGGAATGCTTCGGGACCGATCTTGTCGATCGCCCACTTGAGGCGCGCCTTCGCACGATTGTGGCGATTGCCGATCCGGTGGAACACGCGGATCACCGCGTCCGCGGCTTCGAGCAACTCGGCGGCGGGAACGAATTCCTCGACGGTGAGCGCGGAGCGGCGCAGCGTCGAGAGGCCACCGCCGGCGAGAACTTTGAAGCCGATCGCGCCGTCTTGAACGCGTGCGAGGAAGCCCAGATCGTTGATGAACGCTTGCGAGCAATCGGTGCCGCAGCACCCGCCGAGCGAGGGCTTCAGCTTGCGCGGCAGCGTCGACGAGTATTTGCCGCGCAACAGGTGACGCGCGAGCGCTTCGACGTACGGCGTGGGATCGAACGGCTCGTGCTCGGCCACGCCGGCGAACGGGCAGCACGTCCAGTTGCGGACGGAGTGACCGCACGCTTCTTTCGTCGTGATGCCGGCGTCGGCGAGGATGCGCAGCGCGGCTTCGGAATCCGCGGACGGGACGAAGTGAAACTGGACGTTCTGGCGCGTGGTGACGTGGCCCTTGCCGTTCGCGTAGGTCTCGGCGATGTGGGCGAGCGCGCGTAGCTGTTGTGGTGTGGCGATCCCGGCGGGCAGCTTCGCGCGGATCATGTTGACGCCGTCTTGGCGCTGGCCGTAGACGCCGTTGAGGAGGCGGAACGAGCGCCACTCGTCGGCGGAGAGGTCGCCGCGTTCGAACGCTTCGAGGCGTTGGACGAACAGATCGACGTCCTCGTGCTTGGCGAAGCCGAGGCGACCAACGGCGTTGACGGGTGCGGAATCGGTGACGCTCATAGAGAACTTTCTGCGCGGTGCCCATCGCGCGGACAAAACGAGAACACGTGTGGCGCTTACAGAACGCCTTGCGCGACGGGTGACGGCACGCCGACGTGAGAAACGATCTTGGTCGCGAGCTCGACGACGGCGCCGACGACGATGACGCCGGCTTGCTGGAGATCGATATCTGCTGTGGCGAGATCGCTGATCGTGCCGAGCCAACGCGCGCCACCGACGTGCGAGGCATCCGCGACGATCGCGGCCGGTGTTTGTGGATCCCAGCCGCGTGCGATCAAGTGACTCGCGATTTGATCGCGCGTGCGCAGGCCCATCAACACGACGAGCGTGAGCGCGTTCGGTGCGAGCGAATCGATCGCGTTCGCGAACGCCGATTCCGCGTGGCCGGAGAGCACGGCGAAGCCCGCCGATAGACCGCGATGCGTGACCGGGATGCCGGCGAGGGCAGGGGCCGCGATTGCCGACGACACGCCGGGGACGACTTCGTACGCCATACCGGCGGCTTCGAGCGCGAGCGCTTCTTCACCACCGCGGCCGAGCACGAACGGGTCGCCGCACTTCAGGCGCACGACACGCTCGCCACGCTTCGCCGCGCGAACCAAGAGTGCGTTGATGCCGTCTTGATCGATCGAGTGGCGACCGGCGCGCTTGCCGACGAAGAACCGCTTTGCGTTCGGCGCGAGCTCGAGTAGATCGGTCTCGACGAGCGCGTCGTAAAGCACGAGATCGGCTTCGCGCAGGCGCTTCAACGCGCGCAACGTCAACAGCTCTGGATCACCAGGACCGGCACCGACGAGAGAAACGAAACCATTCATACAACGCTCCGGTTCGATTCCGTGGGCGCGTCGCTCTTCAGCGGCGATGCGTAAATTCGATCGAGCGCGCGCAGCAACAACGGACGCCGTTGCGCCATCGGCACGCCCGTTCGTTTCCACTCGTGACGAGCGGCGGTCGCGACGACGATCCACTTCTCGAGGTCGTGCGGCAGGATCGCATCGAGCGCTTCGCGCAATAAGCCGGCGAGTGCCGGTGCGAGTCCACCTGTCGAAATCGCGAGCTCGACCGGCCCGCGCCGAACCACACCGCCGAGATAGGCGGTTGCCGACGCCGTATCGTCGACGGCATTCACGAACAACCCACGCTCTGCCGCGGCGCGCGCGACATCGCGATTTACCTCGGGCGTGGCTGCAGCGACGACCCATCGCGCACCCGCGAGATGCGCCGGCCGAAATTCGCTCTCGATCAATTTCACGGATGGGACGCGCAGCTCGCCGACGATCGACGGCGCGACGACCGTCACGATCGCCCCCGCATCGAGTAGGCCAGCCAGCTTGCCCGCGGCGACGGGACCACCGCCGACGATCACGACGGGCAGGCCGTCGAGCTTCAAGAATGCCGGATACAACGTCACGACTTCTCCACGTGCAGACCGCACTCGGTCTTCGCAGAGCCTCGCCACCGACCGGCGCGCAAATTCTCGCCGGGGACAATCGGCGACGTGCACGGCGCGCAACCGATCGACGGATAGCCCTGCTCGTGCAGCGGGTTGTACGGCACGTCGTGCGCGTAGAGATGTCCCCACACGTCGTCGTGCGTCCATGCGACGAGCGGATTGATCTTCTTGATCCCGAACTTGCGATCGTCCTCGACGGGCTGCGCGGTCGCACGCTCCGGCGTTTGATCGCGGCGGATCGCGGTGATCCACGCATCGAAGTGGGCGAGCTCGTCGCGCAGCGGGATGACCTTGCGCTGGTCGCAGCACGCATCGGTATCGCGCAACCACAGCTCGTGCGTCGGTGCGGCGGCACGCACGGCGCGGATCTGGATCCCGTACTTGTCCTCGAGGCGCTTCCACAGCGCGTAGGTCTCGGGGAACAGCACGCCGGTGTCGAGCGTGAACACATCGACCTTCAGCTTGTTGCGACCGATCAGATCGATCAGCACGCAGCCTTCGGCGCCGAAGCCCGTCGCGAAGCCGATCCGCGGATAGTCGCGAACCGCGGCTTCCAAGTGATCGAGTGCGGTCACGCGATCACTCCGACGCGCGCGAGCTCGGGCTCCGATTCACGAGGGTCATCACCGGCAGGAAGCTCCTCCGGCGACACGGCACGGCGCGCGCGAAAGAAGCCCCACAGCAGATTCCCGTCGACGATCGCGGTAGCGACCAACAGCTGATACGCGACGCCCGGCGCGATGCCGAGATCGATCAGCGTGCGCGACAGACCGAACGCGACGAGATACGCGTCGAAGCTCATGCACACGCGGCGGAACGTCTCGCTCGAGACGCGCTTGATCAACGCGTGACCGATCGGGAACCCGAGTAGCACGCCCGGCACGATGTACGGGAGGATGCCGGTCGACTCGCGGGTGATGAGACCGAGCCACGCGTACGCGAGTAGCGCGCACACCGATTCGATCGTACGCACGACGGCGAGCGCGACCTTGAAGTCATCCTTCGCGAGGCCTTGGTTGTTCCAGAACAGCGCGAGCGGCGGGCCCGAGATCGTGGTCAGGCCATACAGCAGGCCGACGCCGGCGCCGAGCGGCACCGATGCGTTGCGCTCGCCCTTGATCGGCCAGCGCCGTCCCGACGCTTGGATCAGGATCAGCGGCAGCAGGATCAAATAGACGACGAGCTTCGCGCTCGATGGCGCGACATGACCGAGCAACAGCGCGCCGACGATCACGCCCGGTACCAAGCCCACCGCGAGCGGAATCACCCGGTGCAGCACGTTCTTGATCGCGCGGCGATTCCACGCCAGCGCGTACAGGTTGATCGCGACCTCCACGATCACGAGCGCTGGATTGAGCACGCGCCCGGCAACCACGAGCAGTGCGATCGGGACCGAGATCGACGAATAGCCGTAGCCGAGCGCTCCATTGACGGTGGCCGCGCAGAGGCTCACGAACCCGAGGAGAAGCAGTGCCTCCGTCATAACGGATACATGTCTATACCCGCAGCGGACGGCCTGTCAACGATAACGGAGGCCGGTATCTCGTGACTAGGCCACGGGATTTCGTGGTTAGCGCTTCAATTCGCTGATCGCGTTCTGAACTTTCGCGCGATCGGGGTCGTTCTTCGGCGCGTATTTCAGGAACAGCTCGTAGTTCTCGATCGCCTGCTTCGGCTTCCGCTTCGCCGCGTAGACCACGCCGAGCGGCAGGTAGTTCTGCGGGTTCTTGGCGTCGCGCCGCACGGCCTGCGTGAGGATGACTTCGGCTTCGTCGTACTGCTTCCGTTGCGTGAGCAAGTAGCCGAGCTTGGTCAGCGCTTTCGGATACGGCGGATCGAGATCGACCGCCTTCTTGTACGCGTTGATCGCTTCGTCGTTGCGATCGGACAACCGGAAGATCTCGCCGTACGCGTACCAGAACAGCGATTCGTTCGGCGACAGCTGCACCGCCTTCGACAGCGCCTGCTCGGCATCCGCCTGCTTCTTCTGCGCGTTGTACAGCAGGCCCAGCTCGAAGTACGCGCGACCGTTGCGACCATCTAGCTCGATCGCGCGATCGAGCTCGTGCTTCGCTTCGTCGAACTCGCTCTGCAGGCGCAGCGCTTGGCCGAGCATCGCGTGGGTCTCGGCTTCGTCGGAGCCGACCTTGATCGCGGCGCGGAATTCGAGCGCGGCTTCGTCGACCTTGCCGAGCTTGATGAGCGCGTTGCCGAGCGAGAGGTGATACGTGCTGGTCTTGCCGTCGAGCTCGACCGCCTTGCGCAGCTCGATCAATCCCTGTTCGGCTTTGTCGACGAGGATCAGCGCCTGACCCTTCTTCTCGTGACCGGCCGGATCGTTCGGATTGAAGCCGAGCATCTCGTCGGCTTTGTCCATCGCATCGACGCCGCGCCCCGCGGCGAGGAGCGCCGTGGTGTAGAGACCGACGCCCTTACTATCGGACAGGTTCGCGTCGTAATACGCCTTCGACACGTCGACGGCCTTACTCGCGCGACCGACCCGGATCAGGAACTCGACGCGAAGCTCGAGGTTGTCGAAGCTCTTCGTCGTCTCGTAGAGTTGGGCGTACGCGTTGTCCGCGTCGTCGTACTCGCCCTCTTTCTCATGTTCCTTCGCCTGCGTGAGCAGACTCTTTTGCTGCTGCTTCTCCGCCTTGTGCGGATCGACGTGTTTGACCGGCTTTGCCGGACTGCTGCAGGCAGCCAGCAAGGCGGCGAAAACGAACCCGCGAACCATTTAAAAAGCGTAGCTAATGCGCAGGTTAAGCGCCAGTTCGCGGCTTGCGAAGCACCAGCATGACCGCCGTCACGATCAACACGTTAGCGACCACCGTCGTCCAACCCAGTTTCTCACCATACAAAGCCGCGCCCAGGAGCACCGCTAACACCGGGTTCACGTACGCGTAGCTCGTCGCGGTAACCGGGCGCGCGTTCGCCAAGAGGTACGCGTACGCGGTGAAGCCGATCACCGAACCGAACAGATACAAGTACACGTACGACAGCCACGCTTCGAGCGGAGCCGCGTGCCAGACCTCGCCGCGCAGGAGGCCGATCGTCAACAACACGACGCCACCCGTGATCATCTGCAGCGCGGGCCCGACGAGCGATGCGTACGCGCCACCGATATCTCGCGTGCGCCGCGCGAGCAGACTACCGAGCGCCCAACACATCGGCGACAACAGCAGCAGCGTGATGTGATGCGGTTCGCCCGCGAGCGAGGGCCCGCCCATCAGCACGGTGACGCCGATAAATCCGACGACGAGCGAGAACCATTCGCGCGGCGTGACGACGTTGCCGAACATCCGCCCGAGCACGCCGACCCACAGCGGCATTGTCGCCGCGACCACCGCCGCACCACCCGACGATACCGACTGCTCGGCGATCGCGATAAATCCGTTGCCGCCCAGGAAGAACAGCGCGCCGATCGGCGTCGCGCGTACCCAATCTCGTACCGGTGGCAGCTTCGCTCCCGAGTACAGCCCGAACGCGAGCAACGTCACACCCGCGGCGAGGAACCGAAATCCGGCCATCTCGAGCGGTGGCAACCCGTCGACGATGCACACGCGCATCGCGAGGTACGTGCTTCCCCAGATCACGTAAACCGCGACGAGACTGGCGAGCAACTTCCCTTTCACGCGCTGTAGCTGAGCATGCCCGATCTGTAGGCGACCAGTACAGATCTGCTGTGCTGCTCTACGCATTTAGATCTGTACTGGTCGGTCCTGGAGACCGCGCGTATGCTGGGCGCATGGATTACCTGTACGAGTCACTCGCGCAGGAACTGACGGCGGCGATCGAGCGTGGGGCGCTCCGGGCAGGTGACCGATTGCCTTCGGTCCGGCGGCTCGCCGAAGAACGCAGCGTGAGCGTGTCGACGGTGCTCGAGGCGTACATGGTGCTGGAAAACGCCGGCAAGATCGAAGTGCGACCGAAATCCGGTCACTTTGTCCGCCGCCGGGAGCACCTGATCGATCCGCGGCCGCCGCGCGTCGTCACGAAGCCGGCCAAGATCACGGTCAACGACGCGTACTCCGAGATCCTGTCGGCGATGCGCGATCCGAGCCTCGTGCCGTTCGGCTGCGCCACGGTCGATCCGTGTTACCTGCCGATCCAACAGCTCAACCGGATCGTCACGCAAGTCACGCGCGAGATGACCACCGTCGGTGCGCGCTACGAAGCCGCGCCGGGCTTACTCACGTTGCGCCGTCAGATCGCGCGCCGCCTCGTCGAGACCGGCATCGCGCTGGGCGAAGACGAGCTGTGCACGACGATCGGTGGCACCGAAGCGCTGTCGCTCGCGTTTCGCGCCGTCGCGAAGCCGGGTGACGTGATTGCCGTCGAGTCGCCGTCGTATTTCGGCATCCTCCAGAACATCCAGAACATGGGCCTGCGCGCGCTCGAGATTCCGGCGCATCCACGCAACGGCTTCGATGTCGATGCGTTCGAGGCCGCGCTCGCCACGCAATCGATCCGCGCGGTCGTGATCTCGCCGACGATCTCGAATCCGCTCGGTTCCGTGATGCCCGAGGATCAGCGCGAGCGGCTCGTAAAGCTGTGCCTCCGTCGAGACATCGCGATCGTCGAGGACGATGTCTACGGCGAGCTGATGTTCGATGGCACGCGGCCGCGCCTCCTGCGTGCGTTCGCACCCGGCGAGGACTCGCACGTGATCCACCTCGGATCGATCTCGAAGACGCTCGCGCCCGGTTATCGCGTCGGGTGGATCGCCGGCGGCAAGTGGCATGCGCAGATCGTTCGCCTGAAGTACGGCCAGTCGCTCGCCGATCCGGCGTTGCTCGGCATGGCGGTCGCCGAGTTTCTCTCGAGCGGTGGTTACGATCGTCACCTGCGCCGGCTGCGCGCGTCGCTCGAAGGCAACGTCGAGCGCTATCGCGAAGCAATCATGTCCGAGTTTCCCGACGGCACGCGCGTGTCGTCGCCGCGTGGTGGCTTCGTGTTGTGGGTCGAGCTACCGCCGAACAACGACGCGCTCGAGCTCCATCAAGCTGCGCTTCGTCGCGGGATCGTCGTCGCGCCGGGCCCGTTGTTCTCGGGCCGCTCGCGCTTCAACAACTTCGTCCGGCTCTCGGCAGGAACGCCGTGGAGCCCTCGCATCGAGGGTGCGATTCGCACGCTCGCGAAGCTGATTAACTAGTTACATCGACATGCCGCCATCGACATCGATGACGCGGCCGTTGAAGTAGTCGCACTCGATCACGAACTTGACGGCGAGCCACAGGTCTTCCGGCAGGCCGATGCGGCCGACAGGAATCGCCTGCACCAGTGCGTCGCGCGCCTTCTGGTTCATGCCCTGGGTCATCGGCGTCTCGACCATGCCCGGCGCGACGGCCGCCACGCGGATCCCGAACGGCGCGAACTCGCGCGACCAGGTGACGCTGTTCGCGGCGAGGGCGGCCTTCGCCGACGTGTAGTTCGACTGGCCGCGGTTACCGTGGCGAGCGACCGACGACATGTTCACGATCACGCCCGGCTTCTGCTCGGTCTCGACCATCTTCGCGACCGTCTCGCGGACCATCATCGTGGCGCCGGTGAGGTTCACACCGATCACGGCGTCCCACTGATCTTTCGTCAGCTTCGTGATCGCGCCCGTGGTGCGATCCTTCTTCACGAGGAGGCCGTCGCGCAGGATGCCGGCGTTGTTGATGAGGCCGTTCAAGCCGCCCATCGCGCCGTGTGCCCACGCGACGAACTCGCCGACGTCGGTTTCGTTCGAGACGTCGAGCTTCTTCGCGTGGATCTTGCCGGGCAGGCCCTTCGCGGATTCGACGAGCTCGGCGAGCAGCTCTTCTTTGACGTCGCCCGCGGCGACCTGAGCACCAGCTTCGGCGAGCCGGCGAGCGAAGTGCGCGCCCATGCCCTGGGCCGCACCGGTGACGATGATCTTCATCTGGGACAGCTGCATGGCTGCCCCTATATCACGTCAGTCGCACTTACCGGCGGTGGCAACGCCACACGATCCGCTGTGGCAATCCCCGTTCACGGCACAGGTGTCACCCGCACAGCCGCCGCAGGTCGCATTGCCGCAGTCGACGCCGGTTTCCGTCCCGTTCTTGACGCCGTCCGAGCAGGTTGCCGCGACGCAATGACCGTCGCAAACGCCGCTGACACAGTCCGCTCCCGACGCGCAGAGCTTGGTGTCCGCGCACTTCTTCGGCGTGGTCAGGTTGTCACACGTCGAACCGCCACAATCGAGGTCGGTCTCGAGGCCGTCCTTCACGCCGTCGCTACACGTCGGCGTCTGGCAGGTCGCGCTGCACGTCGTGGTGTTCGGCGGCTCGCACTGTTCGTTCGGCGACGTGATCGTGCCATCGCCGCAGTACAACGCGGGCAGCAGCACGAGCGCACACGAGTGACAGGCCTGGCAGGCGCCGGTTCCGTACGTGCACGCGGTCTTGGATTGGGTCGCGCCGTTGTCGTCGCAGGTCTCGGTGCCGTTGATCTTGCTATCACCGCAGTACAGCCTCGTCGGCGTATAGGTCTGACAGCTCGTATTACAGCGATCGGCGCACTGCGTGATGCCGTACGGGCAGTTCGGATCGGTCGAGTTGCTCGATCCGTTGTCGCACTGTTCGCCGTGCATCGTGTTGAGCGTGCCGTCACCGCAGACGGGCGTCGTGCAGTCGTTGTCGCATGTCGACGAGAACTGATTCACGCCACCTACCTGGCCGGCGTCGCATGCTTCGCCGTAGTCGACGATGCCGTTGCCGCATCCAGAGATCTGGCAAATCGCATCGCACGAGTCGTTCATCGTGCCGTTCGAATCGCCGTGATCGCATGCCTCGAAGTGGATTCCGTCGGGCTTGTACTGGGTGTTCGTCTTGCCGTCGCCACACACCGGCTTCGTGCAGTCGTCGTCGCACGTGGCGCTCATACCACCCGTGTCGCACTGCTCGACGCCGGCCTGCACGAGGCTGTCACCACACGTCGCGATCTGGCACTTCGACGTGCACGACAGCGTGTCGCCGTTGTTGCCGGTGCCGAGGTCGCATTGCTCGGGACCCGCGGCGCCGGTCGGCGTAAACTTCGTGTTCACGTAACCATCGCCACACTTCGCGACGGTGCAGTTCTTGTTGCACGCGGCGGTCTCGCCCATCGAGCCCGGATCGCAACCTTCGTTCGGCGACACGAAGCCGTCGCCGCACTTCGCGACCTTGCAGCTCGGGCACACGCTCGTCGTCGTGTTGAGGTTGTTGCCGTTGTTGTCTTTGCCGAGGTCGCATTCCTCGCCGGCTTCGACGATGCCGTCGCCGCACGTTGCCGTCGGCTGACACAGCGTGTTGCACGAGTCGTGTTCGTTGAGGTTGCCGTCGTCGCACAGCTCTTGATGCGAGCCGATCGTGTCTTGCAAGCCGTCACCGCATACGTTGATCAAACACGATGCGGTGCAGTCGTTGTCATTCGCGTTTTGATTGACGCCCGAGACCGTGCCGAGGTCGCACTGTTCCGGATGCGTGCCGTCGGGCTTGAAGTGGAGGTTGACCTTGCCGTCGCCGCACTTCGCGAGCGTGCAGTCGCTGTTGCAGGCCGCGGTCTCTACCGGGCCGGCCCCCGAACCGCCATCGCACTCTTCCTTGTGATTGCCGCTGCTATCGACGATGCCGTCACCACACGTCGCGATCTTGCAGTTGTTCGTACAGTCGTTCGTGTTGATGCCGTCGCCGTCATCGCACTCTTCACCGCTATCGATCACGCCGTTGCCGCAGCCCGCGCCGGACTTGCAGTCGTCCTCGCAACCGCCCGGCACGCCGCCGTCGTCGCAGGTCTCGCCGAGATCCTTGATCCCGTTGCCGCACGTCTCGTTCGACTTGCAGTCGCTCGAGCAACCATCCGGCGTACACGTGCCGACGCTACAGTCCGCGTTCGAGTCGCACGACTTTCCATCACCGCACGTTCCGTTGTGCGTGTTGCCGTCGTCGCAGACCTCGTTCACATCGGTGATGCCGTTGCCGCACGTCTCGAGCGACTTGCAGTCGGCCGAGCAGCCGTCGCCGCTGATCGTGTTGCCGTCGTCGCAGACTTCACCGGCTTCGGTGTTGCGCACGCCGTCGCCACATTGCTCCATCGACTTGCAGTCGGCGGAGCAACCGTCGCCATCCTTGATGTTGCCGTCGTCGCAGACCTCGCCCTGATCGACGACGCCGTTACCACACGAGTTCGTGATGCACACCGCCTGCGCGGCCGCACACGTCGTCCCGTCGGGACACACGATGCCGGTGGGACACTCTTGAGCCGCGGGCTTGTTCGCACACGCAGCCACGAACATCGCGAACAATAAGACTACGCGCTTCACTTAAAACCTCCCCGAGACGGACGCACCCGCAAAGTCGGGCGCGATCACCGGGTGAACACTCACGGCATTCAAATCTTCAGGCCGAACCTCGTAGCTCTCCGGCCGATTGATGATCCACAGCACCGCACCCGTGATGACCGCCGCCGCACCCACGCCGTACAAGACGTAGCCGGTCGACTTCTTCGTATCACCCGAGTCCTTGATGCTCTTCAGGTCGGACGACTGCGCGCACCCGAGATTGCCGGGCATCGCCGCATTACACGTCGCGACCTTGTCGTCGTACTTCTTGTAGTCGTTGCTCGCGAGCAGCTCGAACAAGCCACCGGCCGCACCGACGAGCAGACCACCGCCCATCACCGCGTACGGCATCCACGTCGCGTCCCACTTGCGGCGATACCGCGTGAGCTCCGCCGTCGTGTACAGCTTCAATTCGATCCGGAACGGCGCGCCCGGCGAGATGTACGGCGCATCGACGCGCGTCGGATGCCCTTCGAGCGTACCGACGATCGTGTGCTTGCCCGCGCGAACCTTACCGGTCCACGTGCCCGGCGCCGTGAATACCTCTTTACCGTCGACGGACACCTTCGTGCCCGGCTTCTGACACGTGACCTCGACTTCACCGATCTGCTTGTCGAGAAGGAGCATGTAGTCCTTCGCGTGGTCGAACTTGTCCTTCGACTGCAGCGGCGCCTCGCCGTATTTGATCGCGAGCTGGAAGTTCTCCTGCGACTCGATCGGCTGGTCGAGGTTCATCTGCGCCAGCGCGAGGTTGTAGTGAATCGCCGGGTGATCCCAATGCGTCAGCGCTTGCTTGTACGCATCGGCCGCCTTCGCGAACAGACCGTCGTTGAGCTGGAGGTTGCCGTCGTGGAACAGCTTCAACGCCGCCTCTTGCTCGCTCTTCTTCACGCCGGCTGCCCACGGTCGCGTATCGCCACCGTTCTGCAGCGATTCGTCGGTGCCGGCTTTTTCCGACGACGTCGGCGTCGGCGGTGCGGCCGAGCCCGAACCAACCCCGTCACCTTCTGCATGTGCAACGGCAGTCAGCGCGAGGCACAGCCATAACGAACGAATCGCGTGCTTCATATCACCCCGGTGTAACGAGCTACTTCAAGTCGTCGACGATCGACGAGCCGATCTGGTTCTGCAGCTTCTTCACGCGTTCCTGCTCTTGCTTGAGCAAGTTCTCCGCCTGAGCTTTCGCCGCGACGGCTTCCGCTTTGGATTTCTCCGCCGCAGACGCGTTGTCCTTCGCACGCTCTTCCGAGCGCTTCGATTCGTCGAGCGCCTTCGACAGCTCGACGTTCTTCTTCGCCAGGTCTTCGGCCGACTGATGCTTGACGTCGACCACCTCGGTCAACGCGGCCTGCCGTTCACGCTCTTTTTCCTGCATCGCATGCAGCGCGTCTTCGGCTTCCTTCTGTTTCTGGACGACCGTCGCGTTCGCATCTTCGGCGGCCTTTTTCTGGGTCACCGCTTCTTTGGCTTCGGCTTCCGCACGACCACTCGCTTCGGTCGCGATCGTGGCTTGCTTCTTCGCCTCGGTCCGCGACTTCTGGATCACCACGAGCGCGACCATCGCCGCGATCACGAGCACACCCAGACCGACGAAGCCCGCGATCACCGCCGAGCGCCGGCGCTTCTGCACCGCGAGCTCGTAGTTGATGATCTCGTCGAGGAACGAGCGTTCCACGTCCGAGAGCGGGCCCTTGTAGCGCTTCTTGAACTTCTTCGCTTCGTCGGCGGTATCGCCGCGCCACAGGAGGTCCGGCGACCGGCCCTTCGAGTTCCATTGCCGCGCGGCCGTGCGGAGCGAATCGACGAGCGCGGCATCTTCCTGCGTTTCGTCGAGCCAGCGGCGGAGCGTGGGCCAGCCGTTGATCAGCGATTCGTGGACGATCTCGACGGTCGTGCCTTTGCCGCCCTCGATGTTCTGGACGACCAACAACCGCGCATCGACCATCTGATCGACGAGCCGTTGCACCTCACCGACTTCACGTGACAGCTCGCGCAGATCCTCCATCGGGACGATCGCGCGCGTGCGTTCCGGCGTGACCAAGCGCAACAGGATCGAACGCACGAGCCAGTTCTTGCCCGAACCGATCTCTTGAACCACACGGTCCGCGTGACTCGCGAGCGCGCCGGCGACACCACCCATCTGCGCGTACGATTGATGCGTCAGCATCCGCCGCGCGATATCGCGGGCATCCCACAACTTCGACGCCGCGAACTGCAACAGCGGCAGCGCGCCCGGCGTGGTCTCGAGGTGATCGAGCATGTCGTCGACCGTGGCCGCGAGCTCGAACTTGAACCCCGCGAGCTCCGCCGGTTGGAGGATCGCATCGCGCAGACCTTCTCGATTCGGCGGCCCGAGGAAGAATAGGCCCTGGGTCAATTCACCGACGAACTGCTGATCCTCGGCGACGCGATCCAAGAAGTCCGAACGAATTGACAGCACGACGCGCAGTGGCGACGTCGCGTCGTCGGCGACGGCCGAGAGACACGCGGTAAACGCCGCGCGCTCTTCTTGATCCGCGACCTGCGTGTAGAGCTCTTCGAACTGATCGACGAACAGCATGATCTTCCGCGAGTCACGCCGCGCGCGACCGCGCAACAGATGACCGAGGTGACCGGGCTCCTTGCGCAGCCGTTCGACGAGCTTCTTCTGCTCGTCCATCTCGTCGGCGAGGTTCGCCGCCGTCGCCACCATCGGCGAGATGATCGCGCCGAGCGCTTCCATCGGCTTGCGGCCGGGACGGATGACGAGCGTCTCCCACTGCTCGCCCGAGCGCTTCAACGCCGGCACGAGACCGGCGCGCACGAACGAGCTCTTGCCGACGCCCGAGCTACCGACGACCGCCATCAACGGCTGATCGCGAATGCGCGTGACCATCGCCGCGATCTCGCGGTTACGGCCGAAGAACTTACCGGCATCGGCTTCTTGGAACGACGACAGACCGGCGTACGGGCTCTCGTCGATCTGGAGCTCTTGCGTCTGCCGGCGACCCGGCATGTACGGCTCGAGCGCCTTCATCAGCTCGGCGACGGACTGCCAGCGCTGCTCCTTGTTCTTGAGCAGGCAGCGGTCGACGATCTGGATCAGCTCGCGCGGCACTTCCGGCGGCGCGGCTTCCGTCATCGACGGCATCGGCAATTCCAACATCGCCGTCACGACGAGCTGGTTGCCGTCGAGCGGATGCAGCGGATGACGACCGCAGATCATGCGATGCAAGAGCACGCCACACGCCCACACGTCGCTCAGGTGATCGATCTCGATCCCGATGCCCCACTGCTCGGGCGACATGTACTTCAGCGTGCCCATGATCGTGCCGTGACGAGTCAGGGCGTTGTTCGAACCGGTCGCGAGCTCGAGCGGGCTCGGCATGCGAATCGCGCCGGAGCTCACGCCGCCGACATCGCGCTGCGCTTCCAGCACTTTCGCGATGCCGAAGTCGAGCACCTTCACGGTGCCCGAGTCGGTCATGAAGATATTGTCGGGCTTGAGATCGCGGTGAACGATGCCTTGGTGGTGCGCGCAATCGAGCGCCTTCAGCACCTGCATCATGATCTCGACGACGCGCGTGTACGGGAGCTTCTGCCCCTCCTTGATCATTTCCGTGAGCGGCTTGCCGTTCAGGAACTCGAGGACCATGTACGGCGAGTTGTTGTGCTCGCCGACTTCGTAGATCACGACGATGTTGTCGTGTTGGCAGCGCGCGGTCGCACGCGCTTCGACGAGGAACCGCTGCGTCAGCTCGGGCTGGTTGCTCTGTAAGAACTTGATCGCGACGCGGCGACCGAGACGAAGATCGCGCGCGAGATAGACGGTTCCCATCCCGCCTTCGCCGATCATCTTGATCATCTCGTACTGGTTGATGCGAACGCCGGGATGCGGTTGTGCGGAGACCGCGTGGACGCCCGTCGAGTCACCCTCGAAGTTCGGGTTCGAATCGGAGTGGCGATCCCATTGGTTCGTCGACTTGCTGATCTGCGAGCCGGAGACCGAGCCGGCTTGCGAACCACGACGTGCGCGCGGGGCGCCTGCGAGCGTCTGGTTGTTGTTCGGCGGAATCGGCGCGGGGGTCGCATTCGGCATCGTCGATGGTGGCGTCGGCAGATCCGCAGCACCGCCGGGCAAGATCGTCGTGGCTTGTTGATTGGACGGAACGTCCGACGGACGCTTCGTGCGTTCGTTCGGACCTGCAGGTCCCGACGGCACGCCGGCATTCGTTCCATTGGGACGGAGCAGACCACTCTGCTCGAAGCGTCCCGCCGGTTTGTGCATGCTGTACTCGGACGGTGCTAGTGGTCGACGATGCGCACCACTACCCTCCGTGCCGATGATCGTCTTCGCATCCCGAGAAGACGGCTTGTCGTCACTCATCTTGTTGGTCCCCGCGACCAATTATTTTACGCGCGCCGGGAAATTAGATCACTCCCACACTCGGGTACGTGTGGGTTTTCCCTATATAAATAGCGCGTTTAGAAAAGCCACAGCGGCTTACCGCCGGCGAACAAAACGTTAGCTTCCGCGGCACTAGGCGTGGATAGCTCGATCTCCACTAGAACGCCCCGGCGGATTGTTTCGTCGTGTGGATGGATGTTCTCGACCTCGCCATCGATGGTCGCTTTGACCTTACCGACGCGCGAACAGTTCACGAGACCCCACGAGCACGAGTAGAGCTTCGTGCCGAGCTTCACGTTGCGAAGGTTCTCGTACGGCACGAACGCGAGCGTGATGTTGTGATCAGCGGCGCGCAGATACGGCGATTGCTCGAGCTTCGCGACGAGCTCTTTCTGTTCCTTGATGCGCTTTCCGATCGAATCGAGCTTGCTCGCGAGCGGCGCCTTCTTGCCCGCTTGGTTGTCTTTGTCGAGCTTCGCGCGCTCGAGCTCTCGACGGACGAGCCACTGATCCGGGGTCTTCGGCGCGTCGACGCTCGTGCCGACCTCGGCGAGGAACTTATCGTCCGCGGCGACCGAGCGATCGATCTCTTCGAGCTGCGCTTTGATCTCGAGTTGCTCGGCATCGAGCTGGCTCGCGCGCAGCTTCGCATCGTTCACCTGCGTGGATGCTTCGACGACCTTCGGATGGTTCGGCGTCAGCGCGACCGGGCGAACCCAGGTGTGGTCGAAGAAGTAGAAGACGTTGACGACCAGGAAGCCCAACAGGCCGAGAAGGATCGCGGTCAGCGCGAGGAGTCCGGCGATCTTGTAGAGCCGGACCATGGCGGGCTGCGCGGCCTCCCAAAAACCCCGGCTTTGCTTGCGGCTGGCTTCCATGCGGATGGAGTCCTACTCCAAAATCCGGGCCTACGCAGCAGGTAGTTGAGCTTGTTGCCCGGTACCGTTGCCGACGCGGCGCTCCGCGGCCATAGCGACGGGGGCGGAGATATCGGAGATCGGCTCCATCGGGGCCGCATCGGCGTGATTGCGGGTCTCCCAGCTGCCGGAATCGAGCGTGAACAGCGCGAGCGGGGCGAGGAGCGCGTATGCGACGGGCATCAGGACCGAGAGCGGCAGGAAGTCGAACGCGCCGACGCGCTCTTCCTTCGGCAGCTTGCGGACCTTCCAGCGATAGAACACGCCGAACGCCGCCATCACCATGATGTGGATCTCGAGCGCCTCGAAGAACTTGTGCGAGGCGAGCGCGCGGATGATCGCGATCGGATACGCGAACTGGAGCGCGAACAGCGAGAAGTAGTGGATCGCGATGATCGGGTTGAGGCGCCAGACGTGCGTGAAGCCGCCGGCGTAATCGATCGTGTTCGAGCGGCGCCAGCGCAGCTGCTGCGAGAAGTAGCTCGACAGCGTGGTCGGCACCGTGGTGGCGCAGCGAGCCGTCAGCGTCATCGTGGTGAGGTGACCGGCCTTGACGACCTGGCGGGTCAGGAAGCGGTCCTCGCCGTACTTGATCGGCACGCCGCAAATGGCGCGGTTCTCGAGGACGGGCTCGAGATCGATCAGGACGCTCCGGCGGTACGCCGTGAGGCAGCCCGACAGGCACATCACGCGGCGGAAGCCCCACTCGAGGTTCTTCGAGAAGTGATAGGCGAACCAGTAGCGCACGGTCTGCATGCGCGTCAGCCAGTTCTCTTGCTTGTTGCGGACGTCGATCCAACCGCCGACCGCGGCGATCTCCGGCTTGGTGAACCGGCGCATCAGTTGGCGAACGGCGTCCTTGTCGACCACGACATCGCTGTCGACCGACAGGATGATCTCGCTGTTCGCTTCACGCACCGCGCGGATGATCGAGCGGCGCTTGCCCATGTTCTGCGGGTTGCGCATCACCTTCAGGCGGCCGCCCGACGTGCGCGCGACTTCGCGGGCGATCTCGTAGGAGTTGTCCGTCGAGCAATCGTCGACGCAAATGATCTTCAGCTTCGCCCCGGGATAGTCCGAGTCGAGGATGGAACGGAGCGTTTCGACGACCGTCTTTCCCTCGTTGAACATCGGGATCACGGCGGTGACCGTGGGCTCGAAGTCGATCACTTCGTCCCACTTGGCTCCTCGCACGGTGCGCAGGAGAAGACCTGCGACGTACCGATTGATGAAGACCACCAGCGCGAGGCTGTGGACTAGTACCCATAGTACGTGCGTGGTCATAAAGGCTGAACTAAGAGCGGCGATCGGGGGTTAGAACCGGGCGCCGATTCAGAAGATGTTGAGCAAACTAGTACGGTTCACCCAGCAACTCAAGAAGCTTGACGCATGTTGCCACGTGGCATGGACATCGGTCACTGACCCTCAGGATCCTGAGGGTGGGGCGCTTGTTTTTGCAGCATGCGGGTGAGATATGGCCTACGTGTTTCGTGCCCTGTGTTTAGTCGCGGTGTTGCAGGCCGCGGCGTTGGCCGGACCAGAAAATCCGGACACTCCAACGGGCACCAACCCTGATCCGAATGCCGCACCCACGTCGTCAAAACAGACGCCGTGGATCGATCTCGCTCCCCAAAATGTTCTGGCGAAACATTCGGACGCACTCGGGGGCGACGGCTCGCAGCTCGAAGATCACCGGTTGCGATCGGCGATCGAGCTCGGGTCGTTCTACACGGGCTTCGGGATCTGGGCGTACTTCGCCTGGTATGCGAACCATCCCCCGCTCTCGAACTACAAGTTCGGTGGCGATGGCATGTTCGGCGTCGAGACCTACGCGGGTGGCGCCGACAAGCTCGGGCATTTGTGGGCGACGATGGCGCTCGCGCGGCTCGGCACGCACGTCCTCGACGAAGGCGGGTGGAGTCACACGGGCTCGCTGATCGTCGCGACGTCGCTGTCGGAGCTGCTGTTCCTGAACGTCGAGATTCGCGACGGCTTCTACTTCGAGTTTTCGTACGGCGACCTGACGATGGACACGATCGGCGCGTTGCTCGCCGTCGCGTTCGAGCTGTCGCCGCGGCTCGACGAGATGTTCGACTTTCGGGTCCAGTACTTCCCGAGCTCGCGTTACATCGACAACCTCGACGGTGGCACGAACAAGGACGGCTCTCCGTCGTGCCGGCCGGGCGGCTGTTCGCGGTGGAACATCGCCGAGGACTATTCGGGGCAGACCTACTTCCTCGCGTTCCACCTGAATTCGATCCACGCGCTGCGCGATAGCGAGTACGGCGCGTGGTCGAACTTCGTCGATGTCGGCGTCGGGTTCCAATCGCGCAACTACAAGCCGCCCCCGGATCCAGCGGCGCGCGCGATTCCGCATCAAGATCTGTTCGTCGGCGTGTCGCTAAACGTGCAGGGCGCGATCGATTACTTCGCGCGCGGTGGCAAGCACGAGACCTTGCGCAAGATCGGGCACGGGCTGTTCGAGGTGTTCAACCTGCCGTACACGATCGGTGGCGTGGGCATCTCGCGGGATGCGCCGGGCAAGCCCAAGTCCGACGGCGCGTAGGTATAGTTCCGGGATGAGAAGCCACGCGATCGCGATCTTCATCGCGGTGTTCGGCTTCTACATGCTGACCACGAGTCGCGAGCCCGCGTGGGGCGACGCGCATCCGATGTGGGAAGTCGCCGAGTCGATCGTCGACGGCGCGCACGTCGATATCAAGACCCGCTGGCCCGACGACATTCCACTCGGGCGCAACGACAAGATCTACGGCATCGCGCCAATCGGTCCCGCCCTGATGCACGTGCCGGGCGCGGCGATCGCTGCGCTCGCACATCGGATCGCGCCGAAGCAGGACACGTTGGTGCGGCCGCTCGCCGTGCATCTCGGGCCGAGCGCGATGGGTGCGCTCGCGGTCACGCTCTACTTTTTGCTGCTGATCGATCTCGGCATTCGTCGACGGACGGCGAGCCTGTGCGCCGCGATCGTCGCGCTCGCCACGACGACGTGGGTCTACGCGCACTATCCGTATTCGGAGATCCTGCAGGTCGCGTGCTTCATCGGCTTCGTTCGATCGACGTTGCGCGTGCAAGCGGATCCATCGAAGCGCGAGGCGATCTGGTTCGGCGTGTGGGCGGGCTTGTTGTTGAACGCGAAGTACGTCTTCGCGCTCGCGATCGCCGGCGCGATCGTGATCGCGTTTCGGAAATCGATCCCGCTGTTGAAGTGGGCGGCCGCCGGTGTTGCAGGGTTTTTGGTGATCGCGCTCGCGTACAACTACGCGCGCTGGGGCTCGCCATTCGCGACCGGCTACGGCCCGTATCTCGACGCGTTCTTCGGCGGCAAACTGTTCGACGGCGCGTGGGGCATGCTCGCGTCGCCGAACAAGAGCGCGTTCCTGTATTCGCCGCCGCTGCTCTTGGCGGCGTTGGGGACGCCGGCGGCGTTTCGCGCGGTACCACGACTCGGTTGGACGATCCTGATCGTCTGCGTGCCGACGTTCCTCGTCTACTGCACCTATCGCTCGTGGAGCGGCGACTACGCGTGGGGCCCGCGGTTCTTCGTCTGGCTCGTCCCGGTGCTGTGCATCCCGATGGCGTGGTTCGTCGATCAGATGCCGCGCTGGAAGAAGAGCGTCGTTGCCGCGGTGTTCGCCGCCGGCATTTGCGTCCAGTTGCTCGGCATCAGCCTCTACTGGGACCACTTCATCCGCACGGCGATCACCGCGAAGAACCAATGGCTCGGCAATCCGAACCGGAGTGGCTCGTACATCCCGGAGCGTGGTCGTGGCCATTGCGATTCCTGCTTCGAGGACACCTACGAGCTGACGTGGACGCCCGCGTTCCAACCGATTCGCGGTCAATGGTGGCTCGTGAAGTCGCTCGTCCGCGACGACGATGCGAAATCCGCCCAAGCCGACGCCCCATGGCGCACCTACACGTCGCTGCCGCTCAATCTCGACAAGGATTGGGCCCGCAATCGCTTCGATTGGTGGGGCCTGCTCTGGTGGAAGGACGCGCCCGACGATCGTCCGCTCGGAATCGTGATGCTGATCTTGTTCACCGGCCTCACGGGATTCGGCGCCGCGCGGTGGCTGCGGTACCATAGAGATGCATGACGCTGCGTTCGGTGCCTAATCCGCCGGTCGCTCCCAACGAGGAGCTCACCGACGACGAGATCCTTCGCTGGGCGCTCGCGTATCTGCGTCACGCGCCGCTGTCGTTATCGATTCGCGAGATCAACCGGCTCGTCGCGTTCCAGGCGTTTCAGTCGCGCCAACCGAATCGTGGTCCGGTGCTCGATGTCGGCTGCGGCGATGGCTTCTGGTGGACGGTGCGCGAGGACGATCGCGAGATCTACGGCATCGATATCTCGGCGTCGGAGATCGCGCAGGCACGCGAGCGGATCAATGCCGAGCTGACGGACGTCTCGCGCGAGACGCCGTTCCGCGGGACGAAGTTCGAGGAGATCATCGGCAACTGCTCGCTCGAGCACGTGCCCGATATCGACGGTGCGCTGAGCAACCTGCGGCGCGCGGCGAATCCGAACGCGCGCCTGTTGATGTTCGTGCCGACGCCGCGCTGGGCCTATCAAGGCAACACGCAGCAGCTCTTGTTGAAGTACGCGCCGCGCGTTGCGATGGCGCTCTCCGGCGCGCTGAACGGCTTCTTCCAACACTGGCACCTCTACGATGCGAAGGTGTGGACGCGCCTGCTCGAGCAAAACGGGTGGCGGGTCGAGACCGTGGTCGGGTTGGGCTCGGCGCGTAGCGAGTTCTTGTTCCGCGCGTTCATGCCACCGGCGTTCGTCGAGTTCGTCGTGAAGAAGCTGACCGGGTTCTATCCGTCGCGGCTCGCGCAGATCCTGCCCGATTCGGTGATCAAGCCGTTCGCGCGCCTGGTGCGATGGGCCGTCTCCGATCCGATCGTGCCGGCCGATTCGCCGCACGCGTACGAGTATTTGATCGTCGCCCATGCCGTCTGACTACTTCGTCAATCACGACAAAGCGCGGCGGTTTCCGTGGACGCTGTATCACAAGCCGCTCGAGCGTGACCTCGCGCGGTTCCTCGCGGACGTGCGCGGCACGGTGCTCGTCGTCGGGTGCGGCCTCCTGCACGAGCTCGATGTCGCGCCGGCCGGCGTGAAGTTTGTCGTCGCGGATATCGATGCGCGCGCCGTCGATGCGGTGATGGAGCGCAACGATCCGCGGATCGTCGAGGGGATCGTGGTCGCGCCGGAAGAGGCGCTCGAATTCACGCATCGGTTCGACGCGATCTATGCGAAGGAAGTCGTCGAGCACGTGCTCGCGTGGCCGTCGTGGCTCGCGGGGTTGCGGCGATCGTTGAAGCCCGGTGGTCGGTTGTGGCTATCGACACCGAACTATGGCGAGCCGTGGTTGGCAGCGGTCGAATCGACGGTGTTGGAGCTGATCGCGCGCAAAGATGGCTTCTCTCGGCGGGACATTCATCCGACGCGATTTTCGAAATCGTCGCTCGCGCGCGGGCTGCGAAGTGCCGGATTCCTCGACGTAAAGACGGCCGTCACGCCGACTCGCCTCGCGATTACGGCGTGGGCTATAGCTCCGTGAGCCAGTTTGGTAACTCGATCGGTGTTTCTGCAACGCGAAGCAAGTCGCGCTCGACACGATGAAGTGATTCGATGCAACTGTACGCGTTCTCACCATCCGCGCTGTCGACCAGATGCGGGAGTGCGAGATTGAAGCGGTCCAAAAGTGATGCGTGCTGGACAAGGCCTCGCTCAACCATCTCGCGGATGTCGTCGAAATCTTGGACACGCGCCGCTCTCAGCTTGCTGACGACAACGTCAACAACATCAAGCGCAAACACCTCAAGCTTTGAGAGGTTCGCGTTGAGATCAACTGGATGCCAGAGCGGCGACGCTGGCAAAAATGGAATGCCGTTAGCGACAACGTCGATGTACATGCTTCTGCGCTTGTGGAGAGCGGAGTCTTTTCCAGCGATCGCGAGAAGGCGTTTCTTTGCTGCTTCGGAAAGATCGTGGGTTTCAAAGACGTCGCTATCGCTCGTTCCTCGCGTGTACGAAGTTTGAAGCATGAGCGCACTTGAGCCGATGATACGAATTGGTTGCTTCGCTGCGAAAGTGGGCCACTGCTCATCAAGCGCGATGAAGAACTGCTCTATGAGAGTCATGCCGACGCCTCGATCGCGCGAGCGAAGTCTTCCGGCCGAAGCGAGGTAACAATGTTCCAGCGTTGCGACACCTCAGATCTACGGCTTCTCACCTCTTCAATGGTTTTTTCGCTGTGAATGTTCCTATCGAGCAGGTCGAACGCTTCTGGAACCAAACGGTCCTGGCTCTGGAGAAATCTTCTAAGAGCGGGTTCTGACTTCTCATACTGCGCGGCGAGCGCTGGATGCGTGCGCTTCAGGATTTCGAGTGCGCGTAGTGTGTTTTCGACCGCCCAGGGAAATCGGCTCGCTAGCCCGAGATGTGTGAGATCGGCCTGAACTCTCCAGAGAATCATGTCGTTCGCATGCAACGCGAGAATTGGTGCAAGCGCAGTCACTGCCCGAGGTGAAGCTTCCACGAGGACTTCAATCGCAACACGGTTGTAGTCCTCAAGCTGTTCACTGGGATAGACGTTGTCGGCGCGCTGTAGGTGCTTCGCACCGAGTCGAACAAGAGCGTTCTGAAGTTCGCTGCTAACTTTCTTCGGCGGCACGAACTCGTTTACGGACACGTTGAACAGCTGAAGTAGACGTAAGAACTGCTCCGCGGTGAAAGAACCTTCACCGCGCTCAAGCTGACTTAGCCAGTTCTGTGAGATTCCGAGGTCGCGCGAAAGCTCAGTCTGAGTCATCGTGCGTGCAGCGCGAAGTTCGCGCACACGTTTAGCGATTCGTCTTCGAAGTGCGTCGTCGTTCATGGAGTCGTATCGCGTATCAGATAAGTTTATCTGGACGGCGATAGACGAGCCAGTGCGTCTTTTTAACCATCTGATATTGCAATCAGATCGGCGGTCCGTATCGTTTAGCCGATATCTTTATCGCGTACGCGATGACTAGCTAGGCTGCGAGTTGCGCTCTTGGAAGATGCGCAGGATGTCCGCCGCGGTCTCCTCGATCGCGCGGTTCGTCACGTCGATGACCGGCCAGTTCGGATGCTTCCGGAAGATCTCGCGGCAGTACGCGATCTCGTTATCGATATGCGCGCGCTGGCCGTAGCTCGAATCGTTCGGCATGCCGAGGTGCGAGAGGCGCGCCTGACGGATGCGCATCAGCATGTCGGGCTGGACGATCAGGCCGAACACGCGCTTGTCATCGACTTGCGACAGCTCTTCCGGCGGATCCACGCCGAGCACGAGCGGCACGTTCGCGCACTTCAGGCCGCGCTGCGCTAGGTACGTGGACAGCGGCGTCTTCGACGTCCGCGAGATGCCGACGAGCACGATGTCCGCCTTCGGCAGATTGCGCGGCTCGGCGCCGTCATCGTTCTTCACGGCGAACTCGACCGCTTCGATCCGGCGGAAGTAATCGTCCGTGATCATGTGCAAGAGGCCCGGCACACCGGCCGGCGGCGCCTGCAGATACAGCGCGAGCTTGCTGATCAACGCACCCATCAAATCGACGGTCTCGATCGAGTGACGCTCGACGAGCTTCGAGATCAGGGCGCGCTCCTCTTCGTTCACCACGGTGAACACGACGAGCGCCTTCAGCTCTGCCGCTTTTTCGAGGATCTGTTCGAGCTCGCTCTCGAGCCGCACGCGCGAAAACAGCCGGATCGAGACCGGCTCGCTGAACTGCAGCGTGGCGGCGCGAACCATACGCTCGGCCGTTTCGCCGGTAGCGTCGCTGATGATCATCACGGTCTTCATGACCGCCCCTCTATAGCACGCACGCGCGGGCATTCGGGATCGGGAGCCGACGCATCGCCCCGTACGTGTGCGCTCACGACCTTGCAGCCGCCACGGCACAGCGAATGGTACTCGCACGACTTGCACGGCTCGTTCGCGGTCTGCCACGTGCGAAACGCGCCGAACGCACCGGGCTGTGTCCAATACGTTTCCAAATCGGTCACGACCGGGCGCTTGCCCAGCTGAATCAGATCCGGTGGCGGCGAGGCGAAGCTACACGCGGTGATCCGACCATCCGGCTTCGCGCCGATCAGGAAGTCACCGCCGGTACAGCCGTAGACGCACAGCTGTTCGAGGAGCTCCTTCGCTGGCCGGTGCGCCGCCAACATCGGCGTGTACGAACAGTCGACCTTCGTCCGGACGCGGTGCTTCTTCGACGCCGCGAGGATCGTCGGCAAGAACCGATCGTGTTGCTCGGGCGTGCAGCGCAGTTGATCGTAGGCGCGAGCGCCGCGGCCGCTCGGCTTGAACCGCAGGAGCTCGACCTCCGAGAGGCGTTGCGATCGGGCGTACGCGAAGATCGCATCGAGCTCGTCGAAGTTCGCGCGCGTGACGACGACATTGATCCCGACCTCGCGCTTCACGGCGCGGAGCTTTCGGATCGCGTGATCGGCGCGGGCAAACCCGTCGAAGCCGCGCACGGCCGCGTAGGTCGCGTGCAAGCCATCGAGCGAGACGTTGATCTGGCCGAACCGATCCGCGATCGCGAGCAGATCATCCAAGCCCTCGAGCCCGCTCGTCGTGAGGTTCGGAACCAAGCCCTTCTCGCGCGCGTAACTCGCGAGCTGGCCGAGCCACGGCAGCACTGCACTTTCGCCGCCGCCGAGCGCGAGATGAAACACGCCCTTCGCGGCGAGCGTGTCGATCGCCTTCTTCCACTCGACGAGGCCCCACTCGTTCGGTGCGCCGTTCGGCGATGCGCCGGTGTAGCAACCCTGGCAGCCCGCGCCGCAGCGATTCGTGAGTTGCAGATGTGCTTCGAGTGGCGCGCTCAACAACGCATCGCCGAGCTCGCCCTCAGGCCCGCGCCATTCGGTCGGCGCTTTGGGAACACGGGCGACTCGGCGAGCCATCGCGCGATCAACAAACACGAGTGCGCGCGGCAACGCGAGCTGGACAATCGCGCCGAACGATTCGAGCCGAACCCTGCGCATCGGCTTGGCGGCGCGCAGGCGTTCGCGAATCGCGCTGACCAGATTCATTTGCCCGCTTCAGCGTCGGGCTTGTTCGATCGCCAGCGCAGCAACGCGCCGATCACGGGTGTGACGATCGCGAGTGCGGTCGCGCCGACGAGCAGAAACGTGACGTCCACGCCCAGGCTCGACGAGTTGGGGTTCATGCCCCACTTGATCGCGAGGATCCGGCCGCGCTTCATGACGAAGCGAGCCTAGCAGGTTCCGGCTGGGTTACTGGTTCGACTTCGCACGGCGGCGCTTGCGCAGCGCACGGGCGACGCGCTCGCGGAGGCGCGCGTCGAGCTTCGCCTTCGCGAGGGCGGCGGGATCGAGGTTCTGTTGCGGCTTACGTTTCTTGGTGAACTTGTTGCTCATTGGTGGCGGGACGCTAACAGATCACACGGGCGAACGGATGCCCGCCGTATCGATCCCGAGCTGCTTTGCCAGCTGCAACGTCGCATTTGGCGACGCGCACCGCGTCTGGATGTCCTCGTCGGTGAACCGCCCGCGCGCGAGCTTGTGCAACAACGCCTTCGCCGGATGAGCCCCGATCGCATCGCTGCTCAGCTCGCTACCGAGCTGCTCGACGCGCGACTTGAACGTCCGACTCAACGCCCGCAGCTCGTCCGTCCAACGCGTGATGTCACGGATGAACGCCGCCGTATCCGGAGCCGGATCGTGCTCGAACGCCGACAGCGCTTCGGCGAGCTTCGCCCAACCCATGGTCGCCCACGGCTTCGCGCGAAGTACGCCTACTTGATGCTGCTGTGCGATCGCCTTCCAGTGATCGCCCGTCGACGCAACCGAGTACAGCTTCATATCCGGCACCGACAACGCCGTCAGGCGATGCCCGTGTACGCAGCCGGTATCGATCCCGAAGATCTTGCCGTCGCGCAACAGCGGCTCGGGCCCGGTCACGTGATGACCGAACACGATCGGCTTGGCGTCGGAGTAGTGCTCGTGCCACCACCCGTTCGGGATCAACTTCTTCAGCTTCGCTTCACCCGACGTGGTGCCCGCGAGGATCTCCTCCGGCGTTTGCGCGAGCGGCGTTCCGGGAATGCACGCGGCATGAACCACGCGCACGTCCGGCGTCTCGTAGAAGTACGGCAGCCCGCGCATCCACTGCACCGCATCCGCGTAGTCATCACCCATTTGCACACGGGTGACTTCCTGCGAATACGAGAACACCTCGCGCACGTGCTTGCGCTCGTGATTGCCCATGAGCACGACCGCGCCTTCGCGCGCACGGAACCACCGCACGACGTCGGCCGGATCGGGACCGCGATCGACGAGGTCTCCGACCGACACGACGACGTCATCGGCACCGAGCGCCGCCGCATCGAACAGCTCGAGCAGCTCGCGGTAACAACCGTGAATATCGCCAACGATCAAGGTACGCATGACTTGTTCTCCGCGATCCACGATAGTGGCGACGTGGCGCGCAGGCCAGGACACGGTTCCGGACACCGGGATAACCCCGGGTTTACGTGGGGAGAGTACGTCGATTGGATGATCGCGACCGCGGGCACGCTCGCGGCGGCCGCCGACAAGCTCTCCGCGCAGCGCGGATACGAAGATGACATCGGCAGCATCGAGCGTGCGCTTCGTCGGTTGCGCCGCCGCGGTACCGCGGATGGTGGAACGTGGGGAGCGCGTGCGATCGCGGTGTTCGGCTTGCCGGACGATATCGACGCGCGGATTCGCATGCTCGGTCAGTATCACTCGCGGATCGCGGATCTGCCGCGGTCGATCTGCGAGGACCTGCTGCGCGCGTGGGACAAGCCACCGCTCACCGAATCGAAGGTCGGTCGTGCGTGGCTCGCAGTCGCGCGTGCGACGTTGGCGCTACGCGGTGCCGATCTGACGGCGGCGGTCGCGCACCTCGATCGTGCACGCGCCGATCTTCGCGATGCACCTCCCGAAGCACGGATCGAAGCGTTACTCGCGCGCGCGTATGTCGCGAGCCGGATCGATCGCCCGGCCGTCGAGGCGTATATCGCGGACGCGGCCGCGCTGATCGAAGCGATCACGGATCCGATCGAGCACGCGTGCCTGAAGGCGCGCTGGGCGGATCACGTCGGCTTCGCGCTGAATCAAGCGCGCAAATTCGCCGAGGCCGAAGCCGTCTACAGCGCACTTCCCGACGACGAGACGACACCCGCATTCGCCCGTGCACGCCGCGCGAGTGGACTCGCGTACGCGCGTCACGCCCAACAGCATGCCGATGCGGCGCAGCTCGCACTCGCCGCGTCCGAGCACGCCGGCGACGGCGGTCATCTCCGCGCTCGCGCGATGGCGCTACAACTCCACGCGAAGATCACCGGCGATGCGCAGTCGCGCGAGCGTGCTCTCGCGATCGCGACACACCTCGAAGACGCGACGCTCCTCGCGCGCTTTCGCCGCTAGGTACCCGCGAAGTTACGACCCCGAAGTTGACGAACTAGATACCGGCGGGGGACCTAGGTTCGCACAGCCGTGACGACGATGCGCTCGCGCTTCGACACTACCCGCTCGCGATCGGGGACGGTGTCTAGTTCGTCAAGTTCGTGCGTGTCCGCACAACCGGACGACCGGCGATCGCGAGGTTAGGACCCCGAAGTTGACGAACTAGATACCGTCCCCATCGAGAGATACCCACCCCGCCTAGGTTCGCGCGGCCGTGACGACGATGCGCTCGCGCTTCGACACCACCACGCCACCCGGCTTCTCGACGGTGACCGCGAACAACGCGAGGTCATCGACATGCAGCTTCGGATTGATCGCGACGATCACTTCACCATTCGCGCCGACATCGAACACGCCACCATCGACGGGGAACGCCTGGTCGCGCGTCTTGTCGAAGATCCACAGCTGATACTGGAACTGCTTCGGATCGTTGACCGCGAGGCCGACGAACCGCATGAAGCCCTTCTGCTGCGCTGCGCTCCACACGACATCGCCGCTCGCACCCTTCGCCGCCGCGTCTTGCGTGACCGTCCACGCGATCGTCTGCGCATCCGACGCGCTCGCGAGCAAGGCGTTGCGCTCTTCCGCCGGCGTCTTCGCCGTGGCGATCGGCGGCGTGACCGCGGGCTTCTGCTTCTGATCCCACGCGTAATAGAACGCGCCACCCGCCGCGAGCAGACACACGGCCGCCATCAACCACGGCGCGATCGAGCGCTTCGGCGCCACATCCGGCACCGGCTTCAACGGCACGGTGTCGGCATCACGCCGCGCACGTGCCCGCGCGAGATCGTCGTCCGAGATCCGCGGCCGCTCGCGCGACGGCGGCACCTCGACGGACATCGGCGGCTGCTCGATCGAATACGGCTGCGAGTCCTGCGGCAGCGGCGTGCGGCCCTGACCGTGCGGCGTCGGCGTCCGACCGATCACCGGCGGCATCGGCTGCGGCGGCTGCCCGATCAGGGGCGGATTCACCTCGATCGGCTTCGAATGCGCCGGTTGCGGCGGCGGCGTGTGAACCTGCGCGAAGCGCACGTCGACATCGCGCGGTTGCGGCGTCGGCGTGTTCGGCTCGGGCGGCAGTGTCGTCGCATTCGTATCGACGTGCGGCGGCGCCGGGAACGCCGGTGGCCGCTGCGACGACGGCGGCGGCAACGTATCGAGGATCGCCGCACCCGGCGGCTTCGACAGCCCCGGCGGCAACGGCTTCTGGACCTCGAACGGCTCGGTCTTCGCGGCGAGCTCCGCCGCTTCTTTTTGGACGTCGCGCAGATCGACGCCGACGATCGTGTCGCGCGCTTCGGCTGGCGGCGGCATCGCGACACCCGGCAACGTGCGACGCCAATCGAGCCCACCACCGGCACCCGGTGCTTGCGCGAGGATCTTGTCCGCGAGCGAGCTCGGCATCGGCTCGATCACCGTGGTCGCGACCATCACCGCCGCGGCGGCGAGATCGAACGATTCGTCGTGCTCGGCGCCGAGCTGCTGGAGCTCCCAGTGCTCCTTGTCGTCGAGCGCCCGCTGCGCCCGTTCGGCGAGCAGTTCTTCGGCGCGTGGATCTAGCGTGCTCACGACTCCCCACTATCTACGCCCAAAAGGGCGGCTCGGATCGACATCAAACCGCGGCGGGCGTGGGCTTTGACCGTGCCGAGGGGCATGCCCGTCTGGCTCGCGATTTCGCCGTGCGACATGCCATGACACGTCGAAAGAACGAGCACTTGGCGCTGTTCGGGGCGGAGCTTGTCCAGCGCCTGCGCCGCCTGGGCCGCTTCGGCGGAGGCCGCCGGTGACGTCCCGTCCGCGGGCATTTCCTCGAGCACGACCTCGGCCGAGTGTTGGGCCGAGTCCTGCGGCCGCCGCCTCCGCATCCGCCGCCGATCGATCAACCGGCGCCGCGCGATCATCGCGATGAACGTGGCCTCCGACCCCAACGAGGCCTCGTAGCGCGAGGCCGACTTCCACAGGTCGAGGAAGATTTCCTGGACCGCATCCTCGGCATCCACCGGATCGAAGCGACGCGCGAGCGACCATACGAGGTTGCCGTAGCGCGCGACGACCTCGCGAACCGCCGCCGCATCCCCCGCTCCTACGCGGGCAAGCAGCGACGGCACTGCGAGGGGCCGTTCGTCGATCACCATCGTCCGGTGGGAACCTAACACAGCGGATCAGAGCTGCGAACAGCTCGCGAGGAGACCTGCGGGGGCCGCGCTGTCGACGCAGACCAGCACCGCGAGCGGATTCGTCGCGGCACCGGTCTTGCCGCCGATCGCGAACGCGGTCGCGATCATGTTCGGGGCGAGCGTGACGGCCGGGGTGACGAGCGCATCGTTGTGATCACCCGCGAGGCGCGCGGCGACCGTCGAGCTCACCGGCGCGGTCTCGACGAAGCCGGCAGCATCGAGCGGCGCATGCACCGCGATGTTGCCGAACGACACGTTCGAGAACACCTTCGTGAACGCGACGCCACTGCCGAGCCCGATGTCGACGGCCGGCGTACCCGGCGACGCGTGGATGAACCGCAGCTTCGCTTGGCCGTTCGAGACCGTGGTGTCGTCGGTGAACACCGCGAGCTTCAGCGCCGGATTCGCCGCCGCGGCACCCGACGGATCGAGCACGCCGATCGCGGCCACGGTTGCCGTCGCGCCCGCGTGGATCGAGATGTTCTTCGTATCCGGAATCGCGCTCGTCGCACACCCGGTCGCGGTCGCGTGGATGATCCGCGCGTCGTACGTGCCGACGGGCAGGTCGACATAATTCGTGACTTGCGGATACGCGAGGCCGTCGTTCGCCTGCAGCGTCTTCAGGAGCGACGTCGTGAACTCGCCACCGGCCGGCGCGAGGCAGACATCGACCGCGGGCGTATCCGGCGAGAGGTGCGCGAACCGGACGTGCGCGCGCTCGGGCGTGCCACCGACGACACTGCATTGCGAGAGCAGCGCGTTCGGCGCCGCGTTGTCGACGCACAGGAGCACGCGCAGGCTGCTATCCGAGAGTTGGCCGATCGCGAACGCCGTCGCGATCGCACCCGCGGGCAGCTCGGCCGGCTTGATCGCGAGCGCATCGGTCAGCGAGCCGTGCGCGCGCGCGGAAATCTCCGCGGCGTGGATCGGCGCGGTCGTGACGTAGCCGTTCGTCGTCACGCTCGCGTTGCCGTACGCGATGTCGCTGAACACGCTCGTGAACAACACGCCGCCGCCGATGCCGACATCGACCGCGGGCGTACCCGGCGACGCGTGAATGAAGCGCAGCTTCGCCATCGTCGCATCGACGGTGGTGTCGTCGACGTACGCCTTTAACGTGAACGCTTGGGGTGAGCCGAACGCGACAAGACCTTCAGCGGCGATCGTCGCGCTCACGCCATCGGCGAGAGCGGGCAGGTTCGTCGCATCGGGCAAGCCGCCGAGTGCGGTGCCGCAATCGGGTGCGTTCGGCGCCACGATCCGGACGTCGTACTGATCGGCCGGAAGGTCGAAGTACTTCGTCGCGTTCGCGTACGGCAATCCGGTGAGGTGACCGTTTTGCGTGAGGATCGGACCGGTGAAGTCGTTCGTGCCGTGCGACGCGACGCAGAAGTCCACCGCCGGTGCATCCGGCGAGAGATGTGCGACGCGCACGTGCGCCGTCCCCGTGGGGGCGGGTTCGTCGACCGCGCCGCAACCCGTGAGTGCAAACAGAACCGCCGCAATGCCGTGTTTCATACGCTCGTTGCCTCCGAACAGGTCTTCGTCGGGAGGTGCGCGTTTGGATGCAGTGAATTTTGCGATTTTTCGCGTGTAACTAGGACTCGGGACCGTACTTCAGCGTCTCGATCAACATGTCGATCAAGTCGGTGCGCGTGAGGGCGATGTACGCGATCGCGAGCGTGCCGGCCGCGCAGATCAAGACATGAAGGACGGCGCGTAGTCGCACGCGGCGGCCACGTGCGCGCAGATGATCGAGAGTGGTTCCCGACAGCCACGCGAGCGCAACGCCGACGGTCGCGATCCGGATCACCGCGGGTGCGATCAGGCTGTTCGCGGTGAATGCGACGCCGACGAACACCGCGGCGATCGGCGCGAGAAACCAGATCTCGACGGGCGGGCGCAGGCGAGGGCGCTTCCAGCCGCCGCGTGCGCACGCTTCGGCGAGGCTCGCGACCAGCGCCGCGATCGACGCGAACAGCAGGATCCAGGCGACGACGTACAAGCGATCGCGGAGTCGGCCGAGCTGCAATTCGCGCACGAGGTCGTCGTAGACCGCGCGATCTTCCGCGGTCGCGCGCGACACGTCGGCGAGCAAGCTTGCGGCGCGATCGTAGTCGCGTGCTTCGATCGCGTTGCCGACGCGTCCTGTCTTCGCTTTCGGGTAGTCGCCGAGCTTTGTGTAGCGCGTATCGGCATCGCCAAAGCGGCGCTGGTGGCGCAGCCATTCCGCGAGCCACAGCGCGGCCTCGTTCGCGCCGGGCCAACTCGCAGAGGCGAGCGCATCACCGCGACGAATGATCGCGTCGAGCTCGGCATCGTTCGCGGGTCTGCCGTCACGCGCGCTGGTCGTCGTCGATGCGGCTGCGTCACGGACGAGCGCTGCGAATTCGCGTGCCTCGCGCTCGTGTCCACCCGCCGTTTGCTCTCGCAAATGTGCGCCGCGCTCGTCGGCTGCGCGCGCTGCCTTCGCGTCCGGAAACTCGCGATGGATCCGGTCGTATAGTGCGAGTGCGCGCGCCGGATCGCCGAGCTTGTCCTCGCACGCGCGCGCGGCCGCATAAAGATCATCGGGATCGTGCGCCTCGCGTTCGATCGCGGTCACCGCATCGGCCACCGCGTGTGGATCATCTACAGCAAGCCGGTCCGCCAGCTCTCCTGCACTCGCGATCGAGCAGATCAGGATCAAGATCAGAGGGACGGTCGCAACTACGTCAACTTGCGATCGCGATCTCATCGGAATCGCTCGGGGGCGGGGACGGTCGCAACTACGTCAACTTGCGATCGCCAACTGCGCGAATGCGCGTTCTCCTCCGGTTGACGTAGTTGCGACCGTCCCCGTCGATCAACGAATTCGCGAACATCGCGATCGCAAGTTGACGTAGTTGCGACCGTCCCCCCTACCGAGGAGTTTCGAACGGTTGGCGATCGCAAGTTGACGTAGTTGCGACCGTCCCTATTCGTGGTCGTTACCAGAACCTTCGCCACGATGGATGCCGAGCGCCCGCAACTTCTTGTGCAGGTTCGTACGTTCGATCCCCAGCGCTTGCGCCGTCCGCGAGATGTTCCAGTCGAACTCGGCGAGCCGGATCCGGATGAACTCCGATTCGACCTCTTCGCGGAACTCGCGCAAGGACTTGCCCGCATAACGCCCGAGATCGATCGAGCTGATCGGCCCCGAGTTGCCACTCCGTTGCGATTGCGGCCGCGGACCACCGAGATATGGCGGCAGATCCTTCTCGCGGATCACCTCGTCACTCATGATCACGAGCCGCTCGACCACGTTGCGCAGCTCGCGCACGTTGCCCGGCCACTCGTACTGCTTCAGCCGCTCGAGCACCGGTTCGTCGACGGGCTTGTAACCGAGACCGTTCTCGTCGCAGCACTCGCGCACGAACGACTCGACGAGCATCGGGATGTCGTCGACGCGCTCCTTCAGATCCGGCGACCGGATCGGCACCACGTTCAGCCGGAAGTACAAGTCCTCGCGGAACGTGCCTTCCTTGACCATCGATTCGAGATCGCGATTCGTCGCCGCGACCACACGACAATCCGTGCGCATCGACTTTTCGCCACCGACCCGCGTGAACTCGCCGGTCTGCAGCACGCGCAACACCTTCGCCTGCGCGGGCAACGCCATGTCGCCGATCTCGTCGAGGAAGATCGTGCCGCCGTCCGCCACTTCGAACAGGCCGCGCTTCTTCGCGACCGCGCCCGTGAACGCGCCGCGCTCGTGACCGAACAGCTCGCTCTCGATCAACTCCGGCGGAATCGCCGCGCAGTTGACCTTCACGAACGTCCCATTCGACACGCTCGAGTTGCGGTGGATCGCACGCGCGATCAATTCCTTGCCCGTGCCGCTCTCGCCGGTGATCAAGATCCGCGACCGCGTCGGCGCGACCTTCGCGATTTGCCGCCGCAGCTCCAGCATCACCGCTGTCGATCCGAGCAGCTCCCACCGCGCATCGACCGCGCGCCGCAGATCGTGGACCTCGCGCCACATCCTCCGCCGCTCCAACGCATTGCGCACCGTGACCATCACGCGGTCGCGATCGAGCGGCTTCTCCATGAAGTCGAACGCACCGAGCCGCGTCGCCGATACCGCGTCGTCGATCGTGGCGTGACCGCTGATCATCACGACCGGCACTTCGGCCGCCCGCGCGAGCGCAGCATCGTCTGCCTTCGTCTTCAGCGCGCGAAGCAGCTCGAGCCCGTTGTCATCGCCGAGCTTTACGTCGAGCAGGATCACGTCGACGTTGTGTTGGCCCAGCACCGCTTCGGCTTCCGCGATCGAGCCGGCCTCGTGCACGACATGCCCTTCGCCCTCGAGCACCATGCGCACGGTGCGGCGAATGTTCTTTTCGTCGTCGACGATGAGGATCGGTTCACCAGCTACGTCGGTCATTCGTCCTCTTCTTCCAGCGCGGCCTTTCGCTTCATGTTCCACCAGAACACGAGCGCGAGCAGCACGATTCCGGCGCCGATGAACATCGGGCGGCGATCCGCCTCCGTCTTCAGCTCCGGCTGGATCACCATCGGCGGCACCGGGATGTGGCTCTCCGACATCGACGGGCCATTCGTCAAACTCCCCGTATGCTCGTGCTCCGGTGCCGGCGTTCCGGCGGGTGCGAGCGACACCGCCACGTGCGTGCCACCGGGATCGAGCGTCGACAGCGACGTCTTGCACGCCGTGAACGTCTTCGCATCCGCGTCGTCGCGCCCGATGCACTCGCCGGTAACCGCGATCAACGTATCCGCGGTCGCTCCGATCACGAGCCGCGAGACCGTGGCGACCTTGTTCGTCTCGTCGTGAAACGCGAGCGAGGCGACGACTTGCTTCGTGGTGTCGTCGATCTTTTCTTCCCACGCCTGCTCGACGATCGTCGCTCCACCGAGTGCCGCCCGCTTCGCCGCACCATGAAATGCGTCGACCTCCGCGCGAATCGCCGCCGGATCGTTCGCGATCTTCAGCTCGATCCGCGTCGCGAACAACGTCACGCCCGCATTCGCATCCGGCGGTGCGAGCTGCATCGCCGAGATCTTCGTGCCTGGCACGTGATCGACTCCGAAGTGCGTCGACTGCGAGGTCTGATCCGCCAGCTCTTGCGAATCCGTCGCCGTCCAGCCGCCCGGCTTCGTCAGCGTTCCCGCCGCGAGTAACGGCAGCATCATCACAAATAGCGCGCGCTTCATTTGAACAGCTCCGCACATCCGGCTTCACACACCTTCGGTTCGCGCTCGCTCCACACGCACGCGATCGCCGTGACTTCACCCGTCTTCATGAGGTCCGCTTTAAGCTTGCCGTGATACGCGCCTTTGTCGAACCCGAGTGCGAGCGTGCCGCGATCACCGGCCACCGGCTTTTGCACGTCCTTCGTCTTCGCCCCGAGCTTCGCGATTTCGTCGACGAGTTGTTGTGCCGCGACATCGATCGGCCCTGCCGCGCCCTTCAACCCGAGCGACACCGCGTAACACCCACGCGACGGCTCGCTCCACGCATCACTCGCCGTCACGGTCACGCCTTCGCCGATCGATCCAGCCGCGGCCTTCGCGAGATCCGGATCGTGCGGCCACTTCGCCGGTGCACCGGCGGCCGCCACACCCGCGAAGATCATCATCAGCCGTAGCTGAGCCATAGCTTCTGGCCGTCCTCGACTCCGAGGCGACGCCGCGCATCTTCGGTCAATCCGACGACACCACTCTCGAGCGCCGTCACGCGCGAGCTGATCGCGCGAAAGCCCGGCCGCGTACCCGCTTGCTCGAGCCCGAGGATCGCCCACTTCTTGCCCTCGGTATCGTGCGCGCGCACGGTCACTTCTTTCGCTTCCTTCACGACGGTGATGTCGTTCGTGGTCGCGAGGAAGTGCGGGCCGCCGTCGAACGGATCGATCTGGTTGCCGTACTCGAACCCGATCCGCACGAGCATCTTTTCGACGCCCTTCGTATCCGGACCGACCTGCCCGATGATCTCGCGAACATCTTGCGGCAGCAGCGACGTGTGGATCGGATCGTCCGGGAACAACGCGTTGATGAACTCTTTGTTGTCCTTCGAGATCCGATCCGCTTCCTGATACGTGAGCCCGGTGAAGTGACGCCCGAGCGCGTCCCATAGCTTCGACGTGCCATCGGTCTCGAGAGGCGGTAGCAGCTCCGACAACACGTGATCGCGGAACAGCTCGCGATGCATGCGCATGTACAGGAACCGCACGTACGACAGTGCCTTGCCGAGCGAATCCGTGTTGCGCCGATACTCCGGCAACAGGATCAACCCGCCGATCTCCGTGGGCCCGTTGTAGTTGTAGCCGATGCGCAGCGTGGGGTGCGCGAAGTAGCGATCGAGCGTGGTGCTGTAGCGCTCGTCGGTCTCGACGCGGAAGAAGATGTGCGGAGCGCGCTTGGTGCCGTGCTGCGCGTAGATGATCGACGTGCCGATGATCCGCTTCTGTTCCAGATCTTCGAGCACGAACAAGAACTCGCGATCGACCACCGGCACTTCGCCGGCCCAGCTCTTCTCCGAGCGGTCGAGCAACGCCTCGATCGCCTTGCGATCGGCCGGCAAATTGACGGTGTCGAGATGCTCGGCCACGGCCAGCACTTGCTCGACATCCTCACGATAGGATTGACGAATCCGAAACATGCGCGCTCGATTCGTGGCCACCCTAGCATTTTTTCGCTCGCCTCGTCGTGCGGGACGCTCGGGGCCTCGCTTGCGCTCGGTCGCGTCCCCACGACTGCTCGCGTTAATGCTCCTGGCATGTGGCGACAACGCCGGGGTGCCGTTTGCCAACGGTTCGCGCCTGGCTGTCTACAACTACTTGCTCTCCGATGGCACGCGCGTCCCTATCCCGTACGACTTCTTCGACAAAGGCCGGGGCGAATTCTGCGACCTGCAAACTTGGTCCGACGGCGCGACCTACTGCACGCCGAGCTACACGGTCCCGGTCTATCGCGACGCCAACTGCTCGCAGCAGATGATCCGTCGGATCAACGGCGACAGCCCAGTCAGCTACTCGCGGGACGTGTTCATCGCCGCGACGGGCGCGCATCAAATCTCGAAGCTCCGTTCGATCGGCGCGCCAATCACGGACATCGACCAGTACTTCGAACTCTCCGGCGATGGTAGCTGCACCGGTCCGTACGCGAACGCGACGTACTACGAGCTCGGCACCGAGACCGTGGGCTCCGACGCGTTCGTTCGCGTGCGCACGCTCCCCGATCCAACCGACGATCGCCTCGCGCAGATCAAGGTCCGCGGTGATGACGGGCTCGTCGTCGCGAAAGGCTTTCACGACAACGACCTCGATCTCGATTGCGTGATCACCGGCACTTCGCCGTGCCTGCCGTTCTACGCCGCGACCGCCGCCTACTGGACCGATGCCGCGTGCACGATGCCGGCGTTTCCCCAATCACAAGGCGGCGAGCAAGCCGTCTACGAGCCAGGGCCCGGGTGCGGCACGTACTACGCGATCACGGCGACCGACGCGGGCTCCGCGCTGTTCGATGGTGGCGCCGCGAACTGCACGCCCGCCGTCGTCGATGTTCCGTCGTACAAGGCCGGTGACAAGCTCGAGCTCGCCACACACGATCGCGTGCGCCTCGAAACACCGACGCGTTACCAGCGCTATCAGATCGGCGATCAGATCGATTCGATCGTGTTCGACACCGAGCTCGGCGTCGATTGCACCGTCGGTCCCGAAGGTTGCTTCCCGGCATCCGTCGGCATCCAGGTCGCGTACTCCGATCGCGGTTGCACGACGCCGGTCTCGCTCGCGATCATCCCCGACGACAATTGCGGCGAGCCTCCGACCTATGCCGCCGATCAAACCGGCTACTACCCGATCGGCGACGTGTACACCGGCGGCGCATACATCCCGAGCACTGGTGATACCTGCATCGCGTTGCAGTCACCAGGCGGGCAGTTCCACACGCTCGGCGCGCCGATCGCCGTCGACGCATTCGGCGGCCCCGCCACGTTCGTGTATTAAGGCAGCGCGTCGCCGAGGTGCCACTGATCCGGCCGAGGCGTGGCCTCGGCGATCAGATCCAGTAACCCCGGTGGCATCTTCGCCGCCGCCAATTCGTAACCCTGGATGATCTTGATCCGCCGCTTGTGATCCTGCGTGCGCTGCGCGTTCTCGGTCTCGATCCAATCGAGGATCACCGGCAGCGCTTCGACCGTCGCCTTCTTGATGTCGTGCATGAGGAGCACGTTGCGCCCCGTCATCTTGCCGACTTCCTTCTCGACGTAGTCGATCGCCTTCTGCGTGTTGTTGTGCTTCCACTCCTGCGGATCGAGATCCCAGTGGAAGTGCTGTAGGCCGCGCGCCCCGAGCAGATCGTCGACGCGCTCGCACCGCACACCGTACGGCGTCCGGAACCACACCGTCTTGTACCCGGGCGCCGCCTTCTCGATCGCCGCCTTGCCCTCATCGATCTCGCGCGCCGCCCGATCGTCATCCTTGATCCGACACAGATCCTGATGCGTCATCGTGTGGTTCGCGATGATGTGACCCTCGCGCAGCATCCGATCGATGATCGGCGCCGCCTTCGGATTCTGCGCCATCTCGCCGACGAGGAAGAACGTGGCGTGGATGTGGTGCTTCGCCAACGTATCCAGCACGCTCGGCGTGGTCTTCGGATTCGGGCCGTCGTCGAACGTGAAGATAAGCTCTGGATCCCCGGACTCGGTCGGACCCGCGGCCGGCGAGGGCCAGCCCTTGTGATGCTTCTTTTTCGGAGCCCCGTCTTTGTCGGTGGCATCGGCTTCGGCCGGCTTCTTCTTGTGGTGCGGCTTCGCCTCGGCCGTGCCGACTAACAACAACGCGCACGCGACGAGAAGCTTCACGCTCTTCATCTATCACGCGCAGCGGTCGTGGCACTCTTTTCGAATGCTCGAGAAGCTGCTCGACACCGAACCGCCGCGCATCCGCCTCGCGAACACACCGACGCGCGGTCACTGGCTCCGCTACACGACCGCCGAAGCTCCGAAAGCCCGGTTCTGGATGAAGCGCGACGACCACACCGGCTCCGAGCTGATGGGCAACAAGGTTCGCAAGCTCGAGTATCTCCTTGCCGAGGCGCAGGCCCAGCACGCGACCCACGTGCTCACGTGTGGCGGCGAACAGAGCAATCACGCCCGCGCGACCGCGATGGCCGCTGCCGGGCTCGGGATGAAGAGCCACCTGATCCTGCGCACCGACGATCCAGCCAAGCCGCCGGCACCGACGGGAAATATCCTGCTCGATCGCCTCGTCGGCGCCGAGATCCAGTGGATCTCCCGCCCCGCCTGGCGCGAGCGCAACCGGCTCCTCGCCGATGCCGCGGATCGCCTGCGCGACGCCGGCCATCGCCCGTACGTCGTGCCCGAAGGTGGCTCGAACGCGCTCGGCAGCTGGGGCTACATCCGCGCGATGGTCGAGCTCGTCGCGGATCTCGAAGGCATCGCCACGCCCGATCATCCGGTGACCGTGGTCTACGCGTGTGGTTCGGGTGGTACGGGCGCCGGTCTGATCCTCGCGGCGAAGTGGCTGAAGCTCACCGAGCGCGGGATCCGGGTCGCCGGGGTGAACGTGTGCGACGACCGCGCGTACTTCTTGAAGGTGATCGGCGAGATCTGCGCGGACGCCGAAGAGCGCTGGCAGCTGCCGATCCGCGTGACCCCGGACGACATCGACATCGTCGACGGCCATGTCGGCGCCGGCTACGCGAAGTCGCGCCCCGACGAGCTCGCGACGATCCGTGACGTGTGTCGCGCGGACGGTGTGGTGCTGGATCCGGTCTACACCGGCAAGGCGTTCCACGGTGTGGTCCAGGAGCTGCGCCGGGATCCGAAGCGGTTCGGCTCGGCCGTGGCGTTCCTGCACACCGGCGGGATGTTCGGAAATTTTGCCAACCCCGAGCTGTTCGCGCCGGTGTTATAGAAGATCCGTGCGCGCAGCCCTCGCGATCCTGCTACTGACCGCTACCGCTCACGCGGATGACGCGCAGCCGAAGAACGAAACCACCGCGCAGGTCATGGCGGGCGTCGGCGTCGGTGTCTCGAGTGCGCTAATCCTCGCCGGGTTCATCGCGCAGGATTCGACGTATCCGTACAACCGCCCGCTCATGTACGCGGGCCTCGGCACGGCGTTGATCACGCCATCGCTCGGCCACTTCTACGCCGGCGAGTACGTCACGATCGGCATGGCGGCGCGCGCGGTCGGCATCGGCCTCGCCACCTACGGGCTGACCCATTACGTTCAATCCACGACGTGTCAGCTCGGCGGCGAAACCGATTGCCACAAGCTCGATTCGGGCGCGATTCCATTCCTCGGGCTCGCGGCGATCGCGTTCGTCGGCGGCATGGCCTACGACGTCAACGATGCCGGCGATGCCGTGAAGCGCTACAACACGCGCCACTTCGCGGTCACGCCGACCGTGGTTCCGACGACGAACGGTGGCCCCGCACCGGGCATTTCGTTCATCGGTAGCTGGTAACTGCCCTAGCCACGGCTAGTCGGTTCACGTAACCGGGCCCGTTACAGTCACGCAACCTGTCGTGGGCAGGTCGCGTAGCTCTTACGATCGCGTGCAACGTGTCGTCATCACAGCGCCGGGCATCGCGGATGCACGAAGGCGCGTCATGAAGATGCGATTCGCGTGGGTCTTGGGTCTGGCGGCATGTATGTCGAACGCCGGTGACGTTGGCGACGGTGTCGACGATAGCTTCGTGTCCGGCGGCAAGGCCGATGGTGCGGTGTCCGATGGATCGCCGGAAGCCACGGGCGTGCTCGCCGTCGCCAACACGCTGTCGCAAAGCGCGCTCGATAACGATGTCGGGCTCGATAGCCGCGCGGCGAAGGGCATCGTCGCGCGCCGACCGTTCTCGAATCTCGCATCGCTCGACGCGGTGCCGTACGTCGGCCCGGTCGCGTTCGACAAGCTCCTCGCGTACGCGCGCGCCCACGGCTTCATCACCGCATCGGGTTCGTCGATCGCGCTCGCCGACAGCGCACCGGGTTCGGACCAAGCATTCGCGTGTCGCGTGACGAACGCCGGCACGCTCGAGTGCTGGGGCATGAACTGGTACGGCACGCTCGGCAACGGCGCCGCCTCGACGTTCGATCACACGGTCTACGCACCGCAGGCGGTGCCCGGCTTGTCGAACGTCACGGCCGTAACCGCAGGCGCGAAGTTCGTCGTCGCGCTCGCGGCGGGCAAGGTGTCTTGGTGGGGCAACGATTCGTTCGCGAAGAGCACCAGCTCCTCGCCCACAGCGGTCGCCGGCCTCTCGAATATCACGGCGATCACGACGGGACTGGAACACGCCTGCGCGTTACACGCGGACGGCACGGCGAGCTGCTGGGGTTCCAACAGCAACGGTCAGCTCGGTGATGGAACGAAGACCGCTCGCGCCACGCCGGCGGTCGTTCCAGGTGTCACGAACATCACGGCGATCGCGGCCGGTGGCGATCACACGTGCGCGTTGCTCGGCACCGGCGAGGTCTCGTGTTGGGGCGAGAACAAACAACACCAGATCGATTACGACTTCGGCGACTTCTTCTCCGGCGACGACGTGATGGTTCCGCACGTGCTTCCCGAGATCACCGGTGCCACGGCGATCGCCGCCGGTGTCTCGCACACCTGCGCGATCGTGAGCGATGGCGATGTCGAGTGTTGGGGCGGCGTCTACGGTGCCGGCGGATCCGATCAGTACTCGCCGATCGCGAACGTGAAGCATGCGGTCGCGATCTCCGCCGGCTACGCACATACCTGTGCACTCGAGAGCACCGGCGAGGTCGTGTGTTGGGGCTGGGCCGGACTCGGTCAGCTCGGTGTCTCGACCGCCGGCTGCGCGTTCGACGAGAGCGGCAACTGCCCGACGAACAACCCGAGCGGTCGCGTGATCGCGTCGAACGCCGTCGAGGTCGTCGCGAAGGGTGACAGCACGTGCGTGCGCGGCACCGATGATCACATCACGTGCTGGGGCGTGATCGACACCGACCTCGGCCAGACGACGTGGTGAGCTAATTCGCCGCGGCGACGAGCTCGTCGAGCTGCGCCGACAAACTCTCGGCCGAAATCGCGCCGATCCGCGCGCGACCCGCACGATGACCGGTCTTGTCGAAGATGAACGTGGTCGGCAGGTTCTGCGGATAGTTGAACGCGACGTTGAGGTCGCTGTTCACGCGCACCACCGGGTACGACATCATGAAGTCCGACTGGAAGTTCAACAGGTCGTTATCCGACGGCGCCGGGTTGTCCGCCATGATCCCGAGGAACACGACGCCCTTGTCCTTGTACTTGTCGGACAGCTTCGACAGGTCCGGGATTTCTTTTTTGCACGGCCCACACCACGTGGCCCAGAAGTTCACGACCACCACTTTGCCGAGCAGCGAGTCCGCCGTGTACGCGTGACCCGCGGTGTCGATGTACTTCACGTCCGGCAGGCAATCGTCCGCGTTCGTGCTCTTCGCACACGCGCGCGCCTGCTGCGTTCCGACATGGATCTTGCCGTTCGATCCCGAGAAGTGGACGAACAGAAACACCAGGATGCCGACCGTGCCGGCGAGCAGAAATCCGATCAATGCCTTCGTACTCATCAGCGAAACCTCAGCAAGGACGACTCTAGATCATCCGGTGGAACAAAGCCGAGCAACTCGATACAGGTGGCCGTGACATTTGCGATTCCGGCATGTTGCGCGACTGCCGGGTCGATTTCATAGCGGTCGCTACGCATCGGGTCGTGGATGAAGAATGGCACGGGCGAGAGCGTGTGGCTGGTCTTCGCGACCGGCTGGCCCTGCTTGTCCCGGAGGACCTTGCCCTTCTTGTCGCGCTGGAACATCTCGTCCGCGTTGCCGTGGTCCGCGGTAACTACGAGGATTCCCTGCATCTCTTCGACGGCTTTCGCGAGCCGCGCGAGCTGGAGGTCCACGGTCTCGACCGCGACGACCGTCGCATCGAACTGCCCGGTGTGGCCGACCATGTCGCCATTCGCGTAGTTCACGCGCGCGAACTTGTGTTTACCGGTCCGGAGCTCCGCGATCAGGCGGTCCGTGATTTCGGCAGCCTTCATCCACGGGCGTTGATCGAACGGCACGTTATCGGACGGGATCTCGATATACGTCTCGGTGCCGCCGTCGAACTTGCCCGAGCGGTTGCCGTTCCAGAAGTAGGTGACGTGACCGTACTTCTGGGTCTCGCTGATCGCGAGCTGCGGGATATGCGACGCCGCGAGGATCTCGCCCATCGGCCGCTCGATCTCCGGAGGCGAGACCAAGTAGTGCTTCGGGATGTGCGAGTCGCCGTCGTACTCCATCATGCCGGCGTAGAACACGTCCGGTTTCCGGACCCGATCGAACTTGTCGAACGCGACGTCGTCGAACGCGCGCGAGATCTCGATCGCGCGATCGCCGCGGAAGTTGAACAGCACCACCGCATCGCCGTCCTGCATCGGCGCCGGCGGATTCACCACGAATGACGGCAGATCCTGATCGGTCACGCCGGGGTTCGCTTCGCGAAGCGATTCGACCGCCTGCGTTGCGGAGCTGTAGCCGGGCGCATCGGCGAGCACGTGCGTGTGCCAGCCGCGTTCGACCATCTTCCAGTCGGCTTCGTAGCGGTCCATCGTGATCTGCATGCGTCCGCCGCCGGAGACGATCCGGGCATCGACGCCCGAGGTCCGTAGGTTGGCGAGATACCGCTCTGTCCGATCGATGTATTCCAGCGCCGAGGTCGGCGACACGTCCCGGCCATCGAGCAGCGCGTCGATGTAGAGCTTCTTGCAGCCGGCTTTTGCCGCCGCCCCCAACAGCGCCTCGAGGTGATCTAGGTGCGAGTGGACGTTGCCGTCCGACAGGAGGCCGAGGAAGTGGATTGCGCCACCCTTTGCACCTCGTGCGATCACCGCTTTCCAAGCCTCGCCTTCGAACAGCGCGCCGGACTTGATCGCGCGTCCGACGAGCATCGAGCCCTGCGCGTAGACCTTGCCGGCGCCGAGCGCGTTGTGACCGACCTCGGAGTTGCCCATGTCGTCGTCGGACGGCAGGCCCACCGCTTTACCGTGTGCACGTAATTCGGCCCTCACGCCGGGCACCCACAGGCGATCCATCGTCGGCGTGGCCGCGATCGACACCGCATCCGCTTCATCGCCCGCACCTCGCCCGATGCCGTCCATGACAACCAAGACGACCGGACCTTTCGGCGCGTGCTGCCGCGCGTGGTGCTTCATCATGCACGCACTCTAGTGCATTCAGTGGTCGCCGACATGACAGCCAAATGCAGCGTCTACTGCAGTTTTCGTACGTCAGATCCCGCGGACTTGCAGGCGAGGCGACGTGGCACCGAGCTTGTACTAGGGCTCGCCATGACTTGCATCGACCTCGCACAACTCGACGAAGTGACCGGCGGCTTTGGCATCGTGAATGGAAAGATTCTCGAGCCGAAATATCCATACGGTCCGGACCCGCTCTACCCGCGCCGCCATCCGGGCCAACCGGTCGAGCCGTCGCCGCACCTCAAGAACCCGCAGCTCGATACGATCAGGCCGCTGTAAACATCGCGCCGGTCCACCACTCGAAGTCGCGGCCGAGCTTGTCGTCGTTCGGGAAGAACACGAGGTAGCTCATCGCATCGTACGGCAGGAAGCTCGGTCGACCACCGAGGTCATGTCCGATCTGATGCACCGCGCGCCACGTGCCGGTGTTGAAGTACACCGCCGGCTTGTCGCCGATGCGCCCGAGCGGTTGCATCGACGGGAAGTGGGAGTGACCGTTGACGACGTAGCGAAGGCCTTTGCGTTTCTCGAGCTGCGCCGCCGCGAGCGCGGACATCTTGCCGTCGAAGCCGTGTTGGATGATCCGGTAGAGCCCGGTCATCTTCTCGTCGGAGCCGTGCTGGATCACGCGATTGCGCGAGAGCTCGAGCAACAGGCGGAGCTTCTTTCCGAGATCGAGCGAGAACGTCTTGTGCTGGGTCTTTAGCCAGCGCGCGACGAAGTCGTTCGCGAGGAACTCGTCGACGGTCTCGGACCACACATCGCGAATCGGTTTGTGCAGCTCGGGTTGGATCGCGGACTGCTGGCGCACCCACGCCGGCACCGCGTAGACCGGGCGCACGTCGTCGATATCGTCGATGTGATCGATACCGGGATGATCGTTGCCGACGAGCGAGCGCAGCTTCTTCGGAAACTTCAGGATCAGCTCCGAGCCGATCGCATCACCGATCGTCGAATCGCCATCGGGCGAGGCGTTGATCGCATCGCCGGCATTGCCGTGATAGGCGAGCACGCCGTGATCGCGAAACTCGATCTGTTCGTGGAGCTCGAGCTTCTTTAACCCGAGCGCGGCGGCGATCTTTGCCTGCGCGGCCGGTGCGAACCGCAGCAACCGATCGTGATTGCCGACGACGTAATGAAATACGAGCTCGCCCGTCGAGATCTTCGCGCGCAACGCGGCGAAGAAATCCTTCTCGCGCTCGAGCACGGCATCGACGATCGCCTCGACCGTCTTCTGCACCGCATTCTGCGTGGCACCGTGATACGGCCTCGCGCGTCCGTCGAACCAGCTCGGCGATCGCACGAGATCGAACAGATCGCCGACGACGCAGAGCTCCGCCGGTCGCTTGCCGCGCACGACCTGGATCCGATCCCAGAACCGCGCGAGTTGATCCGCCTTGCTCACGGCATTGCCGTGAAGGCTATCCGTCAGGTGGATGTCACTGACGAAGATCAGGAGCGGCCGCTCGCGCACCATCCTGAAATTGTCGCACTACTTGCACGAGTTCCGGAATGAACGTCTCGGGATGTTCGCGATGCATGAAGTGCCCGCCCGGGACCTGGATCACCTCGTACGACGCCTTGAAACAATGCCGCGCCTTCTCGAACGCACGCGGCTTCATCGCGCCATCGTGCTCGCCGGCGAACGCCACCGTCGGCACGGTGATATCGGCGAGGTGTCCTTTCGGGAGGCGCAGGCCGATGAACCGATAATACGAGCACGCGGCCTCGAGGCAGCCCGGTTGCGAGAACGCCTCTTTGACGTGCGTGGTCTCCGACGCCGGGAGATCCTTCCATGCCGGGCTCCAGCGCCGCCACAGCTCGTCGATGTACGCGAAGTTATCGCGCTGCGCCTTCGCGACGATCGACTTCCGCCGCAGCGCCGCGAAGTGGCGCAGGTTCCACATCATCGTCGGCGTAGGTTTGATCGATTTGGGATGCGGGATCGCGAGCGTGACGAGGAGGCGAATCCGATACGGATCCAAGCCGGCCGCCGCATACGCCGCACTCGCGCCCCAGTCATGGCCGACGAGGATCGCGTTCTCGTTGAACGATTCGATGAAGCCGAGCAGATCGCGCCCGAGCGTGTCGCTATCGTAGAGCTTGTCCTCGGGCACCGGCGACGGCCAGTAGCCGCGCGTGAACGGCGCCACCACGTGAAAGCCGGCGGCCGCGAGCGCGTCCATCGTGGGCAGCCAGGTGTGAGCCGTATCGGGAAACCCGTGGACCAACACCACCAACGGACCGTCACCTGCTTCGAGATACGCGAGCTCGGTGCCGTTGGTTTTTACGGTCTTCACTTCTTCGGAGTATCGACCGGCGGCGGCTTCGTCGGGTCTTTCGCGGCCGGATCTTTTTGCGGAGCATCACCGTCGATCACGCGATAGGTCGGCACCGACTTCGGATCGAACTCGAACCACTTCGAGTCGATCGCCTTCTGGAAATCCGGCGAGAAGAATTGGAAGTGGTTCACGTTGTTCGACGAGTCGACGATGATCGACTCCTTCACGCGGAACTGCGTGGGATCCGCGACGAGGTACAGCGTCTTGTACTGCGCCGACGGTTTCTTCGGCGTGAGCCGGAGGACGTAGTCGCCCTTGCCGCCATAGCTCGTGCTCGTATCGAGCGCCGCGTTGAACTCCGCCTTGAGATCGCCCTTACCGTAGAGGAACGTGACGGCGACCGGCATCAGATCTTGCTGCAGGTTCTTCTTCATCACCTGCTTGTTGTCGTGCTCGACGACATACAGCTCGCTGCCGTTCGAGATGAACGACTTCTTGCGAATGACGTCGGCGCCCTTCTTCTCCTGGTAGTCCCAGCGCATCTTGCCGGGCTTCATGATCCAGACCTGACCGCTCGAGGTCTTGTCCGTGCCGAACGTGGAGATGTGGACGGTCTGCTGGAACAGCGCGGTCACCTGGTTGATGCCGGCGTAGAACGTCTGGACCTTGTCGACGACATCCGCGGCGGTGGCCGGCTTCTGAGCAACCGGGGCGGGCGCCGGCGGCGGTGCGGTCTTCGCCGGAGCGGCCGAACCGAGCTGCGCGGTGAAGATGAGTCCGATGATGTCGATCAGGTTGCCGAGCATGGTGTTTGGACGCGACTTTCGTTGGGCGATTCAAGTACGAGACTCGAGCAGTCTCGTCCGGTTGCATGGTGGTAGCATGACTTGACGTGCGGTTCTTGATGCTTATGGCAACCGCTGCGGCGTGCGGGTCGCCACAGCAGCATTCGCAGTTCGATACACCGCCGGAGCAGCGCGCTCAGCTGGCCGCGGATGACGAGTGGAAACCCTCGTACGGCAAGCCGGAGATCGAAAAAGCTCTCATCGCCGAGCGTGGCGCGGAAGCCACGAACGAGCGTCGGGTCGAAGATGCCGACAACGGCTCGGATCCGGTCGCCGCCGGTATCGCTCGCGCCGACCTCGGCGTGCGCCAGCAGTTCATCGCGTCGCTCGTGGCCTGTCGTGACGGCGGTCATCTCTGTCCGCCGCGGCTCGATGATCCGGCGTGGAAGTTCACGGCGGGTGAGGACCTCGCGAAGCCGCCGCTCGATACGCCGTTGCGGTTCGATCTCGACGATTGGCAAAAGATGACCGCCGAGCTTCACGGTCGTGCGTGTGCGTGCCGGACGATCAACTGTCTCGATTCGCTCGATGCGGTGATGAACGAGCTCGAACAGCGTCCTACGCAAGACGTGCGCGCGGACGAACAAGCGACGACGGAGCTCGCTCGCGCCCGCGAGTGCACGTTCCGCCTGCGCGGCAAGGCGCCGTTCAAACCTCGATCGTCTGTTGAATGATCGGGTTGCCGTAGTCCTGCACGCCCGCGGGCCAGCCGCCGGTCCGGATCTCGAGGTTCGGCGCGGGATGAAACGATCCGGCGCCGTGGGAGTGGCCGCACAGCACGAGCATTTGGGTCTCGGGATGCGCCTGCGCGTGTTGCAACAGCACTTCGCCGGTCGAGATGCACGTGAACCACGGCAGCCACGGCGCGGTCGAGATTTCGCCGCCGTACACGCAGGCCTCGGGAAACGGCGGAACGTGCGTCAGGATCAACAGCTGCTTCGCCTCGCTCGTCGTCGAGAGCTTGTCGCGGAGCGCGCGCGCTTCGTTGCCGCCCAACCGCTTGCAGATGTCGACGCGCGCGTTGCGATCGTCCTTCGCCTTCTTGAAGTCGTCGATCAGCTTCCAGTCCGAGAGCTGCACCGTCGAATCGAGGTCGCCGCATCGCGCGTCACCCCAGCCGTCGATGCCGAGCATCACGGTGTGTTGCGAGATCCGCATCGGTGCGTGGGCCGGCAACCACGTCGCGGTCTCGCTCTCGAGCCGTTCCATCGCCCCGCGCACGGCGGCGATGCTCGACCTGTAGTAGTCGTGATTCCCGAGGACGAAGTAGATCGGGGCAAGCTCGCCCAACTCGCCGACGAACCGGACGACCGAGTCCGATTCCCCGATGTCACCCGTGACGAGCAGGACCTGGGGTTGTTCTGCCTTGATCCTGTCGTAAAACGCGCGCAGCGCGAGCGGGCGCAAGAAATTCAGATGAATATCGGTGAGCCACGTCGCTCGCACGTCCGGGTAAGCCTACCGTAGTATCGCCACGTGTTGACGGCTCGCGCTTATGGCTCGCGCATCGCGCTCGTCGGAGCGATCGACGATGCCGCGGACTGCGTCGAAATCCTCGATCACGCCACCCCGCGAGGGCTCGCGCTCGATCTGGGCGGGGTGCGCTTCATCAATTCGATCGGCGTGCGCGAGTGGATCCGGATGCTCGCCGCCGCGCAGAAGAAGAACATCCAGCTCACGTTGCATCGCGTGCCGGTCGTGATGGTTCACCAGTTCAATCTGGTGCCGGCCACGCGCGGTGGCACGATCGCCACGTTCATGACGCCATACGTGTGCGAAGAGTGCGATCACGAGATGGAGATCGAGCTGACGCCGGCCGAAGCGAAGGCGCTACCGGACAAGCTGTGCCCGGACTGCAAGAAGCAGAACATGGTGCTCAGGGATCCACCGGCGATTTATCTGCAGTTTCTCGCGTGAACCACCAGTACGCAGCCGCGAACGCGTAGCCAGGCCACGCGATCCACGACGACACACCCAAATTCATGAACAGGTGCGTCACCATCGCGATCGCGAGATTGCGGGTCGCGAACCAGAGCATCGACAAGATGAACGCGTCGAGCAGGATCAGACCATAACGATAGGCGGCGAGCGGATGACCCAACGCCAGGTCGTGCGGTACGTGCATCACGGCAAACCACAACGCAGCAATCACGACGGCGAGCCATATCCGCTTCGTCAGCGCATACATCCCGCCGATCATCACGAAGCGCCACGCGATCTCCTCGGTGACCGCGTTCACGACATCACCGACGGGTTGGTCCGCATTCGGACGCTCGATCGCCCAGATCCCGACGGCGATCACGATCGCGACCAGCCATTGCCGCCACGAGATCGACGGCCACGGCGAGCTCGTCGCGCGCAGCACGATCGCGGTCATCGCGAGCAGCGGTAGCGTTGCCGCCGTTGTCCCATCGGGCATGGGAACGTGTTGCAGTACCGCGAGCATGCCGGGCACGAACCACACCACGCAGATCCAAGCCACGTAGATCGCGCCGACAACACCCGCCACCCATGGCCGCAGTTTCGGCGGCGCGAACATCTACTGCGCGACGAGCACTTCGCGCTTGTTCGTGTGATCCGGCGGCGACACCACACCCTGCTTTTCCATTTCTTCGACGAGGCGTGCCGCCCGGTTGTACCCGATGCGCAGCTGGCGCTGGACCCACGAGATCGACGCGTTCCGCGTGGTCGTGACGATGTACACGGCCTTGTCGTACATATCGTCGTCGGTCTTGCCCTGCGGCATCGACATCCCGCCGCCTTCGCCACCTTCCTCATCGTCGCGAGGTTTCACGATGTCGAGGTTGTAGACCGGGCGACCTTGGGTCTTCAGGAAGTCGACGACGCGATGGATCTCGTTCTCGTCGACGTAACAGCCGTGCAGACGTTGCGGCGAGCCACCGCGATCCGAGAACAGCATGTCACCGGCACCGAGCAGTGCTTCGGCGCCGTTCTGATCGAGGATCGTGCGCGAGTCGATCTTCGACGTCACGTGGAACGCGATACGCGACGGGAAGTTCGCCTTGATGAGACCGGTGATCACGTCGACCGACGGACGCTGCGTCGCGAGGATCAAGTGAATACCGGCGGCGCGCGCCTTCTGCGCGATGCGTGCGACCGAGGTCTCGACCTCTTTCGGCGCGCACATCATGAGGTCCGCGAACTCGTCGATCACGACGACGATGTACGGCAGCTTCTGCTGCGTCGGCGACATGACCTTTTCACGCGCGTCCGCGGCTTCCGGCGAATCCGCCGACACCGCCTTCTCGATGTCATCTTCCAATGCAGCCGCCGCCGCTTCCGCCGCCGCGCGCAGCTTGTCCGCTTCGATCTTCGCCGCGGTCTTTGCCACCTTCTCGTTGAACGAGCCGATGTCGCGGACGCCTTGTTGGGCGAGGAGGTCGTAGCGACGCTCCATTTCCTCGACGGCCCAGCGCAGTGCGAGGTTCGCCTTCTTCGGATCCGTGACGACCGGGAGCAGGAGATGCGGCACGCCCTCGTAGATCGAGAGCTCGAGCATCTTCGGATCGACCATGATCATCCGGACGTCTTCCGGCGAGCAGTTGTAGAGCAGCGACGTGATCATCGCGTTCACGGCGACCGACTTACCGGAGCCCGTGGTACCGGCGACGAGCAAGTGCGGCATCTTCGCGAGATCGACGACGGACGGCCCGCCTTCGATGTCCTTGCCGAGCGCCATCGGCAGCTTCGCGCGGCCCTTGCGAAACACGTCGTCGGCGAGGATCTCCTTCAGGAACACCATCTCGCGCGACTTGTTCGGCACCTCGATGCCGACCGCGGCCTTGCCCGGAATCGGCGCGACGATACGAACGCGCAACGCTTCGAGCGATAGCGCGAGGTCATCGGTGAGGTTGACGATCTTGTTGACGCGCGTGCCCGGCGCCGGCGCGAACTCGTACATCGTGACGACCGGACCCGGACGGATCGCGACGACGTCACCCTTCACGCCGTAGTTGTCGAGCGTCTGGGTGAGCTTCGCCGACAGCTCGAGCATCGCGGTCTTATCGATGCCCGTCGTCGACGCGGCGTCGTAGTTGAGCAATTGGATCGACGGGAGCTGGTAATCGCCATCGCCGAGCTTGATGAACGATTGCTGGCGCTCCTGCTCGGCCGCCTTTTCCTTCGCGGCCATCGCCGCTTTGTCGGCGTGCTGGAACTTCGGCTCGAAGATCACCGGGCCGGCATGATCGGTCGGCTCCGGCGGAGGCGGCATCGCGGTCGGCGACAGGGCACCCGCACCGGCGGTGGGATTCGTGACGGGAGGTGCTTCGGTGCCTGCGGCCATCCGCTTGCGACCCTTCGGCGCAGGCGCGGCTTCGACCGGTTCGCCCTCGGCCGCGGGCGCAGGACCTGGCACGGCGAGATCGATTTCGGTTTTGTCTTTTTTGGCGCGCTTCTTCTTTTCCGGAAGCAGCTCGACGACTTCGATCGGATTCGGCTGCGTGCGCTCGAAGATTTCGGGCTCGTCGCCATGCTCGTCATCGCGCGCTTCGAGGACGTCGTCTTCATCGACTTCCTCGTCGTCTTCTTCGTCCTCATCGTCATCGCTGCGCGTCGGCAGGATCGCGCGGAACACGTCCGCCCAGAATCGACCGAACGCGAACGCGGCCGTCTTCACGCCGCCACCGACGTAGCGAAGGCCATGACCGATCGCGTGCAGCACGTCGCGCATGCGCAGCGGCGTCGCGATCACCACGGCCACGACCAAGCCGACCAGTGCGAGCAACGCGGTGCCCGCGGTCGAGATCATCGCGCGCAGGATCTCCGCGAAGTGCTCGCCGATCGCGCCACCGGGTCCATGACCCGCCACGCGATAGTGCGGCGCGATCAGATGGAACAACACCGCGAGCGCGAGCACGCCGAGTGCGGCACCGATCGCGATCATCGGCGGCATCACCTGATCGCGATCGAGCAACATGCGAATCGCCGCGATCGCACCGATCACGATGAACGCGTAGCCCGGGATCCCGGCGATACCGTAGAAGAACCCGGCGACGGATTTCCCGAACGGGCCCATCACCATCGCGCCCGCTTGCAGCGACATCATCGCGATCAAGAGGAACAGCGCGGCGCCCAACGCGACCACGCCGGCGACCTCGCGGCGCCGGTCGGGGTGGTGGCTAGAGCCCTTTGAACCACTGGAAACTCTGACGTTTTTGGCCACGACTACCTTATCCTACATGGCAACACATGGGTGCCCAAGTTTTTGGGTTACCTTCGTCGACGGTGGCGGACCCCGATCCGAAGGACTTCAGTGGCGCGACCATGCCCGCCGCGGACAGCCAGACCATGGTCGCTTCGGACGCGACGCTCGCGCCGACCGATCCTGGCGTATCCGCGGGTCCGGCGCGAGTTGTCGTCCGGAAGGGCGGACCGAAAGCGGACTACGCACAGCTTATCGAAGTGAACCCCGACCACTACTCGTTCGAGGACGAGCTCGCGCGCGGTGGCATGGGGCGGATCGTGAAGGCGCACGATCGGCGGCTCGGTCGCGGTGTCGCGATCAAGGAGCTGTTGCCCGGCAACGATGATTCGCGATTCGAGCGCGAGGCGAAGATCACCGCGAAGCTCGCACATCCCGCGATCGTGCCGGTGCTCGAAGCGGGGCGGTGGCCGACCGGCGAAGCGTTCTTCGCGATGAAGCTCGTCGCCGGTGAATCGCTCGACAAGCGAATCGCGAGCTGCAAGACCTTGGCGCAGCGGCTCGCGCTCGTGCCCGCAGTGGCGGCCGTCGTCGACGCGCTCGCGTATTCGCACAGCGAGCACGTGATCCATCGCGATCTCAAGCCTGCAAACGTGCTCGTCGGAAAATACGGCGAGACCGTCGTGATCGATTGGGGCCTCGCGAAGGACGTGTCGAGCTCGGTCGACGATATTCCGAGTATTCCGCCGGAGCTGCGCATGCACGCGAGCGATGGCGAGACGATCGCCGGCTCGGTGATGGGCACGCCGGCGTACATGCCGCCGGAACAAGCGGATGGTTCTCCCGTCGATGAACGCGCGGACGTGTACGCGCTCGGTGCGTTGCTCTATCACGTGCTCGCTGGCAAGGCGCCGTACACCGCTCGCAACGTCGAGCAGGTGTTGGCGATGGTGCTCGAGGGCCCGCCGAAACCACTCGCGGAGCTCGAGCCGCAAATTCCGATCGAGCTCGTCGCGATCGTCGAGAAGGCGATGGCGCGCGGTCGCCAATATCGGTTTCAGAACGCCGGCGAAATGGCCGACGAATTGCGACGGTTCCAGACCGGTCAGTTGGTTTCGGTCCATCGCTACACGTTCGGCGAGCTGGCGAAACGGTGGGCCCGAAAGTACCGCGCGCCGATCGCGGTTGGCTTGATCGGCGTTGCAGCGCTCGCAATCTTCGGCGTGATTTCGATCTCGAAGATCCTGACGGAGACCAACCGGGCCGACCGCGAGGCAGCGGATGCGCGCGCACGAGCGGATCGCGGAACGATCGAGCACGCGCGGGCATTGCTCGACATCGATCCCACGGCCGCGGTCGCGACACTCCAAGAGCTCGCGCCTGGATCGCGAGAATGGCCGGAGGCGCGCGTGATCGTCGCGGACGCGGAGCAGCGCGGTGTGGCTCATGTCTACGTCGGCGATGGTGCGGAACTGGATGATCTCGACATGTCGAGCGATGGCGCGATGCTGGGCGGCATTTCGAAGGGCAACGGCCTGATCGCGTGGGACGTCATGACCGGTGTCAAGGCGCGCTGGCTCTCACCCGGCACGACGCGAGGCGCACGCTGGATCGCGAACGATCTGGAATTCGTTGCCGACGACTACACCGTGAAGCTGTGGCACCCGTTTCGTGGTGGGGTCGACACGATCGCGACCCTTCCGACCGCGTCGCGCGTTTCGATCTCACCGAACGGCCGCTGGATCGCGTTGACCGACATCGAGAACACGACCGAGTCGGTCTTCGACATGAAGACGAAACAGGTGATCCCGATCGGGAAGTATTACGAGGTCGCGTGGGACGGCGATTCGCTCGTCGGCTTCAACAACGACAACGGAGTCGTCTTCGATTCCATCGATATGGCGTCGGGCAGGCGCAAGACACTCACCACGGGGATTCACAAGACGCCGTTCGGATTCGTGATGCACGACCATCACCTCTACGGCGCGTTGTCGAACTACACCATCGACCAGAACGGTCAGCTGATGGACACCGGGCACCGGGGAGAGGTGCACGATCTCGCTCTGCTCGCCGACGGGACCGTTGCATCGGTGACGGGTCACATGAGCATTGCGGTCGGCAGCCAAGAACGCGATCGCGGCGACACGTACATCACGATCAGCGACGGTGGCGTGATCGGAAAGCTCGTCGGTCATCGTGGGCCGGTGAGCTCGCTGACCGCGCGCCACAACATGATCATTTCCGGCGACGTTCAGGGCGAAGCGCGCATCTGGTACCGCACGCCGATGCAGACACGCGGGCAGGACGTACACATCGTCCAGGCCTTTCTGGACCGCGATCGGACATCGCTTGTCGAGCACGCGACCAACGGTTCGGTGTGGAGGCTCGATACAGCGAAGTTCGAGGCGGCCGAGCTGACGCGAGCAGGACGCGAATACGATCCGAACCAAGAGCAGTTCGAGCGCCACGACGAGAATGGCGTCGGCGACTACGCCACGGTCGAGCTCAAGAGACCGCGTACCGGCCATCGTTGGGTCACGCGCGACAACCTGGGCCACGTCTGGGTGTGGAATCCGCCGAGCGAGGGGCACCTCCTCTGCGAGGAATGCTTGATGAACACGGAGATCGCGATCAGTGGCGACGGAGGTTTCGCCGCGATGACGAGCGGGATGGCGGTGTGGACGTACGATGTCGCCAAGAACCAAGAGCGCCACTACGACTACATTGCCGACATGCTCGCCCTCGACAATCACGGCGAGCGGATCGCGTTCACGTCGAACGATGGCAAGGTTCTCGTCGGGCCACTCGCTGCGCCGGTGGTCGTGAAGTCCGACCTCTGGACGAAGACGCTCCAGTTCACCGAAGACGAGCGCGAATTGCTCGTCGTCGAAGAAGGTGTGGTTCGGTTCATCGATATCGCGACCAAGCGGCTGACCGAACGCAAGCTGATCGGTCACTCGGGCGAGATCACGTACGTCGGTCGCGACGACCAAAAGCGCTATGTCACGCTCTCCGTCGATCACACGGCGCGGATCTGGAACGAAGACGGCACGGCGATCGTGCTGCGCAGCACCTCGCCGATGAGCTCGATCGTGGTGGAAGGCGATCGCGCGCTCACGGTCGAGAGAGGGGCCGTGCGGCTGTGGGATCTGGCGACGCAGACGAGCCGCAAGTTGCCGCCGACGGATCCGGTCTACGCTGCATTCACCGCAAGCGGAGAGATCGTCACGGTCGAAGCCGACTCGTCGAGAGTGTCTCGCTTCATCGATCCAGTGCCGCATTCCGAGGCAGCGCTTCGGATGTGGATCGCGATGCTAGTGGGCTACTCTTCGCCACGGTGAGTGAGCGCGAGGATTTCGCGAGCCAGGAAACGGTCGCGGCAAAAGCGAATCCGAAGCCGCGTGTCGAGGGGCGCGAATACGACGCGCTGACCGAAGTCGATCCAGAGCACTACAACGTGTTCGGCGAGCTCGCGCGCGGAGGCATGGGGCGGATCGTCCGTGCGTTCGATCGCCGGCTCGGTCGCGGGGTCGCGATCAAGGAGCTGTTGGCCGGCAACGACACCACGCGGTTCGAGCGCGAGGCGCGGATCACGGCGCGGCTCGTCCATCCCTCGATCGTCGGCGTGTACGAAGCCGGCGTGTGGCCGAGCGGTGAGCCGTTCTTCGCGATGGAGCTCGTCGCCGGTGAATCGCTCGACAAGCGGATCGCGAAGTGCGGGACGTTGGCGGAGCGCTTGGCACTCGTGCCGGCGGTTGCCGCGGTGATCGATGCGCTCGCGTACGCGCACAGCGAGAAGGTGATCCATCGCGACCTGAAGCCGTCGAACGTGCTCGTCGGAAAATACGGCGAGACCGTCGTGATCGATTGGGGACTCGCGAAGGATCTGACGAAGCCAGACGAACCGAGTATCCCGCCCGAGCGGATCGTGCGCGATGACGGTGCCACGGTCGCGGGATCGGTGATGGGTACGCCGGCATACATGCCGCCCGAACAAGCGGATGGCTCGCCCGTCGACGAACGCGCGGACGTGTACGCGCTCGGCGCCTTGCTCTATCACGTGATCGCGGGGCGGCCGCCGTATCTCGGGACGTCGTCGACGCAGGTGCTCGCGCGCGTGTTGACGGACAAGCCGAAGTCGCTCGCGGAGGTCGAGCCGGATGCGCCGGTCGAGCTCGTCGCGATCGTCGAGAAGGCGATGGCGCGTGGCCGGCAGTATCGGTTCCAGAACGCAGTCGAGATGGCCGACGAGCTCCGGCGGTTCCAGACCGGGCAGCTCGTCTCGAGTCATCGCTATACGTTCGGCGAGCTCGTGCGGCGGTGGATGCGAAGGTATCGCGCGCCGATCGCGGTCGGCGTGATCGGTCTCGTCGCGCTCGGGATTTTCGGCATCGTATCGATCTCGAAGATCTTGACCGAGACGCATCGCGCGGATCTCGAGGCGGCGGATGCGCGTGCGCGTGCGGATCGCGGCACGCTCGAACATGCGCGCTCGTTGCTCGCCACGGATCCGACGGCAGCGGTCGCGGCGGTGCAGGAGTTGTCGCCGAATGCGAGGGAGTGGGCGGACGCGCGCACCGTGATCGCGGATGCGCAGCAGCGGGGCATCGCCCAGATCTTCCACGCCGACATCGGCGCCGATGTGACGGACGCGGATTTGTCTCCCGATGGCTCGATGCTCGTCGGGATCGAAGCGTCGATCCTGTTCGCGTGGGATGTCGAGACGCACGTCGTGGCGAGGCGGCTGCCGACTCGCGGTGGGATCATGCGCGCGCGATGGTCGGGCAACGGCGTGGTCTTTGTCGAGGAAGATGGCTCGATCTGGCGCTGGCAGCCATTCCGCGACGGCGGCGTCGAGCTGATCGGCAGCGTCGAAAACGTGCAGCGAATCGATCTGTCGCCGGATGGACGGTACGTGTTCGCAGCGTCGGATGGTGGTTACGATCTGATCGATCTCGCGACGAAGCAGCGGTGGGCGCTCGGCTCCGCCTATGTTCATAGTTGGGATGGCCGGGCGTTCGTGTGGCTCGGCAACAGCGAAAGGTTTTCCAGGCTCGACCTGGCAACGGGGACGATCACGCCGCTCTACACGGCCTCGGATCTCGCCCAAAACATCTGGGTCGCGAGTCACGACGGCATGCTCTACGCGCCGGAGCCCACGACCCGGTCGAACCATATCGCGATCATGACGAGCGATGGCCGCACGCTCGCGACCGGTCACCGGGAGCTCGTCGCACACACCGCGTTCCTTCCCGATGGCCGGCTGGTGACGGCAACGCAACACCGGGCAATCGCCGGCTCGCGCGATCTCGGCGACAACGACATCACGATCATCGATGGCACCGCGATCGCGCGACTCGTCGGTCACAAGGCGCCGATCACGTCGCTGCGCACGCACGGCGATGCGATCGTATCCGCGGACGCGCGCGGCGAAGTGCGGATCTGGCGTCGCACGCCGATCGCCGTAGAGCCGCAAGAGTTCGATGTCGCGCTCGCGTTCTTGATGCCGGATCGGATGACGCTCGTCGAGCACGAAGGCCGATCGGCGATGGCCGTACACGATCTCGTCGGCGGTGCCACGCGCACGATGATCTGGGAGGGCGGTGAAGATCATCTGCGGTCCGACAACGCGCGCGCGAAGTTCTACGAACGTGCGATCGGCGTGCGCCGTGCGGCGAATCGCTGGGTCACGCAAGACATGAGCGGTGGGCTCGTCGTCTGGGATCGCAACGGTGGTCGGCCGTTCTGCGGGATCGAGTGTCGCCAGAAGGAGCAGCCCTACGCGATCAGCGGTGATGGCAACGTGGTCGCGCTGGTGAAGGATGGCGCCGGGTGGCTCTACGACGCGCGAACCAAGGTCGTGAAGCCGATCGCGTTCGAGGACGAGCCCACCATGGTCGCGCTCGACGAGACCGGCGACGTGCTCGCGTTTATTTCGACCAACGGCATCTTGTACGACATCCGGTTCGGCGCGGCCGAACAGGCGTCGCTGCGATTCCGGCAAGCGACGGAGCTCGCGTTTTCGAAGGACAACAAGCGGCTCGCGGTCGTCGACGGGCAATACGTCCGGATCATCGATTCCTCGAATTGGAAGCCGATCCGGACGTTGGCGGGACACAGCGCCGGGATCTACGACTTGCAGGTCGACGAGCTCGGTCGCTACGTGACGCTATCCGCGGATCGCACCGCGCGAATCTGGGACACGCAGCCGATCGTGCTCGACGCGGGGACGGCCACGTTCTCGTCGATCGATATCCACGATGGCAAGGCGGTCACCGTCGACGACGAGCATCAGGTGAAGCTGTGGGACCTAGCGACGCTCGCGAATCGCGTATTGCCGGCGCGTGCGGCGATCTACGCCGGCATCATGGCGAATGGCGAGATCGTCGTCGTCGAGGCCGATGGACGGCTCTCGCGGTTTCGCGACACCACGCCCTACGGCGAGGCAGCGCTGCGCGTCTGGAGTGCGGCGATCTTGCTCGCGCACCATTCCGGATCTTCGGTCATCAGCCAGTGACCGTGCGGCACGTGCTGCGCGGTCACGCCGAAGCGCTCCGCGAATTGCGCGCCGATGAACGGATCCTTGTCGCCCCACAACACCTGCGTGGGCACGTCCTTGATCGACGCGAGGAGGCGCTTGTCCCAGCCCTGCCAGATGTCCGGCGTGCTCGCGCGGTAGTAGCGAAGCACGTTTTCTTTGGTGGTCGGCGTGAACTCTTCGAAGGCGAGCTCCGCATAATCGCGCGGCATCGTCGGCGAGCCTCGACGGAGTTGCGAGATGAACAAGAACTTCGCCGAGAGCTTCATCGCGAGCTCGCCCAACCGGCTCGTTCGCCACACGCGGCCCCAGAAGTGCCACTTGTAGTCGGGGAAGAAGATCGTGTTCATGATCGTGAGCGCGCGCAGGCGCTTTGGATGCAGCGTCGCGAACGCGAGGCCGTAGACGCCGCCGACGTCGTGAACCACGAGGTGAATGCGGTCGAGCTTCAGCGCATCGCAAAGACCGGCGACCCACTCGCCTTGTGACTCGAGCGAGAGATCCTGTTGTGCGGCCGTCTTGCCGAAGCCCGGGATGTCGGGTGCGATGCAGCGCACGCCGGGGAGTCCGCCGATGGTGGTGGCCCACACCGAATGCGTGTCCGGGTTGCCGTGGAGAAACACGATCGGTGCGCCGTCACCGCACTCCGCGACGTAGGTATCAATTCCCGCTGCTGGAATCGTCTGCTGTCTCGTGAACGGTTGCGGCCACGTCATCGCGTTCCGATTCGTACTCCGTCGTCGGCATGTTTCCAACCGCCGTTTCGAAGTACTTCACGATCGCTTCGGCGGCCTTCTTGTTCATGCCCGGCGCTTTCGCCAGATCGTCGACGGACGCTTGCCGGATCGCGCGCACGCTGCCGAAGTGCTTCAGCAGGCGTTGGCGACGCGTAGCACCGATGCCGGGAATGATGTCGAGCTCGCTGCGCAGCGTGGCTTTGCTCCGGCGATCGCGATGGAACGTGTTCGCGAATCGGTGCGCTTCGTCGCGAATCCGCGCGAGCACGTACAGCTCCGGCGAGTTCGAGCGCAGCGGGATCGAATCTTTGACGTTGCGGCGATACACGCGATCGGGTGCGCTGCCCGCTTCGAGATCGCGTTCCTTCGCGAGGCCGATCACTTCGATGCCATCGTCGCCGCCGATCTTCACGCCCAGATCGGTGAGCGCGGCGATCGCCATGCCGAGTTGGCCCTTGCCGCCGTCGATCACGAGCAGATCGGGCTTGGCCCAACTCGGATCGTCACCATCGCTGCGTCGAAACCGGCGGGTCAGCACCTCGTACATCGACGCGAAGTCGTTGTTCTCGACGGAGCGAATCTTGAACTTGCGATACAGGCCGCGCGCCGGCACGCCGTCGACAAACGTCACCATCGACGCGACGGTCTCGCTGCCTTGAATGTGCGCGATATCGAAGCACTCGATTCGCTTCGGCGGGCGCGGCAGGGACAAGCGCTCGGCGACTTTCGCGAGCATCGATTCGGCATCGGCGTCTTTGTTGCGGCGGCTCGTCGCGGACGCGGCGGCGTTGCGATCGGCAAGCTCGACGAGGCGCGCGCGGATCCCGCGTTGCGGTTGCACGAGCTTCGTCTTTTGGCCGCGGAGCTCCGATAGCCACGACACGAGCGCATCGCTATCTTCGATCTCGACACCGACGAGGATCTGGTCCGGGATCAACGTGCCGGTGGCGTAGTACTGCTGGACGTACTCCGCGATCACCGCGGCATCCGGCAGCTCCTGATCCTTTTGCGAGAACGTGCGGCGCCCGACGAGCTTGCCACCACGCACGAACAACACCGCGACCTCGACGGTGTCGGCCTCGCGATACAGCCCCCACACGTCTTGATCGACGAAGTCATCTTGGACGATGTGCTGGCGCGCGAGCGAGCGTTCGACCGCCGACAACGAATCGCGCAACGCGGCAGCGACTTCGAAGTCCTCGGCATCCGAGCGCGCTTGCATGCGCCCCCGCAACCGTTCGACGAGCTCCGCCGATTTTCCAGACAAGAACATCTTCACGTCGGTGACTTGCTCGGCGTACGCCTCGGGCGTGATGTTCACCGCACACGGACCCGAGCACCGCTTGATCTGATACTGGAGGCACACGCGGCCGCGCGTCTCCAGCACGTGATCGGTGCAGGTGCGGAGCTTGAAGTGGCGGTTCAACGTGCGCAGCGTCTCGCGCGCGCCGGTGGCCGAGTGATACGGGCCGAAGTAGTTCGCGTTGTCGTCCTTGATGTTGCGAACGACTTCGACGCGCGGAAACACGTGGCGCTTATCTTTCTCGTCCTCCGCCGGTGCCGGATCGAGGAGGCGCAGCACGAGGTACTGCTTGTCGTCGCGCAGCTTGACGTTGAACTTCGGCTGATGCTTCTTGATCAGGTGGTTTTCGAGGAGCAGCGCCTCCTTCGCGGACGACACCACGATCGTCTCGACGTCCGTCGCCGTGCGCGCGAGAAAGCCCGCCGCCACGAAGAACCGCTCGTCACCGCCATCGCGAAAGTACTGGCGGACGCGCGTCCGGAGGTTCTGCGCCTTGCCGACGTACACGATCTCGCCATCGGCATCTTTGAATAGATAGACGCCGGGCTCGGTCGGGATCCGCGCGAGGACCTCTTCGGTCACCACCCGCGCACTGTACCGGGCGGGTTTGCCAACGTCACGTCAGCTAAAGAGAACGCCGCAATCGCGGAGCGTTACCAGGATCATCACCACGCCGAGCACCATGATGCCGCCCATGTGGACCATCGCTTCGATCCGCGGGTTCGCGCGACGGCGCGTCACCATCTCGTAGCCGAGGAAGACCAGGCGGCCGCCGTCGAGCGCGGGCAGGGGGAACAGGTTGAACAGGCCGAGGTAAATGGACAGGCCCATCAGCAGCTCGATGCCCGAGCGCCAGCCGATCTTCCAGGCCTTCGAGAATTCGTCGTAGATGCGCTTGGGACCGCCCGGATCCGCTTTTTCGTCGCCGAACACGATTCCGTAGAGGCCTTGCGCGATCACCTTGGTCTGGACGATCGGGAACTCGAGCGCCTTCTCGGCTGAATCGAGGATGCCGGTGTGAATGAAGTCCGCGTCCGGCGTGGGCGTGATGCCGAGGATCCGATACGTGCGTTGCTGGTGCTTGCCATCGGGGCCGCGCGGCGTGCAGTCGTACGCGGAGCGCGGGACGAAGTGATCGATCTTCGAGAGCGTTTCTTCGGTCATGCCCGGGCACACGACGAACGGCACGTCCTCGGTCACCTGTTCGTGGGTTTTCGGGTCCGTCGCGATCTTCGGCTTGATCGTGAAGTCGAGCTTCTTGCCGTCGCGAAGGACGGTGATCACGACGTCGTCTTGCGTGGAGTTGATCCGGCCGCGAAGCGTGTCGCGGTCGTCGTGGTGATAGTGCGTGCCATCTTTCGGATCGATCCAATCGCCGACCGCCATGATCGGCACGTGATCGACGGCGAGGATCCGGTCGCCGACCTCGAGCTTGCCGTACGCGTCGTAGTCTTTTTGGATGTCGCCGACGCCGTAGAACCGATAGTCGGAGCGCACGCCGGCGCAGGTGAACAGCGCGAACGCGACGACGATTGCGGAGATGTAGTTCGTTGCCGGGCCGGCGAAGATCGTGATGAAGCGCTGCCACGCCGGGCGATTCGGATACGCGAAGCGATCGTCCGGATCGACTTCCTCGGCGATGTTCATGCCGCGGATCTCGACGAAGCCACCGAATGGAATCGGCGCGAGTTGGAACGTGGTGCCGGTCTTCTTCGAGACGCGCTTCAAGATGCCGGGGCCGAAGCCGATCGAGAACCGCTCGATCCGCATCTTGCACCAGCGCGCGACGAAGTAATGACCGCCCTCGTGGACGACGATCAGAAATGCCAGCGAGAGGATCGCGAGGGCTGGATACATCCCTCGGGAAGCTTAGCGCGGACGGGCGGCGCGTGCCGCAAACGCACGCAAGCGACCGACCGGCTTCACGGCAGCGCCGTTCGGACCGGTGGAACGCACCGCGAGGTGACGGACAGCCAGGCGTTTTTGGAGGCGGCGATGCATCGCGGCTCCGACGAGGCGAGCCCCACGGAACGCGACGAGCGCACGGACGCGATGAGCGACGGTGTAACCGCCGAGCGCGACTTCGGCATCGCCATCATTTGCCAGGAGGCGACGAACTGCGTCGGCGGCACCGTCGAGCGATGCAGCAGCGACGTCGGGAGTCGTGACGAGGAGCAACGTCCCTTGTGCGCGCGCTGCACCGACATCGACGCCGCGACCACGACCCGACGCATGGGTGACGCGAAGCTCGGGCACGTCCGCGCGAAGCAGTGCGAGCACCGCGTGCGAGTTGTCACCCGAGTCCTCGTCGATCGCGAGCAGCTCGAACGCGACATTTGCCGCCCGCAGATACTCGGCCGTGCGCTTCACGGCCACGCCGACGGTCTCTTCATCGTCACCAAACGGCAGGATGACGGAGACGTCGAACCGAGGACTATCGGACATCAAGCCCGTGGATTAAGCAGCAAGCATGCCGTCACCGTAAAGACATTTTTATGACGGCAAAACGGCATGTTACGCACGATTGGTCGGACCTTGGTGCGTACGTGTTTACGCGGTGCGGCGGTCGAGCGCATAGGAAATGAGCCGGTTCGCGACGGTCGGCCACGCATACGCGGAGAGGTCGGGGCGGGACCACGGGCGATCGAGCGTGGCGCGAATGGCGGTCGCGAGCGCGTGGGGATCGTCGGGCGGCACGTGCGTGATCGGGAGATCGACGAGACCGCCGACGCGCGAGCCGATCACCGGGATCCCGGCGGCGAGCGCTTCGAGCGCGATCATCGGCGAGCCCTCGGTGCGGCCGTTCGGGAGGATCGTCGATGGCACGATCACGGCGGCCGCTTCGGAGAGGAGTCGGTCGCGGGTGGACGTGTCGACGCCACCGAGGAACGTGACCTGATCGGTATCGGTGCCGCGGAGAGGACCGTCGCCGGCGATCGTGAGGTGAAATTCGGGGAGGAGCTGGATCGCGGCGAGTGCGGTGGCGATGCCTTTGATCGGGACGAGCCTGGCCACGAGGAGAAGCTTGTTGGTCGGGCGGCGAGGCAGGCGCGCGAAGTGTTCGACATCGATGCCCATCGGTTGGACGAGGCCGGGTGCGGCCGCGATGGCTTGGAGATGGGACGCGACGAACGCGAGCTTCGCGCGCCGCTTCAAGATCGCGATCGTCGGGGCGAGTAAACGCGTTCGCGCGAGCGTGGCGATGTCGCCACCGTGCGCGATCGCGAGGAGCGGTGAGTGAGTGATCGCGGCGAGCGCGGATGGTGCGAGCCAGTGGGCGATCGTCAGATCGGCGCGCGGTGCGCGAGTGACGCGATAGAGGAAGCGGGCACTGAACGTGGCGGCTTGCAGGAACGCGCGCGGGTTCGCCTCGAGATAATCGGGTGCACCGGCGTGCGCGAAGAGGGGCTCGTCGGGATCCGGGGCGATCACGTCGACGGTGTGACCGAGCGCGCGCATCGCAGCGACGTGCGCGGCGACAAAGTTTCCCGCTGGGTCACCGGGCCAGCGCGGATACGACGTGGTGACGACGAGGATGTTCACCTGGCATCAAACCAGCGGGAAACGCAACGGAACGCCGATCAAAACGGAATGTCGTCGTCGGGGCCGCCGCCACCGCCACCACCGCCGAAGCCGCCGCCACCGCCACCGAAGTCCGCATCGCTCGGAGGCGGCGGACCGTCATTGCGCTCGCGACCGCCACCGCCGCCGCCCTCGCGGTTACCGCCGCCGAGGAACTGCACGTCGTTCGCGATCACTTCGGTGATGTAACGCTTGTTGCCGTCCTTGTCGTCATACGAGCGCGTTTGGATCCGGCCTTCGATGTAGACCTGGCGACCCTTCGACAAGTACTTCGAGCAGACCTCGGCGCGCTTGCCCCACACGACGATGCGGTGCCACTCGACGCGTTCCTGCCGCTGTCCGTTCTTGTCGTTCCAGCTCTCGCTGGTGGCGACGCGGAGCTCGCAAACGCCCTGTCCACTCGGCGTGTACCGCATATCGGGGTCCGCACCGAGGTTTCCGACGAGGATGACTTTGTTAACTCCACCGGCCATGGGACTTCCGTAGCACGGCCCTATGACGGTATGAAGCTGCGAGATGTACCGGCAGCTCCGCGTCGGCGCGGTTATCCCCGCCTATAACGAGACCCGCGCGATCGCGAAGACCGTCGCAACGATTCCCGATTTCGTCGATCGGACGATCGTCGTCGACGATTGCTCGACGGACGACACCGCCATCCGCGCTCGAGTTAATCCGGACGTCGTCGTCATCACGCATCCCGAAAATCGGGGCGTGGGGGCTGCCATCTCGACGGGCTACCGCTACGTGCTCGAGCACGATCTCGACGTGGCGGTCGTGCTCGCCGGCGATGGGCAGATGGATCCGGGTGACCTGCCGGCGCTGCTCGATCCGATCGCGGCAAACCTCGCGGACTACGTCAAAGGCAATCGGTTCCTGCATCCCGATATCTGGCGCGAGATGCCAGCGTCACGGATCGTCGGCAACGTCGTGCTCTCGGCGGCCACGCGGATCACGAGCGGTTATCACCACGTGTTCGATTCGCAGTGCGGGTACACGGCGATCCATCGCGATGCGCTCGCGAAGCTCGAGCTCGATGCGATGTGGTCGCGCTATGGCTATCCGAACGATCTGTTGTCGCGGTTGCACGTGCATGCGCTGCGCGTCGTCGACGTGCCGGTGCGGCCGATCTACGGCGAGCATTGGAAGAGCGGCATCAATCTGTCGACGGCACTGCATCCGATTCCGTACGTGCTGCTGCGCTCGTGGGGCAATCGCCTCGCGGCCGAGCTAACGGATCGTTTCGGCGGCGCTCGCGCCCTGTAGATCGAGCAGCTTCTGCGAGGGCAGCTGCTTCACGTTGCGCAGCGGCCACAGCACGATCGGGATGCACAGCGGAATCGCCATGCCGACGCCGATCGCGATCCGGATCGACGACAGCTCGGCGATCGCACCGGCGGCGAGCGCGGCGAACGGTACGACGCCCGTGACACACGCGGTGATCGCGGCGTTCGCGCGGCCGAGGACCTCGCGGCGAAGCACGGTCTGACGAAGCGTGACCGCGTGGATGTTGAACACGACGGATAGGCCGTCGCCGATCAATTGCTGTGCGACGAGGAGCGCGATCGCGGCGGCGCCACTCGCGAGCGGAATGAACATCCCGGACAGCGACACGATCACGGCCGAGACGAGCAGCGTGGTGCCGACGCCGAGCCTCTTCGCGACCGGTTTGGCGAGGAACGCGCCGATGATCGAGCCGACCCCGCCCATCGCGATGATGACGCCGAACGTGGCCTGCGAGAGGTGGAGCGTGCGCAGGCAAAACAGCGTGTAGAGCGCGGCGAAGAACCCGTACGACGCGGTCCAGATGATCAGCGAGATCACGATCGGGCGAACGAGCGGATCGCGAAACACGGCGCGCAGGCCGATCCGTAGATCCTTCGTGGTTTGCCACATCGAGGCGGAGATCGACATCGAGAGCGAGCCCATGCTGATGTCCGACGGCGGTGGCTCGATCGCGCGGATCCGGCCGAGGAACACGGCAGACCACAGGTACGTGACCGCATCGATCACGACGGCGACGGGTGCGCCGAGGGCGGCGATCAACACGCCGGCGCTCGCGGGTCCCGTGATCTCGGCGATCGCTTCGGTGGTCTGGAGCTTGGAGTTGCCGTCGACGAGCTCTCCGCGTTCGACGATCGCGGGCAGGTAGGCGACGTCCGCGATCTGGAACAGCGCGGTCGCGGCACCGACGACCGCACCGACGATAAACACGTGGACGATCGAGAGGTAGTGCAGTGCCCACGCGAGCGTGAGCGACCCGATCACGAGAGCGCGCGCCAGATCGGCGGCGATCAGGATGCGGCGTTTCCTGCCGCGATCGACGAGGCCGCCGGCGAGCATCGCGAGGATCGCGGCGGGCGCGAGCGACACCGACGTGAGCAGCGCGACCACGCCCTCGCTCTCGTGCAGGCTGGCAACCGCGATGATCGGCAACGCGACGCGGGTGATCCGCGAGCCGAACGCGCTGACCGCTTGCGCGATCCACAAACGCATGAAGTCGCGGTTCGACCCGAGGCTACTCATGCGCTGCGCGTACTATCGCATGGTGACGTTCGCGTTTCTGGATCCGGGCCTGCTCACCGATGGTGAGCTAACGCTCGTATGTACGGAGCAAGTCCCGGCGGATCCCATCAAGAAGTGGATGCCGTACTACTTCTTCGAAATCCGCCGTAACGATCTACGCGTCGGGCGCGTGATTTTCCGGATCGGGCTGGTCGACGAGCTCTACTTCCCGGGCCACATCGGCTACGTGATCGATGAAGCGGAGCGCGGGCACCGCTACGCCGAGCGTGGCGTCCGCCTACTCGCGCCGTTCATCGCGCGGCACCAGCCCGAGGCCTGGATCTCGTGCGCGGAAGAAAACGCGGCCTCGCGCAAGACGATCGAGCGGCTCGGTGCCGAGCTGGTCGAGATCGTCGACCTTCCCGAGTGGCACGACAGTTACGCCCACGGAACGCGGCGCTGGTGTCGCTACCGGTACGTGGTCGGCTCAGCGCATCCCGAATAGGGTCGCGAGAAAAATGATCGCGAACACGACCACCACAGCCAACGGTTCCCACGTTCGATCGTAGCGATGCATTCGGCGGCCCCATAGTGCGAGCCACGGACCAAATGGCGGTCGCAAGAAATCCGCCGGTTAGAACGAGGCCGCGGGTCCGCGTCGACACGGTCCATTCGGCGGTCGGGTCCCCACCGACCCGGGGACGGTCGCAACTACGTCAACTTGCGATCGCCAAGTCACCGAAACGGTTCGATGGTGGGGACGGTCGCAACTACGTCAACTTGCGATCGCGAACGTCGTGAAATAGTTGAGGCGAGGGGACGGTCGCAACTACGTCAACCGAATCAGCCGTACGAGCCGGACGCCAGCTCGTCGCTCAGCTTCGGCGCCTTCGGCTTCCAGCCGAGCGCCATCGAGCGCGGGCTCGTGATCGTCTGGTCGAGCGCGAGCGCGTCCGCGAACGGGCCCATCACCTTCGCGGCTTCCGCGACCGGCCACGTGCCGTAGTCGGCGTTGAAGCGCTTCGCGACGAGCTTGCCGAGCTGCTCCACCGTTTCGTGCTCGCCACTCGTGCCGTTGTAGATCGTGCCGCGCTCGCCCTTCTCGATCAGGAGCGCGTAGAGCTCCGCGAGATCGTCGGTGTGCACGGTCGGCCACTTGTTCGTGCCGTCACCGATCACCGTCACGCGCTTATCCTTCTTGGCGGCGCCGACCATCATCGCGGGGATGCCCTTGCCGTGGCCGTGCACGATCGCGGGACGGATCACGATGCCGCCCGCGGCGAGCACTTCCTGTTCGCCCGGGATGCGCCACGCGACGAGTGGGATCGGATTCGTCGGCGTGGCTTCGGTCGCACCCTTGGTCGCGCCGTAGACCCAGACGCCCGAGGTGAGGATGAACGGCTTCTGCGTGCCCTTGATCGCGTCGAGGATCGCGCGCGCGACCTTCGGTTCGTAGTCGGGCGAATGTTGATCGGACGTCGATGCCGCTTGGATCACCGCGTCCGCTTGCTTCGCCGCCGCGCCGAACGTGGCCGCGTCCGCGAGATCCGCGGTGACCGGCGTGGCACCGAGTGCCTTCACCTTCGCCGCGGCATCCGCGTTGCGCGCGGAACCGAGCACTTCATGGCCGCGCGCACGCAGCACCTTGACGATCGCCTCACCGATGAATCCCGTAGCTCCGCCGACAAAGATCTTCATGCGCGGAGCTTAGCGCCGGGCGTTTGGATGCAACGGGAGTGCGCAGGGGCATTTCGCGAAATGCAGTGTCACGAAAATCGAAACGACCCCGCGAACCCCGGAAGACGTGAATCTATTGCAGTTCGACAATCGCCGCCGCCGACTTACGTTAGTGGTGTGAGCAACGAAGTCCCGTATCGCGAGCTGTTCGTCGAACGCCGCGATGAAGGTCCGTGCCCGTACTGCAAATGGCCGATGCGCGAGATCGACGAAGACGGTGGCGTGCGCTGTGATCACTGTGGCGCGCGCAGCTTGCCGCTCGAAGATCGCCGGGCGATCACGAGACGCTAGCTTCGGGGGCCGAACGCGATCAGCGACATACCCGCGAGCGTGATCGCCGCGCCGATCAGGTCCCAGCGATCCGGACGCTGATGCTCGACGAACGTCATCCACGCGATCGCGACGGTCACGTACACGCCGCCGTATGCCGCGTACGTTCGGCCGGCACCCGTTGGATGGAGCGAGAGCAGCCACGCGAAGACAGCGAGGCTCGCCGCTGCCGGCGCGAGATACCAGAACGGCTTGGCTTTACGGAGCCAGAGATACGGGAGGTAGCAACCGACGATTTCGGCGATCGCCGTCGCGACGAACAGTCCGAGCGTGATGAGAACTCGCACGCCGTGACGATGACCGTTCGGACCTCAAGAAGGCGTCAACGCGCTGGTCAGTCGTCTTCGACCATCGCGCGCAGGCGCTCGAGGGCACGGTCCCACTGTTGCGAGATCAGATCGAGGTAGCGCTGGGCCTCGCCGAGGCGCTGCGGCTCGACGGACCAGATCCGTTCGCGACCGTCGCGTTCGCTGCGGATCACGCCTGCCTGCTCGAGGAGCTCGAGGTGCTTCGTCACGGCCTGCCGCGTGACATCCGTGCCTTCGGTCAGCCGCGCGATCGATTGCGGGCCTTGCGTGCACAACGCCGCGATGATGCCGAGCCGGGTCTCGTCGCCGAGCGCGGCAAAGACTGGAGCGGTGCGCGCGAGCTTGTCACGCGTGATCGCCGGCCGCATCACAGGCCCTGCGCGAGGAACTTCTCGACCATCTTGGTCTGATGCTCCCAGCCCCCGGCGTTCGCTTCGAGTGCGGCCGCGCGACGGTGCTCCGGCAGATCGTCGAACCCGGATTCGGTGATCGTTAGCTTCGTGCCGCCGGGTGCATCCTCGAGGCGAAACTCGACGAGCGTGGACTTCTCCTTGCTGTAGTCGACGCTCGGATCGATCGCGAACGGGTGCCAGCGAAACGAGAACAGATTCATCGGCTCGATCGCGACGATCTCCCAGGTCATCGGCTTACCGGCGTGCGGTTCTTGGAGCTTAGCGACATCGGGATCCACCTTCGTCGGGACGATCCGCCCGTTGATCGGCTTGCCGGCGGCGAACGCGCCGTCGAATTCGGCGCCGAACCACGCGCCCAGGTTCTTCGCCTCGCTGACAGCTTTCCACACGCGTTCGCGCGGTGCGCGCAACGTGATCGACTTGATGATCGTATTCGACATGAGCAACCTCCGAGTTGCATATCGACCGTAGCGCCGGCTGTCTTGAAATGCAACCCAAAGGTTGCGTGAATGATCTGCGCTATCGTTCGGGCGTGGGCTACGAGTTTCTATCGCCGGGCGAGCTGACCGATGGCGAGCTGCGGCTCGTCCTCGAGTGGATGAAGGATGGCAATCCCGCGTATCAGACCGTTGCGACCTACGAGTTTGAGATCCGTCTCGGTACGCAGCGGGTCGGACGGATCGGGTTTCGCTGCGAGCCCACGCACTACATGACGATGTACGCGGGCAACATCGGCTATCGCATCGACGAGCCGTTTCGCGGCCATCGCTACGCGGCGCGTGCGATCGGGCTGCTGACGCCGTTCATGCGTCGCCACGATTTCTCGACGGCGTGGATCACGATCGATCCAGAGAACACGGCGTCGCGTCGCACGGCGGAGCTCGCGGGCGCGGTGTTCGTCGAGATCGTGGATCTCTTGCCCGATGATGAGCAGTACAAGGATGGCGAGCGGCGGAAGTGTCGCTATCGGCTCGATTTGTAGGCTAGTGCGCGAGCAGACAGAAGCCGTGACCGAACGGGTCGCTGCAGAACGCGGCGGAGCCATGCTCGGCGTGGTCGAAGCGCTGCTCGACCACGGCACCCGCGGCGACGGCACGCTCGACAGCCTTCGCGAGATCGTCGACGCTGAAGTCGAGATGGACCGGCGTCCAGTGACGATCGTAGCGCCGCGCGTCCGTCGTGTTCGGTGATGGCTTCGAGCCGTTCGGCTTCTCGAGCAGGCACAACGTCTGCTCGCCGAGGCCGATGATCGTGACGCCGGGAACCGGGGTGGCGAGTTGTTCGAAGCCGAACGCGGCCGCATAGAACTGCACGGCGCGCTCGATGCTCGGGACGTCGATGCTGACCGAGAATTTCATGGCGCCACAGTAGACGAATCAACGGCTGTCGCGCGCAACGATACACAGCCGATCGGTTGTCCGGTACGGCTGATCCGCCTAACGCGGCTGGCCGGCGATCTCGCGCACGACCGCGTCGAGCACGTCGACACCCCACGCGAGCCCCGCGACCGGCACGCGCTCGTTGTGCCCGTGGAACATGTCCGCGAATCGGATGCCCGAACCCTTCTCGATCTTGACCGGCGAGAAGCCGTACCAGCGCGCACCCATTTGCGTGAAGTACTTCGCATCCGTGAAGCCCGGGATCATGTACGGCACGACCGAGGCATCGGGCTCGCGCGTGTTGATCTGGCGCTTGATGATGTCGAACACCTCCGACTCGATCGGCTCGGTCACGATCGGCGGCGCCGACTTCATGACCTCGAGCTCGACATCGGGACCGAGCACCTCGCGGAGCTCGCGCAACAGATCCTCGTCCGACTGACCGGGCAACGTGCGGCCATCGATCTCGAACTCGGCGAGGCCCGGGATCACGTTCGTCTTGTTGCCGGCCCGCACGACCGTCGCGGCGGCGGTATTCGAGAGCAGCGCGGAGAAGCTGCGCGCGACCGACACGCCGGGCAACATCTTCGCGACGCGCGCGAGCAATTGCGGCCGCGCGAGCAACTTCACGAGCGGCTGGATGAGGCCAGGTTGGCGCGCGCGAATCGCGTCGATGAAGTCGGTGACGTACTTCGTAGTGTGCACCGGCATCGACGCGCCACCGAGCTTCGCGAGCGACTCGCCGAGCTTGGTCACGACGCTGTCGCGGCGCGGCATCGATCCGTGACCTGGCTCGCCGGTGATCCGCGCCTTGATCCACACGAAGCCTTTCTCGGCGACTTGGATCGGATAGATCGTCGAGTCACCGAGATGGAGCGAGAAGCCGCCGGACTCACCGATCGCGTACTCGGCCTCGACCTTCGCGCGATGATTCTCGACGAGGAACCGCGAGCCGAGATCGCAGCCCGCTTCTTCGTCGGCGACGGCCGCGAAGATGATGTCGCGGTCGAGCTTGGTGTTGGTGGCGGCGAGCCGGCGCAAGATCGCGACACACATCGCCGCCATGTTCTTCATGTCGATCGCGCCGCGGCCCCACAAGCAGCCCTCGTGCTCGCGGCCGGAAAACGGCGGCACGTCCCACTTCGATGGATCGGCCTCGACCACATCGAGGTGCGCCGTGAGGAGCAGCGGCGGCTTCTTGCCGGTGCCGCGATGACGAACCACCACGTTCGTGCGGAGTGGCGCGCCTTCGAGCATCTCGGGCTCGAGCCCGACCTCGCGCAGATTCGCGACGACGAGCTCGGCCGCGACGCGCTCGTTGCCGGGCGGATTCGTCGTATCGATTTGCAGCAGCTGCTGGCACAGGCGCTTCGCATCGTCCGCGAGGCTCGGCAACTTCGCATCGTTCACTCGCGTGCTCGGCACCGTCATCGCGGCCACTCTACTCGGGCCGGCTGGCACGAACGACCACGAAATCGGTCGATCTCGCGTCATCGGCGCGGCATTTCGCGCGTCATTCGCTGGGAGGCGCCAGCGCAGCGGCAGACCACGTCAATGGGCACGGCTTTGTGTTGGATTCGGTAAGAGGTACCGCAGCTATGCTGATTTCAGGGCCCGCGACGATTTCGAATGCCGCGCACCGGCCTTCTCGACGATTCGGTTTGATTTCGAGCGCACTGCTTTCTTCGCGCGCATGCTCTTCACGCGGCCAACCGCACGCGCAACGGCTCGCGGTTCTGGTGCGGATACAAGTCTTGGACTCCTGAGCAACGCTTCGAGGTTTTCTTCTGAGGGGTCATCGACGAGTGCCGCGACCTCTTTGTCGAGGTTAGCCTCACCGGTCCACCGCGGCAGGACCTGCGCGCTTCTCGGAATGATCGCCAGTGCGAAGTCAGGTGCGATTGTCGACAGCAGTTGTTCGAGCTTACCCATCGACGGCACGATCTTACCCTTCTCGTATTGGGCCCAGCCGTTTCGGCTCTTCGCGCCCGTGGCAGCAGCCACGTCTGCGAGTGACAACGACTGCGAGTCTCGACGTTGTCGGAGGATCACGGCGACAAACCTGGCCGGATCATTCGAGCTCACGTAGATCGTAGATTCGCCATCGTCGCGGACTTGGATTTCGAGTCCTTTGACGTCGACGTACCGTGAGGCTTCGCGAAGAAACGCGTTGGCAATACCTTGGCAGGTTTGTTTGCGCGTCATTCCAGAAGCGACGAGCCCCGGCAACGCCAGCCTCGCACCGAACCAGCCCTCGTCGTCCTCGACAATCTCGCCGGCGAGAATCATGAACCTAGTGTACATGAACTTATGAACAATCGATCAGCGAAGTTTGATGTCGAAAGCAGCCTTCAGGATCTCTCGTGCTTCTGCGCGTGAGACCGAGTGGCGGCGAGGAACTTCGAGGAACTTCGGCGCCGGCCGGGCGTCATCGGAACGAATCCATCGCCGGCTGCTCGTTCCGCCGGGAACCGGAATCCATCCGGCCCTACGCAGCATAGTTTCCAGTTTCGAGACGAGCATGAGTCGGAAAGTGCAGCGATCGCGACCGATGACCCGCGACGATGATTGGCGATCGCGATCGCTGCGAGAGGGCGTAGCGACCGGTGGTGCCGGTGGCTACGGTGCAAACGGGATCACCGAAGCGGCGCGCGCTTCAGCGATCGAAGAGGTGCGATCGCCGATGACCGACACCATTGTCGGGCAGGGGGCTCGGTGATCGCGAAGAGGTGCGATCGCCGCCGTATGACAATGCCAGGGAGGGCCGGCGGCGATCGCGGAAAGGATGCAGCTGTCGAGCGATGACGTGGGAGCACTCGACAGCTGCGGATAGGTGCAAGCGCCGAACGCGATGCGCTGAGTACGTTCGACGATTGCGAAAGGGCGGCTCGCGAGCACAGATGATGAGGGAGCGTGCTCGCAAGCCGCGAATAAGAGACAAGCGCCGAGCCGGTTGCATGACGACGAGCTCGGCGCCTGTGAAAAGGGTGCGACCTGCGAGCGCAGATGATGAGGGAGCGCGCTCGCAAGCCGCGGATACGTGCATCGACCGCGATGTGAAGTCTCGATCGACGCGAGAGAAGTGCAGCGGCCGCGCGGTGTGTGGCGAGCGCGCAGCCACTGCGAAAGAGCAACGACCACGCGCGGTGACGCTTCGGGGCTCGGGGCCGTAGCCGCGGGCGTGTAGGCGCTGGAGCGCGTGGCCGTTGCGAACATGACTACTTCACCGCCGCGAGCGTGGTGTCGCCCTTGATATCGAGGAACGGCTCGAGCTTCTTGTACGTCTTGTAGCCGAAGCCCTTCACGCGACGCAGATCCGCCGCGCGCTTGAATCCGCCGTTCTTCTTACGCCACGTCACGATGCGCTCCGCCTTCGACGGACCGACGGTGGGCAGGAGCTGCAGCTCGTCTTCGCTCGCCGTGTTGATGTTGATCTTCCCGGACAGCTCGCGATGCCCGAACTTGATGTGTGGAACGGCCGCCGAGCTCGAGCCGGAGCCAGCGCCCGCGGCTGAGCCGGTGTGCGTGGCGACGTACGTTTGCGTGCTCGGCGCCGATCCGGCGAACGACCACCGCCCACCCATCGCGATCACGAGCAACACGATCGCGAGCAGCGGGACCATCACGCGCCGGACCGTGCGCGAGAACATCTCGCCGGTTCGCTGTAGGAGAGTCGCGTCACGACGGGACACCGGAGTACTCGCCCGGAGGTCGACATCCAACCGACCGCTATGGACGACGTCATCGGCACCACCGTCACCGAGCTCTTCGATCCGGAGCTCGTCTTCCGCGTCGAGATCGAGATCGAACGGGAGGTCTTCATCGTCATCATCCCCATCTCCGCCACCCGGAGCGGCGAGCGCTCGTTCGAACCGATCCGTGTCCGCGAGCCCGATCGTGAACGGCAGGATCGGATCGCGCGCGACTTCCGACTCCGGTGCGAGATACGACGACTCGCAGGCATCCGCCTCGGAGAACCGTGATTCGATCGTAGCGTCGGGCACGAGCGGCGACTCGATGGGCGGTTTGGTCGGCCGACGCCGTTTGACGGTCGGCGTGAGCGGGATCGCCGGCGGCTTATCACCGACGAAGACCTCGTCCCGATCGAGCAACCGTGCGCGCGGATCGATCGTGCCCGACGCATCGACCTCGCGATCCACGACGGCCTCGCGCGTGGCCTCGGCCGACCGCAACGCGGCCTCGAGCGCGAGTGACCGTTTTGGCGCGCTCGTGTGAGGGGCCGATTGAAGATTCGACGACCTGCTCGTCGACGACGACCGTGCCGTCGCATCGCAAGCATCGCTTTCGGAATGGACCGAGCTCGTGCTCGCGGATCGCGGCCAGGCATCTTCGAGATCTAGCAGCGTGCGGTCGCGTTCCAGTTCGCACGGCGCCGGCCACGCTTCGAGCGCGAGCTGCGTGTCTGCTCGGTCATCGGATGCGTGATTGTCGAGCGCGAGCAGCTCGTCTGCTCGGTCGCGCAACCGCTCGCTCGCGGGATAGACAAGCTCGTTCGACAGATCGAACGACTCGCGATCGTGCACCGGATATCGGGTGCGCACGACGCGGTACCGCCGGTCGTCCTCGACGAGCGGAGGCACCGCCGATCCGGGACCCAGCACGGGCGAATGACGGTCTGGCCAATGCGACGGTACTTCGCCGCGACGCCACGACGTGACGTTGTTCGGAGACGTTTCCATGACCCACCTCGCTCAGAACGGAATCTCGTTGGCGTTCGCTGCTTCCATCTGGACCGGCAGCTCCATGTTCACGTTCGCGTCGACGCGGCCCGTGCGTGGCATCCACTCACTACCGCGCTGCGCTTTGCGCTCCTGACTGCGCGCCAAGTCTTCATCCGTGAGCTCGCGCAACTGGAGCTTCACCTGTCCGTCCTTCGTGGCGACTGGCAGGAAGTCCAACAACATGTTGATGGACTCGTCCCGATTCGGGAAGCCCACGCCCATGCGCGACCAAAACGTTTGGCCGTTCCGTTCGACCGCCGCCAGCACCTTGTACATTTTCTTCATCGGCATGCGGACACGCTCAGCAACCGCGATGCCAGTCGTAAGTCGTCGACATCACGCACGCTGTCCGACGAAGCGTACGGATGCCGGACAAAACGTGTCCGAGCACCGGACAAATCGGACAGCTACGGCGTTCCGAGCGCGACCGAGAGCTTCGTCGTTTGCTTCGCCGCCACGCGCACCGATCGATGCACCACGATCGGCGCTCCGTACGACCACGTGCCGTCGTTCGAGATCGACGCGATCGGCGCCTGCCAGATCGTGACGTCGTACGTGCCCGGCGCGAGCTGCTCGAGCTTGAACCGGCCTTGATCGTCGGTGATCGAGAAGTACGGCGAATCGAGGCCGATCACCCAGCTCGCGGCGAGCTTGCCGTCTTCGCCTTCGACCTTCGTCACGCCGGACTTCACTTCCGCGGTCACGACGCCACCTTCTTGCAGCTCGTAGATCGCGGGCTTGCCGCCCGGTGGCGTCACCTTCACCTTCGTCCTCGTGGCATCGCCAAAGATCGACAGCGACGTTGGCACCGGCACCGCGATCTGCGCCGTCGGCCCGAGCGTGCAGCCGTGCTTCGCGACCATGCCACCCACACTCGCGCGCCCGACGCCGTAGATCCCGCGCCCGGTCGTCACGCGCTCGATGTAGACGACCACGCCACGCACGCCGCGCTCCGGGCCGACCTGCACGCTCGCGAGATCTCCACACGTCGTCTTGATCGGCGCAGGGATCTTGCCGGCCCACGAGATCGTGCCTTCGATCGTGGAATCCAACCCGGTTTCGACAACTGCATAGCGCGGCGCGCGGATCGCGTTCGCGTAGTTGAAGACCGGCGGTGTCCAGTGCGCGTAGGTCGTTCCACCATAGGGATCGCCTCCGTACTGCGCGCCACCGTACGGATCGCCACCGTATGGCGTCCCGACATTGCGATAGCGCCGCGGGATCCGCGTCTTCACACCGCCGGACTCGACCTCGTCGCTCGCGCTGCCATCACTCTGGAGCGTGAGTGACGCGTGTGCGAGCAGGCCGCCGCCTTCATCGCGATCGTCGCCGGCGTGGAGCTTTTGCGCGCCTCCACCACAGGAGACCAGGGCGAGCGCGAGCAGCCACCTCACCATTAGATAGTGTCACGGCGGCGCGAAAGATCCACTACGGGGCCGGTTGGCCGAAGTACCCGCCGAGCGCCTGCGACGCCGCGTTCAGGATCGCGCGCGCATCCGCGATCGAGATCGACGTCGCGTACGAGATCCGCGACCCCGATCGCGCCAGCGTCAGCCCGGTCACCACGTTCAGCAGGTGCTGCTTCTTCAACAGCGCCGAGAGGATGTGCGAGTCCGTGATCCGCGTCTTCAGATCCTCGAGCGTGGTCACGAGCTCGGTCGCATCCTTCTCGTTGCCGAACGAGATGTTGCCGCGGATCAACCAGCCTTGCTTCACGAGCTCCATCGCGAGCGAGATCCGTTGCGGCACCGGCAACGAGTGCACGCCGAGCCCGAGCTCCGGCAACTTGTAGCGTCCGGTCTGTCCGGGCTTGGTCGTCGACGGTGGCTCGCCGATCGTCATCACGAGCGCGGGACCTTTCTTGTCGTCGCCGCCGGACTCTTTCGTGATCGAACGAATGCCGTTGAGCCATGGTGGCAGGCCGGTCTTCGCCTCGATCGTATCTATAGATCCGGTCTTCGCCGTGGTCGCGCCGGCGAGATCCTCGGGTTGCGCGAGCACGTACCAACCCTTCCACGGCGACAGGATCACGCGCTTGTCGTTCGGGAACACCTTGCCGCTGCGCTTGCCGAGCGCACCGCCACGCACGGTCGACCACGCGACGGGCGTATCGGCGTTCGCCAACAGATCCCGGGTCTCCGCGCGCGACAGATGCGTTTGCATCACTAACGTCGTCGCGGTGACTTCGCGCGGTCGTGGCGTCGAGATCACCAACATGTCGAGCTTGTCGGTAATCCCGGCGGTCTTCGTACCGAACAGCGATTGGTAGTCCGGCATCGGGTGGAACAGGTTCTCGGCCGACGCTGCCCATTCGGAGCCACGCAATCGATCGAAGCGAACCAGCACGCTGATCGTGTGCCCCGGCGGGAAGTAGGCGAGCAGGTTGGCCGCGGTGCCCGCGCTTGTTGGCGCGCCGTCGACACCCGGCTGATCATCCATGCCGGCGACGCCCGATCCGGTGCTCGTCGTGAATGCACCAGCAACACCCGGGCCCGATCCAGAACCCGACGCGATCCCGGAACCGGCCCCGTTCAATCCGGTGCCCGTCGCGATCGCAGCCGAGCCACCCGCGGCAATCGCATTCGAACCCGTCGCGCCGCCGTTCGAGCCGGCGTTGCTCGCGATCGCGTTCGATCCTGCATTGCTCGCGACGGCGTTCGAGCCGAGCGCATTTGATCCCGTCGCGTTCGATCCCATCGATCCATTCGACCCGGCCGATCCATTCGACCCGAGCGCGATCGCATTCGATCCATTCGAACCCGCAGATCCATTCGAACCCATCGCGAGCGCATCCGATCCGGTGGCATCCGAACCCAAGCCCGAGCCTGAGCCCGAGCCCGAGCCCGTTCCGGACCCGTCAGATCCGGTTCCAGTCAGCGACGCGATCGCCGCACCATCCATCCCCGCATCGACCACCTGCGCGACCGTGCCGGCGTCGACCGCTCTCGCGATCTTCGTCGCCGCATCGACCGGCGCATCCACCCCGGCATCGAGCGCGAGCCCGGCTCCCTCTTCACCCGGCGCCGCCTTATCCGCAGCCGCGGCCGCCTCCTGCTGCGCCTGATCTGCCGCCGCCACCTGATCGGGCTGCGCCTGATCCTCCTGCTTCGCCGTTTCTTCGGGCAACGCCTCGACCTTCGGCGCTTGCGGCGCGAGCTCGATATCGACGAGCTCTACCTCTTTGTCGCGATTCAACCAATGCACCATCGCCGCCACCACGAGGATGTGGAGCACGAGCGATAGGGTGAGCGCGCTGCGAGTCATTCTAATGGCAAGCGGGGCTCCTCGACGACGAACCCCCACCGCAGTAGCATCACCCTATGGCGGAGTCCACCCGGGAACTGACCCCGGACGAGCAGGCGTACATCGCCGCCGCCCGCGAGAAAGCGTTCATTCTTTACGAGGGTGTGCGCGTGCCACATCGATCGTGCGGGATCGCGCTCGCCGAAACGTTCGGTGTGCCGTCGCGCCCGTATCAAGCATTGCGCCGCGGTGGGATCACCGGCAAAGGCTCGTGCGGTGCGATCCGCGCCGGCGAACAACTCCTGGGCGAGCTGCTCGGCGATCCGGATCCCGTCGGCGCGGTCACACCCGAGCTGCGCGCCGCCGTCAGCTGGTATCAAGACGCCTGGCTCGCGCATATGAAGTCGCCGGACATCGTGTGCGATCACCTCGTCCGCCCGCACGGTGACTTCGCCGGCCCGGCGCGCAAGGCGTTTTGCACGAACCTCGCATCCGAGGTTGCTGCGCTCACGGCCGAAGCGCTATGTCGGTTCGGACACGGACGTCCTTCTATCGAGCCCGTCGATCTATGAAGCTAACCAAAGAGCAAGTCCTCGCCGTCGTGACGGAGGCGGGCAAAAAGATGTCGGACCCGAACTACTCGTCGGCGATGGTCGGTGGGTTCGTTCAAAGCCAACCGCAGCTGACCACGTTCATCAGCGCGCACGAGACCGAGCTCGGTGGGACCGAAGCGATCGTGTCGGTGGTGTTCCACTGCGCGCTCGTGATGGAAGCGTTCTCGCGAGCGGGCGCGCGAATCCGGTCGCTCGGGTACGAAGACCTCGATGGCGCCGCGCGTGGCGAACCGCTACCGCGGTTGGAAAAAGCGCAGCTCCCGCTCCACGAGTTCATCGCCGCGAACATCGAAAATATCGAGGCTCAGAAGCTGGTCGCGACGATCGCACTCGCGATCGACAGCGTCGTTCCGTGATAAGCCTCTCGCATGGCGAATCCGACCGCTACGTTCGATACCTCGCTCGGCTCGTTCACGGCCGAGATTCTCGTCGACCAGATGCCGATCACGGCGAACAACTTCATCAAGCTCGCGCAGTCGGGCTTCTACGATGGCCTTCACTTCCATCGCGTGATCAACGGCTTCATGTGCCAGTTCGGTTGCGAGTATTCGAAAGACCCGAATAGCCCGCGCGCCGGCACCGGCAACTCGCCGTTCGGCAACGTCCAGGACGAGCACCCGGCGAACGCGAAGATCTCGAACCAACCGGGCACGCTGTCGATGGCGAACACCGGTCGCCCGAACTCGGGTGGCGCGCAGTTCTTCATCAACACCGTCGACAACTCGCGCCTCGACTGGTTCACGCCGGGCCCGTCGCGTCATCCGGTGTTCGGCAAGGTCACGCAGGGCATGGACGTCGTGAAGAAGATCGAGTCCACGCCGACGAACCGCGAGGATCGTCCGGTCACGCCCGTGAAGATGAACAAAGTCACGATCAACGGGCTCTAGCGCGCCGGCGCGCGCGCAGGGCGCACAGATGGCGGACTACGCTTCGCCCATCAAGCCGCTTTTGCGCAGCTCGTCGAGCTGAGCTTTTAGCTGCAGCTCTTCGAGGTGTTCCCGCATGCCGGGATGCGCGTCTAGATACGCCGCCCAGGCGCCGCGCACGAACGCATCCGGATCGACGTCGCACTTGCGTGCGGCCTGGTCGAGCAATCGCTCCCAATTCGTCTGAGGTTCGTTGGTCACGGCACTTACTCCTTCACGTCATGTGAAGCATCGATCGTGCCGAGCCCAAGCTGGCTATTCGGCTAGATGTGGGATAGCCCTGAGCGATGCGAACCGTTTTGATCGCCTTGCTGATTGCGGCATGTGGTGGACCTGCGAAGCCCACCGCGCCACCGCCGCAGTTGCCCGAGGATAAGAAGCCGGAACCGGTCGCGGAAGCGCCGAAGCCCGCGCCGCCGCCAAAGGATCCGGATCCGATCGACGTCCCGCTTCCGTATGGCGTAGCGACGTACAAGCTGACGACTGCCGGTAAGGGTGCGAAGTCGGCGATCAAGATCGTCGGCACGGCGGGGACGAAGCAGCAGGTCGCGTTCAATGTCGATTACGGCGGCACGCAGACCGGCTCGCCGCAGGAAGGTAGCGCGTCCGATGTCGCGCCGACGCTCGTGATCAACACGGATGTCGAGGTCGGTGAAACGACCGACAAAGGATCGAAGTTCACGCTGTCGTTCACCGGGATCGATGCGCGCGATCGCGCGGGCTCGCGGACGCCGACGGCTGCGTTCAAAGAGCAGCTGTTGGATCTGAAGGGTGTCTCGCTCGCGGCGATGGTCGCGCCGAACGGTCAGATCACCGATGCGCAGCTCCACGTGCCGCGGCCGGATCAGCAAACGCTGGCGGGGCTCGAGATCGTGAAGGCGTCGCTGTTCGCGATGTGGCCGATCCTGCCGACCGAGCCCGTCGGTGTCGGTGCGAAGTGGACGGTGACCACGCCGAGCACGGTCGTCGGAACGGTGGCCGTGGATGTCGTGACCTCGTATGAAGTGGTCGCGCACAAGGGCACGGCGTGGACGTTGAAGTCGACCACGAAGATCAACGGCAAGGATCAGAAGATCGGCGAAAACCAGTTCGACAAGATCAGTGGCTCGGGCTCGCAAGACGTGACGCTCGATGCCGCGTTCATTCCGCACGGCGTCGCGAGGCTGACGAACGATTTCACCGTGTCGAAGGCAGGGACGAGCTTCACGTTCCATCTCGAGCAGCAGCTCGCAACGAGTGACGTTGGCGAAGCGACCACGGCGCCGCCGCTCCCCGCGGGTGTGGCACCGCCGGCTCCCGCAGGGACATCGCAGCAGAAGTCGAACGTGCCGGTGAACCAGCCGGCGCCGGCGACGAATCAGGTCCCGGCGGGTGGGTCGACGCCCACGCCGAGCGCGCCGAAGAAGTAGTCGGCCTAGCGTCCGCGCCGAAGTGATTCACACGCCGAAGAAGTAGTCGGCCTGTCGTCCGCGCCGAAGTGATTCACGCCAGGAGCGAAGAAGTCATCGGCCGCCCGCGAAGAAGCATTCGGCTACGTCCACGCCGAAGGTATCGGCGTCCATCTTGCGACCGCAGGCCACGTCGTGGATCTTCGGCGCATGGGTGTTACAGGCACGATGTCGATCTATCCGCGGTCGCTCGCGGGCGCGTCTCCGGCGGAGCTCGAGGAGATGTTGATCGCGAAGACGCAGCCGGCGTTCTCGACGGACGAGATGAAGACGCTGCGCGCCGCGCTGAAGCAGTGGCAGTTCAGCGCGGGCAAGAACGACGTGTTCAAGCACAGCGCGTTCGACTGCGAAGCGCATCTGACGGCGACGAGCCTGTGGTTCGAGACGAGCTCGGACTTCGACGCGATGATGACCGCGGCCGAGGTGGCGGGTACGCTCGCGATGGAGCCAGGGTTCGCGATGTTCGATTCCGGTGAGGGCACGTGGACCGCGGCCGACGAGGAACCGGCGGCGAAAGCCACGGCGAAGTCGGCGGAGACGAAGTCGGCGAAATCGAAATCGAAGTCGGCGAAATCGAAGTCGGCTGCGAAGCCCAAAACGAAGTCGGCTGCGAAGCCGAAAACGAAGTCGGTCGCGAAGCTGAAATCGAAGTCGGCCGCGAAGCCGAAATCGAAGTCGGCCGCGAAGACGAAATCGAAGTCTGCGAAATCGAAGTCGTCGAAATCGAAGTCGTCGAAATCGAAGTCGGCGAAATCGAAGTCGGCGAAATCGAAGTAGCCGAACGCTGGAAACACGTGGCACGTGGCACGTGGCACGTGCACGTCGACGTACACGATTCTGAGACCGGCGAAACCGTGCTCGACGAGCTCGGTCTTCGACGTCGTCGCTCTTCAGCTCGCTAACGTTAACGACGCGCTAGCGCCCTACGCATCCGTCGCGTCGATCGCGCAGATGGTGCAGGCATCGCAACGACCGGTTGCGACGGATCCGTAGGACCCTAGCGGGTCTTCGCATCACTCAGCGATTGAAGTAGCTGCCGATGCCTTCGATGCCCTTGCCGAGCAGCCACGACGCACCGCCACCGGCGGCGACACCCTCGGGAATGCCGGTCTCGCCGAGCACCGGGACGGCCGTGCCGACCGCGCCCGCTGCCATCGCGTACTCACCACCCGTTTGCATGTTCTTGCCCCAGCGCTGCATGAAGTTCGGCTGCTTCGGTTGCGGTGCCGGCGCTTGGCCTTGGCCGCCGAGGACGTCGAACAAGCAGGACTGGTCGATCGATTCAAACGTGTCGTAGGTCGCGGTGAGCATGGTCGGGTTCTCCAAGTGGGGTGAGAGGTTGATGGCGAACCGGCTAAGAGCATGGGGAATACCAACTCTGGCTACGACACTTGCCGTTGCCGCGATGCGCGTGGTCGACGTCGCAACTCCTCGTGCCGCCGGCCGATTCTCGAACCGGTGATCGACGGCGCATCCCGCGGGTAGCGCGCACCTACAGGACGCACACGAATGCCGCGGTGTTCACGCGCGACAACCGCGAGTAGCAACGCGAGTCTCGACGGAGATCATCGCGATTTGGAAGGAAGAGACCGCGCGACTCGTGCGTACGGTCTTCGCGCGCGCCGGGCATTGCTCCCTCGGCGGGCGGTCTGTCGACTAGTTCAGCTCGGCGCGCAGCCGCGAGACACGCTCGCGCATCGCGACGCGCGCTTCCGGCGGGCCTTCGATCCACGCGTGGCGACCGAGCTCGAGCACCCAGCTCGACACCCACTCGAACCCTTCGCAGTCGACGAGTAGCTCGGCCGAGCCGTCATCGCGCATCGTGACTTCGCCGACCGGCCAGTTCGCGCCGACGCGCGTGACCGCGACCGGATCGAGCTGGACACGCACCGTCACGGCATCCGCACTCGGCACGTACAACCGTTCCCGGCGATACGCCTCGAGATCGAAGTCCGCGGGGCGATCGAAGCGTTCGTTGGTGGGCACGAGCGACGCGATCCGATCGATCCGGAACGTGCGGACATCTCCGCGCTTGTGACAGAACGCGACGACGTACCACTCACCGGCGTGATGGACAATGCCGTACGGATCGACCGGCCGCTCCTCGGCTTGGTGATGCGACGCCGACACGTAATTGATCACGAGCCGCTCGCGCTTGCGAGCCGCGGTGACGAGCGTGCGTAGAAACGTGGCGACGGCGGCATCCGGCTCGGCCACGACCGTGGTGGTCGCGAGCGTCTCGGCCTCGTTCGCATCGCGGCCGAGCGCCGTGAGCAGCTTCTTCTCGGCGGATTGCATCGCCGCATCGAACGGCGCGACGCCACTCTCGCGGAGCGCGCGAATTCCGAGCAGAAGCGAGCAGCCTTCCGCCGCGGTCAGGCGCAACGGACGCGTGAGCCGATGTGCGAGATCGACGAACACGCGACCTTCCTCGACGGAAACCAGCAAGTACTCGCCCGGATCACCATCCGGCGGACCGACTTGCGAGAGCAGCTCGAGATCGCCCAACAGTTCGTCGCGATCGGCGCCGATCTGCTTCGCGAGCGATTCGACCGTCACGCCTTCCGGATGTTTGGCGACGTACGGAACGATATAGAGGAGGCGGCGCAGGCGCTGCGCGACATCGCGGCTCACGACACGTCTCCCGCGTAGCGCTCGTCGATCGCGGCGAGCTCCGCTGCGATCCGCGCCTTCAACTTGTCGCCGCGGATCACCTGGATCGCGCCTTTGGCGGCCAGCACGCGACTCGTCGCGAACTCGGGGTTCGCGCAATCGAACGTGATGAGTGTGCGGTCGCCGTCGACGCGCTTCACGGCCGTGGGCCCGAAATCTTCGTTGAGGATCTCCGCACCGGCGGCACCGATCGCGAGCTGCACCTCTTCCGACGGTTCGCTCGTGAACGTCCACGGCGAGCGCGTGGCGTACGCCTTGACGTCGAAATCGGTAGGCCGCTCGAAGTCCGGCGATTTCGGCTTCGGCGCCATCACGGCCTCGCGGATCCGATCGACGCGGAACGACCGCACCTCGTGGCGCAGGTGACACCATCCGACGACGAGCCACGCACCCTCGCGATAGACCATCGCGTACGGATCGAGGTCGCGTCGCGAGGTCATGCCGGTGGTGGCGGTCTGGTAGGTGAGCGTGACGCGCTTGTGGAACCGCGTGGCCGCCTCGAGCGTGGCGTAGATCTCCGCCAGCTCGGGCCGCTGCATCGATTTCTCGGGATAGTGAACGAGCACGGTGGGCGCGTTCGACGCCGGGCGCGGGAACTCCGTCGGCGTGTCCGGCAATTCGGGCAGGTCGAACGCGAGCTTCTTCAGCGCGAGGTCGACGATCTTGGGATACGCCCCACCCGGCATCGCGTGCGCGACCGACGCCGCGAGCACGAGTGCGGAAATCTCGTCGGCGGTGAGCCGGACCTCGGGCATCTTGAACCGCTTGAGATCGATGACGTAGCCGCCGTCCTCGAGCGAGTCATCCTCGTCCGGCGTGACGTAGCGAATCGGCACGCCGAGATCGAGCAGGTCCGCCTTGTCGCGCTCGAACGCGCGGAGGCCGGCCTCGACGTTCGTGGTCTGGTAGCCCGGGAACTGCTCGCGAATCTCGCGATAGGTGACCGGCGTGCGCGCGCGCAGCAGGATCATCACGAGGTCGAGCAGGCGCTTGCTGCGATCGCCTCGGGACGCGGCGTCGTCTTTTACCGAAACTTCGGCCTTCGACGCTTTGGACACCGCGGCCTTGGCCGTTCGGCCCGGTTTCGCGGTGACCTTCCCCTTGGACTTTGCGGTCCGCACGTCCGCCGTTCTAGCGCACAGCGTTTCCGATCGGAAGCGTTCACGTTAGCAACCGGACTCCGGACACTCGGACATACTGCGGACATGAGCGCCGACCGTGTTGCCGATCTCGATGATCCACAGCTGCGCGTGTTCGCACCACTGATCTATGTGGCATGGAGCGACTTCGATCTCGATCCGGATGACCGCGCCGCCACATTGAAGGCGATGGCCGCCCAGCCGTGGTTGCGCCCAGCCGCGCGTGCCGTGATCGAGGCCTGGCTCGATCCGGAGCATCCGCCGCGTGCCGACGAGCTCGCTCGGCTCCGGGCGATCATCGATCACGTGGCCGAAACCTCGAGCGAGCGGGCGCGGGCCTCGTTCGCGCGGGTCGCGCGGGCCGCGGCGACGGACGGGCAGGCTCGCCAGGCCGCCGACGATCTCTCGCGCGACCTCGGCCTGATCGAAGCCGACGACGACGTCACCGCGCCGATCGAGCTTCACGCCGACCTCGCACCGCCGGGTGGCCAGACCACGGATGCGATCACGTCGATGCTCGGCGATGTCGCGCGGGCTCGCGAGGCCGTGGCAACGATCGTCGGGGATTTTCTCGACGGTGATCACGTCGACGTTCGCACTCGCGCGCGTCAATTCCTCTCGACTCCGCACCGCGTGTACGGCCTGCGCACCGACGAGCATCGCGATATCGTGCGCGGCTGGCTCGAAGATCTGTGTGCGAGCGGCCTGCCGCGGCTCGCGTTCCCCGGCGTCACGTCGACGGATGACCTCGCCGGATTTAGCGCCCTGTTCGAGGAGCTCGCACACGGCGACCTGTCCTTATTGGTGAAGACCGGCGTGCAATTCGGGCTCTACGGCGGTGCGATCTGGGCGCTCGGCACCGAGCGGCATCGCGCGCGGCTCGCACGCGTGGCGTCGGGCGACGAGCTCGGATGCTTCGCGATGAGTGAGGTCGGGCACGGCTCGAATGTCGCCGGCGTCGAGACCATCGCGCGCTACGACCACGCGACCCGCGAGATCGAGATCCACACGCCCGGCGAGTCCGCGCGCAAGGAATGGATCGGCGGCGCCGCGCACGATGCGCGCTTCGCGGTGGTGTTCGCGCAACTCGAGGTCGCGGGGACGCGGCACGGCGTGCATGCGGTGCTCCTGCCGATTCGCACCGACGATGGCGAGCCGATCGCGGGCGTTCGCACCGGGGATTCGGGGACGAAGATGGGGCTCAACGGCGTCGATAACGGGCGGTTGTGGTTCGAGCACGTGCGCGTGCCCGTCGACAACTTGCTCGATCGGTTCGCCACGATCGACCGCGATGGCGCGTACGCATCGCCGATCGCGTCGCCGGACAAGCGGTTCTTCACGATGCTCGGCACGTTGATCGGTGGGCGAATCTCCGTCGGCGCGGGTGCGGTTTCGGCGTCGCGTGCGGCGCTCGCGATCGCGGTTCGGTATGCAGAGACGCGCCGGCAATTCGGTGCCGATGTCGAGCGGCGGTTGATGGACTATCCGACGCACCGTCGACGCTTGCTCCCGCACGTTGCCGATACGGTGTTGTTGAAGGTCGCGTTCCGGCAGTTGCGCGCGCGTCATGCGAAAGCCTTTGCGGGTGAGCTCGGCGATACGCGCGAGCTCGAAGCGCAGGCCGCGGCGTTGAAGGTGCTCGGGAGTCGGCACGCGATCGCGGCGGTGCAAGCGGCGCGCGAAGCATGTGGCGGGCAGGGCTACCTCGCCGTGAATCGGATCCCGGAGCTGCGCACGGACGTCGATATCTTCACGACGTTCGAAGGTGACAACACCGTGCTCGCGCAGCTCGTCGGTAAGGCGATGCTCGGTGCGTATCGCAAGCAGCTCGCGACGGGTGGCACGCGGGCGGTCGTGCGTGCGGTGGCGCGGCGCGTGGGTTCGGCGCTCGGTGTGCGGCGCGCGAGTAACGGTTCGCCGCGCGAGCGATCGTGGCAGGTCGCGGCGCTCGCGTTTCGCGAGGAGCACGTCGTCGAGACGTGTGCGGCGCGGATCAAGAAGCGGCTCGACGATCACATGGAAGGCGAAGCCGCGGTGCTCGCGGTCCAGGATCACGTGGTCGCGATCGCGGAGGCGTTCGGCGAGCGGTGCATCGCGGACTGGTTCGCTCTCGAAGAGGCCGCGCTGAAATCGGACAACGCGACCGCGAAGCAATTGGTGAAGATGTGCGGTGACCTCGCGTTGCTGACGCGGATCGATGCGCACGCGGCCTGGTATCTCGAGACCGGCTACTACGACACGACGCGGTCACGCGAGATCAAGCGCGAGATCACGGCGCTGATCGAGCAGCTCGCGCCGCATGCGCGGACAATCGTCGACGCGTTCCGGATCCCGGATGCGTGCCTGGCGGCGCCGATCGCGTTCTTCGATCCGGCGCACCCGACCTACCCGTGATGGGGACGGTATCCAAGTCGTCAAGTTCGGCTCGCAAGTAGCTGAATGATCGTGTTTCGGGCGGCTAACTTGACGAGTTGGATACCGTCCCCCTAAACGACGTCCTCGACGGAAACCTTCGCGGAGAGGAAACACCGGTGTTTCTCATGCGTGCCGATGGCGGACTGCGGCGCGCATCGGTAACGGCGGGCAAGCTCGGGTTACACGCGGGCATTCGCCGATGCCGCGATTCACGTTACGTCATGCGCTGGATGTTCGCGTTCGTGGTGCTTGCGGGTTGTACGCCGGTGGCCTGGAAGACGAACACGCGAGATATCGCGTTTGCCACGCCGACGCTGCAACGCGAAGGCTCGGCGGTCGTGCGCGCCGACAAGGTGAGCGATCCAGAGGGCGATGCGAGGGCGGAGGATGCCGAAGAACGGATCCAGTTCGATCAATCGGTGCGCGTGAAGCTGGCGTCCGGCGTGCCGCGAGCGATGACGATCGAGCAGCTCGTTGCGGATTGTCCGTCGAACCTCGAAGCCACGGACGCGAACGTGCGTGCGTATCCGAAATGCACGTTGTTTCACGTGTCCGATGTGGAGCTCCGTCGAGGCCGGCGCGTGAACAAGACCTCGCTCGCGATCGCCGGTGTCGCGACCGCAACGGCCGGTGCGCTCGCGTGCGCATCGCAGTGCTCGCAACCGGTCGCCGAGGTCGCGCTCGGCACCGCGGGGATCGCAGCGGCGAGCGGCGTGATCGGCTTGTTCGTCCACGAGCTCTTCAAGGATGTGTCGCTCAAGCACTGAGTCGACGGAGCTCGCAAGCACACCGCTTGGCGTGCAGTCCGCGCTCGGACGCTGCGCCGCCAAGACGAAGATCGCCACGAAGGTCCGAATGCGGTCGAAGGATCCGTTCAAAAAACTCCTTCAACGAGCTTCGAAACTTCGTGGCTACCGTCGTTTGGGGGTGAGCTCGCGCGTTTACGCGTTTACATGACGAGCACGGCGCTCGCGCAGGCGGCACATCGCGAATGTCGGCGAAATTGAAACGCGGTAGGGTGGGGCGACATGTCCGAGGACAAGAAACCTCCCGGCACGCTGCCCGGCAACATCGTGCAGAACGCGCAGCAGCTTCGCGAGCAGCTCGGCATCGCGCAGACGCAAGCCACGGGTGGTTTGCCGTCGACGACCGCACCGGGACACGGCGCCGCGCCGGCGCAGCCGCAACCACAGCAGTTCGTCGCGCAGCCGCAACAGCCGTTCGGCGCGCAGCCGCAGCCGCAACCACAACAGTTCGGCGCGCAGCCGCAACAGCCGTTCGGCGCGCAGCCGCAACCACAACAGTTCGGCGCGCAGCCGCAACCACAGCCATTCGGCGCGCAACAACCACAGCCATTCGGCGCGCAACAACCACAGCCATTCGGCGCGCAACAACCACAGCCATTCGGCGCCCAGCAGTTCGGCGCGCAACAGCCATTCGGCGCGCAACCAGCGCGAGCTGGCGCCGTTCAAGCACCGCAACCGCACGGTCAGCCGCAGCAACCATACGGCCCGCCGCAACCGTACGGCCAGCCGCAGCAACCGCACGGCGCGCCACCGCAACCATATGGCCAGCCGCAGCAGCCGTATCCACTACCGACGAACAACCCGCCCGCACCGCGACCGTGGCCCGAGCCGCCACCGCCACAGCCGCAGCCACTGCCGTACGCGCAAGCCCTGACGCCGCGCCGCACGCACTTGGCGCAAGCCGTGAAGCCACCGACGGGCACCGGCTTCATCGCGATGGCGATCCTCTCGCTCAAGCGCGCGTTCCGCCTCCACATCGACGCGAACGAAGTCCTCGACGACGAACGCGCCGCGATGCTCGCCGCTCGCCCCGCGATCACCGACGAATCCCAACAAGCCTTCCTCGCCTGGCGCCGCTCGATCCTGTTCGTCGCCGCGCTCCTCATGATCCCCGTCGCGATCGTGCACGTCGCCGACGACCTCAAGTTCGAAGACGGTACACCCGAGATCTGGAAACAGCTCTCGTACGTGCAAGTCGTCGTCGAAATCGGCTTCGCGCTGTTCCTGTGGACGCAAGTCGGCAAGTGGCGCTCGTGGCGCACGCAATCCCGCCGCCTCGCACTCGGCTGGTTGCTCTACTTCCTGACGCCATTCCTCGTGTTCCTGTATCCACTCGCGTCCGCCGTCGACTACCGCCAGATGGATCCGGCGACCGCGCACGCGACGAAGATCGCCGTCGGCATGGCGATCGGCGCGCAAGCCTTCTTGTCCCTCGCACCGAAGATCATCTCGCTGTTGCAGGGCCTGATCCGCGCCTCGATCGCGACGAAGACGCTGTTCCCCGGCGCCTCCGCCCCCGGTTGGATGATGGTGATCGCTGCGCCGCTCTACATGATCATCTTCTACGTGTTCGTCCTGCTGCCGTATCACTTCACCGGCGAGCCCCTCGTCGTGATCGGCACGCTGCTCGTCCTCTCGGCGAAGGGCACGCTCGTCCGCGCCGGCCTCCGCCTCACGCGCCCGATGACCGACGCCACCGCGCGCCACGCCACTCATCGCGCACAGATGATCTGGATGACGCTGTTGATCGCCGGCATCGCATTCATCGTCGGCGGCTTGTGGGAGCTCGTCTCGAAGGCGAGCCCGCTATCGGTCCTGAACTTCGGCCTCAGCATGGGCGCGAACATCTTGCTGCTCACGCTGATCGCGACCGACACGATCATCTCCGGCCTCGATCGCGCGCGCGGCGTGACGCCGGAAGAATCCGCACTCGCGGCCGAAGTCCAACAGGACATCGCCGCGTTCACCGCGCTCAGAGACTAGAAGTAGTAGCGAACGCCGCCGCCGAAGTTCACGGCACCGCCGAAGCCATTGCCCGACTTGAAGTCGTACTCGAGCACGCCCGCAATCTCGAGGAACGCATCGAGCGGCACGCTCTTGAAATCGAACAACAGGCCGACGACACCGCGCAGACCCGCCGCGAAGTGATCGCTGCCATTGCTGCCACCCGAATAATCGATCACGCGAAAGCCGGGCCCGATGTAGACCGGCAACACGAACGAATCGCGGTCTTGCAGGATCCACGGATGAAACACGTAGTCCGCGTGCAGCTGCAGGCCGTTCGAGATGAACGCCGAGCCCGCCGCGATCTGCAGCGCGCGATCCTTCGCGAAGTAGATCTTCGCGCAGATGCCCGTGGGCTCGCCGACGATGATGCCGACGCCGAGCGTGCCCTTCTCCGCCGGCCGCCCTTTCTCGCCGACCGCTTCGTCATCATCCGCGTACGCGACGGATCCCAATGCCAACAAAGCCAGCAGCGCTAGGCGCATGGGCCGAGAGTATCGTCAGCGCAGGAGCCTTGCCAATTTGTTGCGCGAAATGCCCAGCGCACGCGCCGCGGCCGACTGATTGCCGTCTTCGCGCTCCAACACCGCTCGTGCGTAACGCCGTTCAGCCTCTTCGAGCGACAGATCCGGAGGCAGCGAAATCTGATCCGACATCGCCGGCATCGTCATCGACGCCGACGACAGATTCGTGATCGACATCGTCTGCGTGGTCCGCCGCGCTTCGAGCGCCAGATCCTTCGAGTGAATCGTCGTGCCGTTCACCAACACGACCGCACGCTCGATCGTGTTCTCGAGCTCGCGAACATTGCCCGGCCACGCATACACGGCGAGCGCCGTCCGCGCACCGTCGCTCAACCGCAAGCCCGGCTTACCGTAGCGCCGCGAGAGCTGTTGGACGAAGTGCTCCGCCAGATCCTGAATGTCTTCGGCGCCACGCTCGCGCAACGCCGGGATCACGATCTCGACGACTCGCAACCGGAAGAACAGATCGCTGCGGAACTGCCCCTGCGCCGACATCGCCTCGAGATCGCGATTCGTCGCCGCGACCAACCGCACATCCGCGGTCAGCGTGTCGCGCCCACCGATCCGCTCGAACTGCCGCTCTTGCACGAACCGCAGCAACTTGCCCTGCAGCGGCAACGGCAATTCGCCGATCTCGTCGAGGAACAACGTGCCGCCGTTCGCCGCTTCGACCTTACCGATCACGCGCGAGTCCGCACCGGTGTACGCGCCGCGCTCGTGACCGAACAGCTCGCTCTCGACGAGCGCCGCCGGCAGCGTGGTGCAATCGACATGAACGAACGGCGCCTCGCGCCTACTCGAGTTCACGTGGATCGCACGCGCCAATAAGCCCTTTCCCGTCCCCGTTTCACCGTGCAACAGCACCGTCGCGTCGGTCTGCGCGGCTCGCACGATCATCTCGTACACCGCGGCCATCGCCGGCGATCGCCCGATCACGTGATTGAACCGCCCGCGCACGCTCATGCCGCGCGATGCGTCGTCGCCACGCAACGTCGTGTAGTCGAGCGCGCGCCCGATCTGCTCGGACAGCGCACGCACGAAATCCTCGTCGCGCTGATCGAACGCGCCGCCGGATTTATTGAGCACCTGGATCACGCCGCGGATCTGTCCGCGTCGCTCGATCGGCGCCGTCAACATCGACGTCGTCCGATAGTCGACCTGCTCGCCGCCCCACCGCGGATCGCGCGCGGCATCCTTCACGTTGACCAATTCTCCGGACGCCGCGACATGCCCGACCAACCCACTCCCCATCGGCACGCGCAATTCCGGAAGCTCCGGCAACGTCGCCACGCGCGACCGGATCTCTCCCGTCGCGGCATCGATCAGCCACAGCGTGGCGCGATCGGCACTCAGCGCTCGCGCCACGCGTGCCGCGAACGTCGCGAGCAGATCATCGAGCTCGACCTCGCCCGCGATCATCGCGCCGAGATCCGCGAGCAGCTCGAACCGCTGATCGTGCTCCATCCTCTCTCTAAGCTTAGGCTGCAGCCGCTTTCTCCGCATCCCGCGCCGACAAGATCATCCCTTCGCGTGCCGCGATCGTTCCCGGCATCACGGCCGCCGCCGCGGCTTCGAGCGCGTTCAACTGGTCGTCCGATCGACCCGGATCGTGATGGAACAGGACGAGCTGCGGCACCGCCGCCGCACGCGCGAGCTCGATGCCTGCCTGCCACGTCGAGTGACCCCACCCGACCTTGTGCGGATATTCTTCCGGCGTGTACTGGCTGTCATAGATCAGGATGTCTGCGCCCGACGCGAGCTTCTTCAGCGTCGGATCCACACACGAGAAATGCTCCGTATCGGTCGCGTACACGACGGATTGACCCGCGTGCTCCAACCGATAGCCGTAGACCGGATCCGGATGATTGAGCTTGGCCATCGTCACGGTGATGTCGCCGATCACGAACTGATCGTTCGGTCGCAATTCGCGCGTCGTCACCGTGCCGCCCAGATCGTCGAAGTCGACCGGGAAGAACGGCGCCTTGAACAACTGACGGATCGCCGCGTCGTGGCTCATCACGCCATTCGGACCACTCGCGATCTCGACGCGATGACCCGGCACGTACACCGGCGTGAAGAACTGCAGACCCGCGACGTGATCCCAATGCAGATGCGACAAGAGGATCGTCGAATGGCGCGGACCATGGGCCATGCGCTCGTTGCCGAGCGTGCGAATGCCCGTGCCCGCGTCGAGGATGATGCGCGTGTCACCCGCCGTCACCTCGACGCAGCTCGTGTTACCGCCCGCAGCCATTCCCGGCACTGCGATCGAGCCGCGAACACCCAGGAACCGAACTTTGAGGTCATGCGTCATCGTTGTCTCCTGGCCCCGAGATAGAGCAGCTTCGATGCCACGCGTAACCCCTTGATTCGCGTCGACAACTGCGCCGATCGAGAGCACCGCCTGCTCCGTTTTGAAGCACCCTGCTACAGAAAGCGGCGAAGCCGAAACCCGACCCACGCCAGCACCTTGCGGTACCACGGCAGGCGCAGCCACGCGGCCTCGTCGTAGCGGGTGCAGCTGAGGCGCGACCGATCGAAGTGCTCGATCATCTGCGTGCCGAGCGCGGGATCGAGCACCTCGAGCGTGACCTCGAGATTGTTCAACCGACTCTGCGCATCGAAGTTGTAGCTGCCGATCGTCGACCACGTGCCGTCGATCACCGCGGTCTTCGCGTGCATCATCGCGCCTTGGTAGTGAAGGATCTCGACGCCGCGCTTCGCGAGCCGACGCAACACGTAGTTGCTCGCGTACTCGACCATTCGCACGTCCGAGTGACCCGGCACGATCACGCTGACCTTCACACCGCGCTTCGCCGCACGCGTCAGCTGCCGGCGCATGCTGCGCTCCGGTAAGAAGTACGCGTTCTCGATCAACACGCTCTCGCGCGCTCGCTTGATCACGTGCAAGTACGTCCGTCGAAACGCGCCGCGCTGCCGCAGCTTCGTATTCTCGATCACGCGCGCGTAGCTCTGGCCCGGACCTTCGGGAGCCTGACTCGCACGCGCCGGCGACGGATACGGCGTGCCGCCCGCGCGCATCCAGGTCTTGCGAAACAACCGCGACAGATCCAACACCGCCGGCCCGCGCACGCGGCAGTGCATGTCGTGCCAGCCCTTCCCGCCGTCGTCTTTCCCGGCGTAATCGTCGGCGATATTGAGCCCGCCGGTGAACGCGACCGCGTCGTCGACGACGAGGATCTTGCGGTGATCGCGATGCGATAACCGAAACCGCGCGCGCCACGGTGCGATCGGATTGAAGTCGATCACCTCGGCGCCGAGCGCGCGCAGATCCGCGAACCACGAGTCCGCGATCCCGAACGAGCCGACCGCATCGTAGATGATCCGCACCTGCACGCCGGCCGCCGCACGCTCCTGCAACGCCGCGCGAAACTTCTCGCCCGTCGGATCTGCCGCGAAGATGTAGACCTCGAGCAGGATCATCTTCTTCGCGCTCGCGATCGCCTCGAGCATCGCCGGATAGGTTTCGATCCCTTCGCGCAACGCCGTCACCTCGCACGTCGGCCGCCAGCGCAACAGCGAGCGCGCGTACACCGCCAGCGGAGCCGGCAAGGGAACCGCGATCGCGCGCGAGGGCACGTCGTCGTAGATCGCGCGCGGCACGCCATCACTCGTCGGTCGTGGTTCGTACGGCGCGGCCATCAGTAACGAATTCCAACGATCGTGAACGTGATGTTGCCCTTCGGCCGCTTCACCAAGACGTCATCGCCATCGCGCTTGCCCATCAGCGCCATCGCGACGGGTGCATCCATCGAGATCCACCCGAGCTCGACGTTCGATTCGTCCGGTCCGACGATCCGATACGTGACTTCCTCACCGTCATCATCTTCGAGCGTCACCCACGCGCCGAAGAACACGCGCGAGAGGTCTTTCGGCGGCTCGCTCACCACGGTCACCGCGTCCAACCGCTTCGACAGGAACCGCACGCGCCGATCGATCTCGCGCAACCGCCGCTTGCCGTAGATGTATTCGGCGTTCTCGGACCGATCGCCTTGCGCGGCTGCATCGGCAACCTCTTGCGTCACGCGCGGCCGTTCGACGGTCCACAACTGCGTGAGCTCGGACCGAAGCTTGTTCGCTCCGTCGGGCGTGATGTACGCCTTTTTTACGGGTGCCGCTGGCGGCGGCCGGCGCGCCATATGCCTCAATTTATCGCGTATGCTCCGTCCGGTCGCGGTGCCGGCTAGGTAATGCTTTCCGAGTTTCTGATCGTCGTGGGCTTATTGATGGTCCACGGCTTGTTCTCGGGTTCCGAGATCGCAGTCCTCACGGTTCGCAAGACCCGGCTGCGCGAGTTCATCCGCCGCAAGGACCGGCGTGCGCTCGCGCTCAAGCACCTTCGGGATTCCCCGGAGCGGTTCCTCGCGACCGTTCAGATCGGCATGACGATCATGGGGACCGCGGCCGCGGCGTTCGGTGGTGCGCGCCTCGAGCACGGCCTCGAGCCGTTCTACGATCGCATGGGGTTCGGGAGTTGGGCGAGCGTCGCCTCGCTCGTCACGGTCATCACGATCGTGTCGTTCACCGAGCTGGTGGTCGGCGAGCTCGTGCCGAAGTCGCTCGCGTTGCGCTACGCCGATCGCTATTCGTTCTTCGTCGCGCGCCCGTTGCGCACGATGTCGCGCATCGTTCGCCCGGTCGTATGGTTGCTGACCGGCGTATCGAACTTGTTCCTCCGGTTTTTCGGCGACCGCACGAACTTCACCGAAGCTCGGTTATCGAAGGACGAGCTGCAACAACTCGTCGAAGAAGCCGCGAAGACCGGTTCGGTCGATCCGCGCGCCTCGGAGATCGCCTCGCGCGCGCTCGGTTTCGGCGAGGTCACCGTCGCAGAAGTCATGGTTCCACGAAATCGCGTGGTCGCCCTGCGCCGCAATGCGCCTGCCGATGAAGTCCAGCGCTTGCTCCTCGAAGAAGGGCATTCGCGGATGCCGGTCTACGACAACAACCTCGACAACATCATCGGCTATGTCGTCGCGCGCGATGTCCTGTCGCTGTCGTGGGAGAAAGGCCTCGTCGTGCTCGAGGACATCCTGCGCCCCGCCCACAAGGTCGGCGAAGGCACGCGCGCGCTCGACCTGTTGCGCGAGATGCAACGCCGGCGCACGCAGATGGCGATCATCACCGACGACAGCGGCGGGATCAGCGGCCTGGTCACGACCGAGGACCTCGTCGAGGAGCTGGTCGGCGACATCATGTCGGAGGACGATGTCCCCGAGCAGTACTTCACCCGCGAACCGAGCGGTACGATCCTGGTCCAAGGCTGGGCCGCGGTCCGCAAGGTCAATCGCGACCTCCACCTCGATCTACCGGTCGGTAAAGACCGGACCACGATCGCGGGCCTGTGCATGTCGCTCGCACAGGCAATTCCGCAGGCCGGCGAACGCCTGACCACGGATAACGGGACCGTCCTGGAGGTGATCGAAGCCTCTCCGAGGCGCGTTCGGCGCGTACGTATCCACCCCATCGCTCAGTCGGACGAGTTAGCCCCGGACGACGAAGATAGCGACAGCGAGTAGCGTCCCCTTTAACCATTTTACGGGTCGTCCCGCGGAATCTTCCTCGTCGGGATCCTGTAGTATTCCCAGCTGATGTCGGTCATCGCGCGCGACGCAGTCGCGTCCGATCATCTCGTGTATGCCTGGCCGTTTCCCATCGGTCCGGAAGAGCACGAGGTTGTATGCGCAGATGACGAGCAAGTCGTGATGTGTCCGGCGTGGTTGGTTGGCTCCACGCTCAACACCGGACGGCATCGTTGGCGCACGCCGGATCCGATGCGACCGGTGCACGCGTTCTTCGTGCTCACCGCGCCGGTCGAAGTTTCGTTCGACATGGTCACGATGTTCATGATCCCGACCACCGGTGAAGGTGTTCGGTTGCGCGCGCAAGGTTCGCTGCAAGTGCGCTGCACGGATGCGTCGTTGTTGATCGCGCAGTTCGTCGGGCTTCCGTTCGATATCGTGAACGACGGCATCCTGCGATCGGTGTCGCGATCGGTGGAGCGCATGCTCGCGCGCTTGCTCACGCGTCGCGTGGTGATGGCGGGAACGCCGAACGCGGTCACCGATCCGCAGATGCATTCGCACATCCTCGAAGAGCTCGTCGCGTACAACCCGGCGGCCGGATCGGTGTTCGGCGTCGAGCTCGTGCGCATGGGCCATCTCGCGATCCTCGCGGACGATGGAACGCGGCCGCTCGAAGAGCTCGTGCCTTCGCTCGAGTGGAGCGGTCACCACAAGATTACCGAGCGTGCTCCGGCTCCGCTGATCACGAGCGCACCGCCGCCGGTGCCACCGCGCGATCGCGCAACGCCCGCGCTCGCATCGCCGGCGGTCGTGCCGCCGCCGCTGCCACCGCCGGACGAGGCCGAACCAAAGCCGAAACCGCGCGCGACGTCACAGCCGCCGTTGCAGGCCAGCGGCGAGATCGTGGTGCGTCCGCGGCCGTCGTCGTCGCCGCCGCCCACGCCGCCGAAAGACGTCCCGGAAGGCACGCCGGTGCCACCCACGCGTCCGAACAAGATGACGAAGGCCGATGGCCTCGCCGCGATCAAGATCGGTGAAGGCAAGCCGGAAGTCCCGACGGTGCCGCTCACGCCGATCAAAGAAGGCAATCCCACGCCGCGCCTGATGCCGAGCGTGCCGCCGCCGATTCGCAAGGCCGCGCCCGTCGAGGTTCCGAAATCGACCGACGAGATCACGCAGCCCGGTGTGCCCACGCCGGTGCCGGGCTCGATGCGCATCGGCATGGCGGCCGCCGCTGCCGAGGTGAAGACGCCGGAACCGCCGCCGAAGGATGCGCCACGTGGTGCGATCATGGGCATCGGCGTGTCGCAGATCGGCTCGTCGGCGAGCGGTGAGATTCCGCAGAAGGTGGCGCCGGGGAAGCGCGTGCTCGTGCCGGGACCGAACGGCCTGATGCAATCCGCGACCGTGCGCCAACTGCTGCAGGGCTACTACGAGCTCGAGGTCGGTGCCTCGGGCGAGACCATCTGGGTGCCGGTCAACGGCGTCGTTCCGCACGAATGAAACACGTACTTCTTTCTCTGCTTCTATCCACCGTCGCGTTTGCTAAACCGAGCCCGGGTTCTCATGCGAGTGTCGATCACGTGATCGCGCTCGTCGACGGGCGACCGATCTGGCACAGCCAGGTCGAAGAGGTCTACGAACGCGCCAAGCTCGACAAACCCTCGTTCGATCAGACCCAGCAAGTGATCGACAGCTTGATCGCGAATGCGATCATCGAGAACACCGCGGAGAAGATGCACGTCACCGTGACCGAGAGCGAGATCGATCAAGCGATCGCCATGGTGAAGCAGCAGAACAACATCGACGATGCCGGCCTCGACAAGGCGCTCGCCGAACAGCACTTCACGCGTGCCTCGTATCGCGACGAGGTCGCTCGCCAGATCCGCATGGGGCGCGTGTTCAACCAGGACTTCGCCGCGAAGATCCAGATCAGCGACGACGACATCAAAGCCGCGTACGAGCTGGTGAAGAAGATGGACGCCACGATCGGACCGCTCGAGAAAGAGCGCGAAAAGATCCGCGGGATGGTGTTCGAACAGAAGATGCAGGTCGCGCAAGAGGCGTGGATCAAGCAGCAGATGGCCCTCGCCCATATCGAGAAGCGATGAAGCGCCTACTCTTGATCCTGGCCATCGCCGCGTGTGGCGGTCCGCCGAAAACGCAGCATCCGCAACTTCCCGAGGACAAGCCGCCCGAGGCGCCGGCCACGGAAGTTAAGTGGAACGAGCTCGACGGCAACGTCAAAGACATCTCGGTCAAGAGCGACGATCAGACGCAGGTCGCGTCGATCAAGCAATTGCTCGCGGAGCTCGTCGGCAAGCCGCTCGATCGCGGCAGGCTGCGGGCGTCGCTCGCGCAGATCGTGGGGAGTGCCGGCGTCGCCGATGCGTCGATCGAAGGCGTTCAACAAGCCGATGGCATCCAACTCGTGATCACGGTGCGCCCGCAGCCCTCGCTGCACGGGCTGACGGCGCACGAAGTTGGTGGCCAAGACATTCCGCTGTCGGGTGCGCTCGCCACGGCCACGGGGATGCCGCTCGATCCGTCGTTGCTCCAGAAGGTCGTCGCGCAGTTGCGCGATGCGTATCTCGCGCGCGGCTTCACCGACGTCACGATCGCGTGGAAGCAGACGGACGTGGCGACCAAGGCCGTGGATGTCGTGATCGAAGTGACGCCGGGCAAGGCCTCGACGGTGTCGAGCGTCGCGTTCAAAGGCAACAAGAAGGTCCCGGCGAAGGATCTCGATAAAGCTGCGGCGATCGCGAAGGGTGCGCCGTTCGCGCAAGATGCGATCGATCGCGCGGTGCTCGCGATTCAAGTCCTGTACTTCGACCGCGGCTTCATCAACGTGCTGATCACCGCGCCGAAGCCGGCGGGTGGTCCGGGCGTGGCCACGTTCGAGATCGCCGAAGGGGACCAGTACCATGTCGGCAAGCTCGACTTTAAAGGCGACGACGCCAAGAAGTACCTCGCGCTCATGGGCTTGAAGTCGGGCGACGTATTCAGCCGCGCGAAGATCCAAGCCGGGCTCGAGAAGGTCCAGACCGAGCTGAAGAAGCCGGTCGAGCCGGTCACGCACGTCGATCCGGCCAAGAAGACGGTCGACCTGTCGCTCGAAGTTCGGCAGTAAGAAGTTTCGCCGTCACCCCGTCACACGGGCATGACGACGCAAATCTTCCATCGCTACGCCCAGGTTGCCGGCCGCCAGGTGTTCTATCGCGAGGCGGGCGACGCTTCGCTTCCGACGCTGTTGTTGCTCCACGGCTTGCCGACGAGCAGCCAGATGTTTCGCGGCCTCATGCGCGAGCTCGCGGATCGGTTTCATCTGATCGCGCCGGACTACATCGGGTTCGGGCATTCGGATGCGCCGTCGAACCGCGACTTCGCGTACACGTTCGACAACCTCGCGGCGCACGTCGCGGGCCTGATCGATGCGCTCGGCCTGACCTCGTACGTGCTGTACATGCAGGACTACGGTGGTCCGGTCGGGTTCCGGTTGTTCACGCAACACCCCGAGCGCGTCGCCGGCTTCATCATCCAGAACACGAACGCGTACCTGGAAGGCATCGGCGATGCGCCGAAGCAGGTGCTGTTGCCGCTGTGGGACAAGCGCACGCCGGAAACCGAAGTCGCGCCGCGCAAGTTCGTCAGCCTCGAGGGAACGAAGTTTCATTGGCTCGTCGGTGCGAAGGATCCGGCCGCGATCAATCCCGATAACTGGCTGATCGATCAAGCGCTGCTCGATCGACCGGGCAATCAGGACGCGCAGGTCGACTTGCTCGAGAACTACAAGTCGAACGTCGCGCTGTACGAGACCTGGCAGCAGGCGTTTCGCGTGCATCACCCGAAGACGCTGATCCTATGGGGCACCAAGGATCCATTCTTCATCCCGCCCGGCGCGGAGGCGTATTTGCGGGACCTGCCCGAGGCGAAGCTCGTGTGGCTCGATGCCGGCCACTTCGTGCTCGACGAGAATCTCGACACCGTAGCCCGCGAAATCAGGGGACATTTTTCGCACGTAAGATATGGAAGGCTCGCCTCGTCTCCCGGAGCGTAGATGTGTAGCTTCGCGGCGATGGCTCGTGACAACACGGCGTGGGTACGCGAGCTCGCGGATCCGGCGTCGCACGCGCTCCACGATCTGCACGCGGTTCTCGTGCGCGGGCTGTCACGCGTACTCGCGAAGAAGGGCGTCGGTGCCGACCTGTGCGAGGACCTCGCGCAAGAAGCCGTGATCCGTGTGCGCGCGAGCCTCGACACGTTTCGCGGCGACAGCCAGTTCACGACCTGGGCGCTCGCGATCGCGACGCGGCTCGCGTTCGACGAGCTTCGCCACAAGCGCTGGTCCGACGTGCCGTTCGATCAGCTCTCGACCACCGTGTTCGATGCGCGGACCGAGGATCCATCGCCGGATCGCCAGCTCGTGCGCGAGCAGGTGATGGCCGTGCTCCGACGCGTGATCGATCACGAGCTCACGCCGAAGCAACGCGGTGTGCTGGTCGCCGAGCTCGAAGGCATGCCGCAGGCGGAGATCGCGCGGCAACTCGGAATGGAGCGCAACGCCGTGTACAAGCTCAGTCACGATGCTCGCAAACGAGCAAAGCAAGAGCTCCTTGCCGCGGGCATGACCGCGACCGACGTGCTCTGGGGGTTCGCATGAAAGACGAACAGATCGCGGGACTCTTGGGAGTGCTCGGCGAAACGCACGATCACGAGATCGATTGCGAGCAATTTCTCGATCGCGTCGCGCGCTATGCCGACCTGAAGGCGGCGAACACGCCGATTCCCGACGAGCTCGCGCCCGTAGTCGAACACGAGAAGCTGTGCGCGAACTGCCGCGAAGAGTGCGCCGCGCTCGTCGACGCGATCTCAGAAGTCCGTTAGGCCGAGCTCGAAGTAGATCTCGGGCGCACGCGCTTCGATGCCGTACGCGACGTCGAAGCCGAGCAGCGGCAACACGATCGACGACACGTAGACGCGAAAGCCGGCGCCGATGTCGTTGCGAAAGTAGTGCGTGCCCGCTGGCTGATCCGGCAGGTAATTGCGACCCGGCAGATCCTCCTTATCGCGCCGGATGTAGCCCAGGTCGTAGAACCCGAGCGCGCGGAACGCGAACATCTTGTAGCGATAGAGCGGCACCGAATACTCGGCGCGCGCCATCGTCGCGAAGTCACCGCGGAACTGGTCGACATCGTAGCCGCGCAGGTCCGACGTTCCACCGAGCGTGATGTCCTCGTGAAACGGCAGGCGCCGGCCCCACTGCAAGCGCGTGCGGAGCTCGAGCTCGTGCTCCTCGAAGAAGCGCCACGAGTAGTACGCACGCGCCTTGATGTCTTGGTAGCCGTAGCTGTCGACGCCCGGCACCGCACTCTCGACGAGGACCTGCGCGTACGGTCCCCAGGTCACGCCGTAGCGGTGACTGCGTGCATCGATCGTGGTGATCAGCTGGAGCGTGACATCCCAACCATCGGCTTGCGGGGCGGCGACGGGATTCTTCGCGTCGGTGCCGTCGTTCGAATCGCGGAAGTAGACGTACGCGCCGCGCAACCGCGCCTCTTGGACGAGCCACCAATAGAACCGGTAGCCGACGAGCACACCGGCATCGAGGAACGTCTCGGTCGACTGGCGCTCGATCGCGAACGATTTCGGATCCTGGTTCGCGTACTCGTCGGTGATCTGGTGGAGCAGATAGAGATCGAAGCGGGTCTCCCACTTGGTGCCGCGCACGGATGGATCCAGGAACGTGCCGAGGATCATCGAGGTCAGGTTGCCGTACTGCGCGTACAGCAACATCTTCTTGTTCTCGCCGCCGAGGTTGCTTTCGGCATAGCCGACACCGACGGAGTAGTGATCCGGCAGGATGAACAGGGTCGGCGCCGCGATCCACGACATCTTGTCTTCGAGCGTGGCGACGACGAGCACGCCATTTCCCGATGGCTCGAGCGCGACGACCGCCGTCTTGAACAGCTCGCTCGACATCACCGCCGCCTCGAGCTCCGGAATCTTCGATTCGTCGACGAGATCGCCGATGTCGACGTGCGCGAGATACGCGAGCGTGCGCTCGGTCAGCTTCGAATCACCGCGCACGCGAAAGCCGACGATCGGACGTGGCTCCGTATCCGCGAACAGAGGTCGCGCGACGACGAGTAGAGCCAGGACGACGATCGCGCGAACCAAACGAAAGCTATTTCTTCTTGCCCGGGAGGATTCCCATCAGCTTGCAGATGATACCGAGCATGATCTCGTCGGCGCCACCGCCGATGGAGAGAAGACGCGTGTCGCGGAACGCGCGCGCTGCGACGTTTTCCCAGGTGAAACCCATGCCCCCCCAGTACTGCAGGCAAGAGTCGGAAACCTCACGTGCGAGCCGACCCGCCTTCAGCTTCGCCATGGATGCGAGCATCGTCACATCTCGCTTGCCGTTGTCGTATTCCTCGACGGCACGGTAGACGAGTGAACGCAGCGCCTCGACCTCCGTCTTTAATTCAGCAAACCGGAAGTGGATGACCTGGTTATCGATGAGAGGTTGGCCAAACGTCTGGCGTTCTCGGGTGTAGGCGATGGTGGCATCGATGATGCCGTCCATGCCCTTTAATGTAGAGAGTGCGCCGCAGAGCCGCTCCTCCTGGAACTGCATCATCTGCATCATGAAGCCCATGCCCTCTTCACCGATGCGGTGGCGCTGAGGCACGCGGACGTCTTCGAAGAAGATCGGGCACGTGTCGCTGGCGCGCATGCCGAGCTTGTCGATCTTCGCGCCGATCGTGATGCCCTTGGTCTTGGTGGGCACGATCACGAGCGTCTTGTTCTTGTGGACCTGACCTTCGCTCGTGTTGACGAGCAGGCATAGCCAATCGGCTTGCGCGGCATTGGTGATCCACATCTTCGAGCCGTTGATCACGTAGTCGCTGCCATCCTTCTTCGCGACGGTCTTGATCGCGGCGACGTCGCTACCACCCGAGGCTTCACTGACGGCGATCGAGACGACTTGCTCGCCGGCGATCGCGGGCGCGAGGAATTCCTTCTTCAGCTCGTCGGTGCCCCAGCGTGCGAGCGCGGGCGTGGCCATATCCGTTTGCACGCCGATCGCCATCGGGATCGCGCCGCCCGCACAACCGCCGAGCTCTTCGGTCGCGACCGCTTGGAACGAGTAGTCGAGGCCCATGCCGCCGTACGCCTCGGGCTTGTTGATCCCGAGCAGACCGAGCCGTCCCGCTTTCTTGAAGAGCTCGTGCGCGGGGAACGCACCTGCCTTCTCCCATTCGTCGACAAATGGATTGATCTCTTTTTCGACGAACGACCGCATCGTGCGGCGCAGCTGTAGGTGTTCCTCGGTGAATCGCATCGGGTCGAAACGCTACCGCGAAGTGTAAGGACCTGTCATCTGAACCTCGATCTCGACGTAATTCCGCCGAAACTTACGGGAGCAAAAACTCGTTTGAACACATACGAATTCGTGCGAGGTTTGACCGCTCTCATGGTGGGTGTCCTGATCAAGATCAAGATCATGACCACGGCAATGGTAGGGTGGACTGCCAGCGCCGCTCCGGCACCGATCCCCGCGCAGACCGTCGCTGCGGTGATCGATGCAGAAGTGGCGAGCCCCGTGGCCGTTCCGCTGTATGACGAAAATGACCATCAACAAGGCACGATCGCGATCTGGCGCGACGGCTCGGTCGACGATGCAACGAAGACGACGGTGAAGAAGATGTTCCGGTGCCGGAAGACGTTCCGGGAAAAGATGATGGCGCAGAAGACGCTCGCGATGCTGGCGGACGTCTCGGACCACTATCCCGGCAAGGTGATCGAGTACGTCTCGGCCGTGCGCGTGAATCGCGGCGAGTCGCCGACGTCACCTCATCGCGATGCGCGTGCGATCGACTTCCGGATCCGCGGCGTCCAACTCAAGGACATCCGCGACTACGTGTGGAAGCGATACACGGACGTCGGCGTCGGCTGGTATCCGCAGGAGCAGTTCGTCCACATCGATACGCGGCCCAAAGATCACGACATGTCTTGGACGTTCGTGAACGGGGACAACCACTATCATCCGTATTGGGCCAAGTCGAAGTCGGCTCCGGATAACGTCGCGTTGCACCCGATCGATAAAAAAGCGAAGTCTTGAAATCACGATTCGCTCCGTCGACGACGGGCGAGGCGCATCCCGGCACGTTGTTGTCGGCGCTGCTCGTGTGGCTCGATGCCAGGCATCGCGGTGGCACCGCCGTGCTCCGGCTCGAGGACATCGACACGACGCGCGTGAAGCCGCGGTGGCGCGATGAAATCGTCGAGGCGCTCGCGTGGCTGGGCCTGGCGTTCGACGAGGTCGTGATCCAGAGCGAGCGGACGCCGGCACATGAAGCGGCGCTCGATGCGCTGGCGGCGCAGGGCAGGCTGTATCCGTGCGTCTGTAGTCGCGCGGACCGGAGTGGGGGACGGCGTGCTCCCGATGGCGGCTGGGCGTACGAGAACACGTGTCGCGGAACGCCCCTGGCGAATTGGCGCGATGTCAAAGACGTAGCGATCCGGGTGCAACTTCCGGATGACCGGGTCGAGCTCGTCGATGATGGCGGCCTGGTGTTGTCGCAAACGCCGGCGGTGGATCTGGGCGATCCGATCGTGCGTCGCAAGGATGGCGCGATCGCGTATCAGCTCGCGGTGGTGGTCGACGATGCCGATGGTGGGATCACGGATGTGATTCGAGGTCGTGACATCGCGCCGTCGACGGCAACGCAGGTGATGCTGCAGCGCCTGCTCGGCTATGCCCAGCCGCGATATCGCCATCACTTCTTGTTGCTCGAGCCGCACGGCGACAAGCTCGCGAAGCTGCATGGCTCGATCCCGTGGAGCGAGCTGCGGGGGCGTTACTCGGCGGAAGAGATGATGCTCGCGCTTGTGCGCGCCGCGAATCTGCGGAGCTCGGACCCCGAGCAATTCGATTGGGATCTCGTGCCGCGTGAAGATCGGATCGCCCGCTGGGACGGTCAAACGCTGACGATCGCCTGAGCGTGCTCCGCGCTCGACCCGTGCGCCGTACTCGCGCGAACGTCCCGCAGACGAAGATCGCCACGAAGATCCGAAGCTCGTCGAAGAGATTTTTCGAACCGAACGCGCGTTCGATAAAAAGATCCTTCGAACGGCTTCGAAGCTTCGTGGCTACCTTCGTCTGCGGGGTGTGCGTGCGAGCGCGGAATTGGCGTCGAGCGCGAAGATCGTGCGTGCGCCGGGCTAGTTCCGAAACAGTCGCCAGTCCGCGCCGATCTCGACGACGATCGCGTGATCGCCATCGAACATCTGATCGTAGCGAGCGGCGACCGTTACCGGCAACGCACGCAGCGCGAGCTCGATCTCGCCACTCGCGCCGACATTTTGGTGATCGTGCGTGCCGAGATCACCACGCAACGCCAGCCCGAGACCAATCCATGCCGCGCGTGGCGACCACACCGGATGCGCGACACCCGCGGCGAAGCCGAAATCCGTGAACGCCATGTGATCGACCTCGTGCTGCGCGACATCCGCACGCAGCGCGAGCCACTGGCCATGTGCCGTCACCGCGCCCGACATACCGATCGATTCCGTCGACGTCACACCGAGACGCGCACCGATTCGCAGCGCCGGCGGATGCTCGTGAAACCGTTCCGGCCCCGTCGCGAGCGGATCCGCGAGATCGCCGGCGGCCGTATTACAGCCCTCGTACTCGCACGGCAGGATGCTCTTGAACTTCTGCGCCGGCGGCGGACCTTGCACCGGCGGTTCGGCGGGCTCGTCGGAACCGATATCGACCGTGCGATCTTTCGGCGGCGGCGTCCCGCGCGGCTTCTCGAGCAAGATCGACGATCGCGAGTGCGCACCGACCGTCGTCGACAGCTGCTGCGCACCGACCGTGATCGTGTACGTGCCCGCCTTCGCCCACACCGTCGCCGGCGCGACCAGGTTCTCACCCGGCATCGCCGTGGTCGTGAACGCGATGCCATCACCCGAGATCACGAGCGCGGACAATTGGCTCGCCTCGAGCTTCTGCTGGACGGTATGCGCTGCCGCGACGGCATCGTCACTCGTGCAGCCGTCGAGCTTCAGCGCCGCCTTCGCCAGCTCGCCCGCCTTCGCCGCCGCGAGCCCGTCGTCGCAGTGGTCGGCGAATGCCGTCCCACCTGCCACCACCACGAGCGCGATTGCGAGCTTCACTTCCCATACGATGACACGTCGGCCATACAATGGTTGCGTTGTCGCGAGAGCTGCAAGCCAGGCGCATCCTCGACCGCTATCTCGTCGAGATCGTCGAGCATTACGAGCTATGCCCGTGGGCGAAGATGTCGCGCACCGGCGGCGAGCTGTACGTGGAATTTTTATGGGGGACGCCGTCCGAAATCGACTGGCAAGCCGCCGCGGCGCGCGCGTTCGTCGATCCGAAAATCCGCGTCGCGATGTTGGTCGCGCCCGAGCTCCAGATCGATCGCGTCAGTTTTCACGACACGCGCGATCGCCTCGCGAAAGCCGCGAGCACGCTTGGCGTCGCCGAGTTTCACCCCGATGCGCCGTACGATGCGAAGACGCCCGCACGCCTCGTCCCGTTCCTGCGGCGCTCGCCCGATCCGCTGCTCCAATGCGTGCCGCTCGCGCTATTGGATCAAGTCCGCGGGCCGCCGCTCACCGTCGAGCGCAGCGAACAGATCGCGCTGCTCGTGAAGCAGCACGGGATCCAAGCGGTGAAGCCGCCGCTCGCCGATCGGATCGCGCAGCAGAATCACGCACGCGTCACGCGCGAGGACTTCGAGCAGCGCATCGCCGCGATCATGGCCGATCGTGCGACCGCTTATTAGTACTGACCAGTGACGGTCATGACCAGCGCGCTCTGGCTGCCGTGCGCCGCCGTCGTCGTGATCGGCGCGCCGCCGTTGATGCACGATACCTTCATCCAGCTCGGGCTCGAATCGGTCTGATTGCTCGAGCCCATCCAGAACGCGAGCTCGTTGTTGATGCCGTCGAGCGAATCGATCTCGATGAACAGGTTCTTGCCCGCCGGAATCGTCGCCGACAGCGGCACGTTGATCGGCTGCGGCGTCTCGAAGCCTTCGGCGACTTGGACGTTCGCGTCCTGCGCGAGGCCCATCAGCTTCGACGTGTCGAACGTTGTGGTCGGCACCGGCGCGTCGTAGATCCCGACCTTCACCGTGACCTGCTGGCCGTTGCCCGCGATGGTCTCCGCATCTTCGACGGTGAAGCCGACCTGGGTGATGTGGAAGTCCGTGGTGATCTGGAAGTTGGCCGGGTTGTAGACGCGCCAGTACTGCGTGGCGGCCGTGAAGCCGTTCGACGTGGAGCAGCCCTGCGTATTGCCGTTCACGACCGTGTCGCTCGTATTTTCATCGAGCGTTTTCGTCATCACGCCGGGTGGCGCGTCGATCGGGTTGACGAACGCGTCTGGGAGCGGCTGCGTGCTCGAATCGTGGGTCGAGATGCTGCCCGCGTCCGTGTGGCCGCCGATCTCAGCCTTACCCGCTTGGGCGCAGGCTCCGAAACAGAGCAGCGGCAGCAACAACCTCATCAGGGTCATCGTGCCGCAGTGACAAATCAGAAAACAACTCGGATCGTTGCGGCTCGTAACAAATCGCCCAACGCTGCGGAATTTCTCACACGGCCAGGCGGACCGAGCCAACCGACACGTCGAACATCGGGACCTGCGCCAGGCGGGCATTCGCCGCGAGGAGGTCTTCGATCGTATCGATCTCGGTGGCGTACATCGAGCCGATGTCCACGCCGTACAGCGTGCAGCCTTCGTCGATGACCTGCTGGAACGACGCTTCGTAGTACTCGTTCACGAGGCCCTGAACGGTGACCCGCGCGTGGAGCGCTTCGAACAGGCGCTTGCTCGACGCGGCCGAGAACAGCTCGATGCCGACCGATTCACCCATCGCCGAGCGCACCGGCACGTGCTTGCCGATCGCGAGGACGCGGTCGTCGTTATCGGCGGTGACCTTGACCTCTTCGAGGCCGATCGAACCGACCGAGCGGACCGCCAAGCAATCCGGGCCGCGGTCGACGAGCTGCTCGATCACTTCGGCATCGAACACGACATCGCCATCGAGCAGGATGAAGCCATCGTTCTCGACGTGCGCGCGCGTCAGGAGCAACGAGAACGCGTTGTTCGTGTTGCGGAAATCGGGGTTCGAAACGAACGTGACGTCGAGCTCGGGGAACCAGCTGGCGACCGCCTCGCGGACCATGTGCTCGAGATAACCGGTGCCGATCACGAACTGATCGAAGCCACAGCGGAGAAGGCTGGTGATGGTCCGGCGCAGGATCGGCACCCCACCGACGGGGAGCAGCGTTTTCGGCGTATCGTCCGAGTGGGGACGAAGGCGAGTCGCGCAACCAGCAGCCAGAATTACAGCCTTCATAGGGTGGGCGGCCCTTCTGCAATTCGTGTGCGATAAGTGCACTCACGCAGATGACGCACACTTGCGACTAGACTGCCTTGTCAGGTGTCAGTTGTTCACCAGCTGAAGGCACGGGAGCGCCTTCGCAGCGATGAAATCCTGTCACTGGCGCCGAGCCCCACCTTTCTATAGATAGAAATGCGCAGGTGGAGCTCGACGCGATCGTCTTGGCGACTGACGCGCTCGCGAATGTTCGCATCGCGGGGCTGACGGCGAAGGAGCGCGCGGTCCGCGTGGCGCGAAGAGTCGGCGCAACGAACGTGTTGGTGGCTACGGACCGTTCGCAGATCGCGGCTTGGTCCGGCCAACGCACGGTCCCACTGCTCGTGATTCGCGCGGATCAGCTCGTCCACACGCCGTTGGTGGCTCCGCTTATCGAAGCGCTGCCGAGTGACGGAATCGTCGCGAGCGTCGTCCCCGAAAATCCGGTTGTTCAAGATCTAACGCCCGGGTCTCCGGCGGGTGCGTGGGTCGCCTCGGCGAGCCGGCGTGACGAGCTCGTCGCAAACCTGGATTCACCTACGGCGACCAGCTCGGTGACTCACGGAGCCGTCGCGCGCGCGCCGATCGCCACGCCAGCGCAGCGCCGGGCCGCTCATAAAGTTCTCTACACGATTCTTATCAAACCGCAGGACAACGCGATCACTCGGTACCTGTATCGGCCGGTGTCGTTCCCGCTCACGCGCCTCTTGGTGTGGACGCCGATCACGCCGAATCAGGTCTCGTATCTGGTCGCGGTGCTCGTCGCGATCGGTTGCTACTTGTCCGCGAAGGCATCGAACACGAGCGTGCTGATCGGGACCGCGATCCTGCTTGCCGGGAGCTACGTCGATTGCTGCGATGGCGAGATCGCGCGCGTGAAGTTGCTGTCGTCGAAGCTCGGCGCGTGGATCGATACGATCGTCGACGAGCTGTCGAGCATCGGTTACATGGTCGCGCTCGGCTGGCATTGCCATCTCGTGTTCGGAACACCAGGTTTGGATGGCTGGCTCGTCGCAAACCTCGTCGGTGCCGCGGCGATCACGTGGTCGGTCTACTGCATCTACTACAACATCATCGTCGCCGTCGGTTCGGCGAACTCGCAGGACTATGTCGGCGCATTCGAGATCGCGCCGGGCAAACGCGATGGTGCGGTGAAGCTCGTGCCGCGTGCCGCGAAAGCGATCGCGACGAAGAAGCCGCTGCCGCCGTGGCTGCAGTTTCTCGCGACGTATCTGCCGTACGTCGTCCGGCGCGATCTTATCGCGTGGGTGACGTTGGGGCTCGCCGCGCTGTCGCTCGCGCACGTGTCGTTCGTGCTGCTCGTCGCCGGGGGCATCGTGACCGCGACGATCGTCACGATCGATCACGTAAAGCTGCGTTCGCTGCGACGATCCATCGCACGCCGCGGCCTCCAGCTCGAAGCCCCGTGATTGACAGGGGCGGGAGCTTTTGAGCTAATGCGAGGGTGAAGATCCGCCGCGCGATCGCGATCGTCGCCACCTACGTGGTGGCGGTGCTCGTCGCGCTGGCCGTGCCCGTCACGCAGCTGCGCACCGTCGAGACCGTGACGGAAAAGTGCTGCTGTCCGGATCCGAACAACTGCCATTGCCCGCATGACAAAGGTGGATCGACGGAGCCGCAGATGCGGAACTGTCATCGCATCAGTCACGACGTGATGGCGCCCGAGCTCCCCGCGTTTGGTGCACCGGATCTAGCGCTCGCAGCGCCCGTGATTCGCGTGATCGAGATGCCCGTGATCGCCTATGCCGCGCCCCACCCGGCGCCGGCGGCTCGTCGCCCCGAAGCGCCGTCCTAGCTACGCGCTCGTTCGCCTAGCCAGAGATCCGTTTCGCAACGTCGCGGCGTGCTGCCGCGCATTCCTATTTTTCTTTTCAAGGACTGTCATGAAGAAGCTCGCACTGTTCGCTCTCCTGTTCACATCTGCATCGTTCGTCCCCGCGTGTGGCGGCGACAATAGCGGCGACGACGCCGAAGAGTTCGCCACGTTCCAGGACTGCTTCGACGATCACGTCGGTGAATTCGGCGATACCCCCACCGGTCACGAGAAGGCGATCACCACCTGCTGCCTCGACCATCCGATCGGCAATGCCGCCGCGGGAGTCGTGTGCGGCGCCGACGCGGCCTCGTGCGACACCTACGTCGACGCGAACGTCGACGATACGGCCACCGCCGACGAGATCACGGCTGGTTGCACGGACTACGAAACCCAATTGGGGTCCTAGCTCGTACGAGCACTATGAGGGCCCGGATCTGGATAGCTGCGGTAACTCTCTGGAGCACCGCGGCGTATGCGGACCATCACCACGAAATGGCGATGGAATCCGACAGCTCGGACGCGCCGCCGCCGTTCGACGCGAGCGTGCAATTGCTCGCCGCGTCGTACAGCACGTCGACGGAGGTCGGGACCTATCAGGGCGCGATTCCGTCGCTGATGTACCAAGTTGGTCGCGTCTCGTTCGGGGGCGCGATGGGGCTTTATCGGATCAACGAGAACGGCCTCGATGCGAGCGGCATCGGTGACGTGATGGCGCACGTCGGCGTGCAGATCTTTCATCAGGGCGAATTCACTGTTGGTGGAATCGCCATGGTCTCCGCGCCGACGGGGGATGAAAAAGTAGGTCTAGGAATGGGTCACCCCATGGCAATGCCGTCGATCTACGGCGCGTGGACACACGAACGCGTGACGGTGTCGGCGAGCGCGGGTTATTCGCGCGCGCTGGCCGATGTTCCGCAAGGACACGATCACGGCGTGTGGCCGCTCGTCGAGCCGATGAACATGTCGGAGGTGACGTGGAGCGCGGGAGCCGAGGTCGCGATGGGACGAGGTGTCGTCGGTGGCGTGCGGATGGCCGGTGGTCATCCGTTCGAGCTGATGGGGCACGAGCGCGTGGTCGGTGCGTTACGTCTCGGATGGGGCAGTGGGCGAATCGACACGGCCGCCGAAGTCCAAACCGGCTTCGTCGGCGATCCATACACCGTGCGCGGTCTCGTCGAGACCGGGCTGCATTTTTAGGAGCCACGGATGCGCATCATCATCATCGCGTTTGTTCTCGCGGCGTGTACCAGTGAAAAGCCAACGCCGACGGGCACCACGTGCGCGGATCCCGATCCGCTCACCGGGACGACGACGTTGACCTGGGACAACTTCGGGAACGCGTTCATGCAGAAGTACTGCACGAACTGCCACTCGAGTGACCTCTCGCATAACGAGCGTAACGGCGCGCCGATCTATCACGACTTCGACATGCTCCAGACCACGCTCGACGTGGCGGATCATATCGACGAGCAGACGGGCATCGGCCCGAAGGCCACGAACCGGTTCATGCCGGGCGATGGCACGGGTGGCCGCTGTCCGTCGATGAAGGGTGGTCCGCTCGACGAGGATTGCATCGAGCCGACGGATGAAGAGCGGACGAACCTCGCGCTGTGGCTCGCGTGCGAGGTCCAACGCCCGCACGACTTCTAAGTTAGCGGCGCGAGTCGCAGGATCTTCCCGAACACGTCGCCGTTCTCGGGATCGATCTTCGGATCGATGAACAGGCGCGTGACCGCACTGTTGCGCAGGCCATCGAGCATCTCGTTCGAGATGAGGTTGCCGGCGTCGAGGCCCACGGCGAACAGCTCCTCGCCGGTGCCCATCGTCTTTGCGAATTCTTCGGCCGTGATGCCGGATGAAAACAAGAAGCCGTACGGCCGGCGACACCACATATCGGAGCCGTTGCTCGTCAGGTACCAGATCCTCGGCGGAAGCGTCTTCACGAGCTCGGCCATCGTCACGTCGGCTTCGTCAGTCACGAGGCCACCCTAGCACCGAAAATCGCTATGGTTCGAGGCGTGAAACGACCCGACGGGGTTCCGAAGTCCGCGCAGGGAATCCCGCAGGCTGGCTACAACATGTGGATCCACGGTGCGGAGCGCGCTCGCCTCCGCGACGCGTACCACTTGTTCCTGCAAGCGCGCTGGCCGTTCGCGCTGGCGGTCCTCGGCGTGGGGTTCTTCATCGTGAACCTCGTGTTCGCGTCGATCTACATGATGGTCGGTGGTGTCGATGGTGTGGCTCACGGATCGTTCTTCGACGCGTTGATGTTCTCGGTCGAGACGCTCGGCACGATCGGCTACGGCGTCATGCACCCGACCTCGAACGCGGCGAACACGGTCGTGATCGTCGAGTCGATCACCGGGATCATTTGCACCGCGCTGATCACGGGCCTCGTCTACTCCAAGTTCGCACGTGCGACAGCGCGGATCGCATTCTCGCGGAACTGCTGCATCACGAAGCACGAGGACAAGCCCACGCTCATGTTCCGGGTCGGCAACGAGCGCTCGAACACGATCGTCGAGGCAACCGTCCACGTGGTGTGCTCGGTCACAATCAAGGACCAGGACGGCAAGCCGTTCTACAAGATGATCGACCTCAACCTGAATCGTCGACGGATGGCCGGGATGCGGCGGGGCTGGATGGTGCTCCACACGATCGACGCGGACTCGCCGTTTCATCAGATCACGCCGGAACTTCTCAAAGAAAAAGAGATCGAGCTGATCGTGACGATCATGGGCTTCGACGACGTGACGATGCAGACCGTCCACGCGATGTACCAGTACAACGACAAGGAGATCCTCGTCGGTCACAAGTTCGTCGATACGCTGACCACGTTCCCGAACGGGGACATCATGTTCGACGTCACGAAGTTCCACGACACCGTTCCCGAGTGATAGCGTCCGCCCATGTTGCGCTCCCTTCTCCTCGCGTTGCTGATCGCCTGCTCGGGTGCCCCGGGTGGACCGCAGATGAACAACTCGATGAACGGCGACAAGCAGCCGGTGCCGCAGAGCTCGGATGTGATCACACAGGACATCCTCGATCGCGAGCCGGTCACGAACACCGCGAAGGTCAAACACATCCTGATCGGTTGGAAAGAGACCGAGACGCATGACCCGCGCGCGGAGAAGCGGACGAAGAAGGATGCCGAGGATCAGATTCGCCAGCTGATGGCGGAGATCAAAGGCGGCGCGGACTTCGACGCGCTGATGAAGCAGTGGAGCGAGGACCCGGGCAGCGCGAGCAGCGGGCGCGAATACGCGGTGTCGCCGGATGCGCAGCTCGTGATCGAGTTCCGCCAGCTCGGTACGCGCCTCAAGGTCGGTGAAGTCGGCGTCGTCCAGACCGACTACGGCTTTCACATCATGAAGCGGACCGAGTAATCACCTCGGCTGTTCCCACGCGCCATCGCGAGCGCGCGGGAAGTTGCCGGACTCGATCACACGGAAGCCGGTGTCGGTCTTCTCGGCGATCACGTAATCGGTCGAGCCGGCGTGGATGGTGTTGACGCCGTCGAGGTCGGCATCGTTCGCGGCCGTGTAGACCACGATGCCCTTCGACGGATCATCCTCGCGCGGCCACGTCATGATCATCACGATTCGGCCGGGCCAGCGCTTGCTGCCGAACAGGAGGCCCGACGCGTCGAGCTGGAACCGCGAGCGCTGTTGGACGCGCGTGACGATCGGATTCGTCGCCGGCGAGCCGTACGCGACCATGCCGACGTGGGGCTCCTCGCCGAAGTGCGCGCGGTCGTGAAAGATCTGCGATGCGACCGACCTCGCGTAGCTCTCGAGCGCCGGCGCGTACGTGATCGTGAACGGCGGATCGCCGAACACGCCGTCGATCGGACCTTGGTACGGCGTGCGTGGCAGGCCGGTCGCGTACTTCTTCGCGAGCTGCGTGAAGAACGTGGTGACCGCCGCCGGGTCGAAGTGCTTGCCGACGACGCCTTCGAGATCCGCGGTCCACAGAAAGCCGAGCCGCACCTGATCGCGGATCTCGGCGGCCGCGGCATCGTCACCGCGGGTCTCGCGCACCCACGCGACGACGATCGCGCGTACGACCGACTCGTAGATCATGATCCGCGGGGTCGAATAGTGCTGGGCGTCCATCTTCGGCTGGACGAGCGCGAAGATCGTGGCGGCCGGCGGATCGATCTCGGCGGCGCGCGCATCGATCTGATCGTTGACGAAGCCGTGGTTGATCTCGTGCACGATCAGATCGACATCGATCTTCTTCGGCATGCCCTGATCGTCGACCTCGCCGAGCCCCATCAACTGATAGAGCTGGTTGTCGACGCGAAGGCCGTAGTTCTGGGGCCCTTGTAGTAACGACGGCGTGATGTGCAGGGCCGGTACGTCGCCATGCTCGCGATGCAGGAACTCGAGCAGCTTGCCCGTGGGAATCGCATCGCGGAACTTGGACTCGACGGCGCCGACGTACTCCGCGTGCTTCGCGAGGAACGCATCGACCTGCGCCTTCTGGGCGAACGCATCGATCGCGTGATCGGCCAGCGCGGCGCGCGGCGCCTTCTCGAAATGATAGCGAGCGACGGGCGTGGCATCCGTGGCGTAGGCCGCGAACGTTTGATCGACGTCGCGCACGTACGCGCAGTCCTTCGCCTCCACATACTCGGGCTGCTTCACGAGGCGCTCCGCGATCGCCATCGCTTCGACCGTCGGGTTCACGCGCACGTCGATCCCCGTCGGTGTGGCCTTCGTTCCACACGCCGCGAGCGCCAGCAGCCACCACCCCGTGCCCGACGGCGTCATTGGAGCAACGCTAGCAAATCATCGCGCGTGATCGATAGGGCACCGCCGGCTTCGCTGAGCGCGGCGTCCGCGAGCCCACGCTTGCGCGCCTGCAATTCGAGGATGCGCTCCTCGACGGTATCGCGCGCGACCATCCGATAGACCATCACCGGCTTGTCCTGACCGATGCGATGCGCGCGATCGGCCGCCTGATCTTCGACGGCGGGGTTCCACCACGGATCGACGAGGAACACGTGATCGGCCGCGGTCAGGTTGAGGCCGGTGCCACCCGCTTTGAGCGAGAGCAGCATCACCGGCGGGCCATCTTCCGCTTGGAATTGATTCACCACGGACGCGCGATCGGTGGTGCTGCCATCGAGGCGCACGAACCGCGTGTTGCTCTGCGCGAGGTGCGGCTCGATCAGATCCAAGAGCGAGGTCCACTGCGAGAACACCAACGCGCGATGGCCATCCGCGACCGCATCCGCGAGCGCGTCCATCAGGCGTTCCATCTTCGACGACGTTTGCGGCGCCGGCCCACTGCGCAGGCCACCGGGCAACAGCGCCGTGTGACAGGCGGCCTGGCGCAACCGGAGCAACGCCTCGAGCGCTTGCATCACGCCACCGCCGGCCTCGAGCAGCTTGACGATCTCTTTCTGCGTCGCCGCGCGAATCGCGTCGTACGTGACGCGCTCGGCTTCTTCGAGCTCGACGTACATGATCGCGTCCGTGCGCGGCGGCAGCTCCTTCGCGACGTCCTTCTTCAGGCGCCGCAACACGAACGGCCGGATGCGCTCGCGCAACCGCGCGGCTGCCATCGCATCGCCGAGGTTGATCGGCTCCGCCCAGCGCTCGAGGAAGTCACCGCGCCCACCGAGCAGGCCCGGGTTCGTGAAGTGGAGCTGCGACCACAATTCGTCGAGGCGATTCTCGACAGGCGTGCCCGACAACGTCAGCTTCCACGCCGCCTTCAGCTTGTACGCCGCGCGCGCGACCTGCGAATCGGGGTTCTTGATCGTCTGCGATTCGTCGAGAATCGCGATGTCCCACGTCACGCCGCCGAGCACGTCGATGTCGTTGCGTAGGATCGGATAGCTCGTCAGCACGACATCCGCGCCGGTATCCAACGCGCGCCGCGTGCCCGCATACATCGACACGCGCAGGTCCGGCCGGAACTTCGCCAGCTCGGCGGACCAGTTGAACAGCACGCTCTTCGGACACACCACGAGCACGCGCTTGCCGGTCGGCAGATTCGCGAGTGCTTGGATCGTCTTACCGAGACCCATGTCGTCGGCGAGCACGCAACCGAGCCCGGCCTTTTGACAGAACGCGAGCCAGTCGATGCCGGCTTGCTGATACGGCCGCAATTCGCCGACGAAGCCCTTCGCCGGCTTGACCGCGGGAATCCCGTCGAAGCCCGACAGCAACGGCCGCAACTTCTCGAGCTCCGGCGGCGGCGGCTGATCGAGATCGTGCGCGAGCTTCGCGAGATCCGGCAGCGCGTAGATCGGCACCTTCTTGTCGTTCGAGCGCGACGCGAGCAGATCCGCGAGGCGTTCGCCGTGCTGATCGAACCACTCCTTCGGCACGCGGCCCCAGCCGCCGCCGGTGAGCGGCACGACATCGATGCCCGCTTGCCACGCGCGAATCGCCGCGCCGACCGAAGCCTGCGCCGTGCCATCCGGACCGTACAGATCGACATCGAGCTCGTTGCCATCGATCGCGAGCTTGATCTCGAGCGGCGTGAGACGTGCGGCCGAGGCTGCCTTCGCGTCGGTGCGCAGCCAATGCGACAGGCTCTGCTGCATCACGAACGCGTCGCGCCCGGTCAATTCCACGCGCCGGCCCGGCACGAGGTTCATCTCGTCGCGCAGGCGGTGGAGTAGGCGCCGCTCGGCATCTTCGTCGCGAATCGGTAGGGCGCCGTGCAAGTGGACGAGCGTGCGGCCGTCGACGCGAGCGCGCGGTGGATCGCCGTACACGAGCGTGGGGTACACGCTGATCTTGTCGCCGTCCTGCGCGACATCGATCTGCATGCGCGGCTCTTCGCGCGTCCCGATCTTCGGCAGATTGCGCGCGCGGATATCGACCTCGATGCGCTGCGCGAGCATCGGGATCGTCTTGCCCATCAGCTCGGGCACGGCATCGCGGCCGACCTCGAACTTCTGCGGCAGCTTCTCGAACCGCGCGCCCCCGAGATCCGTGGCGCCGATCGGTCGCAGAATATCGTCGTGCGTTCGCACCATCCCGAGGGCGACCACTTCGGCAACCATCGGATCGGGGACGATCTGGACGCGCACACCGCCATCGCGAATGTCGTCGACGACAGCACGTGGCAGCACCGGTTCCTTACTGGTAGTGACCTTGTCGCCTTTCCACCGCACGTCGCGTGCGTCGGCGAGCACGCCCAGTAGGAGATCCAATTTCTCGCCGGAAATCGGTTTCTTGGTGATCAAACGATCGGCGGTGAGGTCGTATTCTTCGGTCGCGATCGACGAGGCTTTGCCATTCGCGATCATTGTCATGATCGATCCGGTCAGCGGCTCCGTACGGTCATCATGGATCAGCAGTCGCTCGACCTTCACACCCGCCGGGTCGGGGTCGAGCATGTAACGGATCGTCGCACTCGGACGCTTGCTCGTCGGCAGCTCACCACCGGCGGCTTCTTGCGCGAGCACGGCGGCGACCACGTGCGAGCACACGGCCTCTTTGCTCGGGCAATCGCATTCCCACTCCTCGTGCTCCGGGTTGAGGATCACGTGGTAGGGCGTCGGCCTACTCGGGACGCGAACATCGATCTCGATCTCGCCGCGCGACTTTCCCTTCCCGACCACGCGACCATCGCGTGCGAGTTGGACGCCCTGTGTCCAGGTGCGTTCGGTCGCCTCGGCACGGACGGCGTCGCGGAGCACGGCCGGGCATTTACCACGCGCAGCGCTCCGACCAAAGGCATGATAGGGTCCCGAAAGCACATGGAACCTGGGGACCAGGAAGACGCCGCCCTGGTTTCGGCCATGGCGGCCGGGGACCGGAAAGCGTTGGCAACGCTGTATGCACGCCACGCACCGTTACTTCTGGGCCTGGCCATACGTATTGTCCGTGAACGGCGTGAAGCCGAGGACTTGTTACACGACGTTTTCCTCGAAGCTTGGAGAAGCGCTAAAGATTTCGATCCGAAACGCGGCCGGGTTCGTACCTGGTTGGCTATTCGTATGCGCTCTCGCTGCCTCGATCACCAAAAGTCCGCGCGCGTGTCGCGGAATGCCGGCGATGCCGGGCTCGAGGTCGTTCCGGACGAGCGCGAGAAAGCCAGCCCGGACCACCGCCGCGTGCGTGAGGTGCTGGGAACGCTCGGGGACGAGCAGCGCGAGGTCGTCCAGCTCGCCTATTTCGAGGGGCTGTCCTGCTCGGAGATCGCGGCTAAAATTGCCAAACCGATCGGCACCGTGAAGTCACGGCTCGCCGCAGGGCTCACGAAACTTCGCGACGGCATGGGAGGTAGTAAATGACGATTCAAGAGCTCCTCCCGCTCTACGCGATGGGCCTGCTCGAGGGCGATGAAGCCACGATGGTCGAGAACGCGATCGCGGCCGATCCCGCGCTGCAACGCGAGCTCGATTCGTTCGATGACGTGCTGGTCACGCCGGTCGCTCCCGATCCGGATCTCGAAGCGCAATTGCTCGGTGCGATCGGCGGTGGCCGATTCGAGAAGTTCGCGGCGAAGATGGCCGCGCTCGTCGATCTGTCGATCGATCGCACGCGCCAGCTCCTCGGGATGACCGAGCGCAAGGCACATTGGGGCGAAGAAGCACCGCGCGTGTTCCTGATTCACTTCGACGCGGGCCCGTCGCTCGCCACGGCGGATTGCGGGCTGATTCGCATCGCTCCCGGCGGTGTGTTCCCGCCTCACATGCATCTAGGCGAGGAGCAGAGCCTGGTCCTGCAAGGCCGGCTGCGCGATTCGGACGGTAAGGTGTACGGCCCGGGCGACGAGTTCGTGTACGCGCAGGGCACCTCACATCTTCTCACCGTCGATGGTGATGAAGATGTCATCTTCGTCGCGCGCGCTTTGAACGGCATCGAGCTTCAATTGCCGCCCCAGGCTTGAGACTATGAAACCGTGGCGACCGATGCTGGTCTGCGCGTGGTGGGGACGATCCGTTCGATCGAGCTCCATACTCTCCCCGCGCACTTCGAGCATCTGACCTCGCGGCAGATCACGCGGATCTGTCTCGATATCGAGCGCGCGATCGACGAAGAGGGTGAAGAGCTCGACGTCGACAATCTCGCGGATCTGCAGTTTCAGGGTCCGGCGGAATTGCTGCCGCGGTTTGTCGAGGGTGATCGGGTTTCGATCGAGACGAGTGCAGAGAGCAGTCTGCACATCACGTCGATCAAGCCCGCGCCGCTCAGCTAGCTACCAATCGATCGAGCCGGAGTCGACGTCGGCGCCGCCGTTGATCGAGATCTTCAAGATCTTCGTCTTGCCCTTCGGGCCCACGGCTTTGACCGTGTGCGGGCCGGGCTTGAGAGGCAGACGCGTCAGCGGGGTCTCGCCGATGTTGCGATCGTCGATATAGATCGTGGTCTTCGCATTCGACGTCACGCTGTAGAACCCGAACTTCGAGAGCGCGACGATGTCATCCCGCTCGTCCTTCGCATCGATCGGGATGTCTTTGATCGCCTTCTTGATCGCGGCATCCGCCGGCACGTCATGCGCGACCGGCTGCGACGTGCCCGACTTGCCCATCCAGTTCACGACGAGCACCAATGCGATCGCGAGCACCGCGAAGATCGCGAGCGCGATACCCGCGTTGCGCAGGCTCTTCCACCGCGATGCCGCGAGCAGGTTCGTGCCGTCGTCGGCCATCCACGAGTCGGGCTCGACGTTCTCCGAGAGATCGAGCACGTTCGCGAGATCGACGGCCTGCATCCGGCCCGTGCCGTTGCCACTGCCGACGATCATCGTGGGCACACCCACGCCCGAGTGCGGGCCCGTCGGCGTGCGCGAGCGCTGACCCACCACCTCGCCACTCGTGGCCGGTTGTGCCGTCGGCACCGGCGGAGGCGTGGCTTGCGGCATCCGCGGCGCGACCGTGGTGATCGAGACCGGCGCCGCGCCCGGATCGTCCGCCGCCTTCAGGATCTCGTCGCGCGAGGACATCTCGTCGCCGAAATCCGTGAACAGCAGGCGCGCGAGCTCTTGCGGCGACGCGGGCCCACCGAGTGTGGCGACCGAGGCCTTGATCGCGTTACCGAAGGCTTGCGCGGTATCGAACCGGCCCGCCGGATCACGCGCCATCGCTTGGAGCAGCGCCGCACGCATGCCTGCCGGAATGTCGGCGCGGCGTTCGCGAATTTCCGGAATCGGCTCCTCGGTGATCGCCTTGAACGTGAGGAAGTCGCTATCGCGATGGAACAGCCGGCGAATCGCGAGCATCTCGTACATCACGACGCCGAGCGCGAACACGTCGCTGCGGCGATCGAGCGGCTTGCCGAGGATCTGCTCGGGGCTCATGTACGCGTTCTTGCCTTTGACGGTGCCGGTACGCGTACGCGAGTTCGCTCCGCGCGCCTTCGCGATGCCGAAATCGAGCAGCTTCACGAGGCCGTCGCCGGTGACCATGATGTTCGGCGGCGAGACATCGCGATGCACGACGCCGAGGAGGTTGCCGTTTCCGTCGCGGGCTTCGTGCGCGGCGTGGAGGCCTTCGCACGCTTGCAGGATGATCGCGGCGACGATCCGATAGTCGAGCAGCTTTCCGCTCTTCGACAGCCGCGTCATCATTCGCGACAGCGGGACGCCGTGGAGATACTCCATGGCGATGAACCACGTGCCGCCGAACTGTCCGAACGACATCACGTGGCAGACGTTCTTGTGCACGAGCTTCGACGCGAGATCGGCTTCGTCGCGGAACATCTGGACGAAGTGCTCGTCCTCCGCGAGGTGCGGAAGGATCCGCTTCAACACCATCACGTCTTTCGCGCCCGCGATCGCCGTGGACTGAGGACGCGCTAGATAGATCTCGGCCATGCCTCCGGTCGCGAGCTTCGCGAGGAGTTGGTAGGAACCGAAATCTCTGGCGTCGCGGGGAACGAGAGTCCCCGCCGGAATCGTCACGATTCCTATTATGCCCGAATTATCGGCCTACTGGACATGCGCGGAGCCCTGGGTGGTGTGGGTGCCCGGGTCGTCGAAGTTAGGGCTCAAATTATTCGCTCCGACAGATGCCGAGCCCATCTGGCTATTGAAGCGCATGATCCCGACCCCACCACCTCCACCGCCCGAGTGGTTGGCAGTCACACCCGGCGAACCATTCACGTTCGAGCCGGCAGCGCCGTCCCCGCCCGATCCGTCGTTGTTGTCGTTGGTATCGCGGGATCCGCCGTTTGCCGCCTGCCGACTGGCTTGACCCTTTTCGCCGGACATCCCGTTGGCCCCGACGCCGCCGGCACCGCCACCACCGCCATTCACGGCCGCGAAGCCCTGGATGTCGATCGTCTTTGCCTCGAGCAAGATCGCGCCACCACCACCGCCACCACCGCCGTTGTGGCTGTTGTCACCCTTCGTGCCGCCGCATCCGGACGCGTTGATCGCGCCGCCCGTTCCGGGGAACGGCCCCATCATTCGCGTCAGCTTGATCGCTCCGTTCGCGACGATCTGCACGGCGCCACCACCACCACCACCGAGCCCGTTACTCCCGGTCACGCCACCGGCACCGCCACCACAGCCGCCGACCAATACCGCGAGCGTGTCGTCGACGTACGGTGTACCGCCTGCGCCACCACCAGCCGCCTGACCACTTCCGCCCGAACCGCCGGATCCACCGTGGCCGCCACCGCCACCGCCGATCGCACCGGGGCCACCGATGCCGCCGCACGGACCTTTGCCATCGCCATCACCCGTCGCCGCGCCGTCGAAGCCGCCGGGGCCGGACGTCGATGTTCCCGGCGTGCAATCGCCGCGAAGATCGAGATCGTGATCGATCGTCACGTCGGTGAGTGCGACGAGCACGAGCGGATGCGTGCCGCGCACCGTGATGTCTTGGGTGAGGTGCCACGACTTCGCGCGGAAGATCGAATAGCCGTTCACCATCTTCCACGTCGCGCCCGCAGGCACGGCCGCCCCGCCGATCGTTCCCTGATCGGTATCGATATCGTCGTTGTTGCCGAGCGTGATGTCCGACAGCGTCGGATCCGGATCGAGATCTGCGGACGTCGCGCCGGTTCCAGTCGGCACGAGCTGGCGACAATGCGCGCTACCCGGACCGTCGACGGCGCAGCCCCACGTGGTGCACGCGGTATCGACCGGCATCTGATTCAACGTCGTGCACGTGCGCAACGTGGTGTCGTTCGCGCACTCGCTCTCCAAGGTCTGGCAGGGGCCCGCATCCGCCGGCGGCAAGCCGCCATCGTCGCTGCCCGTACCCGTGTCGCCCGGCGAGAATCTACACGCAGCCACCGCCGCGCTGACGATCACACCGTGGCGGACCCAGCCTCGCATTCGATCATCGTACAGCGATAGGCGGCGGAGCGACGACGTAATCGTAGTAGTCGCTCGGATCACCCACCTTGCCATCCATCGCGGCGCGCGCGACGTTGAACATCTCGCGCGCGGTCACGTAGTGGAGACGAAAGTGATCGCCGGTCTGCGCGCGCAAGGCCTCGTGCAACGCGCGTCCACCATCACCGAGTAACGACGCCGCGGTCTTCTCGATCGCTCCGTGCGTGTGGACCTTCACGAACACCCACTCGGGGCGCCCTTCGATATGAATGCCCTGATCGATCCACGTCTTCACGCGTGCCGCCGTGGGTGGATCGTCGCCGGTGAGCGCGCCGTTCTCGAGGCGAACGCCCGTACGTTTCGGCGCGAGCGACAACGGCCCCGTGATCATCAGCAACCGGTCGTCGTACATCGCACCGACGCGCGCACGTTCACCGTGTTCGTAGCTGCGGCGGCGTGACAGATCTCCCATCGGCCAATAGATCTGATTGACCTTGTCGGGCTGACACGGGTCCGGCGCCGATGGAAACGTCAGGTCGACGTAGCAACCGAGCTCGTGCAACACGAGCAATTCGTCGTCGACGCCGCACCACCGGCGATCCGGCCGGCTGTTCGCGAGCGACCAGTTGCCGTGGATGAACGCCCACTGGAACTTGTTCTTCTTGTCGCGCGACAAGTGCCCGTGCTCGGCGAACGTCTTCAACGTCGTGGTGAGCTTCTCGGTCAACGTCTCGCGCGTATCGCCATCGTGATGGAGATGGACTTCGACTTCGCCGAACCCGGCCTTCACCAACGTCCCGAGCTGATCCATGAAGTACGGCCGATATTCTTCGCCGGGGAAGAAGAAGCCGTGGCGGGGCGGGCGGCCGTTGGCGTCGCGAAATTCATCGAGCGCGGGATAGCCACTCACCCACGCATCGACGCGCTGCTTGCCGGTCTCGTCGTCGGCGTGCCCGTGGAGTGGTTCGTAGTGGTCACACAGCGCGAACAACAGATGCGCGTCGCCGCGAGCCCGTGGTGTGCGCGCGCGCCTCACTAAGTGCCGCGCGTAATCCGGCAACCATTGATGGAGGTTCTTCTTGCGTAAGCGGGACAGCACGGTGATAGAACGGAAGCGTCGTATGGATCTCTACGGTCCGCTACTCGCGAAGGTCTTGTTTCCAACGTTCGAGGCGGTACGCGGGAGGCCCACGCTGGGCTTACTCGAGTATCTGCACACCACGGAGCGTTGGTCGATCGAACAACTGCGCGATCTGCAGCTCGGTCTTTTGCGCAGATTGCTCCGCCACGCCTACTTGCACACCACGTACTACCGCGACGTGATGGACCGAGCGGACCTCCGCCCCGAGGACATCAACTCGGTCGACGATCTGGCGCGGCTGCCGCTCCTCGATCGCGATGGTGTGCGCGACAGCGCCGAAACGCGGATCAGCGACGCGCCGCCGTACGTCGCGATCACGAAACGGTCGAGCGGTACGTCGACGGGAGTCGCGACCGAGGTCAAGTACAACCACGAATCGCGGCACTGGCGAGATGCATCGCGCTGGCGCGGCTACGGCTGGTCCGGTTACCAGATGGGCCAGCGCGCATTTCACTACTGGGGCTTCGGTCCGCCGGTCACGAGTTGGTTCAAGCGAACGAAGGCGAACCTCGATCACGCGCTCAAGCGCGACATGTTCGTCGATTGCACGCCGCGCAGTGACGAGGCGTTGACCGCGGCGGTGAAGCAACTGCGTGGCTACAAGCCGCAGGTCATCGTCGCGTATGCGGCGGGTGCGGCTGCGCTCGCGCGGTTCGTCAATCGCAAGAACCTCCGCGATTGGAAAGACATCCCGGTGATCGTCGGTGCCGAGCGGTTGTGGCCCGAAGATCGCGTCGAGATCGCGCGCGCGTTCGGGCCGGCGTTCGAGACGTACGGTGCGCGCGAGGTCCAGCTCATGGGTGCCGAGTGCGAAGCGCACGACGGTCTTCACGTGTCGATGGAGATGCTGATCCTCGAGACGATCGTGCGCGAGAAGAACGGCACGATCCGCGCGGCGAAGCCTGGTGAGTCGGGTGAGGTCGTCGTCACCGATCTGCACAACCTTGCCTCGCCGATGATCCGCTACGTGATCGGCGATATGGCCACGGCACGCGAGTACAAGGTTTGTAGCTGCGGGCGCAGTCTCACGAGGATCGGCCCGATCGACGGGCGGATCACGGACACGTTGTCCGACGGTTCGGGCAATGCCGTCGGCGGCTTGGTGTTCAACATCCTGTTCGCGCTGATCGAGAGCGAGACCAAGCAGTTTCAGGTGTACCAACGCGCGGATACCGGGATGGAGGTTCGGCTCGTACTTGCCGACGGCGTGAAGGAGCTGTCGCAGAAGACGACCGGAAAGATCGCCGAATGGATCGGGAAATATCTCCCGGGCGTGAAGCACGAGATCAAGATCCTCGACGAGATTCCACTCACCTCGGCTGGAAAGCGTAGAGTTGTGATCAAAGAGTGAAGTGGTTCGTCGTCGTCGCTGTCGCCGGATGCGGGCGGATCGGATTTTCCGATCTCGCACTCGGTGACGGCGGATCGAACGAGCCGTTCGCGATCACGGTGCCGGCGACGCAGTTGCCAGCCACCGCCGTGAAATTCACCTCGAACCACGCGGATGCCGTGTGGACGGCGGACGCCGGCACGATCTCGGCCGATGGCGTGTTCGTGGCACCGAGCACCGAAGGCGCGATCGGGATCCACGCGACGTCGGGGACCGAGACCCTCGATGCCGAGGTGTCGGTCACGCTCTCGATCACGGCGGTCGTCGTCGGCGAGACCGGCACCATGCTCGTGCCGTCCGGACACGGGAGCCAGACGCATGGGTTCTATTCGGCCGCGCAGAAGCAGTGGTGGGTGGTCTATTCGTCGTCGCAAACCGAGACGCAGTTGCGCGCGACCAGCTCGCCGGACTTCAAGACGTTCGTCGAAGGTCCCGCGGTCGATCTCCAGAAGACGATCGGTGAAGGTCGCGATCTCGATGTCGCGTATCGCGTGTTGAACGGTCACGAAGTGGTGCATGTCTCGGAGGCGTACGAGCAGGGTTTCGGGCGCGTGCATCTTCGTGGCGAGCTAACGGGCGCGGGCCTGCAGTGGGGTGCACCGCTCGCGATCAACACCGGTGGTCAGGTCACGCCGGATGGCACCGCCGTCGCGATCACGGAGAGCGGTCAGGTGATCGACAGCACCGGCTACTTGCCGACGCCGCAGACTCCGCCGCTCACACCCTGTGGCAACGGCGACGTCGTGATGTACACGGCCGATCAGCTCGACGACGGCACGACGAGCTTCGACACCATGACCTACAAGCAAGAGGTCATCTGGTGCGTGCCGACCTACGTCAATGCGCGCTGGCTCGGCACGGACGGCGACACGATCTATCAGCTATACGAAGATGGGCTCGGTCAGCCGGACACGCAGAACATCAAGCTGCAGATCCGCAAGTCCGATCAATGGCTGCCGATCGAGACCACGTACACGGTGCCGCCGAATGCGTTCGGCACGGATGCGACCACGAACATCAGCGATTGGAGCGCGACGATCGTCGGCCGCGCGATCCATGCGGTGCGCCGCAACAACGCGACGGTCGCGCTCGAACATGCCGTGCTCGATCTCGACGGTAGCGGGGCGTTCATCGCCGGCGGCATGATGGGCAATCAAGGCGGCACGGTCGGCAGTGGCGTGATCGTCGCGCCGTACGGCGAGGGCGTGATCGCGGCGCAGATCAGCGCGAATCAGATCCTGTACGCGTTCTACCGAAATGGGGAGTGGAGCAAGTGGTTCACGCTGTCCGCGCCGTCGAGCATGGGGCGGACCGGGTTGTCGGCGATCGCGAACGGTCCCGACGCCAAACCGGCATTGTTGTGGACGGATACCGTTGGCACGTCACTCGACGGTGCCGCGTTGCCGTGACGCGGTAAGGTGTACGCGTGCGCACCCCGCTCGTGTTGGTGACCGGATTTCTCGGCGCGGGAAAGACCACGCTCGTGAATCGGTTGCTGGCGGATCGAGCGAAGCGAAACACGGCTGGCAAGCTCGGCGTGATCGTGAACGAGCTCGGCGAGATCGGGATCGATGGCGCGTTGCTCGGTGGCGCCGCCCGTCAGGTCGAGCTCCCCGGTGGCTGCGTGTGTTGCGTGCTCGGCGATGATCTCGATCGCACGTTGATCGATCTCGTGGAGCAGAATCCCGAGCTCGAGGCGATCGTGCTCGAGACCACGGGCGTGGCCGAGCCGCTGCCGATCGCGTGGGCCGTGCGGCGCGAGCCGGTCGCGTCGAAGATCCGGTTGGCGATGGTGGTCGCGCTCGTCGACGCCACCCACTTCATCGCGGCCACGAAGGTCACGGACGCGGTCGGTGCGCAGGTCGCGTACGCGGATGCGTTGCTCGTCACGAAGGCGCAGCTCGCCGGCGAGGATGACACCGCAAAGGCGATCGCCGCGGCATCGGCGCTGGCCCCGCGCGCGCAAGTGTTGATCGGCACCACCGACGAGCACGCGGCCTGGTTGGAGCAAGTGCTCGCGGATCCGGATCTCGAACACTCGCCCGCGCCGAATCACGATCACGATCACGATCATCACGGCATCGCGACGGTGTCGTTGACGATCCCTGGGCCTGTCGATCTGGAAGAGCTCGAGGATCAGCTGGCCGAATTGCCGGCGGACTACGTCCGGATCAAGGGCATCGCGGCAACCACGGCGGGATGGGCGGCATTTCATCGCGTCGGGTTACGCGTCTCGAGCGAGCCGTTGCCAACCGCACCCGCCGGATGGCGCGACAACCAGGGCCGGATCGTCGCGCTCGGCCGCGACCTCGTGCAAGATCGGTTGGCGGCATGCGTGGCCGCGGCGCTGCTATGAGGATCTTGTTATTGGCGATGATCGCGGCCTGTAGCCAGGACGTGATCGGCGTGAAGTCGGGCCCGCAAGACGACTACAACCATCAAAAGCTCGTCGCAGCGGTCGATCAATTCATCGCGGCAAAGCGCACGCCCGGCGCGTACGCGGAGCTCGCGAAGACGGTCAGCGTGTTGCGCCCGGGGATGGACGCGACCGTCGCCGAAGAAGCCGAGCGCCGGATGATCGTGCTCGCGCTCGATCCGATCACGCAGGCGAAGGACAAGACCGTCGACGAGCAGGAAGCGATGCTCGCCTTGACGGTGTGGCCCACGTTGCTCGCGCCGAAGATCGAAGCGGATCAGCTGAACCGCGTGCGCGATCCGAAAGCCGCCGAATATCCGCCGAAGCCGGGCGAGGAGCCGAACGCGTACGTGTTGCGGCTGTGCCAGGGCGCGCTGACCACGAGCTGCAAGCACGCGGTGCCGGAGCTTCAAGCGAGCATCGTGTCGGCGCTCGCGATTCGTCGTGCGACCGAGCGCGTGCGCGTGGCGATCAGCGAATGCCTCGAGTGTTCGAGTGAAGGCGCCGATCCGAAATGGGGCGCGGCGGTGACCGGGTGGGAAGCGATGGATCGCCTGGCCGCGCAGACGATCACCGAGATCGAGAACAAGGCGGATCCGGGCAACTGGCCGTACGCGGGCGCCGCATCGGATGACGATCCGGGCCTGCCGGAAGCCGAGCTCACGTTGCGTGGTGACATCGTCATCGACGGACATAGCTACGGTCCGAACCAACAGCGGATCGACGTGTTGAAGGATCTGCGTGGCAAGGGCGACGTGATCGCGTTGCACTTCCATCCCGAGCAATCGCTCGTACAGGTCCGTGCGGTGTTGACGGATGCGCGCAAGGCCGGTGTGGGGCGCGTCGCGGTGATCGCGCGCGAGCAGGCGTATCCGTATCGCCGGCGCGTGTATTGGGTCGCCGATGGCTCGGGCCTGCGCGCGAACCTGCGCCCGACGGACTCGTTACAGTTGTTGTTGCACGCGATCGACGAAGTAGCGGGACCGGGGACGGTCGCGCGTGTCGACTGAGATTTCGCCACTCTCGATCGAAGCGGCGCACCTGCAAGAGGAGCGACGGGCCGGCGAGAGCAACATCGCGCGCGGTGCGGTGTTGCTGATCACGATCCCGCTCGTGGTGATCGCGGCGAGCTTTGTCGCGATCGGGTTTCACACGTTCGTGCCGTGGTTGGTCGCCGGGATCTATCTCGTCGTCGGCGGTGCGTCGGGGGTCGTGATGTTCGGGATGGGGCTCTTGCAGACCCGCAGTGCGGCGAAGAAGCTCGATGCACTCGAGGCGAGCCGAATTCCAACGGCACGACTGCTCGAATAATCCGCAAACGGTTCGCAGCGATCGCAGAAGCTGCGGCGAATCGCGTGGAAGTGAAGCTGTCTGGTGGACAGCGAGTGGCACGGTCCGTGGAACGAGGCGGACCCGATGCGCTTCCTGATCGCTGCGTTCGCGTTCGCTCTTGTCGCGTGCGAAGGACCGGCCGGTCCGCAAGGAGCCACCGGTGCCACGGGAGACTCGGGCTCTGCGGGCGAGACCGGTAGTCAGGGGTCGAATGGATCGGATGCCACCGGGCCGTGGCTGACGCGAGCACCGATCCAGATCGCGATCACCGATCTCGCATTCGCGAACAGCGCCGCGACCGTTAGCTTCACGCTGACCGATGACAAGGGCGTGCCACTCGACGTGAACGGTCGACTGACCGACGGCACGATCGCGACGAGCTTCGTGTTGGCCCAACTCGGAGTCGAGGACGATGGCTCGCCGGCGCAATACACCGCGTACACGACGAAGCAGGTGACGAGCGGCTCGAACGTCGCGACGCAGGTGATGCCCGAATCGAGCGGAACGCTAAAGACGGTCGACGTCACCGCCGGCACGTACACCTACACGTTTCAGGCACCGCTCACTGGCTTTGCCGCGGCACGAACCCAGACGGTAGCCGCGCTGGCCGTCCGGACACCGAGTAGTGGCGGTGAGGCCATCGGCAACGCGACGTTTTCGATCGTGCCGGCTGGCGGCGTGCCCGCGGTACGCGAAGAAGTTCAAGACGGCACGTGCAACAACTGCCACCGCGGTCTCGAGATGCACGGGAACCGCTGGACCTCGACAGCGCAATGCATCCTCTGTCATCAGCCGCAGGCGAGCGATCCGGTCACCGGCAACACGCTCGACTTCAAGGTCATGGTCCATCGCATTCACCAGGGCAATGCGCTGCCGAGCGTGATCGCCGGAACGCCGTATCAGATCGCCGGCTACATGGGTGTGATGAGCGATTTCTCGACGGTGGGATTCCCCGAGACTGCTCCGGTTTCGACCGCGGGCTCGTCTGGAATCGTCGCATCGGGCACGCAGCGTTGCACCGCGTGTCACGCGGGTGCGCTCGGCGATCGTTGGAAGACTGAACCCGCGCGCGAAGCCTGTACGTCGTGCCACGACAACATCTCGTTCTCGCAACCCGTGCCGACCGGCAAAGTGCTTCACGGCGGTGGTACGCAACCCGACAACGCACCGTGCGGCGTATGTCATGCGCCGACGGGAAGCATCGCCGGCGTCACCGACGTTCATTTCATCGGCCTGCTCTCGGCGAATCGACCGACCGTCGAGCTCGCGATCCAGACGATCACGAACACCGGACCGGGACAGACGCCGACGCTGACGTTCACCGCATCGGTCAACGGTGCGCCGGCGAACTTGGTGTCGACACCACTGACCTCGCTAACCGCGACGATCGCGGGACCGAACACCGACATCACGTCGGAGTGGCAGGCTCGAATCCAGGGCACCGGCGCGGTCGGCACGTTGACGTTGGTCGACGCGGCCACCGGACTTCACAGCTACGCGTTCCCGGCGAGCGCCGCGATTCCGCCGGCCGCGACCGGCAGTTACACCGTCGGCCTCGAAGGATTCACGCAACCGGTGTCGACCGGCCCGCGATATGCGGCGATCAATCCGGTGCTCGCGTTTGCCGTGACCGATTCCGCCGCCCAACCTCGGCGCCAGATCGTCGCGCTCGCGAGCTGCAACAAGTGCCACAACCAACTCTCCGCGCATGGTGGCTCGCGCACGAATCCGAACTACTGCGTGCTGTGCCATAGCCCCGGTGGTTACGACAGCGCAGGAGCACCGCGATTCCAGGGCACCTCGAACGTGGTGGCCGAGGCACTCGACTTCCGGCACATGCTCCACAAGGTCCATGCGGGCGAACAGCTGTCGCAATCGTACGGCATGGGTGGTTTCCCACTGCCGTCGACGACAAACCCGGCGGGCACGCACGTCGACTTCAGCGACATTCGTTATCCAGCCCCGCTGACGTCATGCGCGGCGTGCCACACGAGCACGAACTGGACGCTGCCGCTCGCGAATTCAACGGCCTACGCACCGACGGTGACCGGCTACATGAGCTGTGACCCTGCCGGCGGTTCGAACGCCGCTGCGTACTGCGCGAGCCCGTACTGGACGGTGACGTCGACGACCCAACAGCCGGTCACGACATCAGCGTGCACGAGTTGTCACGATGCGCCGTATACGCTCGCGCATGCCCAACTCAACACGACGCCCGTCGGGGTTGAAGCGTGCGCGACCTGCCACGGCAGCGGGATGGCGTACGACGTTCAAGCGTTCCACGGCACGCCGTGAAGGTTCCGCTCGCGATGGTCGTCGTGATCGCGAGTTGCTCGGATCCCCGCTCTCTGTCGGAGCCGTGCGACGCGTGCACGGTCACCATCCATCCCGCCGGGATCCTCGATCCGACGAGTACGGACTTTCACGGCGCGTTGCTCCGTCGCACGAACTGGAACTTCGCGACGTGTGCGAAGTGCCATGGTGCAGATTTCGGCGGCGGGACGTCGAACGTTTCTTGTTACGGCTGCCATCGCGACGGCCCGACCGCGTGTGTCACCTGCCACGGCAACGGCCCGACCAGCAACGCGCATGTCCCGCATAGCGATGCGCGTGTCGACTGCGCTGAATGTCACGTCGTTCCTACGACGTGGGATCAACCCGGACACATTCTCGACGAGCGCGGTCTCGCGATCACCACACCACCAGCGGTCGTGTTCGGCGCACGCGCGAACGCCACGCTCGATCCGAGCGACCGCACGGGACCGCCTGGATGGGACGGTACGACTTGCACGAACGTGTATTGCCATGGCGCCGTCTTGCACGCGGCGGGCGGCACGGTCACCGCACCGCGCTGGGATGATTCGACGTCAGCGGGTGGCTGCACCCGGTGTCATGCGGCCCCACCACCGACACCCGATCATGCGCGGACGGATTGCGCGACGTGCCATCCCGCGACTGCACCCCACGTCGATGGAATCGTGCAGGTCGGCACGGGATGCAATGGCTGTCATGGCGACGAGACATCGCCCGCTCCGCCACGCGACCTATCGGGGAACACGGCAACGACCGCGATCGGAGTCGGAGCGCATCGTGCGCACCTCGAGGCACGGTCCCGGCTCGCCGCGCCGATCGCTTGCGTCACGTGTCATCTCGTCCCGAGCACGGTGAGCTCGCCCGGTCATCTCGATCACGCGTTACCGGTGGTCGATGCGACGCTCGGCTGGGACCGCGCGAGTCAGACCTGCGCGACGGCGTGGTGTCATGGCGTTGCACGTCCCGCGTGGACGAGCAGCCACGAGGTCGTGTGCGGCAGCTGTCATCCGATTCCACCGAACGATGCCGCGCATTCGACCGCGACATCACTTGCCACGTGCGCGACCTGTCATCCGCAGACGGTCGACGCGTTCGGCAACATCCTCGTCGAAGGCGGAGCGAGCACGCACATCAATGGTGTCGTGGATCATCTCTAACCCGCTGCTCGCGGCGGCCCTCGGATGTGCGGCACTGTCGGCCGTGCTGGTCGTGTGGTTCCTCGTGCGTCGTCCGCCACTGACGAACGCGACGAAGCTCGTGTTACTTGCCGCGATCGGTGTGCTGCCGATCGTCACGGCGGCGACCGGGAACGTCGCCGGGTTCGAAGCGACGAAGACCCGTCGATTCTGCGGCTCGTGTCACGTGATGACTCCGTATCGAGACGATTCGGAGGATCCGCACAGCATCACGCTAGCGGCTCGCCACGCTCGCAACGAGCTGTTCGGCGACGAGAACTGCTACGCGTGCCACGCGGACTACGGGATGTACGGGACGATCGTGACGAAGGCAGGCGGGATGCGCCATGTCTACGAGTACGTCCTCCACTACCGCAACACGCCGCTCGAGGAGGCGCGGCGCACGATCCATATCCGCAAGCCGTTTCCGAACTCGACGTGCATGCACTGCCACTCGACGGAAGCACCGCTCTGGAACGCGGTGAAGGAGCACGCCAGCCTCGTCGACCGCGTTCGATCGAACGAGGTGAGCTGCGCGAGCGAAGGTTGCCATGGCCCGGCGCACCCGTTCTCGAAAGGTCCGCGATGAGTCCGCGCGAGACGTTCGTGCTTCGGCTATCCGCCGTGCTCACGCTGATCGGGCTCGCGTTCATGGCGTGGTCGATCCTCGTCCCGACTCCGTTGCCGGTGATGCTCGCGATGTCGGTCGGTCAGGTGATCGGTACGGCCGCGTTCGCGCTCTACTTGATCGTCGTGATCCGGCGGTTGCGAAGCGAGCGGCGGCGATGAGGGCGGCGGTCCTCGCGATCGCGATCGCTGGTACGGCGCGTGCGGACCCGCTCGCACTCCGCGCCGATGCGTTTGCGAGCACGGCCGCACCCGCGGGGCTCCTCGTGCTGTCGGCGGATGGCGAGGCGAACGGGTTGCTCTCGGCCGAGGCGCTCGTGTGGACGGGCGATACCGGAGCGCGCAGCGGCGATCGCGCGGATGGCGACGTGCTCGTGATCGCACTTCACGCGCGGACCCGAGATCATCGTGCGTCTGGAACGATCGGACGGTTCGTCGCGACGCTCGGTGCGTTGCGCGTCGTCCAACTCGACGGTGTGGATGGGCGCGTTCGGTTGCCGCACGCGTTCGAGCTCGAGGCATACGTCGGGATTCCCGTCGAGCCGAACCTCGCGACTGCGCGGACCTGGGATTGGGTGACCGGTGCACGGTTCTCTCGGCGGTTCGGCGATTGGGGATCCGCCGGCGTCGCGTACATGCAACAGCGTGACGACGGCATGCTCGCGACCGAGGAGCTAGGTCTCGACGCAGCGGCGATCGGAGAGCGCTCCGATGTCGCGGCGAAGCTTGCCTACGATCTGGCGAACCCGGGCCTTGCCCAGGTCACGGCAACGGCAAGCTCGCGGCGCGGCGCGATTCGCGGCGAGCTCTACGCGACGTACATGGCCGCTTCGCACCTGTTGCCGGCGACATCGCTGTTCACGGTGCTCGGTGACGTGCCGGCACTTCGCGTCGGATCGACCTGGACGTGGCGCGCGGCCCCGCGCCTGGACGTCACGGCAGACTTCGCGATGCGCCGGAGCGACGGCGATGCGATCGATGGAGCGACACCTGCAAGCTCTGGCGGTGAACGCGGCGAGGTCATCGATCCGGCGATCGCCGTGCGTGCGACGCTGAGGCTCGACGATCGCGGTCGCGGCACGCTCGGTGGCGAATTGCGTCGGGATGGCGGCGGCGATGCGGGCTGGACCGGTGCCCGCGCGACCTTGCGCGTGCCATTGCCGGAGGCATTCGTGGCATCGAGCGAGCTCGAGCTCGTGATTCCGGATCGCGATCGTGGACTCGGCCGCGTGTGGCCGTGGGGGCTCGTCGCACTGTCGCGAGCGTGGGGACCGTGGAAGGCTGCTGTTGCGGTCGAAGCGCAGGCCTCGCCGGAAGATCGATCGCGCGTCGACGTGCTCGCGCAGCTGGGCCGTGCGTGGAGTGTGCGATGAGGCGATGGAGCGTCATCGTCGTACTCGGCCTCGCTGCGTGCGCGGGTGTCCTCGGACTCGGCCGCACCAACCCGCAAGCGTTTCCGCATCGCAAGCACGTGCTCGCCGGTGTGAGCTGTACGCGATGTCACGTCGGCCTCGATCGCGACGACGGGCGTTCGCTCCATATCCCGGACGATCGGAGTTGCCTCGAGTGCCACGCGAAGCCTCACGACGACCACCCGTGCTCGGGGTGTCACGTCGCCGCGAACGCGTTCGTCGAGCTCGCACAAGCGCGCGATCACCTCGAGTTCGATCACCGCACCCACGCACCCGCGACGAATCACAACTGCATGCGATGTCATGTCGGGATCGCCGAAGGGGACGAGCACCTCCGGCCACCGATGGCGACCTGCTTCCGCTGCCATGATCACGAGCCGGCGAAGACCGCGCGAACCTGCGAGACCTGCCACCGCGATCTCGAGGATGCGAGCACGTTACCCGCGAGTCACCTCGCGCACGACGGCGACTGGTTGCGCGAGCACGCGACTCGCGCCGCGTCGTCGGGAGACGTGTGTGCGTCGTGCCACCGCGATCGCTTCTGCGCCGATTGTCACGCACGCAACGCGGTGATCGCTCCTGCCACGGCGACGTTTGCAGACCCGGATGCCGTGACGATCCATCGCGCGGGATTCCAGTCGCGACACGCGCTCGAGGCGCGCGCGGCACCCGGCGCGTGCACCACGTGTCACACGACGGCGCGATGCGCGAGCTGCCACACCGACGTCGGCCTCGGCGGAACGGACAAGCGGCGCAGCCCTCATCCCGCAGGTTGGGTCGGCCCGGTCGCGAGCGAGAACGCGCACGGGCGCGAGGCGCGTCGCGATCCAGCGGCGTGCGCGAGCTGTCACGATGGTGCGGGACAGGCACTGTGCGTGAGCTGTCATCAAGTCGGTGGTGTCGGGGGCAACCCGCACCCGGCCGGGTGGTCGAGTCGCGTGTCGCTGTCGGCGATGCCGTGCCGGTTGTGCCATCCGATCGGATCGCGGCCGTGAGGTGGCTCGTGCTCGCGATCGTCGTCGCGGCGTGCGGGCGCGGACCGACTCCACCTCCGGGCGAGCACGTGCCGGCGACCTACCGCGACGTCGCCGCGAGTGCGGGGCACGCGGCGCACGTGGGCAAGGTCGCGTGCGGTGACTGCCATGGCGTACGGGGGTTCGCGCCGCCGCCGATCGAGATCTGCGCGACGTGTCACGCCGGGAAGACGACGCCGCTGCATCGCGGAGCACGCGCACCGATCTGTCAGGACTGTCATGCGTTCTCAGCCGATCCTGCGATCACGCCGACGAGCTGCATGCGTTGCCACGATCGCGAGCAGGACGGCAAGCACGCGGTCGGCGCGCACCGCGAGGTCGAGTGTGCGACGTGTCATCACGCGCATTCGACACCGTCGCTCGAACCGACGACCTGCACGACGTGTCATGCCGAGCAGCGAACACGCCACGCCGGATTGCGCGGCTGTCTCGATTGCCATCAGATGCACGAGCTCGATCAGACGGCCGACCGTGGTTGCGCGCGCTGCCACACGAACAACGCGATCACGCCCGCCCATCCGAAGTGCACCGGCTGTCATCCGCCACACGCGTTCGGCAAGACCGAAGTCGCGCGCTGCACGACGTGTCACCGGCAAATCCAGGTGCTCGCGTCGACGAAGCACAGCACATGCACGAGCTGCCACGCGCCTCACGACATCGCACCGAAGCCGTGCGCGAGCTGTCATCCGAAACACGTCGATCATCCGCCGGATCACGGAGCACCGTGTACGGGGTGCCATCCGATTCACGCGCCATCCGCGACGCTCGCGGTCGCGTGCGAGAGCTGTCACGCGGGACATCCAACGCACGCGACGGCTGCGTGTCGGGATTGCCACGCGCCACACGAGTCGGCACTGGTCGCGCGTGTCGCGTTGTGCGCGCGCTGTCATGCGGACAAAGCAGCGTCGACGACGCACACCGGTCACGCCGAATGCTCGACGTGTCATGCGGGTGCGGCTCACCAGCCGCGCGCACCACGTCTCGCATGCGCGAGTTGTCACACGACCGAAGCATCGACGGCGTTGATCGGACATCAGTCGTGCGAGGGTTGTCATGCTCCGCACGCACCTCGGACGACGCCGAGTTGCGCGCGCTGTCACGCCGCGAAGCGAACGCAAGGACACGGTGCGCATCTCGCGTGCGAGACGTGCCATCGTCCACATGGTCCGGGAGCGACGTCGCCACCGGCGTGCACCACGTGTCATGCACGCGACACGTTGCAGGGTCTGCATCGCGTCGATCAGCACGCGACGTGCGAGAGCTGTCATCGCAGTCACGATGCCGCGCCGCGTTCGGATCGGGCGACCTGCCTCGCGTGTCATCGCGATCGCGTGAACCACGAACCGACTGCGACATCGTGTGCGGGTTGTCATCCGTTCAGGATCGAGCCGGCGCACTAGTTGCTGACGTGCTCGGTCGTCATGCGAGCACCCGCTGCATTTACAAAATTCGCCACAGCTGCAAACAGTCGTGTGCAACTTCTCGTGTTGTCGGTGGGTGTGGTTGCGTGCGCGGACCAGCCAGCTGAAGTGCTTTCGGAAACCGAGTCCGCGTCGACGGTAAATGACTACTCCGGCGGGACGAATTGCTCCACCGCGGTGGTGATCGGCCTCTCGAAACAGATCGCGGATGAAGCAGGCTGCGAGAATCCGGCGAGCTTCGTATCGTTCCAAGGCACGGCGAACGTGACGCTCGCGTCGAACGCGGTGCTGCCGTATCTCGTGAAGGGCGCGTCCGATGATCTGAAGAAGGTCGCGGCCGGTAACTCGCTGACGGTGACGAGCGCGCTGCGATCGATCGCGCAGCAGTACTTGCTCTATCACTGGTACCTCGAAGGTCGGTGCGGGATCACGGCGGCGGCGACGGTCGGGCACTCGAATCACGAAGGTGGTCGCGCGGTCGATCTATCGAACTACTCGTCGCGGATCTCGGCGATGGCGGCGCACGGCTGGGCGCACGATGTCGCGGGAGATCCGGTGCACTTCGATCACACGGCGTCGCCGGATGAACGTGGCCAAGACACCGCGGCGTTCCAGCGGCTGTGGAATCGCAATCACCCCGAAGATCTGATCGCGGAAGATGGTGACTACGGGCCGGAGACCGAAGCACGCTTGAAGAAGGCGCCGGCGACCGGGTTCGCGATCGGGCCGTCGTGCAAGCCGCGCGATCTCGAGGCGGATGTGGTGTCGGTCATGGGCCCGGACAAGGTTCCGCCGATGACGACCGCCCACTACACGATCGTGATTCAAAACGGTGGTGCGGCCGCGTGGCCGGCGACGACGAAGATGGAGATCGCGAGCGGCGATTCGAGCCCGCTCCACGACGACAGCTGGATGTCGGCGACCGTGGTCGCGCAGCTCGGCGCGATCGTCGATACACAAAAGCAGACGACGGTCGATTTCGACGTGACCACGCCGGCTGCGACCGAGGACACGCCGATCACGCAGGTATTCCAGCTCGACGATTCGGGCACGAATTTCGGCACGATCAATCTGGCGCTGACTGTTTCGCCGGATGCCGATATGAACACCAGCGGCGACGGCAACGACGAAGACGCCGGCGATGGTGCAAATAGCGGCGGGTGCAATGTGGGTGGCGGTGCTGGTTGGGTAGCCGGCGCCGCGGGTCTCATGTTGCGCAGGCGCAAGCGTCGCTAAGGAAGTTCGGTATGCTGTCGTCATGCCGGTCTTCCGGCTCGACGATCGCCTCGTGTTTCCGCCGGTGCATTTGGCCGAAGATGGCCTCCTCGCGCTTGGTGGAGACCTGCGTCCAGAGCGCTTGATCCTCGGCTACACCAAAGGGATCTTCCCCTGGTACGCGGAGAACCTGCCGATCCTGTGGCACTCGCCGGATCCGCGCATGGTGATGACCACGCGGGACTTGATCATCCAGCGCTCGCTGAAGAAGCAGATCAAGCGCAAGCCGTATCGCCTCGCGATGGACACCGCGTTCCTCGACGTGTTGACCGGATGCGCATCGGCGCCGCGCCCGGGCCAGACCGGTACGTGGTTGATTCCGGAGATGGTCGATGCGTACACGAAGCTGTACGAGCTCGGGTTCGCGCATTCGATCGAAGCGTGGGACGGTGAGACGTTGGTCGGCGGGTTGTACGGCGTGTCGCTCGGCGCGGCGTTCTTCGGCGAATCGATGTTCGCGCGTGCGCCGGATGCGTCGAAGATCGCGTACTCGGCATGCGTGCGGCAGCTCGATGCATGGGGCATCGGCCTGATCGATTGCCAGGTCCACACCGATCACCTCGAGCGGTTTGGCGCGTACGAGATTCCGCGCGCGGACTATCTCGAGCTCCTCGGCGCCGCGCTCGACGAACCTACTCGGCGCGGGCGGTGGGCGTTCGAGATGTCGCTCGACGAGTTCGCGGCGACCGGCGGCATGATGGGCCTGCCGGAACCGGAGCCGCAGCCGACGCGCGAGCAGCTCAAGCGGCGAGCTGGCTGAGCAGCGTCTGCGTGATCACCGGCGCGAGCGCTTCGGCGATCGCGAGTGCAACGTGCGCCATGCCCTTCGGCGATGCGAGCTGCCAGATCGCGGCGTGGACCTCGAAGTGATCGTCGACGATGCGAGCCGCGCGCGGTCCTAGATCGGCCCAGAAGATCGGGGCGTGGAGATCGCGCACGTCGGCCGCGAGTGGGGCGGGAACGAGATCCGCGACGAGATCGAGGATCGCCGCGACGAGCGCTGCCGGGAATTGCTTGTCGACGACATCGCTCGCGATCGGTGGGATCGGATGTGGGCCGGCGAGCAACGTACCGTCGTCCGCGAACGTGGCGATGTCGGCGTAACGTTCGCCGGCGAACTGCAACACTGCGACGTGCTTCGAGACGCGGTAGCTGATGCCATCGAGAAATGCGCGCTCGACACCATCGCGGACTTCAGCGAAGCCATGCGCGTTGTCGACGCGAACATGCGGCGCCGGCGTGAAGTCGACCGGAATCGGATCGCGCGCGAGCGTGGCCATCCGGGTGACGAGATCCTTCGTGAAGAATTGTTCATCCGCGGACGCGCGAAACGATCGCAACAGCGCGTTGTAGAGCGCGGGCGTGTTGTACGGCCCGGCGTAGCGGAGCGGCCCGGTCGCGTTCGCGGCAATCCGATTGATGAGCAACGCACCGACGCCGGGCGGGAGCTTGGCTGGTTCCGCGATGATCGGGATCTCGGTCGGATGCTCGAGATCGACGGCCGACATCGCGGTGACTTCGACTCCGTCGCAGATGATCGCCAGCGCGTCACCGAGCAGTGGATGCCGGGTGGGGGACGTGAGGATCACGGCCCGAAGCTTTGCACCCAAGGGCGGGATTTGACACTCTCGCCCCCGATGAAATTAGGCGTTGTCCAGGAGACAAAAGCCGAGGAACGTCGCGTTGCTGCGTCGCCGAATGTGGTCGGGAAGTGGGTCAAGGCGGGGTGGCAGGTCGCAGTCGAGAAAGGCGCCGGTGAAGCGGCGAGCTTTCCAGATGCGCAGTACGTCGCGGCCGGCGCGGAGATCGTCGATCGCGCGACCGCGTGGCACGCGGACATCGTGCTGAAGGTCCGGCCGCCGGACGAAACCGAGGTGGCTCAGCTGCGCGAAGGCGGGACGATCATCTCGTTCTTGTATCCGGCGCAGAACGAGCCGTTGTTGCACTCGCTGGCTGCCCGAAAGATCACGTCGCTCGCGATGGATCAGGTGCCGCGAATCTCGCGCGCGCAGAAGATGGACGCGCTGTCGTCGATGGCGAACATTTCCGGCTATCGCGCGGTGATCGAAGCGGCGAACCGGTTCCCGAGCTTCTTCACGGGACAGTTCACGGCGGCCGGTAAGGTCGCGCCCGCGAAGGTGCTGATCATCGGCGCGGGCGTGGCGGGCTTGGCCTCGCTCGGCGCGGCGAAGGGCTTGGGCGCGATCGTGCGGTCGTTCGACGTGCGCGCGGCGGCCGAAGAGCAGGTGAAGTCGCTCGGCGGCGAGTTCCTGACCGTCACGGTGAAAGAAGCCGGTGAAGGTCAGGGCGGCTACGCGAAAGAGATGAGCAAAGAGTTCATCGATGCCGAGTACGCGTTGTTCCGCGCGCAGGCGAAGGAATGCGACATCGTCATCACCACGGCGCTGATCCCGGGCAAGCCGGCGCCGAAGCTGTGGTTGAAGGACATGGTCGAGCTCATGAAGCCGGGCTCGGTCGTCGTCGATCTGGCGGCGGAGCAGGGCGGTAACTGCGAGTACACCGTGCCGGGCCAAGCGGTGACCGTGCATGGCGTGACGATCGTCGGATACACGGATCTGCCGTCGAGGATGGCCTCGGTATCGAGCGATCTGTACGGCATGAACCTGTGGCACTTCCTCGAAGAGATGGGTGGCGCCACCGGTTACAAGATCGATCCGGACAACGATGCGGTGCGGCCCGCGCTCGTGCTCGAGAATGGCGAGACCAAGTGGCCGCCTCCTCCGCCCGCGAAGAAGGCCGAGGCGCCGAAGCCCGCGCCGCAGCCGCAAGCGGTGCCGACAAAGCTGCCCTCGGAGTCGTCGCTACCGGCGCCCGCGTTTCACGGTCATGGGGGCCCGAAGCCCACGGCACCGTCGAAGAATTCGGGGATGATCCTCGCGATCGTCGGCCTCTTGCTCGCGGCGGGTTGGTTCGCGCTCCGTTACGCGGGCCACGCGACGGAGTTCCCGGCGTCGCAGGAGGCGTTCCAAAGCCACTTCGACACGTTCCGGCTGCTCCAGCACGTGACGGTGTTCGTGATGGCGGTGTTCGTCGGCTTCCAGGTCGTCTGGAACGTCACGCCGGCACTGCACACGCCGCTGATGTCGGTGACGAACGCGATCAGCGGCATCATCGTCGTCGGCGGTTTGTTGAGCGGACGCGGTGATCTGACGACACCGGTCGTCGTCGCAGCGATCGCCACGTTGTTCGCAACCATCAACATCGCAGGCGGCTTCGTGGTCACACGCCGCATGCTCGCGATGTTCAGGAAGTAAGCCGTGAAGCACGAGCTAGAAGAATTATTCACGCGCGCGACGGAGCTCTCGACCCTCGCGTACATCGTGTCCGGCGTGTTGTTCATCCTCGCGCTACGCGGCCTGTCGAGTCAGGAAACCGCGAAGCGCGGCAACGTCTACGGCGCGGTCGGCATGGCGATCGCGATCGTCGTGACGTTCACGAACCCGAGCGGCCACTTCCACCCGGCGCTGTTCGGCGCGATCGCGGTGGCCGTGCTGATCGGTGCCACGCTCGCCCTGCGCGTCGGCATGACGCAAATGCCGGAGCTCGTCGCGCTGTTGCACAGCTTCGTCGGTCTCGCGGCGGTGCTCGTCGGATTTTCGCTCCAGCTCACGTGGATGCGCGATCACGTCGAAGCGCCGACCGAGGAACGCATCGAGGTGTTCGTCGACGTGATCATCGGTTCGATCACGACCACCGGATCGGTGTTGGCGTTCTTGAAGCTGCGCGGATCGGTATCGGGCAAGCCGTTGCTCCTGCCGGCGCGTCACTTCCTCAACCTCGCGATGCTGATCGGCATCATCGTGCTCGGCTATCTGTACGGCTCGAAACACGACACCCTGATGCTCGCGATCGCCACGGCGATTGCCGGCGTGCTCGGCGTTCACTTGGTGGCGGCGATCGGCGGCGCGGACATGCCGGTCGTGGTGTCGATGCTGAACAGCTACTCGGGTTGGACCGCGGCGGCCGCCGGGTTCATGTTGAACAACGACCTTCTGATCATCACCGGTGCACTCGTCGGCAGCTCGGGCGCGATCCTCTCGTACATCATGTGCCGCGCGATGAACCGTTCGATCTGGAACGTGATCTTCGGCGGGTTCGGCGCGGCGCCACCGAAGTCGGCGGCGAAGAAGCCCGAACAACCGGCGGGCGAGGTTCAGGAAATCTCGGCCACGGATCTCGCGGACAAGTTGCTGCAGGCGAAGAACGTCGTGATCGTCCCCGGCTACGGTATGGCCGTGGCGCGTGCGCAGCATGCGGTGCGCGAGCTGACCGAGGTGTTGCGTGCGAAGGGCGTGCGCGTGCGGTTCGCGATCCATCCGGTCGCCGGCCGCCTGCCGGGTCACATGAACGTGCTGCTCGCCGAGGCGAACGTGCCGTACGACATCGTGCTCGAGATGGACGAGATCAATCACGACTTCCCGCAGACGGATGTCGCGATCGTGATCGGCGCGAACGACATCGTGAATCCGGCGGCAGAAGACGACCCCACGTCGCCGATCGCGGGCATGCCCGTGCTGCAGGTGTGGAAGTCGCACCTCGTGATCGTCAACAAGCGCTCGCGCGGCGCCGGTTACGCCGGCATCGACAACCCGCTGTTCTACAAGCCGGTGACGAAGATGCTGTTCGGCGATGCCAAGGATGCGATCGAAAAAGTCGTGGGCGCGCTGAAGAGCTGAACGCGGATCGGCGACACTCGCCGCATGGGTGATGAGCGCCGGCGCTACGAAACGGGTGATAAATTCTGGGAGATCTGGGTCGACGAAGGCCAGATCTACACGCACTTCGGTGCGCTCGGTTCGAACGGTCAGACGAAGCTGAAGGCGACGTCGAATCCCGACTCCGATGTCGAGGACATGATCGTCAAGAAGAAGAAGGAAGGCTACAAGCAGACCGGCGGGCCGAAGGTGGCGCAAGGTCCCGCGCTCGACGCGAAGGCGTTGAAGAAGCACATCGCGGCGATCACCGATGATCCGGCGACGGCGGTGCCACTCGCGGACTGGTTGCAGGGCCAACAGCATCCGTGGGGCGAGCTGATCGCGCTGCAAGTGGCGGCGGCGACCACGCCGAAGAAGAAGGCGTCGCTCGAGAAGGAAGCGAACAAGCTGCTCGAGCAAAAAGGCGATGCGATCTTCCCGGCGCTGTCGGAAGACGGCACGAGCGCGACGTGGAAGGCCGGCTTCGTCGATCGTGGACAGATCGGCAGCGATGCGGATCCGAAGGCGCTGCTCGCGGCGGCGAAGTCATTCTTGGCGTCACCGGCGGCCGCGCGGATCCAAGAGGTCGTGTTCGCGCCGGTGCCGCGGAGCTTTCCGGTGTGGCAGGACTGGGGCGATACCGGCGCGCATATCGTCAATGCGTGGACGGAGTTCGACAAGGTCGCCGCGCTCGTGCCGAAGCACGTGACGAAGGTCGGGTTCGGTCCGTGGCCGGCGGTCGCGGCGTCGGCGTACTCGACGTTGCCGACGGGAACGCAGATCTCGAAAGCGTTCCCGGAGCTGACCGAGCTGTCGCTGATCGGCACGCTGCCGGACAAGTTCGGCAAGCTCAGCCTGCCGAAGCTGACGTCGCTGACGGTGCGCTTGGCGGAAGGGAGCGAAGCGAATCTGACGGCGCTCGCGGGGAGCAAGTTGCCGAAGCTGGAGAAGCTCGAGCTCGGTATCGGTGGTCTGGTCTACGCGCTCGTCGACGAAGTACACGAGCCCGAGGAATACGACTACGACGAAGATGATGAAGATGACGAGGACGACCAATCGCGGTATCCGGCGACGTTCAGCGCGGCCGATCTCGAAAAGATGGTCGGCTACGATCGGCCGCAGAACGATCGCGGCGCGCATGCGGTGTCCGTGTTCATGGCGGCGAAGTGGCCGGCCACGCTGAAGCACCTCGGGCTGTCGAGTAGTGCACTCGTCACGGACGTGCTCGCGGATATCTTCAAGAGCCCGCTCGTGAAGCAGCTGACCTCGTTGGACCTCTCGAACACGCAACTCACGGACGAAGCGGCCAAGCCGATCCTCGCGGCGGCGAAGAAGCTCGCGCATCTCGAGTCGCTCGATCTGTCGCGCAACGCGTTCTCGGATAAATCCGCGAAGGAGATCCAGAAGGCGCTGCCAAACGCGAAGGTCGCGGGTGCGGGCAAGCCGAAGAAGGACCAGTCGCTGAAGCCGGACCGGATCGACTTCTTCTTCCGCTACTCGGCGACGATGGAGTAGGTGATGGACAAGCGCCGGTACGAAACGGACGACAAGTTCTGGGAGATCTGGGTCGACGACGGCCAGGTCTACACCCACTTCGGCGCGCTCGAGTCGAAGGGCCAGACCAAGCTCAAGGCATCGAAGGATCCGGACGCCGATGTCGTCGAGATGATCGGCAAGAAGGTCAAAGAGGGCTACAAGCAGACGGCTGGACCGAAGTTGTTCGAAGCGCCGGCGCTCGATGCGAAGCTGCTGAAGAAGCACATCGCGGCGATCACGGATGATCCGGCGACGGCGCTGCCACTCGCGGATTGGTTGCAGGGCCAGCAACATCCGTGGGGCGAGCTGATCGCGTTGCAGGTCGGCGCGGCGTCGAAAAAGTCGCTCGAGAAAGAAGCGGCGAAGCTGCTCGAGCAAAAGGGCGAAGCGATCTTTCCGGCGTTGGCCGAGCCCGGCACGGCCGCGACGTGGAAGAACGGCTTTGTCGATCGCGGTCAGATCGGAAGCGATGGGAATGCGAAGGCGCTGCTCGCCGCAGCGAAGACGTTCCTCTCGGCGCCGGCGGCCGCGCGGATCACGACGGTCGTGTTCGCAGCAGCACCGAGGACGTTTCCGGTGTGGCGGAGCTGGGAGTCGTCGACGGAGCACATCGTCGATCCGTACGCGGATCTCGACAAGCTCGCCGCGTTGGTGCCGAAGGGCGTGACGCAGATCGGGTTCGGGCCATGGCCGGCGAGCGCGGCTGCGGCGTATGCCTACTTCCCGACGTTCACGAAGATCAGCAAAGCGTTCCCGGACGTCACGTCGCTCGAGCTCGTGGGCTCGGCGCCGGAGAAGTTGGGCAAGCTGTCGTTGCCGAAGCTAACGTCGCTCGTGATCCGATTCGCGAATGCCGATGACGCGGCGCTGACCGCGGTCGCGCAAGCGAAGCTGCCGAAGCTCGAGCGGCTCGAGATCGGGACCGGCGGGTATGTCAACGCGACCGTCGACGAGGTCCACTATCCGGCGGAATGGAGCGAAGATCAGGAGTCGCGGTATCCCGAGACGTTTAGCTCCGACGACCTCGAGGCGATGGACGCGGACGGCGATTCGGCGGAGTCCGCGTGTTCGGTAACGACGGTGATCGCGGCGAAGTGGCCGGCGTCGCTGACCCATCTTGGATTTCAGAGCTCCGATCTCAGCCTCGGCGACGTGCAGGCGTTGCTCGATAGCGCGCTCTTGAAGCAGCTGAAGACCGTCGATCTGTCGAATGCGCAGCTCGGCGAAGCGATGGGCGAGGCGATCGTGAAGGCGAAGGCGAAGATCGCGCACCTCGAAACGCTTGAGCTGTCGCGCAACGGTCGGTTCTCGGAAAAGCTCGTGAAGAAGTTGAAGGCGTTGCCGAACGTCCGGATCGCGAAACCGAAAGCGGACGACACCGACAACGCGGACTTCTTCTTTCGCTACGTCGCGACGGTGGAGTGAGCCCACTCGACGTCATCGACGACGCGAGCGCGCTCGTGTTCGCGGATTGGCTACAACAACACGGCGATCCGTGGGGCGAGCGGATCGCGATGAAGCTGCGTGGGCTTCCGGTCGAGCTTCCGGCACCGATCACCGGCGCGGTGTGGAAGCACGGCTTATTCGATCGCGTGCAGATCGGTGGCGAGCCCGAGCAGATCGTCGACGCGGCGCGGACCGTGCTCGCGTGGCCGGTGTGCGGGCGCGTCGACCAGATCACGTTCGGTCCGGTGCGCGCGACGTTCGACGTCTGGAACCACTGGGAAGACTCGCCGGATCACGTGATCGATCCGTGGACCGACGAGGTCCTCGCCCAGTTGGCGGCGATCGTGCCCCCGACCGTGACGAAGCTCGGGTTCGGGCCCCGCCCACCGTCGGCGGCTGCGGGTTACGTCCGGGTTCCGGGCTGGAACAAGCTCTCGCACACGTTCCCGCGCGCGACGGAGCTCGAGCTCGTCGGATTTTCGCCGGTGGGGATGTACCCGCTCGAGCTTTCGGAGCTGCGATCGCTCGTGGTGAAGCTCGCATGGGCGACCGATCTCGAGCTCCATGCGATCGGCGAGTGCAAGCTGCCCGCACTCGAGCGATTGGAGGTCGGGACCGGCGGAAGCACGTACGCGACGATCGACACGCTCTATCCCGCGCACTATCGCGCGCAATATCCGAAGCAGTTTCCGGCGAACGAGATCGAGCGGATGTCCGCGTGGGATGACATGCCGGGGAGCGAGGTCAGTGCGGACGGCATCGCGATGCTCGTCGGGACTGCGTGGCCGAAGCTCGCGCATCTCTCGCTCGCGAGCTCGGCGCTCTATCACCAGGCGTTGGTCCCGTTGTTCGAGAGTCCGCTGTTGCGCCAGCTGGCCACGCTCGATCTCTCGAGTTGCAACCTGCACGACGACGACATCCCGGGACTCGTCGCCGCGGCCGCGCAGCTGAAGCAGGTCGAGGTCGTGGATCTTTCGCGTAACACCTTCACCGCCGGCGGCGTGCGACGCTTGCGCGAGGCACTTCCGAATGCGGTGATCACGAACGAGCGGTCGGGGCTCGAATTGACGTTTCGCCAGTTGGCGACGAGGGAATGACGATGGACGAGGCAGAGCTGAAGAAGCACATCGCTGCGATGACCGATGACCCGGCGAGCGTGGTTCCACTCGCGGATTGGCTGCAGCAGCAGCAGCATCCGTGGGGCGAGCTGATCGCCTTGCAGTCGCGCGGGATGACGGCCGAGGCAAACGTGATTCTCGACGAGATCAAGTTCGAGCTGTGTCCGCCGCTCGAGCAGTACGGCACGACTGCGACGTGGAAGGACGGCTTCATCGCGCGGGCGCAGATCGCGAGCGACGACAACTGGGACCACCTGCTGACCGCGGTCAAGACGTTCCTCTCGTTGCCGGCGGCCGCGCGCGTCGACGAGATCGTGTTCGCGCCGATCGTTCAGCACTTCCGTACGTGGCGCGATTGGGATTCGTCGCGAGCGCACATCGTCGAGCCATGGGCTGGGCTGGCCGCGCTCGCGAGCCTGATCGCGGCGCGCATCACGCGTGTCGGGTTCGGACCGTGGCCGGCGATCGCGTCCGGTGGCTACACGCGGATGCCGGCGTATAGCGAGATCAGCGAAGCGTTCCCGAAGCTCACCTCGCTCGAGCTCGTGGGATTCGCCCCGGCAGCGCCGGGCGTGCTCGCGTTGCCGGAGCTGCGCTCGCTGGCCGTGCGATTCGCGGTGGCGACGGACAACGATCTGCAAGCGCTCGCGAAGCTCGACTGCCCGCAGCTGGAGCGGCTCGAGATCGGAACCGGTGGCAGCGTGTCGGCGTGCGTCGACGAGGTCTACGATCCGGAAGAGTGGAACGAAGAGGATGAAGACGCTCTGCGCTATCCCTCGACGTTTTCCGCCGAGGATCTCGAGCGGATGATCGCGTGGGGGAACCCCGTGACGCCCGAGATCAAACCGCCCGGCTTCACGCGCTTGCTCGAAGGTTCGTATCCGAAGCTGCAACATCTCGCGATCGTCAGCTCGGCGATGTCCGCGCGGATGATCGAACCGGTGTTCGAGAGCGCGCTCCTGGGTCAGCTGCGCACGCTGCAGTTGTCGTGCGGCATGTTCGACGACAAAGACATCGCCGCGATCACGACGTACAAGGCCAAGCTCGCGCATCTCGAGCGCGTGGATCTGTCCGGCAACAAGTTCAGCGAGACGGGCAAGGCCCGCCTCCTCGACGCGATTCCGAACGCGGTGTTCGGCGATCACGATACAAACGCGCTGTCGTTTTTCTTTCGCTACGTCGCGACCGTGGAGTGACTACGCGGCGAGCTTCTTGACGAGCGCGAGCGCGTCGTCCACGTGCTTGCCGACGCGGATCTGCGACTCGAATCGCGACTTGCACACACCGGCCTTGTCGAACACGAACGTGACGCGACCGGGGAGGAGGCCGAGCGTCTTCTTCACGCCCCACGCTGCGGCGACCTTGCCGTCCGGATCCGAGAGCAGCGTGAACGGGAGCTTGTGATGCGACTTGAAGCCTTCGTGCGAGCTGGCGTCGTCCCGCGAGATGCCGATCACCTCGGCGCCGGCATCGACGAAGTCCGCGTACGAATCGCGAAACGCGCACGCTTCCTTCGTACAGCCCGGCGTTTCATCTTTCGGATAGAAGTAGATGACGAGCGTCTTGCCGACGTGGTCGCGGATTTTCGCCGGGCCACTGTCGCTCTGGAGCGTCGAGTCCGGCAGCTGATCGCCGACATTCACCATAGGCGCCATGGTACGACTTGGCCGCGATGTGGCAACCGGCCGAGCGGAAGAAGTACGAGCTCCCTCTCGCGCATTGGCCCACGGCGGAGCAGGCGAGCGAGGCTCGATTGTTTCAACCGCTTCGCATCGGCCCGCGGTTGGCGCGGACGCGGACCTGGGTACCCGCGATGGTGCCGTGGCGCGCGACCGACGACGGGTTCGTCACGAAGGACGTGATCGACTGGTACGCGCGGTTCGCCGAGGGCAAGCCCGGCGTGATCGTCGTCGAGGCGACGGGCATTCGCGATGTCGCGAGTGGGCCATTGTTGCGAATCGGCCACGACCGGTTCGTCGAGGGGCTCCAGAAGCTCACGGCAGCGGTCAAAGAGGCGAGCGGGGGCCAATCGCTGTTGTTCATCCAGCTGATCGACTTCCTGTCGATTCGTCGCCGGCCGCAACGCGACAAGTACTTCGCGCGATTCTTGGAACTCACGGACGCGCATCGCGCCGCGCTCGGCAACGATGCCGGCGATGACGACCTGCGCGCGCGGATCGCGGCACTTTCCGACGAGGAATTGACGAAGGTGCTGTCGCCGCGCGAGCTCGACGATCTCCAGCGTGGGTTTCGCGAGCGCGTGACGGACATGCACGTGCCGCACATCGCGGAGCTGCCGCGCGTGCTGCCGAAGTTGTTCGCGGATGCCGCCGGGCGCGCGATCGAAGCGGGCTTCGACGGGGTCGAGCTCCACTTCGCACACGCGTACACGATGGCGTCGTTCCTCTCGGCGCTGAACACGCGGCCGGATGGTTACGGTGGCCCGCGCGAGAATCGGGTCAAGTTGCCGCTCGAGGTCGTGGCTGCGGTACGCGAGCGGGTCGCCGGGCGGGGCGTCGTCGGGTGCCGCTATCTCGGTGACGACGTGATCGCCGAGGGCTCGCACATCGCGGACGCCGCGTGGTTCGGGACCGAGCTCGCGCGCGCCGGGCTCGACTTCTTGTCGATCAGTAAGGGCGGCAAGTTCGAAGATGCGAAACAGCCGAAGGTCGGTTGGGCGGCGTATCCGTACACCGGCGAATCCGGCTACGAGTGCATGCCCACGATCTACTCGGACGCGCGCGGGCCGTTCTCGCGCAACGTGCCACTCGCGGCGACGATTCGCTCGGCCGTGCGCGAGGCCGGATTCGGCACGCCGATCGTCACCGCCGGTGGAATCTGCGAGTTCGGACAAGCGGAGCAGATCCTCGAACGCGACGAAGCGGACTTCGTCGCATCCGCGCGGCAGACGCTCGCGGATCCGGACTGGTTCGACAAGATCCGCACCGGTCGCGGCGGCGAGATCCGGCGCTGCGAGTTCACGAACTACTGCGAGGCACTCGACCAGCAGCACAAGCAGGTCACGTGCAAGCTGTGGGATCGCGATCAGCTCGACGCGCCCGACGTGACGCTCGCCGCCGACGGCAAGCGCCGGCTCATCGCTCCGAAGTGAATTGCACGCGAATGCCGGCGATCCGGTAGACGTGCGTGTGGCTGTACTCGTTACCGAAGTAGCCGGTGGCGGACCACATGCCATCGAACGCGAGCAGGGCGCGCGCCTTCTGACGGATCACGAGCTCGTGCTCGGCACGATGCCAGGTGACGTACGGCTCGATCACGCCGACGTCGAGCGGATCGCCGTCCTCGTACCAACCGAACGTATCGCCGTCTCCCTCGCTACGCCCAGCGAGCGCGCGATGGTCGAACATCGACGCGGGCATCGCCTTGATCACGTCGAGCGTATGCGTCGCGAGCTGCGGCACCTTTTGGATCGAGGGGACCGGCGGGGCATCCTCGGCCACGTGCTCGGCCCCGAACGTGAGGATCTCGACGACGCTGACGTTCGCACCGCAGCGCGCGAACGCGTCGGCGATGATCCGATCGTCGCCGCGCAACACGTCGATCGGAAGCGGATACGCGACGTCGCCGCGCGGCGTGATGATCAGGTGACGACACGGCAGGATGAAGTCACGCGTCGCCCATTCGTCTTCGACGACGTGGATCATCGCATCGGTCATCTCGTCGACGAGTGCCTTACGCTTTTGATCCGTGCGCGGTGCGCCGAGTGAGAGCGAGTACACGATCGTGATTCGCTCGCCGCTTAGCACTTCGCTGATCTCGTGATTGACGTCGCCGTAGATCGCGACCCACCGCAACGCGTTTGGTGGTGCGCCGGACCAATCGATCAAGGCCTCCTCGTCGCCGTCGTCGACGCGCAGCCATCCACCCTCGTGGTGATGCGGGATATTGATGATCAACGATCCCAGCTGAGTCTCGCCGGCGGGCGTGTCCTTGTGGCGATCGAACTTGCCGCCGACCGGATAAAGCAACACGTCGTGAAGCTTCGCTGTGACCTCGCGCTCCGTCGAGAACGCGGTCGCGATCTCGTCGCAGATTCGCGCCAGATCGATGCCGCGCACGTCGGTGGCCCCACGCGATTGGAGGCGCAGTGTGGAGCGCACGTTCTCGTCGAGCCTTGTCCCTTCGTCATCGCCGAACGGCGCGAGCTCGCTCCGTGCACGCAACCACGCCGCGAACGTGGGGCTCGCGATGTTTGTTCCGTCGATCGTGATCGGCGTCGCGATTTCTGCGGTGCCGGTGACCCATGCGGGTCCGGACATCGCGTCGAGCGTCTCCAACAGGCGTGCGAGGGGATCCATGGCTAGAATATCCAGATGAAATGGGCTGCTTGTGTTCTCGTGCTCGCCGCGTACGAGCCTGCCGCGCATGCCATTGCCGCATGCTATCCGAGCTCGGGCTGGGCGAACGCCGGTGCCGACATTCCGCAGAACGGACACGTCGTCTACTGGGCCGCGAATGATGACCTGAAAGGTCTAAAGGTCAAGGCCACGCTCGGTGGCAAGCCGATCACGGCGAAGGTGTCGTCGACGATGAAGGCCGGGCCGTTCTCGCTCGCGGTCGTCGATGTCGATGCGAAGACCACGGGCTCGCTGTCGATCGAGACCGAGCGTGGCGATACGACCGGCTATCGCGTCGTCGCGAAGCTCGCCGCCGCACCGAAATCGGCGAAGGCCACGATCTCGCACGTCGCGAAGAACATCCCGCATTCGACCGTCAAAGAGACCTACGACGCCCTTGCCGTGAAGGTCGATGTTCCGTCGGCGATGCGCGCTCACGTGAAGCTGCGCCGCGATGCGAAGGGCACGTGGACCGAGCTCGATGTTCCGCTCGACGACAGCCATACCTTCATGCTCGGGCAGCTCGGTTGCTACAACAACTACTCGCCGGATCTGCTCGGAGCGGGCGTCGACATCGAGGTCCAGCTCACGCTCGCCGATGGCAGCACGCTCGGGATCGAAAACTTCTCGCACGTGCAGATGCCGAAATGAAGGCGGCGATCGTTGTCCTCGCGCTCGCGGCATACGAGCCGACCGCCGGTGCGATTTCGGCGTGCACCGATCCGACAAGAGGCTGGTCGAATCCCGGTGCAGAGGTTCCGTTGCATTCGCACCTCGTGTGGTGGGACATGAAGTCCGATCTGAAGAACTTCACCGTGACGGCAACGCTCGACGGAAAGCCGGTCACCGCGAAGGTCGAAGCCACGATGAAGGCCGGCCTGTTCGCGCTCGCCGTGATCGACGTCGAAGCGAAAGCGCCGGGCACGCTGAAGATCCTCGGCACCGAATTCGAGGTCGTCGCCAAGCCCGCCGCGGTGCCGAAGGTCGCGCATGCGGAGCTCTCGCGATTCGACAAGCAGATCCGGCATCGCGGCTCGAGCGAGATCTACAACGCGCTGCGCGTGACGGTCGACGTGCCCTCCGCGATGCGCGCGCACGTGAAGCTGCGGCGCGATGACAAGGCGCCGTGGGTCGAGCTCGATCTCCCGCTCGACAATGCGCATCGGTTCGACATCGGCGAGCTCGGCTGCAACAAGAATTACGAGCCGGAGTTGCTCGAGCATGGCGTCGACATCGATGTCCAGCTCACGCTCGCGGATGGCAGCACGATCGGCATCGACAAATTCACGCACGTCCAGATGCCAAAATAAGGCAGCCACCGATCAGCGCCACGTTCTTGACGAAGTGAGCGCGTTGGATCGGATCGCCCGTTCTCCAGAACGCGTGCATCATCACGGTGACCGGGACGAGGAACGCGATCAACGCGATCGCGCCCCACGGCACGCGATAGCCGAACGCGACGGAGAGACCGCCCGCGATCGCGAGCAGCCCCGATAACGGGACGGCGAGCCTTGCGAGCGGGACGCCGAGATCCGCGGCATGCTGCGCCGCTTCGGCGGTGAAGTGGCGGGGCGCCGCGAGTAGGAAGATGCCAGCGAACAGGATGCGTCCGACGACGAACAGGGTGGGCATGCCTCACACTCGCGTGTGTCGCGGCTCGTCACCTTGATGTATATCAAGCACGTGGATGCGTCGGATCTCGCGACGTTTCGGGCTGCGATCCGGCGGTTCGCGCCGATCGACGATCCGGCGCTCGCCGGGATCCAGCCGAAGCTACGGGTGCTCGCGAAAGGGCAGTGGTTTCTCGCGGCGGGCGATATCGCGCACGAGGCCGGGTTCGTGCTCGAGGGCGTGGTGCGCGAATACTTTCCGCTCGAAGATGGGCGCGAGGCCACGCGCAACTTCGGTGGGCCCGGTGATGGCGTCGGCTCGCTCTCGGATCTGCTGTCCGGAAAGCCCGCGCTCGCGTCGACGATCGCCGAGACCGATTGCCGGCTCGCCGTGATCCCGTGGGCGACCGTGCAGGCCGCGGCGGCGCGCGATCCGGTGTGGACGCGATGGCTCGCACGCGTGACCGAGCAACTCTATCTCGCGAAGGCGCAGCGCGAGCTCGAGCTCTTGGCGTTCACGGCCGAACAGCGTTACGCGGCGTTTCACAAACGGTTTGCCGCGATCGAGGATCAGATCGCGTTGCGGCAGGTCGCGAGCTATCTCGGCATCACGCCCGAGCACCTATCCCGGATTCGCCGGCGTTAGCTCGTAGACGTGACGCAGCGACGTCACGACGAAGCCGGCTGCCTCGAACACGTGCCGCGCCCGGAGGTTCGTCGCCGCGATCGTGGCCACGATTCGATCGACGGTCCCGACCGCGGCATCGAGGACACGCGCGATCAGCACGCGCGCGAGGCCGGTGTGACGATAGTCGACGCGAATCCCGAGCTGAGAAATCTCGATGCTGTCGCCGGTCTGCCGCGCGATCACGAACGCGACGATCCGATCGCGATCGAACCACACGCCCGAGCCCGGAATCCACGCGGTATCGCGCATCCGTTGCGCTTGATCGAGATAGACCGGCAGCGTGTTGTCGATGTTGACGAACGTCTCGTTGCGGACCTGGCGCAGTTGCTCGGCATCGATCTCGCGAATCGGTACATAGCGCCACGGCAGCCTCGGTAGCTCGACGTGCTCCGGCGCGCGCGTCACCCGCACGAGATCGAGGACGTGGCGATAGCCGAACATCGTCAGCACGTCGGCGATCACGTCCTCGCCCGCTTCGACGTCGAGCCGATGCGGCTGCCAGCTCCACGAATTCGATCCGATGCTCGTCAACAGCGTGGCCGCGATCGGAATCTCGCGTGCGATCACCGGCGATGCGTAGAAGTTCGGATGCGAACGCGCGAACCCCGCACCGCCGACGACCACACCGTCACGCTCGATGATGATCGAACCCTCGGGTGCGAGCGTGGCCGCGAGCTCCGCCGCCGTCAGCTCGGACTGCAGCGCGGCGAGCGCCGGGATGTCTTCGGGCTTCACCTGGCGTTGCGAAAATCCGTAACCCACGAGCTCGATCTCCAGCATCGTGCCGCGATAGACGTGCGCGTCCCAGTTCGAGTTGCCGAAGTAGCCGTTCGCGCCGTACTGCGCAGTCGTGATGTGCGTCGCGCGGGCCTGCTTTCGCACGAGCCACGCCGCGTACCCGAGGTGCTGCTCGCTCACGTAGTCGCGTAGGTTGTGGACGGACTCGCCACCTTCGAGATCCTCACCCCACGGTTCGTCGCCCATCGTGAGCAGGTCGCGCTGTTCCTCGAACAACGAGGGTGGCAGACGCTTCACGAGCTTCTTCGTCTCGTCGAGAAAGTCCGCGTGCACGGTCGGGAACGTCGAGCCGTGATCGTCCTCGGGCACCATCACGATCTCGTGGACGCCGACCGCGATCCCGAAGCTCTCCAACAGGCGAGCAATCGCGCGATCCTCGCCGCGCAGCACGTCGAGATCGAGCGGCCGGTCTTCACGCGTGTCCACGATCAGACGACGACACGGGATGTAGATCGGGCGCTCGAGCGCGAGCGTGGGTGGATCGTGCAGGACCGTCACGAACGCATCCGCGATCGCATCGAGCCCGGCACGGCGCACCGGATCACTGCGCTCGGCGCCGAGCGTCAGCCGATACGTGATGCAATTCCGCTGACCTTCGATCACGCGTTCGACCTCGTGATCGACATCGCCGTAAAACGCGAGCCATCGAGCATTCGCCGCCGGCGTGCTCCAATCGAACGCGACGCGCTGATCGCCATCGTGCAGCACGAACGCACCTCCGACATAGGTGGTCGGGAGCTCGACGATCAACGTGCCGAGCTGATCGAGATCGCGCGGCGTGTCCTTGTGGCGCGCGAAGAAGCCACCGACCGGATACACGAGCACGTCGTGAAGCGTGGCCACGACATGCCGATCGAGTCCGAACGCATCTTCGATCTGCATGCAGATCGCCGCGAGATCCGGCACCGTCGCGATCGGCGTACGCAAGCGCAGGCCATTGCGCACGCGCGGATCGATCCGCGTCTGCGTGCCATCGCCGAACGCCGCCGGATCTTTCGCGCCGGCGAGATCCGCCGTCGGCGGCGCGCACGTGCCCGCGATCCACGATGCGCGGTCGAACGCATCGAGGCACGACAGCAGGTGGTCCAGCGCCGGCGTCACGGTGTAAGGATGTAGCATGCGCGAAGAGCTGTTCTACGCGGTGGCCGTCGATCCGGAGGATGAAGGTGCGCGCACCGTCCTCGCGGACGCGCTGCAGCTCGACGGCGATCCGCGTGGCATGGCGATGGCCGGCTCGCTCGATCCGGACATCCTGGAAGCCGCGAAAGACCGCTGGGAGACCGAGCTCGGCGAAAACGTCCACGAGATCGTGCTCCAGCGCGGCGTGCCGGTCAGCGCGGAGATCTGGATCTCGGCCGATGACGATCGCGCGTTGATCGCGCTCGATCACGCACCGATTCGCAACGTCAAGCTCCGCTTCGACGAGGATTGCGACATGACCGCGGACTCGGCGAGCCCGGTGTTCACACGCGATTCGCGGACCGCGCGGATCACGTCACTCGATCTCGCGTTCGAGAGTTGGGGCGAGCCGGCGATTCGCGAGCTGCTCGCGGCCAAGCTGCCCGCGCTGCGCCGGTTGTGGATCGGCGACTACGACATCCACCTCGCGAGCGCGCAGGCGATCACCACGAATCCCACGCTCGCGCTCGAGGATCTGGGCCTATTCGGAGATTCGTATGCCGACTTCGACGATGGCATCACCGTGCTTGCCGGATCTCCGCGGATGGCGTCGCTGCGCGAGATCACGGCTGCGAATTGCAGTCTCCAAGCGGCCGCGGGCTACGCGATCGGCAAGCTTCGCGGGATCCAGCGTGTCGACCTGTCGAGCGGATCGAACACGCCGAATCGGATCGGTGACGAAGGCATGCTCGCGATCATGCAGTCGCCGCTGCCGGAGCTCGAGTGACTCGCCGTTTCGCACAATCACCTCACCGATCACAGCCTGTTCGCGCTCGCGAATCCGTATCTCTTACCGAAGCTGAACGACCTCGCGTTAAACGGCAACGCGATCACGAACGATGGCGTGACGCGGTTGATCGAAGCGCGTGCGTTCGATGGGCTCTATCTCGGCGGCTGTCGAAACGTTGGCGATGCGGTCGCGTTCGCGCTCGCGTCGTCGCCGCACGCGATGAAGTTGCGAAGCGTCAATCTGTCAGGAACCGGCGTCACGCAAGCGGGGATCGACGCCCTGATCGCATCGCCGCTCGAGCTGACCTACCTCGTGGCTCCGAATCCGTTCAAGGCAGTGCTCGTCGAGCGTTTCGGCGCGGCTGTGCGTTAAAGCGCAGTCGGGGCATCCGTGCCGTGATCGGCCACGTCCGAGAGGCCGTCCATACGGGCACAGTGCGCACAACAATAGTAATTGCCACGACCCTCGACGCCGTGACCGATGATCGGCACCTTGCACTTCGAGCAGCGCGGCGCGAGCACGTGGATCGCACACGCGAACGAGTCGAACGTGTGGGTCGTGCCTCCGATCTGGATGTCGAAACATTTGTCGTATTCGTTGTGGCACGCCTCGCACGTCTTCATGCGTCACGGTTGAGCAAGGCGCGTGCCTTGCACTGAAATCCCGCATGACGCGCCCCACGAAGCTCCGAATCGCGGTGATCGGTCAGGGATATTTCGCGCAGGCTGCGATCCTTCCAGCGATCGAGCAACTCGACGATGTCGAGCTCGCCGCGTTGGTTTCGGGCTCGCAGCACAAGTTGCACGAGCTCGGCGAACGCTACGGGGTACGCTCGCTCGCGACCTACGATCAGATCGATACGTTGTTCGCGAGCGGCAAGGTCGATGCGGCGTACATCGCGGTGCCGAACGATCTGCACGCGCAGACCGCAATTCTTGCCGCGCGGCACGGTGTTCACGTGTTGTGCGAAAAGCCGATGGCGCCGACGGATGCGGAGTGTCTGCAGATGATCCGCGCGTGCGAGCAGAAAAACGTCAAGTTGATGATCGCGTATCGGCTGCACTTCGAGTCCGCCAACCTCGTCGCGATCGAGATCGCGCGTGGCGGCGAAATCGGCGAGCCGCGGATGTTCAGCTCGACGTTCAGCCAGCAGGTGCGCGAGGGCAACGTTCGCGTGCAAGCGCGGCGTGGTGCCGGGCCGATCTACGACATCGGGATCTACTGCATCAACGCCGCGCGCTATCTGTTCCGTGCGGAGCCGACCGAGGTAATGGCGATGCGGTTCGCGTCGAAGGACTCGCGCTTCAAGTCCGTCGACGAAGCCACGAGTGTCACGCTGCGGTTCCCGAACGATCGCGTGGCGCAGTTCACGTGCAGCTTCGGCGCGCACGATCGGACGTACTACGAGCTGATCGGGACCGACGGCCTGTTGACGCTGACGAACTCGTACGACTACACGAAGTCGCAGTCGCTCTACGTCGAAGGCAAGAACGGGACGCGGACGCGCACGTTCTCGGAGCGCGATCAGATCGCGGCCGAGGTCGAGTACTTCGCGCGCTGCATCGCCGACGACATCACGCCCGAGCCCGGTGGTTGGGAAGGTCTCGCCGATATCCGGATCATCCAAGCGGCGCAGGTCTCCGCCAGGTTCGGAAGGAGCGTCCCGATCGATCCGCTGCCGCGTCACTCGCGCCCGGATCTGGGTCAGGCGATCAGCGTGGGTCCGCACGCGCCGCCCACGCTCGTCGACGTGATCGCGTCGACGCGCTAAGCTCGGCGCGTGGATACGCAGCACCTCGCGCTGGTCGGCCTCGCCGCGGCGGCCGGAGGTGCGGTCAACGCGATCGCCGGCGGTGGCTCGCTGATCACGTTTCCATCGTTGGTCGCATGTGGTGTTCCGCCGGTACTCGCGAGTGCCACGAACACCGTCGCGATGTGTCCGGGCTATCTCGGGGCCACGTATGCACAACGCGCCGAACTGACCGGCCAGCGCGTGCGGATCGTCAAGCTCCTGCCGGCGTCCGCGATCGGTGGTGCGATCGGCGCGCTGCTGCTGCTCCACACCGATCCGTCGATCTTCACGTTCGTCGTCCCGTTCTTGTTGCTCGCCGCGATCCTGCTGCTCGGGTTTCAAGATCAGATCAAGCGGCGGCTCCATCACGTCGCTTCCGAATCGTTCGCTCCGATCATCACCGGCGTCGCCGCGATCTACGGTGGCTACTTCGGCGCGGGCCTCGGCGTGATTATCTTGGCCGCACTCGCGGTCGTGATCGCCGAATCGCTCACGCGCTTGAACGCGCTCAAACAATTGATCTCGCTCGTGGTCAACGTCACCGCGGCGATCGTGTTCCTCGTGATCGCGCCGCTCGATCCGGTGATCACGCTGACGATGGCGTGCGCGTCGTTGATCGGTGGCGTGATCGGAGGCCGCATCGCCTCGAAGATCAGCGCGAAGGCTCTCCGCTACGTCGTGCTCGCGTTCGGATCGATCATCACGATCGACTATTTCGCGAAGCTGTTCGGCCTCTTATAAGTTTGTGTTTGCATCGCCGATCGGATTCCTTTAGATACGTCGCTCCTGTCGGCGATTCGAGCTCCACAGCTTCTAGCGCCAACCGACGTCGCGACGCTCTAACGCGCAGCAACTTCGACGCTGTTCGTGGTTCGTGTTCGTGCAGCGACGTTTCGGGGAGTGAGGGTTTTCGGCGGGAACCGGATAAGAAGGTTCGACTCCTTCCTGCGCCACTGTTTTATGGCGCGGATGCGCAACGGTTGCGCATTGGGCTTGCTCATCCCAACATCCCAATCGACCCCGTAAGTCGATAAAAAACCTGAGCTGGTCGTCGACGGGTAGCGCCCGATAGCTCCGCTATCACGCATCGTCGACAAGCTTACGAATCACATCGTCATCTCCCACGAGCCGCCTAGGCCGTTCGTGGGCCGTGCCGGTCGTGCTCGCGAGCGACTCCACGATCCGGCGTCCCCGCGCAGCCGCACACATGACCCTCCGAGGCGTGTGCCATGGCGCGGTGGCGCTACTCGTTCGGCGACCGCCTTTTGTTTTCCAACTCCCACGGGAGGTTTTCCAATGCAGAACATCACTCTGAAGCTTAACGAGCGTGCCGTTCTCGTCCGCGATGGACAGGCAGTACGCGCCCTTGGCCCTGGCCGTTACACGCTGTGGCGCAACTACGAAGTCGTCCGCTTCGACACGGACAAGCTCGCGTTCACGGCGCAGACCGCCGTCCTGAACGCGTTGCCGGCCGAGTGGTACGAGACCGTCGCGCTCGCGCATGGTCAGTACGGCATCGTCGAGCGTGACGAGCGTCCCGTCCTGTTCTTGCACGCCGGTGTCCATCGTCTGTGGAAGGTCGATCCGAACGTTCGCGTGCGTGCGTTCGACGAGACCACGCCACTGCCGCCACTCACCGACGACCTGCAGAAGTTGATTCCGCAGGCCGAGCTGCTCGTCGCGAACCTCGCTCTCAACCAGCGTGCAGTGCTCCTGCGCGACGGTAAGCCGGAGCGCGTGCTCGCACCGGGTCACTACGCGTTTTGGGGACCGCAGCTGAGCCTCGCGATGTGGAAGGTCGATGACCTCGCATTCTGGGCACAGCCGGAAGTCCTCGCGATGTTGCCGCAGGGCTGGTTCCGCACGGTCGAGCTCGGTGCGAACGAGCGCGCGCTCGTCCTGCGCGACGAGAAGCCGCGACTGTTCTTGCGTCCAGGTGTCCACCGCGTGTGGACGGTGGACCCGAACGTCACGGTGCGCATGTTCGACGTCAACGGCACGGCTCCGGACATGACCGACGAGATGCGTACGATCGTTCCGGCGGGCGAGCTCGTCGAGGCGACGGTGCGTCAGTTCGAGAAGGGCCTGATGTACGTGCAGGGTAAGTTCGAGCGCATGCTCGAGCCTGGCCGTCACGTGTTCTGGAACCACCCGAACGCGCGCGTCAGCGTGAACGTCATCGATACGCGTGTGCAGCAGCTGAAGATCGAAGGCCAGGAACTGATGACGCGTGACAAGGTCACGTTGCGTCTGACCCTGACGGCGGAGTACGCGCCGGCGGATACGCCGACGACGGTCCACGCCGTGGCCGACGTGAAGGAAGCGCTGTACCTCGCGGTCCAGCTCGCGGCGCGTGAATACGTCGCGGGTGTGACGCTCGACGAGCTGCTCGAAGGTCGTGATGCGATGACGCGTTACCTGGAGACTCAGGTCCACCCGCGTGCCGAGATGATCGGTCTGCGGTTGGTTCGCGTCGGTATCAAGGACGTCATCCTGCCGGGCGAGATGAAGACACTGCTCAACAAGGTGATCGAAGCCGAAAAGGTTGCTGCTGCGAACGTGATCATGCGCCGCGAGGACGCTGCCGCGACGCGCAACATGGCCCAGACGGCAAAGGTCATCGCGGAGAACCCAGTGCTCATGCGCCTGAAGGAGCTCGAGACCCTGAAGGACGTCGCCGAGAAGATCGACGAGGTCAAGCTGGTGCTCGGCGCCGATGGCCTGAAGCAGTTGTTCGCCGATAACAGCGACAAGAACTAAGTGAACCGGCAGAGCGGAGAGCTCTGCCGGTGTTTGTCTATTGGAGACACTTCGTGATCGAGTCGTTCGGCAGATTCGCGGGCGTGCATTGAATGTGCGCGATCGGCCCGCTGTTGCAGTCGCCGGTCGTGTTGACGAACTTGACGAAGATCGGAAGCACGGCAATCGGCGAGTTGCCGTTTTCGAGTGCGAGGGCGCCGCGCTGGAGGACCGGCGAATCCGTCGTCGCGTTCGTCGCGAGAGCCGTCGCGAATGTCACCGAGCACGGATTCGAACCGGTGTTGGCGATCGTGATCTCGCCGACCGGATAGGTGGCATCCGAGAACGATAGTTTCGATTGCAACATCGGCGGAAACTGCAGCGTTTGGATGAAGCTCGCATTGCAGTGCGTGACACCGTTACCGAAGTTGAACGAGTTCCCCTGACCCGGACAGACACCGATGAACGTCGCGGTGCTCGTGGTCATGAGCGGGATCGTGCAATCGATCCGCGGCAGTGAATCCGCGTGGGTCCCGATACAGGCGACCGGATCGACGCGGCACTGCATGTCGTTACACAGCGCCTCACCGACGCAAACTTCGCCCTCGCAAGCGCCGCCTGTCGAGCCATCCGCACAGCCCGCCTCGTAGCCGATCACGCATGCGCCACCGTGAGTCGCGTCCGCGCCCTCGCACACTTGATCGGTGAGGTCGCCTTTGAAGTCGTACCAATCTTCGTCGCACTCCTGATCACCGGTGAAGCCATCGCAATCGGGATCACCGGGCGGGACGAAGAACTCGCCGTTCGCCCACAAACAGCCGACGCCGTTCGGATCCGTGCGCCACAACACCGTGCCGTCGCTCGCATCGGGCTGGACCTTCGCCGTGATGTCGGTCGGCACGAGCTCGTAGCGCCGGATCTCGCCGAGCTGCTTCGCGAGATCGAAGCCTTGATCGTCGACGACGAGCGCGATCGGCGTGTTATTGGCGTCGTAGCCGACCGCCGCGATCTTGTTGATCGTGACGTCGCCGCCATCGCCCTTGCCGATCCCGAACGTGGCGATGCCATCACTATCGACGGCGGCCGTGAACGCGGTCGCTCCCGCGACGAGGTGGACACTGCCCATCGGGCGCTGGTCGGCGGCGGGCGGGGCGATGCCACCCTTGCAGTCGTTGCAATCCTCGTCGGAAATCCACAGTTCCACGGTCTTCACGCCCGAGCCCTGTGGCGCGACCACCTGCAGGGCCAACTTCGTGTCGTCACCACATGCGGCGAGCAACAGAAATGCGACGAACCCTCGTGTAAGCTGCATCCGCCTTGGACAAGCTTACTCAAGAAGTCGTCCCGATCTTAGTACTGATCGTCGCGATCGCGATCGTGGTCTCGAGGCTCCCGAAAGTCGATCTAGGTCACACCGCGCAGTTCAAACACCGGCGGTTATTGAACTGGGTCCCGCTCGGCCTGACGTACGCGTTCCTCTACATGGGGCGTTACAACCTCAACGCGCTCAAAGACCAGAACTTCATTACAGGCAAAGAGTTCGGCGACATCGACGCCATCGGCGCGATCACGTACGGGTTCGCGTTCTTGGTCAACGGCCCGTTGTGCGACAAGTACGGCGGTAGGTTCACCATGTTGCTCGCTGCCGCGGGCGCTGCCATCGCGAACGGGATCATCGGCGTGATGATGTGGTCGAGCCACAGCGTCCCCGCGGTGTCGACGTTGCTCGTGTTGAACGCGATCAACATGTACTTCCAATCGTTCGGCGCGGTGTCGATCGTGAAGGTCAACGCATCGTGGTTTCACCTGCGCGAGCGCGGCACGTTCGGCGGCATCTTCGGCATCTTGATCTCGCTCGGGCTCTACCTCGCGTACGACTGGGCCCCGAAGCTCGTCGAGTTGTTCGGCAGCGGCGAGACCCGCACGCGCGATCAGACCGGATCGTTGCCGGTGTTGTTCATCGGTCCCGCGATCCTGATCACGCTGTCGTTCGTGGCATCCGCGGTGTTCGTGCGCGATACGCCGAAGCAAGCGGGCCTCGGAGACTTCGATGTCGCCGATGCTTCGAGCGGCGACGATGGCCCGCCGGAACGCGCGTGGGCCGTGATCAAGCGCCTCTTGTCGTCGCGGATCATCCTCACGATCGCGTTGATCTCCGGATGCTCGGGCTTCCTACGCCAAGGCATCCTGAAGTGGTTCCGCACGTTCGCCGGCGGCGTCGGCCTGCATCACGGCTTCGTCGTCGATCACTGGGGCATGGTCTCGTGCGTCGCCGGCATCCTCGGCGGCGTGTTCGCGGGCGTGCTGTCGGATCACTTGTTCAACTCGCGCCGTCCACCGGTCGCGGTGTTGTTGTTCGGCATCCTGTTGATCAGCTCGATCGCGATCATCCCCGCGCTCGCGTATCCGGTGCTCGTCAGCTGGATCATCGCGTCGATGGCGATGAGCGTGATCGGCGTGCACGGCATGTTGTCCGGCGTCGCGAGCCAAGACTTCGGCGGCCGTCGCAACGCGGGCACCGCGACGGGCCTGATCGACGGCTTTGTCTACTTCGGCACCGCACTGCAAGCGTTCGTCTACGGCCACATCCTTCCCGAGACGAAGATCCTCGTCGACGGCAAGATGGTTCCGAACCCCGAAGCCGCCGATATCAGCAACTGGTACGGCTGGCCGATCGCGATGGTGATCATGGCCGTGCTCGGAATTGTTCTCTCTCTGACGGTGATCAATGCGAGGGTCGCTCCTAAAAAAGTCGTCGGAAATATTTCTCCCGACGCTGAATTACCGAAGGCGACGGCTCGCGAAAAATCCTAGATGCATTTTTTTTCACGTCACTTTCGCGATCGATTTGTAATCGTCGGAACGTGAGATCGAAAAAAGTAAATTTCTCCGTCGAGAATCCGCACTCGGCAAAATGCGCATCACCAAAATGTGCCGTCGTGTCGGATAATTAATACAGAGACGAGAACGCACGCAGAACTTAAACCGTGCGTCGATGCTCCGTTTCGCACTTCTAACGATCGCGTTCGGCGGCCTTCTCGGCTGTGCGAGCAATCCTGATAACTCGAACCCGAGCACGGGTGGTGGCGACGACGATTCCGGTTCCAACTCGCAAGGTGGATCCGATTCGTACGGCAGTGATTCGTCGACTCCGACGTATCCGGTGGCTCACCCTCGTATCTATCTCGGCACGCGCCGCGCGGATCTGAAAGCGTCCCTCGACGCGCAGACGCCCGCGGCCGTGCGCTTCCAGACCGTGGTCGACAGTTGGATCGGCGGCAACGATCTCGGTCTGTCCGCGTGGCACGCTGCGCTCCTCGGTCAGCTCACGGGCGATCCGAAATACTGCGGTAAGGCCGTGGCGGTTGTCGAAGCCGCGGTGACCGCCGCCGAAGCAAAGATCGCGGCGGGCTCGGTCCCGCACGCGGCTGAGGATAGCTACTACTTCTCGGGCGACGAGATCGGCGACGTCATGCTGACGTACGACTGGTGCTTCGACAGCCTGAGCGCGTCGCAAAAATCGCGCTGGCTCGCGTACGCCGATCAGACCGTCTACAACATCTGGCATCCGACCACCGCCGTGTGGGGCGGCCACGCGCAACCGTGGAGTGGGTGGGCGACCGACGATCCGTCGGACAACTACTACTACGACTTCCTGCGCGCGACGATGCTGCTCGGCCTCGCCGCCAACGGCGAAGATTCGAACGCGGACACCGCCCTCGCGACGTTCCACGACGACAAGATCATGAGTCAGCTCGTGCCGACGTTCGACGCGGATCTCGTCGGCGGTGGCTCGCGTGAAGGCACCGGCTACGGCGTCGCGATGAAGAACTTGTTCCAGCTCTACGACTTCTGGAACGCGACGACCGGCGAGCACTTGTTCAACAAGACGCCGCACTCGCGGATGTCGATGCTGTCGTTCATGCATCAAGTCGTGCCGACCGTCGACAAGATCGCACCGACCGGTGATCAGTCGCGCGATTCGACGGCGTCGTTCTTCGACTATCACCGCCAGTATCTCCAAGAGCTCATCTCGTTCTATCCGAACGATTCGCTCGCACCGCACGCGCAGGCGATGCTCGCGGCCTCGAGCATTCCGAAGATGGGCTCGGCGTTCATGGCCGTCGACGATTTCCTGTACGCGAACGCGAACGTGTCCGCGACGACGATGGATGGCCTGGACACCACGTACTACGCGACCGGCATCGGCGAGCTCTACACGCGCTCGGGATGGGACACGCACGCGACGTGGGTCAACCTGATCGCCGGCCCGTACACGCAATCGCACGCGCATCAGGATCAGGGCTCGATCATGTTCTACAAGGACGGCTGGCTCGCGTACGACGCGGTGATCGATTCGCACTCGGGCCTCCCGCAAGCGACGACGGCACACTCGCTCGTACGCATCGATCAAGGTGGCACGCCGGTGACGCAGGTCGCGAACACGATCTCGAAGCTCGTCGCGCTTCACAAGACGAACGATTGGGTCTACGCCGCCTCGGACGTTCTGCCGGCGTACAACGGCAAGAGCGCGGTCTCGAAGGATCAACGCGAGATCGTCTATTTCTTCCCGGATACCGTGATCGTTTACGACCGCGTGGCGACCGCGGCTGGTACCCAACAAACCTGGCAGCTCGCTTCGCCGGTCAGCCCGGCGATCAGCGGCGCAACGGCGACGTTCGCGAACGCCGGCCATCAGTTGCACGTGCAACGGTTCGCACCGTCGGCAACCGCAAGCATTCACAACATGAATGCGGACAGCGACTTCTCGAGCGGGTACCGGCTCGACGAGACGATCGCGGGCGGCGACAACCGCTACCTCCACGTGATGAGCGTCGACGGTGCGGTGACGTCGGCAAGTGCAGCGAATGACTCGACCGTCACCGTGCACTTGGCGAACGGCCACACCGCGACCGTGGCGTTCAACCACGACGCGCCTGGGGCAACGATCACGTGGGACGGCACTGCGACGACGTTGTCGCAAACGGTCGACTCCATGCCCGAGTAATGGCTCGCGAAATAGGAACGTGACTTCCCGTTCGGGAACGTATAAACCGGTCATCTATGAAGCGTGTGGTTGCTCTCTTAGTGGTCGCCGGGTGCAGTGGCGGTGGTGGAGATGACGGGCCGAACTACAGCGATCAGCATCCGCGGATCAAGCTGACGGTCAACCCGAACATGATGTCGGCGTTCAGCTCGAACGATCAGACGTACACGAAGTTCCTGAAGATCGTCGATCACCAGGTCTCGAGCCCGGACATCTACAGCTTCTACGCGTGGAACGCCGCGCTCGTCGGCCAACTCACCGGCGACGCGAAGTACTGCCAGCTCGCGGTGAAGCAGGTCGACGACTTCGTCACGTCCGAGCAACAGATGATCGATGGCGGCGACGCGCCCACCGTCTCGCACGACGATTACTACGCGCTCGGTGATGACATCGGCGACCTCGCGATCACGTACGACTGGTGTTACACGGCGATTCCGAGTGACCGCCGCCAAGCGTGGCTCGCGTACGCGCAACAGGCCGTGTTCAACGTCTGGAACCCGGACGACGCGACCTGGGGCGGCAAGAAGGTGCCGTGGGTCGGTTGGGCGATCGACGATCCCGAGAACAATTACTACTACAACTTCCTACGCGCCACGATGTTGCTCGGCTTGGCGGCCCACGGCGAGTACGACGGCGTCGATCAGTGGCTGACGATGTTCCACGACACGAAGGTGATGGGCGAGATGGACCCGCACTTCGATACGAACGTCGTCGGTGGTGGCTCGCGCGAAGGCACGGGCTACGGCGTGTCGCTGATGGGCCTGTGGGAGCTCTACGATATCTGGCAAGCGTCGACGGGCGAGAACCTCGCCGTAAAGTCGGCGCACACGCGGCAGTCGATGCTGTTCATGATGCACGAGATCGTGCCCACGCTCGATCGGATCGCGCCCACCGGCGATCAATCGCGCGACTCGACCGCGAGCCTATTCGACTATCACCGTCACTATCTCGAGAGCCTGATCACGCTGTTCCCGGACGATCCGATCGCTCCGAAGGCGCAGGCGCTGCTGAACGCGTCGTCGGTGCCGGAGATGTCGCAGCCGTTCATGTACGCCTACGACTTCATCAACCAACCGGTCACGCCGGCGACGCTCGATCTCGGCACCGCATACTACGGCTCGGGCACCGGTCAGGTGTTCGCGCGCTCGGGCTGGGACACGCACGCCACCTGGATCAACTTGAACGCGGGCCCGTACACGCAATCGCACGCGCACCAAGATCAGGGCGCGCTGATGATCTACAAGGATGGCTGGCTCGCGTACGACCCGGTCATCGATTCGCAGAGCGGTCTGCCGCAAGCGGTGGATGATCACGGCACGCTGCGGATCTTGAAGAGCGGCAACACCGGCGTGGAGCAAAAGCTCGACGCGTCGACGACGATGCTCGCGCTCCACAAGGGCGATGGCTATCTCCATGTCGCCGCGGATCTCGCGCCGATGTACGGCAGCGCGGTCAGCCAGCTCCAGCGCGAGATCATCTATCTCGAGCCGGATACGATCGTGGTGTTCGATCGCGCGACGTCGACGGGCAGCCAGTCGTGGAGCCTCGCGTTCCCCGCGATGCCTTCGATCAACGGCACGACGGCCACGGTGACGGCATCGGGTCACACGCTGAAGATCCAACGCTTGACGGAAGCGGCCGCGACGTCGTCGGTCTACTCGTACGATGCCGACAGCGACTTCCACAACGGCTACCGCCTCGACGAGACCGTCAGCGGTGGCACGCACGCGTGGCTGCACGTGATCTCGATCGACAGCGCATTGACGTCGGCGACGATGACCGACGCGACGTCCGCGGACATCACGTTGTCCGGGGGCAAACAGGTACACGTCTCGTTCAACGCGTCGAGCGTCGGTGGCACGCTCACGATCGCGGGTAACTCGACGACGCTCGGTGCCGGTGTAGACTCGCTGCCGGAGTGATACCAAACTGGGTCAAGGCGACGGTGCGGTTGATTCCGCTCGTCGCATTCTTCTCGCTGATCGGCGTCGCCGGGCTGTGTTTGTTCCGGCTGATCGTTTCGTTCGACGACCTGAAAGACGCGAGCGATGCCGTCGGCAATTACCTGCAGACGGTCGGCAGCATCTACGCGGTGCTGCTCGCGTTCATCGTGTTCGTGGTGTGGGGGCAGTTCAACGACTCGCGCACGTTCGTCGAAGGCGAGGCGAAGGCGCTCGTCGATCTGCATCGTACGGCGAGTGGCTTGCCGCCGCGAACCCGCGATCAGATCCAGAACGCGTTGCACGTGTACGTCGACGAGGTGCTCGAAAAAGAGTGGTACGCGATGGCGCACCGCCAGGAGGACGTGATCGAACAGGTCGGTCATCACCTCGACGACGTGTGGGCCGCGATCCATACCTGCCAGCCGCTCAACGAGTGCCAGCACACGATCTATAGCGAGGTGCTCTCACGCTTCAACGACCTGACGGACATGCGGACGAGCCGCCTGACGTCGTCGCGCGCGCGGATCCCGTTGATGATGAAGTTCCTGCTCTATCTCGGAGCGTTCATCGTGATCGGCTCGATCTATCTCATGCCGGTGCGCCCGTTCTGGGTCCACGTCGTGATGAGCGGCTCACTCGCGGGAGCGGTCGCACACATTCTGTACTTGATCGCAGATCTCGACAACGCGTTCGATGGCTACCTGATCGTGTCGAAGGATGCGTTCGAGCGCGCGAAACGCACGTTCGGACGCGATCCACAGCTATCCAAAGCTGCGGCGTGAGGGCGCACGTGTGACGTAACCGCGCGGTCCACCCGATACGCGCGAGTGTCAGGCATGCCCTTTCGGGCACACACCTCGCATTCGAGTATTTCGTGTCCGAGCGCGTCGTAGTTCTGGCCGTGCGGCCCGCGGTCGATGGTGGTCGCTATCCCGTCAAGCGCGTCGCCGGTGATCGGGTGACGATCGAAGCGGATTTAGTGTGCGACGGGCACGATATCGTGCGCGCGATCGTCGCGGATCGCGCTCCCGGTGGCACGTGGCGCGAGACCGAGCTCGTTCCCAAAGGCAACGATCTATGGACCGCGGAGATCGACGTTCGCACGCTCGGTCGTCATGGCTTCAAGATCGTCGCGTGGGTCGATGCGTTCGAGACCTGGCGGCGCGGAATCGCGAAGAAGGTCGATGCGAAGGCGGACATCTCCGTCGAGCTGCTCGATGGTGCCGCGCTCGTCAAAGCCGCGCACGCGCGTGGCGGCGAGCCGGCGTTGAAAGAAGCCGCGGACGTCCTCGCGATGACGGACGCGCCGATCGTGCAACGCATCGCGCTCGCGACCGGTGCACGCCTCGCGGAGGCGGTATCGCGAGCTCCCGATCGCACGCACGCGACGACCTCGCGCGAATACGAGATCCTCGTCGAGCGACCACTCGCTGCATGCAGTGCCTGGTACGAGCTGTTCCCGCGATCGACGCGAACCGATGGCGCGCACGGCACGTTGAGGGACGCCGCGGCGCGGTTGGATTACGTGGCGGAGCTCGGCTTCGACATCGTGTACCTGCCGCCGATCCATCCGATCGGCACCGCATTTCGCAAAGGCCCGGACAATCGGCCGGATGCCGCGCAAGGCGATCCGGGAAGCCCGTGGGCCGTCGGCAATAAAGAAGGTGGCCACACGGCGGTGCACCCGCAGCTCGGGACGCTCGACGACTTCGCGTATTTCGTGGAGATGGCGAAGCAACGCGGGCTCGAGGTCGCGCTCGATATCGCATTTCAGGCGTCGCCGGATCATCCGTGGGTGAAAGAGCATCCGACTTGGTTCGTGCATCGCGCGGACGGCTCGATCCAGTACGCGGAAAATCCGCCGAAGAAGTATCAGGACGTCTATCCGTTCGACTTTTCCGCGCGCGATCTCTGGGACGCACTGCGCGACGTGTTTTTGTTTTGGGCCGAGCGTGGCGTCCGCGTGTTTCGCGTCGACAACCCGCACACCAAGCCGATTCCGTTCTGGGAATGGTGCCTGCGCGAGGTGAACACGAAGTTCCCCGACGCGATCTTCCTGGCCGAAGCCTTCACGCGTCCGAAGCTGATGGCGGCGCTCGGCAAGGTCGGGTTCTCGCAGTCGTACAGCTACTTCACGTGGCGGACGACCAAGGCAGAGTTCGTCCAGTACCTGCGCGAGCTCGCGCTCGAGACCGATTATCTGCGCGCGAACTTCTGGCCGACGACGCCGGATATCTTTCCGGAGCACCTCGTACATGGCGGGCGCGCGGCGTTCGTGCAACGCGCGGTGCTCGCGGCGACGTTGGCGACGAGCTACGGCATCTACGGTCCATCGTACGAATTGATGGAGCACGAGCCGCGGCCCGGCGTCGAGGAGCTCGCGAAAAACGAGAAGTATCAGATCCGGACCTGGGACCTCGCGCGGCACGATTCGTTGCGGTTCGTGCTCGCGAAGCTCAACCAGATCCGGCGCGCGCATCCCGCGTTGCAGCAGAGCGCGGTCACGTTTCACGAGACCGACAACGAGCTCGTGATGGCGTATTCGAAGCGCTCCGGTCGAGATGTGGTGCTCGTGATCGTCAATCTCGACCCGTATCACACGCATCGCGCGTGGGTGAACGTAGACTTGGGAGTGGAGACGTTCCAGGTGCACGATCTGCTCGGTGGCAGCCGGTATGCGTGGCACGCTGGAAGAAACTTTATCGAGCTAGACCCCAACGCCTCGCCGGCGCATGTCTTCGCGATCCACGCGTTTGCACGCAGCGAGCACAACTTCGAGTACTGGTTATGATCGAAGACGATCCGCTGTGGTTCAAAGACGCGGTCATCTATGAAGTCCATATTCGGGCGTTCCAAGACTCGAATAACGACGGCATCGGCGATATCGAAGGCCTGATCACGCGATTGGACTACTTGTCCGATCTCGGAATCACCGCGATCTGGGTGTTGCCGTTCTATCCGTCGCCGTTGCGCGATGGTGGCTATGACATCGCCGACTACACCTCGGTCCACGATAACTACGGCACGCGAGAGAGCTTCGCGCGCCTGATGGAAGAAGCGCATCGCCGCGGGATCCGCGTGATCACCGAGCTCGTGCTCAACCACACGTCGTCGGAGCATCCGTGGTTTCAACGCGCGCGCCGCGCACCCGCGGGTTCGCCCGAGCGTGACTTTTACGTATGGAGTGATACGCCGAATCCGTACGGCGACACGCGGATCATCTTCAAAGACTACGAGACCTCGAACTGGTCGTGGGATCCGGTCGCGAAGCAGTACTACTGGCACCGGTTCTACTCGCACCAACCGGATCTCAACTTCGACAATCCCGCGGTCCATACGGCGCTGTTCGAAGTGATCGACTTCTGGATGGCGATGGGCGTCGACGGCATGCGGCTCGATGCGGTGCCGTATCTCTACGAGCGCGAAGGCACGAGCTGCGAGAACCTGCCCGAGACCCACGCGTTCCTGAAACGGCTGCGCGCGCACATCGACGGCAAGTTCAAGAACCGGATGTTGCTCGCCGAAGCGAATCAGTGGCCGGCGGATGCCGCGCAGTACTTCGGCGATGGCGACGAGTGCCACATGAACTTTCACTTTCCGCTGATGCCGCGGATGTTCATGGCGCTCGAGACCGAGGACTCGTTCCCGATCATCAACATCCTGAAGCGCACGCCGAAGATTCCGGACTCGTGTCAGTGGGCGACGTTCCTGCGCAATCACGACGAGCTCACGCTCGAGATGGTCACCGACGAAGATCGCGACATGATGTACGCCGGCTACGCGGCAGAGCGTGCGGCGCGGATCAACCTCGGCATTCGTCGCCGGCTCGCGCCGCTCCTGGGCGTGCGCCGCAAGATCGAATTGATGACCAGTCTATTGTTGTCGCTGCCGGGAACGCCGGTGCTCTATTACGGCGACGAGATCGGGATGGGCGACAACATCTATCTCGGCGATCGCGATGGCGTGCGCACGCCGATGCAGTGGAGTGGCGATCGCAACGGCGGGTTCTCGCGCGCGAATCCGCAGAAGCTCTACCTGCCCACGATCATCGATCCCGAATATCACTACGAAGCGGTCAACGTCGAAGGCCAGCAGGGCAACAACGCCTCGCTCCTGTGGTGGATGAAGCGCACGCTCGCGAAGCGCAAGGAGCATCCGGTATTCGGGCGGGGCTCGCTCGAATTCGTCGGCAGTGACAACGCGCGCGTGATCGCGTTCGTGCGCGAATATCAGGGCGAGCAAGTGCTCGTCGTCGCGAATCTCTCGCGGTTCGTGCAGGCCGTGCGGTTGGATCTGCAGGCGTTGAAGGGCATGACGCCGCTCGAGCTGTTCGGAAAGATCCGATTCCCCGAGATCACGGATCAACCGTACTTCATGTCGCTCGGCGCGTATGACTTCTTCTGGCTGCAGCTCGAGAAGCCGACGGTGGAGCAGCCGTCGGAGCGGCCGGGCCTCGTCGTGCGTTCGGGTGAGTGGACGGCGTTGTTGGAGCCGCAGCAACGCGCGCAGATGAATCGCACGTTGCTCCAGTACGTGGTCAATCGCCGGTGGTTCCGCGGCAAGGCGCGCGTTCGCAAGAATGCGGCGATCTCCGAGGTGCTTCGCGTCGGCGATGCGGCGATCGTGCTGTTCACGATCGAGTACGACCGCGGCAATCCCGAGACGTACGTGATTCCGGTCGCGTTCGCCGAGACCGAATCGGGCAACACGATCGCGAACGTTGCGATCGGCGACAAGAGTGGCTTTCTGATCGATGCCACGGCGTCGGATGCGTTCGCGCAGAGCCTGTTGCAGATCATGCGCGGCACGGCGGCGGGAGCGCGAGGGCCGGCTTTGCCGGCCGGAGCAGCATTGCCGAATGGCAATGCGGTTGGATCGATTCGCGGCCACATGGTCGAGGCGATCGAAGGTGCGTCGCGTGCGACGGCCACGGATCAATCGAACAGCGGCATCATCTATGGCGATCGCTTTCTGCTGAAGCTGTTCCGCGTGCTGGAAGACGGTCCGAACAGCGAGCTCGAGGTCGCGCAGTACTTCTCGCGCCAGCCGGAGCAGAAGCTCACGGCAAAGCTCGCCGGTTGGCTCGAGACGCCGCGCTCGACGCTCGGCACGGTATTCGAGCTCGTCCCGAATCAAGGCGATGCGTGGCAGATGACGCAGGACGCGCTCGATCGCTACTACGATCGCCTCGTCGCCGACGAGCATCGGCCGGAGATTCCACCGCTCGAGCTGCCGATCGTTCCGGATCGCGCGGTCGATTGGATCGGCCCGGTGCTCGACAAGCTGCGCCTGCTCGGCACGCGCACGGCGGATCTGCATCTCGCGCTCGCGAAGGGCGAGGACACGCTGTTCGCACCCGAGCCGTACGACATCATGCACCAGCAGTCGATCTACGGCTCGGCGGTGGCGCATGCGGCCCGCACGTTCGATCTGTTGCGCTCGCGCTTGCGGCAGCTGCCACCCGAAGCGAGCGTGCTGGCCGAGCAAGTGCTCGCGCGCGAAGCGCAGCTCGACAAGGCGTTGGCGCGCGTCACCACGCATCGCATCGATACGCAGCGGATCCGGATCCACGGTGATTACCATCTCGGTCAGGTGCTGTGGACCGGCGAGGACTTCGTGATCATCGACTTCGAGGGCGAGCCCGGTCGGCCGATCACGCAACGCCGGTTCAAGCGCAACGCGCTGCGCGATGTCGCCGGCATGATCCGCTCGTTGCACTACGCGAGCGCGGCGGCGCTGCGCAACGGTAAGCATCGCGCCGACGATCAAACGATGCTCGCACCGTGGGCCGTCGCGTGGGCCGAGTGGACGGCGGCGGCGTTCACCGCGGGCTATCTCGAGCGCGCCGCGGGCTCGAAGATCATCCCGGCGAACGAAGCGGACGTGAAGCTGTTGATCTCGTTCTTCCTCGTCGAGAAGTGCGTGTACGAGATCGGGTACGAGTTGTCGTCGCGGCCGGACTGGGTCGAGATTCCGTTGCGCGGGCTGCTCGGGCTGGTGCCTGCATGAGGCTGTACGACAAGCTCGGCGCGCACGTCGATGGCGATGGCGTGCGGTTCGCGGTGTGGGCGCCGAATGCCGATCACGTATCGGTGATCGGGGACTTCAATCGCTGGTTGCCGGGCACGGATCCACTCGTGAAAGGCGAGGGCGGTGTGTGGTCGGGGCGCGTGCGTGGCCTCGCGAAGGGCGCGCTCTACAAGTTTCACATCAAGAACGGCACGTATCAGGTGGCGAAGGCCGATCCGTACGCGCGCCGATCGGAGCTCGCACCGAACACGGCATCGATCGTGTGGCCGTTCGAGTACACGTGGAACGACGCCGCGTGGATGTCGACGCGCGCGGGCAAGTCGAAGACCGATGCGCCGATCTCGATCTACGAGTGCCACATCGGGAGCTGGCGCGGGATCACGAGCTATCGCGAGATCGCACCGCAGCTCGTCGAGTACGTGACGAAGCTCGGGTTCACGCATGTCGAGCTGATGCCGCTGACCGAGCATCCGTTCTATGGCTCGTGGGGTTACGAGACCACGGGCTACTTCGCCGCCACGTCGAGGTATGGCACGCCCGACGATCTGATGTTCCTGATCGATTCGCTCCATCAGGCGGGCATCGCCGTGATCCTCGATTGGGTGCCGGCGCACTTTCCGACGGACGAGCACGGCCTGATCTACTTCGACGGCGCGCCACTGTATGAGCACCCCGATCGCCGGCTCGGCTTTCATCCCGATTGGAACACCGCGATCTTCGATTTCGGTCGCCACGAAGTCCGCGAATTCCTGCTCGCGAGCGCGATGTTCTGGCTCGACAAGTTTCACGTCGATGGCCTGCGCGTCGACGGCGTCGCGTCGATGCTGTACCGCGATTACGGTCGCAAGGATTGGATCCCGAACGCGCACGGCGGCAACGAATATTACGAAGCCGTCGAGCTGCTCCAGCAGTTGAACGCGATGGTGAAGAACGAGGCGCCGGACTGCGTGACGATCGCGGAAGAGTCGACGGCGTGGCCTCACGTCACCGCCACGCCCGGCCTCGGCTTCTCGTACAAGTGGGACATGGGTTGGATGCACGACACGCTGAAGTATCTCGAGCGCGATCCGATCCATCGCAAGTACCACCACAACGAGCTGACGATGCGCGGGCTCTACGCGTGGAGCGAGAAGTTCGTGCTGCCGCTGTCCCACGATGAAGTCGTGTACGGGAAGCATTCGATCGTCGAGAAGTTCCCCGGCGACGCGTGGCAAAAGCTCGCCACGCTGCGCCTGCTCTACGCGTACATGTGGAGCTTGCCCGGCAAGAAGCTGATGTTCATGGGCGATGAATTCGCGCAGCATCGCGAGTGGAATCACGATGCGCCGCTCGAGTGGGGCAATGCGCATAGCGAGATCCAATTGCTCGTCGGCGAATTGAATCGGATGTATCGCGATCACGCGCCGCTGCACGAGCTCGATGCGGATGCCGAGGGCTTTCGCTGGATCACGGCGGATGACAGCGAGAACTCGGTGTTGTCGTACGAGCGGCGCGGACGCGATGGCCGCGTGACCCTGTGCGTGTGTAACTTCACGCCGATCGTGCGGGAGAACTATCGCGTCGGTGCGCCGGGGCCGGGGCAGTGGAAGGAGTTGCTCAACACCGATGCGCAGGTGTTCGGCGGATCCGGCCAAGGCAACTTCGGCGCCGTCGAGGCGGTGCCGGTGCGGGCCCACGGACGCGAGCTCTCGCTGAATCTGACGCTGCCGCCGCTCGCGGCGATCTGGCTCACTCTTTAGCGACGGCGGTCATCGGCTTCGACACGCGCGAGATGTTCAGCGCCTTCTCGATCCGCGCGAACCGCTCGTTCATCTCGGTATGCATCGCATCGCTCTTCTCGTGCAGGTGAGCGACTTCGAGCTCGGCCTTGAGGTTCACTTCGTACTCGATGTTGTTGCGGATCGCGTCGCGTGCGGCCGATCGATTGCTCGAGAACAACAGCAGCGTCGACAGCATGATCGCCTCGAGCGAGACGGTCATCGTCAGCAGGTTGTACGGGAACGGATCGAACGCGAGGCTGGTGCCGTTGAAGATGATCCAGAACGCGAAAAAGAACGCGTGGAGCACGAGGAACGTGATGCTGCCGGAGAACGCCGCCACCCAGTCGGCGACGCGCATCACGATGTTGCCCTTGTCGTGAACGATCGCCTCTTCGTTCGCGTTTCGCGACACGCGCGCCTGGAGCAGCGCATTCGCCTTGCGGGTCATCCCACCCATCGCGGCGAGCATGTCCATCGCGGCGTCCGGACGCTTGCGAAACAGCTGCTGCAAGTCCTCGCGATCGAGCACCCACAGCTCGCCTTCGCCGACGATCGCCGCCGTCGCCGTGCGAGCACCACCGTCGAGTAGCGAGAGCTCGCCGAAGAATTGCCCGGCTTCCGCGACGTGGAGGACGATCTTCTGGCCGGCTTTGTCGCGCACGAACAGCTCGACCTGGCCGGTGTGGACGATGAACATCGAGTCGCCCTCGTCGCCGGCCTTGAACAACGTTTCGCCGACCTTTACTGGCCGCACCTGCATCGACTGCGAGAGCACGGTGCGCTCGTCGTCGTCGAGTTGGTTGAACAGCGTGATCGTCGCCAGAAACGCAGGATCCACACCCATCGCAGTCCACGATACTACGACTTCGACAGCTGATACCCGATCGTGACGTCGAGGCTGAGGTTCTGCATCGTCCCGCCCAGCGCCGGCCCACTCGCGTTCCGGACCTCCGCCGCGTTCGCGACTTGCGGGAAGTACATCGTGTTCCACATCTGACCGCCCGCGTTCTCGCCGACGGAGACGATCCGTCCGAGGTCGATCCCGAGCGCATCCGCGGTTTGCTTCGCCTTCTCCTTGGCCGCCTTCAACGCCATGTCGCGGACCTTCTTCTTCAGCTCGGGCATGTCGCTGCGCCGGAAGTTGCTCGACATCTGGGTCGCGCCGGCATCGGCACCGGTCTCCATCAAGGTCGAGATCTTCGCGAAGTCGCGGGTCGTGACCGTGACCGTGACCGCGGCGTGATAGCCGGTGAGGACCGTCCGACCGGTCACGTATTCGTAGGTCGGTCCGAGCTCTGTCTGGGACAACTTCATGTCCTGTTGGGTCACGCCCTGCTTCATGAGGCTGGCGACCAGGTCGGTCTCTTTCTTATTCACGGTGGAGGTCGCGGCCGACGGCTTCGGATTATCGACGGACAGCGTCATCGTGATGTCCGCGCAGTCCGGGCTGACTTCCAGCACGGCGGATCCGGTCACTTGCATGAGGCCGGGGTTCGCCTCGGGGCTATTTGGCGAGGTGACGATCACGCGTTCGTGGCAACCGGCGGCAGCAAGCAGGGCAATCAAGGGCAGATGTTTGGTCATGCTCGTTAGACACCCGTCGAGCGTCGGGTATGCGTCGGGTTCTCCGTCCTTACAGAAGGCTTACGCGTGAACAGCGGGAGAAAGCGGCCGTCTTCTTAGGTATGAGGCTGGCCGTACTCGCACTAACTCTCTCGGTGAGAGTCGCGGCCGCCGACAACCGCTGCGTCTCCGATTACGCGGAAGACGTAGCGGCCCTTTCCCCGCAGGCGCGCGAGATCGAAGCGCGCACATCGTCCTACTCGTACGCGGTGCGAACGCAGGCGACGTACGAATGCGTGTCCTACGGTTCCGATGGGAACCTGAAGACCACGCGCGTCAGCCAGACCGCGTACGGGACGGCGTTCGGCTACCGGCACGATGGCAACGACACGCTGCTGCTCACGAACCAACACGTCTCGGAGTGGCCGCTCGTGACCGATTCGGATCATGCGGTCGATGGCGTGCCCACCGGGTGCAAGCGGGTGTGGACCGGTCTCAAGATCGTCGATAACGATCAGGACGACTACGCAGCGGACGACATCGCGCTCACGCAGGTCGCCGTGGATCCGACGCTCGATGTCGCCGTGTTGAGGGCGAAGCAGAAGCTCGAGGTCATGCCGTGGAAGGTCGGGCACAGCTCCGGCATCTCGCCGCGCAACGCGATCGAGGTGAAGGGCTTCCCGCTCGGTGCGTTCCGCGCGACGAACATCGGCAAGGTCGTATCGGCCTACGATCACGACGACTTCGGGCAGTGGAATCACGACGACTTCGTGGTCGACGCGCTGCTCACCCACGGTGGCTCGGGCTCGCCGGTGTTCGCGATCTCGTGCAAGACCGGTGAGTGGGAGCTCGTCGGCATCTTCCACGCGCACTACGCGAACGCGAACGCGTTGAACGTGGTGGTCGCGATCGATCAGGTCAAAGAATTGATGACCACCTTGAAGCGCTCGCCGAAGCCGGGCTCGACGGCGCTCGCACTGGATGCATCGGCACGTGCACGGGTGATCGCGGCAACGCGCGGTGACGAGCCGCCGTTCTTCGCGTTCGGTCCGCTCACGGCATCGGTGCGGGCGCGGCCGGATGGCGGTCTCGTGTTCGCGGTCTATCCGCAGGACTTCCCGACGACAACGCGCCCGGTGCTCGTGATCGAGGACGAGCCGGATGCGAAGTCGTTCGGCACGATCGGTAACGTCTACGTCGGCGGCTCGAACGGGCTGCAGATGGTCACGCTCGCGGATGCCGATGCGGACACGCAAACCCAGATGACGCGCGCGCTGACGATGCTGCGCACGGATGCGGTGACCGCGTTCGACTATCGTGCGGCGGCACCGCACGCGGAGAAGTCGCGCGATTCGTACGAGAAGGTCTCGCAGCAGAAGAAGGCGATGGGCAAGCTGCTCGATAGCCAGCACGAGGGCGTGGCGTCGGCGGTGGACCTGGCGCGCAAGCTCAAGGGCTCGGGGAATGCGGTTCGGTTGAGCGATCTCGAGACCCCGATGACGACGGCGTCTGCTCCGGCGTCCCAGTCGGCTGCGATCGAAGTCACGCACTGATAGATTCAGCGCGTGATCGCAGAGAAGCTCGCGCGGCTGGGCGTAAAGCGCCTGTTGCTCGCGATCCACGATGCCAGCTTCCCGGCGGATGCCGGTGAAAACATCGGGCGAGGCTCGCCGAATACGCGAGCGTCGGCACGCCTGCTCGAGTACGTGCGCGAGCTCGGGTTCACGGGTGTGCAGCTCGGGCCGCAAGGGCAGACCTCGCGCGATAACGCGTCGCCGTACGATGCGATGATCTTCTCGCGCGACGTGGCGGCGATCGCGTGGCCCGATATCGGTGCGTGGGCGATCGATCACCACGATCACGCGCACGCGTGGGATGCCGCGCACGCGTTGATGGCGCAGTACGCGGTGGATTCACCGGAGCTCGACGAGTTTCGGCGAGCGAATCACGAGTGGCTCGATGTCGATGCGATGTACTTCGCGTTGGCGCGGCAGTACGGCGGGACGGCGCATCGCGATTGGCCGGCCGCGGATCGCGATCGCTGGGTCGATCACTCGCCGCTCGATCCGCGTGCGCGTCGCGAGCTCGGGTTCCGGATCGATGCGGTGAAAGATCCGCTGTTCGAGAAGAAGCTGCGCGTGCATCACGCGACGTTGCGAGATGCGGTCGAGATCGAGCAGGCCGCGCTGATCTACGCGTATGGCCAGATGATCGCGCACGAGCAGCATTGGCGAACGCGCCAGCACGCCGCGCGGCTCGGGCTCGTGCTGTACGGCGATTTTCAGGTCGGCTATTCGGATGTCGAGCTGTGGGCGTATCGCTCGGCCTTCCTCGACGGATATCGCATGGGCGCGCCGCCGAGTCGGACGAATCCGGCGGGGCAGCCGTGGGGCTTCCCGGTGTTGGATCCGGATCAGTACGAAGGGCGCGCCGGTGAATTGTTGGAAGCGCGGATCGGCAAGGCGCTCGCCGAGTACGACGGCATGCGGATCGATCATCCGCACGGCCTCGTGTGTCCGTGGGTGTATCGGCCGGAGCTGCCGGTGCATCTCGGCGCGCGGTTACACGAGTCGCCGGATCTCGCGGATCATCCGGCGCTCGCGGTGTTCACGTACGTGCGGCCGGATCAGATCGATCGCGCGCAGCCGCGGTATGCAGATGGTTGGGTCAAGGGGCCGTTCGAGCCGTGGCAGGTGGATGCGTACGCGTCGTTGATCGGTAAGCTCGCGCAGGCAACGACGCACCTCTCGTGCGAGGTGTTGTCGACGATGCCGGCGCCACTCGGGGCCGCGCTCGGCAAGTTCGGGTTGGGGCGGTGGCGGGTCGCGCAGAAGGCGAACCTCGACGACGCGCGCGATGTCTATCGGATGGAGAACGCGCGGCGCGAGGATTGGGTGATGTTGGGCAATCACGATACGGCGCCGATCTTCGCGTTGATCGCGGGTTGGTCGCCGGCGGTTCGCGAGGCGTGGGTGCGTCATCTCGCGGCGCGGTTGCGTGTGCCGGGAGAGAGGTTCGTCGACGATGGCTTCGTCGCGAACGCGATGTTGGCGGAGTGTCTCGCGAGTGATGCCGAGAACGTCTCGATCTTCTTCGCCGATCTATGGGGCTACACCGAGCGGTTCAACACGCCGGGCGAGATCAACGCGACGAACTGGTCGTTGCAGCTGCCGCCGGACTTCGATCGGTTGTATGCGGAGCGGCTCGCGCAGCATCACGCGTTGGATTGAGATCTCGCGTGCGATCTGGCGCTAGGTACGGCCTAGGCTCGGTTCGGGCGGCTGAGGCTGACGAAGTAGGTGGTTCGGTTTCGGTCGCGGACACCCGCGGCCGAACCGAGCGAGGATCCGGCACGCGGTGTCCATCGCGGTGCGCGCGGTGGTTGGACGGAGGCGGGTCGCGCCGGATGCGTAACCGATGACGACGTAGTCGTGAAGCCACGCGATCGCGGTCACGGCGCCGAGTCCCGGGCCCGGGATCGAAAGCACCTCGCCATCGACCGCGAGATCGAAGATGTGAACGATGCCGTCGGTGCCACCGAACGCGAACAGCTGGCCGGCGAACGCTCCGACCTGCGCCGGGACGCGCGCACCGACGAGATGATGGATGTGCGGGCTCGTCGCGGTGATCGCTTCGGTCGGAACGTGATCGACGACGATCACCGAGCCATCGCCGAGCGCGGTGGCGATTTGCGTACCGGCCGTCGCGAGCAGGCGGCCGTCGATCGTGGCGGTCGTTTTCAAATCGGCGCGCGAGAGAACCTCGACCGGGCCACCAGGTCGGCTCGCGAGAAGATGGTCGTCGAGCCACGCGAGTGACGACGCGCCCTCGTGATCGCCGGGCTCGTCGACGGGAAACGGATCGGGCCGGGTCATGCGCGGCTTGTCGTCGGCGCCGTAGATCCGGATCGAACCGTCGACAAAGCCGACCGCGAGGTCTCTCGAGTTGGCAGCGATCGCGCTGACGGCAGGACCGGATGCCTCGAGGATGCGCTCGTGTTGTAGGTCGCCGTCCGAGATGCGGAGCTCGCCCGACGAGGTTCCGGCAATGATCTGCGAGGTGTCGTCGACTGCGAGTGCGCTGATCGAACCTCGGAGCGTTGCCGATTCGGTCGTGTCCCGTACGACGGTGATCGTGCCGCCTAGGTCGCCGGAGACGACGTCTCCACCCACTGCGGCAGCTGCAGTGATCGGCTGCGCATGCTGGTCTCGATGCTCCTCGCGATAGTTGCCGTTCCACCGCCGAACGCTGCCATCGTGACTTGCGGTCACGACCGATCCGTCGCGACCGACGAAGATATGGGTGATCTCGCTCGTGTGACCGAGCACGAATGGGTCCTCGAGATCCCATAGGAACGCCGCTCCATCGTGACTGTTCGTGGCGAGCCGATTCGAGATCGCGTCGAACGTCACTGCGTAGGTCTCGCCTTTGTGGCCGTCGAGTGCGAGCGCGGTGCCTCCGGTCGTGGGATCGACGACCGCGATCGTGTCATCCGACCGACTAACCAGGGCCCAGGTGTGAGCCAGCCACGCGATGAACATGCCATCGACCTCGCGCGAGTGGTCTGGCGCACGAAACACCGAATGCTTCACGTCATCGCGATCGGCCATACCGATCACCAGGCGCGAGGCTTCGGTCGCGAGCGTCCACAGATGCGTGGTCGTGTCGCGATAGACCTCCGTCGGATGGGACGGATCCGCGAGCGCGAATCGGCGCACGACCTGATCGTTGCCGTTATCGATCACCGCGACGTCGTCGGCTTCGAACGCGAGCGTGGGCCCGAGGGGGACGTGCGTCGCGATCGTCTTCGCCTCGTGGCTGGCCTGGTCCCAGATCCACAGCGAGCCGTCAGTGGTCGCGACCGCGACATGCGTCTTCCCGATTGCCATGCCACTCGCCGGCGATGGCAGTGGATAGGTCACGAGGTTGGCAATCGAGTCCGCGATGCTCGGTACGGGCTTCGGGGAATCCCCGTCATGCGGCGGGTTCGAGACACCGCGAATCTCCACGCGATCGGCGGCGGTGATCAGCCGGTCGTCGGCGAGCCAACCACAGCCCTCGATGTTCGCCTTCGCTTCGATGATCTCGTGGTCGCCGGTTTCGATGTTGTAGATCTCGGCCATCGGATCCCAACCGCAGACGATCACGCGCTGTGTGTGGTCGGGAACCGCACGCTCCGGTTGCGGCAACGCGAGCGGCCAGTGCGCGACGAGCTTGCCGGATGTCGGATCCCACACGACGAGCTCGCGCGAGTCATCGACGCCGAGCAACGTGCTCGCGACCGCGAAGTGCTTGATCACGCCGCTGTGCGCGAGCGGCATGACGGGTGGCCCGGCGGCGAGCACGTCGACCAGACCTTGCGTTACTTCCTGCACGGGCTCGCCATTGCCGACGGCGGTCGCCGCGAGCTCCAACGCATCGAGACGCTTCATCGGATCCGCGGCACTGCGGCTCGCCACCGTTGCATTCGCCCGACGAAGCTCGGTCTCGGCACGATCTCGTTCGCGCGAGGCATTGTCGCGTTCGCGCGACGCGTTGTCGCGCTCGCGATCGGCGGCGTCACGTTCGCGCGAGATCCGGACGAAGGCGATCACCGCGATCGCGAGCAGAGCGACGGCCGCGATCGCCGAGATCCGGACCGCCGTGCGATGGCGGCGTAGCCAATGCCGGAACAACTCGGCAGGCGTGTAGCGCCGTGACGTGAGGAGCTGGCCGGTCTGCCACCGCGTTAGCTCGTCGGCGAGGTCCTTGGCGCTCGCGAATCGGTCGGCGACATCGCGCGACATCGCCTTGTCGACGATATCGGCGAGCTCGCGCGGAACGTCATCGCCGAGCGGATCGGGACGATCGCCTTCCGTGAGCGACTTGCGAACCGCCGTCGAGCCATCGCCCTGAAACGGCGGCGTGCCCGCGAGCACGTGATACAGCGTGGCGCCGAGCGCGTAGACATCCATGCGCACGTCCGGCGATTCGCCGCGCGCTTGCTCCGGCGGCATGTAGTGCGCGGTGCCGACGCCGAGCTGCGTGAGCCCGTCGCTCGCGGGCGGACTGCGATACGCGCCCTCGCCATCCGCGGTTTGATCGGCGAGATCCTTCGCGAGGCCCCAATCGATCAGCACGGTCTCGCCGAAGTTTCCGACGAGGATGTTGTCCGGCTTGACGTCGCGATGAACGATGCCTTCGCCGTGCGCGTACGCGAGTGCCTCGGCGATCGCGGTCACGTTCGGCACGAGCGCGAGGCGATCCGTGGCCGCCGCGATCTTTGCGGTCAACGGTTGGCCGGCGAGGAGCGGCATCGCGTAGAACGGCTCGCCGTCCGCGAAGCGCCCGGCTTCGTACACGCCGACGATCGATGGATGTTGGAGGCGCGCGGTGAGCTTCGCTTCTTGTTCGAAGCGTTCGCGGGATACGCCGCCACCGCGCATCTGCTTGATCGCGACGTAGCGATCGAGCCGGCGATCGCGAACCCGAAAGATCTGGCCCATCCCGCCGCGCGCGTCGGCGAGCTTGGTCCAATCGGTGTAGTTGCGATCGTCGACTCGGTTCGTGATGTCGTCGGTCGCTTCGACCGTCACGCCGGCGAGCTCGGCGAGCTTGCGGCAGGTGTCGCATCGCCCGACATGCGCGGTCGCCGTACCGCTGACGATGTCTTCGATGCTGGGATGGGACACGAGTTAGAACACGTGAAAGGCGGTGGATCGGTCAGGTGCCGGAATGTTTCACGACGAGATCGTGGACCGCGATCTGCGAGCGATAGCCCGGAGCCCCCTTCATCCCGACGCCGACGCGGGCCTTCTTCCGCGCGACCGCGAGTGGGAACACGACCGGCGCGCGATTGTCGATCGTGACGGTGACGCGGTTCGCATCTTGGTCCACTCGGATCGCGTGATCGTCGTGTGCGCGGTACCCCTCGAGGTGCTTCCACTCGCCGGACGCGAACGCGGCGTCGTCGTACGCGTAGAACGAGATCGCGTTTTCCTTGATCAGGATGATGCCGCCGGCGACGAGCACATGCATCGACCGTCCGGCTTCCGGACCGAGGCGGCGCAGGTGCAGATCGAACCGATACGGCAGGTCGACCTCGACCGGCGCGATCGCGGTGCCTTCCGAGTAGCGTCCGGGCGCGGCGTTCGTCGAGAGGATGTAGCTCTCGGGCGCGAGGCCAGCCTCGAGCGAGCCTTCGGTCGCGCGCCACGGCTCCGCGCTCGCCGAGGTTGCGAGTAAAGCGATGATCGCGAGCTTCACGCGAACACCAGCGGTGAGCGGCCGCGAAACTTTTCGCGCAACCGAGCTTGGCCGGCACGGACGAGGGCGCGCGCACGTTTCTCGTCGAGCGCGAGCTTGGCGCCGATCACGTCGAGCGAGGCGTCGTCGAGCCAGAGCTCGATCGCGGTGCGCATGTCGTCGGGAAACGTGGCGATGTGATCTTGGATCTCGCCGATCATCTTCGCGACGGTCAGGCGATCCGTCATCGGTGGGCGCGTCCCGCGCTCGGGCACGGCGGACAACGGTGCCGCGTCGCTGTGGAGGTCGCGTTTGCTCGCATCGCCCGAACCCCAACCGAGTCGCTCGCGCACGTGATCGCGGGCGACGAACTCGACGAGCCGCAATAGCCACGCGCGAAACGGCGTGTCGTCGTCGGTCTTCCCGATCCGTACGGTCGGCGTTTCCTCGGCTTCTTCGTCGAGGCGTCCGAGGCGGACGACCGCGGTCACGACTTCGTCGTCCGGATCGTGCTCCGGCTCCTGGCGTTCGACGAACCGGCGGAGGTTTGCGTAGTCGCGTGCGGCCAAGCGTTCGAGCACGGCGACCAACACCGCGCGCGAATCGTCGTCGCCGGTCAGTCGGCAACGACGCAGCACGCGATTGCCTTTCGCCCAGCCTTCGATCGGGCCCGCGATCTTGACGAGTAGCGCGCGCCACGCGGCGACGTCATTCGCGATCGCCTTCTCGACGAGCGCACGGCACGCCTGATCGACTGTGGAATCCCAGACCACTCATGGACCAGAATACCCCACCTCTGGCTAGAACAGGGTCATCCCGATGCCGCCACCGATCGCGTCGAGCTCGCGGTCGCGGTCGGCCATCGCGTCGTCGCGGCGGAGCGATTCCACGAAGACTTCGTAGGCGCGCTCGCTCCGGCCGGGCCGATACCAGAGCGATGCGCGCAGGATCCGCTCGTCGTAGTTTTCGGTGCTCGCCGACGGTGGCGTCCATTGCGCGCTCGCTTCGACATCGAGCTTGCGCGGGATGACCACGAGGGCGGCGCGGGCCCGCACGTAGCCATATGCGTGCGCGAAGTTGAAGCCGAAGCCGAACCCGCCGCCGATGCGGATCGAGCCGGGGCCGCCGTGGCCGAGATTCAACAACGTGACCGCGGTGCCGAGCTGCGCCCACAGATCGATCGGCTCGCTGCGCAGGCCGCCGGAGAATTCGATCCCGTGAAAGTTGCCGAACGCGGACGGCAGCGCGAGGTACACGCCGTCGAATTGCGCGGACACGATCGTCACGTCGCGCGTGGCGCCGGGTGCGGTGATCGCGCCGTTCATGAGATCGGGCGTGGTGCCGTTCATCAGCGACGCGACGACGCGCGCGTTGTGAAAGATGCCGATGCCGCGATCGCGCGCGTAGTACGTGTCGGGCGTGTCGTGCTCGGGCTCGCTGGTCGTCACCGATGTCGCGGGTGCCGTCACCGCCGGTCGCGGGTCCGACGACGACGGTGCGGGCGCCGTCGATGGCGCTAGATCGGGTTGCGACGACGATGGCGCGGGTTGTACGGGCGCCGATGGAGCTCCGTCGGGTTGCGAGGATGATGGCGCGGGTTGTGCGGGCGCCGTCGCCGATGGAGCTCCGTCGGGTTGCGAGGGTGATGGCGCTTGCGTCGGTACTGTGGTGCCGCCCGGCGTCGTTTGCTTCGGCGCTTCGGTCGGAGCCGCTGGCGCAGCTTCCACAGGAGCCGCCGACCCAGTGCCCTTCGGTGCCGTCGCACCGTCTCCTGCGGTTGCGACATGCGCACCTCCCACGACGAACGCGATGATTGCGAGCTTCTTCATCGTGACTCCTAGAACATGAAGCCGGCGCTCGCGTAGTAGCCGAGCTTCGGGTTGCGAATCTCTTGCGTGGTCACGCCGCCCATCACGTAGATGCGCTTTGCGAGCAGCGTCGAGGCATCGAAGTGCCACGCGTGCGTCGACGCGGTGATGTCCACCGTCTGACCATCCGGATCCATGTGGAGCACGCGCTCCGTTTTATCGGTGCCGTACTTCAGCCAGTTCCATTCCCACGTCAGCGCGAGCCGCACCGGTCCCGTCGCGACCGAGCCGCGAAATGGCATCCCGAAGTAGCGCCAGTGGATGTGTGTCGGCATCCCGTTCGCCTGCAGATTCGAATCGACCTCGCCGAACCCGAAGCCGGTCTCGAACCCGAACGCACCGCTCGCGTCGCCGGCCATGAAGTTCGCCTTGTAGCCGCTCGAATCGCCGCGCTCGAACCGATCCTTCGAGTACAGCCGCAGCTCCATGTCGGCGTAGCGCGCGCCGAACAGCGCATCGATCGAGTCCGACGTGTTCTTCCGGATCTGCGCCTTCTCGGCTTCCGAGTAATAGGTCGTCTCGGTCTCGGTGACGATGTAGTCGCCGGAGCGGTACTGCTTCTGCTTCACCTCTTTCGGCCCGCTCTCGGCGGCGGCGCCGGCGATCGCGACGATCAGGCCGAGCACCATCCGGCTCGTCGTGCCGTTGCGATCGCGGATCACGAGGCCTTGCGCGATCGGCTCGATCCCGCCGGCCGAATACTCGCTTCGCCCGCCTTCGTAGATCGCGCCGACCTCGATGCCGCGTGCGTCCTGCGCCGCGACACCGTCGACCCATTTCATCTTCTTGTCGTCGTCATCCGCGAACGCTGGCCCACACAGGCCGATGATCGCGAGCGCTCCCAATAGCGATTGCCTCACACGAACGAACACGAGCCCGTGGGGCGAGCCGTCAGTTATCGCCGGGGTAGCGCGGCTCGGATCGCCGTGATCGTGTCGGCCAGTGGAGCGGCACCGTCGACGATCAGTGCGTACGGCACGTCGTGCATGACGCTGGCGTGTTGGCGCCGCGCGAGGCCGGCGGGTCGATCGCCACGGGTGGCTTCGCGCCGTTCGAGTACGTCGATCGCGGCCGTCACGCCGATGTAGGCGTGTTCGATCCCTGCGAGAGTGCGTTCGGCGATCTCGAAGCACGTGCGGCGCTCGAACACGATGTCGACGATCACGTCGAACCCGCCGCGCGCGAAGCCGGCAGCCGCACCGAACGTCGCCTCGGTCAGCGCGGCATAGAGCGCCCACGTGTTGGGATGCGCGGGCGGTGCCATCGCGAACAGCTGATCGATCGCGCAGATCATCGTGCGGTCGTCGCGCAGTGCATTCGCGATCGTCGATTTGCCCGCGCTCGACGGCCCGTTCAGCACGATGACCATGCGGTCAGTCTATTCGTGAATGGTCTCGAGCGTCACCGTCGCTTCGAGCGTGCCGTTCACGTACTTGCTGTCGAACACGCCGCCCGACAAATGATAGCCGGGCGTGTCGTAGTACGCGACGACCTTCACGCTCTTCGTCCCGGTCGGCGTGTCGAACGATAGGTCCTTGTCGTACGACGCCACGAAGTCGGCCATCCGTCCGCTCGAATATCCGGCGCCGTCGTCGAACGTGATCGTCACGGCGTTGAACGGAGTCGCCGATTCGACATGAACGAGGACGTGATACGGCGTCAGATCGGCGTCGGGCGATACCTGTTCGGAGGTGCCGCACGCAGCGATCATGGTCAGTGCGAACGCGAAGCGAAGCATCCGTCGCCGCATTACAAACTGCGTGCCGCGACGCAACTACGCGCGACTGTGTTCGCGATGTGAATGATCGGTTACGGCGCGTGCCACGTGTTGCCAGCTGCAGAAACGCTCGTTCACGGTCGAGCCACACCTGCGCAAATTGCGGGCACTACCGTCGAAGCATGAAGCTCGTCGCGGTCGCGATGGTGTGTGCTCTCGGATGCACGAATGCGGGAAAGGGCCTGCTCGCTGCGGGCACCGTCGGTGTGGTCGGTGGCTACGCGATGATGCGTAGTGGAACGTGCGGCGAGTCGACCGCTGGCGTCGCCGACCGAACGATCATGGTGCAACCCTGTGCGCCCAACGACACCGAAGCCGAGGTCGGCGCCGTGTTGATGGTCGAAGGCTCGGCATGGCTATTCGGTTTTCTGATCGAAGAGGTGACATACGCGGTCGACAAAGACCGCCACTGATTGTTGCTCGAACAGCACCACCGCTGTCGCAACGGGCAGACTTACGTCACGTCGAATGCGGTGTTACCGATACCCGTCATGCTGGAGCTCGGTCTCGATACGTTTGGCGATCGCACGGAAGGCGCGGATGGCGCGTTGCTTCCGCACGCCCAGGTCCTTCGCAACCTGGTCGAGCAGGGTGTGCTCGCCGATCAGCTAGGCCTCGCGTTCCTCGGCGTCGGTGAACATCATCGCGCCGACTTCGCCGTGTCCGCACCCGAGGTCGTCCTCGCGGCGATCGCGGCGCGCACGTCGAAGCTGCGCCTGGGCACCGCCGTCACCGTCCTGTCCTCGGACGATCCGATCCGCGTATTCCAACGCTTCGCCACGCTCGATGCCGTCTCCAACGGTCGGGCCGAGGTGATCCTCGGGCGCGGTTCGTTCACCGAATCGTTCCCGCTGTTCGGCTTCGATCTGAAGCAGTACGACGCGCTGTTCGACGAAAAGCTCGCGCTGTTCGCGGAAGTCCGCAAGCAAACGCCGGTCACGTTCGGCGCGAAGCTCCGCGCACCGCTGCGCGATCAATCGGTCTATCCGCCGATCGAGCACGGCCTCCTGCCGACCTGGATCGGTGTCGGTGGCACGCCGGAGTCTGTGGTTCGCGCGGCGCACTATGGCTTCCCGCTCATGCTCGCGATCATCGGCGGTGATCCGGCGCGGTTCCGGCCGTTCGTCGATCTCTATCACCGCGCGCTCACCGAATTGAAGCAGCCCGATCTGCCGATCGGTGTGCACTCGCCCGGTCACGTCGCCGATACCGACGACTCGGCGCGCGCCGAGCTCTGGCCGCACTACGAGAAGTACGTCACGCGGATCGGTGGCGAGCGAGGTTGGCCGCCGCCGACGCGCGCGAGCTTCGAAGCCGCATGCGGTCCGCACGGCTCGCTCTATGTCGGTTCGCCGCAAACCGTAGCGACGAAGATCGCGGCCACCGCGAAGACGCTCGGCATCTCGCGCTTCGACATGAAGTACAGCCACGGCGGCCTACCGCACGACAAGCTGATGCATTCGATCGAGCTCTATGGTCGCGAGGTCATGCCGCGCGTTCACGAGCTACTTTCGAAGTAGACGATCGCGTCGGATTCACCTAGGCTTTCCTGGTGGCGGTTAGCCAGACTCTCATCGACCAGATCATGAAGCTCGACGACGATTCTCGGCGTGAGCTTCTTCAGATCGTCGCAGCGAGTCTGGATGACGGCGAAGCAGATGACAACTTAGATGCCGATGAGCGCGAGCGCTTGCACGCTGCCATCGCGAGGTCCGAGGCGCAGTTCGCCGCGGGCCGATATCGAAAAGCGAGTGAGGTTCTCGAAGCCTTGCGCGCTCGTCGTCGGTGACGTTCGAAGTCCGTTGGTCGCCAGAAGCTGAAGAGCAGCTCGAAGTTACGGCGCAGTGGTGGGCTGCGTTTCGACCAGCAGCTCCTGCGCTTCTCGAAGAAGAGCTCGCCGAGGCGACGGCTTTGCTCGAACGAATGCCGTCTGCAGGTCGTATTTACCGAGATTGCTATCGGATGATGCTGCTCCGCAGCACCGGCCTACATCTCTACTACGTCGTCGAGGATGGCGAACGGATCGTGCGGATCGTAGCCCTGTGGGGTGCGCGCACCGGTCACGGTCCCATTCTTTAGTGGTGACTTCTTAAAGTAGTAGACCGAGCTGCGGCGATTCCACGTACGCCGGCGCTTCGGGCTCGGCTTCGACCGCGTGGGTCTCGAGCAATCGCGAGCGCGTGATCTCCACCGCCTCTTCGCACAGATCGTTGCCCATGAAATCTCGTCCGCGCGAGATCGCCGCCACGCCGACCGAGCCCGATCCCATGAACGGATCGATCACGAGCTGGCCCGGCTCCGTGCTTTGCGTGATCAACGTTTCGCTGATGCTCGTGGGCTTCTCGGCCGGATAGCCATTTGCGATGCGCTTCGCCGACAGAATGTCTGCGATTCCGAGATCGTTTAGCTTGCGCTTTCCCTTCTCGAAGAACAGGATGCATTCGTAGCGAGATCTGTAATGATATCCCATACCTATCGTCTGTTTGTCCCACACGATTGGTTTCCAAAACTTGAACCCGACCGCTTCCGCGATCGGCTTGGCCACGAACATCGTCTCCTGATCGCAGTACAGATAGAAGTGCGCGTTCTTCCGCAGCACGCGATAGACCTCGGCGAATAGCTCGCCGAACCGATCATTCGGAAAGATCGAGAACCAATCGTTCGACGAGCCCTTCGAATGCTTCAGCCGCGTGGTCGTGCCGATCGCGCGATGTTTCTCGAGCGACTCGTACGGCGGATCCGTAACGACCAGATCGATCGATCCGGCATCCAGCGTGCGTAACCACGCGACCGCATCTCCGTGATGCAGCTGAAATCGAGGCGCTCCCATTTCGGGAGCGTCTCAAAGGGGTCTGACTACCAGACCGAGCAGTTCTTCGCGGGCGCCATCGGCGCGCCGGCCGCACACTTGAACGCCGACGCGAAGCCCGGCTGATTCACGATCACACCGTTCACGCGGAACTGCGGCGGCGAGTGCGGATCCGAGTGCGCGCTCGTCGTCAGCGACTCGGGCGTGATCTTCATGCACCACGACTGCGCATAGCCCAAGTAGAACAACTGGTCGTCCGTGAAGCCCTCGACGTTCGTCTGCACCGGCGTCTTCTGCGCGGCCTTCCACGTCTTGTACGCCTCGTACGCGAGCTTCACACCACCGTTGTCCGCGATGTTCTCACCCGACGTCAGCTTGCCATCGAGGTGAACTTTCGGGACCGCCTCGTACTTCGAGTACTGGTCCTGGATGCACTTCGTCGCCGCCGCGAACTTGTCCTTCGTCGACTTCGACCACCAGTCCTTGAGGTTGCCATCGGCATCGAACTGCGAGCCTTCGTCGTCGAAGCCGTGCGTCATCTCGTGACCGATCGTGCCGCCACCCGTGTCACCGAAGTTGACCGCCGGATGGAACGCCGCGCCGTAGAACGGCGGCTGGAGCTGACCCGCGGGCAGCACGAGCTCGTTGAGGTTCGAGTCGTAGTACGCGTTCACCGTCGGCGGCGTCATCTGCCAATCGAAGCGATCGACCGGCTTGCCGATCTTGTTGAGCTGGCGCACGAGCTCGAACTTCGTCGCCGCGCGCACGTTGCCCGCGAAGTCCGTCTTCGACACGGTAAACGTGTACTCGCGCCACTTGTCCGGATAGCCGACGAGGTAGGCCATCTTGTCGAGTTTCTGCTTTGCTGGCCCGCGCGTCGCATCATCCATCCACGCGAGCGAGTCGAGCTCGGTCCGCATCGCCGCGAGCACCGACTTCGTCAGCTCCGTCGCCGACACCTTCGCCGCGCCCGGGAACTTCTGCTTGACGTACGACTGCGCGAGCAGCTCGCCGAGCTCGCCATCGACGTGATGGACACACCGGCGCCAGCGCGGCGGCAGCTCCTTCACGCCGCTCAGCTCCTTCTTCATCACGAAGTCTTCGTCGACGAACGCCTTGGTCAGGTCACTCGCCGACGAGCGCAGCACGGTCCACGTCAGATAGTCCTGCAACGCGGCCGGCTTCTCCGTCGAGATCAACTTCGTGATGCCGCTGTAGTACTTCGGATCGTTGACGGTGATCGCCGTGACGTTCGGGATCGACTGCGCCTTCAGGTAGTCGCCCCACGGAAAGTTCGGCGCTTCCTTCTCGAGGCCCACGCGATCGATCTTGTGATAGACGGCGTGTGGATCGCGGCGCAGCACCTTGTCCTGGTGCAGCTTCGCGACGGCGGTCTCGATCCGATACGCGTTATCCGCGGCCGTCTTCGCCGCTTTCGCGTCGAGTCCGAGCAGCTGGAACATCCGCACTTGATGCGCCTGGTAGACCTTGCGCGTCTTCGGGATCGTGTCCGTGTTTTGGAGGTAGTACTTCTTCTCGGGCAAGCCCAGGCCCGATTGATCGAACGATGCGATCACGCTCCGCGCATCCGCGAAGTCCTGCGATGGCGACACGTAGAAGAACGGGAACACGCCCTCGCTGTGGAGGTAGCCGATCGCGGCGGCCGCGGTCTTCGCATCGGTGACCGTCTTCACCTGATCGAGCATCGGATTGATCGGCTGCGTGCCGGCCTTCTCGATCGCTGCTTCGTCCATGCACGCCGCGTAATAGGCGCCGATCTTTTGGGCGACCGGATCCTTGCCCGGATTCGCCGCCGCATCTTCGAGGATCTTTTTCTGAAATTCCTCGGCCTCTTTGACGACCATCGGGATGGTGCCCCAGCTCGAGCGGTCCGCCGGAATCTCCGCCGTCTTCGTGAAGCCACCGCACGCGTACTGGAAGAAGTCCTTGCACGGGTCGGCGCCCTTATCGAGCCAACCGCCGATGATGCCCGACTGCGCGAGCGTCATCGGTGGCGCTTGCCAGGTCAGCTTGCCTTTGTCGTCGCCGCCGGCGGGCGCCTGCTTCGCGACAGGTTCGGTTTCACGATGACAGGCGATCAGTAACAAACACGCGAGGACCTTCCGCATGGCGCGGACCATATACCGACGGAGATGCGCCGTCTCGTATCTCCGAACAGCGTCGCAGGCTGTCGCAGCTCAGTCCGAGACCAGGCCCTTGAAGTGGCGCAGGTAGACCGCGAACGCCGGCGACACCGCGAGCTTCTCGAGCTCCGCACGGGTCAGCGGCCCACGACGCGGCTCGAACCCCGGCTTGGCTTCCTTCGGCCAATCGGGATTGATGATCGCCGGACGCGCGAGCGCGACCATGTCCGCACCGCGCTCGCGAGCAATCGCTGCATCTTCGTACGTCCAGATGTTGCCGGCGACGATCACCGGGACCTCCTTCGGCACCGCCGCACGCACGAGCGTGATCGGATGCTTGTCGGGATACTTCCGCGTGAAGTTCTCCGCGCGCCACAACGACGCGTGAATGAAGTCCGCGCCATCTTCGGCAAGCCACGCGGCGACCTGCAAGCTCTCGTCGAGATCGAGGCCGCGCGCACTGCCACCATGCTCGAGCGACAACCGGATCCCGACGGAGAACTTCGGCCCCGTCGCCGCACGACAGCGCCGCAGGATCTCGCGAGCGAACCGCGCGCGATGCTCGTTCGAACCGCCCCACGCATCCGTCCGCGTGTTCGTCACGGGCGAGAGGAACTGCGTGATCAAGTAACCGTGCGCGCCGTGAAGCTCGACGCCATCGAAGCCCGCCTTCTGACACCGCACCGCCGCCGCGACGAACGCCTGGATCGTGCGCTCGATATCGGCTTCCGTGGCCGCACGCGGCTTCTCGAAGTCCGCACCATCTTCGGTAAATTCCGAGGCGCTCCACACCTGCTCGCCGGTCAGGCGCTGCGTCGCGCGCACGCCACCGTGGAACAGCTGCACCATCGCGACCGCGCCGTGCTTCTTGATCGTGCTCGCGAGTCGCGTGAGCCCGGGCAGATCTTCATCGCGATCGACACCGAGCTCGCCATCCCACGCTTTGCCATCGCGCGCGACATACGCCGCACACGTGCAGACGAGGCCGAAGCCACCGGCGGCGCGACGCTCGAGCCAGCGCAGCTCGTCATCACCGAGCCCGCCATCGGCGTGGCTCTGACCATTCGTCATCGCCGCGAGCGCGACGCGATTCGGGACGGAAAGTCCCGATGGGAACGTTAGAGACTCGTGCAACATCGCAGGCTTCTTATCATGTGAATTTCTGTAAAGTGAGCCCCTGGCGCCAGGACGCCCCGACCGGACTGTTAAGCTCGGAGGTCGATGACGCGAGTGCTGCTTAGCTTCGCGGCGATTCTCCTCGGCACCCACGCGGTACGTGCCGATGATTCGCTGACGCTCGATCAGGCGATCAACCTAGCGCTCTCTCGCAACGAGCGTTCGCAGATCTCCGATCTTCAGGTCGAACAGGCGGACGCGGCCGTTTCGCGCGCGAGGACGGCGTTCCTGCCGGTGCTAAATGCATCGGGCAACGACACGTATCGCCCGCGCGACGATCCGAAAAACACCGCGTCGGGCACGCTGCAGTTGCAGCAGCCGATCATCGCGCCGTCGGCGTTTCCGCTGCTCTCGCAGGCGAAGCACCAGCTCGAAGCGCAGAAGTACGACACCGTCGAGGCGAAACGCACGCTCGCGTTCGATGTGGCGAAAGCGTACTTCAACGTGCTGCTCGCGCAGGAAGTCATGGAGGCCGCGCAGAAGAAGCTCGATACCGCGACGGCCGACGTTGCAGATACCGAGGCGCAGTTCAAGGCGCAGCTCGTGAGCTCGAACGACGTGACGCGCGCGAAGATCAGCTTGTCGACGTCCGTGCGTCAGCTCGCCGAAGATCGCAGCTCGCTGGACGCCGCGTACATCCAGCTCGGGTTCGTGATCAACGCGCCACCGCCGAAGAACCTCGTGAAGCCGACGGCCACGCTCGATGCCGGCAAGGGTGCGCAACCCACGGCGGACAAGCTCGTCGATCAGAGCCTCGCGGGCCGGCCGGATCTGCGCGCTGCGAAGGAGTCCGCGCTCGCCGCCCACGACTTCGCGAAGGAGCCGCGGTATCGGCTGATCCCGTCGCTCGCGTTCGTCGGGCAATTGACGGCGTCGTCGAATGCCGGCGCGCAGGGCCACGATGTCGATGGCTCGCTCGCGCTGACCGCGCAATGGCAGATCTTCGACGCGGGCGTGCGGTATGCGGATGCGCGCAGCCGTGATGCGGCGGCCAAGATCGCCGACCTCGATTCGCAAGCACTCGTGCGATCGATCGATGCCGATGTCCGCACGGCGGCGACGCAGCTCGTGGCCGCACAAGGCGCGTTGCAAGCCGCCGAAGATGCGGCGACGTCCGCGCGGAAGTCCGCCGACGAAACCGCGATCCTCTATCACCAGGGTCTCGCGAAAGCGATCGAGCTGGTCGATGCGAACGAGGAGCGCTTCGAAGCAGAAGTCAGCCGCGCCGAGGCGGAGTTCTCGGTCGCGACACAATATCTCGCACTACGTCAGGCGATGGGACTCGGTCCGCTCGAGGAGGCAAAGAAGTGATGCGTCTATTACTGGTGCTCGCGTTGGTTGCCTGCGGCAAGAGCTCGGACACGCCTGCGAAGGGTGGCGGCAAGAAGGGTGCGGGTGGCGGCAAGCTCGAATATCCCGTCGAGGTCGCGCCGCTCGAGGTGCGCAAGATGCAGTACGCGGTCAACGCGCCGGGCACGATCGACGCGTTTCAACAGGTCCAGATCACCGCGCGCGTCGCCGGTGCGGTCGACAAGGTTGGCTTTGTCGAAGGTCAGCTCGTCAAAGAGGGCGACGTGATGGTGTCGATCGAGAGCGAGCGCTATTCGATCGCGGTCAACCAGGCGAAGAGCACGCTCGCGAAGTCGATCGCGACGGAGAAGTCGTCGGAAGCCGCATTGGAACGCCGGTTGTCGGCGCAGAAAGAATCGCCGGGCCTCGTGCCGGGTGAAGAGATCGAGCAGAAGCAAACCGCGGTCGATACGGCGAAAGCCGATGTCGATGCGGCGAAGCAGGCGCTATCGGTCGCGAACTTGAATCTTCGTGATTCACAGGTCCGCGCGCCGATCGCCGGCACGGTGCAGACGCGTACGGTGCAACAGGGTCAATACCTGCAGCCGGGTGCGGTGCTCGCGACGATCCTCCAGCGCGATCCGCTGCTGCTGCGCTTCCAGGTGACGGAGCAAGATGCGCCGCGCTTGAAGCCGGGCATGGACGTCCAGATCAAGCTGCGCGAGAGCGCACATGAATTCGGCGCGAAGATCACGCTCGTCAATGGCGCGGCGGATCCGGCGACGCGGCTCGTCGGCGTGACCGGCCAAGTCGATACGACGGAGCACCAGTATTGGCTGCGTCCCGGCGCGTTCTGTCAGGTGACGGTGCCGGTCGGCGATGCGCGTCAGGGCATCGTGGTGCCGGGGTTGGCGGTCCAGCCGACGGAGAAGGGCAACGTGGTCTACACGATCGACGACAAGAACATCGCGCATGCGAAGGTCGTCGAAACCGGGATGCACACGCCGGAAGGTGGCGTCGAGATCACGCGTGGCGTGCAAGCGGGCGAGCTGTTGGTCGTGCGCGGGATCGAGCCGCTCTCCGACGGTGCGCCGGTCAAGATTTCGAAGAAGGAAACGATGGCGGAAGCCGAATCGGCAGGCTCGGGTGCGGGATCCGGATCGGACATGCCCGCGCCGGTGAATGTCGGTAGCGATCAGCCCGCGGGCAGTGATGCCGGTAGCGCGGCACCGGCGGCGGCGGGTTCGGATGCGGGCAGCGGTGGTCATCACCACAAGGCCGCGCAATGAACATCACCGATCTCTGCCTCCGGCGTCCCGTCTTCGCGTGGATGCTGATGTTCGCGACGATCATGTTCGGCTTGATCGCGCTCGGCATCATCCCGGGCGCGACGAGCATCGGCGTGAGTCAGTTCCCCGACGTCAACAACCCGACGGTGAGCGTGTCGGTGTCGTGGCCGGGCGCATCGCCGGAAGATGTCGAGACCGGCATCATCAATCCGATCGAGGACGTGCTCGCGCAGGTGACGGGCATCCAGGAGATGACGTCGTCGGCGCGGCAGAACTCGGCGCGTGTGACGGCGACGTTCGACATCGATCGCGACATCGATCTCGCGGTGCAGGACGTCCAGGCGAAGGTGGCGCAGATCCAGCGCCAGTTGCCGGCGAACGTGCAGGCGCCGACGGTCTCGAAGAGCAATCCCGACGACACGCCGATCATCACGGTCGGTGTGAGCGGTCCGTTCGCGCGGCAGTTGCTCGCGGACGTCGCGCGCTATCAGCTCGAGGATGCGCTGACCACGCTCGATGGCGTCGGTCAGGTCTCGATGATGGGTTATCTCGATCGCGCGGTCCGGATCTGGGTCGATGCGGACAAGTTGATCGCGACGTCGACGACTGTCACCGACATCACGACCGCGCTGAAGAATCAGCACGTGACGTCGTCGGGCGGTCAGATGACGAACGGCCAGAAGGCGATCGACATTCGCGTGCTCGGCGAAGCCGCGGATCTCGAGACGCTGCGGCAGATCGTGATCAAGAAGGTCGGCACGTCGATCATTCACCTCGGCGATGTCGCGCTCGTGCAGGACGGCTTCGAAGACGAAACGTCGAAGGCGCGCTCGAACGGCGTGCCGGTGCAGGCGATGGGTATCTTGAAGGCGCCGGGCTCGAATGCCGTGGCGGTGGCGACGGCGGTGCGCGCGAAGCTCGACGAGCTCCAGAAGCAGCTGCCGCCGAACATGAAGGTCGACGTGTTGTTCGACACGACGGGCTTCATCAAGGAGTCGGTCAACGAGATCGGGCTCGAGCTCGTGCTCGCCGTGATCCTGACGGCGATCGTGTGCTGGCTGTTCTTGGGATCGCTGAGCAGTACGTTGAACGTGTTGTTCGCGATCCCGATGTCGCTGCTCGGCACGGTCGCGGTGCTGTACTTCCTGCACTGGACGCTGAACACGTTCACGCTCTTGGGGCTGAGTTTGGCGGTCGGTCTGGTCGTCGACGACGCCGTCATGGTGATGGAGAACATCTATCGCCATGCCGAGATGGGCAAAGATAAGGTCACGGCGGCGAGTGAAGGCACGAAAGAGATCACGTTCGCGGCGCTCGCGGCGACGATCGCGGTGATCGCGATCTTCTTGCCGGTCGCGTTCATGAGCGGCGTGATCGGCAAGTACTTCCTGCAGTTCGGCGTGACGCTGTCGGTGGCGGTGCTGATCTCGTACTTCGAGGCGATTACGCTCGCGCCGGCGCGGTGTGCGCAGATGTTGAACGTCACGCACAAGAAGGGGCTCGTCGCGCGGATCGGCGACAAGTTCTTCGAGAAGATTTCGGCGATCTATGCCGGTGGGCTCCGGCGTGCGTTGCGGTTCCCGGTGATCGTGGTGTTCATCGGGGTCGGCGTGATGGTCGTCGCGTGGATCGCGTTCAAGCAGCTGAAGCAGGAGATGGTGCCGTCGCAGGATCAATCGCGCTTGCAAGTGCGGTTGGTGACCACGGTCGGTAGTGACTTGGCGGAGACGGATCGGCTGACGCAAAAAGCCGAGGACGTGCTGATGAAACATCCCGAGCTCGTGCGAATCCAGAGCACGATCTCGATCGGGAGCGCGTCGTTGTCGCTGACGATGGTCGAGCCCAAAGAGCGCAAGATGACGCAGATGGAGTTCTCGAACACGATTCGTCGAGAGCTCCAGCAGATTCCGGGCGTGCGCGCGACGGTGCAGGATCTGTCGCAGCAGGGCTTCGCCGGTGGGCGCGGTAAGCCGGTCGAGATCAGCGTGCGCGGTAGCGATTGGAACGCGCTGATCCAGCTCGCGGCGAAGACCCAGAAGCAGCTGCAGGATTCCGGGCTCGCGGTCGACTTGGATAGCGACTACGACATCGGTCCGCCGCAGCTCGCGATCTCTCCCGATCGTGCGGCGGCCGCGGATGTCGGCGTCAATGTCACGGATATCGCGACCACGGTGTCGACGCTCGTCGGTGGCACGATCGTCGGGCAGTACTCGACGGCGGGGCGCCGCATGAATATCGATATGCGGCTGCTCGCGATGCAGCGCACGCGGCCCGAGGATCTCGACAAGCTGCGCGTGCGTGCGACGGGAACGGGCACCACGACGTCGCCGTCGGGCGTGACGTCGAATGGCGTGACCAACAATCAGACGACAGGGTTGTTGGTGCCGTTGTCGTCGGTCGTGATCTCGAAGGAAGTGGCGGAGCTCCAGACGATCAACCACGCGAATCGCCAGCGCGCGATCCGGATCACCGGCAACGTGGCGCAAGGGCATTCGCAGAGCGAGGTGCTCGAGTACGCGCGCGAGCTCGCGACGCAAGTTCCGACGGGCTACTCGCTCGTGTTGTCGGGGCAGTCGTCGCAGTTCGGCGATGCGATGAAGAGCCTCGGGTTCGCGCTGATCGTCGGGATCATCTTCGCGTACATGGTGCTCGCGTCGCAGTTCAACTCGTTGATCCACCCGCTGACGGTGCTCACGATTCTGCCGCTATCGCTCGCGGGTGCGATGTTGGCGCTCTTGATCACGGGCAAGACGCTGAACGTGTTCTCGATGATCGGCCTTCTGTTGTTGATGGGGATCGTGAAGAAGAACTCGATCATCCTCGTCGATTACGCGAACGAGGTGCGGCACAAGGAGAACCTGACGGCGGTCGAGGCGATGACGGCGGCAGGTCCGGTGCGGTTGCGGCCGATCCTGATGACCGCGATCGCGACCCTGATGGCCGCGGTGCCGTCGGCGATGGGCCTCGGGCCAGGTGCCGAGACGCGTGGGCCGATGGCGGATGCGATCATCGGCGGTCTGATCCTGTCGACGCTGCTCTCGCTGTTCGTGGTGCCGGCGTTCTACGTGTTGGCGGATCGGCTGTTCGGCAAGAAGCCAGCGCCGCCGGTCGCGACCGCGCAGCCGGCCGAACACCACGAGTGATCGGGGGACGGTCGCAACTACGTCAACTTGCGATCGCGAAGTTCGCGAAACGCTTGCGGCACGGGGACGGTCGCAACTACGTCAACCTTGTGTCCGAAGTTCGGCCTGGTGATCGCGACGTTCGGGTTCGATGCCGTTGTTGCCGATCACGTCGACGTTAGATTTGCGCGCAGGGGCCGGGAACGGTGTCACACGACATTTCTTCCGTCGTGATGCCGTAGCTGCCCTGGAAGTCGTCGCCGTACAGGATCGAATATTGATGACCGCCACCGGGCTCGCCCGCGTGGAGCGCGTGAACCGGATCGTCGGGACGATCGATCTCGTAGAGCAGACCGGCGCCGACATTGCGGAGACCGGGCCCCTTGAACGAATAGCCGAGGACGAAGCCCGGCACGCCCATCGCCGTCGTGAACGCGATCGACGCTTCGCCGGTGCCATCCGTGAGCGGACCGTTCGCGCTCTGGATCGTCGCGAGGTTTTCGACGAGGTACTCGGCATCCGCGCCGCCCCAGCTGTGGCTCGACAGGATGATGTTGCGACCCGAACCGGGATGCGCGGCGAGATACGTCTGCGTGAGCTTGTAGAGCGAGGTCGCGTCCGCGCTCGCATTGTCTGCGTTGTAGTTGAGCAGGTTCGACGGCACGCTGCCGTGCGTGCACTTGTTCGCGCCGCCCAAGATCTGGATCGGCACGTGGAGGCCTTCGTAGCTCGTGTAGATGAAGCTCGTGTGCGCGGCGTTCTGGAAATCGACGCCCCAGATCGCGAACGTGATCGTGCCGTCCTCGAGCTGTTCGTCCGGAATGCCCGCGCGATGCGCCGATGCGATCGCGGCTTCGAACACCACGCTGTCGTCGCCGATCTTGCTCTGCTTGCGAGGGTCGACCGTCGGAATCGCATCCGTCATCGGATCGATCACGGTCGCGATGTAGTCGTACGAGCTGGTGCCCGGGACCAGCACGAACATGTCGCCGGCGTGGATCGAGTCTCCCCACACGGCATCGATCGGTTGGGGCACGTCCGGTCCAACCGGCTCGTCCGTCGAGCAGCCCGCGAGCAAAGCGACGGCCAGCAGCTTCCTCATCGCGCGCGAGTAAGAGCATCGCGTGTGCCACCGCTAGGTGATTGCAACCCTTGGTCGGCGCGTGGCTGATCGAGTGGCCACGCAGTGCGTTGGAAGCGCGACTAGCCGTGATCGTGCGTGGGCAGTGGCGCGAATCGCCGCACGTGCCAGGCTGGGGTGTGTCGTCGGATGGCTGGTTCCGGCTGATCACGACCGCGGTCTTGGTCGTGGCGATCGCCGTCGGTGTGACCGGGTTCGTGGTGCCGTTCAACCTCGCGGCGGCAGGATGCGTGCTCTGGTATCTCGTGCGCAAGCGGCGCTGGCGCGAGGGCATGTTCGCGGCCGCGATCGCCGGCGAGATCGGGCTCGTCGTGGCGACGTTCGCGCAGGTGCCGTACGTCGGTTGGATCGGCTACGCCGCGCACCTCGCGTTCGCGGGATTCGCGGCGTGGTTCGCGTGGTTCTTTCGGCTTACGCGGTTGTTCTAGCGAAACATCGCGACGTCGACGACCGGCTCGAGATCGTAGCCATCGTAGTGCGCGAGGCGCTGGACCATCTGCGCTTCGAAGTTGATCGGCGACTTCGCCGGAATCTTCTGGTTCAGGTACGTCATGTCGTTCTCGTAGATCGAGACCTCGACATCTTCAGGCTTGTACTCGCGCCACGCGGTCGTCAGCTCGTCGCGCGCGTACTTCGGCGTGTATTCGACGTGGCCGTCCTTGTACAGCTTCACCCACGCGACGGTGAGGTTGCCGTTCGAGCTGTCGCGCGCGAGCTTCAGCTTCGGATTCGATTTCGAGATCCAGCGCGGTTCGTCTTTCTGATCGGCGTTGTTGGTGCGCAGCTCCTTCTCGAGGAAGCCGAGGATGTAGCCCTCCTTGCCGAACTTCGGGACGTCTTTGCTTTTGCGAAAGTGATCGAACGAGGTGCTGCCGTCGTAGCCGCCTTTCGGCGTGTTGTTGTGCGTGTCGTAATCGACGAACGACACACCCATGCCGCTCAGCGTGAGCTTGTGGGCATCTGCGAACGCGCGCAGCGAAGCGATCGGATACAGCGGCTCTTTCGCGGTGAACGTGACCGGCACGTCTTTCTTGAATTCGCCGGCCATCGACGCCGACTCGGTCAGGTTCTCGGTAATCGTGATCGAGGCAGCGGGCTTGTAGGTCTTCCACGCGGCCGCGGCTTCGTCGGTGATCTTGTCGAGCTCGGGTGCAGGCAGGGGCGTGATCGCGCCGGTGCGATCGATCTCGGCGATCGCGACGTAGCGGACCTTGTCGCCGGCTTCGATCCGTTGACGGATCGTCCACTTGGCGGGCGGCGCGGATGCAGATACAGCGGACAGGGCGATCACGAACAGGAGCGAGCGCATCGTATAGAGGTGGGGCGGTGACCTCGGGTTTTGCGCACAAAAAACCTCACGCCTGAAACACGGTTAGAGCACTGGGCTCTATCCGGGCATGAAGAAAACACTTCTCCTCGCGGGATGCTTGGCATCCGCATCGGCGTCCACCGCATTCGCGGAAGCCACCTGTTACCTCAACTCGATCGCGGCCGGAAACGAATGCACGAAGGTGATTCCGCCGGTCATTCCGTCGCCGAGCGGCATGGGGGAATACTGCAGCACGTCGAAGCCTGATGGGACGTGGGACTTCAACTTCAACGCGGACATGTCACACGACCCGTGCAGCATGTCGACGGGGACGTACTCGATCGAGCGCGCGGGAATGTTCTCGGCGACGCAGCGGAACTATGTGGTCGAGCGCTGCGATGGCCACATCGGCAACTACTTCGGAGCGGGCATCGGACCCTTGACCAGCGCGCGCACCGAAGCGACACAGGCGAAGCGAAGGAACTGTACGTTCACCGTCGCTCCGGCGGAGTTTCCGATCTTCGACGCGCCGATTCCCGTCGGGATCTTTACGATTCCGCCCGGCTATTTCCACGCGACGGGATTCGATCACGTGCGCTTTCCATTCAACACGGTCGCGCCTGCAGACTTCGGCCTTCCGGGCACGAAATCGATCACCGAGATGGATTCCGACGGCGCAGATCGCACGAACATGGGCTTCATCGAGGACCATGCAGGTGACGATCTGCGTGCCGATGTCACCGCGGAATACGATCCACCCGTGCGAGCCGTTGCCGATGGTGTGATCGACATGATTCGAGCGCGCGACGTGTCCCAGACCTCGCGCAAGGAGTGCCAAGGCAACGGACTACAAGCCGAGATCTACATCCGTCACACGGTGCGCGGTAACAGCGGCAAGTACGAGGAGATCTACGAGTCGTACTACGCGCACATGCACGACGTCGTGCCGTTCAAGGTCGGCGACATCGTCAAACAGGGCCAGCTCATCGGCCACGTCGGCCATGCGGGGTGCACGGGTGGCACCAATCACCTTCACTTCGGCGTGTTCAAGATCTCGAATACCGCGAGTGCGCACCTGTATCCACTGATCATTCGCACGGGACCGTTCAGTGACTTCACGAGCGATAGTGACGGCTTCGCGTCGGACAAGGGCTATCGCACGCAAGTCGATCCGTATGGCTTCACGCCACCGACGACGAGCTCGTTCGATCCGTGGGCGTATCGCGGTTGGAACACGTCGCTGAACTGTCAGACCGTCACCGGCGCGGCCTTCTTGCCGTGCGATTGGGGAACGCTGAGCTCGTGGCTGTGGAACGATCTCGAGGATCCGCCGTTGGCTCCGTCGGATCGTCACGACGCCAACGGCAACGAGATCATCTGGTAATCACCGCAATTGGCTGAACGCTTCGCCGAGCTTGCGCGCGTCGGCATCGGCGGCGTCGTTCTGCTCGTGATACTTGGCGTAGTGCGGCGCCGCGGCTTTGTCGTCGGTCGAGCGCAGGCCTGCCACGTACGCGCGCCACGCGGTTTCGCGCTCGGCGATGTAACGCACGAGCGTCGCGTACATCTCGCGATCGGCAGGCGGCACGTTGGCGAGGTCGACGCGCGCACGCATCTGATGCCACGGCGGCAACACGTCTCGTTCGATCGCATCGGCGAGGCCGGTCTCGTCGATCTGGTTCGCGCGCTGGCGGCCGAGCGCATCGTTGAACGTCTTTAGCGCGGCGCGCTCGGTCGTGCGGAAGTCATCGATCGCCGCCGTGTTGACGAGCGGTTCGCCACTCGGCGGCGGCGCGTCATCGGTGTGCGAGCACGCGACGAGCAACGTGAGTACGGCGACGCGAATCATCCGAGCTGCTTCACGAATTTCTTCGGAGCCTGCGCGCGGTAGCTCTCTTCGATCCACGCGCGGAACATCTCGTAGTCGGGCTCGTTTGTTTGCGCGCTGACCCAGCCGGACTTGCCGAGCCCATACGGGGTCGGCGACGCGAACGGCAGCATCAGTGCGATCGCGGACGACTGCGGGAGCTTGCACGAGATCGAGAACGGCTCGCCATCGATCGAGAGATACGCGTAGGTCTTGTCGTTGACCGCGAGATCTTTGTGGCCCGGCCACGGCGACTTGAACGACGTGCCCGGCAACGACATGCCGTAGTCGCGCAGTTTTTGGAGGACCGCCTGTGCGCCCGAGGCCTTGCCGGCTTTCTTGGGCTTCGGCGCGGCGAACGGAAGCTCCATCTGCGTCGCCGTGGATTGCGTCGACGCGGATTCCTGCGCGGATTTCACGGGCGCCGACTTGGCGGATTTCGTCGCGGCGGACTTCGACGATGACTTCGCGCTCGTGGGAGACGAAGACTTCTTCGCGGACGTCGCAGCCGGCGCCGCGCTCGCGGACTTCGACGATGACTTCGCGCTCGCGGACTTCGACGATGTCGCCGATAGCTTCGTGCTCGCGGATTTCGCGGTGGCCGACTTCGCGCTCGCGGATTTCGACGCGGACTTCGCGGAGACGGTCTTCTTGGGCTTCGCCGCGGACTTCAATTTCGCCGACTTCTTCGCTGCCGGTTTACGCGCCTTCGGTTTCGCCATCGAGGCGCAGCCTACTTCAAGTACGCGGCGAGCGTCGCGCGATCCGTGTCGTCGAGATCGGTGCCCGCCGGCGGCATCGTCTTGTCGACCAGCACGCGGTCCTTGATCTGCGCACGCTCCGCGGCCCACGACTCCGGCGTCGACAGATCCACACCGGCATCCCCACCCGGCAGATGACAGTGCGCGCACACCTTCTGGAAGATCGGCTGGATCTTCGCGCGCCAGTCCGGATCGCCATCCGTTTGCCCGAGCGCATAGCGCCGCAGCCCCGCCGCACCGATCCACACATCGCCATTCGGCGCCCCGAACAACGGCTCGTTCCCCGCCGACGCGACCGTCGTATCGAGCGCCGCGTGATCCGACACGATGAACAGCCGCTTGCCGACCTCGATCCACACCCGCGTGCCCGCAACCGCCGCAGCCGTGATCCCGCCCGCATCGAGCGGCTGCAACTTCGTATCGCGCTCGATCCACACCTCGCCCGGCGCCGTCGCGACCAACCGCGAGTCCTTCGAATCCGCCGCGAGGAACGCCGGCATCGCATGCTCGACATGAAACGTCTGCCGCTTGCCCTGCGCGAGATCCCAGACATCGATCGCCGACTCGCTCGCGAGCGCCACCCGATCCTTCGCCGCCGCGAGCCGCTGGTACGGCGTGTCGAGCGCGAACCGCGTGACGTGATGCCCGTCGTTCGTCACGAGCAGCGCGTGATCCAACAACAACGCCACGGTGGCACCCGACCCGGCGACCGCACGCACGGGCTCGGTGACGCCGAACCGCGATGCGATCGGATCGAGCTCGCCGTCGAGCCGGACGTGCCACAGCGTGCCGTCGAACCGCGTCGCGACGATCCATTTGCCATCGCCATCGAGCGCGTCGACCGCGGCCGCACTCGTCCACACCTTCGCCGGACACGGTTGCCCGCAATCGACCGAGACGAACGTCGACACGTTATCGCCACGCGCGATCGCGAGCTGCGTGCCGAGCGCGTACGTGATGTCGCCCAACGACACGACTTGATCCGCATGGACATCGGCGATCGCCGACACCTTCGCCGCGTTCAGCGCAGGCGCCGCATGACTCGCGCAGCCCGCGACGATCAACCACGCGTATCTCATCCGCGCAGCATCGCCTTCACGACTTCACCGTCACGCAGATACTTGCGCGGCTCGATCTGAAACGCCGACAGGAACGTCGCGAGCAGATCCGGCGGCGCGATCGGCCGTGCACCGTCGGAGAAATTCAAGCCCGCATCCGCCGGCAACACCTGCTCGTGATCGGTCTTGCCGAACGTCTTGCCACCGACGAACTTCGGCGAGATCACGAGCGCCGAGTTGTTCGGATAGTGATCGCGCCCGCCCGACAGATTGATCTGCGGCGTCCGACAGAAATCCGAGAACACCAGGATGTGCGTGTGATCGGAGAGCTTCGCGCCGCGCTTCGTCGGGTGCGGCGTGCCGTCGAGCAACTTCACGAGCGTGCCGATCGTGCCGAAGATCTCCTGCTGCGTGTGCGCGTGCTGCTTGTAGTTCTGGTTGTGCGTGTCGAGCCCGCCCAGCGCGAAGCCGACGCACCGCACGAGGTTGCGCTTCATCGCCTCGATCGCGAACGCACCACCGAGCGCGCCGGCACCGATGTTCTTGCCCTTGTAGTCGAAGCCCGTGTACGTGTCCTGCAGCGCTTTCGGCGTGAACGCGGTCTTCAGCTCGTTGCCGAGCAGGTGCGGTAGCGCGGTCTCCTGCGAGGCGAGCCGCTCGAACGTTTCCGGATAGACCGAGCGCTTCGCCAGATCGTGCGCCTCGTCGGTGAGGAGCGCCGTGATCGCCGCGCGATCGTCTTCCTTCAAATAAGCGTCACTGCGGGCGAGCGACTTCGCGATCGTGCCCGCGTTCGACACGCGCAGCGGAATCGCGCGGCGATCGAGGTGCTCGCCGACATACGCCGCCGGAAATCCGATCGCGACATCCGGCAACAGCTGCCCCGTGCCGAGCTCGTTCGTCAGCGCGACATCGATCGACGCCGCCGGCGACCGCCCACCGGCGAGATGCCGGCCGGTGCACGAAAACGACGTGCCATCCGGGTGACTCACCGTGTTCATCGCGAGCCCGTTCACGATCGTCAATCGATCGTGCAGATCGATCAGATCGCCGATGCCGGGCCCGAGCCGCAAGCCACCCGCTTCGAGGATCTTGAACGTCTCGGTCTCGCCCTCGAGCTTTTGCGCGGTCCAGTGCGAGAGCGGCGCCGTGTCGGTGTTTTCCGACGACGCCGGATCGACGATGCCCTTCTTCTCGTTGCGCGGATCCGCCCACAGCGTGACGTCCCAGCCGCCTGCCGCGTGGATGAAGATGAAGAACTCGTCCGTCGAGGGCGCCGCTGCCGCCGCCGCGAATAACGGCCGCGCCGCGAGCGCGACGCCACCCGCACCGATCAACTGCAAAAAGCTTCTGCGCTGCATCAGTAGAGCTCCGCTTCGGGGTGTTGAACGAGCGCCGAGCACACGGCGACCCAACCGGTTTCGTCGGCGGTGAGCGCACCTTTGGGGTGGCGCTTCGCGACGTCGTCGAACAATGCATGGAACCGCGCGACGCGTTCGCCGGGCGCGAGCTTCGCGGGATAGCCGAGGAACGTGCGATGCAGGACATCGAACCGCGCGTCGAACGTGTCGACGGTATCGCCGCCGGACTCGAACGCGAACACGACGCGTTGATCCATCGGCGTCTTGCCGCCGTGCAGATCGTGCTCGGCGGCGCGCGCGCACAACGCCTCGCCCAACCGGCCGAGCGTGGCGAGCATCAACGTGTTCGATTGCGTTTGGCGCGGCAGATCGATCTTGTAGTCGGGCAGGCCGAGCGCGGCGAGGTAGTCATCCCACGCGTCGAACATGCCCTTCGCGCGCGCGCGATTTTGGACGTCGAGCGGGACGAGCCCGCCGAACCACGCGAGGTACGCGCGCAGATAAACTTCGGGCGAGACCATCCGGCGCCGCTCTTTCGGCGTCGTGTCGATCATCTTCGTGGTGTGCGCGGGCAGGGCCGTCGGTTCGCTCGGCGTGACGGTGGCAGCACCACAACCGGCGACGAGAAGCACGAGCGCAAGTTGACGTAGTTGCGACCGTCCCCCTGCCTCAGGAATTTCGCGTGGTTCGCGATCGCAAGTTGACGTAGTTGCGACCGTCCCCACCCCCGAGGAGTTTCGACCGTTTAGCGATCGCAAGTTGACGTAGTTGCGACCGTCCCTCATCGGCGGTCGTTCCCCGCGCGATAGCGCGTCGACGTCACGATCGCGCGCACCAGCGCCTTCATTCGATAGCCACCATCGACGAACGTCTTCACCAACGACAGCTTCCACTGATCGTCTTCCGGCGCGAGCTGCCGACCGAGCAGCGACTGCGCCACGTTTTCGACGACACACGGCGCGAACTCCGGCGCCGTTACGAGATCGTGCGCGAGCCCCGACGGCCCCATCTCGGCGTGCGTGGTCGAGGCATAGGCGCCGCGCAACTTGCTATCGAACGCCGGATCGTAGATCTGCTTGCACACGCCGTTCGGCTTCTTCGCGCATGTCGGCTGTTGCACCGGGAAGATCGTCGACGGCAGGAACGTCCAATCCGATTCCTGCACGCGCGTGAAGTACGCCGCCATCGGCTCGAGCGTTTGATGACACGACGAGCAGCCCGGCCGTTTCGTCAGATCCGGATCGTCGGACGGCGCGAGCTTCACCGAATCCGCGATGAAGTCTTTGCACAGGAACGCGTTGTACAAGACGTGCGCCCGCGCGCGCCGCGAGCCGTACTTCGTGAGGAACACCGGCATCGTCAGGATCCCCGACGCATGCGGCCCGCGGTCCGGAACCGGCAGCCACGTGGCCGTATCCATCGGCGTGAGCGCACTCGGCACCGTCGACGGATCGAACAACGGATCCGGTTGCGAGTAGCCGACGTCCGCGCCAGGCCCACAGCAACTCGCACCCGCGAAGTAACGATAGAACTGCGCGAGCGGCCCGTTCACATCCGTCGCGCGCGACGTCAACACCTCGCGGAAATCGCGATCGCTCGTGAAGATGTCGTCGAGGAAGTGCGCCGCTTCTTCACCCCACCACATCCGCACCCAGCTCGCCGGCGCCTGCGGATTCGCTTCGAACGGTTGATCCATCCCGAGCGGCGTGCGCTGCGGCATCACGAACGCGGCCGCTTCGTTTTGCGGACCGGAATTCGGCAAACACCGCTCGAGCCCGATGCCACATCCGCATTCGACCGACGATTGAAAGCCCGTCCCCGACAGACACGATACCGCGCGGCCCTTCGCTTGTTTCGCGAAGCCCGAATCACCCGGTGGTTGCGACAGCCGACCACCGGGAAGTGGATCGCCCTTCTTCGCGCCCGGCCGACCCGAAACGTAGACGGTGCCGGTCTCCGCGGTTTGCGCTTCCTCGCGACAGATCCGGATCGCCGTGGTCTTCGTCTTGCCATCCGGCTCGACGAGCAACGCAGGCGCCGGCGTGAAGCCCGGAAACCGCTTCGCCCAGTCTGCACTCACGGCATCCGCGGGTGTTTGCTCGCGATAGTCCGCGTACAACCACCACGGCTTCACGACGACGGTGTGCGCGTCGAGCACCGCTTGCGTCACCGGCTTTGCGGTTCCCGTAGGCGGTGCGTTCGTCGGAAATTGCTGACCGGTCTCTTCCTGCGTCAGACAGAAGTCGCCATCGCGCGCCGGATCCACGCGCCGTTGACCACGCCGGAAGTACACGTACTGCGCGACGCCATCCGGTCCCGTGATCTGCTGGCGCCGCAACATCACCGGGTTCGGCACGTACTGGAAGCTCGGCCCGATCTCGAGCCGGAGCGCATCCATATAGATCCGGCGCAGGCGCTCCGCGTAGGTCGCTCCACTCAGGTGCGCTTCGACCCAGGCATCGAGATCGAAGCCCGGCTTCTCGAACGCCGCGAGCTCGTCACGCGTGGGCGGCCGACCGACGAGATCGATCGACAGCGATCGAAAATACCGATAGTCGGCGAGCGAGTAGTCCGCGTGCGTGTCGCCGGCAGCGACGAACGACAGCGCGAAAATCATGATCACCCTGCGCACTGATCTAAGACCCTAACAGCTACGGGACGTTAAACACGCTCATTCTATTCAAAGTCGCGCGATCAGTTTCTTCCCGATCAACCACGCATCCCCGGGCCAGCGAGCCGAGACATAACGCCCGTCTTCGACGCAAAACGCATGGGAATCATCCTCGCGCGTTCCGCGTTTCGACAGCTCCCGCGGTCCCTGCTCGAAGTGGCACCCGGATTCCTTCACCTCGTCCTCGACGTATTTCGGATACGTCCGGTAGTAGCGACCGCGTCGCCAGAACGTCGAAAAGTACGCGGCGCGCTCCATGTATTTCGGCAGGCACGTGGTTTTCACGTCCTTCAACATCCCGGCGCGCGCGGCCGCGAGCACGCCATGGCAAATCGCCGCGATCGGTTTCGACGTCGCCGCGAACGCGCGGATGATCTGGAACACGGCATCGGAGCCGAGATACTGGCGCATGCCGGGCGCGTGACCGCCGGGCAAAAACAGCGCGCCGAAATCCTCCACGCGAACGTCCGCCCACGCGATCGGCGCACGAAACTCCGGCGACTGCTCCATCTCGCGGTAACACGCGATCGCATCTTCACGCGCGCCGAGCTTTCCGAACACGACGCCGGTGAGCAGCAACGGATCGCAGGCGGGCACCGGACCTTTCGCGCCGAGCTCGGTCGCGAACACCGGTTCGTGCCCGGCTTCGCGCAACAGCTTCCACGGCACGGCGACTTCGGTAACGTCGAAGTCGGTGTCAGGGAGAGGGAACAGGACCTTCGCCATTCGAGCGAATAGAATACGACATCCGCCTGTATAAACGCGCCTTTGGGGGACAACTGTCCTAGCCACTCGCGCGTGTAAGTGGCCGTCAGATCACGTGCCGATCGCGGACTCTCGTTTGCACAGGGCACGCGCACGATGATGAAGGCAGTACTCGTTGCGTTGATGATTTCGGCGTGCGCGACCACGCCCGACAATTCGCCGTCGGAAAGCGACATCACCGCCGCCGATCAATGGGCGGAGACGAGCGATGGCAAGGCCGACTTGCCGAACACGTGGGCCGGCTTGGTCGCGTGGGTGAAGAACGTCTACTACAACGACATGAGCGCGGTCTGGAACAACCAGGAGCATCCCGCGTCGTCGTCGGCCGCGGTCGCGCGCGTTCAGCAGTTGCTCGCGCAAGAAGGCGTCGCGAATCCGAGCGGTCACTTGTTCAAGACGACGGTGCGCCGGTTGCGGTTCTCCGAGCTGATCGATCACAGCGAGATCAACATCCAGTTGCCGCAGAAGACGATCCGGTTGATCGGCGATCCGAAAGGCGCGGGCGTGTTCGTCGATAACGCGCCGTTCGAAGACGCGTTGTCGCCGCAGCTGTGTCTGAACTGGTCGGAAGTGCAGACCGCGATCAACGCGTCGTACGTCGCGGGTCACTACGGCGTCGACTTCGTCTGTCACGTCGTGACGGAGAAGGTGTTGCGTGCGCTCGGCATCGGCACGGCGAAGTTCAGCGATCAGATCCACACGTACTCGATCGCGCGCTACATCTGGGGCCCGATCCTGCCGAGCTTCAACTCGTCGAATCCGAGCGACTGGCCCGAGTCACGAACGGGTTGCTAAGGCGCCCAGGCCAAGCCTGTTTCGCAATTCACGTGCGCCATCTTCACGCCCGTCGGTGTGAAGTCGATGTGGCCGAACACGATCGGCAACGTCATTCGCCGCGGCCCGCACGAGCCCGGGTTGAAGATATAGATCCCTTTGTCGACGCCGATGAACGGCACGTGCGAATGACCGCACACGACGAGGTGAGCCTTCTCGGCGCGCGCTTGCTTGCCGACTTCGGCGCGTAGCTTCGGGCCATACACGCCGATGTGAAGAAGGAGCGTGCGCATCCCGCTGCCTTCGTGATCGATCACCATCGCGTCGGCGATGTCGTTATCGGTGCCGTCGATGTTGCCGCGGATCGCGTAGAGCGGCGCGATCTCGCGCAGCGGATCCAGCACGCTCAGATCGCCGATATCGCCCGCGTGAAAGATGGCATCCGGTGTCAATTCGCGGACCGCCGTGAGGGTCGCCTCGTGGGGCTTACTGTGAGTGTCGGAAACCACAACGATCCGCTTCACGCCGGCTGGCAATGTCGCGCGTCGTAACACTTGGTTCGGCACTTTTCCGTTCCTAGCACGGATGCCCGACGTTAGAGTCCGCGGCGTGAAGCGCCTGCTCGTCCTGATCGCTGCGTGTCATTCCGCGGGCACGTCGCCGAATCAGGCCGATCCAGATTCGGGTACTGCCGCCGGAGATTCGGGCGGAGGCTCGGGCTCAGGCTCGGGCTCGGCCGCTACGGTGTGTGGGACGCGATCGGGGATGCGCGGGAAGACGAATCGCACGTTGCACGTCGCCGGGCTCGATCGCACGTACATCGTGTATCTCCCCGACAGCGATCCGACCGAGAACATCCCGCTCGTGTTCGTTCATCACGGCTACACGATGTCCGGGCAAAACATGTACGACATCGCGGGCTATCCCGCGCTCGCCGATCAAGAGCACATCGCCGTCGCGTTTCCCGATGGCCAGGCTGGACCGAATTCCGTCGGTGCGCCGTGGAACGTCGGCACCGGCGTGTGTAACTCGTACGAAGGCGTGCCGCCCGATGCGACCGGCGATGACTTCGCGTTCCTTGCCGCGATGCAGGACGACATCGCGCAGGATCAATGCATCGATACCGCGCACGTGTTCGTGACCGGGTTCTCGATGGGCGGCTACTTCGCGCACAACGTCGGCTGCAACCTCGCGAACATCGCCGGCATCGCACCGCACTCCGGCGGCACGCACGATCTCTCGGGCTGCGCCGTCGCGAAGAAGCCGGTGATCATCTTCCACGGCAATGCAGACCCGGTGGTTCCGCTCGCGTGTGATCAAGATGCCGCGACGAAGTGGGCCGCGCACAACGGCTGCGCGAACACCACGACGACGAAGCAGGTGAACAACGGTTCGTGCGTGGTCTACGACGGTTGCCCGACGGGTGGCCAAGTCGAGATGTGCACGTTCAATGCGATGGGCCACTGCTGGGCCGGCGGCGTGCAAGGTCTCTACGGTTGCGCGAACTACGAGTCGGCGACGACGACCGAGTGGGCGTTCTGGAAGCAGTACGCTTGGTAGTTACGCCGCTTTGATCTGCAGCGCGTCTTCGAGCTCGCGCAACGACTCGTCCGTGTAGTCGAGCATGCGCTGCAGCGCCGGCACCGACCGCCGGCACGCCGTGTAGCCGAAACCGAGATCCTGGTTGTAGCCGGTGATCGTGATGTTGAGCGCGAGGTAATCGACCGGGATCGAGACCGGATAGCTCTCGTCGAGCCGCATGCCGTCGAGGAACAGCTTCTCTTTCGGGCCCGGCACGTTCGAGATCACGACGTTGTAGATCGGCCGCCGCTTCGCGTGACCCGTCACCATGCTCGCACCCATCGGCGCCGACATCGCCGCCGCATGCGCGACGCGCTCGAGCTTCGACATCTTGCCGAGCCGATCCTTCGCGAGCGTGGTCGACTCGACGACCAGCTTCAGCCGCTCGAGCGGATCCTCGAGATGCGTGGCCAAATTCGCGATCAGGATCGCGAGCGCGTTACCGCCATCCTGCCCCGGCTCGCGCACCGACACCGGCACCATCGCGGTGAGCGGCTGATCCGGCAACGCGTTGTTCGCGAGCAAGTAGCGCCGCAGCGTGCCCGAGCACACCGCGAGCGTGACGTCGTTGACCGTGGCACTGCACGCCTTGCCGATCGCCTGGAACCGATCGAGCTTGAACGACTGCGCGGCAAACCGGCGCGAGCCCGAGATCCGGACATTGAACATGGTCGGCGGCGCTTGATACGGCTGCGCGTGCGCGATCGTTTCGTCGCGAACGAGCTCGCGCAGACCACTCTGCACGCCCGGGAAAATCTCCGCGCCCATCTTCAGCGCGCGCTCGAGCAGACCCGGCGGCTGCGCCTCTGGATCTCCCGGCTTTTCACGATGCTCGCGCTTCGGCAGCTCCTGCGCCCAGATCGGCGGCCGGCGCTCCGTGGGATCCGGCGTCAGCAGCTGCTTCTGCATGATCTTCATCGCCGCGACGCCATCGAACATCGCGTGGTGAACCTTCATGTAGATCGCGACGCGACCATCCGACAGGCCTTCGATCACGTTCACTTCCCACAGCGGGCGCGTGCGATCCATCAGCGTGCCGTGCAGGCGCGAGACGAGCGACAGCAGCTCGCGAATGCGGCCGGGCCGCGGCAGCGCCGAGTGGCGCAGGTGATAGTCGAGCTCGAAGTCTCGATCTTCATCCCAGAAGTAGTGACCGAGCCGGAAGTGCGCGAACTGATCGAACGGCGCGCAGGCTCTTGTATAACCGCGCCAGCCCTCGACGAGGTTTTGCACGAAGTCCGCGCCGGCACCGATCGGTGGCGTGTAGAGATGCAGCCCTCCCACGTGCATCGGTTGGCGGCGACCCTCGAGCCACATGAACATCGCGTCCGTCGGAGACAGCGGCTTCATCCCGACCTAATGCTACGCTAGCGGCGACGTGATCGGTCAGACGATCGGCAACTTCAGGATCGTCGAACGCATCGGCCGAGGCGGGATGGGTGAGGTCTGGCTGGGCACGCAGCAGGCGCTCGGGACGAACGTCGCGATCAAGATGTTGCTCGAGCCGTTCCCGCCCGACAGCGAGGACGTCGTTCGATTTTTCAACGAAGCGCGCGCGGTCGGGCGGATCCAACACGCCGGCATCACGAAGATCTTCGACTCGGGCATCCTGCCGGACGGCCGCGCCTACCTCGTGATGGAGTATCTCGAAGGCGAGTCATTGGCCTCGCGGATCCTCCGCCAGCGGATCAGCAAGGCCGCGCTGTGCGACATCGTTCGCCAGATCGCGAGCGTGCTCGATGCCACCCACAGCGCCGGCATCACGCACCGCGACCTCAAGCCCGACAACATATTCCTGATCCGCGATCGCGAGCAGCCGCGCGGCGAACGCGTGAAGGTGCTCGACTTCGGCGTCGCGAAGCTCACCGGCACGCTCGCCGGAAACTCGCCACGGACGTTCGGCACGCTCGGCACGCCGATGTACATGGCGCCGGAGCAGTGGGGCGATGCCTCGCAGGTCGACTATCGCGCGGACATCTATTCGCTCGGGTGCGTCGCGTACGAGATGGCGTGCGGCCATCCGCCGTTTCCGGTCAAGACCGTCGCCGAGGCGTGCGCGAAACACTTGAACGAAGTGCCGCCGAAGCTCAGCACGCAGACCGATGGCGTGCCGCCGGAGCTCGATCGCTGGATCGCGGCGATGCTCGAAAAGGCGCCGGAGCGTCGGCCGAAATCGATGCGCGAGATCGAACGCGCATTCGCGCAGCTCGGTACGCAGCTCGATCTCGACGACGGCACCGCGCCGACGATGGCGAATCCGATCGCCACGCCGGCACCGACGCAGAAGACGCGATGGCGGTTGCCGTGGGTCGCAGCGGCGGCGATCGGTGTCGTCGTGATCGCGGGCGTCGGAATCATGATGATGGGTGGATCTTCTCGACCGGCTGCGCAACCACCACCACCGCCGAAACCCGTGGTCACCGAAATCGCGCCGCCCGTCGACGCGGCGATGCTCGCGCGGGATGACATCGCGCAGAAGCTCCACGAGGTCGCGAACGTGCCACCACCGGCGCCGCCCCCACCCGCGCCGCAGAAGACCGTGCATCACGAGCCTGTGACGCCGCCTAAAAAGGCACCGCCGCCACCACAACGTCAGGTCGCGATCCAAGTCGAACAAGACCTTCCGGACATTCCGCCGAACGACCAGATCGGCGCGGCGCTCCTCACCGGCGAGAAGGCGCTCGACAACTGCATGGTTCAAAACAAGGTCACGACGAAGCAGAAGCTCGAGATGCACATCTCGTCGGCGGGGCGGGTGACGCAGGCGAACGTCGAGGGCGAGCTCGCCAATTCGGAGTATTCGGCGTGTATCTTCACGGTGCTGCGCGCGTTGTCGTTTCCTCAGAGCAAGAAGGGCATCCATGTCACCGTGCCGGTTACTCCTCCTTGAGCTGTTGATCGGCACGACCGCGTTCGCCGACGATCTGCCGGCACGCGAGAAGCAACTCCGCGATCAGCTCGCGCACGCCGCGAAGGGCGCGTACCTCCACGATCCGAACGGGCGCTCGCGCGGCGAGATCCTCGTCCAGCTCGGCGACGTGCTCGAACGCCAGGGCAAGACGAAGGACGCCGCGCTCGCGTATCGCGATTCGTTGCAGTCACGTCCCTCGCGCGATGCGCGCGAGCGGTTGCAAAAGCTCGACGGCAAGCTCGCCGCACAGATGGATCCGTTGCAGCCCACGCCGCTCGCGGGACCGTACAAAGACACGGCGGAGCTGTGCCGCGCGTGGTTCAAGCGCGTCGGTGGCGACGAGCAGGCGACGTGGGGCAAGGGCAACTCGTGCGACAAGCCGATCGTGATCAAGTCCGGCTCGTCGAAGGTCCAAGCGCTGCAGTTCGAGTCGCGCTCGTTCTTGGAGCTCGCGATCCAGACCGACGACGGCTGGTACGCGTACGAATACGAGCAGAAGGGCGATCGTGGCCAAGAGCACTGCGGCCCGACGGCGTTTACCGTGACCGTGCGGGAATCCGCAGAGTCACCGACGTTGCGCATCGAGTACACCAGCCGGAACAATCAGTGCGAAGCGCGAGGCAACAACCACAAGCGCACGTGGGGTTGGGACGAAAAAGGCGTGATCGCGATCGGTGTTGGCTACTCGCAAAAGCCGTCAGGCACACCACCGATCGTGACCGCGTTGACCGAGTGGCAACGCTACGATGCCGACGAAAAACAGCAAATTACCGACGCTGCGGCAAAACTCAGCTGGTCGAAAGACAGTGTGCTGGATGTGTCCGGAACCGTGACGCACCCGCCGCATATCCTGTCAGCGCTTGAAGACGGCGATCTCGATGCCGAGCAACTATTAGGGCACCACGTTCTCGCGTTTCCGTGAGAGTGTCCGCGCGTCGTGCGCGCCTATCTTTTTTTGATCACGATCGCAGCGTGCGGTAGCTCGACGTCGCCGCACGACAACACGTCGCCGGATGCCCCGCCTGGATCGCAAGCCGATGGCGCGAAGCAGTTCCTCGACGCACCGAACACGTCGGGACAGGACTATTCGGCGGACGGTGCGTCGACGGTCGCAACTTCGACGACCACGCTCGACGGCGCGACCAGCGATCACAAATTGCCGGCGACGATCTACACGCCGACGCCTGCGAACGGCAGCTCGGTGATCATCTCGCCCGGATTTCAAATGGCGCGCGCGCAGTACGCGTCGTTCGCGCAACACATGGCCACGTGGGGCTACACCGTGATCCTCACGGACTACGCGGATCAGAGCTTCCTCGCCGATCATCAAAAGATGGCCGACGATGTCAACGCGGTCGCGACCTACGCGCTCGCGCAAACCGGGATCACGAAGGTCGCATTTGCCGGCCATTCGCTCGGCGGAGATATCAGCGTGCTCGCGGCCACGGCGACGGGTACGAAGGCGAGTGCCCTGCTCGGTTGGGATCCGGTCGACGCGTCGTCGCCATCGGTCGTGCCGGACAAGACGTTCACCGCACCACTCGCCGTGATCGGCGAAACCACCGACGGCAGCGGCGGCTTCATGCCGTGTGCACCCACCGTGGATAACTTCCAACAGTTCTACGCGGCCGCGGCATCGCCCGCGTTGATCATCACCGCCGACAACGCCGATCACATGGACTGGGTCGACGACGGCACGTGCGCGCTGTGTGGACTCTGCACCGCCGGCACCGCGGATCCTGCGGACGTGCATACGGCGACGAAGCGCATGAACGTCGCGTGGCTGAACGAGCAGTTGCTCGGTCAACCCGCGACGACGTTACCGGGCGCTACGCGCAAGTAGTTAGCGGTGGTGGCCGCCGCCGCCGCCGTGAAAGCCGCCGCCACCGTGAAAGCCGCCGCCGCCGCGCATGACCGGCGCTGGACGCGCGACGCTGCCGCGATACGCGGGCGCTGCGCGGAAGCCGCCGCCGCCGCGAACGGCGTAACCGCCACGATAGCCGTAGTTGCCGCGATACGCGGAGTAGCCGCCCATGCGGTGATCGCGCACGATCGGTCCGTTGTGCCAGTGCGCATAACCGTACGGGTTATGAATCCCGCGCACGCCGATCGGGACGTTGTACGAGACCGCCCAACCGCGGTTGTAATACGCGGACTGGTACCAAATACCGCCGTCGTATCGCCACCACCAACCATCCGAGTAGAACACCGGATAGTCGTAGTCCGCGATCACTTCGACGCCCGGGCTAACTGCGACGAGGTCGGGCGAGCCGGCCGTCGCGTACACCGGAGTAGGTTCCTCGCTGTAGCAGCCTGCCGCTGCGAGGGTGGCGGCGAGAAGTAGTGCACGCATACCCACAGGGTTTGCATCGCGTGCGCCAGGATCAACTCGCCCGATCGGGCGTGCGGTTACACCACGATGTGGGCGGCGCGCACGTCGATCGCGAGCTGCGCGTGTTGCGCCCACGCAGTCGCCATGAATGTGGCGCTGTCCCAAAGTGCCTTGTGATAGGCCCAGGTCAAATGGGTGAGGCCGTTGCGCTCGCACCATGCGCGCGTGATGGCCGCCGCACGCGGAAGATTCTGATGCGGGATCTTCGGAAACAGGTGGTGCTCGACCTGGTAGTCGAGGCCGATGAAGAAGAACGAGATGAACTTCGGCAGCGCGAGGTTCCGCGTGGTCTCGAGCTGATGAACCCAATCGTGGTTCTGATCCTTCGTGATCGGCAGGCCCATGTGAGCGGGCGCGAACACGAGCGCGAGGCAAACGCCAACGACGCCCCACACGCTCAAGTAGACGAACGCACCGGCGAGCGGGCCGAACACGATCATCGGAATGACGATCCAGCAGGTGTAGTGGACGATCATGCAGCCGACTTCAGCGATCCATTCGGCCGAGCGTTTCTTCGGATACTTCGCGAGATAGATGATCGACGAGCGGCGCATGCCGATCGCCATCAGCGTCGACATCGGCCAGAACGCGGTCTTCTGCAAGTTGCGTTGGAACCAGCGCAGGCCCGGCGTGCTCTTCTCGTGATCACCGATCGACGACGCGAACGGCCACGGTTGGATGTCCGGATCTTTGCCTTCGACGTTCGGATGACCGTGGTGCAAGCGATCGTGCTTGTTCTTCCAGTACAGCGCGCCGAGTCCCGAGAACGCGGGGAACAAGAGGTACGTCACGAGCGTGTTCCGCCACGGCGATTTCGAGAAGCTCTTGTGCGAACCCTCGTGTCCCGACATGGCCATCGCCGTCGCGAATACTCCGGCTGCAGGGATCAACCCGAGCATCGCGAGCCCCGGTAGGTAGTGCATTCCAGCGAGACATGCGGCGAGCCCCGTCCCGAGCACGATCAGTTTGAGCCAGCTACGTGCCTCGTGATGCTCGAAGCATCCGGCCGCACGAAGCTCCGCCCGCAAGCCACCCAGCTCGGGTAAGGATTTCATCTCGCGCCACAATCGGCCAAAACCCGGGGATTTGTGGCCATTCCAGTGTCACGGTTTGGCCATGACCCAGCCGATCGGACAGAACGGTCTGGATCAAATGGCCGGGTGTCCGACCATATGTGGCAACGCCGGCAGACCCAGGGCAGCCAACGTTGTCGCCGCGGTGTCTTCGGTGTCGACGTCGTGATCGAGCGTGATCCCATGTCCGATGTTCGGACCTCGTACGATCCAGGGGATGTCTCGGTCGACCGCAAAGTGACCGTCCGAATGTTTCATTCCGTGACCGCCGTGGTCGGCCGTCACGATCACGAGGGTGTCGTCGGGGTCGATCGCGCCGAGGACCGTGGCCAGGCAGGCGTCGCTGTTCTTCACCGCGCGCTTGTACTCGGGCGACATCCAGCCGTGGCTGTGTCCGTATTCGTCGGGGTCCGAGAAGTGGACGAACAACAGCGCCGGGGCATCGCTCGCGATGTACTCGGCCGCTCGCTTCGCGACGCCGCCGCAGAGGTAGCTCGGACGCTCGTAGTGATCGACCGTGCCGGGAGCCGCGATGTGCTTGAGCTTCGGCTTGCCAACGATCATCGCGGTCGACAGATGGGCATCGTGCGCGGCGCTGAAGATCGTGGGCACGTGGATGAAGCCGCGCGTCGCTTGGAAGCTGTTCCACCACAGGCCGTGCGCACGCGCGCCGACTCCCGAGAGCATCGACGCGTGCGAGGGCAGCGTGTCCGATTCCGGAATCGTCTGCGCGTGATGTGCGATCGCGCCTTCCTTCATGAGAGCGACGTGATGCGGTGCGAGCTCGTCGGTCAACACGTCGGGACGCATGCCGTCCTCGCTGATGATCACGACGTGCTTGATCGGCTTCGGCGCGTCGACTGGCTTTTTCGCGACGACGACAGGTGCCGGTTTCGGCGGTGGGGGCGCGGGAGGCGCGGCCTCGTGGTGACTGCCGCAGCTCGCTAGAACAAATAGCCAGAGCGCGCGAGCCACGACTTCAATCTAGCAGGTCAGTCTGTCCAGTTGGTCGTCGGCGCGGTGAAGTTCAGATAGAACCACCAACCTGTCGTCATGCCGTCGGTGTCTTTGTCGGAATAGGACGGACATGCGTTCGTGCCACCTGCGAGCAACGACGACAGCGGCTGGCCACCGATGAACGGATAGCTCGACGGGAGTCGCGTGGCGTCGGCGTCCGCGGTGGTGAGGAAGCCGACGAGCAGGCCGTTCATGAGGTTGCTCGACGGAGATCCGTTGAACGTGGCGGCGATCTGGACATCGCGCAGGATCACGGGCACGCCGACGAGCGACACCGTGACGGTCGCGAGCGAGGTCGACGCGAAGCATGGACCGGTCGCGTTCGTCACGGCAGGCGCATACGGATGCGTGGTGCCGGCGAATGGGGCGAGGCACGTGCCGGTATCCTGCGCGGTCGTGGTGACGTGATAGGCGTTCGCGCCACCGGACGTGCAGTGCGTGCTGTCGGTGCAGCTCGCGAAGTAGAAGTCCGCGGCGGTCATCGACGCGTTCGTCTGGACGAGCGGACGGAACACGAGCGTGGGCGAGAGGTCGAGCTTGCCGTCGTGATCGTCGTCGTGATCCAGCGCGCGGCCGATCGAGTTGTTGACCGCTTGATCGGTGATATCGGCGCAGTTGTTGAACACGCTCGCGAACAAGTGCGGCTCGCGTACGGCGAGCGTGTCGAACCGGAACGCGGTCGGCGGCGTCACCGTGACCGGGCAATCGCTATCGGTCGAGTGGTTCGCGCCGGGCGGGCAGCAGCCGTCGCCGTTGATCGGCATCGTGATCGCCGTGTTCGTGCACAGCGCCTGGCACGTGCCGGGATTCGCGAGCACGTCGGTGGTGCATGCGTTGTTGTCGTTGCAATTCGTCGGGCACGAGCCGGCGCCGCTCGAGATACCGGTGTCACAAACCTCGCCTTGATCGAGGTTGCCATCGCCGCAGCTGCCGGGGCAGTCGCTATCGGTCGCGTGGCTCGCGCCGGATGGGCAGCAGCCGTCGCCGTCGGCGATCGCGGTGATCACGGTGTGCTCGCACGAGCAGTCCGCGTTGACGCTATCGATCGTGCAGGCGTCGTTGTCGTTGCAGTCGGTCGTGCAACCGGTGTTGCTGTCGCTGCCGCTCGTGCCGCCATCGCCACTGCCAACGCCATTCGCGCCCGGGGCGAACGAACAAGCTCCGAGGGCGGCGGCGAGCAGGAAACTACGCATCGCCCGAGAGTCTACTGATTTTGGCGGATCGCCGTATACGTTCCTCTGTACTGGACGTCGATCGTCTCGCCGTCGAGCGTGACATTCGCAACATACTCGCGGGCATAGGGCTGGTCCGACGAGCACCCCGGCTCTTCGAGGAACCGGGCTTTCGTCCCCACGGTGATCCAGCTGGCGAACAGCATGATGTGGTGATCGTTATTGATCGCGTCGCCGGGCTGGAGGTCCGTCGCCTGGATCGTGTGGGAGACCGACGTATCGAACGGCGCGAACGTGCCGGTCGTGTGACCGGGGGCAGGCAGGCTCCAGGCCCAGGACACCAGGCCCGAACAATCGCTGCGGTACGGATCCCAGTCGGCGTTGTCGGGGCGAGTGCAGGTCGACGCGCAGTCGGAATCGGCGTCGTGCGCGTGGTTCGGCGCTTGGCAGTACGGGACCTGCGCATCGACCCAGAGCTGTGCGCGAGAGACCGGATCGTTCGCCGGTTGCGTGCTCGCGTCGGGTGACGTCGTGTCGTCGTCATCGCCACCGGCGTTGCCGTCGACGGAGCCGGTGCATGCAGCGAGTGCCGTGGCGAGCGCGACGAAGCGGAGCACGTGCGAACGCTACACGAACGCGCGTCGATCTTTCGAGCAAAATCCGGCGGCTAGTGGACTAGCCAGCGCGCTCAATGCGACAGGAGGCGGGTCATCACGCGACCGGCGACCGGCGCGGCGACCTGACCACCGGTTCCCGACGTCTCGGCACCGACGAACACGATGTACTTCGGGTGATCCGCGGGCGCGATGCCGACGAAGCTCGCGTAGTTCGACTTGTCGGTCAGCCGCGCCGTCCCGGTCTTGCCGGCGACGCGAACGCCGTCGACGTGCGCGGCCTTGCCGGTGCCGTGATCGATGACGCCTTCGAGGAGTTGCCGCATCGTCGCGGCGGTTTCGGCGCGGACGATCCGCGTGCCGTCGCGATCGACGCCGTCGTTGGCAAGGGTCGCGTAGGCGGCGGTGATCGCGCTCGGCGTCGATGAGACTTCGCCGAGGCTCGCCTGCTCGGGCGTTGCCGTGGGCAGGTGATAGCGCTGCAGGCACGCATCGAGATCGCGTTGCGACAGCTTCGCGACGATCTTCGAGATCCCGACGTTCGACGACACCGCGAGGATCTCGCCGACACCGAGCATGCCGTGCGGCTCGCTATCGACGATCTTCGCGTTCGGTTGCGGCGACGTGTCGAACGTATCGGTCGCGGTGATCAGGTTCTGATCGAGCGCGGCGGAGATCACGAGCGGCTTCAGTGTGGATCCGATGACGATCGGGCTCGTCGGCTCGCCGGCGTGTGCGACGACATTGCCTTTCGGATCGAGCACCAAGATGACGGCATTCGCGGGCAGCTTGCCGGCTTCGTCGTTGACGATGCCTTGCGGGTCCAGCTTGAACGTCGCGGTCGGTTCGCCGCTCTGCTCGGGGAGTGGCGCGGCTTCGCGCTCGGGTGTGGTGCACGCGACGAACGCGGTCAACACCGTTGCCGCGGCGAGCACGGTGACGAGCCGCGCGCGGGTCGCACGGGTTTGCGTGGCGAGAAGTGCGCGGATCCGGACCGCGACTTGCGCGGGCTCGGCCATCGCGAGCACGGCAGCGGGCGCCTGCTTCGTCGATGTGGCGAGTGCGAGCAAGTGTTCGGCGTAGCTCGACGCTTTGACGCCGCCGTCGAGCACGCGATCATCGGCGGCGAGCTCGCGTTCGATCCGGAGGCGGCGCGCGGCGATCCACGCGAGCGGATCGAACCAATGAATCGCGACGGCGAGCTGCGCGAGTGCGCCGGTGAGGCAATCGTGGCTCGTCACGTGCGCGAGCTCGTGTGCGAGGACAATGCGGCGGCGTTCGGCGGTCCAGGTCGCGGCGTCTTCGGGCAACAGCACGACTGGAACGAACAAGCCGGTGACGGCCGGGGATTCGATCGCGCGGCTGATTCGCACTTCGATCGGGCGGCCGTTGAACGCGAACGTCTCGACGAACTTCGCCGATCGCACCATGCGGCGTGCACGCACGTACGCGAGTCCGAAGCGTGCGAGCACCGCCAGTACCCCGAACGCGTAGATCGCGATCCCGATCGCGAGTGGTGAGATCTGTGACGGGCTCGCTGGTGATGGCGACGTGATGGTCGCGTGATCGAGCGGCGCGAGTGGCGCCAACGGTTGCAACGTATCGATCGGGTCGACGACGGTCGGTGCGATCTGGTGCGTCGTAGCCGCACCCCGGACATGGATCGCCGGTAGCACGATGCTCGCAATCGGCAGTGCGAGCACGATCGCGAAGCCCGCGACGAGGATCGAGCGGCGGGTCGCCGCACCTGCATTCGCGAGCAACCGCAATGCAACGAGGACAACAGCGAGGATCGCGGCAGCGCGAGCTGCAACGAGAATGAACGTGGTCATGTTACTTGCCCTCCTTCTTGGCTTTATCGATCAGTTGAGACAGGCGTTCGAGCTCGTCCTTCGACAGCTTCGATTTTTCGACGAGCGCCACCACGGCTTCTTCGACCGAGCCATCGAAGAACGTGCTGACGACGTGGGACAGCGCGCTCTTGCGTGCATCGTTGCGTGCGACCGCCGGGAGATAGACGTAACGCGGGCCGTCTTGCACGTGCTTGATGTGGCCCTCGTCTTCGAGGATGCGCAGGAGCGCGCGCACGGCCGAATACGTCGGCGCGTTCGTCATGTCCTCGAGGACTTCGGCGGCGGTCGCGCGGCCGCGCCGATAGAGGATGTCCATGATCTCGCGTTCCCGACGCGTGAGTGTCGACGCGGTTGCCTTTGTCATGTGCTAAGGAATTAGCACCATGCTAAATTCTTAGCAACAAAATTTGAGACGATGTCGCGATGCCAAGAGGAGTGCTCGTGAACGAGCGGACGATCCGGCTCGCGAATGGAACCGATGTCACGACGTTCATCGATTGCGATGAGGGTTATCTCGAGGACAAAGGTGTGAAGGCCGGGGATGTCGTCTCGTTCTCGTATGTCTCGGGTTCGTCGAAGCACGCCGCGGAGATCGAGAAGGTCACGCCGACGGCGAAGGAGCGCGAGCTTCAGGCGACGGTGAAGTCGCGCAAGAAGGCCAAGCCAGCGAAAGCGCGCACGGCAAAGGCGTTGTCGGCGCTCCTCGTCGAGCATGGCCTGATCGAAGGCGCGACGCCGAAGCAACTGAGCACGGCGATCGCGAACGTGGACGATCCGGCCGCCGACGATGCGGCGTTTCGTCTGTTGATCGCGTTGCCGGCCAGCACTCGTCCGCACTTCGTGCTGTGTGATTTTCACGTCGATCCGTCGACGGTCACGGAGATATCGCGTGCACTCGGCGACAAGCTCGCGTTGCGCATCGATCGCAGTGCGCCTGCTTCGATCGGCGTGACGTTGCTCGCGGGGACGAAGGCCGTGGCGAGTCACGAGTACAACGACACGCTGTCGTTCCTCGATTGGGTGCAAGGCGAGCTCGTCGCGCGCAAGGCGCCACGCCGGCTGTACTACCTCACGTGCGGCGAAGGCTATGCGGTGGTCGTCATCGCGCCGAAGACCTGCGCGGCGTTGCGCGCGGCGAACGTGCCGACCGAAGACGAACCACAGATCGAATAAATGACGTGCGAACGGGTGAGGTAACCTTCTCGTCGATCGCTGACCCATGAGCGCGGCAAGAATCCTTCAGTACTGGACGGGCTCACGGGTAGTGGTACCGCGTGAAGAGAAGCTTGCGACGCAAGTCTTCGAGGCCGCTCGTCTAAGAATTCCGTCACGCGCTGAGCTCGTACGCGTCGACCCCGATCGGATCCTGGCCGTCGGTGGAGGGCAGGTTACCGAAGTCCAAGTTGATAGGCCCGTCGACGAGTGGCCGACCCGATCGATTCCAATTACGCACGCGTTTCCTGGAGCGATACCACCGCTCCTCGGGATCGGAAAAAGCGGCGAGGTCTACGAGCTAGACAGCGATTTCTCTCTTCGTCAAATCTGGGAATCGGGTGTGATGTTCGCGGCTCGAATCGATGACAGCGCGACGATCTACCATCCCGAAACGCGCTTCCTCTTCGGCACCTGGGTCACGGAGGCGAACGGAAAGATTAGATGGCGGAGACGCAGCTACGACTTATTCCTGATGGCGGTCGACCGCACTCTTCTCGTTTCACGCTCGCAAGGAGTGGTTAGCACGTCGTCGCTCGATGGCTCGGAACGTTGGAGTCGGCCAGGACAGTTGCAGCTGGTCGCAGACGATCTCGTGTGGATCTACGATTTCGAAAAGACCAGGTTGGTCGCAATTGACCTGGCTAGTGGAAACGAGCACGCGCGGATCGAATTCGGGATGGCAACAGCGTCATTGCGTGCTGATGCGAGCGGGCGCGGGCACCTTCTGGGCCACACCCATTACTGGACCATCGATCTCTCCTCGGGCCGTGTGCTCACCCGATACGAGCTCGGCGATGGACCTCGCGTGAAAGCGATCCGTCCGGTGAACGACGGTTTGCTTGTTGGATCAGAACAGGGGATCCATGTACTTCCAGCGCTAGATGGTCGTGGTTCGGTTCCCGAGCCGGTCTGGCGCACGGAGGCCTGGATTTCGAGTCTGCTGCCGCATCAGAACGGCATGGTCGTCGTTGAAGGTCCGATTGGAGATTCGATGATGTTGAAATGGCTCGCCCCGCGATGAATCTGCTGCGCGGAACGAAGTGACGTGCCGCGAGCGTAGCGAGCGCTCCGGCGGAGAGTCCCGACGTGCTGCGCGGAACGAAGTGACGTGCGAACGGGGGGACTCGAACCCCCACGCGGTTAAGCGACAGTACCTAAAACTGTTGTGTCTACCAATTCCACCACGTTCGCGTCGGCCCAACCTATGACAGATGCGCGCCTTGGTCGCAAGCGCGTGCTACGCTTCTGACATTCAGGAGCGTGCCGTGCTGTCGAATGCCCAATCCAAGAAGGACCTCGCGAGGCTGACTCGCGAGCGGGCGTACTTCGACAGCCGCACCATTGCGCCGACCAACTGAACGGTCCCCGTTTCGTTGTCGTGTAACAGCCTGCGCGTGCGCGCGGGCAAAAGGCGCGTGTCATGGCTCTGAAAGAAGTTCCGAATTCCGTCGATGTTTCGGCTCTCGAACAACAAGTGCTCGCGAAGTGGAAGCGCGAGCGCACCTTCGAACAATCTCTCGCGCAGCGCGAGGGCTCACCCCCGTACGTGTTTTACGACGGTCCGCCATTCGCGACCGGACTGCCGCATTACGGGCACGTCCTGACGTCGTACATGAAGGACGTCGTGCCGCGCTATCAGACGATGCGTGGCTACTCCGTTCCCCGGCGGTGGGGTTGGGATTGTCACGGGCTTCCCGTCGAGCTCGAGGTCGAAAAGGAGCTCGGGTTGGCGTCGCCGGTCGCCGCGGATCCGAGCGCGGTTGCGACGTTCAACGATGCGTGTCGCGGACTCGTCCATCGCTACGTGCACGAGTGGGAAGGCGTGATGACGCGGCTCGGGCGTTGGGTCGATTTCGATCGCGCGTACAGCACGATGGATGCCGAATACACGGAATCGGTCGTGTGGGCGTTCGCCGAGCTGCATCGTCGCGGCCTCGTCTACGAAGGCCAGAAGGTTGTCGCGTACTGCACGCGGTGTCAGACGCCGCTATCGAACTTCGAGACGCGGCTCGACGACGCGTATCGACCGCGAGTCGATCTCGCGGTCACCGTGACATTCCCGCTCGTCGGCGAACGCGCGGCCCTCCTCGCGTGGACGACTACACCGTGGACGCTGCCGGCCAACGCCGCGCTCGCGGTCCATCCAACGTTGGCCTACGTGCGGCTCGAAGATCGAGATGGCGAATCGGTGTGGCTTGCCGATGCCGCACGCGAACGCTACGCGACGCAGCTCGTCGGCTACGTCGAGCGCGAGCGCTGCCTTGGCCGCGATCTCGTAACGCGGCAGTGCCGACCACCGTTCGATTACTTCACGACCACGGCTCCGGTGCTCGCGGCCGAGTGGGTGAGCGCGAGCGATGGCACCGGCGTCGTGCATCTCGCACCGGCGTTCGGCGAAGACGATCGAGCGACATGCGAGGCGCACGGTGTGCGAGGCGAGAACCCCGTGCGCGACGACGGCACGTACGACTCGCGCGTTCGAGACTTCGCGGGCGTGGATGTCTTCGCGGCGAACGAGCTCGTCGCGCGCGCGCTCGCCCGAAGCGGCCGCTTGTTCGCGCGCGGTGAGGTTCACCACGATTATCCGCACTGCTGGCGCTGCGATCGACCCCTCGTGTATCGCGCGGTGCCGAGCTGGTATGTCGCGGCGTCGCAGTTGCGAGAGCGCTTGCTCGCAGCCAACGCGACCGTGCGGTGGGTCCCCGCCGAGCTCGGAGAACATCGGTTTGCGGACTGGCTCGCGAACGCACGCGACTGGGCCGTATCGCGCAAGCGATCGTGGGGAGCGCCGGTACCGGTGTGGCGGTGCGCGCGGTGTCAGGAAACGCGCGTCGTGGGCTCGCGCGCCGAGCTCGAACAGCTATCCGGACGACCCGTCACGGACTGGCACCGTCCCGCTGTCGACGAGCACGTGTTGCCATGCGGTTGCGGCGGTGAGCAACGTCGCGTCCCCGACGTCCTCGACTGCTGGTTCGAATCGGGTGCGATGCCGTTCGCGTCGCTCCACGCGCCATTCGAGAACCTCGACGCATTTCACGCGAGCTTCCCGGGCGACTTCGTCGCGGAGTACGTCGCGCAGACCCGTGGTTGGTTCTACACGATGCTCGTCCTGTCGACGGCCTTGTTCGACAAGGCGCCATTTCGTAGCGCGGTCTGTCACGGCGTGTTGCTCGGCGAGGATGGTCGCAAGATGAGCAAGCGACTTCGCAACTATCCCGATCCGATGGAGCTGGTTGCCGAGCACGGATCGGATGCGCTGCGCGTCGCGTTGCTCACGTCCGGTGTCGTTTCAGGCGGCGACGTCCGGTTCTCGGCTACGTCCGTGCGCGATGCCGTTCGGAGGTTTCACCTGCCGTGGTGGAACACGTTGCATCTCGTGACCGCGTACGCGACGAGCGACGGCTACGCGCCGAGCAACGCCCCCGACCTCGCGAATGCGAGCGCTCTCGACCGCGCGTTGTGGAGCGAGACGGAACAGCTCCGGCTCGACGTCGAGCACGCGATGGTCGAGCTCGATTTCGAACGCGCGTACGAGGTCCTCGAGGACTTCGTGACGACGCTTTCGACATGGTACGTGCGCCTCGCGAAGCCGACCCTGTGGCGCGATGGCATGGATGCGCGAAAAAAATGCGCGACCTACGACGCGCTTCATGGAGCGCTCGTCCAGCTCGCACGCGTCGCGGCTCCGTTCGTGCCATTCCTCGCCGAAGCCACGTACGAAGCGCTCGGTGGGTCGCGCTCCGTACACCTCGAGGATTGGCCGGCTCCGCGTGACTCGGTTCGCGATCCCGTTGTCGTCGCCGAAATGCTTCGGCTTCGGGCCGTCGTTCGCCTCGGGCGCTTCGTTCGCGAGCAAGCGGGCGTCAAACATCGTCAACCGTTGCGTGTGGCGCGCGTCGGTGGCTTGCCGGCCGAGTCGCTCGAGGCGTATCGCGAGCTGCTCGCGACGGAGCTCAACGTCAAGTCTGTCGAGCCCTTGGTTGCCGAACAAGACCGCGATCTCGTGCTCGACTACGCGAAGCTCGGTCGTCGCCTGCGCGACAAGGTCAAGCAGGTCGCGGCGGCGGTCGGCGGCGGCGACTTCGAGGTTGCTGCGGACGGATCGGTCGACGTCTCCGGCGAACGCCTGATGCCGGGCGAATTCCGCTGGCGGCCGCGCGCCGTAAAGCAGCGTGGCTTCGCAACACGAGATGGGCTCGCGGTCACGCTCGATCTCGTCCCCGACGAGGCGTTGCAGCGCGAAGCGAGTGCGCGCGATCTCGTGCGTGCCGTGCAGGAGCTACGCAAGCAGGCGCGATTGCGATACAGCGACACCGTGCACCTCGCGGTGGTCGGCGAATCACCAGAGCTCGCCACCGTGCTCGACGAATATGGCGATTGGCTCGTCGATCAGTGTCGTGCGGATTCGCTGACGCGCGCGCCGTTCGCGGATCCGGTTGCGACGTCGAGTGTCGAGGTCGCGGGAACGTGCGTCGAGTTGTCGCTGCGAGCTACGGGGTCTCGAGCTTCGGCAGCCCCTTCTCCATGACGGCGCGCTGGTAGTACTGCGCCTTCGGCAACTTCGATTGGTTCGCCTTCGCGAGCTCTTCATCGATGAGTGCCTCGAAGTTTTCCTGCGGCATCGCTCCCTGCATCCACCGCCCGTTGATGAACCAGGTCGGCGTGGCACCGATGCCGAAGCCTTGGATCTGCTTCATGTCATCGTCGACGCTCGACTTGCACGACTTCATGTCCGCGCGGAATTTATCGAGCTTCAGCTTCAGCTCCACCGCGTAACCGAGCACGACGGGACAACCCTCCGACGTGTCCCAACACGCGCTCGACGCATCCTGATTCTGATCGAACGAGTGCGTGGCGAAGCTCTTCGTCCACACCAGCTCGTCGTACGCCGCGAACTGCTTTTGCCGCTCCGCCGCACACGCACCGAGCGCACTCGCCATCGCGGTTTGTGGATGCACCACGAGGTCGCGATACACGACCCGCAGATCGTTGCCGTACTTCTTCCGCAGCACTTCGATCACCGGCCGCGACTTGTTGCTGTACGGATCCGCGTAGTCGTGGATCCACACGAGCGTGACCTTCGCATCCGCCGGACCGATCGACGGATAGCCCGCGACCTTGACCGCATACACCTTCGACTTGTCGGGCTCGGGCCGATGCGGCCGATCCGCCGGCATCCCGCGATTCGTCGCCGCGATGATCTTGTCGAGCTTTTCTTGGAGCGCGTCGAGCCGTTGCGACAGGTTGTCGTGTGTCTTCGGCTCGTGCAGATCCTGATGCAGCGCTTCGATCGCCTTCTGATTCGCCGCGACCTGCGCCGACAACGTATCGATCTTCGCTTCGAGCGCGGGATCGTGAGCCGCACACCCGACCAATCCGAACAAAACCACAGGAGCTCTCATCGCTCGGCATTCTACACACGCCGGACGGCACCGAGCAGTCGCCCGACACCCGCACCGAGCACGTTCAGCACGACCGCGATATTCCAGATCGGCAACGTCCATGCGGGTAACCGTCCGAGCAGGCTCGCACCGACGACGATCGCGACAAACCCGAACGACACGAACACGTCGATCGCGAGCCCGATATCACCTTTGAACGGGATCGCGAGCAAGCACACCGGCGCGACGCGACGATGCACCGTGATCAACGCGGCGAGATTGATCAGATTCAGCACCGCATCGATCGCGCCCCACGCCAGCAGCGCGTAGCCGGGCACACCGGCGATCACACCCGTCAGGAGCTTGAACGCACAAAACGGCAGACCGACCGTGAGGATCTCGGCCGCCGGTACCGCCCACGACTTCACGGGCGCGCGTAGCTCGCGGTCAGCGTCACCTTGTCGATCATGTGTTGCGTGATGAGTGGCGTGAGTTGGGCGCGCGTCGAAGTCATGTCCGTGCCCGGCAACGTCGCGACATCGAGCGCGTACAGCGCGAACTCGTAGACGTGCGCGGCTTGGCCTTGCGGCGGACACGGGCCGCTGTAGCCCGGCGTGTTGCTGATCGACGGCGCTTGATGCGTGCCGGCCGGATCCGCCGGCGCGTAGACCTTCGCGAGCGCGGCGGGCAGGGCGGTTGCTGTCATCGGGATGTCATAGGTGACCGCGTGCGTGAGCGTGATCGTCGTATCGGTCAACACGAGCGCGTAGCTCATGGTTCCCACCGGTGGACTCGTCCACGCGAACGCCGGCGACGTGTTCGCACCGTCACACGTGTTCACGGCGCTGAACGTGCCGCTGTTCGTCAACATCGACGAGGTCAGCGCGAACGTGCCGCCACCCGAGCTCGGCGCATCGTGTTGCACGGGCGCATCGATCGAGACCGCCGCATCCACCGTCGGCGACGACGGGGCGCCACTCGTGCACCCGACCAGCAACATCAGCGATGCGCGCATCCCGCGATGCTAACGCTTTTTGACGACGCCGACGCGTGCCATCACCCGCGGCGGCACGTCGTAGATCGCGAGCGCGGCCTTGTGATCGAAGAAGTGCAGGCTCTCGCGCAGGATCATGAAGTACCAGACCGCAGTGCCCGCTTCCGCGAGACGATCCTCGGTGTCACCTTGCGCGAGCTCGGCCAGCGCCTTCTCGACGCGGCGTCCGGCTTCACCGAGCGCCGAGGCACGTTCGTTCTGCAGCTCCTGTTCGACAGCACCCAGAAGACTTGCGGCCACGAATCCAGCGTAGCCCATCACAAACCATGCGACCAGCGACGATCCGCGGGCTCCACACGGCGTGTGGAAAGCGATCTTCGTTCTAGCGGCCGCGTGCGGCTCGAATTCTCCAGCCACCGGCGATGACGACGCCAGCCCCGACGCGAGCACCGGCAGTGGTGGCCACACGAGCGACGCGTTGTATCCGTTCGCCGCGGGCAACTCTTGGACGTTTGATGTCCAAGCGGTCGGTTCGGGTTCGATCTGCGCCGCCGGATCGCACGAACAACACGTGGTCAGCACGAATCCCGCGAACGGCCGCGCCGCGTTCCAACTGACGAGCTTCTGCACCGGCGTCAGCGCCACGTACGACTACGCGACCACCGGCGACGAAGTCGACTTCAACTATCAAGGCACGTGGCTCGTGCTCGTCGATCCGATGCTCCAAGAAGGCCACGATTGGCCGTACTTCAACACGAGCTATCACTGGCACCGCGAGACCTCGGTGACCGTGCCCGCCGGCACGTACGACGATTGCTGGACCGCCGTGCAAGACGTCTCGTACACCGCGTATCTCACGTACTGCCGCGGCGTCGGCCTCGTGCGCAGCTACTCGTCGGATCTCACCGGCAGTGGCTGGGACGCGAAACTCGCCTCGTCAAACCTCTAGCTCCCACACGCCCGAAATTCGATACGCGTACGGCGAGTAGCTGAACGGATGGCCGTGCGTCGAGCGCTCGGGCAGCTTCAGCGCGACGAGCGCATCGTGGATCGTCCAGCGATTCGAATGAATGCCGGCCGCGGTCGGGATCCACACCGCCGCGCATCCGGCTTCGCGCGCGAGTTGCTTCGTGCGATCCAACAACGCGCGCACGAGCTCGGCGGCTTCGATCCGATCCATCAGCGCGAACGTCGGATTGATCCCCGGTAACGCGAGGTAGCGCTTGCCCGCTTCCTCGAGCACGAGCAAGTGCACGCCGCCTTGGCACACGCCATCCGCCCACAGCGCCAGGTGCATGAAGTGCGGCTGATTCCACAGCTCGAGATCGCGCGCGACACACACGCCCATCGTCAGGCCGATCGGCGAGTGGACCTGACGCTTCGTGATCGAACAATCGATCGCGATCGTCGCCGACGAGGCCCTGTATTCGAGCACGCGTCCGATCGTCTCGGTCATCGCCGCGAGCTCTTGCCCGACGAGATCCGCGTGAATGCGCCCGAGCTCCTTACCCGGCTCGATCTGCACGACCTTCGGCTTCAGCGCAGTCACCGCATCCCCCAATAGGAATGCGATCGGATCGTCCGGCAGCTCGAACGCGTTCAGGAGGCCGCGCACGCGCTTCTCGGCGACGTCCTTCGCCAACGTTCCCGCGCGCACCTGATCCAACATCTTCGTCAGCTGCTTCACGAGCCCCGCACCGATCCGCGGTGCCGGCGCCAACCGCGCTTGGACCAAGCGATCCACGCGATCGTTATCCTCGGCACGCGCCGCCACAACGGCTTCTTCGACGAGCGCGCTCAACCGATCGCCGGCGAGCGCGCGAATCGCGAGCAGCTGCGCCGCCGAATCCGTGGCCGTGCCGGGAATCGCTTCGGCGTGTGCGAGCAACGCACGCGCGTGGTCGTGACGCTCGCGACCGAGCCGACCTTCCGACCACGCCGTGATCAACTTCCAGCCGAGCACTGGCATGGTCTCGCGCTCGCCCGGCTCGACCAACGCGCGCCAGCCGAACGCCGATAGATCGTGCTCGCCTTCGATCAACTGATAGCTACCGGCGGAGACCTGCAGCGGCGCATCGTGACCGTTCGGCCAATACGCGCGCACGTCCGCCGGCCGATCCGGCATGCCTTCGACCATCGCGATATAGAGATCGCGTGTCGCCGTCACGCCCGACGGAAACACGTACTGCAACGCGACCGCGAACAACGGATGCGCGCGTTGCTCCGGCGTGACCTCGCCGGCGCGAATTCCGGTCGTGAGGCCGAGCACCGTCGCCTTCAACGCGGCGACCTTCGCCGGCTCGTCGTGCACCGCGATGTATTCGCGATAGACCTCGGCATCGGCGAACCCGACTTCGCGCAGGTAGCGATCCAAGAGCTCGCGATGCTCCGCGAGCCCCGGCATCACGTTGCGCGTCAGCGCCGGCAACACGAGGTTCGAGATCAGATCGACCGCGCGCACACCGCGTTGCGTGATGAGGTCGCGCAACACTTCGGCATCGCGTTCGTCCTCGACGTAACGCGGCAACCGCCACGACAGCTCCGCGAGCAACGGTCCCGCATGCTGCTTCGCCGTGACGAGCGCGGGCTGCACGAGATACGTCCACGCGTGCGGCGATCGCGCGACGAGCTCGTGCGCGCGATATAACCCGGCGACGAGCAACGACTCGCGATCCTTCACGAGTGGCGCGATGACCGCACACATCTTCTTCAGCGTCGCTGCCGAGCGCGCGTGCTCGACAAAGCCCCACAGCGCCTTCTTGTCGGCGACGCCTTCCATCGCCTCGTGCAACATCGCGATCGTCGGCGCGAGCTCGGCACCGGGCGTGTAGCGACCGACCACACCGGCACCTTCGATCCGCGCGACCTTCGCCGAGTCCGTGGCCCACGCCGCGAGCGCCTTCATCGCGGCCGCGCCGGCATCCGGATCGTGACGGCACGCTTGCGCGGCGAGATGTGCAACCGCGATCGCGTGCGGCAACTGCAGCGCCTCGTCGATCAGCCGGCCGAACGAATCGGCATCCTTCGCCATCCGCGCGAGATCTGGAAGCGCCGGGGCGAGCGCTCCGACATCGCGCTTCGCGATCACGTGCAATGCCGCCTCGAGTCGAGCGAGATCCGTTCCGGCGAGCACACCTGCCGCGAGCGATGCGTGATTCGCGAGCGCCGCCGGCAGGGCCGCGTACGCCTTCTCGATCGCGACGAGGTTCGCCGCGAAGCCATCGGCGCCGAGCTGCGCGATCGTCCGCACGCCGACCTCGAGCAACGTGACCGCTTCGGCGCGGCGATCGTCTTTGACCAACTTCGTCGCGTGCTGCAGCGCCTGCGCGAGCATCCACGGCTTGCCACTCGCCTCGCGCGCGGCCGCCGGAATCGCCTGCTCGAGCAACGCGTGCGAATCCGCCGTGCCCCACGCATCGATCAGCTGTTGAAACGCTTCGAGCAATTCGCGAAACGTCTGCGATTCGCCACCGGCCGACGCGAGCTCCGCGACATCGCGAAACAGCGCTTCGCCGCTCGCCGCGAGCGACGCCACGAGACGCGTGACCGACGCCGCGAGTCGCCGGAAATCCTCGGCATCCGTCGCGAGCTCCGAGAGGGGCCGCGCCGCGTGCGTGATCGCCGGCTCGGGTGCGATGCCCCTATCGACGAGCATCTCGGCGAACCCGATCATCTCGACCGCACTCCACGCCGGCCGCATGAAGCCCCACGTCCGCGGGATGCACCAGCGGAAGATGATCGCGGGCTCGAGATCCTTCTCGACCATCTTCTCCATGAGGTCGACCGACCGCGCCGCGAGCCCGGCGTGATCGCGTTCGAGGGCCGGCAAGATGTTGAGCCCGTCGTCCCACAACAGCTGGCGCAAGCCGCGCCGATGCATTTCCACAGCGAGCTTCACCAACCGATCGCCGCCATCTTCGAGCAGGCCGAGCTCTTGGAAGTAGCTCACGCCGTTCGTAATGACGAGGTGCGGATCGACGCCGGCCTTCGCCAACCGCGATGCGATATCGAGCTGGATCTCCGACGACAACCCCATCAACGTCTGGCCCGGCCACAAGCCGTGATCGAGCATCGACAGCGCGAGCGTCAGCGCTTCCGTGACGTCTTCGGCGGACAGGCCGCCTTGCGCGAGCCCGACCAACCCGTATTCGAACAAGCCGTAGACGTTGTCCTTCGCGGCGCGCGCGATCGGCGTCAATACCTCCAACCAGCTCGGCAACGCCGCGCGATCCTCGCGCGCGATCAACGCCGCGAGGCCGGTCGCGATCGGATAGCCCGGCCACTGACCCGCACGCGCCATCGACGATGCGAGCTCGACGCAACCCCGCCACAGCGTCACGAACTGCTCGTCGTTGCACACCGCGAGTGGACGCACGAGCAATTGCACGAACCAACCCGGCTCGACATCGAGCTCCGCGAGTTGCAACGCGCCCGCGAGGATCGCGCGCATCGCGACTGGACGGCCTTCGAGCGCCGTGCCCGAGACCGGCACCGCTTGCTGCTGGAACCGATAATCCTCTTTGCGCGCCATCACGGCGGCGACGCCGGACACGATGTCTTCGAAGGCGACCGGATCCTCGCCCGCGACTTTCTTCGCGGCGGGCGTCACGTAATCAGTCATCGAGGCGATTGTAACGTGCGGCGCAGCTTCGCCATTCCGCCCAACCAGCGGTCGTAATTTTCGGCCTTCTTCGTCACGTATGTCGCCACATTGGGATGCGGAAGGATCAGAAACGTTTCCGCGCGCAGGCCTTCCACCGTGACCTCGGCGACGTGCTCCGCCGTGACCACCCCATCGATGTCGGCGCCGTTCATCGGCTGGCCTTCGATCATCGGCGTTTGCACGGCTTGTGGGCACAGCACCGATACCTTGATCCCGTGATCGCGATGCGTGATCGCGAGGCTCTCCGCGAACCCGATCGCGGCGTGCTTGGTCGTGGAGTACGCGGCCGCGCCGATCTGCGAGAGCAGGCCCGCCGCCGATACGGTCTGTAGGAAGTAGCCACCGCCGCGCGCTTTCATCCGCGGCACCAACGCGGCTGCCGCATGGACGTGTGCCATCACGTTCACGGCCCACGCGCGGTTCCACTCGGGCTCCGGCAGCGATGCGACGTTCTGTTGATCGGGATCGACCGGCAAGATGCCCGCGTTCGACACGAACAGATCGATCGGGCCGACATTCGTCTCGACCTCGTCGACCAACGCCGCGACCGCGCGCGCATCCGCGACATCGACGACGCGATCGCCGGGCACGCGATCGACACCGACGACCTTCGCGCCGAGCGACCTGAATTTATCGACGAGCGCTTTCCCGATCCCCGCAGCGGCACCCGTGACGACAACGACTTTACCTGCGAGCTCCATGGCCGGAGCTTACGGCACGACGGGCAGATCGATCGACGTCTGCGCCTTTGCTTGGTGATACACGCGCTGCGTGGCCTTCTGATAGTCCGCCGGCTTCGCCAGGAAGATGTTGTCGACGAACTTCTGCGGGTTGCGGTCGTAGTAGGGGAACCAGCTCGACTGGATCTGCACCATGATCCGGTGCCCCTTCGCGAACACGTGATCGACGTGCGGCAGCGCGAACGAGTATTTCGTGACGTCGTTCGCGACGAGCGGCGCCGGCTTGTCGAAGCCCTTCCAATAGCGCCCGCGGAAAATGTCCATCGCGATCCCGAGCTCGTAGCCACCGAGCTTCGGCTCCGCCGGATATTGGTCCGGATAGACATCGATCAACTTCACGACCCAATCGCTATCCGTGCCGCTCGTCGACGCGAACAGCTGCGCGATCGGCGGACCGGCCACGTGCACCGGCTGGGTTAGCACCGGCGATTCCCACGTCACGACATCCGGACGATCGACCCACGCGCGCTGATCTTGGACGAGCCAGAACTGCCATTGCGGGCGCTCGAGGAACGAGACCGGCCGCGGCACCGAGGGCACCGGCTTTGCGGGATCGCTGACGTACTCCGTGTAGCCGCCACCACTCGCGGTCCAACCCAGCGATCCGTTCGGCCCGAGGAACAGCGACTTCGTCGACGGCGCGAGCGGCCACTTCGTCTCGTGACGCCACACGTTCGTGCCGGTCTCGAACACGTTGACCGTGGCGATGTTCGCCTTTTTATCGAGCAACTTCGAATCGAGCCACGGCTTCAAGATGTCGCGGCGGAACTGCAGCGCGGTGTCGCCATCGAACTTCATCGGCCCGAGCGACCACGCATCCGCGTTCGCGCCGCTATGCCGCCACGGCCCGAGCACGAGCAGTGCCTTGCCACTCGCCTTGATCTTGTCCCACACGTGAACGGCGCCGTAGCTGTCTTCTTGATCCCAGAGCGAGCCGACCAACATCACCGGCACCGTCAGCTTTTCTTTCGCGATCAACTGGTCGACGGCTTGGCCCTGCCAGAACTCGTCGTACGCGGGATGCTCGACGATCTTCATCCAGAACGGCAGTTGATCGACGCCGCGGTCATGCGCGTACGCGCCACTCGAGCCCGCCTTCAAGAAGGTGTCGTAATCGTCGTACGCGCCGCGCGGGACCGCATCGCCCTTCGCCTTTTGCGCGGTCTGGCCCCACACGTAATCGATGTTCGAGTTGCGGAACGCGCCGTTGTGAAACCAATCGTCGCCGCGCCAGCCATCGACCATCGGGCACTCCGGCACCGCCGCGACGAGCGCTGGATGCGGATGGAACAGCGCCATCAACGCGGTGTAGCCCTCGTACGAGCTGCCGATGATCGCGACGCGCTTGTTCGACTCCGGCACGTTCTTCACGAGCCAATCGATCGTGTCGTACGTATCGGTCGAGTGATCGGTTTGCGTGTTGTTCAACGGGCCGCGCAACGGCCGCGTCATCACGTAGTCACCTTCGCTGCCGTACTTGCCGCGGATGTCTTGGTACGCGCGGATGTAGTCGCCTTGCGAGAACACGTCGTCGGCGATTCCGAGCGAGCTACTCATCTCGTTGTTCGGATGGCCCGCGCGTTCGCCCGCGTTGTACGGCGTGCGCGTCAGTAGGATCGGCGCGCGCTTCGCACCTCGCGGGACGAGGATGACGGTGTGTAACTTCACGCCGTCGCGCATCGGGATCATCACGTCCCGCTTATCGAAGTTTGCCAGGTCACCGGTCTTGACCTGGGTCGGGATATCGGGCGTCGACGGTGAGGTGGGCGCGGCTTCGACGAGCGTCGAGCACGCGAGGGCCGCGATCAATACCGTGCGCATGCGCGCACTATCCCCCGGTACGCCTATGAACAAAAGTGAACGTGAGATTTGCTGCCGAAACGAGGCAACCCTCTTCATCACGTAGGAAGATGCCCGTCATGCAGAGACTCACCACAGTACTGACGACCGCCTTGGTCGCAGCGGGCGCAGGTTTCGCGCACGCTGACGAGGTTGGTGGAGCGGTGTCGACGGACAGCTCCGCCGCCATGAAGGACGACGGGTTCGTGTTGCCGAAAGGCAAACTGCTCCTGAACGTCTTCCTCCCGATCGATCTGTCGACGGACGCCGTCGGCAAGCCGATCGATCTATCGCCCGATATCTGGTATGGCGCGACCGATGACCTGAGCGTCGGACTCGTTCACTCCGGTGAAGGCGAGACCGGCTTCATCGGCAGCTCGCTCGGTCGTTCGCTATGCCTCACCGGTAGCGATAACGGCTGCGCGCACTTCTACAACAACATCGGCCTCGACGGGCGCTATCGCCTGATGAAGCCACTCGCGCTCGACGTGGGTCTCTACATCAACAGCATCTCCGATCCGTTCCAGCTCGATCTCAAGATCGGCCTCGACGGTCGCTGGCTGTTCGCGAACGGCAAGGCCTCGCTCGAAGCGCAGCCGAGCCTCTTGATCGGCCTCACGAACCGCTCGGTCAAAGACGCGATGGGTAACGATGTCCCGTCGGCGAGCAACAGCGAATTCCTCTACGTCCCGTTAACGGGGGCGTACGAAGTCGCACCGAAGCTCGCGATCGCGCTGCAACTCGGCCTCGTGCTGCCGTTCACCGCGCCCGGCGATACCTGGGCGATTCCAATCTCGATCGCGGCTCGCTATGCCGCGACGCCGCAACTCGGCCTCGGTCTCGCGTTCACGTTCCCCGACGCGATCGGTGGAAACAGCACCGCCGACGAGCGCGATCTCACCCTCGGAGGTACGTATGCGTTCTAAGATTCTCCTAACCGCGATTCTCTTCACGGGTTGCTACAAGTCCGCGGGCGTGCCCGAGACCTGTTCGCCTGTCGTTCTGTCGTGGGGCGCGCCGGTTTCGCACTGCGTCCCGCAACCGACGGCCGTCCCGGTCGCGCCGGCCGAGCCCGCGCCGGCACCTGCGCCGGAACCCGCGCCGCCGCCGCCGCCGAAGACCGAGCTCTCGGATAACGAGATCAAGCTGAAGGAAAATGTCGAGTTCGAGACGGACTCGGCGAAGATCCTTCCGCAGTCGGAGCCGATGCTCAACGAAGTCGTCGACACGATGAAGGCGCATCCCGAGATCGAGCACGTTCGCGTGGGCGGTCACACCGACAACACCGGCTCGAAAGAGCACAACATGAAGTTGTCGAACGATCGCGCGGCGTCCGTGAAGGACTACCTCGTCAGCCACGGTGTCGAAGCCGGTCGGCTCGATTCGAAGGGCTACGGCGAGACGCGTCCGATCGCCGACAACAAGACCGAAGAAGGTCGTGCGCAGAACCGCCGCGTCGATGTCCACATCAGGCGCCGGAAAGGTGATGCGAAGGATCGCGAGGACTCGAACGATAAGGCGAAGAAGTAAGTACGTAGCGCACGCGATCCAGTAGCGAAGCCTTCGTGAACGGCTTCGGCACGAGCTGGACGCCCGGGTCCAACACGCGATGGTGCGAGATCGCATCATCCGTGTACCCGGACATGTAGACGACCCGCAGGTCGGCGCGGATCGCGGTCAAGCGATCCGAGAGCTCGCGTCCGCTCATCCCCGGCATCACGACGTCGGTGAGGAGCAGGTCGACCTCGTTCAGCCGATCGGCGTACTGCGCGATCGCGTCGGCGCCGTTTTGCGCGGCGAGCACGCGATAGCCCGAGCGATGCAGGATCGCGGTCGCGACCTTGCGAACCTGGCTCTCGTCTTCGACGAGCAGGATCGTTTCACCACCGCGCAACGGCAGGTGCTCGCCGGACTCGCGCTCGGGCGGCGCTTCATCGCAACGCGGCAGGAACACGCGGAACGTGGCGCCATGGCCGAGCGCGGACTCGACCTGCATGCGGCCACCGCTCTGCTCGACGATGCCGATCACGGTCGACAGGCCGAGCCCGGTGCCCTTCGACTTGTCCTTCGTCGTGAAGAACGGCTCGAAGATCCGATGTTGCGTGGCCTCGTCCATGCCGATGCCCGTATCGCTGATCGCGAGCATCACGTCACCTTCGACGACGAGCGTGGTGATCGTCAGCGTGCCGCCGTTCGGCATCGCATCTCGCGCGTTGACGACGAGGTTCATCAACACCTGGTTGATGTGGCCCGGATCTGCCTTCGTGCGCGCGAGATCGGCATCGAGCTCGACCTTCACGGCGATGTCCTCGCCGACGACGCGCGCGATCATCTTCTGGGTCTTTTGCACGATCGCGTTGAGATCGAGTAATTGCGGCTCCAACACCTGTTGGCGCGAGAACGCGAGCAGCTGGCGCGTCAGATCGGCGGCGCGTTCGGCGGCGCCTTGAATGTCCTCGATATCGGAGCGCGACGTCGGATCCTGAACATCTTCGAGCAACACCGACGACGCGTTGACGATCACGGTCAGGAGGTTGTTGAAGTCGTGCGCGATACCACCGGCGAGCCGGCCGACCGCTTCCATCTTCTGCGCCTGACGGAACTGCGCTTCGGTCTTCTCGACGCGTTCGAGCTGCTTGCGGGTCTCTTCGAGCAACCGGCTGTTATCGATCGCGAGCGCAGTGTGCGTGCCGAGCTCGATCGCGAGCGCGACTTCCTCGTCGGCGAAGTGCTTGTTGCGAGCGAGCGTGATCACACCGATCACGCCGCCGCGCGAGTGCAGCGGCACCGAGAGCAGCGCGTGGATTCGCTCGCGCAGCATCAGATCGCCGAACGCCGATTGGGTCTTGCTCGCGAGGATCTCCGGCGTCGCGTTGACGAGCAATGGCTCGCCGGTCTGCCACGCGCGTCCCGCCATGCCCTCGCCGGAGAGTTGTGGTTGGTTGAGGAGCGCGACGCGACAGTCCTCGGCGAGCTGCGGATCGGCATTCCACACCATGCCGGTGCTCAACCGATTGTCCTCGACGAGTCGGATGAAACACGAGTCACCGATGTGCTTGCCGAACCACTCCGCGGCGAGCACGAGCAGTTGTGGCAGGTCGCCGGTCGCCGCCGCGAGCTCGCGCGCGACTTGGGTGAGCAGGCGCGACCGCTCTTGCATGCGCGTGCGCTCGGTCAGCTCGCGTTGCATGTCGGCGAACAGCGTCGCGTTCATCAGCGCGAGCGTCGCGTAGCTCGCCGCCGACATGATCAGCTGCTGATCGTCGTGCGTGAATTGCTTCTTCTTCGTCCGGAACAGCGTGATCACCGCGATCATCTGACCGTCGCTGATCAGCGGCACGCCGAGCGACGCGTAGATGCCGAGCCGCGTGCACCACGTGCGCACCGGCTCGTTGAACCGGTCGGCCAGCATCTCCGGCGTCTCGTCGTAGATCCGGATCGGCTTCGCTTGACGCGCGACTTGACCGGCGACGCCTTCACCGTCGAGCGATTGCGACACGAACAACTCGTTCGCGGCCTCGACGATGGCCGGATCGCGATGCCACACCGTGCCGCCCGCCTCGAACCGACCACCACGCCGGAATCGGATCACGCAACCGGCATCGGCGAGTTGGCCGAAGCGTTGTGCGATCCGCGCGATCAACGCACCGTGATCACCCGTGAGCGCGGCGAGCTCGCGCGCGAGATCCATCAGGCTCTGCTGGCGCGTTTCGACCTTGCGACGCTCGGCGAGCTCGTGGCCGAGCTCGATCAACAGGCGTGCATCGAGCATCGCGAGCGCGGCGTGATCCGCGAGCTGTTGCGCGAGCTGCATATCGGTCACGGTGAACGGCTGCGCCTCGGCGCCGAACCGGACGACGTTGAACCATCCGGTGCACGTGCCACGCGCGATCATCGGCACGAGCATCGCCTCGCGTGCATCGAGGGAATTCGCGATCTCGAGCTCGGCTTGGTTCTCCTTGAACCGCGCGCGAATCGCTTCGGGCGTGACCTTGAACGTCATCGCCTTGCCCGACTCGAGCAGCAGGCGGAACGGGCTCCCCGGATCGTCGATCGCGACCGGCTCGACACCCGTCAGGATCCGGATCCGCGCCGCGATTCCCGCCGGCGTTCCCGCGGGGCAGGCGACCGCGAGCGCGTGGGCCATGCCGGCGGTCACGATCGTGACGCCGCAGCCACCGTTGCATAGCGTCGCGATCGTCTGGGCGACTTGTTCGACAAGGCGCTTGGGGTCGGTCGACGCGTCCGCGAAGCTCTGAATCGCATCCGCGATTCGATCGCGCTTCGTCGCCTCCGCCTCCACGTACCGGGATTCGACCAAAACCCGGATCCGTGAAGTAGGCGGGTACCTACATCGTCGAGCCGGTGACCGTCAGCGTGTTCTGGATCCGGAACGTGCCGGATGCGCCCGAGGCCGAATATCCGAACACGCGGATTTCGATCGTGTCGTGGCTGCTCGCCGTGAGGCTCGGCGTGCTGGGCGCCGACGTGCTGATCGTCGAGAGCGATCCGAAATTGTCGCGATCGGTTCCGACGGCCCCCACTGCTGGACCGGTGCCGCTGGCCTTCGCGTCGATCGAGAGCGAGCTGATCGCGAGGCTGCATCCGGTCGGCGCGGTGACCGTGAACGAGAAGTACTTCGTCATGTCGACCGAGCCGCCGGTCGGCCAGTTGCTCGCGTTGATCGAGCCCGAGCCGGTGTTCGCCGTCAGGCCGGTGCCGCGTTGGATGCCGGACGCGGTCACGCCGGACGCGGTGCTCGTCACCGGAGCCGTGATCTCGCTACCGGATTGCGAGCTGAGATCGAACGTCGCGAGCACGCCGCTGTAGGCGCACGGGTTGCCTTGATTGCTTCCAGAGTTGCTACCGGAATTGCTTCCGGTGTTGCTACCCGTGTTTTGCGGCGCGGCGTCGGGACGCGTGGTCTGTTGACCACCACCGGCATCCGGCGTGTCGCCGTTGTGATCGTTCGCCGACGGAATCGCCGCGGTTGCACACGCTGTCAGGCAGACGAAGCTGAAGCGGAACATCGGGGCGCACCGTACTCGAAATCGCGTGACACGCGTGGCTCATTTTCGCGACGCCAGCGTGTGTCAGATCAGCTGCGCGCGTTCGATGAGAATCGCCGAAGGACCTTCGTACGATCCCCTCCGAGTACGGTTCTTGGAACGCTTCGCGCGGGCGAGTGCGGCGATCAGATCGAGGCGCAACGTGCCGCCGGCAAACGAAGATCCGGTCGACCGATCGACGCCGAGCCCGACCTCGATGTCCGCGTCACCCGTATAGGGGTCGACCTCGAGCCCGCGTAATCTACGGATTTCGAGCACGCGACCTGACACCTCACCATCCCAGGTGCCGCTGTTCACGATCAGGTTGCGCACGCCGCCGTTCGGCTCGCGATGGTCCAACGCGGCCTCGCGGGGCGAAAGGCCCGGGCTTCCCGCGATGCCCTGGGTGACGAGCGCGAACTCGCGAACCGCGTCACCGGCATCACCGACCGGTGCCGATTTCGTCCCGAACGCGAGTGCGCCGTTGCTCGTGACGTCGAGAGGCTCGGGCACGTGATCCGCGCCGGGCACGATCGGCAAGCGCTCGTGATAGCGCGTGAGGCCTTGTTTGCCGACGACGGCGTCCGCTTGATCGACGAACGCTTGCCACAGGCCGTAGTCGCCGTGGAGGAGCGCATCCGCGGTGAACACGACGCCGCACGGTCCGAGCGGTGGTGCGGTCGCGGTGGCGATCCGTTTCAGATCCTCGATCGCGCCGTCGACCGTGTTCGCGAGATCGAGATCTTGGATCCGGCGGGCTTCGCGCGTGACCTGGATCGAGTGGTCGGTCGTCGCGACGATCAGCTCGACCCGCGCGAGCGTTGCGGTCCAGTCGGTTTGAAAGCCGAGGCGCGTCTGGACGGTCACGTGCTCGCGCAGCATCGTGATCGTCGGGATGATCGTGACGGGCCGATTCGGGATCGCCGCGTGCAACTTGTGGAGACCCACGTTCGCGATGGGATCGCCGAACTCGGGATCGAGAAGATCTACGCGCGCGGGCGCGGCTTGCGGCACGGACGTCCACGCCGGCCCGACCGAGAGCCGTGCGAGCTGCGCGACTTGGTCGACGAGATGATCGGCATCGCCTTCATTCGCGTCGATCGTCACTGCGGCCGAGCCGCGACCGTTCGTGGTGTCCGCATGGATCGTCAACAGCCAGCGCGTGCGTCGCTCCTGTCGTTGCGCACCCATGCTGCCGGGTTCGTCGACGACGATGTCTTGATCGCGCTCGACGACCACCCAATCGATCGCGGCTTGCTTCGCGAGCGCTCGCGTCAGCGATTTGCGATCGATCACGCGGGCCTCCGGCGAGCGCGCAACGTGCCCTTCGCGCGAATCGCCGGCGCATCGACCGAGCGCCAGCACGGGAGACCATCGCGATCGTCGCGGATACCGATCGACTTCGTCGCACTTGTCGCATCGCCGAACGTGCCGAGCAGGCCCGAGAGCGTGCCGACGAGCTCGATGTCCGTGAACTGCCGCCCGGTGCGCTGGCCTTTGTCGAATTCGACCGCGCGTTGCGCGGCGATCACGCAGCGATCGCTCGCCGGATCGATCGACACCCCGCGATCGCCTTCGAGTCGGAATCCGCGTTGCGGGACGAGCGCGGACGAGATCGTGCCGGGGCTGACGACGAGGTGCGACGGTGGCGTTTCGGCGGGACCGGAATGTCCCGGTCGACGAACGCGGTGGAGCGGCTTGGTAAACTTCCCGCGATCGACGATGCCGATCGGCGATGCGACTTCGCCTTCGTCGTCGAACTCGAAGCTGCCGTAGGCGTGAGCCTTCGTCGGATCGTCGACGATCGTCACGGACGGAGACGCGATCAAGCCGGACGTCACACGCGCCGTCACTTCCGGGAGGTCGATCGACCGGAGCGAATACACCGTGCGCGCGGCCGCATCGACGAGCGCGGCGACGACATCGGGCGCTAGCACGACCTCGTACTCACCATCGTCGAAGCTGCCCGGGGTCATCAGCGACAACGCGATCTCTCGCGCGTACGCGAGATCGTCATCGGAGAATTGCTCGTCATCGAGCCCACCGCGCCACGCGCGCGAGACCTCGCTGATGATCGGACGCGTGCCATTCCACGCCACGCGCGTCAGTTTGCGGCGCACCCGAAACAAGCGTTGCTCGTAGTCGCGACGTGGCCCGACGAACCACACCATCGCATCGTCGACCTCGAGGAGATTCGCGGCATAGACGATGCGGCTCGACAAGCCGGTCTCGCGTTTGTCGACGGCGGCGAGGCGTTGGAGATACATCGCATCGTCGAGCTGATCGGGATCTGGTTTCGGTGTTGGCGCGGGTTGCGGTGGTGGACCGAAGTCGACACGCCGCGGTGCCGGGCTGCCTTTGACCAGGATTCGCGCGGCGTTCATCACGCCGTCCCGCGAGAGCTCGCTCGTCGCTTGCTCGAACGGCCGCACGCCGCCAGCACCCGTCCAGTAGCGAAGGACCACGCCATCGGCACGCGCGTGGCCGACGCCTGCGCCGAGCACATCCTCGGCGGCGGCGGTGTGCCGCCGGCTAACCGCGAGCGCGGTTCCCGTCGTGTCGCCGTTGCGGCCTCCGGACATGAGCTCGACGGCTTCGCGTAACCACGACCGGATCTCGCCCGAGACTTCGTATCGCGGCCGCGCGACCGGCGGTGGCGACCCGCATCCGAACGCGAGCAAGTGCGCGCCGGCGATGCCCAGGCCGGCCAACACCTCGCGGCGGTTCCACGTCACTTATCGGTTATACGCGAGGACAGCCATTCCGCGACGCGATCGAAGTCCGCGAACCGCGTGAGCTTGCCGTCCGCCTTCAGGAACGCCATCACGACTTCCTTGCCACCGATCCGCGCGCCGGTGATCAGGCAATAACCGGCCGCGTCCGTGTAGCCGGTCTTGCCGCCGACGACGTCGTACTTCTTGGCGGTGAGCGCGAGGTTCGTCGACGCGTAATCGATCGAGTGCTTGCCACCCTTGCTGGTCACGGTCTCCGCTGGATCCGCCATGATCGAGCGCAGCACGTCGTCATCGAGTGCGGCCTTGAGCGCCATCGCCATCTCGCGCGCGGTCGACACGTTGCCGCGCAGGCCGGTCGGGTCGGTGAACTTGGTCTTTTTTAGCTTCAGGCGGCGCGCGATCTTGTTCATCGCGGCGACCAGCTGATCGCGATCCATGCCGGCTGCCCGGGCGAGCGCGGTCGGGGCGCGGTTGTCACTCGCCATCAACATCGCGCGCAGGAGGTCGCGATTTTTGAACGTCTCTCCAACCGCGAGCCGGGTTCGGGAGCCGCCCCGGGCCTCGTGCGCGTCCGACTTCGCGATTTCGGTCCAGCCATCCAGATCGAGGTCGTGCTCCCGGACCGCCATCGCGACGAAGATCTTCGTGGTCGAGGCGATCGACCGGATATCGTCGGCGTTTTTGCTGAAGATCTCGTCGCCTGTACTTGCGTCCAGTACGACGGCAGACGCGGATTTGACGTTGGGGAGCACGCCATCGGCCCGAACGGGGCGGACGGCTAGCGCTCCCACGAGAACCCACAGTGCAAAACGGCCCATCTTCGTAATTCTAGTAAGCCGGTGGGGCGACCGCGACTTTTGTGCAGTGACCACTTATAATCATTGGCAGAGGTGCATCTCGTGGACCCTCAGTCGGGGCCCCCGCAACCAGACCTGCTCTTGGGACAGACCGTCGGCAACTATCGGGTAACCGAGAAGTTGGGCGAAGGCGGTATGGGTTCGGTGTATCTCGCCGAGCACCCCACGATCGGTAAGAAGGTCGCGCTGAAGGTGCTGCACGCCGAATTCGCCACGAACGCGGAGGTCGTCGAGCGGTTCTTCAACGAGGCGAAGTCGGTCAACGCGATCGGTCATCCGAACATCGTCGACATCCTCGACTACGGCGTGATCCAGACCAGCCCGCGTCCGCAGGACCAGCTCGTCTACTTCATCATGGAGTTCCTGAACGGGCTCACGCTCGCGCAGGTCATCCGCCAGGAATCGCCGCTGCCGCCGGAGCGCGCGTTGATGATCTCGCTGCAGGTCGCGGACGCGCTCGCCGCCTCGCACCGCGCGGGCATCGTCCATCGCGATCTCAAGCCCGACAACATCATCTTGATCAGCCGCGGCCGCGAGGTCGACTTCGTCAAGCTGCTCGATTTCGGCATCGCGAAGCTCACCACCGACGGGCGCACCGGCAACAAGACCCGCACCGGCCTCGTGCTCGGCACGCCGGCGTACATGTCCCCGGAGCAGTGCGAAGGCTCGGCGAAGGTCGATCACCGCACGGACGTCTACGCGCTCGGCATCTGCCTCTATGAAATGCTTGTCGGGCGCGTGCCGTTTATCGGCGAGGGCTACGGCGAGATCCTCGTGCAGCATCTGACGCAGCGGCCGGTCGAGCCGTCGCGTTATCGGATGATGTCGCCGCACGTCGAGCAGGTCGTGCTGAAGGCGCTCGAGAAGCGTCCGGACATGCGCTACCCGACGATGGACGAGTTCATCCGCGCGATGGCGGATCCGGTCGGCTACGTCGAATCGCACGGCGGGGTCGGCGGGTTCCTGCAGCGCACGCTCACGCCATCGACGGCACCGCTGCCGGCGCGCCTGACGCCGTCGCCGCTGACGCCGATGCCGGGCATGCACACGCCACCGCCCGGCACGTTGACCGGCAACGCGGTGTCGCCGTCGCCCACCACGTTGTCGTCGGCCACGGGTGTCGGCGTCGCGAATCCGCCGGGCAAGAGCAAGGTCGGTTATGTCGTCGCGGGCCTCCTCGTCGTCGGTGCGGCGATCGGTGGCGTCGTCGTCGTGATGAACGGGAAGAAGACACCCGTCACGCAACCGGCGGGTGATCCGGGCTCGGACAAAGACAAAGACAAAGATGGTTCCGGATCGTCGACGGTGATGACGGTCCAACATGTCGATGCGGCCGTCGCGATGGTCACGCCGGACGCCGAGGTGCTTCCGCCGACGATTCCGATCGATGCGGCCGTTGCCGTCACGCCTCCGCCGATCGATGCGGGCGTCGCGGTCACACAACCGGCGCAGACATCGCTCACGATCACGTCCACACCGGACGGCGCGGACATCTACATCGCGGGCGCGATGATCGGAAAGAAGACGCCGGCGACGATCACGGTGCCGCGCGGCAAGGTCCAGATCGGACTGCGCTTGAAGGGCTACGTCGATGTCGTGCAGGGCTACACGCTCGACGCCGATACGATGACAAAGGATTTCCCACTGCGTAAGCACGTGCCGTCGGGGAACAACGGCAACGGCAAGGGCAAGGGCAGTGGTGCGAAGGCTTGCGACACGTGCTTGGAACGTCCTGACTGAGGGGAGCTAGACGGATGCGCAAACTGAAGAGCGTGGTGATCTGCGCGGGCATGATCGTTTCGGCGATCGCGTTCGCGGAGCCGAAGACGGCCGACGATTGGTACAAGGAAGGCGAGACCCAGTACAACCTGGGCGACTTCGACAAGGCCGCCGATGCGTTCAAGAAGGGCTTCGCGCTCGAGCAGAACGAGAGCAAGAAGCCGGCGTACCTCTACAACGTCGCGCAGGCGTATCGCCAAGGGAAGAACTGCAAGGACGCGGGCTTCTTCTACAAGCGCTATCTGTCGCTGAAGGAGCAGGACACCGCGAAGCCGCTCTCCGACGAGAAGCGTAAGGAGATCGAGGGTTGGATCGCGGAGCTCGACGAGTGCGAGAAGACGCAGAACTCGGTCGCTTCGAAGAACCCCACGTCGACGTTGCCGAAGACCACGACGACCACGACGCCAACGACCACCACCACGACTCCCACGACGACGACTACGACGACTCCGACGACGACCACCACGACGGCGGCGAAGCCGACGACGACCGCGACGACCGGTGACGGCGGTGGTGATGTCGACAACGGCGGTGACACGGACAATGGCGGCGTGCATGGCTCGACCGAGGTCGGTGCGCCGCCGAAGACGATCGACATCCGCGTGATGGGCGGCATCGGCAAGGTCAGCTCCGGCGATATCTCGGTGCCGATCGAGCCGTCGATCAACCTCGCGGCCGCGTATCCGATTCCGATCAATCCGCAGCTCGTGATCGATGTCGGCGTGCACGCGGCGTACGTGCCGGTGCCGTACACGATGGCGACCGGCGAGAAGAAGACCGGCGCGTTCATCAACGGCCTCGTCGGTGGCTCGGTGATGTACACGGTCGCGCCGAAGATGGACGTGCGCGGCGATCTCGGTGTCGGCGTGCTCGTGTTGTCGGGCGTGACCGAGGCCGGCAACCCGTTCACGAAGATGGGCGCGGCCACGAGCGGCGCGCTCGGCATGTTCGCGGTGCGCGTCGGCGCGGCGTTCGACTACGGCTTCACGCCGAACGTCTACGCCACGCTGAACCCGGCGGTGGTGTACAGCCCCGCGAAGGACGGCTTGAACGCGTCGCAGTTCACGCGATTCGATGTCCTGGTCGGTGTCGGCTATCGGATGTAGTTCCAGGTAGACTCGGGCTGTTATGAAGAAATGCCCATTCTGCGCGGAGGAGATCCAGGACGAGGCGATCAAGTGCCGGTTCTGCGGATCGTTCCTGTCGGCGGCACCGCAACCGGCGGGCGCAGCGGCACAACCCGTCGCAGCAGCGGCGGCCAAGCCGGCCGAAAAGACCGCGGCAGAGAAGTTGTTCCCGGCGGCCTCGACGGCGGCAGCCACGAGCGCGTCCGTCCCGAGCGACCGCAAGACGATCTACGAAGGCTCGCCGTCGTGGAAGGCGTACCTCGGCTACTACATCATCGAGGTGTTCGTCGCGCTGATCGTAATGGTGATCCTGCGCTGGACCGAGACCGAGGGCGTCACCGCGATGGGCACGCGAATCATGCACGTGCTGATTCCGATCCTGCTCGCCGTCGCGTTCGGGTTCGGCATCGCGTTCTATCGCAAGTCGATCAAGTTCCGGGTCACGAACACGGTGATCGAGTTCGAGCGCGGCCTGCTGTCGAAGCGGATCGACGTGCTCCAGCTGTGGCGGATCCGCGATGTGGTCTACAAGCAGAACCTCGTCGATCGGATCCTCGGAATCGCGCACGTCGAGGTCGTGGCGTCGGATACGACGAACCCGGATCTCGAGATCGTCGGGATGCCGGCGTCGCGCCAGTTGTTCGAGCAGTTGCGGGATTCGATCGAGATCCAACGCCAGGCGAAGAACGTCGTCGGCGTCATTAGCTGATGGCGAGTGTCCTCGCGATCGTCTCGAAGGCGATCTTCGACAAGGAAGCGCGTGGCAAGACGATCGGCGATGTCTGGCCGACGAAGCTGTACGCGTCGCACAACAAGGGTCTCGCGAAGCTCGAAGGTGGCGGCGATCTATATCTCGTGACGGTACGCGGTAACGAGCTGTGGTTGGTCGCGAAGCTCGAAGCGCCGTCGGAAACCAAGGCGGGTTGGACGGCGACCGAAAACGCGACGCCGATTCGCGCGATCGGAACGAAGTTCGAGTTCGTCGACGGCGCCCCACTTCCGAAGGACTTCGCAAAGCTCGGGATGTCGCTGCAGACACCGCGCGTGCTGTCGGACACGGACATCGCGGGGCTCGAGGGTGGGGACGGTCGCAACTACGTCAACTTGCGATCGCCAAGTCCGCGAAAATCCGCGAGGGCGGGGACGGTCGCAACTACGTCAACCAAGCCGATCCCCGCGAAGTCAGCGAAGGCGCGATCGGTCGATGCGTCGACGCTCGCGAAGGCGATCGCGGAGGGCCGCAACGGCGATGCGCTCGAAGAGGCGCTCGCGATCTGGGCCGTGCAACCGAGCGCCGAGCTCTCGCAGATCATCACCGGGCTCTCGACCGTGACGCGAACGGATGTCCCGAACATCGGCGGCAAGGGCAAGAACGCGGTCGCCGCGTGGACGGCTGCCGCGAAGAGCGCGTCGCTGACCGAGCGCCCGTCGCTGTTGGATCGGCTCGGCGATGCGAGCTCCGGTGATGCGGGCGACCGGATCATGGTCGTCGCGCGCTGGTTGCCGGATCCGCGCGTCGAAGCCGCACTCGTCGCGATGCTCGAAGCGCCGCCGTTCTCGGCGACATCGACGAAGCCGTTCTGGACGAAGTTGTTCGCGCTGTTGAAGGACCTCAAAGATCCGACCTTGCGCGAGCGCGTGGCCAAGACGGCGGAGCTGATCAAGAAGGGCGTCGCCGCGACGATGGCCGAATGGATGATCGCGCAGCTCGGCAAGATCGTGCCCGCGATCGATGCCCAGCTCGCGGCGATTCCACCGGCGAGCGCCGACATCGCCCAGCTCGCATCGAACGCGCAGACGCTCGGCAAGGATCCCGAGCTCGAAGCACTGCTCGCCGCGGTCTACGCGGATCCGGCGAGCGATGCACCGCGCTTGGTCTATGCCGATGCGCTCGCCGAGCGTGGCGATCCGCGCGGCGAGCTCATCACGATCCAGATGCGGCTCGCGGATACGCCGAACGACAAGCAACTGCGTGCGCGAGAGAAGGAGCTGCTCGACGCACATGCCGAGACCTGGCTCGGACCGGTCGCGCGGTGGGCGAAGGGTCGCTTCACGTTCGAGAAGGGCTTCCTCGCGACCGTCGACGTATCGGATCCGTCGACGAAGGGCTCCGCACGCAGTGGCGAGCTCGTCGGCCTGCCGATCTGGGCGACCGTGCACACCCTCACCGGTGCACTCGTGCTGGCGCGCGATCCGGCATTCAAGGCACTGCGCGATTATCGACTCGCCGACGACTCGCAGGAGCAGCTCGTCGCGTTCCTGACGGATGCGAAGCTGCCGAACCTCGAAGCGCTGTACATCCACACGGGATGGCGCGACGAGCGACCGCCGATCCAGAAGGCGCTGCTCGAGTGCAAGCCGTTCCCGAAATTGAAGTCGCTGACCGTCGTCGAGAGCGATCGAACGTTCCTCGAAAAGCTCGCGACCTCGGCGATCGGGCGCCGTCTCGACAAGCTCGGATTTCGCTTCGAAGTCGACGAGAACCGGCCGTGGGCGAACGACCTCACCGCGATCTGGAAGGCCGCGCCGGTGCCGACGCTCGAGGTCACCGTGTACTACGCGACGTGGTGGGAGCAGGTCTATACGTTCACCCGCAGCGACGGCAAGTACACCGGCGCGCACGTCGTGATGGGCTCGGTCACGGGCAGCGAGCACTGGGGCCAGCTCTATGTCGGCGATGCGCTCGCCACGTTGCGGGCGGTGCGGACGCTCGAAGCGCTCGATTACGACATCAAGCGCTCGCTCGCCGACGACCAGAAGAAGCGCCTCGAGCGCGAAGTCAAAAAGCTCGAGCTCGATCGCGTGAAGATCGGTTAACCGCGGACCGACTTCACGATCTCGCGCAACACCGAGACCAGCGCCGTCGAGTCTTGGCCCTTGCGGAACATCGGCCGGCCGGGTGCGACCGGGCCGGTATCGTCTTGATCGGCCTCCGCGAGGAACACGATCCGCGCGGCGAGGTGCGGCTTCTCGCGCATGATCCACCGATACAGATCCGCGCCACTGCCATCGTGCATGTGCCAGTCCGAGACGATCGTGTCGAATTCGCGAACCTCGAGGAGCTCGATCGCCGCATTGCCGCTGTCCATCGGCGTGACCGCATAGCCCTCGTCGAACAAGAGCGAGGCCATGACCTCGAGCAGGAGCGGGTCGTCGTCGACGATCAAGAGCGACGGCCGATCGCGCTCGCGTACCACCGCTACACCTTGGGGCGGGGTGCGCACGCGGCGGATGATCGCGGTGGCGACCCGGGTGATCTCGTCGACGGCCGAGAGCGGCACGGCCAGGCAGCGCCCACCGACGACCGAGTCGAATTCGAACGGCACCTCGTCCGCGACGAACACGAACCGATTGCGAAGATCCGTGCGGTGTTGGAGCGCCCACCGATAGACCTCCCCTCCGACCGGGTGGCTCTGGTCCCACGGGACGACCACCACGTCGATGCGCTTGTCGCCTTCGAGGGCGGCCTGGGCGCGAAAGGCCGTCACGGCGGAGACCACGTCGAGCCCGCTCGCTTCGAACCAGCGCGTCAGGAGATCGAGGATCTCGGCCGTACCGTGCACCACCAGCGCGGTCTGTCGCGAGTCCGACAACCTGACGATCATAGCGCTGGAGCGTTTGATTTGGCCATCTTCGCAGCTACGCTTGAAGGCATATGCGACGGACTTTTCTGCTCGGCGCGGCCCTGATCGCCGGGTGTGGTGGGGGGACGAAAACCCCCGCAAAGCCGCTGGCGGCGCTCCCCGGCAACGATACGAAGCTCGAGCTGCCGAACGTGCCGGCGAAGATCGAGGTGACGGCAAGTAAGCCAACCGAAGGGACCTCGCCCTCGGCCAAGTCGCCGATCTTGGACGTGCTCAAGGCGGAGAACGAGCGAGAGATGGCCGCGTTCGCGAAGACGAACGACCCGGCCTACTACCTCGCGTACGAGCTCGTCGAGCAGCGCCTGGTGTCGATGGACGCCGAGGGCGGCTCGCTCGTCGTCGATACGGATGACACGTATCGCAACCTCGATGTCGAAGTTCGGGTCGGTTCGCCGAAGCTCGATAACTCGCATCAGATCAGCGACGACACGAACGGGCTCAACAACCCGCTCACCCGTCGCGGCAACGTGCCGTTCGGCTCGGATCCGCAGGCGTTGTCGAACGCGTTGTGGGTCGAGACGGATCGCCGCTATCACGAGGCGGTGTCCGAGCTCGGCTACGTCAAGCAGGACCAGCAAACGCTCGCGCACAAGAAGGAAGGCGACGACGACTTCTCGAAGGAGCCGGCCGAATCGCACATCGAAGATGTCGCGAAGCTCGAGTTCGATAAAGCGCAGTGGGCCGAACGCCTGAAGAAGTGCTCGGCGCGCGCGCTCACGCCGCAGGGCAAGGCCACGCGTGGCACGTGCGGTGTGGTGTTCCAGCTCAACACCGCGTACTTCGTGAACAGCGAAGGTTCGGTGATCCAGCAATCGTGGACGAACGCGCAGCTGTCGGTCTCCGTCGGTGTGAAGGCCGATGACGGCCAGAACCTGGCGCGGCTCGAGCAACGGTTCGGGCGCACGCCAGCGGATCTGCCGAACGATGCGGACATCGACAAGATGCTCAAGACGGTCACGAGCGACCTCGATGCGTTGCATGGCGCGCCGCTCGCCGAGCCGTACGTCGGTCCGGCGATCCTCGAGGGACGCGCGGCCGGCGTGTTCTTTCACGAGGTGTTCGGCCATCGCATCGAAGGCCATCGCCAGAAGGATCTGACGAGCGGTCAAACGTTCGCGAGCTACGTCGGCAAGGACATCGCGCCGGAGTGGTTGAGCGTCTACGACGATCCCGAGCTGGTCACGCTTAACGGGATCCAGTTGAACGGGTTCTATCGGTTCGACGACGAAGGCGTGCGCGCGCACAAGGCGGCGCTGATCGATCGCGGCAAGCTGGTCGGCTTCGACATGGGGCGCAACCCGATCCCGGGCTTCCCGCATTCGAACGGTCACGGGCGGCGGTCGCCGGGCTACGAACCGGTCGCGCGGCAGGGCAACCTCGTCGTCGAAGCGGCGAAGTCCGTCGAGGCGGCGGATCTCGAGAAGATGTTGATCGAAGAAGTGAAGAAGCAGGGTCGTCCGTACGGGATGATCTTCACGGACATCAGCGGTGGCTTCACGAACACGTCGGCGTTCGCGCCGCAGGCGTTCAAGGTCAACCCGGTGATGGCGTTCCGGCTGTATCCGGACGGTCGTCGGGAATTGGTGCGCGGCATCGATATCTCGGGCACGCCGCTCGTCGCGTTGCAGTCGATTCGCGCGGCGTCGCGCCAGATCGAGACGTTCAACGGCGTGTGCGGTGCGGAGTCGGGTTGGGTGCCGGTGTCGGCGAGTGCGCCGTCGCTGTTGATCGAAAAACTCGAAGTCGAGAAGGGCTTCATCCCGCCAGATCGCCCGCCGATCTTGGATGCCCCCGCTGCCTCGATCCGTCAGGAGAAGCCGTGAAGAAGCTCGTAGCAGTAGCGCTCTTCGCGCTCGTCCCGGCTGCGTCCGCCAAGAAGATCGCGCCGCCCGAGCTGGGGCCACCGTCGAAGGCCGTCACCGCGGAGATCGTTTCGGCGATCGCCGAGGAGATGGGCCGCGATCAACAGCAGCTCGTGATTCCGGGCGCGCCGCGGCCGTATTCGATCTCGTACAAGATCACCGAAGTCGACGTGAACGACGTCTCGGCCTCGCTCGGTCAAACCACGAGCAAGCGCAATCGCCACTTCGTCAACCTCGAGGCGCGCGTGCGCGTCGGGTCGCCGGATCTCGATAACGGCAACTACGTCGTGCCGGATGCCGGCGAGATCGATGGCACCGCCGCGATCACGCTCCCGCTCGAAGCGACGCCGCGAATCGCGAAGCGTGCCGCCTGGCTCGTCACCGATAACGCGTACAAGGAGGCGCTGATCCAGCTGCGCGCGAAGCTCGAAGCGCGCAAGGCGGGTGGAAGCCAACCGAGCGATGCGCCGTCGTGGACCTCGGAGCCGCCGGTGAAGTCGACGGACCCGGTGCTCGTCGCGCCGCTCGAATCGCTCGACGAGCTCGAAGCGCGTGCGAAGCAACTCTCGGGGTCGTTCAAAGATGCGAAGGACCTGCGCGAATCGCGCGTGGCCGTCACGTCGTATCTCGAGCGTCGTTGGTATCTGACGACGGAAGGCACGAACGTCACCGATACGCGGCGCGCATCGGGCGTGGTGATCACGGCGAGTGGTCAGGCCGACGATGGCCAGCTCGTCCACGATTACTTCCTGCGCTACGGCCATACGGCGAAGGATCTGCCGACGGACAAGGAGCTCGAGGCCGAGGCGAAGCGCATCGCGTCGTCCGTGAGCGCGCTCGAAAAAGCGCCGGTGATCGCCCACTACGACGGCCCGGTGCTGTTCGAAGGCGAGGGCGCGGTCGGCATCATTCGCAACACGCTCGCGCCGCATCTCGGTGGCACGCCGGTGCCCGAGGGCTTGAATCCGCAGGAGGCCAAGACGTTCGGTGGCGCGCTCGCCGGCTCGGTCGGTGAACGGGTGTTGCCGACGTCGATGACGCTCGTCGACGATCCCACGGCGAAGGAAGGCGGCGGTAAAGCGCTGATCGGCGGTTACAAGACCGACGATGAAGGCGTGGCCGCGCAGAAGGTCACCGTCGTCGCGAACGGGATGTTGAAGTCGCTGCTCACGTCGCGTACGCCGTCGGCGAAGGGCCAGTCCTCGAACGGTCACGCACGCCGCACGGCGAGCGGTGGTGCGTTCCACGGGAGCGCCACGAACCTGTTCGTGACGGCGAAGGGCGGCGTATCGCGCAAGGCGCTCGAACAACGGCTCGTCGCCGCCGCGAAGGGTGACGGCAAGAAGTTCGGCATCGTGATCCGCCGCTTCGACGACGCCGCGATCAGTGGTGCGCCGGACTTCACGCGGCGCGAGCTGATGCAGATGCTGAAGTCGACCGACCAAGCGCTGCCGCCGCCGGTCGCGACCGCGTATCGGATCTATCCCGATGGCAAGGAAGAGCTCGTGCGTGGCGTCCAACTCGGCGACGTGCCGATCAAGGCGTGGAAGGACGTGATGGGTACGTCGACGGAGACCACGTCGATGAACTTCCTCGCGGCGCAGGAATCGCAGCTCGAATTGCGGCTCACGGGCGGCACGGACGATGGCTTCGTGCCGTCGTCGGGAATCGAGAGCGGCATCATCACGCCGGACTTGTTGTTCAAGGATCTCGAGCTCGACGGATCCACGATGGGTCGCCGCGCGCTGCCCGTCGTCGGCAAGCCAGGGAAGTGAAGCTCCGGCTCCACGCGTACGAGCCGCGCAGTCGGGCGAATGGTCCGGGCGCGCGGTTCGTGGTGTGGATGCAGGGCTGCACGCTCGGCTGCCCCGGATGTTTCAACGCATCGACGCACGATGCGTCTGGTGGGCGGGAGATCGCCGTCGAGGATCTGCTCGCGGAGATGGCGACCGCGAAGGTCGAAGGCCTATCGCTCTCGGGCGGCGAGCCGATGCAGCAGATCGATGCAACTGTGGAGTTGCTTCGGGGTGCACGCGCGCTCGGGCTATCGACGCTCGCGTTCAGTGGCTACACGATCGACGAGATTCGTGCGCTGCCACGTGGCGATGAGGCGCTCGCGCTGTTGGACGTGTTGATCGACGGGCGGTACGTCTCGACGGAACGCCTGGCGAGTGGCCTGCGCGGTTCGGCGAATCAGCGGATCCAGTTGCTCACGGAGCGTTACTCGCTCGCCGATGTCGAAGCGACGCCGGTCGCGGAGATCCGGATCTCGAAGACGGGTGAAGCGGTGCTGACCGGTGTGAATCCGCTGAAGCTCAAGCGCTAGGGATCCACGCACGAGAAGAACTGGCCGCCCGTGTACAGCGGCTGGCACGCCGGCGAGGTCTCGCTGAATTCCTCGCACGAGTAGGCGCTCTTGCGGTCCGCACATGCGGGGAGAGCGCCGCCGGTCTCGGCCGAATTCGGATAGCACGCGATGAACGCGCGGGTGGCGGCGTCACGGGTCGCGAAGCACGTCGAATCCGAGACGCAGTGTGACTCGTCGTTGTCGAAGCAAGCGCCGGTGCATTGCTCGACGATCTGCGTTTCGGTCGGATCGCACATGCACAGCGCGGAATCGAGGCAGTCCGGAAAGTAGCGCGTCTGCGTGCAGGTCAACGACGCTTGATCGAACTGCTGGTCGACATGAGACGAAGCCACGTGCTGACCCGCGCACGGATCCGAGTCATCCGCGCAGCCGGCCAGCAGCAGGAAACCGACGAGGCTTAGAGTGGATCGGTGCATGATACGTATTGACCCTGGGTGTAGAGCGGTTGGCAGGCCGGCGAGGTCTCGCTGAATTCCTCGCAGCGATAGGCATCCGAGCGTTGGTCGCACGGTGCGAGATCGCTGTCCGTCTTCGCTTGGTTGTCGTAGCAGGCGATGAATGCGAGCGAGCCGGCCGTGCGCGTCGCGAAGCAGGTCGAATCGGCCATGCATTGGTCTTCGGTCTTGGAGAAGCATCCGCCGGTGCATTGCGTCGGTGCGGTCGTGAACTTCGGCGAGCAGATGCACATCTCGGGATCGAGGCAGTCCGTGATGTAGTGGATCTCCGTGCAGGTCAGCGTTTGCTGATCGAACTGCTGCTCGTAGAGGTCGGCGGGGACTTCGTCGTGCGCGCACGGATCGGAGTTGTCCGCGCAGCCGGCGACGACGAGGAGGATCGCGATCTTCATGGGCACCACGCCTGGGGAATGCACGAGCCGCTGTAACAGCCGTCGACGATCGCGGGGACCGTTCCCGGACCACAGCTCGGCGCGGCATCGGGGCACGTGACGGTGGCGGCGCACGGATCGGCGACCGCCGTGGTGTCGACGCAGGCGAAGAATCCCCCGTTCAGGAACAAGGGCTCGCAGGTCGGCTCATTCGAACGGGGCGTGAATTGTTCGCAGGTCGCCGCCGTGAAGCGTTGCGAGCACGGTGGGAGCTGTTGCGTGGTGCTGGCCTGATTCGGATAACAGGCGACGAACGAAGCCTGGCCGATGAAGAACGCCCTCGCATCGCCGGTCTCGAAACAGTTCGGATCCGCACGGCACTCGGCTTCGGTAGCGCCGAAGCATTCGCCCACGCAGGCAGCCGGCATCGACGTCTCGGTCGGCGAGCAGATGCAGTCGTCGTTGTTGCGGCACTCGGCCGTGGTGTGGATCGCGATGCACGACAGGTCGCCTTGGTCGAACTCCTGTCGGGTCTCGTCGACCGGGTACATGTTGTCGTCGCAGAACGCGTCGTAGTCGTCCGCGCAACTAGCGACGAGCAGCAACAACGCGAACCGCATATCGGGATGGCGTGTACGCCACGCGCCGATGTGACAACTATTTGCGGTCGAGCGTTTCGAGCGTGACCGTCGCGACAGCCCGCATCAAATCCTGTGCGATCACGCGGAGCTGGGCGACGGCCAGGCCGGCACGCTCGAGGTTGCCGGTCGCGGCCACGTCCTCGATTTCCGAGGCCAGCCGCGATGCGGTCGTCGAAAACGCCGCGAGCATGCCGGCGATCGAGTGGGCACGTTCGCGCAACTGCTTCGCATCACCGGCGGCAAACGCATCTTCGATCGCGGCGAGATCGTTCGGCAGGCGTTCGGCGAGGCCATCGCGAATCTCCGCGAGGATCTGCGCATCGCCACCACACGCCGCGAGCAGCACGTCGGCCGAGATCAGATCGGTGCGCCGCGTGCGCTCTTCGATCGCCGCCCACAACGCTTCGGCGCGGATCGGCTTCGCGAGGAAGTCATCCATGCCCGCTTCGAAGCAGCGCCGGCGATCTTCCGCCCGCGTTCGAGCCGTCAACGCGATCACCGGCAGGTGACGATCCGTTGCACGCTCGGCGTCGCGCAACGCCGCGATCACCTCGAAGCCATCGAGCTCCGGCATGTGCAGATCGAGCAGCAGCAGATCGAAGTTGCCCGACAGCGCGAGCCGCAACGCCTCTCGACCATCACTCGCAACCCGCACGACATGACCCCGACTCGCGAGCAACTGCCGGAGCAGGCGCGCGTTGAAGCCGTTATCCTCGGCGACGAGCACGCGCAACGGCACCGCCGCCTCGCGCTCGGGTTCCGACAGCACGAGCCGATCCGCGAGCACCTCGACCGAGCGCGGCGGCTCGGCATCGCTTTGCGTTTGCCACGTGAAGCGCGCATCGAACGTGAACGTGCTGCCCACACCTTGCGTGCTCTCGACGCGAATCGCGCCACCCATCATCGCGACCAGCCGCGAGGCGATCGTGAGGCCGAGACCGGTGCCGCCGTAACGGCGCGTCGTCGACATGTCCTCTTGTTCGAACGCGCGGAAGATCTTGTCGCGCTTGGTCTCGTCGATGCCGATGCCGGTATCGCGCACGCGGACGTGGAGCACGGCTTCGGGCCCGGCCACATCGGCGTCGACATCGACGCGAACTTCACCGTGCGACGTGAACTTGATCGCGTTACCGACGAGGTTGATCAGGACCTGCCGCAAGCGACCGGCATCGCCGAGGAGCAGGTCCGGCACCGCGGTGGCGATGTGGCAGCTGATCTCGAGCCCCTTGCGATGGGCGCGGATCGAGAGCGCCTGCATCGTGTCGCCGAATAACTCGCGCAGCCGAAACGGCGCGGGATCGAGCTCGAGCTTGCCGGCTTCGATCTTCGAGAAGTCGAGCAGATCGTCGATGATCACGAGCAGGCTACTCGCCGCCGACGTCACGGTGCCGAGCGATTGCCGCTGCGAATCCGTCAGCTCGCTATCGAGCACGAGCTCGGTCATGCCGAGGATCGCGTTCATCGGCGTCCGGATCTCGTGGCTGACGTTCGCGAGGAACTCGTCCTTCGCGCGGTTGCTCGACTCGGCGGCATCCTTCGCGAGCTGCATCGCTTGTTCGAGGCGTTGCGGCTCCGAGATGTCTTCGATGATGCCGAGCGCGTACGGCGGGCTACCTGGACGATCGCGACCGATCGACACGTTCAGCCGGATCCAGATCAATTCGCCATCCTTGCGATAGATCCGGAATCGCGCGGTATACGACTCGAGCTCGCCGGACTCGAGCTTGCGAAATCGGTCCAGCGTTTTGGGACGGTCCTCGGGATGAACCATGTCGATCCCCGCAGGCCCGAGCAGCTCTTCGCGCGAGTAGCCCGTGATCCGACAGAACGCTTCGTTGACGCGCAGGACCTTGTTGTTCGCGAAGTCCGTGTGAACGAAGCCGACCGGCGCGCGCTCGAACGTGTTGCGATAGCGCTCCTCGCTAATCCGCAACGCTTCGGCGATCTCGAGCCGTTCGGAGATATCCACGCTCGAGCCGATGAATCGGATCGGCTTGCCCGTGGCATCGCGCACGGCCACACCACGCGCGATCCGCGTCCGATAGCTGCCATCTTGCTGGGCGAACCGCGCCTGCGCTTCGTAGTGATCGGTCTCGCCGGCGAGGTAGGCCTTGATCGCGCCGACGACGCGGTCGCGATCATCGGGGTGCCAACCCGCGAGCGTGCGTGCCCACGGCACGCGCGAATCGACGTGATCGCCGTAGTTGTGGAACACGAGCGACGAGTTTTCGATGTTGCCGTCGGGCATCTCGAATTCCCACACACCGATCTCGGCGCCGCGCAGGGCGAGCCGCATGCGCTCTCCCGCGGTGCGTAGCGCTTCCGCCTGCTTCTGCTCGAGCCACGCATTCTCGAGCGAGACCGCGGCGTGCGCGACGAGCAGCTTCAGCACGTCGAGATGGTCGCGGCGAAACGCGTGCGAGGTCAGGTTGTTCTCGAGGTACAGCGCACCGATCACGTGGGACTCGCGCACGAGCGGCAGGCACAGCACGGATCGCGTGCCGGCGAGGATCGCGCGCGCATCGTCGATCAACACGACCTCGCGATCGCCGAGCGCGCGTTGCAGCACCGACATCGGCAGCTCGTGACCGGTGAGGCCGACGCGTTGGACCCGCACGCGCACGCCATCCTGATGCGTGATCGCTTCTGCCTCGATCGTGGGCACGCCATCGTGGTTCAACACGAGGAGGCCGCGCTGCGCCCCCGCATGTTGGAGCGCGATCGTCATGAGCGAATCGATCAACCGATCCACGCCGACCGCCGCCGATACCGCTTCGGAGGTCTTCGCGACCGTCGCGAGGTCGAGCCCATCGAACGACGCGAGCGCGGTGCGCGCGAGGTCCGGATAGAGCTGTTCGAGCTGGCGGAGCTTTCCCGTCGCGCCCCAGCGCCGATACGCGGCGTGCGCTTGTTCGGCGTAGGCCAGCGCGGGCGTGGCAAACGAGCGTTCGGTGTAGAACCGTGCCGCGAGCTCGCACGCGACTGCTTCGCGCGCGACGAGATCGTGCGTGCGTGCCGCGGCGATCGCTCGTTCGTACGCGCGCATCGCGACGAGGTCATCGCCGGCCATCCACGCGATCTCGGCATCGACGAGCGCGACGCGATCGTCGAAGTTCGCCGGACAATGCTCGGCCCACTTCGCGAGGCGGGCGCGATGCACCGCCGGATCACCACCCGTCGCGACGACCGTCAGCGCAGCCGCGGTGTGAAATTCGGCGAGCTCGAAGAACCCGTTGTTGAGAGCGACCGCGGCTTCGGCCTTCTTCAACGCGACCAGCGCTTCCGGTAGATCGCGATAGAGGATTCGCGCCTGCAGTGCCCGCGTCCAATAGAACCCGAACGTGATGTCCGAGCCGCGGTCGCTCGGCGGCGCGTCTTGTTCGTAGCGCGCGTCGGGGCGATCGTCGTCGAGCGAGGCGTGATCCTTGGCCGCGGTCGCGAGGCGCAACATGCCCGCGGTGCAGTCGGCCACGAGCTCGAACTTCAGGCTTCGCGCGAGATCGTAGGTCGCACGGGCATCGGTTTGCACGCCGTCGAGCGGATCGCCCTGGCCGAGCATCGCCGTGCAGATCGTCAGCGAGCTGAACGCGAGGTACGTGATGTCACCACCTTCGCGCGAGGCTTCGATCGCACGGCGCAACCAGACTTGCGCGTTCGCGATCGGCTCGGCGAACGGCACGACATGCGTTCCGAACGTGTGCCACACGCGCCCGCGATAGCGTTGGAAGCCTCGCTCGACGAGATCGAGCGCGAGCTTTGCCAGCTTGTATCCGGTCGGAACGTCGTCGAAGTGACCGGCGACGATCATGCCGAGATACGCGAACGCGAACGGCGATGCATCGGAGAAGCCGTGCTCGAGCCCGAGATTGCCCATCCGGCACAGCAAGAGGCACAACAGCTTCTGATCCGCGAGCGCGTGCGCGGGACCGAACATCGCGTGCAGGACCTCGAGCATGCAGCGCACGTGCTCGTCGACGAGCGGCCGGACGTCACACAACTGCTCGACGGTGCGATCGCCGATCCGCGCGACGAGCTCGGCATACTCGCGATCGACGAGCTCCTTCGACGGCGCTTCGGTCCATTCGATGCCGGCGGTCGCCAGGAGCGCGAGGCCGATCTGGATCGCGCGATTACTGCGATCGGCCATCTGCGTGTAGAGCTTGCCCTGCACGAACATCACGGCCGCGCTCTCGGCAAACGTGGTCGCGCGCTTCGCGAGCGCGTCGAGGCGTGCTTCCGCGGTCGCGAGATCGGCCATCATGAACTCGCAGTCGGCGAGTTGGAGCTCGAGCTCGAACACCAGGCGATGGTCGCTCTCGTCGTCGAGGAATGCGCGTCCGGCCGTGGCATAGCGCAGTGCGGACGACGCCGCCGTCGAGGAGCGCGCCCGCTTCGATGCCGCGAGATCGAGCTCGGCCGCACGATCGCGTTCGCTTCGATCTCCGATCGCGCCTGCACCGTGGTTGAGGTGATGGACGATGTCGAACAACAGATCGTCGCGCCCCGATTTCGCGAGCGTCCAACCGATCCGCGCGTGCTCGAAGACGCGTTCGGTCGCCGGGATCAGCGCGTACGCGGTCTCGAGGATCCGATCGTGCGCGAACGCGTACCCATCGTGGGTGCGGACGAGCACGCCGGCATCCACGTACGCCTGCATCGGAAGTGCGGGCAGTAACGCGAGCGTTTCACTGCGCAGGCTGTGCCCCAAGCAAGCGAGCTGGCGCAGGCCCGCGCGTAGGTCGGGTGGCAACGCTCCCAGCCGCGTCGCGACGAGCTCCGCCACATTGTCGGTGAACCCGAGCCCCTGAATCTGATCGAGATCCCAGATCCACGCGCTGCCGTCGAAACGCACGAGGTCGCGTTCGACGAACGTCTTCAGGAGCTGGATCGCGAAGAATGGATTGCCGCCGGTCTTGTCGTGAACGAGCTCGGCGAGCGGACGCGCGGCTGTCGTGTGCAAGGCATCGCCGACGAGCTGCGCGAGGCTGTCGCGCGAGAGCGGTCGCAACACGACCTTGTTCGCGCGGATCGCGTGGAGCGGATGATCGGCGGCGATCTCGTTGTCGCGAAACGCGCCGATCAGCAACACATGCTGCACGTTCGGTTCGGTCGCGAGATGGGTGAGCAGTGCAACGCTCGCCGGATCGAACCACTGCAGATCGTCGAGGAACAGCACGAGCGGGCGTTCGGGTTGCGCGAACACCGACACGAACTTGCGGAACACGTCGTGAAATCGGCGCTGCGCATCCGCGGGCGGCACATCGGGAACGGGCGGCAACGTCCCGACGATCGCCTCGAGCTCGGGGATCAGGCTCACGAGCAACGCGCCGTTGACCGCGAGCGCCTCGGCCAGCGCGGCTGCCGGCACTTGCGTGATGAGCTCGCGAAACGCCTGCGCGAACGGCGCGTACGGAATGCCGATCTTCTGCTGATCGTATTTGCCGACGGCAAACAGCCCGCGCGACAAGTGGAGCTCGCGAATCACTGACGACTTGCCGATGCCCGAATAGCCCGACACCATCGCGACTTCGCGCGTGCCCCGTTCGGCGACCCGCGCGAACAGACCGCGCAGCTGTTCGATCTCCTGCTCGCGTCCGTACAACCGCTGCGGGATCGTGAACCGCGACGACACGTCGGCGTGACCGAGCTCGAACGGCGTGCCCGCCGCGAACGCACGCAGATCCGCTTCGAGGCCGAGCGCGGTCTGATAGCGATCGTCCGCGGTCTTCGCGAGCAACTTCATCACGACCTGCACGAGCGGACCGGGCAGCGTCGACGGCGGCGTGGGCTGACGCGCGATATGACAGTGCGCCCACTCCATCGCATCGCTCGCGTGAAACGGCAACGCGCCGGTCGCGAGCTCGTACAACGTGATGCCGACCGAATAGAGATCCGCGCGCGTATCGATATCGCGATTGATCCGACCGGTGCGCTCGGGCGCCATGTAGGCGAGGGCGGACGTCTTGCTATCGGTCAGCGCGATGCGTTCGCCGACGACGATATTGAGCGGTTGGATGTCGCGATGGAGCCGACCCGCCTCGTGGAGCCGGCCGACCTCGGATGCGAGCCCGATCGCCACCTGCAGCCAATCGGCGACCGGCCAGGCGTGGCCGAGTTGATCCGCGAGCACTCCTGTCTTCATTGATCGTCGCCGGAACCAGCTAGGACTGTGCCAGAATGGGTATCCCGAAACTGGCTCGGGCGTTGCTTATTCGGAGATGTACCAGTGGCCGCACGCGTCCTGTTGATCGATGACGATCCGTTCCTGGTTCCCAGGCAGGTCCGGCATACGTTTCAACAGCCGGACTTCGAGGTCGTCGTCGCGACGGATGGTGCCTCGGGCCTCGCACGCGTTCGCGAAGCGCGTCCGGATGTGATCCTGCTCGATCTCCGGCTGCCCGATCGCTCGGGGCTCGAGGTCTACAACGAGATTCGGACGATCGACGCGCGAATCCCCGTCATCTTCGTGACGATGGCGAAGACCGCCGACACCGCGATCGAAGCGATGAAGATCGGCGCGTTCGACTACCTCTACAAGCCGCTCGATCTCGAGCAGCTCGACAATCGCGTGCGTGAAGCGCTCGAGGTCGATCGCCGGATGCGCGCACCGATCGCGTTCGGCGAGCCATCGAACGAGCCCGACGGCATCTTCGGCGCGTGCCCCGCGATGCTCGAGGTCTACAAGGCGATCGGTCGCGTCGCCGCGCAGGATGTCACCGTGCTCGTCACCGGCGAGAGTGGCACCGGTAAAGAGCTCGTCGCACGCGCGATCTATCAACACAGCGCTCGCGCGAACGCACCGTTCCTCGCGCTCAACTGCGCCGCGATCCCCGAGAACCTCCTCGAGAGCGAGCTGTTCGGTCACGAGCGTGGCGCGTTCACGGGCGCGGATCGTCGACGGATCGGCAAGTTCGAACAGTGCAACGGCGGCACGATCCTCCTCGACGAAGTCGGCGACATGCCGCTCGCGTTGCAGGCGAAGTTGTTGCGCCTGCTCCAAGATCAACGCTTCGAGCGCATCGGCGGCAGCGAGACGATCCACACCGATGTCCGCCTGATCGCCGCCACGCATCGCGACTTGAAGGTCAGCGAATCGTTCCGCCAGGACCTCTACTACCGGCTCGGCGTGTTCACGATCCAGCTGCCGGCGTTGCGCGAGCGTGGCGAAGACCTGCCGATGCTCGTCATGCACTTCATTCGCCGCTACGGCCGCGAGCTCGGTCGCAATGTCACCGAGCTCGCCGACGAAACGCTCGCGAAGCTGCGCGCGTACACCTGGCCGGGCAACGTGCGCGAGCTCCAGAGCGTGATCAAACAAGCGCTGCTCCACGCGACCGGTTCGGTGCTGTTGCCATCGCATCTGCCCGAGCTGCGAGCGGATGCGGCGACCGCTGTGCGCCCCGCGCACTGGCAGGACCTCGAGACGTTCATCCGGGCCCAGCTCGATCCATCGGTGAAGGATCTCTATGCCCAGACCCATCGCGAGGTCGACCGGCTGCTCCTCCCACTCGCGCTCAGTCAAACCGGCGGAAACCAGCGTGATGCTGCGAGACTGCTCGGGATTTCGCGCCAGACGATCCGGGTGAAGCTGCGCCAGCTCGGGCTCCAGATCGGCTATCACGTGAAGTCATCCGACCCAGAGTGAATACACTCTAGGCACCGTGCTCAATTTTTAGCCACGGTCCCGGACGCGGCTGCGAGGATCGTCGCCGCGACATCGGCCGGCTTCGACAGCATCGGCACGTGGCTCGCCTTGACGTTCGTCGTCGTAGCCTTTGCCCGCTTCGCCATGATCGACTGCGCTGCGGGATCGATCATGTGATCGGATTCGGAGCGCAGGTACCACGACGGCTTCGTGTGCCACGCGGCCGTCGTCACCTTGTCCTCGAAGCAGCGCAGCGCGATCGGACCCTGCTTCGTCGCCATCAACTGGGTTTCGGTCGTCGGGAGATCCTGTGCGAAGTCGGTCGCGACCGCATCCGCCGGCATCGCGGCAAAGCCCTGCGTCACGATCAGCTTCTTCAACCACGGCGGCGCCGGTTGGCCTTTGCCGAGATCGTTGACCGATTCACCGTTGTCGGGCGCGAACGCCGCGATGTAGACGAGGCTCTTCACCTTGTCGTCGTTACCGGCTTCGGTGATCACGACGCCACCGTACGAGTGACCGACGAGCGTGACCTTGCCGGTGGCCTGGGCGATCGCGCGCTTCGTCGCGGCGACGTCATCCGCGAGCGAGCTTAGCGATTCGTGGACGGCGATCACGTTGTAGCCCTTCGCTTCGAGGAGCGGGGTCACGCGATCCCAGCTCGAGCCGTCGGCGAAGGCGCCATGAACGAGGACGATGGTGTCTTTGGCGGGTGCAGCTTCCACGGTGGTTGCTCCAATAGCGAGAGAGAGAAGAAGTAGCGATTTCATGACTAGCCTCCGTGCGACGGGTCATCCGCCGCGTTCACGTAATGGGTGTCGGTCGGGCCAAACCCCGAGAGCTCGACGATGACGGCCTCTTCACGCGTCTGCGCGAAGTGGGGTTGAGCAGCGGTGCCGGGTTCGGTGTAGACCGAGCCGGGCGGTAGGACTTCGAGCTTCGTCTCGTCGAACTTGTCGCCGTAGCCGAAGCGCCAGGTGCCGGAGACCACGGTCGCGACGCGGTTATCGCGATGCGAGTGCGCTTGGATCGTAGTGTTCGCGGGGACGTACAACAGGATCGCGTAGTAGCCGGCCTTCGTCGGATCGCCGTACAGCACCTTCGTGTGCACGCCGGCGAGCTTCGAGCTGCCGATCTGATTCGTGTCGGTCGGTGCGTCGACCAGCTCGGCTGGCTTCGAGCGCATCTGAGACATTTGCGGTTGAGTCGGTGCAGAACCGCACGCGACGAGCAGGGTGAGCAGGATGATCTTCATAGAAAGCCCTCGATGGCAGCGAGCGTGTTGGTGCGGTCTTCATCGATCACCCAGTGACCGATGCCGGGAATCACTTTCGAGACGACGTCGGCGGCGACGAGCTTCACTTGGTTCGCGAGGAACGGGCCCGACGCCTTCTCGCCGGCGATCACGAGCACCGGCATCTTCAGCTTCACTTTGCCGAGCTCGGCGAAGTCCTTCGCGGTGAGCGGGAAGTTCTGGAAGTACGCCCAACCGGCGCGCATCCGACCGTCTTGCGTGTACGCGGCGAGGTACGCCTTGCGATCCGCTTCACCGATCGCGTGACGGTTCGGATCGCCGGCGAAGCCATCCCAGAAGTGTTCGAAGTACGTGCGCTCGCGACCCTTCACGAGCTTCTCCGGAGTCTCGCCGTTGAAGAAGAAATGCCAGAGATGCGGGTCGTGATAGAAGTCGAGCCAGTTGCCGATGCCGGGCAGGAACGCATCCATGAGGATGAGCTTCTGCGTCTCGCCCTGATACATCGCGGCGTACGCGTACGCGACCATGAGGCCGATGTCGTGACCGACGACGCGCGTCTTCGTCACGTTCAGTTGCTTCATGAGATCGTGGATCCGGATCGCGGCGGTCTTCATGTCGAGCCCGTCGGCGGGGATGCTCGATTCGCCGAAGCCCGGAAGGTCCGGTGCGATCACGGTGAACTTCTTCGCCAGCTCGGGGATGACCGGCTTCCACATGTTCGCGTTTTGCGCGTAGCCATGGAGGAGCAACAGCGGTTCGCCACTTCCACTCGTGAAGTAGTGAATCTTGATCCCGTCGACGGTGACGGTCTTCGATGCGATCGGATCCGCGTTGGCGATTCCGACCGCGAACAACGCGGTGAACAACAGGGTGAGTAGTGCTTTCATGATTTCGCTCTAGAGCACGGCGCATGCCTAGAACGCGTAGGTCACCCAGCTCGCGACGTAAGTGATGTCGTTCATTCGATGCGCGACGAATTCCGCGATCACCGCGCCGATCGTGACGTGGCCAGTGATCTTCCACAGCGCAACGGATTCGAGCTGCGTGCCGATGAAGCGATCGCCGGGAGGTGCGATCACGGCGCCGGTGAGGCCGTAGATCGCGTCGGCGGTGTTCTGGCGCCAGAACTCCCAAACTTCGCCGCGCAACGTGAGGTGACCGAGCTCGTGCTTCGCGGCGACGTGAGCGCCGATCTCGTTCGAGGCTCCGTTCGCGGCGAGATAGCCGAAGTACGCCGCGCGAAATGATAGCGGGCTGAACGTGCCGAGTGCACCGTGGCCGGTGTCGCCGCTCGTGATGCCACCGCCGGCGGTGAACCAATCGGCGACGAGCTCTCCGCCGAGGAGCCACGCGTCGATCGGCGTACCCGAAATCTCGCCACGCTGGACGGCGGTCTCGACTTCGGCCGCGTACGTGCCGTGGCTGACGCGGAACCGCGCGCCGAACGTGTGACGAACTTCGTCGCCGGAGATCCGTTGATAAGCCGCCTCGTGATGGGTACCGAGGGCGTACGCGTCGATCGTGATCCCGCCGGCGACATAGCTCGCCCACGTGCCCCAGATCGCGCGGGCATCGGTCGAGGTGTCATCGAGGATGCCGGGCCGGATCGCGACTTCGCGGGCGATGAAGGCGTCGAGCGAAATCTTGTCGAGAGCGGTGTGAGCGCGCGCGCCGTCGTAGCTCGCGCGAATGTTTGGACCGTCACGCGTATCGAGGATCCGGCCGCTGCCGAAACCGAGCTCCTGGCGGCCGGCGCGCAGGTAGCTGGTGCCGGCCTTTATCTCGACGAACGCGGTGTGGAGATCGAGATCATCTTTGTCGCTCGCGCGCGCGAGATCGCGACCGAGCTCGAGACCGCTGATCGGCTCGATGTAGATCCGGATCGGATCCCACTGGCCATCGAGATGGATCCGCGCGCGCTGCATCCACTCGCCGTCGGACGTGTCGCCGAACCCGACGTCGCGCGTGGCTTCGACCCATTCGCGAACCTCGCCACCGACGAGCACGAGGCCGAGAAACGCATTCAGCATGCGCGCTCGCGACAGCAGCGTGCGTGCCACGAATCGTCGAGGCACGAGTGTTGCTCGCGTGGTCAAAACAGTGACCGATCGTGACCAGAAGTTGGCCAGCCCCGACGCGTTGCTCGCGGCGTGCGATGGCGATGAACGCATCTACGATCGGATCCGGTCGTCGCTCGCGAAGGCGATTCCGCAAGAGCTCGACCGCGCGCGTGACTACCTCGAACGCGGTGATCTGGCGGCACTTCGAGAGGCCGCACACAAACTCCACGGCATGGTCGCCACCGCATCGACCTCGGTCGCGAACGTCGCTTCGGCGCTCGAAGACCATGCGGAAGCGGGAGCGCACGACGCCTGCACCACGGACCTGACAGCCCTTCACGCGCAGGTGCCTCGTTTGTTGGCCGAGCTCGCGAGCCTGACGTTCGACAAACTCGCGCCACCGTGACCAACAATTGGTCTCGAGTTTTGTAATCGAGCCGACGTAATCACGGACGTGCCAGGCGGTGCGGGCCTTGCAACCGCAGGCCGCATGGTGGAGCTGCTCCTGATCGACGACGACACGTTGATCGTTTCTCAGCAGGTACGCGACGCGTTTGCCGGACCCGAGTTTCGGGTGACCGTGGCCGAGACCGGCGCCACCGGGCTCGCGAGCATCGGGCAGCGGACTCCGGATGTCGTGCTGCTCGACATGCGTCTTCCGGACGCGACCGGGACCGAGATCGCCGCGAAGATCCGCGCGATCGACGCGCGCATCCCGATCATCTTCATCACCACGGCGAAGAATGCCGAGCTCGCGATCGAAGCGATGAAGCTCGGAGCGTTCGACTATCTCTACAAGCCGCTCGATCTCGGTCAACTTCGTCAGGTCGTCGGTCGCGCGGTACAAGTCGCGCACCTCCGCGAGCCGGTCACGATCGACGGCGGCGAATCGAGCACCGGTGCGCTGATCGGTAGCTCGCAGGCGATGCTCGACATCTTCAAGATGATCGGTCGCGTCGCCGCGCAGGACGTGACGGTACTGGTCACGGGCGAGAGCGGCACGGGCAAGGAGCTGATCGCGCGCGCGATCTGGCAGCACAGCGGCCGCGCGAAGGAGCCGTTCCTCGCGCTCAACTGCGCCGCGATTCCCGAGAACCTGCTCGAGAGCGAGCTGTTCGGGTACGAGCGCGGCGCGTTCACCGGCGCGGATCGTCGACGGATCGGCAAGTTCGAGCAGTGCAACGGCGGCACGATCCTCCTCGACGAGATCGGCGATATGCCGAGCGCGCTCCAGGCGAAGATCCTGCGCGTGCTGCAGGAGCGGACGTTCGAACGCGTCGGCGGCAGCGAGACGATCCGCACGGACGTTCGCGTGATCGCGGCGACGCATCGCGATCTGCGCACGAGTTCCACGTTTCGCCAGGATCTCTACTACCGGCTCGGCGGCTTCACGATCCAGCTACCGCCGTTGCGCGAACGCGGCGACGACGTGCCCGCGCTCGTCCACCACTACATCAAGCAGTACAACCGCGAGCTCGGGCGCGAGATCACGCAGGTCGATCCTCGGGCGATGGAGCTGCTCGTCCATCACACGTGGCCGGGCAACATTCGCGAGCTGCAGAGTGCGATTCGCCAGGCGCTGCTCCATGCGAGCGGCAACGTGCTGCTGCCGGCGTTCCTCCCGCCGCTCGGTCATACGCCGATCGTCGTCGAAGCGCCCGTTGCCGCTCCCGCGCCCGTGGCTGCGTCGTCGAACTTGTTCGACCTCGTCGGCTTCATTCGCGAGCGGCTCGTTCCCGGTGCGAACGATCTCGCGGATGCCACGCATCGCGAGGTCGATCGGATCCTGATCACCCACGCGCTGACGTTCACGCAGGGTAATCATCGCAATGCGGCCGCGCTGCTCGGCATCTCGCGCCAGACGATGCGGATCCGGATGCGTGCGCTCGGGTTACACGTCGCGTCTCACGTCGAGTGAGTGAGCCGCTCGACGATCTCGAACATCAACTTGCTCTGCAGCGGCTTCGAGAGGAAGTCGTCCATCCCGGCGGCGAGGCATTTCTCGCGATCCTCGCGACGCGACCGCGCGGTCAACGCCACCACCGGTAGGTGACCGCCGGTCTCGCGCTCGCGTTCGCGGATCGCGCGGATGACGTCGAAGCCATCGATGCCCGGCATGTGGATGTCGAGCAGCAGGATGTCGAACGTCTCGCTCAACGCGCGCGCGAGCGTGGTGTGGCCTTCGATCGCGACGGCGACCGTGTGGCCGCGCCGGATCAGCAGCTCGCGGACGAGATCTGCATTGAAGCCGTTGTCCTCGCCGACGAGGATCTTCAGCGATCGCCCGGAGCGCTGTTCGGAGACCTCGCGCGGCGCATCGACCTGACGAAGGCGTGCGACCTCGTGCTCGGGCACGGGTGCGAGCCGCACGCGGACCGTGAACGTGCTGCCGAGATCCGGTGCGCTCGCCACGTCGATCCCGCCACCCATCAGGCTCGCGAGCCGCGACGCGATCGTGAGGCCGAGCCCGGTGCCGCCGAACCGGCGCGTCGTCGACGCATCCGCCTGCGTGAAGGGCTCGAAGATCAGCGCGTGCTTGTCGGCGGGGATGCCGATGCCGGTGTCTTGGACGGCGAGGACGAGCTCCGGTCCGCACATCGTCACGGTCACGCGGATCTCGCCGATCGAGGTGAACTTGATCGCGTTTCCGACGAGGTTCGTCAGGATCTGGTGCAGGCGCGTGCGATCGCCGATCACCATCTCGGGCACGTCGTCGGCGACCTGCGAGACGAGCGCGATCTGCTTGCGCTGGGCGCGGACGGAGAGCGAGCGCAACGTGTCCGCGACGAGCTCGCGGATCGCGAATGGCAGTGCCGCGAGCTCGAGCTTGTTCGCCTCGGCCTTCGAGAAGTCGAGCAGCTCGTCGATGATCACGAGTAGGTTGTCCGCGGACGACTTCACCGTGGTCAGCCACGGTCGCTGTTCGGCCGATAGCGTCGTCGACAGCGCGAGCTCGGTCATGCCGAGGATCGCGTTCATCGGCGTCCGGACCTCGTGGCTGACGTTCGCGAGGAACTCGTCCTTGGCCCGGTTCGCGGCTTCGGCGGCATCGCGCGCGTTGCGGATATCGGCTTCGAGCTGATGCCGCGAGGTGATGTCGATCAGCGAGCCGGTCAAGCGATCGCCGACCCGCATGCCGCGCGTGAGGATGTGGCGCCACTTGCCGTCGACGTGGCGGACGCGCGTCACGATCTCGATGTTCGGCGTCTCGCCGCGCGCGTGGGCCCGAAACGCGTCGAGGAGGAGTGCGCGATCCTCGGGATGGATCCGATCGCTGTGCGCCTGGCGAATGCCGTCGGTGATGACATCGTCGGCAGTGCTCCAGCCGAGCGACTCCCACAGGTTGATCGTGTGGATGCCGGGCGCCTCCGTGGAGAACTCGGATCCGCTCAGCTGCATCCACCAGATGCCGACGCCCGAGCCACGCAATGCGCGGCCGATCCGTTCGTTGACGAGTGCGGCACTGTTCGCGCGCGCGGCGTTGCGACGCTCGGTCGCGCGACGCAATACGGTGACGGCGCCACGCTCGTCGGCCAAGCTCGAACGTTGCTCGTCGAGATCGCGCTCGCGTTCGACCACGGTCCCGTAGGCCTGACCGAGCGCCGTGGTGTGGGACCAGCCGGTAAGGTCCTCGGCCGCGCGATTCATGAACGTGATCCGATCGGCTTCGTCGGTGACGATCACGCCATCGGCAATGCTCGCGAGTAGGACGGCATAGTAGTGGCGCGAGGCATCGAGGCTGGCCTCGAGCTGCTTTGTCTCGGTGACGTCGACGATCGCGCCCGACAGCTCCTTGCCGACCGCACGGATCTGGAGCTGGACGTGGCGATGCGTGCCGTCGGGAAGTGAAATCCGATAGTCGGTGGTCCAGTCGCGTGGCTCGCGTTCGATCCGAGCGAGCTCGGCGGTGATCCGCTCGCGATCGGCAGGATGAGCCCGCTCGACGAGAAGATCCGCGCACGTGCGGCGCGTAGCCAAAGATCTCGAGCGCTTCTTCGGACCACGAATGCTCGCCGAACGGACGCCAGCTGAAGCTTCCGGTTCGTGCCAGGCGCTCGGCGTCCGCGCGTTGCGCTTCTGCCGCGTGAAGATCGGCGAACAGCCGCGCGTGCTCGAGCGCGATCGCCGACAAACCCGCGAGCGTCACCAGCACCGATAGCCGCGACAGCGCGAACGTACGCTCCGCCTCCAGGATCACTAATCCGACGAGCCGGCCCTGATTGACGAACGGCAGCGCGACGCGGGTGTCATCGTGGACGAGCTCGCGACTCTCGATCGCGCGATCGACAAAGGCACCCGTGGCCGGTGGCAGATCCGTCTCGGCGAGCGTGGTCAGCGTGGTCCCTTGGATCACGACTACGCGCCCGCGCGTCGCACCGCCCTCGGTCAACGCGAGCGCGAGCACCTTCTTGACGAGTCGATCGAGATCGATCTCGCTCGTCAACGCCTGCGCCATGGTCGCGATCCGCGCGACGCCGAGTCCGCGGACGGCATCCGGACGTGCGGCGACGACGCTCGCGTTCGGGTCGAGCCGCCGCAGCTTGCCGTGTGCGCCCCACGCGACCCACGCACGGCGCGCGAGATCACGATAGGTGCCGGCGACGACCGTCGATCCGCGGCGCTCGTAGAATGCTTCGGCGCGCTCGGCCGCGAGCCCTTCGTCGTGGATCATCTCGCGCGCGCGAGCAGCCGCGATCGCTTCGTCGTACAGCCGGCCGGCGTCGGTGGTGCGTTGCTCCAGGCGCGCGACCTCGGCTTCGAGCAGCCGGATCCGCGGCAGGAAGTTGTGCTCGCCATGACGGCCGAGCGAGATGAACCGATCGACGTGGCGGCGCGCTTCGTCGAGCCGATCGAGTGCCAAGAACGAGAGTGCCGCCGAAAACCGGAAGTCGAGCGGGATGACCCGAACGCCGGCGAGCACTTCGAGCGGCTCGGTCTCGGGGATTAGCTCGATCGCGCGCTCGTGATCGCCGAGGAACATCGCGGCGTACATCTCGCGGGTGAGGACGTTGAACAGGCCGAGACGATTGCCCGGCGCCGCGAGGAGCTTCGGATCGATCGGCGTGACCGCTTCGCCGGTCATGCGCTCGGCGAAGTTCAGCTCCGAGCACATCGCGATGAACATCATCCCGAACCCGGTCTGCCCGATCACCGCGACGCCATCGGCCGCTTCGCGCATGATCCGCGCGAGCGGTTCGCCGGCGGATGTGCCGTAGACGACCTCGTTGATCGTCGAGATGCACAGGTACGTGACATCGCCGGACGCGACGGCGAGTTGACGACCGTAGCCGAGTCCGGCGCGGCTCTCGGTGAACGACCGATAGTACGGATCGGCGGTGACGTACGCGGTGATCACGGCACGCGTCCGCTGGCCGTCGAAGATCGGTCGATCGATGATCGTGTCGACGAGGCGATGGAACCCGAGCGCGCGCTCCCAGTCCGCGAACTGGACGATCAGGATCTCCGGAATCCGCGCGAACGCGAGCGCGGCCGATGCCGACAGCCCGTGCTCGAGCGCGAACGTGATCATCCGCAGGAACGTGAAGCCTGCGACCGCGCGATCCGGCATCACGCCCGCGGGCGATAGCATCGCGAGCAAGACGTTCGCGCACGCGAACAACAGCGGATCGGTAATGACCGGCAGATCCGCGAGCACGTCGACGGGACGGCCATCGAGTCGGGCGAGCAGGGTGTCGTACTCCGCGCGCACGTCTGCGACCGTCGGCTGCTCCGGCCATGCGATGCCGGCACTGCGCAAGAACGCGGCGGCGATCGCGAGCGCTTGCGGAACCTGACCGCGCGCGAACGCGACCTCGGCACGCGTGCGCGCGATCTCTGCCAGCACGAGCAGATCCGTCGCGATCCCGGCGAGCTTCTCGAGGCGCAGCGCCGCGGACTCGAGGCGCGCTTCGAGGTGATCGCAATGCGCCTGCAGGAGCTCGACGCGAATCGCGAGCTCGGGCACCGCGCTCCACGCATCGGGACCGAGGAACGCGTGCGAGCGCGTGATGTAGGCGGTCGCCGCGCCGTACGCACCACTCGATCGCGCGCGCTCGGCCGCGGCGAGGTTCGCTTCGGCCGCACGGAGTCGTTCGTCGCCCGCATCGACGAGAGCTGCGGCTTCGTTGTAATGGCTCGCGAGCTCGAATACAGATTCGCCGCGATACGACCGCGCGATCGCGAGATGCAAGCGGGCTTGCTCGTCGGGCGAAGCGAGGCGATGCGCCGCTTCTTGAACGCGATCGTGCGCGAACCGAAAATCGCTCACCCGCGCGGACGATCATGCCGAGGCGCAGCGCCGGCGTGAGGCGCGCCTCGAGCTCGGCGCCCGTGAGATGCAACAGATCCGACAGCATGCCGGCGGTCGCATCCGAACCGAGGCAGGCGAGCGCGACGACCGCATCGCGCAGCTCGTCGGACAGGCGCTGGAGCTTTTCGATCAACAGGTCGACGACGTTCGTGGTCAGCCCGCGCCGGCGAATCTCGTCGAGATCCCAGTGCCACTCGCGGTCGAATGTCAGGAGATCGTCGTCGACGAGCGTGGCCGTGAAGTGGATCGCGAAGAACGGATTGCCGCCGGTCTTGTCGTGAACGAGCGCGGCGAGCCCACCGGGCGGCTGATCGAGCATGTCCGCGAGCATTTCGGTGTATGCGCCGACCGGCAGCGAGCCGAGCTGGATCTCGGTGACGACCGGACCCGCGGCGCGGATCGATTCGAGCGTGCGAGACAGCGCGGGATGACCGGCGATTTCGTTGTCGCGATACGCGCCGATCACGACGACATCGCGCACGTCGCGCAGCGCGAAGAAGTAGCGCAGGAAATCGAGCGTCGCGAGATCCGACCACTGGAGGTCGTCGATGAATACGGTCAGCGTGCCACCGCACTTCGCGAGCGCGACGAGCAACGTGGCCAGCGTGCGATGAACGCGGGTCTTCGATTCGACAACACCGCTCGGTGGTGACGCGAGGAGCAGCGCGAGCGACGGAATCACCTCGCAGGCGAGGGCGAGATAGTTGCCGAGCTCGTCGCGCAGGGTCTCACGCCATGCCGCGAGCTCGTGATTGCCACGCCGGAGCATCTGCCGCACGAGATCCGCGATCGCGCCCGCGAGCGTCGCGTACGGGATGTCGCGCTTGTACTGATCGTACTTGCCGGCACACGTCCACCCGCGATCGCGCAGCTGTGCCGCGGCGACGAGCGCACTCTTGCCGATGCCCGAGCCACCGCCGATCAACAGGAGCTCCGGCGCACCGCTCTCCGCGACGCGATCCAGGACCTCGCGCATCACTGCGAGCTCGGCATCGCGACCGTAGGCCTTGCGTGGCGCATGCAGCCGCCGCACGACATCTCGCTCTCCGAGGGCGAACGCGGCGAGCGAGCCCGTGCGCAGGCCATCGCGCGCGCGAACGAGGTCGGCCTGGAGGCCGGTCGCGGTCTGATAGCGATCGTCCGGCGACTTCGCGAGGAGCTTCCCGACGATCGCGGCGAGCCCGGCCGGCACGTGTGCAGGCATCGCGGCCGGCAGCCGCGCGAGATGGCAATGGATCCACTCCGCCGGTTTCTTCACGACCCAGGGCAGGCCACCGGCGAACAGCTCGTAGAGCACGACGCCGAGTGAGTACAGATCCGTCCGCGTGTCGATCACGCGATTCATCCGACCGGTCTGTTCCGGCGCCATGTACGGCAGCCCGATCGTCTCGGTCGTGCCGACGAGCGACGCACGCCGGGTCGGGACATCGACGATCAGGTGATTCGGTTGTACGGCCTCGTGCGCGGCACCGCGATCGTGATGGCCGGCGAGTGCATCGGCGATCGCGATCGCGAGATCGAGCCGGGTCGGCAGATCGAGGCCGTGATCGACTGCCTCGGCCAACAGCACGGTCAGCGCGTCTCCATCATCACGAGCCGGATCGCCTCGAGGAGCTCCTCGCGCGGCACCGGCTTCAACAGGTGCGCTTCGACCCCGAGCTCGCGAAACCGCTCGAGCTCGCCCGGCCGCTCACCCGATGCGAGGACGATGATCCGGCTCGATGCGAGCTCGGTACGTTCGCGGATCTTCGTCGCGAGCGCCACGCCTTCGATATCCGGCATCCGCGAATCGAGCAGGATGATCGGGAACGGCACCCCGGACGCGACGGCGTGCCACAACGTGTCCATCGCCGCGACGCCATCGCCGACGAGCGTGGGTACGAGCTGAGCCGCGCGTAGCCACGATTCGAGGATCTGGCGATTGACCGCGTTGTCGTCGATCACGAGCACGCGTAGCCCGCGCTGGATCTCGGGAACGATCGGCTTGTCCTCGAGGAGACCCGCGGTCACGACCATCGTGCAGGTGAACGTGCTGCCGTGACCGACCTTGCTCTCGACGGAAATCTCGCCGTGCATGAGTGCGATCAGGCGCGATGCGATCGTGAGTCCGAGCCCGGTGCCGCCGTAGCGCCGGGTCGTCGACATGTCCTCCTGCTCGAACGCGCGGAAGATCGTCGCGAACTTTCCTTCCGCGATGCCGATGCCGGTGTCGCGCACGGTCAGGCGTAACGTGATCTTGTCGTCGACGCGATCGGCGAGATCGAGGTTGACCACGACCTCACCGCGTTCGGTGAACTTGATCGCGTTGCCGACGAGGTTGAGCACGATCTGTCGGATCCGACCGGAATCACCGACGAGCGAGTCCGGAATCTCCGCCGCGACGTCGTAGACCAGCTCGAGGTTCTTGCGATGTGCGCGGGTCGCGAGCGCGCGCATCGTGTCGCCGAGTGCCGCGCGCAGCCCGAACGGCGCTTCCTCGAGCACGGCTTGGCCCGCGCGGATCTTCGAGAAGTCGAGCAGGTCGTTGATCACGTCGAGCAGACCGCGTGCCGCCGCTCGCACGGTCTGGAGCGATCGCCGTTGAGTCTCGACGAGCGCGGTATCGAGCACGAGCTCGGTCATGCCGAGGATCGCGTTCATCGGCGTGCGGATCTCGTGACTGACGTTCGCGAGGAACTCGTCCTTCGCGAGGCTCGCGGCTTCGGCCTGTTGCTTCGCATCGCGGAGCTCGCGCTCGACGGTCTTCAGCCGCGTGATGTCGATGCCGGTGCCGGTGATCCGGACCGTGCGTCCGGCCTCGCGAATGCCGGTCGCACGCAGGAGGCGCCACAGCAGCGAGCCGTCCTTCGGCAACACGCGAACCTCGAGCTCGAGGTCATCGCGCGTGCCGGCGATGATCTCGCGCAACAGCGCATCGAACGCGGCGCGATCCTCGGGATGGAACGTCATCGCCGCGCTCGACCCGTGGTTGAGCGGCGTTTCGGGCGGCGGGTATCCGAGGGTCTCCCAGATGTTCGTCATCTCGACGCGGCTCTCGGCAAGATCGCCGGACGCGGCAACATGCACGGTGAATACCGAGATCCGCGAGTTGCGAAGCGCGATCGCGAGCGCTTCACCGTGGCTGACTGCGGTCACAACACCGTTCCCTCAAGCACCCCGTAGGCCAACGTTTCGAGGCGGAACGCGGGGAGATTTCGATGCGAATGACCAGAACTTGGTCACCGCGACTCGCGACTGGCCACGCGATGGCCACATTCTCGCTCGCCGGACTCGGATCCCGTGGCACCGCGCTTGCTGCACGGTTTGCGAGTGCAGCCACGGGGTCTGTACGGCCGAGATGCCGCGCTGGAGATCCTGCGCGATGCCCAGTTCCGGACCTCGCATAACGGTGGGCTCGAGGTCGTCCTCGTTGCGGGCGCGCCGGGGATCGGGAAGAGCCGGCTCGTCCAGGCGCTCGATTCCCCAGGAGGGCGCGTGGTCTCGGTCAAGTTCGAGCAGGCGAAGCGCACGTTGCCGTTCGCGCAACTCGCGGCGGCGCTCGGCGTGGAGCCGGACCTTCATGCCGCGCCGGTCGAGGCCAAGCTGCGCGTCCATCACGCGTTCGCGCGCGCGATCACGGGGACGCTGTTCCTCGACGATCTGCAATGGGCCGATGTCGAGACGATCGACCTCCTGCGCCACCTGATCGGTGATGCGCGGCTCTCGCACGTGCTGCTGATCGGCGCGTATCGCGATCGCGAGGTCGGGCCGGATCATCCGCTCGCCCGGTGGATCGCCGATATCCGCGGCCCGAACGTTCACGAGCTCGCGCTCGGCCCCTTGTCGCACGAGGCGATCTCGCAATTGCTCGCCGACGAGCTCGAGCTCCCGTCACCGGAAGTCACCGCGCTCGCACAGCTCGTGGCCGACAAGAGCGAGGGCAATCCGCTGTTCGCGACGCAATTGATCGATGCGCTCGCCGATGCGGAGCTCTTGCAGCGCAATCGCGGTCGGTGGCAGTGGAACCTCGACGAGATTCGCGCGCGTGGCTTTGCCGACGACATTTCGGAGTTGATGCGCGAACGGATCCGCCGGCTCCCCGCGGATGCGCGCGAGGCATTGGGCGTGCTTGCGTGTATGGGGCATCGCGGATCGATCGCGCTTGTCGAGCGCGTGCTCGGTCGCGCGCCGGTGATCGCCGAGGGGCTCGTGGTCACGCGAGATGGCGAGCTCGCGTTCGCGCACGATCGCGTACAGGAGGCGGCGTACTCGCTCGTCGCGGATCCGGCCGCGGTGCACCTGAAGATCGCGCGCGCTCTCGAAGCGCAGGGCGATCGGATCTACGAAGCCGCGACGCAGTACACCCGCGCGCTTCACCTCGTCGAGGATCCGGCCGAGCGCAGGCGGGTGGTCGAGCTCGACGTGATCGCGGCAAAGCGCGCGCAGGCATCCGGTGCGCACGTCGCCGCGATCGGCTACGCGACGGCAGCGCGCGAGTTGCTCGCACCGGGCGACGACGAGAATGCGTTCGCGATCGCGTTCATCCTCGCGGAGTGCGCGTACGCGACGGGCCAGCTCGCCGATGCCGAGGCACAGTTGGTCGCGCTCGCGGCCACGCAGACGCGCACCGATTGGCTCGCGGAGGTCGCGCGGACGCGTGCCGAGGTCGCGTTCGCGACGGGCCAGCTCGCTCGCGCGATCGAGATCTGTGTCGAGCATCTGCGCTCGGTCGGGATCGAGTGGCCGACCCATCCCACCCATGACCAGCTACGCGCGGAGTACGACCGGCTCGGCGCGATTCCGCCGCTGATCGATCTTCCGCCGATGACCGATCGCGAAACGCTCGCGGTGATGGACATCCTGCTCGCGTGTCTGTCGCCGGCGGGGGTGTTGCCCGATCGCTCGCTGCACGACTACACGATCCTGCGGATGGTCAATCTCAGCATCCAGCACGGCAACGGCCGCGCATCGCCGATCGCGTACGTGCGTGCCGGCATGGTGATCGCGACGCGGTTCGACGATTGGACGCGCGCGATCGAGATCGGTCGGCTCGGGCTCGCGTTGGTGGAGGAGCGCGGCTTTTCGCATCAGCGTGCGCGCGTGCTCGCGGTTGCGGCGTCGCAGATCTTGCCGTGGGTCGAACCGTTCGAGGCGTGTCGGGCACTCGCCGAACGAGCACATCGTGTTGCCGTCGAGTCCGGCGATGTCACGTTCGCCGTGATCAGCCTGCTCGTCCAAACCGAGCTGATGCTGCTCGCGGGACATGATCTGAAGGCGACTGCCGTTCGCCTCGAGGAGACGCGCGCGTTCATCACGCGTGCGCGATTCGCGACGATGTTGCCGGGCGTGACGAGTCAGGCGTCGTTCGTCGCCGCGCTGCGTGGCCAACCGTACGCGGTCGAGCCCGATGCGCTGAAGCAGCCGTTCTACGCAGCGCAATATTGGATGCGCCAGCTCTCGCTCGGCCTGATGACCGGCGATCTCGAGCATGCGCGAGCATCCTTACCGAAAGCCGAGGCGATGCTACCGCTGTGGCTCTCGGGCGAATTCAGCGTCAACGCGGCGCTCGTGCTCGCGCAACTCGGCGAGCGCGAGGCGATGCAGAAGTTCGCGACGCGCGTCGAGCGGTGGGCATCGATGGGCGCGACGTACCAGCCGCACTGGCTCCTCGTGGCGGCAGAGCTCGCGCGGCTCGATGGCGATGTGGATCGGGCGGAGCAGCTCTACGACCAGGCGATCGTGCGTGCGCGCGAGGTCTCGCTGACATCGTTCGAAGCGCTCGCCCAAGCTCTCGCGGCAAAGTTCTTTGCGAGCACCGGTCGGCCGATCGTGTCCGAGGAGCTGGCGTCGCGCGCGCGGATGACCTGGAAACGATGGGGCGCGACCAGCCTGTTGCAATCGGCGGAAGACACGGGCGAGACCCCAGCGCTGTCGCTCGAAGAGCTCGATGTCACGACGCTCGTGGCAATGGCCCACGCGGTGTCGAGCGAGATCGTGATCGACAAGCTCGTGGCGCGCCTGATGGCACTCGCGCTCGAGCATGCCGGTGCCTCGCGCGCGGTACTGATCGTGCCGGATGGTGACGAGCTCGCGGTCGTGGGCGCGACCGACAAGGCCGTGCCGGAATCGATCCTCCGGTTCGTCGCGCGCACCGGTGAAGCGGTGATCGTCGACGACGCGCTCGCCGACAATCCGTACGCGAACGATCCGTATCTCGTGCAGCGCCGCGTGCGATCCGCTCTCGCGCTGCCGCTGGTCACGGGCAAGAACCTCGTCGGCATCCTCTATCTCGAGAACGATCTGACCTCGCACGTGTTCACCGAGGCGCGGTTGGGCGTGCTGCGGTTGTTCGTGTCGCAAGCGGCGATCGCGCTCGAGAACGCGCGCCTGTTCTCGGAGCTTCGCCGGAGCGAGCAACGCCGGCTCGAAGCGCAGCGCTTGGCCAAGACCGGCAGCTTCTCGTGGGATCCGGCAACCGGTGAGATGCGGTGGTCGGAGCAGATGTACGCGATCTACGAGTACCCGCCGCACGGTCCCGTATCGCTTCCAGATCTGACGGACCGCGCGCATCCCGACGATCGCGCGGGGCTCAACACGAGCTTTCGCCTCGTCATGCCGGATGGCCGGATCAAGCACGTGCAGGTCGTCGAATCAGGTGGCGCGGGTGCGGTGATCGACGTGACCGAGCGCCGCCGTGCCGAACAGCGCCTGCGCGACGAGCGGCATCGCTTTGCCGTGACCGTCGGCAGCATCACCGACGGCGTGATCGCGACGGACACCACGAACGTCGTCACGTACATGAACCCGGTCGCCGAGAAGCTCGCGCCGGATGTTCGCGTCGGGTTGGCGCTCGCGCTGGCGCCCCACCCGGATCTCGAGACCCAGCGCTCGGAGCTCGCCGATGGTGGTCACGTGACGGTCGTGCGCGATCTATCGCAACGCCGTCGCGTCGCCGAGACCGAGGCGCTCGAAGCGGCGAACTCGCGGATGGAGCAAGCGCTGCGCGGATCGAACGTCGGCGTCTGGGACTTCGACTACAGCGATCCGCAGATCCAGCCACCGCCGATCCACACGATCAACTTCTGGGAGTCGCTCGGCTGGGAAACACCGCCGGAGTCCGTGAACGGGCGCGTGACCACGTATCGACCCGAGCGCTTTCATCCCGGCGATCGCGCGGAGCTGTACGTCCATATGGGCGCGCACCTGCGCGGTGAGACCGACGACGTTCACAGCGAGCTCCGCGTGTTCGCACCCGATGGCAGCTTTCGGTGGTGCATCTATCGCGCGCGGGCGATGCGCGACGATACCGGCCGACCGCTGCGCCTCACCGGCACCACCGTCGATATCACCGAGCGGCGCTCGCTCGAGGACGAGATGCGTGCGGCGACGGCGGCGGCGGAATCCGCGAATCGCGCGAAGGACGAGTTCCTCGCGAACGTCAGCCACGAGATTCGTACGCCGATGAACGCCATCCTCGGCATGACGGAGCTCGCGCTCGATACGCCGCTCACCGACGAGCAACGCCACTGGATGACCACCGTGAAGTCCGCCGCCGACAACCTGCTCGTGATCATCGACGAGCTGCTCGACTTCTCGAAGGCCGAAGCGAACAAGCTCGAGCTCGCGGTCGCGGACTTCTCGCTCCATCACCTGGTCGAGGACACGCTGCGCACGATCGCGGTGACGGCGCATCGCAAGAGCCTCGCGTTGATCATGGACATCGCGGACGACGTACCGGTGATGGTGCGTGGCGATGCGACGCGACTGCGGCAGATCCTGACGAACCTCGTCGGCAACGCGATCAAGTTCACGGCGGACGGCGAGGTCGAGGTGATCGTCCGGCGCGTCCATAGCGATGACGACGACGTGATGCTCGCGTTCGCCGTACGCGATACCGGCATCGGCATTCCCGAGGACAAGCACGCCGCGATCTTCGAACCGTTCACGCAGGCCGATCTGTCGACGACGCGGCAGTTCGGAGGCACGGGCCTCGGGTTATCGATCGCGAACCGGCTCGCATCGCTGATGCGCGGGCAGATCGAAGTCGAGAGCAAGTCGGGCAAGGGCAGTACGTTCACGCTGACCGCGCACTTCGATCACGCGCCGGATCGGCCGCGTAGCCTGCCGGTGTTGCCGCGCGAGCGGGTGCTGGTCGTCGCCGCGAACGAGGCCGAGCGCTTGCTCTATGCGAAGTGGCTACGCGGTGCTGGCATGCGCGTCTCGACGGCATCCGGTGCGATCGCGGCGATCGACGCGCTGTGGGATAGCGTGATCGGCAAGGATCCGATCCAGCTCGCGTTGGTCGATCACGCGCTCGCGGAGTCCGGTGGCCCGGTGCTCGAAACCCGATTGCGCGAGCGTCCGGCGTTCGCGGCGGTGCGCGTGATCGCGATGCCGGGACAGATCGAGAAGCCGTTCGGCAAGCGCGAGCTGTTCGACGTGATCGCGGGTGCGCCCGCAACCGTGCCGGTGGCGAAGCCGCTGCGGATCCTCGTCGCCGAGGACAGCGAATTCAACGCGGACCTGATTCGCGAGCTCCTGCGCCGGCGCGGCTACGAACCGCAGATCGTCGACAACGGCACCGCGGTACTCGCCCTGGTCGAACGCGAGCCGTTCGATCTGTTGCTGCTCGATCTTCACATGCCGGGATTAGACGGCTTCCAGGTGATCGAACGCCTGCGCACGCGCGAGGGCGAGCTCGGTGGTCATCTCCCGGTCGTCGCGTTGACCGCCCGCACGCGGCCCGAGGATCGCGATCGCTGTCTCGCAGCCGGCATGGACGAGTTCCTCGCGAAGCCGATCCGCAGTGCGTCGCTGTGGGAGGCGATCGACCGCCTTACCGCGCGTTGATCACGCGTGCGATCGCGGTCCACATCTCGGTCGGCTTGATCGGCTTGGTCAGGAAGTCGTTCATCCCGACCTCGAGGCACTGCTCGCGATCCTGCTTGCGCGTGCGTGCGGTCAACGCGATCACGGGCAGCGAATTTCCCGCCTGGCGCAACGCACGAACGACCTCGATGCCATCGAGCTCGGGCATGTGCAGATCGATCAACGCCACGTCGTAGGTCCGGCGATCGATGTGCTCGAGCGCCTCGCGTCCGTTCGAGGCGATCTGCACGCGGTGACCGTTGCGGCGCAGCATCTGTTCGATCACCTGCGCGTTCATCTCGTTGTCTTCGGCGACGAGGATGTCGAGGCTCGGTAGCGTCGGCGCCACGGGCTGTGCTTCCTCGTGGACCACACGCGTCGCGCTCATCACGCGATAGATCGTCTCGAGCAGCTCTTCGCGGCGCAGCGGCTTCAAGAGGTGCGCGTCGATCGAAAGGTCGATCTTGGTGTTCGATCGCACGCTCGACGTCAGCATCACGATCCGGGTATCGCGAAGCTGAGCTCGCTCGCGCACCATCGCCGCGACCGCGAAGCCATCTTGGTCGGGCATCCACGCATCGAGCAACATCAGCGCGTACTGCCGGCCATTCGCGACGCCGTGCCACAGCGCATCCATCGCGGCCATCCCGCCATCGACGACGACCGGCTCCATCTGCCAGCTACGTAGCCACTCCGCGATGATCTCGCGATTCGTCGCATTGTCGTCGACGACCAGCACGGGCAGCCCCTTCAGGATCCGCGGCGGCGGGGTGACCGCGGGCGTGCTCGCATTCGGCTGGCGCTCGAACCGTGCGGTGAACGTGAACGTACTGCCCTGGTTCTGTTCGCTCTCGACCCGGATCTGACCGCCCATCAGCGAGATGATCTGTGACGCGATCGTGAGGCCGAGCCCGGTGCCGCCGAATCGGCGTGTCGTCGACGAATCTTCCTGCTCGAACGCGCGAAAGATCTTCTCGCGGCGATCGGGTGAGATGCCGATGCCGGTGTCCGCGATCGAAAACTCGAGCATCTCCGGATCGAGCGTCTTCACGGCGATCACGACCTCGCCCTCTTTCGTGAACTTGATCGCGTTGCCGACGAGATTCAGCAACACCTGCCGCAAGCGACCGACGTCACCGATCAACCCATCCGGCACGTCCGCATGAATATCGCTGACGAGCTCGAGGCCCTTCAGGTGCGCGCGACCGGCGAGCGTCCGTAGCGTTTCGTCGAGCGCGCTCCGCAGCGAGAACGGCTCCGAATCGAGGCGGAGCTTGCCAGCTTCGATCTTCGAGAAATCGAGCAGATCGTCGATCATGCCGAGCAGGCTGTCTGCACTCGACTTGACGGCCTTGAGGTTGCGGCGCTGCTCCTCGGTCAACGACGTATCGAGCACGAGATCCGTCATGCCCATGATCGCGTTCATCGGCGTCCGGATCTCGTGGCTGACGTTCGCCATGAACTCGTCCTTCGCGCGATTCGCCGCCTCCGCTTCGGCCTTCGCGGAATGAAGTGCGAGGTCGCTCTGCAAGATGTCGCGAAACTGCGCGAGCAGCTCGCGATACTGCGCGCTGTACTCGTTGCGCTGGCCGTCGAGCACGCAGATCGTGCCGAACACGTTGCCATCGGGCCAGGTCACCGGCAGGCCGAGGTACGAGATCATCCCGAGCTTCACGTCCGGGTTGTTGCACCACGCCGGATCCGTCAACGAGTCCGGCACGAGTAGCTCGCCGCGCGTTGCCATCACGGTCTCGCAATAGAGGCCGGTATCGAGTGGCGCTTGTTCACCCGGGTGATACGGATTGCCGGCGGACTCGCTTCGCACGAACACGGTGATCTGCGGCGGTTGGACCTGCATCACGAGCGCGGCCGGCACCTTCATGATCGCCGCGAGGAGGTCGACGATGCCCTGCCACTTCGCGCGGAGCTCGGCGGGGACCTCACGGGTGGCCAAAACTTGGTCCACCGGGCCAGTCTGTGCGCCGACACCAGCGCTTTGGCCACCGCCTGAAGCATCGCGAGTCATAGGTCCGCGGAAGAGCATGGTTCGTGCCGGCACGAGTCCTGAAAAAGCGCCGGCCACCATGAACATCGTCTTGATCCACGGACTCTGGATGAATGCCCTGTGCTGGGAGCACTGGGTCGAACGTTACTCGCAGCGCGGTCACAACGTGATCGCGAAGAGCTGGCCCGGGCTTGAGGACGCCGATGCGGTTCGCAAGGACCCGTCGGCATTGGAGCACCTCGGGATCGACGAGATCGTCGCGCACTACGCGTCGATTATCGATTCGCTCGACGACAAGCCGATCATCATCGGCCACTCGTTCGGTGCGCTGATCACGCAGGTGTTGCTCGACGAAGGCTACGGTCGCGCGGGCGTGTCGATCGATTCGGCGCCGATCAAGGGCGTCTATCGGTTGCCGTGGTCCGCGCTGAAGTCGGCGTTCCCGGGCCTCAAGAGTCCGGCGAATCGTCATCGCGCGGTGACGCTGACGCCGGAGCAGTTCCACTACGCGTTCACGAACACGCTCTCGGATGCGGACTCGCGCGCGGCCTACGATCGCTATGCGGTACCGGGCCCGGGCCGGCCGTTGTTCCAAGCGGCGTTCGCGAACTTCAATCCGCACGCGGCAACGAAGATCGATTTTCACAACGACGAGCGCGCACCACTGCTCGTGATCGCGGGTAGCAAGGATCACGTGTCGCCGCCGGTGATCAATCGGACGATCGCGAAGCTGCAGCACAAATCGAAATCGCTCACCGCGTTCGCAGAATTTCCAGGCAGGTCACACTTCATCCTCGGTCAAGAAGGTTGGGAGCAGGTCGCGGACTTCTCGCTCGATTGGGCGCTCGATCCAGCGCCGTTGTGAGCCGGCACGAGTTCTGAAAATGGGTTCGCGCATGACCAGTCTTCCGATGCGCGATCCCAAAACCGACCACCTCATCACCCCGCACAACACGGCGTTCCTGTTCATCGACATTCAACCGATCCAAGTGGCATCGGTCGCGTCGATGCCGAAGCGCGAGCTCGTCGAGAACATCGTCAATGTCGCGAAGACCGCGATGATCTATCGCGTGCCGACGATCCTCTCGACCGTCAACGGCACGACGCTCGGCGGTGAGCCTTCGATCCCACAGCTGCGCGACGTCCTGAAGCTGCCCGAGATCGATCGCACGCAGATCAACGCGTGGGAAGACCGCGAATTCTTGGCGGCGGTGAAAGCGACCGGGCGCAAGAAGCTGGTGTTCGTCGCGCTGTGGACCGAGGTCTGTCTCGCGTTCCCGGTGCTCGATGCGTTACGCGAGGGCCACGAGTGCTATCACGTCGTCGACGCGGTCGGCGGTGTGACGAAGGAGTCGCACGAGGCCGGGCTTCGCCGGATCGAGCAGGCCGGCAGCCAGCCGATCAACTGGTCCTCGCTGATGTGCGAGCTCCAACGTGATTGGGGCCGGGTCGAAACCAAGCCGGACTTCATCGAGACGTTGTTCACCGTGGAGGGACACTGATGCGGGCGCTCGTATTGGCAGCGATGCTTGCGGCCTGTGGCGACGATCGTGATCCGATCGACGGACAATCCGTCGTGTTGGTGCACGGCGCGTGGATGGGCGCATGGGCGTGGAACGACGTGAAGACCGAGTTGTCGACGCGTGGCGCGACGGTGACCGCCGTCGAGCTCCCGGGCCATGGTGCGGACACCACGGACATCGCGCAGATCAACTTGCGCAGTTACATCGACACGGTCGAAGCCGCGATCGATGCCGCGCCGAAACCGGTCGTGCTCGTCGGGCACAGCATGGGTGGCATCGTCGTTACCGAAGCGGCGGACGAACGCGCGCAGGATCTGTCGGCGCTGATCTATGTCACGGCGTTCGTCCCGAAGGCCGGCCAGTCGCTGATCGGGCTCAGCATGCAAGATGCCGATTCGCAACTCGGTGCGGCGCTCGTCGTTCAACAGGATCAGGGCACCGCGGCCGTGATGAGCGACAAGCTGCTCGACGTGTTCTGCGCCGACTGCAATGCGACGGCGGCACAGGATCTCGATGCCCACTATCGCGACGAGCCGCTCCTGCCGTTCACCGAGCCGGCGCTGCTCGACAACGGTGGGTACGCGTCGGTCGCGAAGTACTATCTGTATGCCGACGAAGATCACGCGATCTCGCCGGCGAACCAGCACGCGATGACGACCGGGATCGAGTGGACCGACACCGCGCAGATCGAGACGAGCCACTCGCCGTTTTTGTCGGAGCCGTCGATGGTCGTCGATCAGCTCGAGCGCTTCATCGAGTAGCGGGTTGCAACGCGCGCCACAGGGCCATGCCATCGCCTTCGGCATAGAGCCGGACGCCGTGGCTATCGATGATCGGGAAGAGTCCCATCGCATCGATGTCGCCGGTGCGATCGCTGTGCGGATCCGTCTTGTGCGCACCGACGGCGCGCGGTGCATTGACCAGGGCGCGAACGATCACGCCATGGGGCTCGGGGGCGGCGGCGAAGTCATTCGCGTGGACGATCGTCACGTTCGCGGGTACGTCGAAGCCAAAGTAGAACGCGGCGATCTGCAAGCATCGCGGTTCACCGCACACGATCACGACGGGCTCGGGCTTCGCCTCGTCGCGCACGAAGTGGAACGCATCGGTCTCCGGCGTCTGGCGACGGATCCCCGCGAGCGCCACGCGGGCGGCCGGCACGATCAGGACCAGCGCGAGCGGGATCGCGAGCCAGCGCAGCTTCGGGAAGCGCGACCATAGCTCGTCGGTCGAGAGCGCCGCGACCACGAGCAACGGCGGCAGCACCGGCAGGTTCATGCGCTCGGACAACGGCAGCGGGTTGTACGCCGTCAGCGACGCCGATCCGAACCAGAACAGCAAGCCAAAGCACGCGGTCGCGACGAGCCAGATCCGGTGCTGCTTCGGCAGGATCCAGAACCCGAGCACGACCGGGATCAACGCGACGTGGAACATCGTGCCCAACATCCGCGCCGGCCCCCAGGTCAACCGAGCGAGCCATGCGCTCGCGGGCTGGCCATGGAGCGACCACGCGTGATCGAGCTCTTGAATGCCCTTGAAGCGCGCGAGCGGCGTCCCCCACACCTTCCAGCAGATCGCGAGATACACGATGCCGAGCACGCCACCGACGACAAACGCCGGGATGAACGCCTTCCACGACCGGCGCTCGACGACGAGCACGTAGACCCAGATCGGAAGCCCCCAGATCGCCGTCTCTTTGACGAGAAATGCCGCGAACCAACACACGATCGCCACGGTGAACGATCGACGCGAGAGGCAAAGCACCATCGCACCGAGGAGCGCCGCGCACGGCAAGTCGACATCGAGCACCGCGCCGTGCCGCAACAACGGAAGTGCCGTGAGCGTGAACAACACCGCGAACAACTTCGCGCGTGGTGTAGGGGCGGCGATCCAGGCGATCACGATGATCGCGCATGCCGCGACCAGAGCGATGCCGTTCGTGCTGATCGTCGACACGCCGAACAGCTTGTAGACGAGTGCGAGCGGTAACGTCAGGCCGACACGCATCACGAACGGATGCATCTCTGCGCCGGAGAACACGCCGTGAAAGTCACGCGTCATGTCGTGGGCGACGTTCGCGTACCACAACGGATCCGAGGCGATGAAGTCGGATTGCCCGGCGATGGTGACGATCGCGAACACGACCAATGCGAGAGCGAGGACCACGATCGGACGCCTCATCGAGCCACCTGATAGACCTGAAATCTCGCGTTCTGAAAGACCGGGGCGGCCGCGATCTGGTCGTGCGCCGGTGTGCGATCGAGCACGAGGTAATCGCCGCTGAGCCGTTTCGTGCGTGCGAGCAGGTCATCACCCGTCGAGGTCAGCCACGCTTGCTGATGTGCGGGAATCTTATCGTCGGGCTTGGCTCCGTCCATCGCGACGAGTCGATCATGCCACTCGACGAGATCGTCTGGATCGAGCGGTGGCGACTTGAAGTCGGCATACGAGGCGCGCCGCGTGATGAGACGAAAGCGCCCGAGCGATGGCGGCGAGACGAACACGGTATCGATCGGGGTGGTGCGCGCCCACGCGTAGAGCGCATCGACGTCCGGTCCCTCGGATTCGATCTCCGGCGCGGGATGGAGGATCCGATCACGCAAGGCCCAGAGCGGCAGTGCGAGCGAGACGATCGCGGTGATCACGAGCGCGCGACTCCACACGAGTGGCAGCACGAGGAACCACATCACCGGGAGATCGATCGCGAGATAGGCGAAGAGTGCGATCGCGATCACGCGTCTCCACCATGGCTGGAGCAGCCATGCGCGACCATCGAGCGAGGCGAGCACGATGACGAGCTGTGCCGCGAGCACGGCGAACGGTGCGAGCCGCCAGACGTACAGCCTGGTCAGTGGTTCGAAGACGGGCACCATCACGACGACCGTGCCTAGCGTGCACAGGCCTCCGACGATGCCGAGCCACCACACGAGCCGGCGCGTGACCTCGCTCGCGATCACCGGCGCGACGACGATCGCGAGCACGATCCACGGAACGAACCCGGGCAAGCTGCGCGCGATCGTGAGCCCGCGATAATGAACAGGCGCGTGAAACTCGACGAGGACCCACAGCGCACGCGCGGAGTCCCGGCTGGCGGCGTGCGCGAGGATTTCTGGAACGAGGATCGCGAGCGCGACGACTTGCGGTAGGAGCAACCACGCGACGCGCTTCCAGTTCCGAGAGGTGACGAGCTCTGCGAGCCCGAACGCACCAATGCCGAGAAGCAGGAAGTTGGCGTGGAACAGGCCGCCCGCCGCGAGTGCGATTCCGGTCGCGAGGGGCCGCCCGCGCACGAACATCGCGAGCCCGAACACCGTACCGGCGGCGCCGATCAACGATGGTTGGAGATAGCCGCTCCACACGTAGGAGCCGGCGAGCGAGCGATCGCCGTCGACGAGCAACCAACCGACGAGCACGACATAGACCGCGAGCGCGCGGGTAGTGGTCGCGCGGACGAGGAGAAAGACCCCGACGAGCAACACGACCATCAAGATGACGTGCGTGATCGCGAACACGGTCACGCCGCTGTCGTCGAGTCCGAACATCCAGCCGGCCAGGATGCCGAACAGCTTGTGGTACTCGCTCGTCGCCGAGATCAACCAGTCCTGACGGAACAGCTCCGGATGTGCGCGATGCAGCGCGTGGAGAAAATACGTCGCTTGGTTCGCGACGCCGAATCGATAGCCACACGCGTGGGCGGCGAGAAGTGCGACGGCGATCACGGTCGACCAGACCAGCGCTCGCTGTCGCATGAGAACGACGCGTACCACGCGATCATTTCGGGCACAATGCGCGCGATGAGGTCGTTGCTGCTGCTGGTCGCGCTGACGGCATGCGGTGACAACGCGATTCCGATCGGCGTACCGCTCGCCCCGAGCGCCGACCTCGTGATCGTGGCGCATCAGGACGACGACCTGTACTTCATGCAGCCCGATCTGCTCGACGCCGTGCAGAGTGGGCGTGCGATCACGAGCGTGTACGTGACCGCGGGCAACGACAACCACGGCCCGCGCTCGGCGGACAGTCGCTACGAGGGCCTGAAATACGCGTACGGTCGCGTGGCGGGCTCCACGGATTGGCTGTGCGGCTACGTCGAGATCGCGGGTCATACGGCACAGCACTGCCGGCTTCGCACGCAACCGATCTCGCTCGTGTTTCTCGCGTATCCAGATGGTGGCATCGACGGGCAATTTCCGTCGAGCCTGCTCCAGCTGTGGGAAGGGCAGGTCGCGAGTGCAACGACGGTCGCCTACGAGACCACCACATATACGGCCGACGAGCTCGTCGGCACGGTGGCGGAGATCGTCGAGCAGACTCAGCCGGCGACGGTGCGGACACTCGAGGTCGCGTCGACGCATGGCCGCGATCACACCGATCACATGATCGTCGGTGCGATCTCGTTGCTCGCGATCGCGCGTGCGCACAGTCACGCGGACGTGATCGCGTATCGCGGCTATTCGATGCTGACCGAGCCGACGAACAAGGCGCCGGCGATGCTCGCGGCCACGTCGAACATGGTCACGTACTACGAGGCGTGCACCGGGAAGTGCGCGCCGTGTGGCGAAGCGTGCGAGACGATCGAGCCGCAACACGTCGCGTGGTTCGCGCGGCGCTACGCGATCGGGTTTCGCCACCACGCGAGCGGTCGGTTGCAAACGGACGGCGGCTGCGTCGACGGATCGCTCGCGATCACGGACTGTGCGACGGCGCCGACCTGGACCTTCGACGATGGCGCGCTCGAGCTCGCCGGCCAGTGCCTGCAGATCACGGCAACCGGCGACGCGATGCTCGGGGCGTGCACGAATCCGTTGTTCGTCGACGACGAAGGCCATATCTGGAGCACGCGGCAACCGGCGCCCGATCCGGACATGGCGTACGCGCACTTGTGGTGTTTGGCGCCGACCGAGAGCGGTGGCGTGCACGCGCGATTGTGCGGCCGTGATCAGGGCGCGCCGACGTGGACGTTCGTGCCGCGAACCGTGACTTCCTCGAGGAGCGCGCTCGCACTGCCGGTGAACGGGTTGAAGCTCGGCGACATCGACGGCGATGGCCACGCCGATCTGTGTGCGGTCGATCAGGGCGTGCTCGTGTGTGCTTTCGGCGACGGGGCCGGCGGCTTCCTCGCACCGGCGCAACCCCGGTTCGCGTTACCGATCGCGCCCGGCTCGCTCGCGTTCGGCGATATCGATGGCGATGGTCGCGCCGACGCGTGCGGTCGTGATGGATCGGGAGTCCTGTGTGCGATCGCGGCGAATGACTTCGCGATCACGCACGTGTCCGATCGATTGAACGCGTGCACGTCGCTCGCCGCGGTCGATCGGCAGATCTGCGGCGTCGATGCGAATGGGATCGAGTGCACGTCGTCGAACCGGCTGTCGAGTTGGCCGGATGTCGACGCGCCCGCGTGGCCCGCCGATCTCGACGGCGATGGGGCACCCGATTGGTGTACGGCGACCGCGACGGGACCGGCATGTGCCGTCGACGCGGAAGCGTGGCTGTCGACGGAAGGAGCGGCGTGGAGCTTCTCGCAGGCTGGCGTCGCCGATACGAGCACGCTCGATGCCGCGAGCACTGCGACCGGTGACATCGACGGTGATGGCCGTGACGATCTGTGCACGGCCGACGGTGGGCAGATTTTTTGTGCGCGTAGCCAAGGACGTGGGTTCGGCCCGCGCGTTGACGTCGCCACGTTGCCGGCCGGCACAATATTTATGGGCGACCTCGACGGCGATCAGCGCGCCGATGTCTGTGTAGATACGGGCGCCGCGATCCTCTGCGCGTTATGATTTCGGGATGGGGAACAGATTCATTTCTGATCGGACGACAGGTGACACCAGCATCGATGTCAGCTCGCCTGGCAGCGGCACCTACGAGTTCGGCGGTGCCGAGAACGAGGTGTTCGTCAGCACGTCGCGCGTGATGAAGATCGTCGGCGTGCTGATGAGCGTGTTCGGCATCTTGATCGGCTTGGGCGCGATGCTCGGCAAGGCGAAGCTCGAGCTCGCGAGCCTCGTCCAGATCGGGCAGGCCGTCGTGATGGTCGTCGTCGGTGGCTGGCTGACCTCGGCAGCGAAATCGCTGCGAGAAATCGCGGACACCCAAGGTCAGGACATTCCGAACCTCATGTTCGCGATGCGCCGCCTGCGCAGTGTCTATACGCTCCAGGCCGTGATGATGGGCCTCGGCGTGATCCTCGGGATCATGCTCGTGTTGATGGCTTCGAAAGCCTAGTTCGTTCCGAGGATGTCGCGCGTCAGCTCTTCGAGCCAACCGAGCGCGGACGCCAGATCGTCGAGGATGATCTCGTCGGCGCCGACCGTGGCGACGTAGCCGGGCTCGCCGCCGCGCAACCGACCGCGCGGATCGTAGAGCAACCAATCATCCGGTTGGCCCCAGTTCGCGAGCGGCACGCAATCGACGAGCCCACTCGCGGCGTAATCCGCATGGACGAAGTGATAGGCGCGCTGCGCGAGCGAGGTGGCATCGCGATAGTCCGCCGTCGAGAGGAACTCGCGATCGAGCAGCTTCATGCCGTTCGTGATCGACAGGAACGCGCGGTAGTCGTTCGGTAGCTGGACCTTCGCGGCGCGCTCCGCATCGAGGATCGAATCCAAGCGTGCGGGTGGATGGAGCTCGATCTGGCCCCCGAGCTCCTTCGCCGCGAGCGATAAGCCATCGAGCGCGCGGCGCACCGGATCGCGATACGGCTCGACATCGACGGGAATCGCCGGGATGTCCGCACGCGCGAGCACCACCGCGAGCGTGGGATCGTTCGTGTACGGAGCGAAGTCGGCCTCGCGCCGGAACTGCGCCGGCGACGTGCCTGCGGCGAGCGCATCCTCGACGGCGCGAAGCAACGCGACCTTGTCACGGGCGACCGCATGCGCGCATGCGAGCTCGAACAGCAACTCGCTCGAGGCTTCGCGCGGTACGGCGGCTTCGAGCTTCGCGATCCGATCGCGATCCACGCCGACCGCCGCGAGTGCGTTGCGGAGGAACTCTTGCGCGTGAAACCCGAACCGGCGCTCGCCGAAATCCGCCCACCGCTCGAGCACGAGATCGATCAGCTCTTTGACATCGCCACCACCGCGCGCTTCGCGAGCGAGCGGCAGGAGTAGCAACTGCGCGGCGCCGAGTGCGATCTCGGCTTGCTGGGGCGTAGCTTCGCCCTTGATCGAATCGAGGAACCGGCGCAGCGCACCGATCGGATGCCGGTCATCCAAGATCTCGACGACCGGCGAGCTTCGCGACGACCACTCGCGCGCGAGCTTCTTACGCCCCGACGGCGAGAACACCTCGTCCGGCACTTCCACGGGAATCGCCTCGGCATCGAGCCGTGCGAGCTCCGAATCGATCGCGCTCTGGATATCGGTCAGATCCTCGATCGAGATCGGCATCGTGCCGCGCGCGAGGATCTCTTTGGTCTTCGCGCGTTCGGACGGCAGCTTGCGCGCGGCGGCCTTGGTCTGCGCTCGCGTCGGCTTGATCGGCTTCGCCTTCGGTTTCGGCGCGGCCTTCTTCGGTTTCGCTTTGGGTTTGGCTTTCGCGGGCGCGCGCTTTTTCGCCGCCGGCTTGGTCGGCTTTTTCGTCGTCTTGGTGGAGCGCTTCGCCCGGGCCATCCCTACTTCTTGAACATACCTGCTTCGTACTCGACGATCTCGCCTTTGATCGCGGACGCTGCGACCGTGAGCGGGGATGCCAAATACAGCTTGCCAGGGCCACTTCGGCCCTTGTAATTGCGGTTGATCGCGGACACCGACACCTGGCTGCCCTGATCGGACACCCCGGGCCCACAGCCGATGCATGCACCGCAGCCCGGCTTGATCACCTCGACGCCGTTGCGCGCGAACAGATCGAGATAGCCCTGATCCCGCGCGTAGTCCTCGACCTCGCGCGAGCCGAATTGGATGAAGAACTTCGTCCCGGCCGCGATGTGCTTGCCGGCGGCTTCGGCTTCCGCGATCACGCGCGCGTACATGTCGATATCGTCGCGCTTGCCGGCCGTGCACGAGCCGCCGTACGCGATGTCGATCCGGACGTTTCCGATCTCTTTGATCAACGCACCGTTCTTCGGATCGCTCGCGATCCCGCGATCCGGATCTCCGGGCGTCGCGACCATCGGTTGGATCGCGCCGAGATCGATCCGATGCACGCCACCCGCGTGTTGTGCACCGGCATCGGGCGTCAACACCTTCGCGCGCAACGCCTCGACATCGATGCCCGGCCGGCGCTGCGCGATCCACTGGATCATCGTCTCGTCGACTTCCATCACGGCACCTCGCGCCGAACATTCCGTGGCCATGTTCGCGAGCGTGGCGCGTTCGTCCGGCGATAGCCCGAACAGACCTCCGCCGCCGAACTCCATCACGCGATTGAGCGTGTCTTCGCGCTTCGCGTAGGTGGCGAGGATGTGGAGCATCACGTCCTTCGCCGTGGTCCCCGCCGGCAGTTTTCCGACGAGCTCGAACCGGATCGATTCCGGCACCGCGATCGGCGTGTAACCCCAATAGAGCAGCGCCGCGTACTCGGTGGCACCGACGCCCCACGACAGCGCACCCGATGCACCACCCATGCAGGTGTGCGAGTCGGTCGCTTGGACGAAGTCACCCGGATCGATGAAGTGCTCGCGCGCGACCTGATGACAGATGCCCGGCGACACGCCATCGATCGCGCTGAAGTTCCGCACGCCCGTGCGCGCCGCGAACTCTTTCTGCTTCACGCGCAGGAGCTCGATCTTCGCCGCGAACTTCGCCATCGCGGGCACGCCCGTCGCGTAGATCAGGTGATCCTCGAACACCGCAAACTTCGCCGGATTCTTCAGCCGGTAATCGCCGTATTCGTCGGTCAGGAACTTGTCGACCTGCGCCGTCGTGAACTCGTGCGAGTAGCCGGCATCGACGCGAACCAGCACCGCATCGTTCGGCTTCACGTACTCGCCCTGACCCGGCAGCAATTTCGACGCGAGGATCTTCTCCGTCAGGTTCATCGGCCGCTTCGCCGTTCCCGGCGCCGGAACCGTGATCTTCTTTTGATCGAGCGCCGAGCAGAACGGCAACAGGCCGCCCGCCTCGATGATCAACTTCGTGATCGCATCGTGACCGGCGGTGAACTCCGACAGCGGAATCGACTCGCCCGCTTCGAGCCGGCGTAGCATCGCGTGATCGCCCATCAACTGACCGATGTTGATGTTGTTGCGCGCGTGGATCGGTGCGAACGAGCTCGCGATCGCGAGGCGGCTCCCCGAGAACACTTCGCACTGCGCGGCTTGCTCGCGCGAGCTGCCCACGCCCTTTTGCGCGCCGGCGACGATCACTTCGAACCCGACGAGCGCACCCGGTGGAATCAGCTTCTCGCCGTTCACGATCAGTCCGGCGTACGCGTTCTTCGCGATGTCTTTCGGGTCGTAATCGAAGCACACCCACGCGGGCGTCATCGCGTCCGTGTTGATGTCATCGAGCAGATCCTCGGCGGCGACATCCTTCATCGTCAGCACGAGCTCGCCTGACAACTGGCGCCGGACCTTGTCGGGGTCCTTCGTCAGATAGAGAACGCGCTTCCCTTTTGTGAGCGAAAAACTGCGGTCCGTCACATGCGGACCGTACCATTGGAGGCGTCTGTAGGGCGGACCGCTGCGCGCTCCGCCTGCAGACGCCTCTTTCATCGGCTCCAGCCCTAGAAAGGTAGTGCGCTGCCGTTCCCCGGCTTCGGAGTCACTTGCTGCGGTGGGTCATTCACGACAGGTGGCGGCGTCGGTTTCGAATCTTCGACCTTGGGCACCGTCTTGTCGTGCGTGATCGGCGGACGCGACGCGCCAACCTTCTTTGTCTGCTTGGTCGACTCGACGTGCGGCGGAGGCACGGGTGTCACGGGTGTCGGGTCCGACGCGATCGCCGGCGTCATCGCGTCGACGGGAATCGGCGGCGGCACGGTCGCCTGTTGCGCGTGATCAGGCGGTGGTGGCGTGGTCGGCGCGACCGACGGCTGCTCCATCTGCATCGGCACGGGGGCCGGAGGCTCGGCAGCTTTCTTGTCCTGCTTCAGCACCATCACCATCAACGCGCCCGCGATCACCGCCGCTGCTGCGAGCGCAGGGATCAGCCAGCGCCGGCGTTTCGGTTCCGCGAATTCGCCCGTCGTGTGCTGCGCGATCGTCTCCGAGATCGCCGCAACACTCGCGCGCTCGCCCGGGGTGGGCGTGAGGTTGTTGACGACGATGCTCTGTCCGGTCGTCGGACCGTCTTGGAAGTAGAAGCCGGAGGGCGGCGTGCGCGTGGCATCGAGCGCGGCTTCGAGCGCCTCGCGAGCCTCCGCGGCCGTCGCCCACCGCTGCGCCGGATCTTTGCGCAGCATCTTTTCGATCACGGCGGCGAGCGCGCGCGGCACGCCCGTCATCGGCGGCACTTCTTCGGTCGCGTGCATCGCGATCAGCTCGTGCGCATTATCCGAGACGAACGGCAGCTTGCCCGAGCCCATCTGATAGAGCACGACGCCGAGCGAATACAGATCCGCGCGGCCGTCACACTTCTGGCCCGTGGCGAGCTCCGGTGGGATGTACGCGGGCGTGCCGAGCAATGCGCCGGCGTTCGTCATCGTGGTGTTTTGCGCGTCCTGCGCGACGGACTTCGCGAGGCCGAAGTCGAGCACCTTTACGAGGTCGCGACCGCGCGACAACAGCATGATGTTCGACGGCTTGATATCGCGATGCACCATCGACAGCGCGTGTGCACCCTCGAGCGCATCGAGCACCTGCGATCCGATCCGGACGATCCGCTCGGGCCGGAACCGACCTTCTTGCTCGATCGTCTTGTCGAGCGTGTTGCCGGTGACGAGCTCCATCACGAGATAGAAGATGCCGTCTTCGGTCTGATCGAATTCGAGCACCGCGACCGCGTTCGGGTGCGAGAGCTTGCTCGCGAGCTTGGCCTCGCGCAGGAACCGCTTCACGACTTCGGCATCGCTGATCAGGTGCTGGCTAACGACCTTGATCGCGACTTCGCGATTGAGCCCGATCTGGACGCCGCGATAGACCGCGCCCATGCCGCCCTGGCCGAGCTTCTCGAGGATCTGGAACCGACCATCGAGCTCGCGGCCGAGCAGCGGATCGAGCTGCATCCCCAGACGCACGAGACGCGTGTTGTCGGTGGGGCATTGGCCACCCACCTCGAAGTGCTTCTCGCACGTCGGACAATAGAATTGCCCGGGTGGATTGCTGTCGACAGCCGCGGACACCCAGGGAAATTTTACCACGCGACCTGTCCCATGCCCGCGCGATCCACTGTCCCTTCGCGATCGGCGTGAGACCGAGTATGACGAGGTATGCCTCGCTCTCCGTACGTCGGGCTCCACGTCGTGCCGTCGGGGCGCCGTGCATCGGCCGCGGATATCGTCGCCAGCGTCCAACGGGAGATTTCGGGCGGTGGCCTGCCCGCCGGGAGCCGGTTGCCCCCGGTGCGAGCGCTCGAAAAGCAGCTCGGCTTATCGAAGAACACGGCCCAGGCCGCGTACGACGAGCTCGTCGCGCGGGGGCTCGTCGAAGCCCGCGAACGAGAAGGTGTGTTCGTGCTGGCTGCGACGCGAACCAGTACCCCGCGGCCGGTACAGATGCCGCCGCCCGCGCGCGTGGTCGCACCGCCGATCCAACGGCCGGATCTGCCACCGCGTGGTGTGACGGCGCTCTCGACCGTGTTCATCGATCCGGACCTCCTGCCGACCGAGCGGCTCGCGGAATGCGCGCGATCGGTGCTGCGCGAGTAGATGCCGAGCCATTACGACGCGCAGGGCTATCGACCGTTGCGGCTCGCGATCGCGAAGCGGCTGCAAGCGCGCGGCCTCGATGTCGAGCCCGATGAAGTGATCATCACGACCGGTTCGCAGCAGTCGCTCGATATCGTGGCGCGGTCGCTCGCGACGAAGCGGATCGCGGTCGAGTCGCCGGTGTACGGCTATGCGAAGAGCCTGTTCGAAACGCTCGGGCACGAGCTCGTCGGGCTGCACCTCGATCCGTTCAACGGGATCGATCTGGAGCTCTGGGATCGCGCGCTCGCCGCGAAGCCCGCACTCGCGTACTTGATCTCGTCGTTTCACAATCCGACCGGTTACTCGTATACGAGCGCCGAGCTGCGCGGCGTTCTGGATCTGTGCGCGAAGCACGGCGTCGCGATCCTCGAGGACGATTGGGGATCCGACATGCTGTCCGACGGCGAATACCGGCCGATGCTGCGGATGCTCGGCGGCAAGGACGTGCTGTACGTCAATTCGTTCACGAAGAAGCTGCTGCCGTCGCTGCGCGTCGGATTCATCGCGGCGTCCCCGGCGTTGGTGCCCACGCTCGTCGCGATGAAGCGGCTGTCGACGCTCGGCAACGCGTGGTTGACCGAAGCGGTGGTCGCGGAATTTCTCGAGCGCGGCTATTACGACACGCACTTGGCGCAGCTGCAGCGCGAGCTCGATCATCGCTACGCGGCGTGCTTGCAAGCGCTCGACGAGCTGATGCCCGACGGGGTGAAGTGGACGCGGCCGGGCGGTGGACCGACGCTGTGGCTCGAGATTCCGCGGTCGATTCCGTACGACCAATTGGAGCCACACCTCGCGCGGCGCGGCGTGCACGTCTCGAATGCGAGTGCCGCGTTCATCGGCGAGCCGCACTTGCACGGGTTTCGCCTCGCGTACGCGTATCTGTCGGAGACGGAGATGCGGAGCGCGCTGACGATCGTCGCGGACGCATTGCGAGACCTTTCGAGGTAAGTTACCGGCGATGCGTCGCCTGGCACTCGTGGCAGTTGCTGCATGCAGCAGTGCGCCTGCGGCGACCACGGACTTCTTCGGGCCGACGATCGAGCCACCGCGCGGCCTGATCTGGATCCAACCGGGTATGAGCGCGGACGAGGCGAAGCGAATCGTCCCCGGGCTTCACGATTCGGATCGCAAGGGCGTGCGCGACGAGCTGATCCTCGATTCGAACGTCAGCGATGTCGCGCTCACCGTGCGGCTCGATAACGGAACGGTGTCGAGCATCGTCGCCGTCGTGAAGGGGCAGGGCGCGCGTGATCTATTGACCCGTGCGTGGGGACCGCCGCAGATCGCGCACGACTCGCTCGGCCAACCGGAAGTGACGTGGGCGAGCGAATCGACGGGTTGGAAGGTCAAGCTCGACTGTCTCGAGCGCAACTGCCAGGTCGAATACCTGCCGTATCACGTACTGACGGCGGAGTTCTTCGGCAGTCACGTCATCCCGCCGGGCGATCTCGGCAAGTTGCGGATCGGGATGAAGCTCGGCGATGCGAAGGCGATCGTGCCGAACATCATCGCGAGTCGCACCGGCGTACCGACGAGCGTCGACGGCGTGCGCGAGTTCGTGGCGATCGACGACCGCACGCAGACGGTGCGATCGATCTACTTGAATCTGCCGCCGCACGCCGAAGATCTGATCGCCGAAGCGTGGAGTGAAGGTTGGAAAGCGACGGAGCTCGGCCGCACGGTGTTGGTGTGGCCGGATCCGACGACGGGCTGGCGCGCCACGCTGCGAGATGCGCTCGGCTACAGCCACGATCTCGCGTACGACAACTTCATGCCGGCGGCGCACTTGCTCGGCGATCAACCGGACGCGATCGATGCGTTGCCGCAACCGGTGCTCGGCAAGACCGTCGACGAAGTGAAGAAGGCGTACAAGGACGAGCTCGCGCCGGGCAAAGAGCTCGCGCTGTTGCTGCCGCCGACGGAGTGGGAGCGCGCGGCCACGCGGATCCAGTTGAAGACCGCCGACGGCAAGATCCGAGCGGTCGTGTTCAACCTGCCGTACAAGCCCAGGGCCGAAGCGCGCGAGGCGTTGCTCGAGCTGTTCAAGAAGAAGTGGGGCGATCCGAAGGAAGCCGACGAGCGGTTGGTGTTCCACGAGGATGACCCGCGGGTCGAGATCCGCGACGACGCCGAACACGGCGCCTGGACGGTAGAGCTGAAGTAATTCGGGAGGTTCCGAAATAGGTCCTTGCGCGTTCGCGATAACGATATATCGTTGACGTATCGCGAAATAACGCGAGATAATGGAGATACAAAGCAATGTTCCCGAGATGGTTCGACCGTCGTTTCGAAGATAATGACCAGATGGCAGATGGCCGTCGTGGACGCGGTGGTCACCGTGGTCGCCCCGATTTTGGTGGTCGTGGAGATCGCCGTGGCCCTGGTCCAGGCGGTCCAGGTTTTGGCCCGTTCGGTCCGCCGGGTGGTCCGGGTGGGCGCTGGGGTGGCTTTCGCGATTGGCGCGACCTTGGCGAGATGTTCGGTCGCGGTCCTCGTGCGCGGCGCGGCAATGTTCGGTCGGCGATCCTCTCGCTGCTCGGCGAAGCGCCGATGAACGGCTACCAGATCATGCAAGCGATCGAGCAGCGCTCGAACGGTCAGTGGAAACCGAGCAGTGGTTCGGTCTATCCGACGCTGCAGCAACTCGAAGACGAAGACTTGGTCACGACCGAGCCGGCGCCGTCGGGTTCGAAGGTGTTCAAGCTGACGGCGAAGGGCAAGCGCTACGTCGACGACAACAAAGACGAGCTCGCCAGTGATTGGCTACCTTCGGAAGATGATGCCGCGCAGAGCGCGAATCCGAAGTGGGAGCTGATGAATCAGATCCGCCAGATCACGATGGCGGTGATGCAGGTGACGCAGACCGGCACGCAGAAGCAGATCGACGATGCGAAGAAGCTGCTCGCCGAGACCCGGCGCGCGCTCTATCGGATGCTCGCCGAAGACGACGACGGCGAAGACTAGATCTTGTTCGTGTCGATCGACTTCTGGGCGAGGTCGGCCATCGCGCGCACGATCATGATGAACGGTGCGAACCGCTGATCTTGCGTGAGGCCCTTCGCGAACCGATAGTAGATCTGTTGGAGCACGACGGCGGTCTTGTAGAGGCCGAACACGTAATAGAAGACCAGGTGATCGGTCTTGCGACCGGAGCGTTCGAAGTAACGCTGCGCGATCTGCGTGCGTGGCGGGAAGCCGGGCTTCGTCGTGATGCCGAACAGGCCCGACTGAAACGGTCCGCCGTCCTTCGCCTCGGCCCAGTACGACACCGCGGTGCCGAAGTCCATGAGCGGGTCGCCGATCGTCGACATTTCCCAGTCGAGGACGCCGGTGATTCGCTCGAGCTTCGGATCGAAGATCACGTTGTCGAACTTGTAGTCGTTGTGGATCAACGCGGCGCCCGATTCGGGCGGCTTGTTCGCAGCGAGCCACGCGGCGACGGAGGTCATCGCGGGGATGTCGTCGGTCTGTGACTTCGTGTAGCGATCGGTCCAGCCGGTGACCTGGCGATCGACGTAGCCCGCGGGCTTACCGAAATCGCCGAGGCCGGCGGCTTGGAAATCCACGGCGTGAAGATCGACGAGTGCGTCGACGAGCAGGTTGCAGATCCGCTCGATCGTCGCCGGATCGGTTGGCGCGTCCTTGCGCAGGATCACGCCGCGGCGGCGTTCCATCAGATAGAACGGCGCGCCGAGCACTTCGCCGGAATCCTCGTACGCGATCACTTTCGGTGCGAGCGAGTAGACCGGTGCGAGCTTCGACAGCACGGCGACTTCGCGGCCCATGTCGTGCGCGGACTTCACCTTGCTACCGAACGGTGGCCGGCGCAGCACGTACTCGTCGCCACCCGAGCGCACGAGATACGTCAGGTTCGAGTGGCCGCCGGGAAATTGCTCGACGAACAGCGTCTCGACGGGGAGCTTCAGGAACGCCGAGAGCTTCGCGACGTCGAGCTCTTCACCCTGGCGAACCGGGCGCGCTTTGTCCTCTGCAGGTTGCACATCCGTCATTGCTGGTACCTGGCGAGGATCCGCTTCGCGAGCACCATCTTGTGGACCTCGTCCGGACCGTCGTAGATCCGCGCGCCACGCTCGTGAACGTAGTAGTGGCCGAGCACGGTATCGCTCGAGATGCCGAGCGCGCCGTGGAGCTGCACCGCGCGATCGATCAGGCGCATCATCACGTCCGCGACGAAGAACTTGATCGCGGATACCTGATCGCGCGCGACCTGGAAGCCCTTCTTCTCGATCGTCCACGATGCGTGGAGCACCATGAGGCGGCTCGCGTCGATGTCGGCGCGTGCTTCGGCGACCCACGCTTGCGCGATCTGGCGGGTGGCGAGCGTCTTTTCGTCGTCGATCTTGCGATGCGTGATGTGGCGGCACATCGTGTCGAACACGCGTTCGCAAATGCCGATCCAGCGCATGCAGTGATGGATGCGGCCGGGACCGAGGCGCTCTTGCGCGATCAAGAAGCCCGCGCCCTCGGGGCCGAGGCGGTTCGCCTGCGGGACCTTCACGCCGCGGTACCAGATTTCGGAGTGGCTCGCCCAGCCGTCGCCGGCGTCGCCCATGATCTTGATGTTGCGCACGCGCTCGAAGCCCGGCGCGTCGGTCGGCACGATGATCATCGACGCGCGGCCGTGGGCTTGCGCTTCGGGGTTCGTCACCGCCATCACGATCGCGAACGTCGCGCCGTCGGCGGAGGACGTGAACCACTTGTGACCGTCGATGATGTAGTCGTCGCCGCGCTTCACGGCTTGCGTGCTCATCAGCGTGGGATTGCTTCCGGGATTCTCGGGCTCGGTCATCGAGAAGCACGACCGAATCTCGCCCTTCGCGAGTGGCTCCAAGTAGCGCGCCTTTTGTTCGGGCGTGCCGTACTTGTGAAGGATCTCGAGGTTGCCGGCGTCCGGTGCTTGGCAACCGAACGTGTAGTGCCCGAGCGGTGAGCGGCCGAGGCGTTCTGAAACGAGCCCGTGCTCGACGAGGCCGAGTCCCAATCCGCCGAGCTCGTGCGGAATTTGCGGTCCCCACATGCCGGCGGCTTGGCACTTTTTACGGAGGTCTTTGAGGATGGCGTCGGATGCGTTCCAGCCGTTCTCGAGGACTTCGCGCTCGACGGGAATGATGTGCTCGTCGACGAATTTCGAGATCTTGTCGAGGAGCGGGCGAACAGCTTCAGGTGGGTCGAAGTCCATCTCAATACTCCGTCTGCATGGCGGGCGGCAGGTGCCCGACTCCGTTGAAGGACAGCAGCATGATCTTGTCGGGGTTCCACGCGAACTCGCGTGTGCGTAATTTCAGCTCGGTGATCGAGGCGTTCTTGATGACGCCGCTCGCGCGAATCATGTGATGGGCGGTGGCGCCGAACACGAGGCCGGTGGCGACGCCGATCGGGCCCGCGCTCGTGACGACGGCAACGCGACCGCCGCTGCCGCATTCGGTGACGACGCGATCGAGGCCGGCCTGGACGCGCTCGGTAAATTCGTGGACGCGTTCGACGCCGGCGATCCGCCATTCGTCGCGGGACCACTTCGAGAGAATGAGCTGGAAGGCTTTGTCGGCGAGCTCGCGCGTGGGCTTGCTGACGAGCATCGCCAGTTCCGGATCCTCTTCGACGAGCTTCGGCATGAACGCCTTGACCATGTCGAAGCCGGGATACTCGGCGAATTCGGCGAGCTCGATCGGTGCCGGCAGGTTCGTCGCGACCTCGCGTGCATACGCGCCCGTCTCGCGCTGGCGCGTGAGCGGCCCGGTAAACAGTGCGTCGATCTTCTGCGTGGCGAGCCAGCCGCCGACGAGCTTGGCCTGCTCGATCCCGCGTGGCGACAGCTTGTCGTAATCCGCTTGGCCGTACGAAGCCTGGCCGTGCCGGATCAACAAGATCGTCGCCATCGCACGAAACGTAGCAGTCGTAGAAAGGGGACGGTCTGAAGTTAGGCAAGTTCTGCGCGCCAACAGCGCGGATTCCCTAAGGCACGGGGACGGTCTGAAGTTAGGGAAGTTCGCTCGCTCATCGTCGCGAAATTCCTAGGCGCAAGGGACGGACTGAAGTTGGAAAAAACTTCCAACTTCCCTAACTTCAGACCGTCCCCGTGGCAGAGGAGATCTGGATAGTTCGACGATCGAACTTCCCTAACTTCGGACCGTCCCCGTCTTTAGAAGTACATGCGGCAGCTGGCGCAGTAGAAGCGCAGGTGCTGTTCGACCCACGCCATCGGCGATTCACATTGCGGACAGGCCGGCGACGGACCATTCGATTCGGCTTGCTCGACCGGCGGCGCGAGATCGGGCGCGGCCGTCGAGATCGCGCGCGGCTTCGCACCGGTGGCGCCGCCGGCACCGACGGCGCGCGTCGGGAGCTCGCTCGGCGCACGTTGTTGGAGCACTTGGCGCGCGGCAACATCGAGGTTCGTTTGACCACTGCCACCGACCGCACGCGTCGGTGCTTCGCTGTTGCGGACCGGGAACGTCGCGCGCGGCATCGCCGGCGCTTCGGGCGAGTGATAGGTCGGCGGGTCGGCGAGGTCGCCGCTCGGCCGCGAGATCGGTTCGTCGACGGAGATTCCGGATTTGTTCGTGGATGGATCGAGCGAGCGATCGGAGCGGCGCTCGATCTCGCCACCGACCTCGGGATGCGAATCGGAGTCGATCGGCACGTTCGGATTCGAGCGCACCGCGTACGTCGGCGGCTCGATCACGTCGTCCGTGCTCGGACGTTCGTGCTTGCGCGGCGCTTGCGTCGGCTGCTCGTGAAAACCCGCGGCTTCGGTCGGTTTGTCGCCGAGCGGTTGCGTCTGCGTCTTCGGAATCGCGATCGATGGCAGCGGCGGCAGTGGCGCGACCGGCGGCGGAATCGTCGGCACCTTGCCACCGGGACCGAACGGCGACGGAATCGTCGCGAACGGACTCGGCGTCGTGGTGGTGCTCGCCTTGTTCGCGGTCGCGGACGGCTGTTCGTTCGACGGCGGCTTGCCGATGCCGTTGCTCGGCACGAGCGACGATGGCTTTGCAAACGTCGGCAGCTTCGTCGCCGGCGGCGGCACGCTCGGGCGACCGAGGCGCGGTTGCGGCAACGGCGCACGCGACGACGGAATGTTCGGCACACCGATCCGCGCGGGACCGTCACCCGGCGAGCTCGACGGCGCAGGTTGATACGACGGCGCGGTCGGATTCTCGAGCGGCTTGTCGTCGGCCTCTGCCGGCGTGCCCCACGGTTTCGGCATCGTGCCGCCGGCATTTGGACGAGAACCGCCGCCTGCTTCGGCAACCGGCGCGCCCCACGGTTTCGGCATCGTGCCGCCGGCATCTGGACGAGAACCGCCGCCTGCTTCGGCAGCTCCCCACGATTTCGGCGGGCCACCTTGCGCGGTCGCGCCGCCTTGAACGGTCGCGCCGTCGTTCGGATTCGCGCCCCACGGTTTCGGCGGGCCACCTTGCGCAGTCGCGCCATCGTTCGCGTTCGGATTCGCGCCCCACGGTTTCGGTCCGCCTGCGCCACCCTGAACCGTCGCGCCGTCGTTCGGACTCGCCCCCCACGGTTTCGGCGGCGCCGAATCCTTGTCCGTGCTCGGTCCGCCCGTCGCAGTAGCGGCCGGATCTCCGTTGTCATTCGTGCGCGTCGCCGCTTCGTTCGGATTCGCACCCCATGGCTTCGGCGGTCCCGACGGCGCATCCGCGATCCGTTGCTGCTTCGGCCCCGATGGCTCGCGATCCGCCTTCGCACGTTCACCTGGATCCGTCGCCGGCGCGCCCCACGGTTTCGGTGGGCCACTCTTCTTCTTCGGCTCGCTCGCATCATCCGGCGAGCCCCACTTCGACGACGTGGGAGTCGGCGCTTCCGGCGTTTGCACCGACGCCGCCGCGAGCGCTTCGTTCGCACTCATCGGCGCCGCCACCGTCGCCGCTTCATTCGCGACCGAGCTGGTCGTCCGGTTTCCGGACGTCACGCGCGGACTCGCAGCACCGTTCGCCCGACCACCAACGGTCGCCGCTTCGAGCGCTGCCTTTTGTCCGGTACCGCGCGCGGCCGCCGTGGGCTGTTCGCTATGCGCACGCGCCTTGGTCACGCGCTCTTTCGCCGCGCGATCGACATCCGCACTCGTCGTCGGCGCTTCACTCTGCGCACGCAGGTTCGACGGCAGCGGCGTGGATCGCGGCGCGGCCGAATTCGGCAACGGCGGCGGCGCCGTCGGCTTCGCACGCGGCAGTGGCGGCGGTGCAGGCGGCGCGATCACCGGCGACGATTCCGGATCCGGGAACGCCGGCATCGATTCACCCGTCGCGGCCGTGACGCCATCGAACTGCGCGAGCTGCGTCTCCGCGACCCCGAGTTGCGACGGCGTATCTTCCAACCGCGCCGGCGCCGGCGGCGGCACCACCGGATCGTATTTCGCCGGCTCGCGCGTCAGCGCTTCGTCGAAGTTCTCGCCGGTGTGCTCGCTGATCGAGCTCTGCGACGTCGAATCCCCGACGAGCTGATTCTCTTCCGTGGGGTTGCCACGCACCGGCAGCGGCTCCGCGAACCGACTCGAATCGATATCGAAGCTCGACGACGAATGCTTCTCGAGCGGCACCGTCATCGCCATGTCGAGCTCGCTAGGACGCCCGCGCGAGTGATCGACCTCGACCGACGTGCGTTGGTTGTCCTCGGGGACCATCGACGGCATCGGCGGCACGGCCGTGGCGATCGTCGGGTTCTTGCGCGGCGGCGGCGGCGCGGTCGGCTTCGGTGGACGCGGCGGCGCGAACGGACTGACGAAGTTCGGATCTGACGGCCGCTCGAGATCTTCGGTCTGATCGATCGGACGCTGTGCGACCGGACGCTCGGCCACCGGCGGATACACGTTCACCGGCGGATGAAAGCTCGCCGAATCGCCCGCGAGCTGATCGGGCATCGGTCCGTGCGTCGCCGGCGTCGGCACTTCGAGCGGCGGTGGCTGCATGCCGAACCGCGCATCGATCTGATCGCGCGGAATCGGCGTGGGCGGCCGTTGCGGCAACACCGGCGCCATCGGGTTCGGCGCGGCGCCTTGGTTGTGCATGTCGTAGAGCGGGCGCAGCTGCGGCGCGCTCTCGAACAACGGATTCGGATTCTGCTGCGCGCTCATCGGCGTGAGCGGCCCCGATGGTCCGGGAAGCGGACCACCCGGGCTCGGCGGCATCATGTGCGGATGCGAGACGCGCATCGGTTGTTGCTGCGGCGTCAGGAGCTCGCGCACGTCGAACGCCGGTTGCGGCGGATGGTGCGGCACCGGCATCCGCGGCTCGCTCGGCTTCAACCGGAGCGGTTCACGCCGGACCCGCATGCCGATCACGCCCGCGATGAATCCCAACCCACATCCGGCCATGACCGAGAAAAAGCCGAGCCCGACCGGCATCGCGACGCGCTGCTCGATGTGGAGATCCGGGCCGTGAAAGAAGATCGCGCCTGCACCGCCGCCGATCAGCACGACCTCGAACAGCAACAACTTGGACAAGAACTGCCGGCGATCACCGACTGCTTTGATGGAGAAGAACGCGAGAATTCCGGTCACCAAGCCGAGCGCGAGCGCGCCGATTTCGGCGAACCCGACGACATCGAGCGTGTGTCCCGTTTCGAGCTTCCGGCATTCGGTCCCGGCTTTTTGGATGTTGCAGCCATCCGCCTCGATCAAACCGACGTGGATTTCCTTCCGCTCCAATACCTTGCCTTCAAGGATCGGATGTCCGTCCCACCATCCAGGGACGGTCTTCGGCACGACACCACCTGCGAGCGCGATTGCGAACGCAAGGGCCGCCACGAGCGCAAACAGCGCGCCTACGGCGCGAGGGGCCATACAATAATGATATCAGGAATCCGCGAGGAGCAGATCGATCGCGGCCGCCGCCGATGGTGCAGTGCGAAACAACGCTCTGGTGCGGGCCTGCAACACCCCCGTCACGACCGCGTGGTCGAGGAACTGGAGCATCGGGCTCCAAAATCCTTCTAGATCGAGGAACACGATCGGCTTTTGGTGATAGCCGAGCTGGATCCCGGTCAGGACCTCGAACGCTTCTTCATACGTCCCGAACCCACCCGGGCCCACCACGAACGCATCCGCGAGCTCGAACATCTTCCACTTGCGTTGATGCATCGTCTCCACGACGTGGAGCTCGGTCAGGCCTTCGTGCGCGATCTCCAGATCGACGAGCGCCTTCGGAATCACGCCGATCGCGCGACCGCCCGCGCCCATCACCGCGTCCGCGACCACGCCCATCAGGCCGCGATGCGCGCCGCCGTAGACGAGCGTCAGATCGCGCCGCGCGAGCTCGCCACCGAGCGCGCGGATCTCGCTGGCGAACGCCGGCGTCCCGTTGCTCGACGACAAATACACGCAAACGCTGCGCACCACGACGAGAGTAGTATCACGCCGTGTGGTCTCTGAAAGCGTTCGATGACCTGACGACGCACGAGCTCTATCGGATCATCGAGCTACGCGAACGAGTGTTTGTCGTCGAGCAAGCCTGCGTGTACCTCGATGCCGACGGCCTCGATCCGAAATGTCTTCACCTGTTCGACGCGCAGATCACGGCCTACGCGCGGATCGTCCCCGCTGGCGTGAAGTTCGCCGACGTCTCGATCGGCCGAGTCGTCGTCGCGCCGGAAGCACGTGGTGGTGGCCGTGCCCGCGAGCTGATGACGCGCGCGATCGCCGCATGCAACGGCCCGATCCGGATCGGCGCGCAGGCCTATCTCGAGGCGTTTTACGCGTCGCTAGGCTTCGCGCGGGTCAGCGAGAACTTCCTCGAGGACGGCATCCCGCACCTCGAGATGCTCAGGCCCGCTGGGTCCTGAACACGGATCCGGCGACCAGCCACAGCGACGCGAACGCGAGCACGATCGCCTCGCGCGCCGGCACGAGCGGGCCGCTCTGAAACGACACGATCTGGTCGACCGAAATCGCCTTCCAGACGTCGCGCAACAGATACGTGCCGACACCCGCGATCAGGATTCCACCGGCGATGCCGACGAACCCCATCACGCGCGACACCGGCAACAGCGCGGTCAAGATCACCACCACTCCAAAGATCGCGATCCACTCGACCGGGGCGTAGATATGCAACCCCAACCAGACGCAGAACCCGACCGCCAACGCGTGCGCCAGCACGCAATACCACCTCGGCACCACCGACATTTGTCTTCCACCATAACCCAGATTGCAGTCGGATAGCGCGCATGGTTGGATGCGCGAATGCGCATGATCCTCGTCGGTCCGCCGGGAGCAGGCAAAGGCACCCAGGCCGCACGTCTCGTCGATACCTTCAACATCACTCACATCTCGAGCGGCGACATGCTCCGCGCTGCCGTCAAAGCGGGCACTCCGCTGGGTGTCGAAGCCGATGGCCACATGAAGGCCGGCCATCTCGTTCCCGACGACCTCGTGATCCGGATGATCCTCGAGCGGATCGCGCAGCCGGATTGCGCGAAGGGCTTCATGCTCGATGGCTTCCCGCGCACGCGCGTGCAGGCCGAGGCGCTCGACGCCGCGTTGACGAATGCTAAGGTCTCGTTGGACGCGGTCGTGTTGATCGAAGTCCCCGACTCGCTGCTCGAGGAGCGCGCGGTCGGTCGCCGGACGGATCCGGAGACCGGCGTGATCTATCACCTGAAGTACAACCCGCCGCCCGCGGACGTGGTCGGTCGGTTGGTTCACCGCAAGGACGATACGAAGGAAGCAGTCGCCACGCGCACGGCGAAGTACCACTCCGAAACCTCGCCGATCATCCCGTATTACATGCAGCAGGGCATCTTGAAGCGCGTCGACGGCGTCGGCGATCCGGACATCATCACGCAGCGCTTGATCGCTGTTTTGAACGCGTAAGTTTTTTCATGGCTGGCTTCGATCACAAATCCATCGATCCGAAATGGCAGGCGTACTGGGAAAGTAATCAGACCTTCCTGACGCCGACCGACCGCACGCGGCCGAAGTTCTACGTGCTCGACATGTTCCCGTATCCGTCGGGCGACGGGCTTCATGTCGGTCATCCGAAAGGCTACACGGCCACGGATGTCGTCGCGCGCGCGAAGCGAATGATGGGCTTCAACGTGTTGCGCGTGATGGGGTGGGACTCGTTCGGTCTGCCGGCGGAGCGCCGCGCGGAACGCACGGGCGAGCACCCGAGCGTGATCACCGAACGCAACATCAAGACGTTCAAGTCGCAGCTGAAGAAGCTCGGTCTGTCGTACGACTGGACGCGCGAGCTCGCGACCAGCGATCCCAAGTACTACAAGTGGACGCAGTGGATCTTCGAGCTGCTGTTCGAGCGCGGTCTCGCGTATCGCCAACAGGGGCTCGTGAACTGGTGTCCGGCGCTGAGCACCGTGCTCGCGAACGAGGAGGTCAACGACGGCAAGTCCGTCGATGGCGAGTTCCCCGTCGAGAAGCGGCAAATGCTGCAGTGGATGTTGAAGATTACCGAATACGCCGATCGCCTCGTCGAGGATCTCGAAGGGCTCGATTGGCCGCATGGCACGCACGTCAAGCAGCGCGATTGGATCGGAAAATCGATCGGCGCGAACGTGCGGTGGAAGCTCGCCTCGGGCCACGGCGATATCACGGTGTTCACCACGCGTCCGGACACGCTGTTCGGCGGCACGTACGTCGTACTCGCTCCCGAGCTCGCGCTCGTCGACGAAATTGCAACGCCTGCGCAAAAGCCGGCGATCGCAGCCTATCGCGCGGAGGTCAGCAAGCGCAGTGAACGCGATCGCACCGTCGAAGCCGCGGATGCTCCAAAGACTGGCGTGTTCACGGGTGCGTTTGCGATCAATCCGGTAAATGGCAAGCAAGTGCCGATCTGGATCGCGGACTACGTGCTCGCGAGCTATGGCACCGGCGCGGTGTTCGCGTGCCCTGCGCACGACGAGCGCGACCACGCGTTCGCGAAGAAGTTCGATCTGCCGATCATCGAAGTCGTCAAAGGCGGCAACGTCCAAGAGACCGCGTACACGGGCGATGGCGCGCACGTGAACAGCGAGTTCCTCGACGGGAAGCTCATCGAGGAAGCGAAAGCTGCCATCATCGATTGGCTCGCCAAGCACGATCGCGGCGAAGGCACGATCCGCTACAAGCTGCGCGATTGGTTGTTTTCGCGTCAGCGGTACTGGGGCGAGCCGTTCCCGCTGTTGATCAAGCAGGACGAAACCGTCGAAGCGGTCCCGCAATCGCAATTGCCGGTCGCGCTCCCGCAGATCGATGAATACAAGCCGACGCCCGATGGCCGGCCTCCGCTCGCCCGTGCGACGGAATGGCTGCACACCACCGACTCGCACGGCATGCCCGCGACGCGCGAGACGAACACGATGCCGCAATGGGCGGGTTCGTGTTGGTACTACCTGCGCTTCCTCTCTCCGCAACGCGATGACGTCGGTTGGGATCCAGAAGAAGAGAAGTACTGGATGCCCGTCGATCTCTACGTCGGCGGTAACGAGCACGCGACGCTACATCTCTTGTACGCGCGGTTCTGGCACAAGGTGCTGTTCGACGCGGGCTTGGTGACAACCAAAGAACCGTTCCAACGGTTGTTCCATCAAGGAATGATCCACAAGGCTTCGTTCCAGAACGCCGATACCAAGAAGTACTATCACGCCGACGAAGTCGTCGACGAAACGGGTTCGCCCGCACGCGTCGACGCGAACCTCGGCGATCTGCGCGAGCACACGTGGTTCGCGAAAGAGGACAAAGCGAAGCTCGTCACCAAGCTCGATAAGATGAGCAAGAGCCGTTACAACGTCGTCAACCCCGACGACATGGCGGCGGAGTACGGCGCGGATGCGATGCGCATGTACGAGCTGTTCATGGGGCCGTTGGAAGACGGCGTCGAGTGGTCGACGGATGGCGTGAAGGGCACCCGCGGCTTCTTGGATCGCGCGTGGCGTTTGCTCGTCGTCCCTGCCGAGCCGCCGAGCACGGTCGAAACGCTGTCGACGAAGGTTCGAGATGACGCATCGACGGATCAAAAGGATCTCGAGCGCGCTTTGCACTCCGCGATCAAGCGCGTGACCGAGTCGGTGACGGATCTGAAGTTCAACACCGCGATCAGCGAGATGATGAAGTTCGTCAACGAGGCGACGAAGCCGGATATCTCGGTCCCGAAGCCGTGGTTCGAGATGTTCGTGAAGATCTTGTCGCCGTTCGCACCTCACGTCGCGGAAGAAATGTGGGCGCGGCTCGGTCACACCACGTCGATCGCGTACGAGCCGTGGCCTGCATTCGATCCGGCCAAGTTGGTGAAGGACACGATGCCGATCGCGATCCAGATCATGGGCAAGCTCCGCTCGCAGATCGAGGTCGCGTCTTCCGCAACGGAAGCCGAGATTCTTGCGGCAGCGAAAGCCGACGAGAAGATCGTGCCGTTCCTCGAGGGCAAGGCGATCAAGCGCGAGATCTACGTGAAGGGCAAGCTCGTGAACCTGGTGGTCGGATGAAGGAAAAAGACGCGTGTGAGCTCCTGAAGGCGCGGTTCGAGAAGGCCGGCTTCGACATCACCGAAAACGTCGAGTTCGACGAAGACGGCGTGTCGTTCGAGGTCGATGGCTTCGATGAAGACAAGCGCGTCGGCTACGAGTACGTCACCGACGAAGCCGGCGATACCTGGGACGTCGACAGCGACGTGATCGCGAAGCTGAACGAGCGCCGCGAGGCCGGCGATGTGTTCATCCTCGTCGTCACCGAAGCGGACGCCCCGGATGCCAAGTCGCTCGGTGCCGCGGCCGACGTGTTCCTCGAGCAGCTGAAGCCGGCGAAAACCGCCAAGCCGGCGAAGAAAGCGCCCGCGAAAAAGCCGGCTCCCGCGAAGAAGCCGGCCGCGAAGAAAGCCGCGCCCGCGAAAAAGAAGCCGGCCGGCAAGAAGAAGTAATCACATCTGCGCGCGCATCGTCTTCCAGTTGTCCATGTAGGCCTGGAACACGTCTTCCTGATCGACGCGTAGCAGCGCCTCGTCGTTGTTCTCGAGCGCACCGTACGTGTAGTTGTGCGAGCCCGTGAACACGAGGTGGCGATGGCCGCTCGACTCGCTCGTCGTGTAGTTCGAGTCGATCACGAGATACTTCGAGTGAATGTTCGCGCCGTGCTGATCCGGATATAGCGCGACATTCACGCCACCATTCTTCAACGTGTTGATGATGCCCTGCGAGACGTCCTTGCCGGCGTGCCGCATGTTGACCCGCACGTCGCAACCCTTCTTCTGGAGCGTCACGAGCTCGTTCGCGACCGCGGTGCGCTCCCAGAACGCCATCGCGATCCGGATGTGACTCGCCGACGTGCACCGTACGTTCTTCAACACCGAGACGATCGTGTCGCCGCCGTCGTTGCGCGGGAAGAAGTAGCCGATCGTCTTGTCGCCGTGAACCGAGCGGTAATAGTTCAGGTCGAGCTTCTTCTTCTTCAGGTCGTTGAAGTACGAGACGTAGCCGTCGTAGAGGTCTGGATTCTCGCGCGCGATCACGAGCGCGTTGTGCAGCTTGTGCGTGGTGAGGTTCGCCGTCGATTGAACGACGACCTTGTGCGCGCCACCCGTCGTCGAGAACATGTAGATCTTGTTGTGGTCGATGCCCTTGCCCTGACACGAGCCGTTGCCGCGCGTGCAGAACGTGATCGAGCCACTCGGCAGGCCGTGCTTCAGCACTTCGACCGCGGCGTTCAGCGACTTCGCCTTCGCTTCGATCGAGACCGGCGTTTCATCGGCCGCGTCGTCGGGCGTCGCGAGCGAATCGACATCTTCATCGACCTCGGTCGCATCCACGCGCAGCGCCCGCGCCGCCGCGAAGTTCTCCTCTTGATCGAGCACGATCTGGACATCGACACCGCGCTTCGCCGCCGCCACGAGCGCGTTCGCCGGCTTGAGCCGCGTGAACCCGTACATCGACATCCGGATCCGCGAGCCTTTCGGCGTGCCGTCGATCAATTCGATGATCTTGTTCTCGAGTGTCGCGTCCCCGGTGCCATCCGCTTTCGGCACCGCGAAGAACGCCTCGAACTTCGGCTTCGCCACCTCGGGCGAGACCGCGAGCATGTTGGGATCGTCATGATCGGTGTTGCTGTCGCCGACGATCGATTCATCGCCGCCGACATCGTCATCGCCCTCGCCAATCGTGGGGCTACATGCCGTGAATGCCAGTACCAGGAACAGAACGCGTTTCATCGCGGCACGGTTACGCAAGCCCTGCGCCATCACCCGTGCGAGCGATTACCGACCGCTAGGCGAGTAGCCACTGCAAACAGTCATGCTCAGTGCAACCTAGTGCGAATCGATCTGGGCTCGAATCGCTTTCCAGTTCGCGACGTACGCATCGAACACGCCCGGGTTGTCGACCCGCAAGATCGTCTCGTCGTTCGACGTCAGCGCATCGTTGTTGAAGTTGTGTGAGCCCATCCACACGAGCTGGCGCACCGAACGATCGCCGTCGTCGCCGAAGATCGCGTCGACGATCAAGATCTTCGAATGGATGTTCGTGCCGCCATCGGTCGGATAGAACGCGACGTCGAGGTGATTTGCAACGAACCGGTCGGCGGTTGCCTTGGACACGCCCTTCGTCCCGCCGTGACGCATATTGATCCGGACATCGCATCCAGCACGCTTCAAGGCGACGAGCCGATCGTCGATCTGCGGCCGGTCGTGCCAGTAGGCCATCGTCACGTAGACCGTGTGATGAGAAGCGCCATTGCAGCGAACCTTGTCGAGGATGTTCGCGACCGTGTCGTGATCGTCGCCGGTGAGACCATCGCCTCGCGGAAAGTGATACGCGATCGTGTGGTCGCCGCTCGCGATCCGGTAGTAGTTCAAGTCCTCCTGGTGCGCGGCGAGATCGGCGAAGTAAGCGACGTAGTCGTTGTACAGCTTCCGATCACCGCGCGAGATCACGCTGTTGTTGTGGAGGTGGAGCGTCGCGACGTTCGCGGACGATTGGACGACCACGTGGTTCGCGCCACCCGTCGAGCTGAACAACCAGATCTTCGAGTGGTTGATGTGATCGCCGATGCAAGAGCCATGGCCTCGCGTGCATAACGTGACAGCGTCGTGAGGCAGGTGATCGAGCAGCATCTGCGTCGCGTCGTTGTAGTCGTGCGCGCCGGTCGCGAGGTCGACGACTTCGCCCGGATCGGTTTCTGGTGATGGAAGATCGTTGTCGTCATCTTCGTCCGCGTCCAGATCATCCGGTGCGGGATGCGCGTAGTTCTGATTGCGGTCGAGGACGATCTGAACGTCGACCCCACGCTTGTACGCATCGATCAGGTGCGTCGCGACATTCGTGCGCTTGAAGCCAAACACCGCGAGCCGGATGCGCGCACCTTTCGGCGTCGCATCGATCATGTCGTTCATGGACTTCTCGATCGTGTGATCGGGCGTGCCGTCGACACCCGGAAGCGCGAACACGGCTTCGAGGTGCGGTGCCGTCGACACGTACGGCTGGGCCGCCAGATCCGAATCGGCATCCGGATCGGGGACCGAATCGATATCGTCATCCCCAGTCAGCGCGGGGCTGCACGCGGTCAGGGCGATCAACACGAGCGCTTTCATGCGGCGCTCTCATCGCAATCATCACGCCAGTGCTCGAATGCGTGATGTCACGGACCTACCCCTGCGCACGACATCGAGTGCTGTGATCAGCCGTGGGCAGTTAGGCCTGGGCTTGCTTGCCCGCGAGGCCCGCCGTCGCCGAATGCGCGAGGTCGGTCGCGGCGTGCGTCGTGTTACGCGCCGAATCGACCGCGCCGGTCAGGAGGCGCTCCGTCTTGCCGAGCGTGTCGGCGACGCCTTCATCGATCCGCTGACCGAGCTTCTTCGCGAACCGGAAGAACGCGGCAGTGGTCTTTTCGGCGAGCTCGATCCCGTGATCGAACACGGCCTTGATCTCGACGCGCGCGTCCTGGAGCACGGCGATCGCCGTCGACTGGCTGCGATCAGCCACATCGAGCGCGAGATGCGCGGCACCCGGGACAACACCAACAACGGACTTGGACTCGACCTTCGGAAGGGTGTCTTTGGACATGCCCAAACCGTAAGACGCGGCGCGTCATCGGCCAAGATCCGCCCGCTAACACGCACTGACGCGTTGCGTTAAACGATGTTCATCACACATGAAAATGGCAATATTGGCGCATGGAACGCGAGTTCATCCCGATCTCGGTAGCAGTGCTGACGGTCAGCGACACGCGAACGAAGGAGACCGACACATCCGGCGGCTACATCGTCCAGCGGATGACCGAGGCGGGCCATCGCATCGGCGCGTACGAGATCGTGATCGACAGCGAGCTCCTGATTCGCGCGCAGCTCGCGACGTGGATCGCGGATCCGAACATCGACGTGATCATCGCGACGGGCGGCACGGGCGTTACCCCGCGCGACGTCACGCCCGAGGCGATGGCACCGCTCGTGACGAAGCACATCCCCGGGTTCGGCGAGCTGTTTCGCCAGTTGTCGTACGCGGACATCGGCGCGGCCACGATCCAGAGTCGTGCGGATGCGGCGCTGTGTGGCGCCACGTACGTGTTTCTACTTCCCGGCAGCACGAACGGCGTGAAGCTCGGCGTCGACAAGATCCTCGTCAGCCAGCTCGATCATCGAACGCGCCCGTGCAACTTCGTGATGCTGCTCCCGCGCATCAAGAACGAGCCGACCGGGCGCGCGTGATAACTTCTAGATAATGGCCAGCACGCTCGAGTCCGCGCTGCAGAGGGCACTCTCGGTTCGGTTGAACCTCCAGATCAGCCTCTCGCAGCTGCCGATCGTCGAGGAGTGGATGGATATCCATCTCGATCGTTGGCTCGAGCACAATCCCACGCCGGCCGACATGCCGGATGGCGAAGGCACCACGTTCCTCGCGATGCTCGGCAGCGATCTCAAGCGCGTGTGGTGGGGAGCGTTCGGCGATCCGCGCGGCTTCGTCCCGGCGATGGCCGACTACTTCAAGCTATGCAACATCCAGAAGCAGGACGCGCACATGCTCGACCAAATCGGCGAGCACTTGGAGCCGAAGCTCGTCGGTAGCTGGATCGGCGTGTGGGGCGGCAAGGTGACCACGGGCTGGCACTTCTGGGATCCGCACCCGTGGGACAAGGTCGAACAGATGTTCGGCACCCACGAGGCGAAGTTCGCGATCAAGAAGTGGGTCGACGATCATCACATCGAGCGGATCGAGCGGTTCACGCAATCGATCGGTGAAGCGCCGTTCTCGGAGATCGAATTCGCGGTGCCGGGCGACAGCGTCGATCAACAAGTCGCCACGCTGTCGGCGGCGTTCGATCGCTTCACCGGATCGCCGCTCGATCCCGCGGTCACCGATCGGTTTCGCCAGGCGACGGTCCCGCAGTTCGGGCTGGCGCTGCGCATTCGCGGTGGTGCGATCGTCCGCGTCGGTGCGCTCGCGCCCGGCTTGTCGCTCGAGACGGTCAAGCAGGTCTCGACCGATGCCAAGCTCGCCGTCGATCCCAAGCTCGACAAGCTCGTCAACGCGCTCGGTGCGGGCATCGTTCGTGTCGAGTACGGGCGTGCAGGTGATCGTGCGGGCGTCGATGTCTACGTCGAGCCGGGCGATGCCGTCGTGAAGTCGCCGCCGTCGACCGACGCCGCTAACTGAGTGGGCGCATCTGGCGCGCGCGGCGAAGATCGTTGATCGCGCGACCGACCTGCTCGTCGTGAAGTAGCAGCTTCGAGAGCGCGCCGGTCGAGATATTCAGCTGCCGCGCGGTCGTCCCGATCTCGAGATCGTTCGCGACGATCAGATCGAACAGCAGCGCGATCGCGTTCCAGTAGGCGCCGGTCAATCGGGTCTTCGCTCCATTCGGAGCAGCACCGGCGGCGGCGAACGCGAGCAACACCGGTGGAGGCTCGGTGATCGGCTCGCGAACTTCGAGCGCGATCGCCGCGCGCAAGCGACGGACGGCGTGCATCTTGTTCTCGGCTTGCGAGCGCGAGTCTTCGCCGATCGCGCTGACACCGGTGGCCTTGTGGCGCAGGCGCACCGCCGATTCGGTCTTGTTGCGATGCTGGCCACCCGGGCCGGACGCGCGGTAGCGATCGACCTCGCTCTGCGCGATCAACTGATCGTCGGTCGCGAGCAAGTACTCGCTACGCGACATTTTTAGACTCGCGCCTCATCGGCAGGACTGCCTCTTCGGCCTCGGACATTCATATCTCGCGCAGCATCGACGGCGGCAACATCGCGCGCAGGCTCATGCCACCGGGCGTGGCGGAGCCTTCGAGCCAGGTGACGCTGCCTTTTTTCAGGACGAGGCCCTCGCCGTGACGGCCATCGCCGAACGCGAGCCACGCGACGAGCTCGCCCAACCACGGCTCGTGACCGACGATGGCGACCGCGCGCAGCTTCTCCGCGCCGCCCGCATATTCGGAGATCAGCGCGAGCAATTCCGCGCGCGGTGACTTCGTCAGGAGATCCGTCTCGATCGGCTGACCGCCACCGAGCGGCTCGAGCAGCTCGGCGGTGTGCGCCGCGCGCAACCACGGGCTGGAGAACACGCGATCGAGACGCCAGCCGAGCTTCTTCATGCCGCGAACCACGCCCTTGAACTTGCGCTCGCCGGATGCGGTGAGCCGGCGCGTGGCGTCGTCCTCGAGAAGCTTCTTGTCCTCGGCGACGGCGTGACGGATGACGAGCAAGTTCATGCAGCCCGAGCATACGTTGACAGGGCCGAAGTTGCGTGCGAAAGCCGCGCGCATGATTCGCTTCGCAGTACTGTTTTTCATGGTCACGGCCGCGTGTGGTGGTAAGCCCGCGCCCGAAGGCCCCGCACAGCAGGGCTCGGCCATGGGCGAGCACGAGATGCACGGTGGCGAGCACGAGGATCTGCCGCCGTCGCTGAAGCAGTTCCACGACGTGCTCGCGCCGCGCTATCACCTCGCGAAGGGCCCGGATCGCCAGAAGCAGACTTGCGATGCGATTCCCGAGTTTTCGTCGGCCGCGGCGAACGTGGCGACGGCGATTCCCGAGGGCGTGGACCAGCAGCAGTGGACCGATGGTGCGGCCGCGCTCGCGGCGTCGATCGATACGCTGTCGGCGACGTGCAAGGGCGGCGATGCGACGAAGTTCGACGGCGATTTCGAGACGCTCCACGGCAACTTCCACAAGCTGATGGAACTGTCGATGCACGAAAAGAAGTGAGCGTGGTAGACCGCTGATATGTCGAAAGAGCTCTGGCGGATCGGCGAGCAGTACGAAGGCGTCGCGATCGATCCGGCGAGCTGTGATCCGGATCCGTTCGTCGAGGTCCGGCGCTGGATGGCGGACGCGGTCGCGCATCCGATCCCGCAGGCGAACGCGATGACGGTCGCCACCGTCGACGATCGCGGGCGGCCGGACGCGCGGATCGTGTTGCTGAAGGAGATCGACGATCGCGGCTTCGTGTTTTACACGAACTACGATTCGAAGAAGGGCCACGACCTCGCGGCGCATCCGCACGCGGCGATCGTGTTGTTCTGGGAGCCGCTCCACCGACAGGTTCGCGTCGAAGGTGCGATCGAAAAGGTCGCGGCGGAGACGAGCGATGCGTACTTCGCGTCGCGGCCGCGGGGCTCGCAGGTCGGTGCGATCGCGTCGCCGCAGTCGGCGGTGATCGAGTCGCGCACGGCGTTGCAAGAGCTCGTGGCGAAGGTCGAGCGCACGTATGGCGATCAGGCGTTACCGCGGCCTGCGTTTTGGGGCGGCTATCGGGTGGTGCCGGAGAAGATCGAGCTCTGGCAGGGTCAACCGTCGCGGTTGCACGATCGCGTGCAGTACACGCGGACGGCGGATGGCTGGACGCGCGAACGCCTAGCGCCGTAGGGGGAGTCCCTATTCCGCGCTCGCGCTTCGCGCTCACGACTCATAGGGACTCCCCCTACTCATTTACTTTCGTCTATCCTCGCTCCGCTTTCCGACGCCGCGCCTTCGCGCGCCGTCGGGCTCCGCTCGGCTAGACTAGCTTGCGCTCGAAGATGTTCGGTTCGAGGACGAGCCAGTCATCGCTGAACGTCCGACCGTCGTAACCATCGATCTCGAGTCGCTCCATCTTTGGAAATCCGGCAGCGAGACGGCGTAGCTCGTCGGACGACATGAAGCCGATCGTGAGCTCGCGCAGCTCGGGCATGGTCAGCGCGGTGTCGATCGAGCGATCGGTGATCCGCGTTGCGAGCACGTCCAAGCGGCGGATCGGTCGGCTTGCCAGTGCGGCGAAGTCGTCATCGGTGAGGTGGGTGGAGCGCGCGTCGAGCTCGTGCAGATCGGTCATCGCGTGCGGGCGCATCGGGTTGAACGCGATCTGCAGGCTCCGGAGCTTCGGTGCGATCAGTTGGTGATCGGCGCGGAGATTGTTGTTCGAGAGATCGAGCTTCTCGAGCAATGGGAACGTGCAGCCGGCGAGCTCGTCGACGACCTCCGGCCGGTGATGATTCGCGAGAGCGAGCTCGACCAAGCCGCCGAGCTTCGCGATCACGCCGCCGAGGCCGCGCTCGGGATTGCTGACCCGCAAGCGCGTCAGGTTGCGCGCCCACGGCCCGGACAGCGCTTCGGTGAGACCTATCGTCTCGCCGTAGTGCGTGTTCGTGAGGGAGAGCTCTTCGAGTGACGGTACGTGTTCCGCGAGTGCGAGCAGTGATGCGCGGTCGAGATCGGCGCGGATCGTCAGGCGCTTGATGTTGCGCAGGTGCGCGCCGAGCCATTGCGCGCGTTCTGCCGTGATCGGAATCGCGGCCAGCTCGAGCTCTTCGAGCTCGCCGATCCGCTCGTACGATTCGAGCACGCGCCAGATCCCGGCGCCGTGTCTTCCCCAGCGCTCTTCACCGAGCGAGAACCGGCGCAGGTGGGGCGCCGCGGCGAGTAACGCTTCGGCACCGGTGGTATCTGGAAAGCTGTCGCGGATCGCGAGGCCGCGAATGCGCCGGATCACCTGCGTGGTCGCGTAGCGTCCGGCGCCTTCGGACCGGGTGATCGCGAGAGACGCGAGCGGCGTGCGCTGTAACCACGGCGGTGGCTCGTTGCCGTTGATCGACGCCGCGTACGGTAGGCCGTAGCGATAGATCGGGCGATCGCGCCGCATCACGTACCCGAGGTCGTCGCGCGCCCAGCGATCGCCGTGCTGTTGCCACAATGCGCGGCGGCGGAGCTCGGCGTCATCGGATTCGGTGTCTTGCCCGCAGGCGAGCGCGATGTGCTCGCCGCGGTTGTCGCCGCGCTCGAGCAACGCGTCCGCGTAGATCAGGCGAAGCGAAACGTCCTCGGGATCGTCGAGGATCGCCTGCCGGAGCTGCGCCTCGCGCGTCATCGGTTCGGCACCGGCGTACCCGAGAGATCGAGCCGGCGCTCGAACGATATCTGATACGACTTGTCCTCGGCGATCCAGCCGTGCAGGAGCTCGTCACGAACGGCTTCGCGCGGGAGATCCCGAAACGCGAGCGTCTCGATATACGGCCACGGCGCGTTCGCGAGCGCTGTCAGCACGGACGCCGCTTGCGGCATTCGCAGATACACGCGGCGCAGCTTCTCCATCTGACCGATCGACGCGATCGCTTCGGGAGTTACCGTCGACGAATCGAGCGACAAGTAGTCCAGCGGTAACGCGGCAAGCGCGCGGATCCCGCGATCGGAGACATCGCCCAGGTTGAGCCCGGTCAGCTGAGGTGCGCGATCGACGATGTGTTTCTGCACGTCATCGGTCCACGCCAGGAACAGCGATTCGAGCTTCGGACAGCGCGCGAGATCGAACGTGTCGATGTTGCCGACATCGAGCGTGATCAGCTCAGGCCAATCGCGAAACCCGAGGTCGGTGCAACTGTGGATCTCGTGCGTCGTGAATTCGAGCGCCGTTAGCGTCGATGCGTAGTTGGCGATCGCTCGGATCGCGGTCGGGTTCAGCGAGATGCCGGTCACGTTCAGGGACGTGATGCGGTGCAGCCACGGAGCCGAGAGCGCGCGAGCAACCTCGTCGTGATCGGGCGGTTCGATGTTGTCGTCGACTTCGTCGTCGATTCGGAGCGAGAGCGCGTCGAGTGCTGGCATTCGCTCTCCGAGGGCGAGCAGGGCACCGGGCGCGAACCTCGCGTTGGACAGCTCGAGCCACTTCACGTTCGGCAGGTGGGTCGCGAGCCAGCGTGCGCGCTCGATATCGAACGTCACGTGTTCGAGCTCGAGTGTCTCGATCTCGTCCAAGCGGTCGCAGCGCTCGAGCGTCTCCCACGGATCGCTGACGCCGTAGTTCGAGAGGGCGAGGTCTGTGATTTTCGATGCCGCGTTGAAGACCGCACTATGGGTCGGCGGATCTGGGCGACGCGTCGATAGCGCCAAGCCGCTCAGCCTCGGCAACAGTGGATTCGCGACGAGATCCTCGAGCGACTCGTCCGTGGTCAGGGTCCGGATCCGATCCAGCGGTTGGTCGAGCAACTTCGGCGTCAACGCCTCGAGCTCGGACGGTCTCGCGAGCACGGAGCTGCACCAGCCATTCGTGTAGTAAACGTACTCGGCGGTCGGGCCGGCGTCGTTGGCCTTCCACTCGGCGCCGTAGTGTTGCCATAGCGCGCGGCGACGCATCTCGCTCGCGACCGTCTCGTGAGCTCGGTTGCAGGCGAGCGCCATGTACTCGCCACGAACGTCGCCGAGCTCCTGGAGATAGTCGGCGTAGATCAGGCGAAGACTCACGTCATCCGGCGAATCGATGATCGCTTGGCGGAGCTCGCGTTCGCGGGTCATTGGAACAAGCTCCGTACGCGGCTGAAGAAAGACACGGGTTCGGCGGCGATCGGCACGGGCGTGCCGGAGAGCTCGAGCTTGCGTTCATACGTGTAGAACGCGCCTTGCTCGCGTTCGATCCAGCCGGCGGCGAACCGACTGCGCGTCTTCTGATGATCGGCGCCGACGAGCAACGTGATCTGATCGATGTACGGCCAGCCGGCCGTCGCGAACCGCGCCATCGCGGGAGCACCGACATTCGCGGCGAGCCGTAGCGTTCGTAACGTCGGGCTCGGCTGGGCGATGCGATCGATCGCTGCTGTCGTGATCTGCGACGTCGAGAGATTCGCGGAGACGAGTGGCAGCGTCATGATCGCGTCGACATCGGCATCGTCGACCTGATCGATGCCGACGTGGCTCAAGCGCGGCGCGTGCTCGACGATGCGACGGACGTCCTGCTTCGCATCGCTGTTCAGCGACACCAGCTTCGCGAAGCGGCGCAGATCGAGGGTGTCGAGCGGGGTGTCCGAAAGATCGAGCGTCTCGAGCGCCGGCCAATCGTGCGAGCTCAGCGCTTCGCAGAACGATCGATCTTGCGAGGTTAGCTCGAGCTGGGTGAGCGTCGGTGCGAGGTGCGCGATCGCGGTGGCATCGAATTCGACAGGCGTGAGTACGAGCGATTTCAGCGCGCGGGTCCACGGTCCGGCGAACGCCTCGACAAGCTCGGCATGATCGTCGAGCTCCTCGACACCGATCACGAGCTCGTCGAGGATCGGCAAGCGCTCCGCGAGAACCGCGAGTGCGCCCGACTCGATGACGATGCCGCTCAGGCGGAGCCGCTTCAAGCGCGGTAGGTGATCCGTCAGCCAGCGTGCTGTCCGCGGCGTCAGCGTGGCGTCGATGTCGAGCATCTCGATGCGATCGAGCTGCGAGCAACGCGCGAGGGCATCCCAGCCGACGGTGCGCGAGTCGTAACAGGTGATCGCGAGCTCGGTGATGTTGCTCGCGGCGTCGACGACGTCGGCGATCGCGATCGGATCGTCGACGCTCGTGAAGATCGTGAGGTGACGGATACGCGGCAGTAGTGGATGATTCGCGAGCCCGTCGAGGCGTTCGCCATCGCCGGAGCCGAGCGTCAAATGGGTCACGGGTTGTCGGAGCAGGTACTCGGTCTGGTCCGGCAGCTGCGCCGGCGACGTGACGAACCATTCGCAAAACCCGTTGCGGTAGGTGAGCGCGTCGTCGGAGAAGCCGTCCTCGCGCTTCCACGCTTCGCCGTAGTGTTGCCAGAGTGCGCGGCGCCGCATCTCGTGGGGCACGGCTTCGTCGGTGGCATTGCAGGCGAGCGCGATGTACTCGCCACGCAGATCGCCCTCGTGTTGGAGATGATCGGCGTAGATCCGGCGGAGGTCGAGATCGTCGGGTGCGTCGATGATCGCTTGGCGGAGCTCCTCGTCGCGGGTCATTTGAAGAAGCTCCGCACGCGATCGATCAGGGTCGGGTTCGGCGTGATCGTCACTTCGTCGCCGGTGGCGAGGCGGATGAACAGCCGGTTCGGTTGAACGAGGACGACGATGCCGACGCCGTGCGTGGGATGCTCGACGATATTGCCCATCTCGTACGGCTGCTCGGGATCGAACGGCGTGGTCTCTGCCGGGCGAAGCGGGACGCGGACGACGCCGAGCTCGGGGATGCCGAGATCGATGCGCACGGGCTCGACGTGGGTGACGATGCCGTGGCCGTAGCCGGGATGGTGCACGCACTCGTCGAGTTGATAGGTCGCCGCGGGATCGAACGTGCGTGCGCGCGATTTCTTGTCCTCGATCATCACGCGATACTTGTCGCCGCGCTTGTTCGGCACGGCGGCGCCGGTGAGCTCGAGCCGGCGTTCGAAGTGAGGGACGTTGGCGATCCACCCGGTGTTGAAGTGGATCCGTGCATCGGTGTCGTTCACGCCGTGGATGATCAGGTGCTCGAGCTTGTCGAATGGCATGTGCGCGATGCGCAAGTGCTCGGTCGAGATCGCTCGCGAGCCGATCGAGAACGTGCGCAGCTCGTGGAGCGACGGTGTGGCTTCGAGCAGATCGATCGTGCGCATCGACACCTGGGTCTGGTGCATGTTCAGACGCCGCAACGGTAGCGTGGTGATCGGCGCGATGCCCGTGTCGTCGATCGGGGTGTCGTTGATCGCGAGCGTCGAGAGTCGTGGTGCTGCGGGGAACGCGTGGATTCGGTTGTCGGCGAGGGCTAGCTTGGTCAGCTTCGGCAGGTTGCGCGCGGGCCACACGTCTTCGTCGGTCAGGTGGCTGGTCGAGAGATTTAGCTCCGTAAGCTCGGGGAACGAAGTGTCCGCGAGCGCGCGCACGACCGCCGGATTTCGGCCGTAGGATAGGTCGAGCTTCTCGAGATGCGTTGCGAGGCGTGCGATCGCGCGCGCCGTGTCTTGGCCGAAGTCCCCGCCGTGGAGGTCGAGGGTCTCGAGATCGCGCGTCCACGGTGCCGACAGCGTTTCGGCGTAGAGATCGTCGTCGATCGTAAGCCGGCGATCGTGCTCGTTGTTGATCGCCAGCATCTCGAGCGCGGGCATGTGCTCGGCGAGTGCGGGCAGCGTGGCCACGTTGACGACGGCGGTCAGGCGGAGTCGCTTCAACCGTGTTAGCTGTGGCGCGAGCCAGGCGATCCGTTGCGGCGTCAGCGCGACGGAGATGAGCGACAGCTCTTCGAGCTGATGCCAGTACGGATACCGTTCGAGCGCGGACCACAGGGCCTCCGAGCCGGCAGCGCCCACGGCAATACCTAGCGATAGCGAGGTCAGCTCGCGTGCACGTTCGAACACGGCGCAGGTCGCGTCGATGTCGTCGAAGCGATTCGAGATCACGAGCGAGCGCAGGCGCGGCAAGAACGACAGCTTGGCGACGATCGGCATGTCTGCCGGGCTGACGTTGGTCTCGAGCTCGCGAACGGGTTGGCGCGCGAGCGCGGCGTCGACATCGGTCAGTCGCATCGATTGCACGCGCATCGTGTCGACGAAGCCGTTGCGATAGGTGGAGCTCCATGCGAGTTGCGCGAGGTTGCTCACGGCGTACACGTTGCCGAAATCGGCGGTCATCCAGGCGTCGCGGTGGTGCTGCCACAATGCGCGGCGGCGGAGCTCTGCGGTTTCGGTCTCGGTCGGTTCACCACAGGCGAGGGCGATGTGCTCGCCGCGAGGATCGCCGAGCTGTTGCAGATGGTCGGCGTAGACCAGGCGCAGGCTGAGGTCGTCCGGCGATTCGAGGATCGCCTGGCGCAGCTCCACCTCGCGCGCGTCCATCCCGTAGAGCTTACCAGGGTTTAGCGCCTCTGCTTGACATAGTGTCTATCGAACACCATATTGGTGTTGCATGGACACTATCTCGTTCAAGACCGCGTCGGCGACGGTGATCGGGGCGCGCCACCGCCGAGCGGAGCGCAACGGTCAGGACGCCGCGTGCGTGCGGGTCGAAGACGGCATCGCGGTCGCCGTGGTCTGCGATGGTTGCTCGAGTGGTGCCGGCTCGGAAGTCGGCGCGCGGCTCGGTGCGCGGTGGTTCGCGGAGGCGATGGTGTCGGCGCTGCGTACCGGAGACGTGCGTGATCGCGCGGTCTGGGACACGGCGCGCGCAACGGTCGTGAAGCAGCTCGAGCTGCTGGTCACGCGAGGGGACCAGCTGGTCACGGGAGGGGACGGTATCCAACTCGTCAAAGTAGATGACGTAAGTCCGCGTTCCGCGGATGGGGACGGTATCCAACTCGTCAAAGTAACTGACCCAAGTCCGCGGACTCACGTCGCGATGATCGACGCGCAGCTCGTTCGCGAGCTCACGCTGTTCACGATCGTCGCGACCGCGATCACGCGCGATGGCGCCGCGGTGTTCGCGATCGGCGATGGCGCCTATGCCGTCGATGGCCGTGTCCGCGTGCTCGGTCCATTCCCGGACAACGAGCCGCCGTACATCGCGTACGACCTGCTCGGCGCGCCGTCGACCGCGCACTTCGCGACGTTCGATCGCCCGACCCGCGTGTTGATCGCGACCGATGGCATCGACGACCTGGGTTGCGATGTCTCGATCTTTGGTGCGTCCGCGATCACCGCGCATCCCGATGCGCTGCGCAGGAGGCTCGTCCAACTCGCGCGCAACGACGAGCGCATCGACTGGGACGAGCGCCGCGTGATCCGCACTCCCGCGCGCCTCCAAGACGATCTCGCGATCGCGATCGTAGAGGTCCTGTGAACGTCTTCGTCCACGGTTCGAAGATCACGCTCGCGCCGGCCAATCTCGTCGGGCAGGGCGGCGAAGCCGAGGTCTACGACATCGGTAACGGCCACGTCCTCAAGTGGTGGAAGCCGCCGACGCACGTCGACTTCGATGGCCTGCCGGATGCCCAAGCCGCAGCCGCGCAGCGCATCCGAGAAGCGCCGGCGAAGCTGCGTGCGTTGCCGGCGAACCTGCCGGCATCGGTCGTCGCGCCGATCGCACTCGCGACCGACAAAAAGGGCGCCGTCGTCGGTTACACGATGCCGAAGGTCTCGGGCACGCCGCTGCATTCGTACGGCGAGATCAAGTGGCGCCGCGATCACCACATCCCGGGCACGGACGTCGTGAAGCTGTTGCTCTCTCTCCACGATGCGCTCGCGGCGTTGCATCGCGCGAACGTCGTCGTCGGAGATTGCAACGATCTGAACGTCCTCGTGGACGGCCAGTCCGTCCACCTGATCGACGTCGATAGCTATCAGTTCGGCGGCTTCGCCTGCTCGATGTTCAGCGAGCGGTTCGCCGATCCGTGTTGCAACGGCGCGGTCGCGCACTCGACCGATACCGACTGGTTCGCCTTCGCGGTGATGACGCTGCGCACGTTGCTCGGCGTGGGGCCGTGGCAAGGCGTGCACGCGAGCGTCCCGAACGCGCAGCGCGCATTGCAGCGGATCTCGGTGCTCGGCGACGCGATCACGTATCCCCGAGCGGCGCGGCCGATCGCGATCTTGCCCGATGAATTGATCGGCGCGTTTCGCACGATCTTCGAGCGCGACGTGCGTGGCGTGTTTCCGCGCCAGCAACTCGAGCGGCTGCGGCTCGTCGCGTGCGGGACGTGCGGTGAAGAACACGCGCGCGTGCGGTGCCCGAATTGTCAGACGCGCTCGCACGTGCCGCCGGTAATCACGCACGGCAACCTCAAGTGGCATCACCTGCCGCAGCGCCCGGTGCCGTCGACGAAGAAGCTCGTGATCACGGGCGATCGGATCGAGCGCACGACGCCGTTCGGGCCGGAGTTGATCGGTCAGGTGCTCGCGGGGCACACGCACGCGTGGCAAGGCGAGCGTCTGGGCGTCGGCTTCTATCGCGCGGGCGGCTACGCGGTGGGCTTCACGTTTCGTCCGGATCGCGGACGCTTGGATGATCGCGTGGCGTTGCCGAAGCTGCGCGGTCAGCTCGTCGATGCGCACGCGATCTGCGCCGACGATCGCGCGTGGTTGTTCATCCAGCTCGCAGATCGCGGTCAGCTCGTCACGCACGCGATCGTGATCGCGGCGAATACCGAGATCCTCGCCGCCGACGTGTTGATGGATGCGCCGTGGCTGTCCGGCATCTCCGGCGCGTGCGCGGCAGGTCCACATCTGTTCGTTCCAACCGATGCGGGCATCGTGCGCATCGAAGCACAACAAGGTGCGATCGCGCAGACCCGCGTGTTCGCCGAAACCGCTCCGCTCGTCGCAGCGGGCGATCAACTGACGCTTTCCAACGGTGGCATCGCGGTGGCTCGTACGCGTGACGCCGTGTTGCTCCAACTCTCCTGAAAGGATTTATGACGCTACCGATCCCATCTCACTTCGTCACGAAGAACGCGGCCGACTGGAATTACCGTCCAGATGCCGCAGCGCTCGCCGCATCGGCCTTGCCCTGGCGCGCGCAACACAAGATCAAGCCGTCGGCCGCCGATGAAACGCGCGTCCATCTGCTGTTGATCGACGTCCAGAAGGACTTCTGCTTCCCCGAGGGCACGTTGTACGTCGCCGGGCGCAGTGGCACGGGCGCGATCGATGACTCGCGGCGGATCGCCGAATTGATCTATCGCAACCTCGGCGTGATCACCGACATCACGACGACGCTCGATACGCACCTCGCGTATCAGATCTTCTTCGCGAGCTTCTGGCTCGACAAGCAGGACACTCCGCTGCAGCCGTTTCGCGTGATCACGGCCGCGCAGATCGCCGCCGGTGAGGTGCGCCCGAATCCGGCGATGGCGAAGTGGTTGTGCGGCGGCAACTACACCTGGCTGTGCAAGCAAGTCGAGTACTACTGCAAGGAGCTCGAACGCGCGGGCAAGTACCAACTGTACTTGTGGCCGCCGCACTGCCTGCTCGGCTCGGACGGCCACGCGCTCGCTGGCGTGATCCACGAAGCACGGATGTTCCACGCGTATGCGCGGACGGCGCAGTCGCACGTCGAGGTCAAGGGTGGCAATCCGTTGACCGAGAACTACTCGGTGCTGCGACCGGAGGTGACGTCGCGGTTCGATGGCATGCCGCTCGCGCAACGCAACACGCAGTTCATCCAGACGCTGTTGTCGAGTGATGCGGTCGTGATCGCGGGACAAGCCGCGAGCCATTGCGTCAAGTCGACGATCGATGACCTGCTCACCGAAATCCTCGCGCAGGACGCGTCGCTCGCGAAGAAGGTCTACCTCGTCACCGACTGCATGTCGGCGGTGACGGTTCCCGATGGCAAGGGCGGTCTCGCGGCCGACTTTACCGACGACGCCGAGACCGCACTCGCGAAGTTCGCGGCGGCGGGCATGCACCTCGTGAAATCTACGGACCCGATCAGGAGCTGGCTATGAGTGACGACAACAACAAGAAGGTAAAGAAGCTGCTCGAAGATGCGCACGATAAGGGTGCGCTGTCCGCGACGTCGTTGAAGGCGCTCGGCGTGGTGGATGTCGGCGCGCAGATCCAAGCGGGCTTGGGCGTGACGATCGATGACGTCGCGGCGAGCGAGGTCGTGCTGTTGACGATGATGCCGGACGACTCCGGCTCGATCAGCGCGGCCGGCAACGACGACGCGGTTCGCGATGGTCACAACTTCGTGCTCGAGGCGCTGAAGAAGTCGAAGCAGTCGGGCGAGGTGCTCGCGCATACGCGGTTCCTGAACGGGCACGTGTTGTGTCCGTATACGGCGCTCGATCACGCGATCGCGTTGACGCGTGCGAACTACACCGCCGACAAGGGCACGCCGCTGTTCGATCAGACGTGCGTGGTGCTCGGCACGGTGATCGCGAAGGCCGAGGAGCTCGCGCAGGCGGGCATCGCGGTTCGCACGGTCACGCTGATCATCACGGACGGGGCCGACTACGGATCGACCCGGGCGAAAGCCGCGGATGTGAAGGCGCTCGTGACGGACATGCTCGCGCAGGAAAATCACATCGTGGCGGCGATGGGAATCAGCGATGGCACGACGGACTTCAAGCAGGTGTTCCAGTCGATGGGAATTCCCGATCGCTGGATCCTGACGCCCGGCAACTCGGCATCGGAGATCCGGCGCGCGTTCCAAGTGTTCTCGCAATCGGCCGTCCGCGCCTCGCAAGGCGCGCAGCAGCTCGGCGGATTCTCGAATTAGACAGTAATCAAGACACTGTCTGATTTACTGTCGTATCCGGCCAACCAGTTGGTACTGTGACGGGTTCGCCGACAGGAACCCCGTCTTTAGCAGTGTACCGCGAACACCTAGAGCTGGTGCGCGCCGGCCGTGCAACCCGTTGCCGGTCGCGCCATGCCTCGCGCGTCCGTGGTCGGGCACATCATCGCGCCGGCACCTGCAGCGGGACTTCCCGCGGCGGGCGCCATCGTGAACACGTGCGTGGTGCCGCCGTTGTCGCCGAGCGTTCCGAGCATCGGGTCGCCGGCGGTGCCACCGCAGCTCGTGCCGATCACCGACATCGCCATCGCGGGCGCGGCATCACACATCGAACCGATCGTGTTGATCATCTGGATCCCGCCGGCACCGGTCGTCTGGTTCGGTAACGTCGCGTTGAGGAACGTGCCGGTGACACCACCTTCGAGGTGCGCACCATCGCCCGTCGCGCCCGCGATCGTCAGGTTCGTCGCGTCGAGCGTGCCGCGCCCGTTCATCGAGTTCTCGTACAACTGCGGCGCGAAGTTCGCCGTGTTGTTCGCGATCGTCACGTTCGCCATCGTCACGTTCGCGCCCTGCAAGTACGCACCACCGGCAAACTTGCCATCGTTATCCGTGATCATGCTGTTCGAGATCGAGATCGTGCCTTTGCCCAGATCGTCGACGTAGAACATCCCGCCGCCGTACTCGTTGCCGTGATTCTTCTGCACGGTCACGCCACACATCGTGAGCGTGGTGTTGCCACCGTCGTAATAGATCGCGCCGGAGTTGCCGCCGTTGCCGGGATTGCCACCCGTACCCGTCGCCTGATTGCCGACGAACGTCGAGTTGATGATCGTCACCGTCGACGCATTCAACGCGCCGATCGCACCACCATCACTGCACTTGTTGCCATCGGTCTCGGTGCCGAACGTCGAGCCCACGATCAACGCCGGCGTTGCTTGGATCAATCGCAACGCACCGCCCGCGGTGTCTTGACCGGTCATCGCACAGCGATTTCGCAGGAACACCGAATCGATCACGGTGAGCGCACCACCGGTCCGGAAGATCGCGCCGCCTCCATCCGTCGAATCATCCGCCGCATCGACGAACGTCAACCGCTCGACGGTGAGATGCGGATGCGGGAACGTGTCGCAGTGCGCGTTGTTGAACGGCATCTCGCACGCGTTCAGATACAGGATCCGATTCGCCTTGTTGCCACTCAACGTCACCAACCCACCGCCATCGATCACCGTGTCACCCAGATGATCCGCACCGGCGACATTGTTGATCGTGATCGCCTTCGTCAGCGTGATCGTCACCGGATCCGCACCGCAGTTGAACTTCACCAGGCCACCGGCCGTCACCGCCGTCTGCAACGCCTCGGTCGTGCAACTCGCCGCCGTGCCCGTGCCGACGACATTCGTCGACCCGCTCGTATCCACGAGCATGCCCTCCGCCGGCACATCACATGCCGCGGCCGGCTGCGTGACGACGCCACCATCGGGCTGCGGTTGATCATCATCACCGCCGCCGCCACCGCCACCACCACTTCCGCCACAACTGACGAGACAGACCAGTAGCGCGAATTTCCCCATCCTCTACATGTTATCGCGATAGCCCGACGGCCGCGGCAACTTCATCGCGATACGCCAGCCACGCCGCCAGCGTGGCCTCCATCGCCGCGATCACATTTGCATACTCGCTCGGATCCACGTGATCGAAACACCGCCACGCCGCCGCGCGATGCGAACCCTCGACGCGCCGATGCGCCTTCGTTAGCGCGAGCGCCTCGAGCGGCAATCCGTAGTGCACGACGAGCGGATGCTGCTCGAGCGGCGGCGCCTCGCGTTTCGGGGCATGTGGATCGAGCTCGCCGCGCTCTTTATCCGTGCCTTCCAAGAAGATCGTGGTCACCGCGGCCGCCTGCGCCCAGCCATGACGTTGGGTGTGCTCGTCGAGCACCGCGCGAAACTGCGCCGCCGCGGGCCCCAACTGGATCTTGTGGAACCGCGACAGATCCATCCCCAACCCACGCGGATATTCGAGAAACAGCTCGGGATGTGGCTTGCCCGCGATCACGCCACCCGTCTCCTCTTCATAGATGTTCTCGGCGAGGTCGCGCCGAACTTCCGCGATCGGACACTGCACGTACGCCCACGCGACGAGCACGGGGAAGTCCCGCACGTAGGTCTCGTACTCCTGCTCGAAGTGATAGTGCAGGCGATCTTTGGCGACGGTGCCGTCCCCGAACGACTTCCACGCCCAGTGCACCTTGCGCTCTATGATCTGGAGTAGCGCTTCCCGAAATTCAGCGCGATTCACTCGGAAAGCTTAGCACCCAGATCGAGGTGCACGCCGCGCGCGCCGGATAGCAAGGACGGCGTCACGCTCGTCAGGGTCAGCGTGGCGGGCAGGTCGCCGGTCGCGAGCTCGCGATTCTCGAAGATGTCCGTCAGCAATTTGCCGAACGACGTGGTCAACGCACCATCGAAGTCCGCGCCGCGATCGGCCAACGCGCCGACGAGATCCGCGTAGCACGGCACCAACACCGTCGAGGACTTCTCGCAGGCGAGCTCGAGCGGCCCCACGTGGACCGCGAGTGGGAAGCGAAAATCGACGCTGCCGAACACTCGACCGATCACGTCGGCGCCGTCGTGCAATGTCACGCGCGCATCCGCGGCGAGCTTCAAGTGATCGCCGGCGGGCTCGATGATCGGCGGCAACGCGAGCGTCAACGGTGATAGCCGCACGGTCAGAAACTCCGTCACCGTCGGATCGGCGTTGAACCGGCGATCCAACCCGACGTCCGCCAGTCGTTTGTCCAACCAACCCGTACGCCACAGCTCGTAGAGCAGGCCGTTCAGCGCGTTGACGTCGAGATCGATCGCGACATCGCCGTTCAACACCACGGGGCCGCGATACGTGACGGGCATCGCCGGTAGCGGCTGCGCGCCTTTGCCGATCATCACGGCGAACGGCAACGCACCGTACTGCTTCTCGCGAATCTCGATCGGATCCGGACAAAAGCCGAACGCGAGCGTCTGATCTTTATCGAGCGGGAACGGCGGCGGTGGCGCGAGTGCAGTCACCAGCATCGCGTCGAGCTCGTGGTTGACGATCCGCGTCGCCAGCTTCGAGGTCACGTCGACCTTGCTGTTCAGCCACTGCACGAAGCGGTTGTCGACTTGGACCTGCGCGTACGCCTCGATCCGGAACGCGAGCTTGCCGTCGGCTACTTCCGGCACGGCCGCGAGCGTCAGTGGAATGTTGGCGCGATCGAACGCGATCGTCGAGGTCACGCGCAGGTAGCCGTTCGGCGCGCCCTTGTCGCCGAGTAGACCGCGCTCGAACGGATGGATCTCCGGTTGCGCCCACGCCATCGCGAAGTCGCGCACGGCGACGAACGAGCCGAGGCCGAAGATCTCGGTGCCGCGCATCTGATCGGCGACTTGCTGCTTCACGACCGCCGCGACGCGATCGACCAACGCTTGCCCGACGACGATCCTGCCGCTGCACGTGCCGGCGGTTTGAAACGGTCCGGTTAGCGCAGTCGCCGCGACCTCGCGCACGAATCCGCCGCGATACGACGCGGTCCAATGCGTCCGCCGCAAGCCCGGGCCGGTTCCATCCTTTGTCTCCACCGCTCGCGCAACGGTCGCTTTACCTGTCGCGAGATTCACCTCGAACGGATCTCCCGCCGAGTGCGCCGCGACGATCGCGAACGCGATCAGATGGATCACCACGATCGCCACGCCGATGACGACCTTCACTGCAGACTCCACGGGATGGCGACGAACTTCCCTAACTTCGGACCGTCCCCACGGTTGAAGAGTTTCGCGACGATCGCCGATCGAACTTCCCTAACTTCAGACCGTCCCCGTGTCCGAAACTCGGACAGTTGGTTGACGTAGTTGCGACCGTCCCCACCCTCGAGAGAAACCAGCGACTTGGCGATCGCAAGTTGACGTAGTTGCGACCGTCCCCACCCTCGAGAGAAACCAGCGACTTGGCGATCGCAAGTTGACGTAGTTGCGACCGTCCCCCTCACAGCCGGAACACCACCACGACCGTGATCAGCTCCCACGCGACCACCCACAACGTGCACGCGACCACGCTCGCCGTCATCCCACGCGTTACGTCATCCGCCTCGGCCTTCGCACTGCCACCCTTTGCGACGACATCACTCGCGATTCCCCACGCGTAGACCCACGCGAGGAACAGCGCGCGCACCGCGTAGCGCACGCGCTCCGGCCGCGGATCGAACAGGTCACCGGTCAACAGCTCCCACGCATGCGGCACGTGATACGCGCGACATACCAGGAGCCCACCGCAGATCATGCCGAGCGCGAACAAGCACACGACCGCCAGGTACGCGATCGCCGACGCGAGCCACGCCGGCGCCCACAAGTACGCCTTGCGATCGACGCCGAGCGCATCGAGCGCGAGCGTTTGCTTCGTCAGGCCCATCGAGCCGAGCCATGCGTTGGTCGCCGAGCCACTCGCCGCCACGAACAACAGCGCACTCAGGGCCGGCGCGAGCGCCACGATATGCGCGCCACCGATCTGGTGCAGCAACGCATCCGCACGCACGCCGGCACCGCCGACCTTGCTGATCACGAACAGCACCGTGTAGCCGATCAGCGTCGACACGATCGCGTAGAACACGAGCGGCCGGACGAGCGTCTGCAACCACACGCGCTTTGCCACGATCGCGAAGTCCCGCGGCCTCTTCACCAACTGCTGCGGCGCTTTCACCGCACCGATCGCCGCCACGCGAAACGGCGCGAGCAGCGGCTCGATCACCGGCGCCACGCGCGCCCACGTACCTCGCACCTTCGGTTCGCCACGCGGTGGCGCGGTATCCCCGTGCTTCTCGAGGTGATCGACGATCACGGACTCGAGCTCGACGATCCACCGACCGCGCTCTTCCGCCGAATGCCCCGGATCTTCGAGCGCCCCCGGCCAGCGATCCGCGAACAGCTGCTCGAGCTTTCGATCTGCCAACGACAGCAAGAACAAGCGATCCGCCACGCCCGCCGCCAACGCCACGTCGTGCGTGACCACGATCGCGCTGATCCCCAACGCCTTCACCTGCTCGCGCACCAACCTCGCGAGCACGCGCACGCGATGCGGATCCAAGCCGACGCTCGGTTCATCCAAGAACAGCAGCTTGCGCTTACTCGCCAACACGCGCGCGACCGCCACGCGCTGCGCTTGCCCGCCGGACAACCGCGTGGTCGACACGCCCGGCTCCGCGAGCGCCTTCTCCAACCCGACGCGCGCCAACCACGCCGCCGGATCATCCGCGCCCGCGAGCTCGAGGTTGCCGCGAACATCGAGATGATCGAACAGCGCGCCTCGTTGCGGCACCAAGCCGAGCTCGCCGCGATTCACGTCCAACTGCGCGGCCACGACATCGAAGCCCGCGAGCTCCAATTCGTCGCGCTCGAACAGCACGCGCGAGAACGTCGATTTGCCCGCGCCGGATCCGCCCAACAGCACCACGACCTCGCCGGCACCGATCTCGAGATCTATTCCGTCGATCAGCACGCGCCCGTCGGGGAGCGCGACGCGTAACCCCTTTACGGCGAGCGCGGACACGCCTACATCATGCCAGTTGCAGAACTATCGATAGCTCCTGGTCAACTGAAATCGGGAACCGCGGACGAAGCGCGGTGTCCATTCAAGTACAGCGAAGAACGATGCCGGCCGCGACGATAACCGTCGCTAGCCAGGCTCTTCCCGCCCGTGCCGGAGGCCTATCTACATGTCTGCTCTCGCCCTGACTTTCCGCATCTATCGTAAGGACCAACTCGTCCGCGAGGAGACGCTCCGCCAGGGCGTCATCAAGCTCGGTAAGGTGGCCAGCGCGCACCTCCGGCTCGACGACGAGTCCGTCAGCCGCATGCACGCGATCATCGAAGTCGATACCGCGGGCCGCGTTCACGTGATCGATCTCGGGTCGACGCGCGGCACGTTCGTCAACGGCCAGAAGATCAACAAGGCGCGGCTCGAGACGGGCGATGAGATGATGATCGGCGATCTCCGGATCGAGGTCGCGTTCGCGAAGGCCACCGCGCCGGAATTGAAGGCGGTGCCGCCGGCGATCCCGGTCGTCGCGAAGCTCGCACCTGCGCCCGTTGCACCGGTAGTTCCGGAAACCGGTCTTCGCCGCTGTCGTCGAGGAAGATCTGTCGGCACCCAAGGCGATCGAAGTCGCCGCGATGCTCGGTGACTCCGTTGTCGACGTGAAGCACTGCATGAACCCGAAGTCGGGCACGCTGTCGAAGCAGACGCTCGGCATGTTCGGCATCGGCGCGGCGTCGCTCCTGACGGCCGCGATCTCGTTCGGCGTGTCGGTTCATACCGCCGCCGAGAACAAGGCCGGCTTGCAACGCACGATCGCCGAGCATCGCCCGGCGTATTCGTACCGCCCCGAGGTGTTGTCGCAGGGCTGGGACTTCGCCGCATTCGGTGGCTTCGCCCTCGGCATGTCGACGTTGATCGCCGGCCTCGCCCGCGCGCGCTCGGAGAAGCGCAACCCGGCGTACACGATCGGCACCGCCCCCAACGTGCAGTGCGCCGTCGAAGATGCGCCGGCCGCGAGCTTCCCGCTCGTCGCGCCGTCGGCCGATGGCGAGGACTTCGTGTTCAACTACGGCGCCGGAATCGAAGGCGAGCTGATGCTCGATGGCACGTCGACGTCGCTCGCGGACCTCGTGGCGACCGGCCGTGCGAAGCCGTCGATGGCGATCGCCGGTGCGCTCGAATTGCCGATTCCGTCGCGCGCGAAGATCCGTGCCAAAGCGGGCCAGACCACGTTCATGGTGTCGGCGGTGGCGCAGCCGCGCGAGCAGCCGGTCGCGCTGTTCGATCGTCTCGAGGCGCGCACGCTGAAGTACTTCGCCGGTGCGCTCGCGTTCCACATGGCCGTGATCGCGATCGCGAACACGATCCCGAGCGATGACTCGAGCGTGAACATCGACGTCGGCGACACCGCGATGATCGACAACAAGTTCATCGACAGCGCCAAAGAAGACATGCCGCCGGAGCCGGATCCGGATGCGGAGAACGGCACCTCCTCGGCGTCTTCGGGCGTCGATGCCAAGAAGATGAAGCTCGACGAAGGTCAAGCCGGCGATCACGACTCGACCGATACGAACAAGCACCTCGCCGTGAAGGACATGAAGACGCCGCCGCAGATCACGCGCGAAGAAGCGATTCATAGCGCCCAGGTCGCGGGCATCCTCGGCTCGCTGTCGTCGCCGGATCGCAACTTCAACGCGCTCGTCGACGAGACCGGCATCTCGAGCGGGTTCGACAACGTCACGTTCTACGGCAACCTCTACGGCGCCGACGCGGGCACGGCCCACGGCGAGTTCGGCGGCGGGCTGATCGGCTTCGGTCGTGGCGGCGGCTGCGTCGATGCCGGCGAGTGCGGCCTCATCGGTGGCGGCGGTCGCTTCAACACGATCGGCAATGGCAAGCACGCCGGTCAGGGCTGGGGCCCGGGTGGCACGGGGATCGGCCGTATGCCGAACCACGTGGCGCAGATCCCGGTGAGCTGGCACGGCACCGCGACGATCGTCGGGGGTCTCGATAAGGCGATCATCAAGCGCTACATCAAGATGAACATCGAGAAGATCTCGTACTGCTACGAGCACGAGCTGATCGCGCGTCCCAACCTCGAAGGCTCGGTGAACATCTCGTTCTTCATCTCGCCCACCGGTGCGGTGACCAGTGCTGGAGGTAAGGGCTTCGACTCCGTGGTGGACGACTGTGTGGCAGGTGTCATCCAGCGCATCGAGTTCCCGAAGCCGTCCGATGGTGGTGGCGTCAACGTGACCTACCCGTTCACGTTCCACGCGACGAAGTGAAGTGATAAAACGTCGACATGGTCGACCGTGTCATCGTCCTCGTCGAGGACAACCGTGATGACGAAGAGCTCACGCTTCGCGCACTAGCGAAGAGTAAGATCTCGAATCGCGTGGTGGTGGTGAGGGATGGGGTCGAGGCGCTCGACTGGATGTTCCGGCGCGGTACGCACGCGCAACGCCTCGAGACGGATGTGCCGCAGGTCGTGTTACTCGACCTGAAGCTGCCGAAGATCGATGGGCTCGAAGTGTTGCGTCAGCTGCGCGCGAATGATGCGACGAAGCTGACGCCGATCGTGATCCTGACGTCGTCGGTCGAAGAGCAGGATCTGGTGCGTGGCTACGGCTTGGGTGCGAACAGCTACATTCGCAAGCCGGTCGACTTCACGCAGTTCGTCGAAGCGGTGCGCCAACTCGGGTTGTATTGGCTGGTGTTGAACGAGCCAGTGCCGCGTAGTTAGCGGTTGTCGCCCTGGATCTTCATCACCCAGGCGCGCCACTTCGGATCGAACGTATCGAGGTCTTCACCCAACACCTGCTCGAGCGCAGTGCGCCCGGTGTTGTCCTTCTGGTTGTCGTGATACGCGTCGTAGAAGTCTTTGAGCTTGCCGTGCTCTTGTAGGTAGTAGACGAGGTAGCGCGCTTGCGCGTACGCGTCCCAGTCGGCCTTGTAGAACGCATCGCGATCGGTCGCGACGAGCTTGGCCAGCGACGGCAACGTCTTCGCTTTGATCTCGCGCTTCAGGTTCGGCAAGCGCCAGTTTGGTAGGCCGATGATGTGGCCCTTCTTCTCGCTCGGCCGTTCGAACAACGACGCGAGCCCTTCGTTGAACCACGACGCGACATCCTCGAAGTTGACCTCCATGTACGGATGCACGAGCTCGTGCGACAGCGTCCCGAGCCCGTCGACGTTCATGATCAACGCGCTCGCGGTCGGCGAGTAGTAGCCGAACGGCGTGTCGGGTTCGTCGTCGAAGAACTTCTTGGCGCCGCGGCGGAACGACTTTTCATCGTGGAACAACCAGACCTCGATCAGCTTGTCGGGGCGCTTCGCGAAGAAGTCCTTCTCCATCATCGTGACCTTGTCGTGGAGAAACCCATTCGCGATCTTCTTTACCTCGCGTTCGCCGCCATCGCCGACGACAACGAACGGCGCGGAGATCGTGATCGTGAAGTGTTGACCGGCGAGCTTCTTCGTCAGATCGGCGGCGCGTTGCTCGAGCTCCTTCTGGGTGGGTTCGGCCTGTGCTGTGGCGGCAACGAACATCAGGGCGAGGACGGTCTTCATCGGGAAGTGGACAAGCAAATTCCCGAGCAGTTGCGCGATGTTTTGGACCCAAGCTCGCCGCGCGAAGTGGTGTCATCATCGGGATATGCGGCGTGGGCTCGTGCCGATCGAGATCGCGGTGATCGTCATCGCGTCGATCGTCAGTGCGTCGGATCCGCCGTTGCTCGGGGCGATTCCGGTGATGGTCCCGCTGCTCGTCGCGGCCAGCATGTTGCGCTGGTATGTCGGGCGGAGCTTCGGCGAGGTCGTGCGCGGGCCGATCAGTTATGTGGCGATCGGGGCGGGCGTGGGCCTGGTGGCGTTGTTCGCCGCGATCCTGATCGGTGCGCCGATCGCCGAGGTGATGAGTGGCCGATCGGTGACGTGGAGCGAGTATCCGATCGTACGCGGCAACTGGAATGCGTTCCTCGCGTTCGCGGTGGTGGTCGTCGCGATCGCGATGGCGACCGAGCTCGTGCTGCGCGGCTGGGTGCTCGAGCGCGCGTTGGAGCTGGGCGCGTCGAAGGGCATGGCGGTGTTCATCGCGGCGGTCGCCGAGGCGATGCTGCTCGACGGTCCGCTCGAAGCACGCTTGGGTGCGTTCGTCGTCGGCATGGGGCTCGGTGGCATGTACATGGGCTCGCAACGCAACCTCGCGGTCACCACGGCGGCGCGCGTGACGTTCGGCTTGGGCGCGCTCCTGTTGGAGGTGGTGCAGTGGGTCCACTGATCATCCTCCTGTCGGTGACGTTCGAGCTGCAGGTCCACGTCGTCGATGGAGTCGTCGATCAAGCGTGGATCGACAAACAGGTTGCGATGGCAAACACGTTGTTCGCACCGGTCGACGCGTCGTTCGAGGTCGCGGGCCAGGTCACGCTCGACGATTCGGCGAAGCACGTCGTCACGCGCGACGATCGCAACGCGTTGGCGAAGCTCGTCGACGACAACAAGATCCACGTGTTCGTCATCGACAAGCTCGAAAACGTCGACGAGAACAAGCCCGTCCACGGTGTCACGTGGCGGGGCGGCGGAAAGAAATACATCATCATCGGCAGCGACTCGATGGAGCGCGTGTTGGCGCACGAGCTCGGTCACGTGTTCGGGCTACCGCACTCGAAGTATCCGATCAGCATCATGAACAAGACGAAGCGCGAGAAGCCTCCGATCGAAGACCGGCGGTTCTCCGATGAAGAGCAGGCGAAGATGAAGCCGGTGATCGAAAAGCTCGCGAAACAGCTCGCGACCAAGCTGCTACACTGACGCGCGTTGGAAGTATTTTTCCTCATGATGGGCCTGTGGCTCGTCGTCGCGGTCGCGCTGGGCGTGCGGCGGCCGCGTGGGCTCGGAGGCGCGGCCCTGCGTGCGCGGCTCGATGCGGTGTACGGCGAGCCCCACGAGCTCGCGCGGGTGACGCCGGCGGCATTTCCCGAGGCCGATCTCGAGTTCTACGATCGCGCGCGCGCGGAGCTCGAGAAGAAGGGCTACACGTGGCTCGCGGATGTCGAGGATCTGACGATGTCGCGGATCTATCCGCACAATCGGACGTTCCTGCGGCTGTTCGTGGATGCCGGCCGGATGATTCGCGCGAGCTGCTATCACCTGCATCCGCGCGGCGTGGTCGTGTCGCTGTTGCAACTCGTGCAGCTGTATCCGCGGCACCTGCGCGTGATCGAGCTCGTGACCGAGCAGGGCGGTCAGTTCCTCGTGACGAGCAATACTCACGGTGTGGATCGCCTGGAGCCGCCGCCGGAAGCGAAGGTCGAGCGCTTGCCGGTCAACACGTCGCTCGCGGATGTGCTCGCGCGGCACGAAGCGCGAATCACCGAGCAGTTGAAGGCGCATCCCGAGCGCGGGCCGACGAGCTTCGAAACCTACGAGGATGTGCTCGCGTCGATCGCGCGTGCGCACGTGGTGATGGCGCGGCACCGGCAAAAAGTCGGTGGGCTATCGCGTGATGAGTTGGAGCGCTTGAAAGGGCGTCCGCTCAATGCGGCCGAAGAGGCGTTCCTGCGTGAAGTGCAGAGTCCCGAGGAAAAGGGGACGGTCTGAAGTTAGGGAAGTTCGATCGCGCATCCGCGCGAATCTTCAGAGCGGAGGGGACGGTCTGAAGTTAGGGAAGTTAGCCGCGCGTGTTGATGTGCGTGCCTTCGCCGTTCGCGCCGACCGGCGGTAGCGGCTGCTGCGCACCTTGGATCAACGCCACCGCCGCTTCGCCCTGCGCTTTGCCGGCGTTCTGACGGATTTTCTCGACACCGACGGCGTATTGCATCGCCGTCACCGCATTCGCGGGCCCCGAAACGTCCATGTTCGGAGGTTCGGCCGCCCGCGCGAAATGTTTACTCGCAGACGGGAGCGACGAAATCGCCCGAAATCGTTACGCCGTTGCCGTTCGCGTCTTCGCCGGCGGCGTTGACCGATCCCGAGATCTGGTCCGCGGTCAGGTCGGCCTTCAGGTGGAACATGTCGATCGTGAGCGTGCCGGCGATCGAGCCGATTTTCTCGGCGCCCATCGACGCGATCTCGTTACCGAGCACCGTCGGCGGCGAATCCGCGACGAGCGTGATCTCGCCTTCGGCAAGCATCGCCTTCTTCCCGGAGACGACCGGTTGATTCGTATAGATCGAGATCGCCGCGACGCGATGCGTGTCCGCGCTCATGCAATCCGCACCGTCGGCCTGCTCCCACAGCGAGATCTTCCAGCCCATCACCATCGTCCCGGCGCCGTCGGCATCGTTGAACGACGTGGCGCTCGCCGACATCGACTTCGGATCGGTCGAGACATTCGCGGCACCGGTCTCGAAGCCGCTTCCACCGCAAGCGGCGAACAGGGTGATCAGGGCGAGGCGTTTCATGCGGCCGAACCTATCAGACCCCCATGAGAAGGTGCACGTTCGATGCGGCTGCTCCACACATCCGATTGGCACCTCGGGCATACGCTCAAGGACGTCACTCGCGAGTACGAGCACCAGGCATTTTTGACCTGGTTGCTCGAGCAGGTCCGCGTCGAGGCCCCCGATGTAACCGTGATCACCGGGGACATCTTCGATAGCGCCACCCCGCCGGCCTCGGCCGAGCGGATGTGGTTCGAGTGGCTCGCGGCGGCGCGCCGGCTCCGGCCGGACATGGATATCGTGGCGATCGCGGGCAATCACGATTCGCCGGCCCGGCTCGGTGCGGCGGCGGCGGTGTTGCGCGAGCTCGGGGTGCACGTCGTCGGGAGTCTGCCCCGCAATGGCGAGGAGCTCGACCTCGACCGGATCCTGATTCCGGTCCGAGGTGGCATCGTGGCCGCGGTCCCGTTCCTGCGCCCCATAGATGTCGGCGATGGCGAGGATCCGCTCGCGGACATTTATAAGGTGGTGGTCGAGGAGGGGCTGCGCCGGCGTGGCTCGGGAGCGCTCGTCGTGCTCGGGCACTTGTACGCCACGGGGGCGGATCCGTCGCTGTTGAGCGAGCGGCGGATCTCGATCGGTGGGCAAGAGTCGGCGTCGTTGCGGATGTTTCCGCCGGAGATCGACTATGTCGCGCTCGGGCACATGCACCGCGCGCAGCGGATCGCGCGGGACACGATCCGGTATGCCGGCGCGCCGATCGCGCTCGCGCTCGATGAGGCGAGCTATCCGCATCAGATCCTGATCGCCGACCTTCCAGGGCAGGTGCGCGCGATTCGCGTGCCGCAGCAGATCGACATCGTGCGGATCCCGGCGCGCGGGGCGGCCTCATTAGAAGAGGCGTTGGATGCGATCGGGAAGCTGCCGGCGCGCCTCGCCGGTGAAGATCCGGTGCGGCCGTATCTCGATCTGATGATCGCATTGGACAAGCCGGAGCCGCGGTTGCGCACGATCATCGAGCAGGCGCTCGAGGGGAAGCGGCCGCGGCTGGTGCAGTTGCGCGTCGAGGCTACGGGATCGGGCGCGGCGCTCGGGGATCGGATCGCGAAGCGGTTGGCGGAGCTCGATCCGCGGGACGTGTTTCTACAGTTGTGGTCGCGCGATCACGCGGAGGTGCCGTCGCCGGCGGTCGTCGCGGCGTTCGATCGGCTTCTCGCGGAAGTGCGTGGTGATCTCGCGGATCCCGCGAAGCCGAAGGTGCAGCTCGAGCTGTTGGGTGGTGCGTCGTGAAGATCCTCGCGATCCGCGGCTGCAATCTGGCGAGCCTCGCCGGCGAGTTCGAGATCGATCTCTCGCGCGGCCCGCTTGGCATGGCCGGCGTGTTCGCGATCGTCGGACCCACGGGCGCTGGCAAGAGCACGCTGTTGGACGCGATGTGCGTCGCCCTGTTCGATCGCACGCCGCGCTTGCCGGGGCATTCGCGCGTGGTCGTCGGTCACGGCGAAGAAGATCCGTTGGCATTGGGCGCGCAAGATCCGCGAACGTTGTTGCGGCGCGGGGCGTCGCAGGGGTGGGCGGAGGTCGATTTCGAATCCGGCGATGCTCGGCGTTATCGCGCGCGGTGGTCGGTGCGGCGCGCGCGCGGTGCCACGCACGGGAACCTGCAGGACCAGCAGGTGTCGTTGGTCGCGCTCGATCGAGACGCGGTGATCACGGAACGGTTGGGCGGCACGAAGATGGAAACGCTCAAGGCGATCCATCAGCGGCTCGGCCTCACGTTCGATCAGTTCCGGAGGTCGGCGCTGCTCGCGCAAGGCGATTTCGCGGCGTTCTTGCGCGCGGATGGCAAAGATCGCAGCGAGCTCCTCGAGCGCATGACCGGCACGCAGATCTATTCGAAGCTCTCGATCGCGGCGCACGTGCACGCGGCCGCAGCCGAACAGCAACTGCGCGATCGTCAGGCGGCGGTGATCGCCGTGCCGGTGTTGTCGGCGGAGGCGCGCGCTGAAGCGGAGCAGGGGATCGGGCTCGCGAACGCGGCACGCGAGGCGGCGCGCGCACGGCTCGCGGAAGCCACGGCGTTCGCGGCATGGCGCACGGAAGCCGCAGCACGTGGTGCGGCGCTGGCGCAGGCCGAGTCGGAGCTCGCGGTCGCGCAAGCGGAAGCGCGAGGTGCGGAGGCATTGCGCGGCGAGCTCGTCGTGCGGCGGCGCGCGGAAGGTCTGCGCAGCGTGTGGGACGAGGCTGCGCGGTTGGATCGCCAGCACTCGATCGTGCGCGGAGAGCTGGCGAAGGCGTTGGCGGCGGTCGCGGCCGCTCGGACGGCGCAGGAAGTGATCGCGGAAACGCGCGGGCGCGTGACCGAGCTGCACGGGACGATCCGGAAGGCGCGAATCGCAGCGGTGGTCGTCGAAGTCGAAGCGGCGGGTCCGCGCGAGCGGATCGACGTCGAGCAGGTCGATCCGTTCATGCGCTCGGTCGAAGCGGCGGAAGAGCAGGGCCAAGCCGCGATGGAACCAGCCGCGTGGCTCGTCGAACGGCGCACGCTCGCGCCGGAGATCGCGGCATGGCCGGAGCTCGATGCGAAGCTCGTCCAGGAGCGCGTGCTCGCGGATGCGATCGCCGTCGCGGATCGCGTGCTCGAAGAGCAACGGGCGCAACACGTATCGCTTGTCGCGCACGAGCGCTCGGTCGCGGACGCGCGCGCGGTCGCCGAGAAGAAGTTGCAAGCCGCAACGCGCGAGGCGGACAGCTTCGTCAAGAAGCGCACGCTCGGGCTCGATGCCGCCGGGCGCGCCGAAGATGACGCGCGGGCGCGGTGTGCAGAGGTCGATCGCCTCGTCTCGATCTCGAACGGCGCGCGTGCGGCGGCGCAGATCCTCGCCGAGCTCCACGCGCACGTGACCGAGCTCGAGGCGACCGCCGAGCTCGATCGGGTCCGTCGCGATGCGATCACGGGCGAGCTCACCGCCGCGTCGGTGTTGCGCGACGAGCGGGCGCGGGTCGTCGGCGAGCTGCGCAAGGCGGCCGGTTACGAGCATGCGCGGGCCGAGCTCGTCGAGGGCGAGCCGTGCCCGTTGTGCGGTGCCGAGGATCATCCCTGGAAGCACAAAGGTGCGTTCGACGCGCTGATCGCGGATGCCGATGCCGCGCTCGGTGAAGCCGCCACGCGTGTCGGTGAGGCGCAGCGCATGCTCGCGCAACTTGACGCGCGCGAGGTAACGCGCGAGGCCGAGCGGGCGCGGTTCGCGTCGACGCGGATGACGGCACAACAATCCGCCGAGTCGTTCGCGCGTGATTGGCGCGAGCAAATGGCGGCGCTCGGCGAGCTGATGCTGATCACGGATCCGGCGCAGCCAGAAGCGGCCAAGCTCGCGGTCGAGCGGTTCGATGCGGCGAAGGCCAAGCTCGAGGCCGCGCGGGCCACACGTGCCTCGGCGGAAGCGGCGCACAAGGCGATCGCGGAAGCGAATGCGCGCGTGAAGGTCTGCCAGGTCGATCTCGATCACCACACGGCCGAGCTGCGATCGCTCGCGCAAACGCTCGCGGATGCGGCATCGGCGGTCGAGCGCACGCGTGGCGAGCGGGATACCAAGGTCGAGCGTCGGGCCGAGCTCGCGCGCGAGCTGATCGCGATCGCGGCGCGGTGGGCGGCAGCGCTCCCGGCGGCGGATCGCGCGTCGTTGATGGTCGTGCCCGCCCAGCCGCGGAAGAAGCGCGCGACGAAGGTCGTGTCGGATGTCGAGGCGGCGCTCGGTGTCGACCTGGCGAAGCGCGCGGACGATGACGATCGGCTGGCATCGCAGAGCGAGCACGCGGCGACGGATTCGCCCGACTCGGATGAGGCCCAGCTGTCGCGCCGCAGCCTCGCGGGCAAGCGTTCGTCACGTTCGGCAGACGTCACGGTGGATTCGATCGTCGTATTCGACGACGCGTCGGCGGTTGCTCTCGGAGATGCGGCGCGCAAGCAACCGAAGGCGGTGGTCGTGGCTCGTGCGGCGTTCGCGGCGTTCGTGCAGGCGTGGCATCAACGCGCCGGTGTGGTCGCGCAGGCGGAGGCAGTCCTCGCGCGTGCCGCGTCCGAGATCGAGCGGGCAACGCTCGCGGCCGAGCGCGCGATCGCGGACGCCACGGCGCGGGACGCGGAAACCAAGAAGCGTAGCTCGGCAGTCGCCGCGGAGCTCGTTGCGGCGAATGCGGCGCTCGACGAGGCGCGCATCACGGCGGGCTTCGAGCGCGAGGCGTTGCAACGCGTGCTCGCGGCGGATCCGTCGCGGATCGACGAGCTCGTCACGGAGCTCGAGCGTTTGGATCGAGCGGTCGATCGTGCGAGCACGCGCATCGCGGAGCGCCGGCGGGTCGTCGACGATCATCGTGCGGCGCGGCCGACGCCAGAGGTTCTCGACGTCGATCGGATCGCGGCCGCGCGGGATGCGAATCGCATTGTGGCTTCGGCCGATGGACTCGATGGCGGTCATGGCGAAACGTCTGACGTTCTCGCCGCTCGTCGAAACGCTGCGCAGGATGCGAATCGGATTGCGGCTTCGGCGGATGGATTCGATGGCAGTCGTGAAACAGCCGACGGTCTCGACACCGATCGGATCGCGGCCGCGCGCGGTGCGAAACGGACTGCGACTGCGACGGATGGACTCGGTGGCGATCGCGAAACCTCCGAGGCAGACCGTGGCGCCGGTTCGGCGGATCGGCAACCGCCCGCGCTCGTCGCGGGTGCCGCCGAGTCGAATCGCGTTGCAGTCACGCCGGAACAGAACGAGCAAGTGTCGTCGCCCGAGCGCATCGTGACTCGCGAAGCCGTGCGGGCAGCCGGTCGTACGGCGCGAAAATCGCGCGCGCGATCCGGTCAGGCAACGAAAGAGCTCGTGGCGGATCGTCTGGCAGCGCTCGAGGAGGCGCTCGAGCGCGTCGGTCGACCCATGACGGCGCTCGAATTGGCGCTCGCACGTGCGGAAGCCGACGACAAAGCGGCGGCGCTTGCCCGCGCTAGCACTTCGCGGAGAGAAGCCGACGTCGGCGCTGACGCAGCGAATAGCGGTGCCCGTGGCGCAGCGACCTCGATCGATGTCGCTGCGGTCGGCGCCAACACGTCTTCAGTCGATGCCGTTACTGCGGACGAGGATACGGCAAGGGCGGTCGAAGCTGGAGCTCGGGCTCAGCTACCGCTAGCCGATCGGCTTGCGGCGCTGTCGGCCGTGCTTCCGCGCGTCGAGACGAGCTCGTTGGCGGCTTTGGCGCAACGCGATCCAGTTGCCGCGTTGCAGGTCGCGCTCGCGCGTGCCGAAGCCGACGCGGAGGCGCAGGCAGCACTTGCACGTGTCGAAGCTGCAGGCCTGCGCGCTGCGGCACTTGCACGCGAGGATGCCGAACATCGGGCACGAGCATCGGCCGGCGCCGCCGTCGTCGATCTATCCGTCGCGATTGGGGTCGAGCCGACGAGCGGACATGATGCTCGGGCATCCGCGAATGAGATGCATGATGCACGGCCACCCACGAACGACGCCGAGCCGCGGAAACTAGCGCGCGCCGTCGCCGAGCTCCCGCTCGCGGATCGGCTCGGCGCATTGGCGGCGGTGCTGCCACCGATCGACGCGCCGTCGTCGCCGGAAATCGATGAAGTCGATCCGATCAGCGCATTGCGCGGGGCACTTGCCCGTGCCGAAGCACATGCCGAAGCGAAAGCGGCGCTCGCGCGCGTCGAAGCGGCCACGGCACGCGTCGAGAGCTCTCGCGTGCGTGATGAAGACGAACCGGCGGAAGCAGCTTCGGTTCATGACGAGAGCGACCGTGAAGACGAACCGGCGAAACGGGTACCCGCGCGCCTCGATGTCGCCGGTCGCGTCGAGAGCTCTCACGCACGGGATGACGAACCCGCGTCGGCCGATCAGGATCCGATGTCCGCGTTGGAAGCGGCGCTGGCTCGCCTCGAGTCACACGCTCGTGTTCGCGTCGAGTCGTCGAACGCCTCTGATCGCACGGCAGTCGACTTGAGCTCGGCGGAATCCGACCCCGCGCGTGGCCACGCTCGCGCGGAGCTCGGGTCATCGACCGCGGGCGAGAGCATCTCGCTCGAATCCAGCCCCGCGCTGGGATCAAGGGGGCCACGCGCGAACCGTCGACGTCGAAGCTGCTGCCGCGGCGGCGCGGGCGCGCGTCGAAGCGGACGCCGATCGACTCACCGAGATCGCGGCCGCCGTGAAACATGCCGACGAACGCGCGGCGCAACTCGTCGCCGCGCTGGCCGCCGACAACGATGCCCAAAACCGCCGCGATGCCGCGCTCTCGATGTTCGCGTCCGCCGAGCGCGCCGCCGAGGTCGACCGGATCTTGGGCGCGATCATCGGCTCGCACGACGGCAAGCTGTTCCGCAGCTTCGCCCAGAGCCTCACCCTCGATCAGTTACTGGCCGTGGCGAACTCCCACCTCGAGGAGCTCGCACCGCGGTACCAACTCGAGCGCGTTCCGCGCCACGACCTCGAGCTCCAAGTGATCGACCGCGATTTCGGCGGCGAGGTCCGGTCGGTCCAGAGCTTGTCCGGCGGCGAGAGCTTCTTGGTTTCGCTGGCGCTGGCGCTCGGCTTGTCGTCGATGTCGGCGCACGACGTTCGCGTCCGCACGCTGCTGATCGACGAAGGCTTCGGCACGCTCGATCCCGCCACGTTGGACAGCGCGCTCGCCGTGCTCGACGAATTGCAGGCGACCGGCCGCCAGGTCGGCGTGATCTCGCACGTGCCGGCGCTGCTCGATCGCGTGCGCGCGCACGTGCGCGTGACACCGCGCGGCGGTGGCCGTAGCGAGGTGTCGGTTCCGCCGAGCTGATATCGTTCGGGGATGCGCGCATTGCTGATCGTGGCGGCACTCGGAACCGGGGCGAGTGCGGGGCCGGGACTCGACCTTCATCTCGCCAGCGCCGGCAAGCACCCGGCGAAGCTTCGCTACGCGCCGAAGAAGGGCGACAAGCACTCGATCTCCGTCGCAGTCACCGGCACGGGTGACGGCCTGCCGAACTTCAACGTCGACTTCGACTACGTGGTGGCGGATGTCGACAAGGACGGCACGGCCACCCTCGACGTCACCGTCAAGCAAGCGACGATTCCCGCCGGACCGCACAACAGCGAAGTCCATCCGCCGGTGGCCGGCGCACACGGCAAGCTAGCGGTCACCGCGACCGGCGTGATCGGACCGCTCGCATTCGAGACCGACAAGCCGATCGACGCCGATTCGAAGGGCATGTTGGGTGGCTTTGCCGGCATGGTCACCGGCTGCGTGACTCAGCTCCCCGGCGAGGCAATCGGTGCCGGCGCGACGTGGAACTACCAGGTCAGCGCCGGCGCGACACTGATGAACGCGAAGGTCGAAGTCGTAAAACTCGCGAACAACAAGCTCACGGTGCACCAGGATCTCGGCGGCAAGCTGGTGCAGGTGAACAGCGGTGCGACCCAGATCGTGTCGGACGCCGAATTCGGCCTCGACGATGTGATTCCCACACGCAACAAGCTCGTCAGCACGAGCAGCGACGGCCACTCCGTCACGAGCATCACGATCGACCTCGTGCGAACGAAATAGCGGAAATAGGGCCGAGCGACCATGCGTTGCTTCTCTCCATGCGTTGCGCGCTCATCGTCGCGATCGCGAGCTGTTCGCAGGGTCCAGCGAGCGACAAGCCGGCGGACACGAATCCGCCCGCACCCGTCGCGCATATAGAAGAGGGCGGTGCCGAGCTCGAGCTCGCAGCGCAAGCGTTCGATCGCGAGGCGACGGACTTGCGCCAGACCGGCACGTTGCAAGATGCCCACGATGCCCTCGTGAAGATCCAGGCGACCCACGAGTACCAGCGCAAGGCGCGCCATCACGAGCGGCTCGATCCCCAGCTGCTCGCGCACGCGATCAGCGTGTCGAACGCGCTCGCCGATCGTTACGAACGCGGTGCACGCCGGCTGCGCGAGCACGACATCGCCGATGGGATCGACGAAGCGAAGCGCGGTGCGGAAGCCGCGCTGAAGGATTCGTTCGGCGAGCTCGGGTCGCAAGTGGTCGACGAGCTCGTGTTCGTGCGCGACGACGTGTGCCGGAAGAGCGAGACCGGCGAGATGTGCTCGCAGTGGCACGCGCTCTCGACGCTGTTCGAGTGGTCGAACGTGCTCCGCAGCAACTCGTGGAACGTCGTGCGCGACGCCGCGATCAAGCTCGATTCGTTCGCGCACGACGATCACACGAAGGCCGTGATCTCGCGGGCGATCGGGCGAGGCCCGAGCCGAGGCGAGGCGTGTGGCGTCGAAGATCTGTGCGAGAGCGGGCTCGCGTGCGTCACGGAATCGCGCACGTGCGAACAGGAGTGCCAGGAATTCGCGATGGAGCCGTGCCCCGGTGGGCTGCGTTGTGTCGAGGTCGCGGGCTTGCCGTCGCGCGTTTGTCGCCAATAGCCGAGTTATGATCAGCGCGTGACAGAGGATCCGACCGCGGTCGAACGCCCGCGCGCCGCGACGTCGGAGGCGCCGTCGACGGATCCCGAACCGACGCGCCCGAGCTTCGGCTCGAACCTCGCCGATCACGCACAGCTCGCGACCGTGAACCCCGAGAACTACTCGCTTGGCCCCGAGCTCGCGCGCGGCGGCATGGGCCGGATCCACGCGGCGCGCGATCGCCGCCTCGGTCGCGAGGTCGCGATCAAAGAGCTACTCGTCGATAATGACGACCTCGCACGCCGGTTCGAACGCGAAGCCCGGATCACGGCCCGGCTCCAACATCCTTCGATCGTCAGCGTTCACGAGGCCGGCCGATGGCCGAACGGCAAGCCGTTCTACGCGATGAAGCTCGTCTCGGGACGATCGCTGTGGGACGCGATCCAGCTGACGAACCAACCGCTCTCGCTCCTCCCGAACCTGCTCGCGGTCGCCGATGCAATGGCCTACGCGCACGCGCAACGCGTGATCCATCGCGACTTGAAGCCGAACAACATCATCCTCGGCGAGTTCGGCGAGACCGTCGTGATCGATTGGGGCATCGCGAAATCGCTCGACGACACCGATCAACCCTCGACACCGATCGCGCAAGGCGGCGGCCTCGAACCACAGACGCAGGTCGGCGCGGTGCTCGGGACGCCCGGCTACATGCCACCGGAGCAGGCGCGTGGCGAGACCGTCGACGAGCGAGCGGACGTGTTCGCGATCGGCGTGATGCTGTTCCACACACTCGCCCGAAAGATGCCGTGGTCGGGCAAGGACGCGTACGAGAAGTCGCTCGGCGGCCCGCCGAAGTTGCCGGCCTCGGTGCCACCGGATCTCGCAGCGATCTGCGAGCGCGCGTTGCAACCGGATCTCGACAAGCGCTATCGCAGCGCGCGCGAGCTCGCCGATGACCTGCGGCGATTTCAGACCGGCCAGCTCGTCGGCGCGCATCGCTACTCGACGCGCCAGCTGCTCGGTCGCTGGTTCGCGCGCCACAAGACCGCGGTGATCGTCGGCTCGATCGCGCTGGCCGTGCTGATGGTCCTCGGCTCGTTCTCGTTGATGTCGGTGTTCAAGGCGCGGCGCCTCGCCGACGAGCAACGCGATCGCGCGACCCAGCGCAGCGCCGATGCCGAGGACGCGATGGGCTTCATGCTCTACGACGTCGCCGAGAAGTTGCGCCAAGCCGGCCGGCTCGAGCTGATGGACACGGTCGTGCGGCGGGCCGTCACGTACTACTCGACGATCACCGATCGCGATATCGATCCGACGCGCCTCGTGACCGCGCTGATGTCGATCGGCGACGTGTTGCGCGCGGAGGGCGATCTGACGGCGGCAGCTCAGGAGTACGAGCGCGCCCATCAGATCGCAGCCGCGCATCAGCTCGACGGCAACGTCTGGCGACATCAACTCGCGCTCGCCGAGAATGCGCTCGGCGAGGTTCACTACTATCAGGGCGATCTGCGCGCGGCGATCACGTCGCACCGCACGGCGCTGATGATCGCGACCGCGCTCGTGGCCGTGGATCCCGACGACGCCCGCTGGCAGAAAGATCTGGCGACGAGCCTGCGCCTCGCGGCAACCGTGATGGAAGATCAGGGCGATATCGCCGGCGCGCTCGAGTATCTGAAGACGTCGTTCGAGATCCGCAAACGATTGGCGGCCCAGCATCGCGACCAAGCGACGCTGCGCGACCTGATGGTTGGCTACACCGATCTCGGACTCGTGCTCGCACGCAAGCGCGATATCCCGGCCGCGCTCGGCATGTTGGACGCCGCGCGCGACCTCGCGATCAAGGAAGCCGATGCGGATCCGGCGGGCACGGCATGGCAACGCGATGTCGCGATGGCGCACGAGCGGATCGGCGAGACCCTGCTCTTGAAGGGCGACACCGACGATGCGCTCGCCGAGTACGAGCAAAACCTCGACGTGATGAAGAAGCTCGGCGCCTCGGACTCGGCGAATGCGGATTGGCAGCGCCGGCTCGCGACCGCGTACGATCGCGTGGGCTCGACGTTGCTCGATCTCGGTCGCGCAGACGAAGCGTTGCCCGCACTCGAGACGAGCCGTGCGATGAAGCGCGATCTGGCGAAGCGCGATCCGACGAACTTGCGGTGGCAACGCGACCTCTCGCACGCGGCGATCCGGATCGGCGATGCGCGGCTCGCGAAGGGCGATCCCAAAGGCGCGTTGATCGAATATCGCGAGGCCCGCACGCTCCGCGAGACACTGGTGTCGAAGGATACGTCGAGCGTGAAGTGGCTCGGCGACGTGTTCAGCGCGCGCCGCCGAATCGGTAACGCATTGCTCGCCACGGGTGACAAGTCAGGTGGCCGCGACGAGCTGCTCGCCGCCGAGACGCTCGCGACCGAAGTGATGGCGCGCGATCACAGCGCGATCGACGACGCCGATCTATTGGATCTGCACCGCAAGCTCGCCGAGCTCTACCACGGTCAGCCGAAGGGCGACGACGAACGCGCCGCCGCGCTCGCGATCGCGCGCAAGCGTGCCGAGCGCGAGCCGACCGACGAAAAGCGCGCGCAGCTCGTGCGCGAGCTAGAGGCCCGCTAGCGTCACGAGCGCATCGCCGGTCACGCGCTGCACCGTCCACTCCGACTGTGGCAACGCACCCAGCCGCCGATAGAACTGGATCGCCGGCTCGTTCCAATCCAAGACCGACCACTCGAACCGACCGTAGTCGCGCGCGACGCACAACTTCGCGAGCGCGACCATCAGCGCCTTGCCGGCACCACGCCCACGCGCGGCCGGCCGCACGAACAGATCTTCCAAGTACAAACCGGGCTTCGCGAGAAACGTCGAGTAGCTCGTGAAGAACAGCGCGAACCCGATCGGATCCGGATCCTCGCAGATCAACACTTCGGCACCGGGCCGCGCACCGAACAGCGTCGCCTCGAGCTTCGCCTCATCCGCGACCACCTCGTGCGACAGCTTCTCGTACTCCGCGAGATCGCGAATGAAGCCGAGGATCGTCGGGACATCGCCGCGCGTCGCCGTTCGGATGTTCATGCCAGCTTGTCTATTATCGCCACGAAATCCGGCGGCAGCGGCGCCGACAATTCGATCTTCTCGCCCGTGATCGGGTGCACGAATCCGAGCGTCGCCGCGTGCAACAGCAGGCGCGTCGACTTCAGCAGCGGCTGGGTGTAATCCCGGATGTAGACCTCTTCCCCGACGAGCGGGTGCCCACTCTCCGCGAAGTGGATCCGAATCTGATGCGTGCGCCCGGTCTCCAATCGCACCCGGCACATCGTCGACGCGCGCAACGCCCGCTCGACCTCGACATGCGTGACCGCGCGCTTGCCCCGCGCCTCCGAGGTCGATCCGCGCAACCCATCTCCACGATCGGCGACGAGATACGACTCGATCTTCTGCGCCGGCATCACGCCATGCGCGACGCAGATGTATTGCCGCGCCATCTCGTGCGTCCGCAGCTGCGCCGCGAGCCCGAGCTCCGCCTTCTTCGTCTTCGCGAATGCCAGTAAGCCCGACGTCGCGCGATCGATCCGATGCACGATATGCAACGCGATCTGATTCGCATCCTTCTTCTGGCGCCGCCACGCACCGCGGATCAGGTCCATCGCCGTCCCGGTTTCACGATCCTCGTACGGCACGCTGTTCACGCCCGCCGGCTTGTCGATCACCACGACATGCGCGTCGTCGTACACCAACACGCCCTCGCGCGCGGGATCCCTCGGCTTCGGCGCCGCCAACTTCAGCTCGACCGATTGCCCCGCGTTCAACCGGTGATCGACCGCGGTCACCACCACGCCGTCGACGAACACCTTGCCATTCGTGACATGCCGCTTCGCCAGCGACCATGCGAGATTCGCGCGCTCCTTCACGAAGCCGGCGACGGTGATGCCCGCCTGTTCGACGATCCAAGCCACGTGCGCGACATATCACTGAAGCTGCACGCTCGGGCGAAACCCGGCCTTCGGAATTGCATCGACCTTTGCCTTGGCATCGGCTTCGTCCGCCGCCGGCATCACGGACAGGACTTCGCCGGCCACAGCGGGCGTGTAGTCGAGGCATAGGTTTCGATCACCGGCGCGCGGATCGGTCATCCGCCGGACCTCGGCCACGTAATAGCGACCGACTGCGAGCTTGTCGTTGAACGTCCAGTAACCGTGGCCACCGCCGTGAAAATGCGCACCACCGCCGCCAAACCAGAAGTGCTTGCCGCCGAGGTTCGTACATTCGTCGCGCTCGAGCTCGAGCTTCACGGCGACGTATTCGGTGACTGGCCGATCGTGGGTGTCCCAAAACAGCTGTTGGGGATGGCGAGCTCTGGGCTCCGCGAAGTCGTAGTCCAGCTCGGCGGTGTGATTCGCGAGCGCCGCCTTGGCGTCGGCTTCGGTCATCGGTCGCGAGAACTGCACGACGTCGGCGGTAAACGTCCGATTATCGCTCCACGCGTCGTTGGTCACGGGTCCCAGCTTCGCCACGTAGTACGCGCCGCGGAGTTGCTCGCCATCACCTTCGATCGGCAACGGCAACACGTGCGCGATCCCACGAAACCCGTGCGCGCCACCGTGATAGCGCGTCGTCCCCGACGAGAACGTGTAGTGCATGCCACCCATGTTCGACGCCTCGTCGTGCCAGTCATCGAGCCGCACGATCACGAGATCCGGCGGCGCTGGCTTCTCGACGGGGACACCTGCATCACACGCGAACAACAAGCAGTAGAGCCATTCCATGCGACGAGGATGACGGCTTCGACGTAACGCCGGTGTAAGGAGTTTAGTGGTAAGCACGTGCCATGGAGCGCACGCTGTTCAACGAGGAGCACCAGGCCTTTCGCAAAGCGTTTCGGCAGTTCGCCGAACGCGAGATCATTCCGCACCAGCAGAAGTGGCGCGATCAGGGCCAGGTCGATCGCGAGGTGTGGCGCAAGGCCGGCGCGCAGGGCTTCCTGTGCCCCTGGATCGAAGAGAAGTACGGCGGTGCCGGATCGGACTTCATCGCGTCGACGGTCGTGATCGAAGAGCTCGCGCGGATCTACGAATCGGGCTTCGCGATGGCGCTGCACTCGGATGTCGTCGTGCCGTATCTCCACTCGTTCGGCACCGAAGAGCAAAAGCAGCGCTGGCTACCGGGCTGTTGCTCGGGCGAGCTCGTCACCGCGATCGGCATGACCGAGCCGGGCGCGGGCTCCGACCTCGCGGGCATCCAGACGACCGCCGTCAAAGACGGTGACGACTACATCATCAACGGCTCGAAGACGTTCATCTCGAACGGTCAGCTATGCGACCTCGTGATGCTCGCCGCGAAGACCGATCCGGATCCGAAGAACGCGCATCGCGGAATTTCGTTGTTCGTCGTCGAGGCGAATCGCAAGGGCTTCACGAAGGGCAAGCGCCTCCACAAGATGGGCATGGTCTCGCAGGACACCAGCGAGCTGTTCTTCGAAGACTGCCGCGTGCCGGCGTCGAACATGCTCGGCCAGCCCGGCGCGGGCTTCATGATGATGATGCAGAAGCTCCAGCAGGAGCGGTTGACCGTGGCGATCGCGGCGGTCGCCGGGGCTGAACAAGTCCTCGAGGACACCGTCGCATACGTCAAAGAGCGTCACGCGTTCGGCAAGCCGATCAGCAAGTTCCAGAACACGCAGTTCAAGCTCGTCGAAGCGCTCGCGAAGGTCCAGGTCGGTCGCTCGTACATCGATCAGGTCGTTGCCGGGCATGTCGCCGGCAAAGAGCTCGTGACCGAATGCTCGATCGCGAAGTTCTGGACGACCGACATGGCGCAAGAAGTGATCGATGAATGCCTCCAGCTGTTCGGCGGCTACGGCTACATGCTCGAGTATCCGGTCACGCGAGCGTTCATGGATGCGCGCGTCCAGCGGATCTACGCCGGCACGAACGAGATCATGAAGGTGATCGTGGCGAAGCGGATGGGGCTGTGAACACGGCCGTTATCGATATCGGTACGAACACGCTGCTGCTGTTGATCGTCGACGAGAACCTGAATCGCGTCGTCGATCTGTGTCGGTTCGGGCGGCTCGGCAAAGGGCTCGACGCATCCGGGAACCTCGCGCAGGAATCGATCGACAAGTCGCTCGAGATCTGTCGCGAATACCGTACGGTCCTCGATCAACATCACGTCACGCCGAACATCATCGCGACCCAAGCACTGCGCGAAGCCAAGAACGCCGCGCTGTTCGTGAAGCCCGCCGAAGACATCCTCGGCGCGAAGATCGAAACGATCGCCGGCGAGCGCGAAGCGGAGCTCGCGTACAAATCCGTCGCGCAGGCGTTTCCGGATCTCGCCGGCAAGCCCTATGTCGTCGTCGATGTCGGCGGTGGCTCGACCGAGTTCATCGTCACCGATGGGGAGAAAGTCGTGAGCGCGGTCAGCGTGAAGATCGGCGCGGTTCGCCTCACCGAACGCCACCTGAAAACCGATCCGCCGACGCACGAGCAGATCCGCGAGCTCGAAGCGGACATCGATCGCAACCTCGCGAACATCCCGCTGCTGACGGGCATCCCGCTGATCGGCACCGCCGGGACGGCGACCACGATGGGCGCGATCCAGCTCGGCCTCGCGCACTACGATCCGGACAAGGTCACGGGCCTGCGCATCGATCCCGAACAAGTCGCGGTGCTTCGTGACGAGCTACTGAGTGCAACAACTGCACAGCGCAAAGCTCGGCCGGGCGTAGAAGCACAGCGTGCGGATGTGATCCACGCCGGTGTTGCGATCTACGCACGTGCCGTCGCACGCCTACACGCGCCCGTGATGATCACGTGTGATCGCGGGATTCGCTGGGGCCTCGCCGTCGAGCGCGCAGCCTCACGTTGACCTAGCCGGCACGCTCGGCCCGCGTGGCTATCATGGGAGGATGAAGTTGAAGTATTTAGCTTTCGTTCTCCTCGCGAACTGCGGCATCGCGGACTTCGATGTCGATCAGCCGATCGTCGAGCAACAGGTCCAGGGCTCGCCGTTGCCGGGTCCACTCGCGACGCTGTTCCCGCTCCAGCTCGATCTCGACATCTCGCAAAAGATCAAAGCGATGGATACCGGGCCGATCGATAGCGTCACGTTGAAGTCGCTATCGATCTCGATCACCAAAACGGACGAGCCATCGGGCGACACCGATGACTTCTCGTTCGTCGATTCGGTCCAGCTGTTCGTCTCGAGCACGAACTTGCCGAAGGTCGAGATCGCGCACGCCGATCATCCCGGCGCGGTGCAGACGATCGACTTCGAGCTCGATGACGTGAACCTGAAGCCGTACATCGATGCCGGCGGCACCGTCGACAGCACGGCCTCGGGCACGGCGCCCGCCGATGACGTGTCGTTCGACGGCGCGTCGACGTTTACCGTCCATCCACTTTGAACACGCGCGTGGGCAGTGGTCATGACGCTGCGCTCCAACCACGTAGATCCACTCGCGCGGGATCGGGCACGGCGCTTGGAATACCTGCTCGCGTGTGGGAACCGATCGATCCGAACGAGCTACCGGTGACGTGGGAAGAAGCGCGGGAATCTGCCCGCCTGGAGCTGATGCGGCGCTGGTTGGGTCATACTGCCCGCGATGAAGATCGTCGCACTGACTCTGTTCGCACTGGTCGCTAACGTCTCCGCCGACACCATCACCGCCGACAAGGCCGCGAATCTATCCCGCGCGCTGAAGTTCGCCGGCGTGAAGGCAACCGCAGGCAAGGGCGTGCGGACGTTCAAGGCCACCTCCGCTCACTGCACGTCGACGACGGCCGGCGAAGACGAGGATCTCGGCGACTACCACTGCACGGTCGACGGTCGCGAGATCAAAGACGGCGTCGCGTACTTGCTCCAAGATGCGCTCGAGGCCGCCGGCGCGAAGGCCGACGATCACATGTCGCAGCACACGGTCGACACGTCCGTGACGTGCACGGTCAAGTCGGCCGCCGGCGCCGACAAGTTCAGCTGCACGTTCGGCGCGAAGAAGTAGCTACGGGTGCAGGACCGGCGCGAGGTGATACAGCATCAAGTACACGATCACGCCGGTGACCGAGACGTACGCCCACATCGGCCACGTGATCTGCACGATCTTCTTGTGACCGACGATGTCGCCTTTGAGTGCGCGACGTAGTGCGCCGATCACGAACGGAACGAGCACCACGGCGAGCGCCATGTGCGAGAACAACAGGATCAGGTAGATGGTCTTGTCGATGCCGTCGCCAGGATACTTGTGCACGCCCGTCGTCGCGAACCGGATGATGTACGAGACCAAGAAGATCGTCGACACCGTGAACGCGGTGAGCATCCGCTTCTTGTGCAGGTCTTGATCGCCGCGTGCGATCGCGACGCGTCCCAGCACGAGGAATACGAAACACGTCAGGTTCAACAGCGCGTTGATCGCGGGATGGATCTCTTGGACGTGGAACGTCATGCGCGCCCCGACACGACCATCATCGAGAACAAGATCGGCAGATACACGATCGACGCGAGGAACACGTTGCGCGCCCACTTCGGCGAGCCATCCCCGACGAGCGCTTGCACCAACACGAACCCGCCGAGCACGATCGCGGTGACGAGGTACATCGTACCCGCGACGCCGAGGAGCGCCGGCATCATGCTGACCATGACCTGGACGAACAGGTACGCGATGATCGCGAGCCGCGCCGCAAACGGGCCGCGCGTGCCGGACATCGTCTTCATGCCGGCCGCCGCATACTCGCGCTGGCGATAGATGCCGATCGCGTGGGTATGCGGGATTTGCCAGAAGAACAACACGCCGAACACCGCGAGGCCCGGCGCATCGATCCGACCGGTCGCCGCGGTCCAGCCCATCAACGCGGGCATCGCACCCGGCACCGCGCCGACCCAGGTCGACCAGATCGAGCGCTGCTTCATCGGCGTGTAGACACCGACGTAGAGGATCAAAGCGAGCAGGCCGAGCGCCGCCGGAATCACACCCGCGACGAGCAGCGTGGGAATCGCCGCGACGCCCAAGATCGCACCGAACACCAACGCCGTGGCCGGCGCGAGGCGTTGTCCGGGAAGCGGACGATTCTTCGTGCGCGACATCAGGCAATCGACGTCGCGCTCGAGCCACATGTTGAGCGTGTTCGCCGCGCCGACGATCAAGCCCGTGCCCGCCAGTAACACGAGCGCCGTCGACAACGCGACGACACCCGGCGCGAGCGACATCGCACCCGCGGCCGTGAGCAGCGCCATCACCATGATGTTCGGCTTGACGAGCGCGACGAGATCCGTCGCCTTCGCGCGCAACACCTGGGTGGTCACAGGGCGACCGCCTCGGCCGACATATTCCCCACGGCCTTTTGCCGGCGCGCCGTCATCAACCACGCCGACATCCACAGCGCCCACAGGCTCGCGGCGCCGGCGAAGTGACCGACCGCGAGCGGCACCGCGCGCAGCGACAACACGACCAGCACGCCGAGCGTGATCTGCAACGCGACCAGGAGCGGCGCGATGATGCATAGCGTCCGTAGCTCTCGCCACGACGGAGCCGCGCGATAGACCTTGATCGCCGCGATCGTGGTGATGATCGCCACCACGCAACCGAACGTGCGGTGGATCATGTGCACGGTCTGGCCCACGCCCGACGGAATGAAGTCCCCCGTGGCCGTGCATGCCGGCATGCCGATGCACGCGAGCGTGGCGCCGAAGTGGCGAACCAACGCGCCCAACAACAACTGCACGAACACCGGCGCAGCACGCGATCGCGATCCATTTACGCGTGGCACCGAGCTCGTCGCGAAGCTTCTCGTGCCGCGACAACTCCATCGCCGACGGCGCGGGCCGCGTGCGGAACACCGTGTAAACGAGCGTGGCGAAGTAGCTCATGCCGAGGAGCAGGTGCCCGGTCGACACGAACCACACGAGCTTGAAGTAGACCGTGGTCGCGCCGAACAGGCCTTGCGCGATCACCATGCCGAGCAGCGTCCAGCCGAGCTTGCGCAGCTCCGGCCGCCGAAACTGGATCAGCAGCGTCAGAAGGATCTGGAGGCAACCGACCGTCATCGCTGCGAGCCGGTGGCCGTGCTCGTACAAGACGCCGCCCGTCATGTGCGGGAGGATCGACTTGTGGCAAACGACGAACGCTTCGGGACATGCGAGGGAGCTACCCGTCGCATTGACCATGCCGCCGATGATCAGCAGCAAAAAGGCCGCGCAGGCGGCGAGCTTGGCTACGCGATGTTCGAGCATGGGGAGCGCCTGAAACCCGGTGTTGGGTACCACATTTGATGCTTGGAACACGAGGATTCCCTCGCCGTGCGACAACACGACACATATGAGCGAAATCAGAGGGTTATAACGTTGCCCCACCACGTGACAGGGGCGTAAAGTAGGGCCCTTCCGTGGCCGATCTCTGGGACGAAACCACGTCGATCGGCACGCTCCGCTCGGACGACCTCGCGAGAGATGGGGTCGTGTTTCGGTACAACCACTTTTTGTATCGAACGAGTGGGACTCATATCTCGAACGGCGGGATGGGTACCGTCTACGAGCTGCAGCGACGCGACGACGAGACGCATGTCGTCGAAGCGGTCGTCGGCAAGGTGTTCCACTCGAGCTACCTGCATCAGTTGCGCACCGACGAGGTGACGCGCCGCGATCACCACAACAACCTCGCCGCGATGGCGCGCATCGCCGCGCTCGAGCATCCGAACATTCTGCCGACGTACGTATCGGCGCCGATCGCGGACAACTACTTGTTCGTGACGCCGCGCATGGGCATGACGCTCCTCGAGGCGATCGCGAAGCACAACCTCACGCCGCGCGCGCGAACGAAGCTGCTCGTGCAAGCGCTCGACGGGTTGTCCACGCTCCACGCCGCGCGCCTGATCCATCGCGACTTCACGCTGCGCAACATCCTCGTCGACGACGGCGCGAACGTCGCCTACCTGTTCGACTTCGATCTCGCGATGTCGCTCGACGACGTCGTCAATCAGACTTATCGCACGTACTACAAGGGCCGGATCTTCGGCTCGCCGGGTTGGTCGGTCGCGCCCGAGACGATCGATCAGGCGTTGATGGACACCGGCATCAACACGTCGCTCGACATCTACGCGATCGGCGGCGCGCTACACGGCCTGTTCACCGAACAACTCCTGTACGGCCAGGCCGACGATATGTGGGCGCTGCTGATCCGGATCGCGGAGGGCGTCGTCGTCGGTGGGCGCAGCAAGGTGTTCTATCCGGACACCGTTCCGCAGGCACTGCGTGGGATCATCGAGGGCTGCCTCGAGCGCGATCCGGTCCAGCGCTACCCATCCGTGACGGCGGTCGTGCAAGAGCTCCGCAACATGCTGCGCGAGCTGCCGGATGAAACGAAGCGCGAATCGAAGCGCCGGATGCCGACGTCCGCGAACGAAGAGCGCGCGAAAGCCGTCGAGTCGGTCGCGGCGACCACGAGTGATCCGTCGATCACGTCGGACATGGTCAAGGCGGCGGAAGCCGCGGTGTGGGAGTGGGGCTACAACGTCGAGCGCGCGCTCGGTCGCGTGCGTGGCCATCCGATCTTCCTCGCAACGCCGCGTCAGGATCTCGTCCAGTCCGGCGGATTCCCCGACGCGAACATCTTCCCGAAGCTCGTCACCGTGATCGATCTGACGCGAGTCTCGGATCCGCGCGCGTTCGTCGAGAGCTGGCAGCGTTACTTCTGGCCGATCCTCAAGCGCGTGCGGCAGGGCCTGCTCACGTCGCTGCACAAGGTGATCTACGACGCGAACACGTCGACCTTGCTGTTGTTCAGCGAGTACGTCGACGATCCGCGGTTCGGCGATCGGATCAACGACGCCGATCTTCACATCGACGGCGCGCTGGCGTTGGGCTTCCTCGTGATCCGGCAAGTCGCCGCGCTGCACGAGCACGGCATGGCCCACAACAACATCTCGCCCGGCGCGCTGTTGTTCAAGGGCGTCGTCGAAACGCGCGGCGTGGTGCCGGCAATGATCGGCCTCGTCGAGCCCGCGATGGGCGCCGAAGCGATGGCCGGCGATTGCCGCGCGTTGTCCGGGATGATCCTCAACTGGATGCGGCCGAATCGGATCGCCGCGTTGCACGTCCGGATCAAGCCAACGTTCGAAGCGCTGCGCGCGAAGTTGTCGTCGTGGGCATTCGATAAGGCGAGTGCGCCGCCATCGATCGATCAGCTGATCGCACTGCTCAGCGATGCGCTCGCGCTCGTCGATTTCAATTTCTCCGTGCTGCGCGATTCGGGCGGTGACTTGCAGGAGTACGCGCTGCTGTTGATCAGCCTGCGCCTGTATCACCTGCTCTGGCCGGTCGCGTCGGTTCCGTCTGGACGCGGTTCCAAGCCCAAAGTCCCGTGATCCGCACGGCGAAGCTCGCGCTGGCGGTCGTGGTCGTCGCGATCGTCGCGGCGCTGTTCGCGATCGTGTTTCGGTGGACGCTCTCGCAGGTCACGCACGGCAACGTCGTGACGATGATCGAAGGCCTGCCGATGTGGGCCCGCGTGCTCGTGCCGGCCGCCGGTGGTTTGGGGGCGGGCGTGATCGCGTTGTGGAGTAGCAAGCTGCGCGGCACGAGTGGCGTCGGCTTCGTGATGGAAGCGATCGTGTTGAATCGTGCGCGCGTGCCGCTGTTGCGAAGTGCCGGGCAGGCGGTCGCGTCGTGGTTATCGATCGCCACGGGCAACTCGCTCGGTCGCGAGGGACCGCTGATCCAATTCGGTGCCGCAGCTGGCGAAGGTGCGCGGCGATGGATGCGCCTCGACGATTCGCAGGCCTCGATGATCCTCGCGGCCGGTGTCGCGGCGGGTTTCGCGGCCGCGTACAACGCGCCGATCGCGGCAACGTTGTTCGTGCTGGAGGTCGTGACCGGTGTCGTCGTGTTGGAAGCCGCGGTGCCGGTGATGGTCGCCGCCGTGATCGCGACAGTGGTCGTGCACATCTTCGTCGGTGGCGCACCGATCTACACGACGCGGACGTTCACGTTCGTCGATCCGGTCGAACTGATCGCGTACGCACTGCTCGGCATCGCATGCGCACCGCTCGGCGTGTTCTTCCTGCGCCTGCTCTCGCGGATCGAACCGTGGTGGAAGCTTGTCCCGCTGCCCGCGCGTCCCGCGATCGGCGGCGCGTTATGTGGCGTGTTCTTGTGCGTGATGCCGAGCGTCGCGGGCAACGGCTTCGAAGAAGTCACCGCGATCCTCGATGGCCATCTCGCGCTGACTGCGGTCGTGTGGTTGCTGGTGTTGAAGCCGATCGCGACGGCGAGCTCGGTCGGCTCCGGCAATCCCGGTGGTGTGTTCACGCCGACGCTGCTCCTCGGCGCGTGTCTCGGGTTCGTGTTCGCGGCAGGAGCACACGCGTTGTTCGGCGATGCAATCGCTTCGCCCGGCACCTACGCGATGGTCGGCCTCGCGTGCGCACTCGCGGCCACGACCCACGCCCCGCTGATGTCGGCGTTACTCGCGTGCGAGCTCTCGGGCGACTATCAATTGATCCTGCCGCTGCTCGTGAGTTGTGCGCTCGCCGCGGGAGTGGCGCGCTACCTCTATATCGACTCGGTCTACACGGCCGAGCTGACCCGGCGCGGGGTGCGCTGGCGACTCACGTTGGATGGCCGGCGGATGGTCGAAAACCAGCCCGGTTCCAAATAGTTACGATGAATGAAACCGTAGCGGTTGTCGTGCGTCTTTAAGCCAATGACGTATCGCAACGACGTCGAGGCGCTGGCCGCCCGAACCGCTGTTCTCGAGCAAGAAGTCGCGGCGAAGACGCAGGAGCGCGACGAGGCCGCGCGCATGCTGCACGAGGCGAAGGCGAGGGCGAAGTTGCCGGTGCTCGACAACATTCGCGTCGCATCGCCGTGTCGTGCGGACTGGAATCAGATGGTCGGTGACGAGCGCGTGCGCCACTGCGGCGATTGCAAGAAGGACGTCTTCAACATCTCGCAGATGACGCGCGAGGAAGCGCAGGCGTTGGTCGTCGAGAAGGCCGGTAACCTGTGCGTGCGCTACTTCCAACGTTACGACGGCACGATCCTGCTCGCAGATTGCACGATCGGTAAGTCGCGCGCACGCAAGCGTCGCGTGATCGCGGCCGGTGCGCTCGCGTTGCTGTCGGGCGGTGTGACGCTGTCGTGGGCGCTGTCGCGTCGTGAAGAGAAGATGTGTCATCGCGTCGAGGCCCTCGGTGGTGCGGTCGCGATCCAGCCCGCTGCGGTAGCTCACTTGTGCGCCTTCCGGCCCTGCTGCGTTTCGTAGGCGCGAGCGGAGATCCAACTTGCCCTTCACTTCGTGATGAGGCGCGGGCTCCGCGGCGCTGCCACCCATCATCGCGGTCGGCGGCGGCTCTCCGACATCGATGCGCTCGACGCGCGCCACGACGTGTTGTCGAACGAGCTCTCGCAGAAAACGTTGGAGCTCGAGCAGGCGACCAAGTTGCTCGAGGATGCCAAGCGGCGTGCAAAGCTGCCGATCCTCGACAACATCAAGATCGCGTCGCCGTGCCGCGCGGAGTGGGCGGACATGGTCGGCGACGATCGCGTGCGTCACTGCCACAAGTGCGACAAGCAGGTGTTCGACTTGTCGGCGATGACGCGCGAACAAGCGGAAGCGCTGATCATCGCGAAGAACGGCCAGCTGTGCGCGAAGTACTACCAGCGGCGTGATGGTCGCGTGATGACCTCGGATTGTCGTCAGGGGTTGATCGCGGCACGCAAGCTCAAGGTCGTCGCGGTCGCGTCGCTCGCATTACTCGGCACGGGGGTGGGCGTGGCGGTGCAACGGCACAATCGGGTCGAGCTCGATGCGATCGATTCGGTCGAGGTCGCACCGGCGACGGAAGTCGCGCGCTCCCACGTCCAAGCGAGCTCGCATCAAGAAGCGCCACCGCCGCCGCCGCCGGTCGTCGAGCAAATCAAGGTTGTCGACGAGCCGATGATGCACACGATGGGCGTGGTGGCGTTGCATCACGACAGCCTGGTGGAGACCGACGAATGAGTTATCGCAGTGACATCGACGCGCTCGATGCACGCCACGACGTGTTGTCGAACGAGCTGGCAGCCAAGACGAAAGAGCTCGAGCACGCAACGAAGTTGCTGGCGCGCGCGAAGCTGCCGATCCTCGACAACATCAAGATCGCGTCGCCGTGTCGCGCGGACTGGGCGGACATGATCGGCGACGATCGCTCGCGGCATTGCCACACGTGCGACAAGCAGGTGTTCGACCTGTCGGAGATGACGCGCGAGCAGGCCGAAGCATTGATCGTCGAGAAGAACGGCAAGCTGTGCGTGAAGTACTTCCAGCGCCACGATGGCCGGATCATGACGGCCGATTGCCGCCAGGGCCTGATCGCGGCGCGCAAGCTGAAGGTCGTCGCGGTCGCATCGCTCGCGTTGCTCGGCACGGGTGTCGGCGTGATGGTGCAGCGCCACAATCGGATCGAGCTCGATGCGATCGATAGCGTCGAAATCGCGCCGGCGAATGAAGGGGCGCGTTCGCACGTAGTTGCGAGCACGCAGCAGGAGCCGCCTCCGAAGGCGCCGCGCTCGGTGGTTCCGCCGAAGCCCATCAAAGAAGAGATCCACCTGCTGGGTGATGTTGCTCCGGGCTGGGATCGCTGACCTGATACGCTAGTCACCTGTCGGTCGCGCAAATCATTCTGTCGCTCGTCGCCGCGGTCGCAAACCTCGCGTTCTGGTGGTGGGTCGCAATGCGCGGCGAGAAGCGGTTTCGCGCGTGGTGCGAGCGACGTTACAACGTCACGATCACGTATCAGGGTCGGTCCGGGTGGCACGTCGAGGGCGAGGGCTCGTGGTGGCGACGCGGCGCGATCAGCTGGCTCCAGCTCGCGTGGTTCATGGGCGCGTTTGTCGTCTGGGGCATCGCACTGTTGCTGGTCGTGCTCGTGCAGCAAAAGCTGTTCTAGGCCTATCCTCGCGGGATGGACATCGATCGCAGGTCGCTGTTTCGCGCGGGCGTAGCATCGGCGGCACTCGCGGCGTGCCATCGCAAGACGGACGGGGATGGCGAACCGGCGGCGCCGTTTACCCCACCGCCGGCCTGGCCGTTGGCGCCACCGACGACGACCGGTGTGCCGGCGATCGCGAACATCCCGCACGACGAGCTCGTCGATCTGCCTCTGTTCGAGCTGGGCAAGCGCTACACCGCGGTCCAGCTCGTCGACATGTACACGCAGCGGATCGCGGCGCTGTCGCAGTTAAACGCCGTGATCGAGATCGATCCCGATGCGCGCACGATCGCGGCACAGCTCGATGCCGAGAAGACGAAGCGCGGGCCGTTGCACGGGATGCCGATCCTCGTCAAAGACAACATCGATACCGCGGGCAAGACACGCACGACCGCGGGCTCGCTCGCGTTCGAAGCACCCGCGCCACGCGACGCGCCGTTGATCGCGAAGCTGCGCGCGGCCGGTGGCATCGTCCTCGGCAAAGCGAATCTGTCGGAGTGGGCGAACCTGCGCGGCCTCGGCTCGATCAGCGGGTGGAGCGCCCGCGGCGGGATCACGCGCAATCCGTACGCGCTCGATCGCAACTGCAGTGGCTCGAGTAGTGGTTCCGCATCGGCGACGGCGGCGAGCTTGTGCGCGGCCGCGCTCGGAAGCGAGACCGATGGCTCGATCACGTCGCCGGCGAGTATCTGTTCGCTCGTCGGTTTGAAGCCGACCGTCGGCCTCGTCAGTCGCACGGGCGTGATTCCGATCTCGTCGAGCCAGGACACGGTCGGTCCGATGGGGCGGTGCGTGGCCGATGTCGCGGCATTGCTCGGCGCGATCGCGGGCTCGGATCCGGACGATCCGGCGACCGCGAGCGCGCACGTCGACGACTATCTGCGCCACCTCGATCCGAAAGCGCTTGCTGGCGCGCGCGTCGGGATTCCACGCAAAGGTTGGTTCGGGATCTCGCGCACGATCGATTCGGTGATGACCGGTGTGATCGCGAAACTCGCTGAGTTGGGTGCGGTCGTCGTCGACAACATCGCGCTCGAGATCAATCCGCAGCTTGGAGGCATGGAGCTGCTCGTGTTCGCGTGCGAGATGAAGCCGGCGATGGAGGCGTATCTCGCGCGCCGCGGCGATCCGAAGTTGCGCTCGATGCTCGATCTGATCGCGTTCGATTATCTGCATCCCGAGGAGCTGCGCTGGTACGGCCACGAATACTTCGAAGCCGCGCAACAGCATCCGGGCCTGCGCGATGCCGGTTACGACAAGGCGCGCGCGCAATGCCTCGCGATGTCGCGCGATCTGATCGACGCGGCAATGCAAAAGGATCATCTCGACGCGATCGTCGTCGGAACGGGCGGGCTCGCGTGGCTGACCGACATGATCGGCGGTGATGCGCTGACGCCGGGTCCGAACTCGCCGCAGTTGCCCGCGATTGCCGGCTATCCCCACGTCACCGTGCCAGCCGGGTTCTATCACTCGTTGCCGATCGGGATGTCGTTCATCGGTGCGCCGTACACCGAGGGCAAGTTGCTCGGCTATGCGTACGCGTTCGAGCAGGCGACGAAGGCGCGCCGCCCGCCGCAATACTTCGGCTCTAGTCCTCTTTGATCAACTGCGTCGGATCTTCCGGCCACTGATGCCGTGGATAGCGCCGCATCAGCTGTTTGCGCAGCGCCGGATAGTGCTTGATCCAAAAGCCGGGCAGGTCGGTCGTCACCTGCACCGGCCGTTGATTCGGCGCGAGCAAGTGCAACACGAGCGGCACGCGGCCATCCGCGACCGACGGCGCACGCGCGAGCCCGAAGAAGTCCTGCATCCGTGACGCGAGCCACGGCGGTTGATCGAGCTCGTAGTGGATCTGAACGCGCCCGCGCCGGGGCAGGCCGAGATGGGTCGGCGCGAACCGATCGACGAGCTTCTTCTTGTCGCCGAGACCGGCGTCCAACAACGCCAAGAGGTTTGCCTCGCGCAATTCCGCAAACGAGATGCAGCCATCGGCCGCCGTCGCGATCACTTCTTCGTCGGACAACGGCGTGATCCCACTCTCGGGCACCGCCTTCGCGACGAACGCGATCCGCGCCTTCCAATCATTCAGTGCATCGCGATCGACGAAGCGCTCGATCCCCGCAGCGACGGCCTGCTTCGCGAGCAATGCCGCTGCCGCGGGACCCGCGCGCCGCGCACCTTCGACATCGCGTTGCTCGTCGATCGCGAGGCCGTCGTACGTCATCTGCTGGACGCGCTCGACCCGTTGGCGCTCGGCATTCCATACGAGCTCGTCACGCTCTTCGACGCGGTCGAGATAGAGATCCAATAGCCAGCTCGCATCGACCGCACTCGCGCGGCGGATCTGCGCCCGCGCCTTGGTCCCGGTGTCCGCGACATCGACGGCGACGACTAATTCCGGCTCTAGGACCGCCGAGCTCGGTGCGAGCACGCCACTGCCACCGGCGGCGAACACGATCTCCGGCGACTTCGGCGCGCGCCGCTTGCCCACGCGATCCGGATACGCCGTGAGGATCGCGATCATCAGCTCGCGATCGACCGCAGCATCGTCGCCGGGCGGCCGCACCGATTTATCGACGAGGCGATCGAGTTGCTTTGCCGCGCGATCGACGCCGAACGCGGTCGCGACATCGAGCCCATCGCGTCGCAAGCGATCCGCGCGGAGCGGCTGGGCATCGAGGAACGCATCGAGGTCGTCGATCAGATCCGATGGCGAGCTGAGTTGCGCCTGCGCACCGGGCCCGCGGCGTGACACCCGCAGCTCGCGCACGCCGAGCAAACCCGCGATCACCGCGCCTTCCTTCGCCACGCCACGCGCTTCGCACTCGCACAACATGCGCGCGACGCGAGGATGGACCGGGAACCGCAACATCGCCCGGCCCAACTTGGTGATCGCACCGTCGACGGCGCCCAGCCTCTTCAGCACCGTACTCGCGGCATCGATCGCGGCTTGCGGTGGCGCTTCGAACCAGGTCAATCCCGCCGGATCGATCCCCGCGCCGTGCAATTCCAACGCGACCCCCGCGAGATCCGATCGCGACACCTCCGGCGCATCGAACGCACGCCGCGTATCGTGATCGTGCTTCGTGTACAGCCGGATCACGCGACCCGGCCGCGTTCGTCCCGCACGTCCCGCACGCTGCGCCGCGCTCGCGCGACTGATCGGCGAGATCTCGAGCGAGGGAATCCCCGACCACGGCGAGAACTTCGCGACCCGCGCGAGCCCGCTATCGATCACCGCCGTCACGCCGTCGATCGTCACCGACGTCTCCGCCACGTTCGTCGCCAAGATCACTTTCCGGCGGCTCGCCGGCCGCACCGCCGCATCTTGCTCGTCGGCGGACAGCTCGCCGTGCAACGGCATCACCGCGAGATCGAACGTGCGCGCCGCATCTTCCAGGTCTTCGGCGCAGCGCCGGATCTCGCCCGTGCCGGGCAGGAACACGAGCACGTCACCATCGAGCCCCTGCTGCGCGACGCGCCGCACCGCCGCCGACACCTGCTTGCCGAGCTGCCGATCGTCGACACCGTCCGCGTATTCGATCGTCAGCGGAAACGTGCGGCCTTCACTGCGCACGATCGGCGCGTTCAAGAACTGCGCGACCGGCTCGGCATCCAACGTCGCCGACATCACGACGAGCGCGAGCTCGGGCCGGGTCTGCCGCAACCGCGCCACCATCGCGAGCGCCAAGTCGCCATCCAGATGGCGCTCGTGAAACTCGTCGATCACGACGCAGCCCACACCCTTTAGCTGCGGATCGTTCAACAGCCGTCGCGTCAGCACGCCTTCGGTGACGAGCTCGATCCGTGTCGCCGCGGAGACCTTGCGATCGAATCGCACCTGATACCCGACCTCACCGCCGAGCTCGCTTCCTCGTTCCTGCGCGATCCGCGTCGCCGCCAATCGCGCCGCCAACCTGCGCGGCTGCAACACCACGATCGCGCCGTTACAAACTTCCAACAATGCGACCGGGACGCGCGTCGTCTTGCCGGCACCGGGCGGCGCGACCAGCACGCAGGTCCGCGTCGTGCGCACGGCCTCGACGATCTGGTGCAGGACGTCGTCGATGGGCAAACGAATCATCGAGACGGCGAATATACTCGGCGCGATGTTCCCGAGCCCCGCGATGCCCCTGTTTCCCGAAGGGCAAGACGTGACCACGACCGGTCACCTCCGCTACGAAGACCTGACCCAGGACGGCCGGATCATTCCGATCGCACTCTCGCCGGCGATGAGCGGCCTCTGGCGCGAGCGCCTCACCGAGCATGCCGGTGCCCGCAACAGCCTCCGCGCCGGCATCATCCCGGTACTCACGCGCATGGTCATGATCTCCGAGGATCAGGCGATCCACGTGAATCGCCCGACGGAGGTCCATGCGGGGTTCGTCCTCGCGCACGACCGAAACCCCGATGGAGAGGTCTCGCGGATCTTCCTCAACTGTTGGGCCGAGGTTCGCGGCGCCGCCGGCCGGATCGCACCCGGCAGCAAGCCCGGCCCGTTGACGCTCGCCGGCCGGATCTTCGCCGAGCAAACGTTCACGCGCCTGATGGCACCGCCCGATCAACGTAAGGTCACGCGGCTCGATGTCGAGGGCTATCCCGCCATTCCCGAGGAGCGCCATACGCCACCCGCGCCGTCGACGGCCGGCGAGCCACCCGAAGGTGCACAGTGGATCGTGCCGCCCTCGCCGGACATTCCGTACAACTTCACGCTCGATCAGACGGACTCGAACCAGCACGTCAACTCGCTCGTCTACATCCGGATCTTCGGCGACGCGGTCAATCGCAAGCTCGCTGCCGCCGGTAAGACGGGCAAGCTCCGCACGCGCGCCGTCGACATCGCCTATCGCAAGCCGAGCTTTGCCGGCGACGAAGTGACCTGCCAGGTCGGACTGTGGGAGTCAGCCAACGGTTTAGGTGCGGCGGGATTTATCGCCGGCTCCGACGGAAAACCGCGGGTGTTCGTGCGCCTAAGCATCGCGCCCTAGCTCGTCAACCCGTTGCGCGAGCGATATCGGTGCTTATGAAGAGGGTGTCTTTCACACCAACTCCCTCTACAGGAGAAACCGAAAATGTCCGTCGCTCTTCGCTCTACGAATAACACCAAGCTCGCTCGTGACCCGTACTCGCTCGCCCGCGAGCTCCTCGGTTGGGACCCGTTCTTCGGCGGCCGCCAGCCGACCGCGTTCGCGCCGCAGTTCGAGGTCAAGGAAACCACCGACTCGTTCGTGATCAAAGCGGACCTGCCCGGCGTCGACGAGAAACACCTCGATATCAACGTCCACCACGGCGTGCTCTCGGTCGCGGGTCATCGCGATTCCGAGGAGCGCAAGGATGGCGAAACGTTCGCGCTCTACGAGCGTCAGTTCGGCTCGTTCACGCGGAGCTTCGCGCTGCCGGAGACCGCCGATGGCGAGCGCATCGATGCGCAGCTCCAGAACGGCGTGCTAACGCTCTCGATCCCGAAAAAGGCCGAGGCGAAGCCGCGCAAGATCGACATCAAGCGCTAATCACCAGATCTGCGTCGTGGCGTCGTAGAAGCCCTGCGCCACGTGCTCGAGATCTTCGCGCGGAACCGCGTCGGTCATTTCTTTGAGTGTGGTCACGCTGTCTTTGTATTCGGCGATCACGCGGATCTGATTGTGTCCGTCGTTGAAGTACACGGCGTACGCGTACGTGGTCGCGGTGTACTTGCGTCCGGCGTTGCTGCCCGACGGAACGACACCTTGCGTGACACCGAGTTGGAACGTGTAGATCACGTCGGTGTCGTGGACCTTCACGGTCCCCATCTCCCACTTCAGATCCGATGCGACGCGCAGCTCCTTGGGGATGATCTTCTTCAGATCCTCTTCCTTGGCTTTCCACGCGTCGAGCTTCATCGGCGTGCAGTCGCCGAGTGCCGACATGCTGGCGCACGGCGCGATCGTGATCACCGCTTCGATCCGAGGTTTGTCCTCGGTGACGTAGGCGATCTCCATCCCGCGAGGGCCAGCCGCGTGCGGCACGTTTTGAAATCCGCGATACGCGATCCGCGCGAGGTCCACGTACTTCGCTTGCGGAATCGGCTCCGTCGTCGCGAGCGGTGGCTTACCGGTTCCCGTCGGAATCTCGATATCCGGCGCACTACCGGTTCCCGCGCCCGATCCAGATCCGGATCCAGCGCTGCCCGGAGCCACCACCACCGGCACCCCACCGATGTCTTTCGGTGGAGGCCGATGCGTCGGCTTGCCCTTGCAGGCACACAACGCGAGCGCGACGGCGAGCCAACGCATTACGACAGGTTCTCGAACAAACCAGCCGCGCCCTGGCCGCCGCCGATGCACATCGTGACGACCGCATAGCGACCGCCGCGCCGCTTCAGCTCGTACAGCGCACTCGCCGTGAGCTTGGCGCCGGTGCAGCCGAGCGGGTGGCCGAGCGCGATCGCGCCGCCGTTGACGTTCACGCGCGCCGGATCGATCCCGAGCTCCTTCACGCAATACACCGACTGCGAGGCGAACGCTTCGTTGAGCTCGAACAGCTCGATGTCCTCGATCTTCAGGTGATGCTTCGCGAGCAGCTTGCGCACCGCCGGCACCGGGCCGATGCCCATGATCTCCGGATCGACGCCCGCGACCGCGAAGCCGCGGAACAGCGCGAGCGGCTTCACGCCGAGCTGTTCGCACATGCCCGGCTTGGTCACGATGCACGCGGCCGCGCCATCCGACAGCGGCGACGCATTACCCGCCGTGACGCTGCCACCTTGCGCGAACGCCGGCGGCAACTTGCCGAGACCTTCGATCGTGGTGTCCGCGCGAACCATTTCGTCGACGGAAAACTCGCCGTACACCCGCTTGCCGTCTTTGAACGTGATCGTCCGGACCGGCACAATCTCGTCCTTGAACGCGCCCTTCGCTTGCGCCGCCGCGGCTTTCTGCTGCGACTTCACCGCGAACTCGTCCTGCATCTGACGCGTGATTCCGAACCGGTTCGCGACGTTCTCCGCCGTGATACCCATCGGCGTGTTCGCGCCCGGCAGGTGCTCCATCAACTCCGGCGATGCTGAGAGATGGAAGCCGGTCATCGGCACGTAGGTCATCGATTCGACGCCACCGGCGAGCACGACATCCGCGCTACCGATCGCGATCGCACCGGCCGCCGTAGCGATCGCTTGCAGACCGCTCGAGCAGAACCGGTTGATCGTCTGGCCCGGGCATTCGATGCCGAGGTCTGCGTTCAACGCGATCAACCGAGCGACGTTCAGGCCTTGCTCGCCTTCCGGCATCGCGCAGCCGAGGATCACGTCGTCGATCTTGCCTTTGAATTGGGGGACGCGCTTTAGCAGCCCGCGGATCACATCCGTGGCCAGCTCGTCGGGGCGCTTCGTCGCGAGCGAGCCCTTGTGGGCGCGACCGACGGCGGAGCGAACAGCTTCTGCAATGACGATATCTTCCATGGGATTAGTTCCTGAGGGGCTTCTGGGTTTCGAGCATCGCTTGCATGCGGGCCTGGCTGAGCGGCTCACCGCACAACGACAGGAACGCTTCGCGCTCGAGCTCGAGCATCTTGTCTTCGGTGTTCGGCGCGACGTGACCATCGACGCCGCCGCACAGCACGTTCGCGAGCTTCATCGAGATCTTCACGTCGTGCTCGCTCGCGTATTTGCCCGCGTGCAGCGTGTTGACGAGCATCTGCAGCGTGGCGATGCCATTCTCGCCCGGCAGCTTGTACGCGCGCGGCGTGGGCGGGTGATAGCCCGACAGCGCGAGACCGATCGTCTTCTGCTTCGCTTCCCACAGCTGGCGCGAGCGATCGAACGACACGCCATCCGTAGCGCGGAAGAACCGGTTCGCCTTCGCTTCCTCGGCCGACGTGGCGACCTTCGCGAGAGCGATGTTCTTGAACGTCTGGGTCACGAACGCGTAGACGTCGATGTCCGTTCCTTCCGGAACTTCCGACAACGCGCGCCACAACATGTTCATCGTGCCAGCGCCACCGGGGATCAGGCCCACGCCAACTTCGACGAGACCGGCGTAGGTCTCCGCCGCGGCCTGCACCGCCGAGGCGCCCATGCAGAGCTCGAGTCCGCCGCCGAGCGTCATGTTGTACGGCGCTGCCACGACCGGGACGCGCGAGTACTTCATCTTCTGCGTGGCGTACTGGTAGCCGTGGATCATGGTGCGCAGCTGTTCCCACTGCTGTTGCTTCGCGCCCATCAGCACCGCGAACAGGTTCGCGCCGACGCAAAAGAACTCACCTTGGTTCCAGATCACCATGCCGCGGAAGTCGCGCTCGGCGCGATCGACCGCTTCGTGGATCATCTTGATCACGTCGGCATCGATCGAGTTCGCCTTGGTCTTGAACGTGAGGCCGAGGATGCCGTCGCCGATGTCCCACGCTTCGGCGCCGCTGTTCTTCAACACCGGTGCGCTGCCCTTACGCAGCACTTCCCACGTGACTTCGCGCGGATCGGTCTCGCGTGCCGTGTATGCACCCTTGATCGGGTCCCACACCTGGCCATCTTTGTAGAAGCCCGTCGCGTTCGCGGCGAGCATCTTGTCGATCCACGCGGGCAGCTTCGCGCCCGACGCCTTCATCTTTTCCGTCACGGCTTTGAAGTCACCGAGCGCGTCCCACGTCTCGAACGGGCCGACGTCCCAGTTGTAGCCCCACTTCATCGCGTTATCGATCGACACGATCGGATCGTGATCCGCGATCTCCGGAATCCGGCGCGCGGCATATGCGAGCGAGCGCGACAGCACCGTCCACGCGAATTCGCCGACGATCCCGGGCGCCGCGATCAACGCTTGCAGGCGTTTGCCGATGTCTTCGATCTTGCCGATCGATTTGGTCGCCTTCTTGATCTCCTCGTTGCCGCCGTTCGGCCGGTATTCACCGCTCTTCGGATCGAGCGTGAGCAGGCCGTCCTTGCCCTTCTTGTAGAAGCCACCCTTGGTCTTGTCGCCGAGGATGCCCTTCTTGATCATGTCGGTGATGAACTGCGGCGTCTTGAACACGTCGCGTTCGTCGTCGGTGGTCAGCGAGTCGTAACAGTTCTGCGCGACGTGACCGACCGTATCGAGACCGACGACATCCGCCGTGCGGAACGTGGCGCTCTTGGGATGGCCCATCGGGATGCCGGTGATGTTGTCGACATCTTCCGGCGCAAGGCCCTTCTCCAACATCAAGTGGATCGTGGTCATCATCGAATGCAGACCGATCCGGTTGCCGATGAAGTTCGGCGTGTCCTTCGCCCACACGATGCCCTTGCCGAGGTCCTGCGCGAACTTCTCCGCGCTGGCCTTCGCTTCCGGCGTGGTCTCCGGACCCGCGACGAGCTCGAGCAGCTTCATGTAGCGCGGCGGGTTGAAGAAGTGCGTCACCATGAAGTGGCGCTTGAAGTCGTCACTGCGACCGACGAGCAGCTCGGCGATCCGCAGACCCGACGTGTTCGACGCGATGATCGTTTGCGGTTGGACGAGCTTCTCGAGCTTTTCGAACAGCGCGCGCTTCGGCTCCGTCTTTTCGATGATCGCTTCGATGATCAGATCGCAATCCGCAACCTTCGCGAGGTCGTCGTCGAAGTTGCCGATCGTGACCAAGAGCTCGTTGCGCGGATGCATGAACGCCGCGGGCTTCGCCTTCTTCAGCTTGTCCAGCGCGCCCTTCGCAAAGGCGTTGCGGCCGCCTTTACCGTCGGGCGGAACGATATCGAGGAGGACGACGGGGATGCCTGCGTTGGCGCAGTGAGCGGCAATGCCGCTGCCCATGACGCCCGCTCCAAGCACGGCGACACGGCGAATGGGTCGAGTCATGACGCAGACCATAGCGCCAGACGGTGATGTATGGTCGCGGCTCGTGGCGCCAAAACAAAAGATCCTGATCGCCGCAGGTGCGCTAGTGGTCGTCGGTGTCGTCGTGGCCGTTATGGTCTCGATCGGCACCAGCAAGCCGCGCGTCGAGCTGCCGGCCGAGAAAGACCTCGCTCGCCTCCAAATCCGTTCGGATCCCTCGAACATGGAAGTGCTCGTGCGCGGTCATGCCGAAGGTCGGACCCCGAAGATGGTTCTGGTTCCGCGGAGCGACACCCCGATCCCGGTCGCGGTCATGTTCGCGCACGGCAAGGTCATCACCAAGAACGTCGTTCCGAATCTCGATCACCAGGTCATCGACTTCAAACCCTGATGGAGAATCGCAGCTGGCTCCGGTCGGGATGGGACGCGGCAAAGTACGAGGTGCTCGCGTACCTCCAGACGTCGTGGGCCATGTTGCGCGAGCCGCGCGACTTCGCTCTCGAGTGGTTCGAAGACAACCGCACCGCGCTCAATCCGCTCGCGATGCTCGCCACCGGCGCGACGATCGTCACGGCGGCGCGCACGTTCGGCTGGACGATCCTCGGCATCCCGCATCCCGATTCGTTGCTCAGCACGATCGCGAGCGCGCTCGGACCGTACGCGCACTACATCTTGATCGGCCTGATCAGTCACGTGTTCGTGCGCGGTCGCGGCAACGTGCTCGACTCGATCGCCGTCGCGCTGTTCGCGGGCGCAGGGCCGGCCGCGCTCGCCGAATCCGTCGCGTGGTTGATCTTGTGTGCGCTCGCGCCGTTTAGCGAACAAGGCTTGTTTCGCGCGATCGCGCTCGGCCTCGCGTTCACCGTGTTTTGCTATTCGCTGTCGGGCGCGTTAGCGGGCGTGCACAAGACACCGGGCTGGCGAATCGCGTTGTTCTCGCTGTCGTTCCCACTGACCGGCCTCATCTTCGGCTATCTCGATCCGCCGGGCTATTACGGCATGCATTGGGTGCTGACGCTCAGCCCGTTCCAGATCGGGCTCGGCCTCTAGAAGCTGTAGAACCGCGCGCCGACGGACGCGATCACGCCGATCTCGTTATCGAGATCCGACAGATCTGCGAGCCACACGGCGCCGCGCACCTCGAACCGATCGATCTCGATCGCGACGCCGAGCGAGCTCGCCAACCGGATCCGTGCACTGTCGTCGGACAGGCCCTTCACGTCGACGTCGACGCGGCGAAAGATCAGGCCGACTTCACCCTCGAGATAGCCGCGCACCAAGCCATCGGTCAGGCGATAGCGCGCGCCACCGAGCAACGGGATCTCGGACAGCCGCTGCCTCGCACCGGGAGAGATGTCGCCGACCGCGCGATCGGCATGCACCGTGGCACCGAGCCGCGCGGTGACTTCGACGAGCTCGGTCACCGGCAAGTGCAGCCACACGCTGCCGCCACCGCCGATGCCGGTCGCATGGATCCACGGCGAGAGCGGAATCGATAACGTGGCATCGACGCCGACCGTCTTTTCGTCGACGGGATCCGCGGCTGCGCTCGTAGCGATGAGGAGGACTACGAGCGCGCGGTTCATTCCAGGATCGGAGCGTCGGTCGTCACGCCGGCGCCGTACCAGCGAATCGTACCGGACCCGAGCAACGAACCGGTACCGGTGTGCTGATCGATCGACACGATCTTGCCAGCACCCGCACCGCCATCGACGAAGCCGTAGAACTTGCCGGCCCAATAACCGAGCCCGAAGATCTTCGCGTAGCCGATGCCGGCCTGGCCCCCGATCGGCGTGGCCACCCACGTCGCCGGATCGATCTGCGCGAGATAGTCCGTCGTCGTGTTGTCGCCGATGTTCACCGTCGCGAAGATGCCGAGCCCGCGAATGCCGACGAGATCGCCGGACGATTTGATCTGCTCGCTGTTCGCGTTCTTGCCGTAGTTGCCGAGCTTCGTCGCATTGCCCGTGGCCGGGTCGATCTGGAACACGTCGCCGAAGCTGTTCGCGGACACCAAGATGTCGGCGCTGTTCGGATCGTCGAGATCGGTGGGGATGTACGAGAGCGACGTCAGGTTCTGCGCCGACGCCGACAAGTCCTTGATCAACGTGACCGCACCACTGGTCGTATCGATGCCGTACAACTTGTCGAGCGTGATGCCGACCATCTTGTCGTTCTTGTCGACGGCGAGATCCGTGAGGCTCTGCGCACCCAACCCGGCCGACATGTCGCCGATCATCACGGGGTTCAACGTGACGGTGTCGATCCGATACAACGTGGTCCCCGAATGCGCGTAGACCCGTGAATTGTCCATCTGTTGCGCGGGTGCGTCCTCGTAGACTTTGACCGGCGCATCCACCGTCGGCTGGTCATCGCCGTTGTTGCGGGACGGAGCGCCACACGCAGCGAGTGCTACAAACGACCAGCTCAGAATTCGCACGGCGCGGAACATACAGTGTCCACCGGGCCCCGGACATGGGAATCTGGAGTAGTCGACCCGGGTTGTGCCGAGATCACAATGAGCGAGCTTAACGACAGAACCGCCACGCTTCAGCCCCGCTCGGGCTCTGCGCCGGTCGAGCGGTCGGCTCGTGAGGATGGTGGCGAAGAGCCTGAAACTCTTCTGCCGGTAGACGATCCCGATCGCTACGAGCAGATCCGCGAGCACGCGCGCGGTGGCCTCGGCCGGATTGTCAGGGCCGTCGATCGCCGGTTAGGTCGGACCGTCGCCGTGAAGGAATTGCTTCGCCGCGATGACTTGCACGAAGCGAGGTTCGTTCGCGAAGCCCTGATCACCGCGCGGCTCGAACACCCGGGCATCGTCCCGGTCCACGAAGCGGGTCGCTGGCCGAACGGCGATCCGTACTACGTGATGAAGCTCGTCGAGGGCCGCACGCTCAAAGAGCTGATGGCGTCGACGCAGGATTCGCCGCGCGAACGGCTCGCGTTGCTCTCGCACGTGATCGCGGTCGCGGATGCCGTCGGTTACGCGCACTCCGAAGGCGTGGTTCATCGCGACGTCAAGCCGTCGAACGTGATCGTCGGAGCGTTCGGCGAAACGATCGTCGTCGATTGGGGCCTCGCGCGCGATTGCAAACGCGATATCGCCGAGCCGTCGGACGAGATGCTCGCGGAAGGCTCGGGCGTCTCGACGATCAGCGGCAAGGTCGTCGGCACGCCGGCGTACATGGCGCCGGAGCAAGCGCGCGGCGAGCTCGTCGATGCGCGCGCGGATGTTTACGCGATCGGCGCGGTGTTGTACGAGCTGCTCGCCGGCAAGGCACCGCATCACGATCAAACCCCGAAGGCGATGCTCGATCGCGTGATCGCCGGGCCGCCGCCGCCGCTGTGCATCATCGCGCCCGCGGTTCCGACGGAGCTTGCCGACATCATCGCCAAGGCGATGGCGCGCGATCCGAGCGATCGTTATGCGAACGCCACGTTGCTCGCCGAAGATCTGCGCGCGTTCCAGACCGGCAAGTTGGTTTCCGCGCACGCGTACACGCCGTGGCAGCTCGTCCGCAAGCGGATGCAGGCGCATCGCGGCGTCGTCGCGGTCGCGCTCGCGTCGACGATCGCGCTCGGTGCCGTCGGCGTCGAATCGTTCCGCAAGGTCGTCGCAGAACGCGATATCGCGCAGGGCGAGCGAGGGCGTGCGGAATCGGCGGCGCAAGCAGCCGAGAACAAGCAGCGCGAGCTCGTGCTGTTGCAGGCGCAGACGTCGCTCCGCAAGGATCCTACGGCGGCGCTCGCGTGGTTGAAGCAGTTCAGCATCACGCCGGATGATCGCGACACGGTCGTCGACGTGATCGATGAAGCGGTCGCACTCGGCGTGGCGTCGCACGTTGTCCGGTTGGGTGATTGGGCGCTCGATGCGCAGTTCACGCGCGACGGCAAGTCGATCGTCGAGTGCGGTCACGATGGCATCCTGCGCCGCTACGATCTGGCGACGCATCGAACGTCCGTGATCGGCAAGCCTCCGTCGGAACCGAGCGCACTCGCGATGTCGCCGGATGGCACGTGGGTGGTCACCGGCAGCACGAAGGGTGAGGTTGTCGCGTGGCCGTTGCGTCCGGGCGTCGGCGAGAAGCCGTTGAGCAAGGCCGGCAAGACCGTGTCGCGCATCGATTTCGCCGATGACGACACCTTGATCGTTCATCGCGAAAATCGCGCGGAGATCCTCGATCTCGACGGCAATCTGCGCCGCATCGGCAAGCCCGACAGCGCACACGCGGCCGTCGCGCTTCACGATCTGACGAAGCAAGTGGTCACGTCTCGCGCGAACGAGGTCAGTGCCGGCGATCGCGTGCTCGCACATACCGATCGTATGATCGAGTGGCTCGGCATCTCCCCGGATGGCCAGATCGTCTTCATCTACGATGGCAAGACGCTGTTCCGCGTGCCGTTCGAAGGCGGTGCGCTGACCCAGGTGTACGCGTGGACCGGCACGCTCGACGCGATGGTCTGGACGCGCGATTTGAAGCGGGTCGCGTTGATCGGCAAGCAACCCGAGATCCCGATCCTCGACGTGGCCACGAACAAGATCGACGTGCTGCGTGGTCACTCCGATGCGATCTACGACGCGCAGTTCACGAGCGATGGCAGCATGCTCGTCAGCGCGAGCGACGACTCGACCGCGCGTGTGTGGGACCTCGTCGACGGCACCTCGCAAGTGCTGCGCGGTCACGATGACGACGTCCTTCACATCCGTCTGTCTCCCGATGAAAAACAAGTCGTGACCGCATCGCTCGACGGTACGTTTCGCGTCTGGCCGCTCGACAGCGATGACAGCGCGACCGCCGTATTTCGCGAAGGCTCGAAGATCGAGCAGCTCGATCCCGTCGGAGACAACGTCATCGTTCGCACGGCGACATCCACGACCGAGTGGGATCTCGAGGCGGGCACACGCCAGCCACTGATCTCGTGGGAGACCGGGCTCGCGCGCGGCCGATCCTCTCCGGATGGCCAGAGCGCGATCGTGTTGATGTCGAACAACCTCCTCGAGTTGCGTCATCGCGATGGCCGCCCTCCGGTGAAGCTCGCCGGACTCAAGGGCTCGGTTCACGATGCGTTGTGGAGCGCGAACGGAAAGCTCGTCTACGGGTTCTCGACCAATGCGTTGATGCAATGGGATGCCGAGACCGGTGAACCGAAGGTCTTGATCGACGGAGATAGTCAGATCCAGGGGATCGCGGTGTCGAAGGACGGCCGGGTCGTCGCATCGTTGGATGGCAACACGGTCGTGATGATCCATCCCGATGGCCACAGCGAAACGCTCGGCAGCGGTTCGGAGTGGTGCGTGCAGATGATGGTCAAGTTCGAGCCGGTCCACGATCGCTTGATGTTCACGCGCTGCGATCACTCGCTCGTGATGGTCGATCACGGCACCGTCACCACGTTCGCCACGGAAGGTGCCACGGTCGAGAACGTCGCCGCATCACCGGATGGTCGTCGGTTCGCCGCCGCGATGAGCGATCGCACGATCCGGGTGTGGGATTCGAACGGCACGCGCGCGGCGGTGTTGCGCGGTCACTCCGATCTCGTGCTCGACGTGGCGTTCTCGCCCGATGGCAGCGAGCTCGCGTCGGCGAGCTACGACAAGACGGTGCGGATCTGGCAGCTCGGCACGAATCACCATCGCGTGCTGCGCGGATCGAGCGCACCGCTCGGCCGGATCCTGTGGAAGAAGCCGGATCAGATCGTCACCGCCGCGTACGACGGGACGATCCGCGTGTGGCCGGTGCCGTCGGTCGAGATGCCGTCTCAAAAGGACGTCTCGCGGCGGCTCGATGCGGCCACCTCGGCGACGATCGACGCGCAGAACCGCGCGGCGACCATCGGCGGTTAGTTACTCCCAGTTGCCTTCGACGCGAACGTAGACACCGTCGCGCGCTTCCCAGCGCGGCTCGTGCCAGACGTGACCGACGCGCTCCTTCTCGTAGTGACCGGGCACCCACGAGTATTGGCCGCCGACCCAATCCCACCGACCGCGGATGAACACGAATCCGCGACGTGCTTCCCACCGCTCTTCACGGAGTGCAGGCGGAGCCATGCCGGGGCCATCGACGATCCAGCCGCCTTCCGTGCGGATGTAGACGCCATCGCGAACTTCCCACCGCGGCTCGCGCCACCGGTAACCGCGCCGTTCGGCCTCGTAACGTCCGGGCTCCCAGACATACGCGCCACCGCGCCATTGATAGCTGCCGCCGACCCAGACTTGGCCGCGGCGCACTTCATGGCGTTCGAACCGAGCCGCGGGCGGAGCGCCACGTGGTCCCTCGTGACGTTCTTCGTGGCGTTCCTCGCGACGTTCCTCATGACGCTCTTCACGGCGTTCCTCGCGCCGCCGTTCCGGATCCGCGAACGCGGTGCCCGTGACTGCGAGGCCGAGGATCATCGTGGCAAGTATCCGAGTCGTTTTGGTCATCAGTTCTCCAACCGTAGTTCAGGACGGTCCGATGATCGTAAGCCCTCGGGGCGATCGCTCCCGACTCGGTATAAACATCTTCACAAACTGTAGGCGGGTGTGCCTAAAGCTCGGATTCGATCTGCGCTTCACCCTCGCGGAATGTCGGGTATTTCAATTTCTCGACGAGCGTGTGGAGCTTCGCGTTCCGGATCTTGCGATTGCGATGAGCGACGCGGGCCGCCCCACCGTCGTACTGCGAACGTGACGGAGGCAACGGCAGCTTCAGCCGTTCGCACAGCCAGGTTGCGTACTCGCGCTGCGTCGTCGGCTCGTCATCGGCCACGAGATAGAGCGACTTGTGCGGCGCGCGCTCGGTTTCGGCAGCGAACACGGTCTGGACCACGTCGTCGATGTGGATCCGCGAGATCGCGTGCGAGCCATCGTCGAGCAGCTTGTAGTCGCCCTTCAGGAGACGATGCCGGACACCTCGACCGGCGCCGTAGACCGGGGCGAGGCGAAGCGTGACCATCTTCATGCGTTCGAACGTGGAGCGTTGGATCTCGTCTTCATCCGAGACCACGTTCTTCATCGCCGGATCGTCGTGTGCAATCGGCGTGTCTTCATCGACCCACACGTCGTCATCGGGATTCGCGCCGTACAGGCCGCTCGACGAAAACAGGATGAAGTTCGCGGCACCCGCACCGTAGGCCGCTTGCAACACCGCCGCGATCGCCTTGCCCGGTGGCAAGTTCGACACCGGCGGAACCGAGTACACGACCGTGCAACCCTGCAAGCTCGCGAGCGCGACCGGCAGCTGCTTCGGCACGCTGACATCGAGGTACTTCACTTCGGCGCCGAGCTCTTGGAGCGGTGCGAGCTTGCCGGTCCCACGCGCACACACGCGCACCGTTCGGCCCTCCGCAAGTGCAGCGCGCGCGATCCGAGAACCCACGTAACCACAGCCAACGACGATCAAAGGCGTCACTCACGAACTCTACCTCTTTGGTTTGTGGCCGATCCGATTCCCATGACATCGCGCCGAATAATCGTTGTCGCCGCCCTATGGGCGGGCATCGTGTCGGCCGGCGTGGTGTCGATTCGCGACTACGCGACCACGCGAGGGGCGGAGGCCGAGGCACCGCGCGCGTGGCCGGTCGAGTCTCAACTCCAGCGCACGCCCTTCGGAGCGACGGTCGTGATGTTCGTCCACCCGGATTGTCCGTGCACGCGCGCGAGCAAGGCGGAGCTCGCGAAGATCCAGGCGAGCGCGCCGCCGACGACGAAGTTCATCGTCACGCCGGTGGTCGCAGAAGCGACGCGGTTCGGCGCGAAGACGAGCGGGGACGTCGTGGTCTACGACGTCGCCGGTCAGTTGCAGTTTCACGGCGGGATCACGGCGACGCGCGGGCATGTCGGCCCGAGTCGCGGTCACGATCTCGTCGACGATTTGATCCATGGCAGGGTCACCGGGAGCTTCACGGCGCCGGTGTTCGGGTGCGCACTGTGAGAGCTGAAGAGCTGTTTCGCGAGCTGTTGTCGATGCATCAGCGCCGGATCGACCGGATGTTTATCTACGTCCTGCTCGCGCAGTGGCTGTTCGGGGTGGTGCTGACCGCGTCGATCTCGCCGTACACCTACGCCGGTGATGTCGCGACGATTCATTTTCACCTGAAGGTCGCGCTCGGTTTCGGTGCGCTCCTGAACGCGTTCCCGATCACGCTCGCGTTGACCCGGCCGGGGTGGTGGTTCACGCGGCACAGCATCGCGATCGTCCAGCTCGTGTGGTCGTCGCTGTTCATCATGTTCACGAACGGGCGGATCGAGACCCACTTCCACATCTTCGGCTCGCTCGCGTTCGTCGCGCTCTATCGCGATTGGCGCGTGATCGTGACGGCGACGCTCGTCGTGCTGGCGCAACACCTAGCGCTGGAGAACGTGGTGCTCGTCGAGCACGCAGGGTGGGTCGTGTTCGAAGATGTCGTGTTGCTGTTCGGCGGCTACATCAGCCGATCGGAGATGCGTGCGTCGGCGCGCCAGCTCGCGGATCTCGAGTCCGCGAATGCGATGGTCGAGCGCAAGGTCGAGATCCGGACGCGTGCGCTCTCGGAGGCGAAGGACCGGTTTCGCGCGCTCGTCGAGAATATCGAGGCGGTGCCGTTCGAGTACGACACCGTTGGAGGTCGCGTGCTGTACATCGCGCCCCAGGCGAGCCGGATCCTCCATACGGAACGTGCCGGCGACGTGTTGTTCGGCGCGGTCGTGGATGAAGACGCCGCGCGCGTGAAGCAAACCCTCGCGCAGCTCGGCGATGGCACGTTGAAGGCTGCGAGCTTCGATTATCGAGTCGCGGATCCGGAGCGTCAGATCGTCCATCTTCGCGTGGTCGCGAGCGCCAGGGCCGCCGGTCACGTGCAAGGTGTCGCACTCGACATCACGAAGCAGATGAACCTCGAGCTCGAGCTTCGCCAAGCGCAGAAGCTCGAGTCGGTAGGCCGGCTTGCAGCGGGAGTCGCGCACGAGATCAACACGCCGATCCAGTTCGTCAACGACAGTGTCCGGTTCTTGCAAACCGCGGTCGAGGACGTGATGGTCGTGGTCGGCAAGCATCAGCAAGCAACGCAGAAAACGCTCGAAGGCGCTCCCGAGATGACGCTCGCGCGTGCGGCCGTCGATAGCGAAGCCGCGGTCGACCTGCCGTTCTTGCAAACCGCGATGCCAGAGGCGATCGGCCGTGCGGTGAACGGCATCGATCGGGTGGCGGCGATCGTTCGCTCGATCAAGGCGTTCGCGCATCCGGACAGCCACGACATGACGAACGTCGATCTCAACCAGGCGATCCAGAGCACGCTGTTGGTAGCGACGAGCGAATGCAAGTACGTCGCGGATGTCGTCACGGACTTCGCGAAGCTGCCGGACGTGATCTGTCACGTCGGCGAGATCAACCAGGTCGTGCTCAACCTCGTCGTCAATGCGGCGCACGCGATCGGCGATGCCGGCAAGCGCGGCACGATCACGGTGACCACGCGGCTCGTCGGGGATTCCGTGGAGATCAGCGTCTCCGACGACGGCGCGGGCATTCCCGAGTCGATTCGCCACCGGGTCTTCGAACCCTTCTTCACGACGAAAGACGTCGGCAAGGGCACGGGGCAAGGCCTCGCGATCGCCCACTCCGTCGTCGTCGACAAGCATCACGGCAAGCTGACGTTCGAGAGCGAGGTTGGAGTGGGGACCACGTTCGTCGTGTCATTGCCGATCGACCAATCAGCCGTCGAGGTGGCCGCGTGACCGAAGCAGCGCGCATGCGCGTCCTGTTTGTCGATGACGAACCCGCGATCCTGTCGGGGCTACGCTCGCTCCTCCATCGGCAGCGCAAGGTGTGGGACATGGAGTTCGCGCTCGGCGGCGAAGAAGCGCTGACTCAGCTCGAAGCCGCGCGGTTCGATGTCGTGGTTTCGGACATGCGGATGCCGAAGATCGACGGCGCGCAGCTACTCACGATCATCCAAGAGAAGTGGCCGGCGACGTGCCGGATCGTGCTGTCGGGGCACGCCGAGCGCGAGGCGATGCTGCGCGTACTGCCGGTCATGCACGTGTTTCTCGCAAAGCCATGCGATCCGAAAACGCTGCGGTCCGCGATCGAGCGCTGCCTCGCTGTGAGTGCGCATACCGACGACCAGGCGCTGCGCTCGTTGATCGGCCGCGTCGACAAGCTGCCGTCGCCGCCGCGGCTGTACACCACGCTGACGAAGCTCGCGAACGATCCTCGCGCCTCGCTCGACGATGTCGGGCGCGCGATCGCGGCGGATACCGCGTTCGCCGCGAAGATCATGCAGATCGCGAACAGTGCGGCGTTCGGCGAGGAAAACACGACCTCGCTCAAGCAGGCGGTGCAGCTGCTCGGGCTGGAGATGATCTGCGCGATCGCACTCAGCACGTCGATCTACGCGCCGACGGGAGTGCAGCTGCCGTTCTCGCTCGACGACATGCAAGCAACATCGTTGCGCGTGGCAGGGCTCGCCCGTCAGTTCGCGCCGCCCCAACACGCGGATGCCGCGTTCGTGTCGGCGCTGCTCCACGACGTGGGCCGGATCGTGCTCGCGTTGGGGTTGCCGAACGAATACGGCGCGGTGGCGCAACAGGCCGCGCAATCGGACGACCCGCTGTGGCAGATCGAGCGCCGCGTGTTCGGTGCGGATCACGCGCGCGTCGGAGCGTGCTTGCTCCAGATGTGGGGCTTGCCGGCGACGATCGTGGATGTCGTCGGGAAACATCACGAACCGAGAGGCACGGCGCCGGAGCTCGCGCCGGTCGCGGCCGCGGTGCACGTCGCGGATGCGCTCGCCGGCGAGGATCACCCGACGCCTGTCGATCTCGAGTTCCTGCGCGAAGCCGGGCTCGATGGCGAGCTCGAGAAGTGGTTGGAGGTGGCGGCATGAAACCCAAGATTCTGTGCATCGACGACGAGCCGAACATGCTCGCGAGCATGCAGCTGACGCTGCGGCGGGACTTCGACATCGTCGTCGCGTCGTCGGGAGAGATGGGGTTGCAGCTCCTGGAGACCACGCCGGACGTGGTCGTGATCATTAGCGACATGCGGATGCCGAAGATGAACGGTGCCGCGGTGCTGACGCGTGCGAGGGAGATGCGGCCTGATGTCACGCGGATCCTGCTGACGGGCCAGGCGGATACCCAGAGCACGATCAGCGCGATCAACGATGGTCAGGTGTTTCGCTTCCTCACGAAGCCGTGCCAACCGGACGAGCTCATCCGCGTGTTGAAGGCGGCGGTCGAGCACAACCGTCTGATCACGGCCGAGCGCGTGCTCGTCCAGGAGACGTTGCGTGGCGCGGTGGCGGCGCTGGTCGACGTGCTCGCGCTCGCGTCGCCGATGACGTTCGGTCGCGCGAATCGCGTGAAGAAGCGCGCGGTCCAGCTCGCCGAACAAGTGAGTCTGCCGAATCCGTGGCAGCTCGAGCTCGCCGTATCGTTGATGCACCTCGGCCACGTGGCGGTCGAGCAGGTCACGTTAGAGAAGCTGTACTCGGGCGAGCCGTTGTCCGCGGACGAGCAGGCGCAGGTGGCGAAGATGCCGGCGATGACCGAGCAGATCCTCGCGCACATTCCGAGGCTCGAGACGATCCGAGAGATCCTGAACGTCAGCGCGCGCCAAGCGGCGTGGAATGGTGTCGCGGGAGAAGGAGCGGTCGAATTGGCCGGATCGATCCTGCGCCTCGCGTGCGATGCCGATGCGATCGAGACGTCCGGCGTCCACGGCGTGAAGATGGTGAAGCTGTTGCGGCAGCGGGGTGGGTACTTGCCGCGGCTCATCGACGCGCTCGAGTTGCTGGTCGGTCGAGCGACGTCGTCGCTCTACATTGTCGAGCTGCCGTTGGCTGGCCTGAAGACGGGCATGGTGCTCGCCGACGATCTGTTCTTGAACGGTGCGCTGCTCGTTTCCCGAGGGTTTTCGGTGACTGGCGCGTTCCTCGAACGGACGAAGCACTTCGCGAAGGGCGCGGTGAAAGAGCCCGTCCGCGTACTCATGTCCGCCGATGGCGTCGCTGATCAACGCACAGGTACGACATCCAAGTAGGCGTTTTGTCGTGAGGAATACGAATCAAAAAGGGGAGGGTGATCGTTTACCCCTCCGGGGTATTTCAATCAGTTAGGTCTGGGCTAACGGTGGATCTCGCAACTGGTTGATCAGAATCGCGTGATCCCATGTAGGAGACCACGCGATCTGTCGGATCCGAGCTCGGCACGACTGTTGATAATAGGTCCGCTCACGATGAGCGACCTCAAAACCTGGCGGCGTCAGTTTGCGGCGGAAATTGTTGGGGAGTCGGTGGAGGTCGTGGACGCCCTGGACACCATCCGTCGGGTGGCGAACACGGACTGCTCGATCCTGATCACCGGCGAGACCGGTACGGGTAAAGAGCTGTTCGCGCGGGCGACGCATCGGGCTTCGAACCGCCGTGCAAAGGCGTTCATCCCGGTCAACTGCGCGGCGCTGCCGGAGACGCTCATCGAAGCCGAGCTGTTCGGTCACGTGAAGGGCGCGTTCACGGGTGCGATGACGGCCCGCGCGGGTCGCTTCCTCTCGGCGCAAGGCGGCACGCTGTTCCTCGACGAGATCGGTGACCTGCCGCTGTCGGCGCAAGCGAAGCTCCTGCGCGTCCTCGAAGAGCGCGTCGTGACGCCGGTCGGTGCCGACTCGGATACGCCGATCGACGTGCGCATCGTCGCGGCAACGCACCGCAACCTCGAGCAGATGGTTGCCGAAGGTAAGTTCCGCGCGGACCTCTATTTCCGTCTCTCGGTGGTGCCGCTGCACCTCCCGGCGCTGCGCGACCGCGGCGATGACTTCGACCTGATCGTCGACCTGACGCTGGCGCGCATGTGCGAGCGCACGGGTCGCGAGCCGATGACGCTCGAGCCGACCGCGCGCCAAGCGATTCGCGCGTACGCGTGGCCGGGCAACGTTCGCGAGCTCGCGCACAAGATCGAGCGCGCGGCGCTCCTCGCGCGTGGCACGCAGATCGCGGAAGGCGACCTCTCGCTGCCGACGTCGCGTCAGAGCGTGAAGGTCGTGCCGGTGATGATGGCTGAAGGTTCGGGCCCGATCCCGAAGCAAGAAGTTCCGGTGCTCGACGATTCGACGCTGGACCTCCGCACCGCGCTCGAAGCGGTGGAACGTACGCTGATCGACCGCGCGCTCTCGAAGGCGAACGGTAACCGGACCGAAGCGGCTGCGCTGCTCGGCCTCAACCGGACCACGCTCGTCGAGAAGCTCCGCAAGTACGCGGCCTAATGTTTGGGATGAAAGAGGGGGTGGGTATGGTGAAGATGATGGATGCAGTTCGTGCAGTGTTCCTCGTCGCGGCAACGGCGCGGAAGCTTCGTCGGAATCCGAAGGCGCTCGTTAGCTACTTGAACTAGTCACTCGCCGAAGTTGCTAAAGCGACGGCGGCTCGAGAGAGCGTAGTGGTTCGATGGTGGGTGGCGCTCGTCGAACTGGAAATTCGCGGCGGCCATCGCGTGAAGTGCGAGAGCGTGTTTGCAGGGCCGGTCGTTCGAAGGGCAACTGCATTGGGCCCAATCGGTGCCGCGTTCGACGGCGACGTAGTAGTTGCCGACGGTGCCGGGATACGTGCCCCAGATCCGATCGTAGGTGTTATCGAGTCCGAGTGTGCTCCACCGGTTGGGTTGTGAGATGGATCGAGCGGCGTCCGTGATGTAAGGAGCCGTGTACGCGGCGGCGGTGCGATCGCTGTGTTCGAGCGTGACGGTGCAGTTCGGGATGACGGGTGTGTCGACGAGATCGCTGCTGATGAGGTTCAGGGTCGTGAGCTTGGTCTTCGCGAGTGAGGCGAGCCATTCGGACGTGCGCGTGATGTTGCGGAGCGTGAGGGTTTCGAGCCGAGGCAGCTTGTGGAATGCGAATGCGGGGACGCCGTCGTCGAGGCCGTCGTGAGCGTAGAGCGAGAGAGATGTGAGGTTTGGTAGATCAGCGGCGACGAGATGACCGACGGTCTTGCGATCGGATCTGGACGTCGTGATGTCGAGTGAGCGCAGGGTCGGGTTCTTGATCGGATAGACGACGGCGACGCGTTCGCCGGATGCGCGCAGGGATTCGAGTGGGAGCTGGAACAGTGGCGCGAGATCGCCGGTCGCGAGGGCAGGGTTATCGATCACGACCGAGCGCAAGCGTGGAGGCTTGATCGTGGTGAGCGTGGCGAAGGGTGCGCCGTAGAACGCGTCGCCGTCGAAGACGAGCTCGCGCAGCATGGCGGCGCTCGGATGTTGGAACAGGGCGATCAAGCGATCGTCGAGATCGTCGAGCGTGCCGAAGCGGGCGCTCGCGATGAAGCCGAGCTTCCACTCGAAGTCGACTTTGCCGCGCTTGATGATGTCGCGAGGGATGAGGACGTCGCCGTGCTCTTTGAAGATCTCGCGCTCTTGTTTGGCGCTGCCGCGAGCGTGGGCCTGGATGAGCTTGCCGCGCGGATCGCCCTTCTGTTCGAGCCAGTCGGCGTAGACGAGAAAGGGTTGTGGGTCGGCGAAGTCGTCGGGAAGTTGGCGCTCGAGCTCGAGGTTGACGGTCATCGGGCCGCCGCCGGATCCGGCGCCGCGTTCCAAGGCGATGCGTTCCTCGTCGGACTCCGGCTCGGCAGGGATGAGGAGCTTGGCGGCGATGTCGCCCTTGAAGGAGCGCTTGTTGCCGTCGGCGAACAAGATGGTGCGCTGGCCGCCGCGGTCCTCGATGACGATGCCGAGGCCCCAAGCGGTCATCTTCGCGTGGCGAACGAACGTCCCCATAGAGGGACGGTATCCAAGTTGTCAAAGTAAGTGGGCTAAGTCCGCGTCCCTAGATGGGGACGGTATCCAACTCGTCAAAGTAGCGAACCTAAGTTCCCGAGAACGCACTCCACGACTGTTTCGTCGCAACGAGCCGAACCGTTACAACGTGGGGACTGATCGAGCGTCGCGCACCAGCCGTCGCGTACATACGCTGTCTACTTTGACGAGTTGGATACCGTCCCCAGTCCGCAAACGCGGACTTAGCTCGCCTACTTTGACGAGTTGGATACCGTCCCCCGCAACGGGCGCTCTTCGTATCCGTCCGCTACTTGAACGAGCCCGGATCGATGTTGTGCCTCTGCAACAACCGCCGGAAGTTCGTCCGATCGATCCCCGCGATCCGCGCCGCTTCCGCGACCGAACCCTGCGCCCGCTGCATGACCTGCTGCAAGTAGTCGCGCTCGAACGCCGCACTCACTCGACGCTTCGCTTCCACCAACGAGAGCTGCTCGTCCGAGTCGAGCGCCGGCAACGGAATCGGCATCGACCCGCGCACTTTTCGCAAGTGAGGCGGCAATGACTCGACCCCGATCGAATCACTCGTCCGCATCGCGATCGCACTAATGATCGCATTCTCGAGCTCGCGCACGTTGCCCGGCCAACCGTAGTTCGTCAGCGCATCCAACGCGGACGGATTCAGCACCAACGGCGCATCGTGTCCGTGCTTTTGCAGGAACCGCGCGGCGAGGTCGGGCAGATCCTCGAGCCGCTCGCGCAACGGCGGAATCGCGAGCACGACGACATTGAGCCGGTAGTAGAGATCCTTACGAAACTTGCCGTGCTCCGACGCCGTTCCGAGATCCACGTGCGACGCCGCGATCACGCGCACATCCACCTTCTTGATCGACGACGATCCGAGCGGCCGCACTTCACTCTCTTGCAGCACGCGCAGGAGGCGCGCTTGGACTTGAAGCGGCATGTCACCGATCTCGTCGAGGAAGATCGTTCCCTGATCCGCCTCGACGAAGAACCCGGCGCGATCCGTCAGCGCGCCCGTGAACGCACCCTTCGTGTGTCCGAACAACTCGCTATCGATCAGCGTCTCGGGAATCGCGCCACAGTTGACCGGTACGAACGCTTTGCCGCGCCGCACACTGTAGTCGTGCACCGCCTTCGCGACGAGCTCCTTGCCCGTGCCGCTCTCGCCTTGGATCAGCACCGACACGTTCTGCTCGGCGATCCGTTCGATCGCTTTGCGCAGCTGCCGCATGCCGACCGAGTTGCCGATGATGTTCGTGTTGGTCTGCGTGATCGTACGCGGACCCACGAGCTGCCGCCGCAACCGCGAGTGCCGCGCTGCCGACACCACGCTCTCGACGAGCTCCGCCGGCTTGAACGGCTTCGTCAAATAATGGAACGCGCCGGCGCGCATGCAGTTCGCCGCCATGGTCGCGCTCGTATCGCCCGACAGCATGATTACCGACGACGAAGCGCCGTTTTCGCGAAACGAATCGAGCAACTTCGGCCCCGAAATTCCGGGCAAGTCGACATCGAGCAGCACCACATCCCACGGCGCTTGCCGCGACTCGAGCCGATACAACGTGGTCACGCCATCCGGCGCGCTCTCGATCTCGACCGTCTGATCCTCGAGCTTGCGCGTCAACGCACTCGTGATCGCCCCGATCATCGCCTGGTCATCGTCGATGATCAGGACCTTGATCGCATCTGCCGTCAGACGCTACCCCCGACCGGGCAGACGTATGACGAACGAGCTCCCATCACTCTCTCCACGATACATGATCCGACCGTTGTGCGCTTCGCAAGCCAGTCGGCAAAAGTACAAACCGAAACCGCGTTTGCCGTTCGATCCCTTCGAATACTTGCCGAAGAGATTTTTCTCGAGCTCGGGCGGAATGGTCGGCCCGTTGTTGAAGACGGAGATCTCAACAGACTGTGGGTCGGCCACATCCAGCCGTTTTGCAGACAAGCGGATCTCTCCGTCCGCGCGGCAGTACCGAACCGCATTTCCGACGAGATTGTGGAGCACGCGTTCGATCAGGGCGACATCGAACCACCCTGTAAGCTCCGGCTCACAGTCGACACCGACCTTCACCTTGCAACCGACCGCGTGGACTTCGATCACGCTCTCGAGCAAGCCCTTCACTTGGTTCATCGTGCAATGCGGCTTCACCGCGGCATCTTCGAACCGCGCGATGTCGACAAAGTTCGCGACCAGGCCTGACATCCTGCGCAGCGCGTTGCGGGTCGACGTCAGCGCCTGCGACTGATCCGTATCGAGGCCTGTCGCAGTCCCTTCCAGGTAGTCCATGTTGCAGAGCGCAACCGCCAAGCCGTTGTTCAGATCGTGCGCGAGCATCGCGGCAGCTTCCGCGCCGTAGGCGAGCAAACGATCGGTACGTTCACGTGCGATACGAGATTCGACGAACGCGCGTTGCGTTCGGGCCGCGGCCACCATCCGGCGATGCAGTTCCGGAATCGGGACGGGCTTGGCGATCACGTCATCCGCACCTGCATCGAAGCAGGAGTTGCGCATGTCGTCCGAATCGTCCCCCGACAGCACGGCCACCCAGCACGCCGGACCGTAGAGCTCCTTGAGTCGCTTCACCACGATAATGCCGGGAGTGGGCATTTCGTAATCGACGACCGCGAGGTCCGGCGGTGTCGATTCGGCGATCTGGATCGCGGGAGCGCCATCCTCGGCGGTCATGACGTGGAACCCGATCCGCGAGAGCGCCGCCGCCGTCGACCGCCGCACACGTGCGTTGTCGTCGACGATCAAGATACGCGCGCCGGTCGGGGCTAACGAGTGAGCCGCCGAGACGGTCGCCCGAGGTTCGTCGGTAGCCGGGTCAGCAATTCGAAGTGGGACAACAGGGTTCGCCACGCGGCGCGGTATCTACAAGCGCTATGCCAGCGAGATTTCAGCTAGTTAGCCGTGTTGGCACAGCTTGCGACCGTCATTCTTGCCGACACTGAATTACCCGAAATCCCGGTCGAATCGGGCTCTTGATGGCGAACGTTCTCGACCTGACGGACGCGATTCTCCACGCCGCTCTCGGAGCGGACGCGGATCGCGTCTGGATCGATCCGGTGCCGGTCACGGCGTCCTACGCAGTGACGATCGAGCGCCGCGCGAAGGTAGTCGCGACGTGCACGCTCGACGAGGAAGTTGCTCGCGGCGTGATCTCGCGTTTCGGCATGATCGCCGAAGTCGATCTGACGGCGGCGCGCCCGTCGACCGGTGCCGCGAAGGTTCGTCGCGCCCACGATACGTACGAGCTCGTCGTCATGGTTCGCCCGGCGACCGATCACTCCGCGATGCGTTGCGAGCTGATGCTGCAGCGCGATTCCGCGCGCACGAAGACCGAGCGCTATCGCAACCTCACCGCCGGCGACATCGTCGATCACTATCGCGTGCTCGAGCGTCTCGGCTCGGGCGGCATGGGTCGCGTCTATCGCGTCGAGCACGTCACGCTCGGCCGTGCGTTCGCACTGAAAGTTCTCCACAGCGAAGTGCTGCAACGCGATCCGCGCAGCATCGATCGCTTCGTTCGCGAAGCACGTGCTGCTTCGCGGATCCAGCACCCGAACATCATCGACGTGTTCGACTTCGGCTATCTCGCCGACGGTCGCCCGTACTTCGTCATGGAATTGCTCGAGGGCGAAGCGCTCGGCGATCGGATCGACGGCCATGGTCCGATGCCGCCGCACTACGCGCTCTCGCTCGCGAAACAGCTCGCCGACGCGCTCACCGCTGCCCACGAATCCGGCGTCATTCACTCGGACGTCACGCCGTCGAACATCCTGATCACCGGCGACAAGGTGAAGCTCGTCGACTTCGGTCTCGCCGAGCTCATGGAATCGCAGATCATCGACGAAGCCGCGACGCACGTGATGGGCACGCCGCGCTATGTCGCGCCGGAGCGCCTCCTCGGCCGCGCCGCGACCGAGATGTGCGACCAGTACGCGCTCGGCATCGTCCTGTTCGAGATGATCGCCGGCATCACGCCGTTCCACGCGGCGGACCTTCGCACGCTGTGCAAGCAGCACATCAGCGAGCCGGTTCCCGAGCTGCTCTCGCCGTTCGGCCCGATGCCGGCGGATGTCGATCGCTTCATGTCGCGCTGCCTCGCGAAGTCGCCGGCGCACCGCTTCCCGAACATGGCTGCGTTCGCGGCCGAGCTCGAGCGGATCACGTGGCTCGTCCAACAGGAGAATCGCCGTGTCGCATCGTGAAGAAGTCACGCAGCCGATCGTGATCGTCGTCGACGATAACGCTGGCGTTCTATCGGCGGCCGTCAAGGTCTTGAAGCAGCTGCCCATCCACGTGATGGCCACGACCGACGCGTACGAAGCGCTCGATTGGCTGAACACCCGCAACGTCGCCGTCATGATCTCGGACTACGAGATGCCGCGGATGAACGGCGCGGAGCTGTTGTCATCGGCGCGGCGCTGCCAACCCGCGGCCGTGCGCATCCTGATGACCGGCATGCAGGCACTCGAGACCGCCGTCGACGCGATCAATCGCGGCGAGATCTTCCGTTATGTCCAGAAGCCGTTCGACGCGAGCAAGATGCGCGCGATCGTCGACGAGGCCGTGTCGCGCCATCGCGAGCTCGCCCTCGTCGCCGCCGATCGCGACGCGATGCTCCGCCGCGAAGATTTCTACGCCTGCCTCGAAGTCGAGCACCCGGGAATCACCGGCGTCACGCGCGACGACGAAGGCGTCTACGTAATTCCCGATGTGTGCAACGCGGATGCGTTGCGCGAACTGGGACTGTGATGGTGGCGGTTTTGACGCTGTTGCTGCTGGTCGGCCGAATGAATTGGCAGACCTGGCGCGGCACGGCGGTTGCTCCAAGGGGACTTTATGAGTGATGCGGCTGAAGAAGCGCCTGCCGAAGGCGCCGACGGACACGGCGAAAAGCCCAAGAAGAAGGGCGGCGGCACCTCTCCGATCGTGATGGCGCTCCTGGTGCTCAACCTGGGTGCGAGTGGGTTTGGCGCGTTCAAGATCATGACGGCGAAGCCTGCGGCCGCTGCCACCGCCACCGAAGAGCATCACGAGGAAAAGTCGTCGAAGGAGATCACCGGTCCGGTGGTCGCGCTCGATCCGTTCGTCGTGAACCTCGACGAGCCGGGCAACGCTCGGTACTTGAAGATGACCGCGCAGCTCGAGCTCGTGAACGCGAAAGATACCGAGATCATCGAGAAGTCGAAGCAGGTCGTCCGCGACGAGATCCTGTCGTACCTCTCGGGTCTCCACGTCAAAGACACGCTCGGTGCCGAGGCGAAGGATCACATTCGCGAAGCGCTGCTGAAGAAGCTGGAAGGTGCGATCGGCGAACACCACGTCCGCCGGATCTTCTTCCAGGAGTTCATGGTCCAATGAAGATCGGTCGCGACATCGGCGCCGGCCACGCTCCGTACGTGGTCGCCGAGCTCTCGGCGAATCATCTCGGTTCGCTCGCTCGCGCACATCAGATCATCGACGCGGCGGCGGATGCCGGCTGCGACGCGATCAAGCTCCAGACGTTCACGCCGGAGACGATGACGCTCGACATTCGCGAGGGTGACTTCGCGATCGCCGATGGTCCGTGGGCCGGTTCGAATCTGTGGGACCTCTACGACGAGGCTCACACGCCGTGGGAGTGGCATGCCGAGCTGTTCGCGCACGGCAACGCTCGCGGCCTATCCGTGTTCTCCACGCCGTTCGACGAGGAATCCGTCGCACGCCTCGACAAGCTCGGTGCGCCCGCGTTCAAGATCGCGTCGTTCGAGCTCGTCGATCTCGAGCTGATCGCCGCGTGTGCGAAGACCGGCAAGCCGCTGATCATGTCGACCGGCATGGCGAACGATGCCGAGATCGAAGAAGCGTTCGCGACCGCGAAGGCGCATGGCGCGAAGGACATCGCGATCCTCCATTGCATCTCCGGTTATCCGGCGCCGATCGAACAGATCAACCTCCGCCGGATGTCTCACCTGTTCAAGTACACCGACATCGTCGGCATCTCGGATCACAGCCCGGGCTCGACGGTCGCGATCGCCGCCGTGTCTCGCGGCGCAATGATGATCGAAAAGCACCTCACGCTGTCGCGCGCCGACGGTGGCCCCGATGCGGGCTTCTCGCTCGAGCCGGCGGAATTCGCGCAGGTCGTTCGCGGCGCGAAGGACGCGTGGGCATGTCTCGGCGACGGTTCGAACGTTCGCCCGGCTGCAGAGAAAGGCAATCGCAAGTTTCGCCGGTCGCTCTACGCGGCCACCGACATCAAGCCGGGCGAGGCATTCACTCGCTCGAACGTTCGCTCGATTCGTCCGGGATTCGGACTCGCCCCGCGCGAGCTGCCGGAGCTGTTGACGAAGACGGCCAAGACCGACATCAAGCGTGGCACGCCGCTCGCCTGGGAGCTCGTGGCATGACGATCTCGCTGCGTGCAGCAGTGCTCGACGATTGCGAGCAAGTCTGGCTGTGGAACTTCGCAGCCGACGTGCGAGCACTGTCGAACGATCCGACGATCGTCGAGCTTGCTCGCCATGCAGCGTGGTTTGTCCATCGCATCGGCGAAGGTGCGTTTTGGATCATCGAACAAGACGGCGTTGCCGTCGGAAACACGCGCATTGACCGCGACGGTCGGATCTCGATCGCTCTCGCGGCCGACGCGCGTGGTCGTGGCGTTGGCAAATCCGCAATCGCTCTCGCGTGCGCTGCATATGGCAGCCCCGTGGTCGCGCAGATTCATGAAGGTAACACCCGCAGTCGCGCGGCATTCGAAGCGTGCGGGTTCGTGAACAACGGTGGGGATACCTACCAGTGGAGCCCGTAATGCAGAATTCATCGCAACTCGACCTCTGGCGCAGCGAGTTCGGTCGCTCGTACACCGATCGCAACGACGTCGCGAAGCCGGAGCGCATCCTCTCGTGGCAGCGCCTGCTCGACGGCATCGTCCCCAACCGCGTCGTCGAAGTCGGCTGCAACGTCGCCTGGAACCTGACGTACCTGAAGGAGCTCGGCGCGAAGGAGCTGTACGCGATCGAAGCGCAGCCGTACGCCGTCGAGAAGGCCCGCGCACGGAACCCCGAATACAACGTGCTGTGCGGCACGGCGTTCGACCTCCCGTTCAAAGACAGCTTCGCCGACCTCTCGTTCACGAGCGGCGTGTTGATCCATATCTCGCCGACCGACCTGCCGAAGGCGATGGCCGAGCTCTATCGCGTGTCGCGGCGTTACATCGTCGCGATCGAATACGACTGGCCGACCGAGGAAGAGATCAAGTACCGCGGTAACGGCGACGCGCTGTGGAAGCGCCCGCACGGCCAGATCTGGCAGGCCGCGTATCCGTCGCTGAAGCTCCTCCGCAAGCTCGAGCTCGCGCCGATCGATGGTTACGACAACTGCACCGCTCACCTGTTCGAGAAGCAGGCATGAGGACCGTCGCGATCGTCCAAGCGCGTCTCGGTTCGAGCCGGCTCCCTGGCAAGGTGCTGCTCGATCTGGGTGGTGACACGATGCTCGGCCGCGTCGTCGAGCGGTTGCGCGCGGCGAGGACGATCGACGACATCGTGATCGCGACGACGGATAAGTCGTCGGACGATCCGGTGGTGACTGAAGCCGCGAGGCTCGGCGTGAACGTATGGCGCGGTCCAGAACAGGACGTGCTCGCGCGGTACGTCGGAGCGGCTCGCAATTTCTACGCGGGCGCGGTCGTACGAATCACGAGCGATTGCCCGTTACTCGATCCCGAAACCGTCGACAAGGTGGTCAATGCCCTGCGTGGCGCGCCGTGCGACTACGCGTCGAACGTGCACGTGCGGACATATCCACGCGGCCTCGATACCGAAGCGTTCTATCTCGAGACGCTCGAGCGGATCTATCGCCTCGCCACGTCGGCGGCGGCGCACGAACACGTGACGGCATATCTGTTGGAGAAGCCGGACGCGTTCGCGCTACGCCACGTGACGTCGGACACCGATGACAGCGACCTGCGCTGGACCGTCGACACCGAAGAAGACCTCGCGCTCGTTCGGGCGCTGTACGAAGCGGGCGTCGCGCATCTGCCGTATCGCGAGATCGTCGCCGCGGTGCGTGCGAACCCGACGCTTTCGCGCATCAACGCCAACATCCACCAAAAGAATTGGCAGGACAGTCGTGTCGCTTGAGTTGATCGATACCTGGAAGGCAGTGCTCGCGAATATCGGCGAGCTGGGCGAGTCGTTGCGGGTGGGAATCGAGAACAACGACGTGCTCGGTGCCGTGAGCGCGATGTTCGAGCTCCGCCGGATGCGGTCCGCGCTCGCGCGCGTCGAAGCGCCGGTGCGGCTCGAGGCGAATCCCGCGGTGGTCGCCGCGCTCGAAGATCTGTCGGTCGCGATGGTCAACGCGCGCGTGACCGAAGCGATGATGCAAAAGTGGCTGGCGCGCCAGCTGCCGGGAGATGCGACGCTGTTGCGCTCGCCGCTCGGCGTGGCCGTACTCGCGGATTCGATCCTGCCCGAAGTGTGGGACTACGAGCTCGATGCGGTCGTGCTCGTCGGTTCGGGGCTCGAGCCGGTCGCTCAAGTGCTGCGCGATATCGGTCAGCGCCGGATCGTGATCCACGAGGGTGGCACCGTCGACGGCGTGATCACGACGCAGAGTCACGACGAAGTCACGATCGCGACGCGCACGATGATTCCCGTGCCGCCGACGCGCTATGTCGTGCGTGCGGCACTCGGCATCGAACGCAAAGAGACCGAGGCGGTCAGCGAGCTCGTGCGCGCGGCGCTGTCCGACATGCGGATCCATCGCAACACGATCGCGGCGTTCTCGCGGACGTGGATCGATCAAGCCGCGACGAACCTTCCGGCGGTCGCGAAGTGGCCGTCCGCGGCGACGCTCGACGGTGCGTTCGCGAACGTGCCGATGGTGATCGTCGCGCCGGGTCCGTCGCTGGCGAAGAACATCGATCAACTGAAGTCGCTCGAGGGTCGCGCGGTGCTCGCGTGCTTCTCGCACTCGCTGAAGCCGGTGGTCGCGGCAGGCCTGACTCCCGATGTGGTGATCACGGTCGATCCGCAAGACGTTCGCTACCACTTCCACGGCGTCGACGTCTCGAAGATGACGCTCGTCAACGCGGTGACGTGTCACCCGGCGATGTTCGAGCTGCCGGCGAAGCGGTTCGTCACCTGTGCGGCAAACAGCGCGGTCGACGATTGGATCTTCGACGGTATTCGCGAAGATGCGCGCGCGCCGGGCGGTGGCTCGGTCGCGACGTCGACGTTCTCGCTCGCATTGCGGTGGGGCTGCGACCCGATCGTGTTCGTCGGGCTCGACTTGTCGTTCCCGAACGGCGAGTACTACGTGAAGACCAGCGTCGACGGTGATGTCAGCGCGAAGGTCGATGCCGACGGCGTCGTGAAGGTCGATGGCTGGTCGAAAGGCTTCCAGAAGATGAAGGCCGCCGGCGGACCGGAGGTCGCGCGCGAACGTGCGATCACGTTGCCCGGCTGGCACGGCGGTGAAGTGCCGAGCTCGTTCATGTTCTCGATGTTCCATCGCTGGTTCGTCGAGAAGATGCGCGAGATCGAAGGCGTTGGCCTATCGGTCTACAACTGCACCGAAGGCGGCTCGTACATCAAGGGCATGGACCATCGTCCGTTGGCCGAGGTGCTCGCATCATTCGAAGAGCAATACGATGTCGATGCGATGCTCGCGCGCGCGGCGGAGTCGATCACGTACGAGCGTGCCCATCAGCTCGCCGCGCACATCCGGACGTTTCGGCGCGGTCTCAAATCGATTCGCTATCACGCGGTGCGTGCGCGCCGGCTTGCCCGGATGCAAGGGACGAGCGAGGTCAAGCTCCAGAAGGTGGAGCGAGCGCTGCTGTCGGCGCTGCAACCGTTCCCGTTCGTCTCGCTGCTCGCACAACGCGAGATCGAGTGGGCGCACTCGGTCGCGATGCACGAGGCGACGCGCGAGGGTTACCTCGGTGCGTCGGCGAACCTGTTCGATACGCTCGTCGACGTGCTCGATGTGTTGGAGCCACTGCTCGCGACTGCGTCCACCCATCTCGATGCGATGGAGCACGATCATGAAGCAGCGTAAGAAGGCTGTGCCTCGCATCGTCGCGGTCTGCGGCGGCAAGGGTGGTGTTGGCAAGAGCACGATCGCGGCAAACCTCGCGCTCGCGATGGGACGGCTCGGTCATCGAGTCGTGCTCGTGGATGCAGACCTAGGTGCAGCGAACCTCCACACGATGCTCGGCATCATCCGGCCGGTATGCTCGCTCGCGGATTTCTTCGATGCGCGGATCCAGAGCCTCGAAGAAGCGCGCGTCACGGTGAACATGCCGACGGTCGCGCTGATCCCGGGCACCTCGCGTCCGGGTGCGGCGAACCTCTCGGCAGCGGACAAGAATCGGTTGCTGAAGGGCATCGCAAAGTTGGATACGGACGTCGTGATCCTCGATGTCGGTGCCGGCACGAGCTTCAATGTCGTCGATCTCGTCGCGGTCGCGGACATCAAGTTGTTCGTGGTGACGCCGCAGTTGCCGTCGCTGCACAACGCGTATGCGCTGATGAAGGCGTGCGTGCATCGCGTGGTGCGCAAGCTCGCGAGTGAAGATGAAGTCGGTCAGTCGATGATCGATTCGGCGCTCGGCCAGGAATCGAAGTCGCGCACGATCTCGCAGTTGCTCTCGGTCGTGCGTCCGCTCGATGGCAAGTTGGCCGGCTCGATCGAAGATCACTTGCACCGGTTCGGCGTCGGGCTGGTCGGCAATCAGTTAAATGGCGATCAGGAGCTAGGTGTGTTGCACCGGATCGCGACGATGATCCACGAGCAGCTGCACGTGACGTCGCCGGTGATGGCGGCGATCCGGCGGGTGCCGGCGCTCGCGGGTGGCCTGAAGGCAGGCCTGAACACGATCGCCGACCGTAACGAACCGGCGCACGCGTCGTTCCGGGCGCTCGCGGCGACGGTGCTCGAGATGGATCTCGCGGCTCTACGCGGGCAAGTGCGGGTACAACACGAACAGACCATGCCGCTGTGGATCCATCGCGAGCTCGCGGGATAACAGTAATTCACGTGGATTCGGCGTACCGTTGGTACGGCGATGAAGCGTGCTGTTGTCGTGTTGGCGTTGTGCGGGTGTGGAGACAACGCGCTGCCGAGAGCTGTCACGGATGCCGGGCCGAGTTGCGATCGCGCGACGGCGATGGGTCGCCCGTATCGGACGTATACGACGAGCACGGAGATGGCGACGTGGACCGGGCCGGTCACGCTCGCGAGCGGGAATGCGCAGATCAGCCTGCGGTTTCAGACCGGCGTGATCGTCGGTGCGAATGATCTGACCGCGGCGGTCAATGCGAGTTACGCGACGTGTACGGCGTGCGTGGCGCTGTTCACGGTGAACTCGACGGGGAGCGTGCAGAAGACGTGGTTTCAAACCGGCGGCATGCTGACGTTGAGCGAGGACCCGCTCGCGACGCGGCACCTCGTGGGCGAGCTGCGAGATGCGTCGTTCGTCGAGGCGTCGATCGATCCGGCGACGGGTGTGGTGACACCGATCGCGGGTGGCACGTGCATTCGGTTGAATGACATGACGCTCGATGCCGGGGCCGGGCCGAGTGGCTGGACGTGCGACGAAGATGGATACGGCAACGGCGGATCGTGTGATTGCGGGTGCGGTGACTACGATCCCGACTGCGACAATGCGGCGGCGCAGGTCACGGGGTGCGCGGCGATGCAGACGTGTGCGGTCGACGCGTGCGCGAATACGTGTGACGTGTTGGCGTCGCCGACGATCGGTTGTGCGGCCGGCACGTATTGCGGGTTCTATAGCGACGTCGTCGATATTTGTTACGACGATGCATCGCGCACGGACGTTGCGGTGGTCGGTGGGCAGTGCACGAATACAAGTGCGTTGTTCTGCGGGATCGATGCGAAGAATGTCGCGACCGGAATGTGTGACTTCTTCGGGCTCGACGACGATCGGTGCCGGCGTGCGTGTGGCAAGGATGCGGATTGTGGTGTCGGCGAGATGTGCACGCCGATCCTGCCGGTCAGTGGCAAAGGGATTTGCGTGGCGGCGATCGCGAACGACACGTGTGCGACGGCGACGGCGTTGGCGCTCGGCGTACCGGTCTCGGGTGCGACGGGTGGTGGGCACGATGACTACGATGCGGGGCTCGAGACCTGTACCGGGTACGAGCAGCCGGGCGCCGATGCGGTGTACTCGATCGTGCTCGCGCAGGGGCAATCGATCTCGGCGGTCGTCGACATGGTGTCGCCGGATTTCGATCCGAGTCTGGCGATCGTGTCGGCGTGTGGCTCGCCGGTGACGTGTGTGGCGGGTGATGACCAGATCGGTACGGGGCTCGGCGAGACGGTCACGTTCACGGCGGCCGTGGCGGGCACGTACTACGTGATCGTGGATTCGTTCAGCGAGAATCACTTTGGGACCTTCCGGCTGACGGTCACGGGCCAGTAGGGAGCGGGTACGAAGAGCGCCCGTTGCGGGGGACGGTATCCAACTCGTCAAAGTAGGCGAGCTAAGTCCGCGTTTGCGGACTGGGGACGGTATCCAACTCGTCAAAGTAGAGAGCGTATGTACGCGACGGCACGTCCGAGGCGCGGGCGGTGCTCACGTTGCAATCTTCGACTCGCCGTGGAACCGTGGAACGCGCGTTCTCAGGAACTTAGATTCGTTACTTTGACGAGTTGGATACCGTCCCCGTCCCAAAGTCGCGGACTTAGCTCGTCTACTTTGACGAGTTGGATACCGTCCCCACCTATCTGGCCGCCTATCCTGGGACCACAACACTGTACTCGTCACGCAATCGATCGAGCACGTTTTCCACGAGCGTTGAATCGGACTTCATGTTGTGAACAACCCAAGACACGCTTTGCCGACTGATTCCGAGAACCGACGCGAGGTCGGCACCGGTTAGTCCCGCCGCGAGTCCACAACGGATCACGAGCGCTCTCGCATCACGCAACTTCGGATGTCGCAGCCGTGATGCGACGTTCGCTTCGTCGAGCGACAACTCTTCGGCGACGACCTGCAGGACGCGCTTTGGATGGGGACGAACTCGCGCAAACGGACGCCTTACCAGCGGCACTTCATGTTCGAACGGAGTGCCCACGTTGAGATTGCCGAGCACTTGCAACGCAGCTCGAACGCGCTTTCCATTTTCTCGCGTCGGATCGTCCGGGTGTCCGTTGACGAATCCGTCGAACTCGCTCGCGGTGTGGCGCGCCACAGCGAGGCCGTCGTCGACATGAAGCCATCTTGGCGCCGTTTGTCCGAGATAAAAGCGGTGGCTCGTCCAGTTCGATTCGCTCGCCGATTTCACCACGCCAGCTCGCACAGGGTTGTTGTGGAGGTATGCGATGAGTGCTGGGACGCGTTCTGGAGCAACGGCCCAATCGCTGGCTCGGTTAGCGAACACAGGCCCGATCCGGCGCTTCTGCTCATTGGTCCACTGAGCGAACGGTAGATTCGCGCGTCGCGACCAGTGCGAAAGTGGTTCCTGACCCGCGATGGCAGCGATGTGGATGTGGTTGCTCATGAACGCAAATGCGAGACATCGCCAATCACTCTTCAGCAATGCGCGCCCGAGCAACCGTCCGTAGACGTGACGAGCTCCTGGCTCGGCGAGGAACCACCGCGACTCGGTGAATCTCCAGATGAGATGTTGAACGACTCCAGGTGTGTTCAGTCGCGCGATTCGCATGGAGCCGGTTTCGGAGCAGTACGCGAGAAGTTGCTTCCAACCCTCCGCCGACGCGAAATCGGATACATAGCTCGTCTACTTTGACGAGTTGGATACCGTCCCCACCTCGGGAACGAGGACTTAGCCAGCCTACTTTGACGAGTTGGATACCGTCCCTAAGCCAGCGGCAGGTCCACGGTCACGACCGTGCCCTGACCCACCTCGGACTCGATCGAGATCGTGCCCCCCGCGGCTTCCGCGATCTCGCGACACTCGCACAGCCCGAGCTCGACCCGACCCGCTTGGATCTGCGGCTCGAAGATCGTGACCAGCCGGTCTTCGGAAATTCCACGCCCCGTGTCACGGATCTCGATCAGCACGCGCTTGCCCTGACCCGCCCGGGTCACGACCGAGACTTCATGCTTCTCGGCCGCACCGAGGTTGATCGCCGCTGCCGCATTTCGCAGCAGGTGCACGAGCATTCGCCCGAGCCGCGGCTCGTCGATCGCGACGCGGCCCCCGACCTCGAGCTTCGTCAACGGACGCGCACGATCGCGCAGGTGCGGAGCCGCGGTCTTCACGGCCCATTCGATCGCACGCTTCAGGTCACCCGTGGCCGGCGGCGACGACGACGTGAACGCACGCATGTCACTCGTGATCTGGGTGACCGCCTGCACCGCGGCCTCGAGCTCGGTCCACGACTCGAAGATGTCCGCGAAGCGCTTCGCGTCGTCGCGATGCTTCGCGCGCAGCGTTTCGAGCTCGTCTTTCACCAGCTCGAGATGGACATTGATGATCGCGAGCGGATTGTTGATCTGATGCGCGATCGCGGCCGCCATCGTGCCGAATTCAGCGCGCCGTTCCGCCAGCTCGGCCCGCCGCCGCGCGATCTGGTCGTCATCCTCCGACACCGAATCCTTACGTACCATTAGTACAGCGCCTCTTCCACGATTCGCTTCGCTCCATCGCTATCGGCCGTGGCCAGCGCGCGCTGCCGCTGTTCCGCACGCTCTTTGTCGCTGTTGAGAAAGTATTCGAAGTCCGCGACCAGCATCTCGTCGGACGTCTCGTTCCAATTACGCCCACCGAAGATGAGACCCAACCGGACTTGATGCCGCGCCGGGACGATCTGGTCACTCGCGATCGCGTACGCCAGCGCGGGGCACCCGAGATACGCGAGCTCGCCCAGCGTGCCACCGGCGGAGCAAATTGCGGCATCTGCCGAAACGAATAGCGCCCCCGGATCATCCGGTGCACGCCGCAGATCCACCGTGTGCCCCTGATCGACCGCGTGCGCGACCGCATCCCGCAACGCATCGTTGTGCGTGTAGCCCGGGCCCGCGATCACCACGAGCTCCAGCGGCCGATCTGCCGGCAGCAAGCGAAGGGTTCGCGACGTCGCATCCGGCGGATCACTGCCACCGAACGTCACGATCACGCGCAGCCGCGACATGTTCATCGGCCGGCACGAGCCCCGCGTGAACTTGCGAATCTCTCGCCGCAGCATCAGATAGTGCCGCCCGAGCAGCTTCTTCTTCGCGAACGGATACGTCCCCGCGAGCTGCGGCGCTTGGATGTTGTGATTGACGACCGCGTGAATCGGCGCCGCGACACCACCCTTGTCATCGATCACGACCGTCCGGATCTTGCGCTCCGCCAATTTCGGCACGAGGTCATCCACGATCGCCGGTCCGTCGAGCACGACCGTCCCGACATTGTGCTGTTCGACGACTTGCACGATCTGCGTGAAGCTCCAATTTCCGATCAACGCATCGAGCTTGTGATACTCGGCCCATGGCCCGAGCGACGGCGTGTCTCCACCGAACATCGAAATCGGTTCGAGCCCGCGCTCCTGCAGGTCCTCGATGATCGCGCACAACCGCGCGACATGCCCGAATCCACCGCCGTGGGACGCATCCGCACGGAACAGGACTCGCCTCGGCATCGCCCTAGTAGCTTAGGCGACCCGCGAAACTTTTTCGCGCGTCTCCTCGAGGTTCATGCGCGGCTCCGCGACATCACTCGAGTAATTGAAGTCTTCCGGCACTGGCGTTCCCGGGCGGAAGTTCTGCAGCGTTGCCGAATGGAACTGGAACTCCGGCCACACGACCAAGAGGTCGCCGATATCCGACGTCCGGCGCGCCTCTTCGACCGAGATCAGCGTCTCGTGGAGCTTCTCGCCGGGGCGAATTCCCACGACCGTGCGCGGCGTGCCCGGCGCGACCGCTTCCGCGAGCGTCTCGATATCCGAGGTCGGCAACTTCGGGATGAAGATCTCGCCACCGCTCATCAGCTCGAGCCCACGCAACACGAGCGCGACCGCTTCCGGCATCTCGATCCAGAACCGCGTCATCCGCGAATCCGTGATCGTGATCTTGCCTTGCGTCATCTGGTTGCGGAACAGCGGGATCACGCTGCCCGCCGAACCCATCACGTTGCCGTAGCGCACGAGCGAGAACCGCGTCGCCCGGTCACCCGAGTACGCATTCGCCGCGGTCAACAACTTCTCCATGCACAGCTTCGTCGCACCGTAGAGATTCGCCGGCGACACCGCCTTGTCCGTCGACAGGCTGATGACGCGCTCCACGCCATTCGAGATCGCCGCTTCGATCAAGTTACGGGCGCCGTTGATGTTCGTCTGCACTGCTTCGATCGGGTTGTATTCGCAGATCGGGACGTGCTTCATCGCCGCCGCGTGGACCACGATGTCGACACCGCGCAGTGCGGTCTCCAACCGATCGCGATCGCGGATGTCACCGACGAAGAACCGGACGCGGCGATCCTTGATGCCGCGCTCCATCTGATAGTGCTTCTGCTCGTCGCGCGAGAACACGATGACCTTCTTCGCGTTCGACTGCAGCGCCTTCTCGACGAACGCCTTACCGAACGATCCGGTCCCACCGGTGATCAACACCGTCTTCCCATCCAAAACACTCGTGGTTGCTTGTTCGACGATCGACTTGGTCATTTCGTAACTCCCAGAACGGCGTGAAGCTGGGCGACGACCTCACCGACATCGGCATCGGTCATCGCAGGAAACATCGGAATGGACAGCGTGCGTGCGTAGAACTGCTCCGCACCCGGAAGAGGCTTGTCGCTCGCGCGCTGCGCGTGAAGCGGCTGGCGATAGAGCGGGATGTAATGAACTTGCGTGCCGATACCGCGCTGCGCGAGCTCGGTCACGACCCGTGCGCGCGTGGTGCCATGCGCCGCCCAATCGACGGCAACCTGGAACAGGTGATACGCGTGACCCGGAACATCGGCCGGCGTCGTGATCTTTAGAGCCTTGCGATACATCGCCGCGATTTCGCGACGGCGCGCGATGAACTGCTCGAGCTTCGCCATCTGCGAAATCCCGAGCGCGCACGAGATGTCCGGAAGCCGGTAGTTGAACCCGAGCTCCTGCACTTCGTACGACCACGCACCTTCGTGCGAGGTCATCTGCGCGGCATCGCGCTCGATTCCGTGCGAGCGCAACTTGTCGAGCTTCTTCTTCAGCGCTTCGTCGTTCGTGACGACCGCGCCACCTTCACCCGTCGTGACGTGCTTGACCGGATGAAAGCTGAACACCGTCGCGAGCGAGCGGCTGCCGATCGGCGCCCCGTTGTAGGACCCACCCAACGCGTGACATGCGTCTTCGATCACCACCAGGCCGTGACGGTTCGCGATCGCGTGAATCGCGTCGAGATCGACCGGACCGCCACCGAGGTGGACCGGCACGATCGCTCGAGTCTTCTTCGTGACGAGTGCTTCGATCGAACCAGGATCGAGATTGCCCGTCACCGGGTCGACGTCCGCAAACCGGACGCTCGCACCGACGTAGTAGGCCGCCGCTGCGGTCGCGCTGAACGTGACCGGCGTCGTGATGATTTCGTCGCCCGGGCCAAACCCGAGCGCGGCATAGATCAGATGAAGCGCCGTGGTCCCGTTCGAACACGCACTCGCGTGCTTCGCGCCCGCCGCCGCGGCGATCAGGGCTTCGAACTTCGCCACGGCCGGGCCACCGGTCAGCATCGGCGATCGCAGGGTCTCGACGACCGCGGCGATGTCCGCGTCATCGATGTGCTGGCGTCCGTACGGAATCACGGGTCAGCTCTATTGCGACGGCCGGGCCAAATCGCGCCCAATAAACCCGTGCAGTTGCCCGTATGGGCCGGTGTAGGTGTCGTCGAGGTTGACGATCAGTACGCCGCGTGGATGACGACGACGTCGCCAGTTCCGTCGGTGACGACGGCATGCGCCGCACCCGTGAATCCGACCGAGCCCGGCTTCGCCAGGTACGGCGACACCACACCGGTAGCGAGCGAATCGCCCGGGGCCACGACCGTCACTTGTTGCGACGACGCGTCCACCGGCGCCGGCAGCACGACCAAGCCCGCACCCTTCATGAACCGGTAGCTCGAGCCTGCGACTTTTTCGAGCGCGATCACCGCGTGACCGGCGACAAGGAACTGCTGGATCTTCGCAGCCGCCGCGGTGCCCGCTGCTTCGGCCGCATCGCCATCGGACTGCGGCTCGATCACGATCGCGTCGAGATCGAGGTCTTGGATCACGTCGAACGACGTCACCGTGACCGTCGACATCGTCAGGTTGACCGACGCGAGACCGCTGGTCGCCGCCGGGATGCCCGCTTCGTTCGTCGCCGAACCTTTGTACCAGCCGACGCGCGCATTCGATGCCGATGCCAGACCACCCGCGGTGATGCTGTTCGCGATCACGCGGTTCATCGCCGGGTCGGTCTGGACGTAGTCATGACCGATCACGATCACGTGGCCCGAGACATCACCGACGCACGCGCCGGCGCTGCAAATGCCACTCTCGCACGTGCGACCGCAATGGCCGCAGTTCGAAGGATCGCTGTCGAGCGTCACGCACGCGTCACCGCATGCGGTCTCGGGGAGACTGCACACGGGAGCCGTCGGCGCATCCGGCACGTCGACCGAGCCGGGTTGATGCATCGGCGGAACGGTGTAGACCGGGCCATCGACGCCACCATCGGTCTGCGCGATCTGGACGTTCGGCATGCAGTCGTTCCCCTCGAGGTGGAACCCGTTCATGCACGGATCGCTGACGAGCGAGCTACAGCCGGACATCGCTACGAGGAAGAGGACGCGCTTCATTTCTTTGCTCCGGCGCGATCGATCTGGAACTCGACGCGGCGATTCCGCTGGTGCGCTTCCGGCGTCATGCCCGGATCGCGTGGTTTCGTGCGGCCGTAGCCGACGACGGTGATCTTGTCGGCGGGGAAGCCCGCTTTGATCATCTGATCGCGCGTGCGCTCGGCGCGCAGCTCGCTCAGCGATTGGTTGTAGTCATCCGGGCCGCGCACGTCGGCATGGCCCTCGATCGTGACGTGCAACCACTCGGGGTGGTGCTGCGCCGCCTTGACGATCGCCGCGATCATCTCGCGACCCGCCGCATGGACGTGCGCGCGATCGGAATCGAACAGCACGCGATCGTCGAGGATGATCCGATCGCCGACGACTTCGATCGCCTTGCCGGGACCGCAGCCGCTCGCGTCGTCGAGATACTCCACGAGATCCATGCACGACGGCAGCGAGTCCGCGACGACATCGCCATCCGGCGTGGTCTTCTCTTCCACCACGGGCGGAGGCGGCGGCGGAGCGACCGGCTTGGCGACCGGCTCCTTCCACAAGCCGACCTCGGGATCCGCATAGCGATCGTGCGCGATGCGATGGCGGTCTTTGCCGAACTGGAAGTCGACGCCGAACAGCGCGAGGTCTGCACTTCCGAGTGCGTCGTGTGCATCGGCGACGACGCGGACGTAGCGCACGCTCGGGCCGATCGAGACATGCTCGAAGTCGAACAGGTAGCCGATACCGGCTTCGAATGCCGGTACGACATCGCTGCCGGTGACGCCTCCGCCACCGACGAGCTCGAGATACGTGCCACCGACCGTGAACCGCGCGGCAACGCCGACCGTGGCGAGGCCACCCGTCGACGGATCCATGCGGTTGTTACCTGGCGCGGTGGTGCCGTTACGAAGGACGCCGGCGCGCACGCGCATTCCGAGCGCGAAGTGCTGGCCGAGCTGTTGATAGCCACCCACGGCGGGCATCGCACCGGCGCGGAACACGTCGTTCTGCTGCTCGGACACGGCCACGGCGCTCGGGATCTCGGCACTCATCCACCGGTCGGCAGCTGCCGTTCCGGCACTACCGAGGAGGAGGATGGCGATCGCACTCTTCATGACTCATGGTTCGGCCGCGCGACCCGACCGTTGATAACGACGGATTTGCGCACTGCCAACTCGCGACGCGCCGCAGCGCGCCTTGGCGGCTGCGAGCACGACACCCCACCGATCGTGGCGTGCCTGGAGCTCCATCAACATCGCGCGGACGGCGGGGTCGTTCGTATCGAGCCCCTTCGGCGCGTCTGCGGTCAGTGCATCACGCGCCGAAACGACACGCGACCACGCTGCGAGCAGCGCGTCGATGTCCTCGGTCTCCGGCGGCGCTTCGAACACCTCGAGTAGGCGTTCGAGCAGGCTCATCGGGCTCTCGTGTGGGCGATCCGGAAGGCGTCGCCGAGCTCGGCCATGATCTTCGCGGCTTGGTCGAGTGGCTTGGTCTGGAGCGACGAGTTGCATTCGCTCAACCGACCGATCACGAATTCGTACAGAGCATCGAGGTTTGCACACAGGGCAGGGGCCGCTGCGTGATCGAGTGCCGCGCGTAGCTCGGTCGCGATCCGGATCGCGTGGTCGAGCGCCCGGGCCTTGCCATGAATATCTTTGCTGCCGATCGCCATCCGAGCTTCTTCGACATCGCGGGCGAACCGCTCGTACAAACGCTCGACGATCTGAGTTTTCGGCGCCGATTCGAGATCGACCGTTTTATAGGCCGTGGCGGCCGAGCGGGAATACATGTCTTCTCCTTACGACGACGACGAGGAAGAGAACAACGAGGTGAGATAATTGCCGTACGTCTTCCACTTCGACTCGGCGGTTTCGAGGGCGTCGAACTGCTTCTGCAGTCGATCCTTCAGTGCATCGGCGTTGGTGTCGATCCGATCGATCGTGTCTTGCAGCATCTTGGTCTGATCGTCGTAGCTCGCTTCTTTCGTCACGAGGATGCCGTCACCGGTTTCGGTGTAGCTGTCGGACATGCTCTGCACGGCTTGCCCAAAGCCACCCGTGGCGAAGAAGTCGCTGATGGCGTTCGGGCTCGTCGAGAGCTTCGTCGAGAGCTTGCTCGTGTCGAGCGACATCATGCCATCGTCGTCGAGCGAGAGCCCGAGGTCGTCGATGCCCATGCCGCTGAACTTGTTCGTCATCATGCCGCGCAGCGTGCTCTGCATCTGGCGGAGCGTGGAGTCGCCGAACAACACCGACTGCGAAGACGCGTTCGCGTTGTACGTCAGCTGCGTATTCAACGCGCCCATGACGTTGTTGTAGTCGGTGACGAACTCTTGGAGCTTCGACGTCAGCGAGGTGACGTCGTTCGAGACGCTGACGTTGGTCGCGGCTTCGGTCGCCGCGGCGGCCGAGTTGACCGTCAGCGTGACGCCTGGAAGCGCGTCGTCGATGACGTTCTTCGAGCGCGTGACGGTGACGCCGTCGACGGTGAGGGACGCGTCTTGCGCGGGGACCGTGATGTTCGCCGAGCTCGACAGGCCGAGCGCCGTGCCGGTGTCGGTGAACTTGGCCGCGTTCGCGGTACCGGTGTCCTTCGAATTGACGACGAGCCGGTAATTCGTTCCATCGTAGAGGACGGAGGCCGTGACGCCGGCGCTGGCGCCATTGATCTTCGACGCGATCGACGTCAGCGAATCGGTGGAGTCATACGAGATGCTCGCCGTGTTCGTGCCGACGCCGATGGTGAGTGTGCCGCTTCCCGCGACACCGGCCGTGCTCGAGGATGAAAACGTGTTCGACGTCTGGACCTGCGCGACAGCGACAGTGTTGACGCGAACCGTGTGCGTGCCGGTATCCGCAGTTCCGGAGACCGCCACAGAAAGGTGGGAATCACTCGCTGTTGCCGTTCTCATCGCGAGCGATGAGGCCAGCTTCATGTCGCTTGCTAGCGTGCCGAGTGATGCCGTCGCCGTCTTTAGTGAATCGACGACGGACTTTTGATTGGAGATCGTCTGTTGTTGCGACGTATACGTATCTTCGGAAGACTTTTCGGCCGCCACGAGCTGAGTGATCAGCGACGAGGTATCGAGTCCGCTTGAGATTCCGCTGAACGTAATAGCCGACATAGACGTTTACTCCACTACGAGACCGTTACCGCTGATTAGCCCTTGAGGAGCGACAGCGCCGAGCTCGACAGCTGGTTCGCTTGCGCGAGCACTGCCGTACCGGCCTGCGACAAGATCTGAGCTTGCGACAACTTCGACGTCTCCGACGCGATGTCCACGTCGGTGATGCGCGAGTTCGCGGCAGACAGGTTCTCCTGGGTCACGCTCAGGTTGCTGATCGTGTCCTGGAGGCGGTTCTGCGTTGCACCGACCGTCGCGCGAGCGCTCGACAGCTGTTGGATCGCCTTGTCGAACACGGCGAGCGCCGCTTGGGCGTTCGTCGCGGTCGAGAGGCTCGCCGACGCGATGTGGAGCGAGCTCGAACCGAGGGTCGAGGTCGTCAGTTTCGTGATCTTGAACGACAGGCGGTCGTTCGCCGTGTTGTTGATGCCGACTTGGAGGTTCAGACCCGCCGACGCCGAACCATCGAGGAGGTTCTGGCCAGCGAAGTTCGTCACCGCCGAGATGCGGTTGATTTCAGAGCTGAGCTGCGTGTATTCGGTCTGGATGTAACCGCGCTCCGTCGTACCGAGCGTCTGGTTCGAGGACTGGGTCGCGAGCTCGCGCATACGAGTCACGATGCTCTGCATCTGGTTCATCGAACCTTCCGCGACCTGCGACATCGAGACGCCGTCGTTCGCGTTACGTTGAGCCTGCGCCATCGAACGAATGTCCGCTTGCAGGTTTTGCGAGATGCCGAGACCAGCCGCATCGTCCGACGCGCTGTTGATGCGCATACCAGACGACAAACGTTCGATCGACGCCGACAGTGCGCTCTGCGTGTTAGACAGATTGCGCTGGGCGTTGAGGGCGGTGGTGTTAGTTAGAACGGAGATCATGGCTGGTTCCTTTTGCTTTCCTGTTTTGGACCGACGTCGTCGGTCTCAAATTGGGAATCGGCCCCAGCTCGGGTCTGTAGAGACCCGATTACTGCTTGGACGGGTCGAGGATCGACAGCACGTGCGACGTGACGGTTTGCGAAACCGTGAGCGCGGTGCTGGCCTTCGCGAGGTTGCTCGCGGCGACGGTCTCGTCGACTTCGGTGAGGTTCGAGATCGACGTCGCGAGGCGCGTCGACAGCTCGTCGTGTGCGGTCTTCGTCGACGTGATGACGTTCATGTAACCGCCGGTCTCGCCGCGCGTCTGCGCGAGTTGCTTAACCGCGGTATCTAGATCGCCCAGCAGGCTGCGCGTCGTCACGCCGTCGTTGGCGTTCAACGCGTTCGCGAGCTGCTTCATCAACGGAATGACATCGACGCCATTCGCGGCGGTGAGCTTCGTGCCCGGCACGCTCGCGATCGTGCTCGTCACGGTGTCCGTGTTGAGCGTCCGAACCGCGGCGTCGCCGACGTAGGCGCCCGTCGTCGTGTCGAAGGGCTGAGTCGCACTCTGGCTGCCGGCAAAGATGTATTCGCCGGCGGAGTTCTTGGTATTCGCGAACGCGATCATGCTGTTGAAGATCGAGTTCATCTCGGCGCCGATCGCCGCACGCGACGTCGCGTTTTGGGTGTCGTTCGACCCCTCGATCGCGAGCTCGCGCGCTTGCGAGACGAGCTGCGAGATCGATGACAACGCGCCATCGCTCTGTTGGAGCTGCTCGAGCCCCGTCGACAACGCGCTCGACGAGCCATCGTTCAGCGCCGACCGGATCTTCTGGCGTTGCGCCTGCAACCATGCCGCCGGGTCGTCGCTCGGCTTCGATACACGTAACCCCGAGGTCACTTCCTCCGTCAACGTGGCGACGGACGACTGGTTCTTCGAGGTCGAGCTCGCCGCGAGGTCGACAATTCTGGCTCCGGTTACGCGCATGGCATTAGAGGTTCTGGATGATGTTAGTCAACATGTCGTCGACGGTTGAGATGAACTTCGTGATCGCCGAAGACGCGTGCTCGAACCGTGACAGGTTCGTCAGCTCTTCTTCGGAGTCCACACCCGAGAGCGAATCGCGCAACCCGCTGAGGTTGTCCGCGACGGTCTGATCGCGCTGCATGTCGTTCTTCGCGGTGTTACCGGCGGTGCCGATATCCGCGATGATGCCGTTCGCGTGATCGCTGACGGACATGCCGTCGGAGATCTTCGCGTCCGCGAGCGCGTACAACGCTTGCGCGCCGCCGTTATCGCCCGGACCCGCACCCGGCGAGCCGAGCGCGAGGTTCTTCGACGATGCATTCAGCGTCGCGTCGATCGCGAGAGCCGCTGCTGCGCCCTTCACGACGAACGGCGGCGTGAACATCGAGTGTCCCGTCGAACCGTCGAGTGCGGCATTCGCTTGCGTGACGCCGTTGACCGCGGTCGCGGTGTTGTACGCGAGACGATCCAACGAGGCGGCGGCATTCGCAGCCGTGCCATCGCGAAAGGCGACGTCAGCGCTGATCTTGCCGCCGAGCGTCGAGGTGACGTCGCGAACGGAGCCGCCATCGACGACTTGGATGTTGGTGAACCCGGTCGTCGGGTCTGCACTGGTCGTCAGCTTCGAGGCGCGCGTGCCATCGACGAGCACCGCTCCGTTATCGAGCGTGAACGTCATCTGGCCGTTCGGATTGATCCGCGCGGAGCCGCCGGTCATCTCGGCCAGTTGCTTCGCGAGCTGATCGCGCTTGTCGAGCGCGGTCGGATCGTTCGTCTGCGAGACGAGCTTGTTCGCGTCGGCGAGCTGTTGCGCGAGCGACGATGCCGCCGGAACGTTATCTTTGATCCGCAGATCCGCTTGGTTCTGCGCATCGCTGATCTCGTTTGCGGCGGTGTTGAACGCGCTCGTGAGGTCACGTGCGGCTTGCACGACGGCATCGCGGGCAACCGTATCCGACGGGTCCGCGCTGGCAGTCGAGATCTTCGAGAAGAGGTTCGCGTATTGGACGTCGATCGTGTTGCCCGAGGTGAGCGTGTCCTCGAGGTCCGACAGCGCGGCCTGTGCCTGCGTCGATTGCGCGAGCGATCCGGCGTTACCGCGGATTCGCGTGTCGAGGAGCTCGCTCGCGTAACGCGTCGTCGAGCCCGCAACCACGCCGCCGTTCAATTGCGACGACGTGATCGAGTTGAGCGCCGTCGTCTGCCGAGAGTAGCCCTCGGTGTTGACGTTCGCCGTGTTGTTGGTGGCCGTGGCGACCTGCGAGTTCTGCGCAGACAACGCCGACGACCCCAAATTCAGTAGGCCCATCAGGTTCGACATCAGTAGCGCAAGCTCCTGAATGCCGGCCCGTGGGTGATGGTGCGGTTCGCACGGCGGTCGTACCCGTGCGTCTCGCGGCCGAGGCGAGCGTTGACGAGCGACGTCGCCGTCGCAGCCAACAGTGCCGTGGCGTGTGCTTCGTTGCGGATCGCCGTGAACAGTGCCTTCGCGTCTTCATCTTGCGCGACGTGAGGCACGAGCTCGGCGAGCGCCGTGGCGATGTGCTGCTTCTGCTGGGCGAGCAACGTGAGTTGCTCGTGATCGAGCGTCGTAATAGCGCGACGCTCCGCAGCAAACACGCTACGGAGCTCTTCTCCCAACTGGCGCAGCTGATGTAGCTGCTGGTCCGTCACGACGCAGCGCCTCGCATCATATCGTCATCGACGATGCGGGAAGCGAGCTTGTCCAGATCGATCGGGTACGCCCCGGTCTTGATCTGTTGACGGATCTGCGCGAGCCGCTCCGCATTCGCGGGGCTGATTTCGGCATCGCTGGATTGTGCAGCCGAGGTTCCGGCCGCCGACAGTTTGACGACGGCGGCGGGTTCGGCACTGGTGGATGTCTTGTTCGTGGGAATGGACGTCGTCTTTGCATCTCGTGCATCGGCAACGACCCCAACACCCACCTTTGAATCGATACGCATAGCGACCTCTGTGATTAGGGTTTCGGCCGCGATTTTTCGGTGTTGATAGGCAAATACGGAGCAGGATCGATCGCTTGGCCATCCTTGCGAACTTCAAAGTGAAGATGCGGTCCGGTCGAGTATCCGGTCGTACCTACATTGCCGATTTGCTGCCCCGCGTCGACGTGGTCGCCGGCTTTCACGGTGGTAGCAGAGAGGTGTGCGTATCGGGTCTCGACCCCGTTGCCATGGCGAACGGTGACGAGGTTTCCGTAGGTTCCGGCCGGGCCCGCTTGGACCACGGTGCCTTCAGCGGCGGCGTCGACTTCGGTGCCGGTCTTGGCGGCGAGATCGAAGCCGGGGTGTTTGATTTCCTTGTGCTGGATCGGATCGATGCGTGCTCCATATCCCGAGGTCGGTGTGCCGACCACAGGCATCGTGAATCGCGGAATTCCGTCGAGATTCGGACCTGCGAGAGAAACGGTCGTATGAGGAAGGATCTGGTTCGCGATCGGCGTCCCGGTCGCGTCCGAGCCCTGGTTCGCTTGGCCTTTCGAGAGTTGTTTCTCGAACATGCTGGCGAGGCCGATGCCGCCGGCCGACGACATCTTGTCGGCGACCGCATCGTCGAACATCTGCTTGAACGTATCGCCGGCGAACCCGCTGTCCGCACCTGCCTGCGGGCGCGCTTCGGCGAGCAGCTGGCGTAGAAAGAACGCCTCGAGCTGCTTGCCGGCTTGCGCCGCGGCATCCGGCTTCGACGGGGCAGGCCCGTGAAGCGGATTGGTGGGGACGGGTTTGATCACATCGTCTCCAGCTCGGCGCGCAACGCGCCGCTCGCCTTCAACGCGCGGAGGATCGAGATCAGGTCACGTGGCTTCGCGCCGAGTGCGGCGAATGCGGCAGCGACATCACCGACGGTGGCCGCCTTGTGAATCACGCGCATCGTGTTGTTCTGTTCTTCGACCTTGATCTGCGTCTGCGGCACGACCTTGGTCTTTGCACCCTTGCCCGAGAACGGCGCGGGCTGGCTGACGACCGGGGTCTCCGTCACTTCGACGGTGAGCGAGCCGAACGTGATCGCGGCGGTGCGCAGCGTGACCGCTTCACCGACGACGACCGTGCCCGTCTTCTCGTCGACGACGACCTTCGCCTTGACGTCCGGATCGACTTCGATCGCCTCGAGCTTCGTAATCAGCTCGGGAACTTTGCCCTTCCAGTCGCCGCTGATCATCACGTCGACGGCCGTCGCATCACGCGCGCGCGCCGCACCCGGAATCACCGCTTCGATCGCCGCGGCCATCCGCGTCGCGGTCGTGAAGTCCGGCGTGTTGAGGAGGAGCGTCAGCTGCTTCGTCGGCATCTGGTTCGGCGCGTCGAATTCGAGCGTGCCACCCGCGGGGATTTCACCGACGAGCACGTGGTTCTTCTTCGTCGTCGAGCCGCTCGCGCCATCGGCGGAGAAGCCACCGACGGACAGCGCGCCTTGCGCGAGCCCGTAGGTCTTGCCATCGGGGCCCTTGAGCGGAGAGCTCAGCAGCGTGCCGCCCGAGAGCGCCGTCGCGTTGCCCATCGAGGACACCGTGACGCTGATCTTCTGGCCCTGACGACCGAACGCCGGGAGCTCGGCCGTGATGATCACGGCGGCGACGTTCTTCATCTTCATGTCGTTGACGACCGCGGGATCGAGCGAGTTGCCGAGCCGCTTCAACAGCTTCGTCAACGCCGCTTTCACGACCGGGCTGCGCGTGTCGTCGCCGGTGCCCGCGAGACCCGTGACCAAGCCAAAGCCGGTCAAGTGGTTGTCGCGAACGCCGTCAACGGATGCCATGTCTTTGATCCGGTCCGCGTGCGCGGTCCCGATCAACATCGCCACGAGAAGTAGGTAGCGCATCAGAACGGCCAGATCTTGCTGATGATGCGACCGAGCCAACCGCGACGCTGCGTGTCGCTGATATCGCCCTGGCCGGTGTATTCGATCTCGGCATCGGCGATGCGCGACGACGGAACGGTGTCGTCGAGTGCGATGTCGATACGGCGAACGACGCCGCTCATGTAGATGTGATGCTCTTCGTTGCCGACCATCACGACCTTGCTGCCTTCGACGACGAGGTCGTTGCTCGGCAGCACGTCCACCACGCGAACCGGCAACGTTGCGGTCACTTGACCCTGGCGTTGCACTTGGCCCTGACCGGTGAACTTCTGGTCGCTCGTCGACGAGAATAGCTTCGTCGGGTCGATGCCCGGATACTTCTTCGTGAGCGCCGCGACGAAGCCGAGCGCGTTCGGCATGCCGTAGCTGGTCGCGTCGCTCTTGTCGAGCTTGGTGTCGGCCTGGTGCGACGCGAGATCCTTTTCGTCGATCTTGATGACGAGGATGTCGCCGACGCGACCCGCGATCGCGTCTTCCATCAGGCCCGCTTCGCCCTGCGCGTAGAGCGAGCCGTTGCTCGCCTTGCTGCGCGAACCGTAGTTGCCCTTTTCGAACGTGCGGTGCTTCGCGTGATACGGCGCGATGTGCTCGGCGCAACCCGTGATCAGCAGCAAACAGAGTAGAGCCTTCATGACTATTCCTCGACGGTAACGAGCGATGAGCCCGTCAACGTCCCCTTCACGACCGAGTTGTTGAACGCGAGGCGAACGCTCGCCGGCTCGCCGATGCGTGCGGGAAGCTCGAGCGTGCCCGTGCCCTTGATCTTGACCGAGCCGTGCACGATCTCGACGCTGACGCGCGAGCCACGCGGCGTAGGTGCCGCCAGCTTCACGTCGTGCGAGCCGATCGCGGCACCTGCATCGAGGTCCGCGATCGTCGTCGCGCCGATGACATTGCGAGCCGCCGCACCGACGAACGCGCGATGTTCGATCGTGACGTCGTCGGCGGTGATCTCGCTGCCGGCGGCGATCGGATGCGTGGTCACGGCCACGTCGACGAGTGCCGACAGCGCGACCGGAACGAAGTACGTCTGCTTCTTGTAGATCACCTTCACGCTCGGACGACCGGCATGGAGCACGGTGGTCGGCGGTTCGACGATGATCTTGTCGGGCGCCGCTTTCGCGAGACTCGACGGAACGAACACCTGGGCGATACCCAGGTTGTCGGGAAGATTCGCTTGGAGCTGATCGCTGATGGCATCGGCGACCGGGTCGGCCGACGCGATACCCGCGAACAGAACGATGACCAACAGCGCCCGCATTAGCGTAGCTGCGCCGTCTCGCCGAGCATTTCGTCAGCGGCCTTGACCACGCGCGAGTTCACTTCGTACGCGCGCTGGCCGGAGATCAGATCGACCATCTCTTCGACGACGTTGACGTTGGAGACTTCCAACATGCCTTGGCTGATCGAGCCGGCGCCGCCCTCACCCGGGTTGCCGAGGACAGCCGAGCCCGAGGCGCTGGTCTCGCGGAACAGGTTCGTACCCTGTGCTTCGAGGCCGCCCGGGTTCGCGAACGTCGCGAGCTGGATCTGACCGAGCGACTGCGGCGTCGCATCGGATTGCGTCGTCGCGGTGACTTGACCGTCGGACGCGATCGTCACGGACACGGCGTCGCTGGGAATCGTGATGTCGCCGCCGATCGCGTAGCCCTCGTTCGTAACGAGCTTGCCTTCGGCGGTCATCTGCAAGGCACCGTTACGCGTGTACTGCGTCTGGCCGTTCGGCATCGTGACCGGGAAGTAGCCCTTGCCCTGGATCGCGACGTCGAGTTGGTTGCCGGTGTTGTGGAGCTCGCCCTGGCTGTGCTCGCGCGACGTCGCTTCGAGCCGTACGCCGAGACCGACTTCCGTCGAGTTCGGCGCGTTCGTGCCCGCACCCGTCGACGAACCTGCGCCGCGCGTTTGCTGGTAGATGAGGTCCGCGAATTCCGCGCGCGCCTTCTTGAAGCCGGTCGTCGAGACGTTCGCGATGTTGTTCGCGGTGACGTCGAGCTTGGTCTGTTGGGCTTCCATGCCGGAAGCAGCAGTGGCGAGTGAACGAAACACGGTTAGCTCCTCTTACTTGGGCCCACCGAGCTCGCGAGCCGCGCGGCTCTCGACGTCGTGATAGCCCTGGATCATCCTCATCAGCGATTCGTAGTTGCGGGAGACCTTCACGAGATCGACGACACCGCGGACGATGTTGACGTTCGAGCTCTCGAGGACTCCGGTTCGCACCTTGGGAAGCTCTCCTGCTTGAGGCGTGCCAGTGGCACTGAAGAGCGATCCGCCTTCACGCTTCAATTGAGAGGGGGCGTAACGCGTCAGAGCGATTTTCCCGACGGAGGTACCGTCGGCATTGACGTCTCCGTCGGTGCCGATCGAGATGTTCTGGGTCTCCGGCGGAAACGTGATCGGCTGGTTGCCCTGGCCCATCACCTTGAAACCATCCTGAGTTACGAGCTGATGCTCGGCATTCAGCGAGAAGTTGCCGGCGCGCGTGTAGCGCATGCCCTGCGGCGTCTGGACCGAGAACAACCCGTCGCCTTCGAGTGCGACATCGAGGGGATTGTCGGTCTGCATGAGTGCGCCGTTCGTGCCATCGACGCCGTGGTTCGTCGTCGTCTGGACGAGCGTGACATCGGGAGATTTCGCTTGGCCCATCGCCTCCTTGAAGGAGATGCGTTCGGCCTGATACCCGGCCGTCGACGCATTCGCGATGTTGTTCGCGGTGGCATCTAACGCCTGCGACTGCGCGACGGCGCCGGCGGCGGCGATGTAGATGCCAGAGCTCACGGAACCTCGTCGAGGTCGCCGTTCGTCTCGCCGGCGATCAACGCGCGGAGGCGAGCGATCGCGCGGCCGTGGAGCTGGCAAACGCGCGAGCGCGTGATGCCCATGACTTCACCGATCTCGGTGTAGGTCAGCTCTTCGGTGTAGTAGAGGTTCAGGATGAGCAGGTCGCGCTTCTCGAGCTTGTCGAGCGCTTCGCGAACGCGGCCCTTCGCACGGCGGTGAGCGAGCTGCATCTCCGGCGAGGATTCGTCGCCGGTCGGCATGAGCGAATCGTCGTCGAGCTCGAGCGCACCGACCGACACGTGGACGATCTGCTCGAGGTTCTGCTTGTATTCTTCGAGGGTCACGCCGAGCTGCTCAGCGACTTTCTCGTCGGTCGCTTCGCCGTGGCGTTGTTCGAGGTGTTGGATCGCGTCGCCGATCTTACGGGCCATGCGGCGCATCCGGCGCGGCATCACGTCGCCACGGCGGAGCTCGTCGATCACCGCGCCGCGGATCCGCTTCTCGGCAAACGAGAGGAACGGTTCCTGGCGGGTTTCGTCGTAGCGCTCGGCAGCTTCGGCAAGTCCGACCATGCCCGCGGCGACGATGTCGTCGCGCGAGATCCATTCGGGGCAGCTGCGCGCCATGCGCAGCGAGATCCGGCGTGCAATCTCGACGTGCTCTGCAATCAGTTTGTCGCGTTCACGCGTGTTCTGCTTCAGTTGCTGTGCGTAGGCCTTCATCGAGATTCTCCTTGCGCGCGAGGAGCGCGCCACCACGTCGCCGGTTGGCTCGCGAGCGAGCCGAGTGCTTTAGCTGTTTGACGAATTGCCCGAGCAGCCGGCGAATCCGGTGCATGGACGAGAAGAGGGACACCGATCTGCGCTGCTTCGGCGACCGCCGGATCCGACGGGATCGGCGGCAACACGGTCAGCTCGAGATCGAGGAAGCGGTTGACGAGCGCGGACAACCGCGCGGTGACTTCATCTGCATGCGCCCGCGAGAGGACGCGATTCGGAACGAGATAAGCGTGTTTCACGTTCTGTTCCACCGACAGAACCTTCAAACAAGCGTACGCATCGGCGATCGAGAGCGGCTCGGGGTTGACGACGACGACAGTGTCGGCAGCTTTGCCGGCGAACATCGTCTGGACCTGGCCGATGCCAGCGGCGATATCGACGACGAGCGTCTCGAATTTTGACGCGAGCGATTCGACGAGCTCCATGATCTTGTTGAGACCACTGGATCCGAGCGTCGAGAGGAGATACGAGCCGTTCAACGCAGGCAGTAAATTCAAGCCGTGTGCCTGAACGAGGACGTCTTCGATCGGCGCGCCGCCGAGTGCATCGAGCAGGCTCTTCTCGGGCGCGACGCCGAGGAGGAGATTCAGATCGGCCATGCCGAGGTCGGTGTCGACCATCAGCGTCTTCGCGCCGATCTGCGCGTACGCGATCGCGAGATTCAACGCGACGGTGCTCTTGCCGATACCGCCTTTACCGCCGGTAACCGCGATGGCGCGGCGCGTGCGCGCGGCGACATCGTCTTCGTGCTTGCCGCCGCGGAGGACGCGCAATGTGGCTGCTTGATCGGGCATTGGATTCTTTACGCGGCTTGAAAGCGGGTGCGGGGGAGGCCGTTCGAAGCGAGCTCTTGCAAGCGCGCCGTCGTCGGTTCTTCGATGTCTTCGGGAACCGATTGGCCGGTCGTCACCCACGTCACCGGTAGCGAAAGCCGTGCCGGAGCGCGGACGAGCTCGGCGGCTTCTTCGACTTCGTCGAGCTTCGTGAACAGGAGGCGCGACGGATTCAGCGCGCGGTAGCGATTCGCGAGCTCTTCGATAATTGTCGCGGTACTAGCCGCTGCGATCACGAGGTGCGTCTCGATGCGCGGCATGTTCGCGACGACCGACGCGAGCTGCTTGATCGCACCGACATCGCGCGGCGACCGGCCGGCGGTGTCGATCAGCGTCAAATCATCCTCGTCGTTGATCATCCGCGTCAGATTTTCCGGCGCCTCGCACACGCGGAGCGGCACGCCGATGAGCTCGGCGAACGTCCGGATCTGGTCGACGCCGCCGACGCGGTAGTTGTCCATCGTGATGAGCGAGACGCGCTTGCCTTCGATCAGCGCTGCACGCGCGGCGAGCTTCGCGATCGTCGTCGTCTTGCCTACACCGGTCGGGCCGACCAGCATGATCGCGCGAGCCGTGCTCGGCGCGGTGAGCTGCGAATTCGTCGGAATGCGTTGCGACTGCGACGGCGCCGGGGCCGACGGCGGAGGCGTGCGCATATCTTCGATCAAGCGGCGCAGCGCTGCGACTTCACCGCGGAGCTCGGCGGTACCGCGCGAGTCTTGGGCGGCGGCGCGAATCAGCGCGCGCAGCGACTTCAGCTCGCCCCGGAGCGGCGACAGCGCCTTCTCCAGCTCGAGCTCTTGGTGCATCGGAGGAGGCGTCGTCTCGCTCCGCGTTTCGGCGCGGCCGCTCTTGTCGAGGTACGGGTTGAAGCCACGCGTCGGGCCTTGGTCCTGATCCTCGTCGTCGTCATCGTCGATCGCCGCGGAAATCTCGACGCCCGTTCCGAGGAGGCCGCGCCGGATCTGGCGGGTCGACACGATGACGGCTTGGTCACCGAGCTCCGCCTTCACCTTCGCGACGGCGTCGCGCATGCTGCTTCCTTCGAACTTCTTGATCTTCATGCGGCCTCTTGGACGGAGATGACTCCGCGGGTAACGAACGGAACGGTCGGGTCGACTTCGCGGTAGCTAAGGACGGTCAGTCCCGGTGCGTGCCGTTGGGCGATGCCTGCAACGGTCCTTCGCAAGTCTGGTGCCACGACCAACAGCGGTGGTTCGTCGCGCATCGCGAGGTCGCGAGCGCGATTCGTCAAATCGTCGGCAAATTTGGCAAGAGAGCGGGTGTGCTTGACGCCGCCCTCCCGGAGCATCTGTTCGATGCGCGGGTCGAGGACGAGCGGGCGCAGGGCGCCGTCCCCGGCGAGCTGGCCACGCGTGATGCGACGAGCCAGACGCTGGCGCACCATCTCCGTGAGGTCCTCGGGATTCTTCGTCGCAGGTGCGTGATCCGCGAGCGCCTCGAGGATCGAGCGCAGGTCGCGAATGCTCACACCTTCCGCCAGGAGCTTGCGCAGCACTTGGATGACCGCGCCGAGCGGGAGCAACGTCGGGATGAGCTCTTCGACGACCTTGCTGTTCTGCTTGCCCGCGACTTCCAGAAGATCTTGGGCTTCCTTGCGGCCGAGCAGGTCGTGCGCGTTGCGACGAATCAGTTCGGTGAGATGCGTCGCGATCACGGCGGCCGCATCGACGACGGTGCAACCCGCGGCCTCGGCACGCGCGCGCTCGCTCGGCTGGAGCCACTTCGCGGGCAAGCCGAACGTAGGTTCGGTGGTTACTTCGCCGGGGAGCGCCTTCGTCGCCATGCCGGTCGGGTCGATCGCGAGCACGCGATGGACGTGGACTTCCGACTCCGCGATCGGGACGCCGCTCAGCATCACGCGATAGCCGCCTGGACGAAGGCGAAGGTCGTCGCGGATGTGGACCGCGGGGACGATGATGCCGAGCTCCGACGCGAGCTGCTTGCGCAGCGAGGCGATCCGCTTCAACAGCTCGCCGCCGCGATTGACGTCGACCATGTTGAGGAGGTCGAGTCCCACCTCGAGCGACAACAGCTCCACCGGCAGCGCGGCTTCGATCTCGCCACGTTGCGATTTCTCGTCGGAAACGCCACCAGGATTCTTCGGGCCGGTGGAGTGCGCGAGCGGTCGCGAGGGGTCGCTGGTTTCAGGGTTACCAGCCGTACCTTCTTTGCCTCGCGTCGACGCCCAGCCGGCAACTCCACCGAGCCCGAGAAACAAGAGATGCGGCATGCCCGGGAGCAGGCCGATCATGACCAACAGCGCCGCCGTGACTTGGAGCGGGCGCTTGCGTGCGAACAGTTGGCCGCTCAGCGCTTGGCCGAGCTCGGCGTCGTCACCGCGCGTCGCGAGCAGGGCCGAGCCCGTCGACACGAGCAGCGCGGGAACTTGCGCCACGAGGCCATCACCGATCGAGAGCACGGTGTAGGTCTGCGCCGCATTGCCGAACGACATGCCCTTCTGGGCAACGCCGATGATGATGCCGGCGATGATGTTGACGGCGAGGACCATCAGACCCGCGATCGCGTCGCCACGGACGAACTTCGACGCACCGTCCATGGAGCCGTGGAAGTTCGCTTCGTTCTGCACGCCCTTACGGCGTTCGCGCGCTTCCTTCTCGTTGATCAGGCCCGCGCCGAGGTCGGCGTCGATCGCCATCTGCTTGCCGGGCATCGAGTCCAACGTGAAGCGCGCCGAAACTTCGGAGATGCGCTCGGCACCCTTCGTGATGACGATGAAGTTCACGATCACGAGGATGAGGAAGATGACGGCGCCGACGACGAAGTTGCCGCGGATCACGAAATGACCGAACGCGGCGATCACCGCGCCGGCGGCGTGCTCGTCGCTGCCCGTCAAAATGAGGCGTGTGGACGCGACGTTCAGCGAGAGCCGGAACAGCGTCACGAACAGGAGCAGCGACGGGAACGACGTGAAGTCCGTCGGTTTCTCCACGTAAAATGCGACGAGGAACGTCAGCGCGCTGATGCACAGCGATGCGCCGATCAAGAGATCGAACAGCATCGGCGGCAGTGGCGCCAATGCGATTGCCAGCACGCCGACGAGCGCGCCGGCCATCACGAATACACCGTTCTTCTTCACGCGCGGCCGCCGTTCTTGATGCGATAGACGTACGCGAGCACTTCAGCGACCGCGCGATACAGGTTCTGCGGCACCGGCTTGCCTTCTTTCACGAGCTTGTAGAGCGCACGCGTTAGTGGCGGGCGCGAGATCACGGGCACGCCGTGCTTGCGTGCGATCGCGCGAATCTTCTCGGCTTGTTCGTCGACGCCCTTCGCGACGACGAGCGGCGCGGCGAACTTCGCTTCGTCGTACTTCAGCGCCACCGCGTAGTGCGTCGGGTTGACGACGATCACGTCGGCGGTCGCGACGGCCTTCGCCATGCGGCGCTTGGCCAGCTCGCGCATCTTCTGACGGCGCTTGCCTTTGATGTGCGGATCGCCTTCCGACTCCTTGTGCTCCCGCTTGATCTCGTCGGGAGACATCATCATCTGGTCGTTCAGCTTCTTCTTCGCGAAGTAGTAATCGACGGCGCCGATCGCGAGCAGCGCCCCGATCACGAGCTCGAGCACGCGCGTGATCGTCGAGCCGATCATGCTGACCAAGTCCTGCGCCGACGACGGGTGCAGCTTCGTGATGCCGGTGAACGCCGTCGACACGACGAGCGCCACGACGAGGAGCTTGGCCGCGGCACCGCCGGTGCGGCGCGCGACCGAGTTGAGGCCGAACGTGTTCTGCAGGTTCGCGAGCGGGTTCAGCCGATTGAGGTCGATCTTGATGCCCTTGAACGCGGGCGGCCAACCGAGCTGCAGTGCGCACGCGACGAACGCGGCGACCGCGGCGCCGATCACGATCGGAAACGCGGCGCTCTCGAACGCCTGGAACGCTTCGTGGCCGAGGCCGTCGTGCTCCAACCCGTCCGCCGAATTCGCGACGTGCTTGGCGAGTGCCTTGATCGCACCGAAGCCCGTGCTCGCCGTCGCGATCAGTGCGATCGCGCCGCCGGCGAACGTGGCTGCAGAAACCACATCGCGCGACAGCGCGACATCGCCGCGCTTGCGGAATTCCTTGATCCGCTTCGGCGTGGGTTTCTGGGTCTTTGACGCGTCCGCCACGGGCGCGTTGCACAGCAACGGTCGTGCCCGGCTAAGTCATTCTGATCACTTGCTAACCCAATCCGCTCCGTCGGCGGGTCTGGCGCCGCCGTCAAATGTTGAGGGGCAGTTGGAGAGATTTTTGGGGGGTAAACAAATACTCCCAGGGGTCGAAAATATCGGGCCGTTTACCGACGGAGACCTACATCCGCGACCACGTGATCAACGTGATCTCGTAGTGCCGCATCTCTGAGATGTCTTTCACGAACGGCTGGATCGCGGCGAAGAACGACTTGAACTCGGGGCTCGAGCGAAAGCCTTTCAGGTGTCCGTCGGCCGAGTCCCAGTGGATGCGCAGGATGAAGCTGTCGGGAGCTTCGGTGCAGCGCGCGAGCTCGTAGCCGAGGCAATGCGACGACGCACGCAAACTGTCCCCAGCGGTTTCGTATGCGGTCATGAAGCTCTCGGCGCGAGCGGCATCGATCGTGTAGCGGATGTATTCGACGATCATCGGGTCCTCCTTAGAGTTTCGGCAGGCCATGCGCGACCCGCGCGATCAGCTTTCGCAGCCACGCGTGCGCGAGATCGGTTTCGAGACGGGGATGCCAGATCTGTTCGACGACAAACTTCGGTAGGTCGAGCGGCGGCTCGACGATGCGTAGTCCGAACCGCTCCGCGTGCGTTCGCGCGAGCCGGAGCGAGATCGTGGCGATGCAGTCGGTTTCGGATACGCAATGGAGCGCCGCGAGGAAGAACGGCATCGTTCGTGTGACTCGGCGATGGTGATGCAACTTGCCGAGCGCTTCGTCGGCAGCGCTGCCAGGTCGACCCCGCGGCGCGACGAGCACGTGATGGAGCGACGCGTAGTGTTTGAGCGAGATCGTGGTCTCGACGGAGGGATGGTCGCGACGAACGACGCAGCAAAACTTGTCATCGAACAGGCGTTGCTTGCGAAGATCGTGCGGCAGGTTCGCGAACACGCCGATGCCGAGGTCGACGTCTCCGCGCAAGGCGGCGATCTCGTCGGGCAATACGGGCATGAACCGCAAGGAGGCGCTAGGTGCGGCCTCCGCGAGCGCGTGACCGATCGCGACACCGAGCATGCTGAGCACGAGGTCGGTGGTGTGGATCCGGAACTCGCGATCGAGCTTCTCGGGCGAGAACGTGCGTTGTGGCACGACGAGACGCGTGATCGAAGCAAGCAGCTCGTCGAGCGGTTCCTCGAGGGAGCGCGCGCGTTCGGTGAGCACCCACTCCTTGCCGGAGCGAACGAGGACTTCGTCACCGAGCAACCGGCGGATGCGATTCAGCGCGTGACTCATCGCGGGTTTGCTGAGCCCGAGCTTCGTCGCCGCCGTGGTCACACTTCGCGTGGTCAAGATCGCATCGAGCGAGACGAGTAGATTGAGATCGATATCGACGAGGTCCGTCACCACGCGACTCTACCGACCGAGCGCGTCGATCACGAGTCGTGCGGTCTCGGCGCCGGAGAAATTTTGTTGTCCGGTGATCAGGTTGCCATCTCGAATCGCGAAGCTTCGCCACAGACCCGCTTGGACGTAGTTCGCACCGATCGCGACGAGGGCATCCTCGATTCGCCACGGCATCACGTGCTTGTCGCGAGAGAGCGCGCCCATCTGCCAGACCGCGTTGTCGGCAAAATCCTCCTCGACGTTCGCAAAGCCGGTCACGGTCTTGCCCTTCGCGAGGTATTCGCCCGTCGAAAGCTTCGCGTACCGGAGCAACGCAACACCGTGACAGAGCGCGGCCGCGATCTTGTTCGCTTCGTAGAACTCTACGAACTTGCGATGGAGATCCGTCGCGCCTTCGAACGTGAACATCGGCGCCTGGCCGCCCGCGACGACGATCGCATCGAACTTCGCTACGGCGATCTCACGCACCGGCTTCGTATCCAAGAGCGCGACGAGCTTCGGCGTGTTGAGAAAGCCCATGCTGACGAGATCGGTCTCCGAATACGGATCGTGTGGGTCGCTCATCCCGTCGGCTTCGCAGCGACCACCGTTCGGGCTGAACACCTCGACTTCGTAGCCGGCTTCGTTGAATGCGAAGTACGGATGTGAGAGCTCGCTCCACCAGAATCCAACAGGCCAACCCGTCGTCGTCGAGACGGCTGGATTCGCGATCACGATCGCGACGCGCTTGGGATGCTTGCGGTTGACGATGTTCGGATCGGCAAGACTCATGTCCAGCACTCTGTTCAGCCGCGGTTGCCGGCACAACACCGCGAGATGAACCTCGAGGTTTCACCGCGCGAAACACAGAACTCGCTATCGTTGGCGCATGGGCATCGACTTCATCAATCCCGACGGCCTCGGCAAGAACCCGGCGTTCTCGCAGCTCGCGGTGACGAGTGGCGCAGGGCGCACGATCTACATCGGCGGGCAGAACGGGAAGGGCGATCTTGCTGCGCAGACCACGCAAGCGCTCGCGAACATCGACCTCGCGTGCGCGGCCACGAGCTCGACAGCCGTGAAGGTCACGATCTATCTCGTCCACGGCCAAGATCTGCGCGTCGCGTTCGGAGCGGCGCAGCCGTGGCTCCGGACGCGTGAACATCCGCCAGTCGTCACCGTGCTTCAGGTTGCGGCGCTTGCGAATCCCGACTTCCTCGTCGAGATCGAAGCGATCGCGTTCGGCTAGCCGAGCCCGATCTCCTTCAAGCGCTGCGCGAGATATTGGCCGGCCGTGAGGCTCGGATACTTCGGGTCACCACACGACGGCAGCGGCGTGAGATCGACATCGGCGCGCGGGTGGATGAAGCACGGCATCGAGAATCGCTCGCTCGATGCGTCGCCGGGATTCACGACGCGATGAGTGGTCGACTTGTAGAGACCGTTCGTCACGTTCTGCAGCATGTCGCCGGAATCGACGACGATCGTGTCGAGCCCGGTGTGGACGGGCATCCAGCTGCCGTCGCGGCGCAGGAGCTCGAGGCCTTCACTCGTCGCGCCCGAGAGCAGCGTGATGAGGTTGATGTCTTCGTGTGCGGCCGAGCGAACGGCGCCGAGTGGCGCGTCTTTCACCGGCGGGTAGTAGAGGACGCGCACGATCGTGTCGCTGTCCGTCGCCATGCTGCGAAACCGATCGGGCGGCTCGCCGATATGAATCGCCGCCGCTTCCAACAAGATCGATCCCAACCGATCCAACGATCGATAGAGCTCGACGAGCGTGGGCCCGAATTCGGGGAGCTCCGTCGGCCAAAAGTTCGGACCGAACAAGCGATGGACCGGATGATCGTCGGGGACATCGGGGCGACCGACTTGCCAGAACTCTTTGAGGTCCGGCGCGGACGAGTCTTTCGCGTGCTCGGTCCCGAAGCCGGTGTAGCCGCGTTGGCCCTTGCGATCGGCGGCGTGATAGCGCGCCTTCACGTCGTGGGGTTGATGGAAGAACGCGCGCGCGACCTCGTACGCTTTGCGCGTCAGAGCGTCGGAGACGCCGTGGTGTTGAACCGCGAAAAATCCAATTTCGGCTAGCGACTCGCCGACGCCTTTGATGAAGCGTTCGCGTTGAGAGCCACCCGCCATCCAGTCGTTCAGATCGACGACCGGAATGTTTTGTACTGCCATTTTCGGGGCAGTATACCCGGGTCAGTCCTTGACGTGAATGTTCGCGTTGAGCGTGACACCGGTGTCCATGCACAGGATGTAGCCGGTGCGCACGAACGACGCCGTCACCGCCGGAATCGGACAGTCGTAGACCGGATCGACCGTGCCGCCATCCATGCTCGAGACCTTCAGGTCGAGCGCGGTGTTCGCAGCCGACAACGAGACCTCGAACGGACCTGCATACGTCGCGTTGTAGCTGTTGGCTGTCACGTCGGTCGTCTTGACGAGCGAGCCACCGACCGAAATCTCCACGTACAACGATGGCGAACCGTCCGCGTTCGTCGTGCTCCACGGATCGCCGTTCGACTTCGTCAGCGGTGCGGTGACCGAGAGGGCCGTGATCTCGTACGTGTTCGGGAACGCCGTCGCGCACCCGCTCTTCGTACAGACGTTACTGCCGGTGCAGGTATCCGTGGTGCCCGTCGTACAACTCGAGCCACCATCGTCGACACTGCACGCAGCGACCAGTGGAATTAAAAAAGCGAAGCGCGTCACGCTGTCACTTAGTTTAAATCAACGCGGGGCCAAAACCGCAGTGGACTCGCGTGCGACATCGAGGGCGCCCGCCACGAACCCACCCGCGCTGCCGATCAAGAGCGCGAAGCCGAGGCACAGTACCGCGCCCAACGCGACGGAAAACACGTTTACGGCGGGCGCTGCGCGGTTCATCACAGCAATTCCCAGATTGCCGACGAGTGCCGCCAAAATGATAGGAGCTGCGAGCGAGAGGCCATAGCTGAACGACATCGCACCCTGGCGGAGCAGATCGTTCGACTGCATCAACATGCCGAGCCCGGATGCGGGCGTCGAGACCGAGCGGACGATCGCTTCGAGGCCGTGCGCCGCGAGGAAGGCCAGGCCACCCAACGTCGATGCGAGCGTGCGCACGACACCGGCATTCTCGCCGGCGTGGACGTCGTATTCGCTCGCGAAGCCGAGGCCGAGCGCCATGCCGATCATCTGACCGGCGGTGGCGAGGCGTGCCATCACGAACCGCGCGGTGAGGCCGGTGATGATGCCGGAGCCGAGCTCGACGAGCGCGGTCACCGGAACGTCTTCGGGATTCACGCCGGGCCGATTGGCGGCGAGCGCGATCGCGACCGCAACACAAAACACGAGGCGCGCACGAACCGGCACGCCGTTGTCGCCAATCACGGGCGCCGTGAAGGAGACCGCCCCGACGCGCATCAGCGCGACGAGGAACGCGCCCAATTCTGACGGCGTGATGTTCACTGGGGCGTGCCGAGATCGACCGGCGCGTGTTGTTCCGTCGCCGACGATGACATGAACGATTGCTTCGCGAACGAACCGAGCTTGTCGAGCATCCAGTGACCGGCGAGGCCGAGCACGATGAGTGCGACGGCGAGCTTCGGGACGAACGTCAGCGCCGACTCTTGGAGCTGCGTCGCGGTCTGGATGATCGCGATCGCGAGTCCGACGCACAGTCCGATCACGAGGAACGGTGCAGACACTTCCGCGGCGACAGTCAGCGCCGAGCGCCACAGGTCGAGTAGTGAATCTTCGGTCATCCTCGAACTCCGCGCAGCAGCGACTCGATGACGAGGTGCCAACCATCGATCATCACGAACACCAGGAGCTTGGCCGGCAACGCGACGGTTGCGGGTGGAACCATCACCATGCCGAGCGAGGTCAACACCGTCGCTGCGACGAGGTCGATGACCAGGAACGGCAGCAGGATCGTCAGACCGATCTTGAACGCGATCCGCAGCTCCGAGAGGATGAACGACGGGATCAGCGCGCGCATCGGCACGTCTTCCATCGTCTGCGGGCGCGAGCTACCCGACACGTCGAGGAACAGCTGGAGGTCGCTATCTGCGGTGTGAGCGATCAGGAAGTTGCGGAGCGGCGGAAGCGCGGCTTCGAGCGCCTGCTTCTCGTCCATCTGACCGGCGAAGTAGGGCTTGCCACCCTTGTCGTACATGTCCATCGCGACCGGCGCCGACACGAACACGGTCATGAACAGCGCGAGACCGACGAGGACTTGGTTCGGCGGTGCCGACGGCGTACCGAGACCCGTGCGCACGAAACCGAGGACGACGATGAACCGGACGAAGCTGGTGCAGGACAGGATGATCGCCGGCAGCAGCGTGACGAGCGTGAGCAGGACGACCATGCCCAGCGGGCCCGACGTGCCGCTGCCATTTTGCGCAGCGCCGTGCAGTTGAGCTAACGGATCCATTAACGGCGAGCTCCACCGGTCGCGGTCATGATCTCTTTCGCCCACTCGAGGTCCGCGGCGGCGTCATCGGTCGCGACGTCCTCGTTGACCATCGGCAGTGGCTCGATGTTGTGGTTCGTCGAGGCGCGGCCCATCGACATCCCCGTCGACGTGCGAGCGCGGAGCTTCAAGAGACCCGAGACGGCGCTCGAGTGAACCTGCGGCGCGGGCTCTTCGTTGTCGATCGGCTCGGCCACCTGCGGCGGATTCGCGAGCTCTTCACGGAACGAGCCGAGCGTCGCGGCGCGCGGCAGCGGATTGCGATCGTCCTTGCCCCACGAGCCGAGCATGCGGACTTGCTGTTGCGTGACGGCGACGAGCATCTCGCGCCCACCGGCCGACAGCCACATCACCTTCGCCTTGTTGCCGAGCGCGCGTTGCGCGACGACATCGAATCGATGCCGGCACCACGGCGGTTTCTTCTTCTTCTTGCGGAAGAAGTAGGCGAGGCCGAGCAGGACCAAGCCACCGACGGCGTACATGCCGTTGTTGCCGAACGACTTCTCGTGATCGGGGAGCAGCGGATGCGTTTGCGCAGGAGCCGGAGCTGCAGCGGGCGCGGCGGCCGGCTTCTGTTCGATCTTCGCGATCGCTTCTTGCGGGCTTTCTTTCTTCACCGGCGCGTCGAGCACCGACGGCTTGGGATCCGCCGGAATCGCCTTGGGCGCTTCGACTTTCGGGGCTTCGGCTTTCGGCGCTTCCGCCTTCACCGGCTCCGCCTTCGGTGCTTCTGCGGCGACCGCGACGATCTTGCGCGGGAACGACAGGTGCAAATCCGAACCGACCTGCGTCGCCTTCGCCGACTTCGCGAGGTTCTTGGTCTCGTCGTACGAGAAGTGCGTCTTGACCGAGAACGCGTGGCTATCGAATTCCGCGAACATCACCGTCGTGTCGCCGTTCGCCGAGAGGCGATTCGCGATCGGCGTGCCGTTGACTTGGATCTCGAGACGCGAGCGAACCGGGTTGACGTTGAGGTTCTTGGCCTCGACGTTGTGCGCGATCACTTCGACGGAGTCGCCGTGATCTTGAACTTCGAAGCTGACGGCGCCATCGGCGTATGCGAACGCGGGCACCAAGAGGAGTGCGAATGCAGCCTTCATTTCAGGAGTCCTTCCCGTTCACGAGCTCGATGATGCGGATGCCGCAGCGCTCGCCGATCGCGATCGCTTCGGCGCGGGCGACGAGGCGGCTGTTGACGCGAACGTCGAGCGGCGCACCGGTCGCTTTGTCGAGCGTGATGATCGAGCCCGGACCGAGCCGCGAGGCGAGCTCCGAGATGTTCAGGCGAGCGCGGCCGAGCTCGATGGTCACATCGAGCGGCACGTCGTGGAGCAGGGTTTCTAGCGCCTGCGGATCGAAGCTTTGATCGTCATCACTCATGACTCGGTTCCTTGCCCATGCACGATCGAGATGATCTGGATCGCAAGTACGCCGCGACATACGACGGGCTTGCCCCAGGCCTTGAGAACGCCCGCGACGTACACGGGTACGCGCGAGTCGACGAAATTGGGGAGCGTGTGCAGCGAGCCCTTTTGCAAGCTGCGAATCTTGCCGAGCGACATGCGGAGCGTGCCGAGCTCGGCGACAACCTCGACGGGAACGTTCGCGAGCGCGTTCGCGACCGACATCGCTTGCGCCTTCACGGCGGCAAGCGCATGCGGTTTCGGAACGAGCAGCTCGGGACGCGCGTAGATCATCACGCGACCGGTGACCGAACCGCTGAACGTCAGCGTGGCGCGAACCACGGTGCGCGCTTCGATCAACCGCGCGACGATGCCGAGGTCGTTCGAGTGCTCGAGCTCGCTATCGAAGATCTCTTGCCACGACGGCGCGAGGCTCTCGATCACGCTCTTGCCGACCGGCTGGAACAACCGCAACGAGATCGGCGACGGCGGCTTCGAGCCATCGGCTTCCGGCTCGGCGGCACCGCAGCGCTTGGCCGCGGCGATGTCGATCACGGCGCCTTGAATCGCCAACACGACTTCCGCGGGTCCGCAGGTTCCACCCGCGACCCACGCGCCACGCAGCTCTTCTTTCGCGCTCTGACCGTCGACCGATTCCGCGCCGACGACATCGAGCTGCCACGTACCCGGCAGGTGATTACGGAGCGCCTTGGTCGCGCGGCGCACCCACCGGTTCATCACCGTGAGGAGGATCGGACGCGCGGCTTCGACACTGCGGTCGTCGGCGATCAGCGCGAGGCGAGTCGGCTCGACATCGGGGTCGAGCCCCGAACCGCCACTGCGTTTCGGAGCGACCTCTCGAATGGCGTTTTGAATCGCCTCGAGCTCTGCTGCGTCTAGTAACCCGTCGCTCACGTCGAGGGGTATTGCAGCCAGTGTGCCGGTCTAAGTTGGCGACATCGTTCAGGCCGGGGACCCGAGTGTCGCCAACTCTGGCGTCAATTAACGCTTGAGGTTCGTGACGTCTGACATCATCTCGTCGGCCGTGGTGACGGTCTTCGAGTTCGCTTCGTACGCGCGCTGATACGCGATCAGCGTGACGAGCTCGTTCGAGAGGTCGACGTTCGACATCTCGAGCGACCCCGACGCGATCGAGCCGCGCTTGCCGGTGCCCGCGCCGTCGATCAGCGCCTGGCCCGAGTTCTGGCTCTCCGCGTAGAGGTTGTCGTTCTGGCGGGTCAGACCTTCCTCGTTCGTGAACGAGGCGATCGCGACCTGCGCGATGGTCCGCTTGTCGCCGTTGTCGTACGTGCCCTGGATCGTGCCGTCGCTGTTGACCGAGATGTCGGTCAACGTGCCCGCGCCGTGTCCGCTGATGTCGGTCTTGGTCGTCGACCAGTTGTTCGCCGACATCGTCGAGCCATCGCGACCCGTGCCACCGGTGGCAATGTCGTCGCCGAAGTTGAACTGGATCGACTGACCGGGAGTCGCGTTGAGGAAGTTCGCCGACGACACGCCGGGCGTCTGCGACTGCAGCGAGCCATCGGTGTTGTACTGGAGCGTGCCCGTCGCGATTTCGGTCAGCGTGCCCGCCGTACCACCGGTCAGGTCTCCGTCGACCATCGCGTGCCACGAGTAGGCGCCGCCGCCGTCGTTGTGGAAGAACATCTGCGCCGTGTGCGCCTTGCCGAGCGAGTCGTAGACCGTCGTCGACGTCTGGTAGTCGGACGTCGCGGTCGGATTCGCCGGATTGAAGGCCGTCGGCGTCGTGAACTTCGAGTCCGAGTCCATCACCATCGACATGCTCGCGGTCGTCGTCGCGACCGGCGGGCTCGTCGTGCCACCGAGGTCGAGGTCGCCCAGCGTGTTGATCTTGTTGCCCGACGAGTCGTACATGTAACCCTGAACCTTGAGGCCCTCGGGGTTCACCATCGTGCCGCTCTTGTCGAGCGAGAACGCGCCGTTGCGCGTGTAGTAGTTGCCGGTAACGCCGTCGTGCTGGCCCTTCACGACGAACAGGCCATGCCCGTTGATCGCGAGGTCCGTCGGGTTGCCCGTGGTCTGGAGCTGGCCCTGCTCGAACATCGTCTGGACCGCGCCGAGGCGAACGCCGCCGCCTTCACGCTGGCCGTTGATCTCGCCGCCGAGCATGTCGGCGAAGTACGCGCGCTCGCTCTTGAAGCCGTTTGTCGAGGCGTTCGCGATGTTGTCGCCCACGACGCTGATCGCGTCGCTGTGTGCCATGAGACCGTTAACGCCGATATAGAGAGAGTTCTGAATGCTCACGAGTTGGATCCTTGGTTGGAAGTGCTGTTGCCCGTCGACGCGGCGTTGATCGCCGACGTGATCGAATCGGTAAGTACGGTTTGTGCGGTGGCGGCTTCTGCGCCGATGGAAGAGATGCTCGACGGCGCGACGGTGATGCCGCCCATCACGAGTCGCGAGCCGCTGCTGTTCAGCTCGAGTGCGTCGACCTTGCCGGACCACGTCGCGGAGATATCCGTGTCCGTGTTCGGGCTATCGACGGAGAGCGTGTAGTTGCCCTTGGCGACGAGGTTGCCGTTCGCGTCCTTGCCGTCCCACTTCACGGTGCCACCACCGTCGGGAATCGGGAGCTGACGGACGACCTTGCCGTTCGAGTCCTTGATGTCGATCGTCGCGCCCTTGGTGTCGCCTTTGACATCGATCGGGGGAACGTTCGACGGGTCCTTGATCTCGGTGTCGCCGATGTTCGCCGACACGTTGCGCCCCACGAGCGCCGCCATGCTGGCGTTCGCCGCCGACGATTGGCTCGCCGTCAGGTTCGACAACTGTTGGTTCGTTTGCTCCGCCTGTTCGACCTGCGTGAACGTCGCGAGCTGCGCGACCATCTGCGAGTTGTCCTGCGGTTGCAGCGGATCTTGGTTCTGCAGCTGAGCCATGAACATCTTCAGGAACTCGTCTTTGGTTCCCGAGAGCTGGGTCTTGTCCGTCGACGACGACGCGTCCGTCGAAGAACTGCTGCTGGTGATGGAATTGACGCTCACGAATTCTCCTCTAGCGAGAACCGTTGACCGTCGTTGGTTTTGACGGTGTCCGGGCGCTCGTACTTGGGCTTCTCGCTTGATTGTTCACGCGCTAGGTCGCGCTGAGCCGAGAAGTCTGCAAGGGCGAGGCCACGCGTCCGCATTTGATCTTCGAGAGTTCCGGCATTGCGTGCGAGTGCCGCCGCCGTGCCTTCGTCCGATGACCGGACAGAGACCGAAACGTTCTCGCCGCGCACCGCGACGGTCATCACGATCCGTCCGTTGGCGTCGTCGAGCACGATATGTGCGTGGTTCTGCGAGACCAGCTCCTGCTGGGGCTCGTGAACGCGTGCGACCGGTGCCGCTTGTTCGACCTGCGGACCATCCGCGAAGTGCGTGATCGTCGGAGCGTTCGCGATCTGGACCGTGGTCGGCGGATCGGACTTCTCCGACGAGGTTTCCTTGTCGTCTTTCTGCGAGAGCAGATCGGCCACGGCTTGCTCGAGCGGCGTGAGCGGGGGCTCGGCCGGCGCCGCTTGCGCGAGCTCGGGCTTTACCGCGACCAACTTTTCGATCAGCGGGTCGGTATCCGTAGCTTCCGAAGCAGCCTTCTCGGCTTTCGCCGGCGCGGCCTTCGGTTCGGTCGTTACCGGCTGAGCCTGCGCCGCTTCGATCTTCGGGATCGCGGTCGCGAGACCGTTCGTCACGGTCGGGGGCGCCTGTTGAGCTTGTTGCGCGATCACCGTCAGGATCTGCGACAGCATCGACGTCGCGGGCTGATCCGCCGCGGCGATGCGAGTCTCGGTCTGCACGTGCTTCACCTGCGCGTGCGGTACCTGCGCCTGCTGGGTCAGCACGTGCTGGACCTGGGCGTGGAGGATCGCCGGTGGATCGACGTGCGCTTGCTCGTGCGTCTGCGTCGGGCTCGCGTCGGAAATCGCCTGTAGCTTCTTCTTCGGCGCCGGTTCCGAGACGAGCTTCATCGTCTTGCCGTTGCCGGTGAGCTTCTCCGTGGGCTCGGTCTTCACGTCGGCGAACAGCTTCGTGAAGTCTTCGCTCTGGGCAGCTTTCGCCGCACCTGCGATCGCCGCGTTCGCGTGGATCTTCGTGATGTGCAACTTCATTTGGTCCGCCTCGCGTTCACGAGATCATCGTTCGCCAACTGCTCCGCCTTCGCATCGCGATGCGCGCGGTCTTCTTTGATCATCTCGACGACGCGCTCGGCCGTCTTCAATTGCCGAACCCGCGTCCGGAGATGCGCTTCGGTCTTTTCCGCAGCGACAGCCGCGGCCTTCCGCGACGTTTCTGCGTCGACGATCGCCTGGCGCTGACACGCGACCAACCCGGCCACGTCATCGAGCGCGTAGACGTTCGTGATCCCGGTGAGGGTGTCCTCGGCTTCGTCGAGCGTGTCCTCGAGCGTCTGTTCTTCGGCCGCTACCTGCGCCGCTGCTGCTTGCGTGCGAGCGGTCGCTTGACCGTGCTCGGCCGCCGCGAGGTCCCGCAGCTTGGTGCGCATGTCACGGACGGTCCGTGCGACGCGCGAGTTGATCGGCATTAGTTACTTCTCCAGTGCGGTCGAGAGCCCGGCCAGTGCGAGCTCGAACGTCGATGCTTCTTCTGGCGCCTGACGCGACCACGCGTCGATTTTGACGCCCGCAGCGAGCGCAGAATCGAGGTCTTTGTTCTGTCCGGCTTGATACGCACCGAGTGCTTGCAGCTCTTGGGCCTGCTTACGAAGCGCGAGGGTTTCGCGCGCGCGACTCGCGATCTGGACCGTCGCTGCGCCGGCAACGCGACGCGCGACACGAGATGCCGACGCGAGGATATCCACCGCCGGAAAATGCCCGCGTCCCGCCAAATCGCGCGACAGCACGATGTGGGCATCGAGCAGCGAGCGTGCGCTATCGGCGATCGGATCCGACAGATCATCACCCTCGACGAGTACCGTGTAGAACGCGGTGATCGATCCCGAACCCGCGCGAGGCGAAACGCGCTCGAGCAGGCGGGGCATGTTCGCGAACACGCTCGGCGGATAACCCTTCGTCGCCGGCGGTTCACCGAGCGCGAGACCGATCTCGCGGGTCGCCATCGCGAACCGGGTCAGCGAGTCGATCACGAGCATCACGTTCTTGCCGCGATCGCGGAAGTACTCGGCGATTGCCGTCGCCGCAGTCGCACCGCGCAAGCGTTCGAGCGGCGAGCGATCCGCCGTCGCCGCGACGATGATCATCTTACTCCGGCGATGCGAGCTCATCAGCTCCACGACTTCGCGACCGCGCTCGCCGATCAGGCCGATCACGATCACATCGGCTTCGCCTTGGCTCGCGATCTGTTCGACGAGCACGCTCTTGCCACAGCCCGCGCCGGCGAAGATGCCGATGCGTTGGCCGCGACCGCAGGTCAGCATGCCGTCGATCACGCGCACGCCGGTATCGAATCGAGTATTGACGCTGCCGCGCTGATCGATCGGCAACGCGCCCGCATCGAGCGGGACCATGTCCGAGCAGCGCGGTTGTTGGCCACCGTCCATCGGCAGGCCGAACGGATCGATCACGCGGCCGAGCAGCGCATCACCGACGGCGACCATCGCCGCACGACCCGTGGGCCGCGCCGGTGCACCGACGGAAATCGCCCGCGCCGGCTTGAGCGGAATCGCGAGCAGCGTGGCGCCGCGAAACCCGACGACCTCGCACGGAATCGTACCGTCGACGGTCTCGACCTCGAGGACATCACCCAACACCGGGCTGTCCTTCTCGGGCACCGAGATGTGGACGAGCGTGCCGGCAACTTCGGTCACGCGACCGAGCACGGTCGGCTTGACCCACAGCTTCGTCGCTGCGGTGATGGTCGAAAGATTCACTGACTCTCCACGGCGGTCGCGATCACGTCGCGCAGATCCTTCAGGCGTTCGTTCAACGAATGCTTCAGGTCGAGCGATTCGGAGCGAATCTGGAGGTCGGTCGGCGCCATCGTCGGATCCGCTTCGATCTTGATCGGCGCGTTGCCGATCGCCTGTTGAAGCGCAGCAACGCAGCTCGGATGGACCCTCGCGATCGCTTCCGCACCACCGGCGCGCTCGAGCCAGCCCGCGATCAGCGGTTGAAACAGCTCTTGCTTCGGCGCGTTCGTGACGAAGCCATCGATCGCGGCGACCGCACACGCGGCGATCGCTTCGGCCTGCTTCGCGAGGTTCGATTCGCGCGCTGCGACGAGCTCGGCGGCGAGCGTGGCGAGTTGCTCGCGCAGCTTCGCCGTCTCCGCGAGACCCTGTTGGCGACCTTCTTCGATCGCTTGCATCTTCAATTGCGCGAGCTCTTCGGCTGCCTTCTCCGCAGCCACCGCTTCGAGATCCTCGACGAGCGCGTCGGGACGCGTACCCGAGGCCAGCGGCGCGATCGGGAGCCACGATTGCGCTTGCGGCAACGCTGGCGTTTGCGCCAGGGCCGTATTCAAGGGACGCGCCTGCGCCTGCAGGACCGCAAACAACGGAACCGGACGATCTTTCTCCGCCATCACTCCTCACCCCCACGTTCCGGCAGCGTGATCTTGCCTTCGCTCGCCAACCGCAACGTCGCCTCGATGATTTCCTTCTGAGCCGCTTCGACTTCCGACAACCGCTTCGGCGTCGCCGAGCCCATGTCGTCTTTGAGCGTCGCCGCCGCGCGTTGCGACAGCGAGGACAAGACGTAATCCTTGAGCTCCTGCGTCGCCGTCTGCATCGCGGTGACGAGTGCTTCGGCCTGGACCGCGCGCAGCACGTTCGCGAGCTCGCGGGCTTGGATCCGCATGAGGTCTTCGAACGTGAAGAGCGCTTCGCGAATCTTCGTGGCCATCGCTTCGTCCTTCTGAGCGATGACACCAAGCAGCTCGTCGCCTTGCTCGCTCGTCATCTCGTTGACGATCGATGCCGAGAACGCGAGGCCGTCGAACTCCGCGCGGGCGTCGCTGGTCGCGAGACCGCCGACCGCTTCGAGCGCGCGCACGAGCGATTCCGATGCTTCGGTGACCGCGTGCTCGGGAATCTCCTCGAGATTCGAGATCCGAGCCGTGAGGTCCGCCGCGATCGGTTGTTCCATCAGTTGGAGCACCTTCGACGCGACGCGCGGCGGGAGCTGCGTGAGCACGACGGCCGCGATCTGCGGATGTTCGTCGGCGAGCAACTGCGCGAGCACGTTGACGCGCGCGGTGCGGAGTTGTTGCAGTGGCTCCGGGTTCGGAGCTTCGATGCCGAGCGCCTTCTTCGCGCGGTCGGTACCGAACGCCTTGTCGGCGAGCTTGCGGAGATACGCCGGGCCACTCGCCCGCGCCATCGCGAGCGGATCCGAGAGACCACGCTCGAGATCCGTCAACACGACGCCGATCAGGTCGCCGCCGACATCGCCGAGATCCTCGACCGCTTCGTGCAGGCGCTTGACGTCCGCGAGCGACATCTTCGACAGCACCTGGGACGCGAGATCCTCGTCGAGAGAGAGCAGGGCGATAGCGGCTTTACGCGGGCCGGTGAGCTGGGCGTTCGTCATGACTTACTTGCTCGCTTGCTTGGCAGACGGCTGCGGTGCTTCCGCGAGCCAACCGGTCAACACACTCGCCGCGCGCTCCACGTCGGACCGCACGACATCCATCACCCGATCTTGAACCGACTTGCCTTCCGGCAGGCCGAGCGTCTCTTTACCCGGCAGCTCCGGCTTCAGCGATGCCGCGCCGGTATCACCGTCGAGCACGCGCTCGAGCGTCGCCACGGTCGGCGGCAGCGCGAGCTTGTTGCCCTTCAGCACGAGCGACTTCGCATTTTCGTTCGCCGCCTTCTTCGCCTTCTTGCGCTTCAGCATGAACAGCACGGCGGCGATCAACACGACGAGGCCACCCGCGCCACCCGCCGCGACGGGCATCGGGACGGGCAGCAACGGCTTCACGACGGGCAGCGGCGGCATCTCCGGCGGAGCCGCGAACGGTGCCTGGCTGAGCTCGATCTGATCGCCGCGCGCGTCGTCGATGCCGGCGGCGAGGCGCGCCTGCGCGAGCCACATCTTCGAATCTTCCGGCTTCACGGCGATCGCTTTGCCGTCTTTGTCGCGGAGTTGGTCGACGAGAACTGCGACGTGCAGCTTCTTGATCGACTGATCCGGCATCGCGGTCTTCTTGACGATGTGATTGATCTCGTTGTTGATCGTGCGCTGAACGTGACCACCCGCGGCTGCGTTCGCGTTCGCCGCGCCGCCGGTCGGTGCGGGCGCGCCCGGGAGGTTGCCCTGTGCGCCGGCGATTCCGCCGACCGAGGATTGCGTGCCCGTCTTCGTCGGATCGTTGCCGTCGATCGTCTCGGACGTACTGCGAGGCACGGCCGAATCTTTGTCGTAGATGTCTTCGACCTGATCGACCTTGCGCTCGTCGATGTCCGCCGCGACGTTCACGATCACGTGACCCATGCCGACGAGCGTTTCGAGGTGCGAGCGCACCTTGTTCGCGATCTTTTGTTCGAGGTCTTCGACCTTCGACGACGAATTCTTCTCGTTGCCGTCCATCTGGCCGTTCGGGCCGATCACGGCAACCTTCGTCGCGTCGAGGTTCTCGACCGACGCGGCGACGAGCGAGCGAATGCCGCTGACCTGGTCCGGCGTGAGCTTCTGGCCAGGAGCGGGGACGAGCGTCACCGAGGCCGTCGCCGGCGTCTCCATCGCCGAGATCGCGGTCTTCTTGCCGAACGCGATCTGCACGTTCGCCGATTGGACGTGCGAGAGGTCCATGATCGAGCGGCCGAGCTCGCCCTGGAGCGCGATCTTGTAGGCGACTTGTTCGTCGAAGCTGGTGCGGCCGAGGGAGCCGCCGTCCTTGAACTTCGAGTCCATCGTCGCCATGCTCGACATCCCGATCGTCGTCGCGGAGATCGCGCGCGCTTGATCGATGTCGGTGTCTTGCACGAGCACCTTGCCCGCTTCGAACTTCGCGGTGAGCCCGCGATTGATCAGCTTCGAGTAGACCTGCTGCGCCGCTTCCGGCGACATGTCTGCAACGGGAATCCACGTCTCGGTCTTGTGCAGGATCGTCGTGATGCCGACGAAGCCCGCGATACCGACGACCGCGACCACCGCGAGCGTGCGGCGACCCTTGGGTTGCTTCTCCCACAGCTGCTTGAGCTGCGTTGCCACTTGCGCGGCGGGATTCTGTTTCGGAGCGTCGGCCATAACTTCCTAATCAGACCTGCGTGTTCATCAGTTCTTTGTAGGCTTCGAGCGCCTTGTTCTTCATCGTCACGGCGTAGCGGACGGCGACGTTTGCTTTCTCCGCCGCGATCACGACTTCGTGAATGCCGACGCTCGGGTCGTGCGCTGCGAACCGCTCCGCTTGATTCGTGGCGTTCGCGTCCATCTCGTGCGCGTCCGTCAAAATCTTGCCGAAACCCTCGCCGATGTTGGCTTCGCTCGGCTTGTCTGCACGCTCGATGCCGGGCAGTTGCTCGATCGACGGAGCACCTTGATGTAGACGTGAAATGCTCATTTACCGATCCCCAACGCCTTCTCGGCCATGCTGACTGCCGTCGACATCGTCGTGATGCCGGCTTCGTACGCTCGCGAGGCGGTGATCATGTCGACCATCTCCTCGACGGGATTGACGTTCGGATACGCGACGTAGCCCTGCGCGTTCGCGTTCGGATGCCCCGGGTCGTACTCGAGCCGAGGCGGCGCGGCGTCTTGCTTGATCTGCGAGACTTCGACGCCCTTGATCGCACCGTCGAGCTGACCTTCGGTGCCGGGAACGTCGGCCGACTGCAGCACGACGTCCTTGCGCTTGTACGGTCCGCCTTGCGCGGTCATCGTGGTCTGCGCGTTCGCCAGGTTTGACGAGGCGACGTTCATGCGCGCGCGTTGAGCCGACAGGCCCGACGCCGACACTTCCATCGCCGTGAAGAAGTCCAGGTTGGTTCCGACTCTCGACATCAGGTGCCGTCTCCCGCGGCGTAACGGAGGATCGCGAGGCGGCGGGACACGAGCTCCGCGGCCGTCGCATAACGGGTCCGGTTGGCATCGATCTTCGCGAGCTCGCGCTCGAGCGAGACGTGGTTGCCATCGGGAGTCTGGAGTTGTCCTTCGTCGGAGAACTCTTTCGTATAGCCATGCGATTCGGCGTCGCCGATCATGCCCGGCTGGGTGACCGTCAGCTGCTGCGCGTCACCTTCGGTGGCCGGGTTCAGATCGAACGGCCGGTATCCGGGGGTATCGACGTTGGCGACGTTGCCGGCGAGCACTGCATGGCGCTCGCGATGAAACGTCATCGCGCTCTGCAGCTTGTCGACGGAGCCAAATTCGTTCGCCACGGTGGCCTGTACAGCAAGCCGCGGGCCGAAATCGGGTCCAAGTGATCTAACTGCTTAGGCGATCGCGTCGGCAGCCTTGACGCTGGGACCTGCCGGCCGATCCACGCCATCGTGAGGGAAGCTATCGCGAGGGCCGTATTCGGACGGATGTTCGAATCGTCGACCGAAGCGCTATTGATCGTCGATCGCAAGACCGGGTTGGTCGTGTCGGCGAATGTGCGCGTCGCCGAGCTCCTCGCCCGCGAAGTCGACGAGGTCATCGGCCAGAGCGTTCCGCAGCTCCTGTGCGAAGACCGCGATCTGGCCTACGACGGCACCTATGAAGAGGTTGGATTTCGTCGCGGCGACGACTATCCGGTGTTCGTCACGCTCACCGTGTCCCACATCGAAGATGAAGAGCATGGCGATTTGACGGCATTGACGGCGCGCGACACGACCGAACGCCGCGGTCTCGAGCGCGAGCTCGTGGCGAAGCACTCCGCGTTGTTCGCAGCTCACGCAGAGCTCGAGACCGCCTATCGCGATCTCCGCCAGACCCAAAAAGAGCTCGAGACCCGCAATCGCGAGATCGCGATGCTCGCGTGGCGGGCCGCCGTCGGCGAGCTGGTCGCCGGTATCGCACACCACTTGAACAACCCACTGGGTGCTTTGCAAAGCACCACCCGTCACATGGCGGATAAGGTGGGCAAGCTCCCGGCGGAAGTCCCGCCCGAGACGCGCGCCGAGATGGAGCGTCTGCTCGCTCGGGTTACGAAGATCGCCTATCGGATCGAGAACAACGTCAACGCGATCGTCAAAGCGTCGCGTTCGGCGACCGCGGCCGGACCTCAGCCGGACCTGCCGCCCGAGCTCGATAGCGTGTTCGAAACGCTGTCGAAGCGCCTCGACGATATTCCGACGAAGGATCCGTCATGAAGACCGCCCGCATCTTGATCGTCGATGATGACGATCACGTCCGTGATGCGCTTGTCGACGAGCTCGGCAGCACCTACACCGTCGAGGCAGTTGGCTCCGGCTCCGAAGCGTTCGATGCGCTCGCGACCCAGCAGTACGACGTGATCATCTCCGACCTCAAGATGCCCGATCACGATGGCATCGAAGTGCTCGAGTTCGCCCGCGATCACCAGCGCCCGGATGCGGTGCGCGTGCTCCTCACCGGCTATCTCGACGAGCGGGCCCAGCGCGCCCTGATGCAGGCCGATGCTCCGTATAAAGTCGGAAAGCCGTGGCACGACGAGATCGAGATCGTCGTGCGCCGTGCACTCGAACAACGCGACGCCGCGCGCCGGCTGACCGCCTCGGTCCAAGATGCGCTGTCGATGTCCTCGTTCGACGACGAATTGGCGAAGACCGATTCGCCGCTCGAGCTCTCGGAAGCCGTCGTCCGGCGCGTGCTCGCGGTCGAAGGCGTGACCGTCGCCGCGACCGTCGTGCGCGACAAGGATCAAGAACACCCGTTCACCGGCGGCTCCGTCCCGAAGGAAGGCGCCGGTTGGTATCTCGATCTGCCGATCGATGCCGATGGCGAGCTCCGCCTGCGCGCGCGTGGCATCGGCGATTCCGCCTATCAGCTCGTCTCGTTCATGGCGCATCGCGCGCAACGTCGATGCGGTGTGCTCGAAGCGCGCGTGTCGTCGATGCCGAGCGGCAAGCAAGACACCCGCATGAATCGCCTGATGCGTCAGGCGACCGTCGGTGCGATGACCTCGTCGCTCTTGCACGACCTCGCGTCGACGATGCAGACGCTGACCGTCGCGCTCAACGAGATCCAGATGATCGCCGCCGAAGGCGACACCGCCGGGATGGCGGAAGCCGTTGCGGAAGCGTCGAGTGCCGGTGATGAAGCGGTCCAGTTGTTCGTCCAGATGCGGAAGTTCATCCGCGGTTCGGAGATCACGAACAAGCCGGTCAAGACAAAGAAGCTCGTCGAGCGCGCCGTTCGCCTCGCCGGTGGCTACGTCCGCGAGAAGTGCAAGTTCGAGGTTCGCGATATCGCGGAGGCGACGGTGATGATCGCCGAGCCGCTGTTCCTGCAGGTGCTCGTCAATCTCTTGCGGAACGCCGCGAACGCGTCGCCTCCCCACGGCACGGTCGATCTCGATTGTCGTGTCGTCGGTGACGAGGTCGTGTTCTCCGTCCGCGATGATGGTCCGGGCGTGTCCGCCGAAATCGGCGAGATCATGTTCGAGCCGTTCGCATCGGGCACGCCGGAAGGCACCGGTCTCGGTCTCGCGATCAGCGCGTACGTGATGCAGCTCGTGCATGGCCGGTTGTCGTATCGGCGCGAGCCGACGCGCGGCGCGTGCTTCACGGCGGTGCTGCCGCTCGTCAAGACCCAGTGATCGTCGTCGTGAACGTCTGACCATCGCGTTCGAGGGTCAGGGTGTTCGTCGCCGTGTAGTCGAGGTCGTATTGGACCTTGTAGTAGTACGCGGGGCGACCGTTGAATTGGACGATGAAATCTCCGGCGCGTACGTTCGAGCGCGCGGCGGGACCATCGGGCGCGACCGAAACGACGATGACCTCGTCGAACTGCGCCTCGATCGTCAAACCGGCATCGTGTTTCCTGCGTGGCTCGAGCGCGATCGTGATCTCGCTCGTCTGGTGAGTAATCACGTCGACCGACGCTGACTTGAACGTCTCGTTGGGCATGTCCTGGCACATGACAAATGCGGGTCCGGCAATGACGTTGTCGAACCGGATCGTGGCGCCAGTTTGGACATCGTTGACGACGCCGCAGCGCCCTTCGACCGGCTCGTTGTTCATCGTCACGTGAACGACGATGCTGCCGACATCCTTCGGCCGAAACGTGACATGTGCGGTCTGTCCGGAGCTGACCTCGACGGATTGCTGCATCGCAGGATCGCCGAGCTCTACCTCGTACGTTCCGATCGTCAGGTGTTCGAACGTGTAGTCGTGATCGACAACCACGTGATCGCGAAAGTACGGACCGTCGATCGTCACGCGTAGGCTCGATGCACCTTCGATCGTGACCGTCAACGCGCCCGGCTTCGTCGCGCGCAACACGACGCCCGACGTTCCCGCGGCAACCTTCATGGGTTCGCTGCCACCGGCGGAAACCGCACTCAGCGCGTAGGTGCCGGGATGCAAGTGCTCGATCGAGAACGCACCGTTGCGGTCGGTCGTCGTCGATGACGAGTCACGGTCGCCTGCCGCATAAACCGACACGTCGATCGCCGGCGCACCACTTTCGTCGACGACGCGGCCGCTGATCGCGAGCGTCTCGACGTGCACCCGGAGCTTGCCGGCATCGATATCCGACTTGCCATCGGGCAGCGTGATCCTCGGCCATCGCCCGCCGGCGGCCGGATCCAACACGTGATGTTCGCGATCTCGAACCTGGACGAAGTACGAGCCGCCACCAGCCATCGCGGTCGCCGAAAACGATCCATCGTCGTGCGTCATCGCGTTGCCGTAGTCCTGATCACCGGACAGCGAGAAGCTCACGTTCGCGCCGTACACGGGGCGATCATTCTGATCCACGACCACGCCGTGAATCGTGCCCGCGAGGTCGAGGTCGAGGTCGTAGGTGATCTTGTCGTCGGCCTTCACCGTGACCTTGCGATTGCGCGTGAACGCGACGCCTTGCAGCTCCGCATAGAGCGCGTACTCGCCGGGCTCGAGGTTCGTCAGGTGATAGCTGCCGTCTTCGGCGGACACCGTGCGTGCTCGTCGGGTTGTAACGGTGACGCCGCCGATCGGTTTGCCGTTGCGGAGCGTGTGGCCGGTGATCGTCGCTGGATGCGTGAGGATCACGAGCTCTTGGGAATCGGTCACGGCGACGAGCTCGAGCGGCCGCGGCAACGCGACCGTTTCTCCGATATTCGCGAAGCCCCATGGCCCGCCGCGCGTGAAGTAGCCCTCGGTCTCCGAGTGCACGTGAAAGTGATCCGACGGGACGTGGTGGACTTCGAACGCCCCGTTCACATCGCTCGTGCCGTGGACGTCGCCGCGATTCGTGCTCACGACGATATCGATGTTCGGCGCCGGCTTCTTCGTCACCTGATAGATCACGGTGCCGGTGACGACCGCTTCCGCCGACAGTGCGAAGTCCTTCGTCGTGTCACGCCCGACCAAGACTTCGGCCCCGCGATACGCGAAACCTTCACCGATCACGCGGACAGCCTGATAACCCGGCGTGAGACACAGCGAATACGAGCCATCGTCGGCCGACTGCGTGCTGATCTTGCCCGCCGTGATCTCCGCGTGATCGATCGGCCCGCCACCGACGAGATCCGTGATCACGCCGTGAAGCCAACCCTCGCACTTCGTCTCGGCAACGACGATCACGCCGCCGTCGGCGAGCGTCACCTTCTGCGTCACGGCCGGAGGCGGATGTTCGGCGGCACTCCCTCGATCGGCCGGCGCCGCGTCATCGTGCGAGCACGACCTCCACACGAGGAAGACGGCCACGATCACCGCCACCCCGAACAACGCCTTCCACTTCACGAGCCCCACAGCATATCAGGGCACCGCGAGATCCACCCTCACCACGGCGCCGGGCAGCACCTTCACCTTCTTCTGGACGAGGTCGCCGCCGGTCGATGGCTGGCACATCACCGTGACCTCACCGACGGCGATCTGATCCCATCGCAGCGCGCCCGTCGAATCGATCACGTTCGCCCGCGGATCGGCCACGGCATCGAGCTGGCACAACACGTCGTGCGCCGGCGCGACGTGAACCTCGAGCGATCCGGTCAACGCCGGCTTGATCACTGCCTTCGTCGTCGCGCCCGGCTTCACCGCGAACGCGATCTCGAACGGCGCTTCGTCGGCCTTGACGTCGATCCGGTACGCCGCGACATCGATCGCCGCATACGTCGTATCGCCGACTCCCGAGGTCGTCCACGTACTGCTCGTGATCGTGAATGGCACCGGCTTCGGGAAGCCTTCGAAGTGAAGCTCGAGCGTGCCCGGTCGTTGCCCGTGGATCACGATCGTGTCGCCCGGCTTCACCTTCGGATGATCGCTGCCGCCGATATAGAACGCGCTCGCGTCGTACATCCGGTTCGCGAGTCCGCTGAACGTAAACGCGCCGTCGCGATCGGTCGTCGTCGCGATCTCGCGATCGAGCTCGACGACCACATCCACCGCAGGTTTGCCGTCCGGATCGACGACGTGCCCTCGGATCACGCCGGTCCCGGGCGACACGTGCACCGTCCCCGCATCGGAGCCCGTCACCGTCAGCTTCTTCAGCGTCTGGTCGTGACGGTCGTCGATCTCGACCTCGTAGACGCCACCCGTGAACCCGCCGACGACGAACGTGCCGTCATAACGCGTGACACCGCGGCGCTGCTCCGATTGGTCGGGATTCTCGGCCAAGACGCGAACACCGCGAACCGGGTTGCCCGCACCATCGACAACCACACCGTGGACCGCCGCGAAGTGATCGAGATCGAAATCGAGCGTGCGCGTCTGACCGGGCGCGAGCTCGAAGTACCCGACGCCACTCGCGTACGCGACGTTCTCGATCCGCGCGGTGATCTCGTAGCTCCCGCCCGGAAGCGAGAGCGTGTAGCTGCCATCGGCCGCCGACGTGGTTCGCGCCCACCCCGCATCGATGTCGACGTTGCCGATCGGCGCGTGCTGCTTGGTCGTGTGACCGACGATCGTCGCGGGCGGACCGGCGACCGGCTTCGGCACCACGATCATCGCGACCTCGATCGGTTCGGCGAGCTCGAGCCGCTGGCCGATCGCGACCGCGCCGAACACGCTCTTCGGCGAGAACTGATCCCCCGCGAACGCGTGTGCCGAAAACCGCCCGGGCGCTACGTGATGCGCGGTGAACCGACCGAACGCGTCGGTCTTGACCGTCACGGTCGTGCGGCGTTCGTCGAGGCTCAGCGTCGCCGTGGCGCCGGCGATCGGACGCTTCGTCGCGGCATCGATCACGCGACCACTCACGATCGCCTCGGGCGTGAGCACGAAGTCGCGCTTCAGATCACCGTCGACGCCGATCGGATGCATTTGCAACGCGAAGCCGTCTGCGACTACATCGATCCGGTGAAGAGCAACGCTCAGATCGCACAGCTCGTACGAGCCGTCGTCGCGCGACGTGGTCTTCGCCTTATCGTCGTCGACGGTGATCGTCGCGCCCGCGAGCGGGGCACGCGTGATCACGTTCGTGATCGTGCCGTGCAACGCGCACGCGACGTGCGGATGCTCGGCGACAGGCGCGGGCACGGGCATAACCGTGGCCGCCGCACCGCACGCCGCGAGGATCAACGCCGGCGCCGGCGACGCACGCACAAGCCACCGAGCGCGAGCGCGATCGGCCACAGCGAGGTCGGCGTGCCCGTGCTGCACGCGTAGTAGCTTGACTTGGTCGTGTCCACGCTGCCATCGCTGCCGATACCAGAACCGAGGCCTTCGCCGATCAGCGGGACGCTCGTGACGGCGCCGCTATCCGTGGTGGCGTCGAAGCTGGCCGCCTTTTCACCTTCGGTGTGCGCTTGCAGGACGACGAGCCAGCTCGCCGAGCCGTACGGCGGGATCGTCGAGCTCTGCGGCTGATCGACGATCGCGAACTCGGTCAGGTCGGTGCCCGAGATCTGGACCGCGGTGATCGTGACGGGAGCATCGGTGCAGTTCGAGATTTCGACGTGGCGACCGATCGACGTCATGTTGATCTGGTTGCCGCCGAGGTCGACCTGCGGCGGGCCATTGACGCCGGCCTCGAGGCCGAGCGCGTGGACGTTGATCGCGTGCGGCGGCGCGCCGGGCATGTCGGTGGTGAGCGTGACCACGGTGGTGGCGTCGCCGGCGACGGCCGGTGCCGCCGTGAGCGACAGCGACACCGTATTCGCCGCCGCGCCTTGCACGGTGACCGGCAGCGTCGGCGTGGTGAGCGCGAACGTGGTGTCGTCGGGCGTAGCCGTGCTCGCCGCGGTCAGCGCGAACGAGCCCTCGTCGGTGCCGATCAGCTTGAAGTCCTGCTCCTTCGTCTGGCCGACGCACACGTTGCCGAGATCGATGTCGCCATCCGGCGTCAGCGACAGCGCGACGTTGACCGCGCGTGCGGTGATCTGGGTGTCGACGGACTTGCCGTTGTCGTAATCGACGTGGAGCGTGCCTGAGACATCGCCCTTTTGCGTGGCGTCGAACTCGATCGTGGCCGTGGCCATGCCGCCCGCTCCGAGCGCGGTGCCGGCGGGAGGCGCGTCGACCATCGTCATGCCGGTGACGGTGACGTTCTGGATCGACGTCGCGGCGCCGCCCATGTTCGTGATCGTGATCTGCTTCTGCTCGCTCTCGCCGACGCGGAGCGTGGTCAGCACGGCGGGCGAGGGCGAAATCGCGAGCGCCGAATCGATGCCGTTGCACGACATCGGCAGCGAGATGTTCGGCGTCGACGGATCGTTCGACGACAGGTTGAACGTACCGTTGACCGCGCCGACCCCCGACGGATTACACGTGACGGAGAAGCCTTCGCCCGCACCGGCGCCGAGCGCGTGCGAGCCGGTGTTGCCGGACACGATCGCGAAGCCGCCGGTCACGGAGACGCTGTTGATCGTCGCGGTCGCGCCGCCCGAGTTGACGACCGAAACCCCGATCGCACTCGAGGCCGTGTTGATCCGGACGCCGCCGAACGCGAGCGAGCCCGGCGACGCACCGACATGAATCGGCGGAGGTGAGCCCGTGCCGCTGAGGCTGATCACGTTGTTGCCGCCGGTGCCGACGAACGTCAGCTGGCAGCTCTCGCCCGCGGCGATCGACGGATGGAACGTCGCGGTGAAGTCGTAGTCGTACGTGGTGCAGATCTGACCGACCGGCGCGACCGGACACTGCGTCGTGATGCAGGTCGTTTCGCAGTCCTTCTCCGGGTACCCGGGAAGCGGTGCGTTCACCGTGAAGTCGGGACACGCGGCCGGGCTCGTGCTGCCGTTGTAGAGGAGCTGCGAGATCGTGTCCGCGCCGTTGTTCGTCGTCTCGCGGATGTACGCGCCTTGTGCGGCACTCGTCGAACCGACTTGGATCGTCCCGAAATTGATACTGCTGATCGGTGCGGTCGTGACGGCCTGGCTGGTGTCCGACAGCTCGACCGTCTGACACGCCGCGAGACCCGCGATCACTACTACGAGTGCCCTCATCCGACGCAGGATCGCAGGATTCGAGCGAATAGATCAACACACAACCATGTAAGCCCGTGTATGCGCGTGAATGTCTGGTTTGACTTCCCGCACCCCAACCGCAATCATCTTGGCGGACATGGCTGACGGCCTGATCGGTACGACCGCCGGCAACTATCGCATTCTCGACAAGATTAGCGATGGTGGGATGGGCTCGGTCTATCGCGGCGAGCACCAGATGATCGGCCAGCGTGTGGCGATCAAGGTCCTCCTTCCCGAGCTCACGCACAACAAAGAGATCGTCAAACGGTTCTTCAACGAGGCCCGGGCGACGAGCGCGATCAAGCACCCGGGCATCGTCGTCGTCCTCGATTTCGGGTACCTCGAGAACGGCCTCGCGTTCATCGTGATGGAGCTGCTCGAGGGCATGACCCTCGCGCGCCGGATCAAGATGCGTGGCGCGATGCCCGAAGGCGAAGCCGCGGCGATGTTGCGTGGCGTGTGCTCCGGCCTTCAAGCGGCGCACGACAAGGGCATCATCCATCGCGATCTCAAGCCGGATAACTTGTTCCTCGTCGAGGATCCGGACGTGCCGGGTGGCGAGCGGATCAAGATCCTCGATTTCGGCATCGCGAAGCTGACCGATATCGGCAGCGCGGACTCGGCGACGAAGACCGGCGCCGTGATGGGCACGCCGACCTATATGTCGCCGGAGCAATGTCGCGGCAGCGGCAACGTCGACTCGCGCGCGGACATCTACTCGCTCGGCTGCATCTTTTATCAGCTGCTCACCGGCCGGCCGCCGTTCGCGATGGAGGGTGCCGGCGAAGTGATCGGCATGCATCTCTACGTGCAGCCCGAGCCACCGTCGAGGCTCGTCCAAGGCATCTCGCCGGATACCGAAGCGCTCGTCATGGCGATGCTCCAGAAGGAGCCGATCCATCGGCCGCAATCCGCGCGCGATCTCCAAGGTGCGCTCTCGCAACTCGCGGCAGCGCACGGCTGGAACACGGCGAGTGGTGCGCGCTGGTCGCTCGATGGCGCGGGCTTTTCTCCGTCGCTGACGCCGGCGCAACATCCGCATTATCCGACTCCGATCCATCACACGCCGAACCTCACGCCGGCGCCGATCACGCAACGCCCGCCGACCGCGAGCCCGTCGCAACCGACCACGTTGTCGGGCGCGGCAAGTCAATCGGTCGCGGTGCCGCCGAAAAAAAAGACCGGCGCGATCATCGCGGTCGCGGCGGCGGTGTTGCTCGTCGGTGGTGGTGTCGCGTTCAGCCTGGCCAAAGGTGGCGGCGAACCCACGAAGGCCGCCGCACCCCAGCAGGCCGCTACGCCGGTCGAGCAAAAGCCCGTCGAGCCGCCACCCGCGAAGCCCGTCGAACCGCCACCCACGCCGCCTCCGGTCGTCGAGCAACCGAAGCCGGTCGAGACGCCGCCGCCCGTCGAACCGAAGAAAACTCCGGTCGTCGTGAAGCACGCGCCCGACAAGAAGCCGGTGGACAAGAAGAAGCCGGTCGAAAACAAACCGCCCAAACCCACCGACGACGACGGTCTTCCGAGAGAAAATAATCTCTGATGAGACGTCTGCTCCTGGTCGCCGCGCTCGCCGGCACCGCGCACGCACAACCAAAAGATCCGGCGCCGGAGGGGAAGGTCGATGCTCAGTCGCTGATGACGTCGGGCAACAAGCTCTACGATCAGAAGGACTACTTGGGCGCGCTTGCCGTGTTCAAGACCGCGTACGCGAACTTCCAGTCGTCGAAGATCCTCATCAACATCGGCTCCACGCTGAAGCAGCTCGGTCGCGATGCCGATGCCGCGAATGCCTATCAGCGTTACCTCGACGCGAAGGATGCCGATCCGAAGAAGAAGGCCGAGATCCAAAAGCTCGTCGACAAGCTCGACAAGTCGGTCGGCAAGCTGACGATCACTCCGACGCCGAGCGACGCCGTGATCAGCGTCGACGATGACGACTCGCTACACGTCGTCCGCGGTGCGAGTTGGCGCGTCGCCGACGGTAAGCACGTGTTGACGATCAAAGCCGATGGCTACGAGACCAAGACGAAGAACGTGACGGCCGCCGCAGGCGAAGAGATTTCGCTCGAGATCCAGCTCGTCGCGATCCCGAAGCCGGTGCCGCGGATCATCACGGTGCCGGTGAATGGCACGGGCATCGAAGCGCACGTGAAACCAGAAGAGCCGAGATCGCGATTCGGCGCGATCGTGTTCGGTCACTTCGACATCCCGCACGGCGGTGCCGCGATCGTCGGAGCCACGGCCGACATCATCGATCACGTGACCGTGCGCGCGGGTGCGTTGCTCGGCCCGCACTACGGCGGCTACGGCGGTGTCACGTACGACATCCTGACGAAGCAATATCGCCCGTACGTCACGGCCGGTGCGCCGATCATCTATTCGCACGGCGCGCGCTACGCGATCCGCGGTGCGGTCGGGTTCGAGTACGACGTCAATCGTCACGTCGCGCTCGTGATCGAAGCGGGCGTCGAGCACTTGTTCGATCCGGAGATGGACGTCAAAGCGACGTCGTTCGTTCCGGCCGCCGGCGTGATCGGTCGGCTCTAGATCGGTAGCGTTACCGACGGAGAAGGCGACGTCATGCCTTGCTCCATGTAGCCCTGCGAGACCGCGATCCGGCCGACGCTGCCACCGCCACCACCGGCGTTGTTGTCGCACGTGTTCGTGGTGCCGGCCGCGGCGGCGACATCCTTCGCACCGCCCTTGCCGCCGGCGATTCCGGACTGTCCGGATCCCGGACCGCCGTTCGCGACAGCCGTACTCGGCTTCCCATTGTCGCCGTTGCCACCCGAGCCACCTGCACCCGTGCCGCTTCCACCGCCCCCACCACCGTTCGCGGCGAGCACGCCTTCGTTGAGGATCTGCGGTGCCTGCAACACGATCGCGCCACCGGCACCGCCGCCTGCACCCGAGTTACCGTCGGACGGTCCGCAATCGGTGCCGCCTTTGCCGCCGCCACCACCGACGTTGATCACGCCCGTGATGTGGATCGACGTCGAGCTCGTGAATTGAAGTGCGCCACCGCCGGCGCCACCGAGATTGTCGGTGCACGCGCTGCTCTCGCCGGCGCCGCCACCCGAGCCGCCGATCAACGTCGTGATCGTCGGATCGCCGGTCATCGCGCCGGCTCGCCCACCGGGGAGTTGATTCGTGCAACCGCTGATCGCACCGCCTGCACCAGCGACGTCGCCGAAGCCACCTCCACCACCACCGGTATCCGAGTAATCGCCATCGTGCGCGCCGCGCGATCCGGATCCTTCACCGGCCGCCGAGGCGAGCCCGCCGGCGCCAGCTTCGGTGAGATGACCACCGGCGTCGATCGCGCCGTTGATCGTGATCGTGCCACTCGCGATCACGATCAACGGGCGCGAGCCGATCACGCGAACGTTCGCCGTGTTGTCGACGACGAGTGACGACACGCGCAACACCGCGACTTCTCCGCCAGTGAGCTGATGCTTCATCTCGAACGTGGGGCCCGTGACGGTCGCGATCGAAAGATCCGTGGTGTTGATCGTGACCGCTCCACTCAACGTCAGCGGGCTGTCGCCCGCGGCGCCATCGCCATCCGCGAGATGGAGTGGCCCGGGCAACGCGTTTCCCGCATCGCCATCGCGCGGTGCCGAGCCGTCATCGCCGGTGTTCGTGCCGCCATCGCCACCGTTGCTCGCACCCGGCGAGAACGAACAGCCTGCGAGCACGCACAGCGCGCACCACCTCATGCGCCGATCGTATCAGGGCGAGACAACGGTGAAGCCAACCTTCGCCGTTTGATCGAAACCAGTTGCTGTCACGACAACGTTACCCACCGACACGCCCTGAACTTTCTGGATCCCGTTGTAAGGGATCAGCATCACGATGCCTTCGGGATCGAGCGAGTAGCTGACCTCGACCGGCTTTGCCATCGACGGATCCGTCATGCCGTCGTTGAGATACGCGGTGAGAAACGTGGTCTGACCGACTTGGACCTGAAACGCGTCCGGCTTCAGCGTCAACGTCCCGCCCGGATCGTCACTGCCGCAAGCCGCCAGAAGCACCGTCAATCCAAGCAACAGGGCGATCCGCATACCCGAATTGTAAGCGTCATTCTTGTCGGGTAACCAGTTCTCCGCTCGGGCAAAGTGCCTGAAACCACACGGAACTCGATTGGCACTCTGGCTGCTTTATCAGGTCCCGTGATGTCCGACTACAGCCGCGATGTGACGACCCCGATTCCACTGATGACGGGCCAACCGGAACAGCCGAACGTGCCGCGCCGCAAGCGCCGCAGCGGTTCGACCTCGCTGCAGTTCGGCAACTACCGCATCCTCGGCATCATCTCGCGCGGCGGTACGTGTGGCGTCTACCTCGCCGTGTGCGTGAAGACCGGCAAGCGCGTCGCGCTGAAGATCCTCGACCCGCATTGGGGCAAGCAAACGGACATCGTCGATCGCATGTTCGCGGAGCACACGATCGCGTCGTCGGTCTCGCACCCGGGCCTCTTGCAGATCAGCGACGCGCAGCGCGCTCCCGATGGCACGCCGTACCTCGTGATGGAGCTGCTCGACGGAGAAAACCTCGGCGAGCTCGTCGAGCGCGGCCGGATGACGATCGGCGCGATCATCGCGATCGGCGCGCAAGTCGCGAACGCGGTCACCGCGCTCCACGCCAAAGACATCGTCCACTGCGACATCAAGCCGGACAACGTGTTCCTGCTCTACGAACGTGGCCTCGAAGGTTGGCCGCGGATCAAGGTGATCGACTACGGCGTCTCGTGCCGCGTCGGTGACGTGACGAACGATGCGATCGCGGGCACGCCGTCGTGCATGGCGCCCGAACAATGGCGGGGCGCGCCGACGCCGAAGTCGGACGTCTACTCGCTCGGCTGCTTGCTGTATTGGCTCGTCACGGGAGCGCCGCCGTTCGCGGGACCGCTGCCGCAACTGATGTTGTCGCACTCGAACGTACTGCCGGTGCGCCCGACGGAAAAACGCGAGATTCCCGCGGAGCTCGAGCGGATGATCATGCGCTCGCTCTCGAAGGATCCGGCGATGCGTCCGTCGATGGAGCAACTCGCGAAGGAACTGACGGCGCTGGCCGCACAGTATCCCACCCAAGATATCTCCCAACTCCTCGAAGTCGTGGCGTAACGCGTGCGCCGCCTCGACGGAGCAACCATCCGGCCGAACCGTAACCTGCAATGGTAGGTATCGTCATCGTCTTCGCCGCGATCTGCGGTGGCTTCGCAATGGCAGGCGGCCATTTCGGCGTCCTGATCCAGCCGTCGGAGTTCATCGTCATCCTCGGCGCGGCGCTCGGCGTGTTGATCGCGTCGTCGCCGGGCCTGATGAAGAAGCGCGTCGTTCATGCGCTCAAGTCGGCGATGAAAGATGCGGTGCCGAAGAAGAACGACTATCTCGATCTCCTGAAGTGCCAGTACGAGTTGCTGATGCTCGCGCGCCGTCAGGGTGTGCTCGCGCTCGAAGCGCACGCGAACGATCCGGGCAAGTCGGACATCTTCAAGAAGTACCCGTCGCTCGCTCGCACCGGCCACTCGCAACAGTTCCTCACCGAAGCTCTGCAACAGGTCATCAACGGCGTCTCGCCGGACGATCTGGAATCGCTGCTCGACGCAGAAATCGACACGCTCAAGGCGGAAGGTCACCTCGCCACCGGTCTCGTCAAGAACATCGGTGACGCGCTCCCCGGCATCGGCATCGTCGCCGCCGTGCTCGGCATCATCGTCACGATGGGTCACATGGATGCGCCGCCGGCCGAAATCGGTCACCACGTCGCCGCCGCACTCGTCGGAACGTTCCTCGGCATTCTGATGTGCTACGGCGTGCTCCAGCCGCTCGCGAACAACGCGGAGACGCAGGAGACGCACATGCTGCGCTACCTCACGGTGATCAAGAGCGCGATCGTCGCCTCGGCACGCGGTGTGGCTCCGCCGACCGCCGTCGAGTTCGGTCGCAAGATGATCTTCTCCGACGAGCGGCCGAGCTTTACCGAGCTCGATAAAGCGCTCCAGTCGATCAAGGGCTAGTCATGGCCGAGCCGGCAAAACGCAAGGTCATCAAGAAGGGCGATGGCCACGGCCATCACGGTGGCGCGTGGAAGGTGGCCTACGCCGACTTCGTCACCGCGATGATGGCGCTCTTCATGGTGCTCTGGCTGTTGGCCAGCTCCGATGCGCAAACGCGTAAAGAGATCGCGAACTACTTCCGCACCGGCATCATGCCCGAGGGCGATTTGTCGATGAATCGCGCGGCGCAGATCACGCCGTCCGTCGTCGAGGCTGCACCGCAACCTCCACCTCCCGGCCAAGAATCGATCACGAACGACACCGTCGACAAGCTGCGTAGCGAGATGATCCGCCTCGGCCAGATCGATGCGGCGATGGCGGAAGTGTTGAAAGGCGTGCACGTCGAGATCACGAAAGACGGCGTGCTGATCGAGATCGTCGACGAAGGCAAAGACCTGTTGTTCGACACGTCGTCGTCCAAGCTCAAGGGACCGCTCACGCAGTTCCTGAAGGACATGGGCCCGATCCTCGACAAGACCGGTGCGGCGATCGAGATCAACGGCCACACCGATGCCGCACCGTTCGGTCGCGGTTCGAAGATCTCGAACTGGGACCTCTCGTATCAACGCGCTTCCGCGAGCCGCGAGATCCTCGTCGCCGCCGGCCTCGACGACAAGAAGATCGCCGGCGTGTTCGCGCGCGGCTCCTCGCAGCCGTACGTGAAGACCGACCCGTACGCGCCTCAAAACCGCCGGATCTCGATCCTCGTCAAAGTCGCCAAATCTGGCGGTGCGACGAAGACGGTCCCGCCGGCCGAGAGCGAGAAGGCGCTCGTAAACAGCCCAGATCCCATCCCTCCGACGGAGGAACAGCCGAAAGATGCCCCGGCACACGAGTCGCAATAGCGAGGACCGTGCGTTCTCTACTGATTCTTGCGCTGCTCGCGGCAACGGCTCACGCCGATACGGATATGCCGCTGTGGGATGCCGAGCTACGTCTCGGTTACGGATTACAGGTGTCGGCCGGTGACGGCATGACCGCGCCGCGGTCTGCGCCGTTGACGATCGAGGGGCTCGCAGCGTTCGCGTTGCAAGAGCAGCCTCGATTGTTCGCGTACGCCGGCGGCATCGTCGAGACGCTCGATCGCAGCGCGCTCGGCGGCAGCGGTGGCATTCAATTCGAACAAGGGCCGATTCGCCTGCGCGGCGGCGGCGTCTACATGTTCCTCCCGTACACGCTGTTCGGCGTGACGGCGAGTGGTGGCACCTGCCATCACTTCGGCAAGACGGTGAAGGGCTGCGCGGACCTCGCGCTCACCGAGTACGTCGCCGGAACCGACATCGTGCAGGGCCACGCTGCGACGCAAGTCCAGCTCGTGCTCGGGATGGTGTTCGATGGCAACTAAGATCATCGCGCTGATCCTGCTCGCCTGTTGTGCGTGCAACGACAGCGTTTGCGCTCGCAAGAGCGACTGCAAGTCAGGTCTCGTCTGTTCGGCCGAGGGGATGTGTGTGGCGGCGCCGGATGGCGGCAGCGAATCTTCAGATGTGACGGATGGCGGAGTGTCCACGTCGGACGGAGGCTAGGTATGGCTGCGATTCGCGATAACACCGGTGAAGTCGTCAAGGCGATCGATGGGCTGCCCACGCTCCCGATCGTCGCGATGAAGATCGGCGAAGTGATTCACTCGAAGAACGTGTCGGTGAATCAGATTGCCGAGCTCCTACGCCAAGACCCGTCGATCTCGGCGAAGCTGTTACGCCTCGTCAACTCGCCGTATTTTGGCATCCCCGGTGGTGTCTCGGATGTCGCGCGCGCGATTCCGTTCGTCGGCTTCAACACGCTGTATCAGCTCGTCCTCGGAATTTCGGTGCTCGAAGCGCTGAACGTTCCGGGCGGTGCGCGCTCGTTGTGGATGCATTCACTCACGGTCGCCACGGCGGCGCGCGAGCTCGCGGTCGAGTTGCGCTGCACGGATGACGGCGCGTGCTTCACCGCGGGCCTACTCCATGACATGGGCAAGATCGCGCTCGCCAAGCTCTCGCCCGAGCGCTTCGCGGAGGCGGCGGGGCTCGTCGAAAAAGAAGGTATCGCGCAGGAAGAAGCCGAACGTCGCGTCGGCCTCGCGCCGCACGATCGGATCGGTGCGCATCTCGCGAAGCAATGGCGGTTTCCGGCGAACCTCGCGACGCCGATCGAACAACATCACAGCGTGTACAAGCCGGGCGTCGCTGCGCGGCTCGCGCCGAACCTACGCACGGTGACCGAGATCGTGTGCGCGGCCGACTTCGTCGCGCATGCGGCAGCGAAAGCCTTCGACGACAAGCCGAACATCGATGGCGCGGAGCCCGAGACGAACGAGATGCTCGAGCGCAACGGCTACTCCGGCGTACGGCTCCAGGCGCTGTGCGATCGCACGCTGAAGCAGCTCGAGAAGTCGAAGATGTTCTTGTCTCTCGTCGATGGTCCCGCGATGCAAAAGGCTGGGTAAGCTAGCTGGGTGATCCACGTCGAACGCATCGGCGACGGTGAGCCCGTCGTCGTCCTGCACAGCTCGGGGCTGTCGAGCGCGCAGTGGAAGAAGTTGGTTCCGAAACTAAACGCGAAGGGACTGCAGGCGGTGATGGTCGATCTCACCGGCCAAGGCAAGGCACCGCCGCTCCCGGAAGGCACGCCGTTCTCGTGGCGTGAAGATGTCGCGCGGGTGGCCGAGCTCGCGCCCAAAAAGCTCATCGGTCATTCCTATGGCGGCCTGGTCGCGCTCGGCGTCGCGCTCGCGCAGCCGGTCGAGCGGCTCGCTCTATATGATCCGGTCGCGTTCGGGATCCTCGATCCGATCGAAGATGCGGACGCGCTGCAGACGCTATCGATGATCGACCTCGCAGGCGGCGCGACTCCCGAAACCCGCGGCGCGTGGCTGAAGAGCTTTGTCGACTACTGGAGCGGGACCGGTGCATGGGACGCGTTGCGCGAGCCGGCGCGAGCCGAGTTCGAACGCGTGGGTTGGGCCGTCCGCGAAGGCGTGGTGTCCTTGATGCGCGATCAACCGACGCAGTATCCGCGACTGCCGCTGACCGTGATTACCGGTGAGCACACGCCTGTCGCAGCTCGCCGGGTCGTTTCAAAGCTGGCGTACCAGACCGGCGGAATGCGCCACGAGATCCGTGGAGCGGGGCATATGGGCCCGTTGACGCACAGCGACGAAGTGAACGATATCCTTTGCAATATTTCGCAATGACACGGTGCGATGTCCTACTTTCACGCCGATAGTACCAGTGGCGTATCGCGCCAATAAAATCGGAACACGTGACGGCTTGGCGCAGCTTCTTGCAATCGATTTGCGATCGAAGACGCATCACTTCGGAACTGCGGATGACAATCGCTATCTCGATCACCGAGACGAGTTGTCAGCGATCGTGAACAGCGGGGCTCACCTATCTGCGGAGATGTCCCACATCGGATCCCAGTACCGGACATAGTTTGACATCAAACCATCACCAATCTGCCGGTTCACCCGACATCGGTACCGTTGGACGGACTTCACGGATGAGGTGTCAGCGCGGCCGTTCACACCTCGGGGTGATCTGCACAACTCGCGCAGCGGGGCGTGGCACCGCACTTGGAATTGCGAAGGTCTATGACGAGACGTTGGTCCCTTCGCTACGTGCTGTTGCTCGCGGTGGCAGCGTGTAATCCATTCGGCCCGGATGCTCCCGAAACGGAAGAGCAGACGCCGGACTCTCCGGGAGATGTGACGGACGCGGTTCGCGCACTGCCGGACGCGACGGTCCTCCAGTTCACGGATGACGGCATCGTTCGTTATATGGTCGGCGATCTCGGCCACGGTCCGTCGAATGCGCTGCCGAACGACGCGGCGTCGGTGCACGCGATGTTCGCGAGCACGTTGGATCCGGCGCTCAAGGCGTATCGCCTGACGTCGGCGGACATCGTTCCGATCAAGATGCACGCGGACGACATGGGCAACACCCACGTCCGTTATCAGCAGATGCACAACGGCCTTCCGGTTGTTGGTGGCGACATGGTCGTCGGCATCGACGTGAAGGGCGCGATCTTCTCGATCAACGGCACCGCACGCGGTGATCTATTCGCCGGACTCGGCGATCACGCGGTCAGCGATGCCCAGGCATTGTCGGCGATCTCGCACGATGCGCGTTTCACGGGCCTGACCACGGGCGCGACTCGCGCGGTCTACCTCGCCGCGCAAGACGGCACGATGCACAAGGCCCTCGAAGCGACGGTCACCGGCGCGCACGGCCTCGACCCGGTTCGCGACCTCGTCTACGTCGACGTCGATACCGGCAACGTGATCGCGGACTACCCGCAGATCCACTTCGCCGAGAGCCGCAAAGTCTACTCGGCGAACAACGGCACGAGCCTCCCGGGCACTCTCAAGCGTAGCGAAGGTCAGGCTGCGACCGGCGACACCGCTGTGGACGGCGCGTATGACGGCACCGGCGACGCGTACGAAATGTACAAGGCGATGTTCGGTCGTGACTCGTACAACAACGCGGGCGCGCAGCTGACGTCGTCGGTCCACTACGATCAGAACTACTGCAACGCGTACTGGGACGGCAGCTCGCAGATGGTGTACGGCGACGGCGACACCTCACAGGGCTGCTCCAACCTCGCGCGCGCAGTCGACGTGACAGCGCACGAGCTCACCCACGCGGTGACGCAGTACGAATCGAACCTGACCTACTCCGGTGAGTCGGGCGGTATGAACGAGTCGAACTCCGACATCTTCGGCGCGACCACGGAAGCGTGGGTTGCGGGCGGCAAGACCGGCACGTTCAACCCGTCGAAGACCACGACGTGGCTGATCGGCGAAGAAGTGATTCCGCCTGCGCTCCGCTGGATGTACGACCCGTTACAGGACGGTACGTCGCCGAACTACTACACGAGCTCGATCGGTAACCTCGATGTTCACTACAGCTCTGGTATCGGCAATCTCGCGTACTACCTCGCGGTGTCGGGTGGTCAGAACCCTCGTTCGGCACCGAACGGCGTGACCGCCAAGGCGCAGGTCGCCGTGACCGGTATCGGCATGGATATGGCTGCTCGCATTTGGTACAAGGCGAACACCGACATTCTCACGTCGAACGCGACGTACAAGACGTGGCGTGCAGCGACGGAACAGGCGGCGACGCAGCTCGGTTATGGCACGGACGTCGTGAAGGCCGTCGCGTGTGCGTGGAACGACGTGAACGTCGCCGCGACCGGCACGGACTACTGCACCAGCGGCGGTGGCGGTTCGGGCTCGGGCTCGGGCTCGGGTTCGGGCGGTGGTTCGGGTTCGGGCGGTGGTTCGGGTTCGGGCGGCGGCTCGGGTTCGGGCGGCGGCTCGGGTTCGGGTAACTGTGCGGTCAACTGCGGCACCGTCCTTACGAACGGTGTGACGGTCACGGTCCCGACGGAAGCGAAGAACGTCTCGGTCTACTACCAGCTCACGGTTCCGTCGGGCGCGACCAACCTCAACTTCGCCATCTCGGGTGGCACGGGCGACGCGGACCTCTACGTCAAGTTCGGCGCGGTGCCGACCCTCACTGATTACGATTGCCGTCCGTACGTGACCGGCAACACCGAGTCTTGCCCGACCTCGCCCGCGCAGGCTGGCACCTACTACGTGATGGTCAACGCGTACGCCGCGATCTCCAACGTGAAGTTGGTCGGCTCGTATGACACCGGCGGTGGTGGTGGTAGCGGTGGTGGCTCGGGCTCGGGCGGTGGCGGTGGTGGTGGTGGCAACATCCAAAACGGCGTGCCGATCACCGGCCTCAGCGGCGCGGCGAGCTCGAAGACGTACTTCAACTTCCAGACGGGCGCGCGTGGCACGGTGACCGTCACGATCTCGGGTGGCACCGGCGACGCCGACCTCTTCGTCAAGAAGAACGGTACGCCGACGACCAGCAACTACACCTGCCGCCCATACCTGACCGGAAACAACGAGACGTGCACGATCACCAACGTGGCGGCCGGCTCGAACGTAGGAATCATGGTCCGCGGTTATGCGGCGTACAGTGGCGTGACGCTCGAGGCGACCTGGCCGTAAGCGAACATCCACTCTCGTAGCGAAGGCTCGGTCGGAAACGACCGGGCCTTTTGTCATTTCGCGATGCTGTGCTCGAGAATGCCGAGCTGCTCGATCGCGAGCTTCAGCTGATCACCCGGCTGCAGGAACCGACCGCGCGCCATGCCGACGCCCGCCGGCGTGCCGGTGAGGATCACGTCGCCGGGATGCAACGTGCAGCGCGACGACAGATACGCGACCTGCTCGGCAACCGAGTAGATCATCTGCGACGTCGACGAATCCTGCACGAGCTCTCCGTTCAACCACAGCTTGACCCAGAGGTTCTGCGGATCCGCGAGCGGCACGATGCCGGGCCCGAGCGGACAGCTGCCGTCCCAGCTCTTGTGCGAGAGCCAGTCGTACGCGAACGGCGTCCCCGCCGGAACCGAATCGCGACGCACGTGATCGCGCGCCGAGAGATCGTTCGAGATCGTGTACCCGGCGATGTAGTCGAGCGCGTTCGCGACCGAGACGTCCTTCGCGGTGCGGCCGACGATCGCCGCGAGCTCGATCTCCCAATCGAGCTTCTGGCAGTACGCGGGCGTTTGGATCGCGTCACCGGGGCCGGCGATCGCGTTGCGCGGCACCTTGATGAAGAACCACGGCGGCACGCCATTCGCTTTGGGATCGTAGGCCGGCGTCTTCATCACCGCGGCCATCTCGTTCAGATGATCGTAGTAGTTCGCGCCCGAGCCGTAGATCGCATTCGGGTTGGAGACCGGCGCGTGGAGCTTCACCTCCGACAGCGCGAACGAATCGCCCGTCGGTGTTTGGGGACGCCAATCCGCGAGCAGCTCCATCATCGTGCGATGGAGTGGATAGACGCGATCGCCTTGGACGAGGCCCGCACTCGGTGCGAGCGAGTGGGTCGAAAACGTGACGTACATCAGAACCGATCTCCGAAATCGAACAGGTCGTCGTGTTGGAAGCCGCCCGCGTAGAACTGGATCTCCCACCAGTTGAGATCGAGATCCTGCAGATAGAACGAGTAGACGCCGTGTTGATCGACGCAGTCGTGGATCTGTTTGATCCCGAACTTGTCCTTGTTCTCGAGCGCGAGGGCGTGCGCGCGATCGACCGCATCCTTGCTCTCGACATCGAGTCCCCAGTGATGGAGGAGCGGCGCGTCCTTCACTTCATCGCCAACCTCGACGGCGAAGATGTGGAACTTCATGCCGAGCCGGATCGCGATCGCGATCTTCGCGTGCTGTACGCACTCGAGGCCGAGGAACTGTTCGTAGAACGCGCGCGATTTCTTGAGGTCGCGAACCTCGAGCGTGCCGTGGCCGAGCGCATACGGGCGGATGACCGAGCCCTGGTCTTTGATGGGGACGACTGCCGTATCCGGGATCATGATCACTCCTTAGCAATAAATGCGTCGGCGAAGAATTCGTCGGCGGGCAAGCCATGCGCGATGAAGTCCGCGCGTGCGGCATCGACCATCGCCGGTGCACCACACGCGTAGACCTGATGATTCGACAGATCGGGATGATCCTTCAGGACTGCGAGGTGCGGAAACCCGTCGGGGAAGTGCGCTTTGATCGGCCACGTCTCGACGAGGTCACGCCGATACACCTTGCCGCCCCAGTACAACGTGAAGTCACGTGTCGACTTCGTGCGGAGCGCGTGCTCGACGATCGCCTTGATCGGCGCGAAGCCCGTCCCGCTCGCGAGCAGGATCACGGGCTTGGTTGACTCGCGCAGGAAGAACGTGCCGTACGGACCTTCGAGCTTCACCATGTCGCGCTCTTTCGCGATGGTGTGAAGGTGATGCGACGCCGCCCCTTGTTCGTAGTGCCGCACGTGGAGCTCGACGAACGGCAGGCCATTCGGATCCGGCGGATTCGCGATCGAGTAGCTACGCCGCACGTTGTTGACGAGCAGATCGACGTACTGCCCGGCGATGAAGTGCATGTTCTCGTTGAGCGGCATGCGCAGCTGTAGCAGCGTGACGTCGTCGATCCGCTCGAGCTTCGCGATCCGCGCCGGATACAACTTCGGCTGCACCGCTGCGAGTCCTTCGAGCTCGTGGATCTCGATCGTGCAATCGGACGCCGCGTAGGCGGAGCAGAGCAGGGCGTAGCCGCGATCTCGCTCGTCGCGCGAGAGATGCTTCTCGAGCACGAGGCCCTGATCGATCGAACCGTCGACGACGCGCGCCTTGCACGTACTGCAACAGCCCGTACGGCACGAATATGGAAGACTGAATCCCGCCGCGAGCGCCGCGTTCAGGATCGTTTGTTTCGGCGCGACCTCGAAGGCGTGCCCGCTGGGTTGCAGCGTGATCTTCACGCATCGCGATTGTAGCATCGCGATCGTGAACTTCGTCTACAACGCGCTCCCCGCACGCGTCGTGTTCGGTGAAGGCACGCTCGCACAGCTCGCGGGTGAGGTCTCGCGCCTCGGTTCGAAGCGACCGTTTGTCGTCGCGGGACGCCATCATCGCGATGCCGCGGTCGCGCTCGGCATGCGTGCGTTCACGGACGCGGCGATGCACACGCCCGTCGAGGTCACGCAGCAGGCGATGGCGGCGCTCGGCGATGCGGATTGCGTGATCGCGCTCGGAGGTGGTTCGGCGATCGGGCTCGGCAAGGCGATCGCGTTGCGCACGGATCTACCGCAGATCGCGATTCCCACGACGTACGCGGGTTCCGAGGTCACACCGGTGTTGGGCCAGACGGAGGCCGGTGTGAAGACTACGGTGCGTGACCTGAAAGTCCTGCCCGAGGTCGTGCTCTACGACGTGCAGCTGACGCTCTCGCTGCCGCGCGCGCTCACGGTGACGTCCGGGTTGAACGCGATGGCCCACGCGGTCGAAGCGATGTACTCGGCCGAAGCGAATCCGGTGATCAGCGCGTTCGCGGAACAAGCGCTCGCGGCGTTCGCGCATGCGTTGCCCGAGCTCGTCGATGATCTCGCGGATCTCGAGGCGCGTGGCGAAGCACTCTACGGCGCGTGGACCGCGGGGACCTGCCTCGGCAGCGTGGGCATGGGCCTCCACCACAAGTTGTGTCACGTGCTCGGCGGCAGCTTCGGCCTCCCGCACAGCGAGACGCATAGCGTGATCCTCCCGTACGCCACGCGCTACAACGCGCCGGCGGTGCCGCAATCGATGGCGCGGATCGCACACGCGATCGAAGCGGAAGACGGCGATGCCGCGAACGGCCTACGGGCGCTGGCGAAACAGCTCGGCGCGCCGACGGCGCTGCGCGATCTCGGTCTCGCCGAAGCCGATCTCGATCGTGCGGCAGAGCTCGCGACCGCAGCGCCATATCCGAATCCACGCGCCGTCGACCGCGCGGCGATTCGCGAGCTGCTGCAGAACGCCTGGCAAGGGGCATGGGCATGAAGGACTTCACCGAAACGTCGATCACCGAGGCCGTGCTGGATCGGATCAAAGACACGCCGAACCCGCGGACGCTCGAGATCATGCGGTCGCTCGTCACGCACCTGCACGCGTTCGTGCGCGAGACCCGGCCGTCGATCGACGAGTGGGTCTACGCGATCGAATTCCTCACGCGCACCGGCAAGCTGTGCACGGATGTTCGCCAGGAATTCATCCTGCTCTCCGATGCGCTCGGTGTGTCGATGTTGGTCGACGCGATCAACCACACCGACGGCGGCACCGAATCGACGGTGTTGGGGCCGTTCTATGTCCCGAACATTCCGGAGTCACCGAACGGTGCCGATATTTCGGCAGGGCTCCCCGGTCAACCGCTACTGGTCGAAGGTCGGGTCAACGTACCGAACGCGCTCGTCGAGGTCTGGCAGTCCGATCGCGATGGCTTCTACGACGTGCAACGCGATGACGTGCCTCACCCCGCACTGCGCGGAACGTTTCGCGCGAACAGCGAAGGCAAGTTCTGGTTCTGGACGATCCAGCCGCACTTCTATCCGATTCCCGACGACGGCACCGTCGGCGACATGTTGAAGGCGACGAAGCGGCACCCGTTTCGTCCGGCGCACGTCCACTTCATGATCAGTGCGCCCGGCTATCAACGCTTGGTCACGCACGTGTTCTCGGATCCGGATCCGTATCTCGAGACCGATGCGGTGTTCGCGGTGAAGCAGTCGCTGATCCGGAAATTTCCGGAACGCACGGATCCGCCGCCGGACGGTCGCGTGATCTCCGGATCCTGGCGACATCTGTCCTACGACTTCGCGCTCGTTCCCGAGTAGGCTCGCCGGATGGTGGAATTCGTCGATCTGGCGACGGCCAAGGCACATCCGGGCGTGCGCGTCGTCGTGCAAGGGATGGCGCCGAGCCCGTGGTCCGAAGCGGTCAAAGGCATGTTCCGGCTCGCCGGAATTCCGATCGTGTGCGTGCGGCAGATGCCGGGCGACAAGGAGCTGACCGCGTGGGCCGGCGTCGATAACGCGCCCGTCGTGTTTCACAAGCGCGAGCCTCCACGCACGAGCTCGCAAGCGATCGTCGGGCTCGTCGCGCGGTTGTTTCCGGCGATCGTGCCGTCGGATGTCGCCGCACGAGCCGAAGCGATGGGGCTCGTCGAGATGATCGCCGGTGAAGACGGGCTCGGCTGGAATGGCCGGCTCGCGATGATCCATGCGGGGCTCGCCGGCACGGGAGGATTTCCGGCGCCGGTCGCGGGCTACTTGGCGAAGCGCTACGGCTATTCGCCGGAGACCCATGCCGCGACGGAGCTTCGCGTGAAGGCGCAGCTCGATCATCTCGCGTCGAAGCTTCACGGCGAGTACTTCGGCGGTGCGCAGCCGAATGCCGTCGACGTGTACCTCGCCACGTTCCTGAATCCGATCATCGGACTCACGCAAGACGACTGCCCGAACGCGCAGCCGATGATCATCGCGGGCTTCGGTGCGGCGGCAGCGGCGTATGGCGAGATGGTGCCGGCCTCGCTCTTGGAGGTGCGCAAGCGGATGTACGCGAAGCACCTCGCGTGGCCGATTTCTATTTAGCAAACGTGCCGTGGAACGTGATCGGCACGTGGTGATCGATCCAGATCTTCGCGACCGGGCCATCGGGGATCCGCGAGACATCGTAGACCGCCACGAACGCGCGATCGTGCTCGTGACATAGCGAGAGTAGGTGCCCGTCGACGTAGAGCGGCTCGGTCGCGCGCTGATCGCTCGGCAGCGTGTGCGACGTGATCTTGCCGCGGCCATCGATCGCACCGATCGCGCGGAAGTCATCGAACACCGCGAACGCCAGCGTGTGCTCGCGTCCGGTTTGCACCGGCTGCACCGTCGGGAACTCGCACTCGCGATCCGAGAGTTGCTCGCTTCGTAGCGTCTTCGCGGTCAGGTCGATCGTGGCGCGGTGATAGCGCCCACCGGAGATCGAGCCGGACGCTGCGCCGATCTCGTGGAACGAATCGAACGAGGCATAGCGCGCGTAGTCGATCACGAGCTCGTTGCCGCGCGAGAACGCGTTCGCGAAGTGCCACTGGTAGAACGCGTCGGTGGTGAACCGCGTGACGTTTGCCGGATTCGCGATCTCGATGCAGATCACTTCGACGCCGAGGTTCGGCTTCCAGCTCGCGAGCTTGGAAAAATCACCGATGCTCAGCATCGCGCGCGGGATGTTGATCCGCACCGGCGAGACGAAGAACACGAGGTGGGTCTCGGTCGCGATGAAGTCGTGCAACATCGGCGGACCCGCGAGCTCGACGGCGGCGAGGTGTCGCGCGGGACCGTGATCCGGCAGCGCGTACGCGTGCAGTTTCGTCACGCGGCCGTACTCGAGCCCGAAGTTGTAGAGCGTCCCGTGCGCGGCGACGCGATGCGGGTGCGCGCTGAACGCGCCGACCACGACATCGAGGCTCTGCTCGCCGATGAAGTCGAGCGTCTTCGGATCGAGCTCGGTCGGCTTGCCACCCTCCATCAACGCGAACAGCCGGTCCTGCCACATCATGACGCTCGTGTTCGCGGTGTTCTTGTCGCGGCCGCGCAGCATGTTCGCGATCCGGCGCGTCCACGGTGCCGTCGTCCCGTAGAGCAACTTGCCGGCGGCGCGCTCCTCGACGAGGCCGCGCGTCTGCGTGATCTGCGATGCGCCCTGCGCCTTGCCATCCGCGATCCGAACCGCGGTCACCGCACCATCACCCTCGAACGGATGCGAGTAGTGATGTCCGAACTGGCCGAACTGGCCGGGGCCGTTGCGATACAGCGTGCCGCGTAGCGCCGGCGGTAGCGTTCCTTCGATGCGGAGCGGCTCGAAACCGTGCTCGCGGGCCAGATCGCGCGACCACAGTTCGATCGCCAGGACATCGGTGGTGGGCTCGGGGAGTTTGTTCGCAGCAACCATGTGAACGTTGTAAACATGAGCCGCTTGACGGGCAAGAAGAAAATGCGAACAATGTAAACATTGGCGACCAAGAAGGCCTATCACCACGGAAATCTTCGCGAAGCGCTAATCGCAGCGGCGCTCAAGGAGATCGGTAAATCCGGACCGGACGGGTTCTCGCTGCGAGAAGTTGCGAGGCGAGCGGGCGTGTCCGCGCCCGCGGTGTATCGCCACTTCAAGGACAAGGATCAGTTGCTCGCCGCGGTGGCCGTCGAATGCGGGCAGCGGATCACGCAGGCGATGCAAGAGGCCGTCGCAGCCGCGCCCGATGATCCGCTCGAGAAATTCCGCGCGCGCGGCATCGCGTACGTCCAGTTCGCGGTGTCACATCCCGAGCACTTTCGCGCGATGTCGGTGCCGAACTTCTGGGACCGCTTGCCGAAGGACCACATGGCAGAGGCCACGGCCGACGAAGCGAGCCAACGCGCGGAGATCGAGCGTGGGCAAGCCGCGGGCTTGATCGCGCTGTTCGAGGTCGAGGACATCATGCTGCTCGCGCCCGCCGCGGTGCACGGGCTCGCGCAGTTCATCGTCGAAGGTCGACTCGGGCCGGTGGATGCGAAGCGCGCGACCGAGCTCGCGAACAAGATGACGGCGTTCTTGGCGGCGGGCCTCGAGCCACGCAGCGAGCCGTTTGCCGACGAGCTCTCCGGCGTGAAGTTGAAGGGGCGAAAGCGCTAGCTCATACTTTCGGAGTGAAGCGTAAGGCACCGGTGTGGCAACCGAGCGCGGACCAGATGGAGCACTGGCCCGCGGAATCGGGTAACGCGATCAACGGCGTCGATGAACCGGCACCGCGCCGACCGCGCCCGATCTACTGGCACGATCCGGACGCGACTCCGCACGGCAAGCTGCAGAAGTGGTTCTACGCGCGATCGAACAGCGGCGATCCGGCGATCCTCGCAGCGCGCGCCGAACGCCAAGCGGTGATCGATACGCCCCTCGCGCCACTCGCGGCCGTCGCCGAAATTCGGGACGACTGGAGCGCCGAGGTGAAGCGCGTCGCGCGTGACGCCGGCGCCGATGACGTGGGCATCGCGCTGTTTCGTCCCGAGTGGGTGTTTCAGGGCAAGGACGTGCCACCGCAGAAATGGATGATCGTGATCGCGGTCGGCCAGGACTACGAGGCGATGGCGTCCGCGCCGTCGTCGACATCGCTCGTCGAGATCACGCGCAAGTACGCACGCGGGACGAAGATCGCGAAAGCAGTTGCGAGCTCGTTGCGCGAACGCGGCCACGATGCGTTTCCGTACGGCGGACCGATGGCCGGTTCGTTCATCCTGATCCCCGGCGCGATCGAAGCGGGACTCGGTCGGCTCGGCCGGCACGGCTCGATGATCCATCCCACGTTGGGCTCGAACTTCCGGCTCGCGTGCGTGTTGACGGACGTGCCGCTCGTCGCGGATACGCCGATCGATTTCGGGTCCGACGCGTTTTGCGAAAATTGTCGCGTGTGCATCGAAGAGTGTCCACCGGCCGCGATCCTCGAGGACAAGCAGCTCGTGCGCGGCGACGTGAAGTACTACGTCGACTTCGACAAGTGCCTGCCGTACTTCAACGAGAACCTGTCGTGCGCGATCTGCCTCGCGGTGTGCCCGTTCAGTCGGCCCGGCATCGGCGAGAATCTCGTCGCGAAGCTCGCGAAGCGTCGCTAGCGTCATCTTCGCGAAGCGTGGACGTTCGGGTCGCTCGAAGCGACTCGGTCTCTTCTTTCGGTTGACAGAGCATCGAGATGCATTACGATATATCGCAATACAACATGAAAGAACGAGGACGGCGGCTCCGGCGCCGCGAACATCATCACGAACGAGGCGGGTTTCGCCGGATGCGCCATGGCGACGTCCGCGCGGCATTGCTGCTCGCCTTGGTCGAGGGCCCGGCACACGGGTACGAGCTCGGACAACGGCTCGAGCGGGCGAGCGGTGGCGCGTGGCGGCCGAGCCCGGGATCGATCTATCCCACGCTGCAGCAGTTGGCGGACGAGGATGCCGTGATCGTCACCGAGCGTGACGGCAAGCGGATCTACGAGCTCGGCAAGCGCGGCAAGTCCGAGGTCGAAGATCGCAAGGAACGCGGCGAAGAGAATCCGTGGCAGGCAGCCGCGGACGCGCCGTCGAGCGAGCTCAAGGAGGCCTTGCACGCGTTGAAAGCCGCGGTGAAGCAGGTCGCGAGCATTGGCAACGCGGATCAGATCGCTAAAGTGACCGGGCTCGTCGTCGAGACCCGCCGTCAGGTGTACGAGCTACTCGCGAGAAGTTAATGCCGCAAGCAGGTTCTGCGTTACGCATCCCCGGGTTCCGCATCTTCTTCATCACGTATTTGCTCGCGATGATGGCGGACAACATCGAGCACGTGATCAGTTACACGGTCGCGTTCGATCGGTTTCACTCGACCGCGCTCGAGGGCTTTGCCGTCATTTCGCACTGGGTGCCCTTCCTGTTGGGCTCGGTCGCCGTCGGCGGCCTCAACGATCGCTATGACTCGCGCCGGATCATCCAGTGCGGCATGGCGCTGTTCATCCTGGCGTCGACGGGGTGGGGCGTGTTCTTCGCGACGGACGCGCTGACGATTCCTGCGTGCTGCGCGTTGCTCGTCGTCCACGGCTGCGCCGGCGTGTTGTGGCAGACGTCGAGCCAGATGCTGTTGTACGACATCGTCGGTCCCGAGAATTTGCAAAGCGCGGTTCGGTTGAACGCGACCGCGCGCTATTTGGGCGTGCTCGTCGGCCCGATGGTCGGTAGCGCGCTGCTCGCGATCGGTCCCACGCCCGGCATCTGGATCAACACGCTGTTCTTCACGCCGCTGTTGCTCTGGTTGATCCGTGCGCCGTACGGCAAGAAGTTTCGCGCCGCCGGCGTCGCCGGTGCCAAGCGTGCCGTGCGTGGCTTTGCCGACATCCTCCAGACGCTACGCGACATCAAGCACGTGCCGGTCCTCGGCGTGATGCTACTGCTCGGCGGCAGTGCCTCGTTCTTCATCGGCAATAGCTATCAAGCGGCGATGCCGGAGTTCGCACACGATCTCGGCTACGGGCGCGAACAAGCGTTCTATTACTTCTTGCTGTTCCTGTGCGACGCGGCCGGAGCGTTGATCGCGGGCGTGTTGCTCGAGACCAGCCGCAAGCTCCTGCCGATCGCGCCGCGCAACGCGCTGACGATCTCGCTCCTGTGGGCGCTGTCGATCGGAGCATTCGCGCTGAATCGGAACTATCCGGTCGCGCTCGTCCTACTGTTCTTCGCCGGCTTCTTCGAGTTGTCGTTCAGCTCGATGGTGCAGACGATCGTCCAACTCAACGCACCGAACGACATCCGTGGACGCGTGCTCGGCCTGTTCAACATGGCGTCGCTCGGCCTGCGCGCATTTTCAGGCGCGGTCGGGCTGACCGGTGCGGTGTTCTCGGTCCACTACACGCTCGCGATCGCGGCCGGCTGTTTCGTCGTGATCACGCTGGTGCGACTCGTGACGTACCGCCCGGAGGTACCGCCACAGGTACCCGTGGCGCGGGTTCACTAGCTCTTCACGTTTCTACACCTGTAGTATTGCTATGCTCGCCGCATGCGTTGGTTGGCGGGCATTTTGGCAATCAGCGCTTGCTCGACACCGATCGAGCCACTGCCCATCGCACGGTCGCCGGTGCCGCCTCCGGTGATCGCGCCGCGCATCGTGCTCGACGTGGCCGCCGAGCAGGCCTACCGCGGTCTCGCCGATCACGACGATCCGCGCCTCACTGCCGTCGCCACGGATCTCGCGCGTTATGTCGATGCGGGAGGTCTCGCGACGACCGCGGTGACCGAGCAGTTGTTGCGTCTGCACGGCATCGTCGATTCGGTGCAGCACGTCGCGACCGCGGCCACGCAGGACGAGCTCGACACGCTGTTTCTCGACGAGAAGAACCACACCAACGCGCAGATCGCGAGCGCACCGACCCAGCACGGCGTGGTCGGGCTCGTCGTGTTCGCAGCGCCGGTCACCGTGACATCGATTCCGCGCGCGGGCGATCACTTCGATCTCGCGGGGACGTACGCCGATGGGATGTCGAGCCCGCGCATCACGATCGATGGCAAGGACAAGCTCCACGTCGACCTCGAGGATCACACGTGGCGCTCGGCTCTCGAATGTAAGCAGGATGGCGAACACTCCGTCGCGATCGAAGTGACGGATCCGAAGCGCGACTTCATGCCGACGATCATCTTTCCGGTGTACTGCCATGTCGATGCGCCGAAGGTGATCGCGGGCGAGCCGCGCACGAATATCGAGGTATCGCCGGATCGGGTCACGGCACAGTTCGTCGCGATCCTCGACCGCGAGCGCGCGACCGCGAAGCTGCCCGCGTTCTACTGGAACAACCGGCTCGCGAGCGCATCGGCCACGTTCTTGAAGGATCGTTCGGAGCGCCGGATGACGGCGGCGAACTACCACCTGCGCAAGGCGGGCTTGATTTCGCCGCAGACCAACCTCGTCGCCTTCCACGTCGACTCGCTCGCGAGTGGCGTTAGCCGGATCCTCGACGATGCCACGCAGCGCGACAAGCTCCTCGACTCGCATTACACGGATCTCGGTATCACCGTGAAGCCAGACTCGGACGGATATTGGATGTCGATCGGCTATGTCGCGGTGCCGCCGATCGTCGATCCGATCGCGCTGAAGGCGAAGCTCGAGAAGCAGATCATCGATCTCACGATCGATCGGTATGCCGTCCAGCCCGATGGCGGGACCGAGCTCAAGATCCGCACGAACAAGATGATGCAGGACGTCGCGCGGAACATGGCGAAGTCGATCGCGCTCGGCTGGAGCTCCGATTCGATCGCGAAAGAGACCCGGCGCACGTATGGGTTTCTCGATCTGTCGATCAATTCCGTTGCCGATCTGTCGACGTTCGATCTCGCATCGATCCTGAAGAAGCACGAGTTCCAACGCTTCGGTGTGGGTGTCGCGCAGGCGGCGCAAGACGGCCCACTCGCAGGCATGATCTACATCGTGATCGCATTCGGGCCGTTCAACTGATGCGCGCGTGGCTGCTGATCGCGTTGGTCGCGTGCGAGCCTCATCACTCGCGGATCACGATCCAGATGCCGGTGTCGGCATCGCCGGGGATCGCGACATCCGCGCCGGCGGCACCGATCCTCGTCGAGCGACCGCAACCTGCCGCTCCCACCGTGGCGCCGCGGATCGAGCTCGACGTTCGATCCGAGACCGCGTATCACACGCTCGCCGAGCACGATCCACGTCTCGACGATGTCGCTCGCGATCTCGCACGCGTGATCGACGCCGGTGGCAGCGCCGACAAATCGCTCGCGGATCGGCTGTTGCACATGCACGGCATCGTCGAGTCCGCACAGCACGTCGCGATCGCGGCGACCCGCGAAGACATCGATCGCGCGTTTGCCGGCGAAGCAAATCTCGTGAACGCGCAGATCACGATCGCGAAGACTCGCACCGGCTTCATCGGCATGCTCGTCTATCTGGGGTTCGTCAATCTCGACGGTGTGCCACGCGTCGGTGGCCACTTCCCGATCGCAGGCACGTTCGCGAGCGACATGACAAACCTCCGAATCGTGATCGATGGCAAGACGCCGCAGTCGGTCGTCATCGACGGCCATGCCTTCCATACCGAGCTGTCGTGTTCCTCGCCCGGACAGCATGCCATCTCGATCACGGTTACCGATCCGAAGCGCGCGACGTCTCCACGTGTGACGTTTCCGGTCTATTGCGGAGTCGCGCCTGCGAAGGTCACCGCGGAGCCGATGACGAACCTCGATGTCACCGCCGATCAGATTCCCGAGCAGCTGTTGGGCATTCTCGATCGCGAGCGCGTCGCCGTGAGCTTGCCGGCGCTTCACGTCAACTCGCTCCTCGGTCAGGTAACGACGTCGCTGAACGATGACCGCTCGAAACGAATCGCGAGCGTCGAAGCATGGCACGTGAAGCACGCGGGCCTCTCGAACCCGTTCGTGCAGTTCACGACCGTCCACGCGGAGACGTTCAGCGATGCGGTCAGCCTGATCCTCGACGACAGCACGCAGAATCAGAAGCTGTTCGATGGCCACAACACCGACGTCGCGATCGCGCTCGTGCAAGACCACGGCTATTGGATCACCGTCGGCTATCTCGCGGTACCGGTGGTTCACGATCTCGTCGCCGTCCAGAAGATCATCGCGAATCGAATCCATGGCTCGCACGCCGAACGCGTCGAACAGGCGGCGATGTCTGCCTCGGCGCGGGTGCTCGCGAATCAGCTCGCCGCGGGCGCACAGATCGACGACCTCTTGACCACACGCAAGAAGACATTCACCGGCTACCAGGTCTCTGCCGAGATGAGCATCGATCTCGACAACTACGATATCGGTCCGGTGATCGCGAAATACGACTTCGCGAAGTTCGGTGTGGGCCTGGCCCAAGCGCCCCAAGACGGTCCGGGCGCAGGACTCGTGTTCATCGTCATCTACTTCGCGCCGCCGGATGATTCCGAGGAGCCGTTCGATCCGAGCTCGACGTTCGCGCATCGCAAGGCGCGCCAGGTCCCGAAGGACGAACACGAGTAGGTAAAGCCTGGCACGCGCAACTCGCGATCATCAGAACTTCATATTTCTGAATCTTGCAGAGGAGTACCGTTAAACCATGAGGTCGTTGTTGCTCGTCGCCCTCGTCGCATGCACGCCCGTGCGGGGTAGTGGTGACATCGGCACGGTCCGCACGAAAGCTCCGCCGCAGGTCCAGGTTCCTCCCGCGCCGCCGCTCGTCGAACGTGCGCCTGCCATCGCTCCGGTCGTGTCACCGCGGATCGAGCTTGCGGTCTCTGCAGAGACCGAATATCGCGCGCTCGGCGTCCACGATGCACGGCTCGATGCGGTCGCCGCGGATCTCGCGCGCTTCGCGGACGCAGGTGGCAGTGCGGATAGCGGCATCGCCGAGCGGTTGTTGCGGCTGCACGGGATCGTCGAGCCGGTCGAGCACGTCGCGACCGCGACGACGCGCGCGGAGCTCGACAAGCTGTGGTGGGACGAACAGAATCGGCCGAACGCGCGCTGGGCGGTCGCGACGACGAAGACCGGCGTGATCGGCGTGCTGGTCTACGCCGCCTTCATCACGCTCGATCCGATTCCACGCGAGGGCACGCGCTGGACGTTCGCGGGCACGTTTCAACCGCACGTCGACAATCCGCAGATCACGGTCGACGGCAAGCGCAAGCTGCCGGTGAAGGTCGAGGGGCATCACTTCACGGGCGAGCTCGCGTGCCCGTCGCCGGGGCAGCATTTGGTGTCGATCGAGGTGTTCGATACGAAGCGCACGTTTCTCCCGGCGGTGGTGTTTCCGGTCTACTGCGGCGTTGCCCTCGCAAAGCTCACCGGCGAGCCGTTCGCGAATCTCGCGAGCGTGACGCCCGAGACGTTTCCGGATCGCTTGGTCGGGATCATCGATCGCGAACGCGCGGAGGTCAGCCTTCCGCCATTGCACTGGAACACGATGTTGTTGCGCGCGACGGAGACGATGCTCGCCGATCGCTCGGAACGCCGGATGAGCGCGCCGGAGTGGCACGTGAAGCAGGCGGGGATCCGGAATCCGTACGTCCAGTTCACGGTCGTGCACGCCGATTCGCTCGCCGGTGTGGTCAGCAAGGTGCTCGACGACAGCGCGCAAAACGAAAAGTACTTCGACGGTCATAACTCCGACGTCGCGGTCGCGATCAAGCCGGTGGCGGACGGCTACTGGGTGAGCGTCGGGTATCTCGCCGTCCCGACGGTGCTCGATATTTCGGACGTGCAGGAGATCCTGTCGAAGCGGATCCGGGCCGTGCAAGAGAAGCGCTATTCCGACCGCGCGGGCGCGAATACCGCCATCTACGAATGGCCGACGCTCTCGATGGCGGCGACGAAGTTCGCGCGCCAGATCGCGATCGGCTGGACGCCCGAGGCGATCCAAGAGGAATACAAGCGCACGTATTGGGAGTACGCGCTGTCGATCGAAAACTCGATCGATCTCGATAACTTCGATCTCGAGCCGATCCTGAAGAAGCACGACTTCTATCACTGGGGTGTCGGCATCGCGCAAGCGCCGCAAGACGGTCCGAGCGCCGGGATGTTCTACATCGTCATCTATTACGTCAGCGAAGACGGCCGCGACTCGTATCGCGAGCTCATGACCAATCGATCGGAGAAGCGATGAAAGCGCTCGCACTTGTTGTTCTGGCGGCGTGCAACTTTGGCTTTCCCGATGCGACGCCGCCGCATCTCGTCGATCGCGCTCCGGTAAAGCCCGGGCCGGTGCAGCCGCGGATCAAGCTGGGGATCAACGCCGAGTACTACTACCACCAACTCGCCGAGCACGACGCGCGGCTCGATGCGGCGGCTACCGACTTCGCGCGATTCGTCGACGCGGGCGGCTTGGTCGATCGCGCGGTGGCGGAGCGCGCGTTGCGAATGCAGGGCATCGTCGAGCCCGTCCAACAGGTCGCGGCCGCGGCAACGGCTGCGGAGCTCGACAAGATCCTGTGGGACGACGCGAATCACTCGAACGCGCGTTGGGCGTACGCGAAGACGAAGACCGGCATGGTCGGCATCCTGGTCTACGCGGCGCCGGTGAATCTCGACTATCTCCCGCGCGCGGGAACCGAGTTTCATATTGCCGGGACGTTCGAGTCGAACGTGTCGGCGCCGACGATGATGCTCGACTTCCAACAGAAGCTGCCCGTTGCCGTCGAGGATCACGCGTTCAAGACGGACCTCGTGTGCAAGGGCAAGAATCCGGGCGAGCACGTGATCTCGATCGAAGTGACGGATCCGAAGCGCTGGTTCAAGCCGATGGTGTACTTCCCGGTGTATTGCGGCATCGATGCGCCGACGACGTTGGTCGGGGAGCCCGCGGTAAACGTCGACGTGCCGAAGGAGCAGTTCGCCTCGCGGCTCGTCGAGATCATCGATCGCGAACGGGCGGCGGCACAGCTACCGGCCATGCATTGGAACCGCCGGCTCGCGCAGGCGACGGACACGATGCTGATCGATCATTCGAAGCGGATCTTCAGCATCCCGGAGTGGCATCTGAAACGCGCGAACGTGCTCAATCCGTTCGCCGAGTTCACCGAGTTTCATACCGACTCGCTCGGCAGTGCCGTGACGCGGATCGTCGACGACGAGCATCAGAAACAGAAGTACCTCGACGGTCACAATGCGGATATCTCGGTCTCGGTTCGGCCGGACGATAAGGGCTATTGGGTCGTCGTCGGTTATCTAGGCGTGCCGCGGATCCAGGACGTCCCGACCGTGCAACCGATCTTGTCGGCGCGGATCAGGGCGGCGAAGCTGAAGCAGTTCGCGAACGTGCCGTATGGCGATTCGGTGTACGAGGTTCCGTGGCTGTCGGTGCTCGCCACGGGATACGCGCAAGAGCTCGCGATGGGGTGGTCGTTCGACTCGATCCACAAGCGCGATGCGATCTTCTTTCATCGTGCCCACGTCGGGATGATGGCCGACACGGCGATCGATCTCGACAACTACGACCTCGAGTCGACGGTCACGAAGGCCAGGTTCTGGAAGTGGGGCGTCGGCATCGCGCAAGCGCCGCAGGACAGCCCGTACGCAGGGATGATCTTTATCGTCGTACTGTCGGGCTACTGAAACTGCAGGATGTCGTCGGCGATCTCGCCTTTCGAGAACATGTTCCGGTCCTTCACGTAGTTCTGATACACGCGCCACGGAAACTCGGCACCCTGCGTGGGCAAGTGCGGTAACGCGCGCTTCACGTAGCCCGAATTGAAGTCGAGCACCGGAATCTCGGGCATGTGGGGATCGCGCTTCGCTCGCACGGATGTGAAGTGATGCGCGTCGAGATAGTTGATCAGCCGGCACACGTACACGCTCGTCAGATCGACCTTGAGCGTCCACGATGCGTTCGTGTAGCCGACGGCAAACGCGAAGTTCGGCACGTCGCTCATCATGCAGCCCTTGTAGATCATGGTCTCGGGACCACCGACGCGCTTGCCATCGACGATCACCTCGGCGCCACCGAACATCTTCATCTGGAGACCGGTCGCGGTCACGATCACGTCGGCATCGAGATGTGCACCGCTCTTTAGTTGGATGCCGGTCGGCGTGATCCGCTCGATGTGATCCGTCACGATCTCCGCGCGACCGGACTTGAGCGATTCGAACAGATCTCCGTCGGGAACGAGACACAATCGCTGATCCCACGGGTTGTAGTCCGGCAGGAAGTGCGGGTCCGGTGCGAGTCCCGATGCCTGTGCCGCGCCCTTCGCGAGGAGTTGCTTCGCGTGGCCGGGGAACTTGCGCGAATACAAATAGAAGCCGAGCCCGGCGAGGATGTTCTTCCAGCGCGCCGTCGCGTACGCGGCCTTTGCCGGCAACTTCGCGCGTAGCCAATCGGCGATCTTGTCGACCGCGGGTCGCGTCATGATGTACGTGGGCGAGCGCTGCAGCATGGTGACGTGCGCGGCCTGCTTCGCGAGCTCGGGCACGAGCGTGACCGCGGTGGCGCCACTACCGATCACGACGATCCGCTTGCCCGTGTAATCGAAACCTTCGGGCCAATGCTGCGGATGGATGATCGTGCCTTGGAAGTCGGAGCGGCCGGCAAGCTCGGGCGTGTAGCCGGCGTCGTAGTCGTAATAACCGCTGCAGGCGTAGAGGAAGTTGCAGGTCCAGGTCTGCGCGGCCGTGATCGTCCACTGGCCATCGGCCCATTCCGCGCGCGTGACCTTCTCGTTGTAGTGGATCTGGCGATCGATGCCGTACTCGCGTGCGGTGTCTTGGACGTACCGCAAGATCGACGGACCGTCGGCGATCGCCTTCGCATCCGTCCACGGCTTGAACACGTAGCCGAGCGTGTACATGTCCGAGTCCGAGCGAATGCCTGGATACTTGAACAGGTCCCACGTGCCGCCGAGCCGTTCGCGTGCCTCGAGGATCGCGTACGTCTTCCCTGGGCAGTTGGTTTGAAGGTGATACGCGGCGCCGACTCCCGAAAGTCCAGCGCCGATGATCAGGACGTCGACGTGCGGCACCGGGGTAGTATGTCCGCGTGTCCGTGAACGAGGAAGAGGCCAAAGCGTTCTTGCTGCTCGTCGGTAACGGCAAGCTCGACGAAGTGAAGCAACGCCTGAAGGAGGTACCCGAGTTGGTGAATGCCGTCGGGCCACATCCGTTTTGGGGAGGGCGCCCGCAACCGTTGCACGTCGCGATCGAGACGAAGCAGCGCGACATGTTCGAAGAGCTACTCGATGCCGGCGCCGACATCGACGGTGACAATGCCGCGTATGCGGGCTGGTCGCCGTTGATGGTCGCGATCGCCGAGGAGGATCGCAAGAAGTTCGCGCGCGCGTTGCTTCAGGAAGGCGCGCATGTCGGGCTGCCGGAAGCGCTGTTGATGGGCGATGACAAGCGCGTCGCGAAGCTGTTGAAGAAGCACGGGCGCAAGTTGCTCGCGGAATCGGTGCCGAGCGATGGCAGCTGGCTCGCGTTGGCGCGCACGCCCACGGCGATCGATCGCTTGATCGCGCTCGGCGTATCGACCACGGCACGCGATCGCTGGGGCGCATCGCCGATGGAGGCGCTATCGCGTACCGGAAACCGCGCGTTGGTCCATCACCTAGTGGCACGCGGCATTCCGGCGGATCCGGTCGTGTATGCGCGGCTCGGCGAGACCCAGAAGTTGAAGGCCATGCGCGATGTCGCGAAGCGCGACGAAGTGTTCATCGCGGCTGTCGAGTTCGGTCACAAGGGCTTGGTCGAGTGGTTGCTCGCGAACGGTGCGAACGTCAACGCGCGGCAGATCGATCGGTCGCACGGCACGGGGCTACACGGCGCCGCGTGGGAAGGTGACCTCGAGATGGTCGAGCTGTTGTTGGCGCACGGCGCAGATCCGAACCTGCTCGACGAAGAGCACCACGGCACGCCACTCCAATTCGCGGAAGTCTCGCGCAAGATCACGAACAACCCCGCGTGCGATGCCGTGATCGAACGGCTTCGAGGAGTGACTACTCACTCCGTTTCGAACGACGATTAGACGGGGTAGGGTGCGCGCATGGCGAACATGAAGGCCATGCTGCTCGGCAGCTGGATCGGCGACAAGCTGATGCGCGATTGCACGATCGAGGCGATCACGGATGTCGGTGCGTTTCGTCGGATCAAGATCTCGGGGCTCGCGCAGAAGCCGGAGCCCGGCGACAAGATCCAGATCTACGTGCCCGATCTCGGCGCGCGCACGTACTCGCCTTTCGGCTGGAAGGCGGGGACGTTCGAGATCGTGGCGGTCAATCGCAATCCATTCATTGCGGCGTTGAAACCGGGGACGCGGCTACGGTTTATCGGGCCGCAAGGCTCGACGAAGCTCACGGATCTCGCGGGTCCGATCGCGCTGTTCGGAGACGAGACGTCGTTCGGTGTCGCGGCATCGCTGCGCGAGACCCGGCCGGACGCGAGGTTCGTGTTCGAGGTCGGCTCGATCGAAGACTGCGCGCCGATGATCGAGCAGCTCGGGTTGCCGGCGGAATCGCTGCGGCCGCGCGGACAGCTCGCCGCGATCGCCGACGAGCTCCACGCGATGGCCGCATCGCTCGTGCTCACCGGCAACGCCCAGTCGATCCAGACGTTGCGCGGTGATCTGCGAAAGCTCGGCAACACGAAGCCTCAACGCGTCAAGGGTTACTGGGCCGAGGGGAAGCGCGGCATCGACTAACCAGGTCATCTCTGAGTAGATGACGTGGTGACCACCATTGCGCGTCGCGCGCGCGAATCGCGACCGAGTCGTCGGCGAGCTCGCGATCGCCGAGGATGATCTGGAACGGCACGCCATCGTGATGCGCGACGGCGATCCGGCGCTTGAGCGAGTCCTCGCGATCGACCCGCACGCGTAGACCGTGTAGATCAGCCGCGAGCGCGTGCGCTGCCTCGACGTGCGCTTCGCTGACCGGCAGGATCGCGACTTGTTCGGGCGCGAGCCACGCCGGTAGCGCGGCGCCGTGATGTTCGAGCAGCATGCCCATGAATCGTTCGATCGATCCGTAGAGCGCGCGATGGAGCATCACGACGTGCTGCTTCTCGCCGTCGGCGCGGACGTAGCGCACGTCGAAGCGCTGCGGCATCACGAAGTCGAGTTGGATGGTACCGCATTGCCAGCTGCGTCCGCGGCGATCCTTCAGGACGAACTCGAGCTTCGGTCCGTAGATCGCGCCGGCGCCGGGTTGGATCTTCACGGGCAGTCGCAAGCGATCGGCGGCGGCGGCGAGGGCGGCTTCGGCGCGATCCCAGAGTGCGTCGTCGCCGATGCGTTGCTCGGGACGGAGCGAGAGCGCGACTTCGATCTCCTCGAAGCCGAACTGGCGATAGAACGCCGGGAGATCGCGGCAGAACCGCTCGACCTCGTCGAAGATCTGATCGTCGGCGCAGAAGATGTGGCCGTCGTCCTGGCAGAACTGTCGCAAGCGCATGAGGCCGTGCAGTGCGGCGCTCGGTTCGTCGCGATGGACGAGGCCGAACTCGGCGATCCGGATCGGCAAGTCGCGCCAGCTCGGAGCGAGCTTCTTCACGATCGCGATGTGGCCGGGACAGCTTACGGGCTTCAACGCCGCGTCGTCGCCGCACGCGAACATCGCATCGTGGAACTTGCCCCAGTGCCCGGACTTCTCCCACACAGGTCGGCGTATGAGTTGGGGACTGCGGACTTCGCGATAACCGGCGGCGGCGATGTGAGCGCGCGCGGCGGCTTCGAGCTCGCGATACAAGGCCCAGCCGCGCGGGTGCCAGAACACCATTGCGGGGGCATCTTCTTCGAAGTGGCAAAGGTCGAGGCGCGCAGCGAGCGCGCGGTGATCGTCGTCGGGAATCAGCATCGGAAATCTCCATGAGGTGGGAAATCGCCGGACGCTGCTTCGACAGAACGCCCGGCCAGGTTGGCAGGGCGGTCGAGGTGGTTAGCTTACGCGCGCACGACGACGATCCCGCCAAAGCAGGTCGTCGTCGTCGTATGCAGTGCGCGCATCACGTAGTCACCGTAAGCGGTTCGTGTGCCGTTCGCAAGTGTGTTTCTCTAAGCGCGTGAAGCTTCTCGTGATCGGTGGCAATCGGTTCATGGGCAAGTCGCTCGCGATCCAACTCGCGATGCGCGGCCACGAGGTCACCGCGTTCAATCGCGGCTCGTTGCCCACGCCGGTGCCGGTCGTCCATGACTTCGCGCTTCTGAAGGGTCGCTGGGATGCGGTGATCGACTTCAACTGCATGACCGCGGAGGACGCGAGGCGGATGCTGTCGCTGCATACGAACCACTACGTCATGATCTCGACCGGTCAGGTCTATCTCGTCCGCGAGGGTCTGACGGGGTACGCGAAAGAATCGGATTACGACGGACCGGTGATGGCATCGCATGCCGATCACGAGGACTGGTTGTACGGGATCGAGAAGCGCGCTGCGGAAGATGTCGTCGCGGCGGCGGGGATCCGGACGACGCGGCTGCGGATCCCGATGGTGAACGGCGAGGGCGATTGGAAGCGCCGGTTCGATGCGTATCTGTGGCGGATGTTCGATCGCGGGCCGCTGTTCGTGCCGGATCCGGACGTAGTCACGCGCCACGTCTATCGCAAGAGTGTCGTCGATGCGCTCGTCGCGATCGTCGAGCGAAAGATCGGTGGCGCGTTCAACCTCGCCCAAGAGGAGTTGCTGCCGTTGCGCGAGTTGATCGAGCGGATCGGGCATGCCGCCGGTGTGACGCCGACGATCGTCGCGCATCCGCTGGATGGCTTGGACGTTCGCGCGGCGTCGCCGTATTCGAGTCGGTGGATGTCGCGCTTGGATCCCGCGAAGATCATCGCGGAGCTGGATCTGAAGCAAACACCGGCGGCGCAGTACATCGCGTCGACGGTGCAGCACATCCTCGCGAACTGGAGCACGCCGCCCGATGGCTATGCCCAACGAGCTACTGAGCTCGCGCTAGCGCATCGTCGATCGCCGAGCGCATGACCTCGATCGGTTGCGCACCGGTGATCCGGCGACCGTTGATCACGAACGCGGGCGCACCCTGCAGATCGAGATCCTTCGCCGAGGCGAGATCCGCGTCGACGGCCGGCTTGAACGTGTGCGCGTCGAGCGCTTGATCGAACGCCCTCGTATCGAGCCCCGCTTGTTGCGCGAGCTGATCGACCAGGTCACGCGGCAGCGCATCGGGGTGCTGCGAAAACAGATCGTGCAGCTCCCAGAACTTGCCCTGCGCATCCGCCGCGTACAGCGCTTCCGCCGGCATCACTGCCGCGGTGTGCACCGGCATCTGCTTCATCACGATCTTGACCTTGCCCTTGTACTCGTCGAGCAACTGGTCGAGCGTGCCGAGTGCTTGGGCGCAGAACGGACAGATCGCGTCCGCATAGACCGTGATCGTCACCGGCGCATTCGCCGCGCCCTTCGACGGACCCACGGCGACCTTCGCCTTGTCAAGTTGCTCCTGATCGGCGAGCGGCACGGTATCCGGCGCCGGCAGGATCTTGACGTCCGCGCCATGCGGACCCTTCGGGAAGTTGTTCGGATACTTCGCGTCCGGCATCTTCCACGCCGACAACGAGGGTGGAGCGACCGGCGTTTGCGCCGACGCGAGCTGAGTCGTAGCAGAGGTCGACTTGGTGTCGTGCGACCACGGTTTCACGATCGCCGTCGTCGTTCCTGCAGCGATGACGGTTCCCACTAGAGCGAGCTTCAACATGGAGGTTCCCTTTGCGTTAGTTGCTGCGGCTGACGCATGGGACGGAGCGAGTGCGATCGCGGCCAACACACCGACGACGAGGCTCTTCGGCGCGTGATCGCGCAGCGAGCGTTCGACGAGTTGCGTGACGCCTTGCTGGAGATATTGCCGGCCGCGTGAGAGGCGCTGCAGCGCCGCTGCTTCGGTGATGTCGAGCATCCGCGCCACTTCGCGTACGGAGCGATGTTCGCGGTAGTACAACACCAACACGTCGCGGTAGGTCTCGGGCACGCGTTGCAGTGCGTTCTGCACGACACGCTCGGCCTCGACCTCGGCAACTTCGTCGAACGGATTCGCCTGCGAGATGATCACGTCATCTTCGACCGGCGTTTCGCGTTCGGTGCGCACCCTCGCTTTGCGAGCGAGATTGCGCGCGATTCCACACAGCCACGCGCGCACCCGATTCGGTTCGCGTAGCTGATCGAGCTGATGCCACGCCGCGAGGAACGTATCTTGAGCTACGTCCTCGGACAGCGCGCGGTTGCCGGTGCGGCTATATGAAACCGCACAAACAACGCCCTGGTAGCGCTCGACCAACGCGCCGAACGCCTCGCGTTCGCCACGGCGGCTCGCTTCCAAGAGCTCTGCATCGCTTCGTCCCATGTTCGACGTGTAGTGCTGTGACTACCGGCGGACATGACAAGAAAAGTTCAGTTATCGCAAGTGCTAAGAATTGCTGAGCTAACGAATCAGCGTTCGGCCCTCGCTCAACACCACAGCGATGCCGGTTGGTTCGCGAAGCACGTGGGCGCAGTACACCGTGGCGCCTCCCCACGAACACCGTCCGTGCGTGACCTCCTGCTGGCCAACCGATAGGCGGAACACGTCATCGGTCGGCTTCACCGAGATCGTCGTGAACACGCCGTCGTGATGGTGTTGTTTGCAGTCGAAATCGAGCTGGATCGGATCGTCCGACGAACCAAGCCCGAGCTGCACCATGGGCTCGACGAGGTTCATGCGTGCAAACGCGATGACCGCATCGCGGAGCTCTGGAGCGGTAGAGCCTTGATTCTTACATTCGAAGAAGGAGTCCACGGATAGCGCGAACGGATCGCGTGGAGGTTCGGCGGTCGCCATGCGGACCACGAGTCGTCTGCGTGCTGCCGTGGCCAGGTCGGACTCGTGCGAGCATGCGGCCAGGATCAGAATCACGGTGCGCCACATCCGTGACAACGCTAGCGCGTTCGATCTTATCGACGGAGTGCGAGGCGCTCACGACCCGTGAACCGGTGCGGAGTGTGGGCCGCAGCTGGGACAGTCGACCGACAATAACGTTCGCGACGACGAAGCACTCGCTTTAGCTGGCGCCATGATGGATCGGCGAGTCACGCGAGCTGCTCGCTGCTGCGGTGCTGGGGTGGGCTCGCGCGCTCGCGCTTTGCGCCCAAATCGCGCCGAGCCCGCAGGATGATCGAGGTGGTCGGTGGGCGAACCCGGATCGCGGGCTCGTCACGATTTCGGCGCAGCGCTCGCTGATCGCGAGAGCCCACCCCAGCGCCGCAGCAGCTCGGCCCCAGCTGCTCTTCTTTTGTTGCGCGGGCCGTTCGCATGCGCGCCGCGGACTGCATCGCCGGCGATTGCCTCCCGCAAAGTCCGTGTGCCCTCGGGCCCGCGCGTGGCAACCGACGACCGAATCACGATGTTCGATGTACACGCTCGGCCCCGCGCGGGACTGGCACCAACCCACCACATCGCGATGTGAGTGCACGCGCTTGGCCCCCGCGGGGGGCTGGCCCAACCGACAACCACATCGCGATGTTCGTCATATGTGCTCGGCCCGCGCGTCCCTAGCGCGAACCGATAACCGCGTCACGATCTCGAACATCCGAGTTACACGCTCGGCCTCGCGCGGAGCTGGCACAAACCGACGACCGAATAACGATCTCGAACAGTCCGAGTTACACGCTCGGCCCCGCGACCAACGGACGAGCGAATCAGGATGTTCGAAACACGCGCTCGGCCCCGCGCGGGGCTGGCACCAACCGACAACCACATCGCGATGTTCGTCATATGTGCTCGGCCCGCGGGGCTGCAACCGACGACCGAATCACGATGTTCGATACACACGCTCGGCCCCGCGGGACTGGCCAACCCACCACATCACGATGTTCTGTACACGCGCTTGGCCCCGAGCGGCTGGCATCGACAACCACATCGCGATGTTCGTCATACGTGCTCGGCCCGCGCGCGCTTAGCGCGAACCGATAACCGCATCACGATCTCGAACAGTCCGCGTTACACGCGCTCGCCCTGCGCGGGGCTGCAATTGACGACCGAATCACGATGTTCGAAACACACGCTCGGCCCCGCGCGGGACTGGCACCAACCCCGCCACATCGCGATGTTCTGTACACGCGCTCGGCCCCGCGCGGGCTGGCACCAACCCACCACATCACGATGTTCTGTACACTCGCTTGGCCCCGCGCGGGGCTGGCATCGACAACCACATCGCGATGTTCGTCATACGTGCTCGGCCCGCGAGCGCTTAGCGCGAACCGACAACCGCATCACGATCTCGAACAGTCCGCGTTACACACACTCGGCCCCGCGCGGCGCTGCAACCGACGACCGAATCACGATGTTCGATACACACGCTCGGCCCCGCGCGGGACTGGCACAACCCGCCACATCGCGATGTCGGTACACGCGCTTGGCCGCGCGGGGCTGGCACCAACCGACAACCACATCGCGATGTGAGTGCACGCGCTTGGCCCCCCGCGCGGGGCTGGCACCAACCGACAACCACATCGCGATGTTCGTCATACGTGCTCGGCCCGCGCGCGCTTGGCGCGAACCGATAACCGCATCACGATCTCGAACAGTCCGCGTTACACACACTCGGCCCCTCGCGGGGCTGCAACCGACGACCGAATCACAATGTTCGATACACACGCTCGGCCCCGCGCGGGGCTGGCGCGAACCAATAACCTTATCACGTCAGCCCCGGCTCGCTCGGCCCCGCGCGGGGCTGAAGTGATCAGACATCGGATTCTCGTCGGGGGTCGGGTCATGGCCCAGTGCTCGAGCTCGTGCGAGGTGCTCGTGCGAGGGATCCACCCGGCGAGATCTCCGTCGAGGAATCGCGAAAATCATGTCGATTGTTGATCGTCGAAGTTGACGGGTGTTTTCGATGACAGATCAGTCGTTCGTCGAGGCGCGATCTGAATGCGTGTGACGCGCGGTCGTTTGCGATCTGCGATGCGACTTGTGCTGATTCGAGATTCGATCGCAGAACTCGAGATTTCTCGACGAGAACGCACGGCATCGCACCGAAAAACTCGATGGTAGAACGAGACATCATTCGGAGGAGAACGTCATGCTCGATGGTGTCGGCACGTGGCAGGAGATCGATTTCGCACTGCGCGCACTCGCGATGGATCGCTGCGAGTTGGATGCACGCGAGGCACCGCTCTTGCGCGATGTCATTCGCGGCGATGTGTGGCGGCACGCATCGAAGGTCAGTCTGTATGCCTATCTCGAGGACGTGCTCGGCTACGGACCGAAGGTCGCGCGCGATCGCGTGCGCGTTGCGATGGCACTCGAGTCACTGCCCGAGACTTCGCGCGCGTTGGCGAATGGCGAGCACAGCTACACCGCGGTGCGCGAGCTCACGCGGATCGTCAAGCCCGAGACCGAAGTGGAATGGCTCGATGCAATCCGCGGATGCAACAGCGCTCGTGTTCAGGAGCTCGTGTCGATGCACAAAGAAGGCGATCGGCCGAGCGATCCAGAAGATCCGCAGGTCAAGAAGTGCGTCGTGATGATCGAATTCACACCGGCGCAGTACGCGCAGTGGCGTCAGGCGCAAAACGAGATCATCGACGAGGTTGGCGAGTTCATCGACGATGCGACCACCGTGATGATGCTGTGTGCCGCGCGCGCCAATACCGGTGAGCCGGGCACGTCACCACGCGCACAGATCCAGGCAACGATTTGCCAGAAGTGCAACCAAGGCTTCGTCAACGCCGGCGGTCGGCGCCTCGCGTTAAGCAATGCCGAGCGCGATTACGTCGAGTGCGATGCCGTTCGGATCGGTTCGGATATCGCGCCCGCACGGGCGAAAAAAGACGTGACGCCTTCGACGCGCCGTACCGTTGTCCAGCGCGATCGCGGCAAGTGCGTGGTGGCGGGATGTCGGTCGCAACGGTTCGTCGACATTCACCACATCGTTCCGCGAGCCGAGGGCGGCGGGCATACCGCGGACAACCTCGTGCTGTTGTGCTTCGCGCATCATCAGATGCTGCACAAAGGCACGTTGTCGCGTGACTCGGTTCGTCCGTCGGTGGAGGTCGCGCCCCGCGCGGGGCTGGCGACGACCGAATCGACGAGGCGGACGGAGGCGATGCAGGAGCTGGCCTGTCTCGGCTTCCGAGAGTCTGAGGCGCGCGTGATAGTTGGTCGAGACCGCACTCCGCATGCGACCACGGACACGTAACTGATCGACTGCTACCCTTGCACTCGCGAAAGGTGACTCAGATCCCGACACTCGATGACGATCTCGAAGAGCGAGAAGCGGCCGACTACGCCGCGATCCTGCGCGAGCCAGCCGAGTCTGCAAACACGGCTCTGGCGAGAACGTGGCAAGCCATCCTCGATCGACGTGACCCGATCGAGATTCTCGGCCACGCGATCCTGTGGTGTTCGCGGCCGGTCATCGCGGGAGCCGTTGGCGAATGCGTCCACCTGATCCTCGATCGCGTTCCGAACAAACATCGCGCGCCGATGATCGCGTTGCTCGATACGCTCGAGCGTCACGCGCGCGGCGATGCCTCCCTGTTGGATGTCTGGGAGGCCAAGTCACAGGCAAAATTTCATCTCGAAGACGTCACCGAGGCATTCGTCGACGCGGCGGATGCGGCCGGCGATAACGTCCGCGGCTTCGACGACGAAGCGCTCGTCTACGCCGGGCGCGCGGTGACGGCCGTGCTCGAGATCGGCGGCGAAATCATGCGCGATCGGATCGTCGAGATCCTGCGCCAGCGAATCACGCCGCCGACGGTGTCCGCGTTTCACGACGCGTACGCGGAACGCTACCGCTAGCGAGCTGCCCACGCCGGCATGCTCAGCTTGCCGACCACGACCTGGGCGGGGCGGAGCAGGCCACCACCATAGCGGTAGCCCGGCGCGATCTGATCGACGACCAAGTTGTGCGCATCCTGCGTCAGCACCGGCAGCGTCGTCACCGCCTCGTGCAGCGCCGGATCGAACGGCAGCGCGAGCGCATCGATCCGCTCGACGCCGTAGCCGCGCAACACGTTCTCCAACTGCGTCCGCACCATCGTCACGCCATCGATCACCGCTTGCGCATCACCATTGTCACGCGCCGCCGCGATCGTGCGATCGAGGTTATCGAGCACCGGCAATAGCTCCGAGACGAGCTTCTTCTTGGTGTCATCGCAAACGGTCCGTGCATCGCGTTCGACACGCGCCTTCGCCGCCTCGAGCTCGCGCAGCGCACCGGCGAGCGCGTACTTGTCGGTCGCTTGGGGGATGGGTTGTGGCTCGGGCTGCATGCTGATTCTGTAAGCATCCCCGGCGTATTTGCCGACCCACCGAATCGGATAGGCCGATCCGCGCATCCAAGAATCATGGACCTCGCAACTGCTCGAAAAAGTTACTACGAGGTGAACCACTTCCCCGACGACGGCGGGGCCTCGCTGCCCTATGTCCCACTGAAGCTCGGCCCGCTCACGCTGAAAGTTCCGAACACGGCCGGCCGCAAGGTCGCGCTCGCGTATCACGACCTCCATCACGTGGTGACCGGCTACCAGACCACGTTCCGCGGAGAGTCCGAAATCGCGGCGTGGGAGCTCGCGAGTGGCTGCGAGCACTATCCCGCGGCCGTCATGTACAACCTCGCCGGCCTCGCGTTCGGTGCGATCGTGTGGCCACGCGCGACCGCGAGGGCGTGGGCATTGGGCCGCCGGACGAAGAACTTCTACGGTCGCGCGCTACCCGACTTACTACCGCGCGAGGTGACCGACGCGCGCGAGGAGCTCGGTCTCGGGAAGGCGCGCGTGCCCGTTCGCGCCGGTGATGTCGCGTCGATGATCGGCTACATCCTGACGGGACCGATTCGGTTGGCGGCGTCCGCCGTCAAAGGTCGATCACGGAACAGGTAGAACAGCGCTGGCCTCGCGACGTCATTTGCGCGTCGCTGTTGGCGACCACCTGATTGCACCCGGGGCAGGTGAAGGTCGAACGCCCGAGCCTGACGTTGACCGCATGCCGGATCTCTTCCGGCGCAATCACGCCACGCCGGCCGAGCTCCTTCATCAACGCCATCACCGTGACGCTCAGTTCGTTGATCTCGGCATGGAGATCGCGGTTTTCGCGTCGCATCGCCTCGAGCTCTTCGTGATGCTGCGCGCGGTCCTCTTCGAGCGCGTTGATGTCACGACGCTGACGCCAATCGTCGTCGAAGAACATGTCCCACAAGGAAACGCCCATGCTGCATCTTACAGCGCCTCAGCACCGGTCGGGCGAACGCTCTGGGCCGTGCGCGCCGCGTGATAGATCGTGCAGAACTGCGGCGAGCCTTCGCAGTGGTGATAGTAGATCGCGTTGTCGGGCGCGACCGTCGCACCTTCGACAAAGCCGGTCGCCGCATCGACATGCTCCGGCACGCCGAACGGATCGGACTTCGAGGCGCGCGTCGCGCGATAGATCGTCGGCATCGCGTCCGCGGTGATCGCATCCACGCGCGTGAAGAACAGCTCGAGCTCGTCCGCCGAAATGCCGGCCGCGTATTCGAGCGAGCTCGAGTTAACGTTCGCGAGGATCGTGGCCGGTTGACGGACAAACGTGCCGTTCACCTTCGTCGCGAGCACGAGATCGGCTTGTTGCGGGATCCCGTCTTGCGAAAACAGGGCGTCGACGAAGTAGAGATCGTTGCCATCGGCGCTGACCTCGACATCGAAGTTGACGATCAACGGTTCGTGCCGCGAGATCGAATCGACGATCGTGGGATTCGTCGCGACGCCGTCGGTGAAGTCGGCGGTGTAGATCGTCGACAGCGAATCGCTGTAGCTCCGCGTCGATACGAAGTACAGCGTGTTGCCGGCAACCGTCGCCACGCCATCGAGCTGATCGGAGTTCGCGCCGGTGATCTCGCCGACGTAGTCGAACGTGACGTCGTCGACACGCTTCGCGAGCTGGAGGTTCGTGTTGACCGACTTGTCGTTCGAGTTGTTGAACAACAAGTACGCACCATCGCGAGTGATGAATGGCTCCATCGCCGACTGCGTGTAGCCGTTGATCGCCACGGCCTGCGGCGTCGCGAAGCCGGTAGCGGGTGCGCCTACATCCGGCGGAACGTCGGAAAACCCGCCAGGTTGATGCATGCATCCGACGAGAAACAACAACGCGATTCGCACGCGCGAACGAATTGCAGCCGACGCGCCAGCACGAGTGTGGAGATTCTCAGCGCAGCCCGTGCATCGCGACCCACGACGCCACGGCGATCCACGCCAGCCCCTTCAACGCGAACAACCCGAACACCACTTTGCCTGCCCGACGCCACGAAACCTTCATATCCGAGAAGTCGTCCGCGGATATCCGCGATCAAGTGGCCAACTAGGTGAATGTATTGCGCCTGCGATTGCGCGTGGCCGCAAACGGTTCGCGTTTTAGTGACGGCGCACGAGCGAATGAATGTAGCCGAGCTTTTCGACCACCTTCGGCGACAGCACGAACGGATACGGATCCGCGAGGCCCATCGAGCGATTGAACGAGTTCAGCGCCGACGACAATGCGACCCATGCATCGTGGATCGTCTCGATCGTGATCGCCGGATCGTAGACATCGAAGTCGAGCGACGTCGACAAGATGTGATCGCGATCGAGCTTCGGCGACAACACGATCCCGAACGAGCCACCGGTATCGAGCGTGTCCACCATGTGGAAGTAGTGCGCCCAGGTCTCGGCGAAGTCCTCCCACGGATGACTGCCCGCGTACGCGCTAACGAACGAGTCCTGCCAGCTCGGCTTCGGTCCGTTCGCGTAGTGCGCCTTCAAGGCTTCGCCGTAGTCGAGATTCGCATCGCCGAACAGTTGCGTGAATTGCGACTGATCCGGAGCGACGAGCACGTCCCAGTACCAGTGGCCGATCTCGTGCCGGAAGTGCCCGAGCAACGTGCGATACGGTTCGCCGAGCTCGGTGCGGCGCTTCTCGCGTTCCGGATCATCGGCCTCGGCGACCGCGATCGTGATGAGGCCGTGGTTGTGACCGGTCATCGCCTTGTCGACGAACTCGAACCCGAGCCCGTCCGGACGCTCCGTGCGATCGAACAGCGGCAGCTTCAAGCGCAGCACCGTGTAGAGCAGGCGGTGCTTGGCCTCTTCGATCTTGCGCCAACGATCGACGTTCTGCGGATCCGCGAGGTTCGGGATCGTGAGGTTGTGCCGGCACGCGCGACACAGCGTGTCCGGCGACTCCGACGGCAACAGCCAGTTACACACCGCCTGGGCGTAGTTGCCGCAGTACTTGTACTCGGGCGCGAGCACGCGCATCCGATTGATCTCGTGATCGTAGCCGAGCTGGCTATCGCACCGCTCGCACTTGATGTTGCCGAAAAATACGATTTGGCCGCAGTTGGGACAGGCAAAGAGCTTCATGGTTCGAGATAGGCCGTGACGAGGCGAACGATTTCTTCGATCAAGATGGGTTTGGTTGCTAAGTCGGGACGTTCGACGAACGCGGTGTGAAACACGGCGTGGACTGCGGTCTGCGTGACCCACAGCGCGAGCTCGGGATCGGGGAGCTTGCCGCGCATCTCTTTGATGAAGTGCTTTTGTGCGGCCTCGATTTCGGAATTCGCGACCGGCGTCCGCACGAAGCCGATCTGCGGTCCGATCGCCGTGAAGATCTGATGGAGCTTCGGCGCCACAGCGTGCTCTGCTGCCACCGCTTCGACGAGCGCGCGCACATTGTCTTCGAGGCCGCGACCGCGCACGCCGGCGAGGGCCGGAAGCATCGATGCGCGCGTGGCATCGACGTGACGTTGCATGAGCTCGTGCACGATCGCCTGTTTGTTCGGGAAGTATTGGTAGAGCGATGCAATGTTGACGCCCGCGCGAGCCGCGATCGCATTCGTGGTCAGCGCGTCGTAGCCGGACTTCAGCAAAAGCTCAGTCGTGGCTTCCAGGATCGCTTCGACCGTATGCCGTGATCGCCCTTGGCGAGGCTGTTTTCGGGCGGTTAGCGCGGGCTTCTTCTTGCGCATGAAATGCAAGCTGACAAAGACAAGTGAAAGCTTACATTGGGTTCATGCTCGCCGCCGTCTTGAAAAGTGCAGATTCCGATCCGGTCGTCGAAGCGTTTGCCGAACCCGTTCTCCAACCCGGCGAGGTCGTGGGCACGATGCTCGCGGCTGGCCTTCATCCGGTGACCCGTGGTCTCGCGAAGAACGCTCACTACTCGACGCAAGCGTCCTATCCACTGATCCCGGGCGTCGACGGCGTGGCACAGCTGCCCGATGGGCGCCGCGTCTACACCGGTTGGTTGCGCCATCCGTACGGGACGTTTGCCGAGAGCGCTGCGGTGAATCCGATGTCGCTGCCGATTCCGGACCTGGATCCCGCACTCGTTGCCGCGATGGTCAATCCCGCGATGTCGAGCTGGTTCGCCCTGCGGTTGCGGGCGCAGCTCGTCGCGGGCGAGACCGTGTTGATCCTCGGTGCCACGGGCGCGAGTGGATCGCTCGCCGTGCAAGTCGCGAAGCATCTCGGTGCCGCACGCGTGATCGCGGTCGGCCGATCGCGCGACAAGCTCGCACGGCTCGGTGTCGAAGCGTTCACGCTCGAGGACTCGCTCGCACCGGTGATCGCCGAGGTCGATATCGTGCTCGATTATTTATGGGGCGAACCCGCGGCTCGCGTGCTCGCAGCACTCGCGGCATCGAAGAGTCAGCGGCGCGTGCGCTACGTCCAGATCGGCGGCTCCGCCGGCAAGGACTTCGCGTTCGATAGCGCTGCACTTCGCGCGATCGATCTGGCGATCCTCGGCAGCGGGATCGGCTCGGTGAAGCCCGCGCAGATCGGTCCGGAGATCGCGCAGCTCTTACCCGTCCTGCCAGCGCTCTCGCTCGAGATCGAACGCGTGCCGCTCGCGCGCGTCGCCGAGGTGTGGACGCACGAGGGAGCGCATCGCCCCGTGATCACATTTTGACGTCGACACCACGCGCGGTGAACCGCTTCGCGACATCCGGCGCGACCTTGGTTTGCGCGAGCCCGAGCACCTTCAGCTTCGTCAACGCGAGCAGCGCACTCGGATCTTTGACTTCGGTGGCCGAGAGATCGAGCTCGACGACCGGCGCGAGGTGCGCGAGCGCGGGTTGCAGATGCGCGTCGTCGATCTGGAGCCCGACCAACGACAGCGTGTGAAGCCTCGGCAGATCGAGCTTTAGCGCCGTATCGCCGAAGTACGTATCGCCGACGGTGAGCTCCTCGAGTTGCGTGAACGTGTTCAGCACGGCGATCGAACCTTCACCGACACTCGTGTTTTCGAGGTGGAGCGCGCGCAGCTTCGTCAGCTTCGCGAACGCGGCGACCATGCTGTCGTCGACGAAACAATCATCGAGATAGAGCCGCTGCAACTTCGCGAGCCGGCCGATCAACGCGGTGTTCTCGACCTTGACCTTCGACATCACGAGCGTGCGCAGCTGATCGAGGTGCGAGATCCGTTCGACCGTCGCGTCCTTGACCTTCGTGGTACCGACGCCGAGACCGCGCAGATCCGGTAGTTGCGACAGCACGGCCATCCCGAGATCCGTGACGTCCGTGCCCGACACGTACAGCTCGACGAGCTTCGACGACGGCACCACGCCCGTGAACGCGGCATCCGTGATCTTCGTCGAATCGAGTCGCAGCATCCGCAGCTCGGGGAACGCGATCATCGCCTTCGCCGGCTCGTCGGTGACCGGCGTGCCACCGAGATCGATCTCGCGCATCTCGGTCCGCTTCGCGAGCGCCGCGATCGGCACCTTCGTGATTTCGGTGTCCGCGAACCGGACTTCTTTCAAACCGGGCAGTGCGAAGATCTGTAGCGCGAGCGCGTCGTGGACCTTCGCGTGACCGAGCCCGACCTCGACGAGGTTCGGCGCCTGCGCGAGCCACGCGACATCGCGATCGGTCGGCCGATACTCCGACATCAGGTCGCTCGCGTCGAACCGCACGATGCCCGGCGCGTAGCCATCGAGCGTGGCGACTTCTTTGCCAACCATCGTGCCTTCGATGAACAGCTCGCGCAGCGCGAGCGGCCGGATCGCGGCGATCGTTTGCGCGCCGATCTTCGTATGCGCGAGATCCAAGATCTCGAGCTTCGTCAACGCGCCCAGCATCGCGCCATCGCGATCGGTGATCTGCGTGTGACCGAGATCGAGCGCGCGCAGCTCCGTCAATCCTGCGATCGCGGTCGTGTCGTGCATCTCGACACCATCGAGATCGAGCACCTGCAGATGCGGCAGCTTCGCGACGACCGCGTTCACGTCTTCGATCGCGACGCGCTCCACATACAACCGATCGAGATCGAGCGTCAGCTTCGTCAGATCCGCGTCGGTATCGTCGAGCACCAGCGCCTTCAGCTCCGGCAGCGCCGTCAGCTTCTCGAGCGGCACGTGGCTCTGCCCGACGAGCGACAGCCCCGGGATGTGCTCCTGCTGCATCATCGCGACGACATCGCCGAGATATCCGTGCAGATCCTGCGTTGGCTCGATGTACCAGTGCTCGGGATACGTCGCCGGCGCTCGATCCGGCAGCATGCCGATCTGGACGATCCCATCGTCCGTCCACGCCATCACGCGCATCGGCACGGGCCATGTGAGGCTCGCGGGCTGTTTCACGCAACACGCCACGCGAGGTGTCTGGGGATGTTGGTGCGCGCATGCTGCCACCAGAGAAAGGACCGCGAGCCTCACCTTCACGACGACAGCGTCGCACGGCTGCGGTTGCCGCTAAACAGACTTCGGCAGGGCCGGAATCGCCAGGATCGCCGCGATGCCACCCGCCGCACAGACCGCCGGCCAGCCACCGTGTTGCCAGGCCTGCGCCGCGATCGCGGTTCCGAGAGCACCGCCGAGGAAGTAGCCGACCATGTAGATCGAGTTCACGCGGCTGCGCTCCTCGGGGGACAGCCCGAAGATCACGGTCTGGTTCGTCAGGTGATTCGCCTGCGCGCCGCCATCCATGAGCACGACGCCGACACCGATCCAGATCAACGACGCACCGCCGAGCCAGAACACCACGAACGACACCGCGATCACGGCGAGCGCGAGGATGTTGATCTTCGTCGGCGTGATCCGCATCGCCGCGCGCCCGACGATCGGCGCGACCACCACGCCCGTGAGCCCGAGGATACCCAACCCACCGGCGACGCCCGAGCCACCCAGACCGGCGGCCTTGCATTGGAACGCGATCGTCGACCAGAACACCGAAAACGCCGCGAACCCGACGGCGCCGATTACGGTTCGCCGGCGGAGCACGCGCTCGCGTTTCAGGATCTTCCACATCGAGCTCAACAGCGCGCGATACGGCAGGGTCGTCGTCGCCGGCGAGATCGGTAACAACACGCGGAGCACGATCGCGAGCACGACCATCGCGCAGGCCGCCGCGACGAACACGCCGCGCCAGCCGATCACTTCGCCGAGCGAACCGGCGAGCGCACGCGACAACAGAATCCCGGCGAGCACGCCGCCCATCACCGTGCCGACGATCTTGCCGCGCTCGGCCGGCGTCCCCAAGCCGACGGCGAACGGCAGCAACATCTGGGTGACACTCGCACCCATCCCGATCGCGACCGATGCGACCGTCATCGCCGCGACGCTCGGGGCAACCGCGAACGCGATCAGCGCGATCGCACATCCCAACGCGGTCGAGACGATCGTCGACCGGCGTTCGCGGACATCACACAACGGCGCGAGCAACACCATGCCGGCCGCGTAACCGAGTTGGGTGCCGGCAAGCACCGGCGACATCCCACCTGCATCCGTGCCGAGCTCGCGTGCGATCCGTTCGCCGAGCGGCTGCACGTAATAGAGATTCGCAACCGAGAAACCAGCGGCGATCGTGATGAAGCCGATCAGCCGACTGCGTGAAACTTCCACGCGGGGAGCTTACTGCTCGATCACGCCATCGCCCTTGATCGCACGACACCGTTCCACCCGGGACGAGCCGTAGCTGGTCGAGATGAAGTAGATGATCGACGCCGCGATCAACGGGCCGAAGTAGTACTTCGTGAAGTTGTGCAGGTCGCCGGAATCAGACGTCTGTTCGATGATGAACCCGCCTCCGGCCACCGCGATCGCCGCCGCCCCGCCAAGCGCATCGAGCGCCGGGAGCGTGTCTGAATCCGTGCAGTGAACGGTGGAGGGATCGTGCGCGGGCTCGTTGCCATACCCGACCGGACCGCGAACTCCAACGAACGAGCACCCGGTGGCACAGACGAGAGCGACCGCAGCTTTCACAGCGAAATCGTAGCGGTAGCCCGCGAACATCGCCAGAAAACCTACATCAACATGGTCTACCGCTGGTCGACCTAACTCATGCGTGCAGCGTTTGGAACTTCCCGAGGCCTTCGACATCACCGCGGAAGCGACCGTTTCGGTTGCCCGGGCACTCGATTGCCGCGACGAGCTCGTGATTGCGGCATCCGGTGTCCGCAAGATCGACGCGAGCGGAGTCCAACTGCTGTTCGCCGCCGTCCATGCCGCCAAGGCGCGTGGGGCAAAGATCACCTGGGATAGCCCAGCCAAGATAGTTATCGATGCGATCAGGGCCTCGGGCCTCGACACGCACGTGAATCTGACGACCTAGCAAGCAAGCAGAGATCGAAGGGGAAGGGGTTACGGGGAATGGCGACGATCATGGTCATCGACGATTCGAACTCGATGCGCGCGCTGGTGAAGTCCACGCTGACCAGCGCGGGTCACGCGATTATCGAAGCAGTCGACGGACTCGATGCACTCGCGAAGGCGAAGACGTCGAAGGTCGACTTGTTCCTGTGTGACGTCAACATGCCGAACCTCGACGGTCTCGGTTTCGTCAAGCAGGTCCGCACGCTTGCCCCGTGCAAGTTCGCTCCGATCTTGATGCTCACGACCGAGATCGATCCGGAGAAGAAGCGCGTCGCCAAAGAAGCAGGCGCGACCGGCTGGCTCGTGAAGCCGTTCCAACCCGCACAGCTGTTGGCCACGATCTCGAAGGTCCTCGCATGAGTCTCGATCAGGCAACGATGGCGGCGCTGCTCGCCACGTTCTTCGACGAGAGCTTCGAGGGTCTGGATCGCGCGGAAGCGAATCTCCTCCAACTCGAGCACTCGGCGAGCCCCGAAGTCATCGGCGATCTGTTTCGCGCGATTCACTCGATCAAGGGCGGCGCGGGAGCGTTTGGTGTCGACGAAATCACGGGCCTCGCGCACGTGATGGAGAACCTGCTCGACGACGTTCGCTCGGGCCTCGCTCCGACGCCCGACATCGCGACCTGCCTGCTCGTCGGTGTCGACTTCCTCCGCAAAGCGCTCGACGCGCGCCGCGGTGGCCGCCCGGTCGATCCGGTTGTCCACGCGCCCGTGATCGCGCAGATCGTCGAAGTTCGCGAACACGCGAAGGGTGCGCCCGCCGTGGCTGCGCCGGTCGCGATCCAAGCAGCCGCTCCAACCCCGACGGCGCCGTGGACCGTGAGCTTTGCTCCGCACCGCGGCATCATGCGCAGCGGTAACGATCCGTTGCGGATCATGCGCCAGCTCGTCGAGCTCGGTGCGACCGAGATCGTCGCGGATGTCTCGAAGGTCCCGGCGATCGATCAGCTCGATCCGACCGAGATGTTTATCGCGTGGACGATGAAGCTGCCGGCAACGGTCGCGCGTCCCGACATCGATGACGTGTTCGCGTGGGTCGAGGACGATTGCGATCTCTCGATCAAGCAAGTCGCGGAAGCGCCGAAGCTCGCGATCGTCGATGCGCCGAAGCCGGTCGTTGAAAAGCCGGCCGAGAAGGCGGCTCCGGCCCCGCAAGTGCAACACGCCGAATCGACCGCCTCGAGCGCGTCGTTGCGCGTGTCGGTCGACAAGGTCGACCTCCTCATGAACATGGTCGGCGAGCTCGTGATCACCCAGTCGATGCTGGGAGAGCTCGACGGTGACGGCCCGCTCGACGGCGATCGCGTCGCGCGCATTCGCGAAGGTCTATCGCTACTCGCGCGCACGACTCGCGCATTGCAAGAGTCGGTCGTTCGTCTGCGTTCGACTCCCGTGGGCCAGGTGTTCGCACGCCTCCCGCGTCTCGTTCACGACACCGCGCGCCGACTCGACAAGGACGTCGCGATCCAGATCAGCGGTCAGACGACCGAGCTCGATCGCACGGTGCTCGAGAAGCTCGGTGATCCGCTCGTTCATATCGTGCGCAACTCGATCGATCACGGCATCGAATTGCCGGCCGATCGCGAAGCGCTCGGCAAGCCGCGCCAGGGCGTGATCAAGATTCACGCGGAACATCGCGGTAGCGCCGTCGTCATCGAAATCACGGACGACGGTCGCGGCCTCGATTACGCCCGCATCCTCGAGAAGGCGAAAGAGAACGGCGTCATCGCGCCCGACGCGCAACTGCGCGACGACGAGATCGCGCTACTCATCTTCGCGCCCGGCTTCTCCACCGCGAAGGTGGTTTCGGAAGTCTCCGGTCGTGGTGTCGGCATGGACGTCGTGTATCGCTCGATCAAAGAGCTGCGCGGCGAAGTGAAGCTCGAATCGATTCCCGGCCAGGGAACGAAGACCACGCTGTCGCTGCCGCTCACGCTCGCGATCATCGACGGTCAGCTGCTCCGCCTCGCGGATCAGACGTATGTCATCCCGCTCCTCGCGATTCGCGAAACCGTGGAGCTCGCTCCGGCGGCACGTCGCAAGCTCGGCGGTTCCGAAGTGTTCCGCCTGCGCGATCAGATCGTGCCGGTCATCGACCTCGCGGCCGTGCTCGGCGTGCGCCCGCACGGTGCGAACGATTCGCGTCTGCTGATGATCGTCGAAGCCGAAGGTTCGCCACTCGGCCTCCTCGTCGACGAATTGCTCGCGCAGCAGCAGATCGTGATCAAGAGCCTCGAGACTAACTTCGGTCGTGTCGACGGGCTCGCGGGCGCCACCATCCTCGGCGACGGACGCGTTGCCTACATCCTCGACATCGTCGCGCTCGCGCGCGAGATGCGTCGTACTTCCACCCCAACTCGAGAATCCTATGCCTCCTAGTGTGTCGGTCGTCCAAAGCGGCCAATTGCTCACGTTTGTCGTAGCGGCTGAAGAGTTCGGCGTCGACATCCTGCGGGTCCAAGAGATCCGCGGCTGGTCACGTCCGATGCCATTGCCGCGAACGCCCCCCTATATCAAGGGCGTCATCAACATCCGCGGTGACATCGTTCCAATCGCGGACCTTCGCGAGCGCCTCGGCCTCGCACCCGTCGAAGCGGGACCCACGACGGTGATCGTCGTCGTTCGCGTCGAACATCAAGGCCAAGGCCGCACGGTCGGCTTTGTCGTCGATGCGATGTCCGACGTCACCACGGTGTCGCAAGACAAGATCAAACCGCCCCCCGACCTCGTCGATGCGTCGGGCGTCGCCGGCATGGCGAGCGGTATCGCTCTCGTCGACGAACGCATGATCACCATCCTCGATGTCGACCGGGTCTTCCCGGTCCCTACCATGTTGCACGGCGCGGAAGCCGCGGCCTGAAAGAACTAACACCCCATGAAGAAAACGCTCAAGAAGTCCGCATCCCCGCGCCAGAAGACGATCGCTCACAAGGCCGTCAAGTTGGCGCCCAACCCTTATGCCGCATACGACAGCCTCACCGAAGGCGTGATGGTCGCGGGACCGGACTTCCGGATCTCGTACGTCAACAAAGCGGCGCGTGACCTGTTCACGAAGCACAGCGGCGAGATTCGCAAGAAGTTCCCGCAGCTCGATCCCGACCACCTGATCGGTCAGAGCATCGATCAATTCCACAAGCGTCCCGAGCACCAGCGCGACCTGCTCACCGACTCGAGCCGGATGCCGGCCGTCAGCCGCATCGCGTTCGGTGAAGTGACGCTCCAGGTCAAGGCGAGCCGCTCGACGATCGGCGACGACGCGATCGTCGTCTGGCAGGACGTCACCGACGAAGTGAAGGCGCAGAAGAACCTGCTCGAAGAGAGCAACCAGGTGAAGGCGATCAACCGCTCGAACGCGGTGATTCACTTCAACCTCGACGGCACGATCCAGACCGCGAACGATAACTTCCTCGCCGTCACCGGCTATCGCCTCGAAGACATCGTGGGCAAGCACCACTCGATGTTCTGCGACCCGGCGTACACGCGGACCGAGGAGTACCGCCAGTTCTGGGCGCGCCTCAACAGCGGCACGTTCGATGCCGGTCAGTATCCGCGCGTGACCAAGGACGGTCGCACGATCTGGATCCAAGCCTCGTACAACCCGCTGTTCGATGCGAGCGGCAAGGTCTACAAGGTCGTCAAGTTCGCGACGGACATCACCGCGCAAAAAGAAGCGCTCCGCGACACCGTCGCCGCGATGTCGTCGCTCGCCGAGGGTGACCTCACCGCGACGATGACCGGCAAGTACACCGGCGACTTCGCCGAGCTGTCGGATGCCGTCAACCGCTCGATGAGCTCGCTCCGCGACATGGTCGGCAAGATCACCGAATCGGCGCAGACGATCACGTCGGCCGCCGGTCAGATCGCGAGCGGCAACAGCTCGCTCAACGATCGCACGCAGGAGCAGTCGTCGTCGCTCGAGGAGACCGCAGCGTCGGTCGAAGAGATGACCGCGACCGTGAAGCAGAACGCGGCGAACGCGCAGCAGGCGAACCAGCTGGCGTCTGGTGCACGTGACCTCGCCGACAAGGGCGGCAAGGTTGTCGAGTCGGCGGTTGGCGCGATGACGGCCATCACCGAGTCGTCGAACAAGGTGGCGGACATCATCGGCGTGATCGAACAGATCGCGTTCCAGACCAACATGCTCGCGCTGAACGCGGCGGTCGAAGCGGCTCGCGCCGGTGACCAGGGCCGCGGCTTCGCGGTGGTCGCGGCGGAAGTTCGCAACCTCGCCCAACGCTCGGCGGCTGCGGCCAAGGAGATCAAGTCGCTGATCCAAGACAGCGCCGACAAGGTCGACCAGGGCTCGAAGCTGGTCAACGCGTCGGGCGAAACGCTGCGCGAGATCGTGACGTCGGTGAAGAAGGTCTCCGACATCATCGGCGAGATCACGACGGCCAGCGACGAGCAGGCCTCGGGTATCGAGCAAATCAACACCGCGGTCATCCAGATGGATCGCGGTACGCAGGAGAACGCGGCACTCGTCGAGGAAGCGACCTCGGCGGCGTCGGCGATGACCGAGCAAGCGCAAGGCCTCGTCGATATGATCGCGTACTTCCGCACGGGCGATGGCGCGGCGGCTCCGGCCCCGGCTCGCAAGGCGGCTGCGGCTCCGGCACGCAAGCCCGCTCCGGCCGCGAAGGCGGCACCGCGTGCTGCGGCTCCGTCGTCTGACTCGGACTGGAAAGACTTCTAGTCATGGCGACCGCCGAGCTCGCACCCCTAGGGGACCGAGAATTCCGTCGCATCGTCGAGCTGGTTCGCTCGCGCGCGGGAATCGAGCTCGGTGAGTCGAAGCGCCAGCTGTGCCAGACCCGCTTGGGTCGCCGCCTGAAGGCGCTGTCCATCCCGGATTACCGGGCGTACGTGAAGCTGTTCGACGACGATGATCATCCGGAACACAAGGAGCTCATCAACGCGATCACGACGAACGTCACCGCGTTCTATCGCGAGCAGCATCACTTCGATTTACTGCGGGGGCTTCTTCCGAAGCTTGCCGCGACCAAGAAGCGGATCCGCATCTGGTCGGCTGGTTGTTCTTCTGGCGAGGAGCCGTGGAGCTACGCGATCACGGTGCGGGAAGCCCTTGGGAGTTGTCAGGGACTCGACGTGAAGATCCTCGCGACCGATATCGACACGCAGGTGCTCGCGAAGGCGGCCGCCGGTGTCTACGAGGACGAGAACGTCAAGCCCGTTACCCAGAAGCGCTTGCAGACGTACTTCACGCGCGGCAGTGGCACGAACGATGGCAAGTGGCGAATCGCGGATGATCTGCGCTCGCTCGTCACGTTCAAGCAACTGAACCTGTTCGCGCCGTGGCCGATGCAAGGAACGTTCGACCTGATCTCGTGTCGCAACGTGATCATCTACTTCGACGTCGAGAACAAGGTGCGCCTCCTGACCCGTTATCGCGATCTGCTCGGAACCGATGGACACCTGTTCCTCGGTCACTCCGAATCGATCACGCCCGGTGTCACGGGCTTCGTGACGGTTGGACGTACGGCATATCGAAAGAGTGTATGAAGCGTTTCTGGGAGCCGAAGCTCGGCATGTGGCAGGTCACCGTCCTGCTCGGCGAGTATCACGTGTCGCGCGACGACGAGGTGATCTCGACGATTCTCGGCTCCTGTATCTCGGCGTGCGTGCGCGATACCAAGCGCAACGTCGGCGGGATCAATCATTTTCTGTTACCGCGAGCACCGGACAGCGATTCGCATCGCGATGATGGTGCACCGTTGCGCTACGGCGTTGCCGCCCTCGAAGGGTTGATCAACTCGGTGCTCCGCGGCGGCGGTGATCGCAAATCGCTCGAGGTCAAAGTGTTCGGCGGCGGACGCGTGATCGAAGGCGGTAGCGATGTTGGCAAGACGAACATCGCGTTCGTCAAAGAGTTCTTCGCGACGGAAGGCATCCCGATCGCGGGCGCCGATGTCGGTGGAACGTTCGCGCGCCGCCTCCGGTATTGGCCGCAGACGGGTCGCGCGCAGGTGCTGCAGATTCCGATGGCGAAAGCCGATCAGGTCGTCGCCGAGGAGAAAGCGGCTGCGACCCGGATCCTTCCGCAATCGCAATCGGCGAGTAGCGTGGAGCTGTTCTAATGACCAAGGTCCTGATCGTCGACGACAGCGCGCTCATGCGCAAAATGCTCACCGAGATCCTGTCGACCGATCCGACGTTGCAGGTCGTCGGCGCGGCACCGGATCCGCTTGTCGCGCGCGACATGATCAAGCAGCTCAACCCGGACGTGTTGACACTCGATGTCGAGATGCCGTCGATGGATGGCTTGACGTTCCTGCGCAACCTGATGCGGCTGCGGCCGATGCCGGTCGTGATGGTGTCGTCGCTGACCGAGCGCGGTGCGGACGCCACGTTGTCGGCGCTCGAGCTCGGCGCGATCGACTTCGTCGCGAAGCCGAAGCTCGACGTCAAGAAGGGCATGGCGGATCTCGGCAGCGAGATCATCGGCAAGGTGAAGGTCGCAGCGCGGGCGAAGCCGCAAGCGCTCGGTGAGCGCCAGGTCAACATCCCGCAGAAGCAACAGCTCCTGACGACGACCACCGATCGCCTGATCGCGATCGGTGCGTCGACGGGTGGCACCGAGGCGATCGCACGCGTGTTGTCGATGATGCCGGCGAGCTCGCCGGGCGTCGTGATCACGCAGCACATTCCTGCCGCATTTTCCGGCCGGTTCGCGGAGCGGCTGAACGGCTGTTCGGCGCTGACCGTCAAAGAAGCGAAGGAAGGCGATCCGATCTTGATCGGTCACGCCTACGTCGCACCGGGGTCGCATCACCTGCGCGTGGTTCGCAAGGGCGCGCGCTACATCTGCACGCTCGGCGACGATGCGCCGATCAATCGCCATCGTCCGTCGGTCGACGCGTTGATGTGGTCGGTTGCCGAGAGCGCGGGCCAGAACGCGGTCGGCGTGATGCTGACGGGCATGGGCGCGGATGGTGCGGAAGGTATGCTCGCGATGAAAGAGCGCGGCGCGCCGACGATCGCGCAAGACGAAGCGACGTCCGTCGTGTGGGGCATGCCCGGCGCGGCCGTGAAGCGCGGTGGCGTGTCGGATGTCGTGCCGCTCGACGGTGTAGCCGCGCGCGTGGCGCAGTTCGCGCGCTAGTTGTTGATCGGCGCGAACCGCCAATCGTAGGACGAGCGCAGGTTCGGGTTTCGCATCGATCCCGAGCGAAAGCCCGGCAGCGCGCGGTGCAACGCTTGAACATCGTCGGCCGATAGATAGTTCATCTCGAGGTCGAGCTCGTCGAGATGCTTGAAGTCGTTCAAGTGGCTCAGCACGAACGCGGCTTCCGGATGTTGCGCGACGCCATTCACGAGCGCGAGCGTACGTAGCTGCGGCAGGAGCGGCGATCGCACGATCGCGTCGAGGACCTCGCCGGTCGTGTGACACGCGCGGATCGCGAGGTGGCGAAGCGCCGGAAACTTCGTCGCGAACAACCTCGCGAACGTCTCGCTCTGGAGCTCGCGGCCATGTGCGTCGCCGCCGATGTGGAGCTCGAGGCGCTCGAGCATCGGCCACTGGCCAGCGATGATCGAGCTCAGATGGGTCGTGAGCATTCGCGTCGACGTCAGCGTGAACGACTTCAAGGCGCGTGCGTCGATCGGGCTGAGCTCGGACGCGACGGCGTTCACGGTCAGGTGCTCCAGCCCGGCGAGCCGGAACGCGATCGAAATATCGCCCGTGATCTGCGCGTCGGGGCCGTTACGTTGGTCGGCTTCGCCGAGCACGAGTCTCCGCAACGGATGTTTGGCGACGCGAAGCACGCGCAACGTGGGCGCCCAGTCGTTGTGCAGGTGGCTCGCCACGCCCACCTGGAGGTTGTCGACGAAGCGCGCGATCGGCATACGCACGAATCGGCTGACGACTTCGGACAGCTCCGAATCTTCGCCGCGAACGACGAGCGCGGCCGTCGCGAAGCCATGGCGCCATTCAGTGATCCTGATCTCGTTCGCGTACGTACCGAACAATTGATAGCCGCGTGCCTCGAGCTCGCGTTCGGCCTCTCGTTTGCGACGTGCGGCGAACAACGCGGCAAGCGAGCCACGTGGATCGCCGCGCTCGCTGAGCCAATCGGCAAGCACCGTCCATGGTGCCGGATCGTCCGGTGCGGCTTCGCACTGTGCTTCGAGCTCGGGATTTTCCGCGAACTGCGTGATCGCCTCCGGATCGTGCGCGTCTTGGACCCAGGTCATGCCGCGCGAAAACCCAGCCCGGAGCTCTTCGGCGATGTGATGGCGAATCTCGGTGAGCGTCCAATATTCGGTGGGTGAGCCGGCGGGCTCGTCATCGCGCCAGATCCACACGCGTGAGGCTTCGTGCGCGATCGCGAGTGAATGCTCGGCATTCGCGATCTTCGCGAACCATCGTCCCTCGCTAGTGAGGGTCTGGAGGAGGACGTTTTCGTCGACGACCTCGCGATAGCCGAGCGCGATCTGCTGCGCGATCATTTGCTCGAGCTTGCCTGGAGCGTTCTCGACCTCGCGGCGCTGGCCAACCTCGCCGATCTGGCCCCACTTGATCGTCAGGACCCCGGAGTAGGGCTCGATCTGCCAAAACCGCCCAGCGCTATTTTCGAACCGCCTCATTCATTCACCGAGCGCGGCGTAACGCCATTCCTCGTCGGGATCTTCATCCTCCATGGGCGCATCGCCGCTGTCGCGCTGATCGTTACTGACGATCGCGGGCAACGCTCGCACGAGTGCGTGGACTTGATCTCCGGAGAGATAGTTGTCGGTGATGTCGATCGATTCGAGGTGGCGCAACTTGTCGACGTTCGCGATCAGCAGATCGAATTCGCGCGTCCACATGATCCCGCTCGATAGATCGAGCGAGCGCAGACGGGGCAGGAGCTTGCCCGCCAACAGGATCTCGAGCGCACCCAGGCTGAACTCGCAGTTGACGATGCCGAGGTGCTTCAGCTTCGGCAGATTCGTGCCGCGTAGGATCGGCGCGATCATCTCGGCATCGCCCCCCGCGCCGTAGTTCTGTTGCCCGAACCAGATCTCGAGATGTTGAAGCGCGGGCCACTTCGCGTCGACGATCTCCATCACCTGTTGCTCGCTGAGACCGCCGGACTTGCGGATGAACGTCGAAAGGCGCGGCGCCTCGATCGCACCGAGCGTGCAGTCGGAACCGTGGATCACGACCTCGCGCAGGTTCGGCAACTGCCACAGCTTCGAGAGGTTGCCCGGGTTGACCCAGCTGATCTCTTGCTCGTCCTGCGTGAAGTCGTCGAACCGCATCGCACGAACGTGATCGGCATGTGCCCATTCGACGATCTCGTCGAGGACCGGACCCCAGTCGTTCTCGCCCTCGAAGCTGGACAGCCCGAATCGAAATTCGTCGACAAATGCCGAGATCGGATGATCGAGAAACTCCTTCGTCATCTGGATCAATGACTCGGGACCGTCGTACTCGGTCTTGATCGTCACGCTCGATGCGAAGCCGTGCCGCCACCCGGTGATATCGACTCGCGTCTCGCCCTCGCCAAACAACAGCTCGTGGTGTTCGGCGAGTAACGCGTGCGAGCCGGCCGTATCGGTGCGGATCAATGCCGCGATCTCGCCGCGCGGATCGCCCTGCTGCATCAGCCAGTCTGCGTACACGATCCATGGTTCTGGATCGTTCGGTGCCGCACGGCACTCGGCTTCGAGCGCGGGTTCGTCGACGCAGCGAGCGGTCGAGATCTTCTTCTTCTTCGCTTCGACGGGCTCGTCGTCATCTTCATCATCGACGGGCTCGGTTGCGCGCGGCGCGACCGCGACCTCGACGTAACCGAGCGCGAGCTGCTTCGCGATCAGCTCGTTCATCTTGCCTTTGTCGGCAGGTAGGTTGCGGCGTTGACCGGGTTCGGGCTTCTGTCCCCACTGGACCAGCAATTGGCCGTCGAATTGGACCTCGATCTGCCAGAACCGACCGTTGGGATGCTCGAACCGTCTCATTCATTCACCGAGTGCCGCGAACCGGCCGTAGTCCTCGACATCGCGCTGTCCGGTGGTGACCACGTTCGTCAGCACGCGCTCGAGTTGCTGGAGCTCGGAATACGTCAAGAAGTTGTCGCTGACGTCGATCCGCTCGAGGTGACGGAATGCGTCGGCGTTCTCGACGACGAGCCGGCACTCGTCGGTGCTCATCACACCGTGCGAGAGATCGAGCGTTCGCAAGCGCTTCAGCAAGGGAGAAGCGATCAGGGCTTCGAGCGCCGCGAGCACGAGCTCGCAGTTGACGATGCCGAGATGCGCGAGCTTCGGCGTTCCGGCGCCGCTCAGGATCGGTGCGAGGTGCGCGGCCGTGCCCTCCGCGTTGTATCTCACCGATCCGAACCAGATCTCGAGGTGCCTTAGCTCGGGCCAGTGCGCCGACATGATCGACTGCAGCTCGTTCTGCTGCAGACCACCGGAGATCCGTATGAACGTCTCGAGCTTCGGCGCCACGATCGTGCCGAGCTCGCCGCTCTGACCGCCGGAGATCACGACCTCGCGAAGGTTCGGCAACTGCCACAGCTTCGCGAGATTGCCGGTCGGGACCCAGCTCATCTCGCAATCGCCGGAATCGAAGTCGTCGAGCTTCACGCTTCGAATGTGATCCGCGACCGCGGAGCTTCGCACGGCCTCGAGCGTGGGCTCCCAGTCGTTGTTGCTCTCGAAGCCGGCGAGTCCGAATCGCAACGCGTCGACGAACGTGGCCATCGGCGACGCGAGAAATGTCTGGGTCAGCTTCGGTAACACGAGGGCGCCGTACTCGGTCTTGATCGTAGCGCTACTCGGAAACCCGTGCCGCCACGACGTGATCTGGACGGCGGTCTCGTCGATGAACGCGTCGATCGGCATGGACCGACCGGCGCGCTTCAAGGCTGCGGTCTCGCCGCGGGGATCGCCCTGCTGCATCAACCAATCCGCGTAGACCGACCACGGGGCCGGATCGTCGGGAGCCGCGCGGCACGCGGCTTCGAGCGCCGGATTGCTCGCGAACACGAGCTCCGGCTTGACGCCCGGATCGCGCGCGCCGCGATCGTGTTCCATCCCCGCAGCGATCGCGGCGTGGACCAATTCCGCGACTTGCTCCTTCGCGTGTTCGAAGTCGCGACCGAAGGCTTCTTTGGGATCGCGGTTGCCATCGCGCCAGATCCAGAACCGACGGCCTTCGAACGCGATCGCGATCGAGCGCTCGTTGCCGGCGAGCATGCAAAACCATCGCTGGTCTTCTTTGATCGAATCCAGGAGCGTGGCTGCGTCCGTCACGTCACTCGCCCGTATTCGCGTAGCGAAAGTTCTCGTAGCCCGAGCGCCATTTTCGTTGCTTCTCCGTCGAGCGCGTGTCCTTCACGATCGTGCGAAGCTGCGCGAGATCGTCGGCAGTTAGCATGTTTTCCGATACGTCGATCCACTCGAGGTGGCGCACCCGCTCGGCGTGATCGACAAACGTGCGCACCGCACGATCATCCATCGTTCCTCTCGACAGATCGAGCGACTGGATCTGCGCGATCACGGGCGACGGCAACAAGAACGTCAACTGGTGGTAGTTCGTGTCACATCCGACGATGCCGAGATGATGCAGCTTCGGGAAGCGACGCGTGATCAGCTGTCTACACTGCTGGAGGAGATCCGCGCGTGGACCGAACGACAGCTCCAACGACTCGAGTTGGTTCCATGCGCCGCTCGCGATCGCGTCTGCCTCTTTGTACGTCAGCTGATCCGAGATGCGAGCAAACCGCTTGATGGCGCCAGCGCCGATCGGCCCGAGGGTTGCCTCGTGGGCGACAATGCGTAGCTCGTCGAGTTGGTCGAGCTCCCAGACGCGTGACAAATCGCCGGTGCTGCAGTCCCAGATCTCGTCGTCGTTTGCGGCGGCGTCGAACGCTAGCGCCTTGATCTGCGCAACGTGTGGCCACGCGAGAAGCGTATCGAGCGCGGGTCCCCAGTCATTCGCGTCGAGATCATCCGGTGCGAGCACGAGGTGGTCGACAAATCGCGAGGTCGGCGATTCCAAAAAGTCGGCGAGCCGGTTCGGCTGCACGATCACGTGATTCGAAAACCCGTGACGCCACCCCACGCACGCGATGCCGTCTTCGAGGGTGGGTTTGGCGTTCTTGCCGGCGATTCGCAACGCGGCCTCGTGCCCGCGAGGGTCACCGTGCTCGGAGAGCCAATCGGCGTACACCGACCAGGGCTGAGGATCGTCGGGCGATGCCATGCACAGCGCCTCGAGCTCCGGGTTGCTGGCCATGCCGCTCGAGTATACCTACTGTGGATGCGCGTCGTTCAGCGCTCCCGCACGCTGGACGAGCTTGTGCTGACTGACCGATTCGCCGTCGTCGCGGCGCAGGCTCGCGAACACGAGCGCGGACACGATCGTGATGCCGCCGAGCACGAGCAGCGCGAGGTGAATGCCGTGGATCATCTCGGCCGTCGTGGTGTCGTGGCGATCGGGCACGAACAGCGCCGTCACGATCGCGGCCGTCGCCACGCCGAACGACATCGACATCTGCTGCATCGTGCTCGCGATCGTGCTCGCCATGCTCGTGTCTTCGGGCGCGACATCGGCATACGCGAGCGTGTTCATGCTCGTGTACTGCATCGAGGAGCAGAACCCGAAGCACAGCGCCTGGATCACGATCAGCCAGATCGGGGTCGACACTCCGACGGTGGCGAACACGAGCATCAACCCGCCGAGCACGAGCGTGTTGCCGAGCAGGATCGAGCGATAGCCGATCTTCGCGAGGATCTTCGTGATCGAGGCTTTCAAGATCATCGCCGCGATCGACTGCGGCATCAGTAACAAGCCCGATTGGATCGGCGTGTAGCCGAGCCCGACTTGATAGAGCAGGGGAAGGAGGAACGGCATGCCGCCGACTCCGAGCCGCGCGACGAAGCTCCCGGTGATCGCCGTGCGCAGCGTCCGGATCTCGAACAGGCTCAGTTGCAACAGCGGATGGGGCACGCGAAATGCGTGGCGGATGTAGAGCCCGATCAACGTCACCGCGATCGCGAGGAGGCCGACGATCATCGGCGTGCCGAGCGAGTGCTCGCCGAACACCTCCAGCACGTACGACAGCAGCGCGACGCCGGTCCCGAATAATGCGAGCCCACTCCAATCGAGCGGCCGGCGCGTGGCGCCGCGATAGTCCGGCAGGTGGCGATACACGAGATACAACCCGACGAGCCCGATCGGCACGTTGACGAAGAAGATCACGCGCCAATGGAGCAGGCCGACGATCAATCCGCCGACGAGCGGACCGAGCAGCGGGCCGATCAGCGACGGAATCGCGACGAACGACATCGCGCGCACGAGCTCGGATTTCGGAAACGTGCGGACGAGCGTCAGGCGACCGACCGGCACCATTAGCGCGCCGCCGCAGCCTTGCAGGATCCGACACGCGACGAGCATGTGCACCGACGTCGATAACCCACACAACAGCGAGCCGAGCGAGAACACGCCGATCGCGCTCGCGAACACGCGCCGGGTGCCGAACCGATCTGCGACCCAGCCACTGACCGGGATGAACACGGCGAGCGCGAGCGTGTAGCTAGTCAATACGGCCTTCATGCTGAGCGCGGCGACCTCGAGCGACGCGGCGATCGATGGCACGGCCGTGTTCAAGATCGTGGAGTCGAGCATCTCCATGAAGAACGCCACCGCCACGAGCCAGGGCAGCAGCCGTTTCGCGCTGGCGCTGGGAACCTCGTCGGCCATCTGTTGCGAGTATATGATGCGCCGGCATGAACACCGTCTTGGTCACCGGCGCGAGCTCCGGTTTCGGCGTGGAAATCGCGCGCAGGTTCGTCGCGGCGGGTGATCGCGTGATCATCTGTGCGCGCAGGGAACAGCGCCTTGCCGATGTGGCGAAACAGCTCGGTGACGTCGAACAGATCCAGCTCGATGTTCGCGATCGAGCCGCCGTCACCGCGGCGTTCGGGACGCGCGACGTCGATATCGTGGTCAACAACGCCGGCCTCGCGCTCGGAATCGAGCCGGCGCAGCGCGCGAGCCTCGACGAGTGGGATCAGATGATCGACACGAACTGCAAAGGGCTCGTGTACGTCACGCGCGCGGTGTTGCCCGGCATGGTGTCGCGCAAGCGCGGCCACGTGATCAATATCGGGTCCGTTGCGGCCACGTATCCGTATCCGGGCGGCAACGTGTATGGCGCCACGAAGGCGTTCGTCGCGCAGTTCAGCCTCGACTTGCGGTCGGATCTTCACGGCACCGGCGTGCGCGTCACGAATGTCGAGCCCGGCCTCGTCGGTGGCACCGAGTTTTCGTTAGTCCGGTTCGGGGGTGATACGCAAAAGGCCGCAGCCCCTTACGCGAATACCGCGCCATTGACGGCAGGTGATGTCGCGGAAGCCGTGGTTTGGGCGGCGAAGTTGCCCGCGCATGTCAACATCAACGTGATCGAGATGATGCCGACGATCCAGAGTCTCGCTGGCTTTCAATTCCAACGCTCATGAGCGAGAACACCGACCCGTTTTGGATCACCGCCCTCTCGAAGATGTCGGTGATGATCGGCATGAACCCCACGCAGACGCGGTGGCGGTTGGTGCGGTGGAATGAAGATCGGAAGCTGCCGGTGTCGGAGCGTCGCGTGGCACCACAGCGCGTGGAAGAGCCATCGCGGCTGCTCTCGCTATCGACGGCGTTAGCGGTCTCGTTCATGGTGATCTTCGCGCGCATGTGGATCGCGCGTGGCGGGCGGACCGAGGTGCCGAACGGCTTCTACTTCGATTTCGGCGAGCTGTGGCCGAACGTCGTCGGCGATTGGTGGCGCTATCTCACGGCCGCGTTCCTTCACGGCGGCGTGATGCACATTCTGTTCAACGTCCTCGCGTTGGCAGCGATCGGGCCGCAGGTCGAACGCGTGTGGGGCCGCACGACGATGTTGTTCTTGTTTTGCACCACTGCCGTCGTCGGATTTGTGGCGAGCGCCGCGTTTCAACCGGACGTTCCGACCGTCGGCGCATCCGGCGGAGTTTGCGGTTTGATCGGTGCAGCGGCGGGGTTCGGACAGCGCCTGAATACGAGTGGCGGCAAGATCATTCGCAACGAAATGCTGAAGTGGTTGGCCTACACGATCATCTTTGGCTTTGCGGTGAAGGCGAACAACTGGGCCCATGCCGGTGGAGCGCTCGCCGGTGCCGTGTTTGGTTACGGTGTTCGGCCCCGTGATTGGAAGCCGTGGATGCGAATGGTTGCTGGATCGATCGGAGTCATCACGACCGTTGCCACGGTGGTGTTCATCGTCACTCGCACCACCCAGTGGTAAAATCCACGCATGTGGTCGCGGGTTCACAAGATCGATCGGATCAAACCGCAACCGAACGGCGGCGCGATCATCCTGATCGAAGACGAACGCGGCATCGCTCACGTCCAGCGCGTGCCTCCGATGTCCACCCTGATCGCGATCGCGCGCGTCCTCGATGCCAAGCAGGTGCTCGACGCGAAGTACGCCGGCAAGGGCGAGATCCGCTACGCCGCATCCTGCAACCTGCCGAGCTTTCTCGCCGAGGCCATCTCGCGCGCGGGTGCGAACATCGCCGATCGCGGTGGCGACAATGTCGTCCAGCCTGCGCAGCCGGCGAGCGTGTCGTCCACGGTCGATGTCGCGTTTTCCGAGCTCGCGCACTACACCCGCGGCAACACCGGCGCAGATCTCGCGGGTTCCCTGAAGTTGGTCGAAGCCGGCCGCAAGAAGTCGCCGATGGACCACGACAACCCGCTGTACTGGCCGGCGGTGTTCGAGCTCGCCTCGCTCGCCGGCGAGCTGGCTCGCCCGCGCGGTGCCCGGTGGGTCGAAATCCGCGAAATGCCGGTCCCGTTTGCCCTGAAGTTTCCGGAGTCGACCGAGCTCGCCCGACCGGCCGCCGTGGCTATCGAAATCATTGAGGGACGCGATCCTGCCGAGCCGCTCGTCGATCCCACCGCTGGCTAAGTATCCCACTCGACACGTGTCCAGCTTGGCCGACCCACCAAGCGATGGTTCCTGCTGCCCAAGAGCTCGCAGACCGCCTGGTCAAGCGCCTGGCCGGTAACGAGATCGTGCTTCCGCCGTACCCGGCGGTCGCGACGCAGCTCCAGCGCCTTCCGCGCGACACCGTCAAAATGCAAGAGGTGGCCTCGATCGTCGCGACCGACGCGAGCCTCGCTGCATCGATTTTGCGACAAGCCTCGAGCGCCGCGTTCGGAGGGGTGCCGCCCGCGACGCTCGAGGCCGCACTCGCAAAGCTGGGTCTCGATACCGTGGTTCGCACCGCGATCACGGTCGCACTCGGCAAGTCCGCCGGCGCCGCAGGTCCACTCGCGGATCTGCGCCGCGATGAATGGCGTCGTTCGCTCCTGTCCGCGGTGTTCGCGAAGGAGCTCGCCTCGCGCCGTGCGATCGATCCGAGCCAAGCGTTCCTCGCGGGCCTGCTCCACGATTTCGGATCGCTGGTCGCACTCGCGTGCCTCGAAGACGAGAAGCAACTTCCGACGCTGCCGGCCGTGACCTGGCGGAGCGTCGTCGACAAAGTTCATATCGAGCTCGGCAGCTCGATCGCGAATCGCTGGAAGCTCGCGACTCCGATCTGCGACGTGATCGCGCATCACCACATGCCGACGAACTGCCCGCCCGCGAATCGTTCGCTCGCGCAGTTGATCGCGACGGTCGATCACATCATCACGATCCTCGATCGCTCGGCGATGACGGGCATTGCGGCCCTGATCGAAGTTCCCGGTCTCGCGACCGACGAGCGTTATCGGATCGGCGCGCTGATGCCCCAAATCGGCGAGCAGATGGCGAAGTTCGAGCTCGCGGCGCGTGAAGCGCACGGCGAATCGGCGGTGGAGCCGGATGACATCCTCGAGGGTGGCTTCCGCGTCGACTTCCCCGTTGGAAGCAAGAAGGAGATGGCGTTCCAAGCGTGCGCGCTGTCTCCGGATCGAATTGCATTTCATTCCCCGACGGCGATGTCGCCGGGATGGCTGACCGAGCTCGTGATCTGCGAGACCTCGCCGGCACTGCAGCTGCTCGCGAATGTAGTCGCGTGCACACCGCAATCGAAGGGTGACTTCGTGATCGTCTGCCAGCCGTTCGGGCTCGGCGGCGATCAGAAGAAGGGGTGGAGCGAGTTGGTGGCGATCAAGCGAAGTGTGGAGCAGCCTGCGGGCCAGGCGAGGACCCGACGATGACGGAGGTAGCGCATCTCGAAGCCGCCCTCGTTCGCGTCGAATCGGATCTCGTCCGAGCTCGCTCGCTCGTTGGCGATGCGATGAAGAAGCTGTTCGAGACGTTCGCGCGCTTGCGCGAGCATCTCGCCGAAGAGCGCGAGCGTTACGAGTCCGCGATCTTCGCGATCAGTGGAACGTCGCTTGATGCCGGCCTGGTCGGCGTGTTGCGCGAAGTGCTCGGCAAGTTTGTCGAGGACATCGTTCGCCTCAGCCAATCGAGCGTCCGGATCCTGATGGAGATCGATCAGCTGCGTGGTCATGCCGATGCAGTCGCCACGCGTGGTCATCGGATCGAGAAGATTGCCTCGACGACGCGCGTGATCTCGCTGAACGCACGCATCGAAGCACATCGCGTCGGCGAGCACGGCAAGGTGTTCGGCGTCGTCGCGGACGAGATCAAGACGCTCGCGCACGAGACCACCGAATTGTCGAAGGCGATCCGGTCGGCGATCTCGGCCCAGGCCGGGTCACTGGACGTGGCGAGTCGCGCGGCCTCGGATCTCGCGGCGACCGATCTCGACGTGACGCTCGCGAGCCACAAGCAGCTCGAGACCACGATCGAACAGCTCAACCTGGTGTCGACCTCGTCGACGCAGGCCTTGGAGCGGATCCAGAAAGACATCGATAGCGCGATCGAATCGCTGCAGTTCGAGGACATGCTCGATCAGCTGCTCGGTGCGATCACGCGCAAGGTCGCGGCGATTCGTGGCGTGTGTGCGGGGGAACAATCCATCGATGCACTCACCACGGAAGTCGAGCGCGATGCGGTTACGCAGCAGAACGTCGACGTCGGCACCGTGGAGTTATTCTGAAATGATCGAAGTCTCGAAGAATCTCGATATCACCACCCTCCGGATCAGCGGTCGCTTCGATTTTCGCTGTGTCAAAGACTTCCAAGCCGCGCTCGGCCAAGTGAGCCCGGGCTGGGTCGTCGACCTCGAGGCCGTCGACTACATCGATAGCGCCGCGCTCGGCATGCTGCTCCTGCTTCGCGACCACGCGAAAGGAACGCGGGTCGTCGTTCGCAACCTCAAGGGCCAACCCCGCGAGGTGCTGATGATGGCGAAGTTCGATCGAATGTTCGCGATCGAGGCCTGACACGTGGTCGCGCGCTTCGAGTTCCAGTCGCGCGAGGAAGCGGCGACGGTGGCTCAACAGGTGGCGGCAACGCTGCCCGAAGCCGTCCGCGTCGAGTTCATCCTCGTCGAGCTCATGGTCAACGCCGTCGAGCACGGCAACCTCGAGATCAAAGCCGCGAAGGCCGAGCTCGTGCGCCGTGGCGAGCTCGAACAAGAGGTCGCGCGCCGCCGTCTGGACCCGAAGTTCAAAGATCGCATCGCCTGGCTCGAAGTTACGCGCGACGAAGATCACGTGACGTTCGTGATCGGTGATCAAGGCCCGGGGTTCGCGTGGTGCGATCAATCCGTAGGCATCGCGACGAACGAGCAGCCCTCGGGGCGCGGTCTCGTGCTCGCACGGTTGATGTCGTCGTCGGGGCTCACGTTCAATCCCGAAGGCAACATCGTGACGGTGAGCGTGCGATGGTAGCCGCGGCGTCCGCAAAGCCGAGCCATCGCGTGCTCGTCGTCGATGACGAAGAGACGATCGGCCGTTCGATCGCGCGTATCCTCAAGGCGCATCAGGTGTCGACCGCGACGACCGTTGCACGTGGCATCGAGCTCGCGCGAACGATCGATCCCGAGCTCGTGATCGTCGATTTCTACCTGCCGGACGGCACGGGCAAGGACGTCGTCGAAGCGCTGCGCGCGACCGGCAATCGCGCACCCGTGCTGATCATGAGCGGTGCCGTCGATGCGACGGAGTGGGCCGAGTGGGCGTTCTACGCGGCCGACGATCTGTTACCGAAGCCGTTTCCGCCGGATCAGCTGCGTGCGAAGGCCGAGCGTCTGCTCTCGCAGTTCGTGCTCGAACAGACCGCTGCACGCCAACACGCGGAGCTCCAAGCTCTGATGGCCGCGCAGGCGCGCGAGACCGATGCCGCACGCAAGCTGCTCGATCGGATGACCCAACGCAGTCAGTTCGATCCGGCACACGTCAAGGTCGAAGCGCTGAGCGCTGGTCCGTTCGGCGGTGATTCCGTCCTCGGCCAGACGCTCGACGACGGCCGGTATCGCTGGCTCGTCGGCGACGTCACCGGTCACACGCTCGCATCTGCGCTCGTGACGATTCCGATCTCGTTGATCTTCTACGCGACCACGCGGCGCAACATGCCGATGGCCGAGATGGTGCAAACCATGGATCGCGAGCTCGGTGCGATGTTGCCGGTGTCGATGTTCTTCGCCGCGCAGGCGCTCGAGCTCGATCGCGAGGCTGGCACGCTCACGGTCGTCAACGCGGGATGCCCGGACGTCGTGATCAAGCGCGCGAATGGCGATATCGAATCGATCGAGTCGACGGAACCGCCGCTCGGCATCATGCGTGGCGCGGTCCTGCCCGAACCGGTCGTCGTGAAGGTCGCGCCCGGCGATCGGATCTTCGCGTTCACGGATGGTCTGGTCGAGCGGTGCAGCGAAGACGGTACGTTGTTCGGCCCCGAGCGCGTCCGCCAGCTGATCGGCCGCGCGACGCCCGAAGCGGCGTTCGAGAAGCTGTCGTCGGCGTGGCGCGACTACGCCCCCGGCACCGCGCTCGCGGACGATCTGTCGATCATCGAAGTGATCGTCTGACCTTACGCGCGCGTGAGACCCCTCGGTTTGGCGGGGGTCTCCTAGGTGATGAAGCATTGCCTATGGGTGTTCTTGTTCGCGTGCGGTGGCTCCAGTCACGACACACCTTCGCCGGATGCCTTACCCGGAATCGATAGCGGGATCGACAGCGGCACGAGTTGCACCGCGCCGGTTGTCAGCTCGCCGGTGACGGAGCCCGGCGCGCCGGGCACGGACATGTACCGCGGCACCGTCGGCGTGTATCAACATCAGATCGCGGCGCTGCACCAGCGCGCGTACGCGATCTATCCGGTCAATCCGAACGCGGGCACCACCGTCTCCGCCCACGTGCTCCGCAGCGATGATGGCGGTGCGACCTGGAATGCGGGCACGGATGCGATCCACGCGACGCTGAAGGCCGGGACCAACACCGACGACAGCATCATCGAATGCTCGGCGGTTGCGATCGATCCGGCGAATCCAGATCTGGTGTACGCGGTCGCTCGGATCAGCGGCGGCAACTCGCTCGGAGCCAGCGTTGGCAACGGCGATGACGCGACGCTCGTGGTGTCGACGTCCGTCGATGGCGGCGCGACGTTCACGCCACGCGTGCTGCGCGTCTCGTCGTCGGTTGGATTTTGCGCCGACGTGGCCGCGCCGTATCCGAACGAGGTCTACGTCGAGGATCCGACCGACGATTGCGACAACGACATGTGGATGTTCGAAGACCTGAACAAGGGAGCCGGCTTCGCGACCGGGACGCTCTCGGCTGGAATCTACACGTCCGCGGGATTCAGCAGCGTGTTGCACTCGATCGATGGCAAGGAATGCGGCGCGACCGGCAAGCTCGACATCCAGCAGAACGGCACGGGGCCCGAAGGCGGTGAAACAACGGAATCGCCGCGCTGGATGACGAACGGCAAAGACGACACGTGCATCACGTACGTCGCGAAGGGGACTGCGCAACCCGGCGAGCCGCAGCACGCGTACTACCAATGCACGACCGATCACGCGGTCCAATTCACGCAGATGTTCGCGCTCGATCCGAGCGGCGCGACCACCGTGCACAGCCAAGCGAACGGCGTGTTCGGCACCGAGGGCGGCAATGCCGTGATCTGGACGAACGCCGAGAAGCTGTACATCGCGAGTGGCACATCGCTGAGCAGGGTCACGCAAGTGCCGACGTACATGAACCTTCCGGTCCTGAATCCGACCGTCACGTATTTCGGTCACGAGCTTTGGATCGCGTATCGCCCGTACGATGGTGGTGACAGCGATCGAATCGTCGTCGACAAGAGCTGTGATGACGGCGACGTGGGCCGGCGCCGTGCTCGTGAACGGCACCGAGCAACAGATCATCGACGGCACGTTCGAAAACATGAAGTGGCCGGAATTCATGAGCGGTGATCAGCTGCGCGTGATCGCGGTCGCCCCCAACCGGACGGCGACGTTCCTCGTTCAGTGAATCGTCAGAAGGGCGGACAGACTGACGTCGAGCTTGCTGCGCACGGATCGGACGAGGGACTCGAGCTCGTCGCTATCGATCCGCAATCGCGCGCCGAGGTTCGCGACGACGCGCTCGGTAAGCGTCGTGCGGGCGGCCGCGAGATGACGGGCGGCGGTCGCGCGCGAGACCGAGAAGATCGGCGCGAGTGCGTCGATCCCGAGCCGGTCGACGAAGTGCAGCCGCAACAGGTTTCGCTCGCGCAACTCGAGCGAAGCGAATGCGACCTTCAGCGCATCCTTGAACTCGATGCCGAAACGTTGGCGGATCAGCGCGAGCTCGGGATCGATCGTGGCGACGACCTCGGGCTCGGCGGCGGCGCGATCTTCGAGTGCCGCACGGTCGTTCGCACTTCGTCGAGTATTGGACAGCGCACGACTGGCAACGACCTTGATCCAGGTGAGCAGCGGCCCGCGTCCGCTGTATTGCTCGAGGCGGCGCTCGACGAGAAGCTTCGTCGCGATGATCTGCGCGAGCTCGTCGAGCTGGCCCATGTCGGGGCGCTGGCGGTGCAGAAGGCGCGGCAGCTGGCCGAGCAGCTCGCGATGGAACGCCGCGATCGCGGTCGTGTTTCCATCGAGACACGCGCACACGAGGTAGAGGTCGGCGACGTGCAAGCTCTCGTCACCGCGCTCGGCGACGAACGCGCCGAACCGGTCCCGATCCACCCGAACGCCAGGCCATTTGGCCTCGGCAGCATCGAGATCACCCTGCGTCACTCTCGACCACCGTATCATGATGGCGTGGGGTGTTTCGACGACAACTTGGTGACCGAGCTGGTGAGCGGGACGCTCCCTCTCGAGGAACAGGTTGCGGTGCAGGAGCACCTCGATACGTGCGTCGCGTGTCGCGAGCTCGTCGGGGCGGCGGCGGCCGATGCCGCGTGGGAGCACCTCGAGCCGGGTGCGCGGGTCGGGCGCTATCGGGTGACCGGTGTGATCGGCGCGGGTGCGATGGGCGTGGTGTACGCGGCGGAGGATCCCGAGCTCGGGCGGACGGTCGCCTTGAAGTTGTGCGCGGCGCCGCGCTTGCTTCGAGAAGCGCAGGCGCTCGCGAAGTTGCAGCATCCGAACGTCGTCACGTTGCACGAGCTCGGCACGTTCGGGGATCAAGCGTTCGTCGCACTCGAGCATGTCGCGGGCGGCACGTTGACCACGTGGTTGGCGACGCCGCGATCGGTCGGCGAGGTCGTGCGCATCTTCGTGCAAGTCGGTGAAGGTCTGGCGGCTGCGCACGCGGCGGGCCTCGTTCATCGCGACGTGAAGCCGGCGAACATTCTCGTCGGAGACCGCGCGCGGATCACGGACTTCGGGCTCGCGGCGAGTCACGCGGACGACGATGCCGGAAAGATCGTGGGCACACCCGCGTACCTCGCACCCGAGGTCAAGCGTGGCGAGCCGGCGGATGCGCGCAGCGATCAATACGCGTTTTGTTTGTCGCTCGACGAAGCGTTGCCGGCGAAGCCGCGGTGGCTCGACAAGATCGTGCGGCGCGGGCTCGCGGCGAATCCGGCGGATCGTTGGCCGGACATGCGTGCGCTCGTCGATGCGTTGCAGCGCGGACCCGTGATCACGCGCAATCGGGTCATCGCGACCGTCATCGCGATGGCAGCGATCGGCGGGTACGCGTATGCGGCGCACGAACCGAAGCCGTGCCAACACCTGCCCGCGTGGAACGTGCCGATCGCGCTCGCGCAGCGCTTGCCGGTGGAGACCGCGGCGACCGTGGAGCGGGCATTTCGCGACTACGGCACGGCGTGGTCGAAGCTCCAGCTCGAGACCTGTCTCGCGCACGATGTGCCCGCGGTGAAGGCGGCGCGAGCGCGTTGTCTCGACGAGCGGCGTGCGTATGCGGTCGAGCTCGCGCACGCGTTGCAAGCCGGGCCGGCGCCTCGCGTCGACGGTGCGCTCGAAGTCGCGGGCAATCTGCCGAGCGTCGACGAGTGTGCGAACGGCGCAGCGTTGCTCCAGATCGTGGCGCCGCCGGAGACGCCGGGTGAAATCTTGGATCGCACGATCCTGCGCGAGCAGATGGTCGCGGCGACGATCGATGGCTACTTGCGCGTGGACATGGATCCGCACGTGTTCGCGCAGATCGCGGATCGGGCGCACTCGATCGGGATGCCGGCACTCGAAGCACGCGCCCTGTTGCTCGAAGCGCGCGCATCGTCCGATGAAGAAGCCGAGGAACACGCGCTCCAGGCTTCGGCGCGTGCCGCGATCGCCGCTCGCGATGACGCCGCGCTCGCCGACGCGTGGCAACGCATGACGTTTCACACCGGCTTTCACGCCGGCCGATTTGCCGAGAGTGCCGAGTGGGCGCAATACACGCGCACGGCGCTCGCGCGGCTCGGCGGTGATCCGGTGCGCGAGGCCGAGCTCGAGATGTCGCGCGGGTTCGCGTTCATCTATGCCGACAAAGGTGAGGAGGCGCTGGCAGCGCACCGGCGTGCCGTCGAGCTGTTCACGGCCGCGCGCGGGCCTGACTATTGGCGGATCGCGACCGCGCTCTACGGCGAAGGCACGGCGTGGATGGTGCTCGGCAAGCCCGAGCAAGCGAAGGAGCTCTACGAACAATCGCGTGCGTTGGCAAAGCAACTCGGCGGCGTGACCGCGCAAGCGTACGTCACTGCGAGTGACAACATGGCGAACGCGCTGATCGCGACGGGGAAGCTCGAGCAAGGCCTCGCCTTGTTCGACGAGCTCGATCGCTCGACCGGAACATCGGCATGGCGCCAGCTGCAGATCGCGATCGCACTTCGGGATGCGAAGCGCTACGCCGAAGCTCTCGATCGCGATCGCCGCGCCGAACAACTCACGATCGCCGAGAAGCAGACCGGTGCGCGTGAGCTATATCCGGTGCTCGGCGAAGGCCTCGATCTGCTCGAGCTCCATCGCCCCGCGGAGGCGCTGCCGTTGCTCGAACGCGTGGCGGCGACGTCGCCGGATCAGAAGGCGGCCGCGCAGGAAGCGGTGGATCGCGCGAAGAAGGAGCTACGGGCAGAGCGCAAATGATCGGCGATCTTGCAGATCCATCCAGTGCTGGAGCTTCTTCGACTTCGTCGTGTGCGATCCGATCGAGAGTGTCGCGGCACGGCAGACGTCTTCGCTGGCGTCGCACCACTCGAGGCCGAAGTGCGAGATGTACTGCGAGCCGTTGTTGTCGCCTTCGATCTCGGTGACGTCGCTCGGCGCCTCGTCGGGGAACCGGATGACGTTGATGTGTTGCTCGATCCCGTCGATGCGCGACGTTGCCGGATCGCCCTTGCGGCCATCGTGCTCGCGCCATGCGCCCAGATCGGCCCAGCTCTCCACGCGACCGTGCGTGACGATCTTCATGCTGCCGTTATCGTCGAACACGAGATAGCTGTCCTGACCTAGATTGTAGATGTCCTCGGCGAAGTCATGACCGATCGCCACGGTGTCGAGCACGTGACCGCGCTTGTCGGTGAACGTGGCGCGGTACGGCAGCGATGGCGGCGGAGGAATCTGGTCTGCATCCCACACGCGAACGAACAGGTTCGTGTTCGCGAGCGCGATGCTGCCGACGAGCTCGCCCTCGCGCTCGAAGCCGGACTTGATCTGCGGCGGTGGATGCGGGACACGACTCGTCGCCGGCATCTCCGGCGGCGTGACATCACCGTTGTCACCACCGGCGAGCGTTTCGCACGCGCCGTCGGGATAACACACGCCGGCGGTGTTCGATTCGAGGCGTTTGAAATCGGCGTTCAGGGGAATGCACGTGATCGGCGCCGTGTGAGGCGCGGTCTTCGGCTGAACGGGCGCAGGCGCGGGTGGCGGAGTCACGACGAACCACGGCGCATCGTTCGCAGGACGAGGCTGGTGGGCCACGATCGCACCCAACATCGCCGCACCGACGCACGCCCCGAGGACCAACACGACCATGGGCGCACGTTCCATCTCTAGAGAAGGCGTGCGCTATCGCGAGAATTTCAGGCTAATTCGCCGGGTTTTCCCAGCAGATAGCCCTGCGCGTACTCGCACTCGAGCCGCCGAACGGTCTCGAGTTGCTCGGGCGTCTCGATGCCTTCCGCCACGACGCCGAGGCCAAGCGAATGCGCGAGCACCACGATCGCGTTCACGATCTCGGGCGATTCCGCGATGCCGTGGATGAACGACTGATCGATCTTGAGCGTGGTCACCGCGAGCTCTTGCAACCGCGCGAGGCACGAGTAGCCGGTGCCGAAATCGTCGAGGCTGATCGACAGGCCGAGGTTGCGCAGCTCCGGCAACTCGTTGCGGGTGGCGAGCATCGTGGTCTCGGTTAGCTCGAGCTCGAGGCGCCGTGGATCGAGTTTGTGCGTGTGCAACGCGTGCGCGACATACGCCGCGAATCCGGGCTCGGCCAACTGACTCGCCGAGACGTTGACACCGATCACCACGCCGTCCGTCCGCGCGAGCTGCTCGCACGCGCGATCGATCACCCAACGACCGATCGGCCGGATGAGGCCGGTATCCTCGGCGAGCGGGATGAAACGCGATGGCCCGACGAGCCCGCGTTCGGGATGCTGCCAGCGGATCAACGCCTCGTAGCCGACCACGCGTTCGGTCGCGAGCTCGATGATCGGCTGATAGTGCATCCGCAGCTGATCGCGCTCGATCGCCTGCGCGAGCTCGCCTTCGCTACGCAGCTGCGCGATCACGGTCTCGTGCATCTCTTGATCGAACACCTGCGAGCGCGCGCGACCGGACTCCTTCGCGCGGTACAGCGCCGTATCCGCATCGCGCAGCAGCTCCTCGCCGCTGGTGTAGCGCTCGTCCATCATCGCGATGCCGAGACTGCCCGATACGAACACCTCGCGACCGCCGAGATCGAACGGCTCCGCGAGGGCGCGATGAATGCGTTCGGCCGTTCGCGTGGCGTCGCGTAGCTCGTCGATCCCGTCGACGAGGATCGCGAATTCGTCACCACCCAAGCGCGCGGCCGTATCGACGCTGCGCAGACAGCGCTGCAGCCGAGCGGCGACTTCCACGAGCAATTGATCGCCGGCGAGGTGACCGAGCGAGTCGTTGATGATCTTGAACCGATCGAGATCGATCATCATCACCGCGAACGCCTGCGGCCGGCGCCCCCAGCGCGCTACGGCGTGCTTCATGTGCTCGAGCAACAGCTTGCGATTCGCGAGGCCCGTCAACGCATCGTGATGCGCTTGCTCGATCAGCCGGAGCTCGGTCCCCTTACGCCGTTCGATCTCGAGCTCGAGCTCGCGCGTGCGTTCGGCGACTCGCGTCTCGAGCTCGTCGCGGGCGGCCTGCAATGCGAGCTCGTTCTGGCGCAGGTGAACGAACACGCTGACCTTCGAGCGCAGGGCTTCCGGATCGAACGGCTTCTCGAGGTAATCGACCGCGCCGTGCTCGTAGCTCACGATCGATTGCTGCTGGTCGTTGTGCGCGGTCAGGAAGATGATCGGAATGTGTCGGGATTTTTCACGAGCCCGTAGCAGCTTCAGGGTCTCGAAGCCGTCCAGGCCCGGCATCCGGATGTCCATCAGGATCACCGCGAACGTCTCTTCGAGCACGCAGCGCAACGCGTCCTCACCGGAGGCCGCCTTGACGATCCGTTGGCCCAGCGATTCGAGGCTGACCTCGAGCGCGAGCAGGTTCTCAGGGCGATCGTCGACGATGAGGATGCTAACGACGGGAAGTCGGGTCACTGCATCGTCGAGCAGTAGTGCGGGCATCTCCGAGCTCGACATCTCTCTTCGCAACTTGGATCGCGAAACATGTAGGCGGCAACGTGCGAATGGGCTCGGTACTCCCGTGTGCGGCGCACGGAACCGTGCGTTTTGTATTTCTTTTAACGGGGCGTGGTGCCGCATACGAAAATCGGTCGCGATGCTCTCCTAGCGTGATGAGACACACGCTGCTCGCACTGTTAGTTCCCTCGATCGCACTCGCTGCTCCGCAAGCACAGCATCGGCCGGCCCGTCCTGCCGCTGCTCCGGCAAAGGTCAGCGCGCCGCGAAGTGTTGGCGTTCACATCACGGCGCACATGGATCAACCGGTCCACGTGAAGAACAATCCGCCACACCAAGTGATCATTCACGACCCGAAGACGAACAAGGACGAGCATCACCCGGTGATCGTCGAGCATCGTCCGGCGCACGTGATCGATCGCGATCCGCACCTGCGCGTGATCGTCCGCGGCTATCACCCGCAGCACGATTGGGTCCGGTTCCATCGCCCGGTCGGTGGCTGGTTCAAGATCTGGGGCATCAACGCGTGGGACGACGTCGGCACGGTGACGTGCGAAGCGACGAACGAATCCACCGGCGAGCTGTTCCCGGTCAGCGAAGATCGCGATTCGCGCGCGTGGGATGACGAGACGGTCAACACCGCGCTCGATCAAGCGCTCGACGATTGTTACGCCGAGGCAAACGGTGCGCCGTGCGAGCCGGTTACGCCGGCATGCTCGTACCAGCCGTACTAAGCTCGCATGAATGAGCAACCTGCCTCGGGCAGTCGCAAAAGGTGAGGGTACGGCCGATGTGGTCCCGGCGTGGAAGTACGCGCTGCTCGGACCCGTCGTCGCGGTCGCGATGTGGATCGCGATCGGCGTGCCCGATCATCTGCCCACCGAGCTGCGGTGGCTCGCGAAGGGGCACGTCGAGACCGTTGTTCCGGCCGACGAGCATCACCTCGAATTTCGCGAGGTGATCGAGAGCGAGACGTTCAAGAATCTGCCGGGGGCCGAGGTCGACACCTGGTACGGCGAGACCGATAACGGCCGTCACACGGACTATTACGTGGAGTCGACGGATCGCGCGGCGCTCGAAAAGCTCGTCGCGACGGTGCAGCTGCCACCAAATACCCAGGTCGAGTACGAGCTCGTTCATCCGCCGGCGGATTCGAAGATCGGTCACGACTACTGGCGCACGTACATCGTGTCGAAGACGGTCTCGCTCGACGAAACGGCGATCGCGGATGCCGAAGGCGCGTACGACCAATACACGAATCGACCGGTCGTGATGCTGTCGTTCACGCGCGAAGGTGGGCGCGCGTTCGGTGCGTTGACCGAGCGGATCGTCGGCAAGAAGCTCGCGACGCTGTGGGGCAAGACCGTGGTGATGGCACCCACGATCAACGGTCCGATCCGCGGCGGCCGTGCCCAGATCTCGATGGGCGGCAACGATCCGACGAAGGCCGAACAGGAGCGCGATCGGATGGTCAGCGCGCTGCATCGGTCCGCGCCGACCTATGTCGCGGTCGCGGATCCCACGCGTCGTTTGATCGCATCGCTCGTGATCGGCTTGGTGCTCGGCGGCGGCGCGTTCCTGCTGCTGTTCCTCACGAAGCCCGAGCGCCGGCGCGAGCCCGTGCTCGAAGGATCGGGTGGGCGGCTCGGCAAGCGGATCGCGTGGACGATCTTCGGCGTGCTGGTCTATCTCGTCGGCGTTCACATCGTGATCCCCGGGATCAACGAAGTCGAGATGACGCACGTGATCGGTCGGGCTGGCTCGCACTACGACCTCACGCAGATCAGCATCTTCTGCATCGGCCTCGCGCCGATCATCTCGAGCTACGTACTCGTCGAGCTCGTCGCATCGATCGTGCCGCCGTGGCGCAAGGCACGTCAGACAATGCGCGGGCGCAAGCGTCTCGATCTCGCGGCGGCGATCGGTGCCGCGCTCGTCGCGATCGTGCAGGGCTACTTCATCACGCTGTATTTCTCGAACCTCGATCGGATGGGGACCGAGATCTGGGATCCCCACATGCGGTTCGGTGCGTGGGCCGCGATCTCGACGGGGCCGATGCTACTCGCCGCGGTCGCATTGATGATCTCGTTGCGCGGGCTCGGCAACGGCTTTGTCTGGTTGCTGCTCACGAGCGCCGCATGGAGCATGCCGTGGGGTTGGCTGTTCGAGCTGCCGAAGCTGGAGCTCGTAATCCTGGCGGCGATGGTCGCGATGATCGCGTGGCTCGCGTCGCGGCTCGCGGTCTGGTGCATCCGGTCGATCGGCCGCGCGACGCTGCCGTTGCCGATCTCCGGAATCGGCCCGTTGTCCGACGCCGGCGGCATCGTCACGATCCTGAAGCAGATCTCGTTGCTCGGCCTCGTGGTGCCGGTGACGCTGGCCGAGTGGAGCAACGTGATCCAGACGAGCTTCTTCGTCGGCGTGTTCGTGCTCGCACTGATGACCACGCTGTTCGGTGTCGCGTTCGCGCGCCCGGGACGGAAGCGGGCGTTGCTCGCACCCACCGATTCCTACGATCTACCGCAGTTCGTGCGCGGCCTCGTCCTGACGATCTTCATCCTCGGTGGGATGTATCTGGTCGAGCAGGTCATTGGCTCGCAGCTCGCGATCCCGCATTTCATCGGTGCGCCGATGATCGCGCTCGCCACGATGTTCGCGATCGATCTGCGTCGCGAATGGCGCGCACGCACCGCCATTCCGAACGCGATGGCGGTGTGGTCGCTCCACGATCCGATGCTGGTCGAACCGGCGCGCGATCGCCTCGCCGATATCCCCCACTTCATCACGATGACGAATTCGCGCGCCCTGTTCTGGCTTTTTGCCCCATACATTCCGATGCAGGTTCACGTACCTGCAGAACGCGCGATGGAAGCCCACGAGCGGCTGCGGGCCTGGCTCGATTCCTAAACTTTTTACGCAACCGGGACCTGACCGAGCCGATAGCGCCGGTCATGCAACTCAAATCTCTCTGCGCTTTTCTGTTCCTCGGCGCCTGCGCGCTGAACAACCAAGCCGGCGACGACATGTCGGGCGGCGGCGATGACGGCGGTGGCGGTAGCGATACCGGCAGCGGTGGCGGCGGCGGTGGCGGCGGCGGCGGCCCGAGCGGCTGGCAAAAGATCGATCTCGTCGACAACGGCAGCGTCGCTCGCAAGGATCTCGATCTCGTGAGCGGCATCCTGATGACGTCGGCCACGAAGGGCTACGTCGTCTCGCAAGCCGGCCACAACTCGGATGACGTCGGTGGCGCCGTCTACACGTTGAACGGCACCACGATGAAGGTCGTCTACGACGGCACCACGGAATCGCCCGGCATCCTCGGCTCGGTCGACTTCTACGGTCTCGAGCAGACGCCGAACGGCATCGTCGCGATGGCCTACGCCGATGGCATCATCCGCGGCGACTCGTCGGACAAGTTCACCGCGCAGCTCGATGGCGGTGGTGAGTTCGGCATCGAGCCGATCATCGGTTACAAGGAGACCTCGTCGGGCACCACGCTCGTCCGCCAGTCGGGTGTCGTCAGCGTGTCGCCGCAGTCGGCGAGCTCGACCGCGACGTGGACCGATGTGTGGGCGCCCGAAGCGTCGGAGCCGATTCCGGCGAACCTCCCGGCGAACGAATGCTCGGGCGCGCCGAAGGGCAGTGGCGCCCCGGAGACGCGCTCGTCGGTCTACATCGGCAACGGCATGATCGCGTATACGAGCACGCCGGGTAACGACGATCCGACGGTGTGCATCAGCACCGACGGCGGCCACAACTTCATGGCGTCGTACCTGACGGTTTCGGATGACGTGCAGGACTTCACGCCGTCGGGTGTGACGTTCACGTCGGCGCAGAACGGCATCGTGTACTTCGGCTCGCAGTCGACGTCGGCGTACATCCAACGCACGACGGACGGCGGTAAGACGTGGAAGGCCGTCGCGTTGCCGTCGGACATCTCGTCGCACAACGTCAACCTGACGCAAGCGGCGTTCGGTCCGGACGGTCAGAACGGCTACCTCGTCGGCTACGACTACACGAAGTACACCTCGCTCGTGCTCGCCACGACCGATGGTGGTCAGTCGTGGTCGACGCTGTCGGGCTTCGGCGATTCGAAGCTGTACTCGGCGTTCGTGCTCGATGCGAGCCACGCGTGGATCGGCGGCGACGACGGCACGCTCTACTCGAAGAAGTAACGCTTCTATAAGAAGCCAGAAATTGGACTCTCGATCGCGGATGCGTATTTATCGAAAACGATGAAGCGCACCGCGAAGAAGATGATCCTCCCGATGATCGCTCTCGGCATGATGGCGACGATGATGTTGGTCGAAGCCGTCCGCCGCCCGAGCCACGCCGCGCACAGCGTGCAAGCGCGGACCTCGCCGGTTCACACTCGCTAGCGTTAGAGGATGGCCCTCTTCGCCGCTCGCGCTTCGCGCTCGCGATTCAGAGGGCCAGCCTCTAATCATTTTCTTCGTCCAGCCGCTCGCTTCGCTATCCGACGCCGCGCCTTCGCGCGCCGCCGGGCTTCGCTCGGCCTGGACTACCAGCAGCCGTGAAATGACTGCTCTTGCGTCGGCGTGGTCTTCGGATCCGCGCCGCCGCACGCACCGTAGAGCTGTTCGGCTTCGTTGCCGAGCGAGCCCGCGATCGCGAACAGCGAGTCTTCGTCGAGCACGCCGTCGAAGCGCGTCCGGTACCCCGGATAGTCCTTCCACTTGTTCGCGTTGAGCTTCACGTATTGCCGCCACCGCGGCATGCCGCGCGCGACCGCCACGGCCTCGAGTGCGGCCTGCTGACACTTCTCGGCTTCGTTTTGCTTCTGCATCTCGCGCGCGACTGCGAGGTTGAAGTGCACGACGTTGATCCCGCGCACCGCTTGGTTGCCGTTCGCTTCACACGCGAGTCCACCATCGCTACCGCAGGCATCGATCGGATGCTTCGCGACATGCACGATGTCGATGCACTTCAGCGCCTCCTTCGACATCGGGTGCTGCACGTCGTGCCACTTGCCGGTGACGATGATCGAATCGCCTTTCGGGACGTGGAGCTCGGTCGCGAGCGTGGCTTCGAGAATCCCTTCGGGTGACTTCTTCTTGTGCGGCCGGCCCGCGCGCGGCTTCTTCGTCGCGACCAACTCGTCGACGATCAGATACGGCGCCGACTCGCCACATACGACGTGCGCGATGGTCGCCGGCTTCTTCGACGCCCGCGGATCGGCCGGCTCGGTCGTGTAACAGGTCGGCGTGCACCGCGCGTGAGGCTCGTGCGGATCCGGTTCGGTGCAGCTAAGCGCGAGCGCATCCTGTTGCTCGACCTCGAGCTTGCGATGCGCCGCGACGATTTCATCGCGATTCGGCTCGGCCTTTTTAACCACCGGCGGGGGTGGCGGTTCTGACTTTGGTTTCGGCGGTTGCGACGACCCACAAGCCGTTACCACGACGAGCCACCAGCTACGCACGGCGTGAATCATGCCGGTTGTAGGGTGTCCCCAGCAAGGTGTCGGATGCGACCGACGATCGCGAACGACGGATCACGGCGTTACCGCTGGTCCTGCACTTGCTCTGTACGCGCAGTCTATGAAGCGTCTAGTTTTCGCGTTCCTCGTCGCATGTGGAAGTAGTCACGATGCACCGCCCGCCGATAGCGGCACCTCGCCCGATGCGCCGGGACAGGTCGATGCACCGAACGGCACGACGTTCAGCTACACCCCGGGCTGGACCGGCGTGACTGCGGTCGAGGTCGATGGCGAGATCGATGGCGGCACGTGGGGCACGCTCGCCACGCTGACCGAGAATGGCGGCACGTGGACCACGACGGCGCAGCTCGCACCGGGCCACTACACCTACCTGCTCCATGTCACGGGCGATGCCGATGCCGGCGCTCACGCGACCGACTTGGAGCGCGACGTGATGGATCCGTTCGTCAGTAGCGTGACGACATGCTCGACGGATTCACCCGCGTACATGGAGAACCCGATGAATCCGTGCGCGTCGCTGACGATTCCCGATACGACGACGCTGACCGTGCATCACGTCTCGGGCAAAGCCGTCGTCGGCGCCGATCCGGCCGTCGGGTTTCTCGTCCTGATCGAACGCCAGGAATCCGGCGGCCACCACTTCTTCGTCAACCGGATCACGACCGGCGCCGACGGCACGTACGCGTTCGATGTCGCCGAAGGCCAGTACCGGATCCAGGTCCAGCATCCGCAATACGAATCGAAGACCGACATGGACCTCGATCCGAAAATGCTGAAGCTCCAGCGCCGCGATATCTCGACCGCGTTCGCCGTGAGCGCGGATGTCGCGGTCTCCGATGCCGACATGGCCGAGACCAGCTACGGGATGTTCAAGCCGCTGAACACCGCGACCTTGCCGACGACGTTCTCGTTCCCGACCGTATCGGCGCGCCTCGAGGTCTATGGCCCCGGCATGCGGATCGGCGACCCGTGGTTCACGTCCGCGAAGACCACCGCGGGCACGATGGACTTCGACGGCACGTTCAACACCGACAAGAAGAAGACCGACACCGTCACGCCGGGCACGCAGTACTGGTGGGGCATCGAAGCGAGCACACCGCCGGTCGGCTCGGGTGGCGTGACCTGGACGTACCAGTCGATGGTGTTCCCGATGACCTGGACCGCGAGTCAGTGAACCGCGACCTTGATGCCGACGATCAGCGCGGCCACACCGACGAGGACGAGCCCGCTGAACACCTGTCGGATGAACGTGCCGTGCAGGGTCTGGCCGACGCGGAAGCCAAACCCGAACAGGATTAGAAACGATAAGGCCTGCGAGATCGTGACGGCACGCTCGACGGACCAGAGGCCCAGCGCCGCGCAGATCATGACGAGCGTCGGGGCCTGCGCGCCGATCAAGACCGGCGACACTTCGTGCCAGATCTCTGCCAGATCCGGACGCTCGCCTTGCTTCGTGAGGACGAGTGACACGGATTCGGCATAGACGTCGATCAGCGCGATCGCGAACGTGGTGCCGAACAGGATCAGCGCAGCCCGCCACGCCGCCGGCGGGTGATCGCCCATCACGTCGAGCACGGCCAGGATGGTCATCACGCCGTAGAGCGCTTTGGCCGAAGTCGACTTGTTCGCGTGGCCGATCTGCACGCGGCGAACATACGGTAAAATTTCTGCATGAGCGATCCGCGAGCAGCATGGGTGGTTACCCCGGATGGCCGCGTCTGGAATTTGCGCAAGTTCGAAACGCCGATTCGCGTCGGGCGTTCGGATGATGTCGAGCTCATCGTGAAGAACGACACGGTGTCGCGGATCCACGCGCTGATCGATTGGCACGACGACGCGCACTACGTGTCGGATAACGAGACGGCGAATGGCACGCGTGTCGACGGGATTCCGTTGATCGCCGGTCAGGATGCCGAGCTGACGGATGGTTCGGAGATCTTGGTCGGGACGGTGAAGCTCGTGTACTTCCTCGACGGCGTGAATGCCGCGCGGTTCGCCTCCGACATCGTTCACGAGACCTGATCTAAGCTCGCCGCGATGGGGAACATCTTCGCGGTGGTTAGTAAGGCCGTGTTCGAGAAGAGCGCGAAAGGCCTCGGCGTCGGCGATGTCTACGAGACGGATCGCTACGATTCGAATCCAGCGGCGTTCGGGCCCGCGCTGAAGGGCGGCGGCACGATCTACATGGTGACCGCGAGGCCCGGCGATCAGCTGTGGTTGATCGCGAAGATCGAAGCCCCGAAGCTGAAGGCCGGAAAATGGGTCGGCAAGGCGAACACCACGCCGATCACGGATCTCACGGCCGTGATCCCGAAGTTGAAGTTCGCGTCCGGGAACGGCATCCACGCGAAGCCGGGGCAGCTCGGGATGTCGTTACAAACGCCGCGCGAGCTCGCCGCCGAGGATCTCGCGCTGTTAGGCGGCTCGAAGATGAAGAAGACCGTGTCCGACGAGGACGACGCGATCGTGCGCGCCGACGCGATGAGCGAGCAGGGCGATCCACGAGGCGAGCTCGTGCAGGTTCAGGCGCGGCTCGCGAAATCGCCGAAGGATAAGAAGCTACGCGCACACGAGCAGAAGCTGCTGAAGGATCCGGCGTTGATCGGGCCGCTCGCGCCGTGGGCCAAGAAACTGACGTGGAAGCTCGGGTTCGTGGACACGGCAAAGGTCGACAAGGCAAAGCGCAGTGAGCTCGAAGCGATCGTCGCGCACCCGAGCATGCGCAACGTGACGTCGCTCGAGATCGAAGCGTCGTTCGAAGGCGTTGCCGGCGTGATCCTGGCGATGGCGAAGCAGGCGTGGCCGAAGCTGACGTCGCTCGCGATCACGCAAGACAAGATGGAATTCGCGCCGCGTACCGACGACGACGAAGATCGCGAACCGATCTACTCCACGGAATACGAAGAGCACGATCACAAGGCCGGCGACAAGCTGTGGAAGATGATGCCGGCGCTGACGAAGCTCACGATCGACGGATGGAATCTGTTTCACACGATCGACCTGCCTAAGCTCGAGGACCTCTCGCTCGTCGGGATTCCGGTCTGCACGATCAAGGCGCCGAAGCTGGGCAAGCTCGCTTATCGGATCGATGAAGACGATACCGGCACCGGCGTCGACTGGAGCCCGGATGCGATTTCGGTGATCTGGAAATCGAATCTGCCGGCGCTGTTCGAGCTCGACCTCGACGATTGTGGCTCGGTCAGCACGATCGAGGAGAACGATGGCGACGACGACGACGAGGACACCTCGCTCGCCGCGGCGCTGCTCCGCAACAAGAAGTTCGTGACGTTGGCCAAGCAACTCGACAAGCTCCGGCTGCCGTACGGGCAATGGATGTACAAGGCCAAGATCACCAAATGGCTCGCTACGTGAGATGATGGCTCCTGCGTGCGGCGCGGGATCCTCCTGACGATCGCGCTGGGGTGTGGTGGCCCTGGCGATGCGCCGCCCGTGATCGTGCCGCCGGTCGTGCCGCCTCCGGTCGTCGCACCGAAGACCTGCGCCGATTGGTCGTACGCGGTGACGTCGCAACCGTTCGAGCCGGTGCAGGACATCTCGCTCGATGATTTGCGCGCCGCGTGGAAGGACGGTCGCGCGACGGCCCGTCCGGATGTTGCGGCGGCATTGCCCCAGCTCGGGCCGATGGGGACGGCGCGTGTGGACGCGTGGACGATCGTGCCGGCGCACGAGCTCTCTCCGGATCGCGCCGTGATCACCGTCGACGGCAAGCACCCACTTCAAGGCAGCTTGATCGGCAAAGCGTGCGCGCCAGGCGTCACGCCGAACATCGATCCCGCGCACGTCACGTCGATCGTGATGAGCGGGACCACGGCGTTGACCGGGCGCACCGCCGAGCGGATCGATTCGAACGGGATCGCCGACACGATCCGATTCTTGAAGCCATTCTTCACGTCGGCGGATGTCGTTCACGTGTCGAACGAGGTCGGCTTCGTCAAAGACTGCCACCCGCTCACCGGCCAAGACAAACCGCACCTGAAGTTCTGCTCGAGAGACCGCTACATCGATCTCTTGTCGGCTCTGCACGTGTCTGTCGTCGAGCTCACCGGCAGCCACCTCACCGATTACGGCGCCCACACGCTCGCACGCACCGTCGACATGTACGCCGCACACAACTGGCAGTGGTACGGCGGCGGGAAGACGCAGCGCGATGCCACGGCGGTGAAGATCGTCGAGGATCACGGGAATCGGATCGGCTTCGTCGGATGCAATGCGGTCAACGAGTGGGTCCACGAGATCAGTCCGGGGCCCGGCACCGCGATCTGCGATTGGCCACGCGTGGTCTGGCAGATCCAGGACATGCGTCGCCACGGCATCTTCCCGATCGTGACGGTGCAGCATCGCGAGGTTCGCACGCACGCGCCGCCCGAGGATCTCGTTGGCGATCTGCGCCATCTCGCGGAGGCAGGTGCAGGGTTTGTCGAGGGCAGCCAGGCGCATGTCGCGCATCCGTGGGATGTCCACGCCGGCGCCTACGTGCACTACGGCCCCGGCAACACGCTGTTCGCGCAGTATCGCGAATTCCAGCGCGACGCGACGATCGACAAGTTGTGGATCTACGACGGCAAGCTCGTGAACGTCACCCATCTCTACGTTCGCACCGAGCACGGCCAGCCGCGGTTGCTCTCGACGACCGAACGCGCGCGCTATCTCGCGGAGCTCGCCACCGCGGAAGCCGAAATCGCGCCGCCGGATCCGGCTCCGCACACGATTCCGGCGGCACCGCGCGAACACCCCGATTCGTTCGTGCTGCGCGGCCGCGGCGAGCGCTTGAAGATCGTGGATCCAGCGAAACGCGAGGACGGCGTGACTTATTCGCTCGTTCTCGATCTCGAGAACACCGGCATCGCGCGCGACGACGCGTTCGTGGTGACACGGCGCGGTCGAGCCACCGCAACGCCGGCCGAAGTGCGAGCTTTCATGGTGGCGGCGTACCCGACGAAGTAGGCTTTAGCGATGCGATTCGGGATCCTGATGGTGTTGGCCACGGCCGCGCACGCCGACACGCACTGCAAGCCCGAGTCGCTCGTGCTGCCGACTGGAAGCGTGAAGCCGGTCGCATGTCATAAACCACCGGCGTCGGTCCAAGCGGCCGTGAAGAAGCACGTGCTGAAGGACTTCGTCGCGAAGTACGACACCGGGCACGGCGAGGTCACGTTCGGTTGCGATGGGCTCGGCTCGCTCGTCAAAGAGATCGTGATCGAAGACGGTAGTGGTCACGGCGGCTCGCTCCGCCTGTGGCGCGCCACGCTCGATACGAACGGCGCGTATATCGTGCACGGGGTCCAGCATCAGGGCGGCTCGATGTTCACGCCGAACGCGAACGACTACTCGGTCAGCATCGGCACGGTGAAGGTGCCGGATATCGACACGGTGCGGGCGGGTGTCACGGCGCAGGTGAAGGAGATCGATCCACCGCCGGCGTCGGATGGCAGCTTTCCCGGGATGACCGGCACGTTCGGCTCCGGTGACTTTCACCTGCTGATCCGGCTGACCGATGAAGACGGTCACGTCGTCGAGAAGCAGTACACCGGCTACACCTCGAACGATTCGCAGGATCAGTACCTCGGGTTGCAAGCCGCCCTGGATGCGCTTGCACCGATCATGAATCTCGAGCCGACGATCGAGAAGCAAGTCCCGGCGATGGAGCGCACGTTGTTCGACGAGCGGTTCGTCGCCGGCGCCTCGCACTTCAACGACGAGTTCTACTGGTGGGTGAAAGAATCGTTCGTGCAGATGGCCGCCGACCTCGGAGGCAACGCGACGATTCCAGGCCTGGTCTCGCAATTGACCGTGACGAAGCCGAAGGATCGCTCGCAGCGGGATACGCGCGCGAATGCGGTGAAGGCGCTGATCAAGATCACGGGTTGGGATCCGAAGGGCAAGTCGGCCGAGGCGAACGCGACTAGCTTCATCGCCGCCTGCAAGTGACTACAAGACGGTCTTGATCCCGATCGCGATCAACGCCACACCGCCGAGGATCTCGAGCTTGTTACCGACGTGCTCGCCGAGCTTCGCGCCCGCGACGCCGCCGATCAGTGAGAGCACGAGCGTGGCGATGCCGATCAACGCGAGCGAGAGCGCGATCGGTGCCGCGAGTACGGGTAGCGTGACACCGGCGGCGAGGGCATCGAGACTCGTCGCGATCGCGAGCACGATCATCCCGGTCGGCGTGATCGTCGCGGATGCCTCGTCGTCACCGCCGCGCACGGCTTCGTAGATCATCTTCACGCCGATCCCGACGAGCAGCGCGAACGCGATCCACGTGCCGTAGCTCTCGATCCAGGTCGCCGCGGTCTTGCCGAGCACCACGCCGAGCCCGGCCATCCCGCCTTGAAACACGCCGAATAACACCGCGAGCGTGATCAATTGTCCGCGTGGCACACCTGCCACCGACCGCGCCGCCGCCACCGCCGTTGCGTCCATCGCGAGTGCGAGGGCGAGGACGAGCGCTTCGACAAACATCCGAAACAGCTTAGCGGGTCGCGATCATTTCGCCGCGCGCGCCACCCGACGGATCAGGTTTTCTTGCGAGATCTGAAAGTCGAGAATGTGTGTTCCGAGCTTCGTGTTGAGCTTCCAGCGATCGAGGTCGATCGGGCCAGGCCGCGTTTCGCGAATCGCGAGAGCCCGGGCCCCATTCGGACCGTCGACACAACGCGCGCTGTAAAGCCCTGGAAACGTGACGTATGGAGTCGTCACACCTTCCGTACCGTGAAGCTTCTCTGTCGCCAGAAACGTCGCGTCCAGTGTGTCGCCCGGACTCGTGCAGACTTCCGCGTCGCTCGGCGGCAGCGCCGGATCCGGCTTCGCGATGTCACCGCCCTCGCGATACGAGCGGTACGCGATCACGCAACCGCGATCATCTTCGCTCGCGCAGATCGGGACATTCGTGAACGTCCCGCCCGTGGTCTTGCCTTGCGTGACTTCGACATGGCCGCCGATCGGCAACGCGATCACCAACCGCTTGCGCAGCTCGGGATCGTGATCGAAGTACTCCTTGAGGAGCCGGATCGTCATCTCCGCTCCCTGCGAATGACCGATCAACACGATCGGCCGGCCGCGATTCATCGTCGAGAGATACGTGCGAAACGCCTGCGAGACATCCGCGTACGCGGCCGCGAGGTGTTGCTCGAGTGAATCGCGATGGAGGTACGAACCGATCGTCGCTTGGCGATACAGCGGCACGTACATCTTGCACAGCTGACCGAACCGCACGGCTTGCGAGAGCGTGGCGTGCTCGATCTTCGAGAGGTCCTTGAAGTCCGTCGTGTTGCCGGCGCCGAGGCGAAGATCGACCGTCGGATAGACGTAGAAACAATCCACGTCCTGCTTCACCTCGGGCTTCTGGATCAGCCGCGAGCCATCGGCGCCGATCGCCGTCGTCGTCAGGTCATGCGCGCACACGTCGTCGTGGCCGGGTAGGCACAGCCACGCGGTCTCGTGGTGATAGGTCTCCGGTGGTGCCGGTGGCGGGGGAGGCGAGCTACACGCGATCAACGCCGCGAGGATCACGAACCGCATGCCGACACCGTAGCCGGGATTTGTTGTGAGTCTGTTACCGCGCCCAATACGCATCGTCGTCCAGTCCATCTTCACGCTCCGGTAGGCCGCGGGTGAGGCGAGGCGCCGCTTGTGCCAACACTTCGTAGCTCACGCGATTCGCGTAGCGGCAGACCTGGCTCATCGACGAGTACATCAGGAACGGTTGCACGTGCTTCGCCGAATTCGGCACGCGTGCGGCGTGATGGCGGTTCGCGGCCATGTCGTGGAGGAGCGCCGCGAGTGCGGCATCGCCAGCGCCGTTCGTGCTCGTGATCCGTTCGGGCCCGCCGAGGTACGGGGCGATGTGCGCGAATACGCGGACGGGTGCCGTGCAATCGCGGCGGCGCATCGGCCGGCTGAACTCGTAGCGATTGAACTCCGGGATCGAGCCCGGCAACAGCGGATAGCGAGTCTCGCGTTTCACGGTGTCGTCCGTCGTGCCGGCGAGGTAGAGGCCGACCGGGCCTGCGGTGCACAACACCACGTCGCAGAGATCGAGCGCGGCGGAGCACGCGAGCAACGGATCCGCGTGGCCGGTCAGCGCTTCACCTTCTTCTTCGTTCATCGCGACGATGTCGACGTGCTCGTGAATGAACGCGCGCCAGAAGTCCGGACGTTCGGCGATCACGAACCGCGTGCCGAGCGTGAGCACGACGGGGACATTGTTCTGCTTCGCGAGTGCGATCGCACGCAGCGTGGCATCCGGCAGCGGATCGCCCGGCTTGCACCGCATGAGGTATGCGCTGATCACGAGCGCGGTCGCATCCGGAAAGATCTCCGCGGGGATGCTCTCGGGCCGGAGGCCGTTCATCTTGCCTTCGCTGATCGCGAACGTTCGCTCGCCATCCGGCGTGACGAGTGCGAAGCAACGGCCGATCGGTCCGTCGACGGGCTGCAGGTGATCGAGGCTGACCTGGCTCGACGTGTTCGACAGATAGCGATAGCCGGACGTGCCGAGGCGGATGTTCTCGCTCATCACGCCGAGGAGGATCGCGTTGTCATCGGCGAGCAGCGTGTAGTTGTGCAACGTGTTGCCGACCGTGCCGCCGGCGAACTCGTACTGGATGCGTTGATCGGCGAGCAGCTCGTCGTAGAGCGCGACGGCCGCCGCGTTGTCGATCACCGTGGACGCGCCTTTCGGCAGACCGTAGCGCTGGATCACGTCATCAGAAACTCGCGCATCGATATCGACGAGCGTCTGATCGATACCGATCACGTGCGTTCGTGACGCACCGGGCTCGATCGAGCGGAACAACGGGTCACGCGCGTGGACCGGGAAGTAGTGTTTGTGCTTGCGGCGGCCTGGGAAGCGCACGGGCTCATAGTAACCCTGGCCTGGGCGTTGCAGCGTTCGCTGCCCATGAAGGCATCATCTCCGAATGTCTTGGACCTGCTGATCTCGCAACATCGCGACGTAGATCGGTTGATCGCGCGACTCGAATCCGGCCATGGCGATCGCAACGCGATCTTTGCCGAGCTCGCGGACAAGCTGGTCGCGCATGCGGCGGCCGAAGAGATGATCTTCTATCCGGCGGTGGTCGCGCATCGCCGTAGTCAGTTGTTGGAAGCGGTCGAAGAGCATCTCGAGATCAAGCGCGTCGTCGCGGACATGCTCGCGCTCGATCCGGACAGCGAGATCTTCAAGGCGAAGCTCGCCGTGTTGAAAGAAGACCTCCAACACCACGCGCATGAAGAAGAGGAACAAGAGCTGTTTCCGAAACTGCGGAACGAATTCTCCGAGGACACGCTGCTCGCACTCGGTAACGACGTGCTCGTGATGTTCAATTGCCTGGTCGGCAATCACTCGCGGAATCGCGTCAAGAAAGAGACCGCGCGCGCGGCCCGGCTCTCGTCTTAAGCGACTCGGCGCTTCATCGCAGCAACGAGCTCGTCGCGCGTGAGCACACCGACGAGCTGGCCCGAAAGCGCGGCGACGACATAGCCCGCGTGATGGGATTCGAGCGTGGCGAGCGCACCTTCGACGTCTTCTTCGGGCGCGAGGAACACCGCATCGGTGTGGACGGCCGGATCACCGGCGACGCGAATCCCTGCGAACACCTCGCTATCGACGAACACGACCTTCGCGCGCGGCACGTCCCGGAGCGCTTCGTCGACGACATGCTGTGGCGTCGCGCGATCGAACACGAGGGGAGACGGCATTCCGGCGAGCAGGCGGCGCAGCGTCGAGAGTCGCAGCGTGGGGACATCGAACATCTACTGGATATGTACCCGGGATTTACGTGTCCTTGTATTTCGCCGACACACGCCCACACTGTTCGATATGCAGGTCCGAAATCTCTCGACGACGATCGCGGTACCGCTCGCGCGTGCGTACGACTTCGCGCACCGGCCGGACAACTTTCCGAAGTGGGCCGAAGGTATGACCGCGGATGCGAGGGTCGATTACACCCCGAAGAACGAGTACGGAATCCTCGATCACCGCGTGCATGTCGGAGACAAGGTGATCTACGTGCCGTTGCGGATGATCGCGAATGGCGATGGCACCGAAGTCGTGTTCACGCTGTTTCGCGAGCCCGAGATGAGCGACGCCGACTTCGCGCGGGACGAGGCGATGGTCGTGAAGGATCTGGCGAATCTGAAGGCGCTGCTCGAGAAATAAGTCATCCTCGTCGAAGGTTCGTGGATCGAATGGGGATGCGCGCGTTTGTCATCGTGGCACTCGGTGCCTGTTCGTCACCGACGCCAGCTCCGCCTCCGCCAACGCGACAGGTCGAACCGAAGGACGCGCATGTCGTGAAGGAGCAGCGGCGCTGGCTCGCCGGTGACTTTCACATGCACGTCGCACCGCCGGACTCCGACGACGTGACCGCATCGATCACGGATATCGAGCGCGCGGCGAAGACGGCCGGGATGGACTTCATCGTGCTCACGCCGCACTTGTGGGCGGGCGAGTGGCAAGGCAATCGGCCGTGGTGGCGTGGCGAGTGGACGAAGCTCGCGCGCAAGGCTCGTGCGACGCAGGGTCTGACGATGATCCCAGGCACGGAGTGGACGACGCCGGTCGGGCACTTCACGGTCGTCGGTGCGGATCTCGCGGCATTGGATGGCACCGACTTTCTCGGCGCGGCGAAGGCGGCCGGCGCGTACATCAGCGCGAATCATCCATTCGCCGAGCCGTCGCATATTCCGAACGTCCGGATCTCGGACTTCAATCTGTCGTATCGCGTGTGGAGCGAGCATGCCGAAGGCTTCACGGCGATCGATGGTGCCGAGGTGTTCAACGTGCCGCTCGCGTTCGGCAACCTCGTATCGCGGCCGGGTGGACGCAGCGGCGAGGAGCGTGCGTGGACCGAGCTCGATCGCGTAGTTCACGACGAGCACCGCCGGATGAATGCGATCGGTGGCTCGGACGATCATCACGGCGTGGCGCAGGCGACCACGTGGGTGCTCGCGGACGATGCGAGCGAAGGTGCGATCCTGGCGGCGCTGCGTGCCGGACGAACGTGCGTGGGTGGTCCGGAAGCCGGCAGCTTTCGCGCGCACGGTGATGACGACGCGTGGGTCACGATCGGTGGCACCGTTACCGGCAAGACGATCACGCTCGCGTGGGATGGGACGGCGCACGTGTTCGTCGACGATCAAGATCGCGGCGAGCTCGACGGTGGTTACGTCGATCACCCGGATGACAAGGTGCACACGTATCGGATCGTGCGCGGTCGCAGTCGCTGCGGGTTCATTTATGCGAACCTGTAGGTGATGTTGTTTGCCGTCGCGCTCGCGACCGAGATGGTGTGGGGGATCGCGAGGTACGCGGGCGAGGCGTGGTTCGGCACGAGCCCGTATCTCGCCGGGATGCACTTCGGCGTGTGGTTCGCGTGCAACCTCGTGGCGGCGGGCGCGATGTTGGATCTCGCATCGCGGCTCTCGGGCGGTCGCAAGGTCGGTGCGCTCGTCGCGGCGGGCGCGTTTACGGTCTACGCGGGGTGCGTGATCGCGCGAACCGTGGTGGTCATCGGGAGCGAGCCGAGCGAGTGGCTCCCGTTCATGTACGACTACGGGTATCGCGCGCTCGACGTGTTCGCGATCCTCGGGCTCGCGATCGCGGCCGGACGGCGTGCGATGTGGGTCGCGGCGCCGGCGATCGGGCTCGCGGTGATGGGGCATCCACTCGCGATGGTGCTGCACGAAGACCAGCTGTGGTTCATCGCATTGCAGGCCCTGCGCGTGACGCTCTTGCTCGTGATGGCGCAGGAGGCGGAGCGGTTCGCGACGGCAGACACGTCGTATCGCCGGCTCGGGCTCGGGATGCGGTGGTTCGAGATCGGGCTGTGGATCGCGATCGCGGTCTCGCTCGCGTCGGTAATGCACGCGGTGAGATCACCGGCGACCCAGACGATCGCCGTGATCGCGATCTCGAGCGGTTTGCTCTCTCGTATCGTGATCGCGATCGGAGCGTGGCACGTGGTGCGATCACGCATGCGAGAGGTGCCGAGGTGGCCGTTCGCGATCGCTCTCGTGATGGACCTGTGGATGGCGGCGCGGATCGCCCGCAACTGGACGATCACGCTCACCACGAAGTGGAACGCGTACGACAAGGTGAAGCTCTCGACCGTGCCGACATGGGTGCACGTGCCCGCGATGATCGGATCGGTCTGCGTACCGCTCGCGCTGGTCGTGCTCGCGCGTCGGGTCGGCGGGTCGCCGCGCATGCCACTGCTCGCACTGGTGCTCGTGATCGTGGCGTTGGCTGCCGAAATCTCACCGATCCCATCGGGGGTCGTAAATCTCGTGTATGCGGTCGCCGACCTCGCCCTCGTGCTCGCGATTCGTGCGGCTCGTCGAGACGTCCATCTCGTCCACGAACGTGAGATGCACGCCCACACGTTTGCGTGAGGTGACAGGGAGGTTCGTGAGCTGGCTCTCGCGGATCCGTAGACTCGGTCCGTGATCGGCAAAGTCCTCGCGAATCGGTACGAAATCGAGCGCAAGCTCGGCGAAGGGGCGATGGGGTCGGTCTATCTCGCCCGTCACGTGAAGGTCGGCCGTCCGTTCGCGGTCAAGGTGCTGCATCCGCGCCTGCTCGTGGATCCCAAGCAGGTCCAACGGTTCGAGCGCGAGGCCGAGCTCGCCGGCCGGCTCCATCATCCGAACGTGATCGGTGTGGTCGATGTCGGCGAGGTCGACGAGCTGCGCTACATGGTGATGGACTACGCCGAGGGCCAAGACCTCGCCTCGCTCCTGAAGGAAGCGCCGATGAAGCCGGCGCGGATCACGAACCTCGTGCGGCAGTTGCTCGAGGGGCTGTATCACGCGCACGAGGCGGGCCTCATCCATCGCGACTTGAAGCCCGAGAACGTGATCGTCGAGCGCGATGCGCATGGCGAAGAGGTGCCGCGCATCCTCGATTTCGGCGTCGCGATCCTGCGCGAAGGCGGCGCGTCGGCGGATGCCGAAGGTCGGTTGACCACGAACGGCATGGTGCTCGGGACGCCGCACTACATGGCGCCGGAGCAGGCCGTCAACGATCCGATCGATCACCGGATCGATCTGTTCGCGCTCGGCATCATGATCTACGAGCTGCTCTCGGGCGTGTTGCCGTTCGATGGACGGGGCGCCGAAGTCGCGCGTGCAAATCTCCTATACGCGCCGCCGAAGATCGCGGATCGCGTGCCGCACCTCGAGGTCGATCCGTTGCTCGAGGCATTCGGGCGAACGTTGATGGCGAAGAATCGCGATGCGCGGCCGGCGACGGCAAAGGTCGCGCGCGAGATGCTCGATCAGATCGATCGCGATCGCGAAATCGCGGCGATCGATCTCGGTGTGCCGCTCGAGATCGCGCGGGGTGCGAAGGTGACGGAGACCGTCGAGCCGCTGCCACCGCCTCCGGTGAAGCGCAAGAAGTGGGGCCTGATCGGCGGTGCGGTCGCGTTCGCGAGCTTGTTCGCGATCGTGCTGTCGGTGTCGATGCGTCGCGACGATCGTGCCGCGGAGGCGCTGCCGAACCTCGCGATGCCGGTCACGATGGCTGTCACCGTCGAGCAGAAGCCGGACGTGACCGAAATTCCGGTCGCGGACTCGATGCCGCCGCCGGAGATCGAGATCGAGACGCCGATGCTCGCGCGGATGTCGCCGCATCGCGTGGCGCGGTCGCATCCGAATGCGCCGTATGATCCGCAGGCATTTCGCGCGCAGTGGCAGTCCGTCGGTGAAGAGCTGTACGCCTACATTCGCTCGCATGGCGTGAATGCCGCGGTCGAGCTCCAGAATCGCTACACGGCGATCAGCTTCCTGCAGGCTGCGGCGACGCAAGAAGGCCGGGATCAGGCCCGCAAACAGCTCGATGCGATTCACGAAAAGCTCGCCGCGCGCTAGAACCGGCGGGTGAACATCCGGCCGATCGCGAACGCCGATCACGAGATGGTCTGGCAGGTGCTGGAGCCGATCATTCGCGCCGGCGAGACCTATGCGCTGCCGCGTGACGGGTCGCGCGAGCAGGTGCTCGCGTATTGGTGCGCGGCCGATCACGAGGTGTTCGTTGCCGAGACCGAGGGCGTGATCGTCGGGACCTATTTCCTGTGCGCGAATCATCTCGGTGGTGGCGCGCATGTCGCGAACTGCGGCTACGCGACGGCATCGGCGGCGCAGGGCAAGGGCATCGCGGCGGCGATGTGCGAGCACTCGCTCGAGCGTGCGCGGGCCCGAGGGTTCCGCGCGATGCAGTTCAATTTCGTGATCTCGACGAACACGCGTGCGGTCGCACTGTGGCAACGGATGGGCTTTGCGATCGTCGGGACGTTGCCCGGCGCGTTCGAGCATCCAAGCGCTGGCGATGTCGATGCGTACGTGATGTTCCGGTCGTTCTAAGGGGTTACGCCGGTACAACTTTGGACATGTCGGACGCGGGCTCGCCGGGAGTAGGATGGCCCCGTGCGCGCGGGTTTCCTTCTATTGATCGCTGGAGTTGCAACGGCTGGCCCATCCGGCGATCGCGTCGAAACGATGGCGCGCATCGACGACACGGTCCACGCGATCGCGACGACGCTGCAAACCGATTCGCCGAAAATGATCGACGACGCGACCGCGCAGGGCAAGACGATGCGCGGCCTCCTGACCGAGCTCTCGTCGATCAAGGGCACCGATAGCCGCGCCGCGGACGTGCTCGCGCACTATCCGAAGTACGCGGATGCCGTCGACGCGGCGTTGCTCTCGCTCGCGAAGCTGACGACCGAAGTGCATCGCGCGGACGGGCTCTCCGATCGCTGTGCGAAAGATGATAAGTCGCTGCACGATCTGCTCGCGCAAAAGGCGGCGAAACCGGCGGCCGATCCGGCGAAGGATGTCGATGCGCTGACGAAGAAGGCGAACGCGCTGAAGGCGACGTGGCAGCCGATCCTCACGGATCTCGCGACGGTCGATGCCGCGGTGACGGCGGATACCGCGAAGACGCGCTTGGGGCTCACCGACGGTTGGTGGATGTCGATCGCGACGAACCTCAACACGCTCGCGGGCGCTGCCGCGGCGACGTGGACCGAGCAGTATCAAGATGCGACGGGCGCGTGCGAACAACTCGGCCGCGGGACCGAACGCGAGGACGTGGCGCCGGTGTTGGCGGAGCTGCGCAAGAAGGGTGCGGCGAACGTGGCGGCGGCGGGGCAGGTGGTGCTCGATTACAACGCGTGGCTCGCCTCGGTGCGCGAGTTGCGCGGGCTCGCGTTGGAACATCGCGAGCGGATCCACGAAGCGCTGTGCCACGCGGATGACAGCACGATCGATACGGGCGCGGGCAGCATCGCGGGCAACGGCTCGCGCGAGCTCGCGGATCGCGTGGCGTCGACGACGGCGGAGATGACGCGGATCAAGGGGCGCGCCGGCGACAACGCGGGCAAGAGCAAGGCGATCCTCGACGGGATCAAGGCGAACGGCGCGATCCTCGCCTCGATCGGTCACGCGGAAGCGCTCGGCCGCGACAATCCGAAGCTGCACGCCGTGATGGCGGAGATCCACAAGCGCCGCGATCACGCGATCGCGGGTGCGGCATGCGCGAACAAATCGGTTTCGGTCGCGGCCACGGATTGCGGTGGCGTGGCGTGCACGATCGATTGCGTGAAGATCGTCGAAAAGACGTGCACGCTGGTCGAGGCGTTTCCCGATGGTGCGGATAGCGCGCGCAACGATGCGTTCGCCCGAGGCAAGCGCGAGCTCGCGGCGTTGCAGACCTGGTACGGGCGCGACAAGGCGTCGCTGTTCACCCGCGCGTCGGCGACGAAGAAGTGCGAGACCAAGACCGGCCTCGAGCTGTTCACGGATGTGGTGACGTATCCCGCGTGTAGTGCGGCACCGGCCTCGGCGATCGGCGAATCGCTCGCGGATGTGACGGCGGATCTGCCGAAAGACTAGATCCGATCGCGCGCTCGCACGTTGGACGTGGGCCCTGAAAGGAGGGTCCAAATGTCCGTCGAGAAAATTGTTCGCAACGTTCGCAACCTGGTCTTCTTGGTCGTGTCCATGATCGTTGGTGTCGCGAGCGCCGACAAGCACGATACGAAATTCAAAGCGGTACCCGACTCGCAGTTACAGATCCGCGCGGTCGAATACGACGGCACCGTGAACGGCACGTTGAAGGTGCAGGTGAAGAACACCGGCAAAGCCGTCGAGAAGTTCAGCGCCACGGGCCTCTACTTCGTGCCCGAAGGCGATCCCGATTCGGCGCCGCAACGCTTGGGCGCGGTCGGCCCGATGGTGCTCGACGGCAAGAAAGAAATGCAGTCGGTCGACGTCGCCGCGGGTGCGACGGTCGATCTCGCACTCGACGTGTTCTGCATCGATTCGCAACGCCCTGCACCGACGACGAAGAACGTATTCGACGTCGGCACCAAGCGGTTGCCGAAAGAGATGTCGAAGCAGATCGAATACGACGCCGACGAAGCCGTCGCCGAATCGAAGAAGTCCGGCGAGGCTCAACCGCGCAAAGCCGCGAAGGGCGCGATCCAGGGCAAGGTCTGGAAGTCGCGTGACGACAAGTGGATCGACCTCGACGGCGAGGGCAAACAGGAAATCGGCAAGAAGAAGCGCTAAGCAAAGAGCGCGGGCAGCTCGCGTGCCGATGGCCCGAGCACGACATGATCGAAGCGCGACACGTTCGCCGGCGGCTCGAGATTGACGAGCCACGACGATCCGCCGAGACGCTTCGTCGCGTCGACAAGCCCGGCCGCCGGATACACGAGTCCCGACGTGCCGACCGCGATGAACACGAGGCGCTTGCCCGCCTTCATCGCGAACCCGTCGATCCGCTCCATCGCGCCCGGCGGCAACGCCTCGCCGAACCACGTCACGTCCGGACGCAACAGCGCGTCACGACCTGCCGCTTTGCACTTGCCGCAGAACGGCGCGACGTTCTTGCGATACGCCGTGGTGTCCTCGAACGGAGCGCGATCGCACTTCGTGCACCGCGATCGCATGATCGCACCGTGCATCTCGACGACGCGCTCGCTGCCGGCCGCGATGTGGAGACCATCGATGTTCTGCGTGGCGAGCAGGAATCGATCGCCGAGGCGATGTTCGAGATCGACCAGCGCGCGATGGCCCGCGTTCGGCACGATGCCGGTCAGCGCGGCACGCCGTTGCGAATAGAAGTCCCACACGAGGAGTGGATCCGCGGCGAAGCCTTCGGGCGTCGCGACCTTCGTGACATCGTGACCTTCCCAGAGGCCGCTCGAATCACGAAACGTGGGCACGCCGCTCTCCGCCGAGATGCCGGCGCCGGTGAGGACGAGGACATGGGTATCGGGGGTGAGATCCAGCATGTCCCAATAAGTGTCATATCAACACTAAGGCGTCAAGACCGATTCCGGCTCGTCGTAGAACGACTCGAGCCGCGTGCAGTCGGCACACACCAGCACGTGGACCTCCTTCGCGAGCCACTCAACGTTCAACAGCGACTGGCCGGCCGTGTGGAACGACGACTTGGTCGCGAAGAACAGCTCGCCCTCGCAGTGCGGACACCGCACCAATTTGCCCGACATCACGAACTTGGTCGGCGCCTTTGTCTTCATCGTGAAATCATAGGACGGTCGGAACAGTGATGAAGCACGAGTTATGTTGGGTGATCGCGATGGCGGCGTGCTCGCATCCCACCACTACGGCGCCGGCCGTCTCCGATGACGACGAAGCGGAGGAGGCCACCGGCGAGGACGAATCGGATCAACTTCCGACGGTGACCGCCACGCCGACGACAACCCCACGTGCGGCACTCCTCGCCGAAGCCAATCGCGAGCTCGCGGCGATGCGATCGAGCCACTACGAACATCACACGCACGTGGACGAAGCGGCCGGCCTCTTCGATTACGACTGCTCGGGTTTTGTCGGCTACGCCCTCGCGCGGAGTGCACCGGAGGCATGGGGACCGATCGTCGCCATGCACCGCCGACCACTGGCGAAGCACTTCGAAGCGTTCTTCACCGCGCCGCAGGGACCGTGGACGCGCGTCACCGATCCGAGCGCGATCGTCGCCGGCGATGTGATCGCGTGGCTCGAGCCTCCCGAGAAGCATTCGCGCAACACCGGCCACATCGTGATCGTCGCCGGACCACCGCACGCGCGCGGCGACGAGCTCGTGATCCCGGTCATCGATTCGTCGCACTCGGGCCACGGCCACGCCGACGCGCGCAATCGCGAGCATCGCAACGGTCTCGGCACGGGTGAGCTCGTGTTACACGGGCTCGACGGCTATCGCTGGTCCACGGCGAAGCACTCGCGCCTCTACCACACCGAAATCGCGATCGGTCACTTGCGTTAGGGGCTGTCCCTATGCGGCGCTCGCGCTACGCTCGCGTCTCACAGGGACAGCCCCTAACCATTTAATTCCGTCCATCCCTCGCTCCGCACTCCGCCGCCGCGCCTCCGCGCGCCGTCGGGCTTCGCTCGGTCTGGACTCTAGTCGAGCTCGATCATGTCCGCGAACGTGACGTCCGGTTTTTCCGGCGGCTCGTCGAGCTGTTCGGGCCAGGCCGCGATGCGCTTCGCCATGGTCGCCACGCGAATCCGATCCGGGTCGACCGCGAGCACCTCTAGATCGCGCCGCACCTGACTCCACTTCTTGCGCTGCGCTTCGTCGAGTTGGACATCGCGCGCGTTGCGATCCGCGTCCGGAATCGCCGCCTGCGCGAGGTTCTGGATCAGCGTCAACGCGCTCGTGCGCAATGCATCGCGCAGCTCGAGCGATGCTGCCGCCGCCGTCATCACCGCCGCGATCACGGCTTCGGACACGCGCGTGCTGCGAACGCGATCCTCGAGCGTCTCGAGCTTGTCCGCGTAGCTCGCGATCGTCGACGCGAACACCCGCCGGGTCTGCACCGGCATCTCGTTCGCGACATGCTCGAGCCGGATCCGCATCACGCGCGCGGTCACGTCCTCGATCTCGCCGAGCGTTCGCACGAGCTCGGCATCGCGCTGTTCGAGCGCCTGGATCGTCGAGGCGGGACCGAACTCCGCGGCGAGCTGCTGGGCATAGGCATCGCGATCGAACGCTTCGATCGCGGCGAGCGTCTGGATCCGATCGAGCAGCTCCACCCAGCTAGTATGTCACCGCTTCTTCGAATGCATCGGCGCTTGCCGGCTACCGCGTGCGATCCGGCCCTGATCGGCCTGGACCTGCCGCATCACCGCGCGCGTCCGCGACTTCGCGAGCGCATCGTTCGTCCGGGCCGCATTCTGGATCGCGACTCGCGCGTGGCGCAGCGCGTGGTCCTTCATGCCGAGGCTTTGATACAGCGCGGCGAGCACCGTCTGGATCCGCCACACCTCGGGCGCGATCATCTGCGATAGATCGGTCGGCGCGAGCGTTGCCATCGTCGCTTCGAGCACCTTCACCGCCGCGCGAATCTCGCGTTCCGCGACGAGTGCCGATGCGGTGTCGAGCGATCGCGTGATCACCTCGTCCGTCGTGGTGACGAGCGGCTGCGTCGCGGGCTGCAGGACTTCGGTCTCGACCGCGATCGGGATCCGCGTCGTCGTGATCTTGTGCAACGTCGGCGCATCTTCGTCATCGAACGAGTCCCATCCGGCGAGCGCTTCGTTCAACGCATCGCCGAATTCACGTGCACTCTGGAACCGCTGCGCCGGATCGCGATCCAACGCGCGTGCGAGCACGGCATCGAGCGCCGGCGTGATTCGTAGGTGCGGCGCGCGCATCGACGGCAACTCGGTCGGCGCGTGCAGCCGGAGGTTCAAGATCACCATCGCCGGCAACCGGCGTTGCAGCGGCGGCGTTCCGGTGAGGAGCTCGTAGATGATGACGCCGACCGAGAACAGATCCGATTGGATCGTCGGCACGCCACCGCTCAGCACTTCGGGCGCCATGTACGCCGGCGTGCCGCCGAGGATCTCGTGCTGTTCGGCGGTGGCCGCGCGCGCGAGACCGAAGTCGATGATCGTCACGCGATCGAGCTCGTCGACCAGGATGTTGCTGGCCTTCAGATCCGCGTGGATCACGCCCGCGTCGTGGATCGCGATCAAGCCATCGAACAGCTGCGATGCGATCGCGGTGACTCTGTCGCGCGGCATCGGCCCGCACTTGTGGAGCATGACGTCGAGCTCCATCCCGTACGCGCGCTCCATGACGAGGTACGGCTTGCCATCCTCGTCGGTGCCGCCCTCGAGCACGTTGACCACGTTGGGATGGTCGATCTTGCGTAGGACTTCCGCTTCCTCGGTGAGCCGCTCGCACAACAGCGGATCTAGAGACAGCGTCTTTCGGACACGCTTGATCGCGACGATCCGCCCTGACGTGTGGCGGGCGATGCGAACCTCGCCCATGCCTCCACGTCCCAATAACCCGCCCACCTCATACGCCCCCACAACGCGCGATTAAGCAGATCGCGTGCCGGAGCTAACCCTCGTTCGAGCCATGATCGCTCGACGGGAGCGTTGGTGGTTTTGACGGTTTGGCCGACCGTCTGCTCCGAAGTCGTACCTTTCGATCGTGCGTGAACGCGCACCCAGGGTGCCGACCTACTCTGCTAGCCGATCGATCGATTTCCGCCGCTCAACACCACCGCGATCCGTTGTCCTTTGCTCAGTGGAAATCGCTTGGACAGTACGGCTGCAAAAGCTGCAGCGCCGCCGGGCTCGACGGCTAGGCGAAGCACCGACCACAGTGCCTGTTGCGCCGCGGCGATCGCATCGTCGTCGACAAGTAATGACGTGATGTAGCGCTGCGCGATCGGAAACACGAGCTCGCCGATGCGCTTTGGAGCGAGCGAGTCCGCGGCGATTCCACCAGCAGGTGCATCGACCGGATGCCCGGCGGCGAGCGCATGCGCGAGCGTGGGGGCGAGCTCGGGCTCGACGCCAACCACGCGCACGCGATCTTCGAACCACGCGGCGATGCCACCGATGAGGCCACCACCACCGACGGACGCGAGCACCGCATCGAGCTTGTCGGCCTGTTGCTCGAGCTCGAGGCCGAGCGTGCCGGCACCTTTCAACGTCTCGAGCTGGTCGAACGCGTGGATCGACAACGCTCCCGACTGCGCCACGTACTCGTTCGCCGCCGCGAGCGCGTCCGCATATCTTTCGCCGACCTGGACGAGGTGCGCACCGGATGCGCGAATTCGGTCGACCTTCGCCTGTGACGAGATCGTGGGCACGTAGATCCGCGCCGGAATCCCGAGCACGTGCGCGGCATGCGCGACCGCTGCGCCGTGATTGCCACCCGATGCCGCGACGATGCCCGCGGGCGGAATCTCGCGCAGCAACATGTTCGCGAACGCACCGCGGGCCTTGAACGAGCCGGCCTGCTGCATCAGCTCGAGCTTCAACACGAGCGTTGCCGCGGGCAGACCGAAGTCGCGTGCATCGACCTCGATCACCGGCGTGCGACGGATGTACGGACGGATCACCGGCTCGGTAGCCGCGATGTCCTGGCGAGACGGAACCATGCCCGGACCTTACTCTGACAACGCGCGCGGCACCGCGGTTCCGTGGAACTTCAGCCGGCGACGACGTGTCCGTAGAGCATGAAACGCGCCTGGCTCGCGCTCGTCGTGGCTTGTTCGTCGCATCACGATCCGGAGGTCGCGCCGCCGCCGCCACCCACGCCGATCACGATGAAGCCGCCGGCGCCTCGCCTGGCACCGGGGCGCGAGCCGATCGCGCCGTGGTCGTTGACCGCGTCCGATGGCAGTGGGCTCGAGCTGAAGCATGTCGATGCGCGGGCGGTCGTCGAGGGACCGCTCGCGTTTACCGAGCTGCATCTGACGTTTCGCAATCCCGAGGATCGCGTGCGTGAAGGCACGTTCGCGATCGCGTTGCCCGATCACGCGGCGGTGTCGCGGTTCGCGATGTTCGAAGACGATCATTATAAGGAAGCCGAGGTCGTACCGACCGCGCTCGCACGGCGGGCGTACGACGATGCGATTCACGCGAACATCGACCCGGCGATCTTCGAGAAGGGCGCGGGCAATCAGTTCACGGCGCGCGTGTTTCCGATTCCGGCGAACGGCGAGAAGGAGCTGATCATCTCGTATAGCCAAGAGCTCACCGGGGTCGGCTACATGTTGCCGTTGCGCGGACTGCCGGCGATCGGGAAGGTCGACGTCACGCTGCAGGCGGGCGCGAAGCACGAAGCACTGCATCAGGCGGCGTGGCAACCCGATCGGGACTTCTGGGTCGATGTCGCGACGTCGTCGGCGATCGCGAGCGATGGTGTGGTCGCGGCGGCGTTTCCGGTCCAGCCCGTCGGCGGTGTGGCCGCGGATCCACTCCAGGAGCTGACGTTGCTCGTCGACACGAGTGCATCGCGTGCGCCTGGCTTTACGAGGTATGCGGCGCGCGTGAAACAGCTCGTGCAAGAGCTCGCGGTCGCGTATCCCCAGCTCGTCGTCGAGATCGATGCGTTCGATCAGGACACGGCGCAGATCTACAAGGGCCCGGCGGCGGGCTTCACGGATGAAGCGGCGTTGGTCCAGCGTGGCGCGAACGGAGCCTCGGATCTCGAGCGTGCCGTGGCGGTGGTGAAGCCGAAGACGCGCATCGCGATCATCACGGATGGCGTGGTGACCGCGGGCCAGGAAGCGGTGCCGCTGTACGATACGTGGACGCACGCGATGCCGGCGCGCGTCGACGTGCTGCTCGCGGGCGGCATTCGCGACGACAAGATGGCGCGATCGATCGTCCGTGCGGGCGAGCACGCGGGCGACGTGTTCGACTTCGATCAATCGCTCGCGACGATCGAACAAGGTCTCGGCGAGCACGTGAGGATCGATGTCCCCGTCGAGGTGGCGAATGCGACCTGGTACTACCCGCACGTGATCCCGTCGGTGCGCGCGGGGACGCAAGTGATGGTCTACGCGCGCGTCCAACCGCAGACGACGTTCGCGGCGACGATCGGCGGGGCGATAGCGAGCGTGAACGTGACGTCCGGAACCCCGGCGCTCGTCGAGCGTGCGGCGACCGGCGCCGAAATCTCGGAGCTCGAGACGGCACTCGAAGGCGCGGCGACCGATGCGTTGCAAAAAGAGATCGAGAAGAAGATCGAGACGCGGTCGGTCGCGTCGCGCGTGGTGTCGTCGCAGGCGACGATGCTGATCCTCGATAGCGATCGCGAATACGCGAAGTACGGGATCGATCGCAAGGCACTCGCAGACGTGCTCGTCGTCGGAAAGGGCGGGCTCGAGCAACTGCATCGCACGTTCGTCGCGTCGAAGGACCGCACGCCGGGCAAGAGCAAGCCGGGCTACGGCGACTACCAGTCGCTGCGCGAGGCGTCGTCGGTCGGCATGGGTGGAGGCTACGCGTCGTTCGGATCGGGACGCGGGATGTTGCGATCGCGGATGGCGAGCGTGCCGACGATCCGGATCGGCCAGCCGATGGTGATGGGCTCGCTCGACAAGAACTTCATCCGGCGCTACGTCCATCGCTACACCGAGAAGATCACGTATTGCTACGAGCACGAATTGCTCTCGCGACCGCACCTCTACGGGACGGTGCAGACGCGCTTCATGATCGACCCGGACGGTCACACGTCGAATGTCACGGCGACGGGCTTCGACGACGTGGTGGCGGCCTGCGTGAAGGGCGTGATCGAAGCCATGGAGTTCCCGGCGGTGGATGACGGTCACGTGGTCGTCAACTATCCGTTCACGTTCCGATCGGAGAACACGCCGCCGGATCCGGCCGACGCACCGCCGGCGTCGAAGTCGTCGCTGCAGGTCGCGCGCGAGCTCCTCACGAGCCCGATGCCAGCGACCGAGATCGTCGTGCCGGTTCCCGCCGTACCGACACCGCCGCAAATCGTGGTGCCCGAATCCGCGGCTGTCTCGAACCCCGCGCCGGCCGCGCCCTACGATGCACCTGCTGCGCCGCCGCAACAACCGATCGACACGATGCCGCGCTTCGATCCCGCGGTCTCCGCACTGCACGGCAAGCTCGCGCACGTGATGGCGCACGTCCGCGATGCCGATGCGCTCGCGTATGCCCGCGCCTGGCGCCTCGAACAACCGACCGACGTGCTCGCGATCATCGCCCTCGGTGAAGCGCTCGAAGCGCGCAAGGACACCGCCGAAGCCGCGCGCGTCTACGGCTCGTTGATCGATCTCTATCCGTCGCGCGCCGACTACCGGCGCTTCGCGGGCGAACGCCTCGAACGGATCGGCGATAGCGCGCGCTGGCTCGCGATCGATACCTATCGTCGCGCCGAAGCCGATCGTCCCGATCACCTGACCGGCCATCGCTTGCTCGCGTACGCGCTCGTTCGTGCCGGTGACTACGCCGGTGCGCTCGACGCGATCCTTCGCGGTGTCGAGCAGAAACATCCCGACGATCGCTATCGCGGCGCCGACCGCGTGCTCCGCCGAGACGCTGGCATGATCGCCGCCGCCGCGATCGCACATGGTGGCGATGCCAAGGCGATCGACAAGCGCCTCGCGAAGCACGACATCGAGATCGTCCACGACCGCTCGCTCCGCGCGATCCTGTATTGGGAGACCGACGCGAACGACGTCGACCTCCACATTCGCGACGTGCGCGGCAACCACGCCTGGTACGGCCACCTACCGCTCGATTCGGGCGGCGAGCTCTACGCCGACATCACGACCGGCTACGGCCCGGAGTGCTTCGAAGTGACCGGTGCCGCCGACGCGGGCCCGTATCAATTCGGCGTCCACTACTACCGCCAAGGCCCGATGGGCTACGGCATGGGGCTCGTCCAGATCGTGCGCTTCGACGGCAAGAGCTTCACGTTCGACGATCGGCCCTACATCATCATGCGCGACGAAGCGTACGTATCGCTCGGCACTACTCCGTGAGCTGCGTGAGCGGCACGCGCATCGGCGGCGGCTGGCGCACGACGAGACGCTCGGTCCGCTGCGCTTCGTTGCAGCCCTTCTGGAGCGCGAAGCCGATCTGCTTGTTCGTGATGTCGAACACCGTGATCATGCCGCCGAGCAGCGTGTTGCCGAACAGCGAGACCTTCTGGCCGCCGAACAGCTGGCTGCTATCGCTGAACGTGAAGCACCACTGGCCACCGCCGAAGTTCGCGAGGTAGCTCTGCGTCGCCGGGATCGAGATCGCCGACGTGCCACCAGCGAACGTCAGCTGGAGCGGCGGCAGCGCGGCATCGATCTGCGCGGCCGTCATCGACGTGGTGAGGCTGCCCGAGTCGCACGCGCCACCGGTGAAGCTCTGGCTTCCGAACACCGAGCTGTAGTTCGCCGACGACGACACGCTCGTTGCGACCGAGGTGACGACGGCGGCCGGCACGTACGTCAACGTAGTACCGGTATCGATGATCGTCGGACCGAAGTCCGCGCTCGTCAGCATCGACGATCCGGACACCTGCGCGCTGCCGACACCGACGATGTAGTACGGGATCGACGTGTTCTGCGCCGTGAACGCGACCGGCGCCGCGGCCTTCGTCTGGTCGTAGCCGCCGAGCCACATCGTGCCGCCATCCGGGCACATCTGGAACGCGAGTTGACCGGTCACGCCCGATGCGAACAGCTTCGAGATGTACGAGGTCGTGTGCTGGAGCAGCAGGCCATCGGGGCCGAGGCCGAGGATGCCTTGGAACCCGCCTTGGAAAAATTGCGTCTGGCTCGTGATCGCGGCGAAGTCGAGTGGCACGCCGGGGAACGTGGCCATCGCGGCGGCGTCTTCGTAGATCTCGCCCTTCCACGAACCGCTGCCGTACTGGCTGTTCGCGGTGAAGTGCATGTCCGTCGCGCCGGTGCCGGGCGTGTAGGCCGGATGCGTGTTGCAGTTCGTGCAGGTCGCCGATGCCACGCCGGTCGAGCTCGAGCCGGTATCGACGAGCACGTCGAACGGCTGGCCGCCGATCGACATCTTCGCGGTGTAGCCACCACCATCGGCGGTCAGCGGGATCGCGACGAAGCCGGTCGGAATCTGAGCCGCATCCGGTGCCGCATCGACCTGCACGCTCGAATCTGGCGTCGCTGAATCGTTACTGTTGCCGCAGCCGATCGCGCCGAACGAAACAAGAAAAGCTCCCCAAATACGAGCGTGCATGGGCAGGACCATAGGCATCGTTCGGGAGTCATGTCCGGTTTCGCGATCAGCACTCGCTATCTGACCGCGACGTACGGGTCGCAGCTTGGAGGTAGCACCTGATACCCTGCGTGCGTGATGGAACGCGTCGTGATCACGGGCGCCGGCAGTGGCCTAGGTGCAGCGTTGTGCGAAGAATTGGCGAAGCGTGGCGCGAAGATCGTCGCTGCCGATATCGATCTCGCGAATGCGCAGCGTGTGGCAAAACGGTGCGGTGATCGCGTGCACGCGGTGCAGTGCGACGTCGCCGATCTCGCGGCCGTCCAACATCTCGCTGGTGAAACAGAGCGTTTGATCGGCGGCGTCGACTTCGTCGTCAACAACGCGGGCGTCGCCGTCGTCGGCCAGGTCGGGGAAGTCCCGATCGAAGACTGGCGCTGGGTGATCGACGTGAACGTGTGGGGTGTCATCCACGGCTGCCACGTGTTCGCGCCGAAATTGCGCGCGCAGAAGCACGGTCACATCTTGAACGTCGCCTCGGCCGCGGGCCTGATCGCGATGCCCACGATGGCGCCGTACAACATGACGAAGGCCGCGGTCGTCGCGCTATCGGAGACGATGTATGCGGATCTGTCGAGCGATGGCGTCGGCGTGAGCGTGCTGTGCCCGAGCTTCTTCCCCACGAACCTGACGACCTCGCCGCGCACGTCGACGAACGAGAAGCTCCATCGCGCGGCGATGCGGTTGGTCTCGCAAGGTGGCTGGACGGCGGAACAGGTCGCGCGCGCGGCGCTCGAGGGCGCGGCCGCGGGGACCTTGCACATCGCACCACAATTCGACATCAAGCTGTCGTGGCGGTTGAAGCGGCTCGCGCCGAAAGCCTTTCAACGTGCGAGTAAGCTCGCAGCGAAGTTGATGATCCGCGGCTGAGCTATGCGAACGAAGGCGCCATCGGTTGCACCCGACGATTTCGTCGGTACGGATCGCTTCCAGGTGCTCCGGCGGATCGGTGCGGGTGGCATGGGCGTGGTCTACGAGGCGTTCGATCGCGAGAAGAACGTCAACGTCGCGCTGAAGACGCTGAAGGTTCGCGATGGCGAGAGCATCCTGCGGCTCAAGCAAGAGTTTCGCGCGTTGCAGGATGTCCAGCATCCGAACCTCGTGCAGCTCGGCGAGCTGATCAAAGAGGACCGCACGTGGTTCTTCACGATGGAGCTGGTCCACGGCGTCGATTTCTTGGAGTACGTGCGGCCACGGCCGATCGATAGTCCCGACGGTCGCAGTGCGTACGACGCGAGCACGCTCGACGCGATCAACAAGGACATGCCGGTGCTGCCACCGCCGAGTCATGACGAGCCGATCCTCGATTCGTCGCGGTTCTTCGACGAGCGCCGGCTCCGCAACGGGATGGCGCAGCTCGCGCGTGGCCTCTACGCGTTGCATCGCGCCGGCAAGATCCATCGCGACGTGAAGCCCTCGAACATCATGGTCACGCACGACGAGCGCGTCGTGATCTTGGATTTCGGGCTCGCGACGGACGTCGATCCGAGTGGCTACGAGGCAAGCGATAACGTCGTCGGCACGGTGCTGTACATGGCGCCGGAGCAATCGCTCGGCGGGCGCGTCGGGCCGGAAGCAGATTGGTACAGCTTCGGCGTGTTGTTGTACGAGGCGCTCGTCGGGGCGCCGCCGTTTGTCGGGCCGAGCATGATGGTGCTGATGCAGAAGCAGAAGGCCACGCCGAAGCGGCCGTCGGCGCTGCGTTCGGGTGTGCCGGCGGATCTCGACGAGCTCTGCCTCGAGCTCCTGCGCTTCGATCCGGGAAAGCGGCCGAGCGCGCACGTGATCTTGCGCTTGCTCGGCGCGGGCAACCTCGAAGAGATTTCGACGCGCTCGCACAGCCAGTTGTTCGTCGGGCGCGAAGCGGAGCTGGCGATGCTGGATCGAGCGTTCGCCGATGTTCGCGAGCGCCGCCAGGTCACGGTGTATCTGCAGGGCGAGTCCGGAATCGGCAAGAGCGCGCTCGTGCGTGCGTTCACGCGGCGATTCTCGGCCGACGAGAGCGTGGTGGTGCTCGCCGGTCGTTGTTACGAACGCGAGGCCGTGCCGTACAAGGCGCTCGATAACATCGTCGACGAGCTCGCGAGTTACGTCCAACGCATGACCCAGCCCGATGCGGCCGCGATCATGCCGCAGTGGGCGGACGTGCTGTTGAAGGTGTTCCCGGTGCTGTCGCGGATCGAAGTATTCGCGGATGGCCCGCGCCACACGATCCTCGACGAGACCGAGCAACGCACGCGGTTGTTCGCGGCCCTGCGCGAGCTGCTCGTGCGGTTGTGCGATCGCCGCAAGGTGATCATGTGGATCGACGATCTGCAGTGGGCGGATGCCGATAGCCTCGCGATGCTCTCGGAGGTGTTGCGGCCGCCGGATTCGCCGTCGCTGTTGTTTTTGGCGAGCTGGCGCGAAGCAGGCGAGGGCGATATCCGCGCGCGGCTCGACGCGCTGCCGGGCGAGATCCGGCATCTGCCGATCGGCAAGCTCTCGGAAACCGCGACGGCCGAGCTCGTTCACTCGCTGATCGCGCGTAGTGGCGTGCCGCTCGATCGCGCGGACGAGATCCTGCGCGAAGCGAACGGTCATCCGCTATTCGTCGACGAGCTCGTGCGGTTCGCGGCCACGCGCGGCGCGGACGTGTCGCTCGAGCTCTCGCTGGAAGATGCGCTCGGCAATCGGCTCGGACGCTTGGATCCAAAACCGCGGCGCGTGTTGGAGCTGCTGTCGCTCGCCGGCGCGCCGCTCGATCAAGAGACTGTCGCGCATGCGGCGAACATTGCCGTCGGAGACTTCGCACAAGTCGCGGCGCAGCTGCGCACGCAGAACTTCGCGAGCACGGGTGGCGCGCGCAAGCTCGATCGGATCGAGACCTATCACGATCGCGTGCGTGACACGGTGCTGCAGGAGCTCGACGCGGATCGGCGCAAGGCGTTGCACCGCGATCTGTCGCGCGCGCTCGAGGCATCGGGTCGTGCGGACAACGAAACGCTCGCGGTTCACTTCGCCGGCGCGGGTGATACCGAGAAGGCGGCGTCGTATGCGGTCGATGCGGCGGCCGCGGCAGGTCGTGCAGTCGCGTTCGATCGCGCGGCACGGCTGTATCAGATGGCGATCGATCTGGCGCCCGCGGGACCGAACATCCGCGCGCTGCAGATCGCACTCGGCGGTGCGCTCGCGAAGGCCGGCCGTGGTGCGGAAGCGGGACACGCGTTGCTCGCCGCCGCGCATGGAGCTCCCGTCGCGGAAGCGCTCGATCTGCGAGGCCGCGCGATCCAGGCGTTGTTGAACGCCGGGCAGTTCGATCAAGGCATCACGGAATTGCGCGACGTGCTCGCATCGCAAGGCGTGGCATATCCGAAGACCTCGCGGCGCGCGTTGATGTCGGTGATCGGACAGCGCGCGTTGATCGCGATGCGCGGGATGCGGTTCAAGGAGCTCGACGAGAGCCAGGTCGCGCGCGAGGTGCTGTCGCGGATCGACGTGCAGTACTACGCGGCCACCACGCTCGCGCCGATCGACAACATTCGCGGCGCGTCGTTTCAAGCGCGCACGTTGCGCTACGCGTTAGCTGCGGGTGAACGCTATCGGATCGCGCGCACGCTCGTGACGGAAGCCGGTTATCGCGCGCTCGGCGGTGGCCGGCATCTCGCCGCGGGCGACGAGCTGCTCGATCTCGCGCAGGAGCTCAGCACGCGCGTCGACAACCCGCACCTGCCGGCGTTGATCGCGGCCGGGCGTGGCACCGCGGAGTTCCTCAAAGGAAACTACGCGAAGGCGCTCTCGGTGTGTCAGGCGGCGCAGGCGTTCGCGCGGCAGAGCGGCGTTGCCGAATACGCCGAGTTCAACCTGATGTATCAGTGGATCGCCGAATCGCTCGTGTGGCTCGGGCGGCTCGTCGAGACGGCGGCGTTCACCGATCAATCGATCCGTGATGGTGAAGAGCGCGGAAATCTCTATTTGTCGACGACGATGCGAACCGCCGCGCACCCGTTCGTGCGGTTGGCCGCGGACGATCCGGTGCTCGCGCGCGACGAGATCGCACACGCGCTCGATCGCTGGTCGCCGCAGCGCTTTCACGTCCAGCACTTCTACGCGTTGCGTGCGATCGCCTCGATCGATCTGTACGAAGGCGATCCGAAAGCGTACGAGCGGATCCAGAGCGAGTGGAAAGAGCTGGTCGGCTCGCTGCTGCTACGCGTCTCGTTCGGGCGCACGTACATGTACGATCTTCGCGCGCGTGCTGCGATCCTCGTGAACGAGCTCGATGTCGCCGAAGCGGATGCCAAGCGCGTGCTGAAAGAGCAGCTCGCGTGGTCCGAGCCCCTCGCGATACTGATCCAAGCGGGCATCGCGAAGGCGCGAAGTGATCGTACGGCTGCGATCGGGCTGTACGAGAAGGCAGCGAAGTTGTTCGACACCGTCGACCTCGCGTTGCATGCCGCGGCCGCGCGTCGACGCCTCGGTGAATTGCGCGAAGACGCGGCGGCTATTGCGGCGGCAGATGCGTGGATGACGGGTCAGAAGATCCAGAACCCGTCGAGGATGACGATGATGCTGGCGCCCGTGCGATAACGCGCAACGCGGCGATACTCGGCAAGAAGAAGTACGCACCGCCGACGAGCTGCGTGAATTGCGGAAGCGTTTTGTATTTTTTACGAACCGGATCCGCAGGGACCGTGAATTCGTTGTTCGGATTGTCCGCGGTCTGACGCACGGCGGAGATCGGGTCTCCGTCTTTGAACAAGCCGTGAAAGTTGGCGGAGTGGATCCAGTTGCGCTGGACCACTTCGAACTGGCGGTTGATATCGCCGACGAGACAGATGAAGTGCAGGCCGCGTTCGATGCCGTCGTCGTGCGAATGGGCGAGCTCTCGAACATCCATCGCGCGCGAGATCGGCGGGCCGTACGGGCGACCGCGACGAATCATCTGATGCTTTCGCACCATCGCCGTCGAGTCTTCGTCGTCGCGATCGCTCGCCAGATCGTCGCGTGGGTTTGCACGGCGAATGTGCGCGCCGATCGGGCAGGCGAGGCCGACCGGATCTGGCTTCTTGTAGACGAACTCGTTGTGCGTCGAGAGCGTGGGATCGTCGTGATCGGCGCTGATGATCGGCGCACCGTTCGGCCAGCGCCCGACCATCTTCGCACCGAGCGCGACGCCCTCGTGGCGTTCGAGATAGCGCCACAGCTCGGGCACGTCCTGCGTGTACTGGCGATAGACCAGGTACGTGCCGTTCTTGCCGATGTCCGTCGGAACCTCGGTCAGACATTTGTATTCGTTCTCGTAACCGAGCACGAACTCGCCCGCCGGGAGAGGCGGTGTCCACGTGGGTTTATCGCGATGCTGGTGCTGTCCGGTCTTCGGGACGTTTTCGATCTGCGGCATCGACAAGCCATCACGCCAGCCGAAGTGCTCCTTGTGATCCGGCAGATAGACGGTGTCCTGTTGATGGAGGACTGCAAATGCGCCGGTGAGTCGTGCGAGCTCGTCGGCGATCTGATCGCCGATCGCATCTTCGTGCCCGTAGATCATCAGCAATGCGTGCACGGCATCGTCGCCGGGAATCGGCGGGAACTGTCGACCTGTACGTTGCCCCCAACGCCACGCGCTCGGCTGGTTGACGCCGATATCGCCCAAGCCACGCGCGCGGGTTTCGACATCCATGCCTTCGACAAACTCGCGCGAGAACGAGCACAAGATCTCGTCGGGAACCGCTAGCTCTTGCAGCCCGCGTGCGGTGAACGCGATCTGGAGCGCGGCGCCATCGGGATGTTGATCGGCGCGGTTCACTCGATTCGCCACGCCCGCGAGGTACTGGAGCGCGCGCTGTCGATCCCGAACGTGGAGCAGCAAGAACCACGCTTCGTGGAGCTCGCCATAGCCGCGAACGACAAGGCCTTGAATTTGATCGGCTTCGAGCATCATAGGAGGTGCAACCACGTACGTGCTTCCTCGGGAGTCTTGTCACCCGAGAGACCTTCGCGGATCTCGCGATTGATCCGGATGTTGTCGACGCTGAGATTGTCGTACGGACCGAACCAATACGCGGCGGCGCTTTGGTGCTCGGTCACGACGTAGCTGAACGCGTTCGGGTTATCGATCGCGCCGCTGTTCTGGATCCACTTCGTCTTCGGGTAGCCGCGCCCGAACCCGAACGTGATGTTGATGCTCTGCGCGCCGCTCAACGTGTCGATGAAGTCGCGCACGTAGGAGTCCGCCGCGTTCGTGTAGTTCGAGATGAACACCAGGCGGCGGCCTTCGTCGGCGGCGATCCACCGTGCGGTGGCGACCGTCGGGATCGACATCGGCTTCCAGAAATACAAGCCTTCGACCTTCGCCTTGATTCCCCACAACGCGAAGCGAAGGAACAGCGGTCGCAACACGCCTTCTTCTTTGATCGGACCCGAGATCACGAATTCGTTGATCACGGGGCGCAACTGCGTCGCGGCGAGCGTGGCGACGACCTCGTCGGGCTGACGGGACGACACGTACGTCTGTTCGCGCTCGGCGCGCAGCACGTTGACCGCCAACACCATTCCAATCGCTACGACCGTCGCGACCACGATCTTCGCCCACAGGGCGCCGAACACGAACATGGAAACCGCGGCGATCGCCACGATCGCGACGACCTCGATCTCGCGCTGATGCATCGCCAGCCATTCGTGCACCTTGTCGATCGGTGGGACGTCGAATGCCCATTTCAGATCGGGACTCGCGCGCACGTACTCGACGATCTGTGTGCGAGCTGCGACCGGATCTTTCGGCAGCGGTGTCTCGTCGAGATAGACCTGTAACGCTTCGCGCAGCTTCGCATCGCGCACGACATCCTCGCGCGTGACGTGATGCATGCCCGAATAGAACAAGTCGTCGTGGCGATTCTCGACGAGAAATTGTTCGAGCTCGATCGGATCGAAGTTTTCGCAGTGCTCGAACAGCTCGATCATCTGCGGCGTGATCGTGGCGAGCAGATCGCGTACGTGATCTTCGACCGGACCGCAAAAACTCGTCGCGAACAACAGCGTCGCGGGTAAGTGCTCATCCCGATACGGCTGCCGCGGCAAGAGCGTGATCGTCGCGAAGTGCGTGGTTCGCGACTGATCGAATGGAATCTTCGCGGTCGAGAGCCACTGCTTCAGGTCATCTGCACGACCTGACTTCACACGCAACAGCAGCGTGTACCCAGCATGAACCTTGTGCATGCGCCCCGCATGCAGGATACCGCGGATCTAGAGCTGTTTCGGCCGACCGAACGTGCCTGAAATCCCCAAGCCGTTCGCGAAGGGACTGATCGCGCGTTCATCACCCTTCGCGACCGCGTACGCGATCGAGGCCAGCGCGTACTTCGCGGTCTGGGTCGCGTTGTAGGTGGCGTCGTTCCCTTGTGGGTCGAAGCCGGTCACCGATCCGTTCGTGTTGATCCCACCGAACCACCCGGACTTCAGGTGGCCGGCCGAATAGACCATCACTTGGTTGCAACCCTGCGTCGTGCCGTCGGCCCAGTTGCCGCCGGCGTGGCTGAGCGCGTCCTTCGTGGTGTCACCCGAGATCGTGATCACCGTGTCGGTCGCGAGCGATTCGTTCGTGACCGAGTCGGTCGTCGACGTCAGGTCACCCATGAACGCGTCGAAGATCTTCTTCAGCTGCGCCGGCACCGTGTTGACGCGGCCATCGGCGAACGCGGTGTGCGGGTCGTCGTTCATGGCCGGCATCACGATCGCGTTCGTGAGGCCCATGCGGAATGCCTTCACGGCCACGATCAAGCCTTCCGCGATCTCGTTGACGTTGTTCGGCGTGCCCGTGCCGACGCCGTAGCGCGTCTTGTCGGCATCCGTAATCTGTAGCTGCGCGGCGAGGTTCGTACCGAGCAGGCCGGCGGCATTGATCGAGGTCGTGTAACCGATCTTCGTCGTCGACCGATTCGCCGCGCGATTGAGCTGCGCGAACGCCGAGTACGCGATGCCGTAGGCGGCGGCATCTTTGGATTTGTACAACAGGCCACCCTGGCGAGAAGCCGCGCTGTTGAATAGGCCCGTGACGTCCGCCGACTTACCGACGTTCGCAGCTTGCGCCGATCCTTGTGCCGCGCCGATCGCGACGCCGTTGATCGCGATCGCGGGAATCACCGAGGGCGAGCTCGACTGCAGTGCCGTCGCGAACGCGAACAGGTTGTTCGTGCCCAAGCCCGAGACCGAGTTATCCGGGTTCGGCGTGGTGACGTGCGCGTTCGCGCTACCACACACGAAGCCGGTCATCTGCAATTCCGACGAGAGCGTCGCGAACGGCGTGTCCGGACCGATGAAGTAGGGCTTGTCGGTCGTCGTGATCGTCATGCCCTGACCGGGCTTGTGGTAGCTGAAGTTCGCGTTGTTCGCGGCACCGATCTTCGGTTGCGGGAACAGCAGCGTGAACCACGACAACCCACCCGCTGCGGCGACGAGGTGGACCGAGCGCGCGGATGCGCTTTCGGCGGCCTGAAACGCGGTCTCTTTACCAGCCGTGCGTTCGAGGATGTCCATGATCTTGCCGCGTGACACGCCGAGTGCAGCGCCGGCGGCAACGGTCCATTTGATCAATGCACGGCGGCTGACATCACGTTCTTCATCACGTTTGGCAAAAGGAGATTTCATCGTCGACCTCTTTCGGAAGTGAACATGTCCAGCCAGCGCGCTTCGCGTGGCGAAGGGCGCGAGCTGCATCTGGCTGGACGAGTAGCCATACAGCAACCGCCGTGCCGCGCGTCGCTTGCGCTAACTGTTCGATCCGTAATGTGGGGACGACTGACCTCGTTGGGATTCTGGTGTCCGAGGTTGCTCTTTGATGTGGGCAGTTCCGTTCTAACGGCGGAGTTGACCGAGATAGTCGACAAGCCGCTCGTCGACTTGGCGCTGACCTTCCGCCGCCATCTCGCGATGACGCTTGATGACGGGAAGGTTTTCGAGCCGCTCCTCCAGCATGTGCTGGCGAACCCGCATCCGCGTGCCGCGCGGCGATGGCTCGAGCTCGACCGTCATCACGATATGCGAGCCGGCCGGCCAGTCCGGAAACCTGCGGCGGCGGTTCGACGAAGCTAAACGTGAAGCGCACGCGCGACGGCCGCACGATCTCGTCGAACACGCCTTCGATCGAGACGATCATGTCCTTGAACTTGTGCTGGAACCGGATCGCGCCGCCGGGCCGCGCATCGATCTCGCAGAACGGCATCTCGAAGCCATGCGGCCCGAACCACTTCGCGAAGTGCTCGGCCTTGGTCCAGCACTCGAACACGAGCTCGGGCGGGGCCGGGAATTCACGATCACTAATGAGGTCGCTATCGCTTCTTGCGTCGGGCACGGCGGGGCTCCTGAAGTTGTTGAAGGTAGGAATCGAGGCGATCGAAGCTGGCGTCCCAAAACGCGCGATAGGCCTCGGTCCAGACGAACACGTGTTTTAGGGGCGCGGCATCGAGCTCGCACGGGCGGGTTTGCGCATCGCGGCCTCGCTTGATGAGGCCCGCCCGCTCGAGCACGCGTAGGTGCTTCGAGACGGCGGGGCCACTCATGTCGAACGGCGCCGCGAGCTCGCCCACGTTCGCGGGCCCGGTCATGAGCCGCTGCAGAATCGCCCGGCGCGTCGGATCCGCGAGCGCGGAGAACGTCAGGCTGAGGGCATCGGTTGGCATCTAACCGAATGGTTACCAAACCAATCGGTTAAATACAACTACGATTCGTCTAGTGAATGAAGACGAGCAGGATCAGCAGGATGACGAGCGCGCACGCGAGCCCCATCAACCACGCCTGCAACGTGTAGACGCTCCGCAGCTTGCGCAGCGCGGCCATGAGATTCGCGATGTCGTTGCCCTCCGTCATCACGACCTCCTTCAACGACGACGCCGCACTCGTCAGCCAGAACCCGATCAGCGAGAGCGCGACGCCTTCGCCGATCGTGACGAGCCCGCCGACGGTGTTCTTGCTGATCCCGACCATCCCGAAGATCAGCTGCAGGACGCCGAACACGACCGAGAGCACGCCGACGAACCGCATCGGACCCGCGAGCGTGCGGATCGTTTCGTTCTCGGCCTGATCGAATTCGTATTCTTTGCCCTCGAAGTTGCCGCCCTGGACCATCGCATTACCGATGCATTGGTCGCAGACCGGCGCACCACTCGGATTGAAGTTGATCCCGGCACCCGAGATTTGTTTCCCACACGTCGAACACGTCGCTGTATCCACCATGCATGGATACTAACCGTCCGCGCGCGCACTGAACTTCGGGATCGAGCCTTTCATTTGCGTACGCAGGCGTTCGAGCATCGCGACGGTGACCGTCGGCTGTAGCTCGGCCGCGGTCCACGCTCGCAGCATCAGCTTCGCACCGGCATCGTTGATCTCGACGAGCTCGGCGATCGGCTTCGGCTCGGCATCGATCCGCTCATCACTCATTGCAACACTGACCAGCTCGCGCTCGAGCGTATCGACCGGCACGTCTCCGACGGAGACCACGATATCGATTCGCCGCCGCCCGAGCGTGGTGAGGTTTTCGATCGGTTGCGCGAGCACCTGTGAGTTCGGCAGCGTGATCTGGCGATGGTCGGGCGTGATCAACGTCGTGTGGAACACCTTGATCGCTTCGACCCGGCCCGTGTACTTGCCGAACGTGACGTGATCGCCGATCCGCAACGGCCGCAGCAGGATCAGCATCACACCGGCGGCGAGGTTCGAGAGCGAGCCCTGCAACGCGAGCCCGATCGCGAGCCCGGCCGCTCCCAACACGGCCACCAGCGCGGTCGTCTTCACGCCGAACGTATCGAGCGCGATCACGACGACCGCCGCGAGCATCGCGAAGTACGCGACGTCGCACACGAAGCGACGCAGCGAGACATCTGCTTTTTGCCGTTCGAGCGTCCGATCGATCAACCGAACGACCGCCCGCGCGATCGCGCGCCCCGATACGTACAGGAGAAAGACCACGCCGATCCGGATCGCCGTGGGCAGCACGCTATCCACGGCGAACTGCCGGACCTGGGTCCAGTCGATTTCCATGCGCCAACGATGCCGGCCAACCGGCTATGTCGCATCGCGACGCGTATAAATGAACGAGACGGTCAGCATCACGAGGCCGCCGACGATGAACACCGCGATCCGGTGCCCACCATCGAGGAGGAGCCGACCGGCGGCGAACAGCAACATCGCGAAGCCGGCCCACCGGTAGGCCATCGCGCGCAGGGTGAATCCGAGCGCGAACAACAGCAACGCGCTGCCGACCAGGACCTCGACGTGATACGGGACGTCCAAGCGCGCGAGCCCGACCGCGACGCCGAGCGTGGCGAGCGCGCGATACGGCGAATCCGCACGTTGCAGGCGTTCGACCGCGAACATCACGATGACGGCGGCAATCTGGATCGGCAGGCTCGCTTTGTACGCCGCGACGACGAGCATCATCGCGAGGATGCTGAACCGCGCATCACTCACGCGCGCGATCACCGCGGGCACGATCGCCAGGATCAGCCAACTCGTCGCGAGGTCGCTGCCGTCGAAGCGAACGGGCATCGCGAGGCCGAGCGTGATGATCGCGTATGCGATCTGAAGCGCGACGATCGCCGGTGCTTCTCGTCGGAGATACGCGATCGCAGCGATCGTCGCGAGCACCGCCGCATACACGCACAGCGCGACGAACAGATGTAGATCCCACAGCGCCCAGCTCCCGAACACGAGCGCGCCGATCCAGTTCATCGCCCCGAGCAGTGCGAGCGGCCGCGGCGCCGACTTCGGGCCGATCAACAGCGCGATCGCGAACAGCGCGAAGTCGATCCCCACGAACGCCGCCCGCACGCCGGGTGTCGCATCGTGGATCACGGTCGCGTGCGTCGAGTAGACCGCGATCACCGTCGACAACGGCACGATCACCCAGCGGTTCTTCGCCAAGAAGAACGCGGCACCCGCGGCGAGCAGCGTTGTCGTGATCAGCTGCAACGAGGTCACTTGCGCCAATAGGCCGGTGTGCAACCCGAGGAACAGCGCGATGCCGGCCACGGTCTCCGATTGCATGTGATGTGCGATCACCACGATCGCGAACACCGCACCGGCGACGAGCGCGATGCCGACGATCTGGTTATCGATCACGCGCAACGCCGTCACGAAGTGCAGCGCGTACGTGACGAAGTACGCGATCGCGAGCCCGCCGCCGAACACGATCCGCCCGAACGTCTCGCGCGACTTCGCCAACCACAGGCCGGTCCACGCGACCGCCGCCGCAACGGCATAGCCGAGCCCGATCCGCACGAACGGCCCGAGCTCCGCGAAGTACGTGACGATCAATAACGCCACGCCCGTGATCAACGAAACCACGCCGATTCGGCTGAGCCAGTATTTGCCAAGTTGCTCTTCGAGCCGTTCGACGCGCGCCGGCACGTGGACCGCGAAGCGCTTCGGCTCCAATTTGACGATGCGGGCCTCGAGCGCGGCGAGGCGCTCTTCGATCGACGTCATGCGCGAGGTTTTGCACCACCCGCGCCACAGCATGATCTCGCGCACATGACTCGTGCGGCAGGATCCTGCCAGGGCAACCCTGTCGGCCCGCGTGGTTTTGTCGCCACAGTGTTAGTGTGGCCTCGCGCATGGATGCGAGTCCTTCCCATCGTCCGCCACCCCTGTGGTTGTTCATGTTCACGTGCATTCCGTATGGAGTCGCGGGGACGTTCACCGGCGGACTGATGCCGTATCTGACGAACCGCGCGGGCTTCCAGCTCGATTCGATCGGCTGGTTCGTCACGCTGCTGTTCATTCCGAGCGTGTTGCAGTTCGTCTACGCGCCGGTCGTCGACTTCGGCCCCCGTCGCAAGTACTGGCTGATCCTGTTGTCGGTGTTGGCTGCGTTGTCGTTGTTCGCGGCGCTGCAGATGTCGTTGCCCGACAATCGCAATGCGTTCCTCGCGTTCGGATTTGCCGCGCAGATCTTCGCGGCACTGATCAGTGCGGCGAACGGCGGGATCATGGCGACGCTGCTCCCCGACGACAAACGCGGTAAAGCAGGATTTTGGTACAACACCGGCAACCTCGTCGGCGGCGGGTTGGTGACGGCGGCCGCGATCTATTTTGCCGGTCATGGCTACAGCGACATGTTTGTCGGCGGCTTCGTCGCACTGACGACGATCTTGCCGTCGCTGGCCGCGCTCGCGATCGACGAGCCGCACCGGACGTCGACGCATAACCTGACCACGGCGATCGGCAATCTGCTCCACGAGATCAGCGACGTGCTGCTGACGAAGTCCGGGATCACGGGGCTCTTGTTGTTTATCTCGCCTGTCGGCACGGCCGCGCTCGTGAACTACTTCAGCGGTATCGCCAGAAGTTACGTCTCGCACGATCTAGCGATCGAGTTGGCGAAGCTGCCGAAGGAGGCGGCGGCCAAATTACTCGACGAAAAGGTCTCCGATCTGCTCGCGTTCGTGACCGGTCCCGTCGGACTCGGTCTCACCGCGCTCGGCGCATTCGTCGGTGGCTACGTCTGCGATCGCACGAACCGCCGCGCGATGTACCTGCTCGCGGGCGTCCTGACCGCGGTGGTCGGCGTCGGCATGGCGATCTCGTCGCCCACGGAAAACACGTTCATCGTCGGCGCGCTGACCTACCAGTTGGTCACCGGGCTCTGCTACGCGGCGTACACCGCGACCGTGCTCGAGACGATCGGCACGGGATCGAAGTCCGCGTCCACGCGCTACTCGGTGTTCAACGCGTGCGGCAACGTCGCGATCGCGTACGTCGGCTTCTTCGACTCGCGTTTCGAGAAGAACCACGGTGTCGCGGGCGTCGTCGGGAGCGATGCCGCGCTCAACATCATCGGCGTGGTGATCCTCGGATTCGTGTTCTGGCGGCTCGGCTCGTTCGGCAAGATGAAGCACAAGAAGGAACCCGAGCTCCCGACCGCACGGATCGTGGAATGACCGCGCGCACGTCGATCTGCTGTCGCCCGGATCGACCCGAGCTCGCGATCGGGAGCGAGGATGGCTCCGTCGTCATCGTCAGCTTCGTCGACGGAACGCTGACGAACCTCGACAACCTCGGCGCCCACGTTGCTAGGACCCACTGGTCCACGACGGGCCTGTTCGTCGGCGCGTTGAACGGCATGCTTCACGTCCGATCGGCCGACGGTCGCGAGCTGCGCCAGGCGATCGACACCGGCCACGGCGCCGTGCGTGGTCTTGCGGTTCACGATAACCGATTCGTGACCTGCGGCTACGACGCGAAGGCCGCGCTGTGGGACGTGGGCTCGTTACAAAAGATCGTCGAGACGCCCGTGCCGAAATCGGATCGCCAGGTCTCCGCGACGGCGTGCGCGCTCGTGCCCGGTGCGATCGTCGTCGGCTACAGCGACGGATTCTTCGAGGCGTGGAACGACACGTCGTTGGAGAACCTCGCCGGCGGCGAAGTGTTCCCGAGCGAGGTCTACGCGATGGGCGTGAATGCCGAGCGCTCGACGATCGTGATGGGCGGCAGCCGCGGGAAGATGGTGTCGGTTATCGCGCAAAGGTGGGTCGCCGGCACGGTGTGGAAGAACACGCCGCCGAAACCGATCGCCGTCAACTCGATCGAGTTTCGCCGCCGACGGCAAGTTCGTGGCCGCGTTCTCCGACGGCAGTGCCGAGTTGTTCGACTCGATCGATGCTCTGGTCGGCTTGCCGCTGGGCGAGGCCTTCTGGCTGCGTTCGCCGAAGCCCGAATGGACGCGCGAGATGATCGTGTCGGGCGCGTGCTTCATCGGCTCTAGTAAATCGATCGCGACGAGTCACTTCGACGGCGTGATCCGGCTGCGGGTCGGTTATCGGGAGGCGGAGCTCCGCATCGACGGCGGCCGCGCCGAAATTCGCCACGACGGGCTCGTGATGCGAGACGCAGAAATAGGCGGGTGGTGGGCAGCGTTGTCAGCTGGATGAAGTGGCTCTGCCTCGTGCTCGCCGCCTGTGGCAGCACGCCCGCGCCCGCACTTTCGAACGCGGTGCCTGCCACCAAGGCGCCGCAAACCCCGGCCGAGAAGTTCATCGCGGATGGCTTGGGGCCGGAGCTGTTCGGACCGGATCTCGCGTACGCGCGCGCGAACCCCGCCGGCGAAGTCGCCGCGTGCACGAACAAGCGCGAGGCCGATGGTGCATTCACGACGTGGTGTGCGATCGAGATCGCCGACGAGCCGTTCGCGAACCTCGATTCGCTCGCCGTCATGCAGCCCGAGATGGCGCGCGCGATGAATCGCGGCCAAGACATCTCGCCGATGACACGCCAGCAACTCGCCGACGATCTGCGCCGCGTCCACGTTCATCTCGAACCGAGCTCGCGCGCCTTCACCCCGGTGTGCGATGCAGCCGGCCCGCTGTCGTGCAAGGTGCTCGGCGCGACCGCTGCCGTCGATGCGAATGGCCACGTCAGCCTCAGCTTTTCCGGCGAGATTCAGGGCGAGGTCCAGCTGTGCAATGACTTCGACAAGCCCGTACATCCGACGCACGCGACCGTGCTGGTCGAGAGTGTCTCGAGGCGCGTGCTCGTCGTCGCGACGGCGCCGCAATGCGACAACGCCGGCTTCGTCATGCTCGTGCCTTAAGCGGGAATCCGCGGGCCACGCGTGGTGACGAGCGGAATCACGCCGGCCCAATAGGGCAGATCGCGATCGGCGCCTTCTTCGGCGAGCGGTGGGCCGGTGCGGATCTTCGCCGACGCTTCGCGAAGCGGCATCGCCATCACGCGCGTCATCTTCAGCTCCTTGTCGTTCGGCAACCGGCACGCCTGCGATCGACCGGCCTCGACCTTGTCGATCAGCGCGGCGAGCGACGCGACCTTCTCGGTTCGATCCACCACCTCCCGTGCGCGCCCGAAGATCACGACCGATCGATAGTTCGCCGAGTGGTGCAGCGCGGTCTTCGCGAGCACCAGTCCGTCCAACAGCGTCACCGTGATGCACGCATCGCCACTAGTTAGCGCGCCCAACATGCCACTGCCGACCGAGCCATGAACGTGAAGCTCGTTGCCGATCCGGACGAACGTCGTCGGAATCACGACCGGCCCGTGCTCGGCGACAAAGCCGATATGACAGATCAGCGCCTCGTCACAGATCGCGTGAATGACCTCGGCATCGTGGCTGCCTCGCGCGGGCTTCCTGCGCAACTGCGTGCGTTCCATGCGCACACGATGACGCTGGAATGGACCCAGAAAAAGTACCATGATGATGAAATCATGTGGTCCAAGCGTGGGCGCGGCAGTAGCGCGGCATTCGTGAAGCTCGCCACCGCGATCACCACGGACATCCGCCGAGGCGTGCGGCGCGCGGGTGATCGATTGCCGTCGACGCGCGAGCTCGCGGACGAGCTGGGCACGAGTCGCAATACGGTCGTCGCCGCGTACGAGGAGCTCCTCGCGCAGGGCTGGATCGCGTCGCGTGGTGCGGCTGGAACCTATGTCGCGAGCGAGCTTCCGGATCTGCGTGCGCGACCGTCGACGAAAGCGAGCACGGGCTTCGCGACCCGCGCCGCGTACGACACGCACGTCGAGCCGGTGCCACCACCACCACTCACCGTCGGAACGAACAGCGCGAAGTATCAGCTCTCGTCGGGCGTGCCGGATCCACGGTTGTTTCCGCGCGCGATGCTCGCTCGCGCGTATCGACGAGCGCTGCACGCGCGCACGGCGACCACCACGCTCGGTTATGCCGATCCACTCGGCCTTACAAGGCTGCGCACCGCGATCGCCGCGCTCGTTCGCGAGACGCGCAGCATTCCGTGCGGTCCCGAGCACGTGCTGATCACGCGCGGCAGTCAGATGGCGATGGATCTCGCGGCTCGTGCGCTGCTTCGCCCGGGTGATGTCGCCGCCGTCGAGCACATCGGCTACGCACCTGCATGGCGCGCGCTCGAAGCGAGTGGTGCCGAGCTCGCGGGCGTTCCGCTCGATGCGCACGGCCTGATCGTCGACGACATTCCGCCTCGCACGCGCGCTCTGTACGTCACGCCTCATCATCAATATCCGACGACCGTGCTGCTCCCGCCGAGCCGCCGTTTGGCGTTGCTCGCACGCGCGCGCAAGGACCGCTTCGCGATCCTCGAGGATGACTACGATCACGAGTTTCACTTCGACGGTCGACCGGTCGCTCCACTCGCGAGCGCCGATCCGCACGGCAACGTGATCTATCTCGGTTCGCTCTCGAAGATCCTCGCGCCCGGTCTGCGGCTCGGCTTCATCGTCGCGCCCGAGCCGGTGATCGCCGCGCTCGCGCAACTGCGCACGTACATCGATCGCCAAGGCGACCTCACGCTCGAAGCCGCGGTCGCGGAGCTCGTCGAGGATGGCGAGATCCAGCGCCACGCGAACAAGCTGCGCCGGATCTACGCCGCCCGCCGCGAGCGGTTCGCGACGTCCCTACGCACGCAGCTCGGCAGCGCACTCGAGGTCGCGCTTCCGCCCGGTGGCATCACGATCTGGGCGCGCGTCGCCGACGACATCGCGATCGATCCCTGGCTCGCACGCGCCGAAGCCCGCGGCGTGAAGGTCGTGGCCGCGAAGGACCTCGCGCTCGACGGCAAACCGCGGCCATTCATCCGGCTCGCCTTCGCCCAATACAACGAGCCCGAGCTCGCGGACGCGATCAAGATCCTCGCGGCCGCGCTTCGCCGTCGCTAGTGCACGGCCGTGCACATCCACCCTTAGCCAACGTTTGGCTCTCACGCCTGTCCCTCATCGAGCGCACCTTGCAGAGATGAAGGCCGTCCTCGCGCTCGCGCTTCTCCCCACCGTCGCACACGCCGATCCGCGCTCGATCACGCTCGAAGCGACGAGTGAAGCCCAACACTACGATGCCGAGCGTGGGCTCCGCCTCGAGATCGATCTTGCCAACCTTTCCGGGTGGACCCTCGGCGTGGCCGGCGCGATCGGCCACGACACCGTCGGCGTCTACCAGAACTATGGTGGCTACGGCGATCTGGATGTCCGTGACCTGGAAGGACTCGCGTTCGTCGCGCGCACCGCGCACTTCACGGGCTGGTCATTGCGCGGTGAGCTCGCGGTCGGCGCACTCGATACGCACGGGCAGGGTTCTCGTCAGGAAGACGGCACCTGGATGGATGTCACGGGCGGCGGCGTGACACCCGTGATCGAAGCGGCCGCGCGCGCGACGGTTCCGATCAGCCACTCGTGGGCGATCACCGGCGGGCCGATCGTCTCGTACATGAACCAATGGTTCACGTACATCCCGGGGACGCACGTCGACGGGACGCATCGCGAGGCCGAGTTGTTGTTCTCGCTGGGGCTGACGTATCAGCTCTAGATAAAGCGATGTCCGAGGTCGAGGAACGGCTGGGGACCGACCGCCTTGCCGTCGACTTGGCCTTTGACCATCAACACGTGATCTGCCCACCGCGCTTCGCTCCCCGCCTGCGCGAACGTCATGTGCACGGGCGTGATCGCATCGAGTACCGGCTTGAACAGCTCGTCGCCGAACCGATCGAAGTGGCCGTTGTACGGCGATCCGGTCAACCCGGTCGCGCCGAGGACGAACGCGCCGTTCGCCTGCTTGGTGTAGTCGGTCAGGTTGACCGCGAACACGTGGATCATCTTCATCGGGTCGCCCGCACTCTTCGTGTAGTCGTTCTTGTTCATCACGCCACCGCGCGGCAACCAATGATTGAGATGGATCAACGCCGCCACCGATCGCGTCGGCCAAGTCGCGAGCGCGGACTTCAGCGGTTCTTGGATCGCGTCGATCGTGTCGTGCTTGAGCTTCTCGGTCTGCGCCTGCATCGCGAGATCCGCATGGCCCGGCTGCTCGAGCACGCTCGCGACGTAGTCGAGGATGTCGCCGCCGCGCGCGCGATCGCGCAGGAACGCACGGGCGGCCTCGCCGACGAGGATCTTGCCCGTTTCATCGATCACCGCGAACTTGCCATCGTTCGTGATCGTGAAGCCCGCCTGCAGCAACGCATCGCGCGCCGCACCGTCCTTCGCGAGCCACCGGTGCACGTAGTCCGCCGCGGCTCCGTTCGCCCAGCCACTGCCGATGCTCAACGTGCCGTCGTACGTGACGACGCCACTCTGCGTCGCCTCGATGCTCTTGCCGGTGACACCGCCGACGAAGATCTCGCGTGCACCGGCATCGAGCACCGCATCGCCGGTCGGCTTGTAGCTCGCCGCCTTCGGATCACCCGAATACATCCAGCCGTGGTTGCCGAGGTACGGCACCCAGTCCTTCGACTTCAACTTGCGTCCGTTGCGCGCGCTCTCGGCGGCGAGTCGTGCGGGACGCCCGGCGGCGATCGCGGCGAGCTGCGCTTGATCGGCGGACGAGATCGTTGACGATGCATGCGTGCCGAGCTTGTCCTTCACGATCAAGGTCGTCCAATCGAACGCGCCGGCGGTCGCGACCAGCGGGCTCGGTGTCGCGATCGCCGAACCGGTCGTGCTCGGTGTCGCCGACGTGGAGACGGTGCCGGGAATCGTCGTCGCCGGCGCCGTTGTCACTGCGACCGGCTTCTTCTGTTGTGCGAGGTCGGCCATGCGCGCGTCGACGAGCCTTGCCACGCCGGAGTACTTCGCACCGAACGGCGCCACGAGCTGCAAAAGCTGTTCGGCGACCGCGGCTGACTCGTACGAGGCGAGCTCGATCACTTTTCGGATCGCTTCGAGTTGATGCCCGGTGTCGAGATCACTTCGCGATAGCGCGTCGCGCGAATCCTTCACGATGTTCGGCTCGCCTTGCACGGGCGCGCGCAACGGCGGATGAAACGTGCTGGTCGCGGTCTCCTTCTCGACCAGCGTTCGCTTGCCTGGTTGCAGGTCTTGCTGGTTCTGCGCGTAATCCGTGGACTGCGAGGCGTTAGATTTTCCAACGAAGTCGAAGAGGCTCATCGGCCCGGGTGGTGGCGACTTCGGCCTCGGATGTGACGAGAAAAGTTGTGCCGTGATTACGCTAACTTCAGTCGCGCATGTGACGCGCCGCGAGCTCCTTCAACGTCACCTTTACCCGCTCGAACTGCTTCCGCAACGTGGCCGATTTCGCGGTCACCTGATCGCTCGTCGCCTCCGGGCCAAGCAATACGAGCGCGATATCGAGCCACGGCAATTCCTTATCGACGCGCAGGACGAGCAGGATCTGATCCTCTTCATCGAGCTCGTTCCGGATCTGCGCGTACACGTTCTGCTGTAGCTCGTGCTGCCGGCGCGTGGTGCTCAGCACCTGCGTGACCGCTTGCACGACCGACGGGATCGACGACACGAGCACCTCGCGCTGACGTTTCGGCGCCGCGATCACGCGTGCCCGAGCAACGCGCGCGAGCATGTAACACCACGTCCGCACCGAACACCGCCGGTCGAACTTCGGCAGACTCTTCCACAATTCTTCGCCGAACATCGCGAACGCATCGTGCGCGTCGGACTCCGGCATACCCGCACACAACCAACCGAGCAGCTCGGGACCGTACGTCTCGATCGCGAGCGTGGTCGCGCGCTCGTAGCTTCCCGCTTCGAGCAAACCAAAAAGCTCGACCTCGCTCACGGGCATGACTCGCGTCGTGCGAGCCGCGCGACGAGCTCGGGATCCGCGGGTGTGCCTTGCATCGCGAGCACGCCTGCACGCCACGGGAGATCCTTGTTCTCGCCGACGATCCACGATCCATCGATCACCAACCGGGTCTCGCCGCGCAGGAAGTGAAGCGTGGTGGTGCCGGCGTTGAGCGGCGCGCGCCGCGTGGGTTGCTCGCACCAGCGGCCGGTAAACGTGCCCGCGTCGAAATGTCCGACGAGGATCCCGTCGCTACGCGTGTACACGCCGAACGCGGTGCCATCGGGATCGACGTGAAACAGCATCGTGCCTTGATCCGCGACGAACGCCACGTGCTCGAGCTCCGCTGCCGTCACTGGATGCAGCTTCGCGGGACGCGTCACGATCGCACCGATCGCGATCGCCGCTGCGATCACGGCAAGCGCGATCCACACGTATGGCTTCCGCGCGGGACGCTTCGCCGGACGCGCCGGTCGCAACAACGCACGCAACTCCTCCGCCGATGCAGGCCGATTCGCCGGTACCGGATCGAGCGCGCGATCGAGCGACGTGCGCAACCCGCGCGGGACCTCGGCATTCTTACCGAGACATTCGACGAGCAACCGCGCTACCGCCCACACGTCCGTGCGTTCGTCCTGCGCGCCACCGGCATCTTGCTCCGGCGCCATGAACCCGGGCGTGCCCGCGCCGCGCGTCACCGGACCGACATCGGTATCGACGGCGAGCGCGATCCCGAAATCGAGCACCTTCACGCGATCGTCGGACGTCAGGAACACGTTGCCGGGCTTGAGATCGCGATGCAGCACGCCGCGCTGATGCGCGAACCCGATCGCGGCCAGCACGCCGTCGACGATCGCGAGCGACTCGTCGATCGAAAGCTCTCCGCGCCGAGCCAGCCGCGTGGCGAGCGTTTCACCGGCGAGCAGCTCGAGTACCAGATACGGCGTGCCATCGTGATCGCCGACGTGATGGAGCGTGACGATATTCGGATGGAGTAACTGCGCCGTCGCACGCGCCTCGCGTTCGAACAGCCGCCGCAGGTCGCTCTCGCGGCTCGTCACCCGCAGCATCTTGATAGCCACATCGCGACCGAGCCGGTGATCGCGCGCGCGAAACACGATGCCCATCCCACCGCCGCCGATGCGTTCGACGAGCTCGTACATGCCACCGAGCGTGGTGCCGATCACCGCACCGTGGATCGGCTCGACCTGTGCGACTGCTCGCACGAGCCCGTCGAACGTGGTGGGACCGGTCACGTGGACGACTATAGATCGACGGCGTTACCATTACGCATGCGAAGCGTGGTGCTGGTGGTGCTCGCGGGATGCGGGAGTCCCGATCCGGCACCGCCTCCACCGCCGGTGGCTCACGATCCGTGGGCAGCGGCTCCCGTCGCGGATGCGCACGTCGACGGACTCGCGCATGTCGGCGAGCTGTTGCCGAAACTCGCCGCGTTGCGCTCGCTCTCGTTCGAGCACGACGTGCCGCGCTCGTATCAGGACGCCGCCACGTTCGAAGCATTCGCGCGTACCGAGATCGGCAAAGATCTGCCGCATCCCGAAGACACGAGCGCGGCGCTCGCTCGCATCGGCCTTCTCGCCGAGCCGGTCGATCTCGTCGCCGTCGAGCAGCAAGCGCTCGCCACGCAAGCCGGCGCCTATTACAGCTCGCAGGAGAAGCGGTTCTACTTGTTGCTCGCGCCGGATGGGATCGCGCTCGATGGCTTGGTCGTTCACGAGCTCGTGCACGCGCTCCAGGATCAACACTGGAACCTCGACAAGCTGCTCCCGCGCGACATCGATGCCGATCACCTGCTCGCGCGCCGGTTCCTCGCGGAAGGGGATGCCACGTTCACGATGTTCCTGTACGCGCTCGGCGAATTGCGCGGCTCGATTTCGCCGGAGATGGTGCGCGTGTTGCGCGGTCAGCTCGATCAGCTCGTGCGGATGAGCCCGAGCGAGATGGCGAAACAAAACGTCCTCGGCGTGGCCGCGAATGTCGAGCCGAAGCTCGCGGGTTCGCTAACGGCATTCGAATCGTTACCGCCGACGGTGATCGTGCCGATCTTCGATTCGTACATCTACGGCGCCGAGCTCGTGGCAGCGGCGTTCGAACACGGAGGTTGGAAAGCCGTCGACGCGTTGTATCTCGATCCGCCCGCATCGACCGAGCAGGTGCTGCATCCCGAGACGAAGCTATTCGCGCATCGCGATCCACCGATCGCCGTCGACATCCCGGTCCCCGCCGGCGAAACCGTGATCGCGGATCTCGTGATGGGCGAGCTCCAGTGGCAGGTCTACTTCCAGCTCTGGCTTCCGGCGCGCAAGATCGTCGCATCGGAAGGGTGGGGCGGCGATCGCGTGATCGTCACTCGCCGCGCCGGAAAACTGTGCGCTCGCATTCGCACGGTGTGGGACTCGTGGTCGGACGCCGACGAATTTCGCACCGCCTATCTCGCGAGCCTGAAGACTCGCTTCCCTCGCGACGATCGCGCGATCACCGTGCATCAAGACGGCGTGCGCGTCGCGATCGACGACTGCCTATAGCATCGCGGTCGGCTCGGCCTTCGCCTTGCGCGCTTGCGTGCTGACCCGATACGCGTGATTGCGCGCGCGCATCATGTTGCCGAGCGGCCGCATGTCCTTGCGCGTATGCCACGGATCGAACGACAGCGCTTCGATCTCGTCGGAGAGGTGCTTGCCACGCTCCGAGCTCACGTCTTGCTTCACGAGCGTGAGCGTTGCCACCTTGAACAGCTCGCCCGGCCACTCCACGCTCGCGTCTTCGATCGGTGTGGTCGCTTCGTCGACGAAGAACTTCACGTGCAGGTCATAGATCACGTCCGCTTCGCGCAATCGCGTGGCGAGCTCGCCGCCGAGATCTTTCGGATGCGCGGTCTTGCCCTGCGGATCGCGCGGCACGAACACGTACTGCACCGCATACGGCCCGAGCTGACTCGGCAACGCGGAGTAATACGTGGTCGCGGCAAGTGGCGCGGTCGGCACGCGAAACCCGGCGAGCGCTTTCTTGATCACCGTGATCGCACGGCGCGGTCCCATGCTCGCGATCAACCGAAACGGGAGCAGCGCCGGCGATCGCGCGGCTTGGACGACCTTCACGAACTCGTGCGCGTCGCGAACCGGCGTGGTCGGCGTGCGAATCGCGAGGAAGTCCTGCGTGACCGCGCTCTCGAGGCCGGGAATCGTCTTCTCGCCGTCGACGCCGATCACCTTGACGGCGATGCCGCGAACATCCGGCTTGTGATCGCCTTGATGGCGAGGCGCGCCGTTCGAATACCGCACGAGCGCCGGATACGACTTCGGCGTGGCGAACATCCCGTGCCGGCAATCCGCCGGTAGATCCGCGAGGACTTCGAAGCGCGCTTCGACGCCGAGGTTGCCCTTCGCGTGGAGCACGCGCCCCGTGCCATCGCGAAGCTTCAGCAGTTGTTCGGCGTAGTGCGTGAACTGCGCATCTTCGTCGGGGGCGATCGTTTCTTTCCACGCGGTCGAAGCGGTCATCTCACGGCTGATAGTTCCACAGGTCGTTCAGGTAGCCCATGCCTCCGGTCGAGTCGTAGCCCATGCCGCCGAACAACCACAGCTTGCCGCTCGCGTCGGTCCACGTCGGAATGCCGTAGCGGCTGCCGGGCGTGTTCGTTGCCGACGAGGTGCCGAGCGTGCCGTACACACCCGCTTGGCCACCGTTGTTGCCGCCGACGTTGCTGCCACTCGTCCATGTCCACTCGCTCGTCGAGGGATCGAACTTCCACAGGTCGTTCATCACGACGAAGTTGCCGGCCGAATCGAAGCCTTGGCCACCGAGCAACCACAAGTTGCCGGTGCTATCGATCCACGTCGCGGCGCTGTACCGGCTGCTCGGGACGTTCGCGGCATCGGCGGTGCCGAGCGTGCCGTACGTGCCGAAGTCGTTCGCGACGTCGGGGCCGCTGACCCACGTCCACATCCCCGTCGCCGGCTCGTACTTCCACAGATCGTTCAAGAAGCTCGCCGATCCACCGGTCGAGTCGACGCCGATGCCACCGAACATCCAAATGTTGCCACTCGCGTCGACCCAGCTCATCGCGGCATCGCGACCGCCGGGATAGTTCGTCGCAGACGCCGTGCCCTTCGTGCCGTACACGCCGGCGGCGCCACCACCCATCGGCACGCTGTCCGGACCGGCGACCCACGTCCATTGATTCGTCGACGGCGAGTACTTCCACAGGTCGTTCAGATAATCGAGGTGACCCATGAACGTTTGCGAATCGATGCCGCTGCCGCCGAACAACCAGAAGTTGCCGTCGGTGTCTTGCCACGTCACCGCGCCGTAGCGACCGCCGGGAACGTTCGTCGGTGCGGCGGTGCCTTTCGTGCCGTACACGCCGGACGATCCGCCGAACACGAAGCCACCGCCGACGCTGTTATCGCCGCCCATCCACGTCCACTGACCGGCCGCGAACTTCCACAGATCGTTGAGCTCGCCGGTGACGCCGTTCACATCGATGCCTTCGCCGCCGAACATCCACAACGTGCCTTGGGCATCGACCCACGTCGCGAGTTGTTCGCGGCCGCCCGGAACGTTCGTCGCGGACGCGGTGCCTTTCGTGCCGTAGACGCCGGGAACGCCGGCAGCACCACCGCTGTTGCTCGCGGTCACTGTCGTCACGCCGCTCACCCACGTCCACTCGCCGGCGGTCGGATCGTATTTCCACAGATCGTCGAGCTGACCGCTATTGCCCGCCGAATCGACGCCGAAGCCGCCGAACAGCCAGAGGTTGCCGGCGTTGTCGCGCCAGCTCGCCGATTGCTCGCGCCCGCCGGGAATGTTCGCGGCGTCGGCGGTGCCTTGCGTGCCGTACACGCCGGGCAAGCCGAAGTTCGTCGCGACATCACTGCCGCCTTCCCACGTCCACTCGGCGACGTGGCTCTGTTGCACGATGCACGCGATTGCGATGCTCGTGACGTCGGCGGTCGCAGCGCCGGTGCCGCTGCTGACGGTGCACAGCTCGCCGGTGGGTTGGGTTTGCACGGTGACGCTATAGCCAGCGCCGCTCTTCACCTTGGTCGCGAACGTGAAGCTCGATGCGTTCGCATCGACGGTCAGGTCATCACCACCGTTGTTCGCGAGCACGAGCCCGTCGCCGGTGAGGCCGGTGATCGTGCCGCCGATCGTGAAGGTCGGCGTCGACGATCCAGATCCATCGTCGTCGCCGGCGAGCTCGTTGTTATCCCCGCAACCGCACACCGCGACCGATACAAGTGAAACGACACGGAGCGTACTTCGCATGTGCGAGCACCCTAGCCGTACCAATTGCGTACGCCCGGTGTCGCGCCTTGCCACTACACACTTCGTTATGGGCAGCCGGTTCGCGTCGTCACGTCGTCGAGCTCTGTAGTCAGTTTCATACATTCGATCTCGACCATCGTGCCGTCGGCGCCATCGAGATGACGTTCGACGGCGGCGGGTCCCATGTCGTCGTACTTTGCTCGGATCTCGTCACGGATCGCTTGCGGGATCGCGGTGCACGCGAGCGCGCGATCGGCCGCGCGAAAGTAGATGACGCATGGATCGGTCTCGGCATCGACCGCCGCATCGACCGCGATCGCGACGGGGCGATTTGCGATCGGTCTCGGTTGCGGATCGGGATGCGTACACGCGGTCAGAAAAACCGCCACGCGCAGGGCACGCGCAAATTGTGCGCACGCGGGCATTCGCGTCGTCATCGTGGATCTGTCTAACATGGGCCGATGTCTGTTCGTGATGAAGACGTGGAGACGCGCAATCTCCGTCGCGGCGGCAGCAAGCTACGGCTCTCGCCGGGCAATCTCGTCGGTCGGTTCACGATCGTCGAGAAGCTCGGTGAAGGTGGCATGGGCGTCGTCTATCTCGCGCACGATCCGAGCGCCGATCGCAAAGTCGCGTTGAAGTTGCTCGCGACCGGTGGCTACGAACCGGGTCCCGCGGGCCAGACCCGCCAGTTTCGCGAGGCGCAGGCGATGGCGCGGCTCCGGCACGTCAACGTCGTCACGATCTACGAAGTCGGCACGCACGACGACACGGTCTATCTCGCGATGGAGTTCGTCGAGGGCGGCACGCTCGCGAAGTGGTTGCGCGACAAGCCGCCGTGGCAGGACATCGTGCGTGTGTTGCGCGCGGCCGGTGAAGGCCTCGCGGCAGCGCATGCGGCCGGGATGGTCCATCGCGACTTCAAGCCGGATAACGTGCTCGTCGGATCGGACGGTCAGGTGTGCGTTGCCGATTTCGGGCTCGCGCGCGACTTCGACGCGACGGGTGGTGCGGTCGCGATCACGCCGGCGGAGATTTCGCCGCGCACGAGTCCGCTCGCGACGCCGGTCACGCATGCGGGGACGGTGTTGGGAACGCCGGCGTACATGTCACCGGAGCAAGCGCGCGGTGAAACGCTCGACGGGCGCAGCGATCAATTCAGCTTTTGTGCGGTGCTCTACGAGGCGCTGTTCGGGACGCGGCCGTTCGCGAAGACATCGCTCGATGCCGACTACGCGCCGGTGCCGGACGATCGCGGGATTCCGCGCCGCGTTCGCGATGCGATCACGCGTGGGCTCGCGAAGCACCGCGACGATCGGTTTGCATCGATGCGAGCGTTGCTCGATGCGCTCGCGCCGGTAACGCGCGCGAAGCGATGGCCGTGGATCGCCGTCGCGGCGGCGGGCCTCGTCACGGGTGGCCTCGCGGCGGCACTTCACGGGCGTAGCGTGCCGCGTGATCCGGAGGTGTGTGCGCGCCCACTCGCGGGTGTGTGGGACGACGCGATCACGGCGAAGATCACGGCGCGGTTAACGCAGCTCGGCGTGCCGGACTCGACATGGCGACCTGCGAAGAGTTGGCTCGATGCGCATGCGGCGCGCGTCGCGGTTGGTTATGCCGCGGCGTGCGCAGCGCAGGCGACGGAGCGCGATCTGCGCCTCGATTGTCTCGCCGAGCCACGCCTACATCTAAAGGTGATCGGTGAGGTGCTCGCGGATGCAGATGCCGAAACCGCGAAGCTCGTGTCGGGATTTTCGCGGCTGACGGTGTCGGAGCTGACGTGTGCGGATGCGTCGAGTCTCGCGCTCGTGCCGAAGCCCGCGAATCCGCCGGCGGTCGAGGCGATGCAACGTCGGATCGTGCTGACGCAGGCGAAAGAGGCGGTCGATCTCGAAGCGGCCGATCGCCAATACCGCAGTCTCGTCACGGATGCGGAGGCGCTCGCGTATCCGCCCGTCGCGCTGGAGGCGCTCGAAGCGTACGGCAACATGCTGGCGCAGCGTCGCGAGTATCGGCGCGCTCTCGAGATCCATCAGAACGCGATCGCGATCGCGGATGCCGCGCGTCTCGATACGTACGCGTCGGTGTTCGCGTCCGAAGATGCCGCCGATCATGCGCTACTCGGAGATCCGGTCGACGAACCGCTCGCGCAGGCGAAGGCGCGGCTCGCACGTGCGAGTCATTCGATCGTCGCGGAGAACGTGTACGAGGGGAACCTCGCGATCGTGTTGCAGGGCACCGGACACGCGCGTGAATCGGTGCCGCACTTCGAGCGCGCGATCGAGCTCGAAAAGGCGATGTATCCGCCATCGCAAGAGCTCGCGCTCCGGATCAACAATCTCGGTGGCGCACTCGAGTCGCTTGGCGAGTACGAACGATCGGCGCGCACCAGTGAAGATGCGTTGACGGTCTACAACGCGAGTCCGGGCGCGCCGAACAATGGCGTGAAGCGCGGGATCCAAACGAACCTCGTGTGGGTCTACGCGGGGCTCGGGCGCACCAAGCAGGCGCGTGCGATCGCCGAAGACATGGTGCGCGTTGCCGATCAGTATGAAGACGATGCGATGACGGCGATCGCCGAAAGCTTTCTCGCGAATCTGTTGATCGCGGATGGCGAGCGCGAGGCCGGCGTGAAGATGATCGAGCGCGCGCTCGCTGGATTGAAGAAGCTGAAGCTCGATGCGGGTGGCGAATCGCTCGAGGTCGATCGGCAGGCGGCGATCGCGTACGACTCGCTCGGTCGGACGAGTGAAGCGCGCGAGCATGCAGCGTCGTTCATGGCGCACGCGAAGACGATCCTCGGTGCCGATAGTGATGATTGGGCGCCGTATCTCATGACGAGTGGGCTCGTCGCGTTGCACGCGCACGACCTCCCGATGGCTCGCGCGCAGTTATCGCGAGCGCTCGCGATTAGTAAGCAGCGACCGCTGTATCCCGGTTGGGTGCCCGCGATCGAAAAAGCGCTCGCATTGACGAACAGTTACGAGTAGTTAAATAACTGTTCACGTGTTCAGTGTCAGAGCGTGCCGGTAGGGTTCTCGCATGACGAACGAAGGCTGGATTTGCACGGACGTCGATCTCTGGAACGACCTGAACGATAGTGATGGCGAGCGTCGCGAGCTGGCGATGCGCGTGGTGGACGCGGCGGTCGATCTCGCGATCCTGCGATCGGGATCGTTCGAAGATACGTGGGCGGAGATCTTTTCGCGCGCGCAACTGCGGTGGGACATCGTGGCCGGTGATGAGGAACGGCAGCGCGCGGCCGAGCGGTTGTCGAACGCGGCCGAGCAGTTGGCGGATCTGAACTACTGCTGTCCGTGCGTGCGCCGTCGCGTCGCGGCTTGATGCCCTAATCGCCGGCGACGATGAACACGGACGTGACGGTGACCTGCATGTTGCTCACGTTCGAGGCGAGCTGGGTGCCGCCGTCGTAGCTCGAGCCCGGATGGGTGAGGTGATACTGCTCGGCATCGAGCGAGGCGGCGAACACATCGGTGCCGCCAACGATCTGAACACTGTGAAGGACGTACGCGCCCGGATGCACGCCATTCGGTAGGAACGTGTTCTCGAGCGAGGTGTACATGCTGCCGTCGAACCGCGTGATCGAGGCTTCCTGAAATGAGCCTGGCACCTCGTTCAGCTCGAAGAACTCGTCGGGCAACGTCATGTTCGACGCGTTCATCGCGATCTGGTGTTGGTTCGCGGCGCTTACCAGCGTCTCGATCTGACCGCGGAGCTCGATCGAGACATCGCCGAACGCGTGCGGATACACGATCAGCGCGCCCGAGGTGCCGGTGAAGCGAACCGCGTCGGGCAGCTGTTCGAACACCTGCGCGTCGAGAATGAACGGCTGATCGTCCGGCTGCATCGACGCGAACAGCACCACGTGTTGCCGCGGGATCGTCGGCTCCCAGTCGCATACGTCACCGACGCCATCGCCATCGCTATCGGTCTGTGGACCCGGGACCGTCGGGCAGTTGTCGAACGCGTCCGGCATCCCGTCGCCGTCTTCGTCGTGGCCGGTCGGTGCGTCGATCGCATCGATCGCGATCGTCTGGTCGTCGAACCCGATGCGGCCGCAGCCGACGAGGACGACACAGACGGCGAAGCGCACGCTTCGATCTTACGTCGCTTTGGCCTTCAAGATTCGCCCTGCAGCATCTCGATCAAACGATGCTGCGCACGACACCGCCATCGACGCGGACCGCGGCCCCGTTCGTAGCACTCGCCGCGCGGCTACCGAGATACACGATCATGTTCGCGATCTCGTCCGGATGCGCGAAACGCGCGAGCAGCGACGACGGGCGTGCCGACGCGAAGAACTCCTGCTCCATCGCTTCGAACGTGATCCCGCGTTGCGCCGCGAGCTGGCGCACGAACTCGCCGACGCCCTCGGAGCCGGTCGGGCCGGGCAACACGCTATTCACCGTGACACCGGTCCCATGCGTGCGTTCGGCGAGCCCGCGTGCAACCGCGAGTTGCGCCGTCTTGGTCGTGCCGTAGTGGATCATCTCCACGGGAATCTGCACCGCGGACTCGCTCGATACGAACAAGATCCGCCCGTAGTTCTGCTTCAGCATGCGCGGGAAGTAGTGGCGGGCGAGGCGGACGCCGCTCATCACGTTCGTCTCGAAGAACCGCATCCATTCGGCATCGGGGATATCTTCGAACGCGGCCGGTGCGAACACGCCCGCGTTGTTGACGAGCACGTCGAGGTCGGGGTGCGCGCTCGTGATCCGATCGATGCCGGCGGCCGTCGAGACATCGGCGGCGATGCCCGAGAGTTGCGCGTCGGGAACCGTCTTCTTGATCGAGTCGGCGGCGGCACGCACGCGCTCTTCGCTGCGCCCGTTGATCACGACGTGGGCCTTCTCGCGGGCGAACGCGAGCGCGGCGGCGAGCCCGATGCCGGCGGTCGATCCGGTAACGAGCACTTTCTGATGTTCGAGTCCGAGATTCATACGCGCGGACTAGAGCATCGCGAGTGCCAACCGGCAGCTCGCTAACGGGCGGAATGTGTCGCGCCGGGCTCGAGATCGACCACGCCCCGTCGTGGCGCGATCAGCGACATTTCGTACCGGCAGGTCGCATCCGCGTCATCCGGGCCAGAAATCTTGCCGCCGTCGTCGAGCGGTTCGTCGCGGAGCATCTGGGTCATCGCGGTGATGTAGAGACATTCGGCGACCGTGTAGACGTCCAAGTCCCGAAAGTGGATCTGGAGGTCGAGCAGGCCGAGCAGGCACAGCCCGAGCGTGTCCATCACGTATTCGCGTTCGCCCACGCGAAACAGCCGCACGTTGACGAGCAAGCGCTCGGGTTCTTCGATCTCGTCGACAGATTCGATGAACGCATCGGGTAGATCGAAGCGCTCGTGACGTGTCCAATGGAGAGCGAGTGGCGGATGCGAATCGACGACGCTCGCGACGACTTGCAGGATCGTGGGGATCCGCTCGTCGGTCGGCAACATCATCGACGTGAGCTCGCTCACCGTGATCGCGAAACGCCCTTTCTTGGCCGCATCGACGATCGTTGCCTTGTCGGCGCTCCACGTCTGGGCAAACGCCTCGGCGGGGTAGGGCTCGATCGCGCCGGCGGTGATCACGTACGACGCCGGTACGTTGCCTTCGGCCACCTCGATCACTCCCGGCGTGCGGATCGTGATGGCACCGTTCGCGTCGGGCGCGGTCGCTTCGGACCCCGGCAGGCGTTCGGCGAGTGCATCGGCGAGCGCGGTTTGGTCGATCGCGATCGGGCGTGCGTACAGGACCCGGCACAGGAGGAGCTGGCGGCCCGGGGCGATTTCGGCTTCGCTCATGAAACGCTAGAGCCTGTCGTGTCGCACGAGTCGCACCGAATGTCGCGGTCTTGCGCGGGGGCCTACCCGTGCCAACATTACTCACTAGATGCTCGCAACCATCATCATCGGGTTCGTCGTCGGCCTGCTCGCCCGCTGGATCAAACCGGGGGCTCAGGCCATGGGCTGGATCATGACCTCGTTGCTCGGCATCGGCGGCGCGGTGTTGGCGACCTGGCTCGGGCAAATGCTCGGCTGGTACGAGCGGGGCGATCACGCCGGGTTCCTGGCATCGATCGCGGGCGCGGTATTGGTGCTCGTGGTCTATGAAGGCCTCAAGCCGCGGCTCGTGCGGCGCGAACCGCCTACCGACGCGTAGCTCGAGCGCTACACTCGCGAATGCTTCCAGACACGATGTCCCGCGTCGCGAAAGGTCGCGTCGCTCCCGCGCCACGGTTGCGTGGTGCCGCGCAGAAGGTTTCGACGGCCGTCGCAACGTTCGAAGGCGTGATCGCACAGGCGCATTGGGAAATCGGTTCGCAGACCGAGGTCGATGGCGTCGACTTCTACGTCGGCGAAGACGAGCTCGGTCACATTCATCTCGATGGTGAGGCGCACATCCCGATCGGCACCGTGCTCGCACGCCAACTGATCCGTGCGCGGCTTCGCGAAGCGCTTCCCGTGGGGCAATGACTTCGTCGTCGCGGACACGAATAATGTCGAGCTCGCTGCCTGGATCTTCTCGCTTCGCCGAGCACAGATCGCCGGCGCGACCGATGCCGAGCTCGCGACTCGCATTGCGGAACGCTAGCCCGAAACGCACACGCCGAATTCGATCGCGCCTCGCTTGATCGCCGGCGTGAACGACGTGCACACGAGGCCCGCCGTGCACGCCGGTCCGCCGCCGCTGAAGTAGCAAAGCGGCCGGCACACGTTCTGCGCGCACGTCGATTGCGGAGCGCAGTCCGTCGCGTTCGAACACGCGACGCCCAAGCCATTGCCGCGTGAGGGACCGCAGGTCGTCGAGCCGCCCTGATCGGTCTCGTCGGGAAAGATCGGCGCGGCGACGAGGTAACACGCCTCCGCGCAACCGGTGTTCACGACCGGATCGCACGCGAGCTCGCACACGCCGACGGTCGCGAGCTTGACGTCGAGGCACTTGCCGTTCGTGCAATCGGTCGCGTTGCGACAATCGGGTGTGCACGTGCCGCCGGCGTTGTCCGCGATCAACGTGCACGAATCGCCGGGCACGCATTGCGAGGTGTCGGTGCACGGGCCCGCGGTGGCGACCGTGCCGGCGACGATGCAGGTCGTCGCGGTCGCATCTTGGTTGTAGTAGCAGCCGTAGGTGGCAGGGCAGCCGGTCTGCATGAACGGATCGCACGCGACAGTATTGGCGTCGATCGGCGCGTCGATCGCACCGGCGTCGGTTTGGATCGCGCTGCTCGCGAAGTCGAGTCGACCGCAGGCGGTCAACACGACAAAACTCCAACGCATCACTACAAAGGATATCCGAAACCCGCGACGCGTTCGAGGCCGGTTATTGTCGGTGGATGTCGGTCGGGGTGTCGCTCGAGATCAAACGCAAATCGAAAAAAGGCGATTCCGTCGCGTTGTTCTACGCGGTGAAGGAGCTGGTGAACGACTACGTGTGGAACTACACGTCTCGGTTGAGCGGGTTTCGCGCATACCTCTCGACCGAGGAGTTCCGGGTCCACATGGCGGATCGCTGGGACCGCTCGGATACCAACCTGTACTACGCGTTTTGGGAAGAAGACGATGTGGTCACGTCGTACGCGATCCACATCGCGAAGGCCTGCTTCGCGTCCAGTGGTGAAGAGCTCGCGAGATCTCGGCAAACAACACGGCTTCACGATCACCGTGCCCACGTTCGAACGCCGTGGCTACTTCGTCATGCACTCGCCGACGCGCGTGTGTCGGGTCAAGCCGTGGACGCGTGGTCAGCCCGTCGACGACGATCCGAGCTACGAGTGCGAGGGCGACCACACGATGAAGGCGCCCGGCGCGAAGAAACTCGAGCGGATTCGAGCGTGCGCGATGACGGGCTTATGCGCTTGCAACCACTGCTTTTATCAATACAAGCCAGATCCGCTCACGGCAGCGATCCCGAAAGCATGGGCTGCGCTCGACGGCGACAAGCGCGGGAAGAAGCTGACGGACCCGAAGATCTTGGGCGATTGGCTCGAAGATCGGGGCATCACGCTCGCGGAGCCACAGCTCGTCGCGCTGATCGAGACGTACGCGCAGTAGCGTATTAGAGTGCGCGGATGTTTCTGATCCCGTTGGTGTTCGTGGCGGCGTCCTCGAGAACGACCGAACCGCCGAAGATCCAGACGCACACGTGCCCGAATGGCCTGACGGTTTTGGTCGTCGAGAACCATGCGGTACCGCTGATCACGGTCGAGATCGCCGCCAAGAACGGCTCGATGACGGAGCCGCCCGAGTACAACGGCCTGTCGCACTTGTACGAGCACATGTTCTTCAAGGCGAACGCGGTGCTGACGAGCCAAGAGGCGTACATGCAACGCCTCGAGGAGCTCGGGATGGCCTGGAACGGCACCACGAATACCGAGCGCGTGAACTACTTCTTCACGACCACGAGCGATCACCTCGATGCATCGATGGCGTTCTTGCGCGATGCCGTGGTGTCACCCACGTTCGACCCGAAGGAGCTCGAGCGCGAGCGCGTGGTGGTGACCGGCGAGATCGATCGCAACGAGGCGAATCCGTTCTATCACCTGTTTCACACGCTCTCGCAGAAGGTGTTCTGGAAGTACCCCTCGCGCAAGGATCCGCTCGGCGCACGCGCGACCGTGTTGAAGGCATCGGTCGAGCAGATGCGGACGATCCAGCATCGCTATTACGTGCCGAACAATTCGGCGCTCGTCGTGACCGGCGATGTCGACGCACAGAAGATCTTCACGCAGGCCGACGAGCTCTACAAGGATTGGAAGACGGCGCCGGATCCGTTCAAGAAGTATCCGCTCGTCACGCATCCACCGATCAAGAAGACCGAGGCGGTGCTCGTCGTCCAGCCGGTGCAGGTGATCACGGGCATGTTCGAGTGGCAAGGTCCGTCGACGATCGGGCCGGGCGTGGCGGACTCGTATGCAGCCGATGCGTTGAGCGGCGCGATCGATCAACCGGCGTCGAAGTTCCAGCTGGCGCTCGTCGATTCCGGCGCGTGCGTGACCGCGAACCTCAGCTGGGCGACGCAAATGAACGTCGGGCCGATCACGCTCCGATTCACGGCAAAGCCCGACAAGGTCGATGCCTGCATCACCGCGATCCAAGGCGAGCTCGAGAAGTTGAAGACGGCGTACGTGACGGATGACGACCTTCGCCGTTCCGCGCACGAGCTCGAAGTGCAGCAGGTGCAGGAGCGTGAAAAGGCGAGCGAGCTCGCTCACACGATCACGTTCTGGTGGACGTCCGCGGGGCTCGATTACTACCTGTCGTATGTCGATCGGCTGTATCAGGTCACCGTCGCCGACACCGTGCATTACGTGAACACGTACATGACGGGCAAGCCGTTCGTGCTCGCGGTGATGCTGTCGCCGGAGATGCAGAAATCGGGACTCGATCAGAAGCACTTCGACGCGCTCCTCGCGAAAGGCGGTGCGAAGTGAAGGGCCTCCTTCTCGTGCTTGCCGCGTGTGGTGGTGCGCCGACGATCCCTCCACCTGCCGTTCCACCCACGCAAGAGCCACCACCGGCGCTGGCCCCACCCACGCCACAGGATCCGGCGCCGAAGATCGAAGGCAACTTCACCGACGCCTGGGTGCACGGCATCCATGTCCTCGTGAAGCGCAACGCGAAGTCGGAGGCGACCGTCACGCAGGTGTTCCTTCGCGGCGGCGTACGCAATTGGACCGCTAAGAACGCGGGCATCGAAGGCATCGCACTCGCCGCCGCCGTGCATGGTGGGACGGTGACCCTTCCGAAGGCCGCATTCGTGCAGCACATGCTCGATCTCGGCAGCACGCTCGAGAGCGCGTCGTCGGAAGACTACAGCTCGCTGTCCGCGTGGTCGCTCACGCCGAAGTGGGATGACACGTTCGCCCAGCTGACCGCGGCATTCTTGCAACCCGCATTGCCGCCCGAGCAACTCGAGCTCGAACGGCAGCGCGTGCTCGCAACGCTCGCGACCGAGGAGTCGAGCCCGGATTCGCTACTCGATCGCTACACGCAGGAGATCCTCTACAAGGGGCATCCGTATGCGAATCGCGCGATCGGCACGAAGGATGCGGTCACCGCGATCACGGCGGATCAGATTCGCGCGCACCTCGCGATGCTTCGCGATCCGAACCGGATGGTGGTGGTTGTCGTCGGAGATGTCGACGCGCAACACGTGATCGATTCCGTGAAGAAGGCGTTCGGCGGGCTGTCGGCCGCGTATCACGAGGCGGCGATGCCGGCGATTTCACCCGCACCGGCGAAGCTGACCGTGTTCGAGCAGAAGCTACCGACGAACTACATCCAAGCGAACGTCTTCGCTCCGGCGATCTCGTCGCCCGATTTCTATCCGGCGTGGCTCGGGATGTCGCAGCTCTCGACGTGGGAGTTCAAGGAAGTCCGGACCAAGCGCAACTTGTCGTACGCGCCGGCCGCCTTCTTGTCGTGGGCGCAGAGCTTCCCGATGGCATCGTTGTATGTCACCGCCGTCGACGGAAAAGCGACGATGGCGGTCATGTTCGATCAGGCCAAGCGCCTGCGCGACGAACCCATTCCGGCGAGCGAGCTCGAAGCGACGAAGAGTCAGTTCGTGACGCGGTTGTTCATGGGCGCGGAAGATGCGACCGGCCAGGCGCGCATGCTCGGGCGTGCGATCTTGCTCGCCGGCGATTGGCACATGGTGCAAGACCTCGCGACGAGGATCCGCGCGGTCACCGCGGCGCAGATCCAAGCGTGGGCCAAAGCGCACCTCACGCACTTTCAGACGATCGTGATCGGCGATCCGGCGAAGGTCGACCGCGCCGCGCTCGAAGGCTTCTGATCAGCGCGAACGCGACGAGAGCGCTGGAGCCTCGGCCGGTGTTACAGCCACCCGATGGCTCCCACGCGCTGCTCGTTTGATCGATCCAATCGGTGACGACGTCGACGCGATCGTCCCACCCGTCTTGCGGCAGATCGCAGTTCGGTCCGTCGGAGACCACGCCGACCAGCACCTCGCGACCGCCGATCGTCATGAAGCCCGGCGCGCCCGAATCGCCACTGCACGTCTGCTGATCGGGTGCGCCCGAGTAGATCAGCACGTCGTCGATCGTGTTCAGCGGATACGTCACCGTGCGCTTCGTCCCGCCGCCATCCATCGTGGTGTCGTCGGTGACGCCGAACCCGACGTGACGGATCGGCATGCCGAGCTCGGTCAGTGGTTCGCGGTTGATCTCGAGCGGCGTCACGTCCGAGGCCGAGCCGAGTCGCATCAACGCGAAGTCGTACGGCTGGCCTTCGCCCGTGTACATCGGATGCGTGACGGAATCGATCACGTCGAGGCTCGCGGTCGGCGCGCTCGCATCGGTCCCGAACTCCGCGGTCACGATCGTGGCACTGCAATGACCGGCGGTGAGGAGCGTGTGCGGTGCGATCAACGAGGCCGTGCAGTACGTGTACGCACCGCCGATGCTGAGCGCGACGACCGCCGGATCGCCGTCATCGGTGGCGCCACCGCGAATCGCTTGCTCGCTCGCCCCGAGCGCGGGCGTACATGCGGCGAGCGCGAGGAGCAGGACCTTCATACGTAGTGCGCGACCAGCACGATCGTGAGGAACCGCGCGATCCGGCCCAGGACATCGATCGTCACGAACGTCCGCATCCGGATCCCGATCACGCCGGCGAACAATGCGACGAGGATCTGCGGCGGTATACCGACCGTTGCCCCGAGCGCGATCAACGACAGCTCGCTCTTCTGCCATTTCGCGCCGAGCTCGCGAGCTTTGATGATCTTCGCCTCCAACTTCGGACGGCTCTTCGCCCCGGCTTTGGAGACGCCTCGCGCGGACACGTACGCGATCGCGTGCATCACCGATTGGCCGAGTGCGGTGATCACGGCGAGCACGATCAGCTTCGGCACGCTGTAGGTCGATGCGGCGCCGAACGCGATCATCGCCGCTTCGCTGTTCGCGAGTGGGAACACGCCCGACAGGATCGCGAACAAGAACATCGCGACGTAGATGCCGCCGAAGTTGTCCAAACTGTGGAGGACCGAATGCACGGACGACCCACCATACGTTAATTCGTGCGGGCGAGCGCTGCCTGCCGACTCGTCTTGATAGGTGTCACGAAGCGAACATGGCAATGCCCGCGACAAGACCGATCCGGTCGACCGCGCGCGCAAACGACGAATCAAGCGGCTGACGCTCGCCGAACGGGAGCGCTGGGTCCTTCCCGTGGTTCCGATCACGGCGATCCCGCTCCTCGGGTTCGATCACGGGCCGGTGTCCGCGGCGGATCTGCGAGGCGTGATGGAGCGGCTGCCGCCCGGCTCGATGACGGGTGTGGCGTGCATCGCGCAGGTCCCGTCGTTCGAGCTCGATCGCTCGTGTGGTGATGGCTTCGCGACGCCACGCACGCTCGGCGACTACCATCCGTTCGGCGCGCGGATCCAACTCTACGAGTACGAGTATCCGGCGGATCCGGCGTTCGAGATGTATCTGCGGCTGCGGATGCTCGCGACGTTCGTCCACGAGGTCGGGCATCACGTCGATTGCGCGGCGCGGTTCTCGCGGCACCGCGCGCGTGGCGATCGCGAAGAGATGCTCGAAGATGCCGCCGAAACCTGGGAGGCGGTTTGGGTCGAGGAGGCCGTCTTGCCGTATATCGAGCAGGCGTATCCGACGGAGCTCGCCGCGTTTCGCGCGTGGACGATCGCGCACGCCGGTATCGAGGTTCCGCTCGAGCTGATCGTCGGACGTGATCGCACGATCCTCGGGACGCAGTTCGCGTTCGAATCACTGCTTCGCAGCGTGCTCGCGCAGGGCCCGCTGATCGAGGCGCAGGTCGACTACGCGTTCTATCTTCACTACAGCTATCACCTGGAGCTCGCGCTCGAGATCCTCGACGGCGTGCTCGCGCGCGATCCAGATCATGCCGACGCGTTGAAGTGGCGTCGCCATATCCTCATCGATCACGGACTGGGTTGAGGGTGCCGCTCCAGTACGTGGCGTTGTCGCCGTGCTGGAGCTCGAGATCGATCTTCGCTCCCGAGACGATCGAGCCATCGCTCCATCCGATCGCGGCCGCGCTGCCAGTCCAGCCCGCGTCGATCCAGGGCGACCACTGCACGAACAGGCGGTCGCGTCCCGTGGTCGAGACATCGTAGCGTTGGAATGTCGCTGCCTCGGCCTCGCTCACGGTGATGCCGCCACGCGCGAGCTCGTCGACGATCCGTGCAGGATCGGGACTGCCGTAGGACGTGGCGAGATAGATGTCCAGGTGGTCGAAGTCCGTCGGCGACGTGACATCGATCGCAGCGCAGTAGCCATCGATCGGATCGCCGTAGACGTTGTCCGTGGCGCACGGCTCGTCGGCGCAGCCAGAGAGGAGGGCGATCACGATCACACGCATGATCGTCAGCGATCCATGCCGCGTGCCACGCGAACCTCGCGAACCGGCGTAGGGGCGTCTCGAATTTCTGAGGCGCTAGTAGGTGTATCCGGAGAAGTTCGTCCGGATGATTCCCGACGTCATTCGCGAATCGGCGAAGTTCGCCGTAGTGCCATCCTTCATCCAGCACACGGCTGTCGGTCCCTGGATACCGGCGGGCACGAACGTGAACGCTTTGCAGCGCGACTCTTTCGCGCAGACGTATGCACACGTGCTCACTTGGCCGTCTGGCACGTTGGTATGGAAATAGTCACCGCCGGCGAGGTTGCGACCCTCAAGCAGCGAGACCTTGTTGAAGTTGCCATGACATTGACTCGAACCGAGCGACGGGCCGGCCGTGTCGGTCGACCAGATCGGAAGGTACGTGTCGCCGCTACGGATGATCAGGTTCCCGTCGTCTTCCATCGTGGCGAAGGAGCCCGGATTGCCTTGGGTCCACGCAGTCCACACCTCTCGGTCGTACCAGTCGTAGACAACGAGGTTGCCGTCGGTTTGCATCTTTGCGTACACGCCGCGTCCCGTCGTATTCGACGACCAATAGACATGACCGGCGTCTCCGTCTTTCGTGAGTACGAAGTTGCCGTCGAAACCCATCGTCGCGCGGTAGAAGCAACTGACGGTGATGGACTGTCCGGGCATCAGCAATTCATCGCCATCGAGCCAGCCAGTGGCGGCACTTGCAGTGGCGGTCGACGCGAGGAGGAGGGCGAATAGCGTTTTCTTGATCACGATCGGATAGCGCGGTGGCCAAACCCAGTTGTGACGAAAAACGTGCTTAGAGGGCGATCTGGATCGCGCGAATGATGTCGCCGAGTTGTCCCGTCGACAGCAGGCCTGGCCCGAGTGGCCCCGATTTGTTCTCGCCGACCATCGGCAAGGTGAGGAGTGCGGCGCGAACGCCTGGCGTCATCGCGGCGAGTTGCCAGCGAATCTCGTCGCTGATCGGTTGCGATGCGAGGCTCGCGGCCTTCACGGCATACGCGGCGGCGCCGAGTGCGTGCGCACCCATATGGGCAACCGCTTGCGCTTGGCCGGCGGATCGCGCGGCGGCTCCGGCGGCGGGACCCACATCGCGTGCGGCACCACCATCGCCGAAGCGGCCGAGGATTTCGTCTTTGACCGCGAGCTCGCCCCGGGAAAATGCGCGTGCGCGTTCGATCGCGTTGCGCGGGCGATCGTCCAGCGGCGCTTCCGCTTCGAAGAGTGGCAGCACGCGTTCGGCGCATGCGGCCGCCCACGCGGCGACGAGGCGACGATCTTCGAGGCTCAACGTTTGCGGTGACGTCGCGATGGCTCTCGTTACCACGGCCGACCGGCCAGCGCTTGCACGAGCGTGATGATCGCGACACCGATCCAGACCACGATGCCGACGATCGTGATCGTCCATTGCGCGATCGCGTTTGCGGACAGCCTCGTCGAGAGCGCGGCGAGGAGTGGAATGGCTTGGATCGAGTGAAGCGCGATGAAGTGCGGGATTCGCAGGTCGCCATGGGAGCGCGACCAGCTCGTGATCGGGATGCCGGCGCCACCATCGGGGCCACCGACGGTGTGTTGGCCTCGCCCACCCATCGCGACGCCGGAGATCGCCGCCAGGAACATCAGCCAGAGACCCGCGCGGATGCCGAACGCGATCACCGGTGGCAGCGCGAGTGGTTTCGTCGACAGCTCGAATGCGATCGCGAGGAGCGCGACCATCGCGACGATCACGCCGGCACCCATGACGCGCCAGATCGCGGCGTTGACGAACGTCGACGTGTTCCAGTGCGAAGGCTGACCTCGCAGTGCTTGGACTACGATCGCGATCATCTCGACGGACAACGCGATGCCCAAGACCCAGCTCGCGATGTCCGTGGTGCGCGCGTAGCGAAGCATGATCGCCACGGTCCCGAGGAGCAGCGCGATCGAGAGCGCGAACTTCAGCGGCTTGAGCGCGGGATGGACGCCGCCGATCGGGGTGGCCGGGATCAGGAGCAGCGCCGCGCAGACGATCGCGATTGCCACGTGACCGAGGGCGAGCTTCATCATCCGTACACGCTCGCGATGTCGTCGAGCAGGCCCGGTCGCGACGGGATCCATCCGGTCTTCGCGCGCGTGCGATACGCGGTCGCTTGGAGATCGAGCGCGGTAACCATGCCGACGAAGCCGGGCACCTTACCGAACTCGACGGGCACACCGGTGCGTTTGCCGATCGCGCGCGCGATGTCCTCGAACGCGACGCCTTGCTCGGCCACGCCGTGCAACACCGTGCCCGCGGGAATCGAGCCGCCGGCGAGGCCTTCGATCGCGAAGCGATAGAGCTCGGCCGCGTCGTCGCGATGGACCGCGGGCCAGTGATTCGAGCCGCGATAGACCGACCGCCCCGTCGAGCGCGCGAGATCGACGAGCGTCTTCACGAAGCCGGTATCGCCGGCGCCGTGCACCGTCGGTGGTAACCGGATCGAAGCCGTGCGGACATGCTTGGCTGCGATCGCGATCCGCTCGCTCGCGATGCGGATCGCACCGAACGAGCTCGTGATCAAACGATCGTCTTCGGTGCCGACGACGCGTTGGCGCAATCCGGCGATCGGCGACGTCACGACGAGGCTCTTGCCCGCGAGTCCCGCGATCATCGTCTCGATCGCGCGCAGGTCCGTGCGTGCGGCGCGCGAGATCCGGGCGAGTGACGGCAGGTGCGTCAGGCGCACGGCGATCGCGCCGAGCAGGTCGCTCGTCGTGAACCGGTGGTCGAACGCGAGGTGGATGACGCCGTCGACGGACTCGATCGCGGTGCTCAGCGTCGGGAGATCCGTGATGTCGCCCATCCGAGGCTCGGCCCCGGCGGCTTTGACCTTGGCCGCGGCGGCGTCCGTGCGCACGAGTGCGGTGACCGAGTGCCCGGCGGCGACCAGCTCGCGAATCACGCCCGAGCCGATCCAGCCGCTACCGCCTGTGATGAAGATCCGCATGCCTCCAGCGTGGGTCTGAAAAGTGGTCTGACGAATAATCAAAACACCCGAAAACATGCGCGAGCGTTCCAGGCTAGGGTTACAGCGATGTCCGCGGATCCGTTCTCCGACGTGTTGCGACTCACCGAAGCGAAGTCGGTGATGACGGGTGGCTTCACCGCCGGCGGCAAGTGGGCGCTCCACATCCCGCGGCCGGACGTGATCACGATCGCGGCGATCGCGAAGGGCTCGTGCCTACTCCGGCTCGATGGTCACAAGACCGCGATTCGCGTCGACGAAGGTGATGTCGGTCTTCTCTCCGGCGATAGCGGCTTCGTGATCGGCAGTGATCTAACCGCGCCGATCCACGAGGTCGAGGCGACGGACAAGCGCGGCCGGATCGATCAGATCAATCGCGGTGGCGAGACCACCGTGCTCGTCGGTCGGGTGTCGTTGCAGCCGTCGAGTGCGGCGCTCGTAATGGACGTGCTGCCGTCGCGCATTCACATCAAGGCGTCGTCGCCGCGCGCGGCATCGCTGCGGTGGTTGATCGAAGAACTGCTCGCCGAGGCCACGTCGCCGGTGCCGGGGACCGGTGTCGCGTCGGAGAAGCTGGCGGAGTTGCTGTTCGTCCAGATCTTGCGCGCGCACGTCGCGAGCACGAAGACGCTGCCGGCGAGTTGGATGCGTGCGACGACCGACGAGCGGATTTCGCGCGCACTCAAGTTGGTGCACGAGACGCCGGGCCGATCGTGGTCCGTCGATCAGTTGGCGAAAGCGGCGGCGATGTCGCGGACGCGGTTCGCGGTGCGGTTCAAAGCGGTCGCGGGCACGGCGCCGCTCGAATATCTGACCGAGTGGCGGATGCATCTCGCGCGGCAGCGCTTGCGCGAAGCGGACAGCTCGATCGGCGAGCTCGCGAGCGAGTTGGGTTACGCGTCGGAGAGTGCGTTCTCGAATGCGTTCAAGCGCATCGTCGGCAAAGCGCCGCGCATGTATCGGGCTAGCGTTCGCGCTGTTCCGTGATGTCGGCGGCCTTCTTCGCGCGGCGCCACGCGATCAGCTCGTACGCCGCCAAGCCGAAGATGAGCAGGCCACCGACGAAACACTTCACCGCGGCGCGCTCGTGACCGAATGCGCCGGCGAGCACCAACAGCTCCATCACGACGCTGGCGATGACCAGGCCGATACCACGTTGCATCGAGCCGTTGGCCTTCGCGCGCATCGCGGCCGCGGACATCGTACCGACTTGTTCGTCGGCGCCGGAGTGGACATCGATGTCGTGCTGGAGCTTGCAGTTCTGGCAGCGCCACCCGTTCGGGGACAGGTCCACCTGCTCCGGCGGAAACATCTGCCGGCAATCCACACACATCACGGTCGCCATCTATACGTAGTGTGCCCGGACTTCGCTCACCAGTCCCGCATCGTCGACGACGAACATCTCCGCCGCGGTCTTGCCGGCAACGCTGCGGTAGTGAAGCGTCACGCTGCCGGCGCCGGTGAACGTGGTCAGCGGGACGAACACGAGGTCGGGATACTTCGCCAGCGCGGTCGTGAAGTACGAGCGCAGCGCCGCCTTCCCGCGAACGAGCCCATTGGAGCCCGGAACCAGGGCTGTCGCGAACGGCGAGTAGAAGCGGATGTCCTCCGCGTAGTGCGAAAGGACGCGCTCGAGATCGTGGGCGTTCCAGGCCGCATACCAGTCATCCGGGTCGAACATGCGTGGAGCGTAACCGTTCGTCGGCTCGTAGCTACCGTTCGTCGGATGCCCCCTGGTCGGGTCGGCGAGCCTGGCTTACGTCGAGGGTATGAAACACCTCGGCTTCGTTCTTCTGGCTGCATGCGCTGCGTCGACTCCCGCGCCGGCTCCGGCTCCGGCCCCCAAGGCTCCTCGGTTCGACGAGCAGGTCCGGCAAGACTTCTTCGACGGCATGCGCGGTGACAAAGCCGCGTTCGACCGCGCGATGAAGCTGTGCGACGACGCGCTCGCGAAGAACCCACGCTATCCGGAAGCGATGGTGTGGCACGGCGCCGGTCAGCTGTTCCGCTCGAGCACGTTGTTCAAAGACGGCCATCAACAAGAAGGAGTGCAGTTGTTCCAGCAGGGCCTCGCCGAGATGGAGCAAGCGGTCGAGCTCGCGCCGAATAACGTCGGTGTGCGAATTCCGCGTGGCGCGGTGTTGCTCGCGGTCGCGCAATACACGCCGGACAAGCAACGCACGGAATTGCTCCAGAAAGGCACGTCGGATTACGAGGCGACGCTCGCCGTGCAGAGCCCGTACTTCGCGAAGCTGTCGCTGCATTCGCGCGAGCAGTTGCTGTACGGCTTGACGGATGCGTATGCGGCGCTCGGCGAGACCGAGAAATCGCAGGCGATGTTCGCGCGCATGCAACGTGAAGCCAGTGGTAGCGAGCTGATGGAGCGCGCGCGTGCGCGTAGCCAAGGGCAAGTGGTCGAGGGCGCGACGCCGTGTCAGCAATGTCACGCGAGGTGATAGCCTCGACGTGGGTGACCTCCAGCCTCTTACGCGTGATCGGCTACAGCGTGTTGTCGGGGCTGGTGGTCGGCGTGATCTTCGCGGCGCGTGGCGACGTCACGGATGCCGCGATCTCGGGCGTGATCGGCTCGATGTACGCGCTGTCGATCGCCGTGCCGTCGATGCTCGTGTTCCGCTGGATCGGGCCGCGGATCCGTCGGCAGTCGGCGTTCGTGCAATGGGCGATCTATCTCGCAGTGTTGGTGGTGTTGTGTGCGCTGGGCTCGCTCGTCGTGGGGCTGCTGATCGTCGCGTTCGGATGGTCGGAGATGGCTGCGTTCTGGTCGGTCTACAACACCGGCGTGAAGATCGCGTTGGTGCTCGCGGTGCCGAGTACGGTCGGTGCGCTCGCGGTCTCGCGGATCCGCAATCAAATGGCGGAGGCCGAGCGGCTCGCCACGGCGGCGAAGCTCGCGTCGCTCGAGTCGCGGATCCGGCCGCACTTCTTGTTCAACGCGCTGAACAGTGCGATCGCGCTGATTCCCGAGGAGCCGGCGCGCGCCGAAGCATTGCTCGAGCGGTTCGCGGCGCTGTTGCGGTTCTCGCTCGATGCGAAGGGAAGCGTGACGTTGCGCGAGGAGCTGCGAATCGTCGAGGACTATCTCGAGATCGAGCGCACGCGGTTCGGTGATCGATTGCGCTACACGATCGATTGTCCGGACGAAGCCGCGGCGATCGCGGTGCCGGCATTTTCGATCCAGACGTTGGTCGAGAACGCGATCAAATACGCGGTCGCGCCGTCGAAGACCGGAGGTACAGTCGAAGTGGTGGTGCGCTCGGTCGGCAAGCTCGAGATCGAAGTGCGCGACGATGGTCCGGGCTTCGCGAGCACGGTGTGGCCGGCGGGGCACGGGCTCGATACGTTGCGCGCGCGGCTCGATGCACTTCATGGCGGGTCGATCACGTGTTCGGCGCCAGGCTCGAGTGGCGCGCGCGTCACGATCACGGTGCCGGCGTGAAGCATCGCGTGTTTCTCGTCGACGACGAAGCGCTGGCGATCCGGCGGTTGACGAAGATGCTCGAGGCAACGGGGCGGGTCGACATCGTCGGCTCGACGACGGATCCCGGCGAGCTCGTCGCGCGCGTGCGTGATCTCCGGCTCGACGCGATCTTCTTGGACATCGCGATGCCGGGCATGGATGGCTTCGCCGTCGCGCGGGCACTGCCGGATCCGGTCAAGGTGATCTTCACGACGGCGTTCGACGCGCACGCGTTGCGGGCGTTCGAGGTCAATGTCGTGGATTACTTGCTCAAGCCGATTCGTGAAGCGGATCTGGTGCGTGCCCTCGACAAGCTCGATCACCAGATCGTCACGAAGGAAGCAGCCGGTCCGGCGCGATTGATCTCGCGGCTTGGCGACAAGTTTCATTTCGTCGAGCTCGAGCGCGTCAGTCACTTCTATGCCGAAGACAAGCTGACGTATGCGGTGACGCCTGAGCGGTCGTATGTCGTCGACGTGTCGATCACGGATCTCGAGGCGCAGTATGCCGGGTTCTTCCGGATCCACCGCAGCACGCTCGTGAAGCTCAGCGTGATCGCCGAGCTCCACACGGACGGAACGCGCGTGCGGTTGACGAGTGGTGAGGAGCTGGTCGTGGCGCGCGATCGCGTGCGTGCACTCAAAGACCGGCTCGCGATCCCTTAGCGACGGAAGTAGAAACCACCGCCGCCGAGAAGAGCCAGAACAAGGATGATGATGAGGATGGTGTACATGTCTGCTTGTAGAGCAATCGACATGCCGCGTGCTGCCGCCTCCCAGCCTCGTTAGATCGACATCGCGTGCGCTCGTACGCTCGTCGCCACACTCGGCGTGCATCGTCGAGCCATCATTCTTCTGACGTCACGGCTGCTTCGCAGGGTGCTCGTTGGACAAGCCGATGAGTCCGCCGACGATGATCGCGAGCCCGCCGATGATCAACGCCGTGCCTGCCGCGTGCGCGAGCCCGTTGCCGATGTCGTCACCCACTTGCGAACCGACGCATCCGAAGCCGCCCGGGTCCGAACAATACGTGTGGCTGTTCGCAGTCTCCGCAACGATTCCGAGCACCATCACGCCGCCGCCGGCGACGATCGCACTTCGAGGATGAGCGCATGCGGATAGGGCGGCAGTCAAGGCGACGGCTTTAAGCATGCGCGCGGACTCAGCACGACGCACGCCAGCGCTAAGTCCGCGCATGTTCGTCGACACGTGTCGAGGTCTCGACGAATCCGCTGGCAACGGGCGGCAGTGCGTGCGATCGCGGACACTCTAGAGCGTGTGTACCCACGCGACTGTAGCGCCGCGTGTTTCAGGCAAGAGCACCGGCCACACGCGCAGGCCACGAGCCGTGAACGCGTAGGCATACGCGCCGTCGGGGGACAGATGGACATCGGGGCTCGTTGGCCCGATCGACCAAGAAACGTTCGTTCCGAAATCGAACAACGTTGCTCCGCCGGCGGCACGGGTGATCGCGGCGAGCCCGGATGCCACGACCTGCGTGCCGATCACGATTTGTTCGTGCGTTGGAGTGCCACCGATCGACGTGTGAAACGAACCGACAGGCTCGACGTGATCCGGCTCGGTCAATCCGACGAGCTCGCCTTCGTCCGCGGTATCGACGGCGAGACGATCGTCGGCAATTCCGATCACCGCGATCGCGGGATGGGGAAGCGTCGCGTGAGGTTGCGGTTCTGCGTCCCAATGGATGATCGCCGCGCCATCGGCGATCCAGGCCCCACCCGCGGAATCGATTGCCCAACTCGTCGGCACGATCGCGTGGGGATACGTGGTCACGCTGCCGCGAGCGATGTCCAGGCGCAGGAGCATTCCCGTCGCAGTCTCGCCGTAGAGCATGCCGGCTGCCGTGCGGAGATGTTCGATTCGGGTCGGCGTCACGATCGCTCCATCGATCGACACGCCGCGGTCATCGACAATCACGAGGTGCGTATCGTCGAGCATGATCGCGCCGCGCACACCCGATGCGAGTACGCGTCGCGTCGGCTCGAGCTCGGTCAACGTCCCATTCGCGAGGCAGGCAACGCGATGCCCGGATGGGGATGCAACGAATGTCGGCAGGTCGTCACCGATCGATAGGTCTACGCTCGCTCCGGTGGCCAGATCGATCGAGCGCCCGCCGACGATCAAGCGATGCGGCGCGACCGCGGCTGTGGTCGCGAGCGACATGTCGAGTGCAAGTAGGTCTCGACCGAGTACTTCGTCGAGGTTCCACACGACCAGCTCGCCGTGCGCGAGACCAACCACGAACGGAGACGAGCGATTAGCGGCGAGTGCCGTCAACTGGCTCGGTCCGGCAAGCTCCACGCGATGCGTGCCTTCGAAGACAGTCACCGTACCGGTAACGACACCGGCGACCAGTGCACCTCCGTGGGTCGATTCGAGAGCGACGGGAAGCTCGTCGGGGGCCGCCGCCGTGACCCAGGCAGCGCGCGAGCTTCGTATGCCTCCTAGACCGGAACGAACGAATACGCCATCGGCATAACCGAGCTGGAGTGGACTCTCGCCGCGATACGCCGTGAGTGTTCCCGTTGGGAGCTCGATATCGACGACTTCGTCCGCGCGAACGGCCGCGAGATGATTGCCGTCGGGTGACCATGTGGTTGCGAGGATCCTGCCTTCGACGAGCACCTTGCGATCGACCGAAAGACCACGCGAGTCGACGATCGCGACGCGTCCATCTTCGGCAATGGCGAGTGCGAGCACCTCGGTCGCGCGCACGCCCGCCGACGTGAACGCCCGGCGACCGCGATCGATCCACGCGATGCCGCCCGTGCTCGCGGCGAACGTCACGACGTCGTGCGCGATCTCCTTCGTTCCCACACGCAGCACGCCATTATCGAGGATCGCGAGCTCGGTGCCGGCATATTCGATCACGGGATGGGAGGTCCGTTGCTCGCTCGCGACGGTACGGGTGCGCAGATCGTAGGTCCGTACGACGCCATCGGCGCCGACGGCCGCGGCATGGATCCCGTCCGGCGACACGACGACCTGCCGCGTGGGAATCGGGGCTGGCAGTGGGCGAGCGATTCCCCGCGCTCGCGCGGACGCGGCCAGATCGCGAACGGTCCGCCACTGATCTGAATCAGCGAGCGGGATCAATTGTGCGAGCGCAGCGCCCGGGTTTTGCTCCACGAGGCCGCGTGCGTGATCGATTCGCGAGGCGAGCTCGCGCTCCTCGAGCTGACGCCGTCGCTGTTCCGCGAGATGGAGCTGCGTCGTCGCGTCGACACGTGCGTCGATTACACGCTCGACCGCGAGATAGCCTCCGACGGCTAGAACCACGAACGCCACCGCAGCGACCGCGAGTGGTGCGCGATGCTTCGCGATGAAGCGCCACAGTCGCTCGGCAACCCCGTAGTGATGCGCTTCGACCAAGCGGCCGGCGAGGAATTGCGTCAAGTCGCCCGCCAATGCGGCTGCGTCCGGATAGCGCGCGGTCGTGTCGTACGCGAGCGCCTTCGCGACGATTGCCGCGAGCTCGCGCGGGACGCCCGGTGCGAGCTCCTCGACGGGAATCGGTGGTCCAGCGGCTGCGGCTTCGATCATCGCGTCGCCGCTCGCCGCATCGTGGGGCGACTTGCGCGCGAGCAGGTAGTACAGCGTCGCACCGAGCGCGTAGACGTCCGCGCGTTTGTCGACATCACCGGCAGCGAGCTGTTCGGGTGGCATGTAGCCCGGTGTTCCGAGAACGGCGCCGTAGTTCGTGGCGAGTGAGGTCTTGGCATCGATCGGCGCCTCACCGTCATCCGGTTCGTCGAGCACCTTCGCGAGTCCCCAGTCGATCACCACGGTCTCGCCGAAGGCGCCGACGAGAATGTTCGTCGGCTTGAGGTCGCGATGGATCACGCCGCGGCTATGCGCATGTGCAATCGCTTGTGCAGCTGCGAGTACGTTTGGCACGAGCTTCAAGCGATCGTCGAGCTTGCCGAGGCCGGTGATCATGTGATCGAGCGGTCGGCCGGAGACCTTGCGCATCACGTAGTAGGGCAGGCCTTCGTCGGTCGTTCCGGCGTCGTAGACCGGAACGATCGACGGATGCTCGAGTCGTGCCGTGATCCGAGTTTCTCGCGCGAATCGTCGCAGGCTGTCCGCGTCCGTCACGAGTGCTTCTTTGACCGCGACGGTACGACCGAGCAGCGTGTCGAGTGCGGCGATCACTCGACCCATGCCGCCGCGCGCGATTTCGTCGCCGCTCGCGTAACGGCGAGAGAGCTCGCGCGCGTCGCGGGGGCTCCTCGTCGGGCGATCCGGAACCGTGCGCTTGTTGTCGCTCAGGCCATGCAAGCGTATCACTGCACCGCGCACGCTTCCGCGACGCCGCCTTTGCACGCCTTCGCGATCAGCAAGCGTCCGCGCTGCGGATCCTGCGAGACCTGCACACCGCGGAGGTAGAACAGGCCTAGGTTGTAACAGCCGGCGTAGACCTCGTGCGTGCAGCTCTCGTCGTAGAGCGACACGGCCATGCCGAGGTTCTGTTTCTGCCCGATCGCTCGCTGGTACGTGACGCCGAGGTTGTAACAGCCGACGTAGTCCTTCGCGTCACACGCGGCGGCGTAGTCATGAACACGTTCCGCATCCAGCTCGCGTCGCCGCTCTCGGCCGCCGATGAGACCGGCGGTCACGAGCAGTGCAGTCATGCCGATCGTCATCCGCACGCGACGTACGCGAGCGTGGCGTTCGACCGGCGATACGACTTCGGCGGCGGCGATCGCGCGGTATCGCGATCGCTTCACGAGATACATCGGTAACGCGATGATCCAGAGGAAGAACACGCAAAAGGCCCAGGCACCTGCGCCCATGTCGGTGAACCCCGGAGTGAGGCCCTTCTTGACGCCGATCGACGTCGCATCGACATACACCGCGATGGCAGTCGCCAGAACGATCATGGGGAGCACGTAGGTACAGAATTCGAGGTAGGTCATCACCTCGATCTACGGATCGCTGGCGCGAAGTGCTCGTCGCGGCTCGCGATTGTTAGATCCGGCGCGATCGGAGCGGTCGATCTAACGAACGACCGCGAGACCGTGGTCTTCGTTCGCTCGATGCGTATCACGAGCACATGGCGCAACACGATCACGATGCAAAGGCCGCAGGATCCGCGGAGCTCTCCACACCCGTGGCGAAGAAGCCCGACGGCATGCTGGATCGCTTCGAAGCGATGCTCGCGCATGCCGCGCCGCCTGCGATCGGTCACTACCTCCGCGTGTTGCAGGCGTCGCCCCCGATGTTCGAGCGCGCATACGCGATGCTCCAGTCCGTGCGCGGCAACAACGTTGCCAAACAAGCGATCGCCCACATGGCCGCGCGCTCGAGCGACGGCAAGACGAACGCGACGCTCTCGGGGTCGATGCTGATCTCGAACAATCCCGAAGCGATCATGACCGGCGGTAAGGTCGTCGAGCAGGATGTGCCGGCAGGGCCGGTTGCCGTCTACGCACATCACTCGAACATTTCTGGCAAGCCGTTGAACGTGTCGATGGTCGTGCGACCACAGCATGGTGGCGAGCACATGAATCGAGATGGCGCGCACGCATCGCAAGGCGACAGTCATCACACGCCGGGCAGTAGCTCCGAGCAGTGGTCGCACGATCCGAACGTGTTCGTCTCGACGGTGGCCGAAGCGAAGAAAGGCGAAGCCGCGTACGGACTCGGCGAGCACACGCGTGGCGAAGCGCTCGGCAAGGTCAAGGTCGTGCCTCTCGGTACGATCTCACCGGTGCCGCACGGCAAGGAGCCGAAGTTGTTCGATGCGCGGTATCACCTCGATCTCGACGGGCCGGCCACGATCGCGATCGTCGCGGAAGAAGCGCAGGGTGGTCAGTCACCCGCCGACGACAAACGCATGGCGACGGGCAACATGAAGTATCAAGAGCTGCTCACCGATCCGAAGACCGGCAAGCATCACATGACGAACGGCCGGGCCTCGGGGCTCTACACCGGGGCGATGTTCAGCGAGCACGAAACCATTGGCTTGACGGGGGCGGCCGTGCGCAAGCCGCTCACCGGGAGCTCGACGCTGGATAACCAGCTCTCGCCGCAAGCCGACAAGCCGCAGCTGGTCGGAGCGCTGCAATCGCAGACGGTCGACGCCGTGCGCGCGCAGCTCGCGAAGGGCGATATCGATCACGCCGTCGTGATCTTGCTCGAGCAGCAGTTCCGGATCGCGACCGCGTGGTTGAAAGACAAAGGCGTGTGGGACGGCACGAAGCTAAACCCGATCTCGGCAGCTAACAGCGCGATGTATGACTACCAGACCCTGATCACGGATCTTCAGGTCGCGTTGCGAATCGATCAGCACGCGGCGGAGCTCGCGGCAACGCGCGACGCGATCCGCAAGCACTCGCACATCGGTGCCACCGCGGACGGCGCCAGCTACGGCACGAAGTTCGACGTCTGGTACACGCTTCACAACGAGACGCCTGGAAATCTCGGTCTCGAGATCGATTTCGTGACCGATACCCAGAAGCCGGCGCCGAACGGTCACCACAATCCGTGGCGAGGAACGGTCCGCGTCGATGGTCATAACCACGTGATCGAGAGTGATGGAACCAACGGCTACAAAGCCGCGACCGAGCTCGAGGACGTCACGCTCACGCCCGACGAGCGGAAGGCGGTGCATGTCGAGTTCATGTCTCCGGGCCAAGCGAGTGCGGGCCAAGCGATCGATATCAAACCGAAGAAGTGATCAGGTCGGCACCTTCCGGCGACTCGCCCATGTCGACAGCGCGCCGTGGGTAATCCCGAGCTTGGCCGCGCCGCCGGAAACACCCCAGTTGCGCATCGCGACGACGCGGCGAGCGGTTTCGTCGAGCTCGGCAAGTGTCGTGTAGGCCAACTCGTCCAACCAGTTGTGCTCGTGCTCGCGAAATCCCGTCCCCGCGGCGCCGAGATCGTCTGCTGCAAGTCGTGCGAAGACGTCGAGCATCGCGGTCACTTCGTCGATGCGCGCGGTGATCGGTGGCACTTCGATCATCTGTGCCTTGGCAAACATCGAGATCACGTCGGGAACGTCGATCGTCGATGGAGCGCACGAGGTGATGCGCGGTCGTTTGCCGGGCTCGCGCAACGCGGCCGCCAGCGATGGCAGATCGCGCGCCGGTCGTTTACCGACCAGACATAGCGTGCCCGAACCGTCCAGGTGTGGGAGTGCGGCTTCGCCCTCGCAAACCACGAACGGCCCGTCGGCGACGACGAGCTCGTGAATCCGACGTGCGAGTCCCGTGAGATCGCCGGCACCGCACACGAGCAGCGGCATCCGCTGGATCGTGGCGCGCCGGATCGCTTGAATGCCGGCCGCCACGGCAGCGCGCCGCGAAAATCCGATCGCGCACGCGAGTAACTCGCGAAGCGTTGCGAGCCGCGCGGACTCGGCGACGAGCGTGACACTACCCAGCTCGATCTCGACGGCGGGCGCGAGCTCGAACGTCTGCCGCAACTCCCCGTCGGCGCGGACGCCATTCGTGCTGTCGAGGTCGCGAACGACCCACGCATCGCCGGTCTTCGTCACCGAGGCGTGGTGGCGCGAAACGCGATTCGCCGGATCGTGGAGCTGGATCCCGCAGTCATCCGCCGAGCCGATTACCGCGTCGGTGCGAAGCTCGAACCTGTCGGTACCGACCAGCGCGATCACCGGATCCGTGATCGCCCAGCCGGGGTCCCGTGGCGCTTGGTTCGTGCTCTGGACCGGCACGCCCAGAACTGTATCAGTGACTCTTGTCGACCCAACAGTCAGCGATCGCGGTCTCTTCGACGCCGGCGCCGGACTCGTGTGCGACCCAATCGCTGCCATCTTTGGTCAGCGTGGTCTTCGAGCCGAATTCGTCCTCGCGAAGGTTCAGCTTCTTGCGATTCCATTCGGCGACCGACAGCGCGCGATCTTCTTGGCTGCCGCTGTCGGTCAGCTCGCGCAAGGTGAGGGAGGCGCCGTCGGAAATCACGGTGACTTGTTGGTCGACGCCGAACGAGATGTTGCAGTCGAGGAGCTTGCCCTTCGGCAGATCGGCGAGCACGCCGGTCTCCTTCGCATAAGCGACGAGGTGGTTGAACACGGTGGTGCCGACGTATGGCACGGCGTCGAGCTCGGCGAGCGTCATGAACTTCGAGCCATGCGTCGCGATGTTGTGGGCGACGCGCGTCGACAGGCCGACGTCATCGTGAAGCTTCGCTTCGCTCGTGGTGTTCGCGATCTGGAGGACGGCGATCGCGGTCGGCGAGCCTTCGGTGATGCTGCCGTCGGCTTTTCCATCGCTGGTGAAGCTGTCGTCGATCGGATCTTCATCCGCGATGCTGGTGCAGCTAGCGAGGAGGGCGACCAAGAGGAACGAGCGCATTGCCCACAGCCGTGAGCAAGTCTCGATCCCGGAACGCCCCGTGTCATCGCGGTGACTTATCGCTGGCCGGTCGAGCTGCCAGGCGACTCGATGCGTCACACGTCGTCGAGAATCTCAACGTTGTTAAGCGCTGCTTAAGAGCCCGTCCGTCGCGAGCCGGCTAGTTCGCGGGCGTCTCGCGCCGTACTGATGAGGCATGGACATTCCACCGAAGCTCGCAGCGCTCACGAAGGATGTTTTGTTCGGCGACATCTGGGAGCGGCCCGAGCTCTCGAAACGCGATCGCAGTCTCATCACGTGTGCGGCGCTGGTCGCACTCGGCAAGACCGAACAGATGGAGTTTCACTTCCCGCGTGCCATCGAGAATGGCGTCACGAAGGAGGAGCTCGTCGAGATGATCACGCACCTCGCGTTTTATGCAGGATGGCCGAGTGCGATGTCGGCGATCGCGAGGATCAAGTAGATGCCGCACATCATCATCAAGCTCATGCGCGGGCGCAGCGAGCAACAGAAGCAGGAGCTCGCGGATGCGATCACGCGCGACGTCATGACATACGCGAATGCCGGCGAGGACTCGGTGTCGGTGGCGATCGAAGACATCGCGCCGGGTGACTGGGCCAAGCAGGTCTTCGAACCCGACATCGCGGCCAAGCCTCACTCGATTTACAAGAAGCCGGGGTACGTATGAGAGGAGCGGTCATTCATGGCGCGCGTGACGTGCGCTTCGACGAGCAACCGACGCCCACGATCGTGCACCCGACCGATGCCGTGATTCGCTTGTCGGCGACGTGCGTGTGCGGCTCGGACTTGTGGCCATTTCGCGGCGAGAATCCGATCGCGAAGCCCACGCCGATGGGTCACGAATATTGCGGCATCGTCGAAGAGGTCGGTCGCGATGTGAAAACGGTCAGGCCGGGTCAGTTCGTGATCGGTTCGTTCTTCGCGTCCGACAACACGTGTCCGCATTGCAAGGCGGGCTATCAAACGTCGTGTCAGCACCGTGAGGTCGTGATCGGCGCGCAAGCACCGTTGCTTCGAGTGCCGCTCGCGGATGGAACGCTCGTCGCGACGGCGCACGTTCCGTCGAAGGATCTGATCCCGAGCATGCTCGCGGCGTCGGACGTGCTCGGCACGGGTTGGTTCGCGGCGGATGCAGCGGAGGTCGAGCATGGTGGAACGGTGGTTGTCGTCGGGGATGGTGCGGTCGGTCTACTGGGTGTGCTCGCGGCGAAGCAGCTCAGCGCCGAGCGGATCATCGCGATGAGTCGGCATCCATCGCGCCAGAAGCTCGCGCGGACGTTCGGCGCGACGGACATCGTCATCGAACGCGGTGACGAAGGTGTCGAGCGCATCAAGGAGCTCACGCGTGGTGTCGGAGCAGATTCGGTGCTCGAGTGCGTCGGGACGCAGGAATCCATGATGCAAGCGATCGGCGTGACGCGGCCGGGTGGTCATGTCAGCTACGTCGGCGTGCCGCATGGTGTCTCGCTCGACGGTCAGAAGATGTTCTTCCGCCACGTGCATCTCCATGGTGGGCCGGCGCCCGTGCGTCGTTATCTGCCGAAGTTGATCGAGCTGATCGAGTCGCGCGCGATCGATCCGGGCCTCGTGTTCGATACGCGGATGCCGCTCGAGAGCGTCGCCGATGCCTATCGGGCGATGGACGAGCGGCGCGCGATCAAGGTGTTGCTCGAAGTCTGAGGCATACTGTGCAGGCGGGAATGCACGCCTCGACGTTTCCTCAGCTGCAAGTGTTCTTGGCGGTCGCGCGCAACAAGAGCTTCAGTGGTGCGGCGCGCGAGCTCGGGATGTCGACGTCGGCGGTGAGCCAGTCCGTCAAGCAGCTCGAGGAGCACCTGCGCGTGGTGTTGCTGACGCGAACGACGCGTGCGGTCGCTCCGACCGAAGCGGGCGCCCGATTGATCGAATCGGCGGGGCCGGCGATCAAGCAAGCCGAAGAAGCGCTCGCGTCCGCCTCGGCGAAGCCGGGTGAAGTCGTCGGTCGCGTCAAGATCTCGGTCTCGCGTACGTCGGCGCCGTTCGTGCTCACGCCGGTCGTGCCGGCATTCCGTGCGCAGTATCCGCGGGTCGAGCTCGAGATCGTGATCGAGGAGCGACTCGTCGATATCGTCGCGGAGGGTTACGACGCCGCGATTCGCCTCACTGAAGCGGTCGAGCGCGACATGGTGCAAGTGCGGCTCACCGACGAGCTGCGCTTCATCATCGTCGGTTCGCCGGCGTATCTCGACAAGCACGGCACGCCGAAGACGCCGCAAGATCTGTTGAAGCACGAGTGCATCACGTTCCGATCGCAGACGAGTGGTGCGCTCTATGCGTGGGAGCTCGAGCGCGGGCCCAAGAGTTGGCGCGTGCCGGTGCGCGGTGGTGTGGTCACGAACGAGCCGCAGTTTTGCGTGGCGATGGCGGAGCAGGGCGTCGGGCTCGCGTACACGTTCGAGTCGTCGGTGGCGGAGCAGCTTCGTGCGGGCACGCTGAAGAAGGTGCTCGATTCGTACGCGCCGGTCGTGCCGGGCTTCTTTCTCTGTTATCCGAGTCGGGCGCAGAGCTCGCCGGCGTTGCGGTTGTTCGTGGAGCTCGCGCGAAAGTTACTTGCGCGCGGTCGCACGAGCGAGCGCGGTTGAACGACGCGGCGAAAGCAGGATTTCGCCGGCCAAGCTCGCGGTGACGAAACACGCCGCTTCGACGATGAACCGGCAGCTCACTCGCAGCTCGCCTTCGCTGAAGTCCATGAAGGTCTGCGCGAGGACGGTGCCCAGTGCGAGCGTGCTGCCGACGCCTACATACCAGCGAAGGACGTATCGGGGCTGCGGTCGCAGGATCCGCCATGCGATCGCGACGACGATCAACGCGATGGTCGTGTATGTGAGCTCGCTGCGATATGGATTGGCAGCCGGGCAGTTCGGCGTGCAGAAGCACGAACAGATCACGCGGCAGGACGTTGCACTGCATGTGCCGCGATCGGGCTAGTCGCGACGCGTGATTACGCGAATGGTCACGCGCTCGTGATGTCAGATTGGCGCGTCGAAGTGGTCATCGCCGAACACGATCGGCGCGCCTGGCATCTTCGGGTGTCGAGACAGTCCGCGATTGATGGCGGGCCACAGTTGTTCGGGAATGGAATAGTCGGCGCCGGTGGGCACGCTGACTTCTGGTTTCGAAACGTAGAGCGTGTCGTCGTCGTCGTCGAACGAGACTTCGATGATCGCGCTGAAGGGCGGAATCGATCCGGGCTTCGCGCACAGGCACATCGAGATCGTTTGGCTTTCGTCGCGGTCGGTTACGGAGATCCATGCCGCGTCTTGGACCGTCGGTTTGGAGGAGACGCGTAGTGCGCCGTCGAGGGACTGGTCGGGAACGATGTGGATGTCGAACTTGTCCTTGCCCTGTTCGCGAACGATGCCGACGAGTGGGGCTGGACTCTGGCCTGCCGAGAGCTGGACCAGGGTCTCCGCAAACAACGTTCCGAGCACCTCGCCGGTCCTATCCAGATCGCTCATGGCGGTCTTGTACAACTCGGCGCTCGGAATCGTGCCGAATACGTTCGGTCATCGGCAGTGCATTCGCTCTTCGAGAATGCCGGTGGTCGCGGCGCGAATCTTCGGTCCGGTTTCGGAAGCCGGAGCGTCGGTCGGGCGGCATCCGTCGAGTGCGAGTGTTTCGAGCATGGCGGGAATCGGCACGCCGTGGGCTTTGGCGATCGCGAGTGCGCCGCCGCGATCGGCGCCGAGTGAGCAGAGGTCCGTGAACGCAAGGTGGCCGGCGCCGGAGATGACTTTGGTCGTTGAATCGAGATCGTGCGGAGGCGGTGCGATCGAATCGTGATCGCCGTACAACGCCAGGTGTGCTGCGGTGCCGCCGGTGATCGGAAACCCGGCCATCGTGATCGTGACGGTGACTTCGGGACGCGTGGCCGCTGTCGCCGCGAGGATCGCTCCGAGCGAGTGGCCGACGAGTGCGACCTTGCCGTCGAGGTTGAACGGTGTGAATGCGGCGTCGTGTTGAAGTGCGTCGAGGACGTCGAGCACGGTGCCCGATGGCATCGCGGTTTCGCCGGATAGGATCGCGGACAGGCCGACGCCAGGTAGATCAGGCGCGACGACGACGAAGCCGCGGCTCGCCCAGTACGTGGCCAGGGATGCGCTCTGTGCGCGAAATGATGCGGCGCCGTGCAGAAAGACGATCGTCGGGTAGGGGCCGTGTTTGGTGTCGAGTGGGAGGTCGCGGTAGCAGTCGCAGGTGAGGAGCGCGTTATCGGCGTCGGGAATCTTCTTCGCTTCGTCGGGCGGCATCGAGTCGCGCAGGTCGTAGGTCGCTTTCGTCGTGCCCGGCTCGCTGGCCGGGTACCAGACTTCGATCGTCGTGTTCGCGGCTTTGATCGTGCGAGCGCCGACAGGCGAGGGCGCGTGAAGGAAGTGGGCGCTGCCGCAACCTGGATCGTCCGCAACCGTGACGTCGTGTGCGATTGGTGGCGAGCTCGAGGAGCACCCGAACGCCGCAAGCAGAAGGATTGGTTCGAATGGCTTCACGAAGCTCCTTACTTGTTGCCGGTTGCACATCGCTGCGAAAGATCCGGCGTACGATATCCAGCGATGGAGTCGTTCGTCCAAGGCTGGGGCCTCACGATCGTGCTCTGCGGCATGATCGTGCTGGTCTTTCTGGCTGGCTGGCTGCACGTGCACCGCGAGCTCACGTGGGTCCGCGCGTTGACGGACTATCTCGGTCTCGAGCTGGTCGAGTCGACGGCGAAGCCCGCGTCGCTCGTCCAGCAAGTCGTTCGCGACGAAGCGCACGCGATCGCCGAATCTCGCGACCCAGCATGGGCGCAGCGTCAGGTCCGCACCTGGCAGATGCGCGCGCAGCGCCTCGAGCCAACGCTCGCGTTCTGGGTCGATCTATTGCGTCAGCTCGGTCTCCTCGGCACGGTGATCGGGCTCGGTCTCTCGCTCGCGTACACGGGGAGCGATATGCAGAAGCTACTCGCGCCGCTCGCACTGAAGGTGTGGACGACGGTTGCAGGGCTCGCTTCGAGCATCGTGCTGTCGGCGAGCTTCAGCATGAAGCTGACGGCGTGGGTCGATGCCTGCGAGAAGAATCTCGAGGCGTGGGACGCCAAGCGACGCACCAAGCCGGACGAAGCGGCATGAGAGCGCGCCGATTGATCCGTCGCCCGTCGGATCTCACGTCGATGTTCGACGTGTTGTTCATCGTGGTGTTCGCGGCGCTGATTCGTGCGGCGTCGGTGCAGGCGTCCGCGGAGACGGTCGCGAAGCCGACGCCATCGCCGCCGGTGATCTCGACCCCGCTCGACCCATCGACACTGCATGCGCGTGCACTCGTCGATCTGAACGCGCAGCTCGCTGCACGGCCCTCGGTCGTCGTGCGGATCTCGCCAGCTGGCACCGTCACGAAGCTCGAGCTCGACAACTCGTCGATCCCGCTCGATGTACCGCTACTCGAGCCATCGGCTGACCCGGATCTCGCGGTGACCTACTTAGGTGATCGTTCGTCGGAGCTTCGCGTGTGTAAGATCGTCGCGCTGCACGTTAGTGCAACAGAGCTTGGGAAGTACCTCGTGATCATCGCACCGGACGTGCGGCTCGCCGATCTCCCGCATGCGTTGTACGACGGGCTGCATCGTGATGTCGATCGTTGCTTCGCCGAGCAACACGGCGTCGCCGCGATCGTCGAACCCGCTACGAAACCAAGCCCATGACAGACAAGCAGTTTGCAAAAGACGTCGCGAAGGAGCTCGATCGCCGGCATCGGCGTCGCAAAGTCCTCGTGCTCGGCGGTGGTGCCACGGCGATCGTTCTCGCCATGCTCTATCTCCGATGTGGCGGTGGTTGGGGACTTGGTAAAGGTGGCGGCTCCGGCGCTGGCTCGGGTCCTGGAAGCGGTGCAGTGGTCACGGCAAAACACTGCGAGATTCGCGTCGCGAAGGACGGAATCACCGTCGACAATCGCACGGCGAAGATCGAGGACGTCGTGACCACGTGCAAAAAGTCTGGCGCTGCTGATGTCGTCGTGACCGGTGATGCACGCGAGGGCGATTGGGAGCAACTTCGCGCTGCGCTTGAAGCGGCGAAGGTTGTTATCTCGCTGCGCAGCCCACGCTAGTGATCCGGCGCGAGTGGTCTGACGCTGCGCGTAGGACTCCGGCGACGCAACCCGAGACGTAACCGATCCGGTTCGCCATACCGCTTGGCTTCAAGCGATAGTTGGTGCGAACAACCGTCGAACAGGAGGGCGTATGCGGGTTGACTACGACGAGTCCGTGATCCACGAGTTCGCTTCGCGACTCTACCGCCGAGCAGCACGAATCGCGGTGATGTGCGCGTTCCTTGGCTTCGTGATCGGAGCTGGAGCCGCTCTTCCGCTGAGCCCTCTATTCGCTCCGCACTCCCACGGAGATAGCGGCAGCAGCATTTTTATCGTCGTCGGAATCGTTGGTGCCGTCTTCGGCTGGGTGATCGGAACGGAGCGTGCGTTTGCGCTTCGCTTGATGGCGCAGACCGCCTTGTGTCAGGCGCAAATCGAACGCAACACGCGCACTGTTCGTTAACTCACAACGGGAGCATTGGAATGAATGGGTTCGCTCAGGTTCAGCACACGTTCAGCGACAACCAACTTGGCGTCTACGGGCACGAACAGTTGGCAACGCTCGAACGGGTTCTCTCGCAGTCAAACAACGCGACGGCAGTTAAGACGGTCGCGTCGAAGATTCGCGAGAAGATCCACTACTCGTATCAAGTGACCGACGACTCGACATTTCTGCGCGACTTCCATCAGGCACTACGTGCGCGTCTCGCGTCGAATCAGAACCAAGTCGCAACCAAGCACTGTTACGCGTGCGCGGCGGTTCTCGATATGCGCGCGGAGCTGTGCCCGAGCTGCGGCGTGAGACAGCCTGTCCTTCAGCAACACGTCCGAACACAGTCGAGTCGGTTGGTTCAATGTCCGGACTGTAGAAACGAGGTCAGCCGGCAGGCCAGCAAGTGCGTTCGTTGTGGGCGCGTGATTCGCCGAGCAAAACGCGGCCCGTTCGGATTGTTGTTCAAGTGGACGTTCATCGTTTGGAACGTCCTGATGCTCATTTGGATCATCAGCGGTGCGTCGTCAGCGTCGAATATCGAGGCGCACAACCACATGGAAGAGACCGGCGTCGCGATCGGAACTGCGATCGGCGTTGGCATGATCATGGGTGTATGGATGGTCGGTTCCGTGATCCTCGGGATCCTCGTGCTGCTCACAAAGCCCAGAGATTAGGCTTCATAGCGCAGGCCTGAGTTAGCGCTCACCCCGCAGCGATCTTCACGTCTGCGAAGAAGTCGAGTGGCATGTCCACGTCGAGCTTCCACAAGATGCGCATCGGCTTCTCATGCTTGTGCGATTCGTAGCGAACCCGGCCGAGGAAGAGATACGGCGAAGTGAAGCCTCGCTCGTCCGTCGGCTTCTGTCGCACAAACAATAGAATCTTCCAGTCGGACGTCTTGCTCGCGATGTACCGCCGACCCGTCTCGGAATCGGCTCGTGTCTTCGACTGCGATTCCCACTGAAACAACGACGGAGTGATCGCACGGTCGTCGTACATCGTCGTTGGCGTGTAGTGCTTCGGATCTTTCTCGAGTTCCACGTAAAGAACGTCCGAGCCGGCGTCGTCGCAGCTGAAGACGCCACCCTGCGTGTTCAGCAGCTTGGGAGGATTCTCGCGGCCCGTTTCCTTGTCCTTGCGACGACGGACTTGCAGTAGCCCGGCGCTGATCTCATCACGGCTGTAGCTCGCGTGAATACGGAAAGGCAGACCGTCTAGCTTGAACGTTGGTCGACGGCTGCGATCAGCGAGCACGGTCAGTAACTGAATCAACTCCGAGCGGACCTCCTTTGTGTGCCAGAGGTCGTGGAACGCATCCGCCATTTCAGTCACGGGTCGGTCCGTGAAGCCAAACGCCGCGTACATCATCAGCAGCAGCGGGTTCTTGAGATCTGCTTCGGGCGGTCGATCCGCCTCGAGCCATGCTCTCCACTGAATCAGTCGGTCGTCATCGTCGATGTAGAGCAGTCGTGGAATCGCCTTCGTCATCGACGATTCCTCGGGCTCTTGCTTCAGTAATCCTGCCCTGAACCGAAGGTCGGCATACGTTCTGCTGGATGACTTGTAGACGTCGTCGAGCTCGACGTCGGCTGCACGAAGGAATTCAGCCAGTGGAACATCACCAACCTGACGCAAATCACCCGCGAGTTGACGAACCGAGTTCGTGATCGAGTTGCGAATGTTGTCGATGACGGCCTTCTGACTCTCTTGATCCAGTCGGATGTCGCAACCAGCTGGCAGGCGCGGGAAGCCATCTTCGATTGCGCGAGCAACTTCGGCACGGGTTCCTCGCGTGAGTGCGCGAAACCGATCCGCGAAGCGAAAATTGCGATTCGCTTTGCCGATGAAGTCGAGGACTGTCAGGCAGGATTTGCCCTCCTCGATTCGAAGACCGCGACCCAACTGTTGCAAGAAGATCGTCGCGCTCTCGGTCGGGCGCAGAAATAGAACCGTGTCGATGCCCGGAATGTCGAGGCCTTCGTTAAAGAGGTCGCGGACAAACAAGACGTTGACCGAGCCTTCACGGAGCTTTTGCAGCGCACTTCGGCGTTCTTGTTCCGTCGATGACGCATCCACGCTCAAGGCGGGTAGTCCGCTATCCGTGAAGAACTTCGCCATGAATTCGGCGTGCTTTACCGATACGCAGAACCCGAGCGCGCGCATCTTGCTCGGTTCGTGAATCTTGTCGTGTATCGCTTTGAGGATCGCCTTGGCGCGGATGTGATCGGCCGTGTACAGCTGCTCGAGCGATGAGACGTCGTACTTGCCCTGCGCAAACTTGACCATCGATAGGTCGACGACGTCAGCTACACCGAAGTATTGGAACGGGCAAACGAGGCCTTGGTCGAGGGCATCCCACAACCGAATCTCGGCGGCGATGCGCCCGTCGAACCACGACAGGATCGATCTGCCGTCGGTTCGCTCGGGCGTTGCAGTCAAGCCGAGCAAGACCTTCGGCTTTAGGTGTTCGAGTAGTGCGGAGTAGCTATCTGCCGCGGCGTGGTGAAACTCATCGATGACGACGACGTCGTACGCATCGGGCGCCAGCTTTTCGAGCCGCTTTGCGTGAAGCGACTGAATCGATGCGAACACGTGCCGGCCACGCCGTGGCTCGTGACCACCAACGAGCTTCTCGCCAAAGTTTCCATCGCCCGTCGCTGCGCGATACTTCGCGAGACTCTGATCCAGAATCTCCTCGCGATGAGCGACGAACAGCAGCGTCGGATCGCCGCCCCATTCCTTGCGCAACCGCGCATAGTCGAGCGCAGCAACGACGGTCTTCCCGGTTCCCGTCGCTGCAACGACGAGATTCTTCATGTGACCGTGCGCGCGCTCGTTCGCGAGACTGTCGAGTGCGATCGTTTGGTGTGGGAACGGCCGGATCTTTAGCGCTTGCGCGAGGTGGTCGCGCGCGGCATCGCGATACGTGCCAGCCTCGATGAACTTGGCGCGGTCATAAGGTTCAAATGCAGGGTCGGTCCAGTATTGCTCAAACGTTGTGATGAACTTCTCGAGGATCGGGCGGTTGTCGACGACGGACAGTCTAACGTTCCACTCGCAGCCATCGAGCAACGCCGCATGCGACAGGTTCGATGAACCGACGAGCGCCGTCGAGAATCCGCTCTCGCGATGGAACAGCCACGCCTTCGCGTGGAGCCGGGTTTGGCGCGTGTCGTAGGAGACTCGAATCTGTGCACCCAAATCGGCGAGAGCATCCAGAGCGCTAGGCTCCGTCGCGCCCATGTACGTGGTCGTGAGAATTCGAAGTGCGCCAGGTCGGCGCTGTGCGAACTCGATCAGCTCGGGATGAATAACGCGAACGCCTGTCCACTTAACGAATGAAACGATGACGTCGAGGCGATCGGTGGAGGCGAGCTCGCTACGAATTTGGTAGCCGACGTTTAGGTCGCGCGGACCGTTGATGAGTAAGTCGCTTTGGCGAAGTGGGATCCGCGGTCGCTCGATCTCGCCAGTTCCCAGACGCGATTCGGCTGAATCGACGATCGACAGCAGAACCTTGCCGACCGCGGATGCACGATCGCCATCATCGATACCGGCGTTCGGTACCGTCTCAGCCAGCATCGCGACGAGCTTGTTCGCGAGCTCGAGCTGGCGTTGTTCACGTTGCTCGGTCGGGACGTTGCGAAACGCCTTAACCAGTAGCTCAAAAACATGCCGCCCCAGGACCTGCGGCGCGAGTTCACCCAACGCCTCGCTCTGATGGATCAACGAGCCGAGGAGCTGGCTCACTTCCTCCGTCACCAGCGTTTCGTAGAGTCCAGGTTTCACGCTATCTCACCTTAAACGCTCCCGGCCTAACCGGCGGCATCGCAGCGCGATCCAAAGTCTCGTTCGTCACCTTCTCAGCAGACCTGTGCCTGTTCAAATCTGATCAGATCAGCGATCTTGCGATATATTGGGAAGGTGGGGCAGCGGGTCTTAGTTGTAGACGATGATGAGGTTAGCCTTCGCGCCTACTCGCGGGGATTCGAACGTGAGGGATGGATCGTCGAGACTGCGAGAGATGGCTGTCGAGCCATCGAGCTTGTCGCGACATTTCGCCTCGCGCTTGTCGTGCTTGACCTGCGCCTGCCGGACGTCTGGGGTATCGACCTGATATCGCGATTTCGGGCGGTGGGTTGTGACGTACCGACGGTCTTGGTGAGTGGATACGCAACCGTTGCAACAACGGTCGAAGCGATGCAGGCCGGTGCGTTGCATGTGTTCTTTAAGCCCGTCATGCCCATAGAGATCTTACGTTCGTTAGAACGTTCGTCTAGCGCCTCGGCTTCTGAAACACCAACGCTTGCGCGCGCGCAATCCGAACACATCTGGCGCGTATTCGCAGACAGCGGAAGGAATGTATCTCTTGCTGCAAGACGCCTTGGCATCCATCGTCAGGCTCTTCAGCGACGTTTGAGGAAGAACATCCCCCGTCTGTAGGTGCAACATTTTCACTCACCTAGCGCACTGTTCTTATTGTGTGAACGGGTGCGACGATGGGCGAAATGCGACGACGTCACATTCTTGTAGCGGTAGCGATGCTCACCGCATCCGCGAACGCCGCCCCCTTCGAACTTGTGGCCGTCTATCAGAACGGAGATTCATCGGTCAGCGTCCCGATCGATCCCGACGCTCTGCTTCCCACCGACGGGAGTACCACCAAGGGAAAGCTTGTCCTGCAGAAGGTTGTTGCCCGCTTCTCGACTGAAGGATTCGACGGGCTGACGAACGCGGTGTTTGACCGCGTGACGTTCGGAACGAAAGCCTTTAAGACGAAGATCGTCGCGCCAAAGGGTGTTGATACTGCCACCCTTAAAGGAAGTGACAGAGACATTGTCATCTTCTACTGGAAGGACGTTGAAACTCTTCATCGTGTTACAAACTTCTCGATCGATGTTCACGGAAAGTTCTCAAGCGACTATCTGTGTGATGAAGAGACGCGACTTCGACGCCAACAGAAGAGTGCGCCCCGCCCGATCGTGGCCAAAGATCAGGACAAGTCGAAGGCACTCCAGGAAAAAGCAGCAAAGGAGAAAGGCTCAGATGCAGGGTGGGAGCCTGGGACGGATCGGCGGGCAACCTTTTTTAGGGACGCAACGAAAGCACCTTCGGTGCAATTGATCGATGAATCGAGTAAGTCTGAGATCTTGTACTCGTTCTGTGCGTCAGAAAACACGAATTGGTTTGCGGTAGCGAAAGCCGAAATCGGCGATCCCAAGAATGGAACTGTCAGAAATCCATATGCAGAAACGAATGCCACATCGGCTGCAGACATCGAAGCACTACATCGGAGACGACTCTCTGATCTATTAAGAAAGAACGGAACGCTTAAGGGATTATCGTCGTCTAACCATCCTGTTATCTACGGCCTCGATGACAAGGAAGACCTAATTAGTCAAAACGGCGAGCCACATGCCAAACGACTATTTCTCACTGAAACATTCGCATTTTCAATCATGAACACTGGCAAGCTGTTCGAGATTCACGAGGAGTCGAAGGACGCGGTTCACGACGGAAAAACCACGATGTTCGACCAGGAGTCGAGGGTGGCCATCAATGTTGACACCGAACAGGACGGGGTCTGCCCCAATGTGAGTGATCCGCCGTTCGCGTTCACTGTGCAAAAGGCGGCCGATTCTCCTGCGGTGCAAGTTCAAGCACAGCCAAATCCGAAGCCAACTAGCCTGGTAGCGAACTATCGAGAGCCTTGTCAGTTCACGCTGTCGATGAATTTGAAAGACTATCTTGATAGCAATGTGACGCTCTCTATATTGTTCAAGTTGCACGTCGATGTTGGCACGACTCGAAACTTAGTAGATGTGTTGCTATTTCAAACATCATTTCGCGTTGCCCATCTTGGAACAATCGTGTCTCTGCCAATTGTTAGCGAGATTGTGACAGCTGCCGGATCCAAGTCTTTGAGCGACGTGAATGCGACATCCTCAATCCCGTTTAGCTACGCGCTGCGTCTGCGAGGAACCGGAGACACCAGCAATATCGCCGTGAGTTTTCCGTTTCGGCTGGGTTTTAGCACGCGAAACTATCCTGACCTGGCAAAGCAGTTCAGCTTTTTTGCAGCCGTCTCACTCGTCTTCTCGACGACGAATACAGGTGCTCCGACTCCGACACTCGGTGCCGGATTTACAGTGCTTGATACGTTTCACTTCTCGGCGTCGTTCGACTCAACGGGAGGGATCTTATCTCCTTGGAGGGATTTCGGTAAGTGACATAGCCAAGGCATTCAAACCGAGTCCCTAGCTAAAGCACAAAAGTTTATGAAAAAAAAGGGAACGGATAACTATGACGCTGTCGAGTCAGACTCCATGGAGTTATCTAGGGCCACAGAGTGCCTGCGAACAGAGATACTGAAGACCCCTACGGTTGAGCGGCTTGCTTGGTTTGAAATACTTAGCGAGTCCGCGAGTGAGACTAGCGAACTGCTCCAAACGGTGCCAGAACCGATGAGACAGGAGGCGCGTCGGCTTGCGCTCCGGCAACGTGCGACTTACAGAGAGCCGACGCAACTTAAAAGAGTAGTTCTCAAGAGTTATTATCGACGCAATCGAAGTGAACGTTGGCTGAAGATACGTAAAATCGGGACAGCGCTCGTTGTCAAACTGCCATGGTCAGTAGCATTATCGGCAGTGCTGTTGTGGACATATACTCGAACCTTGCACAAGGCGGAACTTCAGGTCTCGTCAGCACAATGGCACCCGCAAGTTCTCCCATATACCGATTTCGATCGGCAACATATTCAGACGGCTATGGCGTCGTTTTGGCGCTCGAAATTTACCAGCGACGCACTATCGATCTTGTCGTCGAAGTGTGCCGGTGAAATGGCTACGGGAAAACCATGCATCTCATGTATCGATGAAATGGAGAGTATACTTTCGAGAATTGATCTTGCTGAGCGCGAAGAGGCAGCATCCGTGATGAAGCTTTCAAAGGAGGTTCAGAATTGGTGTGGTCTACCAAATACCCCTGTAAGTGCTCGGTTACTCTACGAGCCTGATCCTGTCTCTGACCTGCTATGGAGCGCGCAGACACCGACAGATTGCAAAAGCGAGGATGTCCGGAGGCGCAAAGAAGAGGCAATGACTCGTCTGGCACAATACCGAGAGCTTGTTACTTACATATTAAGACAGGAAGCATATCTGCGATCTTTGCTCGATTATCACATTCCCCATTCTGGAATTTACGGACGAGGGACGATGTCGATTATTGTAAGAAATTCTGGTGACGGTGACGGATCTCTTGACCTGAGAACCTTGCAGATTGATCGCTATGATGTGAGATGTTCACATGTAGATCTTGTGTCACTTGATAGTTACACATACATGCCAACCCTGGATAATCCGCCGATTTTGCTAAAAATACCCGGTGGCAGTTCGGCAAAAATCGAATTGTCACTTGACTGTGGACTCGTCGCCAAATCGTGGCTGCCCAACATGTGGCAATTGGCTTCTCATGGAACGAGGCTGTCATTCACGCTGAATTAGCGGTCATGTCACTGGGGCTCAATGTGGTAGCTGATCGAACAGCGGCTGGCTTGAGCGCATGCTCCTCGGTTCTGCGCTGAAGAAGTCGTAGGTCGCAGGTTCGAGTCCCGCTCCGGTCGCCAACACGCAGTACGCCAGTTGGAAGGGTTTTCGCTAGCGAAACTTTGACAGCGCGGGCTTCGCGATCGCGACCATCTGTTCATCGAGCTTCGCAGCGCCCGGGTCGGGAGCGATCGTCACCGACAGTGTCAGCTGCCAATTTCCGCGCTTCGCCTGGAGTATGCGCCCGCGCGTCGAGATGCCATTGCCCATGTTCACGGCGGCCACGTTCGTCGTGAACGCCCAGTCGCCGAGGTCGTGGATCTCTTGTCCATTCACGATCGCGTCGCTAAGCCCGTGCGATTTGGGATCGAGCCCCGCGACCGCTGAGCCGACCATGTTGTAGGTCGACTTGATCTCGTCTTCGCTCTGGTTCGCGGGAGCGATCTCGAGCGTGACATTGAGCTGACTCGTGATCGCCGACGGCATCTTGATGCCACCACCTTGCGCCACCTTCGCGAAACCACCCTTGGTGAAATCCTCCATGGCCTTCTGCTGCTCCGCGGGATCGAGACCGAACGAGCATTGGTGCGAACCGTCTTTGGCCGCAATCACGCCCTTCTTGTCGAACGCCGTGCCGACATCTGCGGCCGAAACCAGCGAACACGGATCGATGTCGGCGATCGGAGCAGCAGCAGGCGCAGCGGGCGCGACGGGCGCACTCGCAACAGCCGGTGCGGCGTGATCCGAGCCAGCCGCGGCGGTCGGTTTCGTTTCAGTCTTGCCGCAGCCCAGAGCGACGATCAGGGAGATTGCGCAACGCTTCATATTCACGTTTACGCAATCGGGGCACGTGACAGGACACCGGCGCGGACGCCAGCGAATTCACTCGCCTTCGACGACCTTCTTGAGCCCCTCCAACACGCCATGCCAGTTCTTCATGCTCTGCTCACGCCCCGACTCGCTCGTGATGCCGTCCTGCTTCACGGACACGACCGTTGCGCCGTCGTTCTCGTGCAGCTCCCACGTCACGAGGTGGTAGTTCTCCGGGATATCCGGCTTTCCCGATGACGAGCTGTAGTGCGTCGCCGCCAACACGTGCTCGGGCTCGAACCGCTGGATGACGCCTTTCTCCTCGAACGGCTTGCCTTCGTATTCACCCGTGTAGGTCAGCGGACTGCCGACCTTCCAGTCCGAGTGCGCATCCGCGCCCATCATGTACTGCTTGATGAGTCGCGGCGTGGTCAGCGCCGCCCACACGCGAGACTTCGGCGCGTGGATCGTGATCTGCGTGCGTGCGTTGTGATCCGTCATGCAGCCAGCGTAGCCACCGCACGCGCGCCGCACGATTACCGATCACGGAGCCTTTCTCATCGAATTAGGCGTGCGCTGGAAGTGCTTTTTGAACGCGGCGTGAAAGTGCTGCGGCGTCGCATAGCCGAGCTCGTGCGCGATCTCCGCGGCCGTTTTGTCGGTCTCGAGGAGATACGTACGTGCAAGCGCGAGCCGTTGCGTCGTGAGGTACGCGAATACCGTCGTGCCGAACATCTCCTTGAACCCGTGCTTGAGCGTGTACTCGTTCGTGCCGACCAGCTTTGCGAGCTCCGGCAACGTTGGCGGATCTGCGAGTCGCTGATTGATGAGATCGCGCGCGACCACGATTCGCTCTCGCACGCGCTTGGCACGAGCGTAACGACGAGGCCGATCGTCGAGCGCCGCATCCAGGGCGAGCATCAGGATCTCGAGACAGCTCGACCGCACGAACAACTGCTGCATTCGACCCTGGTACGAACCCGCGACGAATCGACGGATCGCGACCTCGAGCGCAGGCGTCATCGCACCCCATCGAGGAAACAGCAGGCTTGGCGTGCCATCGCGGACGCGCGCGCAGAAGCGATCGATCGTGTCGTCGGCGCCAGCGACACACTCTTCGAACGTCGCCTTCGCGAAGCGGATGCCGAACGTCTCGACGATGTCCGTCTTGTTGACGAACTCGATCTCGAGCCGGCGCGCGTAGAGCACGTTGTGGTGGCCTCCGATCAGATCGAACGATCGACGGAGCTGCGGATAACGCACGCTGTAGTCACCGCGAAGGCCGAAGTGGAGCATGACCGTGTCATCACGGCCGCGTCCGCGGTGCGTCGTTCGCTCGCTGAAGTGGCTCAACGTGTACGTCACGTCGATGCCAGGCGCGCTCCAGTCTTTGCGCTCCATCTACTCGAGGGACGACACGGGCTGTACGTTGCTGCACTTCCCGGCCATCTGATCTCGGACGCTCTTGCGCGAGTCGCGACACGAGACGCCGACCTGGTCGATGTCCGCCTGCGTCGCGTTGGTCATGTCATGCCAAGCCTTGTTGTCGGCGTCGTACTTTTGCGCGATCGCATCCCGCGCTGCCTGATCCACATCCTTGCAGTTGGCCATCACGACCACGGCCGCGTGATAGCCCTTGCAGCTTCGCGGCGCCCACGATGGCATCGTCGGATCGACGTCCGGTCCATCGTCGTCGCTACCGGCGGACGCGGTTTGCGGCGTCGTCGATGCCGACGGCGCGTCGTGGTGGCAGCCAAAACCGAGAGCGCAAAGCACGATACCGCTAACGAAACTCTTCATAGGCGCCCCGATGAAGCATGTCGTGTGCCCGCCTAAGTCAGCGAGTCATCGTGCAGGTACCGAGCGGAAGCGCGCACTGTCGCGTTCGCGCGTGCAGCGATAGGGTTATGCATGGCCACCATCCTGCGCGTCGCCGGGCGCACCGACATCGGCAAGAAGCGCGATCACAACGAAGACGCATTCACGATCGTCGATTTGTCCGCGCCCTCGCAAATGGCGACGGGCGACGTCGACGCGACCGGAAAGCGAATCTTGCTCGCCGTATCCGACGGGATGGGTGGTCACCAAGCGGGCGAAGTCGCGAGCGCGATCGTGATCTCGACCATCATCCAGTCGTTGACCACGCACGTCGGCGATCAGCCCGGCCATGCACTCGAGCTGGCGGTCCTCGACGCGAACCAGGCCGTTCGTGAAGCCGCAGCCGCGCGAGGCACCGTCGGGATGGGCGCCACGCTCACCGCCGTCTTGATCGATGGTGAAGATGCGTGGATCGCGGAGGTCGGCGACTCGCGCGCGTACCTGCTGCGCAATGGTCAGATCCGTCAGCTCACGCGCGACCAGAGCTTCGTCCAGATGCTCGTCGATGCCGGCGCGATCTCGCCCGAGGAGGCCAAGACTTCGGCTCGCAAGAATGTCATCTTGCAGGCGATCGGTCCGGCGCCCACGTTGACCGCGGCGATCGTCCGGCTGCTGTTGCGTCGTGGTGATCGTCTGCTCGTGTGTTGCGATGGGCTGTCGAACGAGCTCTCCGATCAGGAGCTCGCGGCGATCATGGCGGAACCGGATCCCGCCGCCGCGAGCGAGCACGCGATCAGTGCGGCGAACGCGCATGGCGGCAACGACAACATCACGGCCGTGATCGCGCATGTCGAGGGCGACGCGCTTCCGGCCGCCGCGGGCGACGAACGGATCACCGCGACCTATCGCGTTGTTCAGGAGTACAAGGGCGCGCCGAAACCCTGATGCCGCTTACGGCATCCAACAATCACGATGGCGCGATATCAGAGTCCGCGACACTACGTCGTCGTCGACCTCGAACCCGACCGGACCTTTACGGTGTGGCTGTTCGACGAGTCCGAGGCGTACGTGCGTACGTGGCGGCTCCACGAGGGTAGCTACGAATCGGGTGCCGATCGCCTGGTGCTGACGAGCGCGAAGACCTGGCGGCTGTGGGACGGCGAGGACGAATCCGAGCCGGACAACACGGTGTTCGAGATCGCGCTCGTCGATGGCGCACCGGCGACGATCCGCTTGCCCGAGAAAACACTGCCTCTCCACGTTGTCAAGACATGAGGTCATCGGGCTGTTACACGACCGGCGTCGTGCATCGGGCTCTCCACCGCATGAAATGGTTCTTGCCTCTCACCGTGCTTGCGGCGTGCTTTCCGACGGTCGGCCAACCGACGACGCCGCCCGCACCGATGACAAATGACCAAGCACTCGCGTATGCGCACGCACATCGCGATCCGAATCTCGGGGCGCTCACGGCGACCAATCAGCTCGGCAGGGAAGTTTGTCGCGTCGTGTTTCTCATGCCGAACGACCACAAGACGTTCGTCGTGCAAAAAGGGCCGACCGACCCGAACCGCGGCAACCTCGATCCGACGGACCAGCCACTGCTCGAAGTCGGCGAGCAGAGCATCATGACGATGCCGCTCGTTCCCGATCAGCCGGGAGCACGGTCGTACATCATCACGGCATTCGGATGCGATCGCCCCGATCGTCATCACGGGATGTACGTCGTTGACGAGAACAAGGTGCTCTATCAACAGACGCTCGCGCTCTCCGACCAAGCGAAGCTGGTTCTCGCGAAGTAGTCACTTAACCGAATTTCGAGCAGATGTTGCTCGGACTCGCATCATTCACGTCGCGGTCGGTGAGCCGCAGGATGCGACGCATGTCGAAGCTCACCAACAAGATCGCATTCATCACGGGCGGAACCTCCGGCATTGGCCTCGAGTCCGCAAAACTGTTCCAGTCCGAGGGCGCTCGCATCGTCCTGGTCGGATCGGACGAACAGCGCCTCGTTGCAGCGGGAAAGCAGCTCGATGACAAAGCACTCTTGCTTCGCGCCGACCTGCGCAAGGTCGACGACATCGCGCGCGCCGTCGAGAAAGCGCACGCCAAATTCGGTCGTATCGATGTTCTCTTCGCGAATGCGGGAGCGACCACCGTCGCGCCGTTAGAGGCGGTGACGGAGTCCTACCTTGCGGAGAATCTCGCGCTGAACTTCAGCGGCACGTTCTTCTCGATCCAGAAGGTCGCGCCCGTGATGCCGAAAGGCGGAAGCATCATCGTGACCACATCGTTCCTGAACACGATCGGCTATCCCGGACTGTCGATCTTGGCCGCGACCAAAGCGGCAGCACGCTCGCTCGTCCGCACGTTGGGCGCCGAGCTCGCGCCGCGCGGTATTCGGGTCAACGGCCTTAGCCCGGGCGCGATCGCGACGCCGTTCTACAGCAAGATCGGATTGCCCGAGAACGTGCTCTCGGAAGTGGCGTCGGGCATCACGCAGAAAGTTGGCCTGCGCCGCTTCGGCGAAGCGATCGAGCTCGCGCGCGCCGCTCTATTCTTGGCGAGCGACGACTCGTCCTACACCACCGGCACGGAGCTCGTGGTCGATGGTGGGCTGACGCAGTTCTAGGTCTTAACGAACGTCGACAGAGCCGTACGCAATCGCGGCACGGCGAAGTCGATGAAACGTCGGAGCTTCATCGGCATGTCGCGCGATGCGTGGACGAGATGGACGGGCACCGGCTCGACCTCGAATTTCTGGAGCACGAAGCGAAGCTTGCCGGCGTTCACCGCGTCGGCAACGTCGTGCTCGAGAAGCATCGTCGCGCCGACACCATCGATCGCGGCATCGGCTGCAGCATCCGGCGACGACACGAGCAAGCGCGGCGTGTCCGAGATCGTGTACTCCGGATCGCGGAAGCGCCACGGCGACAAGAACGGGCTGTTGAAGACGACGCGCGGATAATCGTGAAGCTCGCTGGGGCTTCGCGGCGTGCCGTGCTTCTTCAAGAGAGCCGGGCTCGCCACCGTCACCGTGCGCAACGCTCCGAGGCGAACCGCAACGAGACTACTGTCGTTCAACCTACCGATCCGGACGGCAGCGTCTGCGTGCGCATCGATGAGATCGATGTTGCGATCGGATTGCAGTACGCGAATCCGAATCTCTGGGAACTGGTTCAGAAATTGATTGATCACGGGAAGGACGCGCAACCGTCCGACCTGCACGGGCGTGGCGATCACTAGCTCGCCGCGCGGATTCGTGAACTCGCCGATCGCTCGACGCTCCTGCTCGTCGACATCGTCGAGAATTCGCCTCGCCGCCACGATGTAATCGGTGCCTGCGTCCGTGAGCACCAGCTTGCGCGTGGTCCTGACGAGAAGCTTCGCACCCACCAACGCCTCCAGGTCGTTGACGTTGCGCGTGAGCGTCGCCACGGGGATCCGCAGCTTCCGAGCCGCCGCCGACAGACTTCCTTCGTCTGCGGAAGCCACCAGCATCGCCATTGCTTCCAGCTTGTCCAAGTTCCCCCCGAAAAACCAAGAGCCCGGAACTTACGTTCAGGGCTCGTGGCGGAGCGGACGGGACTCGAAGGCGCAAGAAGATCAAGATCTTAGCGTCACCGGCTGTGATGGCGTAACGAGCTCCAACATTGATGTAGATGTCGGCCCGCACGGCGTCGATCAACCTCGCAACGAGTCGTCACGCTCCGACACGATCGGCGGGCTGCTCGCGGCTGCGATGCTTGCGTGGTTCAACGATAGAGATGCCAAGGCGATGCGGCGCGTGCTGCTGGAGCTGCTTCTCGCTCTCGAGCAGTTGTGAGAATCGCGCGAAACGCGAAGTATCGTCCCTCCTACTTCCGTTTCGTTCCCTCTGGTCTCGCTCGAAGATTGGTGGTTGCACAATGCGACCGTTCTTCTTGCCGTCGGTGTGTTGAAACGTCCTAGAAAAGGTGTGGACGCGATCTGCGGACTTGCCTACTCGTCGTCGCCTGCGAGTGCCTGGATGGTGGCTCCGCCTGCTTCGTCCTCGGCGTCGCGGCGACGTTTCACGAGTGCCTCGATCTTTTTCCGCGTCGCCTCATCCCGGGGGCGACCAAGGTTCGGCACGAAGCCAAACGAGAACTGCGATGGTTGACTCGGCAGCTCTGCCGTACCGGTGTCCACGGTGTGAAAGACAAGCTGCGCGACGCGGTCGAACGTGTAGAGAGAGATTGGGAGCTCGCCGACGTTCTTCAGTTCAAGCGTGATCGGTCCGTAGAACCGCGGGTGGACGGCGGTTGCGGTTGCGACAGTCAGGCCACGGCGTCCCCACGAACTCCTGCCTACGACGTAGGCCATGAGGCTGACGGGCAAGCGCACTACCTCGAGCGTTCGAGCGAGAACGAACTGATGCGGATGGAGTACCAGCGGTTGGCCGTAGTCCAGCACCACTTCCTCGACGACCGGAATAGAAAGAAGCGTGCTCGAGAGGTCTTCCATCGAGCTGTGATGCCACGGGCGTGGCAACGAAAATGAACGACCTAGGCGAACATCGAAAGAGGCTTGGCCCTTCTTGAGCTGATTCTCGGGATCGAGAATTGGCGTAATAACGAGACGATGATCTGGATCGTCGTGTACGAGGCGTGCCGCGATCTGCTCGGTACTTAGTACACTCATAGTTCGCGCCAGGTACGCAACGACTCGGCACCATCGAGCGATTCGAGCAAGACCTTATCGAGTGTCTCTGACTTAAGAGGTGTTTCACTGTCAAGCGAGAGCATGTACGCACACCAACACGCTGCGAAGACTCGAGCTGCGTCAAGTGGAGTACCAGGCCCGGTTAGTGTCGGCTTCGTGTCGACCTCAATCGGAGGTATCTGTCGAGAAAATAACTGGTGCCCCCTGGCGAGATCTTCGGCGAGCTTGACCACGGTGTATTCAGGGATGACGGCAGCGGCTTCCTGCCGGACACCGGAATAAGCACTCATCATCTCGCGCACGAGTATCGGCAGAAGACGCAGCGAGAACTCCCCGTCCTCTTTGACGCTCGACGCATACGCTCGATCAGTGTCGAGCTTTTCCACTCGAGCTGACCAGTCGCGGAGGAGCGCCTTGGCTTGGTTTGGCAAAGGCTCGACCAGCCCTCGCTCCTCAAGCGAACGGATCATCAGGAGAATGCGGAGGCCTGTTGGAGGGTGTGTTGGGCTCGCAGGAGCGATGCCGAATGTTCCCGCAAGGACTCGGAAGAACGCAAAAACGTATGCCGGGCCGGCGAGCTCCAGCCCGATGACGTCAGAAAAAAGTTCCTCATACCAGCGGTTCGCGCAGGTCGCGTAATACAGTTGTCGCTTACGGATCTCGAATTGCTCTGTGAGGTCTGTAGACGCGGGCTGCAATTCCTGCGGAATTGGAAAGCTCTTGTCGATTCCGAGACTTTGAAAGACCGCGTGTCCAATCTCGTGAAACAGCAGCACATGGTGCATTGCTCGGTCTAGGGGAGGATGCGGAACCCTGAACACGAGAATCGGCTTCCGCTTGACCAGGTAAGCAGTCCTCACCAACCTGCTGTGCTTCACTTCATCGATCGGATTCAACTCGTAACTGACATCGCGAATACTCGTGACGAGAACATCGCCTTCAATATGGAGCATGGCGAGCTGACGTTGCACCATCGGCGACAGAACTGGGTGTAACGAGCGTCTTGAGCTGTGCTCCAAGAGTTCAAACAGGTCGCTTGGGGAGGCGACGTGCAGATAGAGCGCTTTGGCTGCTTCAATAGAAATGGTTGCGCCTGCATCCATCTCATCAAGGCGACGCCGCGCACGTACAGCGGCCTCCTTGGCGATCTCAAGACTTAGCGTAGCAAGGCGTTGCGCTGCGACGCCGGCACCGTAGTTCTCACGGCTCCAATGCTCGATGCACGCGGCGACGCGATCAGACGCTGCCAACACCTCACGCAGGAGGTCACGAATCTCCGACACCGAGCTCCTCTACGAAGCAGTTGGGCGTTGTGGCGTAGAGCGATCGTCAAGAACCTGTTCACGCAACAAGCCAACCAACTTCAGGAGTGTATCCCGATTCTGGGTGTCGAGTGGTTCGGTTGGCTTGTACGTTAGCGTGTTGAAAAGCCGCGTTATCAAATTCAGCTCTCGTGCTGCAGCCCCAGCATCGTTGAGCCTTGCGAACTCCGCAGACAAGGCATCAAACAACAGCCCTTGCGTACGCCGCTGCGGTCCGTTTGCGATACGAAAGTCTGTTTGCGGCGCCGCCACCGTGGAAAGAAGGTCCATGAGCCAGTGGACGTCCTCATCCGGGATCGTTGGCGCGGGTTGGGAAAGGAGTTCCAGCATGGTCTCGAGATGAGCGACCCGTGTCGCCCGTGTCAACCTGTGCAGCATCTCGGTCATGGCAACCTCCCTTCTTCCTTAATATCCGAAAACTCTAACACTTTTGCAGATCTGGCGCAAGCGGAACTCGCCCGCAAACGTGGCCGATGTTTTTGCTTCAGAAACGTACGCCTCGCAACCTCTTTGTAGAGAATGCGGTTGCCGCCCATGGATGACTTCGCTGACGCGCTAGCGCGAGCCGATTGGGGCAACGTGTCGCGGCGGTTGACGCTCTACGCAAAACGTCGAATGGGCGCAGCCACGATGACGGAAGCTGAGGATGTTGCGGCCGAAGCGATCCGACAAGTGTTGGATCCGATGTACCGTGCGTGGGATCCACAACGCGAGACGTTGCTGTGGCACCTCCAAAGCAACGTGAACGGGATCGTTGCGAACCGTTCGCGAAAAAAGAGTCGCACGCAAGAACGCCTGCACGACTTTCAGGAGCGTCCTGACGTGCTGGGCCCCACGGTCGCAGTGGATGATGAACCGGACGACTCGCTTCTCACACTGCACGCGTACGCTGAAGATCGGGGTGATCAACTTGCCTGCGATATCATCACGCAGGCCTTACAGGGAGTGGTCAGTCCGAAGGAAGTCGCTCTGTCGCTCGGGGTACCACCGCAGAAGGTCTACGACGCTAGGCAGCGACTAAAACGCTATGGTCTCGCGCTACGCGGCCACCAAGGGAGTACGGAATGACACAGAGAAAGGACCTGCTCGCGCTGCGCTCCCTGTTGGACGCCATCGATAGCGATGTGCTGACATCGAGTGTCCCCGATGATGTGGTTGACGACGCGCTTCGCGCTGAGGGCGGTGACCCGGATGCCATTGCCGAACGGGGACACAGGCTCGCAGAGAACCTTCTGGCGCTGCGACGCCCGGTGGGCCACGCAGTCAGCTCTTACGCGGCAATCCACTCGGCCAAGGTTGCGCAGAGCGCGCGTTGGAAACTGCTCCGCGAGCGGGTTGACTCGGGGCGATCGGATCCTCGGTTCGCCGCTGTCCTCGACCAGCGTGATTCGTCGCTCGATGACGCGACGGAGGACGACCTTTGGTTGCTAGTCGACCACCTCGAGCGCCTGAAGACAGAGAAGATCCCGGAGTAGCACCGCGCTTCAGATTCGGGATGGAGCCGACCTCTACAGTTCAACAGGCGGAAATCTTAAGCCTGGGCTGAGGAGGTGATCTATGTCGAATAGCAAAACGATCTTCTTTGTCGACCAAGAGAAATTCGAGGTCGAGGTTTCGACTCTGACGGTTCGCCAAATTCTCGTCGACTACGCGAAGGAGGATGCGGCGACCACGACTCTCGTTGAGAAACACGGCAATGAGATCGTCAAGTACAAGGATCTAGATGCCGTAGTGACACTCAAGAACGGCATGAAGTTCATCGTGTTCCACAATGAACCCACGCCTGTGTCATGAGTCCAATCTATGGCCCACAGCGGTTGGTGGCCGATCTTGTCGCGCTCGGCCATGAAGCCACGCTGATGATTCTGCCGGCTGGCGAGCAGTTCGTCGTTCTCCCGCGCTACATGGTGGAGTTGGGACGATTCGCCGGTCGCAACATCGAGCTTGGGCTGCAAGCGACGGCGGATTTTCCGCGAACTGTGTCATCCGCGATCCACGTAAAAGCGGAGCCACATTTGCTGGACTTCAGCGACAGCGTTCCTAACGTGCGCAACATTCAGCCGAGCGTCTTGGGTCAGGCTTGGAGGTACTGGTCTCATAACTTCGGATGGACACAAGAACGAACTGCGCGGCGGCTGATGTCGCAGATTGCGAAGATATTTCATGACACCTAAGGAGACGTACAGCGTCGCGATGACAGCACAGATCGCCGCGCAACTCAGCGAACACCTGCTTCGTCGGGAGCGACAGGAGGATCTGTGCTTTGCTTTGTGGTCGCCGTCCAGCGGGCATGCTCGTTCGTCGGCTCTGTTGACAAGCGTGATTCTGCCAAACCCCGGCGAACGGAGTCTTCACGGGAACGCGAGCTTCGAGGCAACCTACTTCGAGCGCGCGGTGGGGCTCGCAATGCACTCGGGCCAAGGGCTCGCGTTCCTTCATAGCCATGTCGGACCTGGCTGGCAGGGAATGAGCTCCGACGACATCATTGCGGAACGCGATCGCCTGGCGGCGGCGACATTGTCGATGACGGAGTTGCCCCTTGTGGGACTGACTCTAGGCACCGACGAAAGCTGGAGCGCGCGGTTCTGGTCGAGGGAAGGTGAAAAGCGGTACGAACGACGATGGTGTGAGAACGTGCGAGTCGTTGGTGACGCCTTGCGAGTGACGCATTGTGAAGAGCTGCGGCCGTCGCCTGCGTTCAGGGAGATGTTCTCAAGGACCGTTACGGTCTGGGGGCCCGAGAGGCACAGAGACCTTGCGCGTTTGCGGGTGGGAATTGTCGGATTGGGGAGCGTTGGGAGCGTCGTCGCCGAGTCGCTTGCCCGCATGGGAATGCAGTCTTTGAGCTTGATCGACTTCGACGTCGTGAAGCCGCACAACCTTGACCGATTGATGTTCGCATCGCCGGACGACGTCGGTCGGTTGAAGGTTGAAGTCGCTCGCGAACGCCTCGACTTGGTTGCAACGAGCGAGGAACTTCGAACGCATTGCGTGCCGCACAGTGTCGTCGAGCCCGAAGGCTATGCAGCCGCACTTGATTGCGACGTTCTCTTCAGCTGCGTCGATCGGCCGCGCGCGCGCCACGTCTTGAATCACTTTGCATATGCGCACTTGATTCCGGTGATCGATGGCGGGATCGCGGTTCGTATGCGCAACGGCACCTTCGCTGGCGTCGATTGGCAGGTCCAGACGGTCGGTCCTGGGCGTCCTTGCCTAGAGTGCCTTGGCGCGTACGACGCCAACGATGTATCCGTCGAATCGTCTGGGATGCTCGACGATCCGTCCTACCTTAAAGGGCTGCCTACTGATCATCGCTTCAAGCGGAACGAAAACGTATTTCCATTCAGCTGCAACCTCGCATCTCTGGAAATCATGCAATTTGTAGCGCTGTGCACTTCGATCGCGAAAATGCCGCGTATCGGCATCCAGCGCTATCGGTACATACCAGGGATAGTCGAAGTAACAGACGACGTGCTGTGCAAGAACTCGTGCGAGATCGAGCAGCTCATCGCTTCTGGCGATCGACACTTCACGCTCGCAGGTAGAGATACGACGGCGGAACGCCTAAGAGCAGAAACGCGCATTCAAGGTTGATCGACGCTGCCAACGTGCTGGCGTTGGCAGCTGATTAGTCCTCTCTTCTGCTGCTTCGACGAGCGACGCGCGGTGCTTCCAGTGGTATCAGAGCGAGCACACATCAAGCGAGGTCCCGTCCGAGTAGACGCTCCGAGGCGTCATTACTTCCCAGCCGAAGGACCACGCGATCTTCCAGATCATCGGGCGGCGCTGATGTGGTGGTGATGATGTATTGGAAGGGCGGGGCCTTCATGTTCGTTCGTCGCTCAAGTTCGACGACGGCATGAAACACACCATGGTAGAGCGGCTCTCCAAGGTCCGCCTCACGCGGGCTGTCGTGTATCAGCAGTGCAGGCATCCTCGACTTGCCTTCAACACTCATCAGCATTGTCGCAAGATCAAAAGCGATAACCTTGAGAGCCTCCATCGCGAGGCCGCCCGTGGGCATCTTCGCTTGAAGCCCCTTCCCGGTGAGCGTCAGCTGGCATGCAATGTCTTCGCCGTAGATTTCCGAGCACACGAGCTGGAAGAGCGCGTTCCACCGCCGAATCACCGTCGCGTTCTTGTTGCGATGCGCCTCGAGTTTTTGGGAGAGCTGATCCTTCTTTGTCTTCTGACCTTGGAGCCCGCTCTCGTACTCGTCGCGTCGCACTCTCATTTTGTCCAATCGCTCGATACCAAGCTGTGCTCTGGTCGCTGTTCGCCACTGTGAGTGTTGGGAGTCCCGCTGCTGGCGGAGTTGGGTCTCAAGGCGGGTGATCTCGAGACGAAGCTGCCCAACGCGTCGAGTAACCTCGCTGGCCTGACGCTCGATCGTCCCGAGCTGTTTCCGGCAATCGCGGAGCGCAGACTCGCACGTGGTGCGCGCCCGCTCCGTAGCATCGAAATCGGCTGCGGCCTGTGCGGGATCAGGAGGCATAACCGCAAGCCCGCAACCCTCGGCGAGCGCACGATCGATCGCGACGCTGCAGATTGGGCAGTAGGATGTGCCGAGCTGCGCCTCGATCTCACGGGCGGATAGCTTCGTCAGTTCGCCATTGAGCTGGTTCAGGTTGGAGTTGTGGAGGGTGACGACACTATTCAACCTCGCTTGCTCGCCGGAGAGGCGTCCTTGCTCTGCGAGTTGCTCGTCCAGGCGCGCGCGCAGTGGCGTCAGCGGGCTCTCGTCGACCGGCCGCTCCGCTGCTTCGATCTGTTCGCGAATGCGAGCGGCGGCTTGCGGGATCGCCAGAGCGGCAGTGCCGTCGAAATCATCCATGCCGGCGATCTTCAGCGTCTCCAGCTCAAGCTCCGATACGAGTCGAGCGATGTACGCACCATCGCGTTCGTACCGTGCGATCGTTGCGACAACACCGGCCAGATGCTTCTTGCACGCGACCTCATCGGCAGTCATCGCGCCAATCAACAAGCGTGCGGCGTCATCGAGCTGATCTTTGATCTCGTTCGCGACCGGCGACTCTGAATCGCTCGATCCAGTCCGCCATTCGAGAAGGTGGTTGTAGCGCGCTTCCTGATCTCGGGTGAGCCACGCGAGGGCGTGTAGCCAGTCCCTCGCTTCGTGGCTGCCTATGATCACGTCGACAAGGTCGGAGCCAAGGACGCTCGCTCGGATCGCCGCGACGAGCGGCTCGATGCCGGTGCCGTTTGCCTCAATGAGTTTCTCGAGAGATTGGTTCTCACCAACACGGGTCTTTCGGCCAATCCCGATCGGTCGAACTACGCCCCACACTGCGCCGTCGATGATGACTTCGGCGCCGACCAGCCCATCCTTGAACGATTTCCTAACCTCGTCTTCCAACTCCTTACGTGCGAACGTGTCCTCGCCAAGGCAGTAGCGGATCAGACGGCAGAGCAGCGTCTTGCCCGCACCATGACCGCTGCCGCGCCGACGCTTCTGCTTGCGCTTGTTCTTCCCCTTTGTGTTGTCGGTGTCAGGAGACCACACGATGTTCAGGCCACAGTTGAAGCTGATGTCCTGGATGATCTTGTCCGGCGTCGACCAGATGACGATACGGCGTATCCACACACGTGGCTCGCGGCGCGTATCCGCGACTGCGATCATCGCTTTCGACTCATGGAGAAGATCTTGTTGCTTCATCCTGCTGCCGCCTTCGCCACGTAGCTAGCGACGACCTCTGACGCCGTTGCGAGATCCAATCTCTTCGCGATCTCGACGGCCGTTGCTGCCCGCCCAGACAGCCACTCGACCCTCGACACAGGCAGGTTCGACGCTCCACGCCAGTGATCACCTTCTACCACCAGGTGCTTTGACGACTTGAGCTGCTTCACGTAGTTGGCGAACGTTCGATCAGGCGCCTTTCGGAACTGGTCTAGGTCGGCGACATCGGCCGGTCGAGGCGTTGCCTCCACGCCGACGAGACGCTGCCACTTCTCGCGCAGTTCCCCAGAGAGCAGGGGCGAGGCTAGCGCCGGCCGCTGGGCGAGCAATACCGCCCAACGGACTCGTTGAGCGTCAACGAAGTCTGGCGTCAGTCGAAGCACCTCTGTCAGGACGAGGAGAGTCGTGTTGATGTTGTCAGCCCCGTCGGGTGTCGCCCACGCTCCGCTCGAACCGGATGCCGACGCGAGCACGGCGAATGCTGGCTTTGTGGAGCGCGACTTCGCCCACCACGTGATCTCGACCGGGCTGACATATGCGGTCCGCGTTGCAATCGCATTGGCGAGCGCGTCGTAGCGCTCGAGGACCAAGCGCTTGGTGCGGTACTCGCCGTGCTCGCGGGTCTCCTTGTCGCGTAGGACCGGGAATGTGTCGAGGATGTAGTCGGCATCGGCTCGGCTCACGCCGTAGAGATGGAAGAACGCAGCATCGAGTTCGGCGCGTAGGAGCGAGCGCCGATTGCGATCCCAGCGAAACGGAGGCCCATTGAAACCTAGCTCACGAGCGAACGGCTCCATGTCCTGAGCTGTGAAGATGAGTTCAAGAACCACTGGTCGAAGCCACTCGAACACCTTGCGTTCGCTATCCCATTGACACCGCTCGACGTATGAGGCGGGGCCAAGAACGGGCACCTGCTTCAGGATGAAGTAGGAGAGATTTGTTCCGCCGATCTTCTGTCGCACCGTGTAGTCGACGATGAGCGACGAAAGGTTCGCAGCAAGAAACGGCATCAATGAGCGATGCGCAGCTGCACCCAGCATCAAGAACAGCGAGTCACCAGATGCCGTTGCCGGAACCGCAGACGCGATCAGCGTTCGAAGATCGGTGCTCCTGCAGATGCGACGCCATCCGAGTAGCCACGAAGGTGCCCTGTCCCCGAGTCTCTCTTGAACCTCCAACTCGTCGACCCAGTAATAGGGAAGCGGCACCTTCGCGGCGTCGGCATGGCCGTCGTCGTCCAGCTCGGGGCATTTGCCCTGCCGTGCTTGTGCCTCTGTCTGGCCCTCGTAGGTTGCGAACCGGTGATCGAAGTGGTGGATCATCTTCGCTTCATAGAGCGGCAACCGACGCCCTGAGTTGCCGTTGAAGATGTTGCCGACCAATCGGTAGCCATCCGTCTCGCAGCGCTCATGATCGATGAACATCCCGGAGTCAGAGGCCATGTTGAACAATCCCTGCATGAAGCTCAGCCCCCACAGGTTGCCGTCCGATCGCCCCTCCTCCCACAGCACCGGCAAGCGTTGATAGATGGCGCGGTTGATCTCAGCATCGCGCCGCCACCGAAACGTCGCGCACGTCTTCGTATTTGGGTTTAGCGCCAGAAAGTCCGCAGCAGTCATCTCGATCTGACGATCACGTTCTCCGAGATGAGCAACCTGGCGAGCGTAGAAGACCATCTGGATCGGCACGCCGCGCAATCCTCGACCGAGTGTCAGCAGGCAGAACCGAAAGGCATGGTGGACCGTCGGAAAAATGAACTCCTCATTCTCGAAGTGGAAGAGCGAGACGAGCTCGTTCGATGAGACGAGGTCCGCGAAGAAGTCCTTGGTGGTGTCGTCCGTCGCGATTCCAGACGGGACAATGCAACCGACTCTTCCCAATGACGACATCAAGGTTCGGTTCAGCTCGGCGAACAATGCATACGTATTGATGCGTCCGCGTGCCGCGAGTGGATACCGACCACCTCGTCTAGAGAACTCGGCCTCACCTTCTAGAGCGCGGCCGGCCTCGCCGAACGCGGCGAAGAGTGCAGGATCGTCCTCTTCAAGAGCGGCGATCAGCTTCTTCCGCTTCGCTGCGTTCTCGGCCTTCGCGATCTCCGGGCGACGTGCAGAGAACCACTCGGTCTCCTTTAACTCGACGTGCTCCCACGGCGGGTTGCCGAGTACGCAGTCGAACCCGCCGTCCCAGCCAAGGACGTCATCCGCCCCCGCGCTGTCGCGCGACTGGAACACGTCGGGGAACGCGAGGTGCCAGTGGAAGAACAGGTATTGACCAGCAAGCTTACGGACCTCACGGCCGAGGGGCTTGCTCGCGCTCCCCGGATCCTGGCGCACGCGCTCGAACGTCTCCCACGTCGGCGCCTCCGCAGCGAGAGCACCTTCCAGCTTCGGCCACACGAACGCGGCACACCAGGTGTCGGCAACCCGCATCGCACTACGGAACGCCGACGAGCTTTGCAGCGCTTCCCATCGCCGCTTGCGCGCGCGCACGTCATCCACGACATCGTCGCCGCCGGCGAGCGCATCCCGCGCAGCGGACGCGAAATCCGAACCACCGGGTGACGCGACGACTCCGAGCATGTCGGTCTGCTTCTCCGCCACCTTGCGAAAGTCGCGGTTACGCTTCTTGAGCGCCTTTGCGACCTTCTTGTCGTCGCCCTCGATTGGGTCCCACGCATCATCGGGGATGCCACGCGCGATCAGCGCGGGTGTCGCACCGATCAGCGCGTTGCCGTGCTGGACGTGGGCGTCGAGAAACGACAACGGCTTGCCTGGCTCGACCGCCTCCATCCAGAGCGCGACCTTGCACAGCTCGACCGCCATCTCATTGAGGTCGACGCCGTAGATGCAGTGTCCCACGACATCACGTAGTGCATGCTGCAGCTCGCGCGGGCTCGACTCGTCGTCGCCGGTGCGGACCGTCGCCAAGCGACGAGCCAGCCGGCGTGCGGCTGCGACCAGGAAGTGGCCGGATCCGCACGCGGGATCGACAACCTTAAGCGCGAGCAGCGCGGCTTCTGCGTCCGCGCGCGACTTGCCTTTGATGGCGCTGTCGATAACCGGAGCAAGCGCAGAATCCAGCAAGCAGTCAACCAATGACGTCGGCGTGTAGTAGCTGCCGGTCTTCTTGCGCTCATTGCCTGCGGCGGTAATGAGTTCGAACGGATCGAGCTTCGGGTGCAGCTCGAGGAGGCTCTCGTAGACAGAGCCGAGCTCGTCGGCAGCGACCGTTCGCCAAGACACTGGGAATCGTTGCTTGTGGCGCTCGACGTAGGACAGCGCCCGGATCGCCGCGAGCAGGTCCGTGTTGGCCAGCTCGCAGCGATCGAGGTGGGGAACGGCCTCCTTGCTCCATAGGAAGCTTCCGAGCGCGGGGAGCGCCAGTGGCGGACATCCATCGTCGAGTCCGTTCATCACAGCGCGTAGCGCCTGCCAGAGATCGCCGTGCGGACCGCCACGTGTCTGACCGGCAAGGTCGCGCAGCCGGCGCGTCGCGTAAAAAGCACGATAGCGGTCGCGTGCTGCCTCGGTGGCGTTCGGATCAAGCAGGACGCCGCGGTCCTCTGCGGAGAACAGGAAAATCAGCCGGTAAACCAGGCGCAGCAACTCGCGGTAGTAATCTTGGCGATCCAGCACGCCCTCTTTAAGGTCGTCGGACAGCTGCGTGTTGTGCGCGTGCTTGAGGAACCCGCGCCCAAGCGCCTCGATCGCCGCGATCACACCGTCGCGCAGGTCGTCGAGCGCCTGAAGACCCTCAGTGCGCGATAGTGCAAACCACTGCTCAAGCCAGCATCGATCGATCTTCTCTTCCTGCGGTTCGATGCGGCTCTGGTGAAACACCAACCACATCAGCGCGAAGTCGCTGTAACGCTCACCGTCGAATAGCGCCTCGAGATCGACCTCGACGTATGCCTGGGTAGTTAGGCTGTGATGGTCACGGAGCAGCCGCAGCACGAGCCCGTTCGATAGCAGCGCCCACAGATGAGGCTCGCTACGGTTGAGAAGGTCCTGTACTAAGCCGTGCGGTGAACTCTTCGCAGCACCCTTCTGGCCAGCGGTACGCTCCTCGAGGGAAGTGCCCGCACCAAGCAGATGGATCGGCACATCGCCCCATGCGTGGCTGATCGCGTACTCGCGATCGTCGACGGTGATCGCCTTCTTGAGCGGCGCGACACGGCCGTAGCCCAACTCCTGAAGTAACGGCTGGAGCAGTTTCTCGCGTGTGAGTACCGTCGCAGGATCATCAAACGGCAGCTTGGCCAGCTCGGCACGGAACGCGTGCCACATGGGAAGCATGCGGTTCCACGATCGGGAGATGGCCTCACCGAATTGTTGGCTGTCGTCGAGCCGGTAGGCAGCGGACGTGAGCCCAGGCACCGTGCGATCGCCTTGGGCGATACGCGCGAGCAGATCGGGCGGCAACAAGCCACCCTCGGAACGGATGGTGGCAAACGGGTGGCTCACGAGCCCACCTTCGTCAACGTCGGCAAGTAAACGTAGGCACCGATCACGTCGATGGGCGGCAGTAGCTCGACGCCGCGTACGCGCCCGCGCTCTCTCGACACCTTTCGCACGCGGCGGTGGGCCTCGAGTAGCTCCTTGCCGCGCTGATGCCCTAGCTCAAGCAGACCGGGCGCGAGTGTGTCGAGATCGGCGAGCACGACGCGCAGATGGTCCCTCGCGATCTGCGGGTCGACGTTGCCCGACGCGGACGCGTGAATCACTGTGTCGGTGGCCTCGGCGGAGAGCCACGACGGCTTCGCCGCAGTTCCGGTGAAAGCGACCGTAGCGAGATCCTCGGCGAGCAATTCGATTGGCTGCTTGCCGGGCCCCTGGGATTGGAGATGGAATCGGAACCGTAGAAGCAAGACGGCGGTGCGCGACGTAACAACGTTCGTTCGAACGACGCCACAGCGACAGCCGGGGCCAGGGAGCGCGACGTCGAGCGCGCTCTCCAGCACGAACTGAGCGAGCCCTGCCGCGATGGGGTGAGTGCGGACGACCAAGTCGCCGTTCTCGGGAGCACGCCCGCGGAACGTCGCGATGATCTTTGCCCGGTCGCCGAGCGCGTCTCGAACGCCCGTGGCCACTCCTGCGAGCTCGGCGACGAGCGGTGTGTTTGTGGTCGTGCTCGCGCCGACCGATGGCAGAACCTCGCGTACGAAACGTTCGACGTCGTTGTCGTCGCCAACAGCGCGCTTCACCGCGTTCAGCTCACCCGCCAGGTCATTCTGAATCGCCTCCTGGGTTTGGTGATGCGCGAAGATCGAGCGGCTCTTCTTCTCACGCTCAGCTGCAGCCTCCCACGCAATATTGATCTCGCGACGGAGCGGCTCGAACTGCGCCTCGAACTCTGGCGCATAAGCGCCGAGTCCGAGCTGCGTTGACGTCTCGATCTTGCCTCTGCGAAGAACGACGCCTTCCATGATCGCCCTGCCGATCAACTCGGTGTCGGCTGGCACTGGAACCGCGATTTCTAGCGCTTTTAAGATCGTGCGGTGCTTCCGCAGCAGCACATCAAGCACGATTCCATCAACCGGGTTATCAGCGCCGTATAAAGTCAACGTTCGAACAGTTGTCTGAGTCTGCCCGTAACGATCTACGCGACCTTCGCGTTGCTCGTGCCGCGTTGGATTCCACGCGAGGTCATAGTGAATCACGGCCGAAAAGTCGTCCTGTAGGTTGATGCCTTCGGACAAGCAATCCGTACAAACAAGCACACGTTGTTTCGTTCCGTGGAGTGCCGCGACACGACGTTCACGTTCCTCGGGCGCGAGCAAACCGCTGACGGCTTCGACGGTGGCGGCTTTGAATTTCTTGCGCAGGCGATCCGCTACGTAGTCGACCGTCGGGATGAATCGGCAAAACACGATTGGAGCGAAGCCCTGCTCTAGCAGGGTGCCAACAATCAGTTCGAGCTTCTTCAGCTTCTTGTCGTGCTTGTCAGCGAGCGCTTCGGCGTCGTTCGCCAGATCACGCAGCCTACGAGAGTAGCTCTCGGCGCCGTCTTCAATTGCGCCAGGTGCGACGTCAATCGCCTCGACGGACTCGTCATCAAGGTCAAGGATCGCACGTCTTCCCTCGACATCAACCGCATCCACGGTGTCTGCCTCGGCGTGTCCTGCACGAGTGCGCAACGTAGCCGCCGCCGCCGCGGGGCTCGACGAGAGTGCACGCAACAGTGCGAGCGCCGACCACCAACGGATCCGCTGATGACGTTCGTCTTTGCCGGCACCTTCGACCGTGTCGCGGCAGAACTCGAGCACGCGCCCCATGAACTTTTTATATTCAGGTGCGAGGTCGTAGCTCTCCTCTGCGACCTTTCGCTCAGGGAACGGCGTGTCAGTGTGGAGGTACGTCGTCAGGTCGCCACGTTTCCGTTGCACGAGGTGAGTGGCAACCCGTTCGCGCAACCGACGATTCGCATCACCAGATAGGTCTTCGGGCAGATTTTCGAGCTCTGGGTTGAGCAGTCCAAGAAGCGAACGAAAGGCTTCACTACTGCCACTATGTGGGGTGGCGGTGACCAGAACCAGATGGCGCTCACTTCCGCCCTTTGCCGGATCGACGATTTCCCGAAGTAGCTGGTGACGGATCTGACCGGCGCGGCCAGCACGCGTTCCCGCCGCAGCAGTGCAGGTGTGCGCCTCGTCGACAATCACAAACTCGGGGCACGTACGTAGAAACTCGATTCGGCGTCGCTCCTGCTTGATGTAGTCAGTAGACACGACCGTGATCGGGTACTGCTCGAACAGTCCGACGGTGGCTGATTTGTTCCGTTCAAGTCGTGCGGCCGTGCCCGCGAGGACTAACTCGGCGTCTAGATGAAACTGCTCGCGCAACGCTCGCTGCCATTGCTCCGCGAGGTGGGGTGGGCAGAGCACCGCGATCCGGCGAATCTCGCCACGATCGTAGAGTTCGCGTGCGATCAGTAGTGACTCAACCGTTTTGCCGATACCGACATCGTCGGCGATTAGTAGCCGCACTGGATCTTGGCGCAGCGCGAGCAACAGAGGTAGTAACTGATACGGACGAGGCTCGACGGCAATACGTCCGAGCGAGCGGAATGGCCCGGCGACTGATCGTGTGCTCAAACGGACGGCATCGCGGAGCATTCTGCACGAGCGGTGGTCTCCGAGGTCGGCAGCGGGGTCCGGTGGCGAAAACTTCGCAGACGTAACTTCCTCGAATGGTTTTCCGTCTGGACCAGGTCCGATGTATATGCCCGTGATCTCGTGGTCCGCACCGCCTAGCGGTCGAAGGACGAGCACTTCTTTTTCGTGCAACGTTTCAGGGAGAACGACCCACTCACGCCCACGAGCACGCACGAGAGAACCAACCGCGAAAGTCATTTTGTAACGAGTTCCTTCGTAGACAGAACTGGCTCAAGAAATACTGACGGCTTGCTAGACCACGTCACCCGGAGGAGATCGCGAGCACGCGTCATTGCGACGTAAAGGAGCTGTCTCTCTCTCTCTAGAGCGTTCTCGCGGTCCTGCGGATCCACCGCCGACTTCATCAGGCCTGCGCTCGGTATCGCATCTGCGCTTGCATCGACCACTAGTACCGCTTTGAATTCGAGTCCCTTGGCACGATGCATCGTTCCCACCTGAACTGCCCCGGCGGTTGAGTGCTCGTCATCCAAACCGGCCGTTGCAATTCCTTCGCTTGAGAGTTTTGCTTCGACTTCATCCGCACGCTTAGCGGTTCGTGTAAACACTGCGATCTCGTCGAGCGCGAGACCTTTCGCCCGGCATTCCCTGATCCAACGTGTGGCGTCGCCGAGTTCATCGGCTCGATGAGGAAATCCTCCGAAGGTCGGCCGCGGTCCTTTCATAAGACTACGTGTGCGAGTTCGATCTTCGGTCCCATCGTCGAGGTCATCTACGGAATCAGGCGCGATCATGTCTGCGGCGCGACGAATTTGTTCGGTCGTTCGGTAGTTGATCCGAAGAACATGGCTACGCCCTCGTACGTCAATTCCATATCCGCTGAGTGATCCCTTGCCGGCATAGATTCGCTGACCAGCGTCGCCGAGCAGCATCAGCTTCTCCATTTTGTTCCCAACGAGAGCGCGAACTAAACGAAGCGCCGTCGGGCGTAGGTCTTGGAGCTCATCGACTATGACAGCGTCGAAAGGCGAACTCGCTTTACCGGACTTGATCGCCTCTAGCGCGATGCGACCGATATGTGACCAGGTGGATTCGTGACGCGCGGCGAGGGTTGTGAAAACCTCGCCGAACACCTTCCACAAGGTTTTTCGGTCTGCAACGGAAAGTGGTTTGCCGCGACCAGTGCGTGAGGCTGACCTGTACTCCGCCCAAGTAGAGATGCCTTGTGCGTCAACGATCGCATCCCACTCGGCAGACACAAACGAAGGAGAAAACTCCGGTGTATGTCGAGTCGCGAGGTCCGCAACGAGCTTCTTCACAGCGTCCGGTGATGCTGGTCCTAGTTTGCTGTCAAGCCTACGCGCGAGCGAGAGCGCTTGTTTGTCCACGGTGCTAACGGTGATGCGAGAGAGCTCGTCTTTGCTGCAAAGCTTTCTAAGGTTGCGCTGAAGATTGTCACAGAGCGTCGTCACGAAACTGGTGAGCAGCACACGATCGCCGCGTCGCGAGAGAATGCGAGCTCTGTGGAGACCAACGACAGTCTTTCCCGTTCCTGCGCTACCAGTAACCTTCATCGCTCCCTTTGGCTTGGCCTCAACGATGGCTTGCTGCGACGGATGCAGGAACGCAATCCAGCGATCAAGTGGAGCGGCAAGAACACTTGCAAGATCGGTCGCGTCAGCAACGACGTAAAAGCCAGCCGACGCCGCAGCCGCCTGCGCTAGCGGCACTGACGAAGCAATCGGAACTGGCGGTGTAACAAGTTCGCCTTGCGACAGACGAAGTAGCCGATCGAAAACATCGTCGGGTAGTTTGCTGCCAACTTCGAGGAGCTCGTCGTCAGTGCTGATCTGTCGTACAGCCGCGATCCACGTTGGCGGCACGCCAAGAGATACGAGGTATTCGCCTGGATGGCCGTGAAAAATGCTCTTTGGCTTGTCGATCTTCTTCTCGACAACTTTTTCAACGACCGTCTCGACAACGTCGAGGATCTGGAGAGCACCGGTGACTGGATGCCGACCGATTTCCCGACGCTCTGCCCATCGATACGCGGCATCGTGATGATCGACATGAAGCAGTGCCCAAGCCTCGCCATCTTGATAAATGATGGCTCGCAAATCTTGGTTCACACGCCCCGACCAAAGTTGCTTTGAAACTGAGTCGAGCCGTTCAAGCGAGATACCGGGCTGTTTTGGATTCGCCTGGAACATGACGATGAACGACGTGCAAGCCACCTGCTCTTTCGCAGCGAGCTTGCCCATCGACTCAAAGAATCCACTCGCTAAGAGGACACTCATCAATCCTCCAGCGCCGAAACGACGCGTTTGACAACATCGGTCATATCGGCTCGCACACTGAGCACGCGATGCCCTTGCTCCTGAAGTGCCGATGCCACCGCACGTGCGTTCGGAGTTGATAGGTCGACCAGACGAACGGAGCGCTGTCCCCGAGTGACAGTTGCAAGATCGAGATCGATCGTGCGTCCGGCCTTCATAACTTCTTCGCCCGCAGTGATCGCGACGCCGTCAATTGCAGAGATCGTTGAGAGTACTGAGTGCCAGTTTTCATCGAAGTCTTCCGCTGCGAACGCTGGGGACTCTGTCGCGCTTGCGGCAGCGCCCGGCAATGTAACCTCGTCGATTGCGGTTGCCGGTCCGAATGCCGAGTAGCGATCGAAAATTTCACGCCAATTCGCACCATGATGAAATCGGATGACGGAGAACCCAACGTTGGTCAACCGCTTATCGATCTCCACGTCTTCAGCTTTTTGCGCGGGTTCATCGTGATGCGGTCCATCGATGAAAATAGCGATGCCAGCTTCGCGGTAGAAGAAGTCTGGCCGAACCCTCAAATCTTCGAATAGAGGTTGCGCTAGATCGGGCAGTCGATGTCCCCGCTCATCCACGATCCGGAGCCACGATCGTTCGAGGTCGGACTGCGCTCCACGACCCAACTGTTCGACCAGTTCGGGTCGCGGCAGAGGCCCCGTTGAAATCTCGGCGGTGTGACGAGACCAGTCGAGTAGTACCTGGACGATCTCGTGACGGTCGAGCAATCTGTGATCGCGCTGGTTGAAGTATGAAAGAAGACACTCGTAGCAGGCGGCTTCGCAACGCTCACGGCCGTGGGGCTCTGCGATATCCTTGCCGGTCTCCGGATCAAAATGGAGAAGTTGGAGAGCTTGGCGAGCTACTTGCGATAACGCGTGTGGATCTTCGGCGAGCTGACGAAGAACGCCGGCTCCTCCCTCCGATGCTTCGTAGAACAGCAGCGTTTTGCGATCGTTGCTGTTGGGGAGTGGTTCCGATCCGATTTCTCGATCTTCGAGTTGGTACAAGACCTGGACAGCCGTTTTGATCGCCGATTCAAGGGACGCCATCTGACCAGTCGTGAGCCCCGGACGCGGTTTAAGAATGAGCGCGTTTCGGGTATCTTCGACATACGGGATGACGCGTTCGACTCGAGGAGACAGTGGGTCGTCAGGACCAGAATCGTCTTCGACCTCCTGACTCTTCGCCCAAAATCCTCGTTCGACATCGATTAGGTAGCCGAGGTTCTCCTTCTGCTTCCTTCTCCGCCAGCCAAGATTCATTCTCCAGAGAGTCGCCGCCGCTCCATAAATCACCAATGCGAGTGGTGCCTCGCCGTCCGCGCCATCACTCAAGTAGGCCGTTCGCGTCGATGAAACTCCATGGCGCATCGCGAAACGAACACCAGTTCGCAACTCGTACCCGAGTCGAAATCTCTCTTCTTCGTCGGAGTTGATGCGGTCACGTCGCCGCGTAGCAACGTTTTGCATGCGAAACAGATTTGGCCATTCATGGTTGAGCGCCGCACCGCAGGATTCGCAGAGGTCGGGTCCAGGCTCATCTTGTAGCGGGTGGAGATACCCGCACGTCTCGCAGATCTTCGCTCGTCGTTTGATCGTCGCGCTGTCTTCGCGGTCGACAGGGAGAATCACCTTATTGACTACGTACCGTGCACCCTCGTGATAGATGAGGCTCCGCGGGCCGAACTCCGAGATAGCCAGAAAGCGTGGACGCGAGAGGAAGTCATCGTTCCCAAACTTCTTCTTCTTTCGGCCGGGCAAGAATGCCGACAAAGGAAGACGGGGAAAGTTGTAGCCTGGCAAAAAGCCTTCGCTCGCGAAGTAGCGATAGCTGTTGAAATCCGATTGTTGGTCACCCGAATCATCAATGAGTAGGTCGCGCTGAGCTTCAGCCTCCGCACGCAGACGTTTTGCCGTTTCACGATCACGGTGTTCACGAGAAGCATCGCGGATGATCCGCGACTGACGCTCCATCTGTTTTAGTGCCGCGCGATAGAGCGTCCTCCATCGTTCGCATGCTCTCTCGAAGCTTTTTGGGAGTTCTCGCAGCACTTGATCGAGCCAACGATCGACCGTGTCTCCTGGTTGGAGAACCTGCTCGATTACGTTGCCGAGTGCGGCTTTTACTCGTCCGTGAGCTTTCAAACGCAATGAGCTATCGATCAGCCGCGAAGCCAATGTTGAGTCGACGTCGAGACTTGGCTCGTCGCCGATAACGTCGAGCACATCGCGTAGTGATCTGCCGAGGTACACGCTACTCGACGCGAGCCAGATAGCGTGAACGTGCGCTCTAATTAGCTCCTCGTTCTCGAGCTCGATTCGAGGACTCGACACAGAACCGGCGACCATCGACTCCGGCTGCTTGAAAAAGTATTGATCGTGCGGGCTGCCAGCAGAGCAATACGTGTAGATAAAAGCCGGCTGCCCGCTTCGTCCCGCGCGACCGCTACGTTGCGCATAGTTCGCTGGCGTCGGAGGGACGTTGCGCATATTCACGACGTTTAGCTCCGCGATATCAACGCCGAGCTCCATCGTCGGAGAGCAAAACAAAATCGGAAGACGTGCCTGACGGAAGGCTTCCTCTCGCTCCTCTCGCATCGCACTTGGCACTTGCGCCGTATGCTCGCGAGCGCGAAGTTGCCGGAGGTCCGTGGTGTCCTGCCGGTAGAACTGCGCGAAGAAGGGGTTGGCTCGCAATCCTTCTGCTGGCGGGTTCGGAACACGAATCGGATCGTGCGCTGCATGTTCGCCGGTTCCTGCCCTCCAAACCATCGCCGATGCGACCAACTGATATCCAGGAACAGTGCCTCTGCCTTTGGCTGGCTCGACAACTTGGACGAGCCCGGCAGGCTTTTCGAGAAGAGCGAATAGGTCCTTTAGAATCTGCGCGACGTCATCGAGCGAGAGCGATTCGCCCCCCGGCAATATTCCATCGCGTTTGAGCAGCCGGCCAAACCCGCCGCGTGGCGAGATGAAAACGCTGAATGGTTGCGCGGCGCTCTTCTTGGCGCTTCTCAGCTTCGCGGCTGAGTCGCTTTCGGTCTCATCGTCATCTTCGTCGAAGCTACGTGATCTCGGAAAAACGACGGTGCTACGTTCGAGCCGTTCCTGATCGTCGAGCGCCCAGGGTGATACGAGATGCTGATTAGACAGCATCTTCACGCTTTCTTGCTCCTCTTGGTTTAGAGCGGGAACCCGTATCGCTAGCTCTCGACGCATGAAGTCCAAAAGGACCCGGCACACGAACGCACGTTGCTGGGGCGTGGCGAGCGCGAGTGCGCGGTGTGCAGTCGACCAGCGAGCGTCCTCCGTGAACAGCTCTAACGACACGTAGTCGATATCGAGGAGACCAGCTTGTTCGAGGTTGGGCGAGGTGATTCGCCAACCTCGACGCAGATCGCGATAGAGGTAGTACGCGAGGACTTCGCGAAGGGCTCGATCGGTTTGGTCTTTCTGTGTGTATTCGGCGGCAGGATTTAGTGCGTAGTCCTCAAGCGGAAGCGCGAGCTCGGTGAAGACCCTACGCGCGAGCTGATCGTGAGTTATGCCATCGCTTCCCGCTTTCCCGACTGCACGACCGAGCGCAGAGCGCAGTAGTCCGATTTCGACGAAATCGTTGAAGTGGCCCGACTGAAGCGACGCGTCCTGCCGATTATCCGTGAAGCTGAGGAGTTTCCTTGCTTCGGGCTGAAGCGAGGTATCGCGTCGGAGCTTGCGTACCGTCGACAGCCCGAGCAGGGTTGTTGCCGTGCTTCTACCTTCGGAGCCGAGTGTCGCCAGCTTGGCGAAGTCGGATGTTTGGTGCGCTCCGTACGAAATGTCGCACTGGATGCAAAAAAGGAAGGGGGACGGGAAGTACGCGGCAGCGATATCTCCACCACCTTCGACGCCATCAGCGGAAATCCCAATCGGCCGAGGAACACGGTCGCGAGCGGACCGTTTCACAACCGTAACGCCCTTCTTGTTTTGCTCGAGCCAGCTGTCTGGTAAGCGTGTCACCGCAAGCGTTGGATCCGTGGGCCATGGTGTCGAATCGCTGATGTAGAGATAGCCAGGTTCGGCTCCGTCGACTTCGAATCGATCGCTCAATTCGCGCGGGTCGAAAACTACACGCCCATCTTCGCCAACACGACGTCGGACCGAGTAGTACTCCTGTCCGCACTCGCGGCAGAACGCGAGCGGCAGCAGTGCTCTCGAACGATTTGACTCTGGTACGAACCGTTGCGGTCGAAGCGTGATGTAACGCGACGTCTGGGCTTCAGGGGATGCGTAAACAGCATCGCCGCGTGAGATGAACTGGTGCAGCCTAAACGCGAAGATGGGCTTGCCGTGTTCGTCCTTGGTGAGGAGTGCGCGTCGAAGGGCTTCGAGACTGAGCTCTCGCGATGCGCCAGTGGTCTGCTCGAGTAGTTCGGTCGCTTTGGTGAGGGTTAGTGGCGCAGAACGGACAAGCCGTCTCGTCGTCGAATCCTGCCGAACACCGATCACCGACTCGATCCAGCTTGCGATCGGGTGCGTCAGGAAATCGCCGCGGTTCCCGTCCGTCGGAAGGCGTCTTGCAGCGACAGCGTCTCGTAGTTCGGCCAGGAAAGCGGGGTCTCCCAAATCACGTTCGCGCGATGCGCGACGCAACGTCTCGCCGATCACGCGTTCGGGCTTGACGCGAACTCCGAAGATTGTCGTCGCAACGTTCGATACGGCGTTTTGCTGGTCCTGCCAGGTTCCGCTACTCGACAGGGTTGCCGACGTACCGACGTGGATCAGGTCGGTTTGTCCGCTCGCCTCGCGAACGCGGCGAACAAGTAGCCCCACATCTGCACCCTGCCTACCACGGTATGTATGGAGTTCGTCGAAGACAAGGAACTTGAGATCTCGAGCCTGACTGATCAGTTGCGCGTCAAACGGTCGCGTGAGCAGTAGCTCAAGCATCACGTAGTTCGTGAGCAGGATATCGGGCGGATTGGCGATGATCTGGCGTCGTTGTTCGTCGCTCTCCTGGCCCGTGTACCGCTCGAACGTAACCGGCGGGTGGTCCTTCGGATATCCGAGCCGAAGATACTTGCCCAGTTCGACGAGCTGACTGTTCGCCAGTGCGTTCATCGGATAGACGACGATCGCTTTGATGCTGCCGCGTTTCGGATGCCGAAGAGCGTGGTCAACAATCGGCGCGATGTACGAAAGGCTCTTTCCAGAACCGGTTCCGGTTGTGAGCACGTAGCTCTCGCCAGCACGCGCTGCGCGCAATCCCTCCACCTGGTGCCGATGGAGTCTCAGTGCTTCTTTGATTGAGCCGTCGGCGTTCTTGCGAGCGAAGATCCTCTTCGTCTCTGGGTGCAGCTCACCAGACGCAATCAGTTCATCGATCGACTCACCCGGCTCGAACGCTGGGCTGAGTTGGAGCAAGGGATCAGGCCAAAGGTGCCCTTCAGCGAGGGCGGTGTCTACCTTCGCTGCGATCCGCTCGTCACGGATGGTGAAGAAGCTGCGGATGTAGCTGGCGTAGTCGCCGATGACTTGCTGACGAAGGTCAAATACGTCCACAGGTCCCCCGCATCACCGAACCCCAGGATCTCAGCCTAAGAACCCCTAACTTCGCCATGAACACGAAACGTTACGCTCGTAGAAGCCGCTGACGCAACCACGTCGGAGCCAGACGAAGTTGCACACTGTGAAGCGCGTTGAATTTTGAAAACCAAGCTCCCCAGCACTAACCCGGGCCGGTTGATCCTTGTGCGCTCTGTGCGCAAGGGTGTGCAAGGCGGCGTTGTCGGCGTTTGGGTCGATTCGTTCGCCGTGAGGTTCACATGCGAAGAAGACAAGCGGTGCGTTTCTCAGTCGTGCTCGCGGCCGTATCGATCAGCTGTCACGCCGTTAACTCCACAAAGCAGCTCAAATTCAGGGCGGTTGACAACTCGAACTACCAGCTCGCGAAGATCTCCTTCGACGACCGGGATGAGCAGGGACTGCAAAACGCCGTCGCGTATTGCACGAAAATTCGCGACGAAGCTCATGGTAACGCCGTTGCAAACGAATCCTGGGGCTTCGTGCTCGGGTCCGTTGGCTTGGTAGCGACAGCTACTGGGACTGCGGTGGCTGCGAAGTCGTCGAGCCCATCAGGGGTCGGCATTTGGGCAGGAGTTGGAGCTGCGGGAGCTGGGCTGACCGCCGCCGCCATTTATCTGCTTGCAAGTGCATCCAACGAGAGAACCGGCGAAGGACTGCTGTCTGCTGCGATCGTTCAGATGCAGAACGTCGATCCGTATTTTCTTACACCACCTGTTGCGGAGACCACCGACCATACCGACACAACGACGATTACACGAGGCGGATCGGGTGCCACTGCATTACTGCCCTCTGATCTAGACGAGAAGAATTGTGCGAGTTCCGAGAAGTCGTGCGTGAGCCAGCGCGTGGATAAGGATGTCCATCACACGGTGACGGTCTCAGAAGTGGCCAGCGGCGTGAAGGAACACATTCGGTGGCAGACCTGCGCCAAGGTGCTGGCAACTTGGGAGGCTGGCGCAGGCACGGCTGATGCTGCGTTGGCCACAGCGCTCGGCGCAAAGGCACCGGCAGGCTCCGCATCTACGGGGGCCGGTTCCGGTTCCGGATCAGCGAGTGCCACTACGACAACTACGACGACGACAACCACGGGTAGCGGTCAGTAGTGGGCTCTGGGCTCAAGGCGACACGAGTCGCGCTCCAAGTGAGGTCGCCTAGTACTTGACGCTGAACGCACGGCGTCGTGCGTCGACCGACTTCACACGCGCTTCGAGCGCCTCATCTGCAAGCTCATTCGCATCGTAGACATCGCCCACAAGCGTCAGCATCGACACGAACGCGAGGTCGGCAGGTTTCAGCTCCGGTACCATGGGGCCGAAACGAATCGCTGTAGTGTCATTCCTTCCGACTAGCGCGTACTCGAGCGTGCCGTAACAAGAGTGGCTAGCGTTGCACGCATCCGCGTACGCAAGTTCATAGATCTGAACTCGGTTGATCGGCGAAACGTTCGCGTTATCGACAGCCTTAGCGCGATCTCGAAGCGACGCGCCTGCCCAATTCATCGTGGACTCAGGGTTGTTCTGCTTCGCGGTGTCGCTACGTTGCTGCAAGATCCTCATCGCCTCACGATCGATCTGACCCTCGTAGAGCTTATCGACTGCTTTTGCGATTTTGAATTTCGCGACATGGTCGTAGTCCTCGAACTTCTTGATGCGAGTCGCGGCGTCGAGCGAGATGTAGCGGTAGTCGATGACCATCTCGGTGATCGTTCGCCCGACGCTCATCGCGTCACCGTTCAACCCGTGCTTAGCCAAGAGCACTGCGCTACAGGTCGATTGGCCCGCACGTGCAAGGAACATGGCTCCGAGCCCTGCCAAGTCAGTGTGCTTCGCTATTGCCGCGTCGCCCACAGCTTCGGCGACACGGAGTAGTTCGGCCACGAGCTCGCTCGCATCACTCATCGTCAACATCGCGACACCCCCACGATCACGTTCGCATAGCACTCTGACCTGCCCGCGCTGACGAAAATGCGCGTCAAGCGCGAAGGTGGGCGTCACAAAGCATCGGGTTAGGTTTGCGAAGTCTGAAACTGTAAACACAGAGCAAGCCATCGCGCGTTCGCTCGGCCATCAACACGTTGCGAGCGAACACGCCAGAACGATCGCATTGAGCAAATGCGCGAGGCTTATGAGGATTAGCTGAACGCCCGGGCAGTGTCAGACGCGAAGCATATATATGAGCGCAAGGGAGCCACGACGATGAACACGCACCAGCAACTGGAGCGGACTCTTGCCGTTCAACACGACGGCCGCGCTCACACCGACGACGAGTTCTGCATCGACTGCCTCAAGAACGATATCGAACGCAATGATCTTCGCGGCGAGCTCGCGTTGCTCGGAATTCTCGAGCTGATGCGGCTCGCCGAGCTACGCGCGGCACAAGCCGGGACGTCAACACGAGCAGAGTGGGCTGGCATTCTCGAACCCGCTCGCCTCGTGTCGGATCTGTTCTCCATCAACCGGAACATTCGTCGAGCAGCGATCAACGCGCGAACGTTCGTCGCGGACTATCTGAACCATCGCGTCGTGTTGGCGCACCCAGGAACTACAAACGCCGTCCTGATCACGTGTCTGGCGGTCATCATGAGACGTACGCGAGATCGACTCGCCGAGATCGAAGCCGAAGGAACTGCGTTGCGGTTCCTCGCGCAGATCAGCTAGCCGACGCGCGAACGGTTCGAACGCGTGCCCACCGGACCGGTGCACGTCAAGCGATTCAACAAGTGAGGGGGAGCAACTTGAATGACGCGAGCGCAACGATGACGGGTGAAATGGATGGGGCGCCTGAAGCGCCACCTTTCATTCCCTCCGAAGAGTGGATCGAGGCTTTCAACGGGCAGTACTCGGACGCGCTTCAACTGAAGCTCAAAGCGTACGCGGCTCGTCGACTGCAGGGAGTCGCGCGGGATGGAGCCTGCGTCGACGACTATGCTGCGCGCGAGCTTGTTCAGGATGTGGTGGGCGACACGCTGATGGGCGTGCGCAGCTGGAACCCAGAAGCGAAGCCGCTCCGCCAGCATCTCGAAGATTCGATCGCATCACGCGCTCGGCATCGTCGAGATCGCGCCAAGAAGCTCGTGCATTGTCGGGTAGACATGTTCGATGCGGGCGCGGAGCGTGCGGTTGATCGTGCTCAGGTCGAAGCATCGCTACAAGTGGAACAAGGAGATGCGGAACCCTCATCGCATCTGTTCGCGCGCGCAGTTCTCGACAAATTGCGAGGCGAGGCGGTGAACGACAACCAAGCGATCGCGTTCATCGACGCGCTCGGCGAGGGTGCTCGAACGCCAGAAGACATCATGCACGCCACCGGCATGCCGGAGAAAACGTTCCGGAAGACACGCGCGCGCATCAGGCGTCTCGCGGCCTCGCTCGACCAACACTTCATCACGCCGCTCAGGCGGGCCTAGGAGAACGTCATGACGAATCAATACTCGAAGACAACTCCGAACGATATGCTCGATGCGCTCGAGCATCAGGTCGCGCTCGAAGCTGCCGAGAAGGACAAGCCCACGGCCGACGACCGTCGATGGTCAAAAGAATATGGTGTGCACGTCAAGGCAAGGCTTGCCGAGTTGCGCCGGTTGCATACGCCGTCTGAAGCGTCGATCGAACGAGCGAAGCCGGTCCGAGCCTCGACGCTCACGATGACACGGGACGCGTTGCTCGAAGCTATCGCCAGACTGACGACGGCGATGGACGGAACTATTCAGTTCGCGCATCGCAACCTGAGGAGCCTCAGCGACAACGATCTGCGGCGGCTGTACGACTCGCTCGAAACGAGCGGATCCGACGAAAGGTAGGCCATGCGGATCGAAGGAATTCGGGAGGCGCGCCGCACGGCGCGCACTCTCTTGCATCGCTTTGGTGTCACCGCGGCCGAACACGTGCGAATCGAAGCGTTCGCGAAACGACTTGGAGCCAAAATCGTCGAAGCACCGCTCGATGGAGCGGATGCGCAGCTCACGCGTAAAGGCGAAGCGGCGACGATCACGGTTTCTGATCGAATCGATGATCCGGCATCGCGCAAGTTCGCGATCGCGCACGAGTTGGGACATCTCGTGCTGAAACATCCGACGCTGCCACCGCACGAGTCACAGACACTCGGCTCTGAAGATCGCTTGCTGGAAACCGAAGCGAATGTTTTTGCGAGCGAGTTGCTGATGCCGGCCTCGTTGATCGCTGCCTGGTGCAAGAACGCGCCGGCAACGCTCGATGTGCCGTGGCGGATCTCGGAGACGTTCGGCACATCGATCCTCGCGAGCGCGCGCCGCTTCACTGAGTTGTCGCGCGCGCGCTGCGCCGCGGTGTTCTGCGCTGACGGTCGCGTGGTTTGGGTGCACCGAAGCTTTCGCTTCGATCGCTCGATCCAACGTGGTCGGGCGCTAGATCCTGGTTCGTTAGCCTACGACTACTATGCGCACGGCGGTCTGGAGCGCGACGCGCTACCCGTTCCAGAGGACGCTTGGTTAGACGCACCGACAACCGCAATGCTCATCGAGCACGCTGTCGCGTCGCCGCTTCACGCTACGGTGTTGTCCATGTTGTGGGTGCCCGAACGACACCACAGTGCTGGCATGCAAATGAGCAATCCGTAGCGCGTTGTTGGGAGATACTGGACGGTGCCGTCTGGTGTGGCGGCGAGGGGGACATGGAGTTCGGCCTATTTGCTGATCGAGACACGACGCGGTTCTGCTATCTGCGGTTAAGAACGCTCGAGAAACTCGTGCGCGAACCGCGAGTCGCCGATGAGATCATGTTCCGGCTGGAAGTTCCCGGATCGCGAGCACAGCTCAAGAGACTCACGTTGCCCGAAAAGCACGCGCTGATTCAAAGCCAGATCGCGCACTATCGACGAACGCCAACGTCGATTTGGTACGAGGTGGATCAGAGCGAAGTACTCGCGGCGGCGATCTGGGATTCAGATCTGCCGGACTCGATCCGGCTCGACGCCTTCGCCGCGGTTGGCGTTGAAGCTGAGTTGCTCGATCCGATCTCGAGGTGGTTAGCGGGACGGCAGCTAGAGGCCTTTACGGAAGTGCCGCTTGGTACGAACCGCGTTGACGCACTCGGCTATCGCAGGGCTGGTCTCTTGTCGTCCGAGCAAGCAGTAAGTGTCGAATTGAAAAATGACATCGAGCAGCTAAAGCGCGGGATCGATCAGCTCGGCACGTTCGCCCAGTATTCGACATCCATCTATCTCGCCTGCACCCCGGCTCTTGCAGCTGAGTACCTTGCCAGACATTCGGAAGCGCCCAACGTCAAACGCTGGGACGCGCTGTTCTTGGCGCACAAGCTGAAGCTGATCGGTGCAGGGCTCTTATTGGTGGAGGGTGACGACGTCTACTGCGTCACGACACCAACAGAAAGGGACGTTGATCCTCGGCGTGCGGTTGAAATGCGCGACGCAATCAGAAATCGAAAGCCTCACGTGCCGCCACCCGTCCGGGGCAGCTGACGTACACAACCCAGTTGTCGTAGACACGCGTCTTGGTGACGTTCTGGTTCGCGTGAATGGTTTGTTCGAGGTGTACGAACGCGTCTTTGGCTCGATCGAATCTTTGAGGGAACACCGGTCGATCCCCGCCGACCGCAAAGATGGCGAAGGGCGAAGACGAATCGTTAAACTCCATCCGTCGAACGATGTAACGCACGAATCGATTTGAGATCGATTCTTTCCGTTCGTCCACATTCTTCTGGTCGTAAGCGAGTGGAGAAGTGCTAAGTCATTGTCGCTCGGCGAATTTCACGTGACCTTCGGTGCTGCGTCGACGCGAAAGCACCGACTTTACCGGTACCGCTAGAAATGTTCTGACCAAATCCCGTGGCGATGTTTCGGCCCTTGGCGGACCGAGTCTCGCTTCCGCTGCCTACATCACGATGCGGTGCTCGTGGTGCGTCAGAAAAGAATGCAGGTCTAGCGGTGAAGCCGTTGCTTCCGCCGTTTAGCTATCCATTGGACGCTTTGGTATCCGAGACCTAGTCTTGCGCTTTCATCAGGAACGCAACGTAGCTCTCGATCGTCTCTGATATCTCGACGTCTAGATCGAGCTGATCAACTAGTAGAACTCCGCGTACAACATCGCCGGAAATGACTCGCGCGCGCCGTGTTGCGTCATCTCGCAAGAACGGAAACTTCTCGAGTTGTTCGTCCTTGTTGTAGCGATCGCGCGACACGATGCGACTGTTGTGGCGCAGAGCAAACCGCAGAATTCCGCTGTCTGCATAGACGGATTGAACGAACCGTTTCGAACCTTTGTCGAAGAGCTCCTCTAAAAGTTGCTGCGCGACGAGACCCTCGCTTTCCCGGGCACGATGTCGCGCTGTGGCATCGAAGAAGCAAACAAAGTCGGTGCTACGGCGCTGCAATTCACTGCACAACGCAAGCACCGTCAGCAGCGAGAACTTTTTTCGTTCCGCCCAGTATGCGATGTTCGATCCATCGAGTACGAGCGGACCAGTACCATCCGTGTTGGGCGCTTGTGGCTTCTTCGTTGAATCGACACGCGGTTGAACCCGGCGAAGACTCACTCGTTGGCGATGTGCCTCACTCTCGGGCGGAAGCACGGCGCTGCGCTCAGTTTCCCATCGCGTGGAGCGTACAACCGTTGACGGTAGCCGGCCCTTCCCTTTGCTGAGTTGGACGCGTGGCTCAGATGTTGCGGCACGAAAGTACTTCGGCGATGGAGAGCCGAAGTAGTTGGGCGTCTCAGCGCGCGACGCCAACTCGTTTCGTGCGTCAACGGCCCGACGAATTACAGCGACATCGTTACGCGCCAGTGTCGACATGTGGTTGTTCACCTCTAGCCCCAACAACTTGATCTGCTCGATCAGCTCCTTGTTCGGAATTCCAAGCTCCTTCGCCAATTCGTACACCCGCATCAGCCCAGTTTAGCCGAATCAGCGACGCCCGGATGAGCGAGCCGGGATCGTGCAAATTCTCGTCTTAGCGCGTGCCGAAATGGCCTCCAGCTCGGAAGTAGAGATCATGGAGGAACAGATTTCATGTCGGAGCTAGCGTTCAACCTCAACGGCGATCCGTTCGAGATTCCGCCGGGCGCCGCCGGATGGCGTGTTCGCCGCATGAAAGCGAAAGGTGCACCGGAAGTCGTGTACGGACGCAACGGCCAGCCACTCGTGGTGCCGATCGATTCTGATCTCGATGACGTTCGTGCGGAAGTCGTGATTCCCGGTCGCTATCGGTTCGACATCGTCGACGAAGCCAACGCACCGATCAAAGAAGCGACCGCGGGCTACGCGTACATCCACGATCAGGCCGTCGCGACCGCGCGCACGTCAGCGCTTCCAGCGGCGAATGACAACATCGTGATCGAGGCGATGCGGATGAACGCCGAGATCTCGAAAGCGGTTGTCGATCGCTTCCCACAGATGCTCGATGCCGCCGCGAATCTGCTGCGTGCGGCTGACGGCGCAGGGTTGCCGAACCGGGCGCCGCGGTTGACCGAAGAAGAGGAGCTCGAGGACGAGATCCTCGGCCCGCCCAACTCGCCCGCGATCGAGATGATCAACGCGCTGGTCGCCCAGGTCGTTCCGCTCGTCGTGACCGGGCTCGCGAACAAAGGCATGCCGAGCCTCGGTTCGATGTTCGATTGGCGTAAGGCGGCACCGATCGCCGAGGCCAAGCCTGCGCTCGAGGAGACGACCAGCGCGTCGAAGCCCAAGACAACGTCACTGCCTCCGATCGATCCGAAGAACATGGCGCACTTCATCGCGATTCAAGCTGCGCTGTCGCCCAGCGAAGCAGCACTTGCTCGGAGCCTCGCCGGTGAACTGTCGCCGGTCGAGGTTCGCGCGTGGCTGGACGAGCTCGCGCCTCTGTCCGTGCCGGATGCCGTTGCGAAGATTCGCGCAACTCTCGCCGACCTCGGGGAAGGAGCTGAGTCGTGATCGCTCTACCGTTTAACGACCTGCGCTGCCTCGGCTCCATCACGGAAGTGATCACCGAGCTGGTGAACAACGACGACACCGAGATCTCGGACATCGCAGCTAAGCATCCGACTACGGCGAGTCTCGCCGCGTGGATCCGAACGCTTCCCCAACGCGACGATGATGGCGATCCGAAGGACGGGCCGAAGGTCGAAGTCTGTTCTCCGCCGCAACGTCTGCGCATTCCGGCGCCCGATCCGAACTGCGTCGAACGGTCTGCTCTCTATCTCGCGGTTGCAGAACTGATCGATCCCGAACCGACGCGTCAGCTCGCGACCCTCGACACACCGATCGGATTGCATACGTTTCCACTCGAGAATGGAGCGCCCGTGATCCTCGATCCGCGCGTGCCTCGTAACTGCCTGGACTGCGGCGTCGCAATGACGACATTCGGCCCGATCGCAATCGATGCACACGACGCGATCGAGTGGTCCGCGCGGCTCGCGGAAGACGGAGCCGGCGCGGTCGACCATCGCAACGGAGCCTCACGCGTGCGCCGCGCGCGCAACGCGGTGATGCGGCTCGTAGACGATGGTGTCGTGCCGGCTCCGGACGAGGTGGATTCGATGGGATGGATGTTCGCGCTCGCCGAACAGGCTGCGCATCGTTACGGACGCCGTGCACTCGCGATGGTTCGTAGCGCCGCGAGCGCCATCGCCGAGATTCTCGACGAAGTGCTCGCACGTGTTCAGCGCAACCTATCGATCGAAGTCGGTGGTGCACGCTTCACCGCTCCACGGTGGCTCGAGCAAATCAGCTCCGTTGCTGGCCACGTCGGTCTCGACCTCGGTGCGGTAGCACTGCGGTCGAAGCTCGAAGCGCTCGGTATCGGTTCCGACATGGTCGGACTCGTCGAGCAAGAGTTGAATCGCGAAGGCCTGAGCCTTGGAGTGTTCGCGCACCCGCCGAAGCTTCCGACGTTCGCCAACTTCCAGCCGAAGCAAGCCGCCTAACTCGCGCGCTCTTCAACGCACTGATCCCGTCGCATTTCGCGTCGGGCACGGCCGGGCATTGCCCGAAGAAAGGACATCTCCATGAAGAAGACTACCCGTACGCATGAACAACGCCGCCCGATCGTCCGCGACTGGGAGCCTCTGTTTGCCCAGATGCAGAGCGTGATCGATTGGGCGCTCGATCTCGCTGCTCGACTCGCGAGCGACTACGAAGACGACCTCGAAGCGATCGAGCGTTGCCGTTCGTACGTTCAAGGTTGGCTGTCGGGACGTCGCATCGACATCGATCTCAACGATTTGTTGACGACACTCGGCATCCTGTTCGCTGCGATCGAGATCGATCGAGGCATCGATAGCTCGGCGCTTCTCGCGCCGCTTCGTCGCTATCCCGGCGGGAAGCTTCATCTGCCCGGGTCGCAGTGGAACGAGCACGACACCGTCGTGATTCGCATGCCTCGTCGTCGCAACTCGTGCGCCGGCTTCGAACAACTCGCTGCCTGAGGATTGCCATGAAGAAAAAGAAGAAATTCAAGAAGCACGGCTTCCGCAACGCGGCGCCGAAGTCTCGCAACGCAGGTCCGATCGGTGCGCCGCGTCCGCGTGCCTCGCGTCAGCAGTCTCAGGAGACACCGCTGACGCGTCTCGCGTGGACTGCCGGTGGTGCCGCCGGTGCCGCGCTCGCCGGTTCGCTGCTCGCTCGTCAGGGATGGGCGCCGAAGACCGTCGCCACGGCCATGACCGCCGTTGGCGCCGGCCTCGCGTGGAAAGGTGACGGCGAACGCGTTCGTGATCTCGGAACGGGCGTGATGTCTGCGTCCGGCAGCCAGCTCGCGTTGATGATCATCGACGATCGCGAGAAGCCCGCGCCCGCAACGCAGGTTGCGATCAAGAAGCCCGCGAACGCAGGCGAGCTGCCACCGGGTGCGCTCGAGTCCGCTCTCGAACGCGCGAAGGCGCGCCTCTCGCTGGAAGAACGCGAGCAGGAGTAACCGCACCGCGATCGGGGATCGGGGCCGCGCGAGTCACGCACGAGCGAGCCCACTGAAAGGAATCACATGGACGAGGACATTTACTTCATCGATACGCGCAACGCTGATTCGCGGGACCATCGCAGTCCTGCGAGTGGACCGGTCGTCGCGGGCCGCCGCCCGGTGACGGCGGTCTCCGTGGGTGGAACGGGACATCGCGTTTACCCGGCGCAGCAAATCCCGATGTACTACCCGCAGGGCTATCCGCCCGGCTATCCGCAACCGTACATGCTGCCGCCGGGTTCGACGATGTCGAATATCTTCGGCCGCGTGACGGCTGGCCAGATGGTCGACATGGTGGCGCAGATCTTCGCTGCGCTGATGCCGCTTCCGAGTGCTCCGAACACGACGAGCGACATGGCTACCGACATGCAGAATCTGGTGACGTACAACGCTTCGCTCGCTACAGCTGCGAAGCGTGACGAACAGATTCGCACGCTCGGCAACCTCGTGACGAAGCTGGTGGGGTAACCGATGGCGGATCCCACCTACAAGGGAGCTCAACCGAGTGGCGTCTCACGATTCTTCGGTAGCTTCATGAACCCGACGCCGAACTACATCGGTGCGGGCCAACCGGCTCAACGCTCGTCGTTGTTCGGTGGGAGCTCGCCCGCGTATCTGCCGGCGCCGGAGAAGACCGTGGCCAAGGATGCGGACGATTCGGGTGACTCCGATGACGACGCAAACGCGGCCTGTGCTCCGCCGGGTTTTCTGATCGTGGTGCCGCGAACGGACGGCACCCAAGACAGCGCTCAGTCGGACAACAACGACTAGCGCGAACGCAGAAGGCTGAAGGCACGCAATCCCCATAACCGGGCGCGCTCGTGACTCGCGCGACCCCGGTCCCCGATCGTTTGGAGGTTCCTATGAACTGGACCGATGGATATTTCTCACTCCGCTCGCGTGCACTAGACGTTCGCGGCGACGACAGACTGGATGACGCACGTTGGCCGCGGACCACCGGAGCGGATGCGATCGCGATCGCCGCGATGTTCGACGACGCGATCCTCGAGCATGGCTCGGCGGCGCTCGTCGAAGAATGGGAACGCATGCGAGCGAAGCTCGACCTCGCGGTTCTCGGGCTTGCCGATCCCTACTGCGAGAATCGCAACCTCTGGCTGACGATTGCGGAAGCCAGCATCTATCTCGACAGCGTCGAGGCGTTGCCGCCCAAAGACGAGTCGTGGGCAACGCTGCTCGACCAGCTCGCACCGCTCCGCAACGGAAGTCTCGAGGTTCCGTTCGGGCCGTTCGTCGACGCGAAGACGCACGACGATATCTACCTCGCTCAGTACAAGTACCTGCGCGAGCACCGCGGAGAAGACTCGCTGCCTGCACCGGCAGGCATGAACGGAATGCCCAAGCCGATTCCGCGATCGACCAACGGCGACGTGCTCCAGCTCGCAAGCTACTGGCAACAGCAGCTCGATCTTGCTCCGCGTGTGTTTGGAACGGACTCGGTGGTTGCGACCTGGCAACGAGCGATGGTCGATGTGCAGGTTGCGAAAGCTCTCTCTGCCGATGCGGTCTACGCCAAGAACAACGAGTTCTGGCGCGTACTCGGTCAAACCGAAGTCCACATTGCAGCGGCGAAAGAAGCGCCGACGTCGTGGGACCTCGCGAAAGCATCGCTCGCGTTCGGCGTAACGAACTTGCCGCACACACTCGGCTCCGTCGCCGGAAAAGCGGAAGACGCGTTGTCCTCAGTCGCACACGGAACGGCCGAGGTCGTCGCCGATGTCGGCTCGGCGATCGTGAAGAGCTTCAAGACGCCACTCGTCATCGGTGCGGGTGTGGTCGGACTTTGGTTCCTGTTGAGGAAATGACCGTGCGTGCTCTCCCTCTCGCTATCGGTGGCGCTGCGCTATTCGCGTATGCGTTCACCCGCCGCGCTCGTGACGCGGCGAAGCCGATGACCATTTCATCGCTTGATGGTTCGTGGACATGGCCACTACCGCGATGGAACGGTCGCTCGCCGGTCATCTCCGACGGGTTCGGCTCGCCGCGTCCGGGCGGAGTCCGCCACGGCGGCGTCGATCTGATGTTCGCGCGCGTCGCGACGGATTCGTTCAAAGCGGGTTCGCCCAACGGATCGAAGGCCTTCGTCATGCCGGATGACGCAGTGGCGGTAGCGGCGAGCGATGGCCTCGTGTGGTCAGCGACGAAGACTCCGCGCGGTTGGGCCGTCGTGATCGATCACGGACCACGCAAGGTCGCGACGTTCTATACACATCTCGAGAAGCTGCTCGTAAAAGAGACGAGCGGAGGAAAATCAGGCGAGCGTGTACGTGTCGGTCAACCGATTGGCGTGATTGGCGCGGATCCGCTCGACGCACAACATCTCAAGCATCTTCATTTCGAGATCTGGCTCGCTGGTCCGAATAGCGCCGTCGACCCAGCTCCGTTCATGAAGCAGTGGACGTCGATCGCGGACCCGAACGCGCTCGTCGCTCGCAACGCGGGATTTCTCTATCGTCCCGTCGGTGCGAGCGGCGAGGCGTATCCTGAGTGGGTCCGTTCGCTCAAAGGCAAGGCTGGCGTCTACCTGATTCGTGAGCGACGGTCCGGCGAGCTCGTCTACATCGGCTCGTCGGCTGGCCGGCTCTACGACACGCTCACACGACACTTCCAGAGTTGGCGGCGCTTCAAGAGCTACTGGCGCGGACAGTACAGCGAAGGCCACGACCCTGGGCTTACGTACGAGCGCTCGAGTATCGAGGTTGCGGTTCGACTCACACCGCCGACCAAGTCATTCGACGAGGAGATGCGCCTGATCGCGCGCATGAAGCCTCGCGACAACTTGATCGGTCAATCCATCGCGGACGACGACGTCCCGTTCTGAGAGGAATTTATGTTCGGACAACAGACAGAGCAGATCACATGGAAGCTGCGCGACGATGCCCGCCTGGACCGTTCGCGTTGGTTGTGGCCGCTCGATCGCTTCGATGCTCGCGACCCACTGGTCACGCGTTCGCTCGACAACGGAGTGATCGAGCTCGGCTACGACCCACGCGGGTACGACAGCAAGCTGTTCATTCCGGTCTACGCGCCGAACGTCGGAGACGTCGCGTTCGCGTTGTCGACGCCAGAAGGTTACGTCGTCGCGATCGACCACGGCGATACGGTCACGCGCCTCGAGCACCTCTCGAAGATCTTCGTCACCGAGTGCGTGCCTCGTAACCCATCACGCCGACAACTGGTGATCGCGGGGCAAGTGATCGGCTACGCGGCAAAAGCGCCGGTACACGTTAGGTTGAGCGTCGCCAAATGGGACGGGCGCACTTACGGCAACGTCGACGCTGAAAAGCTTCTGCGTTCGTGGGTGCTTCCGCGAACGATCGACGAGCTGCGCTCGCCGGAGGCAGCATGAGCGAAGTCCTGCTCGAACAGCTCCGCGTTGGACTCAGCGTCGATGCGAGCGATCAACAGCGTCAGAGCGCTCGCCAGGCTGCGCACCAACTGGCGAGGTTGCTCGAACCGCCACGCGTGCAGCCAGTCTTCGACCCGACGCAGATCGCTGCGATCGCGAAAGCACTGCGAGGCGTTCCGCTCGAGTCCGTACTCGACATGGCGATCGCAAAGGCTCGCGCGGCGCTGCCCGAGGGCGTCGAGGTTCCTGTCGTGCGCACGAGATACCCGATGGTGCCTCTACCTCCACTTCCGAACCTGAAAGGAAACACGCCATGGAAACCGTAGCGAGAGAGGTTCTGTCCGCCGACGAGGTCGCGAGCTGGTTTCACGTCGACCGGAAGAGCGTCTACAACGCCGTCGCTCGCGGCGACATCCCGCATCAGCGACTCGGGAAGCGTGTGCTGTTTCATCGGAACGCGCTCGTCTCCTGGCTAACGCGAGAGCCGGTGAGGGCGCCGTGACCGAGCCGACGACCATCGAACAGCAGATTCGTCAGATCGTTCGCGAAGAGATTCTCATCGAGTTGGCGAAGCAGCCAGCACCGCCGAAGCCCACCGAATACGTCTCGGTCGCCGCGTACGCGCGTGCTCGCTCGATCTCGGTATCGACGGTTCGCAACGCCGTGCGTGCTGGTCGGCTGCCGGGGCTGAAGATCGGCACGGCCGTCCGCGTGCGAAGCGACGCTGAAATCGGCGCGTCGGTAACACCGAGCACGAAGCGACAAGGTCCAAGCGCCGAACAGATTGCCGATCGGATCCTGGCAGCCCGTCCAGGCCTCCGGTTGGTTGGCCAACATTGACATATGGTAACGTCGCGACGTGGCCATCAGGAAGGGCTCGTCGCGCTTGCGACTCAAGAAGATTCCAATGTCGATCTACGTCACGGCGGAGCAGAAACGACGGCTCGACGCGCTTCACGCGCGTACCGAGGTGCCGGTCTCCGCCTACATCCGACGCGGCATCGAGATGGTTCTCAAGAAAGAAGGTGCGTGATGGGCGTATTCGTAAGAGGCAAGACGCTGTGGATTCGCTATCGCGACATCGACGGCAAGTGGCTCAGCAAGAGCACCGGCGAACCCGTCGGTGAAGAGAAGAAGGCGCAGAAGGCGCTCGACAAGATCGAGGCGCACATCCGTGCTGCACGAACGCCAGACATGGTCGCATCGTCGAGCGTGATGACCGTGCGCAGTTTCTCCGAGAAGTGGATGAAGGCGCGCGACACCGAGACCAAGGACGACGATCAAGGTCGGCTCGACAATCACATCCTGCCGGCGCTCGGCCACATCCCGCTCGCCGAGTTGCGCCCGCGTCACATCCGCGAATTCGTCGAGAAGCTAAAGAAGACGAAAAAGATTCGTCATCTCCGCAAGGACGGAACGCCGGTCGGCGAGGACGAGTTGATCGCACCGCGGACCGTGCTCCACATCTACGGAACGCTGCGCTCGATGCTGAACGATGCCGTTGCCGACGAGCTCCTCGCGTCGAGCCCGTGCGTGTTGAAGGACGAGCTGCCCGAGAAGAAGGACAAAGATCGAACGTGGCGTCGCACGGCGGTGTTCACGCGCGACGAGGTTCAGACCGTCATCTCCGCGCCGAGCGACAAGATTCCAGATGACCGTCGCGTCATGTACGCGATCATGTTCCTCGGAGCGATGCGCTTCGGAGAAGCTGCCGCGCTGAAGTGGAGCGACTATGACGCGGTGGCGACTCCGCTCGGCAAGCTCGTGGTCGAGAAGTCTTACTCGACGAAGTCGAAGAAGTTCAAAACGACGAAGACCGACAACCCGCGCGAGATGCCGGTGCACCCGACGCTCGCGAAGATTCTCGCGGCGTGGAAGCTCGAAGGCTTCGAGCGCTACATCGGTCGCAAGCCGCTGCCCGATGATCTCATTTGTCTCTCCCGGCTCAAGCGACCGCGCAATGCGAACAGCATGCTGCGCCGGTTCCACGAGGACCTCGAGCGCGTCGGGTTGCGTGCACGCCGCCAGCACGACACGCGTCGCACGTTCATCTCGATCGCACGCGCAGACGGCGCACGACCCGACATCCTGCGGTGGGCCACGCACGGACCCACCGGAGACATCGTGGATGACTACACGACGCTGCCGTGGCCGACGCTCTGCGAAGAGGTGGCGAAGGTCCGGATCAACATGCTCGATGGCGAGCTGATCCAGCTGCCGATCGCGGCGACCGGAACCGATCCCGAGATGGGAAAGCTCATCGATTTCACTCCGCGAAAAATCGAAGTAATCGAAGCCGAAAAAGAAGAAAGGCCCGCGGGTAATTCGTCTGTGACGACGAGACCAGCGGACCCTGAGGCAACCCGTTACACCACTCGTTACGAGGCGGTAAGTCCTCGTAACGAGCGGGGTAAGTGGCGGAGCGGACGGGACTCGAACCCGCGGCCTCCGGCGTGACAGGCCGGCGTTATAACCGACTTAACTACCGCTCCAAGTAACCAGGTTTTCAGTAGGCGAAGCAGGGTTCGAACCTGCGACCACCGCTGTGTAAAAGCGGCGCTCTTCCGCTGAGCTATTCGCCCGACTTCCGAGGGGTAGGTTCTTAAATGGTAGAGGGGCATGTGTCAAGGGTTCAGCCGGTCTCCCTGCGATTTCGGCCCGTTTGTCGTACCGGGACCGCGGAAGCTGTCGCAGATTCAGCCGAGTAGACGCGCGCTAAGGTGGCTGCGCCGTGCGCGCAGTTGTTGTCGTGTTGTTGCTGTTGGCGGGCGGGATGGCGCGGAACGCGCGGGCCGACTCGCAGATCCGCGTCGATGTGGAGTGCGAACAGATCGGGCGAACGAAGGCGTGCCCCGCGTTTTTGCTCGGCCTGATCGATGCGAACAAGGTGCTGCTGGCATCGCCACGGGCGAGCGCCGACGTGATCGTGTACGCGACCGCGAACGCCGTGGCGTTGGACGATCAGCTGCACCTGCGATTCGTGGGGAACGTGGCCGGCGCGCCAAACGTGATCGAGCTCGACGTCATGGTCGATACCCGGATGACGGACGACGAACAGCGCGCCGTGATCGCACCCGTGTTCGTGCGCGGGATGGCGCTGTTCGTCGCAGCCCGGTTTCCGGACGCCGTATCGATCGGACTTTCGATCCCGAAGAACTTGGACGCCGCGAAGTCGGACACCACACCGTGGGGCGTGTCGGTCGCACTGACCGGCAACGGCAGCTACACGGACCAGTATCGATCGGCGACGTCCGAGCTCGACTTCCGAGGCGTGTACATCACGAAAGGGTTTCGCGCGCTGACCTTGGAAACCGTGTCTGGCGGTTTGAACCAACAACCCGCACTCACACTCGACGACGGCACCGTCGTGTCACTCGATACAACGCAGTGGCAATTCAACTACGGCGGCGAAGCGATCAAGTTGCTCGACGAACACTGGTCGGTCGGCGCCGGCAGCTACATGAACTTTCAGGATCCCAAAGGGCAGTACGACTACTACTTGCGAGCACGCGGCGCCCTCGCATGGGATTTGTTTCCCGCCGACGATCCACGCGGCAATCGCCTCGAGGTGTTCTTTCACTTGGGCTGGGCGATCGACCGCTACAACATTCGCAACGACATCGGCGAACGCTTCACGCAGTATCCGCTCACTGGAATCGACGCGAGCGGCAGCGTTCGTCGCGACGGCATCACGTACGGACTCACGCTTCAGAGCGACGTGCAGCTGAATCATCCAACGCGACGCCACACGTTCACCGCAACACCCGCACTGACCGTTCAGATCGGACGCCACATCGATCTCAACCTCACGCTGTCCGTCACGCAACGCCACATGCCGAGGCCGGACTTGAGCCTGATCGACCCTTCGGACTACCAGACACTGTCGCGACTTTCGTTTGCCGAACCGTTCTCGATGACCGGCACGATCGGCCTGACAATTCACTGGGATCCGACCAACGGCGAGCGCAACGATCGGATCCTGTCGATCTAATTGCGTTGACAGATCGCGGTCGCACCCTTAGCTTGAGCGGCTGAAAGCTCCCACCATGCGGATCGAATACTCGTTCCTGTGCGTGTTTCCGGGCCGTCGTACGGCCCCGGCGGAGCTTCGTCTCGCGTTAACCTAAAACGCGTATCTCCGTCGGGGAAGTCCACACCTTCCCAACACATGACCTCGGAGAACGTTTATGGAACGCATTCGCAATTTCGGCATCATCGCGCACGTCGATGCCGGCAAAACCACACTGACAGAGCGCGTGCTCTATCACACCGGCCGCATCCACAAGATCGGCGAAGTTCACAACGGCACTGCTCATACGGATTTCGATCCGATCGAGCAGCGCAAAGGCATCACGATCAATACGGCGGCGGTGACCTGCGAATGGGCAGGCCACACGCTGCACTTGATCGACACGCCTGGCCACGCGGACTTCACGATCGAAGTGGAGAGGTCGTTGCGCGTCCTCGACGGCGCGGTGGTGGTGTTGGACGGCGTCGCCGGCGTCGAGCCTCAGACCGAGACCGTTTGGCGACAAGCGGATCGACATCGCGTTCCACGCATCGTGTTTGTGAACAAGCTCGATCGCGTGGGCGCGGACTTCGATCGCGCGGTCGACCAAGTGCGCTCGCGCTTGAAGGCAAAACCCGTCGTCATCAACCGGCCACTGTTCGAAAACGATCAGCTGGTTGGCGTCGTCGACTTCATCTGCAACGAACGTGTGATCTGGACCGGCGAAGGCCCGTCCACGCCGTCGCGTACGGCGATCTTTGACAACTCGGTAGAACGCGAACGCGTGCTCGAAGCTGCGGCCGACGAGGATTCCACGATCCTCGAGGACGTCATTAACGGTCGCGCGGTCGCTCGCGAACGAATCGTGGCTGCGCTCCGACGTGGCACGATCGCGGGACACATCGTGCCCGTGCTCGCGGGGTCGGCATACAAACATCGCGGCGTGGAGCTCGTGCTCGACGCGGTGGTGCAACTACTGCCATCGCCACGCGATCGCGGTGACTACGAAGGCGCACTCGCGGCACTGGCCTTCAAGATCGTGTTCGACGAGCACGGTCAGATGAGCTTCGTGCGCGTCTATCGCGGCACGTTGGAAAAAGGCATGACCGTGTTGGCTGCAGGTGCGGAACGCAAGTTGCGCATCGGCCGGCTGGTCAAGCTCGTCGCCGACGAACGCGAAGATGTCGATCGACTCACCGCTGGAGAGATCGGTGCGGTAATCGGGCTACCGATCGCCGGCGGCGAGACGCTGTGCTCGCCGGATCAGGTGGTCGTGCTCGAAAAGATCACGGCACCGGAGCCGGTCGTGCGCGTCGCGATCGAGCCGATGCGATCGGAAGATCGGCAGAAGCTCGGCATCGCACTCGGACGCATGGTCGCTGCAGATCCATCGCTACGCTTGGAGAGCGATCCGGAAACGGGTCAAACCTTGCTCGCGGGCATGGGCCAGCTGCACCTCGACGTTCGCGCGGAACAACTCGAGACGGAACACGGCGTGAAAGTCGCCATCGGCAAACCGCTGGTGGCTTATCGCTCGACCGTTCGAAAGACCGCGCGCGTCGACATCCATCACGTCAAGCAATCGGGTGGTCCCGGCCAGTGGGCGCACATCGTCCTCGAAGTCGGGCCGGCCGAGAGCGGTGCGGGCCTGGTGTTCGAACACCGCATCAAAGGCGGCGCCTTGACGCGCGAGTACATCCGCGGCGTGGAGACCGGCGTGCGCGCGGCGATGGCCTGCTCGGTGGGCATCCCGTCGTCGACGTGCATGTCGTCCTCGTCGACGGCAGCACGCACGTCTCGGATTCGAGCGAGCTCGCGTTCTCGATCGCCGGTGGCAAGGCGTTCCGCCAGGCTGCGGCCGAAGCGGAGCCCACCTTGTTGGAGCCGATCATGAACCTCGCGGTCACGTGCCTCGAGGATGATGTCGGCACCGTCGTCGGCGATCTGGCGCGACGTCGCGGTCAAGTCACCGCGATCGACCAGCGCGACGACGAGCGGATCGTTCGCGGCGACGTTCCTGTCGCAGAGACGTTTGGCTATGCCAGCGCACTCGGCGGCATGACCCACGGCCGCGGCCGCTTCACGCTCGAACCTGCGCGCTACGCGCCCGTGTGATTGAAAAGCCCGGGAGACGATGTCTCTCGGGCTGTTTGTTATTTCGGCCGCCCGTCGAATTCAGCACGCGCCGCCTCGATCTTCGGCACCTGCGTCACGATCCAATCCCACACCGGCAACGTCCGCTTCAGTAGCGCGCGCCCGAGCGACGTCAGGTTGTACTCGACGCGTGGCGGCACCTCCGGAAACACCTGCCGCGTCAACATGCCGTCGCGCTCGAGCGTACGCAGCGTTTGCGTCAGCACCTTTTGCGACACGCCTTCGACCCGCTCGAGGATCCGCGAAAACCGCAGTGGCTTCGCTTCGTCATAGAGCACGTGAAGCGTCCACATGCCCCACGGGCTCTGCGCCCGCGCGAGCGTATTGCGGGCCAGCTCGTCCTGCTCGTCGGTCAGATCGTCGCAAGTGAGAACTTTCGCGGCTTTCGCGATCCGCGCGCGTTTGACAGTTACCATTTGGTAAGTATCTCCCTGTAGGGTGCCTTCTTGCCGATGGATACCATCGAGCCCATCGTGGGGCCATGCAGAAAAACTGGTTCATCACGGGAAGCTCGCGCGGCCTCGGCAAGAGCCTGGTCGCCGCCGCCGTTGCCGCCGGAGATACGGTCGTCGCCACCGCTCGCAACCCCGAGCAGATCCAGAAGCACGATCGCATTCGCGCCCTACCGCTCGACGTCACCGATGCCGAACAAGCCAAACGCGCGATCGCCGAAGCCGGCCGGATCGACGTCGTCGTCAACAACGCGGGGCAGGGCCTCCTCGGCGCATTCGAGGAGACCACCACCGAACAGTTCGACCAACAGATCGACCTCAACTTCTACGGCGTCGTGAACGTCACGCGCGCCGCACTTCCCCAACTCCGCGCCCAACGCTCCGGCCACATCATCCAGATCTCGTCGATCGGTGGCCGGCTCGGCGCGCCCGGGCTATCGGGGTACCAAGCGGCGAAGTTCGCCGTCGAAGGCTTCTCCGAAGTCCTGTTCCACGAGCTGAAGCCGCTCGGGATCAGGATGACGATCGTCGAGCCCGGTGGCTTCCGCACGGACTGGGCCGGTGCGTCGATGCAGTGGGCCGCGAACCCGATCGACGATTACAAACCCGTCCGCGAATTCCGCGAGCGCGTGATGAAGCGCGGCGGTTACGAGCCTGGCGATCCGGATCGCGCGGCCGCCGCCATCGTCACGCTCGCTCATTCCGAAGGCGACGCGCCCCTGCGCCTGCCACTCGGCAGCGACGCATACACGTATCTGAAGCTCGTCTACGAATCGAACCTCGCCGAGCTCGAACGCACGAAAGCGATCACGACCTCGACGGACTTCCCCGGCGAAGGCAACGCGATCAAGGATCTCGAGAAGACGTTCGATCGGCGATAGGCGAGAACGGCGCACCTGCCGCGCGCAAGCGTTGATATCCCGCGAGATCGGTCGCGATCACGAGGTAGGTGCCCGAGTCGTGATCGGGATCGTAGTCGAGCCAATACAGCGCGAGCGGCGCCTGCACGAATCCTGCGATCCGGCGAAACACGCTCGTGTCCAGATACGAACCGAACCGCGGCTCGATCCGATGCGTCTGGCGATCGAGCTCGAATTCCACCCAGATCGTCTGCGCATCCCAATCGATCGCGCCTCGAACATTCTCCACGGGTACCTGACCCAGCGCCGCGAGCCGCGTGACGAGGCTCGTGTACGCCTCGTCATCCTCACCGGGATACTCGACTTGCTCGGCTGCGAATTGCGCGAAGCCCGTCGCGTGCTCGAGCAGATCGGCAAGCCGATACCACGGCGCCGTCTCGATCTCGCCCTCGGAGTAGTTCCGCAGGAGATCCTCGCGCGCCGTGCCCGGATTCTGGATCACGCCGACGCTCGCCAACGCCGCGACCTGCTCGTCGAACGTGGGATAGCGCCGCTCTTTCTCGAGAAAGTGCACCGGCGCGCCGACACTCGCGATCGCATCACACGCCGCGAGCAGCTGTTGATCCAACCGCGCACGCAGATCCTCGTCGACGATCCGCCCCAATTCACTCCGCGCCTTCGCGAGATGGGTCACCGCATCCGTCGCCGTCCACAACCGTTCCCCCACCAACGCACTCGGCTTGGTCTCCAAGAATTCATCGAGCGCCGCCAGCAGCTCCAATTCGATCGCTGGTGACTCCGCGATCACCTGCGGCGACTTCGTCCGCACGAACGCCGAGATCACGAGCTCGCGAATCGCCGAAAGCTCCGGCCCACCTTCGGGCACCGTCTCCGCATAGAACGCCTCGAGCTCGCGCTCGTCGACCGCAGTCGGCGCCCAGTCTTCCGCGAAATCGAGGACGAATTCCTTCAGAGGAGCTGTTCCGTGATCGTGATCGTCCCGTCTGCGCCGTCGAGCTCGACGCCACCCGGCACGTAGGTCACCCGACAGTCATTGCAATCGACATAGGCGCTCGGCCACACGCGTGGCGGGATCGAGATCACCGTCGGCGCGGTCACTGCCGGATCCCGCTTCATCACGAGCGTGAACACGCCATTCGCAAACGCGTAGCTCACCGGCGTGCCCGCCACGCGCTCGGGATACGGCCGCACCACCGTGTTCACGAGATCCGGCTTCTCGTTGCCCTCGGGATCCAATAGCGAATAGCCATCGCTCTTGTCGTACGACCAATACATCGACGATCCGGCCACCGCACCCACGGCATCGTATTGCGCCGACATGTAATCGACGATCCCCGGATTCGCCGCCACGCCACCGTATTCGCCGATCCACAAGCCCTCGCCACGCGCCGTCGCCTCGCCTTGAAGCTCCGCGACGTTATCGATGATCGATTGCCGATGACTCGGATCGAACCCGGCACCACTCTCCGCCGCCGAATCGTACGAGTGCGGCGCGTACATCACGTCTGGATAGCTCGGCACCGGCAAGCTCGTCGGCGTGCCGAGATTCCTCGACGCACCCGGCTCGAGGAACGCCACCCAATTCGTCACCCCACGCACCTCGCCAACCACTCGGTCGTACAGCGGCGCGAGCTTGTCCTTCTCGAACGTGAAGATCGGATATGTGCCCCAGTTCGGCTCGTTCAACGGATCGAACCCGATGATCGCCGGCTGATCCGACAGCGTCAGCGCCACGTGCTTCCACATCGCGACGAACTGATCCTGAATGTCCGCATCGTTCATCAAGTGATCGACGCACGCCTCGACCTTCGGATCCGTCGCCGACACGAACCACGGATCGCCCGGCACGAACCCTTCGTAGTTCGCCGCATCGCACGTCCACTTCGGCGCGCCGTCGAACCCGAAGCCTTCGCCGTAGATGTCCTCGTGCATCTCCACGATCACGAACAACCCGGCATCGTGCGCCCACTGCATCCGCTCGCGCACGGCGCTCAGATACAGCTCGTCGTACTGCCCTTGCGTGGGCTCCACCGCCGACCACGTCATGATGAAGCGGATCGCGTTGAAGCCCCAATCGTTTCGCACGCGCGCGTAATCGGCGGCGGTCTTGTCGTCGAGATACGGCGCGATCTTCTGCGCCCCCGACAGATTCACACCGCGCATGATCACCGCGCGGCCTTCGTCGTCGTGCAAGAACCCATCTCGCACGCGCGCCGGGGTCACACCGTTATCGCCACACGCCACTAAAAGGAGCAGCAGCCACTTCACGCCCCGACGGTATCACCGCAACGACGCCGCGATCCGACGAAGCTCACCCGCCGGATCACGATCGATCACTTCGTGGTGCGAAACGACCACTCTCGCCACGTCTTGCGTAGCGAGTTGCTCGAGTTGTGCAGCAAACGCCTTCTTGTCCCGGACGAGAAACCACCGCGCGATCCGCGACATCTTCACGCCGCCACTCGATTGCGTGATGTGCTTCAGCACGAAGCCTTGTACGCCCGAGATGTGCGGCATGTTGAAGATCGCGTCGCAGAACACGAGCGTCTTGCGCGCGCCCGTGGTCACGACCATCACGCACTCCATCTTCTTGGTGCCGGCGACGTCCGTGATCCGGACGCCACCTTCATCGAGCGAATCGAGATCGACCTTCACGATCTGCTCGACCCGCTTCTTCGATCCGCGCGGCGCGATCACCTTCGCGTTCGGATAGCGGTCGACGTACGTCTTCGCATCCAAGCGATGCCAGCCGTTCGGCACCACGATGTACTTCACCGGTCCGAGCGCATCGAGCTCGCCGTAATCATCGAGTGCGATCGCCGAATGCACGACCAAGCCACCGTCGGCCAACCGCGCGACCGTCATCACGCGTTGCATCGGCATCTTCGGCAGTCGGCCTTCGAGCCGCCATACGTTGTCGTCGAGCTGTTCCAGCACGGCACAAATAATCTCACGTAGAACAAATTCGCGTATCGTTCGTCCAAACCATCATGCGAATGCTCCTCCTAGCTGCGGCTGCCGCGCTCTTGTCCCAAACCCACGCCGCGGCCGGGAGCTGCGCCTTCCTCGGAATGAAGGGGAGTGTCCTGACCCGACGCGACACCAAGGTTCCCGCCGATGGCGGTGTCCTCGTCAGTTACGGGTTCGGCAACGATCGCGAGCTGACACCAGCCGGCGAGGATCCGTCGGACGTGAAGTTCGATACCAAGTCCAAGCTCGAGCGCACCCAGCTCGCGCCGGGCCTGTCGGTCTACAAGTTCAGCGACAAGACGCTCGATCTCAAGAAGGGTGGGACGTTCACGCACGACGGTACCGCGGCCGCGATCACCGTCGCGCCGGCGCCGGGCAAGCTCACGATCAAGTCGGAGCAGAGCTTCCGGTCGATGACCACCACCGCGAAGATGACCCTCACCGCCGCGCCGCCCGCCGAAGCCGTCGGTCTGATCGTCTACGACGACAAGGGCACCGCGCTGTTGTTCGCGGGTGTGCCCGACACGCACGACAAGCTGAAGGAGGTCGCGCTGTACACGACCGGTGGTCACTGCGGCACGCCGCAACCTCCGAACCAAGGCAGCATGTGGAACGAGGGCACGTACTCGTTCGCGTACTTCGATGCGTTCGGTCGCCTCGGCCCGAAGTCGAAAGCGGTGAAGCTGTGAAGCGCCTGCTCCTGCTGTTGCTGATCCCGAACCTCGCCGATGCGAAGTGCGCGCGGCCGATCATCGGTTCCGAAATCGTCTCCACGCGCGACACCCACATCCCGGCGGATGGCGGCGTGTTGATCGCGGCCGGACACACCGACGAAGCGAACGCCTCGCCGAAGTTCGACGACCCGACCGACGTCGAGTGGACCGCGAACGGCAAGAAGCTCGATCGCACCGTGCTCGCACCCGGCCTCGCCGTGTTGAAGGGCGGCGGCAACTTCACGATCAAGTCGAAGTCCGGGGCCGCACTCGGCACGTTCACGCATGATGGCAAGCAGGCCTCGCTCGCGGCGCCGAAGATCGCGTCGGCGAAGGTCGTCACGTCGAGAGAGGTTCGCTGGCAAACCACGACCGGCACCGTGACGCTGAAATCCGCCGCGCCCGCCGAGGCCGTCGCGATCATCGTGTACGACGCCGACAAGGCGATCAGCTTCGGCCGCCTCGCCGATACGCACGACAAGGATCTCTCGATCGTGATCTACCAAGAAGGCGGCCACTGCGGCATCGGCATCCCGGGGCAGGGCACGCTGTTGTTGTCGCAGAAGGTCACGTTCGCGTACGTCGACGCCTTCGGCCGCGTGTCACCGAAGAGCGCCGCCGTTACGGTTCAGTGAGCATCGCGCGGATCGGTCGGCGGCATCGTCTCGACGATTCGCCAATCGACCACGCTCGAGCCTTCGCGTAGGAACTCGTCCGGTTGCGGATGCGCGAGCGCGAACCGCAGGACCTCGTCCATGTGCTTCACCGGCTCGACGACGAGCTCCGCGAGCACGCTCTCCGGCACGTCCTTTAGATCCTTCCGATTCTCCTCGGGGATCAACACCGTCGTGATCCCCGCGCGATGCGCCGCGAGGATCTTCTCTTTGAGGCCGCCGATCGGCAGCACGCGCCCGCGCAGCGTGACCTCACCGGTCATCGCCACGGTCTGACGCACCGGGATCCGCAACAGCGCCGACGCCATCGCCGTGGCCATCGTGATACCCGCGCTCGGTCCGTCCTTCGGAATCGCGCCTTCCGGGAAGTGCACGTGGATGTCGACCTTGTTCTGGAAGTCATTCGACAACCCGAACGTGCCCGCGCGCGATCGCAGATAGCTCATCGCCGCCTGCGCCGACTCCTGCATCACTTCGCCGAGCTTGCCGGTCAGCGTCAGCTTGCCTTTACCGGGGACGATCGTGACTTCGGCCGTGAGCAAGTCACCGCCGAACATCGTGACCGCCAAGCCGTTCGCCAACCCGATCTCGTCTTCTTTTTCCCGCCGCGCTTCGCGGTACTTCTCGACGCCGAGCCACTCCGGCAACCGATCCGGAACCACGTCGAACTTCATCCCGGCCGGCTTGCCCGCGGCGAGCCAATCTTTCGCGATCTTCCGGCACACCGTCGCGATCTCGCGCTCGAGCGAACGCACGCCGGCTTCCTTCGTATAGCGATGGATGATCGCGGTCAGCGCTTCATCCGTCCACGTCACGTCGAGATCCTTCACGCCGTTGTTCTCGGCCTGTTTCGGGATCAAGTACTGCTTCGCGATCGCGACCTTCTCCCATTCGGTGTAGCCCGGCAGCTCGATGATCTCGAGCCGATCCTGCAGCGGCAGCGGAATCGCGTGCTGCTGGTTCGCCGTGGTCACGAACATCACGTCGCTCAGGTCGTAATCGAGATCGAGGTAGTGATCGTTGAACGCCGCGTTCTGCTCGGGATCCAACACCTCGAGCAGCGCACTCGCCGGATCGCCACGGAAGTCCATCGACATCTTGTCGATCTCGTCCAACAGGAACACCGGATTGTTCGAGCCGGTCTTCTTCAGCGACTGGATCAACTTGCCCGGCAACGCGCCGATGTACGTCCGGCGATGGCCGCGGATCTCCGCTTCGTCGCGCACGCCGCCGAGTGATTGCCGCACGAACTTGCGACCCGTCGCATTCGCGATCGATCGCGCGAGCGAGGTCTTACCGACGCCCGGCGGTCCCACCAAACACAAGATCGGTCCGCGCTGCTTCGGCACGAGCGCCTGCACCGCGAGGTATTCGAGGATGCGCTCTTTGACCTTCTTCAACCCGTAATGCTCGGCATCCAAGATCGACTGCGCTTCGTTGATGTCGTGACGATCTTCGGTCTTCTCGTCCCACGGCAGCGCGAGCACCCAATCCAAGTAGTTTCGAACCACGGTCGCTTCGGCGGACATCGGCGACATCTGCTTCAGCTTCTTCAGCTCTTTCGTGCAGCGGTCCTTCGCCTCTTTGCTCATCCGCTTCGATTTGATCTTCGCTTCGAGCTCGCCCAATTCGTTTTTGAATTCGTCGCGGTCACCCAGTTCCTTCTGGATGGCCTGCATCTGTTCGTTCAGGTAGTACTCTTTTTGCTGCTTCTCCATCTGCTTCTTGACGCGAGTGCGCAGCTTCTTCTCGACCTGACGAATCTCGATCTCGCCCTGCATGAGCTCGGATAACCGCTCGAGCCGTTTCGCCGGCGACGGCGTCTCGAGCAGCTCTTGCTTGTCCTTCAGCTTCAACGCGACGTGCGCGACGATCGTGTCCGACAACCGTCCCGGCTCGTCGATCGTTCGCACGCTCACCAGCATCTCCGGCGGGATGCGCGTGTTGAGCTTCACGTAGTCTTCGAACACTTCCTGCGTGCTCGCCATCAACGCGCGCACGAGCGCCGGATCTTCATCGGGCTCTTCGACGTCATCGACCTCGCACGTGAAGAACGGATCGATTTGATGGAAGCCGCGAATCAACGCACGCGCGCGTCCCTCGACGAGAACCTTCACCGGTCCCTTCGGGAAGCGCAGCAGTTGAATGATGTGACCGACGGTGCCGATCGAAAAAATATCGTCGGCGTTCGGATCATCCGTCTTCGCTCGACGCTGCGCCGCCAACAACAACTGCTTGTCGCCGGCCATCGCCTCCTCGAGCGCTTGCATCGATTTCGGTCGACCGACGAACAGCGGGACGACCATGTGCGGGAACACGATGATGTCGCGCAGGGGCAGAAGCGGAAGTCGGTAGCCCCCGGTCTCGTCGGATTTCATATGTCCGATACTTTAGGACCGGCGCCTACTTGAGCAAGTAATCGGCGAGGCTTGTGGCCCCAGTACCACACCAATCATGGCAAATTTGCCACGAATCGCGATAGACGCCTCTCCCGTAACGAACAAACGATCACCTCACGATCCCGAACCGACTGGAATCGCCCTTACCAATCGACCGCATGGCATCGCCGCTGCTCCTCGTGCACGCGCGGTATGGCTCGGACTGCGATTAGCGACATGACCCCACTTGTCGAGGCGTATCTGCTGGTCGACCAGCCTCGCCAGCGACTCGGCCATTGGACCCAAGCGCTCGCCGCACTCGATTCGCCCGAGGCCCCGCCGCTCGCCTCGGTCGTCGCGCTCTACGATCCCACGACCGATCACGCGATCCTGAACCTTCGCTACGACGAGCTCGCGCTCGGGCCGGCGAAGCTCGAGTTCGTCGTCGAGGTCGCGTTGCTCGCCGAGATCGGGATGATCCAACCGGCCGAGCTATCCGAAGGCGAGCGCCGGCGGTTTCTCACCGAACGCCTCGCGCGGTGCACGATCCAGGTGTCCACCCAGCGCAGCGCGAATGCCGCGTTGACCGAGCTCGTGAAGAAGCTGCGGACCCAGCGCACGTCGAAGCCCCCGATCAACGTCGCGCGTGGCGATACCTCGGATCCGATTCCGCTGATCACCGCGAAGGGCACGCGCGACAACCTGCGCCAGATCACGCGCGAGGAAGCTGCACGCGTGACGCCGTTCCCGCGCCCGTCGTCGCCGCACAAGCACGTCGTGTCGCGGAGCTCGCGCGCGGAGACCGTCGCGTTCGAAGACGAATTCAACGAGCCCGATGAAACGAAGCCGGCGCCGTACGTGCAACTCGCGCGTGCGGCTTCGCCGAAGATCCAGATCGAGATCGAGCCGCCTGATCTCCCGACGGAATCAAACATGATCTACGCGCGCTATCTACGCAGTGGGAAGTGGGTGCCGATCCGGATCGGCGCGCTGTCGCTGAAGGGCGCGGCGTTGATGACGGGTGCGTTGCCGCGCCTGCACGATCACGTCGATGTCGCGTTGTCGTACGCCGGCCATCGCGCGCTCGTGCGTGGCGCCGTCGGCAAGGTCTCGACGCTCGCCGAAGCGCAGACCTCCGGTGCGTCGACGTTCTCGGTCGCATTCGAGCTCGACCAAGCATCGCGTCGCCAGCTCACGGCACTACTCACCGCCGCGCGCGAAGCGAAGGTCACAATCAAACCGCCACCGCCTCGGGCGACGCGGCGCTTCGTCGTCGAATGGCCGGTGTGCCTCGGCACGATGCGCGGTGCGATGAAGGCGGATGCCCTCGATATCTCGACGACCGGCATGTTCGTCCGCCCGGTCGCCTCGCTCGCGATCGATACCGTGTTGAACTTCTCGGCCGTGATCGATGATGGCGGCGGTCCGGTCGCTGGCCGCGCAAAAGTCGTTCGGCAGCTGACCGAGCAAGAAGCCGCCGCGTGCGGACTCGCGCCGGGCTTCGGCCTGTCGATCGTCGACATGAGCCAAGACGATCGCGTGCGCTGGGAATCGTTCATCACGCGAATCGAGAGCCGCGCCGACAAGCGCGTGTTGATCGGCGCCACGCCGTCACGCCTCGGCGAATTGCAGCAAGCGCTCGCTGCCGCGGGATACGCGGTCATGGGTGGAACGGATCCTGGTGCGCTGGTGCAGCTCGCGAATGCGGACGCGCGCCCGGTCGACGCCGTCGTGATCGATAAGACCTGGCTCGGCGACACCTCGTCATCATCGTGGGTCGAAGCGTTATTCACCTCGCGCGAGGTGCCGTGCATCACGCTCGATGGGGATGCTCGCCGCGCACGTGCTCACGTGGACAAACTCCTCGCTGTCGGATTCGCTAACGGGCCAAAAAACCACACGATCGCACGATCGTGAACGATAGTTCCCAGCACGTGCGGGAACGCTACACCGGCGTTGGATCGGGACCCGCGTAACTGCTCGATCCTTGGGGTTGCCTGCAAATTGTGGCTTGGCCTCAGAATTGCGATGATAGGCGCGCCATGAAGCCTATCAAACTGATCGTCCTCGCCGTTCTGTTGGCGATTCCAGGTCTCGCCTCTGCGCAGGGGTATTACGGCGGCGGCGGTGGTGGTGGATACGCGGAGCCGGGTGGCTTTCATCATCGCGTCGGTCGCCTCGCATGGGGTTTCTCCGTCGGACTCGGCGGCATGCACGACGATGGCTCGGGCATCACGAATTGCGATAACTGCGGCAACGCAGCCGTGCTCGAAGTCGACGGTCACATCGGTGGCGTGATCGCACCGCGCCTCGCGATCCTGTTCGAAGTGCAGGCGAACGCGCGCACGGTTCACTCGGACGCGTACGGCGACGACACCGTGCTCACGCAGAGCGCGGCGATGGCGGCGGTCCAGTACTGGCTCCTCCCGCAGCTGTGGATCAAAGGCGGCCTCGGTGTCGCCGGTCTCCAAGCGGACAACAGCTACGTCACCTATGACTACGGCACTGGTCTCGCGCTGATGGCGTCGGCCGGCGTCGAGCTGCTCTCGGCTCGCTGGTTCGCGGTTGACCTCCAAGCGCGCATCATCGACGGTGCGTACAACTCGGGCAGCGACCACGTGACGTCCGGCACGATCGGTGTCGGGTTCAACTGGTACTGATTCCGAACGAATCTGCCTAGACTTTGACAAAGCGCCCCGCATTCGGGGCGTTTTGTATTTTCGGATAAACTGCGTCCGTGCGCCTCGTTCTCGTCGAAGACAACACGCAGCTCGCTCATTCGGTCGCCGAAGGCCTCGGTGAAGACGGCTACACGGTCGATACGGTCGAAACCGCCAGGGCCGCGATCGAGCGGGGCCTGCGCCGCGATCTCGATCTGATGATCCTCGATCTCGGTCTGCCCGATCGCGACGGCTTGGACGTCCTGCGCGAGCTTCGCGGGGCGCGGATCCACGTCCCGATCTTGGTGCTGACCGCGCGCGATGCCGTCGATTCGCGCGTCGCCGCGCTCGAGGCCGGCGCGGACGATTACCTCGTGAAGCCGTTCGCGTTCGCCGAGCTCGTCGCGCGGATCGGCGCGTTGGTTCGCCGCGCAGGCGGTCCGCGCTGGGCGCCTGCACACGAGCTGCCGGTGCGCATGCGTGATGACCTCGTCGTCGAAGCCGATGACAAGACCGCCGCACTCTCGCCGCGCGAGTACGCCTTGCTCGGCTGCTTGCTCCGTCGGCCGGGAGAAGTCGTCACGCGCTCCGAGATCCTGAAGGAGGCGTTCGGCTACGACTTCGATCCCGGCACGAACGTGATCGACGTCCACCTCACGCACTTGCGGAAGAAGCTCACCGGCTTCCCGATCGTGATCGAGACCGTGCGCGGCGCCGGCATTCGCATCGCGGTCAGCGAATGACCGGGCATCCGGCCACGATCGGGCGCAGCCTGTGGCGCTCGCTCGCGTTCGCGACGGTGCTCGGCATGATCCTGTTCGGCATCGCGATGGGCCTGCTCATCTACTTCACCGAAGTCGGTGAGACCTGCGATGTCGCCGGCGAGATCGAAGATCCGCCGCTCGAGATCGTCGAACAGACCGCGCTGGCGTTCGCGTTCGCGCTGCCGTTCGGCGTGTCGCTGTCGATCGTGATCGGTCGCCAGCTCACGCACGCCACGACCGAGCGGCTCGATACGGTGATCAAGTCCGCGGCCCAGATGACGGGCGAACGCCTCGACGAACGGCTGCCCGTGTCGGCGGCAAACGATGCACTCGATCGCGTGTCGGTCGCGTTCAACCACGCGCTCGAGCGGATCGCGCGCGGTGTTCAGGCGCAAGGCCAGTTCGCGGCCGACGCATCGCACGAGCTCCGCACGCCGCTTGCCGTGATCACCACGAACCTCGAGGTCGCGCGTCGCAAGCCTCGCGATGCCGCGCACTGGGAGCACGTGGCCGACGACGCGCTCTCCGAAGTTCGTCGGATGAACGGCATCGTCGACAAGCTGCTCGAGCTATCGCGCGCCGGCGCCGCCGGGCTGAAGCATTCGCCGACGGAGCTGCGCAAGCTCGCGACCGCGGCGATCGGTCGTGCGCAACCGCTCGCGCAGGAGCGTGGGATCGCGCTCGAGCTCGTTCAAGGTTCGGCGTCGACGGTCGAGGTCGATGCGGATGCGATCGGCATCGTGCTCGATAACCTGCTGCGCAACGCGATTCAGCATGCACCGCGCGATTCCAAGGTCGAGATCACGATCGCCGGTAGCCAGATCATCGTCGACGATCGCGGCCCCGGCGTGCCCGAAGACTCGCGCGAACGGATCTTCGAGCCATTCGCACGTGCCACGACCAGCGTCGATCAGTCACCGGGCAAAGGCCTCGGGCTCGGGCTCGCGATCGTCCAGCGCATCGTCCTCGGTCACAATGGTTCGGTCGTGTGCACGGCGCGGCCCGGTGGCGGCGCTCGGTTCACGGTCCAGCTCGGCTAATTGCGGCTAAACTCGCCGTATGCGCATCTGGCTCTCGCTCGTGATTCTCGCCGCGTGCGGCAGCGATCCGGATCCGCTCACGATCGATCTCGATTCGGGCACGATCCACGGTGAAGGCTCCGGCGACATTCGCGAGTTCCTCGGCATCCCGTACGCCGCTCCGCCCGTCGGTGACTTTCGCTTTCGCGCCCCGCAACCGGTCACGCCGTGGACCACCACGATGGAGACCGTCGCGTTCGGTCCCGAGTGTCCGCAATCGCTCTCGCTGTCCGGCGTGTCGAACACCGAAGACTGCTTGTACTTGAACGTGTGGGCGCCGCAGGGCGCCTCGAACATGCCGGTGATGGTGTGGCTGCACGGCGGCGCGTTCATCCTCGGCAGCGGCGGCGACAAGTACTACGACGGATCGAACCTCGCGAGCCAAGGCGTGATCGTCGTCTCGCTCAACTATCGACTCGGCTTGTTCGGCTTCCTCGCGAACAGCGCGTTCGCGAATGACGATCCGGACTACCCGACGATCGGCAACTACGGCCTCGAAGATCAGCGCGCCGCGCTCCAGTGGGTCCAACGCAACATCGAAAAGTTCGGCGGCGATCCGAAGCACGTGACTCTCTTTGGCGAATCTGCGGGTGGCATGTCCGTGTGCATCCACTACCTCTCCAGTCGCACGGCCGGCCTGTTCGATCGCGCGATCAGCGAGAGCGGCCTGTGCAGCTCGCCACTCTTGGAAGTGCAATCGAACATCGCCGCCACCGAAGGCGACATGATCGCGACGAGCCTCGGCTGTGCGGATCACGACGCGACCACCGTCGATTGCTTGCGCGGCAAGACCGCCGACGAGCTCCTCGCCGTGACGAAGTTGCCCGCGCCGACCGATCCGCCGGGCGGCCCGATCTATCAGCCGTTCCTGTTGCCGGGCTCGCTTCCGGTCGTCGATGGCTACGTGATCGAACAGCCGCTCGCCGCCGCCGTGAAGGCCGGCAACTTCCAGCCGCGCCCGTTGATCCTCGGCAACGTCGCCGACGAAGGCACGCTATTTCACTCGCCGCTGTTCGCGCAGCCCGTCACCGACGACGCCTCGTATCGCGCGGCACTCGGCAATCGCTTCGATGCGGCGCTGATCGACGGCATCGTCGGTCACTATCCCGTCGACGCGTATCCCACGCCGAATCGCACGCTCGCGCAGGTCACCGGCGATGCGTTCTTCAAGTGCCCCTCGCGCGTGTTCGCGGCCGCGGTGACCACGGCGGGTGCGGCGCTGTATCGCTATCAGTGGGAGACCGAGATGACGAACCCGCTGTTCACGGATTTGGGCGTGTTTCACAGCTCCGAGATCCCGTTCGTGTTCGGCAACGACGACTATCCGCTCGGCCAGATCGGCCCGGCGACCGACATGGCGACGGCGATCCAGGCGTATTGGATCGCGTTCGCGAAGACCGCGAATCCGAACGTCACGGGCCAGCTCGCATGGCCGCTCTACGACAGCACGAACCCGCAGATCGAGTTCAGCTCACCGCTGAAGGTCGGCACGCACCTCGACGACGACGCGTGCGTGTTCTGGACCCAAGAAGTTAACTAGCCTTCAGCGACTTTGGGCGGCGAGCCATCCGGCTTCGCGGCGTCCTTCGAATACGTGACGAGCGGCGTGCCGTGCTTTTCGATCACGTCCTCGCTGATCGTCACTTCCGAAACCGACGCGCCGGGCGTGTCGTACATGATGTCGAGCAGCGCGCTCTCGAGGATCGCCCGCAGACCGCGCGCGCCGCTCTTTTGCGACGACGCCATGTTCGCGACCTTGGTCAGCGCGTTCTTGCCGAACTTCAGCTTCACGCCGTCCATCTCGAACAGCTTTTGATACTGCTTCACGAGCGCGTTCTTCGGCTGCGTGAGGATCTGGACGAGCGCTTCTTCGCTGAGCTCGTGGAGCGGCGCGATCACCGGCAGACGACCGATGAACTCGGGAATCATCCCGTACTTCAGGAGGTCTTCCGGCTCGATCTCCTGCAGCAGCTCCCACTGGTCGTGCTTGACCTTGGTGTTCATGCCGGCGCCGAAGCCGATCAGCTTCTGGCCGATCCGGTTCTCGATGATGTCTTCGATCCCGGTGAACGCACCGCCGCAGATGAACAGGATGTTCGTCGTATCGACCTGCAGGAACTCCTGCTGCGGGTGCTTGCGGCCACCCTTCGGCGGCACGCTTGCCGTGGTGCCTTCGATGATCTTGAGCAGCGCCTGCTGCACGCCTTCACCGCTGACGTCCCTCGTGATCGACGGGTTGTCGCTCTTGCGGGCGATCTTGTCGATCTCGTCGATGTAGACGATGCCGCGCTGCGCCCGCTCGATATCGTGATCGGCGTTCTGGAGCAGGGAGACGATGATGTTCTCGACATCCTCGCCGACGTAGCCGGCTTCCGTGAGGTTCGTGGCGTCCGCGATCGCGAACGGCACGTTCAGGATCCGAGCGAGCGTCTGGGCCAACAGCGTCTTGCCCGAGCCCGTGGGTCCGAGCAGGAGGATGTTCGACTTCTGCAGCTCGACATCCTCGTCGGATTGGCCGGTCTGCTTGTGGTCGATGCGCTTGTAGTGATTGTGGACGGCGACCGCGAGGATCTTCTTCGCGCGGTCCTGCCCGATCACGTACTCGTCCAAGACCTTCTTGATCTGCGCCGGCTTCGGAATCGACGAGGTCCCATACGACTGGTCCTCTTTCTCGATCTCCTCCGCAATGATGTCGTTGCAGAGGCCGATGCACTCGTCACAGATATAGACCGTAGGTCCGGCGATCAGCTTCTTCACTTCCTTCTGCGCTTTGCCGCAGAAGGAGCAGGTCAGGGACGCACCGTCGCGCTTCTCGATCGCCATTACGCTACTCAGCGTAGCTCACTTCTTGTCGTTTTTCTCGTCGGGCTTCTTCTTCGCCGTGATCAAAACTTCGTCGATCAGGCCGTATTCCTTGGCTTGATCCGAGGACATGAAGTTGTCTCGGTCGGTATCGTTCTTGATCTTGTCGACCGGCTGACCCGTGTGCTTCGAGTACAGGTTGTTCAGCGTGTCGCGGGTCTTCAGGATTTCCTTGGTGTGGATCTCGATGTCCGTGGCCTGGCCTTGGAACCCGGCGAGCGGCTGGTGGATCATCACGCGCGAGTGGGGGAGGGCGTAGCGCTTGCCCTTGGTGCCCGCCGCGAGCAGGAAGCTGCCCATCGATGCCGCCTGGCCCATGCAGATCGTGGCGACATCGCAGTGCAGGTATTGCATGGTGTCGTAGATCGCGAGGCCGGCCGACACGTGACCGCCGGGCGAGTTGATGTACAGCATGATGTCCTTCTCCGGCTCTTCGGAGTCGAGGAACAACAGCTGGGCGATGATCACGTTCGCGACTTGATCATCGATGGCCGTGCCGAGGAACACGATGCGGTCCTTCAGCAGGCGCGAGAAGATGTCCCACCCACGCTCTCCGCGGTGAGTCTGTTCGATCACGGTCGGGATCAGATAATTCATCACCGGCTTCATCGTGATCGACTGTACGAGGCCCGCCCCGTCGGTGCAACGACCTCGGGCCCCAGGATAACGGGCAGGTCAGTGCTTCGTGAGACGCAGGATCCGTGACCGATTTACCGTCGTGTTGTACTCGGTCACGAACAGGGTCGGGCCGTTGTTGTAGAGCGGGTGTCCGGTCGGCACCGACAGTACGCCAGTCCACAGTGCCGCGGCGTCCGATGACACGGCCACACCGTCGGGAATATTGCCGGTGACGGGGCCGCCGACCTCGGTGATCACGTTGCTCGTGACGACCGCCCAGCCGAACTTTCCGCTCGTGGCCGGAGGTCCGGGGCCGATCAACACGTCGGTCGACGTGAACGCCGGAACCTTCGTGTGCATGCCGCCCACCATCGTCGCCGATGCGACGGAGTACACCGTCGCCATGTCCTCGGCCTCGTACTCGACGTAGATCAACGTGCCGTTGTTGATCGCGAGCGAGTTCGCGTCCGTCGACGTGACGATCTTCGTGCCCGCGCCCAACCGCGTCACGCCGGTGAGATCGCCGTAATAGACCTCGAGCACGCCGGCGTTGTCGAACGTGCCCTTGCCGTCGACGACGATGTAGCGCGTGTTGTTGATGACGGTGAGCGAGCTGATCGTCCAATCCGCCGCGACCGAGAAGATGCCGTCGCCACCGTTTGCCGACGTGCTCGTCACGTAGAGCGACGTGTTGTTCTGCGCCACGCTCGACAGCGCATCCGGAACGCCCGGCGTGTTCGGCGCGTGCTGGCCGTAATCGTGGAGCTCGAATGAAACGCCGTCGAAGATCGCCATCCGCCGACCGGACACGATGCCGAGCCGATCGCCGAACGTGGTGCCGCTCAACAGGAACGGCCGGCTGATGATGTTCGAATAGACTTCCGTGCCGTCGGTGAAGTCCGCATCGACGTACGGCAGCTCCGTCGTGACATCGCGCCAGACCTCGACGGTCCACCCCGGATCGAGCGTGATGTACGAGAGGTCCGTGGGGGACGGCGCGTCTTCGAAGACGATGCCGTCGCGGGGATTCGCAGCGTCCGCCGAATGGGACGCCGGTTGATTGTTGCAGGCCGCGACTACGAGGAGGACTGCGGCCCGCACCCGATCATTTTACGCCGTTTCCTTTGGCGTAGGACGTGAGCTTTGCCTCGACCTCGTTCGTGGTGCCGTGGTGCGCGTAATGGAACCGCGACACGCCGGTCCCGGGCTCGAGCTCGAACGTCTGCTCGTCGGGGCCGGTGAAGAACGACAGCGCGTAGCCGGTCTCGACCGCGGAGACCTGCCAGCAGTAGACCATCTCCGCTTTCGGACAGATCTTCTGCCCGTCGATCACGGGCCACGTGAACCAGCCCTCGGCGTTGTCCAACGACGGCTCGGCGGTGGCGCCGAACAAGAACGCGTTGCCCGAGCGCAGGATCGTCCGATCGGTCGCCTGCGGCGTGGTCCCGTCCTCGTTCGCCAGATCCGCAGGCCAGCCGTGGACCTTGTACGCGACGACGCCATTCGCCTCGCGCGCATCCGTCACTTCGGTGGTCCACGTGAGCTGCTTCGTGGATTCCTTATCGGTCTCGGTGTCGTACCGTTTGATCGTGACGTTGTAGGTCCACTTCGCTCCTTTCGCGAGCGGCAGCGGATCGGCAGCGATCATCTGCTCGAGCGTCATCGGCTGCTTTGCAGGGCTACTGCACGCGGCCAAAACGCACATCAGGCTCACTTTCCAACTCACTGCGCCATCCTATGTGAGTGTATGGTCCGGCGCCATGCTCGCCGACCGTATAGGCTCACGAAATCTCATCCGCCAGGCGTGGGATGTGATGTCTTCGATGCCCGCCGGGAAGCTGGTGTTCAGCCAGCTCATCGGTCGAATGGCCCCGTACTCGGGAACGATCGGCGCCCGGATCAACGTCCTTCGCGCCGGCTACTGCGAAGCGACCATGGCGGACCGCCGGGCCGTCAGAAATCATTTGAATTCGATCCACGCGATCGCGTTGGTCAATCTCGCCGAAATCGCGGGCAACGTCGCGTTGTTCTACTCGATGCCGGACGATGCCCGGTTCATCGTCTCCGGCCTCGAGATCGAGTACGTGAAGAAGGCGCGCGGCACGATCACCGCCGTCGGCGAGTCGCCCATCCCGCGGACCAACGCGCGAGCGGCCTACGATGTTCCGGTAACGCTTCGAGATGCCAAGGGTGAGGTCGTCGCGCGTGCGGTGTTGCACAGTCTCATCGGTCCCAAGCCCGGCGCCGGCGGCGAGCGCGGGGATGTGAATTAGCCAATAAATCGCGTCGTCGATCTGCAGAGCGTATGAACAAACCAGGGTCCATGTTTTTGGTCGCGTTGCTGGCTGCACTCTCGGGCGTCGCTCAGGCGGACGACGGTGCGGATTTCATTGCGGACGCGAAGCTGTATTACCGGGTGGTGGCGTGCGGGAATGCGGATGCGTTGCCGGCCGGGATCGATGCCGGCATCGTCGACAAGCACTGCGCCGTGATGGCGAAGCGCTACGCGGATTTTCAAAAGTCGTACGTCGAGCCGGCGGAGAAGTTCTTCGAGCCGCTGCGGCCGAAAGATCTGCCGTCGATCGTCGTCTATCCGTTCGGCGGGGGTGACCTGGCGTCGGCGCTCCTCACGTATCCGCAGGCGACGGACATCACCACGATCTCGCTCGAGCATGCCGGCGATCCCACGCGGCTGGCGAAGCTCGACAAGTCGAAGTTGCGCGAGGCGCTGTCGAACTATCGCGATGCGATCGATGGCCTGCTCTCGCTCCACGATTCGACGAGCGAGAACATGCGCAAGCTCGAGGTCGGTGGCATCCCCGGCCAGCTGTCGTTCCATCTCACGGGCATGACGGCGATGGGCTTCGAGCCCGTGTCGTTGAAGTTCTTCGACATCAACGCCGACGGCACGCTTCACTATCTGACGCAGGCCGAGATCGACGCGCTCGCGAAGAAAGTCGCGAAGAAGATCAAAGGCGGTTGGGTCGACACCGACTTCTCGCCGGCGTTCACGAACATGGAGCTGTCGTTCCGCAAGGCGGGCGATCCGAAGGCGCCGCTCATCACGCATCGCCACATCGCGTTCAACCTCGGCGACAAGGCGTTCAAGGGCTCGGGCCTGCAGAAGTACCTCGAGGCCAAGGGCAAGGTCGCGGCGATGACGAAAGCCGCGAGCTACCTGATCTGGAACGACGGGTTCTCCGGCATCCGCGACTTCCTGCTCCAGAACATGACGTGGATGGTGTCCGATTCGACGGGCATCTCGCCGGCGCGCGCGAAGAAGGGTGGCTTCACCCAGACCACGTACGGCACGTTCGAAGGCGCGTTCCTCGACGAGGCCGATCACACGATCTCCGACGCGATGGTCGAGATGTGGAAAGCGCAGCCGAAGCGTCGGTTGCCGTTCCGCTACGGCTATCCCGACAACAACAAGCACGTTCACCTGATGATCACGGCTCCCAAAGGGGACTCCAAAAAATGAAGCTCGCCGCAGTTCTCGTCGCGTTCGCCTTCGCGTCGTCCGTGTATGCGGATCCGGTCACCGAACCGGGTCAGACGGACGAAACCGAAACCGAAGCCGCGCCCGAGCCTGCTGCGCCCGTGACGGATGAAAAGCCCGCGGCTCCGGTCGAGCCGAAGAAGAAGGCTGCACGCATGACGACGAATCCGCAGCCGCACGTGGCGCGGGCCAAGCGCGTCGACGACGACGGCGATTCGCGGCTCGAGAAGAAAGAAGACACGGTCGCCGGTGGCAAGCACTGGCGGATCAAGACGGCGCAAGGCGCGGTCCACGTATGGATCCCGGCCGACTACAACCGCGATACCGCGGGCACCGTGGTCTACGTCCATGGTTACTGGACGGATGCCGATGGTGCGTGGCGCGATCACGAGCTCGCGCGTCAGTTCAAGGCGTCGCATCAGAACGCGATGTTCATCGTCCCGGATGCGCCGTCCTCGAACGACGATGGCGTCAACTGGCCCGCGCTGAAGGATCTCCGTCGTGCGGTCACGCGCGCGAACCTCCATCTCCCCGACGGTCCGGTCATCGTGATGGGCCACTCGGGTGCGTTCCGCACGATCATGCAGTGGGTCGATCACCGCCTGGTCGAGCAGATCATCCTGCTCGATGCGATGTACGCTGGTGAATCCGCGTTCGACGAATACATCGGCAACGGCAAGCGTGCGGACGAGCACAAGCTGATCGTGGTCGGCGCCTCGACCGCGCAGGAATCCGCGGCCTTCGCGAAGAAATATAAGTTCGCAGTCGCGCGCGAGAAGATGCCGGACTCGGCCAGTGGCTTCTCACGACGCGAGAAAACCGCGAAGTTGCTCTACATCCACGCGCAATACGAGCACATGCAAATCGTGACGAGCGGCAAAGTCATCCCGCAGCTGCTCCACCTGACGCCCCTTAAGTCGCTGTGATTCTGTAGACTGCTCGGGTGGCGATCGTCATCGCGCTGCCCGGCAGCGAAGAGCATGCGACCAAGCTCGCAAATCGCCTGGGCCTCGATCTCGTCACGCCCGAGCTGAGGCGGTTTCCCGACGGCGAAATCTACGTGCGGCTGCCCCGCGTGGACGAGCATGTCGTGATCTGCGGCTCGCTCTATCCAGCGCCGGCCGATCGGTTCCTCGAGCTCGCGTTCATCGCGGCGACCGCGCGTGATCTCGGTGCGAAGCGTATCGGCCTGGTCGCGCCCTACCTCGCGTTCCTGCGCCAAGACGTCCAGTTCCATCCGGGTGAAGGCGTCACGGCGAAGTACTTCGCGCGCATGGTGTCGAGTGCGGTCGATTGGATGGTCACGGTCGATCCGCACCTCCATCGCCTCGATCAGCTCGCGAACGTCTACACGATTCCGACCACGGTCGCGCATGCCGCCTCGTCGATCGCGGCGTGGGTGAAGAGTGAAATCTCGCATCCGGTGCTCGTCGGTCCGGATGCCGAGAGCGAGCAATGGGTCGCCGCGGTCGCGAATGCGTGTGGTGCGCCGTTCGAGATCCTCCTGAAGACGCGGCGTGGCGATCGCGATGTCTCGGTCTCCGAGAGCAAGCGCACGTGGAACGGTCACACGCCGGTGCTCGTCGATGACATCGTGTCGACGGGGCGCACGCTGATCGAAGCCACGCGCTCTCTGCGTGCCGCCGGAAGTGAAGCGCCGGTGTGCGTGGCGATTCACGCGGTGTTCTCGGATCAGGTCGAGGGTGCGCTCGTGAATGCCGGTGCGTCGGGCATCGTCACGTGCAACACGATCACGCACGCGTCGAATCGGATCTGCGTCGCGGACTCGATTGCCGAAGCCGCGCGCAGTTATCTCTAGCGTGGCCTGTAACATTTCTCGGCCCCGGTGCACTCACCAGGATGGTGATTGTCCTGATTCGCACGAAGCACCGTCCGGACGCCAATCTCGCAGCCTACGAAGCTCTCGGCGCCGAGATGTACGCGCTCGTGCAGCAGATTCCTGGCTTCATCGCCGCCGACGAATTCAAGGGCGACGATGGATCGCTCGGCGTGGTCCGGTTCGAGACGCTCGACGCACTGAAGGTGTGGCGCGAGCATCCTCTGCACGCACCCGTCATGCAGCGCGGCCGCGCCGAGTTTTACGCGTCGTACACGATCGAGGTCTGCGAAACGGTGCGGGTCTACACCCGCGAGACGTCCGTGCTCGCGTAGCTAGAGCGGAAACCCGATCGCTTCGTTCGGACCGAAGTCATCGATCCACGCGACCGGCATCGCCGGCCCGATCTGCAACGCCGACCAACTGTTCTTGTCGACGGCGATCGCACCCGCGAACGCACCGGGCACGAGCTCCGCCAATTCTTGGAGCGCGTGCTTCGTCGCGTTCCGCTGGGACTCGCCCTTCGTCACGCGCAACGCGATGTTGTGCGCGAGCGCGATCCGATAGAGCGCTTCACCACCGCTCGTCGACACCGCGACCGCTTCATCGGCCCACACGCCGATGCCCGGCACCGACGCATCGTCGACGACACCCGGCCGCCGACCGATCGTGCCACCCGTCGACGCGGCGGATGCGAACTTGCCGTTCTTGTCCCGCGCGACCGCACCGACACCGCCGGAGTCCGCGGACGCCTTCTTCGCGAGCACGGCCTGCAACGCCTGTTGCGCTTGCGGCGTGACGAGCGCGCCGGGCTTCACCGGGTCGAGCCCGATCTCGTGCGCGAAGTTGAGCGCGCCGGGACCGGCCATCACGACTTGTTCGCCACGCTCGAGGATCGCGCGCGCGACGATCACCGGCTGCGCGAGGTTCGGCGCCGCCGCGACCGCACCGGCACGACGCTTCGAACCGTCCATCACCGAGGCGCAGGTCTCGACATCGCCATCGCGCGTGAGCGCCGACCCGAAGCCCGCACCGAATTCCGGGTCGTCCTCGAGCTTGCGGACCGCGGCGACGACCGCATCGAGCGAGCTCGCACCGCGCTCGATCAACTGATGCCCCGCGAGCGCCGCCGCGCGTAGACCCTGGCGCACCTTTTCCATGCGATCCGGCGCTACCGGACCGACACCACCGTGGACGATGATCATCCAGCGATTATGGGGCCGGAGCCGGGCCCCAGTCGACGCCCGTGGCGGAGCCCGAGTAGACCTTGGTCGCTTTGCCCGTGCCGTCGGCGTTCGAGATGTAGACGCCCTGGCCCTGGCGCGCGTACGCGATCACGCGGCCGTTCGGCGAGAACGACGGCTCCTCGTTATTGCCTTCGTTCTGGGTCACGCGAACCATCTGCTTCGAATCGATATCGAGAGTGACGATGTCGTACGTGCCGCCATCCCGCGTGGTGTACGCGATGATGTGCTTGCCCGCCTTCGGCGACCAGGTCGGCGTGGTGTTGTAGTTGCCGTTGAACGACACCTGCTTCGCCGAGCCACCGCTCGCCGACACGACGAAGATCTGCGGGCCGCCGTTCCGGTCCGAGACAAACGCGAGCTGCGAGCCATCCGGCGACCACGCGGGCGACGTATCGATCGCCTTGTCGTTCGTGATCCGGCGGATGATCGAGCCATCGCTCGCACTGATCACGTAGATCTCGGGATTGCCATCCTTCGACAAGGTCAGCGCGATCGACTTGCCGTCCGGCGAGAACGCCGCGCCGGTGTTCATGCCCTTCTGACCCGAGAGCTTCTTCGGCCGGCTGCCATTGGGCGAGCCGATGTAGAGATCCGGGTTGTTGCGCATGAAGCTCGTGTACGCGATCTGTCCGTTCGGCGACCACGCCGGCAGGATGTTCGTCGACGAGTTGTGCGACACGACGTACGCATTCGCGCCGTCGAAGTCCATCGCCATGATCGTGCTCGTGCCTTTGCCCTTGGCCGTGAACGCGATCTGCGATCCGAAGAAGCCGTTCTCCTTCGTGTAGTACTTCACGACCTCGTTGTCCCAACGATGCGTGATCTGGCGCGTGGTGGATCCGGCGCGCTTGTACTCCTTCGAGAGCACGGGCGTGTTGCCCTTGGAAACTTCGTAGAGCTTGAACTCGATCGAATCCGCCGTGACCTTGTACTTCACGACGCCGTACGCACCGACGTCCTTCCACTTCTGCGGATCGATGCCAGTGCCTTCGGCGTTGAGGTCCGCGAGGAAGCTCTTCGGATCGAGCACCTTGAACACGCCGGCGAGCGCGAGGTCGCCGTTCTCGACCGTGGCGACTTCCTTGCCGTCGCTATCGGTCGATTGCGGCAGCGCGATCGGATAGAGGCCGCGCTGGGCGCCGTTGACATCGATGACGACGCCCGAGTTATCGCTCGGCTGCGCATGCGCGACAGCAGCGCACGTCGTAGCGAGGATCAGCTGGCTGATTTTGGATCGAAGCGAATGCATATCCATCGGTTGATCGCTCCCAAGAGCTCGGTCGGGACTGGAGTCGGATTGTCATTCCGCAGCTTCTTCACCGCGTCGATCGCGTGCTCCGCTGCCTGATCGAGATCAGGACTGCCGCTCTTTTCTTTGACCTTGGTGTCGACGATCTTGCCATCCGGCGCAATGTGAAAACACCCCACGGGGATGCCATTCGCCTCCGAAATCTCCGGCAGTGAAAAATTGTCGTGGATGTCTTTCGCGAAGCCTTGCCAGAACGGATGGCCCTTCGTGAGCGGCGCCCAACCCTCTTCGTTGCCGTTGAAGTCACCCGCTTCGGTCACGGGCTTGCCCGTCGGTTGATCGTCGTTGTCGTCGCGATGGATGCCCTTGAACGGATCCTTCGGATCGACCTGCGCGACTTCCTTCTTCGGTGTCTTCGAGACGCAGTGACCTTCTTTGCAAACCTCGTCCGGTTTGCATTCCGAGTCTTTTTTGCAGCCCTCGACCGGCTTCTTGTTTTCGTCGTGCGAGACCGTGTCGTCTTTTTTGATCTCGGGCTGCGACGTCTTCTTTTCGGGCTGCTTCTTCGGCTCTTTTTTGAACGCGACCGACGCTTCGATCGATTCCATGTCGTCGAACTTGGTGTTCGTCGCGCCGGCCTTCTCCGTGAGGAGCGCGACCGGGAAGACGAGAGCGCACGTGATGAACGCGGCACCGAGTGCCGAGATCGTGTGCATCTCGCCATTCTTGAACGACATGACTATTTAGACGGAGGAGGGGCCGGAATGTTCTGGTCGAGCTGGTTCAAATCCAGCACGTCCGAGGGCGCGGTGAGCATCATCACCCGCGTAACCCCTGCGTTTTTCGCGACTGCCATGGCCGTGACGACGCGTCCGTAGAGGAGGTTCGTATCGGCCTCGATATAGAGCGCGCTCTCCTTTTTGACACGCTCGTTGGTCTTCAGCTTGGTTTCGAGGTCCTTCCACAGGACCTGCGTGCCGCCGAGGAAGATCTTGTCGTCCTTCGCGATCGATAGGACGAGCTTGCCTTCCGGATCCTCGACGTTCTGCGCGGTCACCTGCGGCAGCTCGAGCGACACGCCGGTGTTCATCATCGGCGCCGTGATCATGAAGATGATCAGGAGCACGAGCATGACGTCGACCATCGGAGTGACGTTGATCTCCGCATTCAGATCGTCTCCGCCGCCGGTTTTGAACGCCATGAGCGGTTACCTCAGGAAGTGCCGCTTGATGATGTTGAGGTAGTCCTGCTCGAACATCTCCATCTCGGTGCGCAGGACGCGAATACGCCGTTGGAAGTAGTTGTACGCCATGACCGCGGGGATCGCGGCGATCAGACCGACGGCGGTCGCGAACAACGCTTCTGCGATGTGCGGACCGACGGTCTTCAGCGATGCCGCGCTCGCTTCTTTGGAGTCCGCGATATCGAGGAACGCGAACAAAATACCGACGACGGTTCCGAACAGGCCGATGAACGGCGCCGCACTACCGGTGGTTGCGAGGAACGGCACCATCGATTCGAGCCGCGTGCCTTCGACGGCCTGCGCGCGCCGCAACGCGCGTTCGATCGATGCGAGATTGCCTTCTCGATCTTCTTTCAACGCAGGATCTGCGTGGAGCTTGGCGAGCTCGGTGTATCCCGCAACGAACATCTGCGAGATGGGCGAGTTGCGAAGCGCCTGCGCCTGCTTGTAGATCTGCTCGATGTCGCGCGACTTCCAAAACGATTCTGTGAACCGTGCGGACTCGCTCGCTGCGCGCCCGATGTACATGCGTTTGTAGATGATGATGTAGAGCCCGATGACGAACATCAGGAGCAGCAGCAACATCACGCCTTTAACAATCCAATGTGCTTGATTGAACAGCTTTGGAATGTCGAGATTCGCGGCAAGGGAGTACACCGCGTGAGTGGGCGAAAACCCTGGCATAATCGTCGAGGAAGGCGATAGCACGCGTGCTTAGGCTGGGTCAAATCGCAGTGTTGTCCGTCGGCGTCGCCCTGTGTCTCGCCGTTAACGGCTGTACGGACGTCAACGGCGGCGCCGTCGAGCTTTCGTGGAAGTTGCGCCCCGCGTCCTCATCCAACGACATCTTTGTCGATTGTGATGCGATCCCCATGACGAATCCGGTGACGGGCATTCGACTGACCTGGGAAGTCGGCAGCGATACGGGCTCACAAGCGTGGGATTGCACCGACTACCACGGCGTGACGGGCTTCGATCTTCCCGTTGGTACGGCCGAGCTGAGCGTGACTCCTGAATGTGCACACGGTGACGCAACTACGAACACGTACACTGCGCCTGCTCCCGAGCAACGCATGGTGATCGTAGGCAATGTCATCAGCCTCGGTGCCGTCGAGCTTATCGTCGAGGATACGGACTGCAGCGACTCTCATCCGTGCATCTGCCAATAGGCATGCGCGCGATCACATCCGCGTGGTCCGAATGTTGCGAGGACTCGCGCGTTGAAGAGATACTGGGCTGCGTCGTCCATACGTGGTCCGACGAACCTCTGGGGAGACTTATCGATGAAGAAGCTTGCTCTATTCACCTTGTTCGTAGCCATCGTCAGTCAGGCGACCGGCTGCATCATCACGTCCGATGACGACGGCGGCGGCGGCGGCGGCACCGCGTACATCACGGCCAACTGGGACTTCAAGCTGCTCGACGGAACGCAGCTACAATGCCCCACCGGCTTTGACACCGCGGCGCTGTACTCGCAGCAAGTCGATCCGGTCACATTCGGCAACGACGCCGCGGTCGTGATCGATCTCTTCACGTGCGATGCGTTCCACGGCGTGTCGGACGGTCTCAACCCGACCACGCACTACAGCTGGGTTCAGATCCAGAACCACGACGGCACGCAGACCTACGCGCAAACGCCGGAAGCGTTTGTCGACCTGACGGACGCCGACAAGACGTTCAGCGCGAACATCTACGACGACGCCGGTTACTTCCAGCTCGCGTGGCAGCTGCAAGACGCGGGTGGCCCCACCACCTGCGCGGAGAACCCGGACATCACGGGCGTCGAGGCGATCTCGACGGAAGTCGGTAACCCGTCGAACGCGGCGAGCGACATCTTCCACTGTGGTGACCACTTCGGCATCACGGACGCGCTGCCGGTCGGCACGTACACGATCAGCGTGGACGCGTTCAACTCGAGCATGGCGGCGGTCGGTAATGCGGACGCGTTGACGAACAAGACGATCAACGACCACAACGACATCACCGACCTCGGTACGGTTACGATTAACCTCGACTGAGGATCGCGATACGCTCCCCGTATGGGGAAGCTAACGCTCGTCGCGTTACTGCTGGCCGCGTGCGGCAGTAACGGCGGCAGCTCCGGCGACGATGACGACATGCCGCCGGCTCGTTGTGGCGACGGCATCGTCGATAGCAACGAGCAGTGCGACGACGGCAACTCGATTGCCGGCGACGGCTGCACGCTGTGCATGATCGACGGTCAACGCACGGCGAAGATCGACGCGAGCTGGAGTCTCGTCACCGCCGAGAACCCGACCGTGCAGACCGATTGTCCATCGGGCTTCGACACGGCGGTGTTGACGGCAACGCCGCCGACCGGCTCGCCGACGATCGACATGTTCGACTGCGCCGACAAGATGGGCATGTCGACGGCGCTCGCGCTCGATAGCTACACGGCGACGCTCGCGATCACGGATGCGGCGATGTCGCAGACGTTCGGCACATCGATCGCGCAGACGATCGATCTTTCGGATGGCACCGACAAGACGATGCCGACCGCGCAGTTCATCACCGATGGTGGCGTGATCAAGGTCGCCTGGAAGTTGGTGAAGATGAGCGACAACTCGCCGGTCACGTGCGACGCGGTCAGCGCGATGGCGCATATCGGGATCTCCGGCGCGCCGGACGGAAACATGTCGATGGCGACCACGACCGGTGCGTTGTGCTCGGCCGGGATGACCGTCACCGATCCGTTCGTCGCGGCCTCGTACACGATCACGCTGTCGGTCAAGAACGACACGTTCTCGACGGTGGGCACGGCGACGCCGCTGACCGGTCAGGTCCTGACCGCGCCGAATGGCGTGCTCGACCTGGGCACGGTCACGATCCCCGTTTCGACATTGTAGTGCTAGAGTTTTCGGGTGAGCACGCGCGGCCGGTTCGACACGAGCCAATTTCGGATCACGCGCGGTGCGTTCACGATCGCCGCGCTCCAGATCGGCATGTCGATCGTGTGGCTGTGCTGCGATCGCGAGACCCAGGGCATGCTGCTCCGATACCTCGCGGCCACGCCGAGCGGTGTGCTCCATCACGGCTACGTGTGGACGCTCGCGACCGGCCCGCTGATCGAGACGGACTTCTTCTCTCTGCTCCTCAACATGTTCATGCTGTGGATGTTCGTGCCCACGCTCGAACGGTTTTGGGGAACGCGCAGGTTCGTGCGCTTCGCGATCATCACCTCGATCATCGGCTCGCTCGCCGGCGTGCTGTGCGGTGAGCTCCTCGGTCGCGAGGCCCTGATTACCGGACTTTCGCCGTTCACGATGGCGGCGGTCGTCGCGTTCGGCATCGTCTACGCGCGCCAACCGGTGCAGTTCTTCGGCGTCCTGCCGTTGACCGGGCGCCAGATGATGTACGGATTCATCGGGTTTCTGACGTTGTTCGTGGTGCTCCAAGGGCTGTGGGAGCGTGGGGCGGCGAACGGCGGCGCGATGCTGACGGCCGCGATCATGACGTCGAAGCGGTGGAGCCCGGGCCTCGCCTGGCGGAAGTGGCGGATCGCTCGAGCGCGCGCGAAGCTCTCGGTGATCGAAGGCGGTGCGCCGAAACCACCGTCGAAGCCGACCTCGCCGAAGAAGAAGTCCGACGAGCGCTTCCTGAACTAATCGGGTCACCGTGGTACGTTGGGGGTGATGGAAGGCGACGATCCGCAGTTCGAAACCGGCACCGGCATGACCACCCTGTTCGAGGGTGAATGGGCCACCGTTCGGCGTATGCGGAAAGGCAAGCTCGTCGTGACGAGCGGTGCCGATGCGGGGAAAGAGATCGAGATCAGTAAGCCGCGCGTGACCGGCGGTCGCTCGATCATCAGCGACTTGGTCGTGCAGGACAAAGCGGTGTCGGGCACGCACTTCGAAGTGAGCGCACGCGACGACGGCTATCGCCTACGCGATCTCAACTCGCGTAACGGCATCTTCGTCGGCGATCTGCGGATCCGCGAGGTGTTCCTGCGGCCGGGCACCACGTTCCGGATCGGTCACACGAACATCCAGTTCCAATCCACGTCGGATGTCGTCGAGATCGAGCTGTCGAAAAAAGATCGCTTCGACATGATGCTCGGCGGCTCGCCCGCGATGCGCGAGATCTTCGCTCACCTCGAGAAGGTCGCGCCGTCGGAGCTGACCTGCCTCATCACCGGCGAGACCGGTACCGGTAAGGAGATGGTCGCGCGTGCGCTGCACAACGCGTCGGCGCGCAAGTCGAAGCCGTTCGTGGTGCTCGATTGCGGATCGATTCCGCGCGAGCTGATCGAGAGCACGCTGTTCGGTCACGAGAAGGGCTCGTTCACGGGCGCGGTGGCCCAGCACACGGGCTGCTTCGAGCAGGCCAATGGCGGCACGATCTTCCTCGACGAAATCGGCGAGCTCGATATCTCCCTACAGCCGAAGCTCTTGCGCGTGCTCGAGCAGCGCGAGATCAAGCGCGTCGGCGGCGATCGCACGTATAAGGTCGATGTTCGCGTGCTCGCGGCCACGAACCGCGATCTGCGCGAAGAGGTCAACAAGGGCACGTTCCGCGAAGACTTGTACTACCGGCTCTCGGTCGTGCAGGTCGAGCTGCCGTCGGTGCGCGAGCGGCGCGAGGATATCCCCACGCTCGCGAATCACTTCCTGCGGGATGTCGCGCAACGGCGCGGCATGTCGATGTCGTTTTCGCAGGATGCGATGGCGGCGATGATGAGCCATCCGTGGCCGGGTAACGTTCGCGAGATGCGCAATGTCGTCGAACGCGCGTCGGCGCTGTCGGATGGGCCTGTGATCACGCGGGCGGATCTCGTGTTCGGTCGCGAGATGGGACCGTCGCTGATGACGTCGCACGATCTCGCGCAGGCGGGAGCGCAGGCGGCGCAGAGGGCGGCGGCGCAGTTGTCGGGGATCGAGTTGCCGGCGCAGACGGGACCGGCGAGCTTCGATCCGTCGCTGCTAAAGGCGGGGCTCGGGTTCAAGCCGGCGAAGCAGACCGTGGTCGATGCGTTCGAGATCGCGTATCTGCAGGCGTTGATGCAGAGGAACGACGGCAATATCACCCGTTCGGCGCAAGAGGCCGGGTTGACGCGATATCACCTGCGCGAGCTCTTGAAGCGACATGGCCTCAAGGGTGGCGACGTCGAGTGACCGCGGGGCTGCGGCCCGCAATGGCGTCGTTGTCGCTCCGCTTCCGCTCCTCGCGTACGGACGTACGCTCCGGTGCGGTTCTCACTCCGCCTCGCCCTTGCGGGTCCTCGCGATCCGCTTTTCGGACCTCGCCCTAGAAGTCGTCGCGTGAACCCATTCCGTGATCGATGATCGTGGCGATGAGCTTTTCGATCTTCTGATCCTGACGGGCGATGCGGGCTTCGAGCTCGGCGATGCGGCGCTCGTAGACCGCGTTTTCTGCCGATACGCCTGATTTCGGGATCGGCGGCGGGCCCGCGGGCTTCGGCGGGATCACCGGTGCGTTCGGCCGGATCGATTCTTCGACGAGGAGATCGTCGAGCGCGGGCTCGTTGTCGCTCTTCTCGACTTCGAGCTCGGGGCCGACGGTATCGAGCGCGAGCGCGATATCGCCGTAGAACCGCGAGAAGCCGCGGCCGTAGTACTTGCCGATCGCGCGCTCGATCATCTTCGGGCCGGCGAGCGCGGGGCGGATGTTGAGCTTGGTCCGCATGCGGAGCTCGTCGATCGCGGTCTGGTTCGTCGGATCGGTCATCGCCACGTCGAGGAACTTCATCGGCTGGCCGAACGGCACGAGGCCGTGCAAGTCCGCCATGTCCGCGCTCACGAACGCGAGCACGCTCTGCGGGATTTCGATCGCATCGAGATCGATCGCAGGCACGCGTAGCTGGGCGGCGAGCACGCGCACGAGCTCTGACTCGAGGACGAGCTTCAGCTCGACGAGCGTGCGGCCGAGCGAGCCACCGAACCGCTGCTGCTCTTTCAACGCGACGCGCAGCGCCTGCTCGGACAGCAGGCCCGCTTCGATCAACATCTCACCGAGACGTTTTTTCGCCACTTACAGCGATCGTATCAGGGCGTGACGACGGTCGCTTGGCCCGTCGCCGCGAGCGTGCCCAAGAACTGCGCCGATTGCTTCTCGGCGGCGGGCACCTCGAACACGACGAAGTGGCCATCCGAGCCCGCCTTCATCTTGTACTGCGCGAGCACGGCGGTCGCGGTGCCGGCGTTGTTCGTCACGGGCGCGGCCATCATCGCCTTGCCGCGAAGATCGAGCCCAGGCACGTCGGCCGAGTCGACCTCTTGAACCTGATCGCCGCCGATCGCCGTCGCGAACGCTTCGATCGCCGGATTCGGCGCGTACGTGTCCGTGAAGCCTTCCGATTGGAAGATGTTCTTCGGACCGCTCGAGGTCTGCGGCTCGCGCACCATGTAACGCGCGTAGTTCGCGCCATCCGCGCGCTCGATCCACATCTGCGCGATCGCGAGCGACGGGTTGTCCTCGTCCATCGGTGAATCGCGCGCGAGCGTTTGCACCAAGCCGCCGAAATCGAGCGGCTCTTTCTTGTAGAGCATCGACAGGTAGAGCAGGCCGCCGGTGCCCGACAACACCGCACCGGTCAGCGCGGGCTCGAACGCGACGAACGCCGGACCGGTCAAGCCGCCCTGCGAGTGACCGAAGAACGTGATCTTCGTCGGATCGATCTTGAAGCCGCCCTGGCCGTCGTCGAACGTGAGGCCTTGCGCGAGCCGCATCTGCGACCACGCATCCGCCGCGCCTTGCAACGCGTTGTCGCGACCGGCGAGCGGGTTCGTGAAGTTGAAGAATGCGACGCCCGGATCCGTGCCCGCCGGATCGCGCGGACCATGGAGCACCTGATCGGTCGAGATCGTGGCGATGCCCTCGGCGGCGAGGCGGCCACCGGTGCCATCGTCGACGAACGACTCGTAATCGCCGCCGGTGCCGTGCGCGTAGATGCACAGCGGCCAGCCGTTCGCGGGCGGCGTGCCGACCGGAATCGTCAGCGCGAACCGCATCGGCTCGATGCGCTGGACGACCGCCGCGCCGTCATCGCCGACGACGATGTTGCCACCGCCGTCGAGGTACGGCGGATCGCCGACCTGAAAGTTCGGCGCGGTGTACGTGCCGGTCCACAGCTTGTACGTCGCGTTCGTGACGCCCGCGGTGATGTCGGCGGCGACCGGCGCGGCGACGGAGTACACGCCCATGCGAAGCGCCGGGCCGATCTGCGTCGCGTGCTCGGTCGTGAACACCGCAGCCGATACGACGTCGTCGGTCTTGTTCGCCAAGAAATCGACGAGCGGCTTGTACGCGGTGCGCGCGGCCGTCATCGCGGCGCTGCCACCCGAGCCCAACAGCGTCGAGAAATCCGCGGCGCGCGTGATCGCATCGCCGTTCGCATCCTTCACGCGATTCGTGATCACGAGCGCGTACGTGGTGCCTTCGTCGAGGCCGAACCCGGGATACGGGCGGACGACCAGGCGATTCGTGCCGATCGTGTTCGTACCGTCCGCGCGGAAGCTCGCGATGATCGGCGTGCGCTTGCCCAGGTTCGGCGACGCGGCATCGACGTTCACGAGGTACACGCTCGCGGTGTCGAGGAGCGAGCCGGCCGGATCCGGTAACGAGGTCGGATCGAGCGGTGCCGAAAACCGCGAGCTGATCGCGGCGTTCATCGAGAAGCCGTCGAGCGTCTCGGCGTACATCCGATAGCTATCGACGAGCGGACTATTGGTCGGGAACGCGGAGAGATCGAGCGTGCCATCGGCCTTGCGATGGATGTCGTTCGGAAACGGCAGCGCGTAGTAGTCATCGCCCGGTTTCTCGACGGCAAAATACGCGGTGGTGCCGCTCCCCGAATCACTGCACGCCGCAACAACCGTGACGGCAAGACTTGCCCAAATCACCCTCATCGAGGGGGACCCTATCAAAACGAGCGCATAGCGCCAGAGCTTTAATGCCCCGCGGCGGTGGCCCTGTTCGGCGCTCGCGCTGCGCGCTCGCGACTCACAGGCCCACCGCCGCGTCATCTTATTCCGTCCATCCATCCCTCCGCTTACCGTCGCCGCGCGGAGCGCGCCGCCGGGCTTCGGGCTGTCTGGACTAAAACGCCAACGTGACCAAACCACCGACGAGGAGGCCACCACCGGCACCCGCAATGGCCAGGCCGGGCTTCGCATGATCGTCACCGAAGTAGTAGCCGAGTCCCGCGGCGGCGATCACGGCACCGGCGACCGTGAGCGCGACGGGCAAGCCCTTGCCATGATGCGACTCGACGACGGGTGGCGGCGGAGGCGGCAACGGCTTGGCATCCGCGGTCAGGTCCTCGGGGATCGCATTCAATAGCTTGATCGTGGCGAGCGTCGCCGCGTTGAGCGACTCGCTGATCGTGCAGACGTCACAGCGCTCGCCCTCTTGCCCGATCACGCGACCGGTCTCCGTCGAGATCAGCGTGATCACCCAGCCGTAGCTCGTGCCCGAGCCGGTCAGCGCCGCGAGCAGTACGACATCCGCGTTCGACTGAACTTTGACTTCCTTCAAACACCCGCCGACGACGCAACCCTCCGTCCACTTCGTGGAGTTCGCCATCCGATCGCGCATCCGCGTGCGAGACGCGAGGAAGTAGTGCGCCGGATCGACCTGCGCTTCGAGATCGCGTTGGAACTGCGCGGCGACCTCGGGCGGCGCTCCATCGACCTTGAGATCGAGGATGCCGATGATGCGACGCTTGTCCGTTCCCGACGGAAACGGCTTCTCGGGTTCCGGCGGCGGCGCAGGTGCCGCGGCAGGCGCGGGCGGATCTTCTTCTTCGGATTGCCAGCACCGGCAAGCGAAGACAGCGCGATCAGCGCGAAGACTGACTTCACGCTTCGTCGACTTGCGTGATGAACTGCTTCATCAGTCCATCGATCATGAGGTTGCGATCCGTGATCTGGTACTTGCCGTCGCGCCACCCGGTCTGGACCTCGGTGTAGCGCTTCTCCGCATCCGCCATCACCGTCTTGTAGGTACCGACCTTCTTGATGATGTCTTTCTGATTGCGGACGAAGTACGAGACCATGGCCGCACCCGACGCGACCGTGAGCACGAGGCCGAGTGGGCCGCCGATCGCGAATCGGAGGCCGATCCGCAACGCGACGAGGAGGCCCGCGCCGATCGCGACCTTCTTGGCACCCTCGCCGGAGACGACCGAATCCTTGGCCAGCGCGACGGACGTGGTCCCCGACGCGATGAGCAGCGCGATGAAGTTGCCGCGCCGCGTGGTCCAGCCGCGGTCGTAGTACTCCTTGATCGCCTGCTTCAAGAACGCTTCGTAGGAGCCGTAGATGCCCTGGCTGCCCGCAGCTGGTTCTTTGGACGCTTCGGCCACGACGGTAAATGTACCATCATCATCGGGTTTGACAGGGGTAGCCCGGTCGCACAGATTCGTAGGGTGCGGGGCAGCCTTGCGATTCTCTTAGTGTGCGCGTCGGCTCAGCTGGCGCGAGCTGACCTCGCATCGAGCCGGGACAAGTTCCTGGCCGGTGATTACAAGACAGCGATCGCCGAGCTCGGCAAGATCACCGGGAAAGAGCGCACCGCCGCCCGCGTGTTGTTGGCGCGCGCGCAGATCGAAGTCGGCGATTACGCGGGCGCGGAGCAAACGCTCACTCCGCTGACGGCGCAATCGATCGAGGCGCGGCTCGTGTTGAATCAAGTCCGCGTGGCGACCGGTCGCGCGGCGGATGCGCGCAAGGATCTCGAGCAGCTCGCGAAGGATCATCCCGACGATCGCGCGGTTCGCACGGCACTCGCGATCGTTCGTCACGATCAAGGCAACCTGGTCGATGCGAAGACGCTGTTCGACATCACGATCAAAGAATTCGATGCGAAGAAGCTCGACCTGAACGATCCGGAACAGTTGTTCGAGCTCGCCGAATCCGCGCGCTACACGTCGCAGTTCGAGCTCGCGAACGATTCGTATCGCGCGGCGTGGGCGCTGGCGACGCAAGTGCAGCCGGGCAAGCAAGGTCCGCCGATCGTCAACAGCAAGCCCGAGCTGATCATCTCGAACCTCGCGTGGGCGGATCTGTTCTCGCAGAAGTATGCGAGCGAGCTCGCGGCGCAGACGATCGAAGAGATCTTCAAGATCGATCCGAACGAGCCCGACGCACATGCAGCGATGGCCGGCATCATCACGGATACGAGCTACGACCTGCAGGCGGTTCATCACCACCTCGAAGCCGCGCTCGGCGTGAATCCGAAGAACGCGCGCGCGCTGAAGGTTCGCGCGTCGCTCGAGATCGATCAGAACCAGTGGGATGTCGCGCGCGCCACGCTCGATCAGGTGCTCGCCGTCGATAAAGAAGATGTCGAGGCGATCGCGATGAAGGCCACGATCGCGTGGCTCCGCGACGACACGAAGACCTACGAGCAGCTGCGCCAGCAGGCTCTCGCCGTCAATCCCGCGTACGCGGAGCTGTACCGGATCATCGCGCGATCGGCGGTGCGCGAGCATCGCTACGTCGAGGCGATCGAGCTCGAGAAGCAGGCCGTGAAATTGAAGCCCGACTTCTACGAAGCGATGGCCGGCGCGGGCCTCGGCTACTTGCGGCTCGGCGACGAGAAGCAGGGCCTCGAGTGGCTCGACAAGGCCTATCGCGGCGACGGCTACAACGTTCGCACGGTCAACACGCTCAACCTGTTCGAGCAGACGATCCCGAAGCAGTACTCGTTTCAACAGACGAAGAACTTCCGGATCCGCTATCACAACGAAGAGAAGGCCGCGCTCGCGCGCTACCTCGAGCCGACGATGGAGCGCGCGTTCGCCGACATGGTGAAGCGCTACGGCTTCACGCCGAAGACGCCGGTCACGCTCGAGCTCTACGCCGACAAGACCAACTACGCCGTGCGCACCGCGGGCCTGCCGGATATCGCGGCGCTCGGCGTGTGCTTCGGCCAGGTGATCACGGCGATGTCGCCTGCGACCGGTGACATCAACTGGGGCATGGTGCTGTGGCACGAGCTCGGTCACGTGTTCGCGATCCAGCTGTCGAATTCGCGCGTGCCGCGGTGGTTCACCGAAGGTCTGTCGGAGTACGAGACGTTGATCGCGCGGCCGGAGTGGCGTCGCGAAAACGATAGCGATCTCTACGGCGCGCTCGCGAACGGAACGCTGCCGTCGATCGGCGCCTTGAACTCGGAGTTCATGCAGCCGGATCAGAACGCGGTCGTCGTCGCGTACTTCCAATCGGCGGTGACGATCGAGTACCTCGCGCGGACGTACGGGTTTCCGAAAATCGTCGAGGCGCTGAAGCTGTATGGCAAAGGCCAGGAAACGCCGGACGTGCTGAAGGCGATCACCGGCAAGACGATCGCGCAGCTCGATACCGACTTTCGCGCATTCCTCGAGATTCGCCTCGCCGCGTACAAGGGCACGTTCAAGCTGCCGACGAGCGGCTTCGACGACGTGACGAAGCTCGAGATCGCCGCGGATGCCGCACCGAAAGATGCGAAGGCGAAGGCGAACGTCGCGCTCGGCTACTACTACGGCGGCGATGCCGAGAAGGCAGGCGCGGCGGCGCAGGCGGCGATCACGCTCGATCCGAAGCAGCCGATCGCGCGCTACATCCTCGCGGAGATCGCGGTTCACGCCGGCGATGCGGCGAAGGCGAAGCAGCTGTACGTCGGGCTGATCGCGGACGGCCACGATAGCTACGATCTGCGCACGCGCCTCGCGCAACTCGCGGAAGCGGACACCGCGGAAGTCGAGAAGCAGCTGTGCGCGGCGAAGAAGCTCGATCCGGAACGCAGCTACCCGTATCAAGCGCTCGCCGAGCTCTACAAGAAGGAAGGCAAGCTCCCGCAGGCGCTCGCCGAGATGGAGCACTACGCGTTCCTCGAGCAGATGGAGCTCGCGCCGTTGAAGGAGCTCGTCGACGGTTATCAAAAGCTCGGCAACTGGGGCAAGGTCCGCACGTACGGCGAGCTCGGCACGTACATCAATCCGCAGGATCCGGACATCCTCGGCGGGTTGGCGCGCGCGTATCTCGAGCTCAAGCAGCCGGACAAGGCGCTCTACGCGTACGACACGATGCTCGTCGCGAATCCGGCGCCGCGCCGGCCCGCGCTCGTGCACTTGGGACGCGCGAAGGCGTTCGTCGCGATGAAGAAGACTGGCGATGCGAAGGCGGCGATCGCGCTCGCGATGAAGACCGAGCCGGAAAACGCGGACGTGATCGCGCTGAAGGCGCAGATCAAGTGATCAGCTTCTGGATCGTGTCGATCACCTGACGTAGCCGCATCGGCTTGTCGAGGAAGATGTTCGCGCCGGCATCGAGTGCGGACTTGCGCGCGGTATCACCACCGGCCGACACCGCGATGATCGGCAACGTGCCGAGCCCGAGCTCGCCACGCACCGCCGAAATCACTTTCGGGCCGTCCATCACCGGGAGGTAGACGTCGATGATCATCGCGTCGAACTGCTCGCGCCGGAGGATCTCGATCGCTGCGCGACCGTCCTCCGCTTGGCGGACGACGAACGACACGCCGCCGCCGAAATCGCGACGCGCGCTGCCTTTGAGGCCATCTTGGATCAGCGTCGCGACGTGCTTGTTGTCCTCGACGACGAGCACGTGGAACAACCGCGACACCGTCTTCGGATCGCGATGGCGGATCTTCTCGATCAACACGGCGAGCTGATCGCGCGCGGGGCCGGGGTTGAACTGGATCCCGCAGCCCGCTTCTTCGCCTTGCCCGATCACCTGATCGTCGGTCTGATGGCCGCGATTCCACCGCACGGCGCCTTCGATCGCGATCGGCTCGAGCAGGCCCGGGAACGACAGCACGAGCTTCACCGTGGTGCCGAGTGGCAACGCGCGGTTCGTGGCGACGAACGTGCCGCCGCTCGACAGATTTTCGGTGTAATCGCCGACGAGATCATCGGCGCCTTCGTACTCGACGAACAGCGTGACCGGCTCGCGATCACTTTTGCGCTTGTCGTCGTCGGTCATGAAAACAGCATTTAATGATCCCTCGCCCTCGCGGGGATCGCAAGTTAGCCGCGGGGAATCGAGACCTTGAACGTGGTGCCTTTTCCAACCGTGCTCGTCACGGAGAGGTCCCCACCATGGTCTTTGACGATTTGTTGCGTGAGCGCGAGGCCGAGGCCGCTGCCGCCTTCTTTCGTCGAGAAGAACGTGTCGAACAGCCGTGGGATGACCTCGGGTGGGATACCCACGCCGGTATCCTCGACCTCGATCACCACGCGATCGCCATCACGCCGCGTGCGCATCGTAACGGTGCCTCCACCTTTCGTCGTGACCGCCTCTGCGGCATTGCGGACCAGGTTGACGAGGCACTGGCGGAGCTGCGCCGAATCGACGAGCGCGATCGGGTCGTTGTCGGCGAGCTCGACCTCGAGCGTCACCTTCTTGTGCGCGAGGTCCTCGCGAACGAACGAGGCGAGCGCGTCGACGATCGCGTTGACATGCTCGGACGCGATCTTCGGTTTCGGTAGCTTGCCGAACGACAAGTACTCCTCGGTGATCGCGGTCAGGCGATCGACCTCTTTATGGATCGCCCGGCACAGCGCGCGGCCTTCGTCATTGCCGACCAGCTCGTCGTCGAGGAGCTCCGCGTTGAGGCCGATCGCCGAGAGCGGGTTGCGAATCTCGTGCGTGATCATCGCCGACAACTTGCCGACGGCCGCGAGCCGCTCCGACCGCACCAACTCCCGCTCGCGCTCTTCGATCGCACGTGCCATCGAGTTGAACTCGCGTGCGAGCTCGGCAACTTCCGAGGGCCCGCGATCGTCGATCCGGCTCGCGTAATCACCGGCGGCGATTCGCTTCGCGGCATCGCGCAGGCGCCGCAACGGCCGCAGCGTGAGCACGACCCACGCCGAGATCATGATCGCGATCGCGATCGCCAGCACGCCGAGGCCGCCGGCGACCATGCGCGAGAGGTGTTGGTCACGCTCCAGCCGATCCGCGCGGTTCGTGATCACGTTCTGGAGCGTGTTCGCGAGATCGAGCGTGTCCTGTTGGATCTTCTTCTCGCCGTCGCGGATCTTCTGGAGCGGTTCCGTGATCGACGCCGCATCGAGCGCATCGCCCTTGCGCATCGCCGCCACCATCTGGTCGTACGGCGCCTTCAGGCTGTCCACGGTCGCGGTCAGGTCGTCCAGCTTCTCGCTGGTGCCCTTCGGCAGCGGGATATCGAGGTCCTTGTAATTGTCGGCGGCGGCCCGAAGCGCTTTCACCGCGCTATCGCGGGGGCCGCGATGGGTGCGCAGCCGGGCATTCGCGCCGATCGCCGTGGTCTCGAGGGCGAGCCCATCATCCAGAAACGACTTGAGATCTTCCTCACGCCGGGCGAGGTTGTTCGCGGCCAGGGTGAGGGGCAGGTGGCCGACCCGGATCGAATGGATCGATTCCTCGACGGTGCCGAGGTTGATCACGACGTTGATCGTCATCGCGACGAACGCCACGGCCAGAGCGGCAAAACCGAGCAGAATTCGAGCTGATAGCGTCCGCACCTGGCAGCCGACAGCGTAGCAATGGAATCACGTAGATGTGTATAATGAGCGACCTAAGGGGTGACGATGACCCGAGTTACTAGGCTGGCCTCTTTGGCATTGGTGGTCGTGTGCGCGCTGTCCGGCGCTGCGCTCGCCAAGCCGTCGATCGCGATCCTCGGTCTCGAGGTGATCGACAAGACCGGAGCGCCATCGGCAGAAGACGTGACGTTCGCGAAGAACCTGACCGAAGGTTTGCGCGGGCGGGCAAAGATCGGTGGGCCCTACAACCTCGCGCCCAACGGCGAGAAAGAGCTGATCGATCTCAAGCTGTTGAAGAGCTGCGATGACGAGAAGCCCGCGTGCATGTCGTCGATCGGCAAGGATCTTCAAGCGGACTTCCTGATCTACGGCCAGGTCACCCGCAAGGGTAAGACCTACGACGTGTCGATCGCGTTGCTCGACGTGAACGCCGGCAAGCGCGAGCGCACGGTGCCGCAGAGCACGCCCGTCGGCACGAATGGCGTCGCACTCCAGAACCTGTCGAAGAAGATCTACAACGGCCTGACCGGCCAGTCGGACAGCTGCACGATCGCGGTGAAGACCCCAGGCGTCGATCGCGGCACGATCCTGATCAACGGTAAGGAAGCCGGCAACATCACCAATGGTGTCGGCGCGGTCAACGGCCTGTCGGAAGGCAAGTACTCGATCGCGATCGAGGCGAGCGGGTTCCATCGCTACACCAAGGGCGATGTCACGTGCACCGGCGGCGAGACCACGAATCTCCAACCCGACCTATCGCGCAACACGCCGGTCGATACGAAGGTGCCGGATCACTCGAACGACACGGTCACGTCGCCGGGCCTCACCGGTACGCAGCCGCACGAGAACCACGAAACCGAAGGCACGGTCTCGCACTCGAATTCGAACGCGGTGTGGAAGGGCGTCCTCGTCGGTAGCGCCGTCGTCACCGCGGGTATGGCCGTCGGCTTCGGCATCGAGTGGAGCAAGCTCGCCACGACGGGCAAGAAGGATGACGGCATCTTCAGCTACGGCAAGGTCTGCGCGGGAACCTCGGATGCCCCGACCGCGGGTCCGGACGCGACGGGTGATGCGATCCAGAACTGCCCGAACGCGAACAGCCTCCGGACCTATTCGTACGTCACCGGCATCGGCACCGTCGCGTTTGCCGGCCTGACCGCGTTCGCGCTGTACAAAGTGTTGCACCACGCGGACGACGACACGTCCTCGACGGAGCACGCCGGCCGCTCGAGCCGCAAGCATCACGACCCGATCGCGATCACGCCTGTCGTGAGCCCGAACGGCGGTGGTGCCACGTTCCGCATGGAATGGTAATCACCTCGTGTGAGTAACGAGGAGCCTCCAAAGGTCGCCGGCGGTCTCGGCGCGTTGTGGGCGACCTCGAAGCACCTACAGGAAAATCACACGCTCGCTCGAGGGACGCGCGCGCTCCTCGCGATGAACCAGCAGCAGGGCTTCGACTGCCCGGGCTGCGCGTGGCCGGAGCCGGCGAAGCGCGACACGTTCGAGTTCTGCGAAAACGGCGCGAAGGCGATCGCGGAAGAAGCGACCACGGTGCGGCTCACGCCCGAGGTGTTCGCGACGCTGTCGATCGACGACCTGCGAATGCTCTCGGACTTCGAGCTCGGGCATCTCGGGCGGATCACCGAGCCGATGGTGCTCGACGGCAATTACTACCGGCCGATCACGTGGGACGCGGCGATCGAGCTACTCGCCGGTTCGCTGAAGCAGGCCGGACACGAGCGCAGCGTGTTCTACACGTCGGGACGGACGAGTAACGAAGCGGCGTTCTTGTATCAGCTCGTCGGTCGGATGTTCGGCACGAACAACTTCCCCGATTGCTCGAACATGTGTCACGAGTCGAGCGGCGTCGCGCTGTCGGATGCGATCGGCATCGGCAAGGGCACCGTCGGGATCGAGGACTTCGAGCACGCGGATCTGGTGTTCATCATCGGCCAGAACCCCGGCACGAATCATCCGCGGATGATGACCACGCTGCGGGCGGCGGCGAAGCGTGGGTGCACGATCGTCGCCGTCAATCCATTGAAGGAAGTCGCGCTGACCAAGTTCGCGCATCCGCAGCATCCGCTCGATCTGTTCGGCGGCGTCGCGATCGCGAAGGAGTACGTCCAGGTCCAGATCGGCGGCGATCAGCAGTTCTTCCTCGGCATCGCGAAGGCGGTGCTCGAGAAAGACGAAGCGGCTGCACGGGGTGGGGATGCGACCACGGTCGCGCAGACGTTCTCGAACGTCGTCGACTCGATGTTCATCGGCCAGTTCACCGACAACTACGCGGCGTATCGCGCGTGGGTGCTCGCGATGCCGTGGCAGACGATCGTCGACGGCAGCGGGATCAGCGAGGCGCGGATTCGCGAAATCGCCGAGCTGTATCTCGCGAGCAAGGCCACGATCTTTTGCTGGGCGATGGGCCTCACGCAGCACAAGAACTCGGTCGCGACGATCCAAGAGGTCTGCAACGTGGCGCTGCTGCGCGGCAACATCGGGCGACCGGGCGCGGGGCTATGTCCGGTGCGCGGACATTCGAACGTGCAGGGCGATCGCACGATGGGCATCTATCACCTGCCGCGTCCCGCGTTCCTCGACGCGCTCGGCAAGGAATTCGGGTTTACGGCGCCGACGAAGCCGGGCGTCGATGCGGTCGAGACCTGCGAGATGCTCGAGCACGGTCAGGTCGGCGTGTTCGTCGGCTTGGGTGGCAACTTCCTGATGGCCACCCCGGATACGCCGCGCACGGCCGCCGGCTTGGGGCGTTGCGATCTGACCGTCGGCATCACCACGAAGCTCAATCGCACGCACTTGTATCCGGGCAAGCAGGCGCTGCTGCTTCCGTGTTTGGGACGGAGCGAGAAGGATCCGGCGGGGTTCGTGACCGTCGAGGATTCGATGAGCATGGTGCACAGCTCGACGGGCGTGCTCGAACCCGCGAGCGATCAGCTGCGCAGCGAGCCGTGGATCTGCGCGCAGCTCGGCAAGCATCTGATCGGTGGCGCGATCGATTGGGACGGGATGGGCGCGAACTACGATCGCGTGCGCGATCACATCGCCCACGTGATGCCGCACGAGTTCAGCGACTTCAACGAACGCGTACGCACGCCGAATGGCTTCCAGTTACCGAACAACGGTCGCGATCGCACGTTCAACAAGGGTCGCGCGCGGTTCAACGTCGAAGAGCCGCCGGATCTGACGATTCCGCCGGGCAAGCTGCGGATGATGACCGTGCGCAGCCACGATCAATACAACACCACGATCTACGGGATGGACGATCGCTATCGCGGCGTGCGCGGCGAACGGCGCGTCGTGTTCGTGAATCCCGTCGATATGGTGGAGCTCGGGTTTACCGAGCGCGAGACCGTGGACCTCGTCAGCCATTGGCACGATGGCGAGCGCGTCGCCGAGCAGTTCGTCGTGATCCCGTACGATCTACCGCGCGGCAATTGCTGCACGTACTTCCCGGAGACGAACGTGCTCGTTCCGCTCGATAGCTACGCGGATCGCTCGCGCACGCCGACCTCGAAGTCCGTGATCATCTCGATCAGGGCACGCACTCGCACGCATACGAATGCGTAGTCGTGCAGTCGTGCGCTTCCCAGTTCTTGTTGTCGTGGCGCTGCATCGCGCACATCGACGTGGTCTGAGGATCGGCGCCCTGCCAGGTCTTGTACGTGTACGCGGTGCCGTCGTCCCACGACCACACGACGCCGTTTTGCGATAGGCCGATCCACGAATCGGTGCCGAGGCCGACCGCCGTGTTTTCCTTCGCGTCGGAGATCTCGATCAGCGTGGCACCGATCGCGGCGCAGGCTGCGTGCGCGTCCTGCCAGCTGAGCGCCATGTCTTCGAACTTGAAGTACATCCGGCTCGCGGCGACGACCGCATTCGGCATCGTGCGGCAGGCCGGCGGCGTGTGCGGCGTGAACTGCGGATCGCACTCGCAGATCGACTGAGGATTGTTGTCGTCGCACGCGGTGTCGTTCCACGTGAGATCGCCGTTCATCACGGCACAGTCCTCGTTGCCATTCGAATCGTTCGGTTCGGAGCCCTGAAAGTTGCTGTACGCCGGCGGTAACCCGGTCAGCACGCTGACGAACGTCTTCTCGACTTCTTGATCGCTGACGCTCACCCAGTCGTTGCCGCCGTACGTGTTCTTGATGTACTGGGCCTCGCTGGCGTCGTCGAGACTCAAGAGGTAGCCGCCGTCGCGGTAACACGCATCGAGCGCGTCGTCGAAGTGCTTGTTGTTCGTGGCGATGCGCTTGTACGAATGAGTGCTGCCCGACCGCGACGTATACGAGGCATCGGACAGACACTTCGCCACCGATGCGGGGTCGCCCGAGCCCGAACCCGACCCCGTGTCCTGCGCGTCCATCACGGTGACTTGCGAGCCGTTCGCGTCGTCACCGGTCGACATGGTGGTCTCACCGGGCGCGAACGAGCATCCCGCTGCCAGCGCGAGTGCGAGGGTGTAGGACCCCGGCCACCTCATGGGCCGAGCATAACCTGATTAGTCGAAGACGACGGTCTTGTTCGTATAGACCATGATCCGATCCTCGAGGTGGTAGCGCAGCGCTGCTGCGAGTACACGCTTCTCGAGATCGCGACCTTTGCGAACCAGATCTTCGACGGTATCGCGATGTGAACACCGCACGGTCTCTTGCTCGATGATCGGTCCCTGATCCAATTCTGCGGTCACGTAGTGACTGGTCGCACCGATCAGCTTCACGCCCTTTTCGTGAGCCTGGCGATACGGATTCGCGCCGACGAACGCGGGTAAGAACGAATGATGGATGTTGATGATCCTCGTCGGAAATCGCTCGACGAATTCCGGTGACAGGATCTGCATGTAACGCGCGAGCACCACGAGCTCGACGCCGTGTTCGTACAGGAGCTCGATCACCTGCTGCTCTTGGTGATGGCGGCGATCCTTCGCGACCGGGAGGTGATGAAACGGAATCTCGAAGTGCTTCGCGATCGGTCCGGCATCCGGGTGATTCGAGATGATCGCGACGATGTCGCAATTGAGCTCGCCCGTGCGATGGCGGACCAGCAGATCGTAGAGGCAGTGATCCTGCTTCGACACGAGGATCGCGGTGCGCCGGCGGCGATCACCGTAGAGCCGATACTCCATGCCGTGACGTTCGCAGCTCTCGCGTACGCTGGCCTCGAGCGTCGAACGATCGGTCGCCAGCGTCGAGAGATCGAAGCGCAGCCGCTGGAAGAACAGCTTCGCGTTGCGATCGACATGCTGATCCGCCGACTGCACGCGCACGCCATGACTCTCGAGCAACTGCCCGAGCGCGGCGACGATGCCTTGTTGATCGCGACAGCCGACGAGCAGCGTCGCGAGCTGGGGCGGCCGCTTGATCGGCGCACTCTGTTGCGTGCCGAGTGCGCGCGGAATCGCCATCTCGAGCGGAGGATCGCTGCGCAGCTCGAGCGGCGTCACGTCGGTGGCGTCGGTCCAGCTCGCGTGCGGAAGTGATTTCACCATGCGCCTCCGAGCGCGAGGCCACCGCCGCTCGTCGTGGTGAACGGTGCGATCGCGAAGTGCTCTTTGGTTTCGGTGTGGGCGCCGGTGAAGTACCAGACCGTGCCGCCGATCGCGGCCGCGAGGCCGACGCCGCTGACGATCCAACCGATGTTCGCGTGGCCGACCGCATCGTGGGCATCGGCGAACACCGGATCGCCGGGGGCGGCCGCGCATTGGTTGCTCGAGACCGAACAGTTGCTCGGCACGCGCGAGAGCTCGAACGCGCCGAACGCCGCGCCGGCCACGGTGACCGCGAGCCCGGTGATCATCAGTGCGCGTGCGCCCGTCGGATGCGTGGTCACGGGGCCGGTCGGCTTCGAGACGACTTCGCGATGCGGTGTTGTCGACGGTGCAGGGTGCGTCGCGCCGAACACGGCGGACACGGTGCGGCCCTGTTCGCCGGCGCCGATCACGATCGTCACGGTCTCGTCGCGGCCGCCGTTCGAGAACTTCACGACGTGCTTGCCCGGATCGACATCGTGGGCCTTCCCGTCGTCGAGGCGAGTCGAGACGAGCGCGTCGTCGACGTACACCGTGGTGTTCCGGAAGATCGTTGCCCATGCCATCGCGCGCGGCGAACGATAGGCTCGGCTGCTGGCGACCGAGATCGTCGGCGAAGCGTGCGCAGTCGTTCGAGACCAGCGACGGACAACTCGCCTGCGCGCACGACAAGAACAGCTTGTGCGCGAGCGTGAGCTTGCCTTGCTCCTTCGCATCCTGACCGCGGCTATGCGCGTCGACGCATTCTTCTTTGGACAGCTCGCCGGCGGTTGCGAAGGCGGGGACGAGGAGAGCGAGCAAGATGACAATGCGCATGGGACTCCTTAGAGGCATTGGGGTTTGAAGACTTTCTTCGCGCCGTCGAAGTAGTACGGCGTCGAGCAATCCGGCTTTGCGGGGTCGGGTTGCGCGGCGGGTTGAGGCGCGGGTTTCGGCGGCGGTGGTGGTGGCGCGGCGCGAACGATCGGGCGTTGGATGATCCGTTGGCGTTGTTGCGGCGGCGACACGATCGGCACGCTGGCCGGTCGCGCGGCGGGTGCTTGGTGAACGATTGTCTTGTCGGTCGTGGCAGCAGCGCCGACCGTGTTGACGAGCGTTGTCGTCGACGGCGCGGGCGGAGGATCGACGACCGTCGGTTGGACCGGCGCAGGTTGCGGCGGTGCATCGAGCGCGTGGGCAGACGCGACCTCGATCGCCGGATCGCGCGTGATCCAGATGATGAACGCGAGGATGATCAGGAATCCGCCGATCGCCGCACCCGCGATCACGCGACCGCGATGGCGCACGAGCAGGCTCTGCGGCGCCGCCGGAATCGTCCCCGGCTCGGTGACAGGTGCAATGCCGTTTTGCGAGACCCGACGAGGCACGCGTTCGCGCGTCCGCCGCCAGCTCGCTTCTTCGAGGGCGATCACGCGATCGCGGCCCGAGAGGAACTCGCGGCCGAGCGTCTTCAACCACCCGGCAACGCCCGTGGTGGTCGCGGGCTGGACCGCCGACGCTAGCGCGGCTTCCATCTCGGCGGCGGTCTTCCACCGCTTCGTCATGTCGACGGCGAGGCCCTTCGAGATGATCGGATCGAGCGCCTCGAGCTGCTTCCAACGATTCGCGCCGAGCCATTCTTTCTCGGGCGCCAACACCTCGAGCACCGTCGGCAGGCGGCCGGTCATGACCTCCGCGATCAGCTCGCCCTCGGACTGTGCGCTGTTATGCAGGCGATGCCCGACGAGCAGCTCCCACAACACGACGGTCAGCGAGTAGATATCCGACTGCTGCGTCGCGGCGCCGCGGATCTGTTCCGGCGAGCTATATGCGAGCTTGCCCTTGAACATGCCCTCGCGCGTGATGTGCGCGGCCATCGTGGCTTTCGCGATCCCGAAATCGAGGAGGCGCGCGGTGCCGTCGGTCGCGACCATCACGTTCTGCGGAGACACGTCGCGATGAACCACGCCGAGCGCTTCGCCGAGCTCGTCGGTGGTTTCGTGCGCGGCCTGCAAGCCGGCGAGGACCTGCGTCGCGATCGAGACCGCGATATTGATCGGCACGTGCGTCTTCGCTTCGTGCGCCGTGCGCAGCAGCCAGTGCAACGGCGCCCCGTGCACGTACTCTTGAACGAGCACGACCTCATCGCCGGTCGTCACGACATCGAGCACCGGCACCACGTTGCGGTGATGGACCTTCGACGCGATCCGAGCCTCGTCGAGAAACATCGCGACGAATTCGCTGTCCTCGGCAAATTCCGGGTGCAGGCGCTTCGCCGCGACGATTCGCGTGAAGCCCTCGTCACCGACGAGGCGTGCGATGTGGATCGTTGCCATCCCGCCTCGCGCGATCTGGCGATGCAAGAGATAGCGACCGATGACGATCGCTTGCCGACCCGCTTCCGTCGCGGTTTCCAAGGCAAGTCCTTTCATTCGAAGAATTGGATCGCGCTGTTCGCCGACCAGAAGTAGAGGTTCTTGAACTCGCCGGTGGCCATGATGCTCGTGCCCCACACGGACGAGCTGTAGGTGTGATTTGCCGTCGAGAACCCCGCGGTCGCGCCCAGCCCGAGCGACAGCTGCGGCAGGTTTTCGAACGCGTCGAGGATGCCTTCCGGCGTGAATGGACCCTCGTGCGCGAGGAGACCCGCGATGAACACCTTCGCGTCGATGTAGCCTTCGAGCGACGTGAAGCTCGGCGTTTCACCCGCGGCTGCGATCGCCTTGTTGTATGCGACGACGACGTCCGACTGATCCGACTGGTAGTTCGGCACGACCTGCGAGACGTAGACGTCTTGCGTATACGGCATCGGGCCGCTCGGCGTGGTCACCGAACCGTCGCCGACGAGGCGATCCGACAGCGCGTTCGGACCGACGAACGAGACGTTCGAGAAGTACAGCTTCAGGCGGTTCGGTTTGTCGAGCGTGGTCTGCTGGCCGTCGAACTGCCATTGGCGCAGCGCCTCGATGAAGCTGCCGGCCGCGCCGTAGGTATCGGTCATCATCACGCCGACGACTTGGGTGCCGGTCGTCGACGACAGCAGGCTCGCCAGATAGGTCTCGGCTTGCGTCACCGCCGCGGGCACGCTCGTGTCGTCGTTACGCGTGTAGCGGAAGCGCGCGATCTTCTGCGAGCCACTGAGCGACGCGAAGTCGTTCGCGTACGCGTTGACCATGCCGTTGTAGCCGGCATCGCCGAACGTGTCGTTCTGGTCGAACGAGACCAGGTTCGTGTAGCTCGTCACGCCGCGCTTCTTGAACAGGTCCATCGTCGCTTGCGCTTCTTGGTCGTAGCCGGCGCGGACGTTGAACACGTACTTCGAGCACGCGCCCGCAGTCGTATCGCGCAGGATCACGTCGGCGCCCGTGAATGCACCGAAGTAGATCGTCCCGGTCTCGATCGCGACGGGCGCCGCACGGATCATCGTCGGCGTGCCGACGTTGCCCAAGAACGCGAGCACGGCGTTCGGACCACGCGTCAGTGCGGTCGTCGAGATCGGCGTGTTGTTGCCATGGCCGTCCGGTTCCATCGTCGAGGTCGACGGGCACTTCGGCGGGTCACTCGCACTGACGACCACATCGGTGAACGCGCGCGCCGCGGCTTCGGCGGTCGGCGGGTCGTACGCGTCGTCGCGGAAATCGAGCTCGAGCTGGCGGCCGCGAACACCCCCTGCCGCATTTTGCTCCGCAAAGGCGAGCTCGACGCCGAGCTTCATGCCCGTGCCGAGCGCTTGGTTCGTGCCGCTGATCGGCGCGCTCTGGCCGATTCGCAGGGGTGCGTCGGCCGCAGGGACGCACACGGGTGTCGTGTCGCGCATCTCGCAGACGTCGTTGGTTTCGCAATCTCCGTCGACGGAACACGGTTTCGGCGTGAATTCCGTCGAGCACCCGATAAGCAACAGCGAGCAAACGATCGCTCTCATGCGGCCCACACTCGCAAACGCAAGATGTCGGCCTCAAGGGTGCGTTAGGTCCACACGACGGTGAATCGCGAGTCGAATTACAAAAGCGATTTCATTGGAACGAGCTCGTTTTGTAAGCACGCTGAACTGTGCGCTCGCATTGAATTGTGAAATCCGGGAGTTCCGATCGTGTGGTTGCGCATGCGCAGCGCGGATTTTCGATCTCGAAAAAAAGTTGCGACGATCGGGAAGAAAACGCTACCGGCGCTTCTTCACAGAAGTTTTCTTGGCCGGCTTCTTCTTGGGCGCGGGCTTCTTCTTCGGCGCCGGTTTTTTCTTCGGCGCGGCCTTCTTCTTCGCCGGTTTTGCGACGGTGAGCTCGGGGATCGAGGGCTTGGTCGGGCGATCGAGTGGCTTCGGCAGGTCGAAGTACAGGACGTCGCTCCAGTAGCCGAGGTTCATCTCGTCGAGCTTTTGCTTGCGCCACTTCGCGACGGTCTTCGCATCGGCGGCGAGCTTCACGACATCGGGGATGCCCGAGATGACCTCTTCGACGTTCGTCGCGAGCTCCCCGTCCATCATGTCGACGATTTCGCCGACCTCGAGCAGGAGGTACCTCGTCGGTGGCGTCTTGCCGAGCACGTCGCGCATCTCCTTGAGCTGTGCCTCGAGCTCCTTCGCGTGCGGATGCTTCTCGATCAGCAGCTTCGCGAACGCCTCGACCCGATCCTGCGACCCGCGGCGATCCGCGATGATCCCGATATCGTGATTCCAGATCGCGGACGCCGTGCGACGCGGCTCGTTCGCCATCATCAGCTTGAACACGACCGGGATGTCCCAGTTGTATTCCGCGAGGCCGTAGCTCGGATTCGGTTGACCCTTGGTCGGGATCGTGTCCGTCGCATAGAGGTACGAGCGGTTCGCCATACGCGACAGGTTATCGCGAGTATGCTCGTCGCGATGAGCGACACGGGTGGAGAAACGATCGTGGTCGACGAGACCGGACGTGGCCAGTTCCAGGTGGAGGTCAAAGCCGGGTCGGCGACGTTCCTGATGGACGAGCCGGTGCAAGCCGGTGGGCTCGGCTCGGGACCGAATCCCTATGACCTACTCGGGTCCGCGCTCGGCGCGTGCACGCTCATGACGATCCGGTTGTACGCGCGTCGCAAGCAATGGCCGCTCGAGCACGTCCGCGTGAAGGTCACGCACTTTCGCGACAACCTCACCGCGAAGGACAAGTTCGCGCGCGAGATCGAGCTCGTCGGCGCGCTGGATGAAGCGCAGCGTGCGCGCCTCCTCGATATCGCGATGCGCTGTCCCGTGCATCTCACGCTCGATCGCGGCTCGAACATCGAGACCACGCTCGCGCCTGTCGCGGCGGCGCCCAATACGTTGTGCGAGCACGCGCGCGATGCGACCACCGCGTGCGAAGACTCTAGCGACTGATCTGGAACTTGTTCTCGTAGAACGCGACCATGTCCTTGGTCGGTGCAGTCGCCGGCTTGCTCTCGAAGTACGTCCACGCGCCGTTCGCGATCTTGGTGCCACCGACGGTCACGTCGAGGTGCTTCCATTCACCTTTCCACGGACACGTGCCGGCGCCGGTGCCGTCCGCGAGCTGCGCTTTGATGTCCGCGCGCGGGACGTAGTAGCGGTCCGAGAGGCCTTGTTCGTGGACCACGTAGCCGCTGGTGGACTCGGCAATCACCTCGGTCCCGAACGAGACCTTGATGTGTGGCACTTGTTCGATCGTCACACGTTCAGCCATGCGGAGAGCCTAGCGCGCTTTTCGATTTCGGCGGCAAGCGTGCTGGTGCGTTGCACCTCGGCCAGCTGGCTCTGCACGGCGATATCGGCGATCGACCGTTCGCTCCCGACGAGGAATGGTTGCTTGGTGAGGATCGCGTCGAGTTGGTCCAGATGCTCGCAGAACTTCGCCACGACGCGGTCGCGCGTGAGCCGGCCGAGGCCCTGGCCGTGGAGCGCTTTCTTGTGTGACTTCTTGACGACGCGGCCGAGCAGCATTCGCTCGAAGCTCGGGCGTCCGGCAGCGAGGAGGGCGATGGACTTGGTCGCTGCGTCGGCGTCCATGAAGCGGAAATAGACCTCGAACCAGTAGAGCGATTCGTCGGCCCAGTCTTCCCAGAAGTGGGCTTGCGCGCGCTCGACCGGATCGCGTGGGAACACCGGTGGAGCCGGGTGTTTCGCTTCGAGGAATTCGGCGATGTCGGAGGAGTCTTGGATGCGCTCGCCGTCGTAGTCGAGCACGGGCAGCTTGCCGACGGCCGAGAGCTTCGCGGCGTGGCGACCCTTGATGCCGTTGTAGTTCTCGACGGTGAACGCGAGCTGTTTGTGCTCGAGGATCCGCCGGACCTTGCCGCAGAACGGCGAAATCTCCCACTGATGCAACACGATCGTCGGCACGTGGGGAGTCTAGCGCTGTGCTCGGGCGACTGTTCGCGGGGCGCGTTCGAATTGTTCGAAACGCCAGTACATCCTCGACGACTCGCACGGACGACTTGGCGCGGATGAGTTGTCATCGAGCTCGCGCTTGCGATCGAGCTTCAGCCCCGCGCGGGGCGCGTTCGAATTGTTCATAACGCCGAAACATCGGTGCCCCCTCGAGGACGTGGTTCGAATTGTTCGTAACGCCGTGCGACTTGCCTGGGCGGGGCGCGTTCGAATTGTTCGAAACGCCAATACATCCTCGACGACTCGCACGGACGACTTGGCGCGGATGAGTTGTCATCGAGCTCGCGCTTGCGATCGAGCTTCAGCCCCGCGCGGGGCGCGTTCGAATTGTTCGTAACGCCGAAACATCGGTGCCCCCTCGAGGACGTGGTTCGAATTGTTCGTACCGCACGAGCGACTTGGCTGGCTGAGTCGCGCGAAGATGTTTTGCGCTCGGCGAGTCACGCGCGCTATTCGCTGCCGCGGGGCTGGGTGTGGGCTCCGCGGCTCGCGCTTTGCGCCCAAATCGCGCCGAGCCTACGAGGTGGCGTCGGTGTCCGAGGGCGGCCCGGATCTCGGGCTCGTCACGATTTCGGCGCAGCGCTCGCTGATCGCGAGAGCCCTCCCCCAGCCCCGCAGCAGCTCGGCCCCAGCTGCTCTTCTTTGGGTTTCGTGTTTGGGCGCGCCCGCGCGTGTTGTCGCTGAGCTCGGTCTCGCGAGCCAGCGTCGCCAGCCCCGCACGGGGCTGAGTTGTCATCGAGCTCGCGTGTTTGCCCGCTCGGTGTCGTCGATCCGACATCACTGCGCCGGGCTGAGTTGTCATCGAGCTCGCGCATCCGCGCGCTCGTTGTCGTCGAGATCGCGTTTGCGATCAGCGGTACCAGCCCTGCGCGGGCCGAGTTGCAATCGAGCGCGCACGCGATTAGCAGTACCAGCCCCGCGCGGATCGAGTTGTCATCGCTCGGCGAGTCACGCGCGCTACTCGCTGCTGCGGGGCTGGGTGTAGGCTCCGCGGCTCGCGCTTTGCGCCCAAATCGCGCCGAGCCTGCGAGGTGGCGTCGGTGTTCGAGGGCGACCCGGATCGCGGGCTCGTCACGATTTCGGCGCAGCGCTCGCTGATCGCGAGAGCCCACCCCCAGCCCCGCAGCAGCTCGGCCCCAGCTGCTCTTCTTTGGGTTTGCGTGTTTGCGTGTTTGCATTGCGCCCGCATTCGTCGCCGAGCGGCACGCGATGCGCTCGCGTTTTAAGTGGGGGTTGTCATCGTGCTCGGGCATCAGCGTTCACGCGCCTCCAGCAGCAAATCATTTGGTTGCGAATCCGCGGGCGCGAGTTACCGACTGGCCGATCACGCGATCCGCGGCACCGGCCCCGCGCGGGGCTGCGTTGTCGAGCTCGCGAACAGCAGCCCGAGCTCGCGCTCACGATCTGTCATCACCAGCCCCGCGCGGGCCTGAATTGTCATCGACTCGCGCACGCGATCCGCGACTCCGTGCGGGGCTGAGTTGCCATCGAGCTCACGCATCCGCTCGCGCAAACGATCCGGCATCAGCCCCGAGCGGGCTGAGTTGTCGATCGAGCTCATCTTGCGCGCTCAGTTGTTCGTCGAGCCCGTACTTTCGATCCAGCGTCACCTGCCCCGCGCGGGCTGAGTTGTTATCGACTCACGCATCCGCTCGCGCACGCGATCCGGCATCAGCCCCGCGCAGGCTGAGTTGTCATCGACTCGCGCATCCGCTCGCGCACGCGATCCGGCATCAGCCCCGAGCGGGCTGAGTTGTCGATCGAGCTCACGCGTTCGCGCGCTCAGTTGTCGTCGAGATCGCGTTTGTGACCAGCCCCACGCGGGGCTGAGTCATCGGGCCCGCGCACACGATCCGGCGTCAGCCCCGCGCGCGGCTGAGTTGTCACCGTGCTCGGGCGTTAGCGTTCACGGATGATGTGCTTTACGGAATTCGAACGGCTCTCCTGCGCCGACGACACACACGATCCGGCATCAGCCCCGCGCGGGGCTGAGTTGTCATCGAGCTCACATGTCTGCGCGCTCGGTTGTCATCGACATCGCGTTTGCGATCAGCGTCACCAACCCCGCGCGGGGCTGAGTCATCGGGCTCGCACACTCCGGCATCCGCCGCGCGGGGGCGTAGTTGTCATCGAGCTCCTGCATCCGAGCGTTCCACGGCATCGATGATCTGGCGCTAGAAATTCGAACGCGCCCTCATAGGAGGTGTTGTCGAACACGCATCTCCACAAGAGAAAAGATGCACACGCATTCTCTTTTTCTGCACATCGAGTTGACGCGTGTTTCAACGACGTCACTTGCCTCCATCGAGGAGCCGCCGCAAATCCTCGTCAGACGCGATCGCTTGCGATCTACGATTCGATTGCTTTCGCTTTGCGTTTGAAGCGGACGAATCGCGATTTCTCGTCGAGGATGCGTGTCACGGCGTCCGAAATGTCGATGGTAGAACGAGACATCATTCGCGGAGGAGAACGTCATGTTCGATGGTGTCGGCACGTGGCAAGAGATCGATCTCGCATTGCGCACACTGGCAAACGATCAGCGCGCGCTGGACGCACGCGAAGCGCCACTGTTGCGCGATGTCATTCGCGGCGAGGTGTGGCGCCACGCATCGAAGGTCAGTTTGTACGCGTACCTCGAAGATGTTCTCGGCTACGGCCCGAAGGTCGCGCGCGATCGCGTTCGTGTTGCCATGGCACTCGAAGAGTTGCCCGGCGTGGCACGCGCTCTCGCGAACGGCGAGCACAGTTACACGGCGATTCGCGAGCTCACGCGGATCGTCAAGCCCGAGACCGAAGACGAGTGGCTCGATACGATTCGCGACTGCAATAGCGCACGGGTGCAGGAATTGGTTGCCGCGCATCGAGAGGGCGATCGGCCGAGCGATCCGGCCAACCCGCAGGTCAAGACGTGCGTGGTCACGCTCGAATTCACGCCGGTGCAGTACGCGCAGTGGCGTCAGGCGCAGAACGACCTTTCGAAGGAGCTCGGCGGCTTCGTCGACGATGCGACGACCGCCGCATGGTTGTGCACGGCTCGGGTGACCGGAGGTGACGGCGCAACCGGAACAGCGCCACGCTCCCAGATTCAAACCACGATTTGCGAGCTGTGCAGCCGAGGATTCGTCAACGCGGGTGGCCAACGTCTCGCACTCAGCGATGCCGAACGGGATTTAGCCGAGTGCGACGCCGTTCGCAGCGGCTCGGACACCGCGCCCACGCGCGCGAAGAAAGACATCAAGCCCTCGACGCGCCGAGCGGTGTTTCAACGCGATCGTGGAAAGTGCGTGGTGCCGGGCTGCCGGTCTCAGCGCTTCATCGAAGTGCATCACATCATTCCAAGAGCCGAGGGCGGCAGTCACGATGCGAGCAACCTCGCATTGCTGTGCTTCGGTCATCATCAGATGCTTCACAAGGGAATCATCTCGCCGGAGTCGATCAAGGCGAGGATCGTTCAGCCCCGCGCGGGGCTGGCAACGTCGTGCTGCGACGAGTCCAAGCCGATGAGCTCGCCGGATCGGAACGCGCTCGACGAGACCGGCACTGCCGTGATGACTCGACCCCGCGCGGGGCTGGCGACATCGCCGTCCGACGAGATCGACACGACGACGAGATCGCCGAATCGCAACGCGCTCGACGAGATCGGCACGGCACGTGCGATGACTCGACCCCGCGCGGGGCAAGCTCTCGATGAGAGTCACACGCGCGCTCGGATCGATCAGATGGCAACGGATGCGATCTCCGCACTCGTCAATCTAGGTTTCAAGAAGCAGGAATCCCGCACGATGGTGGACCGCGCAAGTGCGAGTGGCGTGAAGACCGTCCCGGATCTCATCGCAGCTGCTCTTCGATCGCGAGGTCCAACGCGCAACTGATTCAGGGGCGATTGGTCTTCAGCCGCGCGCGGGGCTAGCGGCATCGCCGTCCGACGAGCTCGACGCGACGACGAGATCGCCGAATCGCAACGCGCTCGACGAGATCGGCACGGCACGTGCGATGACTCGACCCCGCGCGGGGCAATCTCTCGATGAGAGTCACACGCGCGCTCGGATCGATCAGATGGCAACGGATGCGATTTCCGCACTCGTCAGTCTAGGTTTCAGTAAGCAGGAATCCCGCACGATGGTGGATCGCGCAAGTGCGAGTGGCGTGAAGACAGACCTCGTCGCCGCGGCTCTTAGAACGCGAGGTCCGACGCGCAGCTAGTTCGCGATCGTTCAATCCGATCGAGCGGGCCGGCCTAACAATCCATCGCGGTCGTGTCGAGGGTTCGCTCGTTGCGAGTGTTCGCGATGGGGCCGTGCGAGGGGGATGGTCGAGCGCCGTGCGGGTGCATATTCGAATTGCATCGAAGTCTATCGCCGCAAATCGGTAGGGAGACGTTTACGTCGTGCAAAGAATCCGGCGAGCGCGACTATCGCGAGTGAGCTCTTGTTGCTCCCTGCTGCTGTGCAACCGGCCATCTCCTCATTGTCCCCCATATCGGTTTCAGACGAAGTGGTCGATCGCGAGGTCGTAGAACGATTGTAGTTCTTCGTGAACACCTCCAAGATCGCTTGGCGTCTATCATCGTCAACGTAGTTGTTCTGCGTCGATCCGTTCAGGTTCTTCGAGATGAGGATCGCGTTCTGTGGAGAGTTCGTTCCGCAACCGCAACCGTACTTATCTACGGCTGGTATTACGTGATCGACCTCAGGGGATGAAGGTGTGTTGGTATGGGTACTATCGAGGTCCGGGTAGGGCTCGATTAACGTAAGGAATACACCCGTCGGCGTTATGTCTTCGGTGAACACGTATCGCGCGTCCGATCTAAGCGAGCCGTTCGCCGCGAGATTTGCGTTCTTGATCTTTCCGGTCTGAGTCGACGTAAAAGGAGCACCCGGAACAAAACCACCGGACGGAGCGCTATAGAGGCCCGCGTACCGCAGGTTCGTACTCTCATCCAAACCGCAAATTGGGTCGGTTCTGTCGCGGGCTGTAACGTTCCTGCTGCACGCGCTACCGTAGTCGTCGTCTGCTTTCGTATTTCCGTTGCAGTCGAAAGCGCAGTTCTGAATGAACTCGCTATCAGTTGGTCTGCAGGCGATCGTGTTCCGCTGCGCCTGAGTGAATGCACCTATCTCGGTGTCTGCGAAAAGTTGGAATGCTTCCTTAGCTGTGTCTACGGTTTCTAGGTTGTGGAACGTCTTTTGTTGCGCGAACGTCCAGTCTTCAGGATCTGAAGAATTTGTCGGATGAGCCGGCCAAATCTGGTCGAGCGAGCCGACCTTGAGCCACAGCTTCTTGGTGGGGGCACCAGGTTTATGACAGGCGAGCGGATCCGCCTTGGCGCGGACATTGGGAATGAGCACGGCGAGTGCAACTATCCAGACCGAAATTCTCATGGATGGGTAACGGCATCCGGGCCCGATCTTCCCGAGTTTCGCGGCTGTGAGCACGGTGCCGAGATGTACAGCCCTGGTCGAACCGTTGGTGAGACCTTTAGATTTGGACGACGCATATCATTCGGTCGATCAATGAAGCTCGCCTCGCTCATCCGCGCTGAGCTCACCGAAGATTGGTATCGCGCCGATCTCGCATCGATCGTGGGACCACGTTCACCCGAACAACTCGAGACATGGATCGACGAGCTGTGCACACGCGAGCTCGGCCACGGCGTCATCGATGCCCACTTCGCGTCGAAGAGCGTCGGCGCCGTGTTCGGCGTGAAGTTGGCAGACGGATCGCGCGTCGTGCTGAAGATCTTTCCGTCGACCTGCAGTGAAGCCGAGCTCCGCGCGATCGAAGCCTGCCTCGCACTTCTCGTCGCCGATGACTTCCCGGCACCGAAGCAGCTCGCTCCGATATTCCGCGCCGACCACAACTGGGCCGCGTTCTACGAGCTCCGCCCGGGCCGCGTACTCGATGCTCATCAGCCGAACATCCGGCAGGAGCTCGCACGCCACCTCGCAGATTTCGCACGCCTCACGACCGGCTTTCCACCAACGCACCTGCAAGTCGCCGCATCCTCCGCCGACACCCTGTGGGGCCAACCCCACCGCATCACCATCGACGTCACGCTCACCGGCGGCGAATGGATCGATGCCCGTGCCGAGGTCGCACAGCGAGTAATCCGGGCCGCGAACCTCCCGATCATCGCAGCCCACATGGATTGGAGCACGAAGAACGCGCTGTTCCACGACGATCAACGCGTGTCCGCGATCCTCGATTGGGACTCGCTCCGTCGCGCATCCGAGGCCGAGATGGTCGGATGCGCGGCCGCCGAATTCACCGTGCAATGGCCACCGTTCGGCTCGTTCACACCGAGCCATGCCGAAGCGACCGCATTCGTGCGCGAGTACGAGGAAGCGCGCGGGCGTCGCTTCGATCCGATCGAACAACGCGTGATCAATGCGGCCGCGGACTACCTGCTCGCGCAAGTCGGCCGCGCAACCTACAAACCGGGCGCCACCGATGACGATTTTCGCCGACTACTTCGCGAGACCGCCGACGAACCGCTCGTGGCCTTTACCGACTAGCAGCGCTATCCTCGACGGGTGGTTGTCGTCGTCGCCGTGCTGGCTCTGCTCGCGTGCATCGCGATCGTGGCAGCGTTGCGCAATACGCGGTTCTGGTACATCCCCGGCGCGCTCGCGATCGCCGGCGCCATCGCACTGATCATCGATAGCCAGCGTGCACCCTCGCATCGCACCGATACCGCACTCGGCGCCGTGATGGAAGTCATCGCCGCAGTCCTGATCATCCTCATCGCCGGCCCGCTGCTCGCACTCGGTGCGTGGCTCCGCGCTCGTCGCGCCCGACTCGGCTCGGAATGACAGCTAGCGCGCCCGCCCGTCGATGAGCTCGACCGGCAGCGCGAGCGCATCCACTTCGGCAACGCAGCCGAGATTGATCCGATACAGCCCGTCCGCCTCGTGAAACGGATGGACGCCGCAGGTTCGGCAGAACCGGAACGCGGTTTCCTTCGACGCCCACCGATACTCTGCCAACGCCTCTGCGCCTTCCAACCGATCGAGCGCGACGTACGTGGGCGACACCAAGATCCCGCGCCGGATACAGATCGAACAATTGCAGCGCTTGGCGACGCGGATCTCGTCACACCGAAACGCGAACTGCACCGCACCGCAGTGACACGAGCCCGTGTAATTCACTTCCGCTTCCGCACGCGCTTCTTGACCGTGGGCATCTGCAAGCCATCGAGCTCGAGCTTGCCGATCGCCGCGAGGTCACCACGCTTCGTGGTCGACACCGTGGGGTACTCGCCGCGCGACGCCTCGATCAACCCGGCGCCTTCGAGCGCACGCAGGAGATCCATGACGTGGTTATCCGACCATCCACGAACGCAGCCGCGCTCCGGCATGTCCGCGAACCGGTCATCTTCATCCGTGCCATTCGCGAGCTGCGCGATCCGCTTGCGCCCGAACCGCCCGTGCAGCGCTCCGACCAACAGCAACACGTTCCGCGCCGCCGCCGTTTCTTGCTCCGACAAGCCCGTGGGCCGGCCATGCGCGATCGCATCGCAGTTATCACACGCGCCGCACTTCTTATCCCGCGCCGCCCAATCCTCGTCCCCGAAGTACTCGAGGATCAGCTGCCGCCGGCACCGCGGGTTGTACGCGTAGTCCACCATCGCGCGCAGCTTCTTCCGCTCGATGTCCGAGCGCCGCTGCAGCGACTGCACGTCCAGGAGCGGGAACGCACCCGGCTGCGGCCGCTGCGCCATCAGCCGTTCGTCATCTCGCCCGAGCATGCCGTGCCGCTCGAGGATCCGGATCGCCGCGCCCACCGACGCATTCGAAGGCGGCCCCGGCAGGTGCGGCTTCAGCTTGGCCTGGAGCTCTTCATCGTCATGCATGAGCTTGCCGAGCGACGGCTGTTGCGCGAGCAACTTCCACAACCCGCGCAGCACTTCCGCCGACGGAAACGACGCATCGATCAAGAACTCTTGCAGGCGGATATCACCGTGATTGAACAACAGCACGCACCGCGTGGGCTTGCCATCACGCCCACCGCGCCCAGCTTCCTGATAGTAGGCCTCGGGGCTCCGCGGAATATCCGCATGCACGACGAGCCGGATATCCGATTTATCCACGCCCATACCGAACGCATTCGTAGCCACGATGACGTCCAGCTGGCCGCTCATGAACACGTCCTGCGCTTTTTCACGCGTGCTGTTCTCGAGCCCCGCGTGATAGACGCGCGCTCGCATCCCCGCACGCTTCAACGCCTGCGCGTACGCCTCCGCATTCTTGCGCGTGGCCGCATACACCAACGCCACGCCACCATCTCGCGTGCGCACGAGCTCGATCAGTCGCTGCGTCTTATCCGTGGTCCCGCCACTACTCACCACTTGGTAGTAGAGATTCGGCCGATCGAAGCCGCGAACATGCAGCGAGAACTCGCGCAGCCCGAGCTGCGCCGCGATGTCCTCGCGCACTTCCGGCGTAGCCGTGGCCGTGAACGCAGCGATCCGCGGCGGCCGCAGCTCGCGAATCACCGCGCCGAGCCGCCGATAATCCGGGCGGAAGTCATGCCCCCACTCCGAGATGCAGTGCGCTTCATCGATCGCGACCAACGCGATCTTCTGCGCGATGCTCTGCAACGCCTCTCCAAACCGCGGCGACCGAAACCGCTCTGGCGCGACATACACGAGCGTGAACATGCCCGCGCGAATGCCTTCCAGGATCTCCCGCTGCTCTTCACTCGACGCTTGCGACGTGAGCGCGACCGCCGGGATCCCGCGCGCCCGCAGCGAGTCCACCTGATCCTTCATCAACGCGATCAACGGCGACACCACCAACGTGACGCCGCCGCGCTCGCCCAACACGACCGCCGGCAACTGGAAGCACAGCGACTTGCCCGCCCCCGTGGGCATCACACCGATCACGGGCGTGCCGCTGAAGATGTCCGCGATGACATCCGCCTGGCCCGGCCGCAGATCCGTATGACCGAACCGCGCGAGCGCTCGAGCGAGGATCTCGCTTCCGCCCGTGGTCGTGGATTCAGAGGCCAGCACACGCGGACTCTACACGACCCATCTGACAACCCAACCACCCGAAACGCCGTCCGAATTTCGGACGGGATCTCTTCGCTACTTACATTCGGCGATCGTCAGCTGCGGCACCACGTACAGCGACACGTGCGTGCCCGGCGTGCCCTTCAACGAAAGCGCGAGCGGCTTCGGCTCGTTACACGCGTCGATCTCGACGAACGTCGCATTGTGCGGGTCCTGCTGCAGGATCGTCCGGCCGTTGTCGATCACCGAAACGCCCTCGTTTTCGGTCACCGGCGAGATGTCCAACGTGGCGTGCCACGACTTCGGCACCGTCGAGAACCCGACCATCGGCACGTTCAGCTCGCCCTTGTCATCCAGCGTGGCGTCGACCCGGAACCGGCTGCCGTCCCGGGTGACCGAGTAGGGCAGGTGATCCTCTTCCGGCGGCGGCGCGAGCGGCAGCAGCTGGTCCATCTTCAGGTTGTACGGGACGACCGCACCGGCAACCGGCGCCATCATCTTCGACTTCGCGGCGTGATGCGTCCCCCGATAAACCCCGATCCCACCGACCACCAAGCACAACCCGCCCAGGCTCATCACGACCTGCTTGCGCGACATCTGACGAACGGCCGCACGCGCCGACGCCATGCCTTCGCGCATCTGCTTGATGAGGCCGCGAATCGTGAAGATCTCCGCACCCGCGGCCGGATCATCGACCTCGAGCCGATCACGCTCGCTCTTCAGCGCGCGACCGAGATATCCGATCATCACCAGCAGCAACGCGCCGCCGAGCAACGGCCACGCACCACTCTGATGCGCGACGAACATGCCGATCGTCGCACACGCCGTCAGCACGCCGAGCGTCAGCGACACCGTGCCCATGAGGCCGGTCCGCATGCCCTTGCGGGTCACCGCGATCGCCGTGATCAAACCGGCCACACCGATGATGGCGAGCGTCTTCGCGTGCATCGCGAGCGCCGCTTCGAACTCCGACATTACCGGCCAGCCATGCGTCCGGATCGCGCGCGCGATCCACAGCGCCGTCGCCGGCAACACGACCGACGCCGCGAGCACCGGCCACGCAGCCGACTTCACTTCCAAGCGATGGCCCATCTGACGAGCGATCTCGTCCGGGCGCTCGTGATCGAGACGCTCGACGTCGTGATCGAGATCCGTCGACGGCAACACGTACTTCGACATCTCGACCGCGAACCGATGCTCGACCCGCGCACGGCTCCACGCCCACGCGATCACGCCGAGCAACCACGCGCCGGTCAACGCCGTCGAGAGCGGTGCCGGTTGAATGCCCGGCATGTAGCTCGCCATCCGCGACGCCAGCGACGGCGATAACGACAGCGCGATCAGCGCGACGCCGCATAATGTCGCCGCCATGCTCGCCGCGATTCGCGACGCGCGTGCAACGACAACGCGGCGAACCGCGTGCGGCATCGTGACGAGCTCTTCGCGACGACGCCGCAAGAGCTCTTGCCGTTTGGCCTGCGTACCTTCGGTGCGATCACGAAAGATCTCGCTCATCGTAGAAATCCTAACGTGGCCACTCGGCCACGCCAGGGTAAACCTACGACCCCGCGTGAATATTTCGGGAGCGCGCCGCTAGATCGAGTCCGTAGTACTCGGCGAGCTGGGCGTACACGTCGGGCAACGCATCGCGTAGCTTGCCGGGCTGCTCGAAAAACACCTCGCTGGCGACGGCGAAGTACTCGGCCTCGTTGGTGATCGCGTAGTCGCGCAGGAACGATTTCTCGCCGCGTTCAGACCGTGCTTTTTGTTCGACAAAAGCGGCCTCGAACACCTGGCCCCACCGTCGAGCCTGGGGCCGATCGAGGGGTGGCGTTCCATCGAACGAACCGTCGAGCGCGTCGATCTGATGCGCGAGCTCGTGGACCACGACATTGCGACCATCGTTCGCGGTCTGCGCGTCCCGTTTCACCGCATCCCACGCGAGCACGACGGTACCCATGTGCGTCGCCTCACCCAGGACGGCGGTGGGCGCAACTACACCCCTTGGAAACGTGAACACCCCGACCGGTTGCGCGGGAATCATCACGGTCGTCGGATAAACGAAGATCGATCCGACCCGCGCGAACAGATCGTGATCCCGGCCGAGCAACATCTGGCACGCGCTGCCGCCGATCACGACCTTCACCTCGTCGGTGATCTCGAAGTCGGCGCCCCCTTCCCAATACTTCTCGGCGACGAACACCTGCACGAGATCGCGCAGATGTTTCTGCTCGCCTTCATCCAACAACAAATACGCGGCCACCTCCGTCTCGAGGACGGTCGTCCACGCATCCGGAAACGGCGTCTCGAGCAGGTGCTTGCGGCGACGCTCGGTCAGCCATTTGAACATGGCTAGATCTTACGCAAGATCAGCGACGCGAGCGTGTAACCGGCACCGAACGAGCTCATCACGCCGATCGTGCCCGACGGCAGATCTTCGTTGTGATGCGTGAACGCGATCAACGAGCCGGCCGAGGCGGTGTTGCCATACTCGTCGAGGATGATCGGAGCGAGCTCGCGCGACGCCTTCTTGCCGAGCACGTATTCGGCGACGAGCTCGTTGAGCTTCTGGTTCGCCTGATGGAGCCAGTAGCGACCGATCTTGTCCGGCGTGAGGTCCATCGACGCGAGGTGCTCGGTGATGAACTTCGCCGCGAACGGAACGACTTCCTTGAACACCATGCGGCCCTTCTGATGGAAGAGCTTGTCGTCGTTGAACTGCGTCGACGGATCGCAACGGTCGAGGTAGCCGAGGTTGTTGCGGATGTTGTTCGAAAACTTCGAGATCATCCGCGACGACAGGATCTCCCACGAGCCCGGCCGCGCGCGCTCGACGGGCTCCAACACGAACGCCACCGACGCATCGCCGAAGATGAAGTGACTATCGCGATCGCGCCAGTTCATGTGGCCGGTCGTGAGCTCGGGGATCACGACGAGCGCGGTCTTCGCCGCACCGGTCTGGATCGCCTGCTGCGCTTGAATCGTGGCGCCGGTCGCCGCCGAACATCCCGCCGACAGATCGAAGCCGTAGCCGCGCACCGAACCGATCGCGTCCTGGACCTCGACGGCAATCGCCGGATACATGCGTTGCAGGCTCGACGCCGCGAGCACGACTAGATCGATGTCTTCGCCGGCGCGGCCCGCTTTCGCGAGCGCCTTCACCGCGGCGTTCTTCGCGTATTCCGCCTGATACGACAGCTCCGATTCCGGACGATCCGGAATGTTCGGGCACATCCGCTCGGGATCCATCAGGCCGGTCTTGTCTTGGACGTAGCGCTGCTTGATGCCGCTCGCCTTGACGATGAACTCGCTCGACGATTCCTTCAGTGCTTCGCGCGTGCCCTGTGCGATCGCTTCGCCATGCTTGGCGTTGTCGAGCCGCACGAACTCGTTGAAGCCCTGCACCAGCTCGTCGTTCGTGAGCACGGTGTCGGGGTGCCAAACTCCGTAACCTGAGATTGCGATTCCGGTTGTCGTCATCCGTGCCACGGCCTGTACCTTATTGATCGGTTGAAGCGCTTCTTGTCAGCGCTCCGACAGACTTTGGTCACAACCAGACCGACCTGTCCACCTTGGAATTTGCTACGTATTTTTGCGGATTTCGCCTTCGACCTCGTGCAAGGCCGTGCGCAAGAAGGTCGAAGCGGGATCGGCACCGATGGCCATCTTCAGCTGGAGCGTGGCTCCACGCAGGTCGCCGCGCTTCAGACACAGCTCGGCCTTCCGGTAATAGACCAGCGCTCGGCTCGACATCGCGCCGGCCACTCCCGCGGGAGCCGCCGCATTTCCACTCGGCGTGGCCGGGACCGGCGTGCCGGGAGGCGGTGGCGACGTCATCGGTTTCAGCCGCGCGGTCGCCATCGTCTGCGTTCGATAGGTCTGATACGCGTTCGCGATCGTGGCGTACGCCGTGGTGACGAGCTCGAGCTCTTCTTCGTTCAGGCCCGTTCGATACAGATCGGGGTGCGCGAACCGAGCGATCTTGTGGAACGCCTCCTGCGCGACATCGACGCCGGAGCCGGCCTTGATCTCCAAAAATTCGTGCGGCTTTGCCGTCTTCTTCTTCGCGACGATCCGCTGCGCCCACAACAGCACTTCGGTGCGACCACTCACGCGGGCCTCGCCGGTGCGCCGATCACGTTGAGGCTCGCTTCCTGCGCCTGACCGGAATCGACGTCGGCAGCCTTCACGTGAAGGATGCCGTCCGCGTCGACGCGAAACGACACTTCGATCTTGAGATCACCGCGCGGTTTCGGCGGGAGCTCGTCGAGGATCAGCTTGCCGAGCGGCTCGTTCTCCGAATAGCGACGCGATTCACCGCGACAACAATCGATCTCGACGCGCGTCTGGTTATCGCGCGCGGTCGTGAACACCCTCGAGCGTTCGATCGGAATCGGCGAGTTCTTGTCGAGTAGACGTTCCGCGTAACCGCCGGCGGTCTGGATCGCGAGCGTCGACGGATTGACGTCCATCAGGATCGGCCGCGCGAGTGCCTTCGCCGGCTTTTGGCCGCCGTGGATGAGCGGCGAGTGCGCCTCGGTCACGACGGCATCGCGCGCGCCCATGCCGGTGCCTTGGATGATCGACCCGGAGATCGATCCGGCTTGGATCGCGGCGCCCTGCGCGACGACTTCATCCGGGTTGATCTGGATGTTCGGCGGCTTCCGAAACAACTCCGAGAGGCGCTGGCGAACGATCGGAATTCGCGTCGAGCCGCCGACACACAACGTGTCGCTGATCGCGCTCGCATCCAGGCCGGCCTGCGCGAGCACCTGCTTCGTCACTTCGATCGTGCGGTTGACGTAGCCGCTGATCAGCTCCTCGAACTGCGTGCGCGAGAGTGCGAACGGCAACGATCCGACCTGGCCATCCGGGAGATCGATACCGTCGATCTCGCCCTCGGCGGCGTCGTTGTCCGAGAGGTGCATCTTGATCGCCTCGGCACCCATCATCAACTTCATCATCAGCACCGCGTTCGGGCGCGGATCGAAGTTGAGCGTGCGACTGCATTCGGCGGCGAGGACTTCGGCGAGTGCGCGATCGAGATCGTCGCCGCCCAAGAAGAAGTCACCGTCCGAGGCGAGCACCTCGAACACTTCACCTTGGATCTTCAGGATCGACACGTCGAACGTGCCGCCGCCGAAGTCGAACACGCACACCATCTGATCGCGATTGCGGCCGAAGCCGTATGCGAGCGCGGCGGCGGTGGGCTCGTTGATCAGGCGCGCGACGTTCAATCCGGCGAGGCGACCGGCTTCCTTCGTGGCGGTGCGTTGCGCGTCGGTAAAGTTCGCAGGGACGGTGATGACCGCGTCGTTGATCGACGTGCCGAGCTGCCGCTCCGCGCACCGCTTCAGGTAGAGCAGGACGTGCGAGCTGATCTCCGGCATCGTCATCCGGCGATCGCGAACCGTGACGATCGGTTGCTGGTTCGGACCTTCCGTCACCTTGTATCGGATGCCGGTCAGCGCGAGCTGCACGAGCGGCGCGCGGATGTTCTGGCCGATGAACCGCTTCGCCGAATGGATGACGTTCGCGGGCTCGGTCAGGCGATAGCGCTTGGCGTCCGCACCGACGACAACGCCGCCCGATCCGGGGAACGCGACGACCGACGGATGCACGCGTTCCGCACGCGAGCCGAGGATGAACTCGACGCCGGTCGGCGTGGCGACCGCCGCGCACGAGTTCGTTGTCCCCAGGTCGATACCCAGTGCGATCGCCATACCTTCCGAAACGGTATCGCAATCGCGACGGGCGGCGCCAGTTACTCGGCGTTCGAGTCGTATTGCATCGCCCCGAAAGCGTTGCCTTCGGTGTCCTCGAAGAACATCAGCGTCCCGACGCCGGTGATGACCGAGCGCTTCATCAGGATCTTGCCACCGGCGGCGAGCACGGCTTTTTCCGTCGCATCGATCGACGCGACGCCGATCGTGCACTCGAAGCCGACCATCCGCGTGCCCTTCACGAGCTCGCGCCGGCCCTGGACCGCGGCCAACACGCCGGCACCTTCGAGCTGGTAGAAGCCGGGCGGGCCCCAGGCCTGCGACTTCCAGCCGAAGACCTTCGTGTAGAACGTGCGTCCGCGTTCGACGTCGTCGCAGTTGATCGCGAAATGGGCGAGCTGGTTCATGCCCGTACAATGCGACTTTCGGTGGTGGCGCGCTGTCGATAGAATGCCGAAAAGTGGCGAAATCACGACAACGCGATCCGTCGCTGATCCGGACGTATCCGGTGACGTTTCTCCACGATCACACGGAGCAGCGCTTCGATCGCGCGTGGCACCAGCTGACGTTCGCGACGCGCGGTCACCTCGAAGTCGTCACCGAAACCGCGCGCTTGTTCGTGCCCGCGGATCGCGCGGTGTGGATCCCGGCGGGCATGCGGCACACGACCGTGATGCGCGCGCCGATCACGATGCGATCGATCTTCGTCGCCGCGAGCTACGCGCCGGCCCTCACGAAGCCGCGCACGATCGCGGTGGCGCCGCTGTTGCGCGAGCTGATCCTCCACGTCACGTACATCGGCGCGCTCGATCGATCAGTGCCGGCGCACGTTCGCCTCGCCGCCGTGATGGTCGATCAGTTGTCGACGGCGAAAGACGTCGCGGCCGAGCTGCCATCGCCCCGCGATCCGAGAGCGCGCCGGTTTGCCGAGCTCGTGATCGCGGCCGACCGGCGATCGTCGACGGCGTTGGCGCGCGTGGCCGGCGCGAGTCTGCGAACGCTCGAGCGATTGTTCGTCACCGAGACCGGGATGGCGCTCGGCGCGTGGCGTCGCGAGATCGAGCTGTTCCGCGCGCAACGCTTGCTCGCACTCGGTCAGTCCGCCACGGAGGTCGCGCTCGAGATCGGCTATGCAACGCCGAGCGCGTTCACGCATGCCTATCGCACGAAGTTCGGCGTGACACCGAAGCGCGACTCGCACGCGCGTTGAATGTCCGTTTCTTCCAAGTCGGGAGTCGCACGGCGCGCTATCGATCGAGCATGCACACCAAGCTCGTCGCACTCGTCACCGGCGCGAATCAGGGAATCGGCCTCCAGATCGCGAAAGAGCTCGCCGCTCGCGACTTCACCGTGCTCGTCGGCTCGCGCGATCTGGCGCGTGGCGTCGCAGCCGCGAAGACGATCACCGGCGACGCTCGCGCGATCCAACTCGACGTCACCGATCGCGTGTCGATCGCGGAGGCCGAGAAGCGAATCCGCGGCGAGCTCGGCCGGCTCGACGTGCTGATCCAGAACGCCGCGATCTCGAACGTCCGTAAATCACAGCTCGGACTCTCGCTCGCGGAAAACGCGGCGATCTCGGTCGCGAGCAAGGTCTCGATCGACGAAGTCAAAGCGATCTGGGAGACCAACGTGTTCGGCGTGCTCGCGGTCTATCAGGCGATGCTGCCGTTACTTCGCGAAGCGCCGGCGGGTCGCATCGTCAACGTGTCGAGCGGCGTGGGCTCGCTGACTCGGACGATGGACCCGGCGTACGGCTATCGCAAGATGTTCGCGCCGGGCTATTCCGCGTCGAAGACCGCGATGAATGCGATGACCGTGGCGATGGCGGTCGAGCTCGAGGGCACCACCATCAAGGTCAATGCGGTGTCGCCGGGCTTCACGAAGACGAACCTCAACGGCTACGAAGGGCTCGAGACGCTCGAGCAAGGTGCCGCGGAAGCGGTGAAGATGGCGTTGATCGGACCCGATGGTCCGCACGGTGGCTTCACCCATTCGACGATGGGCACGCTGCCCTGGTGATCAGAATTTCGTGAAGTCGAGTTGGAGCACCGGTACGTCGCCTTCGATATCGCGACGGAACCGATTCCAACGATCGCGGATATCGTCGTCGAGCTTCTCTGGATCGCGGTACTGGTGAAACAGCGCGTAGTTCATCGAGCGCTGGAGCTTCAACATGTCGGGAATCCCGGCGAGCGTTTCGGTCGTCAGCGGACGGTGCTCGCGATATCCCTCGAGGAACGGGGCGAGGAACTCCGCGCACGCGCGATCGCGTTGCTCGCGTTCGACCTCGCGCGCGACGTAGAACAGGATCACGGCGACGTCCTTCACGAACCACGCGTACTCGGCGTTGTCGAAGTCGAACGCCGTGATCTTGCCGTCGGCGAAGCAGAAGTTGTGCATGTGCAGATCGGCGTGGATCAGGCCGTAGTGCTCGCCCGTCGTCGGCAACTTGCGCAAGCGATCGATGATCGCGTGCGTGCGCTCGCGAACGAGCGGCTCGTCGGCCGGCGCGAACCGATCGATATCGACGACATCGTACTCGTGCCACTCCTGGCGCTTGAACGCCGGGTTCGACGGTTTGTACGACTCCGCGCGAACGTGCATCTTCGCGAACAACCGGCCGAGATCGCGAAACAGCGGCGGCTTCCAATACATTTCGCGGAGCGGCGGCGCGTCGTCGAACACGATGCCATCCGCGCGATGGAACGCGGTCGCGACGAAGTACGAGTCCGGATCGCGATCGTCGGCGATCTTCTCGACCCATGCCCCGGATTCCGAGAGCACGGGCGGCGCGACCGAAATTCCAGCCGCGGTCAGGTAGCGCACGAACTCGACCTCGCCGCGCGTGTACTCGTAGGTCCGGCGCGAGTTGTGCGAGAGGCGGAGGATCACGATGTCGCCATCGTCGTTCTCGGCTTCCCACACGAAGTTTTCGAACGCGGCGAGGCTGGTCAACGCGTCCGGATCGAGGCCGTAGCGTTGCGCGGCGAGATCGCGGATCGGTTCGTGATAGCGGCGGACGAGCTCGGGGTTCATGGCTATTCGGTGATCGTGAGGGTTTGGTCGCCGCGCTTGACCGTGGTGGAGGTCGCGTCGCTGATGACCTCGATGCCGGCGGCCGCGAGCGTCTCGAACATCGGCGGTCCGTTGCGCGGGCGCGTGTAGGTCGCGAGATCGATGTTCGTGAGGCCGCGGCCTTGCGCGCGCCCGATCGCCTTGTTGAGCGCGGCTTGCTCGCGATCGATCACGCGAATGCAGCGCCGCTCGAGGGCAAACGCTTCGGCCGCGATCGCCGCGATTGCCGGATCGAGAATTTCGGCGAGCCGACGGCGCGTCACGTCCTGTTCTGCGGGATCGAGCGTGGCGAGCTGTTCGAGCGACTTCGCGACGACCTTGCCTGGAAGCGCTTCGCCGGCGCGATTCCATAGCCAGCGGCTGAGATCGAGCTCGCGACGGAACGTCTCGTCGGGCGGGAAGTCGGTGCGCAGTTGCGGATAGTGCGCGAGATCGATCGGCGCATCGATCGCCGCTTTCAACGCGCTCGCAGGGTGATCGGCGACCGCGGCTCGCAGGCGCTCGTGCAACAGGCCTTCCGATGCGCCGAGGTAGCGCACCACGGATTCGATGCGCTGGCCGATCAGCCCGTAATCGATCGCGGCTTCGATGTTGCCGAGGCGCTCGCTGACGTTCGGCTCGATCTGGATCGGCGCTGCTTCTTCACCCATCAACACGCGCAGGTACTCGTCGATCAACGCGGGCGGACCCGCGCACACGCCGTGCGTACCGCGATACACGTCGTGACGATCGGCATAGGCCGCGATCGATTGCGCGGTGACCGGTACGTCACAGCCCTTCGCGTCGACGTCCGAACGCACGAGATCGTTCGTCACGAGCCGGACGCCGTCGATCAATCGGAACATCGCCGCGAGCCCGCCATCGAGCTGGCCGTTCGGCACCGGATCGTTGCCGCGCACCATCACGTAACCGACCGATGCGAGCGTACACACCGCGAGCCAATGCAGCTCGCCGGCGGTGAATGCGGGCGCCGCGCGCAACGGAAGCCGTTGGTGCAGTGCGAGCCGGAATTGCTCCGTCAGTGACATCAGCTCCGGCCACCGCTTCGACATGTGCTTCATCGCGGTCTGGTTCATCGGCAGCTCGTGCTGATAGCGGCTACCGGGATACCCGCAGAGCTTGCGCTGCGTCGGAAGATCGAGGAACAGCGTGCGCGGCGTGACGTTGTTCTCGCCGATCTGGCGGCCGTCGGCGTCCATCGCCGGATGCGCGATCCGATAGATCGGCACGAGCACCTCGAGGTTCTCGATCTCGAACGCGCGACCGAACGCTTGCTCCGTCAGGTGCGGACATCGACTCGCCGCCGCCGCGCTGAACGTCTCCGCCTCCCGCGGCTGCGGATCGCCGAGGTGTTGCGGATAGGTCTCCTTCGCTTTGCCGGTCGGCGCATCCGCCACGCGCGCGAGCACCTTCACTTCGAGCAGCGACTCGAGCAGCTCGCGAATCTTGTCCCAACTGTGCGGCTCGGCGTTCGACCACGCCATCGCATCACCGGCGGCGAATTGTTCGGTGACCAACAGCTTCTCGCCGAGCGGCGCGACATCCGGCTCGTCGAACACGAGCTCGGTCTCGCCGTAGAACAAGTGCAGGATCTCGGCACCGTCATCGGCGGGAAGACGCGCGTGCGTCAGTCGCTTGCGCTTCGGGATGTAGAGGACCTCGGTGGGTTGAAGCTCGGACATGGTTCACTCGCGGAGGAGGGTGACGTCGTACGACCAGGTTCCGCCTAGAGAGCGGTAGAGCTCGACGCGGTCGTTGAGGAGAAGGCGCTGCGCTTGTAACGCCGCGCGCTCGAGGTCGACGGACGCGTTCAACGCCGTCAGCACCGCGAGGTAATCGGATTGGCCTTGCTCGAATAGGCGGCGCGCTTCGTCGAGCACCTTGTGACCGAGCTCGACTTGTTGGCGCAGGCTCGTGAGGCTCGTCGCCTGGTTGTTCTCGCGGATCACGGCGTCCTGCACGCGACCGACCGCGGTCTGGAGCGCGAGCTCGTACTGGATCTCGCGGCGATGGAGTTGGAGCGGCAGCTGGCGCTTTTCCGTGTACTTCTTGCCGTCGAACATGTCCCACGTCAGCGTCACGCCGAAATCTTCCTCGCGATAGATCGGCTGATTCGCCGACACGCCCGACGTGATCTCGGCGATGCCGACGGAGCCGACGAGGTTTACCTGCGGCAGCCAGCTCGCGCGGTTCGCGTTGATCCGGTGCTGGATCTCGCCGATGCGCAACTTCGCGAGCCGCATCTCCGGCGTCGCCGCATCGAGCTCCGCCGGTGTTCCGAGCGTCGGCGAGGGCGGCAGATCCGGAAGCTGGCGATCCGTCGGCACGATGTCGTCGGCGGGATTCGGCATCCGGCCGAGCAGCTGATGGAGCGAGCCGTTCAACAGGCCGATCCGCGCTTCGATCAGCGGCAGCTGCGACTGGAGATTGAGCAGCACCTGCTCCTGCTGGAGCACGACGAGCCGCGTGGTCAGGTGCTGTTCGAACCGCGACTTGACGAGCTCGTACAGCTCCGCGTTGTACTTGATCTGCGTTTGCGTGAGCTCGCGCAACGCCCGCGCTTCGAGCACGTCGAACCAGGTCTGCGTGATCTGGACCGCGAGATCTTGAACATGCTGCTCGGTCAGCTGGCGCTGTTGCTCGGCGAGGTTCATGCCCGCCTTGCGTTGCTCGTCGAGGTCGCCCCAGAGATCCAGGGCGTACGTCGCGGAGAGATCGACGTTCGCGATGTTGTATTTGATCTGGAGCGCCGGCGCCGGCGGCACGTTCGCGACGATGTGTTGGACGCCGGCGGGCTTCAAGATGCCGAACGTCAGCGGCCACCACCAACCCTGCGGCATGTTCGGATCGAGTTGGTTCTCGTAGATCAGGCCGCGCGTGTCGCGGATGAAGTTGTTGTGGCGGAAGCCTTCCTGGATCACGTTCGCGAGCGCCGGATCTTGGAACGCCGACCACCACACCGGGCTCTCGGTCAACGCCGGCGCATTCGCGTGGGCCGAACCATCGGCGGCGGTGTCATCGGTCGCGAACTTCTGCGGTGCCGGTGGTGCGGTGTCGTGCACCGGGTGATGGATCAGCGTGCACGCGCCGAGCGAGAGCAGGACAGCGTACTTCATGGATGGCTCACGACGACGAGCGAGGGTGCGTGATTCAGCACGCAGCGTTGGACCACGCGCATGGTTTCCGGATCGAGCGAGGCAAAGCTCTCGTCGAGGATGATCAGCTCGACGCCCTGGAGCAGCGTGCGCGCGATGTAGAGCCGGCTCTTTTCGCCATGCGAGAGCTGCCAGCCGGTCTCGCCGACCATTTCTTCGAGGCCGGCGGGCATGCGCTTCACGAGCTCGCCCAAGCCGAGCTCGTCGCACAGCTCGGCGGCTTTCTGGCGTAGCTCCGGCGAGGTCGGCCACTCGCGACCGAGCAGCAGGTTGTAGGCGAAGCTTCCGGACAGCACGTAGTTCTCGTGGAACTGCGGTGCGGCGGTGATCCGTTTGCGCCAACCCGACGAGCCGAACGTGGATCGATCGAGGCCTCGCAGTAACAACACGCCGGCTTCGGGCGCGCGCAAGCCGGTGAGCAGCGACATCAGCGTGGACTTGCCGCCGCCCGACGGACCTTCGAGCAGGATCCGATCGCCGTGCGCGATCTGGAGCGAGCAGTTCTCGAGCACGGGTCGCGTGCGTGCGCTGTGGCGGAACGTCATGCCGCGCGCCTCGATCAGCGTGCCGCCGAGTTGTTCGGACAACTTGCCGGTCTCCATCTCGAGCGGAACTTTCGATTCGAGCTCGGGGCGACCGACCGCGAACAGGAGGTCTTTGATCTGCTCGAACGAGGCGGCCGCGAGCGAGACCTGTTGGAAGAAGACCGAAATCTCGTCGAACGCGCGTAACGCGAGCAGGATCCCGCCGACGGAAACGGCGAGCGAGCTCGCTTGTGCGGTGCCGGTGGCGAAGCTCGGTGCGAGCGTCAGGAGGGCGAGCACCAACCAGCCATCGCGAAGCAGCGCGGTCAGCTGCATCGTGCGCTTGTCCATCTGTTCGGACGTTTCGGCGTACGCGCTGAGCCGGCGATCTTCGCCATCGTGCCAGCGCTCGAGCGGGAGCTGCGCGAGCCGCGTGCGATGGCCGAGCATGCGCTCGAGCAGATCGTGCGTGATCTCGATGCGCGCTTGCGACCACTGACGCTGCGCCTTGTAGTGGCGGCGGGCGAGGACGATCGCGACGCCGATCCACGCGAGCAGCACGCCGGATTGCAGGAGCCCACCGGCGCCGAGCGCGAGGATGATCGACGCCAGGATCAGATCGAGCAGCGACAGGATCGCGAGCAATGCGCCGCCGAGCGCGAGCTGTTCGACGACCTCGGACTCGGCGACGCGACCGAAGTGCCGGCCCACGCCGTCGAGGCGGATCTCGTCGGGCGTGAGCTTCAAGATACCGGCGAGGAGTTGCTGCTTCAGCAACGTGCCGATCCGGATCGAGAACACGCCTTGCCACCACACCTCCAACATCCGCAGCGGAATCGCGAGCGCGATCACGGCGATCCAACCTTCGAACCAACCGGTCTCGAGGTGCGCTTGGAGTGCGGCGCGGCCGAGGATCCAGAACGATCCGGCGAGCACCATCGATAGCAGCAGGTGGCTGACGAGGATCCCGCCGATCAACTTCGGGATGTCGCCGATCAACGTGCGGCGCTTCGCCGTGCGGCGTGGGCGCATGATCCAACCGGTCCGGAGCTGCGCTTGACCGAGGCGTTGCATCAGCAGCTTCGCGCGAACCTTTTCTCGGGCGCGGCCGCGTGCGTCGACACCGGCGAGCAGCGCGTCGACTTCGGCGGCGACGGTGGCCTGCTTCTCCTCGCGGACGATCCCGAGCACGTGATCGACATCGACGAGCTCGACGCTGGCATCGCGGCGGAGTAGGCGCAGCTTGCCGAACCGCTTGCCGAGCAGCACGAGGTAGAACGGCTTACCGTGCCGGCGGATCTGGACGATGCCGGGCGCGGCCTTCGTCACGACCTCGTGAAGCTCCGCGTAGAGCGGCGTGATCGGCTCGAGCTCGACCCCGAGGCGATCGCCGAGCGCGAACATCCACACGCGGCTCGGCTCGACATCGGCGACGGGGGCCGCGATCTCGTGACCGGCCGTCGAATAGCCGGCGCGATGCGCGAGCAGCTCGATCGCCGTGGCGAGCTCGTCGACGGGCCACAGGAGGTCCGTGATCATGCTTTCTCCACGAGCTTGCCGTTCGCGAGCCACCAGTGGCGCCACTTGTCGCCGGCCCACAGGAGCGAGTGGTTGTCTTCGTCGGTGCGGAGCAGGGCGCTGTAACGCGAGTCGGGATTCGCGAGGAGCTCGGTCGGCGAACCGTTCTCGACGATCCGGCCGTTCTCGACGACGAGCACCCGATCGAACTCGCGCGTGTGCTCGACATCGTGGGTCACGCACAGGAGCGTGATGTCACTCCACAGTCGGCGCGATTCGGCGAGCAGCTTCTTGCGGCGTTCGCGATCCAACCCGCGGAACGGCTCGTCGAGGATCGCGAGGCGGACGTGCGAGCGCAACATCGCGCGCGCGAGGCGAACACGTTGACCTTGGCCACCGGAGACCAGGCCACCGCCTTCGCCGAGCGAGGTCTGCAGGCCTTCGGGCAACTGCTCGAGGATGTCGAGCATGTCGGCGCCGCGAATCGCCGCGTCGAGGGACCAGCCGGTCGAGCCATCGGTGCCGTAGCGGAGGTTTTCGAGCAGCGTCTGGTTCCAGATGCTGATCGCCGGATCGACCCACGCGGTCTCGCGGCGGAGCTTTTCGATCGCGGCTTGATCGAGCGGCGCGCCATCGACCTGGATCTCGCCCTTCATCGGGCGCAGCCAGCCGAGCAACAGGCCGACGAGCGTCGACTTGCCTGCGCCCGAAACGCCGACGATGCCGACGTGCTCGCCCGGTGCGATCGACAGGTTCACGCGATCGAGGATCGTGTGGCCGCCGCCCTTGATCTTGACCTTCGTCATCTCGATGCCGATGCCGCGGGCGTGAGCGACGGGCGCGGGACCGATCGCGCCGAGCTCCGGGTGATGCGGAACCTCGTCTTTGACTTCGCCGATGATGTCGAGGAGGCGCCGGACCTTGTTCATCGCGCTCGGGAACGAGCGGCTGAGGATCAGCAGGCGCTGACCGAGGATCGGGAACCGCAACGCCCAGAACACCACGAGGAGCACGAGCGACGCGCGTTGATTGCCGTCGAGATACGAGTACACGAGCCAGACCACGAGCCCGTAGCTGACGGCCATGAGGCCACCCTCGAACCACACCGAGAGCGATTGCAGCCAGTAGCGCGCTTGCGTCCACGTCACGAGCAACGCTTCTTGTTGGCGGCGCAGCGAGCGTTCGGCGCCGTGGATCAGGATCGGCGTCAACCCGACGAGCGCGTTCAGGGTGAACTTCGACAGCGCGCCGAGCTGGCTCTGCACGCGCATGTCGGGCTCGAAGAACAACTTCTGCGCGACCATCGGCAGGATCAACGTGGCGAGACAGAGCGCGACGATGATCGGCCACGCGCCGGGCGATGCCCAGATCAGCGCGGCGGTGGTGGCGAGGATCTCGAGCGAGATCGTGATCGATTGCGCGATCAGCGCCGGCAGCGTGCGCATCGCTTGGATGTTGTGCGTGCGCGAGGCCATGTCGGACGCGAGCCGGCTCTGGAAGTAGCGGTCCTCGGTTTTCGGGAGCTGTTCGAAGTACGCCTGGCGCAAGCGGACCTCGAGCCGGCGCCCGATCCCGAGCAGGCCGAGCGAGATCGGGATCTGGATCAGCATCAGGATCAGCGCGACGACCGCGAGCACGCCGATGCCCGCCGCCCGCTGCGGCATCGTGCCGAGATCGCGTCCGAGATCGAGCGTGGCGCGCAGCATCAGCGCCTGGAGGATCCGGCCGAACGTGGCGATCACGAGGCCGAGCGTGATCAGCACCGGGATGCTGCGGGGATCGTCGCGCAGGAGCCGGAGCAGCGTTCGCGCCGCACTCGGTTGCTCGGCGACGATCTCGCTCGCGATATCGGTTTCGATCGCGGCTTTCTGTTCGAGCTTGCTCGCGTCGTCGCGCCAGCCTTTGACGCGCACGAGCACCGAGCCGCTCAACATGACCTCGCCCTCGGCATCCGGGTTCGGACGCACGGACCAGTAGCTGTCCGGAATCGGCAGCTCGCCCGATTCGTCCTTCGCGATCATCGATTGCAGGAGCCCGGCGGCGGTGCGGCCTCGACGAACGGCGCCGGCGCGGACCATCGCTTCGGTCGCGCGGCATGCGGCATCGATGCGCGCGATCGACAGGTAACCGGGATCCTCGAGCGCTTTCGTGATCAGCGCCTTGCCCGAGCTGGCGCCGAGCATGTCGATCCGGCGTTCGAACGTGGCGATCGCTTCGTCGGTGCCGGCCCACTCGCGCCAGCCTTCCGCCGGCACGGACGTCTTGTGCTGGTAGAGGTTCTCGAGCAGCGTGTCGACGCGCGTCCAGTGCCGGCCGTGCGCGGGATCCATGACCTGGACCCACGAGCCGACGCGTCGCCACAGGATGATGAAGTGCGGGCGGCCGCCGGCGGTGAGCGTGACCACGAGCGCCGGCAACGCATGCGCTTCGGGGAGAAACAGGTGATCGAGCGGCAGCATCACCTGCTCGGCGTCGAGGCCGAGCTGATTCGCGACTTGTTCGAGCGTGTCGATCGAGGTGCCGTCGACATCGGTCTGGCAGACCTCGCGCAGCACGCGGTAGTTGAGCTCGACGCCCATCCCACCGAACAAGCTCTTCAGCGATGCGGGGCCGCAATCGGTAGCCGAGATCTGGACCACCTCGGGGATGATCCGGCGGCGCTTCGGAGCCGTCACGTCAGCGCGCCTCGGCCTCGGTCTGGAACTCCTTCGTGTGCGCGTGATCGTCGTCCGGTTCAGACGCGTGCCACTCGCCGATCGCTCTCATGAGTAACGCGATCGGCGACACGCGCGCGACCTCGACTTCGACCGTCGCGGTCATGCCGTGATGCAGCTGGATTCGTGGATCCGCGGGCGTCTCGATATCGAGCTCGACGCGCACCGTGCCCGGGATCGCTTCCGGTGTCGCCACGAGACCGGGCTCGGTGCCAACGCGCGTGACTTTTGCTGGCACGGTGCCGTAGATCGTCCACGGGTAACCATCGAGCTTCAGTTGTGCGGTCTGTCCGGGTTGGATGAGACCGACAACTTCCTTCGGGAACCGAGCGCGCACACGAACTTCGGCATCGTTCGCGACGATCGTGCCGAGCCGCTGGCCATCCGCGATGAAAGCCCCGGTCCCGAGCTCCGCTACATCTACTAAGTGTCCGGATGCCGGGGCGCGATAGTGCTTTTTCTCGATTAGATATTGAAGTCGATCGATCGTGACATCCAACTCCCGTAATTGGCCTTCCGTCTTTAATTGCTCTCGTTGAAGACCGAGTAGTGCCGCAGCGAGCGTTTGACCCCGGACTGCTTGCTCCCGTCGAATTCGAACAATTGCAAGGCTTTGGGCGGTCTTTGCAAATCCGAGTGCGTCGACATCGGTAGCTCGTTCTAACTTTTCTAACTCCGACACTGATCCGCTAGGGCTCTTCGATGCGAGATCGGCACGCTCTTGAGCGAGTTTGTGACGGGGCGCGATTTCTTGTTCTTTTTCCTCGGCCTCTTTTACGGCGACTTCATCGACTTGTCCCGTCGCCGCCGCCTCGCGCCGCTTGTTCGCGATCTGCTCCTTAATGACGAGCAGCTCTTGTTCGAGCGCGGCCTTCGTCGCTTGGCTCTGTTCGAGCTCGAGCCGCTCGGCGCGCGTATCGAACTCGATCAGGAGATCGCCTTCCTTCACGTCCTCGTCGAGCTGCAACATCGATTTTACGACGCGCCCGGCGCTCGGAGGCTCGATCCGATAGACCGCGTTGTGCGGCTCGATCCGTCCCTGCGAGCTCACCTTCACGATCGGAACGCGCGCGACGATCGACCAGGTGACGAGTCCACCGACGGCAAGCATCACCAGAACGACGAGCATCACGCGCGTGCGTGACTCGTATCCGTTCAACGACCGCAGCGTTCGTGCGAAGGGATATGCCATCGAGCGAGGGACTATTTATACGCGCGCCGAAAACACACGCCAATGGGGACACTGCAGCTTTTTGCTGCACCCACAGAACGGGAGTGGTCATTAATATTCCCCCGGAGGAGCTGACACCAGCTGTCACGCGCGCGCATCCACATCGCGTGCGGAAACTCACGTAGGTGTAACCATTTGCGCCACTATGCCCAAAAGGGCACGTTCGATTTGTGACCGATTTCTTCGCTGACATCGATTGGCACTTATTCAGATCAAATAAAGCGCAATCCGACTATTCAGATCGTTTTTAGTCTGCGAGCCTTCATCCGGTACTTCGGTACAGGAAAGGGGGTGAATACATAATGAAGATCAAGTCGAACCTGCGCGGCGGCCCGAAGGCCCGCTAAGGCCAAGACGGGGCTCGCAAGGGTTCTCGTCGAAGCTGCACAGCAGACAACGTTCACCGTTGTCTGCTGTTTTTATTTTCGGCTACGCGCGGAGCTTTTCGATCGCGGCGTCGATGCGCTTGGTCCGCGTCTCCGGCTTCTTCGCTTCTTCGATCGCGCGGACGTGCTCTTTGCGATGCGTGAATGCGAGCGCGTCGAACGTGTCGCGCAGCTTCGCCTTCTTCAACGCGGCCGCGAAGTCATCCGGCACCTCGACGGTGCGCTCGGCGGTATCGAGATCGATCGTGGCCGAGACCGTATCCCCGATCGCGACGCCGAATTCTTCACGCGCGGCCTTCGAGAGACCGATCAAGTTCTTGCCGCCCATCACGCCCAACCGCAGCTGCACGGTCTTCTTGTTGATCGTGACCTTCACCGCGGCGCGCTTGCCGCCACCGAGCTCGGTCACCTGCTTGTCGCTCAGTACGAGCGCGGTCGCGGGACCCTGCGGCTCGAGCTTCATCCTGATCTTCAACGTCGCCATCCCGGCGCTACTTTACGCGCAAAACCCAGCCGGCTTGCCCCACTATGGCTGAATGCGATCTCTATGGGTGTGCTTGGCGCTGGCCGGGGCGAACGTCGCCAGCGCCGGTCCGAAACTAAAAGACGTGACGACGCACGGGATCGAGCTCGAGGTCCCGACGACGTGGGTCCAGACGAACGACGGCAAGGCGACGATGCTGACACCGGCGGACAAGAAGGGCCGTGGAATCACGGTGACCGAGACGGACTCCACGCTGGACAAGAACCAGATCGTCGCGTTCGCGAAAGAGCAGGACATGCAGGAGACCTCGATCGAGCCGAGCGATCGCTGGGGCGCGAAGGCGTTCGTCGTCCACGGCAAGGTCAAGGGCAACGCGGTCGACTTGCTCGCGATCGAGACGCGCGCGAACCACGTGGCGATCGTGATCTCGTTCGTCAAGGCCGGCACCGACGACGCGCTTCACGACGCGAACCTCGCGCTGCTCGAGTCCGTGCGTCCCGCCGGTTCGGGGCTCACATTCACGCAAGCCGCGCCGACGCATCAAGGCGTGACCGGTTATCCGCCGGATGTCGTCAAAGCGTTCGACGCGGTGTCCGGCGCACTCGGCAAGGCGTTTCGATTCCCGCGTCCGCTCGTGGTGAAGGTCGCGGACTGCGGCGTGGTCAACGCGTTCTACAACCCGCGCGATCACAGCATCTCGCTGTGCCACGAGCTATGGGACGACGTCTACGCGTTGTTCAAGCGGTCCGGGATGGCCGACGACAAGGTCAAGAAGCTGACCTCGGGCACGGTGATGTTCGCCTTCTTCCACGAGTTCGGTCACGCGCTCGTCGGCGAATTCGCGCTACCGATCACCGGCAAAGGTGAAGACGCCGCCGATGAGATCGCGACGATCATCCTCGGCCAAGCGAAGCAATTCGGCCGCGAGAGCGCACTCGCCGGCGCCGCGTGGTTCGGCGTGATGTCCGCGGATCCGAATCACAAGAACGTGTTCTGGGACGAGCACTCGTTCGACGAGCAACGCGCGATCACGATCGCGTGCCTCCTCTACGGCTCCGATCAACCGGGCTACGCGCAGATCATGACGAACCTCAAGATCCCGGCGTCGCGCCAAGCGCGGTGCGTTCGCGACTACAAAGATCGCTACGCAGCATGGAACAAACTGCTCGAGCCGTACGCGCACAAATAGCGCGCGGTCTTTCACATGTACGCGATGTACGCCTGCACGAACGCGGTTGCAGTCCCCGGGTGAAGCGGGTTGTTAGTCGCCAGGCGAAGAAATCGATCGCGGTTTTTCACGCGCGTTCGCAGGCGCGCTCGCAGAACATTTCTTGCACCGATTTTCGGTCATGGGGAAACGACTTCTGTCGTCGTGCATGCTTTTGCTCTTCGTGTCCGCATGCACGACATCCGAAACCGAGCTCGACATGTCGGAGCAAGCGCTCTCGAGTAACGAGCACACCGCGTACAACTTCTTCGTCCAGAAGGGGCTCACACCCGTTCAAGCCGCCGGCATCGTCGGCAACTTGATCCAAGAATCGAGCGGCAGTCCCACCGCCGTGCAACCGGGCGGACCAGGTCGCGGCATCGCGCAGTGGTCCGTCGGTGGACGTTGGGATACGTCTTCGAAGGACAACGTCACGTGGTACGCGAGCCAGCACGGACTCGATCGCTGGGCGTTGAACACGCAGCTGCAATTCATCTGGTACGAGCTGACGACGTTCGGCTACGGCTACTCGACCTTGAAGGCCGCGACGACCGTGTCGGCCGCGACGATCGCGTTCGAGACCAAGTACGAGATCTGTGGCAACTGCGCGCAAGCGAGTCGCATCAGCTACGCGAACCAGGTGCTCGCCGCGTATGGAAGCGGGAGCTCCGGTGGCAACAACGGAGCGGAGTGCTATTCGGCGACGCTCGGCCGAGAGATGCCGGACAACGCGTGCGTGCAGAGCCGATCGGATTCGCTCTGGTACCAATGCTCGAACGGATCGTGGGTGGATCGTTGGAGCGATCCAGACGCCTGCAACGGCGTCTATCCACTCTGAAAGGCCTCTCTAGAGACCCCAGCGCGCCGCGAGCCACGGATGATTTTCCGCGAACCGCGCTTCCTGGCGCGGATGGTTCTCGAAGAACCGCTGCGCGCGATACGGATGGTTCACGGCCCAGCCGAAGCCGAAGCCGCCGGTCGCGGTGACGAGGTTTTCGTTGGTGATCGCTTCGGGCTTCTTCGTTTTGTTCATGTCCAGCCCTAGTGCAGCTGGAAGGCCAAGTAGCCAGCTCGTGAATCCAACGAGTTAGCCGCGCGATTCCGTAACCCGGGGTCGACGCGGTTTACACATAACCTCTCACTGCTTGGCCGGGTCGTCGTACTTGAAGGGGTCGGTCGGCGTGGGCTCCGACGGCACCGGCATGTGCGGCAACACCTTCGAACTATTCGCCGATTCGAACAACACGCCGGCGAGCACCACGGATGCTTGCCGCAGATCTTCACCCTTCAGGTGATCGTAGGTGTCGATGTTCGAGTGATGGACGCGCGTTTCGTAGTCGAGCGGATCTTGGATGAACTGAAACGCGGGGATGCCGATCGACTGCATCAGTTGGTGATCCGTGCCGTAGGTCGGCGCGGCCACGACCGTCGATGCATCCATCCCGGCAAACGGCTCGAGCCATTCGCGCAGGAGCGGCACCGCCTGCACGTTGCCTTCCGAGTAGATGCCGTGCACGCGACCCGAGCCGTTGTCGATGTTGAAGTACGCGACGAGATCCTTGTAGCCGGGCAGTTGCTTGACCGGATACTTCTGCGCCCACTCGATGAACTGGCTCATGCCCGGCTTACCGAGGGACCGCTGCGCGAGATATTTCTCGATGTAGTTGATCGATCCGATCAGGCCTTGCTCTTCGCCGGCCCACAGCACGAACCGGATCGTCCGCTTCGGTCGCACACCGCTCGCCGCGAGGATGCGTGCCGCTTCCATCACCACGACCGAGCCTGCACCGTTGTCGGCCGCACCATCGCCGGCGACCCAGCTATCGAGGTGTGCACCGGCCATCACGTATTCGGTGCCGCCGCCGGAGCCCGGAATCTCCGCGATGATGTTGTTGGCCTTGGAATCCGAGTCGTCCCACGTCACCTGCGTATTGATCTCGAGCTTCGGATGCGCGCCCGCTTTTTCGAGCCGCGCGAGCCGGCGATAGTCTTCCGCGGCGAGCTCGACCCACGGCAGCGCGGGCGTGTCGTCTTTCGTGAACCGATAGCCTTCACCGTGGATCAACTTGCCGTCGCGATACGACTCCGTGACGCCGACGAGCGCGCCTTCGGTCTTCAAGAACGTATCGATCGAATGAGTGAGCGCGATCCACTTCTTCCACTCGTCGAACTGCTTCGGATCGACCTTCGGGAATTCGTATTTGTCGAGCTTCGCGATGTCGTCGGGCTTCAACCGCTTGAACGGCGCCTCGCCGGGTTCGCTGCCTTCCGACGGCAACGACACCAACACGATCTTGCCCTTCAGCTTGCCCTTGTACTGGGCGAGGTCGCGCTCTGCCTTGATCGGCGCGACCACGATCTCCGCGCTCACCGTGCCATTCGTACCGTTCGTCCATGCGACGGGGATCGCGGTGAGCGTGAGCGGCCGCGGCGCGATCATCTTCACCGACGACGACACCATCGTCCAACCGCGCCCGAACTCCCACGGATCCTTGCGCACGTTCTTCAGGCCCCACGCCGTGAACTGCTTCATCGTCCAGGTCTCGGCGGTGCGCATCGCCGGCGAGTTCGTCAGCCGGCCGCCGATCCAGTCATCCATGTACTCGGCCGTCTGCATCACCTTCGAGTGACGTAGGCCCTGATCGATGATCCGATCGAGATCGTTGTTCGTCGGCTCTGCATGGCCGAACGTGGTCAATGCCGCGAGTAACGCTGCCCCACCGAGTCTGCGCATTGTCGAGACCATAACTCACTCGTCCGCCGGGTCGTTGTACTTGAACGGATTCGTCGGCACGGGCTGCGTCGGCAACGGCATGTGCGGCAGCGTCTTCGTGCTGTTCGCCGCCTCGTAGAGCACGCCGGCGAGCACGACCGATGCTTGCCGCAGATCTTCGGCCTTCAGGTGATCGTACGTGTCGACGTTCGAGTGGTGCACGCGCGAGCCATAGTCGAGCGGATCTTGGATGAACTGGAACGCGGGGATGCCGACCGCTGACATCAGCTCGTGATCGGTGCCGTCCGTCGGTGATGGCACCACCGTCGAGGCGTCCATTCCGGCGAACGGTTGCAGCCACTCGCGAAGCAGCGGCATCGCATCGACGTTGCCCTCGGCATAGAGGCCGTGCACGCGGCCCGAGCCGTTGTCCATGTTGAAGTACGCGACCAGATCCTTGTAGCCGGGCTGTGCCTTCACCGGCCACCGCTCGCCCCACGCGGCGAACTCGCCGAACCACGGCGCGTTCAACCCGCGCGAGACGAGGTACTTCTCGACGTAGTTGAGCGAACCGATATCGCCTTCTTCTTCGCCTTCCCACAGCACGAATCGGATCGTGCGCTTTGGCCGCATCCCTGACTGCACGAGGATTCGCGCGGCCTCCATCACGATCGCGCAACCGGCACCGTTATCCGCGGCACCGTCGCCGGCCATCCAACTATCGAGGTGCGCGCCCGTCATGACGTATTCGGTGCCACCGCCCGTGCCGGGAATCTCCGCGATGATGTTGTTCGCCTTCGTATCCGAGTCGTCCCACTTCACTTGGATATCGACATCGAGCTTCGGATGCGCGCCGGCCTTTTCGAGTCGAGCGAGCCGGCGGTAATCCTCGGCGGCGAGATCCAGCCACGGCACGAGTTGGGTATCGCCTTTCGCGAACCGGAGGCCTTCGCCGTGGATCAACTTGCCATCGCGATAGGACTCGCGCACGGCGACCACCGCGCCTTCATCTTTCAGGAACTTGTCGAGCGCGTGCGCGAACGCGAAGTACTTCTTCAGATCGTCGACGTCTTTCGAATCGATCTTCGGGAATTCGTATTTGTCGAACTTCGCGATGTCGTCGGGCTTGAGCCGCTTGAACGGTGGCTCGCTCGGTTCGCTGCCATCGCGTGGCAACGTCACGAGCACGATCTTGCCCTTCAGCTTGCCGCGATACTGCGCGAAGTCGCGCTCGTGCTTCATCGGCGCGACGACGATCTCGGCCGACACCACACCGTTCGTGCCCAGCGACCACGATTGTGGGATCGCCGTGAGCACGAGCGGACGCGGTGCGGTCATCTTCACCGACGAGGAAACGAGCGACCAACCGCGCCCGAACTCGAACGGATCCTTGTGCACGTTCTTCAGGCCCCACGCCGTGTACTGCTTCATTACCCACGCTTCGGCCGTGTGCAGGGTCGGGCTGTTCGTCAACCGTCCACCGATCCAGTCATCCATGTACTCGGCTGTCTGCATCACCTTCGAATGCCGCAGCCCCTGATCGATGATCCGATCGATGTCGTTACTCGGCTCCGCGTGGACCGTGGCTAACCAAGCGAGTACCGCTACCCCGACGAGTCTGCGCATGGTCGCGACCGTAACGCGATCGCGTAGTGCACGGCAGCGCCGACACCGGTGATCGCAGCGGCGATCGCGAGTGGCAATGACCACGGCGGGTACGCCACCGATACGGCGAGCGCGTGGAACTGGACGATCGTGGCGATCTTGCCGAACCAGTCGGCGTGGAGCTCGGGATGGTCCGGATGGGTAGCCACGTAGATCGCGACGAGCGGCACCACGATCCATTCGCGCGCGCCGATCAATGCGATCACCAACAGCGAGCCGGTGTGCCAGCCGATCGTCGCGAGCACGATCGCGACGAACAGCTTGTCTGCCGCCGGATCGAGCCAGCCGCCGATGTTCGGCTTCGTGTGACCGCGGCGTTGGAGAAACCGCGCGAGGTTGCCATCGATCGCATCACTCGTCGCGGCCGTCTGCGATCAGCGCGACGACCGTCCAGGTATTGCCGTATGCGAACCAGATCGCGATCGCCAACGGGACTCGCGCGAGCGTCACCGCATGCGCGAGCCACAACATTCAATACTCCACGGAGATGATGTCGACGTCCGTGCCGTTCGGCAGCGTGGCGGACTCTCCCGCGCGCAGGTTGTACAGCGCCTCGGCGAGCGGCGACTGCCACGTGATCTTGCCGCGCTTCGGATCCGCTTCGATCGCACCGACGATCTGATACGTGGTGCGGACGCCCGCTTCGTTCTCGACGACAACCGTTGCCCCGATGCCCGCGCGCTCGCGATCCGCCGGCACCGAGACCTGCGCGGTCGCGAGGTGCGCCGTCAGCTCGCGCGTGCGATCCGGATCCGTGGTGTGTTCGAGCTCCGAGCGGATGAAAGGGATGCCCGCCGCGGTGACAAAGTTCGGCTCCGGCACCGGCACGCCGCGCTTCTTCATCGGCGCGTCGGGGACACCGTCGTCTTCTTTCGTGAACGCCTTGCTCACGATCGAAACTTACCGTGCAACGCGAGGTTTGCCACGCAAGTCACGTAGCGCATGAAGACTTGCCTGTTCTTGCTCGCGGCATCGGGATGCATCGGCTACAGCACCGTCGACGATTCCGAGCCGACTCCCACGGTCTATCGGCAACTCACCGGCTCCGTCGATTTCACGTACGCGGGCGTGACCGGCCACGCGACGGACTTCGATTTTCGCTACTACACGTACGACACCGATTGGAAGGAGCTCTACATCGGCTTCGGCAACGTGATTCCCGCCGGCACGCATCCCGCGTGTCCGCGCATGGCCGCGTTGCAGCTCGTGGTCACGAACGCGTTCGAGAGCTACACGGGCTACAGCATCGATGTCGTCGCCGATAACACGCAGCTCGAGGCGACCGTCCAAGATCCGACGATCGATCCGTGCCCGCAGGTTGCCTCGCAACAGAACCAAGCGCACCCGTTCGAAGTCGTCGATCTCGACTACACCGGATCGATGCGGTTCGATTCGCTATGGTGCAGTGGCGCCACCGGCGCGCTCGATGGCTGCGCACTCACCGCGAACGGCACGTGGACGATCACGGGGACCGATCGGATCACGCATGCGATAATGTTGACCTCGACCGGCGAGTTCCACGCCGACGATATCGCTACGTCGGATTGATGCCGGTCAGGTGCTTCGCGATGATCCGGCGCTGGATCTGACCGGTGCCTTCGAAGATGTCGTAGATCTTCGCGTCGCGATACCACTTCTCGACGGGGTGCCCCGGCTCGAGTGCTTCTTCACCGAGCAGCACCATCGCGCGCGAGGTCACGGTTTGCGCCGTGCGCGCCGCATGCGCCTTCGCCATCGACGCCTCGGCGACGTTCTCGAGATGATGATCCGCGAGCCACGCCGCACGATGCGCGAGCATCCGCGACGCCGTGATCTCCATGTTCATCTCGGCCAGCTCGAACATGATGTGCTGGTGCTGCGCCATCGGCGTACCGGCCACGTCCTTCGACTTGATCCGCTCGAGCAGGAATTCGTACGCCGCGCGCGCGATGCCGACCGCCTGCGCGGCGACCACCGGGCGCGTCGAGTCGAGCATCTTCTTCGTATCCGAGAGGCCCGCCGATTCCTGACCGACGCCCAACATCATGTCGCGATGCACGCGGACATCTTCGAAGTGAACCTGCGCCGTCTCCGACGCACGGATCCCGAGCTTCGTCTCCTTTTTGCCCGGTACGAGGCCCGGCGTGCCGCGCGCGACGATGAAGCCACGCACACCGGCGCGGCCGATATTCGCATCGGTCTGCGCCCACACGACATAGACGTTCGCGCTCTTGCCGTTCGTGATCCATTGCTTGGATCCGCGAATGACGTAGTAGTCGCCGTCCTTCACGGCCGTGGTCTTCAGGCCCGAGATATCGGATCCGGTGCCGGGCTCCGAGAGCGCCATCGCGGCGACGTGGATGTGACCGTGCTCGTCGGCGCCGGTGAGCAGCTTGCGAAACTCCTGCTTCTGCTCGTCGTTGCCCATCCGCGCGACCGGCGATGCGGCGAGGCCACTGCCGCCGACCGCGAGACAGATGCCGGCGCAACCCCACGCGAGCTCTTCACTGCCGACGACAGCGAGCCGCGCCTGCGATTTCGGCTTCGACGGATCCGGATCTTCTTCGACACCGGTGAGCTTCTTGCGGCCATCGATCAGCGCGGTTTGCGACAAGCCGAGCGGCGCGGCGGACTTCATCAGTCCCCACGGCATCGACTCTTCTTGATCGTGCTTGATCGCGATCGGCCGGATCTGTTGCTTGGCGAACGCGCCGAGCATCTGGCGGACGCCGGCGAACAATGGATTGTTGTGGAAGATGTCCATGTCACGCCACCTTCTGTGCGAGGACGCGGTCGAACCGCTCGTTACCGTGAAGGGCCTCGAACGCGCGGGCATCGCGCATCAATTTCTCGACGGGATAATCGTTGACGAAACCGTAGCCGCCGAAGATCTGGACGGCATCGATCGTCGCGCGGGTCACGCAATCGCCGGCGATCACGCGAGCGCGCGAGGCCGTGTCGTTCGCGGTTTGTGCACCCCGATCGATCAGCCATGCCGCGTGCAACGCGAGGAGGCGTGCGGCGGCGGCGGTGGTGAGCGCGTCGTCGCGCAACCGAATCAACGATTCGAACGTGCCGATCGGTTGACCGAATTGAACGCGCTCTTTGCCATACGCATCGGCGTATTCCATCGCGGCGACCGACACGCCGACCGCACGTGCGGCGAGTGAAGCGCGCGCCCATGCGAGCACTTGTGCGCCGTGTGCCGGGTTATCGCTGAGCAACGTCGCGGGCACGGCTTCGGCTTCGGCGGTCGCCCACTGCGCCGCGCGCCAACCGGACGGTGTGATCGGTTTGATCCTCAACTTCGTCGCGTCCAACAGCACGAGCTTGCCGTCGGCGAGATAGACCAACACGTGCGATGCCGTCGCGAGCCCGGGCGTTGCCGGCAACTTGCCGGTGAACGGGCTGTTCAACGCACCGCCGCCGCGCAGGTTGACGAACGGCGCGGTCTTGCCGGATCCGAGCGCTTCGAACACGGCTTTCTTCGTCGCCGCATCACCCCACGCTCCGACGGCGAGCGCCGTCTCGACGTTGCATTCGCATAACGCCGCGAGCGCCGCGCATCCGCGACCGAGCTCGTAGCCACGCAGAGCTCGCGTGGTGTGTGAATACGCACCTTCGAGCAGGCCGCCGTGTTCAGCGGGTACGGCATCGAGGAACAAGCCGAGCTCGCCCGCGGCGTGTGCGAATTTCTCCGGTGGTGCGCCGGCGCGATCGGCATCCGCGGCCCAGCCACGCAGATCGCGTTCGCTGAAGCGGCGCACGGTGTCGACGATCAACTGCTGGTCGTCATCGAGTGCGAAGTCCATGGCGGGGTTGTACCGCGAAAACAGTCAGTCCAGACTGTAATAACTGCTACACCTTTACAGGCCTGCTGGAACCCGACCGCTACCTCATGGGTCGTGGGTACCGTCCGATTCATGACGCGTGGCGATACCGTGGGAACGAGTCGGGACCGAGCTCAACCGACCGTTAGACAAAAAAGCCGACGCCCAAGCGACGATTCGCGGTGAAGCGCGGGCGACGCTGGTGTGCGTGTCCGGCGCCGACGTCGGTCAGACCTACTCGGTCGGCCTGCGCACGATGGTGATCGGCCGCGACAAGGTCGACATCGTGATCGCCGAGAGCGAAGTCTCGCGCCGCCACGCGAAGTTCGATGCGGTTCCACTCGGCTACGTGATCGAGGACCTCAACAGCTCGAACGGCACGCTCCTGAACGGCGTGCGGATCAAGGGCCCGACGCAGGTCACGATCGGCGATCGCATCCAGATCGGCCGCACCGTGCTCGTGCTCGCCCAACACGACGAGCTCGCCGAACGCGTCGCGCGCATGCAACGGCTCGAGGCGATGGCCACGCTCGCCGGTGGCATCGCACATGACTTCAACAACGCGCTCGCCGCGATCCTCGGGAACATCGAGATCGTCAACGACGAGCTCGCGCCCGGTGGTGAGGGTGCACGCGGCCTCGAAGAGATTCGCGCGGCCGCTGCCGATGCGACCGCACTCGCGCGCCGCTTGCTCCGCCTCGGACGTGCGGATGCGGTGCCGTTCGTCGCGGTGCCACTCGAAGAGTTGTGTACGCGCACCGCGTCGATGGCGCGCAAACGCAGTCAAGGCCCGCTCGAGATCATCGTCAAGGTGCCGTCGCATCTGCACGCGCACGGCTCGTACGACGAGCTCCATCAGGCGCTGCTCAACCTCTGTATCAATGCCGTCGATGCGATGCCGAAGGGCGGTCGCCTCGTGATCGCGGCGCGCGACGTGGTGCTGAACGCGGATCTCGCGCTCGCGTATCAGATGCAGCCGGGTGGCGCCGTCGAGATCACGGTCACCGATAACGGTTGCGGCATGGACGAAGCCACGATGCAGCGCGCGTTCGAGCCGTTCTTCACGACGAAGACGCGCGACAAGGGGACCGGCCTCGGCCTCGCGATGATCCACTCCACGATCCGTCGTCACCGCGGCGCGATCGACGTGAAGTCCGTCGTCGGCGCGGGCACGACGTTTCGCGTGACGCTACCGCTGGCCAGTGACTGACGGCTTCTTGGTTTCCGGCGTCCAGTTCTTCACGTACTTGTCGAACCACGCCAGCTCCTCGTAAGCGAGCTGCTCGTTCGATTCCATCGCCGAGTACCAGTGCGGCTCGTGCGGCAGCATCACGAGACGCGCGGTGCCACCGTTGCCGCGGATCGCTTCGAACAGCTTCTCCGCTTGGAGCGGCGTGGTGCCGGGATTCGCATCCTCCATGCCGTGCACGATCAGGAGCGGGAGCTTGATCTTGTCGGCGAAGAAGAACGGCGAAACTTTCTTATAGACGTCGGGCGCCTTCCACACGCTGCGCCGTTCGCTCTGGAACCCGAACGGCGTGAGCGTCTTGTTGTACGAGCCACTCGTCGCCGCGCCGGCCTTGAACAGCGTGGTATGCGCGATCAGGTTCGCGGTCATGAGCGCGCCGTGGCTGTGGCCCGTGACGGCGATGCGATCGCGATCGACCACGCCGGTCTTCACCGCGGTGTCGACAGCGGCTTGCGCGTCCATCTCGAGCTGCTCTTCGTAGGTGTCGTACGCCTTCTTCGGATCGCCGACGATCGGGAACGCCGCGTTGTCGATGATCGCGTAGCCCGAGAGCAGGAGCAGGCGATAGTCCGTGATCACGTCGAACACGAGATCGCTGCCGCTGACCTGACCGGCTTGCGCCGCGTTCGCATAGTCGAGCGGATACGCGTAGAGGATCGCCGGGACCTTCGTTCCCTCGACGTAGTTCGGCGGCGTGTACAGCGTGAACGACAGCTCGACGCCGTCCTTGCGCTTGTACTTGATCAGCTTCTTCTTGATCTTGCGCACCTCCGGCGTCGGATCCGGAATGTGCGTGACCGGTTGCGCATCGGCCGCGCCTACCGTGTGCATGAACGCGTTCGGCGGTTGCACCGGCGATTGCTTCCACGTCAGGAACCGCTTCGTGCCATCCGTGGCGAACGCGAAGAAGTATTCGATCGCGTCGTTGCCGGCGACGAACAACCGCTCGGACTTCTTCGTCGAGAGATCGAGCTTGTCGAGGAACGGGTGATCACCGGTCGGCGTGGCGCCTTCACCGTCGAGATAGATCGTGTTGCCTTCCTGGCGCATCACGTACTCGCCGTTCGCGAGACGCTTCATGACCGGGTTGCCCGGATCCTTGTACTTCTCGTCGGTCGAGTGATCCCAGAGGAGGTTCGGCTTTCCCTTCGGATCGTCGACATTCACGATCCAGGTGCGCGTCCAGTGCTTGTTCTCGTCGTCGTCGGTGAGGAGCGCGACCTTGCGATCTTCACTCCACGTGTAACCGGCGAAGCGCTGTTCGGTCTTCGCCAGCTCGGTCGGTTGCGCCGTGAACGGTGCCGACAGCGTCAGGATCTTGTCGCGGTTCGGGACCTTTTGATTCCAATCGCCGCCGTCGAGCGCTTCGGCCCACACGAGCTGCGCACCTTCGGTGGAGCGCCAATCGAAGTCACGCGGTCCGGTCGGCACGCCTTGGACCGGAACGTGATCCGCGATCGGCAGCTTCGCGAGTTGCTTCGTCAGCGCGCCACTGTTCGCGTCCCAGACCTCGACGTCGTACGCGAACCGTTGATACGTGACCGCATACGAGAATGGCTTCGCGATCCGATTGACGAGCAGGTACTTGCCATCGGGCGACGGGCCAACGCCGGTGTACATCGCCGGCTTGCCGAGATTCGTGACCTTGCCACTCGCGACATCGACGGTCGCGAGCTGGCTCGTCGCGTAGTACTCGAACAGCGCTTCGTCGTGCTTGCTCTTCAGCACGTCGCGCGCTTCGTAGGTGCTGAACTCGCCGGATTGGCCGAGCGACTCTTGGATCGACGGGCCATCCGAGCTCGCGTCGCCCGCGGGCGGCAGGCCTTCGCCCTCCGGCACGAGCTTCACGAGCAGGCGCTTGTTATCGCCGAGCCACGAGTAACCCGTGCCGAGCATCGGGTTGAGCTTCATCGTGCCCATGCGATGGGTCTCGCCGGTGGTGCCATCGCCGACCCACAGCTCGACCGCATCGTGCGACGTGTTGCGGAACGCGAAGTGCTTGCCGTCCGCGGACCACGAGAACGCATCGGCGCAACCGCCTTGCGGCAATTGCAGCTTGATCTCTTTCGTCGACGCGACATCGACGAGCGCGAGCGTTTGCCCGCACGGCGCCACGCCGTAACCACCGGGGGTGTCGTGCTTGCGGCGCGTCCGCGGTTCCAACCGGACGCCGGCGAGCTTCAAGTACGGCTCGGCCACCTGCGTGATCGACGGATACCGCACGTACGACACGAGCAGCAGCTTCGAGCTCGTCGGATCCGGAAGTGGTCGCGGCGATGCTGCCGCGTGCAACACGTCGAGCACGTTCTGCGGCGGCTTGTTGTAACCGGACGGTCCCGGCGCCGTGGGTGCCGCGGTCGGAACCGCGACCGGTGTGGTCGGGTTTTCCGGCGTCGGCGAGTTCGCGACCACCGTCGCGGTTTGTGGTTCGGGACAGGCGGGAGGTGGCGCGGAATGCGAGCACGCCGCCGCAACCACCAGAGCGATCGGGACACGAGACATGGCGGCGAGCCTAACTCGGATCGCCGCGTACCAGTGCGTACTCAGTACGTCTGCGTGGCGACCGTCGTCGCCGGCGTCATCGGCATCACGAACAGGTCATCCATCATCGTGATGCTCGCCGCTTGCGTGTCACACGGCAGCGAGTTGACGCCGAGTATCGCTTGCACGGTCTTCAAGTACGAGCTCGTGTCGTAATCCGTCTGCGAGTGATAGCCGGCCTTGATGTTCGGCGAGATCGCGATGAACGGCGGATCGTCACCGGCCGGATAACCGCCGCCTTCATCCCAGAGCAGGAAGATCACGCCGCCTTTTTGATACGCGTCCGTGGCCATGATCTTCGGGACTTCATTCGCGAGCCACGCGTCGCCTTCTTCGACCGAGCCATCGTGCATGTCGTGATCGAGCGTCGGCGTGATGAACACGTAACGCGGCACCGTGTTGGCGGCGATGTCCTTATCGAGCTCGGTGTAATCGACCACGTGATCGATGCAGCGCTGCGATGGATCGAAGCTGTTGCCGTTCCAACCGTTGACGTCCGAGAAGTAGACGAACGGATCGTGCTTCGCCGCGTAACGACCGTGCGAGGTCAGGCCGCACGGATCGCCCATGCCTTCCTGATAGGACTTCCAGCTGATGCCGGCCATCTCGAGCTGATCGGCGATGTGCGAAGTACTCGCAAGCGAGTGCGCTGCGGGATCTTCGTCGTCGAGAATTCCGAAGTTCTCGCCCGCGACCATCCAGAGATAGTTCGCTTCGCTCGGATGAATGAACGAGTCGTGGTAGCCCTCGGCGATCGCGCCTTGCGCTGCGAGCTTGTTGATGAACGGCGCTTCCTTCTTGCCGAGGATGTCGCCACGGCTGTGATTCTCCATCACGATCGTGAAGACGGTACCCGTCCATCCAGCCGGGGAAAACGACGGCTTGAGCTCCGAGAGCGGCGCACAAGCAACGTTCGTGTTGCCAGAGTCGTTCGGCGAGCACGCTGCAGAAGCGCACATCAGAGCAAGAACGGAACACTTCATCGACAGGCACTATTTGGTCTGTCGGATTCTCATGCAACGTTAAATCGTCACACCTACATGCGATTTCGTTTGCGTCGGAGAATCTCCTGTTGAGGTGCCGAGTCTCCGGCAGCTTTTTACTGAATCACGCCGATGCAGCAACCGTTCGAACAATAGGTTTCGTCAGGACAACCAGTACCGTTCGGGCAGGCCGTGTAGTCAGTCGGGCAGGACGTCGATCCGTTGCACGACGCGGGGAGATCACTCGAATCTTCGCCGGGACACAGAATGCACGTGTCGCCACCGCAACTCGGGCCTTCACACGCTGTCGTCTTCACGCACCGCGGGCACGCCGTCGGGTCGTCGATCTTGTCGGGCGTGCAATTCGGCGAGACGATCGGATTGATCGCGACATCGGCGCAGTCGTTCGAAACCGGATCGCAGATCGTGCAGCAGCCGAAGCAATCGCAGCCCGGCGGCGTGATCGCTTCGCAGACCATCGTGCACTTCGGCGGGATCGTCGCGGTGCCGAGCGGCGGGAAGCACATCGTCACGTCGTACTTGTTGCCCTCTTGATCGGGATTGTTGACGAGCCCTTGGAGGTCCGTCACGCACTCGGCTTTCGTGGTCGCGCCCAAGAGGCAGCACACGTGCTGGTTGCAACCGTCGTTGCCGGCGCCGGAATCTCCGTCGAAGAAGCAGTCTTGATTGATCGTGTCTTTGTTGTCGCCGGGGATCCCGGTCGCGAACGAGCTCTCGTCGTTATCGAACGCGCCCGTGCACTCGGGATCGAAGCCGTCGATCTTGCCGTCGCCGTCGTCGTCGATGCAGTTCGAGCACTGTGGCCCGCCCGGCGTGCACATCCCGCCGAACGGCGGTGCATCGATCAAAATAATCGGCGCGTCAGCAACGGTGCCTCCGTCGCTGTCGTCACCGGAACCGTGGTGGCCACCGCAGGCGATCAGGAACATGGCGAGTAGTGCGTGCTTCATCGAGCAGCTCCTTGCAGGCGGTTCAAGAGATCTTGGGCATCGGCGGCATTCGCGCCGCGCGGAAACCGTTTGAGATAGATCTGCAGTAGTGAGGTCGCGCGCGGATCGTGGCGATCGACGGCGAGGCGTGCGGCCGCGAACAACGACACGGCGGCCCACGTGCCGGACTTCTTCGACAGCTCGAGATATCCGGCCATCGCGCGCGTCGGGTCACTCGGTTCGAGCTTCGTCAGCTCCGCAAAGCGATGCGCGTCGTGATCGATCGCAGGTGGCGGTGGCGTGACGACGGGAGGCGTCGGCACGGTCGGCGGCACGGGTGTGATCGGAGTCGTCGGCGTCGGGTCCGGAAGCACGGTCGCGATCGTCTCGGTCGACCAGTGGCCACCGCGTCCGAGCTGGACGGTATCGCCGTGATAGCCGATCTCGACGAGGCCACGCTCGACCGACACCTCGACGACTTCGGCCGAGCGCGCCACCCGGAAGTGCGTTCCGATCACGCGAACGCGAACATCGCCGGCGACGACGACAAACGGCGCGCGACCAGTGCGCGGCTCGACATCGAACCATGCCGCGCCGGACTCGACGAGCGTGTGTGAGGGCTCGGTCACGATCGCGCTGTACGGCTCGAGCGTGATGTGCGCGTCGGCGAGGGCAACCGTCGACGGTGCGGCTTCGGACGTGATGCGTGCGTACGCCGGCGGCGTGTGCGACGGCCACAACACGAACGCGAGGATCGCGGCGACCGCAACGGCAGGAATTGCGAGCAGCCACGTGCGACTGCGCTTGGGCGGAGTCGGCGCCGCGTCCGGCATCGCGTCGAGCGTGGTCCACACGTTCTTCTCGACACGAGCCCAGGCGGCGTCGTTCAACGGATCGACGGGTGTCACGCGTCACCTCCTAGGTCGGTCAGATAGCCGGCGAGCAACGTGTCCTTCGCGGCACGCCGGAGTAGTTCTTTGCGAGCGCGCCAGACGCGCGTCTTCACCGCGAGCACGGAGCTGTCGGTGAGCGCGGCGGTTTCGGCGAGCGAGCGGCCATCGATCACGGCGAGCGCGAATGCGATACGTTGCTTCGCATCGATCCGATCGAGCTCTTGATAGATCCGCCGCATCGCTTGGCGCGCGCGCACGACTCGCGCTTGATCCGGGCTCGGATCGGCTGCGAGATCGTCGACGAGCTCGAGCGTCACCGGGCGGCGCTTGCTGATCGCGGCGAATGCGGTGCGCGTGGCGATCGTCTGACACCAGCGCGCGAGCGAGCTCTCACCACGAAACGAGGGCAGCGCGCGGAAGATCGCGACGAACGAGTCCTGCAACAGGTCTTCGATCTCGCGGTTGGAGCCGAGGATCCGGAACAGGGCATGGTGGATACCCTGCTTCTGCGCGGCAAATAGCTCGCGCTGGGCCGCGCGCTCTCCCGTCGCGGCGCGACGAGCGAGCTCCAGATCCAAGGCTGGTTCGGCCACGGCTTCTAGTGGGGCAGAGCCTGGAAAAGGTCGCAGCTTAAAATGCGGTCGAAATCTCTAATGATAACGACGCCCCGTACGGCGGGATTTCGAACACCTTCGTAGGTGCCGCGAGCTTCGTGTAGGTATCGGTGGTCGGCAACCATTCGAGCGCGATCACGGGACCGATCGCGAAGCCATCGAGATGGTACCGAGCCGCGAACCCGGCGCGGAGCTCGGGGAGCAGCGCGGTTTCGGATCGCGCCATCTGATCTTCGGTGCCGTCGAGCGTGGAGTGTTGGATGCCGATCGCGAGCGATGGTGCGAGCTCCCACGCGCCGGCCTGCCAGCCATAACTCGCGCCGACAAGCGCGGACCAATGGAGCCAGGTCCCGCGAAAGCCCGCTTGATCGACGGTGGCCGAGGCGCCGGCATCACCTTGCGCGAACACCCACCATGCATCGATCGCGCGGATCGAAAAGCTCGCGCCGAACCGAAGAGCGACGTTGCCGTCCAAGCCTTCTTCGGCGCGCGCGCCCGACGACACGGCCAAGCGCAGGATCGGCGGCTCGGGTAGTGGATGTTTGATGATGACGGGAGGCGGAGGTGGTGTGGCGACGACAGGCTCGAGGCGGAGCATCGTCTTGATCGAAAGTGCGATCGCCGCGGCTTCGATCGGACCGATCGGTTTGTCGGCGAGCGTGCGGCGCATCTGCTCGTTCGTCGTGCGATCGAGGACGACCAGCGCGCCGGGCTCGCGCCAGATCACGTAGCGATCATCATGCTCGATCGCGTAGGTGATCGCGGCCTCGTGATCTTTCGGAGCGGCATCGTCGACGGAGATCAGCCACGGCCGGAGCATGTCTGCGATCGCCGTCCGCAGCGCTTCGTCCGGATCAGCGACGATCACACGCGGCTCGGCCGAGGCGATGCTCGCCATCACACAAACCGCGAACAGCCCGCGCACTACATTCGTAACTACAGCGTGACGGAGACGTTGTAAACGCCATCGCCCTGCGTTGCTGTGCCGGTGATCGTGGTCCCTGCGGCACGCGTCACGGTTCCTCCGCCGGCGTCTTGCAACGTGCCCGCGATCGTGAGGTCGAGGTCGACGTCACCGGTCAGATCGCCACTGAGATGATACGTCCCGATCAACGTGCCGGTGATCGTGCCGGTCGGGATGTTCTTCAGCATCATGTCGAGTGCCGGGAACGACGCCGCGTCGGTGTCGTACGTGATCGTCCAGGTGTGATGATCGGAATCGATCTCGAACGGCCCGTCGGAGTAGCCGACCATATCGACCGCGAGGCGCATGCCCTTGTTCGACGACGCGCCTTGATCGACTTGGCCCGTGATCGCCAATGTGCCGGCGGCATCACCGGTGTCTTGCTCGGTCGGGATGTTCGCGCTCGTCGCATCGTTGAAGCCGGCAAAGCCGAGCGTGATCGACTTCTCGACGGATGCATCGAGGCCGAGGTACGCACGGCGTGCCATCTCGTCGGAGTCGACGGAATCGTCGGAACACGCCGATGAGAGCAAGATGAAAGCAAAGACAACTCGCATCCCCTCTTGTGCGGTGGGCGGGCCGAAAGGTCGCGAGTATTTCGCAACTGGGCGTGCCGCCTGCGAAATCGGCTGTCAGTTGACTCGCTAGCAAAGTGATATCACCATGATGTCATGGCGATGAAAGAACGATTGGCGATTTCGAGTAGTGGTTGGTTGGGCATCCTCGTCGGAATCGGGCTGATGGTGGGGTCCACCGCCGTGTTCGCACAGATCGCGCATCACCAGATGCAACCGGCGCCGTACTTGTTCGGCGGGTTCGCGATGGTGTTCGCGGGCATCCTGATCCTGAAGGGCAACTTCGTGATCGGGCCGAACGAAGCGCGCGTGTTGACGTTCTTCGGTCGCTACACCGGCACGGTCAAAGACTCCGGCCTGCGGTGGGCGAATCCGTTCGCGACGAAGCGGCCGATCTCGCTGCGCACGCGCAACTTCGAAACCGCGAAGATCAAGGTCAACGACATCGAGGGTAATCCGATCGAGATCGGTGCGGTGATCGTGTGGCGCGTCGTCGATACGGCGCAAGCGATGTTCGATGTCGAGAACTTCACGTCGTTCGTGCAGATCCAAGCGGAGACCGCGCTCCGCAACCTCGCGATGCACCATCCGTACGATGGCCACGACGACTCGATGATCAGCCTGCGCGGTCACAGCGATCAGGTGGCGGAGCTCCTCCGCAAAGAAGTGAACGACAAGATCGCGCAAGCGGGTGTCGAAGTCGTCGACGCGCGGATCGCGCACCTCGCGTATTCGCCGGAGATCGCGCAGGCGATGCTGCAGCGGCAACAAGCGGGCGCGATCATCGCGGCGCGGACGCGGATCGTCGAAGGCGCGGTGTCGATGGTCGAGATGGCGCTCGATCAACTCGCGAAGCGCGGCATCGTCGAGCTCGATACCGAGCGCAAGGCGGCGATGGTCTCGAACCTGCTCGTCGTATTGTGCGGCGAGCGAGCGACCCAGCCGGTGGTGAACGCCGGCACGTTGTACTAGTGCCCGAGAGAAAGCCCTTCCTGTTACGTATCGATCCGGCCGTTCTGGACGCGCTTCAGAAGTGGGCCGCGGACGACTTGCGCTCGCTCAACTCGCAGATCGAGTTCGTCCTGCGCGATGCCCTCGTAAAAGCTGGTAGGGACGCGAAAAAGAAGCGCGCATAACTATTTCGGGGCATTTCAGGAGTGCGGATCTGCGCCCCGCCGTGGTTACGGTGTGACCGTGGTGAAACGCTTGATCGTGCTCGGCATCCTCGCCGGGCTAGCTGTTGGTTTGTGGTTCTGGAAGCCGTGGGCGAAGAAGGCCACCGGGCCGACCTATTCGACGGTGACAGCGACCACCGGCACGATCCAAGCGCAGGTCACGGCGGCGGGAACGCTGTCCGCGAAGGTGACGGTGCAGGTCGGCGCGCAGGTCTCGGGTCGCGTGGTCGAGCTCCATGCCGATTACAACGATCCGGTGAAGAAGGGCCAAGTGCTCGCGAAGCTCGACGAGAGCCTCTTGCGCGCGCAGATCGATCAGGCGCAAGCCGCGTACGATCTGGCGGTCGCGAATCAGAAGAAGGCGGACGTTGCCGTCGGCGATGCGAAGCGCCAGTACGATCGGCAAAAGGGTCTGCAGGATCAGTCGCTCGTCGCGGCGACCACGGTCGAAGGCTTCGAGCTCACGCGCGATACCGCGATCGCCGCACTCGCCGCCGCGAAGGCGAGCGTCAGCCAAGCGGCCGCGAACCTGTCGCAAGCGCGCACGAACCTCGGCTACGCCACGATCTATTCGCCGATCGATGGCGTGGTGCTGACGCGGTCGTACGACCTCGGCCAGACCGTGCAGTCGTCGTTCTCGGCGCCGACCTTGTTCACGATCGCCGCAGACCTCTCGTTCATGCAGATCGATACCGCGGTGACCGAAGGCGATGTCGGTCGGTTGAAGGATGGGATGAAGGCGACGTTCACCGTCGATTCGCAACCGGGCATGAACTTCGACGGCGTGGTCCGGCAGGTGCGCAACTCGCCGACGACGACATCGGGTGTCGTCACGTACGATGCGGTGATCGATGTCGCGAACAAGGACAAGCTGCTGCGCCCGGGCATGACGGCGAACTGCACGTTCGTCCTCGATAAGGTCGATAACGTCGTGAAGATTCCGAACGGCGCGCTGCGGTTCAAGCCGACGCGCGATCAGATCATGGCGTTGATGGAGGCGTCGGGTGGTCCGCGGGGTGGCCCGATGTCGAAGGATATGAAGGGTGCATTCTCGGCGGCGCCGACCGGTGGCATGCCGCCGCCGCCGGACATGATGGGCGGTGGTGGGCCGAAGATGCCGGCCTCGGATCGCAAGATGTTGTGGAAGCTCGTCGACGGCAAACCGCAGATGGCGATGGTCAAGCTCGGCCTCACGGACGGCTCGCAAACGCAACTGCTCGAGGGCGACATCAAGGCGGGCGACCAGCTGATCACGACGATCGAAGGACTCGCGGCACCGGCGCGCAAGATGGGCGCGTTTTGATTCATAGTTAGGGGATGTCGGAGCTAGGGACGTTAGGGATCCAGGTCAAGCGGTCACACCAAACCAACAGCACGAACATCAACGGGATGGAGTTGTCGTCGAAGGAATCGACGCAACTCACGTTGACGCTGCCAAAGCCGGCGAAGGTCAAGGCCACGTTCTCGACGGAGAGCGTGGGCAAGAAGCTCGTCAAGATCTTCAAGAAGGAGCTGCAAACCGGCGATCCGCACTTCGACGACGAGATCTACATCTCGACCGATACGCCGGATGAAACGAAGGCGTTTCTCGACGACGACGTGCGGAGTGCGGTCGGCGTGCTGGTGACCACGGGTGGCCCGATCCATATCGAGGGCACGCAAGTCACGATCACGCTCGCCGGCAAGATCGAGGACGGCGAAGACCCACATGAAGTGCTCGTGATCGCGAAGGCCGTGCTCGCGTAGATTCCCGCAACCGGGTCGCGCGTGCGGTGTCTATCCGCAATGTGAGCGCCGATCCGGACCTGATCGCGGTACACGCACTGCGTGATGCGACGCGGCTCTCGCGCCGGCGGTTCTTGGGTGGTGGGATCGGACTGGTAGGTGTGCTCGCGGGGTTCGTCGTCGGGCGGCGCGGGCGAGCGGTCGAGAAGATTTCGTCGGCGTATCAAATCGATATGCTGACGGAGCGGCTCGGCCGGATCTACACGGCGCGCTTTCGCGGGCGGTTCGGCATCGTCTATGGCGCGGCGTGGGGCGAGCAAGGCAGCCGCGTGTGGCAAATCCCGGGCGGTGAAGAGCTGCCCACGATCTGGCGCGAAATCTCGGCGGCGAGCGATCGCGCGGATCTGGCGTCGGACATCGTCGCGGTGTCGAAGAAGGACAAGCTGCTGGTCAACATCGACTTGCAGTTCGGAGGGATGGCGCCGACGGGAAAGATGATCGAGCTGCCCGTCGAGTCGCAGCCCGCGTCGGTCCAGATCGGCGTGCAGGATGGCGATGCAGGCGATGACGATTGGGTCGCGTTCACGTCGAGGACGGCGAAGGGCTATCAGATCAACGCACCGGCGAGCGTGGTCCGCGTGCAGGACAAGCGATGGCTCGGTCACGTGCGGATGTCGCGCAACAACCGGTGGCTGGCGTTCGTGCGTGAAGGTGACGAGGTCGTGTTGTACGACCTGCGCAGCAATGGCGAGCACATCCTGACGAATCAGTGGAGCGAGATCACGGGGCTCGCATGGGCCGACGAAAGTCAGTCGCTGTATTTCTCGGCGGCGAAGCACGGCCGCGAGGAGCTCTATTCGGTGACGGTCGGCGGCGCGGTGACGCACGTGCCGCTTGCGGTCGAGCAGAACGTCCGGTTGCAGGACGTGGCGGCGGATGGGCGGATCTTGGTCTCGCTCGATCATCGCTGTGGGCGAGCGTTCGCCGGCGATCGCGCGATCGGGCAAACCGAGTCGGCGCAGGTGATGGAGTTGGTTGGCTCGACGGTGTTGGTCAACGAAGAAGATCACGGCTACATCGTCGATTACGACGGCACCGCCGAGCCCACGCAGGTGGATGGTCGCGTGATCGCGATGGCGCCGAACAAGCAGGTCGCGGTGCAGCTCGAGGAGGGGCAGCTTCACGTTCGAGAGCCGAATCTCGGGACGTTCGCGGAGCAGGTGATCGCCACACCCGGACACGTGACGTTCGGGCGCTGGATCTCCGACGACGAGATGCTCGTGATCGTCGGTGATCGGTTGTATCGGGTCGGACCCCATCACGATCCCAAGCTGCTCGCGGATGCACACGGGCCGTTCGTGCTGGATCCCGGGCGCACGCGGTGTGCGTTTCGTTGGAAGGATCAGCTGCTCGTCATGGAGCTGGCGACGGCCGTGATCACATCGGTCGGCACGCTCACGTTCGAAGAGGTGTGCGGGTGGATGGCCGAGCCGGATGCGATCATCTTGCGAACGACGCGGTTCCCGATCGAGATCAAAGGCACCGACATGCACGGCGTGCGCATGAACGCGTGGCCGGTGCCGGTGCAGCGGTTGGGGCATAGCGGCTTCACCGGATTCTTCGTCGAGGGCGCGCGCACGGCGTACTCCTATACCGAGCAGCTCGGACGGCTCGCGGTGTTGAAGCCGATATGAAGTGGCTGCTCGTGTTGCTGATGGCGTGCGATGCGCCATCGCCGGCGACGTACGGCGCGCACACCACGATGCTGACGTTCGCGCGTGGTGGTTGTTACGGGTCGTGCCCGATCTACTCGGTACGCGTGTTTCGCGATGGCCAGGTGTCGGTCGTCGGCACGATGTTCGTGAAGACGCAGGGCGAAGTGACGGGCACGCTGACCGATGCGCAGCTCGATCAGCTCGATCATCTGTTCGCGACGCATCCGATTCCGAGCAAGGACTTCGTGCGATACGACGTCACGGACGATGCGTCGGCGCAATTCGCGTATGCGTCGCCGCAAGGTGCGTTGACCAGCGTGCAGCACTACTTCGGTGATCAATCGTCGCCGGCCGGGCTGAAGGCGATCGAAGACGGAATCGATCGAATCATCGGGATCGAGAAGTACATCGGGACCGAAGCCGAGCGCCAGGCAGCCGAGAAAGAGCGGACTAGCACTCGATGAAACGCGGTTTACACTTTGGGATGCGCACCCTCGGGCTCGTGGTGTTGTTGGTCGCGTGTGATGCCGGAACCAAGACACCGCCGCCGAAGGTCGATGTCGTGAAGCCGCCGCCTCCAGCACCGCACACGGTGATGCTGAACTTCGGACGTACGGTCTGCTATGGCACGTGCCCGGCGTATTCGATCACGGTCTATCGCGATGGTGCGCTCGAGTATCTCGGCGAGGATTTCGTGAAGACGAAGGGTGCGGCGAAGGGCACGTTGTCGCCGCAACAGGTCGATGCGATCGATCAGTTGTTCGCGTCGAAGAAGCCGCCGAACAAGGACTTCGTCAGCGAAGATGCGACGGATGCGCCGTCCGCATCGTTCTCGTATACGCCGGTCACCGGTGACAAGATCACCGTGCATCACTACTTCGGTGACATGAAGGCGCCCGAGGTGTTGGGGCAGGTCGAAGACGGGATCGATTCGATCGTCCACATCGAGACGTGGATCGGTACGCGGACCGAGCGCGATTCGTTGCCGCGTTAGTACACGAGTGCGGCCATCGGCGCGTTCTCGTAGCGGAACCCGACGTTCGCCTTGATCACCGGATCCTCGGCTTGCAGTGCGACGAGTGCCGCTTCGTCGGACGCTTGGAACAGACCGAGGCCGTAGCCGCCCGTCGGTCCTGCAACCGGGCCGAACGCGATCGCGATGCCTTCGGCGAGGCGGCCGCGCCAGTACTGCGAGTGCGCGCCCATCAACGCGCGTTCGTCCGGCGTCATGTCGAGCATGAACGTGGGGCGCGGTGGCAGGAGGCGCGCTTGCCAGTACTTCTTCGGCACGGACGTGTAACCACCTAGCCACGCGAGCACGCGTTCCCATCCAGTGGCGTGGTCGCCGCACGCTGCGCCATCCGTGAAGCCGGTGTGGCGCAGAGTGAGGCGAGTGCCGGTCGTGATCGGCTCGAGCATCCACGTCACGGTGGTGGGTGGTTGTTGCGACCACGAGGGTTCCCAGGTCTGGACGAGGCGGCGTGGTGGTTCGACTTCGAGGATCGAGCCTTCGACATGAAACGGGCCGTGCTCTCCCATGCCGTCGGAGCGATAGCGGCCGCCGGCGCGCAGATCGACGGTGTGCTTGGTTGTCCGGTACATGCCGTCGGCGCCCCACCATTTCGCGAGCTCTTCGGTCGTGATCGCTTTCCATACGCGTTCGATCGGAGCTTCGATCTCGACGCGAGCGAGGATCGTGCCTTCGGTGACGTCGGCGATCGCGGTCGTCTTCATTTGTCCTCCAAGTAGCGCTTGAGGCCGTCCAAGTTGCGTTGCCAGAAGCTGCGGTAGCCCTCCAACCACGCGGCGGCTTTCGCGAGTGGGGCGGGGTTGAGCGCGTACAAGCGCTCGCGGCCGACCTGTTGTTCGGTAACCAGGCGGCTCTCGCGGAGCACGCGCAGATGCTTCGAGATCGCGGGGCGCGTGATCTCGAAGTCCGCGGCGAGCTCGTTCACGGGCGTGGGCCCGACGCGCAAACGGTCCAGGATCGCACGGCGGGTCGGATCGGCGATCGCCTTGAAGACATCGTGGTCGGCGCGCATTCGCGTAACTGTTTGGTTACCAAACGTGCGCGTGCGAATCAAGGTAGAATTGCGCGTGGCTCGAGAATCGATACCCACGGCGGTCGCGCGGGATGGTGGACCGTCGCCGTTCGCGGCGCGGCGGAAACGCGGGGCGCTGCTGATCGTCGGCGGGCTCGCACTCGGCGTGGCGCTCGTCGGCGTGTTGGTGCTACTCGAGCGCGTGGGCCTGCTGCGGCCGCGCTATAGCGAATACACGCAAGGCAACGTGCTCGTGCAGAAGACCCAGTACTCGCCGATTTGGGTCGTGCCGCTCATCGTGCCGCTGTTCACGACGCTGATCGGGTCGGCGCAGTTGATCACCGGACGATCGATGGGCGATCTGGCCAACGCCTACCAGACGATGTCCGGCTTCGGGCGGTTCGTCGTGAGCGTGTTGGTAGTCGCGGTCGCGCTCGCGATCATCGGATGCATCGTCGCGATCGTGCTGTCGTTCCTGATCTAGGACGGCAGGACTTCGTCGATCGCGCGGGTCGCCTTCACGGTGCCGAATTCGACGGTGAACGTCGGCGCGATGTTCTTTTGATGGCTGCACTGGTGATCCATCACGGCGTCGATCCGGATCAAGGTGTCGCCTTTGCCGACGTGGCCGACGTAGGGCACGCCTTTGTCGGCGTCGAGGCGGAGGCTCTGATCTTTGACGATCGCGATCCGATCGAGCTTTGTCATCGACGCGCAGCGGTGGCCGGTGCCGAGCTCGCCGTAGACCGTTGTGAATTTGAGGTCCGCCGGTTTGTCGGATGTGACCTTCACGAACACGTAGGCGGGGCCGGCGTCTTCACCGGCTTTCTGGATGCCGTAGGTCCCGGCCGCCACATGGGTGATGGTGAGCGATGGGCTTGTCGGCGCGGCGGCGGCGGTCGCACAAAAAATCGTCAACGCGAGGAGGGTTTTCATAGGCTTAGTAACGTTCCGGCCGCGCGCCCGATCTATGTTCGCCGGCACACATGTCGTTCGTGCCGTTGATCCCGATCGGGGATGCGCTCGGTTCGCTCGTCGACGATCGAACTGCCTCCGAACAACGCGCCGCCTTGGCCGTGCTCGAAGACAAGCTGCGATCGCGCCGCACCGAAGTTCACGATGGGTGGGGCGCGCAATACATCGAGCGCGTCCACAAGAAGGGCAAGCTCACCGCACGCGAACGCCTCGCGCGCTTGATCGATCCGGGCACGCGCCCGTTCGAGGTCGGCACGTTCGTCAACTACGGCGAGGTGTTCCCGGGCGATCAGAAGTCGCCGGGCGCCGGCGTGGTGACCGCGTTCGCGCGGATCGAAGGCCGCTGGTGCATGGTGATCGCGAACGACAACACCGTCGCATCGGGCGCGTGGTGGCCGCGCACGCCGGAGAAGATCGAGCGCGCGCAAACCATGGCGCTGAAGCTGCGCATTCCGACGGTCTACCTCGTCGATTGCAGTGGCCTGTTCCTGCCGGAGCAGAGCAAGAGCTTTCCGGGCGGGCTCGGCGCGGGTCACATCTTCAAGATGAACTCGCTATTGTCGGCGGCGGGCGTGCCGCAGATCGCGGGCGTGTTCGGTGACTGCATCGCGGGTGGCGGCTACATGCCGATCATCTCGGATCGCGTGTACATGACCGAGCAGGCGTACATGGTGATCGCGGGCGCGGCGCTGATCAAAGGTGCGAAGTCGCAGAAGCTGACGTCGCTCGATATCGGTGGGCCCGAAGTCCATGTCCATCGCTCCGGCTGCGCAGATGTCCGGGTTCCGGACGACGAGACGCTGTTGATCTCGATCCGTCGCGATGTCGCGCGCCTGCCCTCGAGCGGTGCGGACTTCTATCGCGGCGATCTCGGTCCGATCGATCCGCGCTTCGCCAGCGGAGAATTGGCGGCACTGATCCCGAGCGATCATCGCGAGGCGTACGACGCGTACCAAGTCCTCGCGCGCCTCACCGATCAATCGCTGTTCTGGGAAGTCCTGCCGAACGTCGGCGAAGAAATGATCTGCGGCGTCGGTCGCGTCAACGGCCTCTACGCCGGCTTCGTGATCAATCGCCAAGGTCTCGTCGAGGATCCGGAACATCCAGGCCGCCGCCATCCGTCGGGCATCCTCTACAAGCAAGGCATCGCGAAGATCAGCGCGTTCTCGCGCGCGTGTAACGACGACGGCATCCCGCTGATCTGGCTCCAAGACATCTCGGGCTTCGACATCGGCACCGAGGCCGAAGCGCTGGGCCTGCTCGCGTACGGCAGCTCGCTGATCTACACGAACTCGACGAACGCGACGCCGATGTTCACCGTGCTGCTCCGCAAAGCGAGTGGCGCCGGCTACTACGCGATGAGTGGCCTGCCGTACGATCCGATCGTCCAGCTCTCGACCAGCTACGCGCGCCAATCCGTGATGGAAGGCCGCACGCTCGCGATCGCCGCCTTCAACACGAAGCTCGACGACGATTTCCAGATCATGGCGACCGATCCGGCCGAGCGCGACAAGATCGCGGCCGGCATGCGCGATACCGAAGCGCGAATCGAGCGCGACATGGATCCATTCGTCTCCGCACGTCAGATGGACACCGACGAGATCGTCGAGCTCGGCGAGTTGCGCGCCTATCTCGCGGCGCTCGTCGAGATGACGTATCAAAACACTGGCTCGCGGCGGATCAAGAATCCGCGGATCTGGTCCATGCACGATCTCGAGGTGCTCTCGAAATGATCACCGCGCTGCTTCACGAAAACGAATTGCGTGCGCCGCAACCGGGTTGGTTTCGCGTCACCGTCGCCGCCGATCATCTCGTGGTCGCGGGTGACGTGATCGGCGAGCTGACCGTGTTGGGACGCGTGCTACCAGTCGTCGCGCCGAAGGTTCGTGGTGTCGCGAAGCTCGTCGCCACCGCCGATGCGCAACGCGCGGTCGGTTATGGCGACGTGTTGTTGACGATCGGCGCCGCCGAAATCGGTGGTGCTGTTGCGGTGGACGAAGAAGCCGCGCACGCCGTCACCGGTCCCGTGTTCCGCGCGCCGACGAGTGGTCGTTACTACTCGCGTAGCTCGCCGGACAAACCGCCGTTCGTCACGGTCGGTGCGGAGCTCGCGCCGGGCATGACGGTCTGCCTGCTCGAAGTGATGAAGACGTTCAACCGCGTGACCTACGCGGGGCCGCGCGTGAAAGTGACCGAGCTCCTCGTGGCCGATGGCGCCGACGTGAACGCCGGCGATCCGCTACTCGCGCTTAGTACGTGATGTACGGGCCGGACGAACCGGCCTCTTCGGCTTCATCCGGCTCGTCGTCGATCACTTGCGACGTGCCAACGGTCGAGCCTTGCAGCACGAAGATCTTCACGGCGCTTGCCGGAATCCGCGCGTTCGGCGCTACGCGCCGCAAGATCGACAGGATGTTGCGCTGAATATCGTCCACCTCGGTGACGGCGGGCCCCGCCTTGATCACCTTGCCGATCCAGCGTTCCCGATCCTTCTCGTCACCGATCTCCATCACCCGCAGAAATTCTTCGCTGGAGCCATCGAAGTACTTCTTGTCGCCGGGCTTGGAAAGAGCGAGGCCTTCACGCAGCTTGGAATCGATCTTCGTCGCGAAGAACAGGGCCGTGCTCTTATCCAGTTTCATTCAGCAAGTTCCTTCGTTCGGGGACAAGGATTCGAACCTTGATAAGGAGCACCAAAAACTCCTGTCCTGCCGTTAGACGATCCCCGAATTGGTCCGCACATTACCGCGTAAACGTCGATCGCGCTACGATCGGGCTTGCCAGGATCGACCGAACCCATTAGGTTCTCGCGCGAAACGGCTGGGTAGCTCAGTGGTAGAGCAGGGGTCTCATAAGCCCTTGGTCGGCAGTTCAATCCTGCCTCCAGCCACAACTTTTCGGAAATGACTGGGTCCTAGGACCCGCCTAGGACCCAGTTTCCAGGTATCGCGATGTTCTGCGCATCGCAGCCATGTGAACCTGACCGGATGACGGACGACGACACGTGGAACGTCTACGAGCGGGTGTGGCGTCGAGCGGAACAGGAAGGGGCGTGGGTCCACTACAGCGAGTGGAGCTTCACAGGAGAGGCGGGATACTTCGTCTCCCGCTTCGACGATCCGCATGTCCAGAAGCCGTACATCACGCTCATCCGTCGGCACCATAAAGAGCCGCCCGAAACGCCGACGCGCACGATCGATCCGCCATCCGGCGTGTCGCAACCCGATCTAGCCGCGGAACTTACGACGCTGGCGCACGAATACGGCCACCTCGCGTCTTTCAACGGACGGACCGACCGAAACGTTTGGTTGAGCTACGAAGCTACGGCACGCAAGCGAACCGAGATCACGGACGAAGCCAACGACGCGGACGGTGATCCCCGTGCGTGGCTCCTTGAACGTCTAGACGATGACGATCGGGCCCGCATCCTGAGTGAGGAGGCGCTCGCATGGAAAATCGGACGTGAGTTGGTTACCAGCTACGGCGCCGACGCGGATTTTCTAGCCTTGTACGATGCTCGCACTCGCACGGGCTTACACAGCCATCGTTTTCGCCTTGGCATTGACGATCTCTGGCCTGACGACGAAACCGCCTTGCTCAAACCCAGCAGCTCGCCACACTAGCGTTCCGGAAGTCTCAACAAGTTTGCCGAACGTGATCGTAGGGAGGCAGTGTGATTCCCCAGATTGTAGCTTCGCGACGAACTGCTGGATGGGCACGCCGCGTCGTCTCGCCCTTTGAGCGAGGGCGTGAAGAGCGGAACCTGAAGCTGTTCATCGATGATGCGTCTCTAAGCACCGAGGATCTTGCGTCGTCGATTATCCGAGATCTCATCGGTCATCCGCTGATCGAGGTTTCAACAACTGCGTTGGACGCCGACCCTCGCCTCGAGGTGAAGAAAGTAGCTGGCCCTTATCCGAATGACGTCGCCACGGTGTTGCGTCTCGGCACTCGTACATCCGGCGAGACGGCGGTTCGTTATGCATCGCAGAAGATTCAGCTCGCGAACCGCTATGCAAGGTCGGGTACCGACACGGCTGCGCTAGCTCAGCGAATTCTTCTCGTTGATCACGCGGAGCTTTGCGGCGCCGATGCCTTCGTGACATCCGCGCCTGAGCTTCACAGCATGGCGAGCGACGGCATTTACGCCGGCGCGAACATCATGCACCCGGCGGAGGCGGTCGCGATCGCAGGACTGTTCTTACGTTTGCGTTGTGACTTTGCGTACTTCCACAGCGGTGGCTTCACCGCAACGTACGGAAAGGAAGGGTTCTATGCCCTGCTGGCTGGTGATCTTCTCCCTGCCTTGGAGCGTTGGATCGCGATCTGTCCCGATCTCGAAAACTCATTTCTTTCCTCGCCACTGAAGCTCGCATGGAGCGTTCGGCTTCGCGTCGAACGAGCTCTTTACGCACGGGACCGAATACACGAACAGCTCTTGCTGCCGAGCACTCAACTTGATGACGGCGCGCTTTTTTATCTGGACTCGTTCCTCTATTCGCTCGCAGGCGCGTTCGATGCGATCGCTCGTATCGTTCACGCAGTCTATGAGATGAATGGATCCGCGCGACGCGCGAACTGGCGCGATCAAAAGAAGAACGGCTGGCTGCAAGAGCTTGCAGTGAAGGCTCCGACGCTCGCGCAGTCAGTTGCCGCCGAAAGTCCACATCGGGATGCGCTGGAGCTGATCTTCCTACTGCGAAACTGGATCCACGCCGAAGGATTGTCCTCGGTTGGCGTACTCCGAGATCCGTCCGACCGGATAGACCATCGCTTGCTATTACCGCCGGACGACACGCCCACCCTCCTCCTTGCTTTCGACCGGCTCGGGGGGCGAGACGCTTGGGAATTGGAGCAGGTCGACGCTTCGGTGTACCTGATCGACATAGGGACGTTCGTAGAGCGGGTGCTTCCTTGTGTGCTCAAAGCAATGGAAGAACTGATGTCGCTAACGCCCGTCGAATCGTTGAAAGGGGCGAACTCATTCATTCGTCGCCCACTTGATGCACGGATGAAGGATGCGATCCCGCGAATACGCTTGCTGAGCGGGTTGTAGAGATCTGACACCAATCGTGGTTCGTGTGCGCTGGAACATCTCAGGACATACTGGAAGTTCATGTGCGCGGCCACGAAGAAGGATTTCGCTCGTCTAGAACTGGGTCGAATTTTGGAAGGACACGAACAGACGTGTTTTTGCTTTTCTGGACTGCTGGATAGCGCCTCGCATCAGTACTTGAAGAACGGCGACCGCGACATTGCATGGATCTTGGAGCTGTTCTCGGTGATCTGCTCGTATGGGCTGAGGGCAGACGACGGACGTACGCCGTTTCATCCGCGTGCCGTATTCCATGATCGACGAACGGCATCGATTGAAGACTTAAATGAGGAGGAGCTCAGCTTCTTGACCGAGGTCTACACGGAAATCAGAAGCCCCGAATTGCGCGCGCGCGTCGCTGACGTTCTCTACGTTCGACGACGCCACCACGATTATGCTCGAGTCGCGATCGATGCCTACTTGGAGTCATCTGACATCCTACTCACGCCTGACGGCTGGCTCAGCGCTCACTACCTGCTTGAACGCGCATTGATGCTTTCCAACGCGCTGAAGTCAGAACGAGACCGTGTGGCTGCACACATTATTCAGAAGCTTGAGGAGCGTCGGGGCGACACAAGTTTTTTCTCGGCCAAGCTGATGAGAGCGTTGCTCGATGCTCGCGTCGGTGATCCAGCGTTGATGTCTTCGATCGCCGAGCAGGCGGCTGCTTCGGTATCTGACCGGGACTGGAATCGCGAGCACGAATACCTTGACCTCGCCGCTCTGTGGAGCCGACGAAGCAACCGAACGGAAGATGCACGCCGTCTTCAGCTCGCATCTGCCGAATCGTACGTGAAGCTTGCCGATGACGCGGAGAGCAGATCGCTCGAAGCAGTACACCTCGAGCGTGCAATCCAAACACTTCGCCGAATTGGTGGTGCGCAGGCTCGGGTCGAAGAGCTTCACGCGCGTCTCATCAACGCGGCGCAGAGTGCGTTGGGGGAACTCCGGGAACATTCTCAGTCGCTGGATATCGGCAGGTTTCTCGATGCTGCACGCGCAGAAGTCTCCGGCAAGACACTGTCCGAGGCAGTCATTTCTCTCGCACTGATGTGGCGCCCGCGCGATCTGAAGGCTCTACGCGAGGCAGTCGTCGCAGGAGCCAAGAAGGCGGTCATGCGCAGCTCGATTCCGCGCGTTATGGTCAACGCGCAGGGAAAGGTCACGGCAAAACGGCCGTCGCTCATGTCGGATGACAAAGCAGAAAGCGACGAAGCCCTTCGCTTGAGCATGTTTGAACGTGCGGCACAGCAACGCGAGCTCGTCGCCATCGCTGGTGTGAAGCCCGCTGCGGCACAGATCGTCGACGAACATTATCTCGGCCCCCAAGAGCTGATGGGATTGGCTAGTGCTAGTGGGTTCGTGCCACTAGGGCGAGAGGAAGTTTTTGCGGTCGGTCTCGCTGCTGGCTTCAACGGAGACTTTGCTACAGCCCTGCATCTGTTGATGCCTCAATTCGAAAACGCAATTCGAGTTCTTCTCGCGGAGCATGGCGCGGTGACTTCTAGGCTGGATGAGGATGGCGTCCAGGACGAGAGGAGCCTGAACGAGCTCCTCTACATGGAGAAAGCGAAGGAAGTTTTTGACGCTGCGTTGCTATTCGACATGCAAGGTCTACTTGTCGAACGATGGGGTGGGAACCTACGTAACCGCATGGCGCACGGCCTACTGGAAATCGATCAGATGGTAGGTGGGCACAGCATCTACTTCTGGTGGTTGACGCTTCATCTTGTTGTGCTTCCCCTCATCTCGATGCCAGCGGTCGCGTCCCAAAATACTGCGAACGGGTCGCAATCGAGCGCGTCCGTCACGCCGACTGCTTCGGAGGCATAGATGACGAACGTTTCACACTCCTGGCACACACCTCGCGGCGCCGACGAGAAGCTTCGAAAGTCATTCGGGCACCTTCGACTTCTCGATGTCTTGCTTGGCATCAGCGAGGCCTGTCGAAAGTGGGCAAGAGGCACGTTGAGCAGCAAGATTCCGGTGCTCCAGGGGAAATCGAAGGGAAATCCAATCTTCTACTGGATGGCTGCTGAGACCGCTCGGCACGCAATCAAGTACTGCGCTCGCCCGGCCTCTGACAGTAATCTCATTCTTCCGAGAGCAAACTCATACGATGGGTGGAACACGCTTGAGGAGCTGATCAACGTTGCAGTCGACGTTCAGCTCAACGTTCCGGTTGAGCCGGTTGATGAGTGGGAAGAGACGCTTGGGGCCGATATCTGGGGAGCGTTCGGGCAGATCTGGCTACGCCAGTACATCATGCAGCGCAGGTCGCCGTATCGCGCCGCTCAAGCACTCCTTATGTATCGCGACGCGCCCAAACGACGAAATCAACGCGATTCTACGTTTCCTCTATCGAACTATGAGGCTGCGCTGGGACGTGTCCTCGGGACGACTCTCGAGCAGTTCCTGTTCGTGTTGCTCCAAGCGGCAGGCAGGGCGTCGAGCGACTCGCCCGCACTTTCCTACGACACTCTTTCGCCGATAGCTGACCGAAGATATGACTATGTCGTCGGTACCGTTGATGACCACGGGTTACACGCGAGTGCATACCCTGGTCTCTTTTCAGCCCTGTCTGCTTCTCCGGAATCGATGATGGCCTGGTCCCGCGAGCGACTGCTGCAGCTTGCGCCGAAGACAGATGACGAACGGATCCAATTCGACGGCCCGAATCCGCTCACGCGATATCCTCTCGTTCAATGCTTTCCTGATCGAGCAGATCGATGCATCGCGCCTGTCCCGCATCTGATCGAAGAATGGCTCTACGAACCATTGATGGATCTGCTTGCCCGGGAGCTAGGAATAGGATCTCAGCTCGGTCAGGACATTGGAGCTTCTCTCTTTGAGGAGTACCTCGGCTTACTCGCGGATCGGAGTTCCCCAAACGGCCCTGGATGGATGCACGAAAGTATGTTGAAGCCATCTGAGAGCGGTCGGAAGGTCGTCGATTGGGCACGTGTCATCGGCGAGGATGTGGTGCTCATCGACGCCAAGCGCGCATATGTCGAACCCTCGGCACGTGGGAGGTGGGAGCCGAGAGATTGGTCTTCCGTTAAGAAGTCGCTGATCAAAGGCGTCACTCAGGCCTGTGAGTTTTGGCGCGCGGTGAAGGACGGCGTCGTGCCATCTCTACGAGGGACAACCGCTTCTCCAATCGCTCTCGTTGTCACACAGGGGGATTCCAGCTTCTACACAACGACCGCAGCGTGGCGCGCTGAAGTGAACTCGGCAACGGGTTCACTGCGAGAGCAAGTTCCTTGGATCGCATTGTCGCTCGATGACTACGAAAAGCTCATGACTGCGTGGAGCCAAAACGATGCGCTTTGGCTGCCTTCGATCCTTCGAAAGACGGTTGCCGAAGATCCTCAGAGGTCGATCGTTGGACTGTCGAGGCCGGCAGCCGGCCCTCTTTGGCAGGAGTTTCGGAATTTCCTGGCGACTCAGAATCGCGGTTGCAGACCCAGAACTCGTGAAACAGCTTGAGCTCGCTCAAGACTCATAGGGACCCGATGCACGTTCTCGGCTACGGAGGTTTGTTATGACGCCGTCTCTGACTGCTGACGAATTGAAGGAGCTAGCTGCGCGAGGAGAAAGAGCGGCGCTCGACTACAAACGTGATGACTACGACTGGTCCGACAAAGGCTCGAACGCTGAGCTGGCGAAGGACCTTATGGCCATCGCAAACAGCCTTGGACCATCCGATCCGCCAGGGTACATCCTCGTCGGAGTCTCGAATGAAGGCGACATCGTGGGTCTTAAATCTCATCTAGACGACGCCTCGCTCCATCAAAAAGTATCGTCCTTACTCAACCGGACACCGCTGTTCTCGTACTTTCAGGTTGCGGTCGATGGACGCACTGTGGGGGTGTACGAAATCAATGCGGGTGGTCGTCCGTTCTATCCATTGAAGTCACTAAGCTCACTGCAAAAGAACTGTGCAGTTTTTCGAAACGGAACCAGCACCGAGGCTGCATCGCCGCAGCAGATCATCGATTGGTATCGCGCGGACAATTCCGTTGAGGTGCGTAAACAGCAGCTTGAGCTCGCTAAACTGGAAGCGGAGCGACGAACGTACGCAGAGATTCAGTTGATGTCCGACGGCATTGGTCCGAGCGGGATTGGACCGATCTTCCGTGTGCATAATCGGGGTTTGAGACTTTTTGAGATTGATTCGTTTACGTGTCGGATTGGTTGGACAGAGCTAGGTTTGTCGCGAATCAGCGGTCCCGTTGCAGGCTCTGTCCTTGGGGAGTACATAGGCCCAGAATACAAAGTACTAGTTCAAAACGGTCGGTTTGTTCCGCCCAATGCGCTTGTAGAGCTTCGCTTCCAGTGGACGGAGAAAATGGCGGTCGAGCACTTTCGTGAAAACTATCTCGACGTCCAAGGATTTTCGGGCGACTGGTTCGGGATGAGAATATCGGTTCGCCTCATCAGCGATCTCGGTGACGAAAGTATCGTCACCCACACGCTCTCGAGACACCCAATAGTTCGGTAGACCGAATTCGACGAATCAACGAGCTAGATGGAATCTTGTGCGAGACTGCTTGTGCAGACGCTGAGCCATGGATCGCTCGAGCGCGATGTACGAAGGCGCCCAGCGCCTTGGATGCTAACGAGCGAGCCCGATAGCTGTCCCTCGCGTTTGCGAGCGGAGATATTGATCCACGTCGACGTTTCGGTAGCGGATTAGTCGACCCAATTTGATGTATCGTGGGCCTTTGCCCGCGTAACGCCAGCTCTGCAGCGTCGAAGGTGACACGTCAAGCCGTGCAGCGAGCTCCGACTCGCTGACGAGGCCCTTCACGTTGTAGTCATCATCAAACATCGCTTCCATGGCTAACTCCGAGGCACTTGGATGAGGTGGAACTTCAGAGGCTGGACGTTCGGCGCTTCGACACCAGCTGGTAGCGCAGACTGGAGCTTCATGATCGCGAGGTCGAGCAGCTTGTCGGGTGGCACGCCGCGCAACATCGCGAGCGCGTTCGACATCGGCGACGTGTCCGTCACCGTCGCGGTCATCGGCTGCCCGACTGTCGCCTCGAGCGCGGTGAGGATCGTACGGCATGCGCTCGCACCTGCAGCGCGAGCTTCGTCAGACGCGTCCTTCACGAGTGATCCGCGAATCGTTTCGATGAGCTCGTCCATGACTACGCGACCTCCTGCGTGAGCCGAGGATCGGTCCACGGAACGAACGACCACATCGCCATCTCTTGGCTCGTATCGACCGGCTCGAAGTGACCGCCACCGTCATCGCGCTTCCAGAGCTGGAAGTGCAGACACTTGAAGTTGCCCGGCTGCGGCGCGCCGATATAGCCAAGCACGTCGCCGGCCTTTACGCGTGCGGACGCGCGTCGTGACCGTTCCCCCGTCGGTGCCGCGAACATGAACTCGAGGTTCGCGTAGTACGAAGCCCATCCATTCTGATGGTCGACGATGATCGCGTGACCGCACGATTGCTTCGCCGCGTAGCTGATCACGCCATCACGAACCGCGAAGGCCGGCATCATGTTCGGCATGAAGTGGCGCGCGGTACCGTTCGCTGAACCTACGGGGTAGGTGTCGATCAATTCGCCAGCGTTCGCGCGCTGATACGCAAGGTCGATGCCGGCCGACTTGCCGGACGTCACGAGCTGAACGGGCGCGCGTCCATTCAACATCGGCATCGGCCATACCGGACGCGACGGAAGGATGTCCGTGTTCCGGTTGATCTGCTTACGACGGGGCTTGGGAGCAAATTGTTCGAGCATGGCTATTCCTTTCGTTGGTTCAGAACGGGACCGAGTCGTCCTCGACGGGCTGACCGATCAGATTGTCTCGAGGGCGAAGTCGCGCGATCAGGCGCGATTCCTCGTCGAGTGATTCGCCGGGTGACGTGATGCGAATGGCGACTTCGACGCGACCGCGGTCGTAGGTGAGACCCGGGTCGTGTCCTTCGGCGTACTGGCCACGCCAGAAGCCTTTGAAGCGACGCCACGCTTGGAAGTGGCGCGTCAGCGTTGCGTAGAGGGTTCCCGCCGACGAGCCGACGTAGAGCAACTCGCGCGAGCTCGCATCGCGAATGAGGTAGACGCCGGCTCGCGTCTTGAGGTCGCGCACCCACTGGGGATACGCGCCGCTCGGACCGAGCCCTCGATACGTGAACGAGCCGTTACGGGCGAGGATCGTCGCGCGTGGATCATCGACGTGCGCCCAACTCTTCATCAGCGGCTCCGGATCGATCGCGTCGGATGGATTGCCGAGCCAGATCTCGAAGTGCAGGTGCTTAAGCTTCTCGCCATCGAGCCGGCTGAAACCAACGGTGCCAATGATGTCGCCTGCTCGCACCCTCTGCTTCGACTCACCTCGTGATGTCGGTGCGACGAGCAGCCGGTCGAGGTGCGCGTAAAACGTCGCGACCTTTCGTGGACCGTGCTCGATCACGACTGCATTGCCGCGCGTCGTCTTCATCGCCGACCAGATCTGGCCATCCGCCGCTGCGACCACCGCGATGTCGTCCGGCATGACGAAGCCTTTTGTTCCGTTCGAGGTGCCAGCCTTGAACGGGTCACTCGGAATGCGCTTGAACATGAGATCGACGCCACCGTGGCGCGCGACGCCAGGACGCGGTGAATAGAAGCCATCCGACACGACAACCGGTCGCCCGGCGTAGTTCTGGACCGGCCATACCCAACGCCCATCAAAGGTCGAAGCGATCACGGCCGCCGACGGCGAAGCGACGTCGCGATTTCGACTGCGTGACCAGAGGTACGCGGCGAACGCGCTGCCACCAAGCAGAAGAGGTAGGCGACTCATCTCAGTTCTCCTTCGCCTCGTGGCGATTCAGGCGCGTGACGAGGAAGAGCCCCACGAGCCCCGCGCCGACGAGAAGCGGCGTGCCAAAGCCCGAGAACAGGCCCTTGCCGGCCGAGCTCGCGATGCTGCCGATGGCGTGCGCTGCACCGCCGACGATGTCCTCGAGCTCGTCGCCGACGCTCTTCGCGCCAGAGACCACGTTCTGCGGAAGGTTTGTGATGCTGTTCTTGACCGAATCGAGAAGGATGTCGCCTTTGGTCGGCGCTTCTTCCGCGACCGAGATCTCGGATCGCGACTTCGCCTAGCTCGCGCCAAAACCCGTTGTTTTTTGGATAGACGTCGGTCGGCGGACCTTTTCGCGCAAGCGCATCGACATCGGCGAGGACGAGCTTCCAGCGCTGCGCGACGTCGGCGTAGCCGAACACTTTCTTCGCGTTCGCGAACTGACTGGACCAGTAGTCGGCCAGTGCGACGACATCGGCATTCGTTGCGCGCGGGATCGGTTTCTTGAACCCGCGCATACCCGCTTCGGGCTCCTTGTCATCAGCGCCGCGTTGTTCGCGCAGATAGTTGAACTGCGCCAAGTACAGCTCGTCGAACGACTTCACGTCGAAGTGTTTGAACGGGCCATCACTCTTCGGGCCGGCATTGCGGTGTTCAGTGGAAAGCTCGCGCAGGAGCGCGTTCCATTCGGACGCCGGAGCTAGCGGGGTTCCTTGCGAATGGAGATAGACCGAGATGTGTGCGAGCTCGTGCCAGAACGAGTCGTTCTCCGCGTATTCGCGATTTGGCTCGACCAGCGCGATCTTCCAGATGTCATCGACTGCCTCTGCCCAGCGCCGGAGGCAGGACAGCGTTCCGAACTCTTCGATTGGGATCGAACGAACGTAAGGGTCGATCACGGCAGCGATCGCGATCACGTCATTGCCCACGGTTCGCGGCGTCTGAATGATCGTCTCGTTCTCGGTGATCGTTTCGGTGTAACCACGCGTCTCGAGCGCTTGCTCACGCAAAGCGAAGTACGCGCGCAGCCATGAAGTGATTGCGATCGGCATAGGACCTCCGTCGAAAAAGAAGGATCGGGGACCGGGGTCGCGCGAGCGGACTTCGGCGCAACCGGGTTTGTTACTGCGTTACGAGAACTGCGAAGTCACTAGTCGTTGCAGGCACCATGCGGGATCACGATCGCGATGTTTCCCGAATCGATTGCTTCGGAATCCACCGGACAGTCATCACACGTGCTTGCCTTCGGATCGGCCGTCGGAGCCGACGCGTACGCCGGCGCACTGGCCGCGAGATACCCACCACTCGTCGTCGGCTGACCGACGCCTAGGTAAGTAGGTGTTCCCACGCCTCCGAAGAACGAACCGAAGCGACCCAACAACGATCCGCTGGCTACAGCGTTCGGTTGTCCCGCACCAAGGTAAGAGGGCGTTGGCATGTGCCTTATCCCATCACCTTGCCGACGAGGCTACCGAGCGTGCGGACCTGCTCGTCACGCTTTGCGTGTTGAGCGAGTGCACCCTGATACATGATCAGGTTCGCCACATCCGTACCCGCATCGCGAGTCGCAACCGGTGCAGATGGCAGCGTCTGCAACATCGCGAACAGCTGGGCGACCATGTCCACCACCTGACCCGTGGTCAGCTTCCCGAACAGCGTCGCAGCCACCGACTGCAGCTGATACGGAGGTTGGTAGTACATCGGTTGCTGCTGCGCATACGCGATGGTGGGGCGACGGCCCGAGCCAGGCATATAGACCGTCGTGACCGGCCGACCGCTCGGCGTACGACCATTGGTCGTAGTCGGCGTGCGGTGATCGCGAGAGTCTGCGTTGCGAGTGTCCACGTAAATCACGTCATCGTCGTCCATACTGTCTCCTTGTCAGTGGTCACGCGTCCGATCGCTCGCGCGGCCCCGATCCCCGATCCAATGAGCTAGGCGGCTTGTTCTTCGCCGGTGGCGAGAGCGAGTCGTTCTCGAGCGCGCTCGAACGCGTTCTCGAGCGCGCCAGGTGGTAGCCCATCTGCATTGGAAGGCTTCGCCGCCGTGGCGACCTTCGGCGCTGCGGACCGGTGTTGGTCGTCGAGCAACATCAGCGCGAGCTGACTGCCAGCAGCCGACATCGTTCCCGCACCGACGCTCTTGATCGTCGAGCCATCACCCTTCCATGCGAGACCCGCACCGACGGCAGCGAGTGCGCCGGCAACCGTTTTTGGGGCCCATCCTTGGCGCGCGAGGAAGGATCCGATCAGCGCTGTTCCAGCTGCACCCGCTGCGGTGTACCCGAGTTGATGCATGGAGTTTTCGCCGCCAGCTCGCGCGGCGCGAGGTGCACGCGGAATAGCGTTGCGTTGCGGCGGCGCCGCATTGCGATGACGGAACTTGAGCTTCTTCTTCTTGTTGTTAGCCATGACGCTCTCCTTTAAGCGGTTGCGAAGTGAAGGGTTCCGGTGCGAGGGAACGAGCGCTCCCATAGCTCTTGTGCGCTCGGCAGCCTCATCGGCACCGCGAACCAAGGGCCAAGCACACCGATCGGCCCGAGGTCACGCTCGATGGCGCCGATGATGAGACCGAAGGTGAACAACACATCGTCCACCGGAATCTCCGCTTCGATCCCGGAGATGCGTTGCCGCATGAACGTACGGACGCGCTCGACCGCTTCGATCTCTTCGGGAAAGTCACGCGCCAGTCCTTTGGCGACGTCGAGTGCCCACTCGAATGCGTCCTTGAACGCTTCGAACATGAGCGTCCAATCGAGCGCCTTCTTCTTCTCATCCGGGCTGCGAGTGGCGGTCTGCTTCCTGTGCTTCTTCACGAATTCTCCTGACGCCAGGCAACACCTGGCCGAGCCCGCGCATGGCGAGCGAAACTGGTTCCCGCCGCACACCACGTGCGGCGCGAGTCACGAACAAAGAGCTACGAAGTCTTGCCGAAGAAGTTCTCGAGCGTTGGAAGCTTCCGCTGGCTCGCGATCGCTCCGAGCGTCAGTCCTTCTCGATTCAGCTCTTCTTCGACGAGACCGAACATGTCGGAGCCGATACCGAGAGCGTTCAGCTTGGCTCGCAACGCCACACTTCCGACGTCCGCACCGATTCGGCCGAGCGCCGATAGCCATGGTGGCGCGTCCAGCTTGATGCCAGCGAATTCGAAACGAGAGTTGCGTTGTGTACGAGCGATCGTTTCGTCCGCGAGGTCGGCGACTGCTTGTGCTGTCGTCCTAACGATCGAGATCGCTCGAGTTCCATACTTGCGCGCCATCTTCTCGGCCATCGCGAGCAGCCAGCCGATCGCCTCGACCACCTCGGGTGAGGCCGGTGCAGCACCCTCATCGACCATCTTCATGAGCGCGTTACGCGCCTTGCGTACACGGCTCGGTCCGTTGCGGGTGTTCGCTGCACCGGCCTCTGCTAGTTGCGCGGTCCACTCGATCGCGTCTCGAGCTTCGATCGTCACGGGTTCCTTCTTGAGCGCGGCAACGCCGCAGTCGAGGCAGGTGTCCGGGACGCGAGGGTCGAGAATGACGGGCGCCCCGTTCTCCACGGGAAACGTATGAAGCCCGATGGGGGTATCGAGCGTCGCGAGCTGGCGAACGGGTTTCGGATCGATGAGCTCGGCGACGCCAAGGTACAAAGCGGCACGTTCGACGCAGTTCGGGTCTGGTGCCGGGATACGCAGACGTTGCGGCGGCTTGCACTCCTCGACTTTCGGGCCGTCGTCTTCGTCTCCATCATCATCGCGCTGCGGAAGCGAACGGATCCAGTTCGCGAGGCTCTCTGAGTTGTCGTGCTTCGCAGCGATTTCTTCCAGCAGTTCGTCTTGGTTCGTCACCAACTCGGCGATCACCTCCGTGATCGAACCAAGGCAGCGAAGGTCATTGAACGGGATACCGATCACGACGCGGCTCCCTTCTTCGCGATCGTGGCGCGGATCTTCTTCACGGCATCGGCAACCGTGAGCTGGCTCAACTCGTCGAACCAAGTGCGTAGCTCCGACGGACGAAGCGTTGCCGCCACATCTCGAGCAATTGCAGCCTCGTCCGGATCGAGAACGGACTGGATGGCGATGAAGTGAGACATCGTCTTCGCATCGATGGGCGGAAGAGGTTCTGCGACCACCTCCACGGTTTCCGCAACGACATCGAGCTCCGCCTTGGGCGCGCTCGGCGTCGCTTTGCGCCAATCCAATACCTCGCTGACTTTCGGCAGCTTGGTCTTTCCGCTCATGAGCGACGTCATCAGCACCGGGACGAGCTGTGCGACGAGGGCGTTTAGATCGAATCCGGCGGGTCCGACGATCTCGACCTCTTCGTCTTCTTCCTCGGGCAACGCAGCCGGCAGACGAGCCGGAAGTCCAGCACCGTCGGCTGCACGAACGAGTGACGCAGCTGCCTCGACCATCTGCGGAAACTTCTCCACGACTGCCTTCGCAAGCTCCGTGTTGAGCCGCATTGCTTCGGTCATCACGAACGTCGCGCCTTCTTGGTGGCGCACCTCGGGTGTTGTCGACGCGGCGTCTGCCACTGGGATCACGACGTACGCCGCAGGAAGGTTCTCGACCGTGCGACCACGTTCATCGATTGCATCGAGGCGGTAGCGACCAGGCGTACCGACGATGCTGCGAAGCTCGTCGAGATTCGCGTCGAGCGGCACGACCATGGGCACGCCATCCTTGCCGTAGACGACCTCTGGTGCGCCACGTTGCTTCATGCGGCGGACGCGCCAACCGGCGGCGTTCGCAGGCAGGTCGAACGTTTCTCCATTGATGTTGAACGCCAGCTCCGACATTTCGATCTCCTTGCAGCGAGTGGCCGGCGACTCATTCGCGTTGGCCTTGTGCCTCTCTACTTGGATGAAGTCGTCACTTTTCGCCGCGCAAAATGACGTTGGAGATCTTCGTCAACTTCGAAGCCGAGCTCGTGCCACAGCCGGGTAGCGCGCTCGCTGACAACGGACGCGAGTCGTTCGCGCAAGTTAGGATCGCGAGCGAGGTCTTTAACTCGCTCGATCGCCAGCCGATGAGATCGGTCGGTCTTTGGCCAGCTCCTCTTTAGAAGGTGCGGATGGCGAGATGCGATCGCACGCGCCCACGAGTCTGCGCGGCACATGGCGACACCACGTAGGCACGCGAATAGGTCGTCTACGCAACGCCCACAAAGCGCGGCTGAATCGCGGCAGCATCCGATCATGTCGCCTCGATTCGAGTCGCAGATATGCCCACGGACATGCCGCGAGGCATGCCCTCGGACATGACCGGTGGATTTCGCGCGGGTCCAGCGCGTTTTCGTCGCACGTGCGCGGCTAGATCACGCGAAATATGGTCGTGCAGACACTCGCCGCTTTGTTTTTTGCGGCGAAACGGTCACGGATCGGACGGTTTGATCGCGTTCAGACTCGAATCAGGCACCCAAACAAGCGAGATCACGCCGCCTTCGACGACCGGAAGCGCGTGTTCGACCGCTTCGCTGTTCGCTGGCGCCGTAAACCAAGCTCCAGCGGGCACGCGAACCTGGTGTTCACTTAGCTTTCCGCCGTTATGGTGAACGTGTGCGTGCGTGTTCTGGTCCAACTTCTTGCCACGCGCGATCTTGAACTCGAATGATTTGCTGTGAACGGCCCAACTGATCATCCCGTTCACCGTCAATACGGCGGCGCAACATGCAGACGTAAGCTCGACGAAACGGATCGCGCTCGCGGGTAGAGATGTTTTGAAGTCCTTCGAGATCGACTGCACGATCTCGAGCGATGGAGCATCGGTAGAGCACCGCTTCTCCAAGAGGAAGCGTGGCATCAGGATCCCAGCGGCGAAGACCTGTGCCTCGGACTCGACGTCGCGCTTGTTGGGATGGCGCGAATACGGCTTCGGTTCCGCTTCGGAGCAGACGGCGTGTGGTTTATCACCGAAATGACCGAGTACATGATGTCCGAACTCGTGCGCGATGCTGAACGTTCGCGCGGCTTCACTCGGCGTACGTTCAGAAACTCGGATCTGCGGTTTCGTTCCTCGCGTTAGACGCGCGCGTGCTCCATCGAGCTGACCGTCCACGATCGTCACTCCGTACGCAGACGCCATGGCTTCCACCTTGATGTGTGCGGCCGAACGGACGCCGAAACGATGCAGCACCGCTTCGGATGCGCGCTCTGCTTCGCGGAGCCCTTCGGCTCGTTTCGTTAATTCATCAGCACGCTTCGTCATTGCCACGCCCCATCGCCGTCTCTGCGTCATCGATCATCGTGCGCAAATCGTCGTCACTCACGTGAGTCAGATCCTGGTGTGCGAACGACAGGGTAGGAGAGGTCGCTTCCAGCTTGCTGAGCAACTCGAGCAATGCGGCACGCCCCATAGCCAGCAACGACCGCCGAATCGGGCGACGCAGCTTGTTCACGGTTACGTGCTCGAGATCCTCGCGGCGTTGTTGCGCAAGACGCTCTGAAACAAAGTTGCTGTAACGAGCGGCGGCAGCGCGGCTCTCCGGCGTCGACGATCCGAACTCGAGCTCGTAGCTGGCAGCCTCATCGGCGAGCGCATCGAGTAGCTTGAGGTTGCGAGTTGAATTCTTCATACCTGGTCCTCGGTAAGAGCGGCGACCGCTGCATCGCGTGCCGGTTTGGGAAGTTGCTTGGTCAAGCGCCGGAGACGGCGCAGAGCGTTGTCATATTGCGCGGGCTGAAATCGGGTTTCGCGAATCCCTTCCGCGCGATCCACGATTCCATCCGCAAGCGTGTCCATCAGCAGCAACACCTCCGGATCTCCAGCCGCTCGCTGACGAATGTCCGTGACGACCTGGTCCGCGATCGAATGCAGATCGAGCTCGCGCTCGCATGTCTCGAGCGACCGCGAGGACAGCGGCTCACCCGTACCGTCTTCGTCATATTCGACATGGGGGTGACGCGCTCGAGACCTCGCCTGGTCGCGCACGCGAAACGCGATCGCGTCGAGCAGATGCCGTTCGAGGGTGCGTGCTTCAGGATTCCACGTGAGCGAACCGTCGAGCGTGTCGGTTACGACGTTCATCACGACATCGTCGACGTCCGCTTCGTTCACGTGCCGTGACTTGCCCGCGTACATGCGCAGGCGTGCACGCGCGACCATGTAGAGGCGCTCGAAGGTGTTGCTCGTGGATTGACGCTCGAATTCGGCGCGCAACCTCTCACGTTCTAACTGCCGTGCCTCATCCATGGCTCATCTCCATGAGGCGACGTTCAATGAACGCGCCTGCGCGTTTATTGGCGCGATCGACCACGCCGCGACGACGCACGACACACGTGCAGCTCAGATCCAGCGCCTCGAGTTGCTCGACCAAATCGGACAATTTCTCGGCAGCGAGCTGCCGCTCGAAGTCCCCGGCAACGATGTCCCAGCGCAGCTGGGCTCGAGAAAAGATCTCCTGCCACGTCGTTTCAAAAACGTTGTCCGTCGATCCAGCGCGAAGCGCAGCAAGATCAACCGCAGTATCGAGGATGCGTAAAGCGAGCTCCCGCCGCTCCGCATCACTACCCATCAGGTCATTCCAAAGGTCTGCATCGCTGCAGATCCATCCCTCATCGCGACTCGTCATGGATGTCACCGCTCCCTGTTGTGCGACCAACACTAGGAGATGCCCCTGACACTGAACGAGTGAGCAGCGTTGGCGCTCTTATGCTAACGAGCCGAAAGTCTTGAAGAGATCTCTGCACATCTCATCTCAAGGTGATTTCGTCGGGAGATCTCAAGCGCCAAATATCGCGCGTTGCGAAGCAGTCCGGCGCTAGACGCGCTTCTTGACGAATCGGAGTGCGCTCCCGATGACCGGCAGGGTTTCGAAGAAGCCTTCGGCAGCGTCGAACAGATCCTGATGAAATATGATCTTGCCGTCAGCACCGAAGCGGAGATGCGTGACTCCGACCACCGTGTGAAGAGGATCGTTCTGCTTGCGCTTCCACTCCCAACGCCAGCGCACGTAGCTTCCGTCCTCGCCCGTCGCGGCGTCGTCAACGATGAATTTCGTGAATGCAAGCGCGGTCAGGACGTGTCGGAAGTAAGTGCGTAGCGTATCGAAGTCGTTTTCGACTCGATGAAACGGATCTTGGAAGTGAAACCCTGGTGCGTAGAGTTCTTCGACCCTGGCAATCCACGATTCGGAGAACTCGTCGTAGAATCTCTTGAAGCGATCTAGCGGATCTTTCACCGTATTTTCGATGTCGCGGTGGTCAGTACCGTTACATCTTCGCCCTCAGCACCGAAGCGTCGGGCGGCTTGCACACTGTCTCTCACCTCTATGGAGGTTCGCGCCGGCCGATTCTAGTCGCGTGACGGTGGAAGCGGAACGCGAGCGAATCGAGGCATTGCGGGCTTGCTGCATTCTCGACACGCCCCCAGATCCAGAGCTTCAGACACTCGTCGATCATGCGGCTCGGCTGGTCCAGGCACCCATATCAGTCATCAGCCTGGTCGATGAAGCGCGCCAGTGGTTCGCCGCAGCGCACGGCAATGTAGGCAGCGAAACCCCTCGTTCGATCTCGTTTTGCACGCACACGATCGAGCAGCGCGAACCGATGATCGTCCGTGACGCCCGGCAGGATTCGAGGTTCGTAAACAATCCGCTGGTAACCGGCGACCCGAACATCGTTTTTTATGCAGGTTGGCCGCTCGTAACCTCCGACGGCCATGCACTGGGGAGTCTGTGCGTAATCGACCATCAGGTACGTCATCTCACGCCCACGCAATGCGAGGGAATGGAACTTCTCGCGCGTCAAGTCGTGATCTCACTCGAGTTGCGACGCGCGGCCTTCCGTGGTGCCTCTGTCGCGTCCCCGATTGCGGAGTTGGTTACGAGACGGGAAGAGGCCGAACGGGAACTCGCCAACCGTTCGCAGCTCGCGAGACTTGTCGCGCATGACCTCAAGAATCCGCTCACCGCGATTGCTGGCAACGTGTCGTACGTGCTCGAGTCAAACACGCTAGCGCATGACGAAAGGGTCGCCCTCCTCGACGTGGTTGCGGCGGCAGCTCGAATGCAGGGGCTGCTGCTCGATCTCGTCGATGTGACCCGAGCTCTCGAACCCGACGGGCGTCTCGCGGTTCAGCGCAAACGAATTTCGTGCCGCGACTTGGTCGAACGCGTTGTTGGGAATGGCCAAAGCCACGCGTTCGAATCTCACGTGAATATCGAAGTCGATCCGGGGATCCGAGCCGAAGTGGACCCGCGCTCGATCGCTCGAGTTCTCTGCAACTTGGTGGATAACGCGAGACGTTACGCGCCGCGCGATACCGCCATCGTGATCACGTGGCGCGACATGGGGGCGAACTCGGAGCTCGTCGTCGCTGATGAAGGACCGGGCGTGCGCGACATCGACAAGGAGAGGATCTTCGAACCCTACGTTCAGCTTGGCGCGCAGCCGAGCGGCAGAGGTTTGGGACTCGTGTTCTGCAAGCTCGCGGTGGAAGCGCACGGGGGAACGATACGTGTGATGGACAACCAACCTAGAGGCGCATGCTTTTGCGTCACGCTTCCCAACCCCGCACGCGAACGTAGAGCGACAACGCGCACGGTCGACATTCAGTGGTGAAGGTGTCGATAACGGCTCGGTCCCGTCGTCGTGTCCTCACTCTCTGTTGCGACTCTCACTGAGCCTGTGGTCGGCGCGTTCACGGAACCCTCTCACCGTTGCAGTGGCCGACTTACTCGCGGGAGCAATAGATGAGCGTGGCCCGATTTTCGGGCGATGACCAGAAATTGGTGGCGGGTGGTCCGCCAGGCTCCCCGTAGCAAAGGCGAAGCTCGTCACCACCTAGCACGATCAGCAAGCGGAACGCCTCAGCCGTACCTGAATCTCCAGTCGGCAACGCCATGAACTCCCACGAGAAGCGCGGGTCTTTGCTGACGACGTCGCGACGATCCACGAGTGCGCCAGCCTCGAATAATTCGAGCTGATTCGTTCGAAACACTAATTGGATCTTCGGACTTTCGATCGGTGTGCCGGAACGGTAGCCGCGTGTGACATGCCATCGACCTTGGATGCTTTCGAACAGATCCACGCTTCTCGTCCGCACGCCTAGCCAGTATCGCAGAGTTCCTCGGCGCTTGGCGTATCCGCGACTCTCTTGCACCATCTCCACACGGATGAAGACGTCGAGGAACAAAAGTGGCGAGGGCGATACCCCCGTCATAGATGACTAGGATCCCGCGCCCCATTGGCACCGTCGACCGACGGGGCGCTGTGTAGCAACAAGATTCAGGATAAAAATCCTTGCGCCTGTGCAACGCTCTCGGAACTTTGGAAGACCAGCGATAAAGTCGAAGGCGCGTGAAGATGAGAGTTGGGCGAAGGGTGTTCGAAATCTCAAGCGCCGATACCAGGGCAGCCGAAAGCTTTGCCTCAGCCCTGCCTGTCACCCTGGTGATGGCGGATCTGAAGGGAAGAGAGAAGTTTGCGAATCTTGATCGCCTTTTGATCACTGACGCGACAAAGCATGACGTGATCGAGTGTGGCGCCGTGATGCTCTATGGCGCGAATACGATCGTCGTGTTCTACAAGGAACTCACGTCGACGAATCGATACACCCGAATCGGTCGCATCGTGGACACTACAGCGCTGGCCGAAGCGCTGGGCAACGACCGCGTCGAGGTCGAGTTCTTGGAACGCGATTGACCGTATTCGGGCGGAGCCGTCACCCGGCGGCACTTCGCGACGACGCGCATGTCACGCCGCTCCACGATTCCTCGAGGTGGATGGTCGTCGCTACATCCAGATCCGGTGGCCTTTGACCAGTTTCGATTTCTTGGAACAGCACTCCGCGACGCCATCCTTTTACAACGGCGCCACCGTGCGCCGTGCAAGCGCAGGTCGCGGACGCCGCGGCCGGCGCCGCGGTCGAGCTAGGCGCTTCAACGGTACGGTCGAGCTCTTCCCGCGACCAACAGATTCCCGAATGCCCGGCGTGGCGGCCGGCCAGCGGCAACCGCCCCGGTCGCATCGTGGCGATCTTCGAGGCCGTTGACCTCGCGCGGCAGGTGGAGCGCTCCGACGACCAACTCTCAATCGCAGAAGCCCGGAGACGTATCGCCAGCGGCAGCGAGGTCGCAGCAGTTCGGCGTCGTCCACGCTAATATTCGCTCCGATGGTGAGGAACGCAGGCGATGTGCGCCGAAAGGCGCTCGTGGTCGACGATGCGCCGCAACTCGTCAAGTTGCTCGAAACTTGGCTAACTGCAACTGGCTGGACCGTGCACGTTGCGCATGATGGCAAGTCGGCCCTTGCCCAGATTACGCTGCATGACCCCGACGTCGTGATCTTGGACTACGACATGCCCGGCATGTCAGGCGTCGATGTGTTGAGAGCGCTGCGGAAGCGATCGTCGTCTCTCCCGGTCGTCTTCATGAGTGGGTTTTCGGAGTCCATGATCCGTCGTAGGACGACCGCGTATCAGGCGTTCGTCAGTAAGCCGTTTGCGCTTAAGGACGTGTCACGAGCGATTCGTTGCGCTTGTTCGACCGTCGCTGCGTGAGACGTCGTCATCTAACGTGACGCATCGGTTGCCTATAACCGAGCAAAATGATTCTCCCAGACGTGGCATGACGAATGCGATGGAGCGACTCGAAGGAGTCACTATGAAGAACACACGCATCCTATTGCTCGCATTGCTTTCCGCGTGCGCTGCCTCCGACACGAGCGAGGCCGACCCGGGGCCTCAACCGCCTCGCCCACCTGCACCGAGAGCGATCGTTGGGACGCAAGGTACCGTCGACTCGACTGTTGCACACGTGCTGCGAACGCCTCGCGGCGACGTCGACGGACTGATGTTGAAGGACGGCACGGTCGTCCGCATTCCACCGCACGTGCTGGGGACGAGTGCACCGCCGATCGGAACGCGAGTGAGGGCTGACGGAACACTCGTCGGCAAGACGTTGATGTCGACGGCCGCTACGGTTGCCGGCAACGCCCTGTCGTTTGACCCGCCTGCACAGCCACCACCGCCTCCAGACCCCAACACCCCCGCGCTCGCGAATATCGACGAGACCAGCACCATCGCGACGATCGTCACCGGGCCCGAAGGGCAACCAGATGCGCTCCTGCTCGACGACGGCGCCACGGTTGTGATCGGTCCTCCACTCTCCCGCACGACATTTCGCGTTGGAGATAAGGTTCACGCGAAGGGCGAGGGCGGCTCGTACGTAACCGGCTCGGCTCTGCACGCGCGAACCTTGGAGGTAGGAGGCAAGGTCTATGAAGATCAGGCCCCCTTACCGCCGCCACCACCGCCGCGTTGATCTAGACCTTGAGTCCCAAGTCTCGCATCTTCGCGTAGAGCTGGGTCCTCGCGATCCCAAGCGAGCGCGCGGCTTCGGCTCGGTTTCCATTCGCGCGCGCGAGAGCTCGTTCGACGAGCGACTTCTCGAGCGCATACACGTTGCGATGAAGATCGAGGTCGCCGTCGTCGAGCAGCTCTCGCGTGGCTTCGGGCAACGCGAGGTCGGCCTCGTCGAGGATTTCTCGTGTCGACATGACCGACGCGCGCTCGAGCACGTGAACGAGCTCGCGAACATTGCCGGGCCAAGCGTATGCCTGGAGGCGAGCCATCGCTGCTTCCGAGACCGCCCGACGCAGAGTCTTGCTCAGCCGCGCGAGGACAGACTGAACGAGTAGCGGGATGTCGCTGCGGCGTTCGCGCAACGGCGGGAGGTCAATCTGGAGAACTCCTAGGCGGTAATACAGATCTTCACGAAGCCTTGTTCTCTCGTCCCCTGGGCGAACCGGCTTCGACGTTGCCGCGATGACGCGCGCGTTACTCACCACGGGCGTAGTCGCACCGACGCGCTCGAAGCTGCCATCTTGGAGCACGCGCAACAGTTTGGTCTGCATCGCCAATTCGAGGTCGCCGATTTCGTCGAGAAATAACGTGCCACTGTTCGCGACTTCGAAGCGGCCCGCGCGGCGCTCGGTCGCGTTCGTGAACGCGCCTTTCTCGTAGCCAAACAGCTCGGACTCGACGAGCGTTGGCGCAAGTGCGGCGATATTCACGGCGACGAATGGCGCACCCTTGCGCGAGCCATGGTCGTGGATCGCGCGAGCGACGAGTTCTTTTCCGGTGCCGCTCTCGCCGGTAATCAGCACGGGGACGTCACTCGTAGCGGCGCGGCCGATCGATTTCCACACTGCGAGCATTCGCGCCGACGAACCGACCAGCGTCGCACTTGGAGGTTCAGCCGCAGGTGGTGCCGCGACTGGCGGCGCTTTCAAGGCGCGCCGCAGCGTTGCAACCATCTGATCGATATCGAACGGTTTAGTCAGGTAATCGAACGCGCCGGATTTCATCGCTACGATCGTTCGCTCGCTATCGCCGAAAGACGTCGCCATGATGATCGGTAAACGAGGATGCGATGCGCGAAGTTCAGCTAGGAACGTCAAGCCATCGCCATCGCGCAGGCGGATATCAAGTAACACGGCTTTCACTCCGTCGAGCTGCGGCCGCGCGTCGCCAAGACCACTAGCTACGCGGGTCGTCAGGCCGGCTTGGCCGAGCGCACGCGCGAGCGTCTCGCGAATCGTTCGGTCGTCGTCGACGATCAAGACATCGGCAAGCTGATCCGCATCCGGGTCCATGAGTCCTCGCGTGAATAGGTTATGTCGCCGCCGATCGCAAGCACGAGCGATTGCGCGATGAACGCACCGAGCCCGACCCCATCGGGCTTGGTCGTGGCGAACGGTTCGAACAAGGCGAGTCCAGGTGGTAGGCCGGGGCCATGGTCGAGAACGTCCACCAGCACGGCAGCACTGTCACTCCTGATTTCGACACGTACGACCTCTCCTCGTGGGCTGGCCTCGACCGCGTTGCGAAGCACGTTGTCGATCGCGCGCGTGAACGCGTCGTGGTCGATCGAGACTGTCGCGGTGCCCGTGTGCTCGAGCCGGACTTCGCGCTCGCGCGCGAAGCCTGCGAGTAGTCGTAGCCGCTCTTCGACCACGTCATTCAAGTCAATACGCTGCCGAGACGGCGACCGTCGTGCGACCACGAGTAACGACCGAACCAAATCGTCGAGGCGACCAACTTCGCGAAGCGCGGCGCGTGCATCGTCGACGATGATGTTCGACGCTTCACGATTTCGAACCACCATGTCGAGGTGAAGCTTGATACCGGTGAGCGGATTGCGAACCTCGTGGGCGACGCCCGCAACCACCCGCCCGAGCGCTCCGAGACGCTGCTCGTGCGCGAGACTCGTTTCGAGGTCGCGCTCGCGCTCGCGCGAATCGCTCAGCCGGTCCGCCATGCGGCGCAGCCCATCGGCAACGCGACCCAGCTCGACGGCACGAGGTCGCGACACCGACGCGCGCAAATCCTTCTCCAACGCCGCCATCCCGTGATCGAGTTGCCCGAGCCCCTCGCGGAGCGCGCTCAACGTATCGAACGTGTTGACCGTGATCGCCAACAACACCACGCCCAATATCGCGAGTAACCACGGCCACCACCGGGCGACGATGCTGTCTCCGCGTGGCTCGCGAACCAATGCCCAGATCCCAGCGTGGTCGTTACGCTGCACCGTCGCGACCGCAACGAAGTCTCTCGGATGCTCGATCACGCGAACCGACACGTTCGATGTCGCATTACGGCACGTTGCCTCGACCGCATCGGCGAGATCCGGTGGTACTGGCGGCGCAGTCGGTTCACCACGTGGGCCTGTGCTCGCATAATCGACGGGTGGCGAGCACGCGCCCACGCGCCCATCGCGCACGGCACCGAGCGCCTGGCGCGCGACCATCGTGTCGACGGTAGCTGCGGTCTGCAATGAGGCAACGATGCTACTGGCCGTATCGGCTGCGGCTCGTCTGCGGGCGGCGTCGGTCCTACCGATCAGCATCGCGAGCATGATCAGCCCCGTGAGGAGCGAGCCGACAGCGAGAATCATCCCCGCATGCATGCGGCGGCGGAGCGAAAGACTCGTCATCTCAGCGCGCCGGGGCAGCCCCGAATCTTGCTATGACCTCGGTGTTCGCCTTCGTCCACATGACCTTGAATAGAGCAACATCTGGACCCGCGGATCGTTCGATGGCGATACGTGGTGACGCGGGGCCTGCGTCACGATTCGTGACACCTGTCATTCCTCGAGACGGGCTGGTCATTGCAGCTATCGTTGCAGGCGTCGCACTTATCGCGGTCGCGGGAACCTGGCTTCTGGTCGGCAAGCAGCGCGATGACGAGCGCTGGATCCAACATACCGATGTCGTGATGCTTCGTTTGTCCGACGTGTTGACCGACGTCGTCGACGCCGAAACAGCTGAACGCGGATTCGTGATCACAGGAGGCGCTGCATCGCTCGAGCCCTACCATCACGCGAGTGACCGACTCAAGTCGGATCTCGGAGCGCTGAAGAGTCTTGTTGCCGACAATCCTACGCAGGTCCAGCGACTGCTCGAGCTCGACCGAACTGCGCACGACGAACTTCGCGCGATCGGTGAAATCATCGCAACGCGGTCGACCAGCGTGGCCGATGCATCAGCGATGGTGATGTCCGGTCGCGACCGCACGCAGACCGACGAGATTCGCGAACAGGTCGCCGCGATGCGCAGCGCCGAGCTCGAGCTGCTGGGCGCGCGCGAGTCCGAGGCCGATGCTTCCGGTCGCGCGACTCGGTTCATCGTGCCTGCGCTGTTAGGCTTTCTGCTGGCTGGACTTGGCTATTTATGGTGGGCAACGCGCCTTCAGGCAGCTCGTCGCCAGCTTGCCGAGACCGAGGCCTCGCGGCTGGCGGTTGCGGCCGACCTCGATCGCGAGCGACGCGACCGAGATGACTTTCGCGAGCAGTTTCTCGGCATCGTCGGCCATGACTTGCGCACACCCCTCACCGCGATCGCGATCGAGGCGCAGATGTTGGCCAAGGGCGGCGATCAGCCCGCATGCGACCGCATTCTGGCTTCGAGTCGGAGGATGACTCGAATGGTAAGCCAATTGCTCGACGTCACGCGCGGCAGGCTTGGAGGTGGGATCCCAATCGCGAAGAATGAGAGCGACGTGGCCAGCATCATTCGAGGCGTCGTGGCGGAGGCATCCACGGCGCATCCCGGCCGCGTGCACCTCGACGCGCCGCCGTCGATCCGCGCGAACGTCGATCCCGACCGCGTCTCGCAGGTCGTCAGCAATTTGGTCGGTAATGCGCTCGCGCATGGCGTCGGGAACGTCTCGATCCGCACGGCGGCGCAGGGTCGCGACGTCGTGCTCTCCGTTCACAACTTCGGGCCGGCGATCCCGGCCGACTTGCAAGCGCACCTGTTCGAGCCGTTTAGGTCGGGGACCGAAGAGTCGGACGGCCTCGGACTGGGGCTCTACATCGTGAACGAAATCGTTCGAGGGCACGGTGGCTCCATCGTGGTTTCGTCGACAGAAGCCTCCGGCACGTCGGTCGTGGTGACGTTTCCAGATGCGGGCGTCATGATTCGTGACACGCGTCCAGACCCGTGACATGCGCACGAGCGTTCCGAGCAATGTGAGCTGTCTGAAGCCGGCATCATCGGTGCAGATAGCGCGTCTATGCCCACTTTCATCGAAGGCAAGGTCGAAGCACTCAATATCAGTCCGAAGGGTCATATCGAAGGCGCGCTGATCGCGACCAAAGCCGGTGTGGTGCAACTCAACCTGCCGAAGCACCCCGGGCCGGACGTACTTCGACTCGACGTTGGTTCGCGCATCCGATCCGCTGCGGAATTGCTCGACGACGAGGATGGCGAACATCCGGTGTACGACGCTGTCGCGGCTGATGGCGTCTACGAAGGCGTCGTCGCGCGCTTCAACTACGCGCGTCACGGCGAGGTCAACGGCTACCACCTAGAGGACGGCGCGTTCATTCACGTGAAACCGGACGGCGCCGCACGACTCAAGCTGAAGATCTCCGATAGGGTCCGCGCGAAAGGACGGGCTGTGCAGGGTGCCGATGCTCTTGTCATCGAATGCACCGACGTTACGAAGGTCGCTCGCAAGTAGCGCGCATGTGTGCCGACGACAGAGCTCGAGGACGGAAGGCGCTCGCGGCTCTCAATTTCTTCATGGCAGACGCGCAGGCAGGCATCGGCCCGTTCCTCGGTGTGTTCTTACAAAAGCGCGGCTGGTCGACGGGACCGATCGGTACGGTGATGACCGTCGGTGGCGTCGCTGGAATGGTCATGACCGTTCCTGCGGGCGCATTGATCGACCACACAACGCGCAAGCGGTCGATCGTAGCGGTCACGGGCATGTGCACCGTGATCGCGTCGTTCCTGATCCTTGCGTCGCAGAGAGGTTGGGTCGTGGTCACGAGCCAGGTGGCGACCGCGATCGCAGGCGCAGCGATCGGTCCTGCGATAGCCGGAATCACGCTCGGCATGGTCAAGCAGGTTGGCTTCAATGCACAGAATGGCCGCAACCAAGCGTGGAACCACGCGGGCAATCTCGTCGGCGCCGCACTATCGGGTTACCTCGGCTACCGATTCGGCATGCAGGCGATCTTTTATCTTGCCGCTGTGTTCGGTGTGCTCGCGATCGTTTCCGTTCTCTCGATTCCCGAGCGCGCGATCGATCACTATGCAGCTCGTGGCCTCGAACAAAAAGCGCGCGATTCGGATCATCTCAAGGCCGAAGGCTTCACCAGCCTTCTGCGAACCAAGCCGATGTTAGTGCTGGCCGCTGCTCTCGCATGCTTTCATCTCGGAAACGGCGCGATGCTCCCGTTGTACGGCCTTGCAGTGGTTGGCGCGGGGAAGGGCGAGCCGTCTGTGTTCACGGCCGAGACCGTTGTTGTTGCGCAGGCCGTGATGATCGTCGCGTCGGTCGTCGCGATGAGAATGGCCGCGGGCCGCGGCTACTGGTTTGTGATCCTGCTTTCATTCATCGCGCTGCCAGTGCGTGGCGTGCTTGCAGGCACCTTCATCGAGCAATGGGGCGTGTGGCCAGTGCAAGCGCTCGACGGAATCGGCGCGGGTCTCCAAAGTGTCGCGGTCCCTGGCCTCGTCGCGTGTCTCCTGTCCGGATCGGGGCGGGTGAACGTCGGGCAGGGCGCAGTCATGACCGTTCAAGGGATCGGCGCGGCGCTGAGTCCTGCGCTGGGAGGCTGGATGGCTCAGTCACTTGGATATCAGATCACGTTCTTCATACTCGGCAGCTTCGCGCTCGCGAGCATCGTTTTGTGGGTGGGCTTTGGCGCGAGCGTGCGAAGCGCGTGCGCTGTCGGGGAACTTCATGACAGGCGCTAAAACGACCTCGTGGGTCCACGTCGGCGATCTGCATATGGACGAAGCGAGTGACTGGGTTAGTCGTCCTCGACTCGAGGCCATCGTCGACGAGATCAACACACACGTTTCCGTGGCGGCGGATTTCGTCTACCTCCCGGGTGACCTCGCGAACCACGCGACGGGCTCCCAGTATCAAGTGATTTGCGAGACCCTATCTGGCCTGCGACTGCCATATCGCGTCGTGCCCGGCGATCATGACTTCGAGGCCGGCGACCTTGCTCAATTCAACGCAGCGTTCGACAGAGCGCAGCGACCAGAGGTCGAGATGATCGCAGGTCACAGGTGCATCTTCGTCGACATTGTTTCGGCTGGCGCTGGAGGGCCGGACTTCCGGCTGACGATGCACCACCGAAATCGCATCGCCGAAGAGCTCGCGCGTGCGGAGGCGCAAGGCGAACCACCGCTCGTGTTCATGCACGCCTATCCCGGCGATCTCGCCGCAGACGGTGAGCTGATCGCGCGGATGTTCGCAGATACACGCGTGGCATTCGTCGACACCGGACACACGCACTACAACGAGCTACTCAACGATGGTCGGGTGATCTACGGGGCAACGCGGTCGACCGGAGAGATCGAGGAAGGCTGCGGGCGTCCCGGATACTCGCTTGTAACGGTCTACGACCGTATTCCGAGCTGGCGGTTCAAGGAAACCGGCGGTGCATGGCCGTTCGTACAGATCGTGGCGCCCGCGGATCTTCGCATGGTCACGCGTCCTTCCGATCCGCGACAGGTGCCGCTACCGGGGCATGTCGACATTGTCGCGAAAGTTTTCGGAGATTCGAGCGGTCGGCCAGGGATTTCGATCGACGGAACGTATGCGGGTGAGCTGGTGCCGACCAAAGATGGCGTGTTCTGGCACGCCGAAGTCATGCTCGATGCGGGACTTCATCGCGTCACGGTCTCGTCCGGACACGATCGCGACACCATCAACCTGCTTGTTCGCGAGACGAGCTGTGTCCCTCGTCGAAGCGTACCCGTTGCGATGGGGAGTGACGTGCATGCGATAGGTGCATGGCCCGAGCACGGGATCGAAGGCACTCAACTCGGCCCCAACAAGAATGGGCGGCGTGGATGACAAGCGTCATGGTGATCGCCGTCGTGGTGACCAGCATAGCTCTGATGCTGATTCGGCCGCGCGGAATCCAAGAGGTGTGGTGGGCGGGCAGTGGAGCAGTGATTCTCGTCGCCACGAATCTCGTGCCTCTACGGCTCGCGTGCCAGGCGGTCAGCAGCGGGCTCGATGTCTACACGTTCCTCGCCGGCATGATGCTCATGTGCGGCCTCGCGCAGGAACTAGGCGTGTTCGACTGGATGGCCGCGCTCGCCGTGCGCAGCGCGCGAGGGTCTAGCGTGCGCTTGTTCACCTCCGTATATGTGGTCGGCACGATCGTCACGATCTTCATGTCGAACGACGCCACCGCTGTCGTGTTGACGCCGGCGGTTCTTGTTGTCGTTCGACAAGCGAAAGCGCCACCACTCGCCTACCTGTTCGTGTGCGCGATGATCGCGAATGCGGCGTCCTTCGTGCTGCCGATCTCGAATCCGGCAAACCTGGTCGTATTTCATGGCGGCATGCCACCGCTAGGGCGATGGCTGGCGTGGTTCGCGATCCCGAGTCTGCTGTCGATCGCAACGACCTACGCTGCGCTTCGTTTCGTGTTTAGGCGCGAGCTCCGTGTTTCGCTCGAAGCGGAGGTCGCTATACGGCCACGGACACGAGGCGTCACGTGGTGTCTCGGAGGGCTCGCGTTCGTGGTTGCGGTTCTGCTCGCGGCGTCGGCGTATGACCTGGATCTCGGCGTTCCGACGCTACTGGCAGCGGGGCTTGTCGTTGTCGTGATGGGGCGCAGAGAACGTATCGGTGCCCGGACGTTGGTGCGCGCGATTAGTTGGAGCACGCTTGTTCTCGTCGCCGCTTTGTTCGTGATGGTCTCGTCGGTCGAGCGGATCGGCGCGATCGGTCTCGCAGCAGAGGGGCTCCAAAAAATGGGCTCCATGCCGGCTGCGCCTGCCGTCGCGCTCACCGGCGCGACTGTTAGTGTCGCCAACAACCTCGTCAACAACCTGCCGCTCGGCCTGATTGCTGGCGCGGCGGTCCAACAAGCTCACCCGACTTCTCTCGTGACCCGTTCGATCCTCATCGGGGTGGATCTCGGTCCGAACCTTTCAGTCACCGGCTCGCTCGCGACAATCCTTTGGCTACTGGCTCTTCAGAAGGAGCGCATCCGCGTCGGTGCGTGGAGCTTTTTACGCGTCGGCGTGGTGGTGATGCCGATCGCGCTCTGCGCGTCGCTCGCCGGATTGCTGCTCGCGCACCTTTTCACCGGTTCGTGACCGGGCTTTCAGAGAACGCCAAGTAGGGCAGGTTCAGCAGCGCGCCGCCACTCGGCGCCGGTGGGCAGCCTTATATTCATCAACCGCACGCTGATACGAGGTGTGTGAACTCTGCGCGCTCAGAGAAAGTAAGCGATGTTTGTAACCGATGGATATGACTAGCCGTACATCCAGCTCGGCGCTGGATCAGCAGTTGCTCAGCGAGGAGGTATGCGCACACTTCGTTCTCTTATCGAGACCGACTCGCGCTGTCGTCGGCCTGCTCCGTCGCGCGCAGCATCTGATCCGGTTCTGAGTCTTCGAGCGAGGGAAGGCAACTACTTCGCCAGAGCGTATGGGTGGGCGTTCCATTTGTTCCCGGGCGAACTGTTACCGTGCAACTGCAGCTCGTGACCGGCGCGTCGCCTGCATCGGTCGCGCGCGTGGCAGACGCTTCTGAAAAGGAACGCGCACTTGTCGCTGTCGGCAGGTGGTTGCGCAGAACTGGCTACCACTTCACGACGGTGACGCCGGAGACCCACCGGCGCGTAATCACTCGTCGTGGACACGCGAGCGATGCGCGCGATGTGTTCGGTTGGAACCTACCGTTCGGTCACGACGTTCTACCGCCATCGATTCTCGACGCGTTGGAGCATGCAGACGTGGTCGAGCGAAGGAGCGACGATCTGCTTAGGAGTCGGATCCGGTTTTCGTCCCTCGACGAACACCTGTTCGTCCATTCCGCGTATCCAACCGAACATCGGGACTCGGTCTTCTTCGGCCCCGACACGTATCGATTCTGTGCGGCGCTCGAGCATGCGCGTGGTCGGCGCGTCGTCGATCTGGGTGCCGGGACCGGCGCGGGTGGAATCACCTGCGCCAATCGTTGCGAGCGGATCACGCTGACCGACTGCAACCCTCTAGCTGTGGCGTTTGCGCGCGTGAACGCAACGCTCGCCGGTTGCGGCGACCGTGTCGAGGTGGTGATCGGCGACATGTTCGAAACCGTGACCGGAGATGTCGATCTCGTTGTGTCGAATCCGCCGTACATCGCCGACGAAGCGGGTCGCAGGTATTGCGATGGTGGGGATGGCATCGGGACGGAAGTCGCGCTCAGGATTATCGATGATTCACTCCGAACGCTTTCGAAGGGCGGAACATTGATGCTCTACACCGGTTCCCCCATCCAACGAGGAGTCGACCCGGTGCGCGAGGCAGCGCGCAGGCTTGTCGGCTCGCGCGTGTGGACGTACCGCGAGCTCGATCCGGACGTCTTCGGCGAAGAACTCGACCGCGACGCTTATCGCGACGTCGAACGGATCGCGGCGGTCTTGCTCACGGTCACCGTTTAGAGCCAGCCCAGGCGATGTAACTCGGCAAGCCCTCGTTCGTGGAGGTCGAGTCCTATGTCGTTTCGATACCGCACGTTCGGGATGGCGATTCTGCCAGCAAGCGTGTACGCCGCCTGGCGCGCGGCCGGAATCGTCGGACCGTTGCCAGTCACGACCATCACGTAGCCGACCTGTCCAGCGGTCAGAAGCTGACCATCTTCGAGCTCGACCTCACCGAAGTGAAGGTGACGACGCTCGTGATCGGTAAGGTCATCGGGCAAGTGGATCAGCTGCCCATGCCCGAGCTCCTCGTAACCGTGGTGGTAGGGAAACGGTGGAACGGTGAGCACGATTCCGACCGCGAACCCGGACTCCGTCTCGAACGATTCGCCCGAACCACGAGCGACATTGCGGCAGATGGTCGCGCAGTCGTCGCGGAACAGCGCGGATAGGATCGCGAACCCGGGGTATCCGAAGCGACACGTGAACTCGAGCGGCCAGATCCCGCGGTCGTTGATGATCGTGTTGAGGTTCACATAGCCGACGTGGCGACCGCTTCGGAGAAGCGGTGCGACGCGCGCCAACGTTTCGGCGAAGAGCTTCTCGCCACCGCGATACGAGACGACCGTGCCCATCTCGCCGGTGAGCTCGCCTAGATTGCCGGGGAAGAATCGCTTGTGCTCCCAGTCGAGATTGATGGGGCCAACGAAATTATTCCCGTCGAAGAACGCACCGAGACCGGTCTCGACCCCTTGCACGAACTCCATGAGAGAGAACGTGGGCTCTGGTTCGCCGTCGCGCTGGTACAACATGCGTTCACGCGCGAGCATCGCGAGCATGTCAGACGCATCGTCGCGCATACCGACGTAGTTCGCATTCGATGGTAGGTCGGAGCCATGAAACTTCAGAACGTAGCGCCCGCGGTGTCGCTGCAGGAACACGACCGCCTCGTCGAATCGATCGAAGGTTCGCGCTGGGAGCGTATGAAGACCGACATCACTCAATACCTGTTGCCCGTACGCACGGTCCTGTTCGAGTCGATCACCGAGCGTGCTCGACCCCAGAACGTTGAGCCCGGCGTTGCGCCACGCATCTTGCTGAGCACCCCAACCGGAATCCTCGACAAGCAGGACGTGGTCGGTCTCGCTCGCCCAGCGAAGCGCGGCATCGAGATCTGGCTCCTGATCGACAAGCCCTCGCAACACGTCGCGCGAGCCGTCCTCCGAAATGTGTACGCGCACCTCGTGACCCGAGCTCGAACAACGCATGTAGATCGAACCGAGGTCGTTGTAGTTCCCGATGCCCAGGACGCGCATGGCGTCTAGTTCTTGACGGAATGCCACGCACGCTTGATGTGCGCTTTTACGCTGTCCCAGTCTTTCCCGGTCTTGAGATCGTTCCAGTCGCCCGACAGCTTGGTCTCCAACTTGTCGCTCCACGTTGGAAACTCTTTGCCGTACCGCTCGTGTGCTCCAACGCCCAGGCGATAGCTCGACTCGACATCATCGTCCCACTTCGCATTCGGAGTGGTCCCCGGCGGAATCGGCTCCTTGCCGGCCGCTTGCTTGACGGTGTCTCCGACGTTTTGGTCGAGATCCGCGCCTTTCTTCGACGAAAGGTCGTTCTTGGTCTGCTCCCAATCCCTCTTGAGTGCGTCCTTGACGCGGTCCCAGGTGCCTTCGTGCTGATCGTTCCACCAAGTCGGCTTGTGCATATTTTTACTTCGTTGCACTTCCGGGACCAGCGCCGGCGCGAACGAGCTCAGTGAGCTTCGCGATGAGCACTTCGGAGTCGAATGGCTTCGTGAAGAAATAGTCGAACCCATGCGCTCGATACGAACCAGGGCTCGGCGCATCCGCCGCTGTCCATCCGATGATCGGCAACGTTCGCGGAATCCGAGGATCGGACCTGGCGATTCTCACGAGCTCGAAGGTCTTTGCGTCGTGGAGGTTTTGATCGACGAGTACAACGTCGGGGTTCGTCTGCGCGACCAAACGAGCGAGGTCATCGCACTCCGTAAACACGTCGACGTGAAAACTCGAAGCGAGCAAACGCCGGAGCATCTTTCCAACCGCAGGGTCGTCATCGACGACAAGCAAGCGTCCCACCATCGACACCTCGGTCGAGCAACGCGCGGCTCGAACCCCTCCATGTTACAGCACGGCCGGTGCTCGCGGATATCAACGTTCATAGCGAGCGCTACCGCGCGCTGCGAACGCCATCATCAGGTGCGGAAGCGTCCCTCTATTCTAGGGACCGTTCGAACGGTACTTTTCGCGGATGTCGAACCTCCTCGCCGACCGGTTGCGAAGCCGGAAGCAATCGATCTGCGAGGCCTGGCAGTCCCGCGTAGTTGCCGAAGTGCCAGAGCTGGGAAACCTAGACAACGCCGCGCTGATCGATCACCTACCCGAGCTCATCGATGCGCTGGCCGCTTGGAGCGAGGGCGACACCAGGACCGCGCGGCTCGGATTTACGGCGTTAGCGGACGGGCACGCGATCCAACGCCTTGGTTACGGTGTCGACCTGAGAACGCTGACCCGTGAGTACGCATTAGTCAGGTCGGTCGTACTGCGTGAGCTGGTGGACCTGTCTCAGGAAGAACACGGCGATCTTTTTCTGCGGATCGTCGAAGGACTGGACGAGGCGCTCTACGATTCGGTCCGCCGCTATGCGGAGAGACGGGATCAGGCTCGTGACTATTTCATCGCGGTGCTGGCACACGATCTTCGAAGCCCACTGAACGCCATCATGGTCGCGAGCGGCGTCTTGGAGCTGTCTCGGAATCCGGTGGACATAGCCGAGGCTGGTCGCGTCATTACCGCGGGAGCGACGCGCTTGAAGATGCTGTCGAAAGATCTGCTGGAGCTCGCGCGCGACCAGTTCTCGGGCGGCATACCTCTTCAACTCGTCCCGACAGATATAGGAGACGTTTTTCGAGCGGCGATCGAGGAGCTCCGAGCGGTTCACGCGGGACGCCCAATCCATCTCGACGTGAAAGGCGACGTAACCGGCATCTTCGATCACGGACGCTTATTTCAGGTCGCATCGAATTTGATCGCGAATGCGGTCGAGCACGGTGGTGACCCGATCGAAATCTCGATCTCCGAGTCGCAAGATCGGCGCGCGATCGTCACCTCGGTCACGAACCACGGTGGCGGTCTCTCGACGAGCGAGCTCCAGGCCCTGTTCGACCCGATGCGCCCAGCCCGGGCAAGCGCGAAAGGTCTCGGTCTCGGCGCGCGGATCGTCGGAAGTATCGCGCTCGCGCACGGCGCGGTCGTCACCACATCGTCGGGCGAACACAACGTTACCATCACGATCACGTGGCCTCGTGCGAGGAACGACGAGCTGTCGACCGACGCGCGTCGCGGTTAGGCATCCCCTGGCCGTGAAGTTGTAATAAAGTCGAGGCGGTGACGTTCTCGATCCTGCATACCGGCCAGACCGGGGTGGAGCGGGGCGCGTATCGCGCAGCTCGTTTAAGCGGCATTCCAGTTTCGGGTGTGTGCAACCGGCACGCACGCGACGAAATTCTGCCGCTGCCCGCAGACATGCTCGCGACGATGCGGGTCGCAGCGAAATCAGGAAGTCGATTCGCGGCATACGAGACAGTAGCGCTCGCGAACGCAGTCCTAATCGCGGTTCCGGACGTCAAGACGGCGAGGAAGGTTGCCGGCATCGGTGCACTCTTACGTGCGGTGCAGGCTGCCGGACTCGCATCTGCGCTCGTCGACCCAGCGGCCAACATGACCGAGCTCTCTGCCGAGCTCCAAGAACACGAGCTTCGCATGGGGAAGCTCGACCTATTCGTTACCGGTCCGCGACAAACGCGATGGGCGGAGGGCGAACAGTTCGGCTTTCAACTCGTATCTCGGATCGCGCTCGTACGAGCCCCACGTCGCCGAATTCTCGTCGTCGACGATGATCGTTCGACCCTGGATAGTTTCTCGCTCCTTCTGCGCGCGCTCGGTCATGACTGTGTCACTGCCCCCGACGGAAGAGCGGCGCTCGAGCACACCGCGAATGCCGAGCCGGAGATCGCGATCATCGACATCCGATTGCCCGACATGACTGGTTACGAGCTAGCAACGAAGATGCGTGCTCGACATCGAGAAAACCTCTTCATGGCCGCCATTACCGGATGGGATGAGGCGCGTGATCCCGCGCCAGCTCTAGCAGCCGGTTTCGATCGTCATCTGCTAAAGCCAGCAGCGCCCGAAATCATCCAGGCTGTTATTGCTGAGGCCGAGACGATGCTTCGATCAGCCCGCGGATAGCTCGTCGAGAAGCCTCACGAGCGTACGGCTATCCAGCGGCTTCGTAATGTGGGAGTCGAAGCCGGCGCTATACGCCCGGATTTTATCCTGCGGCTGTCCGAAACCCGTGAGCGCGACGATTCGGCTCGCGTGCCCGATCTGCTTACGAGCTCGCCGGCAGACTTCATAACCGTCGAGATGCGGCATCCCGATGTCGAGCAGTACGAGATCTGGCGGATCGGCGATGATGCGTGAAAGCGCTGCTCCTCCATCGTATGCAACATCACATTCGCTCCCGAGCGCGCGGACGAGCATTGCCGTCGCGTCCGCTGCATCGTGATTGTCATCGACCACGAAGACGCGTAAGGCGCTTCGGCGCCGAGTCACGCTGTCTTGGGGAACGCGCTCGTTCGTCCCGATAGGGAGCGTCACGGAGATCACGCTCCCTTTGCCTGGCCCGTCGCTCGCGGCCACCATCTGCCCACCGTGCATCTCGGCGAGCCGGCGCGCCAGCGTGAGACCGATGCCGAGCCCCGACTCGGCCGAGCCGGTCTCGCCTTGCGCGAACAGTTCGAAGGCTCGGCCGAGCAGCTCGGGCGACATTCCGATTCCCGTATCGGAAATGTCGATCGTGATTTTGCTATTCGCGACGGCTGCGCGAATGCCGATCGTGCCTCCTACAGCAGTGAACTTGACCGCGTTGTGCAGCAGGTTCGAGAGAATCTGGATGAACCGAGTTGGATCGACATCGATGATCGCGTCCGGTATGGCATCGAGCTCGAGGTCGTGTTGCTTCGCTTCCAGCGTTGCACGGTTCGCGTCGACCGCGTCCTGAATCAACGCTCGCAGATGCGACGGCTCGCGACGCAATTGAATCTTTCCAGTCGTGATTCGAGACACATCGAGAAGGTCATCGACAAGTCTCACGATGTGAGCGACCTGGCGCTCCATCGCGGGACGAATCTTCCCGAGCACGATCGCGTCGTCGTTCGAGAGCTTCAGGACCTCCAGACCAGTGCGGATAGGTGTCAGTGGATTCCGAAGCTCGTGGCCCAGCAGGGCGATAAATTCATCTTTCGCACGGTTCTCCGCGTCGGCGCGCGTTCGGGCGATGTTCGCTTCGGCAAGCAAAGCGTTCACATGGTCCTCGGCCTGCTTTCGACCTGTGACGTCGACGATGTATTCGACGAACGTTCCATCACCGACGCTGGCACCCGCGAGCATGAGCCACACGTGAGCCCCGTCCTTCCGGATGTATTCGGTCTCTATAGGTCCTGGCTGTCCGAGCGCGGCCGTCGTGAGATCTCGCCAACCGAATCGCTCGGTTTCGCAGGTCGAACGGGTAAGCCCGACGATGCTGAGAAATGCGTCATTGGTGAAGAGGACGGCGCCCTCGGCAGAGAACGTCACGATCCCGACATGCGGCACGTTCATCATTTGCTGCAACCGCTGCTCGTTGCGACGCAACGCCGCTTCGGCACGTGCCTGCTCGACTGCCGCCCACGTGCGTTCTGCGACTTCGTCGAGTAGCCGCACCTCGCGTTCACTCCAGACTCGCGGACGCGCCATCGTCACGCACATGAACACGACGCTGATGCCATCTTTGACGAGCGGAGTGACGACGAACGCCTCGACACCACGCTGGCGATACGCCTCCGCTTCGGCCGCAAATAACGGATGTGACGCGACGTCGTCACAAATGATGGGCGCTCCCTCTTCTCCAAGACCCACCAGAGTTTCGAACAGCGCGAGCGGGTGCTCGCCGATAAGGCTGTACGAATCCGAACCCCGGTACTCGCGATTCACCACGACCTTCTGACGTACACGATCGATCTCGGCGTAGTAGCAGCGGTCGACGTGGAGCTCTCTGCCCAGCATCGAGACGCCGGCTTCTTGGATCCGAGATGGATCTGCGGTGGCTCGAAGCGCATCGCTGACTTCGAGAAGAAAGGTCGGTCGTTCCTCCATCGCTGCTGCCACCAACTATGCTGCTTCGAGCTTTCGCTCGACTTTGACGGCGTTCTTCGATGGCGCGATGGTCTTGCCGCGACGCGTGGTCATCACCTGCGTCAATTCCGCGCCGAAGAACAGGATCTGAGCCGAATAGTAGACCCACACGACAAGTGCGACCACGCTCCCTGCTGCACCGAACGGTGAAGCCACCGTCGATCGACCGACATAGAGCGCGATCGCAAATTTCCCGAGCGTGAACAACACCGCGGTGACCAGCGCTCCTAGCCACACATCTCGCCAATCGATGTGAACGTCGGGAACGACTTTGTAGATCGTCGCGAACAACGCGGTGGTCACCGTCAGCGAGATGACCATGTTGATTGCCTGCCATACGACGGCGCCGCCGGGCAATGCGCTCGAGAAGTACGCACCCAGGGCTGCGAGACCAGCACTCACGACAAGCGAGACCAGCAGCAGGAAAGCCACGCCAAGCACCAACGTGAACGAGAAAAACCGGTCTTTGATGAATCCTTTCACTCCACGGCCTGGCTTGCTGTCGACATCCCAGATCTCGTTGAGTGTCCCTTGAAGCTCTCCGAACACGCCCGACGCTCCGAATAGCGCCAGCATTAGACCGACGATCGTTCCGAGGATCCCGCTCGACGGTGCGCGAGCGTTGGCCAGAATCGACTGAACGGCTGCAGCTCCCTGTTCGCCGAGGATTCCCGAGAGCTGGTGCTGGATCTGTCCACGCGCCGCTTCGTCGCCGAACATGAGCCCCGCAACCGAAACCGCAAGAATCAGCAGAGGCGCCAGGGAGAGCAAAGTGTAGAGCGCTAATGACGCGGCAAGCCGAGGTGCTTTGTCGTCCAACCAGTCGCTTCCGGTCGTCTTGAGAATGTCCGGGATCGATCTGAAGCCCACCCCGTCGTTGGCTTGCAGCCGTCGCACCAGTCGCGAGCACCGCACTTCCGGTCGCAAAGCGCGACATGTTGTCATCGCGGCGTCGGACTTGATACGAACCGAGCGAAGACGCACACGCCGTATGCACGCGCGGCAGAAAGGCTACTTCGACAAGGCAGGCAGCGGAGCAGCCGTGGCCGTGTCGACCGGCACCGCGTTGTGCGCCTGCATCGCGTCGTCGAAGGCCTGCTGATACTTTTGGCCGAGCTCCTCACGGAAGCTCTTCTCGAACAGAGACCGAACCTTCGGAAACAGTTCTTTCTCTTCTTCTTCGTGCGCGTGGTGCGAGATGTCCTCCTTCAGGACCGACATTTTCGCCTTAAAGTTCTCTGGCTTCAGCCCACCTGCAACGAGATCTGCCAGAACACGCTTAGCGGCCAGGTGCTCCTCGACCGATTCGTAGAGCATGTCCGTCGTCTCTTTCGCCATCACGGCCGGATAGAAAACCTTTTCTTCGGCTGCGGCATGCGCGACGAGCATGTTCGCAAGTTTGGTGAATGTCGAATTAGGCGCGGTGGCATCTTCGAGCTTCTCGAAGAGTTCATCGAGCTGGGAGTGTTGCTCGGTCAGGATGTCGATGATGTCGGAAGACTTGTTCGGCATTTCCGAGGGGATTGCACACGACATTCCAGTGATCGTGACCTCTACTCGCCACGAATCTTGAGCGTCAAGATCACGATCGCGAGAGCGAGCGCGATTCCATTGGGAATCACGATTGGCCAGTTCTCGGTCACCGCGCCGTACGTGACCCAGAGCGAGAAGCCGATCACTTGAAGCACCCACATCGCCGCGGATAGATCTTTCGTGTTCCGGCTTTTCACGATCTTCCACGCTTGCGGAACGAATGCTCCGACCGTGGCGATCGCTGCGAGAATCTCGATGACCGTCGTCACGGCCTAAGCCTCGTGCGAACTACCGGCGGCGCTGAGACGAACCCGACGTCCGGTCGTCGCGACTGCGGTCGTTGCGACCGCTGCCGTTGCTACGCGCAGTGCCGATCGACGCGGTGCCGCGCCCAGTGCTCGACCGAGAATCGCCGCCCTGGCGCTCGTTTTCCTCGTTGTCGTCATCATCCGTGTCGAGCTCTGCGGCGCGCTGACCGTGGAAGTCAGCATCTTCGGTGTGCTCGTTCGCAGCGCGACCATGGCTCGCGGCGGCGTCGGAATGGCGGTCCGCATCGCCATGATTTCCCGATAGCCGGTGCTCGGACGCCTGACGGTGATGCATCGCGGCGCTCTCGTGATGGAATGCGGCGTTGTCGTGATGATCGGAGGCGCGCTCGTGAGCGTCGTCATCGTCATCATTCGACGTGTCTCGCTCGTCCGATTCGCGACCGGTGTTGGCGGAGATCTGGCCGCGGTTCTTCTGGTTGCGGTTGCTCGTCTGGTTGGATGCCGAGCTGCGCTTCTTATCGTTCTTCATATTGGATACCTTTCGAGGTCTTGATGGATGTCGAACGAGCTAACGGCGAGGAGGATCCTTCGCGTCAGCCTCGCCCGTCTTGTCGATGGCTTTGGCGCCGTAGCGCTCGAGTGCCGTCTTCGCTTTGTTTGCCCACTCGCGATCGTCCGCATGGACCGACAGCAGCGAACCGCCCTGATTGACGAACGACTCGTAGCGCTTGGCTTCGTATTCCGGGATGCCCATACCGATCAGGGCCCCCGTGAGAGTTCCGATCGCTCCGCCAGCGCCCGCTCCTGCGAGTGCTCCGACGATAGGACCAGCAGCGATGAACGGCCCGAGTCCCGGGATTGCGAGTGCACCCAGTCCGAGGAGGAGTCCCAGCGTTCCGCCAGCGACACCGCCACTCGCCGCTCCGACCAACGCGCCTTCGGGAGCCTTGGTGTGTTTCTCGTGAGCGAGCTCGCTCGTCTGCGTCGCGTCCGGCAACAGCGCGGACATGTCGGACTCGCGAAAGCCTTCGGTGCGAAGGCCGTCGATCGCGCGTTCTAGTGTTGCGCGATCGTCGAATAGTCCAAACACGGCGATCTTTTTATTCTTCGTTTCTTCCATGACCGATCTCATTTCACTTCGAGCTGGTTAATGACGTTCGCCGCACCCACGACCGCGGAAGCGATCGATGCGACTTTGGCCGACTCGTCGGCGCTGCCGACGGGACCGACGAGAGTGACCTTGCCGTTCTGAACGACGATCTTGCAGTTGTGCGCGTTCGTCGACAGCGAGCTGTCGTCGATGACGGCCTTGCGGATCTTTTGCGTGATCTCGAGATCCGACGACGTCGCAACGGCGTTGTCGGCCGTTGGAGTCGTCGCCGTGTCACGCTTGTTTCTTGCCGTGTTGTCCGCCGCAACTTCGTCGTTCTTCGATTTGCATCCCGAGCCGGTGACCGCGAGCGCTAGCAATATGGTTATGAGTCGCACGCGTGGCGCCTGTTGCACGGACCGATCCGGACTAGCGCGACGAGTGAACGACGACTGGCGCAGATGCAACTGAACGAAGCGCGCGCACTAGCTCCTGCTTCTCGCGCGGTATGCGCCCTGCCGCTCGGAACGGACAGCAGCTCGGCACTAGACTGACAACTCGCTCCTGTATCGAACGAAACACCGAGCACCAGCCTCGAGCCGCATGAGCGCGCCTTCCGCGATCAACGGCGCGACGCGTGGCTGGCAGGCTACCAGCGGGCCGAGTACCTCCGCGTTCCACGCCTCGCTGTGCTTGATATCGAGCGTTGCGTGTAGTGCGTAGTACTGGCGGACTCTCGGTGCAATCCCTAGTCGCTTCAGTCCCGCGTTGACCAACGCCGCACGACCAGGCGCCGTCAGCTCGACCACGCCGAGTGCTCCGACCGACTGGTACGCGTACCCACGGTTCGACGCGAGGCCCGCCAGCAGATTGCCCAGTGCAGTCGACTCCGGAACGATCGGCGCGGAGACCGTAGCGAGGTCCAGATCGACCGCCATCCGCGCGAGCATCGGCCCGTGCATCCCCGATTCGTGTCCTCGCCCCATTTCGTCCCAGTAGTTGCGTGCAAGCTCGAGCTTGACCCGTTCCGGCATGCGCAGCTGAGTCAGCGCGACTAGGTCTTCGAAACCTGCTTCGCCAGCGACCTCTTGATGGAGGAACCACCTGATCTGGTCGAACTTGGCGGTCGCCGCGAGCCAAGGAAAAAGCGGATCTCCTTGTCCCGGTCCGTCCAGCTTTAGTCCTTCGAACCAGCGTACGAAAGGCTCGGGTTCGACTGGCACGAGCGCGGCACGTCGAGACACGAGCGCTCGTTCCGACTCGATCCACCGCAGCTCTTGCTCGTGCACCGCAAACTGCTGCTCGAGCTCGTGGGTCGATGGCGGTGCGAAGCTCGGCGCGAGACGAGAACGATTCAGCTCCATCAGCCCTTCGTGAAACTGCGTGTCCATGCCGGTTACGTTTTGCAATCGTAAGGCCGGCGCGCGTGTTGCTACGTCGACGTTCGTGCAATCGTTCGTGTTGAGCCGCCCGGCGTGCTCGTGCGCTCATGGCGATCGACGCGACTGTCTGTTCGATGTCGCTTGGTCGATCAACCCGCATATGCGGATCGGCGCCGTCGACCCGAAGGTGGCGCGCGCGCAGCACGGACATTTCGCGCGCGCGCTCAGGTCCGTCGGCGCGCGCGTGCTCCAGCTTCCGTTCATCCATGGTGCGTTCGATTCGGTGTTCATGAAGGACAGCGCGATCATCGCTGGAAGCCGTGCGATGCCGACCACGTTCCGCCACGAAGAGAGAGCTTGCGAAACACAAACGCGAGTCCGGCAGTTGCGTCGCGCTGGCTTCTCGATCACCGACGCGGCGACATCCAACTTGGAGGGCGGGGATGTCTGTGTTCTCGCCCATCGAAAGCTCGCGCTCCTGGGGCATGGCGTTCGCTCTTCCCGGGATTCGGCCCGTGTGTTGTCGCAGTTTCTCCGGTGTGACGTGATGCCGCTAGAGCTCGTCGACGAGTCGATGTTTCACCTGGACGTCGCATTGACGGTTTTGGGAGATGACACGCTCGTGTATTGCCCCGAAGCTTTCACCGCGGGAGGTCGTGCCGCGCTATCAAGCCTGAGATTCCGCAAAGTGATCGAGGTGACTCGAGCGGAGGCGTCACGATTCTCTCTCAATGTCGTCGAGGTCGACGGCGTGATCGTAACCGGAACCCCGTCGCCCGAGATTTGGCGAGAGCTCGGCCGTCGCGTGATCGTCGCGCCTCTGGACCAATTTCAACTTGCCGGCGGAAGTGCCGCGTGTCTCGTCGCACGGGTAAATGAGCTGCAACCGGGGCAGCGGCTGGCAGCATAGCTAGAGGCGCAAACGCTGCGCTCGTTCTCGCGTGGACTCAGACGTCACTGGTGGTAGTTTGCGCGTCTGCAAAAAGCGCTGGCTATGACCGATGCAAAAGTGTCCAAGGTCTTATTCATCGAAGACGACGTCGGCAAGCGCTACGTCATCGCGCGACAGCTGAGGTCGTTGGGATTCGAGGTGGATGAGGCGACGACGGGAAAGGACGGCCTGGCGATGGTCTCCGCCGCCTACGACCTGGTCATCCTGGACGTCCGTCTTCCGGACGTTCACGGCCACGATATCGCGAATGCAATCAAGCGTGATCCGGCGACAGCCACCGTCATGGTACTCGAACTGTCCGCCGCGGCGGTGTCGCCGGCCGACCGTGCGATGGGGCTCGACCGCGGTGCCGACGCGTGCTTGGTCCATCCCGTGGAGGTCGTCGAGCTTGTCGCAAGCATGCGCGCGCTCATTCGCTTGCGCCACGCCGAACAGGACAGAGAACGGCAGCGCGAGCTCTTCCTTGGAACGATCGGCCAAGATCTACGCAACCCGCTGAGCGTCATGGCTGCCGGGATCGAGGTGCTAGAGGCATCTAGTGCCCTGACCGATCGCGATCGCTCGACCCTAGCGCGCCTGCGGCGCAGCGCGAATCGCATGGACTATTTGCTCGATCAGTTACTTACTTATTCACAGGGCGTCGCTGGTGGAATCGGAGTGTCCGTGTCTCCCGAGACTTTCGGCGAGGTTTGCCGCGAGGCAGTTGCAGATGTCGAGCTTGCTGGTCGCTCGGTTACCGTGGACGATCGACTCGAGTCGCGGATACATCTCGACCGTCGCCGGATCGTGCAGCTCGTCGAGAATCTTGTGACGAATGCGGTGCGGTATGGAGAGGGCGGCATCACGATCAAAATCACGCGCGATGGCTCATGGGCTGTCCTCTCGATCCACAATGGCGGCACGCCGATCCCGGCTACATCGCTTCGGACATTGTTCGCACCGTTTCGCCGCGCATCAAACCGACCGAATGGATTCGGGCTTGGGTTGTTTATCGTCGATCAGATCGCCCGTGCGCATCGCGGCAGCGTGTCCGTGCGTTCGACATCCGAGGCCGGGACGACATTTGAAGTTCGCCTGCCGCTGTAGAGTGCGGTTCAGCTCTCGCCTCCGACCAAGGTCTTGATCATGCTCCCTCCGTGCGAAGCTCGAGCGCGATCGGAGCGTGATCGCTGCGAGGCCGAAGTCGTCGATCGTCGAGGATCTCGGCGTTGACGATGCGCTCGGAGAGATCAGACGACACCACGATGTAGTCAACGCGGGCGTAATCACGCCGGCCACGCGCGAACCACGTGTACCGCCGAGCGTCGGGATGAAGCATGCGAAATGCGTCAACGAAACCATGAGCCGCGAACGCTTCGGCCAGCTCGCGCCGTGCCGTCGCGTGCGGCTCTTCCGTGCGGAGGCGCGGCGTGACGTCTAGCGTGGTTTGCGAAACGTTCCAGTCGCCGGCGATCACGCACGGTCCGAGTGTCGCGGCGAGCTCGACCACGCTTCGCTGGAATCTCCGTTTGAATGCGTGACGATCTCCAAGCGGTGCACCTGTTTCGGGATCGACGTAAGGCTTGTCAGTGCCGTTGACCGCATAGACATTCACGATCGCGACGCTCTTTGTGCGTGTCACGAGCACGCGCCCCTCACGGTCCCACGTTTGATGGTCTGTCTTTGCGTGACCGCGAACGAATGTCGCGACTCCGTAGGCTCGGCCACCACGAAACGTGACATTGCGCGGATCGTTGCAGAGCGCGACATGCGCTTCGTAGCCCGGAATCAGGTCTACGAGCTTCGCGACGAGCTCGTGGTCGTGCGGCCGAATGCGGACCTCTTGAAGGCAGAGCACGTCGGGATGTCCGAGCGCTTCGACCTGATCTGGTAGACCGCCGTCGAGCCACGGCGCGAGGTTCTCCACGTTCCAGGAGACGATGCGCATCAGCGGAGTGGTTCGCCACTCGAGCGATAGGCGGGTGGCGCGTAGATGTTCACGGTGATCAGATTCTTGCGACCGGTGTTCGTGATCAGGTGAGGTTCGCGTTTACCGACCAGGAGCAACGTACCCGGCGCGAGCTTCACAGTTTTGCGTCCGATGCGTGCGGTACCGCGACCTGCAATGACCAGCAGCCACTGCTCGGCCCACGCGTGCTCGTTCGCCGAACGTTCACTCGACGTCGCGCCGGGACGGAGCGTCATCGTCGCGGCTTGGGTCGACCGAGTCTTGCCGAGCACCGCGAAACCTTCCCGGCGTCGTTTCGCCGTGTCGAAGTGCTTCACGACCCGACCGGTGCGCCGAGCTTCTGTACCGTCGGCGATTCTTCACCGAGCCAGTCCGGATGTTTTGCCGTGGAGTCGAAGTGGGCCGAGGTCTTGAACATCTCGTACTTACCATCGGCCGCTAGTTGCTTCGTCTTGCCGACCAGCGCCGCGACCTCGTCCGAGGTCATCAACTTGAACGTCTTCACCGCTTCGAGCGCTTGGTCGAGAATCTTGTCGCTGTCGATTCCCGTGATCACGACGGACGTCGGCAGGTTCATCGCGTAATGGAGACACTCGATCGGCGTCACCTGCGCGCCTGATTTGAGAATCGCTCCATCGGCCATGGTCTTCATCGCGAGGATCCCAGTCTTCTGCGAGAGCGCTTCGGGGATTACCGCGTGCGCGAAACTACGAAAGTGAGCGTCCATGACGTTCAGCGGCATCTGGACCGTATCGAAGTGAAAGCCCCGCTGTTTCGCTATCTCGAGCATGTAGAGGTGGATCCGAGGATCCTTGTGCCCGGTGAAGCCGATGAATCGGATCTTGCCGGCCTTCTTTGCCGCGACGAGGGCTTCGAGCGCACCCTCCTCGGTGAAGATACGATCCGGGTCATCGAAGCGCAGGATCTCGTGAAACTGGACGAGATCGATGTGGTCGGTCTTGAGTCGCGTTAACGAGTCATTCAGCTGTGACGTCGCGGCTTCCTTCGTGCGGCCGTCGAGCTTCGTCATGAGGAAGGCTTTCTTGCGATATCCCGCCTGCGCGAGCGCCGTTCCCATCCACTTCTCGCTGTTGCCTTTGCCGTAGTCCCAACAGTTGTCCAGGAAGTTGATGCCGCGGTCGATCGCGGCATGGACGAGCTTGACGGTCGCGGGCTCGTCGAGGGGCGGACGAGACAGATGAGCGCCACCCATCCCGATCAACGAAACCTTGACGCCCGTGGAACCGAGTGGGCGATAGATCATTTCGCCCCGCCGTTCGCCGAGCTCGGTGGCGCGAGGCAGGTTGTGCGGGTCCAGCGCGGATGGCGATGCGAACGAAGTTGTTTGTGGGGCGGACGACGCAACCTTTGGAGAGTCGGCCAGTGCCGGTGTGATGGCTGCTGCCCCCGCAACCGTTCCTGCTTTCAAGAAGTCACGCCTCTTCATGGCCGTCCCGAGCAGCAAGGATCATTCCGCTGATAGCGAATGTCGAACGCTGAGTGGCGGTTCTTATCGAGCGCAGCGGCGCATGTGCGTGCTGGAGCGCTCGCTTGGCGAGCGGGTGGTCGGCGTGCAATCAACCGGCATGGGCAAGAAGGTTCAGCAGATCAACGGCACGGTCGTCGCACACAACTTCAACCCACGCGGTGACGTCGAGGGCATGATGGTCGAGACAGGTACACGCACGATCCAGGTGAACCTCCCGAAGCACGGCGGCAAGGTGATTCCTGTCGGAGGTGTTGCAGCGTTGGACGTTGCCGCCCATGACTCCGATGGTTCCCATCAGGTGTTCGAGCTGCGAGAAGAAGCCGATGTCGTCGAAGGCAAGGTGATGCGGTTCAATCATTCGCGTCACGGGGAAGTGAACGGCTACGTTCTCGAGGGGGATATCTTCGTTCATATGAAACCTGACGGGGCACGCCGCGAGAAGATCAGGATCGGGCAGCGCATCCACGCTAGCGGTCAGCGTCGCGTCGGGAAAGATTCGATCGTGATCGAAGCCGACAAGGTCAAGGTCATCGATTCGTAACTGGCACCTTCAGTGCAACCGCTAAGAGGAATGCGACGATTCCGTGGGGCTCTTCTCGATATCGATGGGACGCTCGTGGATTCGTCGGACGCTCATGCTCGCGCTTGGAAACAGGCGTTCGAGGATTACGATTTCGATGTCCAAGAGCTCGCGATCAAGCGCCAGATCGGGATGGGAAGCGACCACCTAATTCCCACGCTGACGGTTGTCGAGCGAGGCTCGCGGATGTTCGAGAAGCTCACATCTCGTCACGACGAGATCTTTGCCGATATTCACGTCAATCCGGTAATCGGCGCTCGCGCGTTCGTACTGCGGCTGCGCGCAGAGGGATATCAGATTGCCGTCGCGACGTCGGCGAATGCCGGACTCGAGCGGTTGCTGAAGATTGCGGACGTGGCGGACCTGTTGCCCGCGCGTGCCTCGGCGAGCGACGTGGACTCGAGTAAGCCCGATCCCGATGTCGTGCAGGCAGCAGTGAAGAAGCTCCCGCTTTACGCGTACGAGTGCGTGATGATCGGCGACACGCCCTACGACATCGCGGCCGCACGCAGCGCTGGCGTGAGTACGATCGCTGTCGGCACCGGAGGGTTCACCCACGAAGCACTCGCCGGTGCGCTCGCGTTCTACTCCAGCGTCAGCGAGCTAGCGGCGCGCTGGGACTCGTCGCCTTTGGCGTGAGCGATGCAACGCATCGTCGTATGGCGCGCGGAAGCAAGAAGTCATACACGAGCAAGCAAAAGCGAATGGCAGCGAAGATCGAGAAGGGGGCTAAGAAGTCCCACTCGGCAAAGCGAGCGAAGGCCATCGCGTGGGCGACGGTGAACAAGGAAACGCACGGCGGCAAGAAGAGCGGCTCGGGGCGTGGAAAGAAGAGCAACACTGCTTCATCAAAGCGGGGCGGAAAACAATCCCATAAGGGTACGTCACGCCGCTAATTCGGCGGGTGTGCGCTAGCGCTCGGAACGGCCACCGTAACGTCCTAGGTAATTTTTCTCCTCGCGCGTACGATGCGTGAGTGATCACCATCCTCCACACCGGACAAACAGGGGTGGAGCGAGGCGCGGATCGCGCAGCGCGAGCTTCGGCGCTGGCGATCGCAGGCTATTCGCAGTTCGAGCAACGCGACGAGCTCGGAGTATTGCCACTGGCGATCGCGGCGGATCTCGTCAAATCGGATCGGCGCGGTGCTCGATCGACCTGGGAGCCGACGCTGGCACTTGCCGACGCGCTGATTCTACTCGTGCCCGATGCAACTCGAAGTAGCGTCGAGACGGGAATGGCAGCTCTGCGGCGCCTGGCCGTGGAACGCGGGATTCCCGCGTTCGTCGTCGATCCTGCCCGCGACTTCGGGGCACTTGCTTCTGAAATTCGCGCGCTCGAGCTCGTGAAGGGAAGTGCGGCCATCATGGTTTCGGGTCCACGTGCGACTCGGTGGGTAGATGGCGAGAAGTATGGCTTCCGATTGGTCGCGCAGATCGGGCTGGTCGCAGGGGGGGAGACGCGTCGAGTACAAGTCGTCGGCGTTGGCGAGAATGCGCGGCAGTTTCGTCGAGCCGCACGCGCACTCGGACACAACTGCGAGCTCGGGCCTGTCACCCAGGCGCTCGAGCTTGCCAATCAGTTGAGGCCGGACGTGATCGTCGTCGATCTCGCAACGCCGAGCTCCGAGGCAGTCGCGTGGCAGATCCGATGCGAGTTACGCACGCCGATCTACGTCGCCGCGATGACAACGTCGCCCGTTCAACGGCTCATGGGCGTGCAGGAGCGTATCGTCGAGCCGTTCGACATCGAGGCAGTGCGCTCTACGCTCGTGAAAGCCGCAACCAAGCTGCGGACCAACTAGATGAACCTGGGACTGATCTTCGAACATCTGCCGAACGCGATCATGGTTCTCGATCGCAACCTTTGCTACGTCGCCGCGAACGCCGCGTATTTGCGCGCCACGGGAACGACACTAGAAACGCTACTCGGCACCTACGTGTTCGACAGCTTTCCAGACGACCCGGCCGCGCCGAGCGACAACGTGAAGTTGCTCCGGGCGTCGTTCGAGCGGGTTCTTGTCACCGGCAAGCTCGATGAAATAGCTGCCCTCCGCTATCGGGTGCGCCACGAGCCCGGTGGCCCACAATTCGAGCGTGTCTGGTCGTGCCGGCACACGCCTATCTGCGATGTGCAGGGTGTGGTCGAGTACATCATTCAGGAGACGACCGAGATCACGCATCTCGAACAAACGCCGTCGACGCCGACGGAAGGGCTCTTCGTCGACCGCGCTTTGCGTGCGCAGGCATCGCTCGCGGGACTGCGACAGATGTTCGAGCAGGCTCCTGGCCTCATGTGCTTTTTGCGCGGACGCGAGCATGTTTTCGAGGTCGTCAATCGCGCGTACATGCAGCTCGTCGGACATCGCGACGTGATCGGAATGCGCGTTGCCGATGCGCTACCAGAGGTGGTCGAGCAGGGCTTCATCAAGCTGCTCGACAACGCGATCGCGACGGGCGAGCCGTTCATCGGTCACGACATTCCTATTCAGCTTCAACGCACTCCCGGTGGGCCGCTCGAGCTGCGCTACCTCGACTTCATCTATCAGCCGATCAGCGATGCGGCGGGCACCCCGGTCGGGATCTTCGTGCAAGGCCAAGACATCACCGAGCGGCGGCTGTCGATAGAGGAGATCAAAGCGCGCTCGGAGTACGAGCAGCGTCTGATCGGAATCGTCAGCCACGACCTGCGAAACCCGTTGAACGCGATCGTGCTCGCGGCGGAAGTGCTGTCGTCGAAGACGTTGGATCCGTCTGCAGAGAAGTTGGTCACGCGGCTCCAGCGTTCGGCAGAGCGCGCGATGCGACTGATCGCAGACCTGCTCGACTTCGCGAAAGCGCGGATCGGCAGCACGATTCCGATCAATCGACGGCCGGCCAACCTCAGTGAAATCGTCGAGCAAGTCGTCGACGAATTTCAGAGTGTCGCGCCGTCGCGTCTCATTCGTGTCGGTCATTCGGGTGGCGAGAGCGGAAACTGGGATGCGGATCGGATCGCGCAGGTGATCTCTAACCTCGTCGGAAATGCGATCCAGTACAGCAGTGCCAACGCACCGATCTTGGTCAATTCGCATCTCGATGGCGACGATGCAGTGCTCTCGATCTGCAACGACGGCCCGCCGATCTCTGAGTCGGACCGCGAGCAATTGTTCGAGCCGTTCAAGCGTGGTTCCAACACGCCGTCGTCGCGGCACAACATGGGGCTCGGCCTGTTCATCGCGCGCGAGGTAGTGACCGCGCATGGTGGGTCGATCAGCGTGTCGTCCGATCCGGGAGCAGGTAACTGCTTTACGATTCGTCTGCCACGCGCGGTTGCGCAGCCCGTGCTGCGATGACTCGTCGGCTTCGCAACTTGTCGGCCGCACGCTCAAGCAGCAGACGGATTGCGTCAATCTTGATGGGCTTTAGCACGTGCTGGTCGAAGCCTGCGGCGAGCGCGGCATTGGCATCGTGAGCAGCGGGCCACCCGGTAAATGCCGCGAGGTAAACCGCATGCGGTTGGACATCGCGCAGGTGGCGCGCGAGTACGTAGCCGCTCAGGTCTGGTAACGCGATGTCGAGAAGTCCGATATCGAACGCCTCGGTTCGCGCATAGGCCAGTGCGGCCGCGCCCGTGTTCGCGACCGCACATGAATAGCCGAGTTCTCCTACGACCTCCCTCATCATGTCCGCGACCATCCGGTCGTCATCCACGACGAGAACCCGAACGAGCTCCTGCACGCGCGTAAAGTAGCGTGGTTCACGGCATCGCCAACTGTTCAACGTGGCCCAGATTATTCCTGAGACTCGCGGCCCAGCTCATGGGGCCGCGATCTAGCTCGCGCGCTCGTGTGCGGCCGAATGTCGTTACTACATCGCGTTCTTCGATTGGCGTGATTCCAGCAGCTGTCGCGTTGATGCCGATGTCTGGCAGGAGTTGCATCATGAGCGCTTTGGTCGTCGAGGATCGCTCGCATCGATCTACTGTCGAAAAAAGGATGTCCTGCTGATGGCGTCGTGGACAACGATCATGCGCGAAGGCCGCTCCAGGTTCGGGATTTCGGAATTGCGTCCGGGACAGGAGAAATTAATGCGCGCGGTGTTCAGCGGTCGCGACGCGCTCGGAGTCCTGCCGACCGGTGCCGGCAAGTCTCTCTGCTATCAGCTGCCCGCTGTCTTCCTGAACGGCGCGACGTTGGTGGTGTCGCCCTTACTTGCGCTGATGAAGGATCAGACCGATGCTCTGGCGGAGCGCGAAGTGGCGGTCGCGAAAGTCGACTCGACTCTTACCGCTGACGAGGAGCGCGATGTTGTCGAGAGTATCGTCGCCGGAGAGCCCGCGCTGATCTATGTAACGCCGGAGCGTATCCAGCATCCCGATTACGTCGAGTTGCTCTCGAAGCGCGGTGTTTCACTCGTCGTCATCGACGAAGCGCATTGCGTGTCGCAGTGGGGGCATGATTTTCGCCCCGCATACCTGGACCTCCGCAATGCGATCGCGGCGCTTGACTCTCCGCCCATTCTGGCTCTCACGGCGACGGCTACGCCCGATGTCGCCAAGGACATCATCCGTCAACTGCGGATGCGCGAGCCAGAGATCGTGCGCGTCGGAGTCGCTCGCGAAAATATTCGATTGGAGGTACGTCGCACTGTGAATGGCGACGCGAAGACCGCGGCATTGCGACAGCTGCTGCTCGAGGAGACCGGACCAACGATCATTTACACAGCGACAACCCGCAAAACCGACGAGCTGCACGCATCACTTGCTCGAGACGGGCATAAGGTCGGTCGCTACCACGGCAAGTTGGCCACGCGCGAGCGTGAGGATTCGCAATCGCGTTTCATGGAGGGCGAGCTACGAATCATGGTTGCGACGAAGGCGTTCGGCATGGGGATCGACAAGCGCGACCTGAGACTTGTCGTCCATTGGAATCTACCGGACTCGCTCGAGAGTTATGTCCAAGAAGCGGGCAGGGCCGGACGCGATGGCAAACCTGCGAAGGCGGTGTTGCTGTATCGCGTCGAAGACAAACGCATTCAAAGCTACTTCCTTGGCGGCAAGTACCCACGCCGTGCGGAATCCCTGCGCTGCTACGAAGCACTCGCTTCGGGCGATGACGCAACTGCCGATGCGATTGCGACGTTCGCCGATCTGTCGCTGAGACGCGCGACGGTTGTCCTCGCGCTGCTCGAGCTCATCGGCGTCGTGACGCGCACGCGTGGACGGTTTCGTCTGCTACGTCGATTCGACAGTCCGAACGAGCTCGAAGAATTTCTCGGGGAGTACGAATCTCGCCATCGCGACGATCACGAGCGCCTCGAGCAAATGATCCGATACGGACAAACGACATCGTGCCGCGGAGTCATCATCCAGCGCTACTTCGGCGAACGCGTCGACGAGATTTGCGGTCGTTGCGACAACTGCGAGAGCGGCATCGCCGCGGTCGCGACCGCCGCCCAGCAATCACATCGCCACGCGCGAGCAAACCGTCCACTTGTTGCGGCATTTTCTGTCGAGCCCGGAGAGCAAGTGCTGCACGGCACGTTTGGCCGCGGTGAAGTCAGGCGCGTGGATGGTCAGAGCGTCACCGTCGCTTTCGATGGCGGAGAGCAGGTCGTAAGAGCGAGCTGGCTCTCCTCCGCTCCGCGCGAGCGAACGCAGGGCCCTTAGCTCGCTCGGCTTTGGAGCGAATGAAGGCGTCGCTTCATCAATTGGCGTCGCACTAGAACGCCCAGTGGATGCCAGAATTGCGTATGCGAGCGAATTCTCACCTCCAAAGTCGAGGACGGCGAAGATATTCTCGGCGTAGTGCCGCGGCCACGGGTATGCTCGTGCTGTGCGCGTAAACGGCGTCAAGGTGTTCTCTGCGTCGGTGGCTTCGCTTCGAGAGCAACTTGGCGACATCGTCACTGAATGGATTTGGGAGAATCGCGACATCGAAATTGTCGATATCCGAGTGACTCAATCGAGCGACGAGACACACCACTGCCTCAGTATTTCGCTTTTCTATTGGGAGCGTATCTCTAGGTAAGTCCACCTGCGGTGGAATTATCGTTGCGCACATTGCGACGCCGTTCGCGCATTTCGCTGACGCTACCGCCAATGTTACGAACGTTGCGCAGCTCGCCGAGGATGCTCTGCAAACCACGCGAGCGCTTGTACCGCAACCGCAAGCATACGGGCGCGAACCTCCAGCGCTTCTTCGAGAAATGCATGGGACGTGGCGAATTGAGATCGCAATGCAAGCTCTGTGAGAAGGTAACCAGCGTCGAGCCCGTGGCGAATTCCGAGCAAGGTCGCGCGATATGTTCGCTCGCGCTGCATCAGTCGATCGACCAATCCATAGCGAAGGTCCGAGAACGAGTGCGCGACGAACCGCGCGGCGAGAACCCCGACGCTCGCGTTCCCGAGAAGTTGCTCGATGCGTGGCTCGACCTGGTCGGCGTGCGCCGCAATGGAGAGAAGTGCATCGGCAGGTGCGCCTCGTCCTTGGCGACGGGCCTCTCTACGCGTGTGTAGGCGGCAATCGCGCTCCGCCTGCAAGAACTCGCGGCCGAGCTTTCGAAAGAGATCGTCAGCGTACTTGCGGTCTTCCGTAGGCATCCGGTGACTCTCGACATGCCTAAGAACGGAGCACGATCTTCATGACGTCGTCACGCTTGTGCATGAACATGTCGTAACCCTTCGGCGTGTCGTCGAGGCTCATCTCGTGCGACACCACGAAACTCGGGTCCAGCACGCCCTGCTCGATCTTCTCGAGTAGTGGCTTCATGTAGCGATGCACGTGGCATTGGCCGGTGCGAAGCGTGAGGCCACGATTCATGAGCGAACCGAGCGGGAACTTGTCGACTAAGCCCGCATAGACGCCCAGGATCGATACGATCCCGCCGCTGCGGCACGCGAGGATCGAATCGCGCACAGCGATCGGCCGGTCCAGCGTAACGCGCGCGGTCTGCTTGAGCTTGTCGACCGCATACTGCAGACCCGTGCCTACAGCTTCCAACCCGACGCACTCGATAATTCCGTCGGGTCCTCGTCCTGCGGTGAGGTCGCGCAGCCGTTCCTGCAGGGGCTCGTCCTCGAAGTTGATGACATCGGTGGCGCCGGCCTTCTCGACCGCCATCTTCAGCCGGTAGGGAACCTTGTCGACCGCGATGATCCGCTCGGCCCCTAGCGCCTTCGCACTCGCGATCGCGAGCTGCCCGACGGGACCGCAACCCATCACGCAGATCACCTTGCGTGGATTGATCTCGCAGAAGTCTGCACCCATGAATGCGGTGGGCAGGATGTCGGAGAGAAACAGCACTTGATGATCGGTGAGGCTCTTGTCGACCTTTAAGGGCCCGAAGTCGGCAAACGGAACGCGCACGTACTCGGCCTGGCCGCCCGCGAAACCGCCAGTGAGATGCGAGTAGCCGAAGCAGCCGCAGGTCGCGTGACCCATGAGCTTCTCGGGGATCCAACCGGTCGGGTTCGAGTTCTCGCAGCACGCGAACATGCCGTTCTTGCACGAGTCGCAGTTTCCGCACGCGATACAGAACGGCACCACGACGCGATCTCCGACCTTCAGATTCGTGACGCCCTTTCCGAGCTCCACGACTTCGCCCATGAACTCATGGCCCAGGATGTCGCCCTTCTTCATGCCCGGCATGAAGCCGTTGTAGAGGTGCAGGTCGGAGCCGCAGATCGTCGTCGCGGTGACCTTAATGATCGCGTCACGTGCGTTCAGGATCTCCGGATCCGGAACGTGCTCTACGGCGAGCCTTTGTTTGCCCTTAAAGACGTTCGCACGCATCACCCAACTCCTTTTCCGCCGATCGATGTGCTGAGCGGGTGGCCGAGTCCCTTCTCCGCGGTCGGTGGTGTCTCGACGAACGTGGCCGGCGCCGCGTTCGGACTCGCAGACGGCTGAGCTGGATACGGAGCGGCATGCGCGCTCGCGTCCGAGCGCAGAACTTCGCCGGTCTCGAGTAACTGCTTGAACCGACGCATGTCGCCCTTGACCTCGGGAGCAGCGAACAGGCGAGCCAGCACGCGCGAAACGCCAAACGGCGCGGCACCGATCTCCAACTTCACGCGGACCTCGGTCACGTCGTCGCGGCCAGGTGCTTCCGTAAATTCGATCTCCCCGTCGACCTTAACCGTGGAGTCATCGACGCTCTTCCACGAGATCCGTACGCCCGGAACATCCTCGTCGATCGTTGCCCTCCACTGCAGGGCGGGACCATGACCGAGTGGTTTCGCGGTCCAGGTCGACAGCGAACCGTTCTCCTCGACCGACGACAGATAAGTCATGAAGTCGGGGAGGCGGCTGAAATCGCGAAACGCCGCGTAGACCTCGTGCGGAGGCTTCGCGATCGATACCGTCGCGGTGACCGGGCTGGTATGCCGAAGGCCTCTTACGAGACGGTACGTGAGGTAACCGACGCCGACTGCACCGACGGCTCCAGCGGCAATCCCGATCCAAGGTAGAGGGCGTTTAGACATGCGCGCGACGTCTGCAGACATCGAGCCATGCGTTGCGCGCCGTGGGGGAGCTAGAGGTTGTCCGGACCGCGCGCTCGGGCTCGGTGCGGCGACGAGTTGTCCGTGACAGCTCGCTTCGGACGGCGAGCAATGGGGGCTGTCGAACCGGACGGCGGTCGGAGGTTCACCGGCGTCACGAAGAATTCTTCGATCTTCGTCGCATCCCGACTTTCGAGAATCCGAGCGATGGGAAAGCGCGTTCGAAGTTACATGCCTCGAGCGTTTGTGCGCTTACTTCGAGGCGCGGTTGATGCACTCACGCGGGTCATGAACTCGATCAACGAGCAGCAGCCCGAGGAAAACCACCGCGACCTCTCTGGAACCGACGCGGTGCAAAAGCTTCGCGAGTTAGTGAAACAGGCTCCGACGTGCATGTTCGGAACTGCGATCACGACGGGCAAGCCCATGTCCGTCCGGCCGATGTCTGTCCAGAAGGTCGACGACGCTGGCGTGCTGTGGTTCTTGAGCGCGAATGATTCGCACAAGGATGCCGAGATCGGCGCGGACTCGGCGGTCCAGCTGCTGTTCGCCGGGTCGGCACACTCCGACTTCATGACTTTGTACGGCCGTGCCACCGTCTCGGCCGACCGTGCAAAGATTGAAGAGCTCTGGGAGCCGATCCTCAAAACCTGGTTTACGGAGGGCAAGGACGATCCTCGGATCAGCGTTATTCGTGTCGAACCGAGCACCGGCTATTACTGGGACACGAAACACAACCGAGCGATCGTATTTGCGAAGATGGTCGCCGGTGCGGTGATGGGGCGCACGTTGGATGATTCGATTGAAGGAAAGCTCGAGCCTTAGTTCGTGAGAACATCGACGTGATGATGTTGAGGTCTTTCGTGTTGTGTGCCGCGCTCGGCGGCATTTGTTGGGCGGATGATTATCAAGTGCTGCGCGAGTCGGGTGGCCGCTGTCTCGATGCGACACCCGAGAGCGTCGTCGTTCGCGAATGCAAAGATGTTCCGAGCCAACATTGGAAGACCTCGCCGGTTAGCGGTGGCTTCATGAAGCTATCGACGGAGGGAGCACCAGACCTCTGCCTCGACATCCTCAACGACGGAGCCGGCAACGATCAGCTTCGGTTGGCCAAGTGCACGAACGCATCCGGTCAGAACTGGAAGATCAAACCGCATAACGCGGACACGATCTCGATGACGACGCAGTGGCGAGGCGAAAAGCTTTGTCTCGCATTCGGCGGCGATCATCCGCAGCTCGCTTCATGCATTTCGGGCAGTCGGTGGAAGCTCGAGTCTGCGGAGTCCGAGCCCGCTCCGAGTCCGCGCCCGAGCCGCCGCCAGCCCGATGCGAACGGACGAAGGTTCGAATCCGAGCCAGAGCCCGATCCGCCCTTCGACGGCGAAATCGCCGAGCCGCACAACCACAAGCTCGACCTCGCCATGATCGTCTACGACTGCAGTCTCGAGATCCCAGGCCAGCCCGCGACCGCAAACGCGCGTGTGTTTCGGTGCTATCGCGATGGGTCGGACATGGTGTGCCGCGTCCAGAGCGCGATGGACATGGACGAGGTCTTCGGGAACACGCCCGGCCAGAAAGCGTTTCGCGCGGCGATTTCGAAAGACACGGGCAGCACCGTCGTATTCGCAACTCCGAAAGGAGTCTTCAAGTTCACCACGGACACCAAAGCGCAAACGGTCAGCATCAAGCAAGCGCGCTCGATCTGCGCGAAGGGGCAATCGCTCGACGCCGAAACGTTCCGAGGAATGTCGAAGACGTATCACGAGAAGCATCCCGTCGAAGATCATCAGTCGTACCAGTCGGGCGGTCCCGTGAAAGCGGCGCCTACCGCGCCCAAAGGCGACGAGAAGGGACGCATGTGCGGCAAACCGTCCGACTGCCAGTCGGGCGTCTGCAAGATGGAGAACAAGACGCGCGGTCGCTGCCAGTAGTCACGAGCGCTCGGAGATCATGGTCGAGCTTGCGCGAGCAAGTCTTCCACGAGCGTGACGAGAGTCGCCAGGTCGAACGGCTTCGCGATGAAATCATCGAAGCCTAACTCTCGATAGTGGGCCGGCGGATCGTCTCCCGACCAGCCGATCACCACGACGTTCGTGCGGAGAACACCGTCGCGTCGCGCTTGGCTGACGAGCTCGGTTCCGCGCGACGAAGGTAGATTCTCGTCGAGCAGGATCGCGTCAGGTGCGAATTGCTCGACGACGGCACGGAGGTCCGCGATATCTCCGACTGCTTGGACCTCGAACCCTGCGCGACCGAACGCCCGAATGATCAACTTCGCAATTCGCGCATCGTCGTCGACCAACAATAGCTTCCGTCTCTCCATCACGCCGCCCAGTCAGCGTACGGCACGAGCTTTGTAAGGTCAAAGGAGCGTGCAGACGGAGAGTTACGTCCTCGTCATCGAAGACGACCAAGACCTGCGGGAGATCCTCACGGGTTACCTCGAGACGCATGGTCATCGGGTCGTCTCACTAAGCGATGGCGCGGAAGCGCTCGCTTATCTCGACAAGGGCAAACACCCGGTTGCGATCGTGTGCGACGTGATGATGCCCGGTGTGCTCGGAACGACTATCGCAGAATATCTACGGGCGAGCCGAACGCAACGAAACATTCCGATCGCCTTCACCACTGCAAATCCCCGGGCGGTGCCCATTGGCTATCGCGTGTGGCTCAAGCCCTATCGGCTGACTGACATGCTCGCGTTCGTGGAAGCCGCGATTCAAGCGACCTAGGTGTCGTAGAACAGGCTGATCGCGATGCAGTGGAACGAGCTGTCGCTCGATTGGGTCACGACCATGTCTTCGATGCGAATCTCGGGATGCGATTCGATCCACGCCGTAACTTGGTCCCCGAGGAGTTGGCGCTGTTCGAACATCGTTGCGGAGAAGATCTTCACGCCGCTAAACCGGCACTTCGGGGACTGCATGCGCGGCACCGTAGTCCGTTTCGTTCCCACGATTCCATGCTCTTTCCGTCGAGAAAGCGTTTTGCACAATGCTTCGGTTCTTCGCGCAAGTCGAACCGTGCGAAAACGCTCGCGTTCCCGTCGGCGATTGACGAACACGCTCGTGGGTCGTCGTCTACGAGGTTCCTTATAGTGGGACGGCAGATGTCCAGCACGGTCCTCCTCGTTGATGATGAGAAGTACACCATCGACATGCTCGCAACTCGCTTGATGGCGCGGGGCTATCACGTTCGGACTGCGTCGTCGGGTGTCGACGCGCTCGAACATGTTCGGAATACCGATGTCGATGTCGTCGTCACCGACCACCAGATGCCCGACATGACTGGCGTCGAGTTGTGTCATCAGCTCGCGATCCGACACCCGGATGTGCCGACGATCATTCTAACGGGCGCGGCAACCACCGACGTTGCAGCGTGGGCGGTGCGTGCGCGGGCGTACGACTTCCTCACGAAGCCGATAAAGGTCGACCATCTCGAGCTTGTCTTACAGCGCGCGATCGCGCATCGCGACGTCGCGCTCGAAGTCAGGCGTCTGCGAGTCGGCAAGCACGATGCGCCGATCGAGACAATCATCGGAACGAGCTCCACGATGCGACGTACCACCGCGATGATCCGACGCGCCGGGCCGAGCGACGCGAACGTACTGATCATGGGCGAGAGCGGCACCGGGAAGGAGCTCGTCGCTCGCGCGCTTCACGACCTGTCGCCGCGCAAGAGCGAACCGTTCGTCGCGATCAATTGCGGTGCGGTTCCTAGCGAATTACTCGAGAGCGAGCTGTTCGGCTACGTGCGCGGTGCATTCACCGACGCGAAGTCAGACCGAGCAGGCCTGTTCGTCAGTGCGAAGAAAGGCACGATCTTTCTCGACGAGATTGGCGAAATGCCACTCGACATGCAAGCGAAGTTGTTACGCGTACTTCAGGAGAGGAAGCTCCGCCCCGTCGGCAGCGAGGAAGAAGTCGAAGTTCGCGCGCGTGTCGTCGCCGCGACCAATCGCGATCTCGAAGAAGAAGTAGCAGAGCGACGGTTTCGCGAGGACCTCTACCATCGTCTGAACGTGTTGCCGATCGAGCTGCCGTCGCTCCACGAGCGCGGTAGCGATGTGCTCGAGCTAGCCCAGGCCATCCTCGCCCGCATCGCGAAGCGAACGCGCAGGCCGATGCTCCAGCTGTCCCGGAGCGCATCGAGCAAGCTGCTCGACTATCCCTGGCCCGGCAACGTTCGCGAGCTGGAAAACATGATGGAACGAATCGCGGCGATGCATGTCGGCACCGTCGTCGAGGAAGCCGACCTGCCGCAGAAGATTCGCGAGCATCAACCGAGCTCGATCCAGCTGGATCTTTCCACGCCCGAGTCGCTGGTCCCGATGGAGGAGGTCATTCTTCGCTACACGCGAAAGGTGCTCGACAGTGTTAAGGGAAACAAAACGCACGCGGCACGCATTCTCGGCATCGATCGTCGTTCTCTATATCGACTCCTCCAAAAGTGAGACGCGATGCCCGAGTCTTTTCGTGAACGCAAGATCCAGACACTGAAAGCCCGGTCGCGAGAAGCGCAGAGCCGCGCCGAGAAGCTTGCCGATCGCATGACCGAGATGTTCGGCAGCACGGCGTTTCTCGTCGGCAATGCTGTGTGCTTCGTGGTCTGGCTGGTGTGGAACAGCAAGCTGATTCCGGGGCTGCCAGCGTTCGACCCTGAACCGTTCACGATGCTGACAACGATCGTCTCGCTCGAGGCGATCTTCCTGTCGATCTTCGTCCTGATGGCGCAGAACCGGGCGGAGAAGGTCGACGAGCTGCGGGCGGAGGTGACTCTGCAAGTCGATACGATCGCGGAGCTGGAGCTGACCAAGTTGATCCAAGTCGTCGCTCGTATCGCCGAGAAGGTCGGGGTCGATCTCAAAGATGATAGGGAATTGCAGGACATGATCGCGCCGACAAACCTCGACGAGATTGCGGATATACTGGAGGCCGAGATCGCGCCGAAGTTGTCGAAGCAAGGCGGCGGCTCGGCTCCGAATGAAATATCGCGAACTCGAGATCCTAATCGTCGATGACCACGCGGCCTCGCGCGCATTCACATCGCGCTCGTTGAGCGACGCGGGACCCCTGTGTGCCAACGCATTGCGAACATTCACGCGGACGATCGGAAATGGACCGTCGATGTTGCCGCGCAGAAGAATTCTCAGGATGAGGCGCGCGCGAACGCGAAGCTCGACGATGAAGCGAGCGCAAAGTGCGATCTGAAGGCGCGTGCAAAACGCGAAAAGTGGCTCGTGACTGCGGGCTGCAAGCAGAAGGTAACCTCCGGCGGTCTCGATTGCTCCGACCAGATGATTCACAACGTGGATGGCGATTCTCCTTGGGTCGCAGAAGCGAAGGCTCAAGGCTTCACCCGATTTGTTTGCCGCGAGGTTGCGAGTCTCGAGCAAAACGGAAGCGTTACATACCGTCGGGAAGTCGAGCGGTCGATCGACTGGGTGATTACGACGAGGCCGAAGTCTCGTAAGTAAGCCGGCCTAGGCGACGGCGCGAAGATGCCGAGCTTTGCTTCGAGGTTTCTTCGACCCGCCCTTTGTCTTGCCTTTCGATGGTCCCGGTTTGAGTCGACTCCAAAGCGCGGCATCGATCGTGGCCTGGCATTGAGCAAGGTGGTCGAGGTGCTGACGGATATACGTCGCGTTGACGTTGTGGCTCGCATAAGAGTGGTTCGTGAGGACGTGCAGGTCGAGCTCGCTGATACCAGCCTCGTGCGCGACGCTTTCATACGTGCGTCGAAGCGTGTGCACGTCCTCTTCTGGGAACCGCGAGTGTTCCTTGCCGTGGTGAATCTGTTGGCGCAGATCGGAGATAGGGCCGACCCCACCGTCGTTGCCAATTCCGGGGAACGCGAAGCCGGCATCGCCACCCGCTTCGAAGATGAGAATCATGTCCTCGTTGTCTCTCTCTCTCCGCTCCAGAATCTCGACCGAGGTCTTGCTCAACGGAATCGTGAAGGCTCGCGCCTCTCCACCTTTGGGATCAGGAAGCCGGAGCGTCCAGGCATCCTTGTCGAAGTGTTCGAACCGAATCGAGCGAACGTCTTCGGACCGGAGTCCAGTGAACAACGCGAGCATCAAGCCGTCGCGTTGGATGGGGCTTCGCATCGTCTGCACACGCGCGTACCAGTCGGGCAGGGTCTCGCTCGTTAGTCGAACGCCTTTGGGCTTCAGCGAATCCTTTTCGACGCTCTTCGCCGGGTTCCATGTTCCGAGCTTGCCACCCATGCGTTTGTTCAACGTCGACCAGCACGCACTGACCTGAGCGATCACTCGATTCGCCAAAGCCCCGCCCTTGGGATTGAGCGGATTCGCGTTCGTACGGGCTTTCGCCTTACGCTTGATCTCGTCGTGCACGTCGATCAGCACCTCACCCGTCAATTCCGAGATCGGGCGGTCCATCCACTTCTCAAGATACTTCGGCAGGCCTTTCTTGAGCGTTTCGATCGTCGCTTCCGCGCGTCCCTTCTTCTCGAGCTTGTCGAGATGAGCCTCGTAGGCATCGCGAAGCGTTGGGCCAGCCGCGGCAGCGCGCGCGTCCGGTTTCCGGCGCAGGATGTTTGGGTCGTTTCCCGCGGCCATCTGGCCGATTGATTTCTTCGCTTCGTTGCGAGCAGCGACGACCGTCCAGATTGACCCGTCATCACGAGGACGTCCGTGGACACCGATCGTTACCTTGCGTTTTTTTCCACTACCGGCCACCCAAGACCGCGCGATGAACGTCTTGGTACCTGTCCGTCCGACGACCAGACCGAAGCAGGCCAGCTCGGTATCCCAGTAATACTTCTGTGCGGTGTCCGTTGGTGCAGCCAAGCCCAGCACCGACTTCTCGGTCAATTTCAGTGACGCCATCTCAACCTCCAACACTGGGTCCTAGGACCCACTCTAGGACCCAAGATGTATGCGACTAGGTCGGACCACGCAAGAGAAAAGCCCCTGGTTGCCGTCGACGAACTGCGACTAGGACCCAGTTGATGGGACTAGCTAAGTTGTCGTGGGAGCGAAATCGCAGAACTCATAAGCCCTTGGTCGGCAGTTCAATCCTGCCTCCAGCCACCACTTTTCGAGAACCGCACCTCCGCGGCGTACGATAGGTCCGTGAACGGTCGCCTGACCTCGTGGGCTCCCGGACGCGCCACAGCGACGGGCCTCGATCACGTTGCGCTCGGCACGCTCGTGGAGACCGAGAACGCGTTGGCGTTGGTGGTTGCCCTGTTACGCGACTCGATCGAGCTCCTACCTTTGTCGTCGCGACAGCCGACGATCGGTTCGGCCGTACGCGAGGTTGGTCCGCTGGTTGTTCCGGTCGGCGACGACATCTTCACGCGCACGATCGATTGCCTCGGCAACCCTCTCGCCGGCGCGAATGCGCTCGCTCGGGACAACGTGGAACCGTTGTTTACCCACGATGCAACGGTCTTTGCGTCGCCCGTGCGGCGTTGGACGTTGGGCACGCTCGTCTACGACCTTCAGCTGGTTTTGCCCTTCGGAGCGAGCGTGCTCGCGACCGGACCACGCGAGGTGCTCTTTCATTTACTGCGTCACCAAGTTGCGAAGGGATGTGTCGTCGTCCTCGCGACGCCTGCAGCCGCTCCGATGTCGACGAAGAACGTGCCATGGGTGCACGTTGCAGCCGCATCCGACGCGACTCCGGCACAACAATGGCTCGTGCCATGGACGGCAATGGCAGTGGCTTCGGCTCTGCGACGCCGTGGGCACGAGGTGGTCGTCGCGATCGACGATCTCGATGCATGGCACCCGCACGTTCGCGGGGCGTGGGCCACCGAGCTCGCGCAGCTCACGTCGCGCGCATACGCGACTTCGACCGGTAGCGTGAGCGTGATCGCGATGACTCGGGAGCTGAGCGCGACCAAGATCGCTGCCTTCGATGAGGTGCTCGACTTCGGGATCGTTTCGAACGGCGAGATACCGTTTCGGTCGACGAAGCTGGTCAGGCCGCCGATTCGCGGACCGTGGATGCGCGACCTCGGATATGCCTGTGTCGCAAGCGCGTATCTGACGCGTTCGGATGCACCGCAACAACTGCTCGATGTTGCTCGGCGTGTTCGCGAGTGCTTGAGAGCTCAAACGAGCGCGACCACGGACTCCCTCGAGCAGCAACTTTCGCTTCTGGCGGTTCTCGGTCGCGACGATTTGGGTGCAACGGAGATCCCGACGTTCGTCGACAGCTACTTGATGCGGTTGCGACGCGACTTCGTGGTGTTGCTCACGACGATTCGTGGACGAGGCGAAATCTTCGAGGAAGAGATCCGAGCGCTGCTTCGCCCTCGTTGAATCCGATCGCGGTTCGTTCAGGCACGACTGGCTTCGTACAGGAACCAGCTGCGACGTTCGGTTTCGTCGATCCAAACCTCGATGAGGCTTGCCGTCGCGATGTCACGATACTCGTCCGCGAGGTCATGCGCTTCGCGTAAACGCTCGGCGAGCATCCGGTTGTCTTCACCGAGCTCCGCCAGCATCTGGTGTGGTTGCACGGACGCGCTGTCGTTGTCGAGAACGCGTTGCAGCCGCGCGATGTGGCCGACCGAGCGAAGCGTCAGCGCGCCGAGCTTGCGCACGCGTTCCGCGATCGGGTCCGTCATGGCGAAAAGCTGGTCACCCTGTTCGTCGAGCAACAAATGATAGTCACGAAAATGTGGGCCGCTGACGTGCCAGTGAAAGTTCTTGGTCTTGATGTAGAGCGCAAACACGTCGGCAAGCAGTGCGTTGAGCGCAGCGCTGACATCGCGCGATGCACCTTCGGGAAGGTCCGTGGGTGTGGAGAGGCGAGGGGAGGTCTTGGCAAGAGTCGATTGCGTAATGCGCGTCGCAACTGCACTGGCCGTGCCTTGGTCGCGGTCACTTCACGTTCGAGACGTAGTTCCCAGGTGTCTGGCGCGACGGGATCGCGATCCGGTTCCACGCATTGATGACCGCGCACGCGAACGTCAGGAACGAGAGCGCATCCTCGTCGAACTGCGCCCTCACACGCTCGTAGACTTCGTCCGGCACGTGACCGTCGCCGAGATTCGTGATCGCTTCGGCCCACGCCAGCGCCGCGCGCTCGCGGTCCGTGTAGTACGGACATTCTTCCCACGCGTTCAAGCCATACAGTCGCAGCTCCGTGTCGCCGCGAGCACGCAGATCCTTCGAATGGACGTCGATGCAGTACGCGCAGCCGTTGATCTGCGATACGCGCAGCTTGATCAGATCGATCAACCCCGGCTCGAGCAACGTTTGTTGATGGAGCGCCATCTCCACGGTGACAAGCCCCTTGTACGCCGATGCGGCGTGCTTCATGTAATCGAACCGTTGATGGGACATGCGCTTCCAATCTTCATCGTTCATGCCATGGCACGGCCGATGCTCTTCGACACGACATGCCCGAACAAGAAACCGATCCGGACGGCGTTCCGGCCAACATCGTCGGACGCGTTGCCTACTCGACAACGCTCTTCGCCGGCATCGTGCTCTTCGCTCTGTTCGAGGATGGATGGTTTGTGGCCCTCGTGGCCAGCGCCATCGCGATTCCCGTCGAGATTCTGGCCATCTCACGAGAGTCGCGTCGCGAGCGGTTGGGAAACGTGCCATGAAACTCGGCATCGTCATCTCGAGCGTTCGTGTCGGTCGCGCGGGCTCGGCCGTCGGCGATTGGTTTCGCGAGCGTGTTTGTTCCCACGCTGGCTTCGAATCGGTCATCGTCGATCTTCAAGAGTGGAATCTGCCGGCGTTCAGCGAGCCGCAACACCCGCGCCTGAAGAAGTATCAGTTCGAGCACACCAAGCGATGGAGTGCGGCAGTCGACGCGCTGGATGCGTTCGCGTTGGTCGTGCCCGAGTACAACCACGGCGCCCCGCCGGCGTTGCTGAACGCTCTCGACTATCTCGTCGACGAGTGGGCGTACAAGCCAGCCGTATTCGTGAGCTACGGCGGAGTCTCGGCAGGCACCCGAGCCGTCTCGATGCTGACACTCACGCTAAACTCGTTGAAGATCGTCCCGATTTACGAAGCGGTGAGTATTCCTTTCGTCTCGAGCGCGCTCGTCGATGGCACGTATCCTGGGTCGGAGATCCAGAACCAAGCCGCTTCGCTAGCTTTGAGCGAGCTCCTCCGCTGGGCGGTCGCGCTGAAGACGCTGCGCGTTTGACATCCTCTTTCGCGCGTTTTCGATCCGCTGATAGACTCGACCGCGGTGGCGCACCTCCTGGTGATCGACGACGACACGATCGTGGTGGTGCCACAACTCCAACACGCCTTTGCTGACGATCGCGTCGAGCTCGCGACTACCGCTGCTGACGGGCTCGCCGCGATTCGCCGCGAGTTGCCCGACATCGTGCTTCTCGACATGCGGTTGCCCGACGCGACGGGACTCGACGTGTTCGGCGAGCTGCGCACGATCGCACCTCAAGTACCCGTCGTCTTCATCACCACCGGGAAGGATGCCGACACCGCGATCGCGGCGATGAAGCGCGGCGCATTCGACTACCTGTACAAGCCACTCGACCTCGCAAACGTGAAGAAGATTGTCCGGCAGGCGCTCGAGGTGTCGCGTTTGCGACAGCCAGTCGCGCTCGGCCTCGAAGAGCAAGCGAGTGCGTTGGTCGGGACATCGCAAGCGATGCTCGACGTGTTCAAGCAGATCGGCCGCGTTGCGGCGCAGGACGTGACGGTGCTGATCACGGGCGAGAGTGGGACTGGCAAGGAGCTCGTGGCTCGCGCGATCTGGCAGCACAGCGATCGTGCGACCGGTCCGTTCCTCGCGATCAACTGCGCCGCGATTCCGGAGCAGTTGCTCGAGAGCGAGCTGTTCGGTTACGAGAAAGGCGCGTTTACCGGAGCGGAGCGGCGGAGGATCGGAAAGCTCGAACAGTGCAATGGCGGCACGCTGTTGCTGGACGAGGTCGGGGACATGCCGTTTGCGCTTCAGGCCAAGTTGTTGCGCGTGTTGCAGGAGCGAACCTTCGAGCGTGTCGGAGGCAGCGAACCGATCGCAGCGGACGTACGCGTCATCGCGGCGACCCATCGCGATCTGAAGACATTGCGTCCTGATCTTTACTACCGACTAAGCGTGTTCACGATCGCGTTGCCACCGCTGCGCGAGCGGCGCGAGGACATTCCGGTGCTCGCACGTCACTTCGTCAGACGCTCGTCGATGTCGCTCGGACGCGAGATCACCGCGGTTGCGCCCGAGACGCTGTCGCGCCTCGCGAGCTATGACTGGCCGGGCAATGTTCGCGAGCTCGAGAGCGCGATTCGACGGGCGCTATTGCACGCGAGTGGCACGACATTGCTGCCGAGCTTTCTGCCCGAGCTCGCGACACACGCGGTAGCACCCCCAAGTGGACGCCTCGATATCGAGGCATTTATTCGCACCCGGCTCGCGGCAGGCAGCACCGAGATTTCGAGCGAAGCACACGACGAGATCGATCGACTGCTGTTCACGCTCGTCCTCGATCACACCAACGGAAATCTGCGCGAGGCCGCTCGAGTCCTCGGGATTTCGCGGCAGACGCTTCGCACGCGATTGCGGACACACGGGCTCGCAGTCGCACGCGTGGTCGACGATGGCGATTGAGCACTCCGGCCAAGATTTGGCCGAGCGGAAGACAGCAACTACCAATCCGCAAAGTTCTGAGTCTTGGCACGCATCTGGCTGGACGGGGGCGGTGCCCGAGACGACCCTTTGGGACGATGGTGACCTCGTGCTGGTCCGAGATCACGAGCGGCTGACACTCGTTCCGTCCTCCCAGCAACCCGGGCACGAGACAATCGCGCGACTCGAACGCGCATTCGCATTGCGCGAAGACCTCGACGCCACCTGGGCACTTCGACCCATCGAGCTCGTCCGGCGAGACGGTCGGCCGAACTTGGTGCTTACCGATCCCGGAGGCGTCGTCGTCGCGAGCCGAACGTGGAGCTTTACCGAGGCGCTGGAGATCGCATGCGGAATCGCGAGCGCAGTGCGGCAGCTTCACGAGCGTAGGTTGATTCATAAGCATCTCCGGCCGTCGCACATGCTCACCGCAAACGGCCGCGTCTGGTTGTCGGGCTTTGGTCGATCGAGCCGCGGCACGAGCGAGCCGCCGCCGAGTGAACCGATGGGTGAGGTTGCATACCTCGCGCCCGAACAGACAGGCCGAGTCGATCGAAACGTCGACGCACGCACGGATCTCTACGCCGCGGGCCTCGTGATCTACGAGTTGCTCGCCGGCGCACGCCCGTTCACCGCGTCTACACCCGCCGAATGGATCCATTGCCACGTCGCACGAACCCCGGCCGCGCTGCCGGCTCACGTGCCGGCGCAGACCGCGACGATCGTGATGAAGCTGCTCGCGAAGATGGCCGACGATCGCTACCAGTCGGCTGCCGGTCTCGAGCACGACCTGTTGCGCTGTCTACAGGAATGGAAGGCAACGGGGACGATCTCGCGCTTCGTGCTCGGCGCGCGTGATCATGGCCGGCGCCTGATCATCTCCGAGCGGCTGTATGGCCGAACGGACGCGAGCCGCCGACTCGCCGCAGCGCTCGATCGCGTGAGGCGTAGCTCTGCGGAGCTGATCTTGATCTCGGGCTACTCGGGCATCGGTAAATCGGCCCTCGTCGCGGATCTGGTGAAGAGCCTCGAATCCGTGCGGATCGGGTTCGGTAAGTTCGATCAGTACAAGCGTGACATTCCGTACGCGACGCTCGCGGAAGCCCTGCAAAGCCTCGTTCGCGAGATCCTGCGTGGAAGCGATACCGAGCTCGAGCGCTGGCGCGCGTCTCTGCAAGAAGCACTCGGGCAACACGGGGATGTGCTGGCCCGGATCGTTCCCGAGCTCGGGCTACTTCTCGGGCCGCAGCCCAGTCTAGGCGAGGTCTCCGTCGAGGAATCTCGCCATCGGTTTCAACTCGTGATCCAACGAGTGCTGTCGGTGTTCGCCCGGCCCGAACATCCACTGGTCTTGTTCCTCGACGATCTCCAGTGGGCGGATCGCGCGACACTCGATCTTTTACGATTCCTTCTCGGCACCGGTATGCGCCACCTCCTCGTGGTCGGCGCGTATCGCGACAACGAGGTGCCGGCGGCGCATCCGCTGCTCCGTACTGTCGAGGACATCAAGCGTGCCGGTGCACCGGCGTCGACGATCGTTCTCGAGCCGCTACCCGTCGCTGAGGTCGCGGCGTTCATCGCCGACGCTCTGCTCGAGGTGCCGACTCGCGTGGATGCGCTAGCGCAACTCGTCCACGCGAAAACCGGCGGTAATCCATTTTTCGTAATCCAGTTCCTGCTCGCGCTTCGCGACGACGGCTTGTTGTGGTTCGACGACGCCTGGAGGTGGGACCTTCCAAGGATCGTTGCACGTGGGTTCACAGACAATCTGGCCGAGTTCATGGTCGGCAAGATCAGCCGCCTCGGCGCCGAGACGCGCGACGTTCTGAAGCATCTGGCGTGTGTCGGCCGCTCGTGCGATGCCGAGCTACTCGCTCGAGTAATCGGGATCAGTACCAGCGAGCTTGAAGTGCGGATGTGGCCAGCGCTCCATGCGGGGCTCGTCGTCGACGCGTACTCGTTTCCGCATGATCGCGTGCGCGAGGCCAGCTACGCTCTGACAACCGAGCTCGAACGTGCGCGTATCCATCTCCAGATCGCGCGCCTCTACGATCGTGACGAGCAGCTGTTCGAGGTCGCGAATCACTTCAACGCCGCACTCGCAGTGCTCGACGATTCGACCGAACGCGAGCTCGTAGCCGAGATCAATCTTGCCGCGTCGCGCCGGGCGGCATCGGCGATCGCATTCGCATCTGCCGTGAAATATGCGATCTCCGGACTCGCCGCTGTTGGTGACAACCGCGCGCTCGATTTCGCACTCACATTACAGCGCGCGAATTGCGAGTACCTGATCGGCGAACCGTCGGTCGCCGCGGAACGTTTGACCGAGCTCGCCGCTCGCGACGGTCTATCGTTGATCGACCGCGCTCAGGTGACATGCCTGCGCGCTGCGGTTCATACGACGCTGAATCAATCCGAGCATGCGATCACGCTCGTCCTAGAGCAACTGAGGGAATTCGGGATCACGTGGACCCGAGAACCGTCCGAAGCGATCGTTCGCGCGGAATACGACCAGTTGTGCGCGCGCCTGCCGCCGAGTGGTCCGATCGGCTTGGTCGATCTTCCGATCGCGAGCGACGAGTGGCGCGCGTGCATGGACGTGCTGCTCGCGCTCGAACCGGCAGCGGTGTTCGTCGACAAGGCGTTGCACGACATCGGTGTGATGCGAATGGCGAACCTGTCGATCGAGCACGGTTGCAGCGATGCGTCCCCGCTCGGCTTCGCCGAGGTCGCGATGGTGTTGTGGCCTCGATTCGGTGCTCGCTCGCTGGGCTTTCAGTTCGGCGAGCTCGGGCTCGCGCTCGTTGAAAAGCGCGGCATCTTGAAGTTTGCGGGTCGGGTGTTCAATGTCGTCGGTCATCACGTGATGCCGTGGCGTGGAGCGGTCGCGCATGCGGTGGCACTCGAACGTCGTGCACTCGCGATCACGATCGAACAAGGCGATCTCGTGTTCCGCTTGTTCAGCTTGACGCACATCGTGGTGCTCGCGCTCGCCGCAGGTGAGCCACTCGACGATATTCAGCGCGAGGCGGAAATCGCGGTCACGGCAGCACGGAAGGCCGGGTTCGAGCTGATCGTGCAGTGCATGCTCGGTCTGCTGGGATTGATCGAGGGCTTGCGTGGCGTGAAAACACGCGCGGCTGTCGACGCTCGTCTATTCGAAGATCCTGGACTCGCGATCGCTGCCTGCTGGTATTGGATTCGCCAAAGTCAGCTGAGGGTCTACGACGGCGATTTCAGGGGCGCCGTCGAGGCAGTCGAGCACGCAACGCCACTCATGTGGACGACCCCGACCTTCTTCGAGCGTGCGGAGTACACGTATTTCGCCGCGCTCGCATACGCCGGCGTTGCCGACCGCGAGAAGGCCGCCTTGCACTACGAGACGCTGGTGGACTGGCTGCGCGACGGTCCGGACGTGTTCGCGAGCCGCGAAGCGCTTGTCGCGGCGGAGCTCGCTCGTCTCGACGGCCGGTTCGTCGACGCCGAGCTCGGATACGAACGTGCGCTCGAGCTGACTCGCACGCATGGTCTTGTCCACGAAGAGGGCCTCGTTCACGAGATCGCGGCGCGCTGTTACGATGCACGCGGCCTACGAACGAGCGCCCAGGCCTTCCGGATGAACGCGCGCGCTTGCTACGAGCGCTGGGGTGCATACGGTAGGGTACGTGAGCTCGATCGATTACACCGCGGTCTGAGCACATCCTCGACGACGGCATTGCGTCATCTCGACGTCGCGACCGTGCTCGAGATTTCACACGCGGTCTCGAGCGAGCTCGTGCTCGATCGCCTGGTCGAGCGCTTGATGAGGATCGTGGTCGAGTACGCCGGGGCAACTCGCGGCATGCTTCTCGACGGACGCCGCATCGAAGCCGAGATTCACGTCGAGGAACGCCAGATCGCGATGCACGCGATTCGAAAAGAGCTCGACCCGCGGACCCTGCCCGAGACGATGGTCAATTACGTGACTCGCACGCAACAGATCGTCAATCTCGACGATGCAACGAAGCCGAATGCGTTTTCGACGGATCCGTATCTCGTCGCGAATCATCTCCGCTCGGTGTTGTGCTTCCCGCTGGTTCGCCATGGAGGACTGGTCGCGCTGCTCTATCTCGAGAACACGCACAGCTCGCATGCATTCACCGATGACCGCATTGCGATTTTGCGGGTGATCGCTTCGCAAGCTGCAATCTCTCTAGAGAACGCGCGGCTCTATCAGCAGCGACAACGAGCGAAGATCTATCTCGATCGAGCGCAAAGCCTCAGCCATACCGGTTCTTTCGGTTGGAACATCGACGCCGGCACGATCGAATGGTCTGAAGAGGCGTACCAAATCTATGGCTACGATCCGGGGATCGTTGCGACACCGCAGCTCGTTCTCGATCGTATTCACCCTGGCGATCTGGATCGCATCACGGCGCAACTCACGCACGTCCTCGCGAACGTGGAGGATTACACGTCCGCGTTTCGGATCTTGATGCCCGACGGCGCGATCAAGTACGTCCAAATCGAAGCTGTCGCCGTCGATCGAACGCCGGGTCAGCGCGAGTACATCGGCGCGATCATGGATGTTACCCACCGTGAAGCGTTTCGCGAATTGCGCGCTGCGAAGGAAGCAACCGAGGCGGCAAGTAAGGCCAAGGACGAGTTCCTCGCGAATGTCAGCCACGAGATCCGCACACCGATGAATGCGGTGCTGGGGATGACCGAGCTCGTACTCGAAAGCCAGCTCACTTCCGACCAACGCCAGTGGTTGGAAAGCGTGAAGAACGCGGGCGACAGCCTCTTGGTGATTATCGATGATTTGCTCGACTTCTCGAAGATCGAGTCGGGCACGTTTGCACTGCGGCGCGAGGAATTCGGGTTGCGCCGCGAGCTCGTCGAAACGCTGCGCGGCCACGAAATACGCGCTAACCGGAAGAACGTTCGGCTGTCGTCGCGCGTCGGTGACACCGTACCCGAGCGGCTCATCGGCGATGTCGGCCGGTGGCGCCAGATCGTCACGAATCTCGTCGGCAACGCCGTGAAGTTCACGAGCGCTGGATCGATCGAGGTCGGCGTCGACGTGATCTCCTCTACTGACCGCGTCATCGAGCTCGCGCTGTCTGTGCGTGACACCGGCATCGGTATTCCCGCGGACAAACAGCAGAAGATCTTCGAGGCGTTTGCGCAGCAGGACACCTCGACCACACGGGTTTACGGTGGGACTGGTCTAGGCCTCACGATCGCATCGCGGCTCGCGAGCCTGATGGGAGGCAAGATTGCCGTGACGAGCGAGGTCGGTGTTGGATCGACGTTCACGTGTACCGTACGGTTCGATTTATCGCGATCCCACGCGGTCGCGCGTAAGACGACCGGCGAGATGGTCGTGCAGGAACGCTTACGTGTCCTCGTCGCAGAGGACAACGAGCTCAACGCGCTGCTGATCCGCGAGATGCTCGAACGACGCGGCCATCACGTGGAGGTCGCACGTACCGGAACCAGGACGCTCGAGCTTTCAGAACGATACGATCTACTCCTTCTAGACATCCACATGCCGGAGCTGGACGGCTACGAGGTGATCGCGCGGATTCGGCAAAATGAGCGAGGCACCAATCGCCACCTGCCGGTCATCGCTTTGACCGCAAGCTCGCGGCAGGAGGATCGTGATCGCTGCCTCGCTGCCGGCATGGATGCGTTCATCGGTAAGCCAATCCAAGGTGCAAACCTGGCAGCAACGATCGCCCGTGTTACGGCCAAAGACCTCGAATACATCGATGCTGCCACGCTGATTGCGGCGTGTGATGGTGATGCCGGCGTCTATGAACGTGTTCGCGACGCGCTGCAGATCGCCGTGCCTGCGGAAGTAGCCGTCGCGGCGAGCCATCTCACGAGGGGAGATCTCAAGGCAGCCCGCGAAACGGCACACCGCCTCTACGGGATGATCAGCGCAACGTCTTCGAAGGTCGCGGCCATTGCGAGCGAGCTCGAAGACTACTCCGCCACTGGCGATCTCGACGACGCGCGTGATCGCCTGACCAAGTTACAAGAGCTGGTGCCGCTACTTATGGCGGAGCTCGCGCGGACACCGTTCATCGCGCTGGACCGGTAGGTGACGTGCCGCACGCTGCGGTAAGCCGCTGTTATCCACCGGTTACCGCTGTCAGAAGATAGTTTGCGCAGATGGCCGCTGGCGCGGGTTATCCCGCACAGATGGTCGCCGACAGCGATGATCGACTGACCAGCCTGTACCGCACGTACGGGCCCGTGATCTACGCGCGGTGTGTCCGCCTGCTCGGCGATCGCGCGTCCGCGGAAGACGCAACGCAGGAGACGTTCGTGCGCGTGCACCGCCATGTCGCGAAAGCACCGGACGCGCGCGAGGCCCTGATGTGGATCTATCGAATCGCCACGAACTACTGCTTGAACGAGCTCCGCGATCGCAAGCTGCGACCGAGCGGCGATAGCGACGGGTTCGACGTTGCCTACGATCTCGGCGAGATGCTCGCCAATCGCGATCTGGTCGAACGGATCGTGCGGCGCAGCCCCGAGCAAGTGCGCGCGGCGGCGTGGCTCCACCATGTCGACGGTATGGACCAAGGCGAGGTCGCGCGCGTGCTCGGCGTGTCGCGACGCACGGTCGTCAACAAGTTGTCGGAGTTCGCGGCGAACGCGACCAAGTTCATCCAAAGGAGCGCGTGATGCATCTCTCTGCGATCCGGCTCGACGAGCTCGCACTCGGCGCGACCTGTGCCGAGGCCGAGCGCACACATCTCGAAGCGTGCGAGCGCTGTCGTGGCGACGAGGCGAAGGCTGCAGAGCTGCGCGCACACTTCACGGCGTTCGTGTTGCCGCGCGGCGTGATCGCGAAACCGAAGATGCGATGGGGCTGGTTCGCGGTGATGGCGTTTGGGCTCGCGGCGGCGATCGCGTTACTCGTGATGTGGCCGCGCAAGGTCGAGCAACCGCCCGAGCTCGCGATCAAGGGCGACGCGACGTGGCAGTTGTTCGCGAATCGTGCCGGCCAGACCTTCGCCGTTCACGACGGCGCGCCACTTGCCGCCGGCGATAGCGTGCGGTTCGTCGTGACGCCGAACGGTGCGCGTTACGTGCTCGTGGTTTCGGTCGACGGTGCCGGCAATGCCTCGATCTACTATCCGTATGGAGGTACGCGCAGCATCGCGCTCGCGCCAGGCGAAGCGCGCATCGAGTTGCCCGGCAGCATCGTGCTCGACGCGGCGCCCGGACCCGAGCGCGTGTTCGCGCTGTTCTCGGATCAACCGATCGAAGCGGCGAGCGTGACGCAGCAGCTGCGCACGATCGGCGAAGGCGGTCCCGCAGCGATTCGCGCGGCGAAGACCCTCGCGGTCGGCGGTGCGCGCGCGCAAACCACGCTCGTGTTCGAAAAGGCGGCGCCGTGAAGATCCTCGTCGCGCTGCTCGTTCTCTTGGCGACTGCACACGCGGGCACGCGACGCGTCGCGATCATCGTCGGCAACAATCGGGGCAACGGTGACCGTCCGGCGCTCCACTACGCCGAAGCCGATGCCGCCAAGTTTGCCGAGGTCCTGCGCGAGCTCGGTGGCATCGAGCGCGAGGATCTATTCGTGCTCGAGGGTCGCGACAAGGCCGAGCTGCAGACCGCACTCGCGCGCGCGAAAGAGCACATCACGGCGTTTCATCGGGATCCGACGAATCGCGTCGTCGTGGTGTTCTACTTTTCGGGACACTCGGATGGTGAAGCGCTCGAGCTCGGCAACGATCGCTTGAGCTTCGGCGAGCTGCGGCGGTGGCTCGCCGGTGCCGGTGCGGACGTTCGCGTCGCACTCGTCGACAGCTGCAAGAGTGGTGCGCTGCTCGCGATCAAAGGCGGAACGCCGGGACCGTCGTTTCAGATCCGGCTGACCGACGACGTCGCGAGCACCGGCGAAGCGCTGCTCACCTCGAGTGCTGCGGACGAAGTCGCTCTCGAGTCGCGCGAGATCGGTGGCTCGTTCTTCACGCATCACTTCATCTCGGGCCTGCGCGGCGCCGCGGACACGAGTGGCGATGGCGTGGTGACGTTGACCGAGGCGTATCAGTACGCGTACGTGCACACGATCAAGACGACCGGCGAAACCGTGATCGGTCCACAACATCCCGCGTACGACTATCGGCTGTCGGGGCAAGGCGAGCTCGTCCTCGCCGAGCTGACGAAACCCACCGCACGCCTCGCGCTGCCGAGCGGCTTCGATCGCATCCTCGTGATCGATCGCGCGCACGAGCAAGTGATCGCCGAGGTCGCCGCCGACGCGCGCGATACGATCGCGGTGCCGCCCGGGCGTTACGCGATCCGCGCCTGGCGAGGCACTCGCGTCTACGCGGGCCAAGTTGCCATCGGTATCGACGAGCGACGCGACGTTCACACCAACGATCTCGATCTCACCGACAGCGTCACCACGACCAGCAAAGGCGGCGATGACCTCGCCCCATGGCATGTTCTCGCGACCGTCGGTGCGAGTGGTGGCGTCGCCGATAATGTCGGCGTGCGCGGATCGACGCGCATCGAGCTGGTCTCGCCGCGAGGCCTATCCGCGGCACTGTCCGTCAGCTCGCGTAGCAACACGTTTCGCGAGTCGACCGCGCTCGCGCTCGTCGGCTATCGCACGGGCCTCACGCGTGGCGCACTGCACGGCTGGCTCGGCGCCGAGCTCGGCACGGGCTTCGTCCTGCAAACCGGTCTGATGCACGACGTTCCGGCCGCGTACACGGCTGCGCTCGCGTTCGGTGCGTACGCTGGAATCTCCGTCGACGTCGCGCCTCGGTGGTCGATCGCGCTCACGCCCGCGTACGACGCCGCGGTGTTGCGACGTGACGGCAAGGCCGCGCTCGTCGGACTTCCGGGCATCTGGTTCGGCGTTGGAGTGAAGCTATGAAAGTTTGCGCACCTCACGTGCAACGCGGGTTGAATCGATCATGAAGCCACTCTTTGTCTCGCTCCTGTTCGCGTCTGCTTGCACCGGCCAAGGTGTGTTCACGTCGCCGAGCCTCGGATCCGGAACCGGATCGGATTCCGGATCGGACGTCGGGAACGGCTACGAGCAGTGCAGCCTGCCCGAGGGACCGCTTCACGACTACACGCAGGTCTCCGAGTTCAACACGCTCGTGGTCGGCACGTGGTGGCACTGCTCGGGGCCCAAAATTCTCAGCAACGAGCAAGCCGGCATCGAGTTCGACGCCGACGGTAAGTACTACTTGATCGCCGATGACGGCTCGGGCAATCCCGTGAAGCTCACCGGGTTTGGCAACCAAGGCACGTGGGATGGATCGCAAGAGGGCGAGACCGTGCAGTTCAATATCCATCCGACGTCGAACTCGGGGCTCGGCGGCTATCCGATGTTCGAGGACGGCCCGCGGCGCTTCGCGATGGAAGTCGAATACAACGACGACATGTCGATCTACACGGTCGTGCAGTAGCTAACGGTCGAGCCTCGCAAACGAGAACAGGCTCGCGAGCGCGTGATGCTGGCGCTCGATCGCCGCGCGGATCAACGCTGCACCGATCACGCTGTACGTGATGCCGTTACCACCGTAGGCCATCGCGAACAGCACGCGGTTGCCGAGCGACGGATGCGCGCCGAAGAACGGCAGGCCGTCCTTGGTTTCGGCGAACGTGCCCGCCCAGGCGAACGTCGGCTCGAGCGGCAGATCCGGAAACATCGTCACCACCCGCCGGCGAAGCGTCTCGGCCTTGCGATCGACGCGCGCATCGCGACGCGCCGGAATGTCGTGCGCGTCGTCCTCACCACCGACGAGCAAGCGATGATCGGGCGTGGTGCGCATGTACAAGTACGGACGCGCGGTCTCCCACACGAGCGTGTTTGCCAGGAAGCCGAGCTGATCGATCGGATCCGTGACGTACGCGTAGCTCGAGCGGTTCTTGGCAACGCGTTGCGCGAGCCAGCGTTCGTTCGCATAGCCGGCGGCGAGGACCGCATACTTCGCACGGATCGTGACGTCCCCGGCACGGACCTCGACACCGCGCGCGTGCGGCACGACGCGATCGACGACCGACCGATCACACACGATGCCGCCGCGGCGGACGACCCGCGCGAGCAAGCGATGCGTCATCCGATAGGGATCGATCACGCCAGCGAGGTTCGTCAGGAGCGCGCCCGGCGCCGCGATCCCATAGCGCTCGCGGAGCGTGCCGCGGTCGAGCCAACGGGTTGGCAGACCGTGTGTCATGCGCGCTCGCAGCTCGGTCTCGAGCGCGCGGACATCACGCTGCTTGGATGCGAAGTACAAGCTGTCCTGCCGATGGAACCCGACATCGCGGACCTCGCGTGCGAGGGCGCCCAGCCGCTCGACCGCATCTGCGCACGCCTGGTAGGCGAGGGCCGCATCCGCGTCGCCGTAGCGGCTCGCTAGATCGACCAGATGCGTATCGATCTCGTACTGGACGAGCGCCGTGCTCGCTGCCGTGCTGCCCCAGCCGATATCACGCTGCTCGATCACCGCGACGTGATGGCCGTGCCGGGTGAGCTCGTCGGCGATCAGCGCGCCGGTGATCCCGCCACCTACGATCGCGACGTCGCATCGGACATCGTCGCGAAGAGGCGGAAATTCGCGAAGGAGGCCGTTCTTGACGACCCAGAATGGATAGCCGCTCTTGAGATCCACTTATGCGGGTAGTCGAACTTCAAACGTCGTGCCCGCTTCCGCCGTCGAGCGCACGGCGACGTTGCCGTGATGCGCACGCGCGATCTGGTCGACGATGAAGAGCCCCAGGCCGAAACCATTCGGCCGATTCGACGCACGCCGGTACGGCGCGAACAGCGTCGGAATCGACGCGGCCGGAATCGGCGTTCCTCCGTTGTGGATCGAGATCTGCGCCCACGAGCCATCTCGCGTTAGCTTGAGCGTGATGTCGCCCTCGCCATAACGGATCGCGTTCGTCACGAGGTTCTCGACGAGCTGGACGATGCGCCGGCGGTCGACGCTCACCTTGGCCTGCAACCGATCATCGATCGCGACGGTGCGGCCCTGACTCTCGACGTCACTGACGGCCTCACGACACACGTCACCCAGATCTTCTGGCTCGACCGCGATCGGCACACCGTCCGCGACCGCCTGCGAGAACGTGAGCAACTGATCGAGCAGGTAGTTCATGCGGGACGCACTCCGCCGCAGTCGATCGAGCGTGTTGCGATCCCGTTCGACGAGATTCGTCGAGGCCTCCATCATGTCGAGACCGGTCACCATCACGCTAAGCGGGTTGCGAAGGTCGTGGCCGATCATCCCGAGGAACAGCTCGCGTTGCCGCTCGCGCTCTTGCTCGGCGCGGCGCAGCCGGACGAGCGCTCGCATCGTGGCGACCAGCTCGACGATCTCGACCGGATGCACGAGATACGCGTCGGCGCCGCGATCGAGCCCGGTGGCGCGATCGGACGGCGAGGCTGCTGCTGCAGAAAGCTCGAGCACCATGACGGTGGTCGTACGCGGATCCGATTTGATCTTCTGCGCGATCTCGTGCCCATGGATGTCCGGAAGTCGGACGTCGAGCACGACCAGGTCGTAGTCCGGCGAGACCATTGCGAGGCCGTCTTTGCCAGTGGTCGCTTCATCGACCTCGAACCCGAGTTGTCGGAGTTGCCGCGCGATCACGTAGCGCTTGCCGACATCGTCTTCGATGAATAGGACCTTCGAGGGTTTGGCTTCATCCATGTTTCACCGGAATGGCGACGCTAGCTTTGACCAGCGCATCTTCGATCGCACTCCGATCGGCGACACGCGAGGACGTCGATTTGCGGAGGATCGCGACTGCTGCACTCAACCGGTCGCGATCGTTTGCTCCGAGCACGAGTGCACTGTAGACGACCACGGGGATTGGAGCTGTCACCGGATCCGCCTTAAGTCGCTCGAGAACCTCGAAACCGGTCAAATCGGACATCACGACGTCGAGGAAGATCGCATCCGGCAACTCGCGTGCGCGCTGGATGCCTTCGGTACCGCTGGGCGCCTCGAGGACCTCGTAGCGGTCATCGAGCCACCGCCCGAGCACGTAACGCGATGCCGTATCGTCGTCGATGATGAGGATCCGGGGCCGACCGCGCGCAGGACGCGCTTCGCGGGGCGCCGGTTCGGCAGGCTTGGCCTCGGCCGCGGGCGCCAGCTCGATCTCGCGCGGAAGATCGAGTCGGAACGTCGAGCCGACACCCGGGCTGCTGTCGGCGATTTCGAGCGTGCCTCCGAGTAACGTTGCGAGCCGACGCGACAGCGGCAGTCCGAGACCGGTGCCACGCATGCGGGGCTCGGTCTGACCATCGACCTGCGCGAACTCGTGAAAGATCAGGTCGTGGTGTTCGGCAGCGATGCCGACGCCGGTGTCTTGGACTTCGAACCGGATGCGATCACCTGCGTGCGTCGCGCGAACTTCGACATGCCCCTTCGTCGTGAACTTGAGCGCGTTGGCGATCACATTGCGGAGGATTTGCGAGAGCTTCTGCTCGTCGGTGATCATCGGTGGCATGCCCGGCTCGATCGCGAACCGCAGCGACACGCCATTCGGCACGAGCGGTGTGAGGATGCGCTTCAGTACTCGGCCCAGCTCGACGATCGAGATCGTCTTGGGATGGATCGTCGCGCGCCCGGCCTCCGCTCGCGCGAGATCGAGGAGGTCATTGACGTACTCCGTCAGCGATTCAGCAACCTCGTGGATGATCTTGACCTGACGGTCCTGCTCGACCGTCAACTCTCCGTCGAGTCGATCGATCAAGAACTGCGCGATCGCGGTGATCGAATGAAGTGGCGTGCGTAGCTCGTGCCCCATCTCGCTGAGGAGGCGGGTACGCAACTCGACCGCCTCGCGCTGATACTCCGCTCGATCTTCCAGCTCGGTGTGGAGCGCCATCACACCGCGGTTCGTTTCGTAGATCTCGTCGGACAACTCCGAGATCCGTTGGTCGCGTTCAGCGACATCGCGTTGAAGACGGCGGATCTCTTGCGTCGGATCGTCGGCGAGCTGTCCCGCGAGCTGCGTCCGCATCGCGGACACTTGCGCACGTTGGCCGCGCTTCGGGATTCGCTTCGTCATTTCCACGCGCGTGCCACTCGGCGACGATTCGATCGCGAGCGCATCGACCAGCCGACGCGAGCCCGGAATGCCGATGCCCATGCCGGTCGTACTGCGCTTCTCACCTCGCAGGATCGCCTCGAGATCCGGGATGCCGCGGCCACGGTCGGAGACGACGATCGTGATCGCCTCTTGCTTGTCGTCGAGACCGAGCGTCACCGAACCACCCGAGGCGTAGGTCAGCGCGTTGCGCGCGATCTCGGACATCGCCGTCGCGATGCGCGTCTGCTCGAACGTCGAGAAGCCGAGCTGCCCGGCGATCATGCGCGTGGTTTGATGAGCACGCACCACGTCCGCTTCGGTGCGCAGATCGATGAGCCCGAGCTCGATCACCGGCGCTCCTTCACGACCAGCACCGTCACGTCATCACGTCCGCGTTGCAGCTCGCGCCAGAGCGCGGTCGCGATCACGAGCGGCGTTCTCGAGACCAAGCCTGGATAGTCCGTGATCGACCAGCGTGACTTGATGCCATCGCTCGCCATCACGAGGATCGCGCCGGCTGGAAACGGATACGTCTCTTCGCGGAGCTGCGGTGATGTTTGACCGAGCGTGCCGTGTTGAGTGACGAGCTGGCGATCGCGGTCACCCAAGATGAACGCGGCGACGTTGCCCACGCCGCAGACGATCGCGGTGCGAGCCGAAAAGTCGAGGCGAACACACGTCGCAGCCGCTCCGCGCGTCGGTCGCGTTGCGCGGTGAGCGCGCTCGATGATGGTTCGCGGCGCATCGAACGCGCCCGCTCGAAAGGCCGACACCGCGGCGGCGGCTGCTTCCTGTGCACCTTCGCCGTGCCCGAGTCCATCGACGACGAACAATGTCGCGACCGAGCCCGCGCACTCGTACGCGATCGCATCGCCACACACGTCGAGACCTGGATACGGCAACGACACCGCGCCGACGGAGAGCGGGCTCGTGGTCGCCTTCGCAAATCGCGCAGCGACGATCGAGCCGGCACCCGGTGGCGCGTAGGCATCCCAACTCGTTGCTAGGCGCGTCACAGCGCCGAGCCCGTTCCCGGAGGTTCCTGCGGTCGACACGCCATCTTTGATCGACGCGTTGACGTCCATCCCCGGGCCGCGATCCCACACGACGATCGAAATTCCACCCTCGTCACGCCCGACGATCGCTCCTCCGTGTTTCGCGTGCTTGAACACGTTCGACGCGAGCTCGCTCGCGACGGTTGCGGCATCGTTCGCGCGGCCCTCGTCGAAGCCAGCAGCTTGCGCCACCGCGACGAAGCGCCGGCGGACCGCACCGACATCGGACTCGTGTCCGATCTCGATCGCTTCGGTCACTTCCACTTCGTCACCGTGATTCGCGTGCCAGCGCCAGGCGCGGAATCGATCGTCATGTCCGAGACCAAGCGCTTCGAGCCACCCAAGCCGAGGCCAAGGCCCTTGCCGGTGGTGAAGCCATCGCGCAACGCTTCACTGATGCTCGCGATCCCGGGTCCGTCGTCGATGAACTTCATCCGCACGCCGGTGCGACCGTTCTCGGTGACGAGCTCGATCTCGGCAATGCCGCCACCACCGTGCTCGAGCGCGTTACGCGCCAGCTCGCTCGCGGCGGTGACGAGCTTGGTCGTCTCGGTCAGCGAGAACCCGGCGCGTTGCGCGTGCTCGCGAGCGCGCTGCCGGACGATCACGACATCTTCGTTCGCCCCGACCTCGACGCGAACCGGTTCAATCGGCGATGGCACGCAACAGCTCCATGCCGCGCTCCACATCCAGTGCCGTTCGCACGCCCGGCAATGCCATCCCGAGCTCGACGAGCGTGATCGCGACCGCCGGCTGAATTCCGACGACGACGGTCTGCGCATCGAGGATACGCGCGGTCCCCGCGACATCCGCGATCATGCGACCGATAAACGAATCGACCATGTCGAGCGCACTGATGTCGATCAGCACGCCGCGGGCTTTGGCCTTCACGATCATCTCGGTCAGGTCGTCGAGCAGACGAACCGCGAGCTGGTCGTGCATGTCGACCTGGACCGTCACGAGCAACGTGTGGCCCATGCGCAGGATCGGAATCCGATCCATCAGACGCTCACGGTCTGGCCGAGTTTCTTCAGCGCGACTCGGAATGCATCGGCGAGCGACGCCTTCGTGATCACGTCGCCCAGCTCGACGCCGAGGTGAACGATCGTCTGCGCGATCTGCGGCCGGATGCCGGAGATGATGCACTCCGCACCCATGAGGCGCGTCGCGGCCACGGTCTTCAGCAGGTGCTGCGCGGTGAGCGTGTCGACGGTGGGAACACCCGTGATATCGAGGATCGCGATCGGCGAGCGCGTCGCGACGATCTGCTGGAGCAGCGACTCCATCACGGTCTGCGTGCGCGACGAATCGAGTGTGCCGATGATCGGCATCGCGAGGATGCCGTCCCAGAGTTGGATGACCGGCGTCGATAGCTCGAGCATCTCTTCGCCCTGGCGACGGATTACTTCCTCGCGCGCCTTCTGATGCACTTCGGTCGTGTAGAGGCCGAGCTTGTCGAGGAGGAGCGACAGCTCCCAGATGTCGTCGAACATTTGGTTCGCGTCGACACCCGATGCGCGACGCAGATGCGAGAACAGCGGCTCCTTGAACGAAAACACGAACGTCGCGGTCTCCGACGGTGAGAAGCCCTGACGGCCGCGCGAACGCGACACGCCGCCGAGGAACTCGAGCATCGGCTTCCAGATGTCCGCGTCGATGTCGTTGAGGTTGCCCGCCGCCACACCTTGCGCGAGCAGCTGGATGAACTCCTGGCACTGCGACTGGAGCTCCGGATCGCTGATCATCGACGACGCGCGAGCCGAGGTCGATGCGCGCAGGGCCTTGACCCAATCCGCCAGGAGCTGGACCTGCGACTTCTGGAGGACCTCGATGATGCGATTCGTCGAAACCGGCATGAAGGCGGCCACCGTAGCACTGATCCCTCACCGGCCAGTCGAGCCGTGAGAGGTTCCGGGCTGTGGCGTAACCGCACGGTCCCGCAAGTTTTGCCGCTACTTCTTCGACGTGCCCTTGTGGGAACGCTTGCCCCCGCGCTTCGACGAAGCGGTGTTGGACTTCTTGCCGCGACCGGAACCGCTCTTCTTACCGCCGTGGGTTTCCTTGTTCACGGTGGCCCAAGCGATCGCTTTCGCGCGCTTGGCCGAGTGGCTCTTCTTGGCCCCTTTCTCGATCTTCGCCGCCATCCGCTTCTGCTTGCTCGTGTAGGACTTTTTGCTTCCGCGTGCCATGGGCTAACGGGCTGCAGTCCCCGAGCCAAAACACGCGAGCGCCGGCGGCTGATCGAGGATCACCGCGTATCGCTTTGTGCTCGCCGCGCTCGATCGTGCCACATAGCTCGCCCCGCTGGCCGCCGGTTTCGCCGGAGCGAAGCTGGATCGCGCGTTGCTCTGGAGCCGAGCATGCGCACGCTTCGTTCACTCGACTCGACCGATCCGCGCTGTCGTCGGCCTGCTCCGACGAGCGTGGGATCCGACCAGATCTTGTTCTACCGCGCTCGGGAAGCGAACTACTTCGCACGAGCCTACGGGTGGCAGTTCCACTTGTTTCCCGGTGAGCTGCTGCCATGTCACTGTCGATCGTGAAGCCGCCAGAAAAGTGAGATGCGATGCCCGAGTCCTTCCGCGAACGAAAGATCCAGACGCTAAAAGCCCGATCACGAGCCGCGCAGAGCCGGGCTGAAAAGCTTGCCGATCGAATGACCGAGTTCTTCGGCACCACCGCATTCCTCGTCGGAAATGCGATCTGGTTTCTGGTCTGGCTCGTGTGGAACAGCAAGCTGATCCCCGGTTTGCCGATCTTCGATCCGGAGCCGTTCACGATGCTCACGACCGCGGTTTCGCTCGAGGCGATCTTCCTGTCGATCTTTGTCCTCATGGCGCAGAACCGGGCCGAGAAGGTCGACGAGTTGCGCGCCGAAGTGACCCTGCAAGTCGACACGATCTCCGAACTGGAGCTGACCAAGCTGATTCAGGTCGTCGCTCGAATCGCCGAGAAGGTCGGTGTGGACCTCAGCGACGACAAAGAGCTGCAGGACATGATCGCGCCGACAAATCTCGACGAAATTGCCGACATCTTGGAGGCCGAAATCGCGCCCAAGTTGTCCAAGCAAGGTTGATCAGACCGCGAGCGCCGCGCGGATCGCATTGACGTCGAACGGCAGCAAGAACCGATCGTTCGTTCCGAATGCACGCTCGGTTGCGGAGTGCGCGAGCGCGGTCATTCGCACGGGCTCGCGCAACGCGCATCGGATCTGCCATGCGATCGCGCTGGCACTGACCGTCGCGAGATCGGGAACGACCAGGTCCGGTCGATGATCGAGCGCGGATGCCACGGCCGATGCGGGCGCGCTGATCGTGCACTCGTGTCCGAGCGACCGAACGATCGATTGAAAATCGTCCGCGACCGGACCGTCCCCCACAACAAGCACGTACATCTCCGGGATGTAGAGCACGACTCGCGACGAAGCCGAAGAACTATCTGCGAGTGAGCGCTCGCGCACGGATTGAAGGAACGCCCGGCGCCGGTATGCTTGGCGCGTGGCCCAGCGAGACGTCGACCGTCGCGTGCGTCGCTCGCGTGCGGAGCTTCATCAAGCGCTCGTCGCACTGATCCTCGAAAAGGGTTGGGATCGCGTGACCGTCCAGGCGGTGTGCGACCGTGCCGGCGTCGGACGCTCGACGTTTTACGTCCACTTCGCCGACAAGGAAGACCTGCTCGTCGGCGGCCTCGAACACGTGCGCGACGAGCTACGCCGACGCACGCGCGCACTCGACCGTCCGCCACCGTTCGCGTTCCTCGCGGGCTTGATCGCGCACGCCGATGGATCTCGCAAACTGTTTCGCGCGGTGATCGGGAAGCGTAGCGGGCTCGCGGTGCAGCGGAGGTTTCGCGAAATCGTCGGCGAGCTGATGACCGAAGAGCTTCACACGCGCGGCGTCGCGAGCGAGCTGATCGCGTCGACGAGTCGGTTCCTCACCGGCGCGCTCGTCGAGATGTTGTTCGCGTGGGTCGAAGGCCACGATACGTCGTCCGCGCGCGAGGTCGAACGTCAGTTCGTGCGGCTCGCATCGCGCGTGCTCTGAGATCACGGGCATTCCCCCGGCGAGTGTCCAGGAACGCGCACGTGCGATTGCCCGCGCGATCGCCGCTGGTTATCCCGAGATCATGACGCGCATCTTCATTTGTCTACTCGCCCTGTCCGCGTGCCACCACGGTCACTCGCACGATCAGCCGAGCTCCGAATCGTCGCCGGTCGTCGAGGCTCCGCTGACCGAGGCCGCGATTGCCGTCCCGATCGCGCCGGGCAAGACCGACGCGTGGAAAGCCGCGCTCGCTGACCTACTCGGTCCACGCTACGCCGAATACGCCGCGTCGAGGCAGCGCTACGGCTTGACCTCGCAGACGACGTTCGTCCAGCGGACGCCGATGGGCGACTTCGCCGTCATCCACATGACCGGGCCCGACGTCCACGCATCGTTCCACGCGATGTCGACGAGCCAGGATCCGTGGGACCAGAAGTGGCGCGAGCTGACCCTGAACCTCCACGGCATGGACTTCGCGCAGGGCGAGCGCGTGACACCGAAGGTCGAGCCGGCGTTCTCGATGGACTCCGGCGATTCCACGCATGGCACGAAGCAGTTCATGTTTCTCGCGCCGCTCTCGGCCGATGGCGTGGCGCAGTTTCGACAGTTGTCGTCGGAGCTCATGGGACCCAAGCACGCGGACTACGTCCGAGCGCGCAATGCCGCGGGGATCCGCCGCGAGGCCGTGTTTCTCGAGACGTCGCAGCTCGGCATGGCGGCGGTGTTTTACTGGCTCGCGGACGACCCGGTCGCGAGTCTCGACCGGATCGCGCACTCGACCGATCCGTTCGACGTGGCACTTCGCGATCAGGTGGCCAAGATGCACCCGATCGGTCTCGACGCGATCACCTCGATTGCGTCGCAAAACGAGCTCGTCGCGCAGTTTCCGCATTGAGAGCGCGACTTCGCCGATCGACCTTCGTCTGTATCGCCATGGGACTCGCAGAAGCCAGAGCGATCAAGGAATTCGAAACAACGATCTACCCCCAGCTCCACAAGGAGATCCAGACAGCTGCGGGGTTTGACGTACCGATCGAAGTGCGGTGGGACACGCTCGCGCGCGACAGCAAGTACGTCACGAAGTGGAACGAAGCGTGGCCGAAGCTCTACTTCAAGCCGATCGTCGAAGCGTTCCGCGCGATTTGCGCCGACGAGCTCGGCGCGGGGGCACTGCGCGCGAAGTTGCAGAAGGTCATCGTCCAAAACACGCGCGATAGCTACAGCTCGCAGTGGGCCAAGTTCGAAGCGGGCACGCTGACGCTCGACACGATGTTCACGAACGTCGATCAAGTCGCCGAGCGGACCAAGACGTTGCGAGAGCACCTCGAAAAAGCGCTTTGAGGAACGCCGTACCTTGGTGCAACCGGATCGTTACCCCGGCGCACCCCAGTGATCGGGCGATGATGGTTGGACGTGCACGATGACGACGAGTTTCTCTTAGCGGAAACCATCTCGGGCGTCGTCGCGATGATCGAACCAGATCAGACGACACCGACGCATCTCGACGCGCATCTGGTCTGTGTTACCGGGCCCGGGCTCGGGACCACGTTCGCGCTCGGCCGGACCACGGCGATCATCGGCCGCGCGAACGCCGACGTCTTGCTCGCGGAGAACGATGTTTCGCGGCAACACGCGAGCCTCACGTGGACGCCCGGCGGCTATGTCCTCGACGACCTCGATAGCTCGAATGGCACGCTCCTGAACGGCGCGCGGATCGTGAAGCCCAGGACGGTCAAGCTCGGCGATCGAATCCAGATCGGCCGTTCCGTGCTCGTGCTGAGTCAGCGGGACGAGCTCGCGCAACGAGTCGCGCGCGTGCAGCGACTCGAAACGATCGCTACGCTCGCTGGCGGCCTCGCGCACGACATCAACAACTCGTTATTCGTCGTGCTCGCGAACCTCGAGGCGTTGGTCGAGGATCTTCCAGAGCTCGCGACGAACCGCAGCGCGAACGAGCTGCGCGCTGGTGCGGAAGTGGCGGTCGGGCTCGCGAAGCGGCTGTTACGGCTGGGACGGACCGAAGCGCTCCCACTCACATCGGTGCCTCTCGAAGATCTAGTGCGAAGAGCGGCTGCGATGGCGTCGCGCCGCGCAAGCTCGCCGCTCGACGTACGAATCGATATCGCGGCGGATCTCGACGTGCGGGGCGTCTACGACGAGCTCCATCACGTGTTCTTGAACCTGTTCTTGAACGCGATCGACGCGATGCCCGCCGGTGGCACGTTGACGATCACAGCCCACGCAACCGCCGATGCCGCGACGGTCCTCGTCGCCGACACGGGATGTGGCATGGACGAGCAAACGCGAGGCCGGATCTTCGAACCGTTCTTCACGACGAAGCCGTCGGACAAAGGCACCGGGCTCGGCCTCGCGATGATCGATTCGACGATCCGTCGTCATCACGGCTCGATCGCCGTCAGCTCGCGCCTCGGCAAAGGCACGACGTTCACGATCACGCTACCGCGCCTGTAGCAGCACGTCGAACGGCGTGTTGTCGCCCTCGACATCGACATCGGTCGCGAAGTCCGCGTAACCGTCGGCGCGCAACTCGATGCGATGGGTCCCCAAGGCGAGCCCCGAGAGGTTCGCGTGTCCTTGATAGAGCTCGGTCGCGGGTTCGCCGTCGACAAACACCTGCGCGCGCGACACGTTGCACACGATCGCGAGACCACCGGTCGCGTCATCGACGGCGCGATCGAACACGCGCGTGGCCCAGGTGCCGGCATCGATCGATGACTTCGCGATGTCGCGAAACGAGCGCACGCGCTTCTTCTGATCGACGCTGACGATCGACAGCTCGAGCAGGAACTTCGCGCCGTGCACGTCGAGCGTGCCGACCAGGACGTAGTCGACGTGCAACTTCGCACCGACTTGCGCGGCACAGGCTGCCTCCAAGACATCGCAGTCGATCCCATCGAGCGCGGCGACGAAGTCCTTGTGAGTCCCGACCGCGTGATAGCGCGCACGCGGCTTGGCACCGGCACTGCGAAGCTTGTCGGCGAGCGCGAACGTGAGCTTGTCGGCGAGCTTGTCCTTGCTGCGGAGCTCGACGGCGAACGTGGGCGCTCCCGCATGCGCGACGCGAATCGCGAGGAGCACGCCGACGATCCACCGCACGGCCCCATCTTACACACGCCTTACAACGCGAATCGGGTTCGGGGTCGTTGGTAGCCCCATGCTGAATAAACTCACTTCTCTCGCGCTCCTGGCCACGATGACCTCCGCCGGGGCCACCCCGACGAAAGCGATCCTCCCGGCCGCTCCCGCACCGTTCGCCGCCCAGCTCGACGCGCAACTCGCGAAGCACGCGGGCAACTTCATCTACTCGCCGGCGAGCATTTCGAGCGCGCTCGCGATGACCCGCGAAGGCGCGAACGGCGACACCGCGAGCACGATGGACAGCGTCCTCGGCCTCGACGCGCGCAAGATCGCGAAGGATCTGGTCACGTCGTTCAAGACGCCGAAGCAGCAGCCGGGCTACGCGACCGTGCCGGAGCTCTCGATCGCGAACCGCCTGTTCGGCGACAAGAGCACGAAATTCGAGAAGCCGTTCCTCGACGTGACGAGCAAGGACTACCAAGCGCCGGTAGAAGCGCTCGACTTCCAGAACGCGTCGGCGGCCGCGCGCCAACACATCAACGACTGGGTCGCGAAGCAGACGCACGACAAGATCCGCGACCTGCTTGCGGACCCGGACGTCACGCCTGCGACGAAGATGGTGCTCGTCAACGCGATCTATATGAAGGCATCGTGGCAGACCGAGTTCGATGCCGCTCGCACCAAGCCGGCGCCGTTCCAGATCGCGGGTGGCGCGAACAAGAAGGTCGACACGATGCACATGCAAGGCCCGGCCAGCTGGGGTGCGCATGGCGGCGCGCGGACGGTCGACTTGCCATACACGACCGGTGGTGGCCCGCGGCTGTCGATGTTGGTGATGGTGCCCGAGGGCGCGTCGCTCGCCGATGTCGAAGCCGCGTATGCGCGCGAGGGCCTCGTGCCGTTTCTCACGGCGACGTCGAACCAAGGTGAGGCGGCGGTCGCGCTGCCGAAGTTCGAAGTCGGTACGAGCTTCGAGCTCCAGGATCCGTTGACCGCGCTCGGCCTCGGCATCGCGTTCTCGAGTCGCGCCGACTTCACGGGCATGTCGAAGGTGGCGACGCAGATCTCGGCGGTCGTTCACAAGGCGTGGGCGAAGGTCGACGAAAAGGGCATCGAAGCGGCGGCGGCGACCGCGGTCGTGATGCGCGATAGCGCGGCGATGCCCGTGCAGACCCCGCACGCGTTCGATGTCGATCGCTCGTTCTTATTCTTCGTCCACGACGATCACGGCAACGTGTTGTTCGCAGGCCGGATCATGGATCCGTCGACGCGCTGAGCTGTGGCACACGACGTGCTCCTCTTCGCCGCATGTCTAGCGAAGCCGATCTGCGAGATTTGATCGACGAACGCGTACGAGCGATTCGTGCGAAGGATTTGGATGCGGTCCTCGCGGGCTACGCGGAGGACGTGATCACGTTCGATCTCGTCGCACCGCTCGCGAATCGTGGCAAAGCCGCTGTGCGGAAGCGCCTCGCCGAGTGGCTGGGCTCGTTCGAAACGGCGCTCGACTACGAGCTTCGCGATGTCACGCTCGCGATCGCCGGCGATGTCGCGTTCGATCATCACGTCACGCACGTGCATGGCACGAACAAGCAAGGCCAGACGATCGAGATGTGGTTCCGCGAGACGCTCGGCTATCGTCGCGGCTCGGATGGCACGTGGCGATGCGTGCATCAGCACAGCTCGTCGCCGTTCGATATGACGACGATGAAAGCCGTCCTCGATCTAAAGCCCTGAATCTGCTCGTGTAGATTTCGTGCGACGAACGGCGGCGAGCCGGGACTAGGGGCATGAAGCTCACGTTGTTCGTCACCCTGTCGCTCACCACGCTCACCCTGGCCGGCCCGGACTCGTCGCACGTGAAGCGCGCGACCGAGAAGCTCGACGAGATGGAGAAGCTGCTCCAGAAGGGAGCCTGGCAGCAGTACACGATCGCGAGCACGAACTTTCAGTCCCAGAGCGTGATCGAAAAGAGCTACGCGAACGAGCCGAAGGGGCCGGCGCTCCAGCAACGCGCCGACGCCCTCGACGCACAGGCGTACAAGACCGTCGGCGGCCACCTGAGCGCGCTCGGCGATGGCAAGCGCGTGACTGCCGGCGTCAACCCGGATGCACTCTCGGCGGCGGCGGACATGCTCGCGGCGTGCGACGCGGCCGCGAAGGCGACCGAATATCACGACGAGGGCAAACAGAAGTCGACGCTCGCGGAGTACGAGAAGCAGATCGCGCGCGTGCAGAAGCTCGACGCGAAGGCATTTCACTTCATCGGCGAGCTCGTTCCGCACCGCGGTACGAGAGACGTGCCGAATCAATTGTTGCTGTGCGAATCGAAGCTCGCATCGGCGGCCGCAGATCAGTTGGAGACGTACGTGGCCGAAGCGCCGGCCGCGCAGGCCGCGATCGAAGTCGGGTGCGGCGAGATCGATTGGCTCGCGGATGGCGTGTCGCTCGGCGGCGGCAAGTTCGCGCCGTACGAACGGACCGAAGGTGGCAATAGCTTCGTCGAGAAGGTCGCGTGCTCGAAGATTCCGGCGCACGACAATGTGAGCAAGCCTCTCGCAAACGCGGCCGCGCAGTTTCGGCAGCACATCGAGAACAAGGACATGGTGATCGTGCTCGACGGAAATCCGTACGTCGAGGTCAACGATCAGGACTTCCACACGTATCGCTATCAGAAGCTGCGCGCCTACTCGAAGTCGTTCAAGCTGAGCGCGAATCCGTGCGGCGAGAAGGACGTGTTTTGCGAAGCCGGTGGCTCGCACACCGCGGAGGCGTTCAACAAGCTCGAGTTCGCGCTCGAGCGTGCGAAGGCGAACGTGGGGACGAAGCCGGACATGTGCAAGGCGCAGTTGAAGTGGGCGCAGGACCTCGTGAAGGCGTTCAACACCGATCACGACAACCTCGTGAAGTCGAAGAAGTGGATCGCGGGCGCGACCTACCGGACCAAGGCGGGGAAGAAGCTGAAGGAGAAGGAGTTCCTCGCGGCGTTCGACAGCGACAGCAAGCTCGTCGACGAGCGGATCGATAGCGGCTACTGCACGAAGAAGTAACGGCGTAAGCTCCACGGGTGCGGCTCGCGCTCTTGGTGCTCGTTGGATGTGGCCACGACGCGAGCCAAGCACACGTCGATGCGAAGCCGATCGATGCAGCGATGATCGATGCGCCGATGATCGATGCGGCACCGCAATGCACGGCGAACGGCATCCCGGGCTCGTGCATCGAAGCGAGTGAATGCATCGATTCGCGCAGCCCGACCGCGGGCTTGTGTCCGGGACCGGCGGCGATCGAATGCTGCACGCCGCGCTTTGCCGACGGCGTGACGTGCGATCCGAACGCGATGCCGGATCCGAATGCGAGCCTGCCCGCCGAAGCCGCCGGTGATGCGGGCTGTCCTGCCGGGATGGCGCACGTCGATACGTTTTGCATCGATCGCTACGAGGCATCGATCGAAGGGCAATCGCCGTTTCGCCCGCCGACGATGCCGATCGGTCACGCCGTCTCGAAGTCCGGCGCCGTGCCACAGGGCAACATCAGTCAGGTCGAAGCGACGTCTGCGTGTGCGGCTGCAGGCAAACGCTTGTGCACCGATACCGAGTGGCTTCGCGCGTGTCGCGGCCCCGCGAACAACACGTATCCGTATGGCTCGACCCGCGAGCCGGGCGTGTGCAATGACGCGCGTGCGGTCCATCCTGCCGTCGAGCTCTACGGCACGACCGATGCGTGGATCTACTCGCATCTCGACAGCCCGTGCCTCGGCCAAGAAGCGAACGGCCTCGCACCGAGCGGCGCGCACACCGGCTGCGTCACCGCCGAAGGCATCTACGACATGATGGGGAACATCCACGAGTGGACCTCCGATCCGGCCGGCACGTTTCGCGGCGGCTACTACGTCGACACCGTGTTGAACGGCAACGGCTGCCTCTACGTGACCACCGCGCACGACATCAACTACAGCGACTATTCGACGGGATTTCGCTGTTGCGCGGATCCGAGTTGAATCGCGGACTTACCCGAAAGTCTGCGACCTTTCGGTGGTGCGGTCCCACTCATTCACGTGGTCGCATCATTCGCGTCGTATTTTCCGGAAGCGGCGCTCGAAGACTTCAATCGCGGCCAGCGCAACGAGCCGGACCTCGCGATGCGGATGCTGCACGAAAAGGCCGCGTCGTGCGGACGTTGGTTCGACATGCTGTCGGTTCAGCGTCGCGAGGACGACACCCGTCCGCGAATCGAGATTCGCTGATTACTTGTCGGTCAGCGATCCGAGGAACGCGACCACGTCGTCGATCTCGGCGTCGGTCAGATGCGGCGCTTCGCCGGGCAACCGGTCGTACGGAACCTCGACCTGGTTCACGTTCGCCTGCGCCTCGGGCGTGAGGTCGTCGAACTTCTGGCCAGCCGGATACCAGAGCTCCGGGTTCGTATCGCGCGTGACGTAGAACTTCACGACATCGCGAAGCTCGTCGAACCTGCCGTTGTGGAAGTACGGACCCGTGATCGCGACATTGCGCAAGGTCGGGACCTTGAACGCACCGCACAAGCTCGCCACCGTCACGCCATCCGGGACCTTCGTCGCGATGTCCGGCGCCTGGCAGAGGCCGAGATCGAAGTAGCTCGGGTCCATGTTGTCCGGAATCGCCGTGTTGCGTGGCACGCCGAGCGTGTCGTACGTGTGATCGGTGAACAACCAATCGCTGGGCTCGTGCGAGCTCGGATCGCCGACGTGGCACGAGATGCAGTTGCCCTTGTCGGGATCCTGAAACAACGCGAACCCGCGCTGCTGCTGCGCGGTCAGCGCCTTCTCGCCGCGCAAGTACGCATCGAAGTCCGAGTTGAACGGACGGAACGTCGCGCTCTGCTCGAATGCCGAGATCGCATCGGCGATGTGATCGAACGCGGCGGTATCGTCGTCGAGCGCAGCTGCGCCGTACACCGCACGAACTTGATCCGCGTACTTCGCCGCTCGTACCTTTGCGACCACCTGCGCCGCGCTCGCGTTGTTCATCTCGCGCGGATTGACGAACGGCATCTTCGCTTGCTCGGCGAGCGAGTCCGCGCGCCCGTCCCAGAATTGACCGCCAACGGGCGTGCCGTCGTCCTCGAAATGGAACGGCGGGATGTACATCGCATACATCGCCGTCGGTGCATTGCGAGTCCCGACGACGTTCTTCACGGCACCGGCCGACACGCCATCGATCTTCGACTTCGCATCGCCCGCGAACGCCTTCTTCGGGTCGTGACACGAAGAGCAGGCTTCGCCCTTGGGCTCCGATAGGTTCTTGTCGTCGAACAGCACCTGTCCGAGTTGTTCTTTCGACGAGAGCGCGGCGGCCTTCTGGCTGGCAACCGAGTCGGCGCTATCGTCGACGGTCGAAGTGGTGCACGCGACGAAGGGAGCGACGATCAGTAAACGAGTCCAAGCCATGGCGCGAGCATCAGCAAGCGTCGTGCCTCGTAAATGTCAGCGAGTTACGTCGTTGCAATCGTGCGCGTATGACCAGCTGCGCGGCCATGCATGGGCCTACCCGGGGACTACCCGAAGCGCGCGATCGCGGCGGCGACATCGGCGCTGCGATCTTCGTCGCCGATCAACGCGAGTAATGCGTCACGCATCTCGAGCGCGGACTCGTAGCGGTCATTCGGATCGCGCTCGAGTGCGGTGTGCACGATCGCTTCGAGCGCGGGCGCCATCGTCGGATCGAGCGGTGGCAACGGTTGCTTCGCGATCGCCTCGAGCGTGCCGAACTCCGAGTCGCGGTGAAACAGCGGCTTGAACGTGACGAGCTCGTACAGGATCACGCCGAGCGCCCAGATATCCGCGCGGCGATCGACGGGCTTGCCGAGACATTGCTCCGGCGCGAAGTAGGCGTACTGGTGTCGACGAAGCACACCGGAGCCGAGCCGGCGCGACGCCAAGAGTTGGGCCCATCGCGTGTCGGTCACCTTGATCGCACCCGTGCGCGCCAGCAGGAGCTTCTCCGGCGTCAACGAGCGATGCGCGAGTCCGAGCGCGTGCAACGCCGAGAGGCCCGCGCACGCTTCGGCAATGATCCACGCGACGAGATCGCGATCGAGCGGTGCCGTGCGATTCGCGGCGAGCCCGTCGACATATTCATGGACGAGAAAGGTTTCGCGTATCGACCGATTCACCCGAAGCAAGTGCACGAGGTTCGGATGCCGGAGTCGCGTCAACGGCTCGATCGAGTCGAGAAACATGTCGGGCGCTTCCCACTCGGCTGTCTGGGGATCGAGCCGCGTGAGAAACACCGTGGTTCCGTCGACGGCGCGACCGCGAAAGTATTCGATGGGATAGTTGCGATCGAGTGCAGCCTCGACGGCGTACCCACCCACGTATTCCGGTACGTTGGCGATGCTCTACGGTACGTCAAGAACTGTTACGCGGCTCGATCTCACGAGTTGCTAATCATCGGAGTGCTACGAGTAGATGATGGAAGCGCGCCTCGGCAAGGTTCCCGAAGCGACCCTCGCATTCTGGGCGATCAAGATCTGCGCGACCACGCTCGGCGAGACCGGTGGTGACGCAGTCACGATGTCGCTGAACTTGGGTTACGCCGTCGGTACGGCGATCTTCGCGGCATTCTTCATCGCCGCGGTCACCGCGCAGATCCGCGCGGCATCGTTTCATCGGGCGCTGTTCTGGACCGTGATCGTCGCGACCACCACGGTCGGGACCACGCTCGCCGACTTTGTCGATCGCTCGCTCGGCATCGGTTACGTCGGTGGCTCGTTGCTGCTGATCGGCCTCCTGCTCGGCACGCTCGCGCTCTGGCACCGCACGTGTGGATCGGTGGCGTTGTCGTCGATCACCACGCGTCGCCAGGAAGCGTTCTACTGGGCCACGATCTTGTTCTCGCAAACGCTCGGCACCGCGTTGGGCGATTGGAGCGCGGACGACGACGGCGGTGGCCTCGGCCTCGGTTACGAGAAGGGCGCCATCCTGTTCGCGCTCGGCCTCGTCGTGGTCGCGGCCGTGTACAAGCTGACGAAGGTGTCGCGCACGGCCCTGTTCTGGGCGGCGTTCGTGCTGACCCGTCCGCTCGGGGCCACGTTGGGCGATCTGTTGGATAAGCCCCGGGCATCTGGCGGTTTCGAGCTCAGTCGGTACACGGCGACGGCGGTGTTCGCGGTGATCATCGTCGTCGCGGTCGCGTTCGTCCCGCAGCGTGCCGAGCCACTCTCCGAGTGACTTTCATGGTCGTCTAATCGGGGCTGGGCGATGATCGCGCGTTGTCGAAGACGCTCCTCGCACTGATCTCGTGTACGGCCATCGCCGTCGCATCGCCGCCGAAACCGGACCTGACCCAGGAGCCGAAACAGGCAACCGATCCGAAGCCGACGAAGAAGCTCACACCGCTCGAAGTCAAAGGCCCTTGGTACAGCGGTCCGTACGGCACGAATCGGATCGAGAACATCGCGTTCACCGGCGCGATGGGCGCGTACTTGCTCTCGGCCGCGGTGTTCGGATTCACGCCGACCGCCGATCATTGCCGGTGGTGCGACGTGCCGGGGTTCGACGCCGGCGCACGCCACGCGTTGTTGTGGACGAACACGAACCTCGCCGACACGATCAGCACGTACGACGCGTATGTTGCCGCGCCGATCGTCGGACTCACGTTGCTCGCGCTCTCGGATTCCGATGCGAGCCCGACTCGCCTGATCGACGATCTGCTTCCACCGATCGAGACCGTCGCATTCGTCCAGGTCATCACGCCGATGGCGAAGTGGGCGTTCGCGCGGGAACGTCCGTACGCGCACTACGCGACCGGCTCGCTGACCGTCGACGCGAACACGTACGCGTCGTTCTGGTCCGGGCATAGTGTGTTCGGCTTCGCGATCACGAGCGCGGCCGGGACGGTTTGTCACTTCCGCCATTACTGGACCGAACCGTACGTGTGGGCCGCCGGCATCACGTTGTCGTTGTCGACGGAATACCTGCGCATGGCCGCCGACAAGCACTACCTGAGCGATGTCGTCACCGGCGGTCTCGTCGGGCTCGCGGCAGGACTCCTCATCCCACGCCTGATGCAGCGCACCGTGAAGATCGTTCCCGTCGCGAACGGCGCGGCCGTCGCGGGAACGTTCTGATCTCATCGTCGCTTCATGTTGAAACGGGTACGGAGAGGGCATGGCCAGATTTGCCGTGCTCGCGCTCGTCCTGGGATGCCATCACGATTCGACTCCAACGACGCCGGTAGCGAAACCGCCGTCGAAGATCGCGCTGCCGGGCGGTAACGCCGACGGCGTGGGGATGGACTTCCTGATGTGGAATCCACGCACGCACACGGTCTGGGTGCCGGCGGGAAATTCGGGGCTCGTCGACGTGATCGACACGAAGACCCACGCGCTCACGTCGATCCAAGGCTTTCCCACGCGCGAGGTCGAACGCAACGGTCACAAGCGAACCGTCGGCCCGTCCGCCGTCGCACTCGGTCCCGCGGGCACGGTCTACATCGGCAGCCGTGGCGATAGCTCGATCTGCGCCGTCGACGAGAAGGCGCTGACCAAAGGCACCTGCGTGACGCTCGACTCGTCACCCGATGGCGTGGTCTACGTCGCACCGACGAACGAGGTGTGGGTGACCACGCCGCGCGACAAGTCGATTCGCATGCTCGACGCGACCACGCTGCAGCAGAAGGCGCGCGTCGAATTCGCGGGCAATCCCGAGGGCTATGCCGTCGATGCGACGCGCGCGCGGTTCTACACGAACCTCGAAGACAAAGATGAAACGCTCGCGATCACGCTCGACAAGCACGAGACCGTCGCGACGTGGCATCCGCAATGTGGCTCCGAAGGTCCGCACGGCGTTCGGCTCTCGGAAGCCGAGGGTCACCTCGTGATCGGATGCTCCGCCGAAGTTCACGTGCTCGATGTCGCGCACGACGGCGCACTGCTCGGCAAGATCGCGGTCGGCGATGGCGTCGACGATATCGATCTCGTCGGCTCGACGGTCTACGCCGCCGGTGGCGATGCCGCGTCGCTCGCGATCCTCGCGATCGATCCGGCGGGTGCGCTCACGTCGGTCGCCCAGGTTCCGACGGGGAAGGGCGCGCGCAACGCGGTGGCCGCCGACAACGGCGAGATCTACGTGTCCGATAGCAAGGGCGCCGCGATCATCGTGGTGACGAAGCCCTAGAACGTGACGGTCAGCGATTCGGTCGAGCCGGCACCGCAATCGCTCTGCATGCCTTGATCGGTCGTGCGGGCGAGCACCGCGAGCGACATTCTCAACACGCCGCTCGGCGGATCGATCGATGTCAGGTCGAGCGTGAAATAGCCGCTCGGTACGGAGGACGAGCCGGCGAGATACACGCACGCGCCGCCATCGGCGAGCTCGCGGATCCCGATCGCGCTCCACGTCGCCGTATCCGAGCTCGACATTCCGACGGAGACCGGTGCGATCTGGATCCCGAGCGGCTCGCCGATCCGCGCCGACATGATCGTGAACGAGAGCGTGTCGTCGTCGAGCGTGGGACAGACCTCGGGTGAGGTCACCGTATCGATCAGGTTTCCGTCGAGCTTTGCCGTGCAACCCGTCGGTGCCGCATCGGGAGTCGCGAGCGTGGGATCGCCACCACATGCCGCGAGCACGACGAACGGCCACCTCATCGATGGATCTCGAACGTCACGGAATCCGCGAGCGCGGCCGGCAGATGTGCGTCGTCGATCTCCGGCACGCAATCGTGCTCGCGATCGCTCGTGACGGTCCGCGTGTCCGTCGGCAACAGTGGCGCCTGCAAGCTGCCGAGCTCGCCGGTCAACGTGCGCTCGGCCATCTGTAGGCCACCGCGTGGGAGGCCGTCGACGACGTTCGCGCACTCGTCCGGCCAGGTGATCAGCCGATTCTGATCGCGATCGTCCCAGCCGTTCAGGACCAACTTGTCGAGCCGTGCGAGGTGATCCTCGAGCGGTGCGATCCGCGCGGCCTCGCCGGGACGCGTGGCGACGAGCTCGTACATGTCGCGCAGCGCGCTCTGCAGCAACGCGAAGCGCAGCGGCGTCATCTCGACGCTGTCGACGGGCGCAGGTGTTTCGCTCCAGATCCGCGCGATCGGATCGTAGAACGTCCGCTCCATTCGCTCGAACACGGCAACGGCGCGATCGCGATACATCACGTCGCCGGTCGCGAGATAGCTCGTGAACAGGCCGCGGATCGCCGCCGTGTGCGCATCGAGGACATCCGCCTGATCGACGCCCGTGAACGCTCGACCACTCGGATCCGTGAGTTGATTCCACAGCAGCTCTGCATTCGCGCGAAGCAGCTGGGCGAGCCGACCCGAAAACGTCAGCGAGGCATCGCCGGGATACGCGAGTGGATACATGTCGAGCGGGCTCGTCGTGACCGCGGTATCCGGCGTGTTGTTCGAATAGAGCTCGAGCTGACTCGACAGCGCGCGCAGTGCCGTGCGTTCCGCGATCGCCGTGTATGCGACCTCGGTCGTCGTCGTCGGGGTCGTCATCCGATCGAGATCGATGATCGCGACCCGCAACATCCCGAGTGCGCGATCGTGCACTGCCGTGCCCACGAACGGATCTCCGTCGAAGAACGCGCGCACCGGCTGCGATCCACCGACATCGCGATTCGCGGGATCGGTGAGCGCGAGCATCTCCGCGTAGCCGAGGATCATCCCATCGAGATCGAGGACGTCGGGCTGCGCGCTCGTGATCGTATTGCTCGGGACGGCCACCGCGCCCGGAAACCACCGCAGCGGCGACGCGTAGTTGTACGCGAGCGCTTGGCCACCGAACCCCGAGAGCGTCACGCCGTCCGTGGTCGAGAGATGCTCGAGCCAGTCCTCGGCACGGTTGTCCATCATCGCGATGAACAGCTGCGCCTGAAAGCCCTCGATGTCGCTCGAGCCGAGAAACACGTCGCCGCTCCCCACGCCGGCGAGGTCGCCCTCGGGCACGTTCGCGATCGGCGCTTCCATCGAATCGTGCATGACCTGCAGGTAGTTCATGACCCACAACCCGTACTTCCAGCCCGAGAAGCCATCGGCGCCCGGCGAGATCGTCGAATCGATCTGACTCGCGCGATCGCGGAGGTGGAGCGAGGTCGCATCGCATTCGTAGTCGCCGTTGATCACCTTCGTGCCGGTCATCCCGTCCGGATCGTCATCGCTCGTGATCGCGCAGCCGAGTGCGATATCGCTCGTCGGATCGATCGCCGGATCGAAGCTCGTGAACACGTGCAAGGTCGGCAGCATGCCGGGCCAGCCGGTCGCGAACACGAACCGACCGAGCGTGTTCGCGCCGCTCGCGTAGTGCTGGATGTCGGCGGCGAGGTCCGTCACGAGTGGGCCTGCCGCGAGGTCGGTGCCCGCACCCGACTCGAACGCGAGCATGTTCATCGGCTGCTTCGAGTATTCGTAGGACTCGATGGCCGTCGAGAAACCGGCGAGATCCGTCCACGACAGCACGAGGTACGGATCGAAATACAGATCGGTCGGGATTCGATCACGGCTGTAGTTCGCGAGCGTGCGATTCATCGCCTCCGCGAGTGGCTCGCCGCTGATCTGCATCTCGGCCGCAGCCAGCATGTGCTCGCGCGTGACGAAGCGCGTGCTGTTCACCACGGCCGTGATCGCCACAGGACCCGGCATCGGTGGCGGTGGTGGCATGCCGGGCGCATTGCACCCGAGCAACGCCATGACGAGCCACGTTCTCATTGCATGAGTGGCATCAGGCTCGGCGTGCTGGTCACGGTCGCGAGCCGCGGAAGCGAGAACAAATCTTCGACGGTCGCGAGGTAGCTCGAGTGCGTGTACGCGGTGTTGTCGGTCTTGCCGGGATGCGGGAGGTTGTTCGCGAGCACGATCATCGGGATGAGATCCGGATCGTCGCCGTTGCGACCTTCGGATTCGTCCCACGTGATGAACAGGATGCCGCCGTGCTGATACGCGTCGCTCGCGAGGATCTTCGGGACTTCCGTCTTCAACCAGTTGTCGCTCGTGGTCAGCGCCATCGTGGGATTCGTCGACGGATCGTGGCCATCGTCCGTGAGGTTCGGCGTGATCCACATGTAGCGATACGTGCCCGCGGCGAGGTCGGCCGCGAAGTTCGTGTAGTCGACGTTCGTGTTCGCGCACAGGTTGTTCGCGCCCGACTGCTGGTCGACGAAGTACAAGAACGGATCGTGCTTCGGCGCGTACGGACCCGACGCCGTGAGCTTGCACGGCGTGCCCATCGATTCCTGATACGACCGCCACGGAATGTTCGCCGCCTCGAGCTGGGTGCCGAGGTTCGGTTGGTTCGCGGGGAAGTAGGACGATTGCGTCGGATTGACGTCGATGACGCCGGGATACTGATCCGCGCCGCTGATCATGTGCAGGTAGTTCGGGAGCGACGGATGGTTCGTATCTTTGTAGTTCGTCGCGAGTGCGCCCTGCGCGATCAGCGAATTGATGTACGGCGCGTTCGCCGAACCGACGATCTCTTTGTAGTCGTGGTTCTCGAGGATGATCGTGAACACCGTCAGGTGATCGGTATTGCTGCCATTGCTCCCGTTACTGCCGTCACTGCCATGGCTGCCCGTGGAATCGGTCGGCGTCGATCCATCGACCGCCGGTCGATCCGATCCGCCGTTGGACGAGCCACACGCCGCGAGCGAGACGAGCAGGACCAAGTTGCGCATGCCGCTTCGTAGGCCACCGAACATGAGGCGACGATGAAAGCGCGCTTAATGAGGAGATGAGAGTCACGGGGCATTTTCGCGCAGGCCGATGATCACGTCGGTGACCTTCTGGAGCCGCGGCGACGGTCCGATCAGGCGGCGGAGCCAGGTCGCGATCTGGGCGCGATCGTGGTGCGCGTTCGCAACGATTAGCGGGACTTCCGAATCACCACGAGATGGACTGCCATGCCACGAGTGGTACAGCCCGGCGAAGTAGTAGCGATCGTCGGGATGCTGCTCGTCGCCATCGTGGGCGAGGAGCAGGATGTCACCGGCGCGTTCGCCATGAACGCCGACCGCGAGATCGCGCAGCCGTTGTGAGAACTCCACATACGTCTTGTGTGGATGCTCGGCGAGGTACGCGTCGAGCGACTGGGTCTGGCCATTGCCGACGTACACCTCGAACGGCGCATCGATCGCCTCGACGGGTTTTGGCTTCCGCACGAACACCATATCGATCGTGCCCTTCAGCTCCGGCGCGATCGCACCATCGCGACTCGCCTTGAAGTACGCATCCGCGGCAGCGAGCACGTCCTCGCGATAGCGCGGCATCTCGGTCCACGGACACATGTCCTTGTCACCCGGGCACTTCGAACGATCCGCGAGATAGACGTAGGCCATCGCACCGCCGTACGCGAGCACCGCGCTGAACGGATCGTGCATGTCGACCTCGTGCTTGAACGGGCGCACGCGAAAGCCGGTCTCGCGCAACACCTTCACCACGCCGGCATCGGCACCGGCGGCACCGAGCGCGTGTTGCTTGTCGAACTTCACTTCGGTGTGACCGTGATCCGCGAGCGTGATCACCCACGTCTTGTCCAACACGCCGCGATCTCGCAACGCAGCGACCACGCGCCCGAGCTGCGGGTCGACGACCTTCTCGAGATACGTTTTACGAGCTTCATCGGGACCTTCGTTCGCGACATGCGCGTAGAGATCGGTACCCGCCAGATAGAGCGTGAGTATGTCCGGTGTCGGGCCGGTCTTCAGGTGATCGAGCAACACGTCGACGGCAGACGTATCGAGCGACTCGTAGAGCGCCGACGAGGCCTTGCTGTTGCCGAACTTGTCGATCTCGGTCTCGATGAACGCCTCGAACGCTTTCACGATCGCGGTGCGCTTCGCGAGCAGCAGCCGATCGGCGCCGCGAAACAGGTGATTCATCGTGACCCAGATCAGGATCTCCGGATCACGTGCGCGCAACCGTTCGTAGACCGTGGGCGCGTCGGCGAGCTTGTCGAGATAGTGATCGGTGTAGATCGAGAGCGTCGGCGCGGCGTCCGTGAACGACACGGGCGCAGGGCACGCGAGCTCGCGCTTTTCGCGAATGAAGTACTCGTTACCGGTGACGCCATGATTCGCGGGCGTGACACCGGTCATCGCGGTCACCCATGCGGCCATCGTCGTCGACGGAAGTGTCGACAGCATCGTCTCGTCGAGATCGGCGTGCGCGAGGTGATCGCCACCGAGCAGTTGTTCGAAGTTCGGCAACTTGCCCGCGCGCAGCATGTCGTAGAGCAGGTCGCGCGATACGCCGTCGAGCGCGAGGACCAAGACCGGCGGCTCGGCCCGGCGCGACGACGGTGCCGCGGCGTCATCACGACTGCGCAGCGTTTGATCGGAGCTGCTGGTGGCGAGCTTGACGACTTTTGGAGTGCACGACGACAGCGCGAAAGCCGCCATCACGATCGCAGGGCGCATGCGCGTGCGCAGTGCAGCGGTGATGCCATGCGCAACCCCGCGTTTCGCCAGGTGTGCGGCTTTCATGAGGATTCCCGCGATCACAAATCGACTACAGCGACGAGCGGGAACGCTCCGGGTTGCGCTGGGTTAGGAGACGCAAAAAATGCTGCGACCTTTTGGGTCGCCGACCCCACTGGAGTCGACCGTGCCTAGTCCGACCCGTGATTGGCTTATCAAACGTGGCCTGGCCGAAGTGCCGAACTGGCAGGTCGCGATCTCGCTCGCGAACCGCGAGATCGATCCGACGCTGCGGTTGACCGTCACGATCACCGACATGGAGTGGATGGTCTCGATCGAGCATGGCAACCGGTTGTCGTGGATCCGGCAGACCGGGGACCTCGTCGAAAAGAGCGGCGGTGATTTCGGACTCGGGAGCCAAGCGCCGAGCCTGCGCGATCTGCGCGTGATGTTGGCGCGCGTCGAACATCGCTTCGAGACGCGCTTGCGTCGCAACTCGGCGACGATCGAGACGAACATTCCGATGGGCGAGCGCCGGATCCGGACGTGGATCCTCGGCTCGCTCTAAATCACTTCTTGCTCGCGCTATAGAACGGGTTCGCGGCGGACTGCTTCATCCACGCAGCGAGCTGGCGTTCGTCGAGGTCGGCAACCGATGTCGGTTCCACGCCACGCGTGGTCTTGCCCATTCCGGTCGGTGCGATCGGCGGGACCGGATCGAGCTCGGTGCCGTGGATGAACATCACCTTGACGTGGCCGACGAACGCGCCGCACGCGAAGCACCAACCGCCGTTCACACCGTAGTAGGCGATGCCCCACTTCACCGACCGCTGGAGGTTCAGGAGCGTCTTCGCGGCAAGCGCATCGACCCGCCCGGCGATGTCGCGCTGGCGTTTCGGCAAGCTCGCGATATATGCGGCGACCGGGGCATCGCCGGTGGCGGCCTTGGCAGCGCTCGCCTTGCCGGTCATCGCTTTCAGGAGTTTGGGTTTCTTTGCGGGCATTTGCAGAGGCGTCGAACGAGCCGGTGACGGATCGACAAACTGTGCACCATTTCGCGACCCGGTGCGTTTACCTCGGAATGCGCAGCGTGATCGTGCTGTTGGCCCTGGCCGGATCGGCTGCGGCCCATCCGATCCTGGTCGAGCCCGATCCGCCGAAGCTGATCGAGTGGCGGGATACGCCCGCGCTCCTCGAATGGTCGACCTGGATCGGCGGCGGCTTCGGCGTGCAATCGAGCCGGTCGAACGTGATCGCGCGCGGCACCACACCGGACGCCGAGCTCGGCACGACCTGGACGTTCTCGGCCGGCGCCGAGCTCACGCTCCCGCTCGCCGGATCGGTGCGGTTGGGACCGTGGGTCGGGGTTCACGATCTCGAGCCGATGGTCGGCGGCGAGCTCGAATTCACGGCGCGTCCGCGGTCGCTCGATCTGTTCTTCTATCGTGGCGAGGGCGTGGTGACCGTGCGCGCCGGTGGCGGCTTCGATCGCGGCACGATCGCGCTCGCCTATGGCTATCGCTGTCCGTGGAAGCTGTGGGGACCGTACACCGAGACGAGTCGGTACGAGATCGGTGCGCGGATCGTGATCGACGCGACGCGCGCGTACGACGATCCGAAGGATTGGAGCGCGACGATCGGCCTCGAAGTCGAGCCCGTCGGCGCGATTCGATACCTGTTTGGAATCCGCGACTGGTACTAAGCGTACGATCGAGAGATGCGTGCCGCGCTGATCGTGTCGGGGTTGCTGTTGGCAGGTCGGCTCGCGCACGCAGGCGAGTGCGGTGCGGAGAATCTCGCGGCCGCGCTCGACGAACGCGTGAAAGCGCCGAAGCCCGCACCGACGATGGCCAGCGATTACCACCTGTGTTTGTGGTGGGACGTGCCGGACGTGGCGAAGACCGACGCGAAGATGGCCAAGCGCCTCCTGACCGACTGCGAGACGATCCTGTTGAAGATTCCCGGCGACGAGGTGTGTGCAGACGTCGCCGCGATCCTCGGTAAAGACGAGTGGGGCAAGACCGATATCGTCGCGACGCTCGCGCCGAAGTTGGGCGATCTGCACGTCGTCGACTTCATCGCCGGGACGAAGGCTCCGCGCGCGGCGCCGTTGATCGTCGAGCAATGGAAGAAGCAGCAGCCGATCGCGGATGCCAAGCCGAACGATTCGAACGTGCAGAACGATTGGGCGGCGTGGCGCGTGTCCGCGTGCGATGCGTTGGGCGCGCTCGGCGACGACACGACGAAACAGTTCTTGATCGATCAGGCCTCGCAGAAGATCGATCGCGGTGTGAAGCGTGCGGCGAATCGCGCCATCGCCGCGATCGACAAGCGTAAGAAGTAACAGTTCAGTGCGTGAATTCGCGCTTCGTCGTGGTCTCGCACTGATCTTCTTTGAGCGAGCTGCAGCCGGGACCCTCGAGGATCACGTGATCGCCGGACTTCGTGACGGTGTACGTGCGCGCGGCCGTGACGGCGACTTTCTCGTCGGTGGCGGGGTGCATGCACAACGCGGTTCTCTGCGTCGCGGACTTCGGCGTGAGCACCAAGGACGCGCCATCGAACGTGTACGTCCCGGTCTCGCTGCCGTGCTGCGAGGTCGTGCAGTGGTTGCTCATGACCACGAACTGATTGCCGACCTCGTACTCGCCGTTGGCCTTGAACACCAACGTGGCGTGGATGCCGGACTTCCAGCTTCCAACGAGCTCGACCTTGCCACCACTGCTCGGACTGCTTCCTGCCGCACGAATGCTCGCCATCACCGCTTCGAGCGTGGGCTCGCCACCGAGCGCATCGAAGTCCGCGCGTGGTGCCGCCATCACGCCGAACGCGAACTGGCCGTTCTGGATCACGCCGATCGCGACCATCCGGCCATCCTTGTTCTCGGCAATGAGGTAGCGACCGCGACCGACCTTCGGCACGCCACGCGACACGGTCTTCGCATCTTTCGCGATCGATAGCGCGAGTTGATCTAGCATGGCGTCTTCGGTCGCCTTGGCATCGGCGGCCCGCGCGCCGATCGCGAGCGAGGCTTTGCCACTCGGATCTTTCGCGACGATCGTGGCGCCGACTTCGAGCGTCCAGTGATCCGGAATCTGGATCTCGATGTTGTTGCTCGTCTGCTTCACGAGCCGGACATCAGCGTGGGCAATTCCCGCCACGACACACAACGCGACCACGACCTTCATGCCATCGGGTGTAGCACGTGGGATCAGCGCCTCGGTGTCCCGAGTGCTCGCGCCACGGTACCCAGCCCGGAAAGGGTAAGCAGCACCGCATCGTCGAGCATGCACAGCACGAGCGTGGGATCACGCCGCCACACCGAGCACACGATCGCAGTGCCGTCGAGATGAAAGCCGAGCGCGCGACCGCTCGCCGCGATGCCGCCGACGCCAGCGCGTAGCTGGGCGAGAAATTGGGTCTGGCGTGGATCGATCGATCGCGATGTCGGAACGCTACTCGCATCGCCATGAAACCCGATCGCACATAGAACGTGCATCGCCGGATCGCGCCCGGTGGCGAGCAGGACTTCGCGCAGCCCGACCATCAAGCGCGCCGGTGGCACGCGCGCCGCGAGCGCTTCGGACACGAGCACCTTGCAGCGCAATCCGATGTCGGTCGCCGCGGTCGTGATGTCGACGAGCGCGTCGACGGAGATCGGAGTTGTCGTTGGCTCGGCCTCGGCCGCGCGCACGTGACGGAGTGCAGCCGTATAGGACTCGCCGGTCTTGGCCTGGCGGTCGCGGACACGGCGTTTTAGATCGCGTTTTGCAGTCATGGATTCCTCTCACGGCTCCACGAGAAACCCCATGCGAATGCTCGTCGAGCGAAGGAGGAAGCCGGCGGGAATCGTGCTCGAGGAGAGGACTCCCCTTTGCCTTCATCGGGCGACCGGGGCATGGGCCGGTCGTCGAAGGTGATGCGCGAGCAGGGCGCGACATCGACGTTAGCACATACACTCGGGCGATGAAGCACGCGCTTTTGATCGCACTGGTGATGGTGGGTTGCGGCAAGAAGGAAGAAAAGAAGGCCGAGCCCGAGTCGTCGTCGAATGCCACGTGCGTCGACGGCAAAGCCGTGGACTGCAAGACCATTCCGGGCGCGAAGTGGACGGGCTCGCAATGTTGTCTCGAGGATCACGCCACGTGCGTCGCGGGGACGAACGTCGATTGCACGGCCGGTGGTGGCGGCTGGACGGGCTCGCAATGCTGCTTCAAGGGCAACGCGAACTGCGTCGCCGGCAACAACGCCGACTGCCACGCGGGCCAAGGCATCTGGACCGGCACGCAGTGTTGTGTCGCCGCGAGCTTCAAGTGTGTTGCGGGTACGAACGCGGATTGCCACGCGGCCGGTGGCACGTGGACCGGCGAGCAGTGTTGCCTCGGTGGCGGGATGACCTGTACCGACGGAAAAGATGCCGATTGCCGTGCGAGCGGTGGCACGTGGACCGGCACGCAGTGCTGCGTGAAATGACCTCGACATCGCCGAGATCCGGTCGATTCTCTCGGTATGGTGGGGACGTGGGTCGGTGTGGTGGCGCTCGTCGGTTGTGCGGCAGCGCCGAAACCTGTGACGCCGGTTGCGGTGGTTCCGCCCGTGGAGGTCGCGCCGGCACCGGCTCCCGCGCCGCCACCACCGCCGGTGCTCGCGATCGACAAGTACCTCGTCGAGACGTTGCCGCCGCTCGGTGACAAGCACGGCAATGCCGATCATCACGCGACCGCGATGACCGCGTCCGTGATCGCAGTGCATCGCGAAGACGATCACGCGCGCGTTCGCGTTCACCGCGGCGAGGCGACGATGGATCGCAACTGGACCGCGACGTTCGTGGATGCCGCGGGCAAGCACGTCGCCGATTGCAAGATCGTCGCGTGGGATGCGAACGAGCTCGAGTGCGTGACGACGGCGCCGCTCGCGAAGCTGACGCCGGACATCCAGCTCGATCCGCCATCGCGCGAGAGCCAGATCAAGCGCGTGCTGCTCGCGCAAGCGCAAGGCGACGAGCTGCTCGTGACGTTTGCCGCCGGTGCGAACGACGATGTCGATGACGACTGGAGTGCCGCGCTCGTCGACGATAACGGCGCCCCGGTGCCGAAAGGCGACTGCAAGATCGTCCGGATCTCGGCGACGACGGCGCAATGCCGTACGCCCGCGAAGGTCGATCAGCTGTGGGGCGTGTTCGCGAGCCGCTAGCTAGTCGTCGCCGTCTTCTTCATCACCGACGCGCGGCGCGAACATCTCGCGACCGAACACGGGCTCGAGCACGGACGCGAACTGCGGTCTCTCGATCGCCCAGACCGGAACGGCGAGCACGGACGTGTATCGCGTGACGTGCGCGACGTCGCTCGCGCGCATCCCGAGGTCGAGCGTGACCTTCGCCGGCTGGTCGCGGCTGACCGGGAACACCCGCACGACCACGTGATCGTCGTCGATCCACTCGACCACCGCGGGGTCTTTGATCTGCCGCACGACATCCGAGTAGCGCTCCCAGGCATCGCCGCGATCGAGCATGGCCGAGACCATCTCTTCACCGCCGGTCATCGCGACGCCGGTCACCACGTAACGATGAGGGATGGTCACGTTGACCAATTCCTCGCGCGGTGTGGCGGATTTGGATGTGACGGTCAATCGGAGCTGCGCGTGATCGCGATCGATGACCTGGATCCGGTGATGCGGGGCGACCGCCGCGATGGCGAGCAGGACGAGCTTCATGCGGCCCGAGACAGCCGCGCCCTGTCACGGTTTCGCAAAACGATGTCACGACCTAGGTGTTTTCAGGAGCGCGCTCGCAGGCACACGCGTTGCTTTATCCGCGCGTATGAAAAAGATCGCCGATGCGCTCGAGCTCCTCACCGCGCAACACGAGCACATCTCGGCCCGGATCGCCGGGCTCGAAACGTTGACCGGCGACGCGCTCGTGATCGCGGTCGGCGAAGTCGCCGATGACATCGCCACTCACCTGATCGCCGAAGCCGAGTTTCGCGACAGCTTGTGCCTGGCCGACAACGGCGAGGACGAGGTCATCCATCGCTGCCTCGCGAACGTGTTCGCTACCGCGATCAACTCGCCGGAGATGCGGACGAGCCTGCGCACGCTCGCGAGCGTGTTCCGGATCCACGTGGCGAATCAGGACCAGGAATTCATGACGCTCGCGGCGGTGTTCGAAGAGGACATGCTCGCGCAGCTCGGCACGAGGCTCTCGGTGCTCGCCGACAACGCGCGCGTGGTCACGGCGCACGTCTAGATTTGCTCGAATCGTGCAACGCGGCGGGGCATTTCGCGGCGCGATGTAATGTCGCGACACGTGCCAAGCGGTGTCAGTCGCGGTGCGGGAGCGCTTCGGGCTAGCGTCCGCAGCTCATGAAGCGCGCAGTGGCTGGTGTCCTCTTTCTCGTCGCATGCGGCGGCAGCGACAACGACAACAACAACGGGACGGTCGACGCGAGCGGCTCGGGCGGAACGCACGACGCCGCGATCGATGCACCGCACCAGTCGGGCGACTACTTCACGATCCCGATGACGACGCCGGACGGCACGTTCTGGGGACCGAAGGTCACGATCGGCGGCACGCAGTTCGTGATGGATCTCGACACCGGGTCGACGACGATCGGTGTGGCCGGCTCGACCTGCACGCAGTGCACGGGCGTCTCGCCGCTCTACACGCCGGGCGCCGGCGCGACAGACGCGATGAAGACGTCGCAGACCCAGTACGCCGACAACTCCGGGTGGTCGGGCGAGATCTACGACGACGTGGTGGGCTTCGGCGTTGGCGATGCGACGATCAACCTCGCGCTCGTCGACATCACGAAGCAGACCCAGTTCTTCGACGGCAACGTGTATCAAGGCATCTTCGGGTTGGGCGATACGCGCAACGCGGAGCCGAACACCGACGCGTACATGAACAAGCAAGTCGCCGCGAACGCGTTCAAGAACGTGATGGCGTTCGAGATGTGCGGCATGAACGATGGCCAAGGCACGGGCACGATGTGGCTGGGCGGCTTCGATGCATCGAAGGCGAGCGCCGCGCCCGTGTACACGCCGTTGATCGCGATCACGAACAACCAGCCGTTCTACGCGGTCGACATCACGGCGATGTCGATCGGCGCCACCAGCGTCGGCACCGGCGCGGCTGCGTTCCAAGAGCCGGTCGTCGATACCGGCACCACGTACTTCTATCTGCCGACGACGATCTTCAAGGCGACGACGAACGCGATCAAAGGATCGAGCGGCTACACGACGCTGTTCGGCACGTCCGCGCTCAAGGAAGACGGTTGCGTGACCGGCACGAACGTCACCGCGGCGATGGTCGATGCGATGTTGCCGCCGATGACGATCACGATGCCCGGCGTGAACGGCGGCCCGAATGTCGTGATCAACGCGCCGCCGATGCAGTCGTACTTCTACGACGGCGGCAACGGTCAGTTCTGCTACGCGCTCGGCGATGGTGGCACGCAAGACGCGACCACGATGGGCGACGCGATCATGCGTAACTTCGTGACGGTGATCGATATCGGGAACAACCAGGTCGGCTGGGCGCCGGATAGCGGCTGTGGCCCGGCACCGGCAGCGCGCTCGACGACCGCGCACAAGATGACGCATCCGCATCCGCCCAAGCGCCATCACCGCGTGTGATCCTTCGGGCGTGAAAGAAGCGCCGCGCGAGAGCCGAACGCAACGCCTCGTGATTCGCGCGCTCGCTGCGAGTGATGCGCCGGCGTTGGCAGAGCTGATCCGGCGCAACGAAGCTCGGCTCGTCGATAGCTTTCCGAGCACGGTGCAGATCCTGGCGACCGGCGCGGATGGCTACATCGCCGCACGCGAAGCGGATTGGCAGGCGATGCGCGGGTTCTGGTTCGGGATCCATACCGATCGTTTGATCGGGCAGGTCCAGATCAAGAACATCGATTGGGATCTCGGGAAGTGCGAGCTCGCGTATCACATCGATCGCGATCACGAGGGCCAGGGCTACGCGTTCGAAGCTGTCGACGACGTCGTGAAGATGGCGTTCCTCATCCGCATGCAGAAGGTGTTTCTGCGGATCGTCGCCGGCAACTCGCGGAGTGCGGCGCTGGCGGAGAGACTCGGATTTCGCCGCGAGGGCACGCTGCGCAAGGAGTTCCGGATCGCCGATGGCACGCTCGTCGACATCGACTACTTCGGGCGCCTGCGATCGGACTAGAATGATCGGGTGAAGGCTTTGGTGTTGATCGCGGCGTGTGGCAACAGCGCGCCGGCACCACCTGCGCCTGCGCCGGTTGCAACCGTGATCAGCGTGGATGCCGGAGCCGATAGCGGTGTGGTGACGCTCCAGGCGATCGGCGGCGAACAAGATCCGCCGCACCAACCCGGGCGGATCGCGCTCGAGACGTCGACGACGCAAGTCGATACCTCGCTGTCGGCGGACACCGTGATGGCGAAGATCCACAGCGCGTATATCGGCGGCGTTCAGAAGTGCTATCGCGACCGGCTGAAGACCGATCCCACGCTCGCCGGCAAAGAGACGCTCGTGTTCGGCGTGAACGAGGTCGGCCGCACGGTGAATCCGAGCGCGACGGGGATCGCCGGCATCGACACGTGCATCACGACCGCGATGACGAAGTGGCGGTTCGCCGTGCCGAAGGCGAACGACCAGCCGACCACGACGAGCTTTCAGATCGTGTTGCGGTTCACGCCGGATTGATCGCAACTCGCGGCGATCGCGCGTGTCGTTGCCGCATGCGTATTGCGATCGTGGGGCTCGCACTGGCCGGATGTTCGTTTGTCGCGACGGAGGCACCGCGGCCACCGCCGGGCCCGACGGCGTGTAATCGCGATTCCAAGCCGATCTATGCCGACATCGCGGCAACGCTCGGCGCGATCTTCGCCGCCGGGTTCATCGGCATCGAGCACGGTGGCACCGCGCAAGTCGCTGCACCGATCACGCTCGCCGGTGTGTTCGGCGCGTCGACGGTGTACGGCGCCGTGGAAGTTCGCAGCTGCCGGCTCGAGCACGCCCAGCGCCCGGCGATGGTCGCTCGCCGAGATGCCGGCAGTGATGTAATTAGCGTACTTGCTAATTATTAGCGAACGCGCTAACTAAAGGTCGTGCGCGACCCAGAGACGTCGACGTTTTCGACGGCCCCGACCTTGGCGGAGACCGAAGAGGTGTTCGCCGCGCTCGCGCACGAAACACGCCGCCACATCGTGGCGATGCTCTCGCACATGGGCGGCGAGCTGCCGTCCGGCTATCTCGCGCAAAAGTTCTCCGCGAGCTGGCCCACGATCACGCGCCACCTGAGCGTGCTCGTCGACGCGAAGTTGCTCGACGTTCGTCGCGAGGGGCGCAGTAGCTTCTATCGGCTCGATCGCGATCGGATCCAACGCGTCGTCGGTGGTTGGCTCGAGATGTTGCAACCGCCGTCGCCGAAGGCCACGTGGCGGTCATCTGGAAAACGTACGAAAGGCTGAGTCATGAAACTGTTTCGCGTCACGCTCGAAGTCAGCGATCTCGATCGCGCGGCCGACCTCTATACGAAGCTGTTCGGCGATCCGGGCAAACGTCATCCCGGTGCGCGCCACTACTTCGACGTCGGCGGCGTGATCATCGCGGTGCTGGATGTCTCGCGCGGTGGTGTGCCGCCAACGCCGGGACCGAAGTCGTTGTACTTCGCGGTGAAGGATGTCGATGTGGTCCACGCGCGTGCGAAGGAGCTCGGGATCCTTGCGCCGTATGCGGTGCACGGGCAGCCGGCGGCCGACGTGATCGTGCGGCCGTGGGGCGAGAAGTCGTTCTACGTCGTCGATCCGTGGGGCAACGACCTGTGTTTTTGTGAGGACGGAACGCTATTTACGTGACAGGTCGAACCTTTGCCAGTCCCTGCCGTGGCCGCGTGATCGATCCGCTCGCACGTTAACGGCATGAGCAAATCACAGAAGGTGGCGGCGTTCTTCCTGCTGCTGCTGACCACGATCCCGGCGTGCGGCATCGGATACTTCCCGTCGGGCATGTGGGGTCGACCGCTCGCGATCAAGGGCAAGCTCGTGCAGCCGAAGATCCGGGTGAGCGACGAGTGGGCGTCGGGTGATCCGCCCGAGGCTTCGGATCTCGATCAAACCACGCGCGACACGCTCGCCGACTGGTGGCTGCTCGATGCGCAGAAAGAACACGCGAGCGTGCCGGCGTTCGCGCGCCTCGCGTGGCAGCTGACGGCGTTGGGCGCGCCGGCCGAATTGCTAGAGCGCACGTATCGCGCGGGCATGCAGGAGATCCGACACGCGCGGCGCTGCTTCGCGCTCGTGTCGGCGTATCGCGGCGAGAACGTCGGTGTGATGCCGATGCCGGAGCTCGCGGATGCCGATGTCGAGACCGACCTCACGAAGCTCGCGGTCGAGAGCCTCGTCGATGGCTGCATGATCGAAGGTGTCAACGCGGACATCGCGAAGCTCGCGCTCGAGCGGGCGACCGATCCGGCGGTGCATCAACTCCTGCGGATCATCTCCGTCGATGAAGCGCAGCACGCCGAGCTCGCGTGGTCGATCATCGAGTGGTGCGTGGCCGCGGATCCGCAGATCATGGACGCGCTGGACGAAGCGCTCGCTCGGATCTCGACGGTGGTCGGTGCCACGTACAGCGACGAGCTCGCGGCGAAGATCGCGGCGTGCCGGATCGAAGATCTACACGCGCACGGCCGCGTCTTGCTCGAAGAGTGGACGGACGTGCTCGCGACCCGACGCGCGATCGTGACAGAGCGGTTAGGGCAGATCCGGCGTGAGATCGACGGGCGAGCAGGTTGGAACCTCGTCGCCGCGTGAGGTCGGGATCTGGACGAGGTAGCCGCCATCGTACCCATCGACGGTGAGCGCGAGCGTGAGCGTGGCACCCGGTGCGGCATCGAGATCGACACCGTCGACGCCCGAGGTGGTGATCGTGTCGAACGTGACCTCGTTGTTCGCGACGCCGAACCCGTCTTCGGCCTCGCACTGGAAGCACGAGGCGGTGCTGATCGGGCCGGTGATCGATCCGGTGAACTCGCAACCCTGCTCCGAGAGTTGCGTGTCGCATGTCCATTCGAAGTGCCAGTGGCCGCCCGACGTGTACTCCATGTACACGCCAGCATCGACGCCGGGGTCGTAGCTAAACGTGGCGCCCGTCGACACCGTGTAGTTTTGATCGGCGATGCACTCGCCACCACCACCGGTGTGATCCTCCTGAATGATGCAGCCGGTGAGGAATGCCCCGGCAAGCAAAGCGACCTTCAGCATATGCAGGTCGACTCGCGGCGCGTGCGCGAGGTTTAGTGGATCCGGGACGCCAACGAGCGCAGCTCGTCGAAGCTCGCATCCGAAACTAACGCGAAGCCAAAGCCATCGTGGCCCCATGTCATCACGTGAAAGCCGCGGACGGTTTCTTCGCTCGCCGGCACGTCGGGAGCTTGGAACACGTACAACGAGATCACGTGGAGCCGGCGGTGATACACGATCTCCGCGGATTTCTTCCCCATGAAGATCGCGACGTCGCCACCGGCGAGCGGGAAGTCGTCGTCGCCGAGGAACGTGATCGGCGGGACGAACTCGAGCTTGCCCGCGAACCACGGCTTGACCTGATGCATGTCGCTCGCTTCGACGCCGAGCTTCGGTTGGATCAACAGCCGCAGATGATCGCCGGTGGCTTCTTCGGCGAGCGTGATCGATTGTGTGTGGGGGCGCACGAGCAACAGCACGATCGCTGCCGCGAGCACCGCACCACCGACGGCGGACAACACGGGCGTGATCCAGCGACGCCGCTCGAGATAGCGACGTTCGAGCGAGCGATGCAATCGTGCCGGTGCCGGAACGCGCGCGTGATCGCGAAGTGCGGCAGCGAGCAGGCGATCGGCTTCGTCGCTCATGTCGACTCCTTCAGCGCCGCGCGCAACTTGGCCTTGGCTCGAGCGAGCCGCGATTTGACGGTGCCCGGTGGGCAATGCGCGATGTCGGCGATTTCCGCTTCGGAGAAGCCTTCGACTTCGAGCAGCACGACGAGTCGAAACTCGACGGGCAGATTCGCGATCGCGCGCGTGACTTCGGTGCCGGTGACGTAGCGGAGCTGTTCGAGCGTGGCGGCATCGTCGGGCACGATCTCGATCGTGTCGTCCGGAACCTCGAGCACGATCTTCTTGCGCCGCGCGTGATCGATGAAGCCGTTGCGCAGGATCCGGAACAGCCACGCGCGCAGGTTCGTGCCTTCGCGATATTGGCCCGCGCCGGCGAGCGCACGCGCGTAGGTCGATTGCACGAGATCCTCGGCATCGCTCGAATTGCCGGTGAGGTGCAGCGCGAGGCTGTACAACGCATCGACAAACTCGAGCGCGCGTTCCGCGAGCGGACGCTCGTGCGCCGGATCGGGATCCGGCACGACGGCGAGTCGGCGACGCGAAAATAGAGCCATGTGTGAGTCCAAACGAACAGGCGGCGATTCGGTTCCCGACTATACGCGCCTATCTAGAGAGCGCGGTCCGGGCCCGACGATCGCGAGGAACAGACACGTCATCAACTGCGCGTAATCCGAGCGAGTCTCGTGCATCACGGCCCAGAATCCGCTCAGCGGTGGCGCCGACGGTGGGGCGAGCGGGGACGTGCCCATGAACAGCGAAACCTTGGTCGACAGGATCGCGACGACCATCTCGGCGACGAACAGCGCCGCGACCGGCCGGGTGAGTAGGCCCAGGATCAACAGGATGCCGCCGACGATCTCGAAGCACGCGATCGCATCCGCCGTGAGGTGGGGCAGGGGGAAGCCGAGCTTCGTGAACCGCCCGACGCCCTGATTCGCGTAGACGAACTTCAAGATGCCTTCGGACAGGAACACGCCGCCGGCCATCAAGCGGAGTAGGAGAGTCGCGGATGGTGCGTCTGAAACAGGCGTGAAGAGCTTCATGCTCGCGACAACGAGCCGCGCGCTACTTGGTTCCCTTTTTCTTTTCGACCAACAAGTGCGAATCCGCCGCGGTGAGATCGAGCTTGTACACGGAACGCAGTGTCTCGATCGTCTTCAGCGTTTCGGGGCCGAACGGTGATTTGCCGTCGAGCGCGTGCAACACGATGCCTTCGAGCAGATCGCCGAACGTCAGATCGAGAGCGCCGGCGAGCGCCTTCAACAGCAACAGCATGCGCTTTTCCATACGCACGCCGGTCTGGACGCGTTCGATCTGCTTCTTCATCGCACTCTCGGCAAGACGAACGACGACCGCGCGAGCGGTGATGCGATCAATGCGGCGACATCGTAGTGAGCGGCGAGCGCGCCGGTTCGGTGATCGAGCAGCTCGGGATGCGCGGCGAGCAAGTCCTCCGACGATGCGAACGACCGTACGGCCATCCGTTCCTGGATCATCGTGAGGTACGCCCACGTGATCGTCTCGTGATATTTGTCCGCGGCACCGGCGTGCGCGGTGAAGCGGCGGAGCGCATTGCGAAACTGAACCGCGGCGGCCGCGAGGTCTTGCTCGCGAACGAGCATCGCGAACCCGATCCGGACGTGCTCGCGATGGCCGAAATCCGCCGGTGGGAGCTGGAGGCTCTCGAACGCGGTGAGGAGCCTGGAATCGTCCATTGGTAACTTGTTACCAAGTTACTTGATGTAGATCAAGGCCGCGATTTCGGGCCTGCGGGACGCTGGCGACATGCCTCACATCGAGACGCGTGCCGGCCGGATCGCCGTCGAGGTCACCGGCCAGGGCCCGGCGGTGTTCCTACTTCCGGCGAACGGTCACTTCTTGCGTGATTACGATGCGCTCGTCCCACGGCTCTCGGGGCGGAAGATCATCGCGATCGATTGGCCGGGGTTCGGCGGATCGGATCTGCCGGCGCAGCCCGCGACCGCACGGTTGTTCTACGACGTGTTCTGCGACGTGTTCGATCGCATGGCGACCGGGCCGGCCGCGCTGATCGGTCATTCGGTCGGCGGCATGGTCAGCGTGCGGTTCGCGGCCGAGCGCCCGCAGGATGTCGAGCGGATCGCGATCGTGAACTCCGGCGGGTTCACACCGCAGACCTGGTTCACGCGCACGATCTGCCGCGTGATCGGCAACGATCGAGTGATACGCGCGATCACGCCGCGATTCACGCGCTGGTACGTGAAGGATCGCGGGCCGCTTGCCTGCGAGGCGATCGAACGCGCGCGCACGAAGTCACGAGCGAGTCTCGCCGTCGAAGCCGCGGTATGGCGAAGCTTCGCGCGACCCGATGCGAGCGTGCTCGATGTGGCAGCGCAGGTCCGCGCGCCGGCGCTGATCGTCCATGGCTCGCGCGATCCGGTCGTCGGTATCGCGGATGCGCGGCGCGCGCACGGGTCGATCGAGGGATCACGACTCGTCGAGCTCGCGACCGGTCATGCGCCGATGCTCGAGGCCCCGGACGCGTTCGCGACCGAGGTCGTGCCGTTCCTCAGTGAACGATGACGTCGGCCTCGAATAGATCGAGGTCGCGCATATCGACGTGCGCAGCGAAGTACATGTGGCAGCCGTCCGGGCTTACCCACGGATCGCCTTCCGCGTCCGCTGTATTCACGGTGTTCACCGGCAACTGGTTCGCGGTCGACCAGTGATTATCTCCGTTCGCGAGCGCGTACCAGAGATCCGAATTCACAGCTCCGCCGACGTTCGAGGCGTTGATCGACGAGAACACGATAACCTGATCGTTGGCGAACAGCGTCGGGTCGGCAGACAACCCGCCCAGATCGAGATCGACTTGCCGGACGGGTTCGTCGAAGTCGCCGTCGTCATCCGTGCGCGTTGCACGCCAGATCTGTTCGACGCCGCTATCGACGCTCGCGTAGACGAGCTCCTTCAGATCGTCGGAGATCCACGGATCGTATTGGTTGAAGGCCGTATCGACGTTCGACAACTTCTCGTTGGACGGCGTCGTGAACTGACCGTCTACACGCGTCGATAGCCAGATGTCGGTGAACCCGTTGGTGTCGACGCGATTGCTCGCGATCACGTACGCGGTGTTGTTCGTGTTCTGATACCGGCGATACGTATCGACGAGGGTGCCGCTCGCTTGCGTGTCGACCGTGATCGGACCGAACGTGTCGGCGGTGCTCGAACGCAACGCGGTCCAGATTTGATAGTTGTAGACGTTCGTCGTCGTGCGACGCGTGGTGAACCAGATCTGGAGCTCGTCCGCACTGAGCGATGGATCGCGTTCGGCGTCCGTCGAGTTCAGCTCCGCGAGCGCGCGCCGTTGCGTGAAGGCCAACGTCTCGGGATGCATCCACTCGTTCAGACAGGTGTTGCGCGGCGTGCCCGAATCGATCGCATCGATCATCGCGGCATCGGCGTTCGGGCCGCCATCGGACGTGGCGCCGGGACTGAACCGGCACGCCGCGACAAGAGCGAGCACCCAACTTCTCACGCTTCGAGAGTACTCCAAACGCGCCGATTTCAGAGCGCTTTTACCGGATGTCACGAATTCGAGGGCTACCTCGTCCTACGTGCATGCTCACCTGGTTGATTCGCAGACAGCTGAAGAAGTTCGAGCGCGATACCGGTTACGACGCGTCCTACATGCACGCGGTGCTCGAGGCCGATCCGAGCGCGGTGATCCTATTCTCGCGCGCCGTCAAGATCGGCAGCTACTGCAAGGATGCGCCACCGGTCGCGTGGTTCGCGGCGAAGCTCGTCGGCACGATGCACGAGGATTGCGGGCCGTGTACGCAACTCGTCGTGCTGATGGCGGAACGCGCCGGCATCCCGGCACGCGAGATTTCGGCGATCGTGCGCGGCGATCTTTCTGAGATGTCCGACGACGCACGGCTCGGCTATCAGTTCGCGCAGACCGCGCTCGCGCATGGCGAGATCGATCCGTTGCACGACGAGGTCGTCCGCAAGTGGGGCAAGCGCGCGGTGGTCACGCTCGCGTTCGGACTGACCGTCGCGCGGATGTATCCGACGATGAAGTACGCGCTCGGTTACGGAAAGACATGCCAGCGCGTTACCGTCGGTGGCGAGGTCATTCCGGTGGCAGCATGAGCGAGTTCGACGATCTACGCCCACATCTGCGTGGCCTCGCGTATCGCATGCTCGGCTCGATCGCGGATGCCGACGACGTGGTGCAAGACGCGTTCATTCGCTGGCAAACCGTTGACGCGGCGACCGTCGAGCATCCGCGTGCGTACCTCTCGAAGCTAGTCACTCGGTTGTGCATCGATCGCGCGACGAGTGCACGTGCGCGTCGCGAGACGTATGTCGGCGAGTGGTTGCCCGAGCCGGTCGTCGACGATGCCGCGCTCGCACCGGACACCGCGACCGAGCTCGCGAACGACGTCTCGGTCGCGCTGTTGCTGACGCTCGAACGGTTGTCACCCCTCGAACGCGCCGCGTTCTTGCTCGCGGACGTGTTCGACATGGACTACAGCGCGATCGGCGAAGCGCTCGGTCGCAGCGAGGCCGCGTGCCGTCAACTCGCCTTGCGCGCGCGCACGCATGTCCACGAGGAGCGGCCGCGATTCTCGCCGAGCGCAGAAGCGTCGACGAAGTTGATGAGTGCGTTTCGCGATGCCGTGGCGACCGGTGATGTCACGCGCGTGACGTCGCTGCTCGCGGAGGACTGCGTGCTCCACACGGATGGTGGCGGTAAACGCCGCGCTGCGCTCAACCCGATCTACGGGCGAGAGAAGATCCTGCGGTTCTTCATCGGCGTGATGGCAAAGCGCGGTGGTGCCGAGTGGAAGCCCGAGATCGAGTGGGCGCGGATCAACGGCCTGCCGGGCTTCATCATCCGCGATGGTGAAGAGGTCGAGACATTCGCGATCGAGCACGACGGCGAGCGAATCAACCGGATTTATGGGGTCCGAAACCCGGACAAGCTAAGACACTTGAGCTGAAAAAAATCGTCCGGGGTGCCGCAGTAGCAGAGGTGGATTGATGAAGACCTGCGGCACCCTCGGGCGATGAGGACTGAATGTCCTCGTAGAGATGGGTCGACCACCGGTCTAAGTCATCTAGATCGAATGATTTGCGACCGATCTGGATCCGCGCGCAAACGGTTCGCGAAATTCTGCCCCGAGGGTGCGCGTTGTTCTGCCTGATGCAACGCACGCTCGCGATCCTCCTTCTCGCTGGAACGACCGCAACGGCAGGCACGCTCGAGAGCCGCGTGTGCAAGTTGACGGACAAACGCGTCGGGATCCGAGGTGCGATCGATCTCTATCCGGTTCGCAGTCCGGACGGCGTACACGCGCTGGGCGGTGATGACGAAAACGGCTTCCGGATCGACGCAGACAAGGCGAAGTCGGTGCATGTCCATCTCGGCTGCGATCTCGTGATGGAGCCGAACAACGACGACCCGACGTGGGTCCCGGATTCCGATCTTCGCTGGCTGACGAACGAAGTCGTGTTCGCGCACGGTCGGGTTTGCGATAGCAACGACGTGAAGCCGTTCCTCGTCACCGCGAGCGGCAAGCTACTCGGATACGTCGCGCTGCCGAAGGTCTCGTTTCGCACGAGCTATCAGTTCGCTCAGCTCGAAGGTTCGACGTGGCTGGTGTCGGTGTTCGACGAGGAAGCGCACGTGAACTACGTCAGCTCGTTCGATCTCAAGAGCGGCAAGCTCCGTGCGACAAAACAAGCCGCCGACTTCACGAAGCTGCCCGACTGCAAGTGATCAATAGGTGAGCGAGAGCCCGATGCCGGTGTTCGTGCCCGTGCGCGACGCGAGCGGCGCGAACTCCGAGTAGCTGTAGTAGAAGACATCGCACTTGAGCTCGCCCTCGACGTGGGGCGCGAACAAGTAGCTGAGCTTCACGCCGAACGTCTCGCTCCACAGCGACGACAGCTCGCGATCGAACGCCATGTACTGCTGCACGGACGTGTACGTCTCTTGATAGAAGCTCGCGCGGCCTTGCGTGTAGAACCGCTCGCGCAAGCGAAGCTCGAGCTTCGGCGTGAGATGCGTGAAGAGCCGCGCACCGATCGTGTGACTCGTGATGCCCCAGGTGTCGTGATAGATGCGGTAGTCGCCTTGGATCGACGAGCCTTCGCCGATCGCGTGATTCGCGCCGATCACGAGGGCGTGGCGAAACCGCGTGTCCGGATCCGTCTCCATCACCCACTCCGAGGGCGCGGCATCCATGGTCTGGCGAATCGGCACGAACCGATACGGGCTCGATTGAAACCCGTCCGCGTAGCCGAGCTCGTAGGTCAGCTGGGTGAGGAGCGTCGGCGTCACGATCTGCGTCCACGACAGCGAGAGGCTGTGGTTCGTGAGCGAGCGCGAGAAGTTATCGTCGTCGCGGCGTCCGACGGTGTTGAGGTTCAGCGCATAGCCGAGCGACAACGTCGTGTTCTTGTCGAACATCTCCTGATCGATGCCGGCGTTCAGCGAATGGGAGAGGTAGTCGTTCTCGTGCGAGAACGAATAGCCGCCGTGGATCTTCGACGATCCGATCGTGTGCGACGCCGAGCCCGAGACTTGTTGGCGGGTATCGTGGATCGTCGTCGGCGAGGCTTGCGACACGATATCGACGGACGCCGAGCTCACGACATCGGCGACGTAGCCGAGCGTGACCGTGGTATCGGGCGTGACATCGGCGGTGCCTTGCACGAGCGGCGAGATCACGGTCGTGTGATCGCTATCCGCGTAGACCTGGACCTTCGAGACGAAGCCGGTGTCGGCGTGGGCGCTCGCCGCGAGAGCGAGGATGATCAGTTGCAGCCGCATCCGCCACCCGAGCTGCCGTAGCCACCGGACGAGCCTTCACGCGATTCCTGCATGTGCAGGTCGAGCTCGTCTTCCGCCGGATCCGGCCCGAACGTCATGTTGCGATGCGCGAGCGTTTCGCGTTGGCGCGGGCGGACGTGAACGCATCCCGAGCCAGCGGCGAGGACGAGCGCGGCAGCGACGACGCGTTTGCGATAGCGCGTCAGCAGCAGCACGATTCCGACGAGCGCGAGCCCGACATCACCACTCGCGTTGCACCCGCCGACGTTTTGCGAACCCGACGAGCCCACCTCGCTGATCCCGACGGCGCCACTCGCGACGTCATCGCCGATCGTGTCGTTCGGAAAGCCCGCCGAACCGGTCCCGCCATTGCCGTCGACGCCGGCGAGGTACGCGGTCAACGCGCCGGTTCCGGCGGCGGGCGCGGTCCAACACACATCCCAAGAGGTCTTGCCGTTGTGCTCCTCGTGCGTGACGGCACCGTTCTTGAGGAGGTGGACGTCCGGATCGTCGGGCAGCGTGGTCGTGCAGGCGGTCGTGAAGTACGCGAACGTGCCGGCGACCGCGCCATGCGAGTCGTCGATCTCGAGGGCGAAGCCGTTGTCGTCGCACGGCTGAAACGGCGTCACGTCGATCTGCCCGCAGTTTTGGTTTTGGGCGTATGCGAGGCCGGCGTGCTCACCCTGCATGACAACCCGCAGGTGATACTGATGCCCGGGCGCATATCCGGCCGTGAATACCGACGGGTCGTCGGCCTCGAGGCGCAGCGTGATCTGATGGGGCGGGTCGGTATGGCAGACGTCGCAGGTATGACCGGCGAAGCGGGGCGCACCGTCGAACGCGAGCCCGCCACCCCCATCGTTCGCGACCGCATCTTGGTCGAACTGTCCGCCGGTCGGATATGCGTTCCCGACTGCCGAGATGAGAGTGATTGCGATAATGATTTTCAATTGCACGTTGTCGCTCCCTGCAACCAACGTTCGATCGCCGCGTAGCCGGAGTCATTCGTCCCGCTGAACACCGCTCCACCGAGATGCTCGTAGCCGCCGGCCGGCGCGGGAAGCGGCTTTCGCAGAAGGAAGTTGTCGTCGGGCGAAATGCCGTAGGCGGCGAACGCGGACGCCGACAAGAAGTTCGCGTGGGTCTCGTCCGTGGTCAGCGGCGCGTTCGCGGCCGTCTGGTCCATCGCGGTCTTCGCGCGCAGTTTTCCGAGGGAGAACACCCGTAGCGCACTGTCGGTCTTGCCGTGGCACGCGTTGAAGCTGCACTGGGTGATCAGCACCGGCTGGACGTCGCAAACGAACACTGTTTCACTGAGTGTCGTCGACGGATCCGTCGCCGGAGCGTTCGTCACGTCGGTGCACCCGACGAGTAAAAAGACGAGCGCACACGTGCGCGGTCCCGACATCGCGGAGCACCCTAGACAGTTCGATCGACGTTGTCACCGAAAACGTCGACGGTAATTTCATGTGCACTGCCGTTCACACACAGATGCGTAGTGCGTGCAGCAGTTGTCATACGGAGTGTCACTATCATGAGAGCGCACCGACGGACGAAATGCTGTCAGATGCGGGCGGGATGAAACGCTCACCAGCGTTACGAGAAGTTTCACGTCGAGAGTTCTGTGCCTTCACGGCGCTCGGCATCGTCGCGTCGTGCACGGGAACGGGTGGGGCGATTCAGACCGGCGGGTTGAACGGCGAGAGCGGCGGTGACGACGACGATCAAGGACCGGTCGACGCATCGTCGTCGGTGGGATCCGGATCGGGATCCGGTTCGGGCTCCGGCTCCGGCTCGGGATCGGGTTCGGGATCAGGCGCGACATGCACGGGAACCGCGACCGACGTCGGTGCCGCGAGCACGTTCGTGTTGAACACGCCGAAGTACTTCAGCGCGTCGAACATGTTCGTCGTCCGCGATTCCGGCGGACTCTATGCCTTGACCGCGAAGTGCCCGCACCAGGGCGTGACGATCCAAGCGCAGACGTCGAAGTTTCACTGCAACGCGCACGGCGCCGACTTCACGCTCACCGGCACCGTGATCGACGGACCGACGACGAAGTCGCTCCAACACTACGGCCTCTGCATCCTCGCGAACGGCAACGTCGGCCTGCAGACCTCGACGAAGGTCGACGCGTCGGTGAGGTTGACCGCGTGATCTTCCTCGCCCCCGCGATCGTGTTTGCCGGCGTGGCCGGAAATCACCACGAGCAGGTCGAGCGCCAGCTCGCGCCGGTGCTCGCGAAGATCGGCGTGACGACGGTCGCGATGTCGCCGGCGGACCTCGCGCAGCTCGCGCGTCACTCGGATCGCGCGAAGGAGATCGTCACCGCGATGCACGTCGATGGCGTGATCGGTGGTGCGCTCGTCACCGCCGGTGGCTCGCTGACGTTCCGGATCGTGATCTACGACGGTCACGGCAACATGCGGTCGCTCGACGAGACGCCGCTCGCGAAGGCGCAGTTGTCGCGCGACGATCTCGAAGTCTTGAGCAGCAACCTCGGCGGCGAAGTCGAGGATCTCGGCAAGCTCGCCCCGAAAGAGGCACCCGCGAAGCCGAAACCCGAGCCGAAGCCCGAGCTGCCACCTCCGCCACCACCGCCCGCTCCAACGCCTGCTCCGACGGCGGCTCCGACGACCGTCGCCGAACCGAAGTGGGACGCGGATGAACCGGCGAAGACCGAGCCGACGCCTCCGTCCGACGATAACGCCGTGTCGATGTCGGAGATCGAAGCGATGACGGGCGGCGGTGATCCGGCCGCACCCACCGATACCGGCGTCAGCGCGACGGCGCCGTCGTCGAACACGGACACGCTTCACCTCGAGCTCGGCGCAGGCTTCGCGTTGATCGGCCGATCGTTCGGCGCACCGGCGGGGCTCCAAGGCTATTCGTCATCGCCCGTCGGCGGCGCTCACTTCACCGGTGGAATTTGTCCGACGGCGCATACGCTGATCGACTTCGATGCCGACCGCACGCTCGGCATGTCGACCACGCTCGCGAGCGGCAATGCGACGACGGTGATCTCGCGCTGGGATGCATCGGTCGGCTATCGCTTCGCCGCGCAGCTGGCGGGAACGATCGGCCTCGGTCATCGCGGATTCTCGATCGCCTCGAGCGATCCGGGTCGGTCGCCCGACAACGAGTACAACTACCTCGCGTTCGGCGCCCGCCTCCAACAACCGATCGGTCGCTTCACGTTGCACGGCAACGTCGCGTTCGAGCCCGTGTTCGCGGGCACGGACGGCATGGAGATGACGCTCGGTCCGTCCTCGCGCTGGGGACTCGATCTCGGTGTCGGCGTCGATGTCCGTCTGACGACCCACGTCGTCGCGCATGCCGCGTTCGACTATCAACGCTTCTCGTGGAGTTGGGATGCGGGTGATCGCGGTGCGAGTGGCGCCGCCGACAGTTATCCGAGCGCATCGCTCGGCCTTGCAACGGAGTTGTGAACATGAAAGCCGTCCTCGCAACGCTCTTACTCGTCACGTCGCCCGCACTCGCCGAGATCAAGAAGGGCGAGCACTTCGTCGAGCTCGACGCGAAATCCGCCGCCGGCAAGGCCTTCCACTTGAAGGACATGGCCGGCAAGTGGGTGCTGTTCACGTTCGGTGCGAGCTGGTGTCAGCCGTGCCACAAGGAACTGCCGGCGTGGGACAAGGTCGCGCCGAAGTTCGCCGGCAAGGTGTTGTTCGTCTCCGTCAACATCAACAACAACGCCGCCGACGGCAAGCAGTTCATGGACTCGCTGAAGCTGAAGCACGTGTTCCCGGTGTTCATGCCGGATGACTCGAGCCCGGCGATGAAGGCCTACGATCCGGACAAGATGCCGTCGACGTTCGTCGTCGATCCGAAGGGCGTGATCCAGCTCGTGCAGTACGGCTACGACGCCGGCGACGAGACCAAGCTCGCTGCCAAGCTCGACGACCTCATCAAAGGCTGAGCCGTGCGCAAAACATTCTGGTTTCTCGCAGCCGCTGCGCTCCTCGCCGGCTGCGCTAGCAACAGCTGCGGGTTCGGCGACTATCAAGCGCGCGGGATCCTGCCGATGATCGCGGCGGCGTTCGGCTTCGGCTTTCTGACGTCGTTGACCCCGTGCGTGTATCCGATGATTCCGATCACGCTCGCGATCTTCGGTGCGCGTGGCAAGGACGTTCCGCGCAAGCGCGCGATCCTGCTCGCGCTCGCGTACGTCAACGGCATGTGCACGACGTATACGATCCTCGGCGTGTCGTTCGCGCTCGTCGGTAAGGCGGGCGACTTCGGCACGCAGCTCGCGAGCCCGTATGTCGTCATCCCGCTCGTCATCTTGTTCTTGGCGCTCGCGCTATCGATGTTCGGCGCGTTCGAGCTGAACCTGCCGTCCGGCATCCAAGCGAAGCTCAATCGCGTCGGCGGCAAGGGCTTCGGCGGCGCGTACGCGATGGGCCTCGTCGGCGGCTTGATCGCGGCGCCGTGCACGGGCCCGTTCCTCGCGGGCCTGCTCACCTACGTCGCGACGACCGCAAAGGTCGTGAGCGGCGGCGCACTGCTCTATGTCTACGGCTTGGGCATGGGCGTGCTGTTCTTCGTGCTCGCGTCGTTCGCGGTCGCGTTGCCGAAGAGCGGCGCGTGGATGGAGTACGTGAAGTCGATCGGCGGCATCGGCCTTGTATTCGCCGCGATCTACTACCTGATGCCGTGGTTCCCCGGCCTGCGCGCCGCAGTGAACCCGACGACCGGGTTTCTGATCGGTGCATGCATCTCGGTCGTGCTCGGTTTGGTGCTCGGCGCGATTCACCTGTCGTTCCACGGCAGCTGGCGCGAACGAACGCGCAAAGCGTTCGCGGTCACGTTGGTGTTGGCCGGCGCGGTCGGTGTGTGGTTGTGGCGCCAGGCTCCGAAACATCAAGTCGCGTGGGAGCACGATCAGGTCGCGGCGTTCTCGCGTGCGAAGAGCGAGCACAAGCTCGTCATGGTCGACTTCTCGGCCGAGTGGTGCAACCCGTGCCACGCGATGGAGCGGACGTTCGGCGAGAACGACGTCTACGACGCGCTGTCGCAGGACTTCGTGCCGCTCAAGATCGACGTGACCGAGGAGTCCGAAGCCACGGACAAGCTCAAGGCCGCGTACAAGGCGACCACTCTACCGACCATTCTGTTCATCGATCCGGTGGACGGAACCGTGTTCCAGCACGTAAAGACCGAGCTCGACGACACCGCGCTCCTGCATGTCATGAAGGATGCATTGGCGAAGACGGTCGATGGTCGACGTTGCTCATGATCCAACATTAGAGGTTCCATGTTTCGCTTAGCTACTCTCGCGCTCGTCGCGGCGTGCGCCACGAGCCCCGATCTGCGTTCCGAGCACGATCTCGGACAAGACCGCGGACATCATCGTCCTCGAGATCCTCGCCCCGACCTGTGGGCAGGTTCAATGTCACTCCACCACCACGAACATCAAGGATTACGCGTTCGACACGCTCGCGACCGGAATACCGTCGCTGAAGGACGTCTCACAAAACGGTGACCGCAGCGAACTGATTCGCGTGATCACGTCGACGGGCGGTGATCGGATGCCGCCGGATTACCCGCTTCCCGCCGATGACATCGATTTGATCAAGAAGTGGATCGCTGCCGACCGGCCGGGGGTTTAGATGAAGCTCCTCGTCGTCACGATCGTCCTCGCGCTCTGCGGGGTCGCTTCCGCATATCCGCAATACCAGCTCTCGCACGACACCACCTGCACGAGCTGCCACCTCTCGCCCGACGGTGGCGGGATCCTCAACGAAAACGGCGTCGCCGTCTCCGAGGCGAACGCCTGGCGCGCCGGCGACGGCAACTTCATGTACGGCATGAAGAAGCCGGACTGGCTCGAGCTCGGCGGCGACGTTCGCGGTGCCGCCGGCTACATCAACCCCGGCACGAGCACCGCGAACGCGTACCCGATGCAAGCCGAGGTTGCCGCGAGCGCGCACTACAAGGGCTTCTCGCTGCACGCGCTCGCCGGCTTCCGCGAACCGCAGGAAGGTGGCAGCGCGCTCCACGTGCTGTGGTCGCGCGAGCACTACGCGATGTGGCAGAGCAATCCCGATGGCAACGAGGGGCTCTACATTCGCGTCGGCCGGATGATGCCGACCTACGGGCTCCGGCTCGCCGAGCACATCGTCTACACGCAGCTCTACGGCGGCTATCCGCTCTACGACGAGGCCTACGCGGCATCCGCGTCGTACGTGACGAAGGCGTTCGAGGTCCACGCGACCGGGTTCGTCCACGATCCGATCGCGTCGGCGGCCGAGCACGGTGACGGCGGCGCGCTGTATGCCGAAGCGCGGATCGGCGAGCACGCCGCGGTCGGTGTCGAAGGTAAATACTCTTCGAGCACGGACGCACACCGCACGTATGGAGGCGTGACCGGGAAGCTCTATCTGCCGGGTCCCGATCTCCTCTTGCTCGGCGAGGCCGAGGTCATCCATCAGGACATCCTCGCGGCCGACGATCGCTACAACCAGATCGCCGCCTACCTGCTCGGTAGTCGCCCACTCGGTGACGGGTTCCTACTCGATATCGGCCTCGGTCACTTCACGCAGGACACGCGTGTGAAGGGGCTCTACCGCGATGCTCTCGATGTGAACCTCCACTGGTTCATGACCTCGCACGTCGAGTGGCTGCTGACGGTCCGCGCAGAGCTCCTCGACCTCGGCTCGGACACGAACGGCGGCTACGCGCTCGCGCAGCTGCACTATCGCCTCTAACTCATCGAGCTCTAATCGACGATTGGCTCGAATGCTGCGATGGTCATGTTCATGACCACGACCCGTCGAAACTTTCTCGTGGGGTCGGGAGCCGCACTGGTTGCGTGTGCACACGGCGTCGATCGTCCCGCGCACGGCGGTGGCGGCGGCGATGACGATGTCACCCCCGCCGAGGATCTGATGCGCGAGCACGGCGTGCTTCGTCGCGTGATGTACCTCTACGACGAAGCGGCGACCCGGTTCGATGCCAACCAGGAGGTCCCGCTCGACGCGCTGGGCGACGCCGCGGGCATCGTGCGCCACGTGATCGAGGACTATCACGAGCACCTGGAAGAGGACTTCCTGTTTCCCCGGTTCGAACGCGCGAACAAGTTAGCCGACCTCACCGCTGTATTGCGCAAGCAACATGTCGCGGGTCGCGCGATCACCGATCAGATCATCAAGCTCTCGAGTGCGCCGCTCGATCGGTCGCGGTTGACCCAGCTCGTTCGCCAGTTCAATCACATGTACCGGCCACACGCGGCCCGCGAGGACACGGTGCTGTTCCCGGAGCTGCGCCGGCTCGTCGGAAAACACGCGTACGGCGAGCTCGGCGAACAGTTCGAAGCGAAGGAGACCCAGATGCTCGGGCCGCAGGGGTTCGAGCACGCCGTCGCGCACGTGGCCAAGCTCGAGCAGATCTTCGGAGTCGACGATCTCGCGAAGCTGACGCCAGTCTAGATATCTTCGCCGAACACGTAGCCGCGACCGCGACGCGTGTGAAGGATCACCGGCGTCCCGAGCTTGCGACGCAAGTACCGGACGTAGACGTCGATCAGGTTCGACTCGTGGCCCGCGTTCGTGTCGGTGTAGAGCGCGTCGCGGATCTCGTCGCGCGTGACGACTTGATTCGCGCGCCGGGCGAACAGGACGAGGAGGTTGTATTCGCGGGGAGAGAACTGCAGGGCCTTGCCCGCGCGCGAAACTGTCTTCCCCTCGAGATCGATCTCGACGTCCAGAACCGTGATCCTCATCGAACGGCCGGCACTCTATTCAACGTCCGCCGGCGCTTCATGAGAAACGAGGGCTTGGCATCGAAATCGATTTTCAAAGCCAGCGCGAAAATCGCGGGAGTCGGGCATTTTTTACGACCCGAGAGTTCGTGAAAAAACATTGCGCTCAGGCTTCACCCCGCTTTTCGACCAGCTCGATTCCGATCGACCGCAACAGCTCGCTGGGTGCCGTGCCACCGATCTGGACGACCACGTGATCGTTGGGTACTTGCTCGAGCCCGCGCGGAGTACGCAGCAACACCTGATCCGCGGCGATCGACACGACCTCGCTTTCCAAGTGCGACGTGACCCGACCCGCCGCGATCAAGTCGTCGAGGCGAGCGCGGACCGACGCCCGGACGCGTGCGAGCTCGGAGCGGCGATACGAGATGCCGACCGAGGCGCACTGACCTTGCTCGGCGAGCGCGATCACGCAGTCTGCCGCGGCATTTCCACCGCCGACGACCAACACGCGGCGACCGGCGAAGACCTCGGGCTCGATCACCCGATACACGACCTTGGCGAGCTCCTCGCCGGGAACGCCGAGCTCGCGTGGCGCGCCGCGACGACCCAGTGCGAGGACGACGGTCGCCGCGCGATCGCGAAAGCCATCGCCTTGGACCCGCCATGCGGCGCCCTCGCGTTCGATCGTGGTGACCCGAACGCCTTCGCGCACTGGCAGATCGGTCCGCGCGCGGATATCGGTCCACAGCTCGACGAGATCCTCTTTCGACATCGTCGAGCGCCGGACCGTGCCGTAGCCGGGGAGCTCGAGCGAACCGGTCATCACGACCTTCGCGCGCGGATAGTGCGTGATCGTGCCGCCGAACTTGTCCTGCTCGACGACGAGGTATCGCAATCCCTGCGCCGCGAGCGCGAGTGCGGTGGCGATTCCCGCCGGCCCGGCGCCGACGACAATCGCGTCGAGATCGCCGGCGCCACCGCGCCGACCGGACTTCACGATCGCCGCGGCCGCTTGTCGACCTTGTTCGACCGCATTCCGGATGAGGCCCATCCCTCCGAGCTCGCCGACGACATAGATTCCGGCCGCGGTTGTCTCGAAGCTCGACGACAACTTCGGGAGCTCGATGCCGCGCGTCGCCGTTCCGAACACCAGTCGGATCGCGCCGACGGGACACGCCGCCAGGCACGCCGAGTGACCGATGCACGACATCGGGCTGACCAAGCGCGCGCGACCGTCGGTGATCGCGAGCACGCCATCTTCCGGACACGCGCGCACGCACGCGCCCGAGCCGATGCACGCATCGAGATCGATCTCGGGATGGATCGATACGGGAACGACCTCGTCTCCGAGCGCGACCACTTCCTCGTGAACGACGGCGGCACGCGAATGCTTGCGCGCCTCGATCCGCGTCCACGCGATGTATGGCAACCCGACGGCGAGTACGAGCCCGAGCAGGATCCAGGTGCTCATCCGCCACGCCCGTCGGGATGGCAGCCATTCGCGAGGCATCCGGGGTGATGTTTCGTGTCGTTGTGGTGAGCGTCGCGATGACACCCGCTGGTCACGCACAACACGTCGGCTCCGTTCGTGTGACCGAGGCCGGAGGCGTTGTCATGGCATTGCGCGCACGTCGATCCGTGGTGCGGCAGCTTGAACGGATTCGATAGGCCATGACCGGCCGCGAGGCCGTTCGGATGACAGTCGAGACAAAACCGATGGTCGGTATTGGAGTACGCGTACGGTTGTCCGGCGAGCGTGCCGTTGTCGTAGGTCACGCCGACGTGGTTCTGTTGTTGCGTGCTCGTGTTGGGATGGCACGAGATGCAGTCGGTGTTCGCGCCCTTCACCGACGTCGCGCCGGTTGCCGCGCTGATCGCCGCACTGTGGCAGTCGGTGCACTTGATGTTCGTGTGTTGGGTGCCTTGCGACATCAGCGGGAAGGTTTGCTCGGGGTGTTGGCAGCCGCCGAGCGTGTTGACCCACGTCGAGGTCGTGTGGCACTGCGCGCAATCGGTCGAGCACTGCGATGTCGCGTGAACGGGCGCCGCCGGAAATGTCGACGTGCCGGTCGCATCGTAGTCGTTCTGATGACAGCCGTAGCAGTAGTCCTTCGCGACCGCGACGGCCTGCGGATCGTGGTTCTCGACGCATCCGGCGAGGAACAACATCCACGCAACGAGGATCGTTCTCGTCATGGCAACGGCCTCCAGGCAACGGTTAACAGCCCTGCTACGTTCTTGCGATCGTCTCCGGTCGTCCCGAGCAACGACACCGCGAGATCGAACGTCGACGAATACGAATACCGAGCATCGGCCGCGATCGCGTGTAGCAACATGCGCTGCGTCGCAGCGACGTAGTCGAGGATCTCGGCGCGATAGCGCAGCTCGAGATCGAATGCGCGACCGAACGCCGATCCGAGGCCGAGCTCGCCGCTATCCCACGTCGCGAACGCGGCGCGTCCTGCCGACCCCGCGACGATCAACCGGCGTTCGCCGAAATGCAGCTCGCTGCGCAGATAGGCGGATCCCGTCGTCGAGATCTCGACATCGTGGGTTCGTCCGATCGTCGCAGCACCGTCGAGCACGAACATTCCGCGGCGGATTCCGCCGGTCGCGGTGACATCGGCCCAGTAATCGCCACCCGCGCAGCGCTCGGCGGTGACTCCGGCTTCCGGCACGCGCGCGCACAGCCAGTCCGCGGGGAGTAGCGATGCGAGCCGCAACGAGCGCTCCGGCGTGAGGTAGCTCGCATCGAGTCCGACGTGATCGCCCTTGTCGCGCCAGCTCGCCGAGAGGCCGGCACCGGTCAGCTCGATCGTGTGCGCACCCCACGGATTGTTCGCCGAGAAGCCCTGTGCATCGCCCCAGCCGTCGAGCGTGACGTTGCCATGCGTCGCACTCGCAGCGAGGGACACGCGCTGCTCGTCGAGCGCGCCTTGCCACGTCGAGCCACTCGCCGTCACCGCGACGCGTGGCTGCCACGGATGATCCGCGAGGTCGTAGATCGCTTCGGCACCGAATCGCGACGCACTGGTCTCGACGTGGCCGCTCACGCCATCGGGCACGATGCCGCCGAACGCCGCGATCTCGAAGGCGCCGAACCTCGTCATCGCGCGGCCACCGTCGAGCATGCCGATCGACGAGGCGGCCCATCGCAAGCGCCCGACGACGACGTTCGGATCGATCGCATCGCCGTAGCGAAGCTGCGCCGCTCGCACGAACAACGGCGTGCGCTCGGCTTTGTTGTAGCCGTCGGAGAACGTACGCACGGCGACATCGCCATCGATCGCGAACGGCTTGTCGGTCGTTACCGCGAACGACGTGATCACCCGCGCCTCGGCTTGCGCGACTTGGACGTCGCGGCTCGCGCTCGCGTAGCCTTGGCCGAGCACGGTTAGTTGGATGGCTCCGGGTTGCGTTGCAGCACCGAGCGGTACCGCTTTCACGTGTTGGGCGTCTGCGGGATGTGCGGGTGCTGGCCACTGCTCGCGAAACGTCGCCTCGTCGTGAACCGGTGCGCGCTTCGCGACATCGGCTTGCGCCGCGTGCGCGACGACCTCGGCCGTCACGGTCTGGCCGATGTTGACGACCAAGCCACGTAGCTCGAACGACGCGGTCGTACTGCTCGCCGCAGTGATCGTGCGTTCGTTGGGCCCGATCGTCAGCTTCGTGCCGACGACGATCCCCGCTGCCGCACCCGGTTCGATGTACGCGATGCCGCCGGCCACGTCGACGATCTTCGCGCTCACGGTTTCCGCGTGCGCGAGCGCGGGCGAGATCACGGCGGCGATCACGATCCACGGCTTCATCGCGCGGCTCCTCGCGGATGGCACCCGAGGCAACTCGAGGTCGAGCGCGCGACGCTCGCTCCGCGATGCTGCGTGCGTAGGGCGACGTCCGCATGACAGCTATCGCAACGCACGAGCTGCATGCGCTTGCGATCCGCGTGACAACTCGTGCAATCGGCCGTTCGATGGCTTCCCGAGGTCAGCGTCATGAATGGAGCGTGGTCGCTGCGCGCCATCGTTCCGGGCAACGTGCTCGGATTCGTGATCGCCGGCGACCACGCGGAGGTCTGATGGCAGAGCGCACAATCCCGCGGAAACAGCGCTTCACCCGTCGAGCCATCGTGGGTCGGATGCACGTCGCTGCGGCGATAGTCGGCCTGGTGACACGCGAAGCACGCGACCGGCGTGTCCTTCCACGTGCCTTCGGTCTGACGCTTGTGACACGCGACGCAGTCGACGAGCGCGTGACGGCCGGTGAGCGGTATCCGGGTCTGGCGATGGCGATCGAGCGTGCTCGTGTCGGCCCAGGTCGTTGCCGTATGGCACTCCGCACACGCATTCCCCTGCCGGCCTTCATGCAGATCGCGATGACAGCCGACGCACTCTTGCGGCGGTGCCTTCTCCGAGGTGTGGCACTTGCCGCAGGTCTGTTGCACGTGCGATCCGCGCAATGGAAATCCGGTGCGATCGTGATCGAAGCCGCTACCGCTCGCGTTCGCGCTGATCGTCCAGCCATCGCTCGTGTGGCACGCCTTGCAATCCATGTTGTCGACGAGCCCACCGTGATCGCCGGCGACCGCGCGACCCACACACATCACGAGGACGAGCAGCCACTTCATGGTTTCTCCCGATGCGGGTTCGCGTGGCAGTCACGACATTGCGTGTAGCCGAGCCTCCAGCGAACCGCCGTGCTGCCGTTCCGCAGCGTCGTTTGCGGATGGCACTTCGCGCACGCGACACCGACGTGCTTGCCGTCGAGCGGATACTGCGTCGTCTTGTGGTCGAACGTCTTCGCGATCTGGAACGACGTCGGTTGATGGCACGTCGCGCAACTCTTCCGAGGTGACGTTTGCAAGAACTGCCCGGCGTGGATGTCGTCGTGACAACCTTCGCAATCGCGCGGGATGCCGCGATACGCCGCTGGCTGCGCGCCCTGTTTCTGCTCGCCATGACACGCGGCGCACGCGGTCTGCGCATGCGCTCCGAGCAGCGGCCAGCTCGAGTGATCGATGTGCGGCTGGTGCCAGTCCACGGTCGTGTGGCACTTCGCGCAACCGCCTTGCGCCATCTCGGTCGCGAACTGCGCGCCGTGCGGGTTCGCATGACAATCCGCGCACTGCTTCGACGCCACCGTCCAGACCATGCGCGGCGGCGGATTCTTGTGGCAGCTCTTGCACGGCGTGGCGACGTGCTTGCCGTCGAGCGGAAAGCTCGTCGAGGCATGCGCCGCGAGATCGAACGAGGTCGGTGCGAAGCCGCTGACCTCGTGGCACTGCGCGCACTCGCCTTTATTGCGAGACGAGAATTCGCCCTTGTGTGGGTCCGCGTGGCACGTCGCGCATGCAGCGAACGAGAGATTCTTGAACCGCTGTGCCTGCGGCTTGGTCGCGGGATGGCACTTCGCACACGCCACGGCGACATGCTTCGCGACGAGCGGATAGCGCGTCTTGTCATGCGCGGCGCGACCGACGGTCTCCGGCAGGCCAACCCATTTGATCGAGGCGTGGCAGGTCTCGCAGCGGTCGCCAAACTTCGCGAGATGGATCGGGTGATGGCAGCTCTCGCACTTGCTTCCCTTCGTCGGCGGCTTGTCGTTGCCGCGATCGTGGCAGGTCTTGCACGCGACCTTCGCGTGGCCGTTTGCGAGCGACAGCTTCGGGTGATTCGCCTTGATCGCATCGGCCGCCGCTTCCCAGCTATTCGTATCGTGACAGCCGGTACAGGGTTTCGGCTTGAACTGACCCGCGTGCGGATCTTGGTGGCACGACTCGCACGTCGAGAACGCGACGGGCTTCCAAGTCGGCGGCGATCCCTTGTGGCACTTCTCGCACGCGACCGCCGCGTGTTTGCCGGTGAGCTGGAATGCAGCGAGCGCGTGATCGAAGGACTTTTGGCGGAACGCCTTGAAGTCTGTCTGGTCGTGGCACTTCGCGCAGTCGACGCCGAACTTACCGGCGTGCGGATCCTTGTGACACGACGAGCACTGCGCCGAGGTCGCGATGAATTGCGGCTTTCCGAGCGGCGAGACCTTCGTGTGGCACTTGCTGCACGGCGTGACCTTCGCGTGGCCTTCGGTCAACGGCCATCCCGTGAGCGAGTGATCGAGCTTGTCGGCCGTGCCTCCGGGCCAGCGGATCAACTTGGCATTCTTACCGACGTGCTCGACGTGGCAGGTCTCGCAGGCTTGGCCCTTGTACTGCTTGCCATGCAACCCGCGGTTGTTGTCGATCTCGGCCTTCAAGTCCTTGTGACAATCGAAGCAAAGGCGGGCGACGACTTGCTTGCCCGACTCGTGGCATCGCCCGCAATCGTTGTCGGTGTCGATGCTCGCGTGCGCTTGCGAGAGCGGACCCGGCGACAAGAGCTGTGCATGCGCCGGAGTCGCGACGACGAGCAGCGCGATCACGATCAGGATCCTCACGAGAAGATCCACCTGTAGCCGTAGTACCAAGCGACGCCGCCGTGAAGGAGGACGGCGGCGAGCATCGCGAGCGCGAACAGCCGGTGAAGCGCGCGCCACGATCGGAGCAGTGCGGCGGTTCCCGATGCGCGGGCTTCGGCGGCGGCGGCGCGCTCGAGCGTCTTGACGACAGGGCGCGCCGACCGGTCTGAAGGAGCGAGGTTGCGAATTGCGCGACGGCGTTGGTTGCTCGCACGGCGCCATTGGGGAATCGCGAACAGGCTGCGCGCGAGCGAAGCATTTGCGGGTAGCACGGGTCCCGGAATCGTCGCGATCACGTCGGCGAGTGCATCGCGGGCACCGGGTGCGATTCGTTCGACAGCGTCGAGCGCATCGCGAAGTCGCTCGCGCCCCGAGGTCGGAGTCAGCGCATACAAGAACCTACCGATCAATCCGGTGAACACGACGAGCGCGAGGCTCGCCGTCGAGGCCGTCGCGATCGGCGTGCGGAGTTGAAAGGCCGAGTGGAACGAAACGAGGACCGTCGCGAGCAGTCCGGTGAACACGTGAATGTCGAGCCAGACGCGCATCGACCCGACGCCGCCAAATCTGCGCCGGATCAAGTAGCTGAGATTCAGCACGATCAACAGCGCCGCGACCCAGCCGTAGCCGTTGCCGACCATTCCGCTCGGGCGGAGCTTGCGAAAGTCCGGGTGCTCGACACGCTCTTCGAGCGACAGCTTGTAGAAGCTGTAGCCGCGATAGAGGAGTGCCGCCGTGATCGCGACGAGGATCAGACCCAACCCGATCGCGAGCCACGAAACTCGTCGATTCGACAACGCCGTCACGCGCGTTGCACCGCTCGCGCCAGCGCTAGTGCGCGAGTTCGCGGTCGCCGAACGGAAATGACTGTTCACGCCCCGTACACCTTGTGCGCGATTCGCACAGTTAATGAGAAGCTGAGTGTCATCATGCGCGAGCTGCGCATGCACTAAAGGGCATATGCCTTGCTGACTCGACCGACGATGCGTCGACGTACAGCACTCGCGTTTCTTATGTTCGTGACTGGCTGTACGACCTCTCTCGACAGTGGGGGAGGAGGTGGAACACCGGACAGCAATCCGAACAGCGGCGGCGCAATCGATGCTGCCGTCGGATCGACGACGGACGCAGGAAGTGCGTCGTCGCTCTATCCTTGTAAGAACAAGATCACGAGTGGCAACACCAATGGTCATCACAATCCCGGACAGGATTGTTTGAACGGTTGCCACAACCACGGCTTCACGCTCGCGGGAACGCTCTACGACGCGACGGGAACGACGGCGCTCTCTGGCGGCTCGATCACCGTGACGGATGCGAACGGGACGACGTTCGACATGATCGCGCAGACGAACGGCAACTTTTATACGTCGAAGGCGATCACGTTTCCGGTTTCGGTCTACGCGAGCGAATGTCCGACGTCGACGCCGATGACCGCGACGGTCACCGCCGCGAACGGTGGTGGCTGCAATCAAAGCGGGTGTCACACGACCGGCGCGCAAGGCCGGATCCACCTCTAGCTCGCGGTCACGCCCAATAGATGACCGATGCCCGCGGTGATCGCCATCGCGATCGCTCCGCCGATGGTGACGCGCAAGCCACCCTTTGCGAGCGGCGCACCACCGAGGTGTGCGCCGAGGATGCCTAACATGCACAGCGCGACGAGCGACGCGCCCGGAATCGCATATGCCGCGACGCTCGGCGCGATCAGGAGTGCCAGGATCGGAACCATCGCGAACACCGAGAAGCTGACCGCGGAGATCCACGCGGCTTGAAACGGACGCGCGCGGCGATCGGCTTCGATGCCGAGCTCGTCGCGGAGGTGCGCGGTCAGCGGATCGTGAGCGGTGAGCTGGCGAGCCACTTCCATCGCGAGCTCCGGCGCGAGACCGCGATCGCGATAGATGCCGGCGAGCTCCTTCAGCTCCGCTTGCGGCGACGATGCGAGCTCGCGCCGCTCTTTCGCGATGTCCGCGGTCTCGGCATCGTGTTGCGAGCTGACGGATACGAACTCGCCGACCGCCATCGACATCGCACCCGCCGAGAGGCCGGCGATGCCCGCGATCAAGATCGCGTTCGTGGATGCGTGCGATGCCGCGATGCCCGTCATCAGCGAGCTCGTCGAGACGATCGCGTCGTTCGAGCCCAACACCGCCGCGCGCAGCCAACCGCCGCGATTCGAGAGATGACGTTCGCCGTGTCGGGCCATGCACTCGCGAGCTTACTCTAGACGGCGCCGCCCGTTAGCGACTGCATGAGGACGTCGGTGAGGCCCATGCCTTCGGCCTCGTCGAGCGTGACGGTACTGCACAGGTCGACCGGGGCGCCGGCGCGCGTCAATTCGTCGTCGAGGATCTTGAGGAACTTGCGCGCGGCGGGATCGGTGCCGACCTGGATGAACGTGACGACGAGCTCGCTCGGATCGACGACTCGCTTCGAGGCTTTGATGAGAGCTCGCATCACGGCCTTCTCGTCATCGGGCGCACCATCGGTGACCACGAGGATCGTCTCGGGCCGCGAGCTACCGCTGCCCTTGCGATCGAAGTAGCCGCCGAACGCGTGCTCGAGCACGCCGGCGAGATCGGTGCCGCCGCACGGCTCGTTCTCGACGAACACGGTGGCGACGCGATCCGCGGTCACGCGTTCGTAGCGGCGGAACCGGCTCGCGAACACGTACAGCGTCAGGCCGTCCGGATCGAGCGTCTCGCACTTGCGGGCGAAGGCTTCGGTGCTTTCACGTGCGGCGAGCCAGCGGCTGCGGTTGCCCGCTTGATCGCATGTCGCCATGCTGCCGCTCTTGTCGATGATGATGGTGTAGTCACGATTGTTCAACATGGTTCCTCGAATGGGAGTGAGTCGAGACGAGCGACGCGACGATCGCGCCGCCTAGGACAAGCGAAACGCTCGCGAGCGATAGCCAGGTCGGCACCGGCCACAGGATCGCGACGAGCATCTTCACGCCGACGATCGCCAGCACGCCGACGAGGCCGTGCTTGAGATAGCGCAGGCGATCGAGCACACCGGCGAGCGCGAAGTACAACGACCGCAGGCCGAGCACGGCGAACAGGTTCGACGTGAACGCGATCAGCGGATCGGTCGTCACTCCGAACACGGCAGGAATCGAGTCGAGCGCGAACACCGCATCGGCGAGCTCGATCGTGACGAGCGCGAGGAGGAGCGGCGTGGCGTAGCGGATACCGGCGCGGACGATCGTGAACTTCTCGCCGGCGAAGTCATCGCTGATCGGCATGAGCTTGCCGAGCAGGGTGCGGATCCGGCCGTGCGCGACCTCCGGTTGACTCTCGGGCTCGTCGAGCGAACGCGCGAGCCGCCACGCCATCACGAGCAACACCGCGCCGAGCAGGTAGGTCAGCACGTGAAACGAGGAGACCAACGTGGTGCCCGCCAGGATCATCGCGCCGCGCAGCACGACCACGCCGGCGATGCCCCACGACAGCACGCGGCGCTGACTCGTCGCGGGGACGCGGAACCGAGCGAAGATCAGCATCATCACGAACAGGTTGTCGATCGACAACGCTTGCTCGACGAAGTAGGCGGTGAAAAACGAGAGTGCACTGTCGCCACCGCGGGCGATGCCGAGCGACACGCCGAACAACGCGGCGAGCGCGAACCAGAACGCCGTCCAGCCAAGCGCACTGCGAGTCGAAACCGTTGGGGCCATGAAGAACAGAAATGCGCACGGCCGGGGTTCGTGACAAATCGATTGTTCGGTAGCGATGTATAGGTATTTCCGATATGTTGATTCGAGCGATGAGCGAGCTAAATTTTCATCATCTCCGCTCGTTTTGGATGGTGGCTCGTGAAGGCAGCGTGTCGCGTGCAGCGAAGAAGCTGCGCGTCACCCAGCCGACGGTGTCCGAGCAGTTGCGCGCGTTGGCGGAGGATCTCGACGAACCGCTGTTCCGGCGGGATGGCCGCAACCTCGCACTCACGGACGCCGGGGAGGCTGTCGCGAAGCTCGCCGACGAGATCTTCGCGCTCGGCGATCGCGTGGCCGACACCGCGCGTGGTCGCGCCACCGATCGTCCGGTCCGGCTCGTCGTCGGCGTGAGTGATAGCGTGCCGAAGGCGATCGCGCTGCGCATCCTCGAGCCCGCGTTCGAAGCGCGGATCCACGTCGTGGTTCGCGAGGCGCCGCCGGCGGTCTTGCTGGGCGAGCTCGAACGGCAGGCGCTCGACATGGTCGTCGGCGACGCACCGTCGCGTGGCGCCACCAGCCACGATCACTTGCTCGGCGAGTGCGGCGTGAGCGTGTGGGGTGCGAAGCGGCTCGCGAACGAGCTGCGGGTCGGCTTCCCGCGCTCGCTCGATGGCGCGCCGTTTCTCGCGCCGAGCTCGAACACGGGGTTTCGCCGCGAGCTCGATGCGTGGTTCATCAAGCACGCGATCACGCCGACGGTGGTCGGTGAGTTCGAAGATGCGGCACTGCTCGCGGTGGCCGCCGAAGCCGGACTCGGGGTGTATGCTGCGCCGGATGCGATCGGTGGGCGAGGCCTCGTGCGCGCGGGTTCGGTGAAGCCATTGCGCGCGAGGTATTACGCGACCACCGTCGAGCAGCGGCTCGTGCATCCGGGTGTCGCGCTCGTGGCCGGAGCTGCGCGAAAGAATCTCTTCGGATGATCAGGCAAACGCCGGCACGTGCTCGAAATCGTGCGCGCGATCGGCGTCTCGTGCGTGTTTCGACCATGCGGTATTTCGCGTTCGTGGTGTTCGCGGGGTGTGCATCGCAGGCGCAGGTCCAACGTCCGCGCGTGAACCCGGATCGACTGGTCGTGGTCATCGATGCGCCATCGGATGGCTTCGCGGCGGGCTATCACGAGGAGCTCGTCGCGGTGACGCGGCAACTGCACGACAAATTGGCGAGCGATCCGCACATCGAAGTGAAGTCGGCGATCGATGCGTGCGTTGCGGTGGATACGGGCGTCGCGGATCTCGTGGTGCAGCTGAGCGTGACGCCGAAGCAGAACGCAACGCATGGCTTCCTGGGTAGTTTCGAGAGCTGCAGCGGCTCGCCGAAGAATCCGACGTGCCGCCCGGCGGGCGATGCGACGTTTACGTCCTCGGTCACGGTCGAGCTCGCGATCGTGACGCCGGTGATGCGCCATGGCGAGTCGCAGCACTTCTGCCAGCGGGAAACGTCTCTCGGCACGTGGAGCTCGGCGACGGTCGAGGGCGACGATGCGTGGAAGCCGCTTGTCGCGGATCAGCTGAAGCGCGCGGGCGCGTGGATCACCACGAGTCTCGTGTTACGCCGCTAGACGACCGGCGCGTCGAACGGGAGATAGATCTCGCGAAACACCGGAAGCTCGGCGAGCCGTGCACATCGCGCGCGCATGGCCGGCAGCGGCGCGTCGAGCTTCACGGTCTCCGAGGCGTAGGTGAACGCGCAGCCGAGCGTGATGTCGGCCTGCGAGATCGCATCGCCGAACAGGTAGTGCGATTTCGCACCAGCACAGATCGTTTCGAGCTGCTCGGCGGCCGCATTCATCTGTCCTCGCAAGCGATCGAGCACGCCTTGATAGCGAAGCGCCGCCGGCCGAAACAACAGCTCGTACATCTGGAGGCGCGCCTTGTCCGCCATCCCAGCGGCGAGCGTGGTCGCGTGCATCACGTGACGGCGGCGCTCGCCCTCGCGCGGCATCAACACGCCTTGGACATCGAGATAATCGATGATCGCCGCCGAATCGACGACGGTCGAGCCATCGTCGAGCACGAGGATCGGAACTTGGCCGAGCGGATTGAGCTCGCGAACCCGGTCCTGATCTCTTCCGATCGACCAGTTCAGATGCTCGAAAGGGACATCTAACAACCGCATCGTGATCGCGGCGCGACGAACGTACGGCGAATCGAACATGCCGACGAGCTTCATGCGCGGAAGAGTACTGCTAGTCTGCGCGCCGTGCGGATCGTTGTACTGCTGATGATGTTGGTCGGCATCGCGAGGGCGCAGATCGTGAACGTTCAGGGCGCGATCGCGAAGCCGCCGGACAAGAACGAAGTCGATGGCCAGATCGAAGCCAAGCTCGCGTGGACCGAAGGCAACGCGCCGTCATTCGATGCCGCGGGCGCCGCATCGGTCGTGTGGAAGCACGATGATTGGTTGACGCTCGCGCAAGTCCGCGGCGAATACGGCACGGCGTTACACGTCACGAATACGAAGAAGACGTTCGAGCATCTGCGCGAGCGTGTGACGCTGTCGTGCGTGTGGCGATGGGAAGCGTTCGCCCAACACGAGTTCGATCAGTTTCGGCGGCTGGCGTTGCGCGCGCTCGTCGGCACCGGCCCCGCGCTACAGATCTTGAACGAGAAGGATTACGCGTTACTGGCCGGCGCTTCGTACATGTTCGAAGTCGAGAAGCTCTCCGAACGTACGGATGTCACGGACTCCGGCATCTCGTACACCGAGCACCGCGCGAACGTGTACCTCACGGGGCGCGAGAAGCTGGTCGAGAACGTAGCGTTCGTCCACACGATTTATGTCCAACCGCGACTCGATGACGCATCGAACTACCGGTTGCTGGGTGACGCCGCGCTCGAGGTGAAATTGAGCAAGCGGTTCGCGATCACCGACGGCTTCCTCGTCGACTACGATTCACGACCGCCGCAGCAGGTACGCTCGTGGGACACCACACTGAAGGTTGGTTTAGTGATCACTCTTTAACGGGATGTTTGGACGCTTGTGCAAATCGCGTACGTCGTGATACGCGGCCAAGTGATGCGTAGACTGATCCCTTTAGTCGTGTTGCTCTGCGGCGCCCAAGCTGCGCACGCACAAGCGACGCAATTCGTTCCCGCGTCGGACGGCATCAAGGGTGCCGAGAAGACGGATGTCGAAGGTTGGGCACCGTTCCTCACGCTGACCGCGAGTGGATCGCTCACCGATAACAAGGCCGTGATCGGCCAGGTCGATGGCTTCTCGACGTTGATCGGCGCTGGCCTCGCGGCGGGTGCGGATTACGTCAAGGGCCCGCACCTGTGGCGCAACAGCTTCCTGTTGAACGAGAGCTTCGCGCGCACGCCCGTCGTCGACTCGTTCATCAAGACGAACGACGCGATCAAGCTCGAGTCGCTCTACAACTACTTCCTCACGAAGGACCTCGGCCTGTTCGGCCGGCTCAGCATCACCACGTCGTTGTTCGAAACCACGGACGTCCGTGGCGAACAGACCACGTGGGTGTTGAAGAACGGCGATGGCACGGTCTCGCCGATCAGCACGGGCACGCGCCAGCACCTGTCGGATTCGGGCAAGCCGCTCACGCTCAACGAATCGATCGGCGGATTCGCGGATCCGTATCGCAAGGAATGGTTGAACATCAGCATCCGCGCGGGCCTCGGTGGCCGGTCGACGTTTGCGGATGGCGTGTTGCTCTCGAGCGATGACAAGGCAACGCCGGAGATCGAGCTCGTCGAGCTCAGCGATGTCCACCAACTCGGCCTCGAAGGCTTTGCCGGCGCGAACGGCAAGCTCAAGGGTGGCAAGATGAGCTACGTCGCCGGGTTCTCGGTGTTGTACCCGTTCGTCAACAACGACAGCGCCGACCGTAGCGCCGCGCGTCTGACCCGCCTCGCGCTCGAAGCCGCCGTGACGTTCCAGCTCTACTCGTGGATGAGCCTCGTCTACAACTTGAACGTCATCCGCGATCCGCAGCTGTTCCCGGCGCATCAGGATCGCGTCGAAGTTCAGAACAACTTGCTCCTCACGTTCAACCTCACCGTCGTCAAGAAGCCGGAAAAGGCGAAAGAGCCGACGAAGGAAGAGCTCGAGATCAAGGCGCAGAAGGATCGCGCGGACGCCGCCGAGAAGCGCGCGACCGAAGCGGAAGAGAAGCTGAAGGCGATCGAGTCGTCGGTGCCGCCGACGCCGCCGCCCGCCGAGACGCCCGCGCCCGCGCCGACTCCGGCGCCCTAAGAAGCCTTCTTGGCTTTCGCGGCCTGGGCTTCGGCCCAGGTGATCACCCGGTTTCGACCGGTGTGCTTCGCGTGATAGAGCGCGAGATCGGCGCGCTCCTTGAGCGTTTCCCGATCGCGAGCGTCGTCGGGGAACGCGGCGACACCGATCGATTCGGTGACGCTGAGCGCGCCTTTCTCCGTATCGACGACGAGCTTCGAAATCTCGATCCGGATCCGCTCCGCGACGGCCTTCGCCTGCGCGACATCGACGTTGTCGAGCAGCACGACGAACTCTTCACCGCCGTAGCGCGCCGGCACGTCGATCTTGCGCGGCACTTCCTTCAGCACGCTCGCGACACGCCGCAAGACTTCGTCGCCGATCGGGTGACCGTACGTATCGTTGACGTTCTTGAAATGATCGATGTCGCACATGAGCAGCGCGACCTTGTAGTTGTGGCGTTGCGCGCGCTGCAGGAGGTCCTCGAACTTCTCGTCGAACGCGCGGCGATTCGTCAGGCCCGTCAGGCCGTCCGTGGTCGCCATCGTCTCCATCTGCTTGTAGAAGAAACCGTTCTGCAGCGAGACCGCCACTTGATGCGCGATCACCGCGAGCATCTCGCGCACGTCTTTGTTGAACCGCTTCTCGGCGCGCGCGACGAGCGTCAGCGTGCCGATCGCCTCGTCACCCGAGAGCAGTGGCAGCACGAGCAACGACTTCGCGTCGTCGTCGAGCTTGACCTTGCGCGTGAAGATCGGTGCCGACAATTCGCGCAGCTCGCCGGCGGCCGGCAGGTAGTGCCGGTTCTTGACGACCATCGATGCGAGGCCCGCGTTGTCCTTGAACTCGAGCTCGGCGAGCTGCTTCGGATCGACGAGGCCTTCGCCATTCGGACCCACGCGCACCGCCGTCACGCGATGGCGCGCGCGGTCTTTGTCGTACAGCGCGATCGCGCCGGCGTCGTACTCGACGATCGCGGCCGAGGCATCGAACGCCGTCTCCATCACCTGCTCCGGCGTCAGCGCGCGACCGAGCATCGCCGTCGCCGTGAAGAACCGCTCGTGCTCGTACTTCGCGCGTTCGACCGCGCGGAACACTTGCTCGCTCTGCACCGCACGCAACACTTGCCCACCGGCATCGGTGAGCAGATCGCGATCGGCTTCGTTGAACGCACTCTCGCGATCCGCCGCCAAGATCCCGCGCAGGTGACCGCCCTCGATGATCGGCACGGCGACGAGCGCCACGCCCGCACGCGCACCGTCGTAGTACGGGATCTGGCCCGGCTTCGTCGCACCCACGATCAGCGGCGCGCGATCGCGCAGCACCGCACCGAGCACGCCGGCGTTCGGCAGCTTCGGTTGCTCGGTGATGTCATCGGCATCCGAGCAGATGTCCTTCAGCTTCACGCGCTCGCCATCGTCGTCGAGCCACAACAACGCCACGGTGGTCGCCGACAAGCTTCGCTTCACCGTCGACAGCACCCAGCTCGTCGCATCGCCGATCATCCCGACGCCACCGATCGCGAGCAGGCGCTCTTCTTCTTCGCGACCGCGCGGCGATCGCGACTCCGGACCGAGCGCCGCCGCGATCAACCGATAGTCTTTCGCCGCATCGCGCAGTGCGACGAGCTCTTCTTCCAAGCGCTTGCTCCGGCGCGTGCGATAGCGCGAGGTCAACCCGCGCAGCAGCACCGCATGCGCGACCGCGGCGCCGATCATGTAGAGGGCGTGCAGCGCGAACACGATGATCGTGGCGTTGTCGATGCCGGTGCGAACGAGCAGTGCGGCCTCGAGAAACAGCGCCGCCCCGAACGTGGCGATCGCACCGGGACGCGCGAGCACCGTCGCCGAGAACGCGATCAGTCCGTACAACACCGGATACGCCGGCGAGCGCTGGCCACCCGTGACCGCGATGATCACGTGCGTGCCGGCGACGAGCGCGAGCGCCAATTCCAGATCCGCCAGATCCTCGGCGGCGGCGAGCCACATCGATACGCGTTGCGCACGCGCGGTCGGTGCCGTGAATTGAACGCGCCGGATCACCGCGATCGCGACCAACGCGAGGGCGGCGGTTGCCACGATCGTCTGCGCGAGCGGAACTTTGGCGGCGAAGATCGAAGCGCCATCGACGCCACCGACCGCGACGACGACACACGCGAACGCACCCGCCATCGCACCGATCGAGACCTTACCGGCCCGACGTGCCGCGCGGACGATTCGCGATTCCTTCACGGCTTCACCCGCAGCACGATCTCGTCCGGATAGACCATCCCGAGATCCGCACGCGCGCGGTCCTCGATCGCCCCGACATCGGTGCGCAGCGCCTCGATCTCTTTGACGAGCGAGGCGTTATCGGCGGCGAGCTGCTTCGCTTCGCCGTCTAGCTGATGCAATTGCCCGTCGAGCTTCACGGCGCGCGGATCGCGACGCAGCGCTTCGCCCGGCAAGTAGCCGATCAAGATCGCGACGACAAACGCGAGCCCGAGCCGCGTCAGCCATCGCCGAAGCGCGGGCGCGACCTTGGTATCGGCCAGGTTCTCCACTCAACCCGACGTTACGGATCTGGTTTTTAGATCGCCAATTTTTGGAGGTGACCAATACACGTGAAGTTTCGCCCAGCTATGTGTACGCTGCGCGCACATGAGGGGACTTCTATTGGCCGTGCCGGCGTTTCTCGTCGGAGCGTGCGGTGATGACAAGACAACCGACATCACGTGCGGCACCGGGACCCAGGGATCTCTCCCGCTGACGGTGACGGGCGGTCAGGACCTGACCAACGCCGGCGTCGCCGCGGACACGCACACCACGATCCCGGCGGACGCGGTGTCGATCGCGTGCAGCGCCGACATCGTGCCGAGCGGTTATATAGCTCTTGGCCCCGCGGTTAGCTTCGGCACCGAAGGCGTCTCGAGCGATCGGCCGTTCATCTTCACGATGCCATACAAGGCCGCGCGAATGCCGACCGGTGGCACGCGCGGCAACGTTCGCATCGTCGCCCGTCATCCCGGCGGCGATCCGTTCTTCCCGCCGGTCGCGAACACGGTGATCGACGACACCGATACGTACGCGTCGAAGATCCAGTTCCTCGGCGGCGAGCTCACTACGTATCAAGTCGTCGCGCGCGCGGACGCCGGCACCAAGCACATGGAGCAGTTCGGCTGGAACGCGATCACCGGCGTGTCGATGGGTGGCAACGCGGCGATGTCGATCGCGCTGCGTCATCCCGATCGGTTCGACGCGTTCGGCGACATGGGCGGCGAGCCCGGTCCGTCGATGGTCTACACGCTCCAGATGGTCCGCGATTATGTCTACGGCGGGTTCTGCGACCAAGCGAGCGGCAAGCTCGGTCAGTTGTGCCCGGTGACGTCGCCGTTGCCCGGCCAGTTCGAGACCACGTCGGACTTCGAGCACATGCTCTATCAGAAGGGCGATGGCGTCGGCCTCACGCTCAAGCGCTCGCTCTATATGAAGGGCACGCGTGACATGGCGCGCGCGATGTCGAACCCCGCGCTCTACAACCCGACGAATCCGTACGCACCGCCGGGCGTCGACTTCTCGTACTTCCAAACGCCAGTCGCCACGCGCTGCACCGCGGGTGGCGCGGTCGTGTTGAAGAACTTCTACGATCGCGAGTTCAACCCGGATGGATCGAAGGACGTGATCACGTTCTGCGACGGCGGTGATTCGCAGAACGGCCTCGGGTATGGCGTCTACGATCCGGCGCAACCGCAGATGGATCCCGCCGAGCTCGTGCTCGCGGTCGATCTCAACGGCAACCACCTGCGCGATCCGGGCGAGCCCGTGATCACGAATGGCTACGAGCCGTTCCAAGATATCGGTAGCGATGGCCTCGCCGATAAGGACGAGCCCGGCTACGACCCGACGACGAATCCCGATCCGAACCACGACGACTACCACTGGCTGAAGAATCCGGGCGGCACCGAGGGCGATGGCGAGCGCGAAGATGGCGAGCCGTTCGAAGACGTCGGTCTCGACGGTGTGGCGGGTACCTGCCAAGCGCCGGCCGCTGGTTGCTACGACTACGGCGAAGGCAACGGGACGTGGGACATCTCGCCGAACGTCCAGACTTGGTACAAGTCCGATTACGATCAGGCGCTCGCCGCGCTCACCGACGATCAGCGCCAGCACATGTCGATGTGGTTCGACGCCGGCGTTCGCGACTTCCTGAACAACTCGGTCTCGACGAACCAAGCCGTCGGTAAAGCGGTCGCGCGGTTCGGTCTGCCGTTCGGCGTGTATCAAGGTTTCGGTGGCCTGCTCCCCGGCGCCACCGACAACACGTACGACTTCACCGAGGTCGATTGGTCGCAGCTGCCGAAGAACGGCTATCTGCGCTACGGCGATCCGGACGCGAGCGAAGCGGTCGCGGAGACCGGCGATGGCCGTCACGTCGGCACCGCGAGCCAGATCATCTATCGGATCGAGACCTCGTTCGCGTTCATCGACAAGCACATGCCGGATGGCGATCGCGACGACGAGCTCGACGGCGGCACGATCATGCCGGGCCTCACGTTCCACTCGCCGAACACCGGTCGCGATTCGCCGTACGCGTTGTTCCTGCCGCCCGGTTACGACAAGCCGGAGAATGCGGGCAAGACGTATCCGGTGATCTACGTGCTCCACGGCTACGGTCAGTCGCCGGATGATCTCGTGCAACTGTCGGCGGTGATCGCGAACCACATGATCGCGACCGAGCCGCTCGCCACGCGGATCCAGAAGTTCATCTTGGTCTACGTCGACGGGCGCTGCCGGCCGGGCAGCGATGGCGTGCCCGTCGATCTGTCGGGCGATCAGTGCGAGCAGGGCACGTTCTACTTGGACGCGCCGCTCGGCGGGATGGCGCGGAGCGAGCAGAACATGCTCGATCTCATGGACTACATCGACGCGACGTATCGAACCAAGAAGTCGTCCGCTGTTGAAGTACAGGACTGAGTCACGCACCGCTGCAGGCGTTCGGGATCGTCGGACTCGATCCAGTTGACGCCGAGCCCGACGAGCCGAGTGACCTCGGTCTCGGGCGTCGCCACGTGCGGTGATCCGATCGGGAACAACACGTGCGCGCCGATCGCGGTGCCCGCGGCGTGGAGACGACGAACCGTGTCCTTGCCGACGAGCGTGTGATTCGCGCCGACGGCATGCGTTCCGAGCACGCGGCCCGCGAAGTTGCCATCGAGCATGCCGTTCAACACGCGGCGCCCGACGAGCCCGGCGAACCCGAGCGTGGATTCTTCCCAGCAGTAACCGCGCGCGATGGTCGGATCGACACGCGCGACATCTCGCAACGTCCCCGGATAGAACGAGGTCACCATCACGCGATCGCGATGCGGCACGAGCATCGGGGCGACGATCGAACCGATCGATGGACCCCAAAAGCGCGACTTGAGCTCGACGTTGATCGGCAACCGGATCTCGGCGAGCACTTCTTCGAGCAAGGAGATCCGGGCTTCGCGCTCGTAGGTCTTCACGACGATGTCGCCGAGCGCGTCGGTGCCGACGGCGATCCGTCGCGGGATCCGGATCTGCGAGATCTCGTCCCAGGTCAGCTCGCTGATCGGACGACGAATCCCACATAGGCGTTCGAGTGTGCCGTCATGAAACACGACAGGCCGGTTGTCTTTCGTCAACCGGACGTCGAGCTCGACGGCGTCGATCCCGAGGGCGGCGGCGCGCTTGAAGCCAACCAGCGTGTTCTCTTGGTGAAGAGACACGCAACCACGATGTCCGACGACAAGTGGTAGGGGGCTAGGTGCCAGAAATGGGTTCGCCGCCATGCTTGCACCCTGACGAATGCAAGTGACAGACCCGTGGCCCTGCGATCACGCGAGCGTAACTAGCTGGTGTCGGCTAGCGACAGCGCTTCTCACACACCCGGCGGCCGTGATCCCACCAGCAGTCGGTGCGACACGGACGCGGACGCGTTTCGACAAAGCATGCCGACGCGAAACCCGCGATCAGCGCCGCCACCACTACGATGCGTGATTTTTTACCCATTATTTTTTCTCGTTTGCCGTCTCGGCCGCGAGGCGGAGCTCTTCCTTGGCTCCCGTGATCATCTCTTTCGCTTTCGCGGCGTGTCCACCCATATCGTACTCGTTCGCCTTCTGCGCGGCGGTGATCCGCTCGTCGGCGGTGTTCAACGCGTTGCGTGCAGCTTCGAGGTTCGGATGACCCTTCATGGCGCCACCGGCCCAGACGCCGACGGGGAGAGCAACGAGAGCGGTGACGAAGGCAATGCGTAGTTTGGTCATGTGTGGACTACGACTCCAGCACAAGTCGTTCCGTTAAGAGCGCCTAGTGTCGCGAACTTGTGTGTAGTCCGGCGGTGCGTTTAGGCCCATCGAGGCAGTGGCGCACGCCCCGCCGATCAGAGACAATTTGCGTCTGGTGCCACGGGTAGAGGCCGAGGTTGGCTCCGCGGCCAACAGTTACGAGATTCTGGCGAAGCTCGCGACTGGAGGGATGGCCGAGATCTTTCTCGCGCGCGGGGCAAGTACGGCGGGAGTCGAGCGCTATGTGGTCCTCAAGCGCATCCTCCGCAACAAGGCGAACGACCAAGCGTTCGTGCGGATGTTCCTCGACGAAGCGCGGCTCGCGGCGCAGCTCCAGCACCCGAACATCGCGCAGGTCTACGACATCGGAAAGCTCGGCGACTCGTACTTCTTCACGATGGAGTACGTCCACGGCGAGACCGTGCGGACGTTGCTCCAGCGATCGCACGCGTTGCGCTCGCCGATTCCGATCGGCTCGGTATTGGTCGTCGCGGCCGGCGCGGCGGCGGGCCTCCATCACGCGCACGAGCGCAACGGACTCGACGGCAAACCGCTCGGCATCGTCCATCGCGACGTGTCGCCGTCGAACCTCATGGCGAGCTACGAGGGTGGCGTCAAGGTCGTCGACTTCGGTGTCGCGAAGGCCGCGCATCGCGATCAGGAAACGAAGTCGGGCACGGTCAAAGGCAAGATCAGTTATCTGTCGCCGGAGCAGTGTCGCGGCAATCCGATCGATCGCCGGAGCGATCTGTTTTCGCTCGGCATCGTGATGTGGGAGATGCTGACGACGGAGCGGCTGTACAAGCGCAACTCCGATTTCGAAGCGATGGCCGCGATCGTGAGCGAGCCCGTGCCGCCGCCGTCGACGCGCCGTCCCGACATTCCGCGCGAGCTCGATGCGCTCGTGTTGCAGTTGCTCGCGAAGGATCCGAACGATCGGTATCAGACCGCGGATCAACTGCACGAAGCGCTCGAGAGCATCGCGGTGCGATTGGGCTCGGCACTGTCGAGCGCCGCGCTCGCTCGCTATCTGCGCGACGTGTTCGGTCAACGGCCGGAGCCGTGGATCGAGATGCAATCGCGCGAGGATCATCCCGAAGTCTTCACGGTGACGAGCGAGCCGATACCGGTCGATCTCGCCGTGCGCCCGGCCGACAAGCTCGAGAGCCAGCTCGGTGCGGTGCCGGATCTCTCGCCCGACGACGGATCGGAATCGGATGCGAGCGAGCAACCGGCGCCGCAGCTCGCATCGCTGACGCCGATGAACGATCCGTTCGCGCGTCCGACGCTGCCGTTCAAGCGTCAGCCCGGGCAGTCCGATCCGCCGCCGATCCAGGCGCTGTTGGCGACGCACATCGGTACCGGCGTCGCGAATCCTCCCCAGCGCAACACGCCGGGCCTGACCGGACCGCAACAACCGATCATCGCGGTGCCGGGCTCCGGGCCGCAACAGGTTCCGGTGACGGGCCCGATGCCGATGCCGATGCCGCGCTCGAACACGAGCGGTGGTGCGCCGGCGTACGTGCCGCGCGATATCTCGGGGCCGAATCAGCCGCCGCCACCGTCGTACTCGGGGCAATACCCGCTCTATCAACGCCCGCCCGTCGAGCCCGATCGCGACGAGAAGAAGGGCATGCCGCGGGCGCTCGTCATCCTGCTCGGGGCGGTGACGATCGGCATCATCGTGGGCGTGATCATGGCGGTGTCGGGCGGCAGTCATCACAAGAGCGTGGGGACGAAGGATGCGAGCGTCGTCGTGATGACCACGCAAGATGCGGCGGTCGCCGTCGTCGAAGCACCACCGGTAGTGATCGATGCAGCACCGGTCGCCGTCGTCGAGACCAAGAAAGCGCCGCCGCCAGATGCCGCGCAAGCCGACGAGGCGAAGGTCGAGATCGATAAACCGGCACAGCCATCGCCGGCGGAGAAGCTCGCGCAACAGCTCGATCAAGGCGACTACCAAGGTGCGGTCGCGACGTGCGTGGCGAACGCGTCGCTCGTCGGTGCGGTGCCGGCATCGTGTGCGATCGCGGCGTGTCGAGCGCACGACGCGCGCAATGCGAAGAAGTGGTACGCGGGTGCGGGCTCGAAGAAGCCGACGGTCGTGAACGCGTGTAAGGCCGGCGGGATCGAGCTCGAGAAGGCGGCCGCGTCGTCGACGACGACCAAAGACAAGGACAAGGATTCGAAGGACACGTCGACGGGGACCAAGTCCAGCAAAGACAAAGATTGTGCGTCTGGTGATCCGATGGCCTGTCAGCACTGATACGATCGTCGGCGATGGTCAGGGTCGTGGTCCTCGTCCTTCTGGCGGCGCGCATCGTTGCGGCGCAGGAAGCGGATCCACCGGGGCAAACGCCGGGCGCGAAGCTGTTCGAAGAAGGTCGCGATCTCGCGAAAGCGAACAAGTTCGCCGAAGCCTGCGCGAAGTTCGAGCAGAGCTACGCGCTCGATAACGGCGTCGGTACCGAGCTGAACCTCGCCGATTGTCACGAGCACCTCGGGCATATGGCGCTCGCGTATCGGTTGTTCGACGAAGCTGCACAACGGCTCGCGAACGAGCCGGCGCGTGCGAAGTTCGCGCACGATCGCGCGATGGCGCTGACGGCGAAGCTCGCCACGGTGGTCGTCAATCTCGCGGAGCCGGAGCTGCCTGGCCTGTCGGTCACGATCGGTGGGCGTGCGGTAAAGGCGCGCAGCGTGATCACGGAAAAGTCGGATCCGGGTGCGATCGCGGTGCACGTAGCCACGCCGTCGAAGACGATCTTCGACGGGACCAAGAACGCCGAAGCGGGCGCCACGGCGATCTTCACCGTCGGCGAAGTCACCACGAGTGGTGGTGATGTGGGACCCGGGCCCGGTGCGGGTGGCGATCAGCAGCCGGAACATTCCGGCAGCAAGAAGAAGCTCGTCTCGTTCACGCTCGTCGGTGTCGGCGGGGCAGCGGTGATCACGTCGGTGATCGTCGGGGTGATCGCGCGCGGCAACTACAACGACGCGACTGGCCCGAGCAGTGGCTGCATCAAGACCGGCGACATGTTGCAGTGCCCGGCGGATGCGACGAAAAAGGCCGACGACGCCGGCAGCCTCGCGGACACGGCGACGTACATCGGCATTGCCGGGGCGGCGTTCGTGGCGGCGGGCGTGATCACGTACTTCGCGTGGCCCAAAGAGGATCTCGTCGTGGCCCCGTCGGTAACTAATCAGTCGGCCGGGCTCGCAATTTCCGGCCGGTTCTGACGTACGCTCGTCGCGTGGCGGTGAAGAACTACGTCCTGGACACGAACGTCCTGCTCCACGATGCGCGCTCGATCTACGCGTTCGCGGACAACGCGGTCGTCATTCCGATTTACGTGATCGAGGAAGTCGACACGTTCAAGAAAGATCAATCGGAGCTCGGGCGCAACGCGCGTCAGATCGCTCGTCTGCTCGACGAGCATCGGTCGAAGCCCGGTGGCCTTTCGCAACCGCAGCCGATGGAGAACGGCGGCACGGTGCGCGTGGCGCTGCCGAAGAATCCGCCGAAGAATCCGGCCACGGACTCGCGCTCGATGGATCAACGCATCCTCGAGACCGCGATCGAAGTTCGCGATGCGGATCCGAGTCGCCAGACGATCATGGTCACGAAAGACGTGAACATGCGCGTGCGCGGCGATGCGCTCGGCCTGATGACGGCCGACTACGAGCCGGAGCAGATCCAGATCGACGAGCTCTATCCGGGAAACCGCGAGCTCCTCGTGCCGCCCGGCGTGATCGATACGTTCTACGCGCAGAACGCGGTGGTCGTGGATGCGCCGGGGCTGCACGCGAACGAGTTCCTCACGCTGAAGGACGAGGCCGGTAAATCGGCGCTCACGCGGTGGGACAAGAACCTCGGCAAGGCCGTGCCGGTGCGCAAGCTCCGCGAGGGCGTGTGGGGGATCAAGCCGCGCAACCGCGAGCAGCACTTCGCGTTGGACCTCTTGCTGAACGACGACATCAAGCTGGTGACGCTCGTCGGTAAGGCCGGCACCGGTAAGACCTTGCTCGCGATCGCGGCGGGTCTGCAAAAGGTGACCGAGGAGCAGGTGTTCTCGAAGCTGCTCGTGTCGCGGCCGATCTTTCCGCTCGGGCGGGACATCGGTTATCTGCCGGGCGATATCGAGGAGAAGCTCAATCCGTGGATGCAGCCGATCTACGACAACCTCGAGCTGCTGCTCGGGTTGAACAAGACCGATAAGAAAGATGGTCGGTCGTATGCGGAGCTCGTCGATATGGGCTTCGTCGAGATCGAGCCGCTGACCTACATCCGTGGTCGGTCGTTGCCGAACGTCTACATGATCGTCGACGAAGCGCAGAACCTGACGCCGCACGAGGTCAAGACGATCATCACGCGCGCGGGTGAAGGTACGAAGATCATCCTGACCGGTGACCCGTATCAGATCGATCATCCGTATCTCGATTCGTCGAACAACGGTCTCACCACGGTTGCCGAGCGGTTCAAGCACGAGGCGATCGCGGGACACGTGATCCTCACGAAGGGTGAGCGGTCGCCGCTCGCGGAGCTGGCTACGCAGATCCTGTGAAGGTCGCGGTCGCGCTGATCGGTCTTGCCGGTGTGGCTGCGGCCGAGCCGTACAAGCTCGACGTGCCCGAGCAACTCTCGGTGCCGGCGTCGTCGACCGGAACGTTACCGATCACGATCGGCGTCGATCGCGATCGCACGATCTCGAAGGATGCGGGCATCACGATCGATCTCGCGCCCGATGCCGGGCTCGCGATCAAGCGGCGCCGGCTGTCGCGTGCGGATGCCGTCGATCCCGACGAGGCGTCGCCGCGGTTCGCGATCCCGGTGCAAACGAATGCGGCCGGTGGGTTCGCGATCAAGGTGCACGTCCGGTTCTGGGTCTGTGGCAACCGATCGTGCAAGCCGGTCGATGCGCGGCGCACGGTCGTCGTTACCGTGCAGTGAGCCTGCGGTCGCCGAACGCGAGCGCGAGTAACGCGATCGGTCCGGTCGCGAATCCGAGGATCGCGTAACCGAGGCAGACCAGGAACGGACGCTTGCCGCTCCACGCTGCCGCTCCCAACGCGAGGAAGCCGCACAGGAAGCTGACGGCGTACTCGATGACCGTGAACGTGTAGTCGGTGTCCATGAGGCCGATGTTGTCGGCACGGCTCGCTTGCGGTTGCGTGTCGCTTCTTATCGGCTCGGGATGAAGGCGGTTGCCCGCGATCGCGACCGCAGCCACATGCGATAGCGGCGATGGTCGTCGGCGAACGCGAGGATGAAGCACGCGATCGGGCCGAGCAGGAAGCCGAGGATCGAGAAGCCGAGGCAGGGCAGGAACTCGCGCTTGCCATCCCACGCGGCGATGCCGAGCATGATGAAGCCACTCAGGAAGCTGGCGAAGAACCCGATGACGAGGAACGTGTGATCGACGTGCATGGTCGGCTCCTCAGTACGGACGCTGGTGGTTGTAGTAGTTCGGCTGCTGCTGGTAGCGATTGCCCAAGCAGGCCGCGATGATGAGGCCGATCACGCCGAAGAAAAATCCGACGACCTGCCAGACGAGTTTGTCGTGGCCTTTTCGGTACGCGATGTTTCCGCTCCAGTACGCGAAGAGAAAGGCCATGAAAAAGCCGAAGATGAGGGGGATAGCCATTGCACTGCCGTCTGGTTGGTTCACGAGATGTCTCCTTGTGGGAGGCGTTCTCGGCACGAGTGGCGCGCGGTTGCGGACACCGGCAAATCAATGATCTTGGGTCGTGGTTTCAGCTAGTTATCGATAGATCCATCGGCCGGCTGGTGCGTCGAAAGCTGGACCATGATCGACCGCCAGCGCATCGCAACCCTCGGAATCACCACGACTGCCGCCGCCACCGTCGCACTCGCGTTGTGGTTGAAACCTTGGGCGGCGGGCCCGCTGATCGAGCAACCGAAGCCGGTCGCGACCGATGGCCATCGCGTCGACGTGGTGTTCGCGATCGATACGACGGGGTCGATGGGTGGCCTCCTGGATGGCGCGAAGCGGACCGTGTGGTCGATCGCGTCGCACATTCGCGACGTCGACAAGAACGCCGACGTTCACATCGGCTTGGTCGCGTATCGCGATCTCGGCGACACGTACGTGACGAAAGACTTCGCGATGACGTCGGACCTCGACGCGGTGTTCGCGGAGCTCGCGACGTATCAAGCCGAAGGTGGCGGTGACGTGCCGGAAGATGTCGACGCGGCGCTGTACGACGCGGTTCACAAGATGCAGTGGCGCGACGGCTCGAAGAAGATGCTGTTCCTCGTCGGAGATGCACCTCCGGCGAGCCGCGGCGAAGTTCAGACGTACGAAGTCAGCGCGCGCGAAGCGGCCGAGAAGGGGATCATGATCAACACGATCCGGTGCGGCGCCGCGACGGACACGGCGGAGAAGTGGCAACAGATCGCCTCGATCGCGCAGGGCGAATTCTCGACGATCGAGCAGAACGGTGGCGTCCAACAGATCGCCACGCCGTACGACCAGAAGATGGCGGAGCTGAGCCGCACGATCGATACGACGGCCGTCATCTACGGTGACGCGCCGGCGCAACACGCGTACGCGGAGAAGATGGCGGTCGCGGCTTCGGCCCCGGCGGCGGCGATGGCCGATCGCGCGGAGTACTACGCGAAGAAGCCGATGGCGAAGGGCGCGACCGGTGGTGGCCGTGCGAAGGACGACGTGGTCGGTGGCATCGCTGATGGCTCGATGGACCTCGACAAGCTCGACCAGAACATGTTGCCGGCCGACATGCAGGGCAAGAGCAAGGACGAGCTCCGCGCCGAAGCGAAGGAACGGACCCAGAAGCGCGAGGCGGCCCAGAAGGAGCTGGACGCGCTATCGAAACAACGTAACGAATACCTGACGAAACACGCGGACGAAGGCGGTTCGGGCTTCGACGTGCAGGTCAAAAAGACCGTCGACCGCGAGCTGGCTAAGTGAATCGGATCTAAGCGTTACAAATCGCGTTTACCGTGGGTCGCCGGGGTGCTAAAGCCCCCGGCGATGGAGCTTTCGGAGCTCGGTCTGATCGCGCCGATCGCACAGGCGGTCGCGGCGGAAGGTTATGTGGCGCCCACGCCGATCCAGGCGCAGGCGATTCCACACGTGTTGGCGGGGCGTGATTTGTTGGGGCTCGCGCAGACGGGCACGGGTAAGACGGCGGCGTTCGCGTTGCCGATCCTCCAGCGGCTCAGCCACATCGCGCCCGGGAACGGCCGGCGCCACATCCGGTGCTTGGTGCTGACGCCCACGCGCGAGCTTGCCGCGCAGATCGGTGATTCGTTCCGGACGTACGGGCGGCACTTGCCGCTGCGTTACACGGTGATCTTCGGCGGCGTCGGGATGGAGTCGCAGCGGCAGGCGCTGAAGAACGGGATCGATATCCTGGTCGCTACGCCGGGGCGGTTGTTAGATCTCGCGGGCCAGGGCTTGGTCGATCTGCGCTCGCTCGAGGTGTTCGTGCTCGACGAAGCGGATCGCATGCTCGACATGGGCTTCATCCACGACGTGAAGAAGGTGATCGGCCTCCTGCCGGATCGCCGCCAGACGTTGTTCTTCTCGGCGACGATGCCGCGCGAAGCGCAAGAGCTCGCGGATCGGTTGCTGTACAAGCCGGAGACGGTTGCGGTGACGCCGCCGTCGACCACGGCCGAGAAGGTCGAGCAAGAGGTCTACTACGTCGAGAAGGCGGACAAGCGGGCGCTGTTGGTCGACGTGCTGCGCGATTCGTCGATGAGCCGCGTGATCGTGTTCTCGCGCACGAAGCACGGCGCGAACCGGATCGCGGAACATCTCGAGAAGGCGCACATCGGCGCGGAAGCGATTCACGGCAACAAGTCGCAGAACGCGCGCGAACGTGCGCTCGCGAACTTCAAGTCGGGCCGCACGCGCGTGCTCGTCGCCACGGACATCGCGGCGCGCGGTATCGATATCGACGACATCACGCATGTCGTGAACTTCGACGTGCCGGAAGTGCCGGAGACGTACGTGCACCGGATCGGTCGCACGGCGCGCGCCGGCGCGGCGGGTATGGCGCTGACCTTTGTCGAGGTCGACGAGCGGATGGATTGGCGCAACATCGTGAAGCTCACGCGTCAGGACATCCCGATCGTCGAGGGCCATCCGTTCGAGTCGCGGATCCCGATGGATCGCGTGCCGCCGTCGATCAATCCGCAGCAGCGTGCGCGGATGGAGCGCGCCGAAGAGCGCAAGGCCGGCACGTTCCGCGGTGGACGTGGCGGCGAGCATCGCGATGGTCAGCGCGGCGGTGGCGGCAACAACTCCGGCGGTGGCGGTGGACGTGGTGGCGAGCGCGACGCGCAGCGCGCGAATGGCGGCGGCCGTGATTCGCGGATGAGCGGTGGCGGCGGCGGTCGCGATCAACGCCCGAGCGGTGGTGGCAACAACGGCGGCTCGCAGGGCCAAGGCCAACATCCGGGTGGCGGCGGTCGTCGTCGTCGTCGCGGCGGCGGCGGTGGCGGCGGCGGTGGTGGATCGCGCGGCGGCTTCGGTGGCGGCTCGCGCCCGAACTAGTCGCGCGATTTAGAAGTCGTAGCAGTCGACGTCGTAACCATCGGACGCGCAGTACTGGCCGAGGTACGCGCAATCGAAGTCACGCCAGATGCCGCCGCTGCAGTAGACGACGTTGAAGTCGTCGTCGCACCACGCGACACCTTGCGTCGAGTCGTCGCACGTCAGGCCTTCATAGACGCTGGGATCGTCGCTGCTATCGTCGACCGAGTCGCCCTGATAACCGCTGGCCGTGGAGCCGACGGTCTGCTGCGACGAGGACGTATCGTCCGAGGTGCACGACGCTGCGAAGAGGAGTGCGATGGCGATGCGTTTCATGGGATAGCCCTAGTGCAACCGCGGGGCCGTCGCGCGACCGAATCAAGTCAATAGGATGCGCGACGGGCGATGTTACCTGCGGGAGACGATCGCCATTGACCTTCTTATTGTCCGACTTACACTAACCAGATGCTCGGTGGCTACAAGAACGTCGTCGTCCTGACCGGTGCGGGGATTTCGCGTGCCGCCGGCTTGGCCACCTATCGCGGACCGGGAGGCCTGTGGAACGACGAGACCAAGGTCGCGCTCTCGACGATCGAGGCGCTCGAATCACGGCGCGACGAAGTGACGTCGATGTTTTGGGGTTTCCGCGATGCGATTCGCAAAGCCGAGCCGACCGCCGCGCACAAAGCACTCGCGGCATTCGAGCACCGCGAACAGGGTGCGTTCACGCTCGTCACCCAAAACGTCGACGGCCTCCATCAAGCGGCCGGCTCGCATCGCGTCGTCGAGTATCACGGCACGCTGTCGCGCTGGCGATGCGAGACGTGCAACCGGATCACCGAGCCACCCGCGGGCGCGCAGCCCGCGTGTTGTGGCGACTCGATGCGGCCCGACGTCGTGTTGTTCGGCGAGCAGATTCCGGTCGGCGCCGAACATCAGGTGAAGGGCGCGTTGCGCGATTGCGATCTGTTCGTCGCGATCGGCACGTCCGGCACGGTGTGGCCGGCGGCATCGTTCGTCCGCTCGGCCGCGTATGCCGGGGCGCGCACGATCTTGCTCAACTTGGAAATCTCCGACGACGATCGCGGCGCGTACGCCGAGACCTACGCCGGTAGCGCCGACGAGCTCGTTCCGAAATTCTTCGGCGCATAACTGCGTAACGCGGCAAGCAGAGGCATCGCGCTCGCGCTCGCAATCGGCAGCGCCTAGAGTGCGCGCATGAAAGCACTCGCGTTCGTCGCGCTCGCCGCCTGCACGTCGACTTCACAGGACGTTTCGAGCGGTGTGTCGATCGGCGGCGTGCCGTTCACCGGGAAAGCGACGTCGTCGTCGGTTCGGCCGGAACGCGGCCTGACGAACATCGATATCGTCGACTTCGCCGACGCGTGCTCGATCGCAGACGAATCGAGCCAACCCTCGAGCAAAGACCTGCGGTTCTTGCTCACCGAAACGAATGGCGATACGCGCTCGTCGCCGAGCGGCCCAGGCACGTACGCGATCGGCTTTCCAATGCCACCCGATTCCGGGCCGTACGCCGAATGCGGGCTGTACGTGTACGACGCGACCTGCCAGATCACGCAGATGATTCCGGCCGAGTCCGGCAGCGTGACGCTCACGCGCGTCGACGCGAACGGCTACACCGGAACGTTCGACGTCACGATCGATGGCGACGAGATCACCGGCTCGTTCGACACCACGAACTGCGCGAACGCCTCCGAAGACGGCTTCGGCGTGTGCGACTAACGCTGTTGCGCGATATGCCAGAGCACGCCGGACGGATCGCTGATGTACGCGACGCGCAGTCCCCACGGCTGCATCTCCGGTGGGCGCGCCATCATGTCGGGGTGTTTCTCGACGAGCTTTAGCCCGAGGAACCACGCCCACCACGCGTCGACATCCTTCACCGTCATGTGCATGACGAAGTTGCCGGCCCATTCTGCGACGTAGAAGTTCTGCAAGAGGAACGCGTGGCCGCCGAGCTCGAAGCCCGCGATCTCGGCATCGCCGAACTGCTGCGTGAAGCCGAGCGCGAGATAGAACTCTTTCGATACCGCGAAGTTCTTCGCCGGCAGGAACGGCCGGATCGTGACGACGTCACTTCCAGTCATGGATCACACCGCGCAGCTCGCCGACTCGCGCGCGAGACAGCGAGCCGACCGCCGCGATCACGAGGTGATCCGGCGTGAGCACGTGCTCGGCGATCGCCTTCAGATCGGCAACTTTGACCGCCGCCATTTGCTCCAACCGTTGCGTCAACGACGGCGGCTCGTAGTACAGCGCCGTGCCACCGAACCAGCCGGCCATCGCGGCGGCATCGTCGATCGACGCGAGCGTCTCGTAGCGATACCGTACGCGCGCCTTGGCCAATTCGTCGTCGGTGATCTTGCCGGCGCGCAGGCCATCGAGCAGCGAGAGCAGCTCCTTCACCAGCGACGGGACCTTCGCGTTCGCCGTCGCCGACGAGATCTCGAACAGCGCGGTATCCGCGAGCGGCTCGATCGCGGCATGGACCGAATACGCGAGGCCCTTCTGATCGGCGAGCGTGTAGTGGAGGCGCGTCGACATGCCGTCGTCGAGGATCCGCAGCAATGCGACGAGCGAGATGTAGTGCGGATCGAGCTCGGGGATCGCGCGGAACACGACCGACAGCGCGGTCTGCGAGCCCGCATCCTTCACGTGCTCGAGGATGGGGCCTTGGTGCTGCTTCGGCGCCGCCGGCACTTCCGCCCGGTGACCCGGCGCCATCGCGAGCATCGCCCGTTCGGCCTGGGCAACGACCTCGTGATGCGTCACCGGCCCGGCAACGCACAGGTTCGCGTTCCGCGCGCCGTAGAACGTGGTGTGGTGCCGGCGGACGTCCGCGAGCGAGAACCGCTCGACGTTCGAACGCGGTCCGATGATTCGTTGGCCGAGCGGGTGGTCGCCGAACAGGAGGCCGCGCGCGATGTCGTCGACGTTGATCTCGACGCCATCTTCATCGTAGTCCTCGTTGATCTCCTCGAGGATGAGGGCGCGCTCGAGCTCGATGTCGTCGAACCGCGGCCGCGCTAATAATTCGCCCAGGATCCCGATCGCGTCGTGGACCAGCTCCGGCTCGAGCGCGAGCTGATAAAGCGAGTAATCCCGGCCAGTCTCGGCATGGAGCGTGGACCCGAGCTGCTCGACGGCCGTGTTCAGCGCGAGGGAGCTGGGATACCGCTCGGTCCCGCGGAACAGCATGTGCTCCGTGAAGTGGGAGAGGCCGTTGTCGTCGGGAGACTCGAATCGCGACCCGACCTTGATAAAAAGCGACACCACCGCGGTGTGGAGGTGGGGCAGGGGCACCGTCGTGACGGCGAGCCCATTCGAGAGCGTCGTCGTTTCAACGGCCGGATCGAGCACGAAATCAGGCTTACCATGTGGTACTAAGAGGACGATCCGATGCTCCTCAAAAAGATCGTGATCGCCGAAGACGACGACGCCATCGCGCACATGGTCAACATGGCGCTCGGTGACGCCGGCTTCTTGTGCTTGCGAGCGCGGGACGGCGACGAGGCCCTAAAACTAGTGAAAGCCCACGACCCGGACCTGTTGGTCTTGGACGTGATGATGCCGCGCGTGGACGGCCACGAGGTCGCGCGCCGCCTGAAGGCGGACGTGATGTGGTCGCGCACGCCGATCCTGATGTTGACGGCGCTCGCGGGCGTCGACAACGAGGTGGTCGGGCTCGAGGCCGGTGCGGACGCGTACATGTCAAAGCCGTTCGACCTGCGCGAGTTCGGCGCCCGGTGCAAGGCGCTGATCCGCGCCGCGCGTCGCGAGCGTGATCGAAACCCCACCACGAACCTGCCGGGCTCGCGCGCGATCGACGAAGAGATCGAGGGCGCGTTGAAGTCGGGCAAGCCGACCACGGTCGTTCACGTCGACATCCTCAACTGGGATGCGTACGCGGACGCGATCGGGATCGCGCGCTCGGAAGACACCGTGAAGGCGCTCGGCCAATGGCTGCTGGATGCCGCGCGCAAGTCGTCCGGCGGCGGTGCGTTCGTCGGGCACATCGGTGGCTCGGACTTCCTCGCGGTGCTCGCACCGGAGCATGTCCAGGTGTTCATCGAACAGAGCGAGCACGCGTTCGACGATCACAAGGCCACGTTCCCCGGCGATCCGAAAGCGCTCGGGCTCGTGCTCGCGATCGCGACCACGGATGGCCTCACGTTGAACGGTGGCGCCGACGAGCTCGGCCGCCGGCTCGGCAAGGCGATGAAGCAGGCCAAGGCCAACGGCAAGACCGGCCACGTGAAGTACACGGGCTGAGTGTTTGGCGGATAACACCGATCCGCTGGCAGATACCGCGGCTCCATCGGGAGACGCGACGGGAAAGAAGAAGCGCACCGTCGGCGCCGGTGACGTGCTCGGCCGCTACGAGCTCGGCGACGAGGTTGGCGAAGGCGGGATGGCCACGGTGTATCGCGCGCGCGATCGCGAGTTGCGTCGCGACGTCGCGGTGAAGGTGTTGTTCCCGCACCTCGCGAAGCGCATCGAGGTCGTGCGGCGATTTCATCGCGAGGCGCGCGCGGCGGCGAGCCTCGAGCACGCGAACATCTTGCGGATCTACGACGTCGGCGGCGATGTCGAGAGCGATGACCCGCCGTTCATCGTGATGGAGCTCGTCCGCGGCTCGACGTTGATGGGCGAGATCGAGCAGCGCGGGCCGATGTTCGCCGAGGTCGTGGCCGCGATCGGTGCGGTGCTCGCGGATGCGCTCGTCGCCGCGCACGGTGCCGGCATCGTCCATCGCGATCTCAAGCCGGCGAACGTGTTGGTCGCATCGGGCGGTCGCGTGCTGCTCGCGGATTTCGGCGTCGCGCGGTTAGAGACCGAGGATTCGCTCGTCACGAAGACCGGTGCGTTGCTCGGCACGCCGGCGTACATGAGTCCCGAGCAAGCGAGCGGCGATGTCGCGACGGCGAAGAGCGATCTGTATTCGCTCGGCGCCACGCTGTATCAGCTCGCGACGGGCACGTTGCCGTATCCGGGAACTCCGGCGAAGGTGATGGCGGCGATCGCGGCGGGGCCACCGGTGTCGGCGGTGAAGAAGCGCGCCGAGGTCGGGCCGGAATTGTCGGCGGTGATCGCGCGGATGATGATGCACGAGCCGGCGGATCGGCCGGCGAGCGCTGCCGACGTCGCGGTGGAGCTGCGCCGGATCGCGAGCGTGCTCGGCGATCAGCCAGTCGAAGTGCTGAAGCAGTACTTCGCAGATCCAGCGGCATTCGTCGTCGAGAAATCGCCGGCGGTCGTGCGAAAGATCGTGGTCGATGGACGCGCCGCGCTCGAGGCCGGCAAGTTGCCGCGCGCGATGGCATTCGCGGATCGCGGGACGGCGCTCGCGCCGAACGATGCCGACGTCGTGGCGCTGGTTTCGGCGGTCACCGAGGGCGAGCGTGGTGGTGCGCGGCGGCGGATGTTGGTGATGGGCCTCCTCGGTGCAGCGGTGATCGGTGGAGGTGCCGCGGCGGCGGTGAAGTTGTTCGGTGGTTCGCCGGCGGTGGTGAAGTCGGATGCGAGCGCGCTCGCGGTCACGAGCACGGATGGTGGAGAGATCGCGTCGTCGACGAGCGATGCGCAGGGCAGCTCGATGACATCGGGCGATGCGCAGATCGTGGCGATGAGCGGGAGCGATGTCGCGCACGGGGATGCCGGCATCGGCGGCACGAGGTTGGTGGTCGATGCGCGGGGCGCGACCGATATGGTGCAAGTCGCGAATGGGTTGCGTGATGGCTCGGTCGCGCATGTGCGCGATGCGGCCGTGGCGATGTCCGTCAGCGATGCGGCGATCGCGATGAACGCGCCGCCGATCATCGATGCAGCGGGACCGATTGTCGACTCTGCGCCACGAACGGGAACGATCGTGGTCCGGAACAGCGTGTGGTGCGACGTGACGATCGACTCGACCGTGCACTCGCACGACAAGCCGAACCGCGATGTGCCGTTCGAAGTGCCCGTCGGCCACCACACGATCACGTGCGAGCAGACCGGGATCCCGGGACACCGATGGTCGAAGGATGTCGATGTTCAGCCTGGTCAGACGAGCCCGGTGACGGGCTCTTGGGTCGCTGCAAACGCGAAGGTCACGATCACGTTCGAGATCGACGCCTCGCTCGATGGTCTTCACTTCGGCAAAGGCACGAGCACGACCCACGAGCAGGGGCGATTTAGCCTCGTGGTCGATGGGCAGAGCGGTTTCGTGTCGCTGACCCAGAACTGCGTCATTCGCCGCGCCAATTACTGCGATCCGCTGTGATCCGGACATCGGTGTCGTGATTCACGCCGCAGGCACCGAACACCGCACTACGAAACAGGTACTTGGCCGTGGCAGGATGGTTGCAAACCCGCCCATCGCCTTGCTTCGCCGGATGCCCATACTGCTCGCTCTACTCGGAGGGTGTTTCTACTCCGAGGAGATCAATCAGCGGCCGTCGCTCGATATCCATCAGACGGGCGACCCGGTCTATCGAACCGCGACCGTGCACTTCAATGCGGTCGGCGTGGATCCCGATGGCGACTCGATCGCGTACGTCTGGCGAGCCTACGCGTGCACGAGCTCGGACAAGGCTCCGGTGTGTGATCAGGCGCCGTTCCAGACCGGTGCATCGTCCGACTTCGCCGCGACCTTGCCGAGCGTGCGGATCGATTCGCCCGACGAGTTCGACACGCTTCACATCACGCTCGACGGTCATGATTCGTACGGAGCGAACAGCCGGCCGACGCAGACGCTCGATCTCGCGCTCGTCGATCAGGCGCCCACCGTCGAGCTGCGTAAAGACCCGCGTCATGCGTATGTCGTGAACACGCCGGTCAACGTCTACGCGTTGCTGAGCGACTTCGATGACCCCGCCGCGGCGTTGCCGATCGTGTGGTCGCCGTTCGGTCCGTCGTCCGATCACACCCACGACGGCGAGACGCTCACGGATCCCGCTACGTTGCCTGCGCCTCCGAATTACACGAAGGTGTTCAAGCCGACGATGAACGGTCTGTGGACGATCCGCGTGTCGACGCAGGATCCGAGCGGGATGCCCGCCTCCGCGGATCTGCCCATTCAAGTCGACGCCGATCACGCGCCATGTCTCGCGCAATGGGCGCCGACCGCGACGACGATTCCGAACACGACGATTCCGCTGACGGATCCCACGTTGTTCCAGATCCAAGTCGTCACCGACGATCTCGATCCGTATCCGAGCGTGCCGAACGATCCGATCCTCGGCACGACCGAGTTCCATTGGTCGATCGTTCCGCCCGGCGGCACGCGCCAGCAGCTCACGAGCGTGACCGGCAACGCGGTGCCGCTCGATCCGGCGACGTATCGCCCGGGCGATATCGTCGAGCTTCGCGTCGAGATCCAGGATCGCAATCACACGCCCGTGAACTGTCCCGAGAGCGATCTGACGTGCTCGGTGATCAGCGACAACTCGTGCTTGCAACGCCTGACCTGGCGCGCGGAGGTGCGATGAAGATCCTGTTCGCGGTCGCGCTCGCCGGATGTTCGATGGGCTCCGATGGCGGTGCCTGTGGCGAGAACTGCGGGTTGAACGATGCCGGTGGCCAGAACGATGCCGGCGGCGGCTGCGCCGTGATCTCGTTCGCGCCCGCGAATCCGAAGGCCGGCGATCACGTGAAGGCGACGGCGACACCGTTCGTCACGGGCGTCGTCCATTACCGATGGAAGGTCGATGGCGTTGCCAACACGACCTACGAAGCTCCCGACGAATCGGCGATCGGCTTCGACGTGCTCGAGCCGACCTCGCACAGCGTCAGCGTCGATCTCGACGACCCGAGCATGTGCCACGCCGACGGCTTCATCAACGTCTCGAACCCGAACGGCGTGACCACGCCATTCGTGATGCGCGTGATCCCGAACGACACGATCGCACCGCCGCAAGAGCAGACGATCCTCGTCCAGGGCGGCACGCAGACGCAGCGCCCGGTCTATCTCGATCCGGGTGTCGAGCTCGATGCGACCGTCGAAGATGCCGTCGGCATGATCCCAGCATACGTGAAGCTGACGCCGACGCTCGGGCCGGCCTTCGATCTCGTGACGATGGGACCGATCGCGCCGCGCGTGCAGGTGCAGCCGCACACGATCCTGGTCGTGCCGATGGACAACACGTTGGCGCCGCGCGTGTTCGCGTGGATGCCCGGCGTCGGGATGAACACGTTCCTCGTCGATACGGGCACCGCGGTCACCGGCACCGTCACCGATCGCAGCGGCAATCCACTCGCGAACGCGCAGGTCCAGCTGACCCAGGCCGGCACGCCGTCGACGATCGCCACGACCGCCGCGAACGGCACGTTCACCGCACGCGTCTCGTACGGCTCGACGGCGATGACCACGATCGCGATCACGCCACCGGCAGGAAGCGGCCTCGCGAAGATGTCGGCGACGGCGATGTTCGATCTGTCGATGCCGATCAACGCATCGTTCATGGCGAGCCCGGCGACCTGCGATCTCGCGGGCACGCCGGTGAAGCGCGGTGGCACGAATCAGAGTGGCGCGATCGTGACGGTCGTCGGCAACATCGCGGCCGCGGGCACGATTGCGGGCCAGACCGCGAGTGGCGAGTTCCACGCGAGCGCGACGGCCGGCGGCGGAACACTGCCAACCCTGCTCGTACCGCGCGCGGCGTTGTCGGCGGTCGCGCAGATCGCGGCCGGTGACTACGCGGTCGCCGCGATCGATACATCGACGTGCGCCGCACAGACGATCGATGCACCCGCCCGCACCACGCAGAGCGGCACGATCAAATCGCCGGATGGCACGCAGGTGCTCGCCGGCGTTCGCATCGAAGCCACGCCGACCGGATCGCTCGCGGGCGCGACGCTGATTCCCGTCGAAGCGGTGACCGACGCGAACGGTGGCTGGTCGATGCTCGTCGCGAGCGGCGCGACCTACAACGTGCAGGTCATCGATCCCGGCCGTCGCGGCACGCTCTCGCTCGCACCGAACGCGTTCCCGGCCGGTACGGTCTCGCTCGCGAGCGCGCTATCGATCAGCGGCACGATCGGCCTGATCGGTGGCGGCAACGTGATCGAGGCAGCATCGGTTCAACTGCTGTGCGCGCCGAGCGCGAGCTGCACCGGGCTCACGGCCCAACAGCCACTCGCGGAAACCGCGACCGACATCACCGGGTTCTACCAACTCGCCGTGCCCGATCCGGGGTCGATGTAGGATCTCGACATGCGCTGGCTCGCGATCGTGTGTTTGCTCGTTTCGATGGCGGCTGCCGAGCCGCAAGACGAGCCCGCGCGTGCCGTCGCGCTGTTGCCACTCGACGCGGATGCAAAGCTCGAGCTCTACGGCCAGCCGGTCGCGAACGAAGTCTCGCGGGCGCTCGTCGCGGGTGGGATCGAAGTCGTCGTCGTCGGGCCGAAGATGGCCGTGCCGGCGAAGGCGCGGATTGTCGTCGACGGCACGATCAAGGCGCACGGCGCGGCGATCGATCTCGTCGTGCGGCTCCGCGATTCGAAGACCGGCGCGGTGATCGATAGCGTGAATGCGCAGGCGTCGTCGCAGACCGCGATGGATCACGCCGCCGAAGAGCTGTCGGCAAAGGTCCTGCCGGTGGTGAAGTCGCACCTCGCCGAGCTGATCGCCGCCGACGCGAAGGCGAACGCGCCGAAAGAGCCGGTGAAGGTTCCGACGCCACCCGTCGCGAAGCCGCAGGCCACGATCCTGACGGCGGTGATCGCGCCGCCATCGAACGATCCGTTGATCAACCAACTGCGCGCGGCGTTGGAAGCGCAGCTCGCACCGTGGGCGGGCAAGCGCCATCACGAGGTCAAGCCCATCGATCCGAAGCTCGGTGGCAAGCAGATGCCGAAAACCGTCGAAGCGCAGAAAGCCGATCTCGCGATCGAGCTCGACGTTCGCGACTGCACGATCGAGAACGACAAAGTTTCGATTGCTCGCGCCGCCGTGCACGTCCGGATTTCGGACCCGCAGAAGGTCGTGTTCGATCGCGTGATCGTCACGGACTCGATCCCCGGCGACAAAAACCTCGCGGAGGCGAAGTTGATCGAGCGCGTCGCCCGCGAAGTGCTCTCGATCGCGGATCCGCAAGTTCACCGCAGGATTCCGACGTGGTTCTAAGAGCGCTCGCCCTGATCGCACTGTCCGCCGCGCTCGCGGTCGCGGATCCGTCGAGCGATCTGCGCCTCGCGAACACCGCCGCGACCGCCGGCGATTGGGAGCAAGTCCAACGCCTGTGCGATCCGGTGCTGCTCGTGGCCACGCTCGCGCCGGCGGATCGTGCGGAAGCGAATCGCCTGGAGGGACTCGCCGCGTTCTTCACGCATCGCTCGAGCCCGGATCCGTACTTCCTCGCGTACCTGCGCCACGATCTCGACGGCCATCTCGATCCCGCGCTGTATCCACCCGAGGTCGTGAACTACTTCAACGAGCTCCGCGCGCGCCACGCCGCCGAGCTCGAAGCATTGCGACCGCGCAAGAAGAAGATGTACTGGGAGCTCGCGCCGATTCCGGTGCTCTCGCAGATCCAGAACGGCGAGACGACGAAAGCGATCGTCATCGGCAGCATCTTCGGTGCGTTCCTCGCGGCGAACATCACGACGTACGTCGTCCTCCACTCGTGGTGTCACAACGACGATCACACCTGCGATAACTCCGGCACCGATCACACGCACGCCGCGAACACGTTGATCGGGTTCAACGCACTCGCAGGTGTCGGTGCGATTCTCACCGCGGGTTACGGCATGTACGATGGAGTGCGCGGATATCTGCGTGTCACGCGCAACGCGACGCCATACGTTTCCTCGACGGAAACCGGCTCGTTCGTCGGAATCGTCGGTCGCTTCTGATCATCGCGGTGTAACAACCATGGGCGCTAGCCCCCAACGTGATCTCGGTGAGGACTGAGTGTCGCCGCTAGCCCGCAGTGTCCGAACCATAGTAAGGTCTGATCGGTGAGGCAGCCCGTTCCATTCGGGAAATACTTGCTACTCGATCGCATCAGCGTCGGTGGCATGGCCGAGGTCTTCAAAGCCAAGTCCTACGGCGTCGAAGGCTTCGAAAAGATCATCGCGATCAAGCGGATCTTGCCCACGATGGGCGAGGACCGCGACTTCATCAAGATGTTCATCGATGAAGCGAAGATCGCGGGTCAGCTCGCGCACGCGAACATCTGCCAGATCTTCGAGCTCGGTCGGATCGACGGCTCGCACTTCATCGCGATGGAATACATCTGGGGCAAGGATCTGCTCCAGATCCAGAACCGGCTCCGCAAGATCAAGCAGCCGATGCCCATCCCGATGGCGTGTTTCTCCATCGCGAAGGTCCTCGAGGGACTCGATTACGCGCATCGCAAGCGGGACCCGCTCGGGCGTCCGCTCGAGATCGTGCACCGCGATTGCTCGCCGCAAAACGTGCTCGTCTCGTACGAGGGCGAGGTCAAGGTCATCGACTTCGGCATCGCGAAGGCGACGTCGCGCAACTCGCGCACGATGGCCGGCGTGTTGAAGGGCAAGTTCGGCTACATGTCGCCGGAGCAGGTGCGTGGCCTGCCGCTCGATCGCCGGAGCGACATCTTCGCGCTCGGCACCATGCTGTACGAATGCCTGACGGGCGATCGCCTGTTCATGGGCGAGACCGATTTCTCGACGCTGGAGAAGGTTCGCAACGTCGACATCGCGCCGCCGCGCTCGATCAATCCGGCGATTCCGGAAGCCGTCGAGAAGGTGATCCTGAAGGCGCTCGCGAAGGACGTCGACGATCGCTATCAGTGGTGTAGCGAGATGCTCGCCGATTTGCAGGCGTACCTGATGAGTCAGGACGTCGTGTACACGGCGAAGTCGCTGTCGGCGTGGTTGAAGGACATCTTCCTGACCGAGATCGATCGCGAGCGCGCGCAGCTCGAGCAGTACAAGCGGATCGGTCGCGATGGCTTGATCGGTGGCGTGCCCTCGGCGGAAGCCGATAAGGACATCGTCGGCCAGCTCGGCGAAGCGCCCGCGCCGGAAGGTGATGCGACCACGCTCGGTGGACCGTCGTTCGACGACATCGAGCAAGCGATCGCGAACAACGCGCAGGCCGATATTCCGGCGGCAGGTCGGCCGGCCGCGCGCAGCGGTACCGACGACGATTCGAACGACTTCGGCGAAGAAGCGCCCACGGAGATCTTCGGCGATGGCGTCGATCCGGCATCGCTGCCGGCGTTCGCGGCCGCAGGTCGTCCGGCCACGGTTCCGCCGCCGGCACCGGGTGCGAAGGGTCCGCCGAAAGCACCGCCGGGTCGTGCACCCACGATGCAGCAACCGTCGCAGCGCCCGCAGGAAGTGCCGGTCGCGATGGCCGGTGGTCAGAGTGGCCCGAGCGGGTCGATGGGTGTCGCGCGGCCGAACTCGCCGAGCGCACCGCCGATGCCGCCGCCGCCGAATTATCCGTACGGCCAGCAGCCGTATGGTGAATCGCCGCAAGGCACGCCGAACAGCATCGCGGCGCAGTCGGGGCTCGCGAACAACGCGGGTCCGGCGAAGACCGTGCTCGGGATGACCGCGCCGGTGGTTCCGCCGGGCGTCAACGTCACCGGTCCGCAGCAGATGATCGGCGGCTACCCGCAGCAGATGAACGGATCGGGTCCGATGGCAGCGATGCAATCGGGCCACTCGGGTCCGCAGCAGATGCCGCAAGGGCAGTCGGGTCCGTATCCGCAGCAGATGCCGCAAGGGCAATCGGGTCCGTATCCGCAGCAGGGCTATCGGCCGAGCGGCCAGCAGATGGCGCAGCCGTATCCGCAGTATCCGCAACAGGGCCAGTATCCGAGCGGGCCGGGTCCGTATCCGTCGACGTCGATGCCGGGCTACGGCGCGCCGAACGCGTACGGTCAGTATCCGTCGGGACAGCAACCGGCCGTGCCGGTCGAAGGCGTGGCACCGCGCGTCGAGGGCAAGCGCTCCACGCTCGTGCGCGACATCTTGATCGGCGTCGCGATCGCGGCGCTCGTGTTGGGCGGGTTCTTCCTGTTCAAGATCTTGGTGCTCGATAAGGGCAGTGATTCGTCGGATACGCCGAACCAACCGAAGATCGCCACGGTGCACATCAGCATGTCGGCAGGCGTGAGCGCGGATCTTCTCGTCGACGAGAAGAAGGTCGCCACCGTGATCGATGGCCAAGATATTCCGGTCAGTGCGGGCATGCGGCACGTGGTGCTCGCGGGTCCGGGAGGCGGGAAGTGCGAAGTCAACGTGAAGCTCGAGGCGGGTAAGACCACGCCGCTCAAGTGTCAGTTGGAGTCGGCGCCGAAGATCGCGCCGGCGGTGAATAGTGATGGCTCGGGCGCGACGTCAGGTTCCGCCACGACTGCGCCGGCAGCGACTGGATCGGCCACGGGTTCCGCGACGGGTTCGGCCGCAACGCCAGCAGCGACGGGATCGGCGGCAGCGTCGGTTCCGGGGGCGGCGCAGACGGGCTCGGGCTCGGGCTCGGTCGCTACGACCGCAACCACGCCGACGGCGACGTCGAACACGACGAAGGCGTCGACGAGCACGACGACCGTCGGAGTCAGCACGTCGACGGTCGCGACGAACGATAAGACGGTCGCGCATGGCGATCCGAAGACCACGACGTCATCGACGACTCCCAAGACCACCACGCCGAGCACGACGTCGAGCAGCAATTCGTCGGCGACGAAGCAGACGATGCCGGATACCTCGAGCAAGACCACGTCGTCGAGCGCGCCGGCGGATTCGAGCGGCAAGGGTTATCTCGTGATCACGTCGAAGCCGACCGCGAAGATCCTCGTCGACAGCACGGATACCGGACTCTCGACGCCGATCAGCGGCAAGTCGCTCGCACTCGCACCCGGCAAGCACAAGATCACGTTCGTGATGGGCGACGACCGCTACACGTTCCCGGTCACCATCAGCGCCGGCAAGACCGAGCGTCTCGACAAAGATCTGCAGTAGCAAGTTGACGTAGTTGCGACCGTCCCCGTGCTCGAACGAATCCAAGCACATCGCGGTCGCAAGTTGACGTAGTTGCGACCGTCCCCGTGCTCGAACGAATCCGAGCACTTCGCGATCGCAAGTTGACGTAGTTGCGACCGTCCCTACTTGGACGTGCCGTTGCCCGAGCCGTTGTGCTGCTCGTGCTGCTCGAGCTCGCTCAACTTACCCTCGAGCTCCGCGATGCGATCGGTCAGTGACTTCACGTCTTTCTGAACCGCGCCCCACGGATTGATCGTGTGCGAGACCGCATCGATCGCGCCGCGCACCTTCGCATCGACGTTGTTCTGCCACTCTTCGAGCCGGTGCTTCGACTGGTCGACCCACTCGCGAAGCGCCGCGAGGCTGCGCTTCTTCTCGGTCGCTTCGTCCGTTTCACCTTCGTGCGCGGCGGGTTCGTGCGGGGCGGCCGCTTCGCCATCCCCATGCTCTTCGCGCTTGCCCGGCAAGATCGACTGCACGCGACGCTGCGCTTCCGCGAACCACTCACCACCCGATTGGATGATGTTGCGCATCGCGCCGAGCGGCAGGAAGCTGCGCTGCTTCTTCTCTTCTTCGAAGATGATCTGGGCCAAGGTGACCGTGGTCAGGTCTTCCTTGGTCTTGTTGTCGACGATCTTCACATCGTCGCCATTGCGAATCATCTCGCTGATCTGGTCGAGGGTGACGTACCGACTGTGCTCCGTGTCGTAGAGCTTTCGGTTCGCGTAACGCTTGATGATTCGCGTTTCCGGCATGGCCCAACCTTCAAACCGACGTTATCACGCAGCGCAGCAAACCCGCTACGTGTCACACTAATTCACGGTGGGTCCCGACGATATCGTCCAGCGCCTCAAGGCCCTACGGGACCCGCGAATGCGTGCGCTGACGCTCGCCCTCGCACTCGGTGAGGGCGAAGCCAGTTCGTGGGTCGAGGTGTTAGCGGCGATCGTCAACCGCGCTCACCACGTCGACGATGCGGACGCCATTGAAACGCTCGAAACCATCACCCACGCCGTCGGCGATCCCGCGCTCAACTACGCCACGCGCAAGCGACTCTACGAGGCCGCCGTCGATGCGAACCTGCCGGCGATCGCGCGCCTGTTCCTCGTGGCGTCGCCGACCCAACCGATTCCGACCACGTTGCAAAAGCAACTCGGTCCCGAGCGGCCGCTGCGTCCGACCGACAAGCCGCTCACGTTGGGCGAACGCAAGTCGCTCGCGCGCACGCATCGCCGCGACAAGCTCACGCTGATGGTGCGCGACCCGCATCCAGCCGTGGTCGAGATCCTGCTCGGCAATCCACACGTCACCGAGCAAGACGTCGTGAAGATGGCGGCCGCGCGGCCGGCGGTTCCCGACGCCCTCGCGAAGATCGCGGCGCATCCCCGATGGTCCGTGCGTCACGCCGTGAAGCGTGCGCTCGTCCTCAATCCGGCCACGCCGCTGGCAGACGCGATTCGCATCGCGACCACCTTGAAGCAGGCAGAGCTCGTCGAGCTTTCGAACGACGCGTCGCTGCCAGAGATGTTGCGCCAGCACGCGGCGGAGATCCTGGCGAAGCAGGAACCGCGGCTGACAAACTAGTAACTACGTCGACTTCTTCTTGCGACGGACGACGACTTCTTCCCATTCGCCGTCATCACCATCGCCTTCCTCGATCTGCTTGGACGAAGCACCCGCAACGGCTTTGACAGGCTTGGCGTCAGCCACCTCGTCCTTGTCATTGTCCACCGCGGACGCCTTCTTGAAGTTCTTGATACTGCGACCGAGCGCATCGCCGATACCCGGTAGCTTGTTGGCACCGAACACGACGAGGACGATCAAAAGGATGACGATTAGCTCGCCCATTCCGGGCATGGCATTCTCCTTGTGGTCTCGCCAGAGTAGCACTGATCTAGGCGCCCACTGAAAAACAACCTGAAAACTTGGTGAAACCTTCTGACGTTGCCTATGTTCCAGGCATGCGTCGGTTGCTTTTGCTGGCTGCCCTCGGGGGCGCCGCACACGCCCAACCCGCCCAATCACCAGCGCCCGATGTCCACGCGGGAGCGCAGGTCGTTCCGCCGGTCAAAGCAGGCGAACCCACACTCGACCAAGATCTCGAACAACGCCGGAACATTCGCGGTTGCAATGCCGGCGAGTCGTGTGCGCGCGCCGACGCGGTGCTCCGCGAGTTCGAGCTCGAACAGTTTCCGAAGCCGGGTGCGAACCCGTGGATCGACGAGCGATCCCCCACCGCGCCACACGTCGAAGGCCGGGTCGGGAAGAAGGTGAAACGCCCCAGCGAGCTCCGCCCCGATCAAGCGTGGCTCGACAAGCTCGAGATGCCCGATCTGCCGGTCACCTGGACCGACAAGCTGATCGACTACCTGATCTTCTACAAAGACGATCCGCGCGGCCACTCGATCATGGCGAGCTGGTTGAACGCGCAAGGTCGGTATCGCGAGCTGATCACGTCGCACCTCCGCAAGGCGCACTTGCCCGAGGACCTCATCTACGACGCGATGATCGAATCGTCGTACGACAACGAGGACAGCTCGTACGCTGGCGCGCTCGGCCTGTGGCAGTTCATGCCGCAGAACGGAAAGATCTACGGCCTGCGGATCGATCGCTGGGTCGACGAACGCAAGGATCCGTTGCGCTCGACGATCGCGCAGATGGATTACTTCCAGGATCTCTATCAGCGGTTCGGCGAATGGCAGATCGCGCTCGCCGCGTTCAACGCCGGCTACGGCGCCGTGCTGCGATCGATCGCGCGCTACAACACGAACGACTTCAACTCGCTCTGCCAGTACGAGAACGGGTTGCCGTGGGAGACGTGCTTGTACACGCCGAAGGTGCTCGCGGCGGCGATCGTCGGTCACAACCGCGCGGTGTTCGGCTACGCCGATGTCAAAGACACGCCGGCCGAGACCTGGGAAGAAGTCGCCGTCCCCACGTCGCTCTCGCTCGCGATGATCGCGAAGGTCGCCGGCGCGAGTGAAGCCGACATCAAGCGCTTGAACCCGCAGCTCCGTCGCGGTCGCACGCCACCGGGCGAAGCGAGCTACATGGTGCGCGTGCCGCCGGCGGCGAAGCCGGAATTCGCGAAGAAGCTGGCCGAGCTCGAATCCGAGTGGAGCGGGTTCGACGCGTATGTCCTCGCCCACGGCGAACGGCTCGAAGATGTCGCGACGGTGTACGGCACGTCGCTCGACAAGCTGCGCAAGCTCAACGGCGTCGATCGCGAGGCCGAGCTCGAAGGTGGCACCGTGCTCGTCGTGCCGCGCGTGTCGGATGCCGACAAGGCGAAGAACAAGGCGAAGGCGAAAGCGAAGCTCATGGGCTCCGCGGTCGATTCGAAAGATGGCGAGCAGCTGATCGTGCCGCTGCCGGATAAAGACTTCGCGATCGCGAACAAGCAGCGCGTGTTCTATCGCGTGGTCTCCGGTGACACCGTCGAGGATGTCGCGGTCGCGCTCGCCGTGAAGCAGTCCGAGCTCCGCACGTGGAACGGTCTCGACGACGACGGCAAGCTCCATCCGAAGATGATCCTCGCGGCCTACGTGCCGATGGACTTCGACGCGAAGAAGCATCAAGTCGAGCTGCTAGATCCCTCGGCCTTGATGGTCGTGACGCGCGGATCGCCGGAGCATCTCGACGTTGCCGAAGAGCGCGCGGGTCGCGTGCGTACGAACTACGTGGCACAGGCGCGCGAGAAGCTGTCCGACATCGCGAAGAAGTTCGGCATGGGCTCGCACGACCTCGCGCGGATCAACCGGATCTCGTACGACACGGTGCTCGAGAAGGGGCAATCGTGCATCGTCTACGAGGTGAAGGATCCCGGTCGCAGCAAGCGGGCGGACGATCAGTGGAAGAAGACGCCACGCGCGCGTCGCGGCAAGGTTTCGAAAGAGCACGCGTCTAAGACCGCGTCGAAAACCGACGACGAACCGGTGACCAAGCCGTCGCAAACCGACGATGACAAAGAATGAAGTTGTCCCAGGTTGCCCCGTGTCTTCACACGAACGTGAGAGGATGCCGGGCATGGGGAAGACTTTATTTGTATGTGCCCTGGCGCTGACCGCGTGCGGCGGCGATGACGGCAACACCGACACGAAGAAGGATGCCGCCGGCTCCGGTTCGGGTTCGAACACCAACACCGTTCAGAAGGTGACGTGCTCCGGCACGCCGGCGAAGGTCACGGCCGATGCCGCGCAGATGACGAAGTACACGTATTCGACGGGCGCCACGCTCTCCGTACACGTCGGCGATATGGTCGAGTTCCAGATGCCGGCGAACCACAACGTCCGTCCCGGCACCGGCGTCGATCCGGGCCTCACGGTCGACTTCGGTCAGGACGTTTGCCTGAAGTTCACGACCGCTGGCACGTACAACTTCTACTGCCAGCCGCACGGCTTCACCGGCACGCTGACGGTTCAGTAGTCAGAAGTCGAAGCCGGCGCTCGCCGAAAGCGTGGTCTGCGCCTTCGCGATGTCCTTCGTATCGCAATCCGACGTCATGCCCATCGGCGTGCACGCGGTGTTCGTGCCGGCGCGATCGTCGACACTCGTGCCGGCGAGCGCGAACTGCGCCTCGATCGTCAGCTGGAAGACGTAGTACTGGAGCTTCGTGCCGACGAAGATCCGGTTGCGATAGATGTTGTCCTGATCGCTGAAGATGAAGCTGTTCATCCCGTCGCCGGCAACGTTCGGCGTGCCGTCGATGACCTCGCTGCGCGGGATGATCATCAACAGATCCCAGCCGACGAACGGATCGAACCGCCACGTCCCGCCGATGCCGAAGTGTTTGCTGATCTCGACATCGAGCGATGCGGTCGTGAGATCGAGCTCGTGCTGCTCCATCATCCGCGACACCGCGCCGCGCACCGAGAAGCTCGGCAACGGCAGATCGTGATAGCCCTCGTGCAACGCGAGCTTCGCGTAGAGCTGGCCGGTCCAGATGTGCGAATCGACGAGGTGGACGGCGCCCGCACCGAACTCGAAGCTCGGCACCGGGAACCACAGGCCCTTGCGCGCGAAGAACCCGACGGTCTGTAACGTCGACGGCGCCTTGTCGAGCGCGCGCCAGTACGCGGCGTTGTTGTCGATCGTGGTCGCCGCGTAATCGACGCTCATCTGGAACCCGGAAAATCCGAGCGTGTCGGCGGGCGTGAGCAGTTGCGGCGCGAGCGCGGTTCCGAGCTGGCTGGCGAGCGCGCGAAACGCGACGTTGTCGCCGATCGTCAGCGAGCCGCCGCTGCCATCGGTGAGATGCGTGCCGAGGCGCGAGATGATCGGATCGTTGGAGTCGGCGTGGGCAATCCCACCGAGCACCAACAGCGCCAAGACGGCTCGCATGCAGCCGACAGCGTAACGCGCTTTTAGTCCGTGCTGAATACGAACGGGTACGTGATCTCGAGCTTGTCGGCCGCGAGCGCCGGAAGTGCGAGCTGCTGCATGGTGTCGCGCAGGCAGTCGTCGAAGCTGGCCAGGATCGGGCGGCCTTTGTCGTCGGTGATCTGGTGAGCGTCGATCACCGTGCCGATATCCGGGTCGCCGGTCAGCGTGATCTTCGCCTCGACCTGCAGATGCTTCTCGGGGAGCTGCGGCGCCGCTTGGTTGTAACACTCGGCCAGGAGCGGCAGCACCTCGCGCATCGCCGAGCGGATCGTGTCCTTCGTCGCGTCCGGGTTTGCCGGATCGCCAAAGCCCGCGGACACCGGCGTCAGGCTCGGCGGCTTGCCGACGGACATCGGCGCCGTTGCCGAGCCCCGCGCGCGTGCACCCGCGATCCGATCGGCGAGATCCGCGCGGTCGCCCTTCGACAGCTTCTGCACGTGATCGATCTTCGGTAGCTCGGCCTTCGGTGGGACGCGCGGAATCTGCGGCGGTGGATCCGTCGCGACCAACGGACCCTTCGGCTCGGTGGAATGCGCGAGGAAGATCACCAACGCGACGATCGCGGCGATCCCAGCTGCGATTGCGAGCCTCACGGCCAAGAGACACTCCGCTGCATCGTGCGTTGCATGATACACAGGCCCGATGTCGGGTTACGCCACGATCCTCGTCGAGGGCGATACGTCGGTCCTGCGTATCACGTTGAATCTCCCCGATCGCCGCAATCCGATCAGCCCGCAGATGTGTGGCGAGCTGCTCGCCGCGATCCGCGGCTGCGAATCGAACGCGATCGTGCTGACCGGCGCCGGCAAGGTGTTCTCCGCCGGTGGTGACCTCGCGGGCATGAGTCAGCCGGGTGCGGTCGCGCCGGCCACGCTCACGGAGCTGTTCGGCGCGATGCACGCGTGCGGCAAGCCGATCATCGCGATGGTCAACGGTCACGCGCTCGCCGGTGGCATGGGCTTGGTTGCGGCCTGCGATCTCGCGATCGCCGCCGACACCGCGCAGTTCGGTACGACCGAGATCGCCGTGGGCCTGTGGCCGATGATGATCACCGCAGAGCTGATCTGGTCGGTCGGCCGCAAGCAGTTGCTCGAGATGATGTTGACCGGCAAGAAGCTGTCGGCCGCCGAAGCGGTCGAGTGTGGCCTCATCAATCGCGCGGTGCCGATCGATCAACTCGAGCCGCTGACGATGACGCTCGCGCAGGAGATCGCGGCGCGTAGTCCGGCGGTCGTATCGCGCGGCCTGAAGGCGTTCTATCGCGCGGCCGACATGCCGCACGGCGAAGCGCTGTCGTATCTCCAAGGCGAGCTCGCCGGCGTGCTCGGGCTCGAAGATGCGCGCGAAGGCATCGCGGCGTTCCTCGAAAAGCGTGAACCGAAATGGAAGGGCCGGTAATCCAAGCGCCATGGCGGTCGTACGCATCGATCACGTGCAGTACTCGATTCCACCGGATGGCGAAGCGGCGGCGCGGGCGTTCTATCGCGACGTGCTCGGCTTTCATGAAGTGCCGAAGCCCGAACAGATGCGTGCGCGGGGTGGGATGTGGTTCGCGGAAGGCATTCACCTCGGTCTCGAACCGAACATGAAGCCGCTCGTGAAGGCGCACGCCGCGTTGATCGTGGATGACTTCGAAGCGTTGATCGCCCGCGTGACCGCCGCCGGCGTCGACTTCACCGAGGCGTTCGATCAACCGGGCGTCCGGCGTGGCCACGTGCGAGATCCGTTCGGAAACCGCATCGAGCTCGTATCCCACATCTAGCCGGTACCTCCAGGTTCCGGCCGAAAACCGGTCGGTGGAATGTGTGCGTACCGCCAATCCTCGACGGAACGAGGACTTAGGCGTGGCATCCCGGTTGCTCTATGTCCGAGGCATGCAGCTCACGAAAGTCATTCTTCTCGCTTCGCTTATCGGTACCGGTTGTATGCGCGGGGACAAGTCGGACAACACCGACAGCGCGGAGAGCGCCGTCGATTCGGAAGATTCGGTCAGCGCGGAAGGCGACGTGCTCGCCGCGAACATGGACGGTGCGCAAACGTCGAGCCTGACGGGCGCCGACATCGCCGTTGCCGTTGCCGCGAACATCAACGCGAAGTGGCCGAACGCGTGCGCGCAGGTCACCGCGAATGGCGCGAACCTCGTCGTCACCTACAACGATTGCAGCGGCCCGCGCGGCCTCGTGCATGTCACCGGCACGCTGAACCTCGCGCTCGACGTGTCGCCGCAAGGCGCGATCGACGTCCACGCGACGGCGAGCGGCTTCGAAGTGAACAACGCCGTGCTCGATATCGACGCGACCGCGGTCTACGCGATCAGCGGCACGCAACGCTCGCTGACGGTGCAGTCGAAGGGCACGGGCATCGGCCCGCTCGGCAACGACATCGATCACTCGGGTAACTACACGCTGACCTGGGATCCGTCGACGACGTGCGGCTCGATCAACGGTCACTGGCAGACCGACTTCTCGAACGCGACCGCATCGGCCGAGCGCTCGAACGACGTCAACCTCTCGAAGTGCGTCAGCGCGTGCCCGACCGGTTCGCTCACGCATCACTACCTCGGTGGCGCGTCGCTGACGGTGACGTTCGATGGTTCGGCGACCGCGGCCTGGTCGACGTCGCTCGGCGGCTCGGGCACCGTGGCGCTCGCCTGCCGCTAGTGCTTCGCGCGGCGCCGGTGCAGCGTCGACGGATCGATGCCGAGTTGATCCGCGGCGCGCGTCTTGTTACCGGCGCATTGCTGGATCATCCACTCGATGTACTCCTCCTCGACCTCGCGTAACGTCGCGAGCTTGTCGCGCGGGAGACTGAAGCGCGTGCTGCGCTCGACAACGCGAGGCGCGAGCTCGGCTAGCTCTTCGAGACTGGCCGTGGCATGCGTGCCGATCACGACGAGCCGTTCGATCAGGTTCTCGAGCTCGCGCACGTTGCCGGGCCAGACGTGGCGGCGAAGCGCGGCCATCACATCCGGCGCGAGCTGTTCGACAGCCGTATGTGGATTGCGCGTGCGGGCGCGCATGAGGAAGTGGTCCGCCAGGAGCGGGATGTCGTCGAGGCGATCGCGAAGTGGAGGCACGGTGATCGGCACGACATCGAGCCGGTAATAGAGGTCGGCGCGAAACTCGCCGCGCTCGATCCGCGTTTCGAGATCCTGATGCGTTGCCGCGATGATCCGGACGTCGACATGACGCGACGCATCGCTACCGACCGCGCGGACCTCGCCTTCTTGCAACACCCGCAACAGGCGGGTCTGCAGCGTCGCCGACATGTCGCCGATCTCATCGAGAAACAGCGTGCCGCCGCTCGCTTCGACGATCAGGCCGGTCCGCGCAGCCGCAGCGCCGGTAAACGCGCCTCGCGTGTGACCGAACAGCTCGCTCTCGAGCAACGCCTCCGGCAGCGCGGTGCAATTGACGGCGACGAACGGCCGCTCGTGGCGTGGCCCGCGATCATGAATTGCCCGCGCGACGAGCTCTTTGCCCGTCCCGCTCTCGCCGCGCACGAGCACCGCAGCCGGGGAGGGTGCAACACGATCGATCAGCTCGTACACGCGCCGCATCGCGGGGCTCGTGCCGACGAGATTTCCGAGCTGGCCACGGACCTCTGCGCGGAAGCGCTTGTTTTCCGCCCGCAGCCGGCGCTGGTCTAATGCGTGCTCGACATGGAGGGCGAGCTCGTCGAGCCGGATCGGTTTGACGATATAGTTCGCGGCGCCCTTCTTCATCGCTTCGACCGCGGTCTCGACCGAGCCGAACGCGGTCATCACGATCACGGGAACGTCTCGATCGATCGCGTGCACGGCAGCGAGCACGTCCAACCCGTCGACGTCCGCCATGCGCAGATCGGTCAGCACCAACTCGGGTACTCGTGTGTCGAGCGATGCGATCGCGCCTTGCCCCGAATCCGCAACGGTGCACGTGTGACCGAGACCGGTCAGGTGTTCCGCGAGCATGCGCGCCATCTCGACATGATCGTCGACGATCAAGATCATGCCTGATTCTCCACCGGCCACAGCAGCCGGAACGTGGTGCCGCGCCCGAGCTCGGATTCGATCTCGATCTCGGTCTTGTGCGCGCGGGCAATTTCGGCGACGACCCACAGCCCGAGCCCGGTGCCCTTGCCGCGTTTCTTGCGGGTGAAGAACGGATCGAACAAGTGGGGGCGATCCTCGTCGCTGATCCCACATCCCGTGTCGGCGACCGAGATCGCGATCGTCGAATCGACCGCGGTCGCGCCGATCGTGACGCGGCCGTTGTCATCGCACGCATCGATCGCGTTCATGAGGACGTTGACCAGCACCTGCTGGAGCTGACCGCTATCGGCAAACACGCGCCCCGAGCACTCGTTGCGATGGAGCGTCACGTGCTTGCGCCGCGCTTCGGTCGCGAGCAGCTCCACCACGGAATCGATCATGGTGCGGAGCTCGATCTGCCGGGCGCGCGTCGCATCCGGGCGAGCATACGAGAGGAGTTGCTGGATGAGATGAGTGACGTGATCCGCCTGATCGACGATCACCTTCAGACCCGGCGCCTCCGCGTGATCGGAGCCCAGCCGTGTCATCGCCATCTCCGCGCGCCCTCGCATCACGCCGAGCGGGGTTCCGATCTCGTGCGCGATTCCCGCCGACAACTGGCCCGCAGTCGCGAGCTTTTCGCTGCGCAGTAGGCGAGCCTCCGCTCGCAGGCGTTCGCGCAGCTCTTGTTCGCGTCGCGAGACACGAACGACATACGCGGTCGCGAGCGCGAGCAGGGCGAGCCCACCGATCCCACCGAACACCAACCGGCGGGTGAGTGCGGCATGACGCGCGTCGAGCGATTGCGCGGACGCGACGAGCGCGAGCACCCACGGTTGCCCTTTGTCGATCGGAAGCGGGACGACAGCCGCGATCGCATCGCTGTGCGGCAGACCGAGCTCTTCGGCCGAACGCGCGGACAACCGCTCCGTCCCCGGTTGCCGTGCGACCGCGCGCGCGACGAGGCTCGTCAGCACCGGATCGGTGAGCTTCATCATGCCCGGATCCGAGATCGGAGCCGGGACACCGTGCGCCGACAACACGAGCAGCCGTTGCGAACCGGTGTGGAGCAATCGCGGTGGGATGACGACCTCGCGCATGTCGACGACGGCGGCCGCCGCCTTACCGTCGAGCGTCTGACGCGCGAACACGCGGTACCACGCGGCTTCGTCATCGCGCGTGCTGAGCCCCGACGAGATGTGCAGCTCGTTCGGCGCGGCCGCCGCGGCCTCGAACATCCGATCGATCACCACCGCCGCATCGGAGGCCAGCTTCGGCGACGTGGCGACATGGCGCCGCTGTCCCGTCGCGTCCTTGACGTCGATCACCGGATACGCACGTTTCACGCTCGCGATCGCGCCCAGTGCGGCATCGCCATGATCCGGGAGCTCCGCCGCGAGCGTCAGGTCATCGCCGACGCGTTGGAGATTGCCGGCGAGATCCTGCGCGGACTCGGTCAAGTCCGCGAGCTTGTCGGCGGCGAACGCGTCGAGTGCGGCATCTCGATCGCGCGAGAGCTCGACGAGCGCCAGCGCGATCGGTGCCCCGACGCACGTTGCGAGAAGTGCGATCGGCCAGACGCGCATGATTCGTATCTAGCACCTCGTGGCATGCGCGGTGCTCTCTTCGAACGCTCATGCGTTCGCGCCATCAACCGATCAGCTTCGAGGACGCCGTCCTGCTCGTCCTGTGCTGGCTGCTGCTGGTCTGGTTGATCTTCTACCTCTAGCAGCCGTTGCGAAATGCGAGACCACCATTGCAAAACGCGTCACTCTCTCTCGTCTACCTACCCACGCTCGAGCGTCTAGGGCTCGCCCTCGCGATCGGCCTGTTCGTCGGCCTCGAACGCGAGCACCGTCGCAAAGAAGCTGGTCTTCGCACGTTCGGCTGCGCCGCCTTGATCGGTGCGCTCGGTGGCCTGCTCGGCGCCGGCTACGCGTACGCGAGCCTGGGCTTTCTCGCCCTGATCGTGGTCCTGCTCAACATCCAGTCGTTGCGCGAGAACCAGGGGCTCGAGCTCACGACGAGCGCGGCGCTGTTCGTGACCGGGTTCGGCGGCATCCTGTGCGGCATCGGCCACACGCTCACTCCGGCCGCGCTCGCGGTGGTGACGGCGGCGCTACTCGCGTGGAAGGAGCCGATGGCTGGGTTCTCGAAAGCGCTCAGCGACACCGAGCTCCGGTCCGCGATCGCGCTCGCGATCCTCGCGCTGGTCGTATATCCCGCGCTACCCGAGGGCACGATCGATCGTTGGGATCTGATCGATCCACGCAGTGCCTGGCTGACCGTGCTCTTGATCGCCGGCATTGGCTTCGCGAACTACATCTTGTTGAAGGTCTACGGAGCGCGCGGCGTGGAGATGACCGGGTTCCTCGGCGGCATCGTCAACAGCACCGTGACCGTGACCGAGCTCGCGCGCCGCGATCGCGAGGCCCACGGTGCACTCACGATGACGACGATGCGCGGCACGTTCCTCGCCACGGCCGCGATGATCCTGCGCAACGGCGTCGTGTTGCTCGTCCTCGCACCGACGGCGTTCCTGCACGGCGCCGCCGCGTTCTGTGCGATGGCGCTCGCGAGTCTCGCGGTCGCGAGTTGGCGGCGCAAAACACCCGCCGATGCGGTGCCGCCGTCCCTACCGCTCGAATCGCCGTTCTCGCTCTCGTCCGCGCTGCGCTACGGCGTGTTGTTCCTCGCACTTCAAGTCGCCGGTTCTCTCGCACAGCGCGCGCTCGGTGAAGTCGGCTTTTACGCGGTGTCACTCGTCGGCGGCATGTTGTCGAGTGCGAGCGCGGTCGCTTCTGCCGGGGCGGTAACCACGCACGGCAGCGTGTCACCGTTCGTCGCCGGTACGGGCGCCGTGCTCGCGACGCTCGTGAGCGCCGCGGTGAATCTACCGCTCGCGGCAAAGGTGTCCGACAACCGCGAGCTCGCGCGTCGTCTCACGTTGCCGATTCTCGCGATCGTCGTCGTCGGTCTCGTCGCGGTCGGGGTACAGCGCCTCGTGTGGTGATCGAAGCGTTGCAAGACGCGTCGAGGAATCTGCAACACCCGTTGCAACTCGCAAGTCCTCGACGATTTTGAAAAATAAGTGTGAACAACCACGAACGAGTCACGTCGTTCGCGGATGTGTTTCGAAGATGGACTCTCTTGATCGCGTGCGTTCCCGCGATCGCGCACGCGCGCGACTTCACATTGGCGGACGCGATCGCATACGCACGTCATCATCAACCCGCGCTCGCGGCAACACGCGCCGAGCTCGCCGCACGTCGGTTGGATGCGCATGCAGTCGAAGGTGCGTGGTTACCTCGCGTCGGTGCCACCGCGCAGCTGTTCGCGGCAACGGCGAATAACACGACCGGCGCGGATGTCGGCGTCCAGGACGTGGCGCTCTATCGCATCAGCTCGACACCGGCGACCTCGTCGACATCGTGGCATCCCGAGGCCTCGACGCTTGTCGGGATCGGTGCAAGTCAAGAGGTGTTCGACTTCGGTCGGATCTCCGCACGCAGAGCGATCGCGGATGCCGATGTCTCGCGCGCGACCGACGACGTGCGCGCCAGAGAGCTCGATCTCGAACGCGATGTCGAGATCGCGTTCTACGGGACCGAAGCAGCGAAGGCAGTTGTCGCTTCGGCCGAAGCCGCCGATCGGCGCGCGACAGTGCATCTCCAACTCGCGCAGGACGGCGTGCGAGTCGGCATGCGCCCGGTGATCGAGGTGAAGCGCGCGACCGCGGATCTCGCGCGTGCGCACGTCGCACTCGTGCGTGCGAAAGACAACCTTGCAGAAGCTCGCGTGACGCTCGCGACGGCGATCGGCGATATCGACGAGGAGGTCGACACGATCGCACCGACGACGACGCTCCCTCCGCTGCCCGCGCTCGGCGATGCGCTCGCTCGCGCCCGTGCCGCTTCACCCGTGCTCGCCGCCGCACGTGCAGAGCTCGATCGTGCACGCGCGCGTACGCACGAGCTCGCAACGCGGTTGCATCCGAGCTTGTTCGTGACGGCATCGCTGTTCGGCATGGCGGGCGGTGCCACGCCTTCGTCGGGTGAGAGCCCGTCGGGCGACGGGTGGGTGCCGTCGGTCGCGAACTGGGATGTCGGCCTCGTGCTGTCGTGGCCGGTCTTCGATGCCACGGTATCCCGCTCGGAGGATGCGGCCCGCGTCGACGAGCTCGCTCGCACGTCCGACATCGCGGCGATCGATCAAGCGACCACCGGCGCAGTGCGCGATGCGTTGATCGCAGCGCAGACCGCGGACAGCACGATCGCGAGCCTCCAGGAATCCGCCGATGCCGCTCGTGCCAACGATGACGAAGCGGAAGCTCGGTTCACGAATGGGGTCGGGACGAGCGTCGAGCTCGCCGATGCCGAAGCCCTCCGCACTGACGCGGAGATTCAACTCGCGGTCGGCACGTTCGACCAGCAACGCACGCGCGCGGTGCTCGCTCACGCGCTCGCACAGGAGATCCCATGAATCGCAATCCACTCTTTTATGCCGTCGCGATCGGCGTGGTCGCCGTGTCACTGACGATCGTCGGCCTCGTTCATCGCGCGGATGGCCGGCGGAGTGAGGTCGCGCTCGCCGACGCACCGCGCCCTGTCTCGGCGATCCGCGCGACCCAGGCGTCGTTTCGCGCGCAGCGCTCGTACGTCGGCACACTCGAGTCGTGGAACGAAGCGAATGTCGGTCCGCAGTTCATCGCCGCGTACGTCGAGACGGTTGCCGTGCGGCCGGGCGCCGAGGTCAAGAAAGGGCAGGTCCTCGCGACGCTCGATTGCCGCAATGCGCGCAGCTCGAGTGCCGCGGTTGCCGCGCGGGCGCGCGCTCTCGATGCCCAGCAGCAAGCGCTCGCGAGCCAAGCGAAACGGCTATCCGAGCTCGGCGAGCACGGTTACGTCTCCGCCGACGATGTCGAGCAGAAGCACGCAGTGAGCGTGGCGGAAACCGAACAGCTTTCGGCCGAGCGTGCCCATCTATCGTCGATGGCGCTCGAAGTCGAAGATTGCGTACTGCGCGCCCCGTTCGATGGCGAGGTGATCACGCGGTCGGCGGATCCGGGTTCGTTCGTCCATCCCGGTGCGACGATCGTGACCGTTTCCGATCGCAGTACGGTCCGGTTCGCCGCCGACGTGCCGGAGAACGACTTCGATGTCGTCGCGTCGGGTGCGACCGTCGCGCTCCATATCGACTCGATCCATCGCGATCTGACCGGCACCGTGAAGCGCCGGACGCCGAGCGCCGACCTCGCGACCCGCACCGTGCACTTCGAAGTCGATCTCGAAAACGCGAACCACGAGCTTCCGGTCAACGTGACCGGCGTCGCGACGCTCGATGTCGGCGCGCCGATCGCGGCGAGCCAGTTGCCGGTCCGTGCGGCCGCGGTCCAAGGCACCCGCGCGTCGGTCTATCTCGTCGACGGTGATGTCGCGCACGCGAAGACGGTGACGGTGCTCGGCGAGCGTGGCGACATGCTGTACCTGGATCCGAAGGCGCTGCCGGCGGGAAGCGAGGTCGTGACCGAAGGTCGCTCGACACTCGGTGACGGCGAGCATGTCGCCGCGCGAGTCGAAGGCCAGCTGGTGCAGAAATGACCGGAGTTGCCCTCCGCAACCCGATCGCGGTGTTGACGATCAGCCTCGCGCTGTTCGCGTTCGCGCTCGTCGTCGCACCGCGCATGAGCGTGGACACGTTTCCCGAGCTCACTCCGCCGGTCCTCATCATTGGCGAGATGGCGCCCGGCCTCGCCGCAAAGGATGTCGAAAAGGCGGTCGCGTGGCGCATCGAACGCTTCGTCGCGGCCACGCCGGGTGTGGATCACGTCGAGAGCGTCTCGCGCAACAACTTCGCACTACTCTACGTGTGGTTGAAGTGGGGCACCGATCTCACGGCCGCGCAGACGTTGGTCCAGTCCGAGGCAGCGTTTGCGATGGCGGGTGCGCCGAAGTCGCTGGGCCTTCTGCCGCCGTTCGTCCTCCAGTACGACCCATCGAACGCGCCGGTCTGTCAGGTCGTCGTCACCGGTGACAATTTCTCGAGCAGTCAGCTCTACGACTACGCGCAGAACAACATCGAGCCCCTGCTCGAGGGCATCGATGGCGTCGGGAGCGCGCCCGTCGATGGTGGGCAGGTCCGGCAGATCAATGTCGTCGTCGATCCGGTGAAGGCGCAAGCCCGCCACGTCACCGCCGAAGATGTGGCCGCCGCCGTCCAGCAATCGAACGCGCTCTTGCCATCGGGCGAGCTGATCTCGCCGAAGCTCGACGCGAACGTCTACACGAATGGCGTGCCGAAGGCGGTCGCGACGATCGGCGAAGGGACGGTCAAGGTCATCGACCGCAAGCCGGTCCTCATTCGCGATGTCGCCGACGTGCGCGATGGCGGTGTCCCGCTCACGCAGATGGTCTCCGTCGATGGCAAGGGTGGGGTCTACCTGAACGTACTGCGCATCCCCGGTGGCAACACGATCGAGATCGTCGATCGAGTGAAGCAGCTCGTCGCCGGCATCGAGCATCTCCCAGCTGGGATGCACGTGCAGGTCTACTTCGACCAGTCGCAGTACGTGCGCAACGCTTATCACGGCATGAAAAAGGAGGTCGTGCAGGCACTCGTGCTGATCGCGATCATCATCCTGGTCTTCTTGCAGAGCGCGCGCGGCACGGTGATCGTTGCGATCGCGATACCGCTCGCGTTCGCGATCACGCTCGTCGTGTTGTACGCGATGGGCGAGACGCTCAACGCGTTCACGCTAGGTGGGCTCACGCTCGCGATGGGGCCGCTCGTCGATCTGTCGGTCGTGGTGCTCGAATCGATCCACCGTCATCGCCACGAGGGCATGACGCTCCAGCGTGCGGTGCTCGACGGCGCGCGTTCGATCGCATTGCCGGTATTGGCCTCGACGCTGTGTACTCTCGCGGTGCTGACGCCGGTGTTGCTGCTCGCCGGGCTGGCGAAGAAGCTGTTCGCCCCGCTCGCGCTGACCGTCGGTGTCGCGATGGTCGCCGCGCTCGTGGTCAGCCTCGCGGTGACGCCGGTCGCGTGTCGCTTCCTCATGGGCGAGGATCGTCCGAATCGGATCGCGGACGCGCTCCGCCGAGTCATCGATCGCGTTGCGAGCGGCTACGCGAACCTCCTGCGCCGCGTGGTCCCACTCCGCCATGCCGTCGTGGTGGCCGCGCTCGCGTTGATCCTCGTCGCGGGATGGGCGGCCTCGCGGCTGTCGAGCACGTTTTTCCCCGACATCGACGAGAGCATGGCCGCGATCTCGGTGCGGTTCGCTGCCGGCACGTCGGTGCCGGTCGCGTCGCAGAAGTTGGCCGATATGGCGGACGTGTTGAAGCAAGAATTGCCGCCGCACACGATCGAGGTCGTCGTCACGAACGTCGGCATGCCGACGGCACAGCGCAGCCTCCTCGCGAGTCCGAACGTCGCGCCGAATACCGGGTTCTTGCGCCTGGCGTTCGCGCCACCCGAAGAGCGCACGCTGTCGCAGACCGATATCGCGAACCAGGCACGCGAGATCCTCACGCGGCGGTTCCCGGGTGTCGAGGTGCTGCAGTCGCCGGGTGGGCTCGTCGCGAGCGTGTTCTCGAATGGCTATCCCGCGCCGATCGTCGTCGAGCTTCACGGCGACAACCTGCAAGAGCTCGATCAGAAGGTTCGCAGGATCACCGCGATTGCGCGCCAGGTCGCCGGGATTCGCGATGTGAAGTCATCGCTCCAGCTCGACTATCCAGAGCTCCGCGTGGATACCGATCGCGAGCGCGTCGGGCTCGTCGGGAGCTCGTTGCGCGATGCCGCGCAAACCACGCTCGAGGCGACGCTGGGCAACATCAACACGCCGAACGTTTGGGTCGATGCGAACAACGGCCGCGCGTACTACGTGGTCACGTCTTACGACACCACGCACCTCGACGACAGTAACTCGCTATCGACGCTGCCGATCCACTTTTCGCGCGATGGCAAGCCCGTGTTGCTCGGAGCGTACGGTCATGTTGAACGGTCGATCGGAGCCGTCTCCGTCGAGCGCAGCCACATGGGGCGAGTCGCGCGGGTGCTCATGACAACCGAGGATCGCGACATCGGCTCGGCTGCGGCGGAGCTGGAAGCTCGGCTGAAAAAGGATCCGTCGACGCGCGACATCAAGTACGCGTTCGTCGGTCAGGTCGATCTGATGCGCACGACGTTCTCGGGCCTGGGCCTCGCTCTCGGGATGGCCGTGATGCTCGTGTTCGTGATCATGGCGTCGCAATTCAAATCACTGCGGCTGCCGTTGATCATGTTGTTCACGATCCCGGTTTCGCTCGTCGGCATCGTGATCGCCCTGCTCGTCGCTGGCCAGGGGTTCTCGATCACCGCGCTGATGGGCATCTTGATGGTGATCGGTATTGCGGTGTCGAACGGCATCTTGCTCGTCTCGGAAGCGAATAACCGGTTGCTCGCGGGCATCGCGCCGATCGAAGCCGTCGTCGGAGCCGCACGCGCTCGGTTCTTGCCGATCGCGATGACCACGCTCGCGACGATCGTCGGGCTCGTGCCAACGGCCCTCGCACTCGAGCACGGCTCCGAAGCAAATCAACCTCTCGCGCTCGCCGTGGTGGGCGGGCTGGCGTCTTCGACGTTGCTGTCGTTGTTTCTGGTCCCGTCGATGTTCCTCTTGCTCGCACGCGCGCCAACGCCTGCCGAGCGTTCCGCCGAAGGATTTCTATGATCAAGCGTTCGTGGATCGTGCTGTGGATCGCCGTGCTCGTGTGTTGTGGCATCGCCTGCAGTCACTGGGTGACACCCCCGCAGCACTATGGAAGCGAGCAGGGCGACTCCTGCCATGTCGACAAGGATTGCGACTCGCAGTGGTGCGTGAACGGGCGGTGCGATCGCCGCGACCCCTAGTCGTCGGGCAACGAGCGATAGCCGATCGCCGCGACCAGGCCGAGCACCAAGCATCCGCCCCACAACAGCGCGGGATGGATCGCGAGGATGTGCGGCCCGGCGATCGGTGCGAGCACGCCGGCGACGCCCCAGCTCATCGCGTAGATGCCTTGATAGCGTCCGCGAAGAAGAGGCGGCGCACGGTTCGCGACGAACACGGATGAGACCGAGGCGTTCAACATCTCGCCGATCGTCCACACGCCGACGGCGACGCCGTGCATGACGAGCAAGCCGCTCGCGCCGTGAAGCGAAAAGCCGATGCCGACGAACACCGCCGCCAACGCACACACGTTGCGCGGCTTCCACGGTTTCACGTATTCGCCGAGGAATGGTTGGAGCAACACGATCGCGATGCCGTTGACCGAGAGCACGGCACCGTACGCGCCCGGCCCGTGACCTTGTGACTCCATCCAGCCCGAGAGCGGAGTCATCATCTGGAACATCACGAACGACAGGATCAACGAGCAGAACCAGAACCGCACGAACACGCGATCGCGCAGCACTTCGCGCGCGGAGGCGGCGCTGCGATTCGCCAGATCGGGATGCGATTCGGGGACGCGCGCGAGGATGATCGCACCGAACACCACGGACGTGAGCGCGTCGCCGAGGAACAGCGCGCGATACGAAAACGTGGCGACGATGCCGGCGGCGACCGGTGCGATCGAAAACCCGAGGTTGATCGCCCAATAGAGGATGTTGTACGCGCGCTGGCGTTGTTCGACGGGAACGACATCGGCGACGAACGCGCTCACTGCAGGTCGATACAGATCGCCGACGAAGCCGGTGAGCATCGTCGCGATCGTGATCGTGACGAGCGATGACGCTTGCGACAGCACGAGCATCATCGATGCACCGCCGAACAACGACAGCGCCATCGTCGCGCGCCGACCGAGCCGATCCGCGAGCATGCCGCCGACGAGAGAAGCGCTCACGGCGCCGACACCCCACGACGCGACGACGAGCCCGGCAGTTGTCAGCGAGAGATTACGTTTGTCCGTCAAATAGTACGTGAGCACCGGCGCGACGAACGCACCGGCGCGATTCACGAGCGTGCCTACCCACACCGTCCAGTACACCGGCGGTAGCGACGTGTAGAGCCCACGCAAGCGTGTGCGCATACGCTCTTGTAGACGATTTCGCACGCTATGCAGTACGCCTGCGCGTCACTTACGCGAGTGGCAGCCGGCACTCACGTTGCAAACCACTGGGGCACTCAATAAGGAGACCTCATGCGTACGATGCTCTACTGCACGATCCTAGCTACTGCACTCTCGACTGGCGCCTGCAAGAAGAAGCAAGACGATACCGGCGCGGCCGCGGCCGAAGTGAAGAAGACGCAAGAAGGCGTCGCGGATCAGCAGAAGGATCTCGACAAGACGATGGGCGATAAGAAGGCGACGCCCAATGACTTGAACAAGGCCGAAGGTGATCTGGCCGCGGCGAACACCGATCTCCAAGCGGCGAAGGACAAGTACTCGATCACCGTGAAGGATCGCCTGGCGAAGCTCGACATCAAGATCCACGAGCTCGAGGCGAAGACGGATCAGAAGTCGAAGGATGCGCTCGCGTCGATCAACTCGATGCGGACCGAGCTGTCGACGAAGATCGACAGCGCGAAGACCACGGCTCAGGCGAATTGGGACGCGTTCACGAAGGACGTCGACTCGACATTCGACAAGATCGAGAACAACGTTAACGACGCTCTGAAGTAGTACGTACCGGTACGGATCCTGTCTCCAGGACAGGAAACATTCCAAACGCTCACGGGTACTGTGTCGAACGGAAACGGGTGCTAACCTGGTTTTGTTCGATGCGTATCGCGTGGGCGTTTTTGGTGAGTTGGTGTTTGGTCGTTTCGACGACCAAGAACCATACGTGGGACCGTGCGCATGCGTCCGGAGTTTCGGTCGCGCCGCACTACCATCATCCGCTCCGACACCGGAACGGCACGTTTCATACGTTGCCGCTCTTCGTGGAGCCAGAGCCGATGGTATCGGCCGTCTTGCCTGCCGGCGAAGCGGCCGAGATCGATCCGATCGTTGTCGTCGGCGAGCTGCCTACGATCGCGACCGTATTGCCACGCGGACCTCCGATCGGCTGATCGCGCCCCATCCCGCCCGATCACTTCTCGTCTGGAGGTTTCATGGACACGTTTTCCAAAAGCCGGGTCCTCGTCGTCGATGACGATCCCGCAATGCGTGAAATGGTTCGCACGCATCTCACGAATCATAACTATCCCGTCACCACCTGTGCCTCGACGAGCGAAGCGCTGAGCGTTCCCGAAGACGCGATCGACGTCGTCATCACCGACATGCGGATGCCCGAGCAGGACGGCCTCGTCTTGTGCAAGGCATGGCGCCGGCCGGTGATCTTGATGACGGCGTTCGGATCGATGGACGTGGCGATCGCCGCGTTGCGCGCGGGCGCCGTCGACTTCCTGCCGAAGCCGTTCCGGATCGACACGTTGATCTCCGCGATCGAACGCGCGACCGCTCATACGGATCGTCGACTCGCGCCGCCGTCGGAATTGATCGGTGAGAGCCCGGCGATGGTCGAGCTGCGCTCGAAGATCCACAAGCTCGGCGCGAGCGATGCACCGGTGCTGGTCACGGGCGAGAGCGGCACGGGCAAGGAGCTCGTCGTGCGCGCGCTTCACGCGGCCTCGAGTCGCGCGGATGGCCCGTTGATCGCGGTCAACTGCGCGGCGATGCCGGCACAGCTGCTCGAGAGCGAGCTGTTCGGTCACGTGAAGGGCGCGTTCACGGGCGCCGTCAACGAATCGCCGGGGCTGTTCCAAGCAGCGCGTGGCGGCACGCTGTTCCTCGACGAAATCGGCGAGATGCCACTCGAGCTCCAGCCGAAGCTGTTGCGCGTGTTGCAAGAGCGCGCGGTGCGGCCGGTCGGTTCCAATACCGAAGTTGCCGTCGACGTTCGCGTGATCGCGGCCACGCATCGCGATCTCGAACAACTCGTCGGCGAAGGCACGTTCCGCGAGGATCTGTACTTCCGGATCGACGTGTTGAAGCTGAAGGTCCCCGCGTTGCGCGAGCGGCCCGGTGATGCCGTGCGGTTGGCGAAGCACTTCGGTGCGAAGCTGTCGCCGGAGGTCGAGCGCGTGTTCGCGAGCTACGCGTGGCCAGGGAACGTGCGCGAGCTCGAGAGCGCAGTGGCGTATGCCAAGACGCTCGCGACCGGTGATGCGATCCGGATCGCGGATCTGCCGGAGCGCATGCAAGGTAAACCGGGCGCGGTGGCATCGGATCCGCTGTGCTCGCTCGAAGAGCTCGAGCGGCGTCACGTCGCGCACGTACTCGAGCGGATGAACGGCAACAAGGCCGCGGCCGCGCGCGTGCTCGGGATCGAGCGCAAGACGCTCTATCGGATGCTCGAGCGCTGGGCTGCTACGCCGCTGGAAGCTTGACCGCGAACCGGCTGCCGCGGCCGAGCTCGCTCGTCACGTCGATCGAACCGCCGTGATCCTGCACGATGCCGTAGCTGACGGATAAGCCGAGGCCCGTCCCTTCGCCGACGTCTTTTGTCGTGAAGAACGGATCGAAGATCCGCGGTAGGTCGGCGGCGGCGATGCCACTGCCTTCGTCCTCGACGACGATGCAGCCGTACTCGCCATCTTTTCGGGTCGACACGCGAACGGTGCCGCCCTTCGGCATCGCCTGCAGCGCGTTGAGGATCAGGTTCGAGACGACTTGCTCGATCTGCGTTCCCGTCGCGCGCACGCGAACCGGCTCGGTCGTGATCACGTCGATCCGCGCGTTGCGCTTCTTCGCGGTCGATCCCAACAGCTCCGCCGCACCGACGGTGATCCGATCGAGATCGATGATCGTGACGCCGGGATTCGCGCGGCGCCCGAACACCAACAGGTGCTGGATGATCCGCGTGATCTTGTCGGTCTGGTCGAGGATCGTGCGGCCGACGTTGTTGTCGAGCATCTCCGCGTAGCCGGCGATCACGTTCAACGGCGTACCGAGCTCGTGCGCGACACCAGCGGCGAGCACGCCGATCACGTTCAAGCGATCGGCGTGACGCAATTGCTCGACGGCCGCAAACCGCTGGCGGCGCTCGCGCTCGACGTAGTGATGCAGGCGGTCGCAGCCGAGCACCACGATCAAGAACACGCCGGCGCTACCGACGGTGTTGAACGCGGTCGGCCAGATGTCGTCGGCGAAGTGAAACGAGATCGTGGCGACGCACGTGCTCGCGATCACCGCTAACACGAGGCCGAGCCGTCGCGAGCCGAGCCACGTGCCTGCCACGAGCGGTCCGAGATAGAACAGCTGTAGCAACGTGATCGAAACGCCGGTGATGTAATCCGCGGCGCCGATCGCGAGCGTGGTCAGGATCGCGAGCGGCCAGATCATGCTTCGCCGCGAAGTGTGGAGAGTGCGGCCTTCGTGATCTGACTGAGCGGGAACGGCTTGTGGAGCACTTTCACGCCGAGGCGATCGCATTCTTCCACCAGTTCTGCGTCGGGAAACGCCGTGATCAGGAGGACTGCGGTAGGCCACTGCCAAAGCTTAGACAAGTACACGACCTCGAGCCCGGACATTCCCGGCATGCGCACGTCCATGATCGCGAGGTCAAACTTCAACGATATCACCGGCTCGACGGAGCTCGCGGCGAGCAGGTCGAGGGCGCGCTCGCCGTTGGCTACTTCGATCACGTCGCACCCGGCGACTCGGAGCCGCGTCGCGAGGAGCGATCGCATGTCCGGATCATCTTCGGCAACGAGCACGCGTTTGTGCGTGAGTCGGATCGCGGAGTGAGTGGGCTCGTCGTCCCAACCTTCGTACGGATGTGTTTCGATCGGCATGTCACGTCGCTAGTGCAGCGAGCGCGCCATGCTCAAGTCATCGAAACGTCGTCGCGCGTGCGTTTACTTCGGACTCGCTCGAGTTATTTGGACTCGCACGCGGTCTTCTTGCCGACTTTGCATGCCGCGGCGAGATCCGCTTTGCCGCCGACGGTGTCGCCGGCGTCGAGCTTCGCGCGACCGCGAGCGGCGAGGGCGTACCCATCGCTCGGATGTCCGGTCAAAACCTTGTCGCATTCGGCGATTGCGGTCGTGTCGTGATTCGCGGCGAGCATGATGCACAGCGCTTGATGCGCGTCGGCGGAGTCCGGATCGATCTCGAGCGCCTTGCGAACGCTGATCAACGCGTCGGCAGGTTCCTGATTTCCGGCGCGTTCGAGCCAACCGCGCACCGAGGTCGGGATGCGCTGCCCGGCGTATGGATCCGGCGTGATCTTCAGCTCGCCGCCACCGCCGCGTGCCATCACCTCGCCGAACATCCCGACCATGTCCTTCGCGAGCGCGCGGTCGGAGTCCGGCGTGGCCGTGCCGTCGCGCCGGTCCATCGCACGACCGAACACCGAGATGAAGTTGCCCATCATCTTGCGGTCCCCGTCGGTCATTTGCGATGTCGCCGGCGCGACTGGCGCGGAGGTCGTGCTTGTCGATGCGCCCCACGGATCGGGTGCGGGCGAGGATGTCAGCTTCGCGATCACGCCGATCGCGGTAATCCCGGCGACCGCGCCGGCGATCCACGGCCAGATCTTCTTGGGCTTGACCACCGGCGTGCGCGCGGCGCCGGACTCGGCATCGCGAACCAGCGCGAGCAGCGCCGGGTCGTCGGGCGAGTAGGCGAGGCCGCGATCGCACAGCGCGAGTGCTTCGAACGCGGCGCCGCGGTCGATCGCTTCACGTGCCGTGCGTTCGATCCGGCGGACGCGAAACGGCGCGACGCGTGCGACGTAGCCCACCGGATCGGCGATCGCGGCGGCGCGTTCTTGATCGGCTTGATCGGTCCAATCGATCTGCAGTGACGCGAGGAGCTCCGCTGCCGTCGGGCGCTTCGCCGGATCGAGCTCGAAGCAACGCGCGATCGTGTTCGCGAATACGTCACCGGTCCGACGATCCGCCGCCGTCAGCTTCGGACATTGCCCGAGCAACGCCGCCGCGGCTTCTTCCGCCGGACGCGGCCGCGCGAACGGACGCTTGCCGGCGACGAGCTCGTAGATCATCACGCCGAGCGCCCACACATCCGCTTTCGGATCGACCGCGCGGCCCTCGATCTGTTCGGGCGCCATGTAGCCGACGGAGCCGACGGCGGCGCCGGTATCCGTGTGCCGCGTCATGCCTTCGCGCCATGCAAGCCCTAGATCGATCACGGTGACCGTGCCATCGGGCGCCGCGATCACGTTCTCGGGTTTGAGATCGCGATGTACGTAACCGGCGGCGTGAAGGGCCGCGACCGCCGCGATCACCGGTTGCATCAACAGCGTCGCTGCTTCGGGACACACGCGACCACCGACCAGTGATCTCAGGTTGGTCCCCGCGAGCAGCGGCAACACGAGATAGGGACCGAGCTCGGCATCGATGCCGTGATCGATCATCGCGACGAGGTTCGGATGATCGATCTGCGACAGCGTCGCGATCTCGCGGGTGAAGCGTGCGCGCGCGGCGTCGTCGAGATCGCTCGCAGGGCCGAGGATCTTCAACGCGACGATTTGATCGCCACGCCTCGCGCGATACACCTGACCGCTACCACCCTCGCCGATACGTCCTTCGAGCTGGTAGTCACCAACTGCGATCGACGCTTCGCGCGGGTTCACGGCCGCGGACGCTAACACCTCCACAGCAGTCCCGAGCGAATAATATTTACCGGGCCGATTTCGCCATGGCACCCAGCGCGGCAAGTCCGCCGGCGCCGCGACTTTTCGAGCCCGCGACGGCACCGCCAATCCCGGCGACGATCGTCTCGAGGAACACGATCACCGCGACGAAGATGCCCATGGTCTGGCCCATCTGCGCGCCCATCTGGACGCCTTGCGAATGGGCTTGGCCACCCGAGGCCGCGTCGGTCATGACCGTGGTCGCACCCGAGACGACGCCCTTCACGAGGAAGTAGTAACCGCCGGCTGCGATCACCGCTCCGACGAGGAATGACAGGATCGCGCCACCGGTCTTCGCGCGGGTCATGTACGTCGAGAGGAAGCCGCCGATCGCGACGAGCGCGAAGTACACGGCGGCCGTCACTTTCTGCCCGAGGCCGGATAGCGCGTAGGAGGCTCCGATGCCGGCGGCGATCGAGCCGATCGCGAAGAGCCAGGTGGTGTGTTGCGAGAGCTTGGTGGATTCGTTGTTCATGGTGGCGGCCGCTAGAGCACCGCCTGTGCCACGCGTAAATAGTGGTTCCCGTTGAGGATGGGTTTGCCAACAATGGCAGCGCTGCCGACCTTGGCAGTAGAGTCGACGTGTGGACGACGTGGACTTCGTGCTCGTGATCGTGCCTGTTACAGGTGCGTTTCCGCTGCGCGTGCCGCTGACCAAGCGAATCACCACGATCGGTAGTGATCAGGCAGCGGACCTTCGCATTGTCACGGCACCTGCACGGTGGGCCGTCGTGCATCGAACGGAGGCAGGTGTGGATGTCGTGCTCGCCGCTACGGGCGAACGGCGTGCACTGGCTCCGGGCGAGCGCTTGCTCGCGGATGGCTTGGCGCTCGCGGTCGAATCGATCGCATCGGAGCGTGCGCGCGAGCGATCGATCGAAGAGCTGGTCTCGGCGCTCGCGGCGGTGGATTCGCCGGAGCGTGCGATCGAACAGATGTTGACCGGCCTGATCGCGGCATCGAACGCGGATCTCGGCGCGTTGATCTTGGGCGATGGCGAAAACTACTCCGTCGCGGCGGCACGCGATCGTCATGGCGGGTTGTTGGACGGTGCGCGCGAATTGTTGTCGGACACGATCGTGAAGGACGTGCTCGGCAGTGGCGAGCGTTTGCGACTCGACGATGTCGCCCAGAATTCACGCTACGCCGCGATTCCATCGGTCACGGCGATGAAGCTCGGCTCGGCGCTGTGTCTGCCGATGCGGCTCGATGGGCGCACGCTCGGCGCGGTGTTCTTGGCGCGGCACGATCGGTTTGCCGTCGACGATCGGTCGCTCGGCGAATTGCAGTTGCTCGCCGCGATCGCGGTGCCGTTGCTCGCGCAGGTTCGCAAGACGAAGCCCGAACAGCAGGATGAAATCGTCGGCGAGTCGCAACCGATCGTCCAGCTGCGCGCGTTGATCAAGCGGATCGGCGCGGCGGATCTTTCGGCGCTCCTGCACGGGCCGTCGGGTTCGGGCAAGGAGCTCGTCGCACGCGCACTCCATCGTGCGAGCGCGCGCGCGCAAAAGCCGATGATCGCGATCAACTGCGCCTCGGTCGCGCCGACCTTGTTGGATGCCGAGCTGTTCGGCTATCGCAAGGGCGCCTTCACGGGCGCGGTGACCGATCGCGTGGGCCTGATCGAAGCCGCGCATGGATCCACGCTGTTCCTCGACGAGATCGGTGACATGCCGCTCGCGATGCAAGCCGCGCTGTTACGCGTGTTGGAGCAGCGCGAGGTCAAACGACTCGGCGATAATGTGCCGCGTCCCGTCGACTTCCGGCTGATCTGCGCCACCCATCGCGATCTCGAGGTCGAAGTCGCCGAAAACCGATTTCGGGCAGACTTATTGTTCCGGTTGCGCGAAGTCACGCTCGAGATTCCGGGCCTCGCGGATCGCGGCGACGATGTCGTGCTCCTCGCGCACGCGTTCTTGCGCCAGGCCGAGAGTCAGCTCGGGCTCGCGATGCACACGCTGACGGACGATGCCGCGGCGGCGCTCCGTGCCCACGCGTGGCCGGGCAACGTGCGCGAGCTCAAGGCCACGATGCGGCGCGTCGCGGTGCTTGCCGATTCGAAGCTGATCCGCGCGGCGGATCTCGGGTTCGGCGCAAAGCACGTAGTCGCCACTACGAAGACCGAGGAGGTGTCCGGACTACGGGCGTGGCTCGACGCCACGATGGCCGGACCGATCCAACCGCTCGGCACGCTGCGTGACGAATTGGTGAAGCGCTACGTCGAGCTTGCCGTCGAGCGCTGTGACGGCGATCGCGAGGCGGCGGCGCAAGCGCTCGAAATCGGCGTGCGCTCGCTTTATCGATATCTCTCGTAACGTCGACGGAGTAAGGTCCGCGCGATGATGAAAGCCGCGCTCGCATTGGCGTTGGTCGGGTGTAGCGATCCGCCCGTGGTGTTGCAGCCGACGGATCCGCAAGCGCTCGAGCCCACGCTCGATTCGCTCGCCGCGTTCGGTGAAAAAGGCGCGGGCTCGATGGGTGGCCAGATGGCGGCCACGTACATCCAGGGCAAGTTCATGGCGCTCGGCCTGTCGAACATTCACACCGAGACGTTTCAGTTTCCGCGCTGGGTGCTATCCGACTCGAGCTTCACGCTGTCGATCGATGGCGTGATGTCGTCGCCGGGCTTCGACGTGTTCGAAGCGAGTGGCAGCGGCACCGTCGATGCGGACGTGATCAACGTCGGCGATGCGATGCCGCAGGATCTCGCCGGTAAGGATCTCACCGGTAAGGTCGCGCTCGTCTATCGCAGCTCGAGCTATCACCGCTCGACGCAGATGAAGAACGTGCGCGATGCCGGCGCGGTCGCGATGCTGTATCTGTCGGCGGCGCAGGACAACCTGCGGCAGGTCGGTTCGGTTCGCTACGACTGGGAGAGCGACGACGTGATTCCCGCGATCACGATCGGCGCCGACGACGGCAAGATGATCACGGATGCGCTGACCGCGTCGAAGCCGGTGAGCGTGCACATCGGCGTGACCGAAACGTCGACGCCGGGCACTGGCACGAACATCGTGGCCGTGATTCCCGGCGAGGTCAGCGATCAGATCGTGCTCGGCGCGCACTACGACACGTGGTTCACGGGTTCCGCCGACAACAGCGCCGGTGTGGCCGAGCTGTTGGAAGTGGCGCATCGCCGGATCCAACGGGGCAAGCCGCACTACACCGAAGTGTTCGTCGCGTACGACGGCGAAGAGATCGGGCTCTACGGCGGCTACGACTATTACCGCAAGCACAAGATCGTCGCCGCCGAGCCGATCTTGGCCGAGTTCAACTTCGAGTGTCCCGCGGCGTTCGACCCCGACGTCGCCGCGGTCGCGCACTCGAATCAACCGAAGCTCGATACCGCGCTCGTCGATGCGGGCATGCGTCACGTCTATTACGAATACGCCGGCCTCGAGATCGTGCCGCAGTTGTTCGGCGGCATCATCCCGACGGACATCCAAGGCGTCTATCGCGGTGGCACGCCTGCGGTGACGACGGCCGTCGACTTCCCGTTCTATCACACGGTCAAAGACACGCCGGAGACCGTCGATCTGACGTTGCTCGCGTCGAGCGTGGATGCGTTCGATAGCGCCGTGAGTAATCTCGATGGAGTTTCGGTCACCGACATGGCGGTCCAGGATCCGCAGCTGTGGACGATGGACGTGACGCTCGCGACCTCGGGGATCGGTGCCTCCGTCTTGGTGAAAGATGCGACGGGCGCTCCGCAGGCGAACGCGATCGTCAAGGCGTCGTACATGGTCGATGACTTCACGCTCGTCGAGCGCGCGGTCGCGATGACGGACGCGAACGGGAGGGCCACGGTGTCGGTGATGTCGACCGACAAGACGCATCCGAACAACTTCCTGCACGTGACGGCGGGCCCGGACTATCCGCTCGTCGAGAAGATCACACCGGTTCGTTAACAATCAGTCGCGGCGATACATCGTCATCACGCACGCGCCGCCGAGGCCGAGGTTGTGCTGGAGCGCGATCTTCGCTCCTTCAACCTGGCGCTGCTCCGCTTGGCCCCGCAGGTGCCAGACGAGCTCGGTGCATTGCGCGAGGCCGGTTGCCCCGAGCGGATGGCCCTTCGAGAGCAGGCCACCCGACGGGTTCGTCACGAACTCGCCGCCGTACGTGTTGTTGCCGTCCCAGATGAACTTCTCGGCTTCGCCTTCTTTGCACAGGCCGATCGCTTCATACGTGAGCAGCTCGTTCGCGGTGAAGCAATCGTGGAGCTCGACGACATCGACATCGTCGGGACCGATGCCGGCTTGCTCGTACAGCTTCTTCGCCGCGGTCTTCGCCATGTCGTAACCGACCATCTTGATCATCGAGTGCTCTTCGAAGCTCGACGGGAAGTCGGTCGTCATCACCTGCGCGGCGATGTACACGGGGTTCGAGATGTTGTGCTTCTTCGCGAATTCGTCGCTGCAGAGGACCGCGGCAGCGGCACCGCACGTCGGCGGGCAGCACTGGTAGCGGGTCAGCGGATCGAAGACCTCGGGCGATTGCATGATCTGCTCGAGCGAGTAGGTCTCCTTGAACAGCGCGTACGGATTCTTCGCCGCGTGCTGGCGCGCCTTCTCCGCAATCTTGCCGAACGTCTCTTTCTTGGTGCCGTACTTCCAGCGGTACTCGCGACCGGCGCCGCCGAACATCTGCGCCGCGGGCGGAGCGCCGTTGAAGCCCTGCTCCTCGTTCATCACGTTGACGAACTTGTCGAGCGGGTTCGCGCGGTCGTTCCACTTCGCCTGGAGCGCGCCGGCTTCCATCTGCTCGAAGCCGACGACGAGCACGCACTCCGCGAGCCCACCGGCGACGGCCTGCGCGCCGAGCATCAGCGCGGAGCTACCGGTCGAACAGTTGTTGTTGACGTTGAACACCGGGATGCCGGTGAGGCCGAGCTGGTAGATCGCGCGCTGGCCGCACGTCGAGTCGCCGTACACGTAACCCGCGTACGCCTGACCGATCTCGTTGTACGGCACCGCCGCGTCGGCGAGAGCGGCCTTACCCGCCTTCTCCGCCATCACGTAGTACTCCTCGGACTTTCCAGGCTTCTGGAACGGCACCATGCCGACGCCGATGACATTTACTTTGCGAGCCATGGTCATTTCTCCTTAGACGAGACCCTTGAGGAAGCCGAGGCGATGCGCGACGGAAACATCTCCGTCGACGCGCAGCTGGCCGTGTTGATAGAGCGACTTCGTATTGCCGGCCGCGAGGCCCGCCAGATCCGAATCCTTGATCGTGAGCGTGGTGACGGTGTCGCCGCCGAGCTCGTACGTCTTCTCGAACGCCGGGTCGGTCACCTTGAACGTGACCTTGCCGCGAACTTCCGAAGCGAGGTTCTTGTTCTCCGCGAGGCGCTTGTCGAGCGCGGCGAAGAACTGGGCGGCGTTCGCCGGGCCCGCAGCCTTCGCTGCCGCAGGTGCCACCGCTGCCGGAGCGGCCGCGCGCTTTTGCACGGCTGCAACCGCCGCCGACGGATCGAGCTTCGAGAGGAACTGCAGCTTCTGCGATGCCATCACGTCGCCGCTGATCTTCAGCTTGCCCGTGGTGAACAACTTCATCGCATCGGCCTTGCCCTGCGTGAGCGCGAGGAAGTCTTCCTCGGTCAGCTCGAGCGTGCAGTCCGCCTTGTCCTCGCCCTTCTTGACGGCACCGGCGCCCTTGAGATCGAGCAGCCAGCGGTGATCACCGATCTTCCACTGGTAGCTCTTGTTCACCTTGCCGGCGAGATCGGGGTTCTGCTTGATGTACTCCTCGATCACCGTGAACACGTCGTCGACGCCAGGCGCCGCCGTCGCAGCAGCCGCGGCCGGAGCCGACGCGCCGCCACCGGTGCGCTTCTTGGTTTCGGCGAGCACCATCTCCGGCGTGATCTTCTTCAGGAAGCCGAGCTTCTGCGACGCCATCACGTCGCCGCTGATCTTCAGCTTACCCGTCGAGAACAGCTTCATCGGATCCGCCTGACCCGTAGCCATCGCCATGAAGTCGGCATCGCTCAGCTCGAGCGTGCATGCGGCCGTTGCCGTGCCTTCGGTAACCTTGCCCGGCGGCGTCGACAGATCGATGTGCCACGCGCTATCGGGACCCGACAGCTTGAACTGGAACGTGGTCTTCACCTTCTCGGCCGTCGCAGGATTGCCCTGCACGAACGCGTTCATCGCGCGGAAGATGTCGCCGCTGTTCGGGACGGCAGCCGCGGCTTGCGTTGCTGCAGCAGGCGCCGCCTTCGGCTTCGGCTTCGGCAGCTCGGTCCACAGCTCGATCGCCGCGTTCGAGATGCAGACCTCGCCCTTTTCCTTGTTCTTGCAGCGGAAGATGATCTTCTGACCCTCTTTCCACATCTCGGTCACGATCGTCTGGCCCGGGAGCACCGTCGCCGCGAACCGCACGCGGATGTTCTTCACGAACCGCGGATCCTGCTCCGGCGCGAACGCGTTCACGACCGCGCGCGTGGCAAAGCCGTACGTGGCCAAGCCGTGGAGGATCGGCTTCTCGAACCCGAAGTTCTTCGCGAACGACGGATCCGCGTGCAACGGGTTCCAATCGCCCGAGAGGCGATAGAGCAGCGCCTGGTTTTCATCGGTCTTCTGCTCGACGACCTTGTCCGGCGCGCGATCCGGCGGAACGTTGACTTCCACCGACGGGCCGCGCTCGCCGCCCCAACCACCAGCGCCACGCACGAACGTGGTGACCTCGTTCTTCACGAGCACATCGCCGGTCTCGTCGTAGCTCGCGAATTCGGTCGTGACCGTCGCGCCCTTGCCCTTGTCGAAGATCGACTTCACGGTCGCCTTCGTCGTGAGCTTCGCGTGCGTCGGCAGCGGGCGGAGGATTTCCGTGTACTGCTCGCCGTGCAGGATGCGATCGAGGCCGAAGTTCAGGCCCGGCGCGTTGATGCCGTTCTTCGCCTGCGTGAACACCATGTTGATGGCGGGAATCACGCCGAAGCTCGGCAGCACCTTCATGCCCTTGCCGGACATTTCGTAAACGAGCGCGAGGTCCGCTTCGTTGTTCGGATCCTTCGCCGCGCCGACGCCGAGTGCGTACAGCGCCACATCGCGCTCGTCGTACGACGACGTTTGCTCGGGATACTTGTAGCCGAGCGCCGCGTCGACATCGATGAACTGGTTGCCGCCCTTGCTCGCGCCGGCCTCGACGTTCGCCATGATCGGCTGCATCGATTCGGCGACGCCGCCCGGATGATCGGCATCCTTGAAGTCGGTGATCGTCTTCCACGCGGCGTCGATATCGTCGGGCGAGATCGTGCGGCCGAGGCGGAAGGTCTTGCCCTTCGTGCGTTCCCAACGAAGCTTCGAGTAGAACCCGCCGCCGACTTCGTAGAGACCGCCGGTGTCTTCCGTGCCCTCGTGCGCGAGCTTCGCGACGAGCGCCGAGACGTACTCGGGCTTCAGCGCGTCGAGCAGCTCTTTCGGCAACACCGTCTCCGTCATACGGCTGCCGGCGATCGGCGCGATCGTGTTGACGATGATGTTGCGCTTCTTGCCTTCGGCGGCGAGCGTCTGGGTGAAGCCGTGGATGCCGAGCTTCGCCATCGAGTAGTTCGCCTGGCCGAAGTTGCCGTAGATGCCGGCGGCCGACGACGTGTTGATGATGCGGCCGTAGCCCGCGTCGCGCATGTAGTTCCACGCGGCGTGCGTGACCTTGAACGTGCCGAGGACGTGGACCTTGTAGACGAGGTCCCAGTCGGCCTGGCTCATCTTCTGGAACGAGACGTCGCGCAAGATGCCGGCGTTGTTGACGACGATATCGATCTTGCCCCACGTGTCGATCGCGGTCTTGACGATCTTGTCGCCGTCCTCGACGGAGTTGTAGTTCGCGACCGCTTCGCCGCCGGCCGCTTTGATCTCGGCGACGACCTTGTCGGCGGCGGTGCCGCTCGAGCCTTCGCCGGTGAAGCTGCCGCCGAGGTCGTTGACGACGACCTTCGCGCCGCGGCTCGCGAGTAAGAGGGCGTGGGACCGGCCGAGGCCGCCGCCGGCGCCGGTCACGATGGCTACTTTTCCGTCGAAGCGCAGTTCACTCATTTTTGTTTTTTTCCTGCATTGGCGAGCACGGTCGGAAACACGAGCTTGAAATCTTTGATCAGTAGATCCAGTGGCGCGTCCTGATGGAGCACGCGGGTCATCGCGGCGCCGATCATGAACTGCAGCGTGAAATCGATCGCGCGATCGAGCCCCGGATGCTCGGCGACGTCTTTGCCGAACAGCTTGCGCGCTTGGGCGACGATCCGATCGCGCAGCGCGACCTCGGCGGCGACCAACACGGGGCGCAGTTCCGGATCCGTGCGCGCGGCGGTGCGGAGCTCCATCGCGACCTGGAAGAACGTGCCGGAGAAGCACTGCCACAGCAGCTCGAGCACGGCGTCCGTGCGGCTGCGGCCATCGGGCAAGCTCGCCGCGAGGACTTTCAATTCCTGCGCGCGCATCTCGGCGAGGTGATCGACCGCGGCGACGAGTAGCTCCGTCTTCGACGGGAAGTGATGCAGCAATGCACCACGCGAGGCATCTGCGCGGCGCTGGACTTCGAGCGTGGTCGTCCGCGCGAAACCGACTTCGATCAGCGATTCGACCGTGGCATCGAGGAGCGCGCGACGCGTTTCATCGCGGCGCTGTTGCTGCGTGCGGGGTGCACGTGCTGCCTCCGGCATCGTCGGAAGGTGTACCGCCCGAAAAACAATCAGTCAAGACTGACGGTAAGTTTGGGAAACGGCCTGGTATTGTTTCCGGATGCGCTGGTTCGCCTACCTGGGGCTCGTCGGTGTGGCATCGGCGATGCCGATCTCGCCGCGGACCGAGATCGCGCACGGCAAACGCACGATCGCCATTCAAGGCACGCTGATCTACGCTGCGCGTCCGCAGCCGGGGACCGATCAGGTCGTGGTCGCGCATCACCGATCGTCGATGAAGACGACCGCGACGGTCGCGCCGTTCGGGAAGACGAAGACCATCCTCGATGTCACGATCATCGAAGACGCCGATAGCAATCAGCACCTCGATCATCTCGAGCACCACTACTTGCTCGACACGAGTGGCACGACCGACCAAGTGATCTGTCACTACGCCGGCAACGCGATCTCGTCGGGCGAGTACGCGAGCACGTCCTCGAAGATCACCGTGACGGTGCTCGGCAAAGATCCGCTGTCGTTCGACGTGAAGACCACGACCGTTCAGAAGTCGACACAACCGCAGCCGGCGAAGTCGTCGACGACGTCGGATACCCAGCACTTCGTCATCGGCGACGAATCGTGTCAGCGCGGGATCGCGATCGAATCCGAGATCGAATGACCCGCAAGGTGATGATCCAGTATCCCGCGGGCGCGCCGACGGGATTCCCGATCTCCGCACGTCACATGGACGGGCTCGGTGCGCCGATCCACTCGTCACGCCCGCACGCGCACGGCTTCTTCGCGCTGATGTTCGTGACGGCAGGCACCGGGATCATGCGCGTCGGTCGCGCGAAGTTTCCGGTCAGCGCGGGAAGCTTCGTGATCACCGCGCCCGGCGAGATCCACGACACGGCAGAGTGCTACGGCGTTTCGCGCTGGGCGCTCGACTTCGTTCCCGATGCGTTCGGATCGGAAGCCGCGGGTTGGTTGTTCCCACGCCCGACGCGCCCCGAGTGGAGCGTGCTGTTGCGGCGATCGTGGCAAGCCGCGCAAGTGATCGACGTGCCGGTCGAGCGCATGGCCGAATGGATCCGACAGTTCCACACGATCACGCGCGAGCTCACCGAACAAGCGCCGGGCTATCGCGAGGTCGTGCGCGCAGAGCTGAAGACGCTGCTGATCCGGACCGGGCGACTGAACGAGCAACCCGCACCCGAGGCGATCTCGCCACTCCTCGGCGACGTGTTCGACGTGATCGAAAAGCGGTTTGCGGATGTCGTGTCGCTCGCGGATGTCGCGCGTGAAGTCGGCCGATCGACCGCGCACCTCACCACGGTCGTGCGCCAGCAGACCGGGATGACCGTGCAGCAATGGATCATCGAACGCCGGATGGCCGAAGCGCGCCAGCGGTTGATGGCGACCGATGAAAACGTCGACGTGATCGCGGAGCGCGTGGGGTACCGAGACGCCACGCTGTTCATCCGTCACTTCAAGCGCGCACATGGCGTTACGCCCCGGCACTGGCGTAACGGTTCATAACAAGAACGTCATTCTTCGTCGCGAATCGAAAGATTGTCCGATTCGCTGGCTAGCGCGCCGATTCCGGAATTGTCGCGGAGCGTTACCGTGACAACGCATGTGGATCGTTCGACTCGCGTTACGGCGCCCCTACACGTTCGTCGTGATGGCGATCGTCATCGCGATCGGTGGTGGCCTCGCCATCACGCGGATGCCGACCGACATCTTCCCGGAGATCGACATCCCGGTGATCGCCGTGGTCTGGCAGTACAACGGTCTGTCGGCCGAAGAGGTCGAGCAGCGGATGACCGGCACGTTCGAACGCGCCGCGACAACGACCGTCAACGGCATCGAGCACATCGAGAGTCAGACGATCAACGGCTGGGGCGTGATCAAGGTGTTCTTCCATCGCGGCACCGACCTCGGATCCGCGAACGCGCAGGTCACCGCGATCGCGCAGACGTTGTTGAAGCAGTTACCACCGGGCGTGACGCCGCCGTTGGTGATGCAATACAGCGCGTCGAACGTGCCGGTGATCCAGGCATCGGTTCACTCCGACACGCTGTCGGAATCCGAGTTGTTCGATCTGACGTCGAACTTCCTGCGCATCGGCCTCGCGACGGTGCAGGGCGCGCAGATGCCGTTCCCGTTCGGCGGCAAGACCCGCCAGGTGATGATCGATATCGATCTCGCGCGGCTCCAGGCGCTCGGGCTATCGCCGATCGACGTGTCGAATGCGGTCAACGTTCAAAACCTGATCCTGCCCGGCGGCACGACGAAGCAGGGCGTTCAAGAAGTCACCGTGCGCATGAACGGCTCGCCGAACGTGCTGCAAGAGATCGCCGCGATGCCGATCAAGCAGGTCAACGGTGTGACCGTATCGATCGGCGATGTCGCGAGCGTGCACGATGGCTTCGCGCCGCAGACCAGCCTCGTGCGCACGAACGGTCGCCACGGCGTGCTCGTCAGCATCCTTAAGTCCGGCGGCTCGTCGACGATCGACGTGGTGTCCCGCGTGCGCGGCGCGATGCCGCAGATCCTGAAGACGCTACCGCCCGAGTACAAGCTCGACTTCTTGTTCGACCAGTCGGTGTTCGTGCGTGCGGCGGTCAACGGCGTGATCAAAGAAGCGGCGATCGCGGCCGCGCTGACCGGCCTCATGATCCTGCTGTTCCTCGGCAGCTGGCGGTCGACCGTGATCGTGGTGGTCTCGATCCCGCTGTCGATCCTGGTGTCGATCATCGTGTTGTCGGCGCTCGGTCAGACGCTGAACCTCATGACCCTGGGCGGCTTGTCGCTCGCGGTCGGCATCCTCGTCGACGATGCGACCGTCGAGATCGAGAACGTCCATCGCAATATCGCGATGAAGAAGCCGCTCGTCCACGCGATCCTCGACGGTGCGCAGCAGATCGCGACGCCCGCGTTCGTCGCCACGTTAAGCATCTGCATCGTGTTCCTGCCGGTCACGTTCATCACCGGTGCGGCGCGCTCGCTGTTCACGCCGCTCGCGATGGCCGTGGTGTTCGCGATGATGACCTCGTACTTCCTGTCGCGGACGCTCGTGCCGACGATGGTCCACTACCTCCTGAAGCCCGAGGTCGCGGTCTACACCGGCGCGACGCAGCCGACGAACGTGATCTGGCGCGTCCATCATCGTTTCAATCACGCGTTCGAGAAATTGCGCCGCACGTACGCCGGCTATCTCGATTGGGCGCTCGATCACAAGAAGGTCGTGACCGGTGGGTTCGCGGTGTTCGTGATCGGCACCGCGGTCGTGCTGTTCCCGATGCTCGGCCGCGACTTCTTCCCGACCGTCGACGCCGGGCAGATCAAGTTCCACGTCCGCGCGCAGCCGGGCACGCGCATCGAGCAGACCGAGCTCGAGATCGCGCAGATCGAGACCGAGGTGAAGTCGATCATCCCGTCCGACGAGCTCGTCACGATGATCGACAACATCGGCGTGCCCGCCAGCGGTATCAACAACGCGCTGAGCGATGGCTCGTTGATCTCGCCGGCCGATGGCGACGTGCTCGTCGCGCTCGATCCCGAACATCACGGCCCGACGGCGGAATACGTCAAGAAGCTGCGCGAGCGGTTCGCGAAGGACTTCCCCGCGATCGAGGTGTTCTTCCAGGCGCCCGACATCACGACGCAGGTGTTGAACTTCGGGTTGGCGGCGCCGATCGATGTGCAGGTCGTCGGCCCGCTGCGCAACAAGGCTCAGAACGTCGAGATGGCGCGCGAGCTCCGCAACCAGATCGCGCAGATCGAAGGCGCCGTCGACGTTCACCTCAACCAGGTCACCGGCGCACCGGATATCCGCGTTGCCGTCGATCGCACGCAGGCGAGTCAGCAAGGCCTGACCGAGCGCGATGTCGCGAGTGACGTGCTCGTGTCGCTGAGCTCGAGCGGTCAGGTCGCGCCGAACTTCTGGATGGATCCGAAGAAGGGCGTGCAGTACCCGGTCGCCGTTCAGACGCCGCAATACAACACCGGCACCGTCGATCAGCTCGCGAACACGCCGATCTCGATCCCGAACACGCCGGGTCGATCGCAGACGCTCGGCAATCTCGCGACGCTCGAGCGCGACGACGTGCCGGTCAACATCACGCACTGGAATGCGGCGCAGACCTACGACGTGCTCGCGAACGTGCAGGGCAGGGACCTCGGCGCGGTCGCGAACGACATCGACAAGATCGTCGATCAGATGCGGCCGAAGCTGGCACGCGGCTCGACGATCGTGGTGCGCGGTCAGGTCGAGAGCATGCAGGCGAGCTTTCGCGGGTTGTCGTTCGGCATCTTGTTCGCGGTGCTGCTCGTGTTCCTGCTCGTCGCCGTGAACTTCCAGTCGTGGATCGATCCACTGATCATCTTGTCGGCGTTGCCGGGTGCGATCGCGGGCATCATCTGGATGCTGTTCGCGACGCGCACCACGCTGTCGGTGCCCGCGCTGATGGGCGCGATCATGAGCATCGGCGTCGCGACGTCGAACTCGATCCTGATCCTCACGTTTGCGAACGATCAGCGCGAAGAGGGTCACGATGCACGCCAGGCCGCGTATCTCGCGGGCATCACGCGCCTGCGTCCCGTGATGATGACCGCGCTCGCGATGATCCTCGGCATGCTGCCGATGTCGCTCGGGCTCGGTGAAGGTGGCGAACAAAACGCACCGCTCGGTCGCGCCGTGATCGGTGGGTTGTGCGTCGCCACGATGGCCACGTTGTTCTTTGTCCCCGTCGTGTACAGCGCGCTCCGCAAGAACAAACCGGAGCCCGCGTTGACTCCTGAAGAGGCAGCTTATGGAACCTGAACAGTTCGATCCGAAACCGTATCGCCCGGGCAAGGCACGCCTGATCACGACCGTGGGGCTCGCTGCGACGACGCTCGCGGTGTTGGTGCTCGTCGGTGTGGTGCCGCGGTTGCGAGCCGCGTCCGCACGTAAAGAAGATCGCGAACGCGCGCTCGCGGAACCCGCGCACGTGACGATCGAATCGCCGGCGAAGCAAGGTGCCGGTGGCAAGGTCGCGCTGCCGGGCACCGTTCAGGCGGTACAAGAGGCGCTCGTCTACGCGCGCACGAGTGGCTACGTGCACGCGTTCGATGTCGATATCGGCGATCACGTGAAGGACAAGCAGGTGCTCGCCACGCTCGATACACCGGATGTCGATCAGGAGCTCCGTGGTGCCGAGGCGTCGACGCAACAAGCGGCCGCGAACATCGATGCCGCGAAGACCCAGCTCGAGCTCGCCGGCACCGAGAGCAATCGCTACCAGACGCTGTCGGGTGCGGGCGTGGTGTCGAAGCAGGACATGGAAGAGCACAAGGCGGGCTTCGATGCGCGCGGTGCAAATCTCAAGGCGATCCAAGCGGCGCACGCGACCTCGCTCGCGAACTTGCAGCGGTTGCGCGAGCTGAAGTCGTTCGCGACGGTGACGGCGCCGTTCGATGGCGTGATCACCACGCGCAGTGTCGAGGTCGGTCAGCTCGTGGCCGCCGGTGTCAGTCAGCCGCTGTTCCGGATCGCGAACACGTCGGTGATGCGCATCTTCGTCAACGTCCCGCAGGTCTACGCGCCGACGGTGAAGGTCGGTGACGATGCGGTGATCCGGCTGCGCGAATATCCGAATCGGACGTTCACGGGCAAGGTCACGCGTAGCTCCGGCGCGCTCGATCCGGCGACGCGCACGTTGTTGACGGAGATCCGGATCCCGAATCCCGACGGCGCGCTGTTGCCCGGCATGTACGCCGAGCTCGAGCTCACGGTCAGCCGCGTCGACTCGCCGCTGATGATCCGGCCGTCGTCGCTGATCGCGGATGCGAGTGGCACGCGCGTGTGTTTGGTGAAGGACGGGAAAATCCACTGGCAGCAGGTAAAGGTCGATAGCGACCTCGGTGACAAGATCGCGGTGTTGTCGGGCCTGACCGAAGGCGACAAGGTCGTGCTGAATCCGAGCGAGCGCCTGACCGAAGGCTTGCCCGTCACGACCGAGACCAAGCAATGAGGGCGTGGTTGTTGGTGTTAGGTGGCGTGGGAGCCGCACACGCCGATCCGATCACGTTCGACGGCGCGATCCAGATGGCGCTCGATCACGCGAGTGATGCCCGGATCGCCGCCGACGAGGTCGCGCGTGCCGATGCGCTGTTGAAGGAATCGCACTCGACGCTGCTGCCCTTGCTCGGTGCGCAAGCCACGTATCAACAGCTCGAGGGCGATCGCTATGTCTCGGGGCGCGAGACCACCGCCGGTGAATCGTTCATCGCCGAAGCAACGGTGACGATGCCGCTGCTCGATTTTCGCAAGCGTGCCGACGTCCAACGCGCGCGCGATCAGCTCGCCGACGAGCAAGCGAACCTCGCCACGATCCGGCGCTCGGTCGCGATCCAGACCGGTCACGCGTATCTCTCGGTGTTCGCGGCGCAGCGCCTGATCGAAGTCGCCACGCTCTCGCGCGATACCGCGAAGGGCCATCTCGAGTTCGCGACCTCGCGCACCAAGGGTGGGCTCGGCACGGATATCGACATCGCGCGTGCGCAGGTCGAGCTCGCTACCGACGAAGCGCAGCTCGAGTCCGCACAGCAAGCGCTCGTGCAGGCCGAAGAAGCGCTCGGCGTGTTGACCGGCACGAACAAGCCGCTCGAGGCGACGACGGAGCCGACGTTCCCGGACAACGACTCCGTCGAGAAGCGCGCCGATATCCTCGCGGGCGAGCAGAAGCTCAGCTCGGCGAAGTGGTCGCGTGATGCGCAGTGGGCGGAGTACGCGCCGACGCTGTCGCTCAATGCGGCCGCGTTCTACGACACGCCGCAGATCGATCCAGTGCCGCGCCTCGGGTTCCAAGTGCTGGCGACCGTGGCCGTGCCGCTCTACGACGGTGGCTATCGCTCGGGCCTGCGGCAAGAGCGTGATGCGGTGCTCGCGGAAGCGCGTGAAAACCTCGCGCAGACCGAGCGGCAGGCGAGCTCCGAGGTCCGGACCAGCGAATCGTCGGTCACGCACTCGCATCGCGCGCGCGAGGCCGCGCATCACTCGGCGGATTTCGCGGCGCACGCGCTCCAGCTCGCGAACATCGCGTACGAGGGTGGTACGGGCACGAGCCTCGAGGTGATCGATGCGCAGCGCGCGGCGCGTGATGCGGCGACGCAGGCGGTGATCGCCGACGACAACTTGCGGCAGGCGCAGTTCGCGTTGCTCGCGGCGACCGGGCACTTTCCGAAGTAGCCGGCTCTTCCGAAGCGAGTGCCAGCATGTTGAGCTCACTCGGTGGCACGCGCGAAATCCAAGCCGGCAACGCAGGACACGATCGCGCTCGCGGACGAGCTCGTGGCGACGCTCGGTAAGCCGGTCGCCGACAAGACGGTCAAAGCAGCGCTGAAGCGCGCTGGCTTGCCGCTCGCGAAAGACATCGACACGTACTCGAACGACACCGTCGGGATCACGTACCTGATCGAGATCTTCGCCGTCGGACCGAAGGGCAAGTACGTGCCGGCGGTCAGCGAGATCGAATTCCATCCCCACTTCGCAGGCCCGTTTCCGGAAGGCCTCGTTCGAGGAGCGTCGAGCGCACGCGTCACCGCCGTGCTCGGCAAGCCGTTCAGCCCCGGGCGCTGGTTTCGCGCGAACGGCGATCAGCAGATCACGGCGGAGCTCACGCGCGGCAAGCTCACCAGCATGACGTACGGCATCGTCCCGGGCGCGCTCGACGGTCGATTCGATTCCGCGGACGAGTGAGGCTAGCGGCCGCGAGCGATCGAGGCCCACGCGTCTTGGACGCGCGCGGTGTTGATCGGGATCGCGGGCTTCACCTCGGGCGCGAACACCGCGATGCGCAGCTCTTCGACGAGCCACGAGAAGTCGTCGAGCTCCGTTTCGGTGCGGCCCTTCGCGAGGAGCGCCGGGCGTTGCGCGAGGTACTGCTGCCAGAGCGGTACCACTTGCGCGGCCTTCTGCTGATCCTTCATCGGGTCGACGGCCTGCCGCTGGATCCGGACGCGGAGCGCCTTGAGATAACGCAGGATCGCTTCGAGCCGATCGAAACCGGTGCGTTGATAGAGATCCGGCGGCGCGAGGTGCGCGAGCTGACTCTGGATATCGTCGACGAAGATCTTCGCGACGCCCGGCTTACCGATCAGCGGCTTCAGCGCGGACTTGATCGCCGTGAGCTCGGTCGAGAGCTCCGATGCGATCCGCCCGAACCGCGCGACCTCGACGGGGAGCTGATTGCGACCGCGCTCGAGCCGGCGCTCGTAGTCATCACGCGTGCGCGGCGGTGGCGACAGCAGTTGGAACGCTTCGTCGAGCGCGCGCATCACGAGCGGTCGGCGATCGCCGAGCGGCGCTTGCATCTGCGAATCGAGCCGCGAGAACGAGTTGCCACTATCGAACAGATAGATTCGGCGTAGGCCCTCGCGCGTCGCTTGCAAAGCCGCGGGTGCGGATTCGAGCGTCTTCAGATCGACGTGGTTCTCTTGATCGACGAGCGCCGGGAACGCTTGGACCTTGCGACCGTTGATCGCGATCGTGATCGTTTCGGGCAACGCATCGGGGAACGTGCGCAGCTTCGCCTTTTCGAACGCCTCGCGCGGCGTGGCCGCCCACAGTGCTCGCGCGCGACCACCGAGCTGGCTCTGCAATTCGCCGAGGTTCTTGCTCTGCGCGAGCACCTTCTCGTGATCGTCGATTACGCGATAGGTGAAATCCAAGTAGCGCGGCACCGAGCGCAGGTCCCATTGATCGCGCGAGATGCGCTCGCCGAGCTTTCGGTGGATCGCCTGCTCTAGCGCCGGCAACATCGGACCGGAGAACGGTTTCAAGTCGGTGGCGAGCTCGGTAGCGAGTAGATCCGTTGGCTGGAGCGTCTTGCGCACGGATTTCGGCAAGCTCTCGACGAGCGCGAGGATCTTCGCCTGGTGCCAGCCCGGAATCGTCCACTCCATCACGTCCGCATCGAGTTGCGGCAGCACCGCGAGCCCCACCGTGATCGTGATGCCGTCGTCGTCTTCGCTCGGCTCGAAGCGATAGGTCAGGTGCAATGGCACCGAGCCGATCACGAGCGAGTCGGGATAGCGTGCCGTCGTCAGATCCGGTTCGCCGAGCAGGATGTCCGCGAGCGAGAGATAGAGGATCTTCGAATCGCGCTTCTCGGCATCGCGGCGCCAGTCCTCGAACGTCTTGCCCGAGACCACGGTGTCCGGAATCCGGCGATCGAAGAACTGCGCGACCTCGTCGTCGTCGGCAAACATGTCGCTGCGCCGCGCCTTGTCGCGCATGCGCTGGGCATCGGCGAGCACGCGCGCGTTGTGCTCCATGAACGCGCCCTTCGACGTGTACTCGTGGCGCACGAGCGCGTGCGTGATGAACATCTCGCGGCACATGCTCGGATTGCGATCCGTGTACGAGACCGATCGATCGCGCACGATCGGCAGGCCGTACAGCGTGACGTTCTCCTTCACCATCACGGATGCGCTGCGCTGCTCCCAATGCGGATCGCCGTAGCTGCGCTTGCACAGATCACCGGCGGCGCGCTCGAGCCATGTGGGTTCGATCTTCGCGCACGTTCGCGCGAACAGCTGCGAGGTCTCGACGAGCTCCGCCGCCATCACCCACGCCGGCGGCTTCTTCGCCAACCCCGACGACGGATGGATGAAGAACCGCGTCTGGCGCGCACCGATGTAGATGCGCTGCTCCTTGTTGTACATGCCGATCCGCGACAGGAGGCCCGGCAACAGCGCGCGATGGATCTGCTCGCCCGACGCCGGCTGCGCGTTCGGTGCCCATTCCATGTCCTTCATCACGCGGACGATCTGATCGTGGATGTCGTCCCACTCGCGCAGGCGCATGTACGAGAGGAACTTGTCGCGACACAGCTTCTGCAGCGCGCGACGCGAGCGCGACTTCTGCGCGTCTTTCCAGAACGCCCAGATCTTCAAGTACGAGACAAAATCACTACCTTCATCGCGCCACGCTCGATGCGCTTCGTCGGCCTGCTGTTGCGCGGCTTGGGGACGTTCGCGCGGATCGCGAAGGCCGAGCGCACTCGTGATGATCACGACCTCGCGCAACGCGTGCTCGTCGCGACCGCCGAGGATCATGCGGCCGAGTCGTGGATCCAGCGGCAGCCGCGATAATTGGATCCCGATCTGCGTGAGGTTGTATTCCTCGTCGATCGCGCCGAGCTCTTCCAATACGCGATAGCCATCGCTGATCGCGCGCTTGTCCGGCGGATCGAGGAACGGGAACTCGCTGATATCGCCGAGGCGCAGCGACTTCATCCGCAGGATCACGCCCGCGAGCGAGACGCGCTTGATCTCCGGATCGGTGTACGCGTCGCGCGAGAGATAATCTTTCTCATCGAACAGACGCACACAGATGCCGTTCTGCGTACGACCACACCGGCCCTTGCGTTGATCCGCGCTCGCCCGCGAGACCTCTTCGACCAACAACTGCGAGACACCCGACCGCGGGTCGTAGCGATTGATCCGCGCGAGCCCCGAATCGACGACATAGACGATGCCCGGAATCGTCAGCGAGGTCTCGGCCACGTTCGTCGCGAGCACGACGCGCCGCCCAGTCCCGCGCGAGAACACGCGCTGCTGATCCGCGGCTGCCAAGCGGCCATACAGCGGCAGCAATTCGGTATGCGGTAGCGCGCGCTGCTCGAGCTCGGCCGTCGCTTCGCGGATCTCGCGCTCGCCCGGTAGGAACACGAGCACGTCGCCGCGCGGATCCATCTCGGTAATCTCGTTGACCGCGTTCGCGACGAGCTCCGCGAGATCCGCTTCATCTTCCGTCGGCGGCCGATACAACACGTCGACCGGATACGTGCGGCCCGAAACCTCGACGACCGGCGCACCCGCGAAGAACTTCTGGAATCGTTCGATCTCGAGCGTGGCGGAGCTGATCACCACGCGCAGATCGCGGCGCCGCGGCAACAGCTGCTTCAGGAAGCCCAGCAGAAAATCGATGTTCAGCGAGCGCTCGTGCGCTTCGTCGATGATCAGCGTGTCGTACTGGCGGAGCAGCGGATCGCTCTGGATCTCGGCCAGGAGGATGCCGTCCGTCATGAACTTCACGCGCGATGACTGGCCGAGCTTGTCCGAGAACCGGATCTTGTAACCGACGACCTCGCCGAGCTGCGTATCGAGCTCCTGCGCCACTCGTGCCGCGACACTCGTGGCCGCGATCCGGCGCGGTTGCGTGCAACCGATTCGCGCATCGAGCCCGCGACCCATCGCGAGGCAGATCTTCGGCAGCTGCGTGGTCTTTCCCGAGCCGGTCTCGCCCGCGATGATCACGACCTGGTGATCGCGAATCGCTTCGGCGATCGCGGGCACGCGTTCGGTGATCGGCAGGTCGGGGAAGATGACCCGCGGATCGAGTGGGACTGCCTCGGCCACGAGGGCGTCTGTTTACCCCACGATCGGGCTTATCGCAGGTCGACCAGCTCGGAATGATGGGTGAGGGCGCTGATCGCGTCCTCGACCCAGATCGGCAGTGCGCCGTAGACCTTGCGCAACGCACCGTCCTGCGTGCGGATCACCAGCCGCGCGAACACGTCCTCGATGGAGTTGTCGTAGAGGTACGTGCGGTCGGCGATCGGAATCGCGGACACCAGATTCGCCATCGATCTTGCGTAGCGACTGATGATCTTTTCGATCGGCACGTGATGCCCACCTTCGATCATCCGCCTTGCGACGCGAGACGCGTTGATCGTGGGGCTCGTCGTGCTGATGTAGAACAACCGCACGAAGTAGCCGGCCTGCTTCGCGCGGCTGACGAACTCGAGCTTTTCGTCGGTCGAGAACACGGTCTCGAACGCGATGCCCGCTCGCTGCGCGAGCAACTGTTCGCGACGATCGCGCACCCAGTTCGCGGCATCGGCGACGGCCTTCGGCGAGTTCCAATCACCGAACCGATCGCGCGCGACCTCGTCCGGGTTGAGGTACTCGACACCCTCGCTCCACTTCTCGGCGCGGAGGTGTTCGGTGATCGTGGTCTTGCCGGATCCGTTCGGACCCGCGATCACCAGCAGGACCGGGTTCACCGGCTCGACTTCAACGCGGCGCGGATGCTGTCACGCACTTTTTCGTCCACCGCACGGCGCTTCTCCGGCAGGTTCGCGAACGCACGCTTCGACAGATCGACGAGTTGTTCGTCGGTCGGCTCGAACGCCGGGTCGGCCAGGTTGATCGGCGGCATCGACCCCAGTTTACCCCTTGCCTGCACGTTCGGAAAGTCGCGCTTTCACGTCGTGGAACAGCGGATAGCCCGAAAGCTCGCGTTCTAGCGGCTCGATCAGCGCGAGCCCCGCCGCCGGCCCGTCGACCATCGCGACCGCGACCGCACGATTCAGCGCCACCACCGGCGACGGCTCGATCGCGAGCAGCTCGTCATAGAGCGCGACGATCGCCGGCCAGTCCGTGTCCGCCCAACTCGACGTCACATGCATCGCCGCGAGCTCGGCCTGCACGACATACGACGTTCGAACCGCACGCGCCGTCTGCAACGCGATTCAAGCCCTCGCGGATCAACCTGCGATCCCACCGCGAGCGATCCTGATGCTCCAACAACGCATCCCGCGTCTCCGCACGCGCCGCGATGAACGCCACGATCGCGACCAGGGCGAACGCATTCGGCTCCTCGGGCGCGAGCTCGCAGATCAACCGCGCGAGTCGCAACGCGTCCATCACCAATTCCGACCGCCCACCGTGTCCTTCGTTCGCGATCGCGTACACGACGCCGAGCACCGCATCGACCCGCGCCGACACGTCCTCGATCTCGATCACCTGATCCTTCAACATCCGCTTCGCCCGCAAGATCCGCTGTGAGATCGTGTCTTCGGAAACCACGAACGCGCGCGCGATGTCTCCCGTCGAGAAGCCGGCGACCACCTTCAGCGTCAACGCGATCTGGTTGTCGCGACCGAGCACCGGATGACAGCACGTGAACAACAACCGCAGGTAGTCATCCGCGATCGCATCGGGATCGATCGCCTCGATCGGATCCACGGTGATCCGCGGCGCCTTCGCTTCGCGCACCCGATCGTGCCGCTTGCCATCCAACGCGACTCGCCGCGCTGCCGTCGTCAACCACGCCGCTGGATTCGCCGGCATCTCCGACGCGTTCAACAGCGCGACCGTCGCCTCTTGCAGCGCATCTTCCGCCGCATCGAGATCGTGCGTTACCCGCATCACCGCACCGACGATGCGCCCGCGCTCGCGCCGGATCACGTCGTCGATCACCGCCACAGCTGCCTCACTTCGAGCGAGCCGTGCACGACATAGCGCGATCGCGCCGCCCATTCCTGCGCATCGATCAACGACGGCATGCGCAGGAAGAACAACCCGCCGATCACCTCTTTGCCCTCGAGGAACGGCCCGTCCATCACCGCACGGCGCTCGATCCGGCGCCCCAGTTGCAATCGCACGCCCGAAACCAACGGCGCCGATCGGAGCTCGTCGCGCGTCTCGGTATCGATCCGATCCATGACGCTCGTCCAGCCCGCCTCCGACAGCGCCGAGCCACGCACGACAAATCCGAACACCGGACCGCGCCGCGCGATCGCCGCTCGCACGCCCGACATCACCGGCCGCACTTCGATCTCGTCGCTATCCAGCACCGGCAGCTCGCGTGCGAGCTCGACCGCATCGGCGAACGCATCGACCTGCAGCCAGTAAAACTGCGCGAGCTCGCGCCCACCGTTCGGCCGCAGCCGTCCGTGATCCACGCAGCGCTGCGCGAATCGGCGCTGGCCATCGAGTAGCTCCGCCATCGCTCGCGGCGACTGCGCGAGATGCGCCGCCTCGTCCTCGTGGACCAGGATCAGCGCGTCCATCAGGCGAACACGTCCGGCTGCTGCGTTCCCGTCATGATCCGATTTGGCAGGCTCTTCGTCAGCAACGTGCGCCAGCCGCTCGAGCACGCATCGTAACACTCGAACGCGCGCACGAGCCCGACGTGGGTGAATCGCAGCTCGGTCCCGCCCGCCACCGGCACCAGCTCGAACACGATCTCGGTCCCCTTCCACTCGCTCGGCTTGGACACGAACGTCAGCGTGGCATCGGTCACCCGCCACACGATCTTCTTGCCCGGCACCAGCTCGGTGACACGCTGAGTGCTGTCGTGCATGCCCGGATACCGGTACCGGAATTCAGCGCCCACCTTGTCGACGGGGCCATCGATCGTCCCGGACCACCAGCCGCGGACATCCATGATCGCGTCGTAAACGACATTCGCAGCAACTTGGAACGTTTGCGTGTGTGTATAGCTCGTCATATCCAGGCGACGATCGACGCCTGCCGGATCCGACAATTGGCTAAGTCCGTGTATTGTCCCGCCGAGGTTCCCGATGCCGTTCTGGGCTGAAATTCTGATCACCGTCGTGATCGCGTCGATGCTGACGTTCACGGCGTTCTACATCAAGAAAGCCCCGTACGAGCTACGGGTCGGCTGGCGCTACCTCTATAGCGGCCAGCGCGACAAGCAGATGTTCGTCGGCGCCGGCCTCTCGTTCGCGGTCGCGATCGTCGGCCTCGTGATCATGCTGACCGGCGGCCAGAATTCGCCGATCGGCGTGCTGATGCTCGTGCTCGGCATGATCTCCACGGCGGTGTTCACGCTGCTCGCCGTGTTTTCGGTGTTCACGAGCGTGTCCGTGTTGGGCGTGGTGTTGGGCGTCGCCGCATTGACGATCGTGCTCGCGGTCACCACCGGATTTCAGAAGCAGTTCCGCGACAAGGTCCTCGGCGTCAACGCGCACGTGATCGTGATGAAGTCGGCGTCGACGTTCGCCGAGTACCGCGACGTCATGGACACCGCGATGAAGATCGACAAGGACGTCATCGCGGTCCAGCCGTTCATCTTCGCCGAGATGCTCGTCACCCGTGGCAAGGGCGAGCTGTCGGGCGTCGCGATCAAGGGCGTCGATCCGAAGCTCGTGCGCGGCGTCCTCGATCTCGATAGCCACATGATCGAAGGCTCGATCGACGAGCTCGCGAAACCCGTCAAAGACGGCGAGCTCCCGCCGATCATCATGGGCAAGGAGCTCGCGCACAAGTTGAAGGCCAAGCTCGGCGACGACGTCACCGTCGTGGTGCCGCTCTCGAACATCGACTTCGACACGTGGCGCGCGAAGTCGTCCGCACCGCGCACACGCAAGTTCCGCGTCGCCGGCATCTTCTACAGCGGCTTCGACGAATACGACCGCCGCCTCATGTACGTCGCGCTTCGCGATACGCAGGAGCTCGTCGGCCGCGGCGATCAAGTGATGGGCGTCGAGCTCAAGGTCAAGAACGTCGATCGCGCGGACAAGATTCGCGATCACCTGGAGAAGGCGCTCGGCGGTCCGCCCTATCAGGTGCAGGACTGGTACGACCTCAATCGCAACCTGTTCACCGCGCTCGACTTCCAGAAGCTCGCGCTCGTGATCATCCTGACGCTCATCATCATTGTCGCGACCGTGAACATGGTGTCGGCGCTGACGATGATGGTGACGGACAAGACACGCGAGATCGCGATCATGAAATCGATGGGCTCTACGTCATCGAGCGTCGCGCGGATCTTCTTGGTGCTCGGTCTCGCGATCGGGAGTGTCGGCACGCTGCTCGGCGTGGGCATCGGCCTCGCCACCTGTTACGCGGTGAGCGCGTACGGCTACCACCTCGATCCGAAGGTCTACCTGATCGATCGACTCCCGATCGAAGTCCGGTTCTTCGAGGTCCTGTTGGTCGCCGGCATCACGCTCGTGATTTCGTTGGTCGCCACGCTGTTCCCATCGCAGGGTGCGTCCGCCCTCACGCCGGTCGAAGGCCTCCGTTATGATTGACGCAATTCGAGTTGCGTTCGTGCAACTCGATTTGCCGTCACGCAATTAGACGGGATCTACACCGTCGTGATTCCAGCGGGTTACCTGCGCCTACATTGGTCCAGAGCTTGTAATAGGGCTCGCCATCAACATGCGCACGAACTCGATTATCGCCGCCCTCATCCTCGCCACCGCCTCGCTCGCCGTCGGTTGCGCCACCACCGACTCGTCGGACGACATCGACAACGACGACTCGAACGCGACGTCGCCGGGCAAGTTCGACCTCTGGCAGTCGGCGGACGGCTGGCACTTCCACCTGAAGTCGGGCAACGGCTCGATCCTGCTGACGTCGGAAGCGTACACGTCGCGCACGGCCGCCCTGAACGGCGTGCTCTCGGTCGAGACCAACGGCATCGACAACGCGCAGTTCCAGGTCGTCCCGGCGAAGACCGGCTACCTCCTGCACCTCGTTGCGGGTAACAACGAGATCATCTCGTTCTCGCAGACGTACTCGACGAAGTCGAACGCGACCCGCGCGATCACGTCGTGCGTGAAGGCGGTCGAGACCTACCTCGACAAGAAGATGGCGACGGTCTCGGGCGCGCGCGCCGACATCGAAGCGGGCGCGACGAACGCGTACCACTTCAACATCATCGCGGCGAACGGCGAGACGGTGCTCTCGTCGGAGAGCTACACCACCGAAGCGGCGGCGTGGAACGGCGCGTTCGCGGTGCAGGACGCGGCGAAGACGGGCGTTGGCTTCGCGATCAAGACGTCGCAAGACGGTCGCTTCTACTTCACGCTGTCGGCGGACAACGGCCAGACGGTCGGCGTGTCGCAGATGTACTCGACGCAGGAAGCGGCGGACGCCGGCGAGAAGTCGGTCTCGACGACGCTCAACAAGCTCCCGCTCATCTGAAAATTAGTTAGTTCGTGCGCGCGGCCCGGTCACTTCCAAAGTGATCGGGCTGTGCTCATTTCGGCGACAGCACGCGTCCGAGATGTAGCCCGCGGCGCTTCAGCAACCGATACAGCGTCACCTTGTTGATGCCCGCTTGCTTCGCCGCACTCTCGACGTTGCCGGCATGCTTCGCGAGCAGCTCCGTCAGATATTGCTTCTCGAGCGGCTCGAGCCACTTCTCGCGCGCTTGTTCGAGCGTGGGCTGGATCGGAATCTTCGGCAGCGACTTGCGACCTTGCGAATCGAGCAACGGGCGCGGCAGATCCTCGACGTTCAGCTCGTCGCCGGTCGCGAGGATCACGGCGTGCTCGATCGTGTTCTTCAGCTCGCGCACGTTGCCCGGAAAGTCATACGCGACGAGCCGCGCCAACACGTCCGGCCCCAACCGCGGTGCCCGCTTGCCATGCGCCGCCGCCGACGCTTCGACGAACACGTTCGCGATCACCTCGAGGTTATCCTTGTAGGTTCGCAGCGCCGGCAGATCGAGCGTCATCACCGAGAGCCGATAGAACAAGTCATCGCGAAACGCGCCGGTCTTCGCCATCGCTTCGAGATCGCGATTCGTGGCGCAGATCAGGCGGACATCCACCCGATCCGGTGGCTCGTTCGAACCGAGCGGCTGGACCTCGCCTTGCTCGACGGCGCGCAGCACCTTCGCCTGCAGCATCACCGGCAATTCGCCGACCTCGTCGAGGAACAGCGTGCCGCCATCTGCCTTCTGGAATTCACCGACCTTGTGAAACGACGCGCCGGTGAACGCGCCCTTCACGTGACCGAACAAGATCGATTCGAGCAACGTCTCCGGAATCGCCGCGCAGTTGACGACGATGTACGGCTTGTCCGCGCGCCGCGAGTTCCAATGGATCGCGCGTGCGACGAGATCCTTACCCGTGCCGGACTCGCCGCGGATCAGGATCGGCGCGTTCGTCGGCGCGGCCAATTCGATCTTGCGCTCGACCTCGTGCCACTCGCGCGACAGGCCCTTGATCATCAGCGGCCGGCCGGTCGCCGCACGCGAGAGCTTGTCGATCTGCGCGCGGCGAACGAGCGGCGCCGCGATCTCGGCGAGCTTCGTCAGCTTGTCGAGCGCGTTCGTTGCCAAGCCTCGTGGCTCGCGCGCCGAAACCGTCAGCACGCCGATCGCGCGCTTCTGATAGCCGAGCGGCGCCGCGGCGATCGAGCCGACATCCATCAAGTAGCGCGTGTACAGCGGATCGCGCGACGTATCCGGCGCCAGATACGGCTCGTCGGTTTCGTAGACGTGCAACGCGATACCCGCGGTCTCGCCCTTCTTCACGACGCGCGGCAGTGTCACCGTCACGCCGTTCGTCACGTGATGGACCAGCGCGAGCCCGCCCGCTTCTTTGTCCCACACGAACAACGCACCGGTCTCGGCACCCGTCTCTTCGAGTGCGATCTGCACGAGCTCCGCTTCGATCTGCTTCGCTCGATGGAGGCGTTGTTCGATCGTCACCCGTCCACTAGAGCGCGTAGCCGCGGCGAGATTTCTTTCACGTAGTCCTGGCCTTTTTGCGAGCCCTGGATCTGCTTGCCGATCGACCGCCCGTCCTTGCCGGGCAACGCGAACAACGGCACGAGGTCGTACTTGTAGCCGGCGCGCTCGAGTGCTTCGTTATCGCGATCCGCGTCGAACACGAGCATCCGGATATCGCCGAAGTCGCCGTCGAGCTGGCCGCGTGCGGCTGCGGTATGAAACTTCACGCACGGCTCGCACCACACCGCGCCGAGATAGACGACGAGCTTCTTGTGATCGGTAGTCGCGCGCGCGAGCTCGCTCGCGATCAATGGCGCCACGTCATCCGATTTCGGCGCATCGACGAGCTCGAGCTTGCCCATCGGCTTCTCCATACTCGACGCGTCTTGTTGGCACGCCGCGAGCGCAAGGATCAGCAAATACTTCATCGCCGCAATCCTAGCCTCTGCGCGAGCTGGGCGGCAGCGGGAACATTCGGATCGATCGACAGCGCGATCGCGAGGTGCCAGCGCGCCGAATCCGCGTCGCCCGCGGCCGCACACAACAGCGCCAACGCGACGAGCGCGCGCGGCCACGGCCGGCAGCCGACCAGATAGCCTTCGACTTCGGCGCGTTCGAGCCGGGCTTGCTCGACGGGATCTTTGCCCGCGGCAACTTGGACGCGATAGCGCACCCACGCGAGCGTCGCTTCGTAATCGGGATGGCCCGGTTGAAGCCGCGCGGCCTTCGCGAAGTGCCCCATCGCCTTGTGCGCGTCGCCTTCACCGAGCTGGGCTTGGCCGCGCGTGAACGCCTCGGCCGCGAGTTGCGTGTCGCCGGTGTTGATCGCCCAGCGCGTCTTCATGTTCGCGAGGTTCACGCGCAGATAGTCGGTGTAGCGACCGCGTTGCGCGTCGTCGACGAGGACCATCCGCGCCTTCTCGATCAGGTCCCACGTCGGCTTCACGTGGGTGATCAGCTCGGCGAGATCGTAGCGTTGCAACGCGGGCGGCGAATAGCGCGAGCCGAGCAAGCGATACGAGGCTTCGATCTCCTCGTATTCGGCGAGCGGCGTGATCTCGAGGACGTCGTAGTACGTCGATCGCTCGAGCCGTTCGACGCGGGAGCGGAGATGCTTGCGAATCTCGTCGAGCGAGCGCCGTGCCGGCGTGCCCGGATCGCGAACTTCGGCGGTGACGTCGATCGCGCCGAGCGATGCGAGTGCCCACAGGAGGCGCGCGGTCTTCTGCGGATCGAGCTGCCCGAGCTTCACGAGCGATTGCACGGTGCGCGTGCCATCCGCGTGCGCGATCGTCTCGAGCTCGGGCACCGTCAGGATCCGCTCGTCGCGCAGTTGCTCGAGCAATGCCGTCGGCGTGGCGTAGTGCTGGACGTGCCAGCGCAGCGCCGAACGCGCGACCTCGACATCGACGTTGCGCGAGTGGAGCAGCGTGGCCGGCCATTGATCGATCGTGTTATCGGCCGGCGGCAGCTTCAACGCCGCGCGCATCACCGACCACCGCATGCCGGTCGCGAGGCGCAGCTTCGCGGCTTCTTGGATCGCGGTGGTGAGCGTGGTGATCTTCGCCGCCGGCGACAGCAACGTGACGCGCGCACCGGGGGCGAGCTGCTTCGCTTCGTCGGAAGAGCCGATCGCGATCACGCCGGGGACGTGTGCCAGATCGCGCCACGCGTTCGCGACGTCGGGCAGTCGCGAGACGAGATGATCCGCATCGAGCACGACGACCTCGCAACTCGTGTTGCCACGCGGCCCATCGCACTGCGCTTGATCCCAGCGCGCTTCGAAGCCGGCGCGGTTCAGCTGCTCTTCGAGCTGCACCCCCGACCCGACGTCAGCGACGGTAACCAGGACGTGCACTGCCTAAATCATAACATCTCGACGAGATCGCGACAGATCAGGTCCAGTCCTTCGCGCGCGGCCGTGACCGCTCCGGCCATCGACATGAAGCCGTGGATCAACGTATCGAACCGACGATGACGCACCGTGGTGCCGGCCTCGCGCAGGCGATCGGCCCACGCATCGCCTTCGTCGACGAGTGGGTCGAAGCCCGCGGTTGCGACGATCGCCGGCGCCGAACCGACGAGATCCGTCCAAAACCAGGGTGAGCCGGCCTTCATGTCGTCGGTGGGATGTAGGTAGTTGCCGCGAAACCAGTGGATCAACGACTTCGTCAACAGATAGCCATCGCCGAGCCGGTCGATCGACGGCGACACCAGCGTTAGATCGACCAGCGGATAAATAAGTAGCTGGACGTCCGGCGGCCGGACATCGTGGTGGCGAGCCCAGTGGTCGACGTGCGCGGTGAGAAATCCACCGAAGCTATCGCCGCCGATCGCGACGCGGCCGTGGATCCGGGACAGGAGGCCGGCGTACGCGGCGCACGCATCTTCGATCCCGGCGGGATGCCGATGCTCGGGGCCGAGCCGGTAGTCGACCGAGGCGACCGTGCACCTCGTATGTGCGGCGATGTAACGGGTGACCGGCTCCGACGATTTGATCGAGCCGATCACGCCGCCGCCACCGTGAAAATAGACGAGCCAATCACCGCTCGCTTCGTGCGGGATGTAGATCCGGACGGGGATGCCGTCGACGGCGACATCGCGAACCTCGGCCATCGGCTCGTCGTCGACGTCGAGGAGCGAGAGTCCGTCCGCGGCGAACTTGCGCGCTTCCGGAACCGAGAGCGAATCGAGTGCGGGCAAGCGCGCGATCCGGTCGAACTCGAGGGCAGCGGCGACTTGCGGATCGAGCGTGGCATCGGCGCCGGCGCTGCGTTTTCGCCCGGCAAACTTCACGAACCAAGGTGTGGTCATCGCGCCGCGGACGGCCGCGCGCATCAATCGTTCTCGCACGACTTCATGTTACACCCGGGCCCATGTTGAGCATCGATCTGACGGGCAAGCACGCGCTCATCGCGGGTGTTGCCGACGACGTCGGCCTCGGATTCGCGATCACGAAAGCGCTCGCTGAAGCTGGTGCGAAAGTTTCGGTCGCGTGTTGGCCGCCCGCGCTGGGCATCTTCAAGAAGCTGATCGACCTCGGCAAGATGGACGAGTCGCTGAAGCTCGCCGGTGGCGGCAAGCTCGAGTTCCAGAAGATCTATCCGCTCGATGCCGAGTTCGACACGCTCGAGATGGCGCCGGCGGAGCTGCGCGAATCGAAGCGCTATCGCGAGTACGGTGACTTCTCGATCGCCGGTCTCGCGGCCGCGGTCGCGGCGGATGGCCCGGTCGATATCGTCGTGCACTCGCTCGCGAACGGCAAAGAGGTCAAGAAGCCGATGCTCGAGACCTCGCGCGATGGCTACCTGTCGGCGGTTAGCGCGAGCGCGTATTCGATGGTGTCGATGGTGCAGAAGTTCGGCGGCATCATGCGGCCGAACGGCGCGTTCGTGTCGCTCACGTACATGGCGAGCGAGCGAGTGATTCCCGGCTACGGCGGCGGCATGTCGTCGGCGAAGGCCGCGCTCGAGAGCGATACGCGCACGCTCGCGTACGAAGCCGGACGCAAGTGGGGCCATCGCGTGAACGTGATCTCCGCCGGTGCGTACGCGTCGCGCGCGGCGAGTGCGATCGGATTCATCGGCGAGATGGTCGACTACGCGAAGCGCAACGCGCCGCTCACCGAGGCGATCACGGCGCGCGAGGTCGGGACCACGGCGGCGTTCTTGTGCAGCCCGCTCGCGAGCGGCATCACCGGCACGACGGTGTTCGTCGACAAGGGCATCCACGCGATGGGCATCGCGGTCGATCGCGAGGGCGCGAGCAAGTGAATATCTCGAGCGCGCGCGTCATCGCGGATCTCGAAGAGCTGGCGAAGCTGACGTCCGACGAGCGTGGTGCGCAGCGCGTCGCGTGGGGACCCACGTGGCGAAAGACGCGCGAGTGGTTCACCGAAAAGCTCGCGCTGTTGGGGATCACGCCCGTGCGCGATGGCGCGGGAAATCTATGGGCGACGTTGCCCGGTGCGTCGACGAAGAGCCTCGTGTTGGGCTCGCACTTGGATAGCGTCCCCGGCGGTGGCTGGTTGGATGGTTGCCTCGGCGTGTTGGCCGGGCTCGAGGCGTTGCGCGTGTGGAAAGATCGCGGCACGCCGCCGCTCACGATCCATCTCGTCGATTGGGCCGATGAAGAAGGTGCGCGGTTCGGGCGCTCGCTAACCGGATCAGCGGCGTCGGCGGGTGCGCTCGATGCGGACAAGGAGCTCGCGCATCTCGTCGATCGCGCGGGTGTGAAGCTGCCGGATGCGTTGGCGGAGAACGGGATCACGCTCGACGGCATGGAGACCGCGGCCGAGTATTTCCAGACGCTGGATGCGGTCGCGTATCTCGAGCTCCACATCGAGCAAGGCCCGGTGCTTCAAGAGATGAAGAAGCCGGTCGGCGTGGTGCTCGGGACGATGGGCGTCGAGCGCTACAACTTGCGGTTTCAAGGGCAAGCCGCGCACTCCGGTGCGGCGCCGATCCACCTGCGCAAGGATGCATTCTTGGCGGCGGCGGAGTTCGCGCTCGCGTGTCGCGCGATCAGCGTGAAGTACTCCGGCAAGACGCCGCGCACGCGCGTGGTCGCCACGTGTGGTGTCGTCAAAGTCGAGCCGAACTTCGTGACGGCGGTGCCCGGCTCGACGGAGATCTCGATCGATCTGCGCGCGCTCGACGCGAAGGTCCTCAAGAAGATGCTCGCGGATGCGAAGAAAGCGTCGCAGGCCTCCGCGAAGAAGTTCATGGTCGACGTGAAGTGGTCGCCGCTGATCTCGATCACGCCGCGCCTCTTCGACGAGACGTTGATGGGCTACGTGCGCGAGTCCGTCAAAGAAGTCTGCGGCGATGCGCCGGAGCTGCCGAGCGGCCCGTTGCACGATGCGGCGGAGATGGTGCCGGTCGTGCCGACCGCGATGGTGTTCGCGATGTCGTCGCCCGGCGTCTCGCACACGAAGATCGAGGACACGCCGAAGCCGGCGCTCGACAAATCGATCCGCGCGTTCCTCGGCGCGATCGAAAAGACGCTGACTAGAACTGCTTCCGGAGCCGGTCGGTCACGAGCTGCGAAGGGTCGTAGCCGCTCTCGCTCGTGATCAGGTCGATCATGTCTTGCATGCCGGCGGGCTGACCGCGGTGTGCCATGTAGAAGTCGTGGAGGATCTGGTCGAGCTTGTCGGCACCGATCTTCGCGGCGACGTCTTTGTAGAAGTACGCGCCTTCCATGTACGGAATGTTCGTGAACAGGTTGTCCTTCAGGATATCGATCTTGTTGCAGCCGGTCGGCCACGCGGGTGCGCCACCGTCGGCGATCGCGGACTCGAGCTCGCTCCGATACTCGTTCCACACCGCAGTTTCAGCGTCGGCGCCCGCGACCTTGCCGAGCACGTGCGCGGCGAGATAGCTGACGGTGCCTTCCGATAGCACGAAGTCCTCCCAGCAGCGCAGGCGAATGCCGTCGCCGAACCAGCCGTGCGCGGCCTCGTGAACGTGGGTTTCTTCGTCGGACATCGCGTCGCTCGCGACATGCCAGTACGGATGATGTTCCATCCCGCCGTACATGCCTTCGCCCCACACGACGGACACGCTCGCGACGTCGTTGCCGAACGAGTACGGCCCGATGTTCTGCTCGTACCAATCGAACGCGGCGCGGAGATGTTTCGTGCCGGCGAGGGCGGCGGTCTTGCCGTTCGGGAGCCAGTGAACGCTGACGTGCGTGCCGGCGGTCGTGGCGCCGAGATCCTGCGAGGCGTAGTTGCCCACGGCGAACGCGATCATGTACGGCGGCGCGTCGCTGTCGATCTTCGTCGGGTAGACCGCGGTCTGGCCGGATGGAATGCCGTCGAGCGCGAGCGAGAATTGTTCGCCATCGGCGGGCTGGCTGTGACACGGGAACAAGTTGCCGCAGAAGTACGGCCAGATCACGGTCGAGCCGCCGGCGAGTAGGCCGTCCGCGTTGTCCTGAACCTTGAAGCTGTAGTCGATCTCGATCGGGCCACGCACGTTCGCGACGCGGAGCTTGCCGGCCGTGATCGTGAAGTGGCGGTTGCCGCGCGCGTCTTTTACGTGCGAGATGTCGAGTCCGCCGGCCTCGAGCTCGAGGTTGCCGTTCTTCTCGAGCTCGATCGTCGCGGTACCGGTGTGATCCTGGAGATGGATGTCGAGGTGCGTGGCTGCGATATTCACCGGTGAGCTGCCGTCCTCTTTACCGTCCGCCCACGCGGTGTCGCCCAAATCGTCGACGTACGGCTCCGCTGCACACCCCACTGCCAACACGATCAGCCAGCAACCACGCATACGCGCGCGTACGAGCAAGCACTGCGCCAGCGCAACCTCACGGGATGTCACGCCTGGCAACTCGAGTTGCTAGCTATACTCGTTGCGTGAGGACCGCTGCGCTGATCGCGCTGCTACTTTTGGGTTGTATCGAGACGAAGACATCGAGGTGCGCGGATGGCCGGCTGTGCCCACGCGATCAGGTCTGCGACGACACCCACGGCTTGTGCGTGTACCCCGATCAGCTCGGCTGCTCGACGGCCGGTAGCACGTGCGAGATCAGCGAGGTCGCGGCCGGCGGCGAGTGCGTCGATAACGTTTGCATCGCGCAGGTATGTGGCGACGGGCTCGTCACGGGTGACGAAGCGTGCGACGGATCTGGATCCGTGCCAGGGGTCGGTACGTGCGTCGATTTCAGCTTCGATTACGGATCGCTGGGGTGCTCCTCGTTGTGTGGCGCCGAAACATCGACGTGTAGCCGGCTCGGTTGGAACTTCGTCGCGCTCAGCGGTGCCGGCAACGTCGCCGGGTTCGGCGAGACGAGCGATGGCACGGTCTGGCTCGCCACTGACAACGGGATGTACAGCCGCAATAACGACGGCACGTGGCACGAGCTCGGCTTTGTCACCGATATCCCGCTCCAGGCGACGGGACTCTCTGCGGTCGGCGATCACGTGTTCGTGGTGGGAGTCGATCCTCGCAATGGCGATGGTTATGTCCAGATGTTCGACGGTGCGGCCTGGTCGAGCACGAAGGTCGCGCCCGGTGTGTTCATGCACGCGATCTGGGCGCGCGCGGCGAACGATGTCTATGCGGTCGGCGGGCTCGACACCATCGTTCACTACGACGGCACGAGCTGGACGGCCGTACCGCATACCGCCGATGCGAATCGCGAGATCAATGCCGTGTGGGGCGATGGCTCGTACGTGGTCGCCGCCGGCGGGAGCGCGCTGGCTGCGAACAAGATCTTCGTCTACGAGCTCACGCCGACGAGCGCGACCACGCAAGTGCTCTACGATCCGAATGGCGGGACGGTCCAGGGCATCATCTTCTCGATCGGCGGCATCGATCCCGAGCACGTGTGGTTCGGGCTCGACGATGGCGCCGTGATCTCGCGCGGTGCGGATCACTTCTACACGTACACCACGCCGATCTCGAACGCCGGGTTTCGCGTGACTTCGATCGCCGCGCGCAGTCCGACCGAGGTCTACTTCGCGGGCGATACCCACACCGGGACCGTCGCCGCGAATTTGTATCGCTTCGACGGTCACACGTGGTCGAACGAGGCGATGCCGTTCTACGACGGGCTCACCGCGGTCTTCGCGGGGACGCATGGCATGGTTGCCGGTGCGACGACGCAGTCGATCGTCGAATCGAACGGAACGGGGTGGGCGAGTAACGCGCCCGTCGTCGCGTCGATCGAGGCGACGTCGTTATGGAGTGATGGCCTCGGCTACATCGCGGCGTCGACCGTCGGTTCGAGCGAATGCATCGTCGAGGAGCTCCACGATGGTGCGTGGGGCGCGGTCCCTCTAACCGATGCCTCGTGCACGGCGATCTGCACGAAGAAGCCAGCGCTCGAGGCGATCGCCGGGACGAGCGAGTCGGATGTCTATGCGGTCGGTCCGGCAGGCCGGATCGCGCATCGCTCCGCGCTCGGGTGGAAGTGCACCGCGGTACCGGCGGATTCGACGCTCTTACCACCGACGTTCCACGATCTCTGGATCGCCGGCCCGGCCGAGGCCTGGATCGTCGGCGCGGATTCCGTCGATGCGACCGGCCGCCTGTTTCACGTCACCACGCTCAGCTACACGGATCAATCCGCGGCGCTGCCGTTCACAACGCCGTTGCGCGGCATCGGCGGGACGTCGGCCACGGATCTGTTCGTCGTTGGCAAGCAAGGCGCGATCGGGCACTTCGACGGGACGGCGTGGACGCAGATGACGAGCCCGACGACCGAGACGTTGAACGATGTCTACGCCGCTGCACCCGACGATGTCTTCGCGGTTGGCACGCACGGCACCGTGCTCCACTTCGATGGCAACGCGTGGACTGTGATCTCGTTCCCGGCGGGGCGCACGACGTCGACGACGGGTGTCGACTACACGATGGTGACCGGCACGTCGGGCACGAATGTCTACGCGGTCGGCGGTCGCACGTTGCTGCACTACGACGGCACGTCGTGGGGGCCGGTCGGACGGCCGGATGCCGGTGGGATCGAGGGCGTGTTCGCGATGCCGAACGATATCTATCTCGCGGGCGAGAATGGCGTCGGGGTTCACCTGCTCGGGCCGCTGCAGTAAGTCACTTCTTGCGCGCGAGCGAGTCGGCGGGGATCAGCTGCGGCAGCTTCTTCGGCGACATCGCGATCGGATCGAGATCCGTGGTGCCGCACAAGAAGCATGCACCGTTGAGGATGACCTCGTGCATGCAATCACCGCAGACGGAGCACACGCCTTCGACGCGCGTCTCGTGTTTGCAGGCCTCGGTCACGAGCGCAGCGTAGCGCGCATTCGGTCGGCGAGCCCGCTGTGGCGGAGCGCGATGCGCGTAGCGCCCTTCGTGATGCCCGCGCGCGAGCCGCACAACACGACCGAATACCGCGCGCGCGTGATGCCCGTGTAGATCAGCTCGCGCGTGATGAGGGGCAAGTCTTCGTCGGGCAACACGATCGCCACGGCCTCGAGCTCCGAACCCTGGCTCTTGTGGATCGTGAGCGCCCAGGCCAGCTCGAGCCGATCGCGCAGCGCTTCGATCGCGAACGGGACGAGCCGGTTGTTGACGCGAAACACCGCGCGGTACCGGTGATGGCCCGTGCCTTCGTCGGCGCGGATGATGATGCCCTGATCGCCGTTGAACAGGCCGCGTTGGTAATCGTTCGCCGTGATCATCACGGGCTCGCCGGGGACGAACTCCGGCTTGCCGGTGATCGTCATGTTGTCGAGTGCAAGCTCGTGCAGATGCGCGTTCAACGCACGCGCGCCGGTGGGCATCCCGCGGGTGGCGGTGAGGATGCGCGCACGACCGATCCGGTGCCACAAGTCGTCGAGGATCGCGGCCTGCTCGGGGATGACAGTTCCCTCGTCGAACTGGAACACGATGTCGTTCGCGATCTCCTGTGCGCGCGGGCCACCGAAGTGATGCCACACGGTCGACGTCACCTGGCGCGCAACCTGCGGGCCCTTCGCCGAATCGACCCACTCGACGCCGGAAAACGCGAGCGTGCCCGGTGTGCGTGGGGTGGCGAGCGGGTTCTTGGCCATGAACAGCGCGGCCGGATCGCCGCGATGGATCGCCTGCGCCGCCTCGAGCACCTGGCGGCCGCGCGGATCGGCGGCGTCCATGCGATGGCTGTGATGGAGCGTGGCCACGCGCGCAGCGGCAGCGCCGTCCGGGTCAGCGAGATCGGCGAGGATCCGCCCTGCGTCGACGGCGGGGAGCTGATGCGCATCGCCGATCAGGACGAGTGGGGCGCTCGGTGGCAGTGCGTCGAGTAGCGCGTCGACCAATTCGAGATCGATCATCGAGGCTTCGTCGACGATCACGGCGCCGACGGGCAGAGGGCTGCGTGCGTGGTGCGCGAAGCCGTGGACGCGATAGCCGAGTAGGCGATGCAGGGTCTGTGCGACGGGCGTGGCGAAGCTGGCGTCCGTCGAGGAGCTGTTCGACTCTGATGGCTCGTGTGCATCCGGTGTGGCGTCCGCGTTCGAAGACGATGCGGCCGATAACGCAGCCGAAGCTGAGGTTGCTGAATCGTGTGCCGGTGCGGGACCCGATGTCGAGGATGAATTCGCCGGTGTGGTGGTACCGGTTTCGGCGGTGCCATGGGTCGCGTCCGATGGCGGCGCCGACTTCTCCGATGCCGAGCTGCCATCGACGGAGCCACGCAGCATCTCGGCGAGCACGCGTTCTTGATAGGCGGCTGAGGCCGCAGCGGCGCGATCTTTCGCTGACCCGTTCATCGAGTCGCGACGTGCGCGCGGCGTGCCGCTCGCCGAATCGCGGCGTGCGCGCGTTGGCGCAGCGGCTTCGAGATCGGTCGCGGAATCACGGCGTGCGCGCTGCGCTATGTCCACACCGGGCTCCGAATCCCGAGCTGCTGGCGCCGCGATGTTCGACGCACTCGGCGACGCTCCTGGGCCGAGGTTCGGCGACGAGCTCCGACTTGCTGGCACCGCGATATTCGGCGACGAGCTACGAATCGGCGGGGCTGGCGTCGGCCGTGCCGCACGCGCCATCGCCGCGAGCTCCATCGCCTGTGGATGCGAGGCGAGCTCCTTCGCGATCACTTCGGTGAGCCGATTCGCGGCCTTGCCCGTCGGAGCGGCAAGCGCGATCTCCTTGATGCCCATGCGCTGAAAACCGCGCACGATCGCCGCGGCCACCAACGTCTTGCCCGTGCCCGGACCGCCGGTGACGACCGAGATCCGACCACTGATCGCGAGCTGCACCGCGCGGCGCTGCTCCTCGGTCAACTTCGGCTCGTTCTCTGCGGTGATCAGCGGCGGCTTCACCGGCTCGTCGACGATTAAGTCTTCATCGCGCTTGGCCGTGGCGGCCGCGATGAACCGCGCGTTCGCCTCGATCACCTTGCGCTCCGCCGCCGACGGAAACTGGATCACGTTCGACTTCGGCTCCGCAGGCGCCGCACCGAACAGCGCGGTCTGCGCTGCAACCGCCGCCGCCGCCGACGGAGCTTTCGCGACGAGACCGAGCGGCGCGATTCGCTCGGCGAGCCGCAACGCCACGCGACCTTCGAGGTATCGCGCGCGTTCCGTGTACAGGCAGTTGTCGTCGACGATCAGCGGCAACCGCGCATCTCCGACGCCGATCACCGAGTTGAACCCGGGCCGCGCCGTCAGCGCGTGGATCCGCTTCGCGATCTGCGAGCCATTCGCGTCGTAGCCCGCGATGTGCAGGATCTCTTTGACGAGCGTGGCGAGCTGACCGCGCGGTGACGGATCCAGCGGCAGCCGCGACGAACCTTGGCGCTGCACGATCATGAGCGCGAGCACGAGGATGCCGAGTGCTTCGGGATCCGAACCACCGAACCACTTGTCCGCCGCGACGATCTCCTCCGCGAGATACAGACCTTCATCACCCAGATCACACGCACGCGCGCCGAGGCCGAGCCGGCGGAACACGGCATCCTGCTCGGTTCCTTCGAACCGAGAGCGGAGGGTCCCGCGTGGGTGCAACGTGATCGGCATACGGAACCGCTATTTAGCCACGCCGGTCTGACGTCGCCCAGCGCGAGCCCCACCGACGTGAATCTGATCCATCGCATGCTACGGTGCCGCGCCATGCGCGTTGTGGGCGTCGTGCGGAGTGCGAGCCGTCTGGAGGCGATGACGTTCGAAACGCGTCTAGCCACCAATCGCGCGACACCGTGGCTGATCGATCACCGCTGCGAGTTGCGACCACTCGCGCCAGACTCGCGCAACGAGCTGTGGTCCGCGTGGAACGCGCTCGAAGCCGTCACGACGTGGGACGCGACCACGCTCCGCCACGTCCTCACGATCCTGCGCGAAACCGTCCCGAGCGCCGACCAGCCCGAGGATCTCCCGGCGCTGCGCCCGCGTACGCACGTGCCACCGGAGCCACGCGCCACGGCTGCCCACCCGAGAGCGTTTCGCGGCACGAAGTATCGACCGCCGAGGCCGCATCAGCCGGACGCGATCGATCTCCGGCCCTACCTCCTGACGCGTCGACACACCGATCAAGTGTTGGAGTTGCTCGGTGAACCGCGAGGCAGTGATCCATACGTCGCGTGGAATCATCGATCGGAGGCGAACGCGGCCTTCGATCCGATGTTCATCATGTATCTGCTTCCGCTGTTCCGCGGGTGTGCGTGGAGCGATGTCGGCGCGTTCGCATCGATCGCACGCACGCTCCAGCTTCACGTCGAGCCGGAGCTTCGTGCGGCGTTGATGGGTGTGTTTCTCGCAACCGAAGACGTCGCGCACGCGCTCGGTTGGTGGAGTCACGTGCTCGCGCACGAGGCCCAGCATCGGCTCGAAATCGCGCGGCTCGTTGCCGCCAGTGGTCTCGCTACGCTCTCTCCGATCGACATGGCTGTGGGCGCGACGATCGCTCGTCTCCCAGCGGTCCAGCGGTGGACGTTCTGCCAAGGTCTCGTCGCAGGTGCGTCATCCGCCTATCTGGAATCCGGCCTCCAGCTCGGAGCCATCTCACTCGAGCAGATCGAAGAACCTCCCGCGGGACGTGTCGCCGTCACCGAGATCATCGAAGCAACCCTGGAGAGGCTCGGGACGGCCATGGAGGAGGACAGCGGCCCCGAGTTCTGGCGCTTTCAGTTATGGCGACTCTGCGGCCGTCAACCGGAGCTGATCGAGCTGATCAGTCTTCCAACATTCGTATCGCTTCGCCCGGACGCCGCGTTCTGGCTGGTTCGGACGGCCAACACGTACTCGTCGCAAATGGCGACCACCATCGACGAGTGGCGCGCGCTGGCACCATTGCTTCCCTTGGTGCTCGAAATGGCGGCCAAACTTCAACCCGAGTACCAGCGAAAGTTCGTCGAAGACATGGTCGACGTGTACTGGTGGTCGATCGATAACGAGCACTGCGTCACCGATGCTCTCGCACAATGTGTCGATCTCTGTCTTCGCGTCGCAAAGCCTCCGTTCTCGACGAAGTCCGCGATCGGCCCGTTGATGCCTTCGCTGGCCATGATCTACAGCGACCCGTGGGGGCCCCACAGCAAAACAATTCGTGAGGCGCCCGAGGCGAGTTGGCTTGCTCTCGAGGCCGCCTGCGAGCGCAAGAATCAGAGGCGCGTACTGCAAACCGGGTTCAATCGAATCTCACAGTTCGCTCCGAAGCTCCTCGCCGCGACGTTTCCGGCGACGCCTGCCGCACTGCTCGAGACGGCAGATCTGGTCGACGCGATCTCGTACGAGGCTGCGCGAACCGTGCTCGAGACCGACTCGACGTCGCCGTTAGCGGAGCCTGCGATCGTCGATGCGCCGATCGAGCGTCTTTGCGAGCAAGTCGCGCCGATTACGCGAGCCGGCGGTCCCAATCCAGTCCGGCGCGCGCTACGCCGACATCTCGCCGGCGAAGCCGTATTGACCGACGCCCAGCTCCGCGGTCATCGCGAACGGATCGTCGACGACCTCGGCATCCTTCGCCTCGCCGCGATACGTCAGGGAATCGAACGAGTACTCGCGGCTCGTGTCGGAATCGATCGAATCGAGACACCCACGGTCCGCCACGCGCTGGCGCTACTCAACGAGGCCGAGGTTCACCGCCGTCAGCTACGGCGCATGCTCAAGTCGAACATCGCCGGTGACGTCGAGTGGCGGCTTCGCCATGCTCGTACTCGCGAATGGTTTGCACGACACACCAAGATCGATCGCGACGTCTGGCTACGTGGCATCGAGACGCGTGGTGCGGTCGAAGGCGAACCTGTCCGAATCGCCGTCGAGAGCGATCCACTGGAAGCTCTCAAGTTGGGCACGTATGTGGGGAGTTGCCTCGGTCGGGGCGGAACTCTCGAGTATTCCGCCGCTGCCGTGGTGCTCGATGCGAACAAGCAGGTCGTCTACGCGCGTGACAGTCGAAACGCCGTGATCGGTCGCCAACTGATCGCGCTATCGGAATCGGAAGAGCTGGTCTGCTTTCGCGTCTACGGTTCTGCCAAGCCCGCGCTGATCGAGCCTCTGTTCCGCGAATTCGATCAGGCATTCGCCACGCGGCTCGGCGTTTCGATCCAGACGTCCAACGACTACGAGATCGCATCGATCCTGTCGCACGACTGGTGGGACGACAATGCGTGGCTGGCCTAGAGCTCGGTGCGCAGATTCGCGAGCCAGCTCGTCCATTCGGCGAGCTTGTCGTCGTCGACGGGCAACGCGACCGTGATCCCGTAGCGCACGAACGAATACAACATGCCGGCGAGCCGGCGCTGGCCACGAAACCGCGCGGCCGCGAGTGTGTAGAGGCGGTGCTGGATCGTGTAGTGCGAGCGCGCGTGATCTTCAGCGGTCGCGGCGGGATCGCCGGCGAGCACATCACTCTTGTAGTCGAGCACCCAGAGCTCGTCGTCGTACGCGACGAGCGCATCGATGAAGCCTTTGACCAAGCCGCGCGGCCGGCCATCGCGAGACGAGGTTCCGCCGGGAATCGGATATGCGAACTCGACCTCGCGCGCGAACGCCGTCGCCGCGATCAGCGGTGGGAGCGGCTCCCGACCGACGACCTGAACCGGCGCGGTCAGCGTGTGATGGACGAGGCGCGCGCCATGCGCGTGATAGGTCGCCGCGATGCCGCGTTCGCGCGCGTGCTCGACGATCATCGCAGTCACCGAGGGCTCAGCGGTCCATGCGACGAGATCGCGATCGCGCAGGAGCGCGAGGTCGGCGGCTTCGAACAGATCGTGGAGGAACAAGCCGGAGTCGATGCCGGGCGGCAGCTCGTTGGGCGCGATCACGGCTGCGGGTGCGCTCGCCGGTTCGGCATCGAACTCCGCCGGATCGATCGCGACCGGCAATTCACCGGGCTCGATCGCCGCGGCATCGAGCTCTTTGGCGAGGCGCGTGTACGACAGCATCGCGAGGCCCGCCCGCGCGCCCGAAATGGCGGAAGCCGTCGCGAGCTCGCCGGGCATCGTCGGCGGCTGAAAGTTCGCGAGCGCGTCGAGCGGCGCGGGAGGCGCACCGGTGCCACCCATCGTCACGTCGACGATCTCTAGCAACCGATCCTTGCGAAACGCGAGTGGCGCGAGGCAGCGCTGGATCGCCCAATACATCGAGCGCGCGTCGACGACGTTCTCTGGATAGTGCGGCAGATACATACGGACCTTCGCCCGCGTCAGCGCGACGTACGCGAGGCGCTGATTCTCGGCGTCCGCTTCAGCGTCGAGTTGCTTCTGGATCGCATCGTCCTGCGGCCCGACGACAAGCGCGCGCCTGCCGCGATCGCGCAGCGTGTGCACGGCCGACGCCCGCGGCGGACTCGCGCCACCATAGAGGAAAACGTACGGCGCCTCGAGGCCCTTCGCCTTGTGAACGGTGAGGATCTTGACCGCATCGGTATCGGTTTCGGCGCGCTGGACGTCGCGGTCGTCGGGCAGGTCGCTGCCATCGGTGATCCAGCGGCGCAGCTGCGTGACGAGCTCGTGGAGATCGCTGCGCGAGCGCGCGACCTCTTCGAGCATCAGCTCGATCATGTGCCAGGTGTTGATGATCGCGCGCTCGCCACCGCCAAGCACGAGTGCGCGCTCCGCGAACCGACTGTCCTCGACGACGCGGCGGAACAGCGCTTCGTATGCGCGCTTGCTCGCGAGCGACGCCCAATCGAACAGGCGTGCGATCAGCGGGTGATGATCGGGCGCGTCGACGATTCGCATCAGGTCGTTCCACGCGACATCGAAGTAGCGGGTCCGCAACGCTCGCATGCGCGCCGATCGGTCGCGTGGTGCGGCGACGGCGGCGAGCACGTCCGCGAGCTCGTGCGCTTCGCGCGTTTCGAACAGGCGATCGCCTTCGACGAGCGCACACGCGATGCCACGCGCCCGCAGCGCCTGCGCGACCGTGTCCGACTCGACGTTCGTGCGCGTCAACACCATGCAGTGCCCGAGCGTGAACACCGGTTGCGCGCCGCGGTGCTGCCACGCCGGTGGATGCGCGCGCAGCTTGTCGATCTCGAGACCGATCGCGGCGGCGAGCGCCTGCCGGCTCTCTTCGCGCCGGCCTTCGCCGAGCATCTGGAACACCGTGATCGGTGCGCGCGGCGCGAGCAGCTCGACATCTCCGCTCGCGGCGACGGGATGGTCGTACCGGATCGCCTGATCGAGCAACGGCGAGATGCCATCGGCGAGTAGGATCTTGTTGAGGGCGTCGACCATCGGCGCGGTCGAGCGCCGATTGACATCGAGATCCACGCGCGTGGCGCCGCGCTGCTCGAGCTCTTCGCGTGCGTCGAGGTAGGTGGCGACGTCCGCGCCGCGGAAGCCGTAGATCGCCTGCTTCGGATCGCCGACGATCGTGAGGCCGCGCGCGGCATCGTCCATCCACACGGTGCGGAAGATTTCCCATTGCACCGGATCGGTGTCTTGGAACTCGTCGATCATCACCCACGGCGTGCGCGCGCGCAGGCGAGCCGCGAGGTCGGCGCCGCGGGGACCGCGCAGCGCGTCGCGGACGAGCTGCAGCATGTCGTTGTAGTCGAACATGCCGTTCTCGGCTTTGTCGCGGCCGATCCGCTCGAGCACGTGCGGCAACATCACCGATGCGCAGGCTTCGTCGAGCGAGGTCATCGCGATCGCGCGGCGCAGGATGTCCGCGATCGGTGCGAGTTGCGGGACCTTGACCACGCGCTCGAGCAGCTTCGGTCCGGGATTCGCTTTGCTGCCGATCGGGCGGCGGATCGCGTCGCACATGACGAACACGCCGGGCGCGGTGCCGTCCCACTCCTCGACGCAGCGGGCGACGTGCTGGATCCAGCCCGGTCCGTAGCGCTTGTCGGTGCCTTTGAACGCGAGCTTCTCGAGCAGGGCGTCGCGCGCGACCGACGAGCCGAACACGACTTGTAGGGCTTGGCCGAGCTCGATCGCGGTTTCGGGCGTGTACGTGATGCGCGGTGCCGCGTCTTTGCGAGCGCATTGGAGGAGCAGTGCGCGGAGCTTGTCGACGGTGTCGCCGCGCGACAGATATGCGGCGAGCAGGCTGCGATCGGGCTCGACGTTCGCGAAGCGCTCGCGCAGGAGCGAGAGGAAGGCGGCGTCGAAGGCGACTTCGTCGGCGACTTGGGTCTGTTCGAACAGGCGCTGTGCGGCGAACGCGTCCTCGACGAGGATCCGGTAGCAGAAGCCGTGGATCGTGAAGATCGGTGCGTGGTCGAACGCGGTGACGGCGTCGCGGAGGCGCTTCTTCGCGGCGTCGTCGAGGCTCCACGAGGTCGCGCCGGGCTCGCTCGGGCGGCGGGCGCGTGGTGGCGCGATCGCGGCAGCGAACGCAGCGGCGGTGACCTCGGTGATCATGGATGCCGCGGCGTTTGCCTCGCGAACGAGGCGACTATCGTTCGCGGCGGGCGCGGTGCGTTCGAGGCCGAGGGACTTCGCGATCGCCGCGTTGAAGGGAATGAGGTTGCTGCGCTCGGCGAGGACTTCGGTGACGCCAACGGGGCCGGTCGCGGTGGCCATCGGTACCGAGATCGGGCCGGACTTCGGTGAACGCTTGGCGGTCGGGGCAGTGGGAGTCGCGCTCGCTTCCTCGGTCGTCGCGCGCGATGCGGTTGGCGCTGAGCCGGATGCGGAAGCCGAGTCCGAATCGAATGTCGGGACCGGGCCCGAGCCGGATGCGAGGCTCGTGTCCGAATCTTCCGTGGCGCGTGCGAGCCGATCGAGCAAATCGCGGATGCGCAGGCGGAGCTCGGCGACGGCTTTGTCGGTGAACGTGACGAGCAGGATCTGCGAGAGATCCGCGCCTTCGATCACGAGATCGGCGACCCGATGCTCGAGGAAGTACGTCTTGCCCGTGCCGGCCGACGCCTCGACGACGACGAACCGGTCGGTCGCCTTCGGCAACGAGTCCGGTCGCTTCACGCGGATCACGCGCGAGCTCCGTCCCAGCCCCGCGCGGGGCCGAAGAATGTCGGCGAAATTGAAACGCGAACGGCGGGGCTGAAGAATGTCGGCGAAATTGAATCGCGTGCAGCGAGCGTTGCCAACGTTGGCGACAGCGCGGCGAGGACATCGACATGGCGAATGGAGCGCTTCATTCGTAGCCGCCCCCATCGCTCATCTTGATGTCGCCGTGCATGCGTTCGGCGAGCGGACCCAGACGGGACTTGGCCATCGCTGCGAAGTCCGGCGGGAGCTCCAAGCCATATGGCTTGTCGATCGGGCCGAAGCCGAGCGCGAGCGAGATATCCATTTGCTTCGCGACGCCCGACGTCCACGGCGCACGACCTTCGAGCGCGCGACGCAGCACATCGTAGGGCAGGAGATAGCCGTGCGCGCGATCGAGCAGATCCGTGACGAGCTCGACGAGATACGCGTGCGCGAGCTCCTGCGGCCACGGATCATGGACCACGCGCTTCGCGGTGCCCGCCGGGTGCAGGAGGATGTGCTCGTGCCCGTTCGGTGCGAGACCTGCGGCCGCGAGCACGACGTGATCGAGCGCGCCGCGCAGATGGTGACGCGAGGTGCCGGTGGCGGCGCTGATCATCGCGATGACCGAAGTGGCGCGATCGCCACGACGGATCAGGATCTCCGTCGAGCCGACGAGGCGTACGATGCGGCCGTCGTGCAGGACGAGCTCGAGCGCGGGGCGGAGCTCGGCCGAATCGGACATCGAGCGACCGAAGCCGATGCGGACGGCTTGGCCCGCGATCACCATGCCGAGCTCTTCGCGCCACCGATCGAGCGTGCGGAGATCGACGGCGCGCGCGGCCTCGCCAAACACGCCGACCGGGAATTGGCCGCGGAGCTCGAGATCGGCGACGACGCGATCGTAGCGGCGCGCGAGATCGTGGGTGGGGTCGGCGAGGAAGCTGGCGAGCACTTCGCGGAGCAGGATCGCGCGGGCCGGTTTCTCGACGTGGAACGGCTCGTCGGAGTGATCGATGACGTCGTCGTCGGGCAACTCGTCGAGATCGAGCACGGCTTGCGCCCACGCTTGGACCGGCGATTCGAGGAACGCGCGCAGGTTCGCGAGCGAGAGCTGGCGGCGCGCGGGCGGTGCGGCGAGCGGCGGCAGTTGGTCGACGATCGCGAGCTCGTCGCGGAGGTGCGCGAGCGCGGGATGTGCGAGGAGCTCGAGCATGCCGTCCGCGTCCGGGATGGGATGGCCGTGTTTGCGAAGGTGCGCGCGGATCGCGTCGCGAACACGGACGGCCCACCGCTCGCGTTCGATCGCGGGTTGGACTGGCAGATCGCGGGCGGTGATGGTGACCGCGCTATCGCGTGGGTTGGGTGAGGTGTGTTCCCCCTCGGTCGAAGGCTCGTTCGCTGCTGCGATCGGATAGCCCCAGCGATGAAGCGGCTCGCGCACCGTGATCGCGTCGAGCGCGGCGCGCGTCGACGACGCCCCGAGGTACGGCGCGAGCGCATCACCGAGCTCGAGCACGACCGACGACGGACCGAGCGGCTGCCCACTCTTCGGCTCGGCGGCGATATAGGTGAGATACATCGCGCGCCGCGCACCGAGCACCGCATCGAAGAACGCGTGGCGATCGCGATCGCGGGGCGACACGTCACCGGCACGGCCATCTCGACGCAGATCGAGCGGACTCGCCTGGTTTTGGGCCGGGAACGAGCCTTCGGCGAGACCGACGACGGCCGCGATCTCGAACGGAATCGGCCGGTGCGCGCGCAGCGGCGCGATCATCACACCCGCGGCGAGCGGCTCACCGCGATCGGAACGCGCACCGACGAGCCGGCGCACCGCGTGCTCGCGCGCTTCGCGAAAGCCGACGCGCCGGCCATCGAGATCGACACGCGCGATGCCCGCGAGCATGGAACGCACGCGCTCGAGATCGCGCGACGTATCGTTGGTTTCCTTTTGGCCACCGCGATCGATGTACGCGTCGACGAGCCCGACGAACAGCTCCGCCCATTCGGCGAGCGTGGCCTCGTGGGTGGCGAGCCACGCGGCATCCGCGCACAGCGATCGCACGAGCAGTGCATATGTGGCCGCACTCGCCAGCTGATCCGGCCGGACTTCTTCGGGCGCGACCGCGATGTCGCCGATCGTGGCCGCCCCGCGCGATGGCGAACCGACCATGTAGGCACCGAGCGCGAGCCGGCGGACACCTTGATCCCAGTGGAACTTGTCGCGGTGCTCCTCGAGATACGTGCCGGCATGCGCGCGCGCATCCGCACCGTGAACGATGCCGAGGCGCTCGGTCCAATGGACCCAGTCGTACGCGTCGACGTGCGGATGGCCGGCGAGGACCGCGGGATGGGTCATCACGCGCAGGAGATCCGAGCGCGTCATCGAGCAGGTGGGCAACTCGAGTAGGGCGAGCACGGCTTCACCGATGCGACCGCGATCGTCGAGCGGCGCGTCGACGAGATGGCACGGCACGCCGAGCGCTTCGAACGCGGAGCTCGCTTGCGCGAGGTAGCGCTCGGGCTCGCCGGCGATCCACACGACGAGATCGTGCGCGCGCAGCGAGGGATCGGCATCGAGGTGGGCACGGAGACGCGCGGCCACGGCCTCGAGCTCGCGCCGTTCACTCGAGCACGCGACGATGCTGACGCCCGCCCGCGCCGCCGCATAGATCTCGCCCGAGCTCGGTGCGGCCGCACGCTGGCGAACATCGCCGAGCATCGCGGTCAGGGCCGAGTGTGGTGGCTCGGCGACGAACGCGTCGTCGATATCGCCGCTCGTGCGCTCGACTAGCGCACCGAGCGTGTCGCGCATCGGCTTGCCCCACAGCGAGAGCAGCAGCGGATCTTCACGCGCGGGCACACCGGCATCGAGCGCGATCGACTTCGCGCGCTTGCGACCGGACACGTCGTCCCACAGCTCCGCGCACGGATCGAGGAAGTACACGGTGACGTCGGTCTGATCGGCGAGATCGGTCAGGGCCTCGAGCTGCGCGCGCGACAGATACGACACGCCGAACACGTAGATCGGCGCGGCGAGTTGCGGAGCAGGCAGTCCCGCACGCCGCCGTGCCCACGGCAGCATTGGAATCGGGACGCGCGTCGGATCTTCCGACAGAGCTCGATCACCGTCGGGCGGCTTCGATTTGCGCCGATTGCGTTTGCCGCTCCCCTCGTCACTCGCATCTCGCGATGCCCCGAGACGCTTCATCGCTTCGCCGATCAGCGCGGCTTGCCACTTCGCCGTGGAATCATCCGCGAGCTCGCTCGGCACGCGCCCCGCCGTGAACGCGGCCATCCAATCCGGCCGGGTCAGCGTGTACTGCCACACGAGCTGCGCGAGGTGCTCCGCCAACTGCACGCGCCGTGGACCCGCGCGATCACCCGGTGCTGGCGCCGCACGCAGATACGCCGCGACCGGCGCGAGCGAATCCACGACCCGCAGATCCGCGAGCACCGATGCGATGGCGGCCGCGAGCTGGCGCTGATCGATCCCGACGAGCGCGCCATCCGCGGTCGACCATGTCCGGTCGATGAACTTGTCGAACGTGACGAGATCCAAACCCGTCGCGATATCCCGCGCGAGCGCGATCTCGCGCTTCAACCAGCGCGTGACGAGGTGGCTACCGGTGATGATCGTCGACGGCGCGAACGGATTCGACGGCGGCAACGCTTCGACGAGCGCCGCGAACAAGGATTCGAGCCGGTTGCCGTGGACCGCGCGCAACATCGATCAGTCCGAGCTCGTTCGAATTGTTAGTAACGCCGGATCAAGGGAGCCTGGCCGCGGACGCCGTTCGAATTGTTCGTAACGCCGAGATTTAGGTGGCTCGAGGTCGTTCGAATTGTTCGTAACGCCACGCGCGGGGCCGGCGTTACGAAAAGTTCTAACGTCTTCGCGAGCAGCGCGATCGGGCGTTACTAACAGTTCGAACGCAGTCACGCCCAGCGCAGGGACGGCGTTACGAACAGTTCTAACGTGGTCGCAAACCGGGGCCTCTCGATCTCGCGTTACTAACAGTTCGAACGAGGCCCAGCTACGCGCGGTGTCGGCGTTACGAACAGTTCGAACGAGGTTGCGAGTTGGCCCCTCGCGATCGGGCGTTACTAACAGTTCGAACGCGGTAACGCCCCGCGCGGTGCCGGCGTTTCGAACCGTTCGACCAAAACGCGAAGGGGAGGCCTCGTGATCGGCCGTTCCTAACTGTTCGAACGTCGAGCCGCGCGCGGGGCCGGCGTTAAGAACAGTTCTAACGCCGTCGCAAGCAGGGGCCTCACGATCGGGCGTTACTAACAGTTCGAACGCGGTCCCGCCCCGCGCGGAGCTGGCGTTACGAACAGTTCTAACGTGGTTGCAAGCAGGGGCCTCTCGATCGCGCGTTACTAACAGTTCGAACGCGTCATAGACGGATGCCGCCAGCCCCGCGCGGGGCCGAACCAAATCAAACGAGAAAGCTGCGCGCGAACGGCGTGCTTGGCCCGTAAGGACCGCCCGAGCGTTACGAACCATTCGAACGCGTGCCGAAACCGGGTCACGGTGATCGGGCGTTCGACCAAATTCCGAAGAGGGGGTCACACGAGCCTCGCGATATCGAGCGCACTCCGCCGACTCGCGAACGCAGCTCGATTCACCCGCGGCGTCACCACACCTCGGTTGGGCGTCACGTGATCCAACGGAGCCGGCTTGCCTTCATCGATCACCAACGTCACGGCACCACCATCTGCAACGCGCCCGGCAGCACGGTGAACTTCGCCGGCAACTTGCCGAGCGGCTCGCCATCCACATCCAGCTCGACGACCGCCGACGACTCGATCGGCTCCGCATCGACGACGCGCGCGCGCCGCGACGTGACCTTGTCCATCCCGAGATGCGTGCCCTTGTAGAGCCGCCGGCCACTCGTGACGAGATCGCCGAAGCCGAAGTCACCCATCGCGACGACATCGAACTTGCCGTCATCCACCTCGGCATCCGGCGCGACCTTCATGGCGCCGCCGAAGAACTTGCCGTTCGCGACCGCGACCGTGTTGATCGTAGCTTCGACGCGACCGGCGGTGTCTCCGTCAAAGATCAACTGGACGCGCTGATTCTTGTACGACCACGCGGCCCGCGCCGTGGCGAGCGCGAACGACAACCGACCGAGCTTCTTGCCGCTCTTGTTCACCAGTCGATCGACGACGCCCGACACGCCGAACGACGCGATGTTCGCGAACATCCGCGTGAGCTTCTCGCCGTCATGGCCGACGAAGTCCAATCGCCCGACATCGATCGCCTGACGTTTATCCGCCGCGATCACGTCCGCCGCGGCCGCGGTATCCAACGGGATCTCGAGCGTCCGGCGAAAATCACCACCGGTGCCGAACGGGATCAGCGCGAATGCTGCCGTGGGCGCGATCGAAGCTCCCCCGTCGAAGAAGCCATTCATCGCTTCGTTGATCGTGCCGTCACCACCGATCGCGACGACGCGCTCCGCACCACCACGCAACGCCTCGCGCACCAGATCCGTGGCATGACCCGCGTGCCGCGTGTGTACGTCATCGAACGGGAACCGGCGCGCCAAGACATCCGCGAGCTCGGGCCAGCGTTTGGCCAAGCGCCCGCCTTGCGAGTTTGGATTGACGACAACGACGGTGCGCGGCGCGACCACGGACGGACTATAAACCCCGTCTCTGACGGTGGAAATCAGCCCGGGCCTTCGGTCATCGCGCGCTCGATTTTGGTCTTCAGCTCGACGTATCGGCGAAGGAAATCGTAGTGCCGTTCGCGGAACGCCTGGGTGTAACGGCGCTCCCGCGCCTTGGCCCGCCAGGCTTCCGCCAAGTCGTCCAATCGCGCGATCAACGCGCTCGAGTCCGTGAACGGCTTCACGATCGACCGCTTGCCGTGGGTCTCGACGAGATCGACGTGTCCGTTATCCGCCGGCCCGAGGAACGTCAACACGACCGTGTCCGGCTGCTGATTGCGGATCGTCCGCGCGACCGTCATCGCCGGGAGGTCGCTGATGTCTTCCGCGATCATCGCGTAGTGGAAGCTGCCGTTCGACACGCGATCGAGGCCTTCACCACCCGACGTGGCATGGATGAACGTGAAGCCTTTCGGCTTGGCCTCTTCGATCGCGGTGACGAAATCGTCGACCTCGTCGACGACGAGCACGCGCAGGTCATCCATGTTCGTGACGCGCGATTGATCGCGACCCGCCACTTGATCGGCGAGATCGATCGCCCGGCGCTCGGTCTCCATGAAGCGCTGCAGGAACTCTTCGTGGACGTTCTTGATCTCGTCGAGCACGTCGTCGACCTCGCGCTTACCGACCGAGCGCCCGGCCGCTGCGAGCACGCGCTCCTTCAAGTACGCCACCGATTCCGGCGCCTTCAAGATCAAGTCGACCGCACCCGCGCGCACCGCTTCGACGGCGTCGTCGTACGAGCGGCGCGGCGTCATCGCGACGATCATCGTGGTCGGCGAGGCGTCCTTGATCTTGCTGATCGTCGCGATGCCTTCACCCGGCGTTTGCGTATCGATATCGACGAGCGCGACGCTGTAGAACTGACGCTGCACGAGCGCGAGGCCGCGCGCCGCTTCCGTCACACACGTGACGTGCAGGCTCGCCTCCGAGAGCAACTGGGCGATGCCATCGTGGACGCCCTTGTCGGCATCGATCACGAGCACCTCGACGCCGACGAGCGACGTATGCGCACCGGAGTGGCTGGGGCGGAACGAGCCGGAGGTATCGGTCATGGGATCAGTAGATGAACGGTCGCACGAAATTGGTCGGCGCCGTCGGCTTGGTTGCAAACGCCCACTTCGTCATCACGCCGACGAGGCACGTGGCGAGCGCCTGGTTACCCGTGGTGTTGCCGAGGATCTTCAGATCGTCGACGGCGCCGGTCGGGAGCACCGTGAATTGGATGTCGATCCGGCCATGCACGCCGCCGGCATCCTCTTGGCAGTACGCGAGATCCGCCTTCGAGCGAACCATCGCGAGCTCGATCTCGCCCGCGACCGACTTGTTCGACGGCGGATCGGCATACGGATCCTGCGGCGAGGCTTTGCCCTTGGTCGCCACCGTTTGCTTCGGCGGGTCTTTCTTCGGGGTGGTGTTCGCATCGGCTTGCGCGGCCGAGCCCGTGTTCGAGCCATTCGCTGCGGCGATGATGCTCGCGGCGACATCTTTCTTTTCGACGTTCGCTTGCGCCGTCGGAGCTTCCACCGGCTTCGCGGTATCCGCGGCCTTTGTCGTGGGAGCCGGCGTCGACGACGGCGCCGCGGCATCGGGTTTCGCGAGCCCCTTCGCCAACATCACCGCACCGGCGGCCGCGAGCGCGAGATCCAGCACCAGGATCACGATGATCAGGCCCCACCGCGGCTGCTGCACCGCCGGCATCGACATGCTGGGCTCGGCCATCCGGCGCGGCGGCACTGGCTTCCCGAAGCCGAGATCCGTCGGCGGATAGGGATTATTCGTCGGTGGGATGCTCCCCGGGCTACGTGACGGCGGCGGGATGCTCGCCGGACCCGAGATGTAGTTATTCTGCGGCGGGATGCTCGCGGGTCCGGTCCCGTTGTTCTGCGGCGGGATGCTCGCAGGCGAATAGGTAGGCGGAGATAGCGTGGTGGGACCATTCGGCGCGACGGAGACCGGCGCCTTCGAGATCGGCATCGGCGAGCCGCCGAGATGCGGCGGAAACGGCGCGTCGTCGGGGATCTTTGCCGTGGGCGCGACGCGTGACGGCTCGCTCACAAGCTTTGCTCCACACCCACCGCAGAAACGCGAATCAGGTGTGTTCTCGGTGCCGCACTGCGGGCAACGCATCCCAGCAGTTAGCGTAACACCTGTTGTGTTAACCTAGATATTGGCGATGAGTCAGATCCTCGATCGGGTGCTGACGGCGGCCCGTCAGCTCGGGGCCAGCGACGTCCACCTAAAGGCTGGTCTCCCCCCGATCTTCCGGATCAAGGGTGACCTCCGAACCGTGCGCGACGTACCAGCCCTGACGCGTGAAGCGATCGCGCAGTTCGCCGTCCATATGATGAATGACCGCCAACGCGAGGAGTTCGAGACCAACCTCGACATCGACCTCGCGTACGGCACCCCGGACGGCGTGCGCTACCGCGTGAACATGTTCCAACAGCGCGGATCGATCGGCATGGTCCTGCGTCTGATCCCCCCGGAGGTCCCGCCGTTCGACCGGCTGAACCTGCCGCAAACCGTGTTGAACCTGATGGACAACAACCGCGGCGTCATCCTGATCACGGGTGCCACCGGCTCGGGCAAGTCGACCACGCTCGCGGCGATGATCGACTACGTCAACACGCAGCAGGCCTATCACATCGTCACGATCGAAGACCCCATCGAGTACACGTTCCGGGACAAGCGGTCGGTCCTGAACCAGCGAGAAATCGGGTTCGACACGATGAGCTTCGCCCGGGCGTTGCGCGCCGCACTGCGGCAAGACCCCGATGTCATTCTGGTCGGCGAGATGCGCGACTTCGAAACTGCACAAATTGCGATGACTGCGGCCGAGACCGGCCACCTAGTGTTGTCGACGCTCCATACGGTGGATGCCACCGAGACCATCTCCCGCATCATTTCGATGTTCCCCACGCACCAACAGCAACAAGCGCGGCTCACGCTCGCGTCGGTGTTGCGTGGCGTCGTGTCGCAGCGCCTGCTTCCGCGCGCGGATGGCAAGGGCATGGTGCCCGCGCTCGAGATCATGGTGAACACCGAGCGCGTTCGCGAAATGATCGAAGAGCCGAATCGCACGCGCGAGATCAAGGACGCGATCAGCGAAGGCCTTCATCCATACGGTATGATTTCGTTCGACCAGAGTCTCGCTGCGTTGGTGAAGCAGCGACTGGTCACGTATGACGAAGCCGTCAAGCACTCGACGAGCCCGTCCGACTTCGCTTTGTTGTTCCGCGGTGTTTCGGGTAGCGCCGAACGCGCGTGGAGTCCGGCCGAGAAACAGGGAGCAGCCACCACCAATGACGACTTCGAAATCGAACATTTTGAAAAGTAGAGCGATCGCGATCTTCGCGGTGTTGCTCGTCTGGGTCGGTGTGGCCAATGCGGGCAAGAAGAAGATCGTCGTGCTCGATTTCAAGGGGCCCGACGCCGAGAAGTTTCACGACGACGTCGTGAAGCTGATCGAAGAAGACTCGAAGATCATCTCGACCGACAAGTGGAACGGCGCGGCCGAAGAAGCCGACGGCGCCGGCAAGTTCAACACCGAGATCGTCAAGAAGGTTGCGAAGAAGGTCAAAGCCGACGGCGTCGTGTGGGGCAAGGTCAAGAAGGACGGCGACAGCTACACGCTCGAGCTGAAGCTCCGCGCGGGCAAAGATGGCAAGACGGTCGGCGAGAAGATCGAAGTGACGGCGGACTCGCCGAAGCTAAAGGGCAAGGCGAAGAAGAAGGTCAAAGAAGATCTGATTCCGGCGATCGATGGCCTCGAGCCGCTCGGCGAGGTCGAAGGCGACAAGACCGCATCGGACGTGGTGCCGCCGCCGAAAGAAAAAGATCCGCCGAAAGAGACGAAGGAAAAGGATCCGCCGAAGGAGACCGTCGCTGAAGGCGAAGGCGACGACAACGGCGGCAAGAAGAAGCACAAGAAGCACAAGAAGGAAGTCGCGACCGAAGAGGGTGGTAGCAGCGAAGGTGGCGGTGGTGACGTGTCGGCGTCGGTCGATCCGACGGTGCCGCTCACCGCGGACGAAGCGCTGTTGCCGCAGAACCGCGCCGTCGACTTCACGATCGGTATGTCGTTCGTGGCGCGCCGGCTGTCGTTTAGCTACGACTCGGATCTCGCGGACACGCCGTCGGGCTACAAGCAGACGATTCCCGTCGCCGGTGGCGTGATGGACGCGACCGTGTATCCGATGGCGTTCTCGCACAAGAACCGCGGAATCATCACGGGCCTCGGTATCGAGGTCATGTACGACAAGGTCATTCGCATCAACTCGCAGAAGAAGTACGTCGACGACATGTCGAACGCGCAGACCGCGAACCTCGCGACCGTCGAAGATCGCTTCAACATCGGTGCGGTGCTGCGCTATCCGGTGAGCTCGTCGCTGCTCGTCGGCGGCAAGATCCAGTACTCGAGCCAGCAGTTCAACATCGCGCAGTCGTACGCTGGCAACATGGCGACCGACGTGCCGAACGTCCACTACTCGATGGCCGAGCCGAAGGCGTTCCTCAAGTACATGCTCGGCGGGCCGATCATGATCAACGTCGAAGGCGGCCTCATGCTCGTCACGAACACCGGTGGCATCCAGGCGAGCGACTCGACGGGCTACGGTCCGGCGAGCGTGTTCGGCTACGAGCTCCAGGGCGGCATCGATTACACGCTGACGAAGAACCTGTTCGTGCGCGCGCTGGCGAAGTTCGAGACGATCAGCCTCACGTTCAAGGGTGACCCGGCGTCACTCGCGAACACCCGTGACACGGATACCGATCAGGACGTCAAGGGTGCGAAAGATGTGTACTTTGGCGGCATGGTGACGATCGGCTACGCGTACTAGCCATACACAAACCTTACAGACCGGCAGGGCGGTGATGCGTTTCAGTACTCATGCTGAATCGACTCATCGCCCTCGCTGTTTTAGCCACCACTGCTTCTTCCGCTCACGCACTCGATTACCGGTCCCCGCCGGATCGCGCCGCGGTCAAGGCCGCCCTCGCGAAGCGCCGCGCGGCGAATTCGAAGGCGTTCGACACGTACGTCCAGAAGGGCGTGTATCCGCACAACACGTTCCGCGACGGCCCGCTCAACGTGTGGCTCGACGACGACGGTCACTTCTGCGCCGCGGCCACGATGATCGTGATGGACGGTCATAAAGAGCTCGCGATCCAGACGTCGAAGGACTCGAACAACATTCGCCTGCTCGACGTGACGAAGGGCGAGCTCCTGAACTGGATGCTGACGTCGGGGTTCACGATCGAAGAGATCGATCAGATCCAAGCGCCGGCCGTGATGCCGGAGGTTCGTAACTACGACAAGGAAGATGCCGCGCTGAAGAAGCACTACGTCGCGACGGAGAAGTTCCTGAAGGCGCACGCGTCGGCGGATCTCGACACCGCGACGACGCGCCTGATGAAGAACCCCGACCTCGCGTGGCAGCTCGTCAACGGCGGCATCGTCGACGTGACCGAGAAGGGTGAGGGCTGAGTCATGTGGAAGATCCTCGCTCTCCTCGTCGCCACGTCGTCGGTCGCCGGCGCCATGGATGTCGTCACGCCGCCGAGCCGCGCGCTCGTGCGGAAGAAGCTCGCGGAACACCGCAAGCACAACCTCGCTTCGTTTCACACGTACGTCACGCGCGGGATCTATCCGCACAATACGAAGCGCCCCGGTCCGTTGAACGTCTGGCTCGACGACTCCGGCAGCTATTGCGCCGCCGCGACGATGATCTTGAACGATGGCCATCAAGACCTCGTCGAACAAACCGCGAAGACGAACAATCACGTCCGGCTGATCGATGTCGATGACGGCCCGCTGATGGATTGGATGCTGACCTCGGGGCTGACGCTCGAGGATGTCGATCGGATCCAGGAAGTCGCAGTCGGGCTCGATGGTCAGATCGAGCAAGACAACTACGTCATCGAACCCCGCGTGTGGACGGCGGAAGAGCTGCGGCTGAAGAAGAAGTACGTGGCGACCGAAGCCGCGCTGGCCAAACAGACCGACGCAGACCTCGACCTCGCGGCCGACCGGTTGATGGCGTATCCCCAACTGGCCTGGAAGCTCGTTAAAGGCTGACGTGGTACACCTGCGTCGCTATGCAGGCTGCTGACGTCCGACGCACGTTTCTCGAGTTCTTCAAGAGCAAGGGCCATACGGTCGTTGCTTCGAGCTCGTTGGTTCCGCAGAACGATCCCACGCTCCTGTTCACGAACGCGGGCATGAACCAGTTCAAGGACGTGTTCACGGGTGCGGAAACGCGGGCGTACAAGCGCGCGACCACGGCGCAGAAGTGCGTGCGCGCCGGCGGCAAGCACAACGACTTGGACGAGGTGGGCAAGACCCCGCGTCACCACACGTTCTTCGAGATGTTGGGCAACTTCTCGTTCGGCGACTACTTCAAGGCGGATGCGATCGCGTTCGCGTGGGAGCTGCTAACGAAGACGTACGGGATCGATTCGAGCCGGTTGGTCGTCACGGTCTACGGCGGCGATAAGGATCTGCCCGGCATCGCGGCCGACGACGAAGCGCGCCAGCTGTGGAAGAAGGTCACCGGCTTCGGCGACGACCGGATCATCGGCCTCGGCAAGAAGGACAACTTCTGGCAGATGGGCGAGACCGGTCCGATGGGGCCGTGCACGGAGATCCACTTCAACTTCGATGCGAAGGGTGACAAGTGGCCGACGTCGGCGCCCGAGTCGTGGAAGGGCTGGCTCGAGATCTGGAACCTCGTGTTCATGCAGTTCGAGCGGCGCGAGGTCGGCGGCGAGCTGTTCGCATTGCCGGCACCGTCGGTCGATACCGGCGCGGGCCTCGAGCGCGTGACGAGCGTGGTCCAGGGCGTGCGCTCGAACTACGACACGGATCTGTTCGTGCCGATCCTGCACCGGATCAGCGAGATCGCCGGCATCGAGTACAAGGCGAGCGAATCGGAGACCGACATCGCGATGCGCGTGATCGCGGATCATGCGCGGTGCACGTCGTTCTTGATCGCGGATGGCGTGTTCCCGGATAAGGGCGAGCGCGAGTACACGCTGCGCCGGATCTTCCGTCGGGCCGTCCGTCACGGCGAGCAGCACTTGGGACTGAAGCAGCCGTTCATGGCGCAGGTCTGCGATGCCGTCGTGAATTTGATGGGCAGCGCGTATCCGGATCTCGTCGAGCGACGCACGGTGATCGGCAAGGTCGCGAACGAGGAAGAGATCCGGTTCCGCGACACGCTCGATCGCGGCCAGACTCGGTTGCGCGGCGTGATCGGTGAATTGAAGAAGACCGGTGGTTCGAAGATCGCCGGCGCGGACGTGTTCCAGATGTACGACACGTTCGGCTTCCCGGCGGATCTCACGAAGATCATCGCGGAAGAAAACGGCCTCGCGATCGACGAGGATGGCTTCAAGGCGGCGCTTGCCGAGCAGCGCGGCAAGAGCGGCTTCAAGATCGACGACCCGGCGATCGAGCGCGTGTTCAAGCAGCTCGCGAGCGATCTCGGTGCCACGAAGTTCCTCGGCTACGAAGGCCGCGGCACCACGGGCGAAGGTCAGGTGCGGGCGATCGTCGTCGGCGGCAAGACCGTGCCATCGGCGAAGTCCGGCGACGATGTCGGCTTGGTGTTCGATCAAACGCCGTTCTATGCGGAGAGCGGTGGTCAGATCGGCGATGCCGGCACGATCGTGTCGAGCGGTGCGAAGGTGCGCGTCGATACGACGGAGAAGCCGGCGGGCGACATGTTCGTGCTCGAAGGTCAGGTCGAGACGGGTGAGATCAAGGTTGGCGATGCGGTGAAGTTTGTCGTCGACGATGCGCGGCGCGAGCGGATTCGTGCGAACCACTCGGCGACGCATCTCCTGAACCTCGCGCTCAAGAAGGTGCTCGGCAATCACGTCGCGCAGAAGGGCTCGTTGGTCGCACCGGATCGGCTGCGCTTCGACTTCGCGCATTTCTCGCCGATGACGGATGCGCAGAAGCGCGAGGTCGAGGATCTCGTCAACGCGGACATTCGGGCGAATGCGGACTCGAAGGTCGACGTCATGCCGATCGATCAAGCGAAGCAGCGCGGCGCGGTCGCGATGTTCGGCGAGAAGTACGGCGATACCGTGCGCGTCGTCGGGATCGGTAACGAGTCGCTCGAGTTCTGCGGCGGCACGCACGTGCGGCGCGCGGGTGATATCGGGCTGTTCAAGATCCTGAGCGAAGCGGGTGTGGCGCAAGGCGTGCGGCGCATCGAAGCTGTCACGGGTTCGGGCGCGCTCGACTATCTGCGGCGGTTGGAAGACGAGCTCTTGCACACGGCGCACGAGCTCGGCCTCAAGGGGCAGTTGTTCGGTGTCGCGGCGCGCGTGGAGAAGGTGCTCGAGTCGGGCAAGGCATCGGAGCGCGAGATTTCGCAGCTGAAGACCAAGCTCGCGTCGGGTGGTGGTGCGCGCGATCTCATGAGCGAGGCGGTCGTGGTGAAGGGCATTAAAGTGCTCGCGGCCGCGGTGCCCGTGGATGACGCGAAAGTGTTACGGGAGACCGGTGATCAGCTCCGGGATAAGCTCGGTTCAGGCGTGATCGTGCTCGCGGGCACGGGCGGCACCGAGGTGAAGCTGGTTGCGATGGTGACCAAGGATCTCGCAGACAAGGTCCCCGCCGGAAAGCTGCTCGGGGAAGTGGCGCAGCTGTTGGGCGGGAAGGCCGGCGGCAAGAACGAGGTCGCCCAGGGCGGTGGCAAGGACGCGGCGGCGGTCCCCAGCGCATTGGAAGCTGCGCGCAAGTGGGTCGAAGAGCGAGCCTGATTCGGGCGTATAATTAGCGCAGTGGCGCAGCCTGTCGTGCTTCGCATCAAGCTGCGTTACGACGATGTCGACGCGATGGTGCAGAAGTTTGCGCCGAACGTGGGCAAGAACGGCTTGTTCCTCCCGACGAAGTCGCTGCAATCGGTCGGGACCGAGATCAAGTTCGAGCTGCGGCTGAGTAACGACCAGCCGGTGTTGGTCGGGCTCGGGCGGGTGAAGGCAGCGAAGGCGCCGGATCCGGCGAATCCACGCGCGGCGTTCGGGCTCGCGATCGAATTGATGCGGGTCACGCGCGAAGGGCGCGAGGTGATCATTCGGATGATCGAGCGGCGTCGGCAGCTCGGGTTGCCGGATGTCGCGATTCCGATGCCGGAGGATGTCGAGGCGAGCAAGCGTTCGGATGTCGAGACGCAGCCGCGCGCGGATACGGCGGGCATCGTCAAGGACGCAGCGGTGGGGACAGATAGCGCGCCGATCCTCGAGGGCTCGCCGCCGGCGAAGATCGCGCGCGCGGCATCCGAGCCGAAGCTAGAGTCGGTGCCGGTCGAGCGGTTGACGCCGGTGCCGGTGAAGTCGGATTCGGGGCCGGTCGAGCGGTTGACGCCGGTACCGCCGACGACGGGGCCGACGCCGAAGTTCATCCAGTCGACGACCGGATCGTTCACGGCGCCGCGTGCACCGGTGACGAAAGAATCGGTGCGGCCGAGCGCGCCATCCCTCGCGGCGGAACCGGCGCGTGCGAAGCGGCCGAAGATGGCCGATCTGATCGCGCAGGCTTCGGGGCCGGTCGTCGTCGCGACGGCGATCCCCGAGCTCGACGAGCACGTCGATGTCGAGGCCGCGATGGCGCGGGCGAGGGCGCTCGCTAGTGGCGGTGATGTCGATCTCGATCGCGAATTGGCGGAGTTGCGCGAGAGCGCGGCGGCTCCGTTGGCGGAGATCAGTATCGAGGCAGCGTCGGCGGAGCTCGCGCGGCAGCTCGGTGGCGCGGCGGTCAGCAAGCGCAATCGATTGCCGGTGCCGGCACTGGGGACGGCGGAGATGCCGGCCGCGAAGCCGCCCGAGCCTGTGGATGTGCCGCCGGTGGCTGTCGAGCCCATCGTCGAGGCACAGCCGAGCGAAACGCCGATGGCCGACGTGCCACTCGCGGATGCGCCCGTCGTCGAAGCTGCGAGTGAACCGGTAGAAGCGCCGTCGCTGTTCGGCACGCGCGGACCCGCGATCGAGATCGCGCGCGAGTCGACCGTGATCGGCCAAGTGCCGTTGGTGCGATCGGAAGACGCGCCGCCGATGCCGATCGATCCGGCGCCGATCGAGACGAGTGTCGTCGAGGCGATCGTCGAACGGGCGGTTGCGGTCGAGGCACCGCCGCGCGCGAAGACGGCACCGCCGGCGCAGATCGTCGAGGACGATCCGGAGCTCGATGCGTTCGAGCGCGCGATGGATGCCGCGCGGATTCATACCGGCGTCGCCACGCAGGCCGCGCCCGACGACGACGAGGAGATCGACGAGCTCGATCCCGACGATATCGAGGAGCTGCCGGGCGAGAGCACGCAGATCGGCGCGGTCGCGAATACGCTCGATGCGCCGGCGCCGATGCACCTCGAGCAGAGCCTCGATCGGCATCTCGACGAGGCCGAGGCCGAAGGCGAAAACGACATCGCGCGATCGATCGCCGCGGCGGCGCAGGCCTACGAGGCGGAGCTCGCGGACGTGCCGGACGCGCAGGCCGAAGAGATTTCGGATGTCGACGTCCTCGACGAGGCGGCCGCGCCGGATCTCATGCAGCAGGCGCTCGGTCAGTACGCCGATCCGAACGCGGCATACGCCGATCCGAACGCGCAGTACGCCGATCCGAACGCGTACCCGCACGATCCGAACGCGCAGGCGTATGCCGACCCGAACGCGTATGCGGACCCGAACGCGTACGCGGATCCGAACGCCAACGCGTATGCGCAACCCGATCCGTACGCCGAGCCCCAGATGTTCGCGCGTGGCGTCGATCAAGAGGGCAACGCGATCGCCGTCGATGCGAATGGTCGCGCGATCGTCGATTCGAACGGCGACGTGATCTACGTCGACGAGAACGGCTACTCGATCTACGGCCAGACGCCGGCATATCAGGACTACGCGCAGCTCGTCGATCCGGCGTATGCGAACCAGCAAGCGCCGGAGCACCTCGATCCGTCGGACGATCCGTTCGCGAACGCCTACACGGCCGAGCCGCAACATCAGGATCCGAACACGTATGCGGATCCGAGCGCGTACGGTGATCCGAACGCGTACGCGGCCGAAGCGAACTACGATCCGAACGCGCAGTACGAAGATGCGAGCGCGTACGACTCGGCCGCGCATCATCGTCCGCCATCCGGCGCGTACGAAGCGCAGCGCGTGCCATCCGGCTCGTACGAGACGCAGCGACCACCGACCGGCGCGTACGAAGCGCAGCGTCCGCCCTCGGGCTCGTACGAAACTCGACGCCAACCGTCCGGCGGTTACGAACGGTCGCCCTCGCGGGCTCCGTCGGCGTACGAAGAAGATTCCGCCGCATATCAACCGGCCCCGGATCCGAGCGGCTTCACGTACACGCCGGATCCCGACTACGTGCCGCCCGAAATCGTCACGCGGCCGGCCGGCGAGGTCGCGTTGCCGCCGGCGCCACCGCAACGACCGTCGAGCGAGTTCGACTTCGCCGCGCACCTCGATCTCGGCGAAGACTCGCATCCGCCGGGTCCGCCACTGCCGTATGCCGGTGGCTACGAACAGCCGTCCGAATACACGTTCGCCGAGAAGCTGATCCCGCGCGCGCCGAGCTTTGCCGACGTGCCGCACACGCCGGGCCTCGACGAGGCCTTGGAATTCGACGAGCCGCACCAGTTCCAGACCCAGACGCCAGCCCAACCGCAACCGCGCCGGTACGAGACGCCGAATCCCGAGTCGATCGACTTCGACGAGCCTCACGCGTTCGCGCGCGAGCAAGACGCCGCGAATGACGATCTCGAGAGTGCGCTGTCGCAACTCGACGTCGACATGGATCACCTCGAAGTCCCGCCGGAGAAGCGCCGCCGTGCGCAACGCGCGAGCGATCGTGGATCGCGTCCGCTTCCGGGCATGCCGCCCGAACGTGCGCCTGCCGATCCGCCGACCGTGCGGCCGACCGGCGAGGACATTCAACGCGCGACCAAGAAGGCATCGAAGGCGCCGCCGATTCCCGCGAAAGCGACGAAGCCGCCGCCCGCGAAGCGCGCGCCGACGCCGAAACCCGTCGACGAAGATGACGACGGCGTGTTGATCGACTTCGACGACGACTAAGCGAGACCGGGATGCGCGAGCGCCTGGATCAGCGCGGCGCGATCACCGGCGTGCTGCTTCCACAGCTCGATGATCCGATCCGATTGCGTGCGACCGGTGGTCACGATCTCGTCGATCGGCGCGAGCAGGCCGATCGCCGACGGTGCGACGCGCGATAGCCCGTCCTTCGCGATCGCGACGAGTTGTTTCGCGAGCTCGCCGAGCGTGTGCGCACCGGCCTTCGCGGCAAAGCCCGCACGCGGCACGGCATCCGCGAGCGCTTGACGATCCGCGAACGACAAGTCGATCAGCTTCGTCGCCGCATCGCGCGCGGTTTGATCGTAGAGCAGGCCACGCATGAGCGGTGCGAGCGCCGCGTTCATCGGCATCGACCCGCAATCGCAGCCGCGGACTTCGATGAACTTCTTGAGCCGACCTTCGGGGAACAGCGTTGAGAGGTGCAGCGCCCAATCCGCGCGCGTGGCGTGCTCGCCGTTCCAGCCCTCGGCCATGAACTTGCGGAACGTGAGGTCCGCCGGCACGCGGACGTAGCCGTTGCGGTAGACGAAGTACATCGGGACGTCGAGCGCCCACTCCGTGTACGCCGTGAAGATGTCAGGGCGATCGAACACGAACGGCACGAGGCCGGCGCGCTGGTTGTCCGTATCGCGCCAGATCCAGGCGCGGTACGTCTGATAGCCGCTGATCTTCTCGTCGACGATCGGCGAGGCCGCGTAGATCGCCGTCAGGATCGACGTGACCGAGTACAGGCACTTCATCTTCGCCGCGGCATCCGCTTCGTCGGCAAAGTCGAGGTTGACCTGCACCGTGGCCGTGCGCTGCATCATGTCGAGGCCGCGCGTGCCGACGGTCGGCATGTACGCGTGCATCACGTCGTAGCGCTGCTTCGGCATCCACGGGATGTCGGTGCGGACGCCGAACGGGCGCAGTCCGATCGCGAGCCACGCGAGGCCGAGCGGTTGGCTGGTGGCGGCCAGCTCCTTCACGTGCGCGGCGAGATCGGCGACGAACTCGCGGTCGTCTTTCACCGGCGGACCGGCGAGCTCGTATTGGCCGCCGGGCTCGATCGTGATCTGGGCGCTGCCACGTGCGATCGCGATCGCGTGACCGTTCTCGATCACCGCTTCGCCGTTGTTGTGGGCGAACGCCGAGAGCAACGCGCCGATGCCGTTCGGACCGCCATACGGTGGTGCTTCACCGGTGGCGCGGATCACACCGATGAGCTCGTGCTCGGTGCCGACCCGCCAGTCGGTGGCCGGTTTTCCGGCGTTGGCAAAGTACGCGCGGAGCTCATCGATCGAGCGCACGGGGACAGCATCGTGTTCGTCGACGAGGTGCAACTTGCGGCGACCTTAGTGTGCGATCCCCCTTGCGTCAATCGCGTGTGGTAGCGTCGCGCTCGTGCACGGCCTTCCGCTCGAACGACCGGGCTTCGCAACAAAGCGCGCGCGCCTTTTGGACCTCCTGCGCGAAAAGTCTTTTCAGGAACGCGAGGTCACGCTGTCCTCGGGCCTGAAGTCGAACTTCTACATCGACTGCAAGCAGGTGTCCCTCGATGCCGAGGGTGCCGCGCTGATCGGCGAGCTGTTCCACGCGCTGATCGAAGAGATCGCACCGTCGGCGGTGGCGGTCGGCGGGCTGACGCTCGGGGCGGATCCACTCGCCACGGCCACGAGCGTCCTCGGGTACCAGGCCGGCAAGCCGCGCCAGACGTTCATCGTGCGCAAAGAGCCGAAAGGCCACGGCACGAATCAGTGGGTCGAAGCCACGCAACTCCCGGCGAATCCGAAGGTCGTGATCCTCGAGGATGTCGTGACCACGGGCGCGTCCACCTTGCGCGCGATCGAGCGCTCGCGGCTCGCCGGCTTCGAGATCCTGCACGCGATCGGCCTCGTCGATCGGCTCGAAGGCGGGCGCGAGGCCGTCGAAAAAGAGTGCCCGCTGACCACGCTGTTCACCCGAAAAGATTTCCTGCCGTGAAGAGCCTCGCGCTGATCGTGCTCGCCGGTTGTGCGAGTGCCGCGCCCGCGGTCCGCCTCGACGAAGGTTGGCCGAAAGCCGCGCCGGATTACGACGACACCACATCCGCGTGGACCCGCCACACGTCCTTGCGTGGCGACATGCAGGAAGCGATGTCCGTCGACGCGATCTTCAAGTCGCCGGACTGGCGTGCAGCCCATGCCTCGCGAGATGCCGAGCATCGCAAGCTGGAAGGCCCGGCGCGGGATGCCGTGCTCGCGCAAGCGCAGGCCGACATGGCGGGCCCCTACGAGGTCGAGCTCTTGTTCGTGACGTGGGATCGCCGCGAGAACGATCTCGATCGCGGCAAGAAGAGCGTGTGGAAGGTCGTCCTCGTCGACGACACGGGCAAAGAGATCGAGCCACTCGAGATCGTGCGCGACAAGCGCCCGGCCTATGTCCTACATGCCGAATTTCCGGCATACGGCGACTTCGCGACCGCCTACGTCGCGCGGTTTCCGCACGACCCGCCGGTGCTCGGTTCGGGCGTTCACGCCGTCCGGTTGCGGATGAGCAGCGAACGCGGCGGCGCCGAAGTCGCGTGGTCCGCGAGCGCGCAATAGCTACGGCTGATACGGACCTTTGGGCACGCCCCAATCCCACGCGGGCATCGGCGCGTTCGGGTCGGCTTTCGCGCCGTCTTGCGAGTTGATCACGGCGAGCCGGCTGCCCCATTCGAGATACGCGACGAGCGCGGATCGAAATTCCGGATCGCTCGGCACGCCGACCTCGTCGGCACAATCGAGCAGCAGCTCGATCCAGCGCCGGCGCTGCGCCTCGCTCAGGTGGCGGCCGAGGTGCTTCTTGATCATGTGTGGATGACCGCCATGATCGTGCGAGTACGCTTTTGGCCCGCCGAACACCTCGGCGACGAAGGCCGCCACGTGCTGCGCGTGCTTCGGATCCATCGTCGCGAACACCTCGCGCAGGAGCGGTTCGGCCGGGACGCGCTCGTAGAACCGGACGAATAGCTTCTCGATCGCGGCTTGGCCACCGGCCCAGTCGTAGAGCGTCGGCACGGGTTTGTCGGGCATCCGCCGATGCTACGCGGATCGCGTCGACGCGAGAGCTGCCCGATCGGCTACTTCTTTTTCTTGCGGCCGAACACGCGATCCCAGAATTTCGGCGGCTCGTAGCCTTCGTCGAGATCGTCGAACGACTCGGCCTCGAACTTCGGCGTCGCGTGCGTGTGGTGCGGGTTCGCGGCGAAGAACGCTTCTTCGTCCTCGCTGAAGTGGACCGCGTCCTTGCGAACCTCGGAGACCATCATCTCTTTCGAGAGTGATGCGGCATCGCCCTTCGACGGCAGATCGGCGGCCTTGGCCGTCGCGGCCGCGATCGCGGCGTGCGCGGCCGCGAGATCAGAGACCAAGGCGTCCGGCTTCGAGCTGCCGGCATCGTCGACGAGGATCGACGGCTGATCGAGTTTCGGCTCCGGCTTTTGTTCGCCGGTCTTGCGCGTGATCTCGCCGGTGGTCTCTTTGACCGGTGGCCCATCGTGTTCGGGCGCGGTCTTCGGCACCGGCGGCATTGACTCCACGGTCGCCATCGCGCGCGGGGTGCCATCGGAGGGCTCGTCGTCGACGGATTCCGGTGCGGCATCCGGTTTCGGCGGCTTCGCGGTGACGGTGACGTGGGGCGTTGCGGTGATCGTCGCGGTGTCCGACGCGCCGACGACGGTGAGCTTCTCGGCGGTGGTCACGGTCGCGGTGGAGTTGTCGGCGACCACCGACGGCTCGGTGAGGATCACCCGCTCGGAGCCGCGATCATCGGTGAGCGGCGGCGCGTGGCCACCTTCGGCTTCGATCCGCTTCGCTTCGGCAGCAGCCTTCACGCGCGCCGCATAGGCCCGCGCTTCGTCGGCGGCGTTGGTGCGCGCGGCTTCGGCCTTGGCCTGGGCATCGGCTTCGTCTTTTTGCGCGCGCTCGATGCGCATGCGCTCGACTTGTTCGGCGACGCGCGCTTCGGCGGCGGCGCGCTCGTCGTCGGCTTTCTTCGCGGCGTCGGCATCGGCGTCGGCTTTGGCTTTCGCCTCGGCGTCGGCTTTGGCTTTCGCCTCGGCGTCGGCTTTGGCTTTCGCCTCGGCGTCGGCAGCGGCCTTTTCGTCGGCGACTTTCTTCGCCGCGTCGGCGTCGGCCTTGGCTTTGGCTTCCGCGTCGGCCTTCGCCTTTGCGTCGGCAGCGGCCTTTTCGTCGGCGGCCTTCTTCTCGGCGTCGGCTTTCGCCTTGGCGTCGGCAGCGGCCTTTTCGGCGTCGGCCTTCTTCTCGGCGTCGGCCTTCGCCCTGGCTTCGGCGTCAGCCTTCGCCTTCGCGTCGGCGTCGGCCTTGGCTTTCGCTTCGGCGTCGGCTTTTGCTTTGGCGTCGGCAGCCGCCTTTTCGTCGGCGGCTTTCTTCGCCGCGTCGGCGTCGGCCTTGGCTTTGGCTTCGGCATCAGCCTTCGCTTTGGCGGCCGCTTCGGCGTCGGCCTTCGCCTTGGCTTCGGCATCGGCCTTCGCCTTGACGAGCGCGGCCGCTGCATCGGCCTTGGCCTGCTTCGCCGCTTGCTCCGCCTTTTCGACCTCGTCCGTGACGTCCTGCGGAATGATCACCGACGGCTCGAGCCCGACTTCCGTCGGGAAGATCCGCTGCCGCTTATCCGTGTCCATCAGTGCTTCGAGCTTTTCGCGCTGCTTGTCCCGCGACGCGATATCGATCTCGCCGTGCTGCGAGCTCGCCGGCACCACCGTCGCGACTGGCCCGACTTCCTGCCCGATCGACCGCGGCACGAGCGCGACCCAATCGATCTCGTTCGGCTTCGCCGCCACGACCGGCACCGAGACCGGCGTCCGCGTCCGCTTGGCCTTCTTCTTCTTGAACTTGGGCTTGCTCTGCCGCGCCACCGGCGCCGTATCGATCGGCGCCGTGCGCTCGACCACCGCATCCTTGGTCTCGCTGCCGACGAGCCACTCTTCGATCGCGAGCACCGCACGCCAACTCGTCTTCGGGCGTTGCTCCGCCGCTTGCCGCAATAACCCGGCTTCCATCGCCTTCTGCGCCACACGCAGCGTCTCGAACACGCGATAAGGCGAGTCTTCCAAGATGTCCGCGAGCACGCGATGTCCGTCGAACATCCGCAACACGCCGTGGACCTCGGTCGGAATCTGCTTGCCGAGCCCGTGAACGCGCTGCTGATCCTGCTCGAGCACCATCGACGGCGACAGCAGCTCCGCACTCTCGCGAACGCCCTCGAGGAACCGCTCCGCATCCTTGAACACCTCGTCGGCGGTCAGCGGGATCTGCGCGCGCCGGACGATGTCCTCGTACTGGTAATCGAACCGCGCATCCGTCCACAGCAGCAGCTGGTGAAACGCCGCTTGGCCGTGGATCAACCCGACCTGCGCCGACGTGACCTCGCCCTTGTAGAACCGGATCTCGCCGCGCCGCAGGCCACGCACGAGCGTTAGCACCGCACTTCGCCCCAACGTGCAAAGTGCCCGCACGAGCGTGTAGACCCCGGTCGTTTCGACGAGCGATCCGACCAGGTGCTCGCGCTGCTCGGTGGGGACATTTCGCAAGATCCGCGCGATCGTGATGACGTCCCGCAGGTACAGCGGATGGGCGAGCACGGCATCCGCGCCGGCAGCCGTTGCCGCCTCGCGTGCGCCACGTCCCGTAAACAGGATGGGGACATCCGCGCCCGCCGCTTCCAACAATTCTTTAACGCGCGCGACCATCGCCACGTCGGCACCGCCGACCAAGGCCAGGCCGGCTGCGTCACCGTTGACCAGCCCGAGGGTCAGCTTCCCCAAATCGGCAGGAATCGCGGGCGCGACGGTTTCGATCCCCTCGCGCTCGAAGCCGAGCTGCACTTGCCGGCTGGCACGTGCATCGGGCTCGAGCACGACGACTTTCGAGGGACCAGATGCCGTCATGCCTGGGAATCGAGTATAAACCGTCGGAAGGGTTTAGCTGGTTGATCGTTCTAGAGATTCAGCAGGGCACCGCCGAACAGCGTGTTCATCGCGTCAGCGGTACCACCCTGACGATCGGACGCTCTCCCGCCTCGACGGTGGTGTTGAGCGACTATCACCTATCGGGCGATCACGCCCAGATCACGCAGATCGGCGAACACTACGTGTTTCGCGATCTCCGCTCGACGAACGGGAGTGCCGTCGAACGCGCCGGTAAGCGGATCCCGATCGACGCGAGCGTCCGCTGGGAGCTCGCCCTCGCCGACGGCGACATGCTCCTCCTCGGCAACCGAAATGACCCGGTTCGCATTTCGGTGCGCATCGGTGACGAAATCGAAGACGACGCCAATGACCGGGTCATCGCGTCGCGTTCGATCATGGACCTTCCGAAGGTCACCGAACAGCTCGACGGATCGCCGGTCGAAGCGCTGCGCGTGTACAAGGCGCTGCAGCCGCTCGGCGCTCGGCTCGAGCCGGCCGAGGTGATCGACGCGATCGTGTCCGCGGCATTCGAGCTACTCCCGCGCGCCACCCATGTCGCGGTGCTCCTGCGCAGCGAGTCCGATAATGATCGGTTCTCGCTCGCCGTGGCGCGCGCTCGTGCGAACGCCCCGACTCCCGCTGCGGGTGGTCCCGATCCGGTTCGCGCCTCGCGCACGATCCTCCGTCGTGTCCTCGCGGATCGCGCGGCCGTACTGACCGCGAACGCGCAAGAAGAGCTGTCGTCGAGCGAGTCGATCATGGGCGGCAAGATCCTGTCGATGCTCGCCATGCCGCTGTGGCGCGGCGACGACATCATCGGCCTGATCCAAGCCGACAACCGCGCGTCGACGAACATGTTCACCGACCGCGATCTCGAGGTGTCGTTGCTCCTCGGCTCGCAGGCCGCGCTCGCACTCGACAACGCCACGCTCGTCGCTCGCCTCCGGGTCGCCGAAGAAAAGGCGCGTGGCGAGAACGTCTATCTCAAGCGTCGCGAAACCAAGATCAAGTTCGACAACATTATCGGCGAATCGCCGGCGATGAAGTCGGTGTTCAACCAGCTCGAGAAGGTGATCGACACGCGCGCCACCGTCTCGATCGAAGGCGAGACCGGTACCGGCAAAGAGCTGATCGCGAGCGCGATCCACTATCAATCGGGCCGCCGAGAGAAGATGTTCGTCGCGCAAAACTGCGCCGCGTTGCCCGAGAACCTGCTCGAGAGCGAGTTGTTCGGTCACAAGCGCGGCGCGTTCACGAGCGCCGATAGCGACAAGAAGGGCCTGTTCGAGATCGCCGACGGCGGCTCGATGTTCCTCGACGAAATCGGCGAGATGCCGCTCGCACTGCAGGCCAAGCTCCTGCGCGTGCTCCAGGAAAATACGTTCCGCCCGGTCGGTGGCACCGTCGAGAAGCAGGTCGACGTCCGGATCATCTGCGCCACGAACCGCGATCTCCTCGCCGAAGTCGAGAAGGGTCGGTTCCGCCAGGATCTCTACTACCGGCTGCGCGTCTTCCCGATCACGTTGCCGCCGCTTCGCGATCGCCGCGAGGACATCGCGCTGCTCGCCGCGCACTTCCTCAAGCGGTACTCCGAGGAGTATCGCGTCGAGCTCCCGGGCTTCACACCGGATGCGTTGGACGCGCTCACCTCGTACAACTGGCCCGGCAACATTCGCGAGCTCGAGAACGAGGTCCAGCGCATCGTGATCCAAGCGGAGAGCGGGCACTGGATCGAAGTCACGGATCTGTCGCCGCGCCTGCGCAAGATCGAAGGCACGGTCACGCGGATCGCGCCGAAGCAGGGCACGCTCAAAGAGATGATGGAGCAGGTCGAGCGTTGGCTGATCGCCGAAGCGTTGCGCGATCACGGCAACAACAAGACGAAGACCGCACAGACGCTCGGCATCACCCGAGAAGGTCTGCACAAGAAGCTCGCGAAATTCGGCGTCTGATACGCTGCGCGCATGGCGCTGACGCTCTATTGCGGGAACAAGCGGTTCTCTAGCTGGTCGCTGCGGCCGTACACCGCGCTCGTGCATGCGGGTGCGGAGTTCACGGTCAAGATGATCAAGCTGCGCCAGCAGGACTCGAAAGCGACGATCTCGGCGGTCAGTCCGTCGGGGCGTGTGCCGGTCTTGTACGACGACGATCTCGTCGTGTTCGATTCGCTCGCGATCTGCGAGTACGTCGCCGAGCTCTATCCGCTCGCGAACCTGTGGCCGGATGATCGGGCGACGCGAGCGCGAGCGCGTGCGGTTGCGGCCGAGATGCACTCGGGCTTCGCGGCATTGCGAAACGCGATGTCGATGGATCTCGCCGCCGACCTCCACGGCCAAGGCCGCACGCCCGAGTGTCTCGCCGATATCGAGCGGATCCAAGAAGTCTGGTCGACGACGATCGCGACCTCCGGCGGCCCGTTCTTGTTCGGCACGTTCACGATCGCCGATGCGATGTACGCGCCGGTCGTCACCCGGTTCAAGACGTACGGCGTCGAGCTGTCGTCGGTGAATCAGGCGTACTGCAATGCCGTGCTCGCGTTGCCGGCGATGAAGCAGTGGTACGCGGACGCATTGCAAGAGGGTCCGCTCGAACCGTAAGCTAGGACGAGTGCGGCTCGTCGTCGGTTGTATCGCGCTCGCCGCTTGCGGCCGGCTCGACTTCGCGACCGTCGCGGTCGACGCGAGCGCCGATTCACCGGATGCGTTTGTCGATCCGAGCCTGCTCGCGCAGGTCGTCGCTGGCGGCCAATCGACGTACGCGCGCAACGGCAACGGCGTGATGTGGGCGTGGGGCGATGGCGGTGATGGCGGCGTCGGCGATGGCAGTGGGCTCGATCGGCCATCGCCCGTACGCATCGGAATTAGCGACGCGCGATCGATCGAAGCGAACGATGGCGGCGCACTCGTGATCACGGCGAGTGGCGAGCTCGTCGGCTGGGGCCCGAATACGGGACGTCAGCTCGGCGATGCGTCGTCGAGTCCGCAGCTCTCGCCGATCACGGTGCCCAGCGCGCCGATCATGTCGGCGACGATGGGGAACCAACAGCTGTGCGTGCTCTACACCGATCGGACCGTTGGCTGCGCCGGCATCGCGCGTTACCTCGGCGACGGTGGCGTCACCGATCGCTCGACACTCGGTCCAGTGCCCGGCGTCACGCACGTGATCCAGCTAATCGCGAGCGACGACTTCACGTGCGCGCGCCTGTTGGACGGCTCGGTCACGTGTTGGGGCGACAACACGTACGGCCAGCTCGGCGGCTCGTTTCCGTCGTTCTCGTTCGAGCCGACCCTCACGGCAGCCGGTCCGTACGTCGAAATCACCGTCGGTGACGCGCACGTGTGCGGCCGGCGCGACACCGGCGCCGTCGAATGCTGGGGCCGCAACACGAACGGCGAGTACGGTGATGGCACGACGAACGGCGGCTCGACTCCGACGGCAAGTACGGTCACCGACGCGATCGCGCTCGCTGGCTTCGCGGCAGGCACGTGTGCGATTCGCGCCGATCGCACGGTCGCGTGCTGGGGCGGCAACGACAACGACGAGCTCGCGCTCGACCACAACGCGACGACGTTCCTGCCGACACCGGTGAAGATTCCCGGGCTAGAGAACATCGTCGCGATCAGCTCGCGCACCGATCTTCACATCTGCGCGATCGACGCGAACGCCCAGCTCTATTGCTGGGGCGACGACCTCAACGGGCAAGTTGGCGACAACAACCCGGGCGGCGCGCAGACGACGCCAACGCGAATCACGTTGCCGTAGCAGATCCCGATCACACGTGCCCTCTCCCGAGAGCCGTCAGGATTGTCACTGACGCCAAAACGTCCCTTCGAGCGTCAGTGACAATCCTGACGGCCTTCGGGAGGGCCCCCCGATGATCAGAGATCGGCACTCTCAATCTTCGTCGGTAACATCGCTCGGGGCCGGCGCCGAGAATGGCGTCTCCGACAGCACCGCCATCGCCGTCGCGAGATTCGCGACCTCGACCGACGCGGGCGCATTGCGCTTCAACATGAACGCACACGTCGCACACGACGTCACGACCATGCCACCACCTTGCGCGTGCACTTCCGCGAGCCGGCGCTTGCTCATCTGATCCGCGACGATCGGCATCGTCTTCGGCAACAGGCCACCACCACCGCAGCATTCGGTGTCTTGCTTGCTCCAGCCGAACTCGCGAACCTCGACGAGCCCGGACAGCGCCTTGCGCGGCGCCTCGACGACATCGTTGTAGCGCGCGTGATAGCAGGGGTCGTGATAGTAGACGCTCTTGCGCTGGAGCTGACACGCGAGGTTGTTCGCCGCCGGCGCGAGCACGTCCGCGATCGACACGACTTCGGTCCGCACCGTCACGCCTTCGGCCGCGTATTGCTCGCGGATCGCGAACAAGCACGCACTGCAATTGACCGCGACCTTCTTGAAGCCCCGCATCGCACTCGCGACGCGGCCGGCATGCCAGCGAAATAGATCTTTGTGACCCGCCGCGAGCAGCGGATAGCCCGCGCACGCTTGCGGCGCTTCGACGATCTTCACGTGCTCGCTGCCCGTGCGATCCAACAGCGCCAACGTGGCCGCGATATCGGCAGGCGCCTTGTCGATCGCATCGCACCCCGGCCAGATGCCGAGCTCGCCCTCGGTCGCGAGCCGATCGCCGAAGCTCGCCTGCAGTTGCGCCGACAAGCGTTGCTCGCGCGCGCGAAATCGCTCCGCATAACCGGCGAGCGACGGATGCGGCACGCCCTTATCGGCCGCCGCCGCGCGACCCGCAAGCAGCACGAGGCCGGGCTCGTTGCCGTGATCGCAATACACCGTGCAATGCCGGCAGCCGGTGCACGCCCATAACGGATCCGTCGACTCGGCCGTCCACGAGCTTCGCCCGAGGCGGAGCTGGTTCAGCCGATCCATCTTCACCTGCGGGATATGCGTCTCGCGCCCGCTCGCCGTCGAGACCGGACACGCGTGCCGGCACATCTTCGGGCAGAACGTGCAGTAGTCGAGTTGCTTGGCTACGGAGTCAGCGTCGAAATCAGACATCTAGTTCAAACCGACAACGCGTTCACGTAGCTGCGCGAGGTCCCGCGCGATCCGTGGATTCGCGGGCTCTAGTATCGCCAATCTCTCCAGCACGTCGAGCGACCGCGGCAGATCTCCGTTGCGACCGTAGATGCCCGCGAGGTTGACCAGCATGCGCGCCACGATCTGACGCTTGCTCGCCGCCGCGATCACGCTCGGCTCCAGCACCGCGGTCGGCGTGGTGGTCTTGCGCAGCAGTTCTTCGAGATCCGCCGGCACCAGCACCGTGCCGCGATTGTACGGATCGAGAAACAGCCACGCGTCTTCGGTGGCAACGCGCACGAGGAAGTGTCCCGGAAAGTTCACGCCCTGCGCGAGCACCCCCACGCGACGCGCGACCTCGAGGTAAAGCACGGAGAGCGAAATCGGAATGCCGCGCCGGCGATCGATCACCTCGCACAGGAAGCTGTTGCGCGGATCGTAGTAGTCGTCCGCATTACCCACGAACCCGAGCTCGCCGAACAGATGCTCGCTGATCACGTGCGCGCGCTCGGTCGAAGACGACGCCCGCTCGACATCCGGCGCCAGCTTGGTGGCGATCTCGTCGAGCGTGGCGCGATACCGCTCCACATCGCGCTCCGGATAGTCCCAGGCGCCGATGAGCAACGCGGCATGATCGAGCTGGAGCTCGTCACGTGCCACGACTTCCGCAAACCGGGATAGGCCCGGGCTCGCTTCCATACCCACCAGTTTACGCCGACGCCTCACAAAGTGAGCAGTTTGTGCAATGATGATCCACGAGATGGCCGAGGAGCCCCGCCCAGGGATGATCGTCGGCGGGCGCTACGAGCTCATCGAAGTTGCCGGCCGTGGAGGCATGGCTGATGTCTGGCGCGGACGCGTGCGCGGTGACTCGGGATTCGTCCGAGATGTCGCCGTGAAACAGATGCACCAGAATCTCGCAGTCCAAGATCCGTACATCGCGATGTTCGTCGAAGAAGCGCGCCTCGGATCGAGCCTGCAATCGCCGAACGTTGCCGAGGTTCACGACTTCGTTCACGACCGCGGCAACTACTACATGGTGCTCGAGTGGATCGATGGCATCGATCTCGGCACCTGGGTTCGCTGGCACACGCAACGCAACGAGCCCACGCGGTGGGAGCTCGTCGCCGCGGTCGGCGTCGGTATCTTGCGCGGGCTCGCGTCGGCGCACGAGCGCGTGGGTCTCGACGGTCGTACGCATCCGGTCGTTCATCGCGACGTGTCTCCACACAACGTCCTCCTCACCACGCGCGGCATGGTGAAGCTGATCGATTTCGGTCTCGCGCTCGCGAACGATCGCCCGCAAGAGACGACGGAGCAGGGCATCGTCAAAGGCAAGATGTCGTATCTCGCGCCGGAGATCGTGGCCGGTGGTCGGCCGCAACCGGCGAGCGATCAGTTCGCGTGCGGGTCGGTGCTGTGGGAAGCGCTCGTCGGCCGCAAGCTGTTCGACGGCACCACGGACTACGAGACGTACACGCGCCTGCGCGATTGCATGGTGCAACCGCTGCGGCCGTTGCGTCCGGACGTGCCCGCGCCGTTCGTGCAGATCATCCAGCGCGCGCTGTCGCGAGATATCGATGATCGGTTCCCGTCGTCGCGCGAGATGGCACGCCAGATCGGGACCACGCTGAAGAAGGTGCAGCTCCGCAAGGATCTCCACACGGTGTTGGCGAAGACCGTCGAAGAAGCGCGTCAGGGCATGGGCCTCGGGCCGCGCACGGGTGATCCGTCGTCGCAAACGCCGGTCGCGCAGTTCGTCGGCAGTGATGACACGCCGCGGATCGAGCTGTCGCCGAAGGTGATGCCGCGCGAAGATCAGACGCCGCCGCAGGGCAGTGCGCTCGATAAATTGCGCGGCCTTCGCCATCGCTTGCCCACGTGGATCGGCGGCACGCGTAAGAAGGCCTAGATGTCGGTCGAGACGGCGCTGCAGCTGATCTCGACGATCCGCTCGCTGCCGCGACCGACGAATGGTCATCCGAACGGTCACGAACGCACGTACGGCCGGCGGCTTACCGCGAGCGAGAGCGTCGATACGTTTCACGAGGTGCTCGCGATCCGCGGCGCCGAGCCGGAGCTCCTCGAGTTGTTCGCGTGTTGGCTCCAGGAGTTCGTGCTTCGCGGTGATCGCGTCGGCGGGCCGGATGTCGACGCGCTCGTCGAGCGACTCGTCATCGCGAAACATCCGTTCGCACAACTGCCGCTGTACCTCCTGCCGATCGAACGAGCCGAGCCGCTCCCGCTCGACGATTGGGAATGGCAGCACATGCCGACGAAGATCGACATGCACGATGCCATCGCGATCGAGCCACATCCGCAGCTTCGCTCGCTTCACGACGACGGCCAATTGTTCGCCTGGGAGTTCGAAGCTCGCGCCTTCACGCTCGATCCACCGATGCAACGGCCACCGGATTCCGAGCTGCTGCGCGCGCTGGATCTGCAATCCATCGTCGGGTCGGCAATACCGGAGCAGGTGGCGCCTCACCTGGCCCTCAGCACGCGGGGCCCGATCACGTTGCATGTCGCCGCGGCGACGTTCGAGCAGGTGCTGCGGACGATGACGTTCTATGCGCGCAAGGGCAACGCGTGGGAAGGTTTCCCGAGCAACGCCTACGCGCGCTGCTACGTATGGCGCACGCTCGCCGCGTTCGCTGGCTTGTCCCGCGACGCGAGCATTCACGACGTGGCGGCGATCGGCGAGCGCGCGTTCTGGTCGCTGTTCCTCGCCGATAACACCTGGTTCGCGCGGTTCGGTTGGGACTATGCCGTGGCTGGGATCAGCCCCGATGGCGTCACGCTAAACGTCATCGCCGGCACCGATCGCGACGACGTCTAGAAGTCTTCGGTGGTCGTGCCTTCGACGCCACCCTTTTCGCCTTCGTCGTCGCTCTTCGGCGCCGGGCGGATGTAGATGTCGTCGACCCGCCACTCGTCCTCGTCTTTTTTGAGGACGATCCGATAGCGGATCCCGTTTTCGTCCCAGCGCAGCTCCGCGCGATCACCGAAGCTCTCGAGCGCTCCGTTGATGTGCTTGCCGATTCCGGTGACGAAGCCTTCGACCTGCTTCTGGATCCCGTCGCGCCGGCGCTGCGACAGCATGTTCAACGCGGCGCCGATGTCCTTCGACTCGATCGCATCCGCGAACAACCGGATCGCATCCCGCGGCTGCTTCGCGCGCGACCGCGACACGAGCTCCGACTCGAGCCGCCACGTCTTGCCCTCGCGCTGGAGCTGCACGAGCTTGCCATCCGAGTAGCTGACGAGCGCGTGTTCGCCGACATCCGGGTTGCCCTTCAAGCCATCCTCGAGCACCTTGATCTGCCACTTCCGCTCGGGCTCGGAGTTCTTCCACTCGAGCGCGAACGAGTCGTAGCTGATCTTCTTCTTCACGTCGGACGACAGCAGGTCGTACGCGTCGTGCGGATCGTTCGACTGTAGTGCCTTCAGGTATTCGTGGACGCCATCCGCCGCCGGCGAGGACGGGCCGCCGGGTCCACCACAGGCAGCCATTGCCAACGCCAGCGCGAGTGCTCTCACGCTTTGACAATAACGTGCCGAAAAGATAAAGCCACCGAAGCACCATGCTTCGGTGGCCCCCCGAGCTGCGTGGCCGTCCGTCAAGATCCGGCAGCTAGGAGTTGATGCCAGACGGTATTGCTACCGGAATGCCAGCCCGGACCGGTCGTAAGTGGCCGAAACGGCGCCAGGTGCCAGAACGCGTGACTACGCCGTTCACACCACACCCATGAACTGCCCCGTTAACGGTGACTAGCCGCGCGGGCCGTCGGTCAGCTGGATCTCGGTGTGCCGAGCTTCGGGAAGCTTTTCCGGATAATCGAGGGTGAAGTGGATGCCGCGCGATTCCTTGCGCCGGCGCGCGCACTCGATCATGAGGTGAGCGACCAGCGCGAGGTTACGCAGCTCGACCAGATCCGCCGTGATCTTGAAGTCGATGTAGTACTCGCGAATCTCGTCACGAAGGATCTCGATCCGATGACGCGCGCGCTCGAGGCGCTTGTTCGAGCGCACGATGCCGACGTACGACCACATGAACCGGCGGACCTCTTCCCAGTTCAGCGCCACGACGATCGCATCGTTCGAGTCCGTGGCATTGCCACTCGACCACGGCGCGATCGTGGCGGGCTGACGGCGCTGCTCCGCGCGAACGGCATCCGCCGCGCGATGCGAGAACACCATGCCTTCGAGCAGCGAGTTCGACGCGAGCCGATTCGCACCGTGGAGACCGGTCATCGCGCACTCGCCGATCGCGTAGAGACCGGGGATCGTGGTCTGGCCGTTGTGATCCGTCTTGATGCCACCACACTGGTAGTGCGCGGCGGGCACGACCGGAATCGGTGTCTTCGTCATGTCGATGCCGAGCTTCAGGCAGTGCTCGTAGATGTTCGGGAACCGCTGGCGCGTGAACGCCGGATCGAGCGCGGTCATGTCGAGGAACACCGAATCGGCGCCGCTCTTCTTGAGCTCGTTGTCGATCGCACGCGCGACGATGTCGCGAGATGCGAGCGAGCCGCGCGAATCGTAGCGCTCCATGAACGAGTCGCCGTTGCCGAGCCGGAGCACGCCGCCTTCACCGCGCAGCGCTTCCGAGATCAAGAACGTGCCGGCGTGCGGGTGATAGAGCACGGTCGGATGGAACTGCGTGAACTCGAGATCGCCGACCGTGGCGCCGATGCGATACGCCATCGCGATGCCATCGCCCGTGGCGACATCGGGGTTCGACGTATAGATGTAGACCTTGCCGGTGCCGCCACTCGCGAGCACGGTGGCCCGCGCGGTGATGGTCTCGACCTCGCCCGTGCGCTTGTTCAAGATGTAGGCGCCGAAGCAGGCCGGATCCCCGCCGTACTTCGCGAGCGACAAGAGGTCGACCGCGATGTGCTGATCCATGATCGTGATGTTCGCGTGCGCTTCGACGGCGGCGAGCAACGCGCGTTGGATCTCGCGACCGGTGATGTCTTCCCAGTGCACGACGCGGTGCTTGGTGTGCGCACCTTCACGACCGAGATCCAAGTTGCCGCTCTGATCGCGATCGAGCCGGACGCCGACATCGAGCAGGCGTTGGACCTGCGCGGGGCCATCCTTCACGACCATCTCGACCACGTCCCGATCGCACAACCCGTCGCCCGCGACCAACGTGTCTTCGATGTGGGTCTCGAACGAGTCGTCCTTCGCGATCGCCGCCGCCACACCGCCCTGCGCCCAATTCGTATTCGTATCGGTCGCCTGTTTTTTGGTGATGATGGTGACGCGTCCGTGCTCGGCAGCGAGCAGGGCGAAATTCAGGCCGGCGATGCCGGACCCGATGACCAGGTAATCGGTCTCGAGCGAGACTGTCATGCTGCCCGGACCATACCCCTCAAAGCCTGTTTAGAAGAGGTACGATGGCATTTCCGTGAGTACCCAGCTCGAGCAAATCCTGGCGTACCTGGACAAAGATGGCGTGAGCGAGGTCGTGATCGCCGTCGGGCGTCCGATCGCGATGCGCCAAAAGGGCCAGTACATCAACCTGACGCAACGGCCTCTGACCACGGCGATGCTGTGGGCGTTCGTCGAGGGCAGTGAAATCGCGCCGCTGATTCCGCACGGCGATGGCTCGACGGATCCGACCGACCTCGATGTCGGCAAGCGGCGGTTGCGCGTGCGCACGGGTCGGCGCGGCAACGAGATCGTCGTGCGCGTCGAGAAAGGTGCAGCGCGTGTGCGCCCGGCGACCAAGCAGCCGCCGCAAAAGGTCAAAGACTTCGATCTGCCGGTCGAGGTGGATGTTCCGGAGATCCCATCCGACGAGCTGACGTTGGATGACGCGCCCGCACGTCCGGTTGCAGTGAAAAATGGTGCGCCCGAGCAATACGGCGGCATGGAGCTCGAGCTGGACGACGTGCATGTCGAGCTCGCGGGTCGGCCGAAGTTCACGCGCGCCGAAACCGCGAAGCCGGCGATGAGCTCGGCGCTCGCGCCCGCGATCAGTCGCGACGACGCCGTCAGCTTCGGGACGGGGCAACATGCGCCTCTCCAGAAGGGGACGTTGCATTCGGCGACGCCGCTACACAAGCCCGGGTCGTTCGCGGCATTCGTGGCGGCGGCGCGCGCGGCGAAGGCGAGTGACCTCCACATCGCGGGCAATCGCGTGGTGTCGATCCGCGTCAACAACGAGCTCGTGCCGATCGAATCGGGCGCGCAGGCGTTGAGCGCCGAACAAGCGGAGCAGGTGCTGTTGCCGCTGTTGAACGACGAAGAAAAGGCGCGGTTGCAGAGTGCGGGTTACGTCGATCTCGCGGTCGATGCGCCGGGCGGTGGGCGGTTGCGCGCGAACATCTCGAGGCATCAAGTCGGCATCAAAGGCACGTTCCGGCTCGCGTTCGATCGGCCGATGACGCTCGAGGAGCTCGGGCTGCCGAAAGACATCCAGAAGGTCGTCTCGCATCACCAGGGCTTCGTCGTGATCGCGGGGCCGAGCGGGCACGGCAAGACGACCACGCTCGCGTCGCTCGTCGACGTGGTGAATAGCAGCAAGCCCCACCACATCTTGACCGTCGAGGATCCGATCGAGATCGAGCATCCGCGCAAGGCTGCCGTGGTGTCGCAGCGCGAGGCGGGGCGGCATACGAAGACATTCGCGACGGCGCTCAAAGCCTCGCTGCGCGAAGATCCGGACGTGATCGTGATCGGCGAATTGCGCGATCGCGAGACGGTCGAGATCGCGTTGACCGCTGCCGAGACGGGTCACCTCGTGCTCGCCACGATGTCGACGCCGAGCGCCGCGAAGACGTTGGATCGGTTGATCGACATGTTCCCGCCGGAGGAGCACTCGCAGGTGCGAGCGTCGATCGCGGGTGCGTTGCGCGCGATCGTGGCGCAGCGGTTGTTGCCCGCCGTCGGTGGTGGCGTCGTGCCGGCCGTCGAATTGGTCACGGGTGTGCTGCCGCTCGCGGTGCTGATCCGCGACGACAAATTGTTCCAGCTGCCGAACCTCATGCAGCGCGGTCGTGCGTTCGGAATGATCCGGTTCGACGAGTCGCTGCAGGAGCTGTTGCGCGCGGGAAAAATCTCCGAGGAGACGGCGCTGCTCTACGCCGAAAACAAAGCGGCGTTCGGAGCCAAGCCTGCACCAGTCGCTGCACCGGCACCCGTGAAAAAGGGCTTCGGCGGATTGTTCGGCAAGAAAGATGGTGACGCGTGAGCCGGCAACGCCTCGATGGCTTGTTCGATCGCCTGCTCGACAAGGGCGGTTCCGATCTCCACCTCACGCCGCACTATCCGCCGATGTTGCGGTTGCGCGGATCGCTCGTTGCGGATGAAGGCGCGCCGCTGTCGAGCGCGGACATCGAAGAGATGTTGATGACGATCGTCAATCCGCATCAGCGCGAGCAGTTCGAGAAGACCGGCGATCTCGACTTCGCGCACGCGCACGGTACGAAGTCGCGGTTTCGCGCGAACTATCTAAAGAAGCTCTCGGGGGTGGGCGCGGTGTTTCGTGCGATTCCGACGAAGATCTTGGGATTGGACGATCTCAAAGTCCCGGCGGGCATTCGCAAGCTCGCCGATATTCGCGCGGGCCTCGTGTTGGTGACCGGGCCGACCGGCTCCGGTAAATCGACCACGCTCGCCGCGATGATCGACCACATCAATCGCACGCGCTCGGGCCACATCCTCACGATCGAAGATCCGGTCGAGTTCGTGCACCAGCCGCGCAAGTGTCTCGTCACGCACAAGGAAGTCGGCGAGCACGTGCCGTCGTTCCTCGAGGCGATTCGCAGTGCGGGTCGCGAGAATGCGGACGTGATCCTCGTCGGCGAATTACGTGGTGCTGAAACGATGAAGGCGGCGTTGCAGCTCGCGTCGTTCGGCATCTTGATCTACGCGACCGTGCACACGAACTCGGCGAGCGCCACGATCGATCGCTACGTCAACGCGTTCCCGGCCGAGCAGCAACCGCAGATCCGCGGTCTACTCGCCGAATCGCTCGCCGGTGTCGTCGCGCAACAGCTCGTGCCGAAGACCGAAGGCGGTCGCGTCGCCGCGCACGAGATCCTGTTGGGCAACCTCGCGCTGACGTCGCTGATCCGCGAGGGCAAGACGCAACAAATCCCCAGCTTCATCCAGTCCGGCAGTGCGGAAGGTATGCAGCTCATGGACTCCTCGCTCGAGAAGCTCGTGAAGGCGGGCACGGTGAAGGCCCACGACGCGCTCGAGAAGGCGACGGACAAAGAAGCGTTCGCCAAAGCCGTCGGTGCTAAAGTTCCCGAGTGAGAACGGTTGTCGGCCTCTTGCTCGCGTTCGGGCTGACCGCGCGTGCCGACATCTTCTCGTACACGGATAAGGACGGCGTCACGCACTTCACGAATGTTCGTTCGGGTGGTGCGCCGTGGAAGAAGGTGATGGACTCGCAGGCGCCGGCGGGCAGCAAGGCGTCGGCGCAGCGAGGCAGTTGTCCGCGCTGTGACAAGGTCGCGGCTACGGACACGTCGCCGGAGCGGTTCCACCGTTACGACCAGTTCATCTACGAAGCATCCGAGCTCTACAAGATTCCGGTGCCGCTGATCCGCGCGGTGATCAGCGCCGAGAGTGACTACGATCCGCACGTGGTGTCGTCGATGGACTGCAAGGGCCTCATGCAGGTCCACCCGGACGTCTACATCGACATGGGCACGCAGGGCGACATCTTCGATCCACGCACGAACATCATGACCGGCACGCGGTTGTTGCGGTGGCTCGCGAATCGCGTCGACGGTGATCTCGTCCTGACGATCGCCGGCTATCACGCGGGGCTCGGCTCGCTCGCGAAGTACGGCTATCAAGTGCCGCCGTATGCGTACACGCGCCAGTATCTAAAGATGGTGCTCGACCGCTATTACAAGTACAAAGCCGAGGAGCAGCGGGCGAAGTAGTGCTTCGGATTTCTGTGAGTGAAGAGGGCGGCGTCGCGTTGCCGCCGATCGATGTTGCCGACGAGAAATTCACGATCGGCAGCGGTTCGGCGGCGCGCGTGCGGTTGCCGTCGGTGGCGGCTCGCGCGGAGCACGTGGTCATCGATGGTGACGCGTGGCGATCCGGCGATCAGAGCGGGATGATCGGGACCGGTCACACGTTCACGATCGGGAGCTATCGCGTGAATGTCGCGCCGGCACCCGCAGGCTCGATCGCGACGACGCCGCAACGTACGGAATCGCTCGCGCGAGAGCTTGCACGAGGCCTGCTCGGTGCCGATGGTGCGCCGTCGTTGACGGTCGAGAAGGGGCCGCTCGCGGGTGCGCGCCGGATGTTGCCGCCGCCGGAAGCGGTGTTCGTGATCGGGCGCGGCGACGAAGCGAACTGGATCATCGATGACAGCGCGTTGTCGAAGGCGCATGTCGAGATCCATCGTGCGTGGGATGGCGTGCGTGTAAAGGATGTCTCGAAGAACGGGACGCTCCTCGATGGTGGTGCGTTGACCGAAGCGACGTTGATCGATGGAGCGTTACTCGAGCTCGGCAAGCACGTGCTCCGGTTTCGCGATCCGGCGGAGCGTCATGTCGGTCCGCCATCCGGCCAAATGCCGGCGCTCGCCAAGCCTCCCGAGCCGAAGAAGAACCTCGTGTTCGTGATCGCGGTGGTGGTGGCCGTGCTCGCGGTGATCGGGATCGTTCTGCTCGCAGCTCGTTGAAATCATTGGTCCGTCCAATTCGTCGACGAAAATAGCTATTGGTTCGACCAATCGGCTGTGTTATGGGACGCGGCCATGCAATGGAAGATGTGGTTGGTGGTGGTGTTGATCGGATGCTCGGGCGGGTCGGGGCGAGGTGGCGATGACGACGATGACGGCATGCCCGGCGGTAGCGATGGGAGTGGCAGTGGCGGAGGTGGTGGTGGCGTGAATGGATCGTGTGGTGGGCTCGTGCGGCCGTGGCTCGCGACCGGGCAAGCGCCGACGGGCATCACTAGCGGTGATTTCGATCGCGATGGCATCGTCGATCTCGCGGTCGCGAATTCGCTCGATGGATCGATCAGCGTGATGCGTGGCTTGGGGGCCGGCTTGTTTGCGCCGAAGGTCGACTATCCGGCGACCGCGTTTACCAAGACCTTGGCAACCGCGGATTTCGATCACGACGGAAAGCTGGACCTCTCGGACGGCGCGAACATTTACCTAGGCAACGATGACGGATCGTTCCAAGCACCGCGATCGACGGGCGTCGATTCGCTCGGTGTCGTCGGCGACTTCGATGGCGACGGCAATGTCGATGTCGCGTCGACGGCATCGTTCGACTCGACGCACTTTCGGCTGGAGGTCGCGCTCGGGCATGGCGATGCCACGTTCGCAGCCTCGACGTACACGCTCGTGACCGGCGGTGCGCAGCCGCTCACCATGAAGACGGTCGATTTGAATCGCGATGGCGAGCTCGATCTCGTCGTCGCTACGAGCACGGGAACCGTCGTGCTGCTCGGCACGGGTACAGGCACGTTCGGTGGCCCGGCGGTGTTCCCGGTAACCACGCCGTTCGTCGGTGATGTGACCGGCGATGGCATCCTCGATCTCGTCGCTGCCAAGCAGGTGTTGCCTGGCATCGGCAACGGTTCGTTCGGCGCTGCGATCGCGATCGATGCGACCACGGTCATGGGGTTGGTCGATCTCGATGGCGATGGCGTGCTCGATATCATTGGTGAGAAGGGCGTGATCGCGAGCCACGGTGACGGGATGTTCGGTCCGGAAGCCGGACAGTACGACGGCATCTTCTATGATGGGCACTCGCTCGCCGTCGACCTCGACGCTGATGGTCACGATGATCTCGCGGTTGTCGGCACCGAAGCCGACGTCGTCTCCCTGCTGTTCAACAACGCACACGGTGCGTTCATCGCTCCGCCTCAGTACGCGACTGCCATGGGCGCCATGGATCTCCGGTTAGCGGATCTCGGAAATGGTCATCTCGACGCGATCGTCGCCGCCGACGATTCGAACTCGGTCAGCGTTCTCGCCGGCAACGGTGACGGCACGTTCGCCGCGAAGAAGGATGGCGCGATGACGCCGAACGTTTTCGATTTCAACGTCGGTGACGTCGACGGTGACGGGAAGCTCGACGTGATCGCTCACTCGGGCGCGATGGTGAGCGTGCTCCGCGGCAAAGGTGACGGCACCTTGATGGCGAAAACGGATGCGGCGTCGGCCGGCGGCTATGCGGCGATCGCAGACTTCACCTCCGACGGCAAAGCCGATGTCGCGATCGTGAGCAGCGTCGTGATGGTCATGACGAACACGGCTGGCTTGCTAGGTGCGCCGACGCAAGTCGCAGCGATGCCGGCCTACCACGGCACGTACACCGCTATTCCCAGCTCGGTGATCGCCGTGGATTACGATGGCAACCACACGCTCGATCTCCTCGTCGGCTTCTGTAGTGGCGCGGGCGGCGGGATCCAAATCTTCTCCGGAAACGGCGCGGGCGGCTTCACTTCATCCGGTCAGCTGGACGCGCAGCGCTGCGTGATCTCGGTGGCCGCCGGTGATGTCGACGGCGACGGCAAGCCCGACGTGATCGCCACCACCCGCGCCCTTGATTACTCGACGATCGGCACGTTCGAGATGGTCGAGGTTTTCACCACCGGCGGCGCGACCTCGGCGACGCCCGTTTCTTACCCAGCAGGAACCGACCTGGCTCGTACGACCCTGGCGGATGTCGACGGCGATGGCTCGCTCGATATCGTCATCGCCGGCTACCCCGCCACCATGCTGTTCAACCACGGTAATGGCACGTTCGGTCCGCGCACTCCGGTCGGCGCGCGGGGCAACGCGGTCGCCGCGGCGGACATCGATGGCGATGGCCACCTCGACCTCGTCACGACAGGCGATTATGGCGTGGGTCAGAGCGCGATCCAGACGCTCCTCGGCCAGTGTCACTAACTGGCTCGTGCCGTACTAACTACTCGATCACGACGTTGTTGATCGGCTTCACGCTTGCGCCGGCGGGATACGCGTAGCTCACCGCGAGCGTGTTGAAGCTCGACGCCGCGCTGCCCCAGCCCCACACCACGAGGCCGAACGGCTGCGTGCTCGACGCGACGTGCAAACCGTTGTTGCACTGGCCGACCGGCGCGAAGTTTCCAGTCACGAGATCGAGCCGCGCGAATTCGATCGTGTCGCTCGAATCGACGGGCTGCCAGTTCGTGATCGTGCCGGAGCAATCGATCGTGACATCCGAGAACACGCCGTTCTTCTTCTCGCGCGTGAACACGAGGTTCGTCTCCGAGTAGGTCGGATCGGTGAAGAACGTGTACGACGACAGGTATTGATCCGGCGGCACCACGTTCACGAACTCGGCATCACCGCGGCAGTCTTCGTCGTTGCCGAACGACGCGCAGCCCGTCATGTGTGCCGACATGTAGAACGGATGATCGGTGTCCTGGCTCGTCACGTAGAACGGGCCAGGCGCGTTGAACTGCGCGATCTGGCCGAGATTCAACGTGGTCGGCGCGCCGGCCGGTGCCGCGGGCGAGTACGTCAGCTGCGTGCCATCGACACCGCCGACCATGCGCCACGGCACGCTCTCTTCATTGCCGGCGAAGCGGTTGCGATAGCGGACCGCCGCGTAGCGATAGCCCATCGCCTTCACCGGCGGAATCTCTTGATGCGCGCTGTCGCAGTAGCCGGTGTCGACGGGGACGTTCAAGCAGCTCGCGCCGCCCCACACGCCGATCGGTTTGTCGGCGGTGATCGGGCTGCCGTTGAGCTCGGCATCTTGCGTGAACTGCAGCACCTGGCCTTTGTTCAACGTGTAGTTCTGATTCGTGCCCATCGCACCACCGGTCACCATGTTCCCGGGTTGGATCGTGGCGGTCGGCCGGATCGTCACGGTGGTGCCGTCTTCTTGCGCGACGATCTCGGTGAACGGTTGACCCGGTGTGATCGAGCTCTTCGCGAATGCGTCGACGCCGATGTAGTTGATGTCCCACGCCGACGTCGGAAGGAGAAGCGTCGCGCTCGTCGCCGCCGATTGACCGCCACCGTACGGGAAGATGTCGTACGCGACCGCGGGTGCGGACGTCGTGATGTGAAACGCTTGGCCGAGGCCCGTGCCGTGAACCGCGGCATCGACGTTCGTGATCGCCGGCGTGACCGGACACGTGACGAACGAGCCCGCCGTTTGTGCGAGGAACAAGATCGCGATCTGGTTCGGCATCAACATACCGCCCATCAACGGTTCGTACGTGATGCTTTGACCTTGTCCTGTCGGCACGCGCGCGAATTGCGAAACGTCGAGCGATTGGCCACCGCGCTCGAGCGTGATCGAGATCGGTGCGCCCCACGTGTTCGCGATGTACGCGGCGAAACAGGCACCTTGCACCTCGGCGATGATGTCCGGATCGACAGAGTAGTAATCGCAACCGACGGAGCTTTGATTCGCGGCGGCGGCAGCACACGCATCGGCGCACGCGCCGTTCGCGCAACCTTGATCGGCGTCGCACGTCTGCACGACGTTGTTGTTGCAGTCGACGACGCTATGCAGATCGGCGGAGCACGACTTCGCGCAGCCCGAGCCGTCGTCGCCATCGCCGAAGTTGTCGCTGCGGCTGCTCGGGCCGCATGCGCCGACGAGGATGAACGCCACGCATACGAGCTTTCTCATCATGGGCGCGACGGTACCGTGATCTGCGCGTCCGCGAAACTCGCTCGTTGTGACGCGTCCGCACACTTTGAGGTCATAGGGCTCGGCTAGCTGACGGTTAGGTCGCGGCACATCGCCTGCAATGGCGCTGATCACCATGAACGACCGCACGCTTCTTCGAGACACGCTGAGTCGCGAGCTGGTTCATGCCGAGCATGACGCGAGGATCCACACGCGACGGCTGGCTCGCCGACTCGGGGATACGCCACCGGGCAATGCGTTGATGGCGATTTCGGAGCATGCGGCGGAGGTCGAGCCGTCGTTGGCGAAACTGTGCAAGACACGTACAGCTGGCACCTGGCTGGGCGACCTCATCGCGCAGCTGAAGTTCGCGATCGCGGATCGGTTTGCGACACCGGACCGCGCATTTCGCGCCACCTTGGCGGAGCTGAAGCGTGGCGTGGATGCAGCGCGTCTATTGCGTGAAGTCGTGGAGCTTACCGACGACATCGAGCTGATGCGGTTTTGCGATCTGATCCTCGTCGAGCGGCTGTGCTTGATCGAGGATGCGGAGCACGCGCTCGTGTGGTTCGCGGAACATCCCGAGCGGCACCTGCTCCCTCAAAAAACTGTCGAGGCGACGGTTTCTTCCGCGGCGTGATCGAATTGATCTAGCCTGCACGCATGAGGGCTAGCCTACTGCTGTGCTCGGTCGCGTTCGTTTTCGGATGCGGCCCGAGTGATCGAGATCTAGGACCGTGCAACCCGGGTGACCATCAATGTAATGGGCTCGAGTTGCTCGAGTGCATCAACGGTCAGTACCAGCACAGCATGGACTGCCCGCAGGCATGTTCGCCCATGGTCGGATGCGCGTTGTGCGTGCCGGGAACGGGCACCTGCAGCGGCGACATGGCCCACACGTGCAACGCCGACGGCAGCGGCTACGACGACATCTATTGCGATCCCGTCCAAGGCGAGTCGTGTGACACCACGGCGGGCGCGTGCGTCGGTGATTGCTCGCCGAAGACGCTCGGCAATAGCTACATCGGTTGCGAGTACTACCCGACGGTGACCGGCAACACGACCGGCACGGTCTTCGACTTCGCGGTCGCGATCGCGAACACCACGGCGAATCCGGCGATGGTCACGATCGATGGCGGTGCGCTGACGTCGACGCAGATGGTGATGGTCGCGCCGAATTCCGTGGTGGTGCAGACGCTGCCGTGGGTCCCGGCGTTGAAGCTGTGCGATCAACCGAACACCGACGGCTGCCAGACGGTTCCGGCAGGCGCGCTCGCGACGAAGGGCGCATACCACCTGCGCTCGACCTCGCCGATCACGGTCTATCAATTCAACTCGCTCGAGTACGAAAAGAATTCGGAGTTCTCGTACTCGAACGACGCGTCGCTGCTCCTGCCGACCAACGTGTGGCGCACGAAGTACTTCGCCGCGGGTTGGGTGCCGCTCAACAGTGGCGGCGTCGTGATCTATCCCGACGAGCTGGCGGTGTCGGCAGCCCAGGACAACACGAGCGTGACGATCACGACGACCGCCGCAGCGGGTGGTGTCGGGGGCGCGCCTTCGTTCATGGCCGGCGCGGCGAACATGGTGTCGCTGAATGCGGGTGATGTCGTCGAGCTCGCGGCCTCGACCGGCGATCTCACGGGCTCGCTGATCGATTCGGATCGTCCGGTCCAGGTGATCAGCGGTCACTACTGCGCGTACGTGCCGAACAACGTGACGGCGTGCGATCACCTCGAGGAATCGATGTTCCCCGTCGATACGCTCGGCACGCACTACATCGTGAGCGCACCCGCCGTGACCTCGATTCCGAACGGCAAGGCCGAGGTGATCCGGATCATCGCGACCGCGCCGAACACCACGCTCACGTTCGATCCGCCGCAAACGGGTGCGGGTACGACGATCGCGAATGCGGGTGGCTTCGTCGAGATTTCGTCGAACAACCAGAACTTCCAGATCACGGCGGATCAGAAAGTTCTGGTCGCGCAGTACATGGAAGGCGAAGAAGCGGGCGGTGGTACGGGCGATCCGGCGATGACGCTCGCGGTGCCGGTCGAGCAGTTCCGCGCGTCGTACTTGTTCCACGCGCCGACGAGCTACGAGTCGAACTACGTCGACGTCACGGCGCCGATGGGCGCGACGGTCTCGCTCGATGGTGGTGCGCCACTCACGTTCACCGCGATCGGCACGTCCGGTTACGGGCTCGCGCGCGTGCAGGCGCTTGGTGCGGGGCCGGCGAACGATGGCAACCACAACATCCAAGGCGATCAAGGTTTCGGCATCACGGTCTACGGCTACGGCCAGTACACGAGCTACTGGTATCCGGGCGGCCTCAACCTCGAGTCGATCCTAGAATAGCGAGAGCTACTCGCTTTGCTTGCGGTAGGATATTGGGATGACCGCCGCAGTAAAGGCCATGCTCGAACAGGCAAAACGCCTTTCAGCCGAAGAGCTGGCTGAGCTACGTGCGGAGCTAGACACTCTCGAGGATCCGACGTGGGCAGCCGCGTGGAAGAGTGAGCTCGATCGGCGCTGGACCGCCTACGAGTCGGGGGCGGCCGGCGAGCCAGCCGAGGATGTGATAGCTCAGCTGAAGAAGGATCTGCGCGCTCGACCGTGAGCTGGCGCGTGATCATGCTGCCCGATCGGAACTTAAGCACGAGGCCGAAACGTACGGCGAACCGCTTCTCGATGAAGTCGATACGGTGCGCGAGTGGTTACGCAAGATTCCGCTCCGGTACCAGCCATGGCCGCTCGACCCGGCCTACCGTCGCGTGGTTATCAATCACGGACCTTTCATTCTGTTCTACCGACTTGATGACGCTCGTCGGACGGTCATCATTGTCGCGTTCGCTCCTACGAGTAAGCAGCCAGGCTACTGGCTTGGTCGCTAGCTAGAATAGCGACAGCTGCGCGACGGGCTTTACCGGACGCGCGAACTTCACCGGCGGCAAGTCGGTCATGTAGCGATCGTCGCGCGTGTTCAGGCCGAGCCGCTTCGTGGTGGCCTCGAACATCTGCGCGATCGCTTGCGCGTACACGCCTTCACCGCGACCGCGCGTGTGCCAGCGCGGGTCGTAGAGCTTCTCGCCGCCGCGCGTCTCGCGAATGCGATGCATGATCTTGTCGGCCGCGAGCGGTAGCGCCGCGCGAACGCGCTCCTCGAACACGGGCGCCACCGCACCGGGCAAGCGCAACAGCACCCAGCCTGCGGATTGCGCGCCGGCGTCTTTCGCGCGCTCGAGCACGCGCACGACTTGGTCATCGTTGAGGCCCGGCATGATCGGCGCGCACATCACACCGACGGGAATTCCGGCGGCCGCGAACTTTTCGATCACCTTGAACCGGCGCTCGGGCGCGGGAGCCCACGGCTCGATCGCACGCGCGAGCTCGGCATCGACCCACGCGACACTGACCGAGAGATGCACACCGGCTTCTTTGTTGAGCTCGACGAGGAGATCGAGGTCGCGCTCGATCAGCGCGCTCTTCGTGATGATGCCGACGGGATTCTTGTATTCGAGACAGACTTGCAGGCACTGCTGCGTCAGCTTCAGCTGCGACTCGACCGCTTGGTAGCAATCGGTGACGCCGCTGAACATCACGAGCTCGCCCGACCAGCTCGGCTTGTCGAACGCATCGCGCAGCAGTTGGGCCGCGTTCGGCTTCACGACGATCTTCGTATCGAAGTCCGTGCCTGCGCCGAGATCGAGGTACTCGTGCGATGGCCGCGCGTAGCAATACGCGCAGGCGTGAAGACATCCACGGTACGGATTCACGCTGTGATTGAAGCCGACGTCCGGCGAATCGTTGTGCGCGAGGATCGTGCGCGAGTGATCCTCGATCAGCTTCACCTGCGCCGGCGGCGGCCCATCGCCTTCGTCGTAGCTGACCGCGGTGTCGTGGAACCGATTCGTGGGATTCGCGGCGGGCCGGGACTTCACGTCCGCAGCATACTGATGATATGTTCAGTAGGCGAGAATTTCGTCGACCTTCGCGAGCAACGCTTCGGGCAACGGCGCCGCATCACCGCAGGCGACGAGCTCGTCGAGATCTGCCCGCTGATGGACGCGCGGAAGCGCCACGCAACCGCGATCGATCACGTAACGGAGCGCGAGCTCGGCGATCGTGTTCACGACAACGTTCGGCGGACGCGGCGTGGTCTCGACGATCGAACGTGCCGCTTCGCAACTCGTGGCCGCCGGCGGTGGCTGCTTCACGCGCGACGCGAGCCTCGCGACACCGACCGCGATCTCCTCCAACTGTTTTGCAGACAGCGCCCGCCGATCATCGAGCGGCGCGAGCGAGCCACCCGGACCGAGCGTGCCTGCGAGCGCGCCACCTTGAAGTGGCCGACACGCGAACACGACCGGGCGATGCACCGATGCACGCGGTTTTACGGGCTCGGGAGCCGATGTTCCCAAAAGATCAGCCACCGCCAACAAGAGGGATGGCTGCTGGCCCGGCGGTGGTGGCAACGCGGCCATCGCGGCCATCGGATCGTTGATCGCGAGGCCTTCACCACCGGCGGGATCGATGGGTGGCTCACCGACCGGCGCCGTCGCTGCCGCGAGGATCGGCGCCAGATCGCGCGCACACATCGCGTACTCGATCGCGATCGACGCGAGCCACGCCTCGTCGACGAGCGGCACGTCCTCCGGATCCGCGAGCCGCGCACCCCAGCGCAGCACTTTGCCCTCGCGCACGAGCAGCGCACACGACCCGACAAACTCGGCCCACGCACGAGAGTCACGCCATGCCACGCGCAGTGGCAGTTGGACGAGCGGCAGCACCTCGAGCTTCGTCGCGCGCAGCACGGCCTCGACCCGATCGCGAACGTAGCGAATTGGCAAGCGTTCGAGGAAGGTGTGCCCGGCGAGCTCCGGGATCCGCGTGGCGATCACGGCATGATCGCGCGCGCGCATCGCACGCATGGCGTCGGCGGCGGCACGCTCGGCATCATCCTCGGGCGCGACATCGATCACGTCGAGCTGCTTGTCGAGCGCCTCGTGCATACGGCGCATCACATCCGCCGCGTCGCGCCCACGTTTCGTCGATCGCGCGAAGCTGACATCGCCGAGCCCGACGGTGGCGATCGATTGGCCGGCTAGGTCGCGGACTCGCACGCGCGCAGTTTGCGATAGGATGGGGCGGATGACTATCCGCCACTGGCTGTTGTTTAGCTTCGCGTTTGCGGCGTGCGGCGATGATTCGAATCACCGCGCGATCGTCGATGGACCTCCGGGCTCGCCCGACGATGCCGCGATCGACGCACCGCCGTCGCAAGCAGGCGCGGTGAAGGTCAAGCTCACGGATTCCACGTCGAACGTGGCCGTCTATTTTCAGAAAGCCGACGGCACGCTGATCTCGAAGAAGCTGACGGACACCAACGGCGAAGCTACCGAGACGCTGGATCCCGGTGGGACCGCGACCGTCGTTCGCGCGAGCGTTCCGCCCGCCGCCGCGCCAGGCGGGGTGTTCACGAACTATTCGCTGTTCACGTGGACCGGGGTGAAGCCCGGTGACGTGTTGCTGTCCGCACCGCCTGCGGGCGAAGGCAGCGGTGTGGGGTCGGCGACGATGACGCTGACGATCCCGACGGTCACGAACGGCGTCACGTACCTCGTGGAGGGAGCGTGTGGCGGCGAGGGACAGGTCGTGGTGATGACCACGAACGCGATCGTGTTCGCGGTGGCCACGCAGACCGTCACCTTCACCGACTACTGCGCCAAGGACGACCTCATGATCCTCGTGAAGGACATCGATGGAAATCTGATCTCCTCGACGGTCGTGGAGGACGTGACGATCGCCGACATGACCACGGCGGATCTCAGCGCGGCCACGTACACCGATGCGGTGGGGCGGACGATCGAAGTCGATCACAACACGGCGTCGACGATCAGCGGCAGCACGACCGTCACGAGCCCGAAGGGCCAGCTGTTCTACAACAGCTACAACCTCGAGCTCGTCGACCCTGCCACGTACACCGAAACGATTCCGACCCCGCCTGCGAACGGTCGCGTCGTCGTCGGGCTCGATCAGAGCGTGAATTTTCAGGAGCGCTACTTCGTGACGTGGGGTGCTGCCGCCGACGTGACGGTCGACTGGACCGCCGATGTGGCGCCCGAGTTCGACGTCGCCCCCACGTTCGACACCGGTACGAACACGGCGAGCTGGACCGCGCTCGCCGGTGGCGCCGCCGTCGACGCGTACGCGTTCCAAGAAGACGCGTATCGCGGCACCGCGTCGTACGCGTTCACCTGGAAGGCTGTCGGCAAGGGCGATGGTACGTACTCGGTCAAGTTGCCCACGTTGCCGACCGACATCGCCGACTTCTCGATCACCACCGACGACTCGATCGCGTTCGCCGGAATGGCGAGCTACCCCGGCGGCTACGACGCGTTACGCCAGGTGGTCGGCGTCGACAGCACGGTGCCGCCGGCGACCGCGACGGGCAAGCTATCCGTCACCACGTACTTCGGCAATCGCACGGTCGCTCGGTCGCGCACCAAGTTGCACAACAACGCGCGCCGCCACTGATCTATAAGCCGCGACCATGAAGTACCTGGTCGCGGTGTTGTGGTTGGCGGCATGCAGTAGCGATGGCAATCGCACGATCACCGACGCCCCGACGGCTCCGGATCCGGACGGCGCGGTGTTGCCCGGTGACGAGCTCCAGACGCCCGTCACGGTCCAGACCGTGCCGGCGATCGCCGGCGAGTCCGTGTACTTCCAGAACGCGGACAGCTCGCTCGTCGCGAAGGTCGTGACCGACGCGAGCGGCAGGGCTTCGACCGTCATGGCCGCGGGCGGCTTCGCGACGATCGTCCACACGATTCCCGGCGACAACCCCGGCGATCCGCCGACGTATCGGCTCTACACGTGGAGCGGCGTGCTGCCGGGCGACGTGATCCAGGTGAAGCCCGGCGGCGGCGAAGGCACGGTCACGCAACCGACCACGTTCACCGTGAAGCTGCCGGTCGCCGCGAACGGCAAGACCTACGACGTCACGCCGACGTGCGGCAACGCGAGCGTCACGCCGCCCACGGGCATGGCGACGACGTTCACGGCAGCGATCAGCTCGACGTGCGCGAAGCTCGATCTCATGGTGATCGCGCGCGCCACGAACAACGCGCTCGTCAGCTCGTTCGTCGTCCCCGACATCACCGTCGCTGCCGGTGTGACCGTCGACCTATCGGCGAGCACGTACGCGCCGCCGGTGTCACGCCAGATCACGGTCTCGCATTGGGCGGGCACCGCGTTGCACGGCAACACGTACATCGAGACGAGCCTGCCGATCTACTACGACAACCTCACGCTCGCGTCGGGCGATCCGTCGACGACGAGCCAGACGCTCCCCGCGAAACCGACCACGCATCGCGACGTGACGTGGATCTACGGCACCGCGCAGTCGTCGACGCAATATGTCTACCAATGGGGCGAAGACGGCAACCTATCGATCGATTGGTCGACCGATGCCACGCCCGCATTCTCGTCGACGATCAGCTACGACACGGCCTCTCACACCGCGAGCTGGACGAAGGCGACTGGTGGCGCGACCGTGAATGCCGCGGGCATCGCGCTCTATCCGATGCGCGCGAACTACGCGTTCCAGTGGAATGCGTACGGGGCTTCGTCGACGAGCGTGGCGCTGCCGGTGCTGCCGACCGACATCGCCGACTTCTCGATCACGAACGCCGACACGATCACGTACGCGATCATGGCGAGCGTTCCCGGCGGCTACGATGCGCTCCGCCCCGTGATCGGCCTCGGCGAGCCGTATCCGCCGACGAGCAGTGCGACGGGCAAGCTCGCGTTTACCGACTACATGGCCATCCTCGCGAGATAAGATGGCCGGATGAAGTTTTGGGTGTTGTTGGTCCTGGCGGCGTGTGGGGACGATGGCGGGAATCATCATCAGATCGCAGATGCCGCGCTGACCGACGCGCCGATCGATGCACCGCCCGATGCCGCGACGAACGTGACCGTGCGTGCACTCGATCCGATTCCGGATATCACGGTCTACTTCATGAATCCCGACGGCAGCCTTGCCGCCACGGTCAAAACCGACGCGACCGGCACGGCGACCGCTCCGTTCACCGGCGGATCCGTGACCACGGTGGAGTCGTTCATCGAGAGCGACTTCGCGTTCGGCCAGAACTACGACGTTCACACCTGGCTCGGCGCCAAGCCCGGAGACACCTTGCTGCTCAAGCAGGTCAGCCGGCCCACGAATCCACCCGCGAACCAGGTGATGACGTTGCACGTACCGACGGGCATGGCGACCGATACGAACTACATCATCGGCACGACGTGCGGTGAGTACGCGCCAACCGATCCGACCCCAGGCGTCCAGGAATACGACTCGGTGTTCAACTCGTCGTGCACCGACGCGACGAAGATGGACGTGACGATCCAGGGCTTCAAAGGTCACGTACCCACCGTCGTCGACACGATGACGCTCTTGAACGTGCCGATTCCGAGCAACGGGCAAGTCGATCTGACCGCGGGCACGTTCCGCACGGCGTCCCGCGAGGTCGACGTGACGAATCTCGGCACGTCGACGGCGCAGTTCGGCGTACTGGAATCGTTGTTCGGCCCGAGCAGCACGAGCCTGTCGACGATCTTCTTCACCGACAACGGCACCACGAACGCGACGGTCACGTATCCGACCGCGTTCGCCGTCGCGGGCTCGCGTTCCGACATCACGGTGATCCGCCAAGAGACGATGGGCGTCCGCGACGTGATCATGTGGGGCGTGCCGGCGGGGACGTTCTCGCTCGATTGGTCGGCAAACACGACACCCGAGTTCACGAGCAAACCCGCGCTGGATCTCGCGGCGCAATCGTGGAGCTGGACGGCGTCGAACGGTGGCGTGCCCGAGCAGGCCTACGTGATCGCGGTGGCCGGCACGCGCCTGAACTACGCGTTTCAATGGTCGGTGTACGGTGCGGCGAACGGCACGAGCTCGCTCGCGTTCCCGACGCTGCCGACCGACGTCGCGGACTTCACGTTGACCGGCGACGATACGCTCCAAGTCGCCGAGCTCCTGGCCCACTCGCTCGGCTGGGATGCCATCCGACAGGGCATCGGCGTGACCGATGATCTGGAGCCGCCGATCGCGGTCTCGGCGACGGGCAAGCTCGCGTACACCTACTATCAAGATCCGCCGATGACGTTGCAGCGACGGAAGCATGCTGTAATTAACCGGTAGGTGCCCGACGACCCGGATAAGAAATCCGTCCCCGAATCCCTCGGGGACGTCGATTCGGCACCTGTCTCGAGCGGTCGCGTCCATGCGGTCGCGAGCGAGACTCACAGCGAAAAGCACCGCGCGCGCGAAGCCCTGACCGCGGCCGCGAGCGGCGGCGTCGAGTTGCTCGGCGAGGGCATCACCAAGCTCGGCGAAGGTGTCACCAAGCTCGGCGACTTGACGAACAAGGTTCCGTTTGTCGGCGCGAGCGTCGGCAAGCTCGGCGAAGGCCTGACCAAGGCCGGCGAATCCGTTCACGCACTGCCGGCGGTGACGAAGACCCGGCGCGGGCGACTGCTCGTACGATCCGTGGTGGTCGGGTTCGTGCTGGTTGCCGCGTGGATCGCGGTGATCGTCGGGCTGCAATTGCACGGCAACGACGTGCCGGATTTTCGCCCGACCGCGGAGAAGATCCTCGTCGAGATTTCGAAGGGAAGCGCGTCGATCGGCGAGGTCTACGAAAAGGCCTCGCCGCGGTTTCAGGAAATGGTCCGCAAGGAGCGCTTCATTGACGAGATGACCGACCTGAATACGACGCTCGGCAAGTTCGGCGAGCTCACGTCGATCAATGACACGCTCGTGACCTCGGGCCCCGGCGGTCGGGTCGGGCGCGTGTCGATCAGCGCGGCGTTCGAGAAGGGTCGGACGCGGGGCTCGATCAGCTTTCACTGGGATCAGGGGCGGTGGAAGTTGCTCGGCATCGGCCTCGAGCTACCGCCGGAATTGAAGGTCACGCAGGCGCAGCGCGAGCAACGCGTGCAGGCGTGCAAGGACTCCGGCGATCGCAAGACCTGCGACGTGCGCGATGCCGCGGAGACCATCCTCGAGAAGCTTCGCGACGGCAAAGCCGGCGACGTGTGGGACGCGGCCTCGCCGGTGTTTCGCCAACAGGAGACGCGGATCCTGTTCGCGACGATCCAGGACGACAACCGCAAGGTCCTCGGCGCCTACAAGCGAATCCTTCGGGTCACCGAGGCCAAGGTCATCGGCGGAACCTCCGCCACGTTCGACGTGGTGACCGAGTTCGAGCGCAGCTCCGGCGTCCGCGTGGTGTTCGGGTTCGAGCGAAGTAGTAAAAGCTCGGCCTGGCAATTGCGCAGCTTCAAACTGGTGCTGCCGATGCCTCGCGCCGACGAGGGTAAGTAGTGATACGGTCGAATCCGTAGATGGGCTTTTGTTTCACCCTGAACGGCACGGTGGTCAGCGTGGACGGAGAATCGTCCAACAAATCGCTGCTGACGTATCTGCGCCAGCACGGCCACACCGGTAGCAAAGAGGGCTGCGCGGAAGGCGACTGCGGGGCGTGCACGGTCGCGATCGTCGAGCGCCGCGCGGATGGCTCGCCGACGTATCGCGCGATCAACAGCTGCATCGCGCTCCTGCCGATGGTCGCCGGCCGCGAGGTCGTTACGGTCGAAGGCATCGGCACGCGCGAGGCGATGCATCCCGTGCAAGCGGCGATGGTGAAGCACTGCGGATCGCAGTGCGGCTACTGCACGCCGGGCTTCATCGCGTCGATGTTCGAGGGCTACTACCGCGACGACATCAAGGAGCCGTGGCAGGTCGTCGATCAGCTCAACGGCAATCTCTGTCGCTGCACGGGCTATCGGCCGATTCGCGATGCGTTCGACGAAGCGCGCGCGAACAAGAAGACAGACTTGTTTCAGATCCGGCTATCGAAGCCGGTGATCGCGTTGGATGCGGTCGACTATCGAGCGGCCGACACGCAGTTCTTCCGGCCGACCACGCTCGCACAATTGGTCGAGATGCGCGCTGCACATCCGGACGCCGAGCTGATCTGCGGTGCGACGGAGATCGGCGTCTACATCAACAAAGCCGGCCGTAGCTTTCCCAAATTGATCGCCACCGACGGCGTGCCGGAGCTCACGCGCATCCGCAAGACGAGCGATGCGTTGATCGTCGGTGGTGCAGCTTCGTTGACCGCGCTCGAGGAATCACTCGGCGGCGAGTTTCCGGCGATCCACAAGATGCTGCTCGTGTTCGCGTCGCGGCCGATTCGCAATCGCGCGTCGCTCGCGGGCAACCTCGTCACGGCATCGCCGATCGGCGACATGGCGCCGGTGCTGCTGTCTCTCGATGCGAGCGTCCGGCTACTCGGCCCGCGCGGCGAACGCGACGTTCCGCTCGCCGAGTTCTTCACGGCGTATCGCAAGACGGTGCTCGCCAAAGACGAAGTCGTGCTCGAGATCGTGATCCCGCGCATCCCGGCGGGACGGATCGCCGATTCGTTCAAGGTTTCGAAGCGCCGCGAGCTCGACATCGCGATCGTATCCGCGGGCTTCGTGATCGAGCGCGACGCCGCCGGCATCGTCACGCACGCGCGCCTCGCCTATGGCGGTGTCGGGCCCACGCCCGTGCGCGCGAAGAAGACGGAAGGATTCCTCGTCGGGAAACCGTGGACTGCCGAGACCGTACACGCCGCGAAGTCCGTGCTCGCCGGAGAATTCACGCCGATCGAAGACGTGCGCTCGGGCGTGCCGTTCCGCCAGGGCCTGATCGTCAGCCTGTTCGAGAAGTTCTTCCTCGGCGAATCGGGCATCACCGACGAGCCGATGACCTATGCGGGCAGCTCGCCGTACCCGGACACGTCCGCGGGGAGCTTCTCGCTCAAGCACGAGTCCGCGATCGGTCACGTCACCGGCACCGCGATCTACGTCGACGATCAGGCGCGCCGCCGGCCGATGCTCGAGATGTGGCCGGTGATGTCGAAGCAAGCGCGCGCCGTGATCACGCAGCTCGATCTCGAAGCCGCGCGCGCGATGCCCGGTGTCGTCACGATCCTGACCGCGAAGGACGTGCCCGGTCAAAACGATGTTGGCGCGATCAAGAAGGACGAGCCGATGCTCGCCGACGGCCGCGTTCACTATCACGGTCAGTTGATCGCGGTGGTCGTCGGCGAAACGCTCGAGCAGTGCAAGGCCGCCGCCGCGAAGGTCGCCGTGACCTACGCACCGGAAGAGCCGATCCTGTCGATCAAAGACGCGATCGCGAGGAACAGCTACCACACCGAGCCTCACATCATTCGCCGCGGTGACGTCGACGGCGCGCTCGCCACCGCCAAGCACACGCTGTCCGGCGAGATGAACATCGGCGGGCAAGAGCACTTCTATCTCGAGGCGCACGCCGCGTGGGCCGAGGCCGGCGACGACGACGACGTGTTCGTGTGCAGCTCCACGCAGCACCCGTCGGAGATCCAGGGCATCGTCTCGCACGTCCTCCACATCCCGCGGAACAAGGTCGTCGTCGAAGCGCCACGCATGGGCGGCGGCTTCGGCGGCAAGGAAACGCAGGGCAACGGCTGGGCCGCGCTCGTAGCGCTCGCCGCCACGATCACGAAGAAGCCCGTGCGCGTGCAGCTCGATCGCGATGTCGACATGACCGTGACCGGCAAGCGCCACCCGTTCTGGGGCCGCTACGACATCGGCTTCGACGACGACGGCCGGATCACCGCCGCGAAGGTCGAGCTCGTCTCCGATGGTGGTTGGGCGCTCGATCTATCGGAGTCGATCCTCGACCGCGCGCTGTTCCACCTCGACAACGGCTACTACCTCCCGGCCGTGCGCTTTACCGGACGCGTCGGCAAGACGAATCACGTCTCGCACACCGCCTTCCGCGGATTCGGCGGACCGCAGGGCATGCTCGTGATGGAAGAGGCGATCGATCGGATCGCGCGCACGCTGCGGTTGCCGCCGGAAGTCGTGCGCGAGCGCAACCTCTATCGCGGCGATGGCGAGACCAACACCACGCACTATGGTCAACCGCTCGGCGACAACCGGTTGCCGATGATGTGGCACAAGCTCGCCGACGAAGCGCATATCGTCGAGCGCCGCGCCGAGATCGCGCAGTGGAACGCCGATCATCCGCACGTGAAGCGCGGGCTCGCGATGACACCGGTGAAGTTCGGCATCTCGTTCACCGCATCGTTCCTGAATCAGGCCGGTGCGCTCGTGCTGATCTATCGCGACGGCACCGTGCAGGTGAATCACGGCGGCACGGAGATGGGGCAGGGCCTCAACACGAAGATCCGCGGCGTGGCGATGCGCGAGCTCGGCGTGTCGATCGAGAGCGTGCGCGTGATGAAGACGCGGACCGACAAGGTGCCGAACACGTCGGCGACCGCGGCCTCGAGTGGCGCCGATCTCAACGGTGCGGCGGTGAAGAACGCGTGCGATCAACTGCGCGAGCGGTTACGGCCGATCGCGGCGGAGCTCCTCGCGGAAAAAGGCGCGAAGGGTGATCCGTCGCAGATCCTGTTTGCCGACGACAACGCCTACCTGAACAACATCTCGGTCCCATGGGCATCGATCGCCGATCGCGCCCATCTCCGTCAGGTGTCGATGTCCGCGAGCGGGTTCTATCGCACGCCCGGCATCGCGTACGACAAGGCGAAGGGCCACGGCATCCCGTTCTACTACTTCGCGTACGGCGTTGCTGTCAGCGAGGTCGAGGTCGATGGTCTCTCGGGCATGAAGCGCGTGCTGCGCGTCGACATCCTGCAGGACGTCGGCGAGTCGCTGAACCACAACATCGATCGCGGTCAGATCGAAGGCGCGTTCGTGCAAGGCATGGGCTGGCTCACCGGCGAAGAGCTGAAGTGGGACAAGACCGGGCGCCTGCTCTCGCATTCGGCGAGCACGTATCAGATCCCGTCGATCGGTGATGCGCCGGCGGACTTCCGCGTGAGCCTCCTGCCGAAAGCCGCGCAGCCCGGCGTGATCCACGGCAGCAAGGCCGTCGGCGAGCCACCGCTCATGCTCGCGATCAGCGTGCGCGAAGCGATCCGCGATGCGGTCGCTGCGTTCGGTCAACCCGGCGCGGAGGTGCCGCTCGGGTGCCCGGCGACGCACGAAGCGATCTACGCCAGTATCAAATCACTTCGCCGGGATATCACCGAGGACCGCAACGCTCTCCTCGATCCACGGGTCGCGTGACACGCCATCGCGCCACTTCTTCGCGCGATCGTCACCCGGTTTCTCGTCGATACCCGTCACCGTAAACGCGGCCGGCAGCTTCTCGAGATCGAGCCCGATCTTGTCGACTTCATCGGTATCGCGCTTCGTCCGCGCATCCCATTGCGCGCGTGCGAGCGGCACCCGCGTATCGTTGCTGCGCTTCTCGTTGATCGCTTCGAGCGCCGTGATCTTGCCGAACACCGTGCTCTTCGCGACGCGCTTCGCACTCTTCGCCACGAGCGCGGCCTTGTCCCACTTGCCATCCCAATCGACGTGCGCCGCCGGATCGATCTTCGTCCACTCGATCGCGTGATCGAGGTTGCGCTCGCCACTCTTGATGTAGCTGTTCGGATTCGGCAGCGGGACATCCGGCGTGACGCCCTCTTTTTGCGTGGAGCTGCCGCTGACCCGGAAGAACTGCTCGATCGTCAACTTGATCGAGCCGAGCTCCGGCTTCGCACCACGCGGATCGAGCCCGAGCAGCGCCTGCACCGTACCCTTGCCGTGCGTGGTCGAGCCGACGATCACCGCGCGGTGATAGTCCTGCATCGCGCCGGCGAGGATCTCCGACGCCGACGCGCTGAATTGATCGATCATCACCACGACCGGCGCGGTGAGCTCGACGCCCGCTTTCGGATCCGAGAGCTGCTTGATCTCGCCCTCGTGATCACGGACCTGCACGATCGGTCCCTTATCGATCAGCTCGCCGGCGAGCGCGACGGAGTCTTGTAGCAACCCACCACCATTGCCGCGCAGATCGAGCACGACACCGGCGACCTTCTTCGCATTCATCTCCGCCAACAGCTTCGCGACATCCTGCGATGCCGTCCGCGTGCTGCTCTGGTCGCCGTAGAACCCGGGCAAGTGGATGTAGCCGTAGACCGGGCCACCCTTCTTCTGGAGATACGCGCCGCGCGCATACGTCGCTTCGATCACGATCTTGTCGCGCGTGATCTCGATCTGGTCCTCGCGACCATCCGGCTTGCGGACGTGGAGCCGTACGATCGTGCCCTTCGGCCCGCGGATCAGCGCGACCACGTCGTCGAGGTGCATGTTCATCACGTCGACCCAGTCGTCGCTGTTCTGTTGCTGCACCGACAGGATCAGATCACCGGGCCCGAGCTTGCCTTGGCGCGCGGCCGCACCACCCGGCACGAGCTCGCTCACCTCGATCAGATCGTCGTGCGTGCGCAACGCCGCGCCGATGCCTTCGAGTGAACCCGTGATCTGGATGTCGAAGTTCGCCTTGTCCGCGGGCGGCAGATAGTCCGTGTGCGGATCGAACGTTTGGCACACGGCATTGACGAGCTCGCTCGCCGCGTCGAGTGGGCCGGGCGTCTTCAACCGCTCGAACTGCGCCGCGTAGCTCTTCGCGAGCGTGGTCCGAACTTTTTCCTCGCGCGCTTCGGGCGTCGCCGGAATGTCCGACGTGGTTGCCGAGCCACTGCCACTACCGGATCCACTGCCAGCTCCGGCTTTGAGCTTTTCCATCACAGCCACGCGCTGCATGACCTCGAGCTCGAGGCGTTGCCGCCAGCGCTCCGCCAGCTCCTGCTCCGTCTTCGCCGGCTCGACCTTCTTCGGATCGAGCTCGAGAAATTCTTCGTCGTCGTGATTCATCGGCGCCGCGAGCACGCCCGCGACCACCTTCTCGACGACTGCCACGCGCGCGAGGAAGATCGATTGCCCGACATGCGCGAGCTCGAGGTTGCCGGAATGCAGCTCGTCGTCGATCTTGTCGCGATATGCCGCGAGCTTTTCGCGGTCCGCGGCGAGCAGGAACAACTTGCTCGCATCGAGATGATCGAGATACGTGGCGAACGCCTCCGCCGAGATCGTGTCGTCGAGCTTCTTCCCGTTCAGGTGCTCGGTCTCGAGCGCTTCGACGATTTCTTTCGACAGCGCGACTTCACGCCGATCCGGCTGGGGCACCGCAGCCTGCGGCACCGGCGTCGAATTCGTAGGTTGCGCGACCGGCACGGGTGGCGACGAACCCGACTGCGACGAGCACGCGACGGCGAGCAGCAAACACGCGAGACGTTTCACCCGTGAAGCATAGCGCGTGATCAGCCAGATACGACCGTCGCGGGAGCGAGACGGTCTGCTTCTGCCTTCTTGTCACGCCTGCGCAGCACGAGGAACGCCACGAGCGCCGTCCCGGGCCACAGCAGCCACGATGCGAGTAACCACCACGGCCGCTCGAAGCGGAGCTCGATCGTGTGCTTGCCCGGCGTGTTCACGTCGACCGCGGGGAAGTCCGGCGTCACGCGACGCACTGGCACTTCTTCGCCGTCGACAAACGCATGCCAGCGCGGATGCCACGACTCGTGAACCCAGAACGTCGTCGGGCCGGTGGTCTCGACGTCGGCGACGATATCCGCTTCGTTGCCCGGCGAATCTTGCCGGTACGCACGCAGCGTCTTGCCCTGCGGCGGGTTACCCGCGCTGCCGGATCCGACGTACGCCATGATCTGGCTCTTGATCGGCATGTCCGACTTGAGCCACTGCAGCATCATGATGTGGCCCATCTCGCCCGATCGGTAATACGGGGGCAGGACGCCAACCACCCACGCCGGCGACACGAGGCCGGGCGCTGGCAACTTGCGAATCTCGTACTTCTCGGTCCGCGCGACCGTTTCGCCCGCCGGCACCGTCGCGCCCTTGCTGCGCTCGAACGGTACGTACGGCGCATCGTAGATCCACGCGTTCTTCGCGAAGTCGCGCACCGTCCACAACGCGTCGTAGTTCGGACTCGCTTGCAACCCACCGCCACCCATCTGCAGCGTGGTCGGCACGCGGTGATAGATGTACGGCGTCAGGTTCCACCAATGGTTCTCCGCACCGGGACCCGGTTGGCGACGCGCCGGCGGTTGCTGCGCGAGCAGGTCACCGATCTCCATCGCGTCTTTACGCCAGGTGTAGTCCTGGAGCGTGCGAACGCGAGCGAGCAGCGCCCGCCCACCCGGATATCCGACGAACACGAGCAACGCGGCCGAGATCGCGGCGAGCGCCGTGCGAATGCCGTAGACCGTCGACGATGTGCCATCGCTTTGCGTACGCCCCGTCGCGATCCAGCGATCCCACGGCGCGTTCCACAACCACTCGCCGAGCGCGACGATGCCGATGCCCACGCCGAGACCGATACACGTTTGCATCGCGCCGAGCGCACGCACCGCCGGGATCAGGTCATCGCCGATCTTGCCGGCGCGCGGACCGATGCCGAGCCAGACCGCGAACAGGATCGCGGGCGGCCACAACCATCGCGCCGTCGAGCCCGGACGCCACGCGGTGTACAGGCCGATCACCGGGATCGCGAACGTGATCAGCGGCAGCCGACCGTGGAGGCCCGGCGTGTTCGGCGAGAAATCGAACAGCTTGCCTTCGACCCACCACTTCCACAGCCCCGCGAAGCCGGGACCGACCTCGTCGGAAACGCGATGCGGGAATCCGCCGAAGCCTTCGCGATCGAACACGAGTGGCAGCAGCACCGGCGCCGTCGTCAGCATCAGCGTGGCGCCCAAGACCGCCAACCGGTTGAGCTCGCCGCGCGCGTGCGCGACCGACGGCTCGTCCCACATCTTGTCCGTCGCACGGAACATGTGGATCAGCGCGTATCCGCCGGCGGCGACTGCGATGCCGATCACCGGCACGACCGCGATCGCGACTTGCTTCCACGCGAGCGCGCCGCCGAGCACCGTCACCACGCCACCGGCGTAGAGCAACAGGAGGCCGATCATCCGCTTCGATTCCCACAGCCGCCAGGTCGCCAGGAACTTCACGACAAACCCGACGACGAGTGCGAATCCGAGCGAGATGCCCGCGAACGGATGACACAAGAACGATGCACCGCCCCACGCGATCGCCGGCGCGAGACCTTTGCCATCGCGAATCCACCGCGCGCCGTGACCGAGCGCGAGTGGCCAGATGCAGAGCGCCCAGGTCTGGGTGTAGAGGCCGACGTTGAACGTGCCCGCGCTGCCCGCACCCCAACGCGACTCGCCGTTCATGAACGCGATCACGAACGCGCCGATGCACGACTGCCACGGCGTGGCGCCCATCATCCGCATCCCGCGATACGCGCACGCCGGCGCGAACACGAGCGGCAGGATCACCGATAGCGAGAAGAAGAACTGAAGGTGCCCGAACAACGCCGCCGGCAACGCCGACGCGAGCTGCGGGAGGATTTGATAGTAGTAGCCGCTCGCGTAACCGCCGTTCGCCGACGGATTCCACATGTCGAAATCGAAGTGGCGCAGGCAGTCCATGATCCGCGCCGACTCGCCGAAGTGGAACGACAGGTCATCGCCCGCAGGTTCGCCGCCGAGGATGTGCCAGTGAATGCACGCGATGATGATCGTGATGACCGCGAGCGCGGGTAACGCACCGTACTTCGCGATCCAACGCCCGACTTCGTCGAACGAGTCCGAGTCCGGGACGGGCGGTGACTTCTTCGCGGGTTCATCAGACATCGTCAAGCTCCAGAAGATCAGCGGCCCGTGCCTCGTCGAAGTACGGCGTTGCCCCACGCACCTCCGCCACCGCGGCCGCCCAGCGACTCGCCGCGCGTCCACATTGCGCGAGATCCCAACCGAGCGTCATGCCGTGCACGAGGATCGCGAGGAACGCATCGCCGCAGCCGACGTTATCGCCACCGGACTTCGCCGGCGTGCCCGCAACTTCGACGGCGCCATGCTCGCCATATAACGTGGCTCCCTCGGCACCATGCGTGACCGCGACCACACGCGGGCGCTTCTTCAATTCGCCGACCGGATCCTTCCAACCCAACCAGTCGGCCAACCGCGCCAGCTCGCGATCGTTGACCTTCACCATGTCCGCACGCTCGATCGCCGCGAGCACCGCAACGCCGGCTTCGATGCCTTCTTCGGATTTTCTGAGGTTCACGTCGCACACCTTCAAACATCGTCCGTGCGCGGCCGCCATCGCCGCTCGCCAGCCATCGAGGCCCGCGGACGTTCGTTGCGCGAGCGTGCCGTAGATCATGACACTCGCTTCGCCCAATGCACCGATCACGTCGTCGGTACACGCGATCCGCTCCCACGCCCGATCCGGCACCAACCGATAGCGCGGTTCGCCCCGATCGACAGTGACCTCGACCACGCCGGTCGCGCGCTCGGGATCGATCTGGACGAGCGACGTGTCGACGACCTCGCCGAGCCGCTCGATCGCCTTCTTGCCCTGATCGTCGTCACCGACCCGCGACACCAACCGTGCCCAGCCGCCGGCCAACCCGAGGTGCCACGCGACGTTCGATGGCGCGCCACCGAGCTGGGGACCATCCGGAAACAAATCCCAGAGGACTTCACCCCATACGATCACTGCTTGGTCGCTCGTTGACATCGGGCTGGTTAGTGTAAACAATACACTGTAACAATGACGGACGGCATCGACGACGTCTACGGCGGCTCGCTAGCGCTCTTAACCGACTTGTATCAGCTGACGATGGCCTTGGGCTACTGGAAGGCGGGTGCAGCGGAGCGCGAGGCGGTCTTCCACTTGAACTTTCGGCGCCACCCGTTCAACGGCGGGTACGCGATCGCCGCCGGAATCGGCCCGGCGCTCGAATTTCTCGACCGATTTCGGTTCACGAAGGACGACCTGACGTATCTCGCAACATTACGAGACAACGAAAACGCCCAGCTGTTCCCGACGCCGTTCCTCGACTACTTGGGCGCATTGAAGTGGCAATGCACGGTCGATGCGGTGCCGGAAGGCTCGCTCGTGTTCGCGCACGAACCACTCGTCCGCGTCCGCGGGCCGATCTTGCAAGCGCAGCTCGTGGAGACGCCGCTGCTCGCGATGATCAATTATCAAACGCTCGTCGCCACGAAGGCCGCGCGCGTTGCCCAGGCGGCGCGCGGTGGGCAAGTGCTCGAGTTCGGTCTCCGTCGCGCGCAAGGCATCGACGGTGGGTTGGCCGCGAGCCGTGCGGCGTACATCGGTGGCGTGTCGGCGACGTCGAACGTCATGGCCGGCAAGCTGTTCGGCATCCCGGTTCGCGGCACGCACGCGCATTCGTGGGTGATGTTCCACGGCAACGAGCTCGAAGCGTTTCGCGCGTACGCGGCGGCGTTGCCCGGCAACTGCACGTTCCTCGTCGATACCTACGACACGATCCAAGGCATCGCGCACGCGATCGAAGTCGGCAAAGAGCTGCGCGCGAAGGGCCACAAGTTCGCCGGTATCCGGCTCGACTCCGGCGACCTCGCGCATCTATCGGCGGAAGGCCGGCGGATGATGGACGAGGCTGGCTTTCCCGACGCGAAGATCGTCGCGTCGAACGATCTCGACGAGCAGTTGATCGGCAGCATCATCGATCAGGGCGCGCGGATCGATACGTGGGGCGTCGGCACGAAGCTCGTCACCGCGTACGACCAGCCGGCGCTCGGCGGCGTGTACAAGCTCGGCGCATCGCGCGATGCCGCGGGGCAGTGGCACGACGCGATCAAGCTGTCGGAGCAACCGATCAAGATCTCGAACCCGGGCATCTTGCAGGTCCGGCGGTTCCGTCGCGGCGATGAATACGTCGCGGACATGATCTTCGATAGCTCGCGTGGCCCCGCCGACACGCTGCAGATCCACGATATCGAGACGCCGGCACTCGAGCCGTGGTCGCCGACGTTCGATTCACACGAAGATCTGCTCGTGACGATGATGGATCGCGGCTCGCGGACGCAGCCGAAAGCGACTCTCTCGCAAGCGCGCGAGCGTGCGGTGGCGGATCTCGCGCGCCTGTCTCCGCGCACGCGCCGGTTCTTCAATCCGCAACCGTACGTGGTCGGCCTCGATCACGACGTGCATACCCGCAAGCGCGAGCTGATCGCGAGTGCGCGTAAACTGGAAGCCAAGTGACCACGCCCTTAGTTTTCGATATCGCGCCCTATGAATATCTGGGCACAGCGATCGCGGAAGCCGGTGGCTGGGAACACGGTCGCGTCCATCGCGAGACGTTTCCCGATGGCGAGCATTACTGCCGGATCGAAACGGATCCCGCGGATCGCGACGTCATCCTCGTCGGCGGCACGATCGACGATGCGGCCACGCTCGCGCTGTACGACCTCGCGTGCGGGCTGGTGAACAGCGGTGCCTATCGCCTGTCGCTCGTGATCCCGTACTTCGGCTACTCCACGATGGAGCGATCCGTTCACGACGGCGAGATCGTGACCGCGAAGACCCGCGCGCGATTGTTGTCTTCGATCCCACTCGCGTCGCGTGGCACGCAGGTGTTCCTGCTCGATCTCCACGTGTCGTCGATCGCGCACTACTTCGAGGGCGGGATCCGGCCGATCCATGTCTACGCGAAGGACCTGGTCACCGCGGCAGCTCGCCGCTTGGGCGGGGACGACTTCGTGCTCGCGTGTACGGATGCCGGTCGCGCGAAGTGGGTCGAGTCGCTCGCGAACGACCTCGGCGTGCAAGCCGCGTTCGTCTACAAGCGCCGCGTCTCGGGATCCGGAAACCCACGTCACCGGCGTGTCGGCGCAGGTCAACGGCAAGAACGTCGTGATCTACGACGACATGATTCGCACCGGCGGCTCGCTGATCAACGCCGCGCAGGCCTATCGCGATGCCGGGGCGACGAAGATTGCCGCCGTCGCCACGCATGGCCTGTTTCCGGGGGATTCGCTCGCCCGGATTCAGGCAACCAACCTGTTCGAACAGGTCGCCACGACCGACTCACATCCCCGTGCTGTGTCTTTGCGTTCGCGCTACTTACAGGTCGATAGCACCGCTTCGCTGTTGGCGGAGCATCTGAGGAGCAATCGATGAAGCTCATCAAAGTCGCAGTCGCGTGCGTCAATCAAACGCCGTTCGCGTGGGAAGAGAACTTCGCCCATCTGCGCATGGCGATCGATCACGCGCGTGCCGAAGGCGCGACCGTGTTGTGCCTGCCCGAGCTCGCGATCACCGGCTACGGCTGCGAGGACGCGTTCTTCATCGACGGCCTGCAGGACACCGCGTTCAGCCAGCTCGATCAGCTCGCCACGCACACGAAGGGCATGGTCGTGATCGTCGGCTTGCCGGTGTTTCACGAGAAGGCGCTCTACAACTGCGCCGCCGTGCTCGCCGATGGCGACATCGTCGGGTTCGCCGCGAAGCAGTTCCTGCCCGGCGACGGCGTTCACTACGAGCCGCGGTGGTTCAAACCGTGGCCGGCCGGAGAGATCGACACGCTCGAGCGGTCGTCGGAAGACGGCACGATTCGCAAGTTCCCGATCGGCGATCTGGTGTTCGAGATCGGCGACATCCGATTCGGTTGCGAGATCTGCGAAGACGCGTGGGTCGCGAATCGCCCGGGCATCGAGCTCTCGCTGCGCGGCGTCGACATCATGTGCAATCCGAGCGCGAGCCACTTCGCGTTCGAAAAGTTCGCCGTCCGCCAACGCTTCGTGATCGAAGGCTCGCGCGCGTTCGGCACCGCGTATCTCTACGCGAACCTCCTCGGCAACGAAGCCGGTCGCATCATCTACGACGGTGGCGGCTTGATCGCATCGGGCGGCGAGCTCCTCGCACGCGGCCGCCGGTTTTCGTTTCACGATGTCGAGCTCGCGACCGCGGTGATCGACGTCGACGGCAATCGCCGCGAAGCCATGCGCCGCGTCGGGTTTCGCCCGCGCCACGATGCCGAGCAATTGATGATCTCGCATCCGTTCGTGTGGCCGCAGCGCCGCCCGGAAGCCGCACAACCGCTCGTGCGCTCGTGGGAAGACCGCCAGTCGTTGCGCGAGGAAGAATTCGGTCGCGCCGTCGCGCTCGGCCTGTGGGATTACCTTCGCAAGTCGCGCGCGCAGGGCTACGTGATCTCGCTCTCGGGCGGTGCGGACAGTGCGGCGTGTGCGGTGCTCGTCGGCCAAGCCGTCCAGCTCGCGTTCTCCGAGCTCGGGCCCGGCGGCGTGAAGCAACACCTGCCGTGGTGCGCGCGGCTCGTCGAGGCGATCGATCACAAGGGCGATGCGAAGGCCGCCACGGGCGCGTTGCTCGCGTGCGCGTATCAACCCACGGAGAACTCCGGTCGCGTGACGCGGCTCGCGGCGCAGAACGTCGCCGAGGCGGTCGGCGCGGTGTTTCACGTGATCGACGTCGATCCGCAATACAAGCAGTACATCTCGGCGATCGAGAAGGCGGTCGGTCGCCAGCTGAGCTGGGAGCACGATGATCTCGCGTTGCAGAACATCCAAGCGCGCGTGCGAGCGCCATCGATCTGGATGCTCGCGAACCTGCGCGGCGCGGTGTTGATCACCACGTCGAATCGATCGGAAGCCGCCGTCGGTTACGCGACGATGGATGGCGACACGTCGGGTGGGCTCGCGCCGCTCGGCGGCATCGACAAGTCGTTCTTGCGCCACTGGTTGAAGTGGATGGAGACCAAGGGCCTGCTCGATCTCGAGCCGATTCCCGCGCTCGGCGCGATCAACTCGCAACAGCCCACGGCGGAGTTGCGCCCGGGTCAAGGCCAGACCGACGAAGCGGATCTCATGCCGTACGACTTCCTCGAAGCCGTCGAGGATTCGGCGATTCGCGACAAGCGCGTGCCGCTCGAGGTGTTGCTCGAGCTCTCGCCGCGCTATCCCCAATATTCACCGCAGCAACTCGCGCAGTGGATCGAGCGGTTCTTTCGCAAGTGGTGCCAGAACCAGTGGAAGCGCGAGCGCATCGCGCCGAGCTTTCACCTCGACGATCGCAACGTCGATCCACGATCGTGGTGCCGGTTCCCGATCCTGTCGGGTGGCTTCGACAAAGAGCTGGCCGAGATGCGCGCGCACGTCGCGATGGGGCGAGCCTAGAGATGTCGTACGAATATGAATATCCGCGCGCGGCACTGGCGGTCGACTGCGTCGTGTTCGGGCTCGACGAGACCGACCTCAAGGTGTTGCTGATCCAGCGCAAGCTCCAACCGTTCCAACACGCGTGGGCGTTACCGGGGGGCTTCGTTCGGCTCGAGGAAACGCTCGATGCGGCAGCGCGACGCGAGCTCGAAGAAGAGGCCGGCGTCAGCGACGTCTATCTCGAACAGCTGTTCACGTTCGGCGATCTCGGTCGCGATCCGCGCGAGCGCGTCGTCACCGTCGCGTACTACGCGCTCGCGAAACTGTCCGATCACCGGATCCGCGCGGCGACCGATGCGATGGGCGTGGGCTGGTTCTCCCTCGACGATTTGCCGAAGCTCGCATTCGATCACCAGATGATCATCGATCAAGCGATCGAGCGGTTGCGCGGCAAGGTCCGCTACGCGCCGATCGGGTTCGAGCTACTCCCGCCGAGGTTCTCGCTGACGCAGCTGCAGAAGCTGTACGAGATGATCCTCGGCACCGCCCTCGACAAGCGCAACTTCCGCAAGAAGCTGTTGGCGATGGACCTGTTGGTCGAGACGGATGAAGTGGAGCAGGGTGTCCGACATCGCGCCGCGCGGCTCTATCGCTTCGATCGTCGCAAGTACGATCGTCTTACGAAACAGGGCTTCGAGTTCGCGATGTAATCTCTGGGCATGCGCGCGCTGATCCTGGTGGACCTGCAATACGACTTCATGCCCGGTGGCGCTCTCGCCGTCGCGCGTGGAGACGAGACCGTCGCGATCGCGAATCGCTTGATGCCGTACTTCCCGACGGTGGTCGCCACGCAGGATTGGCATCCCGCGAATCACAAGAGCTTCGCGGTCAACAATCCAGGCACGAACGTGTTCGACGTGATCGATCTACAAGGCGCACCGCAGGTGATGTGGCCCGCGCACTGCGTGCAAGACACGCGCGGGGCCGAGCTTCACGCGGATCTCGATCGCGCGCGGATCACCGAAGTGTTTCGCAAAGGCACCGATCCGGAGATCGATTCGTACTCGGGCTTCTTCGACAACGGCCACAAGAAGGCGACCGGGCTCGGTGCGTGGTTGCGCGAGCGGTGGATCGAACAGGTCTACGTGCTCGGCCTCGCCACGGACTATTGCGTGAAGTTCACGGCGCTCGATGCGCTCGGGCTCGGCATGAAGGTCATGCTCGTCGAAGATGGCTGCCGCACGGTCGACAGGGTGCCGGGAGATGGCGACCGGGCGATCGCGGAGTTGCGCGGTCGTGGTGCGGCGATCATCGAATCCGGCGCGGTCGGCGCTTAGAGAATTTCCGATCGCCCTGGCACGAACGCTGCTTTTACCTGGGGCATGGCGTCACTCCATCCCCAACACAGAGGCTTCTTCGATCCCATCGAGCCCCCGCCGGTGGAGCCGTACAACCCCGAGCCGCACGCGTTCGCGCGGTCGAGCTCGAACGCCATCGATGTCGAGGACGTCGAGCGCGAACCGGATGGCGTACCGCACGCCGTCGTCGGGTTAACTGCGTTCTGGTCCGTGATCTTTGCCATCTTGGTCCTCACGATGTTCTTCATCCACTCGACGGTGGGGAAGGTCGGAGCCGCCGTGCTCCTCGTCGCTGCGGTGCCCTTGATGGTCAAGAAATTGAACAAAAAAGCCGAGCGCGACCGCGACCACGTGCATCCGTCTCGTTAGGGCACACCGCACACTTGCCCCGGCGCGCGGAGTCGAAGAAATTCGCCTAGGTGCGCTGCGTTGTACTCCTCATCTGCGCGTTGCTGTGGGCAGCGTGCGGACACGGTTTCGAGGAGGTCCGCTCGCATACGGTCAACGTCGAGTGGCTCTACGAGCTGAAGCTCGAAGAGACCGGTGCGAAGTCCGTCGTCGATCCCACGGATGTCCTGCCCGCGCTGCAGTTGACCACCGTGGCCAAGGCGCAACGATCGATCGACGAGTACGCGCTCCAGCTCGATACCCAGCGCGTGATCGGCGCGTACCAGCGGCTCGGGTATCTCGGCGTCGACGTCAAGACGCGGATCGACAAGCGCTACAAGGCGTACCCGGATGCGGCGACGCTCGTGTTCGTCGTCAATCCGGGCAAGCGCGCGAACGTTCACCTCGAGTTCTTCGGCTTGCCGAGCGACGTGCCGTTCGACGAGGTTCGTAAAGCCGTCGGCGTCAAAGAGAACTCGCTGTTCGACTACGACACGTACGACTCGGCGAAGGAGCCGCTGCTCGACCTGATGCAGGATCACGGCTACGCGCACGCGCGGCTCGAAGGCACGGTGATCGCGGATCGCGCGAAGGCGCTGGCGACATTGCGGTTCGTCGTGGATCCGGGACCGACCTCGAAGTTCGGACAGATCACGGTCACCGGGATTTCGGAGCCGATGTTGATCGAAGCCGTGCTCGCGCGCGTCACGTTCGATCCGGGCCAACCGTATTCGCGGCAAAAGCTCGTCGATACGCAGTCGGCGATCTACAGCGTCGGGTTGTTCTCCGCCGTGCGCGTGGAACCGCAGACCGAAGGTGTCGATCCGACGGTGCCGGTGAAGATCACGCTCACGAAGACCACGCAAAACGAAGCATCGCTCGGTGGCGGTGGTGCATACGATCCGGTGACGTATTCGATTCGCGGTCGCGCGACGTGGACGCGTCACGGCGTGATCACACCACTCACCACGTCGGCACTCGACTTCCGGCCGGAGTACGCGTTCGAGAAAGAAACCTGCTCGACGTTGTATTTCCCATGGACGTGCAAGAGCGACTTCCGCGGCCGGCTCTCGGAGACGCTGACGCAACAGGATCTGTTCATCACGAACGTGAAGGGGGATGCCGAGGTCGGCGTCGACTACCTCGTGTACGAGGCGTACTCCAAGCTCGGCGCACACGCGCGACTGGGCATCGGTGCACCGATCTTCACGAAGAAGCTCCAGGCGCGGATCGGTTGGCTGTATCAGATCGCCGACTTCACGCAGATCTTTTTGGAGCAGTACACGCTCGACGAGCAGAAACTCGTCAAGACGCTCGGCCTCGATCACACGAACTACATCGGCGCCTACACCGGCGCGCTGATCCTCGATTTGCGCGACAACCCGATCAACACGAACGACGGGTTTTACGCCGAGGTTCGGATGGCCAAGGGCACGCGCTATGCCCTCGGTGATTTCGATTATTTTCAGATCACGCCGGACGTCCGCGGATATCTGTCACTCGCCCCCAATTACGTGCTGGCGGCGCGCATCAAGGCCGGTACGATCGTCGGTGACGTGCCCGCGACAGAGCGCTACTTCGGCGGCGGTGCGACCGACAATCGCGGGTTCGCTCGGCGCTATCTCTCGCCCTATGCGCCGCTCGTGGATGACCCCTACCATTCGGGCCCGGTCGGCGGCGCAGGGATGTTCCAGATGTCGCTCGAGCTCCGCGCGCCTCTGCCGTTCAAGCTGGCCGGTTTCGACCTCACAGGCACGTTGTTCCTCGATGGCGGTGATGTCACGTTCGACGCGAGCGACCTGTCGCTATCGAATCTGCAGTGGGCGGCGGGTGTGGGCATCGCATTCGCCACGCCGATCGGTCCCGTCGGATTCAACGCGGCCTACCGGCTGAACCGCACCAACGATGCGGGCGCCCTGACGCCGGTCACGCCGCCGTACATCCAAAGCCCCGAGGTCGGTTCCCACTTGAACTTGTCGATCGCCGTGGGGCAGGCGTTCTGATGCGCAAGGTCCTGCGGTGGATCCGGCGGATCATGGTCACGCTCGTGATCCTGGGTCTGCTCGCCGTGGGCGTCGTGTTGATCTTCATCCACACGGACTACGGTCGCGACTTCATCCGGCGCAAGGCGGAGACCGCGCTCCTGAACTCGTTCCCTGGTGGCGCACATATCGGTCACATCTCGGGCAGCGTGTTCGGCACGCTCGTGATCGACGACCTGCGGCTGAATGGTCGCGATGGCAAGCCGATGATCATCGTCGGAACCACGCGCGCGAAGCTGAAGTTGACCGCGTTGTTCAACAAGGTGATCCGCGTCGATCGGCTCGACCTCGAGGACGTCACGTTCGATCAGCATCCGCAGCCCCAACCGCCGCCGGAGATTCCGGAAACGCCGAAGAAGGCGGTGGCGGCAGTTGGACGGTCGAGATTCCGTCGGTGAATCTGCTCCGCGGTCGCGTCGTGATCGCGAGCGAGAAGCGCACGATCGTCGACCTCACGGACTTCGAGGCGCAGGCGAGCCTGTCGGTCGCGGAAGGCGTGACCGTCGCATTCCACGCGCTCGGTCAATCGCGAGGCAAGTCGGTCGAAGCGACCGCGCTCTTGAACATCACGAACGGCGTGATCGCGTTCCCGTACCTGATGGCGAAGGTCGACGACGCGAACGTGTTCGCGCTCGCGGTGTACACGGGGCCGCGCGTCGACGGCGTGATCCGAGCGGTGCTGCCGAAGAAGACGGCAAAGACGATCGCGGGGATCGACCTGCCGGGCGACGCGCAGCTCGTCGTCACCGCGATCGAAGGCAACGTCGATGCGAAGGTCGCGATGAACGGCGCCACGGTGCGCGCCCTACTCGATACCGACATGGTCGCGAAATCCGCGAAGGGCATCGTGATCGCGGACGTGCCGAACGCGACGGCATTGGATCCGCGCTACGGCGGTGGAGGTGTGGTGACGGCGGCGATCAACGCGAGCGTCGAGCACGTGCGCGGCATCGTGACTCTCGACGGCGTGTACGACTTGAAGAAGACCACGGTCGGCAAGGATCACATCCACGATCGATCGCTCGTCGCCGTGGATGCATCGCTCGCGGGTGCGTGGCTGTTCCTCGAGAGCTCGGCCGATGTCGGCGGTGCGCGGGCCACGGCGATCGCGGAAGTCGAGAAGCAAAAGGACAACAGCTACAAGCTGACGAAGTCGACGTTCATCGCATCGGCGAAGAGGATCGGCGCCACGCGCACGGATCTCGCGATCGGATCGATCACGGCGAGCCTTCGCGGCAGCGGCGAAGTGTGGCCGAAGCCAGCAATAAAGGTCACGGGCACCGCCGGTGGGGATGGCCTGCGGTTCGGAGAGCTTTCGGCGCAGACGATCGATCTCGTCGCCACGGTCAACAAGAACAGCGGCACCGTCCACCTCGATCTCGGCACCGCGCGCAAGGGAGCTCAGCTGCTCGGTAGCGCGAGTCTCGACGCGCACGGCACGCTCGATCTGCCGGAAGCGGGCCCGATGATCACGATCGATGTCGATAGCCACTCGATCACCACGCCCGCGCAAGGCACGTGGGCGGGCAACGGCGGGCGGATCACGATCGATCCGAAGAAGATCGCGGTCACGGGATTCAAGACCGGCAGTGGTGGCAGCAAGGTGATCGCCGACGCGACGTTGGTGAAGGCGTCCGGCGATCTGACGGCGAAGGTCGATGCAACGGATGTCGTGCTCGCGTCGCTCGTGCCGGATGTGAAGGGTACGGTCGCCGCACACGCTACGGTGCTGCGCCATGCGAATCGCTGGAACGGCAAGGTCGAGGTCAGCGCGAAGCAGCTCGCGATCCCGAACCAACCGGTGATGGACATCGACGCGAACGTGAAGGTCAACGGTCGCAAGGTCTCGGCGGATGTCGTGACGTCTACGGACGCAGGTGGCGTCACGCTCACCGCGGATCTCGAAGGTCCGTACGACATGACGAACCCGCTCGCGTGGAAGCGGCTCGATCGCAAGGCGATCGACGAAGCGGGGATCAGCGTCGCGCAACTCGATCTCGCGAAGCTGAGCAAGGGCAAGGTCGGCGGCACGTTGAACGGTCGACTCGGGATCAGCAGCGATGGCGCGAACGGCGAGCTCGATATCAAGAACGTCGTGACGAAGGCGGGCGCGATCGATGGCACGGTCTCGCTCGCGCCCGACGACGCCGGGCGGATCCAGGTCAACATCGCCTCGAACCTCGATGACAAGCCGATCGTCGGCGGTGACGCGAAGATCACGTTGCCGGCGAAGCCGTTCGATCCGGCATCGTGGAAGGCGCTCGGCAAGAACGTGCTGGCGAGCGCCGATATCGAGATCAAGGCGATCGACATCACGCCCGCGTTCCTCGCGAAGCTGAAGATCGATGTGCCGTATCAGACGACGTTGCGCGGCAAGGTTCACCTCGACGAAGGCGCCGATACGATCAAGGTCACCACGAAGCTGTCGGACTTGCGCGATGGCTTCTTGAAACAACCGGTGCGCGCCACGATCGACACCACGATCGACGACAAGGGCGTGACCGGCGAGGTGCTGCTCGAGGCGCGTAACGCGACACTCGTCGACATCAAGGCCTCGGCGCCGATCACGATCCAGACGCTCGACAAGGTAAAAGAGGCCCCGATCACCGGCGAGGTCACGATCCCGAATACGGATGCGGCGACGTTCGTCGGTGTGATCGGACGAGGTGACGTTGTCGGCGGCAAGGTCGATGGCACGATCGAGATCGGGGGCACCGTCGGCAAGCCGACCGCGAGCGGCACGATCGCGCTGAAGGAAGTGAAGATCGCGCCGCAGCTCTCGGGTCGGACGTCGTCGGTGCTGCACGACTTCACGACCGCGATCGCGTACGACGGCCAGGTCGCCGACGTCACGGTCACCGCGCACGAAGATGACGCCTCTCACTTCAAGGCGACCGTGCATGCGGACACGAAGGCACTCGGGGAGGCGATCGTCACGCTCGATGCAACGCACTTCGACATCGCACCGGCGACGGCGTTCGCACCGGGTGCGGCCTCGGCGGCCAAGGGCATCGTCGACGCGCACCTGCAGCTGTCGGGGCTCGATCCGAACAAGAGCGAGCTCGGTGGCGAGCTGGCGCTCAGTCAAGGCCGGTTCCCGCTGTCGCCATTGCTCGGCACGTTGCGCAACCTCGATGCGAAGCTCGTGATCGGAAATCATCACATCTCGATCGATCACCTGAAGGGCAAGCTCGGTAAGGGCGATATCAGCGTCGGCGGAAATGCGGATTTCGCGGGCCTGCTGCCGAGCAAGGTCGATGCGACGTTGCAGCTCTCGCAGGTCTCGCTCGTGCGCGCGTTCCAACCCACGATCGATTCGACCGTGAAGGTCACGCTCCACAATTCGGATCCGCAGGCGCTCCAGCTTACGGGTGATATCGAGGTCTCGCGAACGAAGGTGTCGATCACCACGAACGAGGGGACGAAGCTGCTGCCGACGGGTACGCCGGACGACATGGTATTCGTCGACGAGGGCAACATCGGTGGCTTCAAGCTCGCCGCGCGCGAACCGCCGACGAAGCCGTGGCTGCTCGCGGATGTCGCGATCAAGCCGGTGCAGCTCGAGATCATCCAAGAGCAGTTCCAGGTCCGTGCATCCGCATCCGGTAACCTGCAGCTCTCGCTCGGTCAGGGCAGCGTCGGTCTCGATGGCACGATCGAGGCGTCGCGCGCCGATCTCGATCTCCTCGGGTCGCGTAGCCAGCTCGAGCGTGGCGAGGTCGTATTCGACGGTACGGTCGACCCGTTGTTGAACGTGCGGATGACGCGTGACCTCGGCAACATGATCGTCACGGCGAACGTATCGGGGCGTGCGAGCAAGCCGGAGATCCAGATGACCGCGGATAGCGGCGAGTACACGCAGGGCGAGCTGTACGCGTACTTCCTCGGCGGGCAGACCGGCGGGGCGACCGCAGGTGGCGATGTCCAGCAAGCCGGTACTGCGGCAGGCTCGAACTACGCGCTCAACGTGTTCTCGAAGAAGTTGAACCAATTCGCGAGAGCGCACCTCCCGATCAACCTGAGCTTCAACTTCAACTACGTCGCGGCGACGGCGAGCACGACGCAGGCGTTCCAAGTCGGAACCTGGCTTTCGGCGAAGTGGTTCATTGCTGGGCGCACCCATCCCGAGGCACGCCTCGACGAGAACCTCGGGGAGGTCATCACCGAATATCACTTGCGCGGATCGATCGTTCTCGAAGGCCAATTGGGCAATGCGGGCTACGATTCTGCCGATATCGTGCGACGCTGGAACTGGTAATGGATCTCTCGAAGCTCCGCGAACGCATCGATGCCGTGGATCGCCAGATCATCGCGCTGCTCGCGGATCGGCTGCGGATCGTCGAAGAAGTCGCGCTCGCGAAGCTCGAAGCCGCGAGCCCGTTTCGCGATCGCGATCGCGAGGAGCGCCTATTGTTGCGCTTGCGGGAGCACGCCACCGAAGCCGGGCTCGACGCGCATTCGATCGAGCGGATCTATCGCGTCGTGATGGACATGTCGGTCGCTCATCAGGAAGCGACCGTGCGCAATCGCGAGGCGCCGTTGCGGATCGCGTATCAGGGTGTCGAGGGCAGTTACTCGCACCTCGCGGCGCAGCGCCGGTATGCCGGACGCGATGGCGGTGCGTTGCTCGTCGGATTCGATTCGTTTCGTGCGGCCGGTGATGCGGTGCTGGGTGGCGCGGCCGATCTCGCGCTGTTGCCGATCGAGAACACGACGGCCGGATCGATCAACGAGACCTACGACCTGTTGCTCGATGGCTTGTTCATCACCGGTGAAGTCGTGAGCGCGATCTCGCACTGCCTGCTCGCGCTACCGGGCGTGACGATCGAAGAGCTCCGCACGGTCGGTTCGCATCCGCAGGCGCTCGCCCAGTGTCAGGCGTTCTTCACGGCCCATCCGTGGCTGCGCCAGCAACAAGAGTTCGATACCGCGGGAGCCGCGCGCCGGGTCGGCGAGCTCAAGGATCGAACGCACGGTGCGATCGCGAGTGCGGCGGCGGCGACCACCTACGGTTTGGCCGTGCTCGCGTCGGGAATTCAAACGGCGCAGGGCAATGCCACGCGGTTCGTCGAGATTTCGAGGCACCATGCACCGGTCGAACCGGGCGGGCAGGCGAAGACCTCGCTCGCGGTCACGCTTGCCGATCGCCCGGGCGTGTTGGGCGAGATCCTGACCCGGCTGTCGGCCCGCGGCCTGTCGCTCACGAAGCTCGAGTCGCGGCCGATCCCGAACGCGCCGTTCACGTATCGGTTTTATGTCGACGTGCTCGGCCACGCGGATAGCGACCCGTTCCAGCAGGCGCTCGCGGAAGTTCGCCCGCTGACGACCGAGTTGCGGATCCTCGGGACGTACGCCACCGATCGATCGTAAAATGGAAGGCAGTGGGTGACGAGACTGCGATTCGTGCGCGCTGTGACGCCGGCGATCACGCCGGTGCGTTGACCGCGGCGATCAGCATGTACGGCGAAGAGCTGTTCGGCTTCTTGGTCGGGCTCGCTCGCGATCGCGCGCACGCCGAAGACGTCTTCAGCGCCACGTGCGAACGGATCTGGCGCGCGTTGCCGACGTTTCGCTGGGACAGCTCGTTTCGCAGCTGGGGCTATCGGATCGCGCGCAACACGTTCTTGTCCGAGGCGCGGCGCGCGTATCGGCGCGAGGAGCTCGCGATTTCGGACATCGCGGAGGTGCAAGTCGCGATCAAGAACGTGACCACGGCGCCGAATCACCAGCGCGATACCGTCAAAGAGAAGTTCGCGCAGATCCGCGCCGAGCTCGACGCGGACGATCACATGCTGCTCGGCCTGCGCATCGATCGCCAGCTCGGCTGGGCCGACATCGCGCGCGTGATGGCAAACGACGAGGCGGAGCCGACCGCGAAAGATCTGGCGGCGCTGCGCAAGCGCTACGAGCGGTTGAAGGCGCGGCTGCGCGAGCGGATGACGGAGTGAACGACGACGAGGCGACGCACGACGACGAAACGTCGGGCGCGGATCTCAAAGAGCTGTTGGGAATGTCGCCGCGGCCGGCGTTGCCATCGGCGAATGTCGGTGACGTGATCGATCACTACCGGATCGATGCGTTGCTCGGCGCCGGTGGCATGGGTCGGGTGTATCGCGCGCACGACGATCGCCTGCAGCGTGATGTCGCGGTGAAGTTGCTCGCGTACGAGCTCGGCAGTGAAGCGGTCGCGTTGGCCAAGCTCGCGCATCCGAATGTCGTCGCGGTGTTCGATGTCGGCACGTGGAACGGCCATGCGTGGGTCGCGATGGAGTACGTGCCGGGCGGCACGTTGCGGACGTGGCTCGACGGCAAATCGCCGCGCGAGGTTCTCGCGATGTTCCGCGCGGCGGGGCAGGGCTTGGCGGCGGCGCATGCGGCGGGGCTCGTCCATCGCGACTTCAAGCCCGACAACGTGCTGATCGATCGCGAGGGTCGCGCACGCGTCGCCGATTTCGGGATCGCGGGTGCGGCGGGCGCCGGTCCTGTCGCCGGCACCGTCGGCTACATGGCGCCCGAGCAGAAGGCGGGTGGCGTCGTCGATGCGCGCGCGGATCAGTACGCGTTCGCGGTCGCGTTGAAAGCCGCGCTCGGAGATGCGGCGCCACCGCATGTCGCGACCGCGCTCGAGCGTTCGCTTGCCGAAGCGCCGGCCGATCGGTTTCCGGACATGCCGGCGTTGTTGGCGGAGCTCGATCGCGATCCGGCGCGGCGCCGTCGACGAATCGCGGTCGCCAGTATTCTGGTTGCTGCCGCCGGCTCGCTCGCGGCGTTCGCGTGGTGGCGCGGCGCCCATTCGATCGAGCCGTGCTCGGATGGTGGCGAGGCGGTCGCGCGAATCTGGGATCCGATCGCGCGAGCGCGGGCCGTGGTGCAGATCAGCTCGTTGCACACGCCGTATGCCGCCGAAGCTCGGGATCAGATCGCGAGCCGCTTGGATGCGTTCGCGGATGGTTGGAGCACCGCGCACGATCAGGTGTGTCGCGAGCACCGCGCCGAGTCGCTCAGTACGGCCGCGTTCGATCGGCGCACGGCGTGCCTCTCGACAAACCTGACCTCGCTCGCGACCGCCCGCGATCTGGCGTTTGCCGTCGATCGCGAGCATGTCGCGGATCTCGTCGCGGCCGTGACATCGCTGCCCGCGCCGGCGACCTGTCCCGACGACACTGCGGTCCCACCGACGCTCGCGGACAAGATCCACGCCGTCGACGATCAGCTCGCGCGCGCGGCGGTCGAGCGTGATGCCGCGCAGTCTGACGCCGCCGAGCGCGATGCCGACGCCGCGCTAAAAGAGGCCCGCGCGATCAACTACGCGCCGCTCCTCGCCCGTGCGCTGGTGAATCGCGGCCGGATCGATCTCTCGCTGTGGCGTGGTGACCGCGGCGCGGCGGTCTTCACGGAAGCGACCTCGCAGGCGATCGCGGGCAACGATGATGCGCTTGCCGTCGAGGCGTTCGCACGAGCAGCGTATGCGCGTAGCACGAATGAATCCGTCGACTCGCACGCGACGGAAGGGCTAGCGATTATCGAGGCGATCGTGAAGCGCTTGGGTACGCGAGCGGAATTCGCGCGAGCGCTTCTCGACAACAACCTCGGTGCGATCGCGTTGGCCCACGGCGATCGCGACGCGGCGCGAAATTCGTTCACGGTCGCTCGCGCCGAAGCCGAGCCGATCGCGAATCTCGAGCTGACGAACGTCACGTCGAACCTGATTCTTGTCACCGACGACGACACCCAGCGAGCAGCGCTCGGAACCGCGTTGATTGCACGTCGCACGGAGCTCGTCGGTGCGTCTCACCCGCTCGTCTTGCAAGCGGCGATCGCACGAGCCGAATTGCTCTCGGATCCCGAGCGTGCGCGGATCGAACTCGCGGTTCCGTGCCGGCAGACGTTCGAGCTTCACCCCGAGCAACAGCGCGTCGCGATGGAGTGCGGTCTAGAGCTCGTGTGGCTCGATCTTGCCGCCGGCGATGCGAGTGCCGCACGACAGATGCTGCCTGCCGCCCTCTCGAATAGCACCGACGTGGAGGATCCGAGCCCGGTGATCGCGCGTGCCTATGCGGCGATGCTGAGCGGCGATCTGATGGCTGCGAAGAAGATTCTCGCCGAGCTCACCATTCCCGTCGACGATACCTGGTGGTTCGTAATGTCGCGGTTCGATCGCGCGCTCGCGCTCGCGCTCGTCGCAGAGCAAGCAAAAGACAACGCCGCCGCCCGCGCCGCCCTTCGCGACGCCACCGACCTTATCGCCAGCCTCCGCACGAAAGTGCCGCCGGCGATCACATCTCGACGCGAGCACGCGCTCGCGGAAATCGCTGCTCGACTCTAGTTGTTGCCCGCGCCGTGCGACGTGAATAGCGGCGGATTATTCTTCAAATACAACGTGCACGGATTCTTGGGGCACGCTTCCTGGATCAACGACTGATAGTCGTAGAACGCACCCGACACGTTGTGCATCCGCTGCTCGTCGAGACACATCGCGCCGTTCACGTTCCACCACGATTCACGCGAGAGGTTGTTCGAGCCAGTGTCCTGACCGGTGAGTCCGTTGCCAGTCCAATACAACGGCGCACCAGCTTGGGTGAATGAAGCACCGGTTCCGCAAAAGTCACCGGTGATCATCTTTAGGAATGCCGTGCGCTGATTCGTCGACGACGTGACGTCGGCCGACGTGCCGGCGGTGGTCATCCGATTGAGGTGCAACTTCGCGACCGCGCCACCCGCACACGCGATGTTGAACCAACCCGCCGAGCTCGCATAGTCCGTGTCGTACGCGACCTTGGTGTCCGCGTGATAGCGATCGCCGGTGAAGATGATCGATTGGAACGGCGAGTTCCAGATCCGGCCTTCACCGTCAGGCGATCCCGCCGGTGGTGGGTTCGGGCAGACCCGTTCGACCTTCGTCAACTCCTGCTGCGAGACCGATGCATAGAGCTCATACGTCTCGACAGGATCGGACTTGCCTTGCCAGAACGTCGTGGTGCTCGTGTCCTTGGTGGTGATGCCCCGGATGTACAAGTTGCGCCGTTGCGTGGGCACACCTGGGAAGCCGACCGACAGCTCGATCGCTGCTCCGAGCAGGTCGTTGCCACCGTATGTCTTCGACGGTGACACCGTGTTATCGACCGCGAACAGCCGGTCGGCAACGACATTCACTTTCATCTTCGTCGACGGGTTGCTCTTCAGCACGATGTCGAGGACCTTCACGTACGACGCGTTGGGCGAACCGTTCGCGTCGAGCTCGTCGAGCATGAACGTGCCCATGATCGGCGAGTTCGCGCCGCAGCCCCACGTCGGGCAGGGGCCTCCGCCAACCGCTTGTTCGGTCGACTCGACATCGGTTGCCCCATCCACCGCACACGCCGCCATGGTCAGCATCAACAACGGGACGAGCTTCATGCCCGGAGACAGACGCAATCCAGCTCACGTTGTGACAAGCTTTTTCCATGCGAGCCGTCCGTGTTCACGATCTCAACGGCCCCGCGGGCTTACGCGTCGACGAGGTGCCCACGCCGACGGTGTCGGGCGGCCAGGTCTTGATCGACGTCAAAGCCGCGGGGGTGAACTTCCCCGACATCCTGATCACGCAGGGCAAGTACCAATTCAAGCCGAACCCGCCGTTCTCGCCGGGCGGTGAAGCCGCGGGCGTGGTGTCGGCCGTCGGCGCGGGCGTCACCTCGTTGAAAGTCGGCGATCGCGTCGCGACCACGTTGTTGTACGGCGGCTATGCCGAGCAGCTCGTCGCCCCCGAGCAAGCCACCGTAAAGCTTCCGGACGCGGTGTCGTTCGAGGTCGGCGCCGCAACGCTCCTGACGTACGCGACGACGTATCACGCACTCGTCGATCGCGCGGCGATCCAGAAGGGCGAGAGCTTGCTCGTGCTCGGCGCCGCCGGTGGCGTTGGCATCGCCGCGGTCGAGCTCGGTGTGTTGCTCGGCGCGCGCGTGATCGCGGCGGCGTCGTCGGAGGACAAGCTCGCGTTCTGCAAAGCGCACGGCGCATCCGACGGCATCGATTATTCCAAGGAAGATCTAAAAGATCGGATCAAGGCGCTGACCAAGGGCAACGGCGTCGACGTCATCTACGACCCGGTCGGCGGCAACCTCAGCGAGCCGGCGTTGCGCGGCATCGCATGGAAAGGCCGCTTCCTGGTCGTCGGATTTGCCGCCGGCGACATTCCGAAGATCCCGCTCAACCTCACGCTGTTGAAGGGTTGCCAGATCGTCGGCGTGTTCTGGGGCCAGTTCGCGATGCGCGAAGCCGCCACGAACAAACAGCACTGCGAGCAGATCTTCCAGTGGGTCGCCGAGGGCAAGCTGAAGCCGGCGATCGATGCCACGCTCCCGTTCGAACGCGCGGCCGAAGCGCTGGACCGGCTGGCGAAGCGCCAAGTGAAGGGCAAGCTCGTCCTGGTTCCGTGAATGAACCGGACGCGGCGCGCGTTACGACCAGATGCGCGTCCTCGCGCTCGTGGCTGTCGCAGCGTGTACGCCGCCGGCGAGCGTGACCTCGTCACCCGCTCCGCGTCCCGCGGTTACGAATAGCCCGGCCGCGATCACGTCGATTCCGAACGAGGCGATCGATGTCGTGGCGATCGATCTCGAGGGTGATGCGGCCGTCACGTCGGGGCATGGCTCGACGCGGCTGTGGCCGAGCCTCGATGGTCACCGCGAGCCGATCGTCGTGTCCGGAACCGATGCGAAGAAGGTCGCACTCGCGAAACGGATCGAGGGCTACGCGGTCGCGACGATCGATGCCGCCGACATCCTCACGATCACGCGCTTCACGAGCACCGGCGAGCATCTCGATCGCACGACGTTCGATCAGATCGCGGAGGTCGTGCCGACGCGGTTCGGCTTCGTCGCGATCACGAGCGATCGCAAGCTGATCGCGATCGAGCCGGGCAAGCGCGCGCCGATCGCGACGTTCGCGCCAACGGTGCGAGTGCGCGAGCTCGTCGCCACACCTGTCGCGGTCCTCGCGATCGTCGACGAGAACGGCGCACTCGTCGCGCATTGGTTAAATCCAGACCTCTCGTTCGCGCCGGCTCGCCCGTTGCCGTTACCGCACCAAGCGCATGGCTTTGCCGTGTCGCCCGATCGCAAGCGCATCGCGTCGATCGTCCCGTCATCGGATGGGCCACGCGCGATCGAGCTCGATTTCGAAACCGGCGAGCTGCTGCACATTCGCGACCAGATCTCCGCCGTCGCCTATCTCGCGAACGGCACGCTCGCACTCTGGAATCCGCGCGAGCTCGTCGTCGCGAAGCGCGAGATCGAGTTGTTCGAAACGACCGAGAGCGCGGTTGCCGTGGCAGCCGACCACGTGGTGTACGGCGACGGCTTCGATCTCGCCGTGTTCGACGGCGACGAAGTCTATCGTCTCGGCTATCTCTACGACGCCGCCACCGAGATGCGCGCGACGCCGGTGGGCGAGCTGCTCAAGTTCGAGAGCAACGCGCGCTACCTCGTCGATCGGTCTCTCGGGTTAGCCGACAAGTTTGTCGACGACAACGAGCCAAAGGATCGGATGGACTACACGGTGCTCCCCGATCGCACGCCGATCATCTTGTCGTCCGACGAGACGCTCGCACCGGGTCGCGCGATCATGGTCGGCCATGACGAAGCGCTGACCGAGATCATCGACGACGCCGTCCACTACGAACCGAGCACGCAGCTCCTCGCCGCGGTGTCCGCCCACGGCGTGAAGGTGTTCGATCTCGCGACGAACGTGCCGTACGAGCTTCCGGCCACGTACTCGCGCCGGCGCGTGTTCCTCACGGATCCGGCACTCGCGCATGGTGCGATCGCGATGATCGCCGCCGACGATACGGTGTGGACGATCACGCGTGAGCTGCTCGAGCTCCGCGGACTGGGCGAGCAACACAGCTATCACAAGAAGATCGTCACGATCGATCGCAGTGGCGCGGTCTATCTCGAAGGTGACGTGCCGAAAGCCGCGACCCTCCTACCGTCGCCATCGGGCGAGCACTACCTCACACGCGACCCGACCGAGCTCGCGCTGTACACGCGCACCGGCACGCTCGTGTGGCGGATCGCGCTCGAGAATCAGTGGGCGACGTGGTCGCTCGATGGCACGCGATTGTGGGTCGGCAATGGTGGCATCGCGCGCATCGATCCGGCGACGGGCGCCATCCTCGCGCGGCGCTGTGGCTTCAAGTTCGGCAAGCGGCCCCTCGACGACGAAGCGCTGCAGCCGCGCACGCCGCGTGCGACGCTATGCGAGTGAAGTGCGCGATCCTCGTCCTGGCGGCATGTTCGTCGCAGGCCGCGCACGTCGCACCGGATCGGGCGGCGCCGAAGCCGATCACGACCGCGATCCCGACGGACGTGATCGAGACCGTGGCGCTGTCGCTCGACGGAACCGCGGCCGTGACCGCCGGAGGCAACACGATCCGGTTGTGGCGCAGCTTCGATGGCGTGCAGGAGCCGATCGTCGTGCGGGGGCCGCTGGCGAAGCGGATCGCCTTGTCGCGTGCGGGTGGCTTCGGGATCGCGATCGTCGACGAGGCCGACAATCTGACGGTGGAGTGGTTTCGCGCGTCCGGCGAGCTCCTCGACAAGATCGCGATCGATGGCCAGGTGCTGCAGGTCGTACCGACGGCGACCGGCTTCATCGCGCTCGGGACCGATCGCCGCCTCGTCGCGATCGATCCGCACCACGCGCCGAAGGTCGTCGCACCGCCTGCACGGATCGCCGAGCTCGTGGCGAGCCCGACCGCCGTTCTGGCGATCACCAACGATCACGATGACCTGATCGGGAGATGGCTGAATCCCGACCTGTCGTTCGGTGCCGCGACCGGTGCGCTGCAACTCCCGTCGAGCGCGAGCGAGTTCTCGCTGTCACCCGATCGCCAGCACATGGTCGCGCTCGCGAACGATGGGATCTTGTACGAGGTGTTCGTGCCGACCGGCAAGCGCGTCATCGATCACGATCATGCCGACGGCGCCGGATTTCTCGCCGACAACACGCTCGTGCGGTGGAGCGGGCTCGATCTGCAGATCGGCAACGCCACGCATGAAGTCCCGTATGCTCACCCGCACTCGTTCGCCGTCGCCGGTAGCGTGGTCGCGTACGGTGCCGCGCGCGAGCTCGGCGTCGAACAGAACGCACGCGCCGTGTTCCTCGGCTATCGCTACGAGATGGTGGGCGGGTTACGCGCCTCGCCGATCGGCGAACAGATCCTGTTCAACGAGACAGCGCGCTACACGATCGATCGGTCGTTCCGGCTCGGCGAACAGCTCACCGATGATGACGATCACGTCCATGATCGCACCGATTTCCTCAAGATCTCGAGTACGCAAACCCTGACGCTGACGCCCGATACGATGTCGGCGCATCGCTCGATCTTCCTCGATGCGAATCGCGAGCTGATGACCGATATCGTCGACGATCGCATCAACTACGAGTCGACGACTCAACTGATCGCTGAAGTCGCGAGCGATCGGATCAAGTTCTACGAGCTCGATTCCGGCCGGACGTACGAGCTGACCGAGCCAACCGCCGCCGCGCATCGGGTCTATCTCCTCGATCCGAACCTCGCGGCCGGCGCCGTCGCCTACATCACCGGCATCGACAAGGGATGGGTCGTCACGCGCAAGGAGCTCGAAGCCGGCAAGCTCGGCGTGCCGCGCGTCTACGCCCAGCCGATCCGCGCCGTCGATCGCCACGGCAACGTTCACCTCGCAGGCCACGGTCAGTGGACGATCCCGTCGCCAACCGGCGACCGCTATGCGGAGGCGGACCCGCACGAGATCTGGATGTACGCGAGCGATGGCACGTTGCTGTGGCACATCCAGCTCGAGCTCGACCAACTCGTGTGGTCGCTCGACGGCAAACGCCTATGGGCCTACCAGGGCAGCCTCGCGCTGATCGATCCGGCGACGGGCGCGATCGTCGCGCAACGGTGCGGCTTCAGCTTCGGGAAGCGAGGAGGTCAGCCCACGTTTCGCGAGGACGTTCGCACGCCGTATTGCGATTGATCACTCGCTGCAGCTGACGGTCTGCGCGAACACCGCGATCACTTGCTTCGCCTTCACGACGAGCAGGACCTGCGTCTCTTGGCCATCGCCACACCCATCGTCGACTTCGACGGTGATCGCACCGCGACCGAGCTGATCGATCTGCGCGTGATGATGTTCGGCGAGTGGCCCCGAGAGCGTTCGCCGCCACACGTGTGGAGTGCCGCGCAACGCGACCTTCTCCTTCACGCACGCGGGATCCGACGACGGTTTACAGATCGCCGTGTCTTCCGTGTACATCACGCCGAAGAACTTCGCGGCGGCGTTCGCGGGCCATTGCTTCGCGACGTCGATCGCGGCTTGCTCGGCTTTGGTCGGTTTCGGCCGAGGCTTCTGCTTCGGCGCCCACAACAACATCAGTGCGAGCGCGATTACATGCATGCCTGCGGTCCGCCGTCCCAGCCCTTGCGTAGAGACGCGACGCGCTGCGCACTCGTGCCGTGCGTGAACGTATCCGGGCGAACGCGCTGACCCGCCTTGCGTTGCAACGTGTCGTCGCCGATCTGCGAGGCGGCGTTGAGTGCCTGATCGATGTCGCCCGGGTCGACGATCTTGCGCGCGTTCGCATCGTGCGCCCACGCGCCGGCAAGGCAGTCTGCCTGCAACTCGATCGTGACCGAGTCGGTGCCCTTGTTGAACAGGCCCTTGATCTTCTGGACGTGATGCCCGACCTCGTGCGCGATCACGTACGCCTGCGCGAATTCACCGGGCGCGCCGAGCTTCGACTTCAGCTCGTCGTAGAACGCGAGGTCGATGTACACGTGCTCGTCGTTCTGGCAGTAGAACGGGCCGACCTGCGTGTCCGCGACGCCGCAGCCCGAGCGAATCGCGTTGCGGAACAACACGAGCCGCGCCTTGCGATATTCGGGCAGCACCTTCGCCCAGGACTTCTGGACGTCGTCGAACACGAAGCTGACGAAGTGGACTTCTTCCTGCTCGCCGGCGGTCTGCTGGACCGGGCCACTCGGATTCGTGCGCGCGGGATTGTGCGCGACGTGCGTGCACTGGCCGGTGCCCATCACCGCGCCGGCAATCACGAGGCCGACGATCAGGCCCTTCCAGCCGAACCATTGGAACAGCTGGAAGATGATGAACAGGCCGCCGCCACCACCACCGCCACCGCCGAAACCTCCGAGACCAGCGCCGCCTTCGCTACGCCGATCGTCGACGTCCGAGCTGGTGTAGTTCCGATCCCACTGCATGCCCTACATTAGAGCAGAGTCGCGAGCGTTTTCGCAGTGTCCTTGCCCGTAGAAGCGCCGCCTTCCATGTAGCCCTGGAAGTCCGTGCTCGTGTGCTCGCCGCAGAAGTAGATGCCACCTTGCGTGGCCGCTTCGTAGCCAGAGAATTTCGTGTACTGGCCGACCTTCCAATACGAGTAGGCGAGGTTGAAGAACGGCGACTTGTGCGGGATCGATTGCGTCGCCTTGCCGTTCCAGTTGAGACCCGGATAGACCGGGTTCAATTGACGGAGGCCGCGCGTCACGTCCGCTTGCACGCCGTTGTCACTGATCGTCGCGAACGGCGAGGTCGTGTGCATACCGTCGGTGACCGAGCCACCGCCGTACAGCACGAGGATGCCGGGCGTGCCGGGTTGCGCACGCGTGACGTCCCACGACGATTGGTAACCGGTATCCGAATACGACGAGCCGTTCGACTTGCCGGGCCACACGCCGGCGCCGTTCCAACCGCGTTGCGAGAACTGCAGCTGGAGCTTGTTGTTGTGGCCGCGGCCGAGCTCGCGAATCGCCGTCTTCTTCAGGTTGTCGAAGCCGGCGCGCGAGGTGTCGATGTTCGCGAGCACCGCGAATGGAATCGCGAGCACCACGTAGTCCGCGACGACATCGACGGTGCTGTTGCCGCGTTCGAACGTGCAGGTGTAGCGACCGCCCGCCGTCTGCGCGAGGCACGAGAGCGAGTAGCCGGTCTTCACCGCGTCGCCGAGGTCGTTCGCGATCGCGACCGGCAGTTGCTGGTTGCCGCCGCGGATGTGATAGCGCTCGTCGGACTCGCCGAAGATCGACAGGCCCTTCTTCTTCGGTTGGAAGCCGAGCAGGTAGACCAGGTTCAGCGCCGACTGGATGTTCGTGTCCGCGCCGTATTCGATCGCGTACGCGAGATCGAGCACCTGGCCGAGCCCCGAGCGATGTCCACCCGGAATGCGCGACTCGATCCAATCGTAGACGCTCATGTGGTCGAGCTCTTGGCCATCCGGCGTCGACGAGTTGTAGAGCGTGGGATAGCCGGCGTCGTCGGCATCCTGCGCGACGATGTCCGCGATGTCTTGGAAGTCCGAGACCGCGTCGGCGTGTCTGTAGTAACCGCCGTCGACGTAATAGGTCTCGTTCGAGCCATCGGGCTCGGCGGCCGACAGATCGTCGAGCGGCAGGCCGTAGCGCTGCGCGAGGTTCTGGATCGTCTTGTGGCCGGTATCGATCAGCTCGCCGCACCACTCGCTGACTTGGCCGGCGTTCCAATAATTCGCGTTCGAGAACATCCGGCCGCCGATCCGACCCGACGCTTCGTACACCGTCGACGCGAAGCCCTTATCACGGAGCTTCAACGCGCACGTGAGGCCGGCAATACCGCCGCCGACGATCACGACTTTCGGTTGCGCCGCCGCCATCACTCGACGCGGCATCGCGAGGGCCGCTGCACCGACGGCCGCACCACCTAGAAAACGTCGACGGGAGAGTCCCGCCTCACGCTTGATCGCTTTCAGCTCGTCGACGGGGATTCCCGTCTCTTTCGACTGGCGCACGAGGCGCGCCATCTCTTTGATCGAACGCAACAGCGGAGTTTTGGCCATGTAATTGAAAACGATACCGAATAGGGTTCTGCAAAATCAGTGGGCTGCCACCCAATCCAAGATTGCTCCCGCTTTTTTCGGTGACAGTGCCGCTTCTTCCTTCGCGTGATCGGCGCCGGACACAGCGTCCCACATCACTTCGCGCTTGCAGTTCGTGAAGTAATCGCGCAGCGACTTCGCCAGGTGATGGAGCGGGTTCTTGGTCCCGACCAAGAAGTAGACGGGCGGGCCGGCCACGCATTCATCGCTCTCGGGAGCCATCCCGCCGCCGTGGATCACGATCGCATCGATCGATGACCACGCTTGTGCGTGATTGCCGATGTACGACGCGCCGCCGGACCAGCCGACCAAGATCACCTTGCTGATCGGAAACTCCTTCTTGATCGAAGCGATCCGATCGAGCACCCACTGCGGATCACCGTTCCATTGCCACCAACTGTCTTTGCAGCCGAGCTCCGACGGGCAATCGAGCGCCAGGAGTGCGTAGCCGCGCTTCTTGATCGTCGCTTGCCAACGCGCCGCGGCAGCCTTCGCATGTTCGCGATCGCCGTGGAGCACGACGACAAGCGGGACGGGATCGTCGGCATGCTTTGGCAGATCGATCACATCTGCGTGAGCCGGAACTACGAGCGCCAGTGCACATAGGACGGCAACGCACGTGCGCACTGGATAACTACGCATCGACGAGATCCGTTATTTCGTGGGCGCATGTAGGTGTGAGCAAATAACTCGTCGTCGACGGAAAACCGTCCCATATTTGGATCATGCGGGGACTGTTGTTCGGTCTTCTGATCGCGAGCTGCGGCGGGCCATCCGCGCGCGTCTCGTCGGAACAGTCGCCGTCGTCGCAGGCGAGCTCGCAGGAAGTCCGCGCCACGATGTCGACGGATGGTCGATGCGTGACGGTGAACGTGTTCGAGGGTGGCGTCGACCGCGGAGCGATCTGCGCGACGGAGGCGATGGCGAAGGGCATGACGTTGGTCGATCTGACGGACACCTGGACGCCGGGCTTGTTTCAACCCGCGGATGGTCAGACGCCGAGCTTTCACGATCGCTATCTCCAGCTCGCGCACGAACGCGATCAAGATGGCAAATCGATCGAGGGCGAGGATGCGCTCGACGAGCTCTACGGTGTGGTGCCGGCGTTGTCGATCGTCGAATCGCGCCTCGCGGATGATCAGCGCCACCAATGCGACGAGGCGATCGATCCGAAACCGATCCTCGCGTTGGATAAGACGCTGTCGCAGGATTACAAAAATGATGTCGCGATGGCCGACCAAGCGCGACAGGTCTACGCGGCGCAGTTCGAGAAGGAACGCGTGCGTCGCAAGCTCGCCGATGCCACGCCGCTCGCCACGGATCCAGTGTGGAAAGATCGCTACGCGCGTTGGCAAAAGCTCGACGCGCAACACACCGCGCTCGTCACCGCGGAGCAGAAGCTGCGCTGCGAAGGTTGGTTGATCGATAAAGACACCGACGGCTCGTTCACCTGGCGGACGGGCAACGCCGTCGAGATGTTCCAACGCCGCAACTTCCTGATGCCGACGGAGCGTCTCGACAAAGAGACGCGCGAGGCGATGCAAATTCCGGCGAAGGAGCTCGACTATCGACTCGCGCTGCGCGTGCTCCGCGAACGCGTCGTGGATGCCGCGGGGATCGTCGAAGATGGCACCGCGTCGACGGGCCCGTTGCCGGTGCTCGGCCGGATGCTCGATCCGGAAGACATGCGCGCGGCGCGTGGCCAGACCGAACCGATGGCGAATGGCGCGCCGGACTTGGTTTCGCCGGCGACAGAGACTGCGGCGAAGGCGCTCGGTTGGATCGGCCCCGACGAGACGCGAGCGTGGCTGCAAAAGCATCCGGCGGGTGCGCGCGTCGCGATCGTGTTGCCGCCGCTGCCGGCCTATCACGCCCCGCACATGGAATTGTCGGCGGAGATCGATCGCGGTGATGTCTGGTACGACGAGCAGCCGCCGTTGATTCGCCGAATCGTGAAGCACCGGCCGAACCTCGTATTATTCGTCGACGATCACGGCACCAAACGCGCTCTCGTCCGGTGGCCGACGACGATCGGTGGCTGGGCGGATCAACGCTTGCCGGATGGCTCGCTCGTTCAACGCTGGAAGGAATCGGATGTTGGCCCGCGTGTGTGGCGCGACATCTTTGCGGGACCGACGTGGTTCGCGCCGAAGACCACGCCGGATCGCGAGCTCGTGAAGAATCTCTGGAACGGCCATTGGGGCCTGAAGAGCGAAGAGCTCGGGCCGGGCCCGCATGCGGCGTACGGGATGGTGCTGATCGAGCACCTCCAAGTCATCAAGCAGAAGGACGGCACCGAGCGGCTCGACGACAACGGCATCGGCACGCATGGCTCGGCAAGCGTCACGTCGATCGTGAATGGCACGTCGCACGGCTGTCATCGCCTCTACAACCAGCTCGCGGTGCGGCTCGGTGACTTCTTACTGCGGCACCGCAATCACGTCGTGAAGGGCGAGAAGACCGACGAGCACTATCGCCGGTTCGTGCGGCACAACAACGAGGTGTTCAAGGCATCGATCGATACGCGTGGCTTCGCGTACGAGCTGACGCCGCCGGTGGCCGTGAACGTGTTGCAGGGCAACATCCTGTCGACGCGCAAAGTCCCGCCGCGTGCGCTCGCGCCGGCGCGACCTTAGCGCTGCGTGTAGATGAACGTGACTGCGGTGCAGACCGGGACCGGCGCACCGTTGACGAGCACGGGCTTGTACGTCCACGACATGATCTCTCGGACGATCCGTGCGTCGTAGCCGGGCAGGCGAGTCGATCGCAACATCACGCCGCTCTCGTAGTGGCCGGTTTCGTCGAGGCAGAACTTGTACGAGCCGTACGTGCGCCCCCTGAAGCTCGCCTTCTCCTCGGCGGGTGGCGTGATCGTTTTATCTCCAGTGAGCCGGTATTGCTCGAGGAGGTTCGGCGCCATCTTGTACGCCTGCTTGCCCGACTTCGACATCACACCCGGGTAGATCTCCGGTTGCGCCGACGGCTGCGGATGAGCGGGCTCGTTGCTTCCGCCACCACACGCCGCGATCACGAACACCGCCGCCATACTTCGCATGCGCGGACGATATCAGAGCGTCCAGACGCGAACCGTCTTGTCGGTGCCGACCGAGATCAGGCCCGTCGGCGTCGCGCAGAACGCCGCGATCCCGCGTTGCCCACCGAGCGTTTGAACCTTGCCATCGCGCCACACGAAGATCTTCGTCTTCGTGCGCACGGCGAGCGTGTGGTCGTCGAGGTTGATGCCCTCGAGCACGTCCGATTTGGCGTCGAACGAATCGACGATCTTGTCGCCGGAGACGAACATCACGCGCGAATCGCGATCCTTGCTATCCAAGATCGGTCGATCCGCCCACACCGCGGTCATGCCGGCGACGCGCGCACAGCCGCACAGATGGACGAACCGGCTCTCGAGCGCGGCACGCGCGACGAGCTTGCCCGTCGTGAGGTCCCACTCTTCGATCGAATCGTTCGCGACGAACAACCGATCGCCCTCGACGACCCACGCGCGCTTCGGCATCTGAAACGACGGCGCGCGTCCCGGGCCCTTCGACGTCAACGTGCGCACCGCTTTGCCGGCGGCGTTGCGAAGCGCGATCTTCGAGCCATCGCTCGTGATCGCGAGCTCGGGCGTGCTGATCACGGCGTCCGCTTTCGCGCTCCAGCGTTGCTTGCCGGCGATCGTGTGAAACGTCGCGTCGTCCGACGTCGATGCGAGCACGCCGCCTTGCCACGGCATCGCGGTGAAGATCTGGCCGTCTTTCGCGGTGTAGACGCGGCGGAGCTTGCCCTTGTCCAGCACGTTCACGCACACGCCGCCCCACGCGACCGTCACGCCGTCGCGATCGACGAGGTTGCCGGTGATCCCGCCGTCGTCGGTGAAGCCATTCACGATGGTTGCCCGCTCTCGCGTCACGATCGCGAGCGCTTTGCCCGCCTCGCGATTGAACGCGACCACACCGCCGGTCGGCAGCGCGTGCAGATCCGAGAGCCACTTGACCGCGTAGTCATCGATCGTGTGCTCGGCGAGTTGCTTGCCCGCCGGCGTGTAGAACCGCACGCGCTTCGGTGTCGCGATCGCGAGGTTGCCATCGGCGCACCACGCGGCCGCAGTGACGTTGAGGCCCACGTCGATCGCGACGTTCGTCGCTTTGCCGGCCTTCGCTGCCTTGGTTTCGGCGGCGGCCACGTCCGCGCTCGCTGCGGCGAGCTTTGGTTTCCACGCGGCGAGGAGCTTCTTCGTCTCGCCGCCGAACGTCTTCACGATCGAGCGTTGCCACTTCGATCCTTGCCGGTCGAAGCGGGCGATCGTCTTCTCGCGCCGATCGCGCAGCTCGATCGTGCCCCCGATCGCGGTCTTCGCGATCGTCCGGAACGCGCGCTCGTAGTCACAATCCGGCTCGATCTCGAAGCCGGTGTCACAGGTCGCGTACGCCCCGGTTCGCGCCCAGATCCCGCTGTCGAAGAACCCCTGGTAGGCCTGGTCGTCGAACGCGAGGATCGCCTTCTCGAGGGCGCCTGCGGTCTTGAACTCGAGCGCGGCTTTGACTTCGACATCCATGCCGGACCGAGCCCGCTCGAGGCCTCCGGTCGCGTACCAAATCGCGACACTTCTAGCGCCGTCGCCGCTTCACATCCGTCGTGCGGTCGATCGCGAGGCGGTCCGCGATCGCCGCGAGCAACGCGCTCGCTGGCTGCGAGGGCTCGCGCCGCGCGGGCGTCACGACGAGCAACGGAAACGCGAGCCGGGCGGTCGGCAGAACGTCGACGAGCTCGCCCGAGCGCAACCCGTCCGCGACGACGAACCTCGGTAACACCGACACGCCCAAACCTGCGCGGACCATCCGCAGGTGCGCTTCGGTATCGTTCGTCGAGATCCGGATCTTCGCCTCCGGCACGATCTGGCGGAGCAACTCGAGCGTGGGGAACGCCCGCGCGCGCTCGTCATCGATCTCGCGACTGCCGATGAACGACGCGAGCGTGGCGCGATCACGCGCGCGATCGCGCCGCACGACGAGATGGAAGTCGACATCGATCAGTGGCTCGACCTTCAACGTCTTCGGCGCGCGCCCGACATAGAAGAACAGGCCGAGCTCGAGATCGCCGCGCGCGATCCGCTCCATCGCCATCGCCGCCGGACCCGCGATCACCATCGGCCAGACCTCGGGATGCTTCGTCACGATCGCCGCGATCGCATCCGGCACGAGCCGCGACGCGATCGCACCCGCCGCCGCGATCTGGACCGGCCCGCGCAGATCGCCACTCGCTTCGCGCGCGAGCTTCGTGATGTGGTCGGCCTCGTCGAATAAGCGCGTCGCCGCCTCGAGCACGCGTTCGCCGGCCGCGGTCAACGACAGCGCGCGCGGCTTGCGAATGATCAGCTGCACGCCGAGCGATTCTTCGAGCAGCTTCACCGCACGCGATACCGATGGTTGTTGCACGCGCAACGCCTTCGCCGCCCGCGTGAAGTTGCGATAACGGGCGACCTGGACGAAGTGCGCGAGGTGCCCGAGCTCCATACGTCGAACGTATCATGGCGATACAAATTATCGATTGGACGTATAGCCAACGATCCGGCGCAATGCGCGCATGCGAACCCTGGCCGTCCTCTTCATCGCCGCGTGCTCGACCCCACCCGCCGAGATCGAACCCGACGCCACACCACCCGATGCCGCCGTCGAGATCAGCGGCGTATTCGATCCGACCGGCGCGCCGACCGATCCGATGTCGAAGCACCTCCAACTCGGGATTCCCGTCGACGATTCGCCCGCCGACGACTACCTCCTCATCCACGATCAATTCGCCGAGTCGTACAACCACGATCACAATTCGGCGAACTGGGTCAGCTACCTGACCACGCCGAGCGACTTCGGTCCGGCCGAACGCTACGCCGGTCCGTTCTATCCGGACACCACGCTACCGGCCGACTGGTTCCATCCCGACACCGACGAATACAATCGAAGCGGCTACGACCGCGGCCACATGTTGCGGTCCGAAGAGCGGACGCAAACCGAGGATCAAAACATCCAGACGTTCGTGATCTCGAACGTCGTGCCGCAGACGCCGGATCTCAATCGCGGCGTGTGGTTCGACTTCGAGAAGTACGTCCAATACAAAGTGCAGCTCTACGGCAAGCAGATGGACGCGTACGAGCTCAGCGGTCCGGTGTTACCGGCGCCATGCATGACGCATCTGCCGCGCACCGCGAATGATGGCTGCAACGATCTCGGCGCGACGACGGATCCCACGCAGCGCATCCCGATCCCGACGCACACCTGGAAGGTCGTCGTGTTCGTGCCGACCGGCGAGCCGCTCGCGACCGCGACCGATCATCAGATCGAAGCCGTGCTGATGCCGAACATCGCCGGGATCGAGAACGACTCGTGGAGCAAATACAAAACCACGGTCGCCGCGATCGAAGCCGCCACGGGCTACACGTTTCCGTCGCTACATTAAGCAGCTTTGACGGCGGGATGATCGCCGAGCCGCGCGATCACGAACGCGTAGAGCCCGTTCGCATCGAACGTGCGCCGCCCGAGATGCCAACCGATCTGTGCGAAGTGATCGGCTTCGATCTCCGCCAACGTCTCGCCCCAATACTGCGAGCTCATCGGCACCACACCATCGTTCGCGCCCGAAACCCGACGGAGATACGCGTGCACCGGTTGGATCGCGAGCGGCACCGGTGTGGTCGCCTCGCGAATGCCACCGACGACACACGCATAGCGAACGCCATCGACATCGGGCACTTCTTTATTGAAGCGCTCGAGGGCCGTCGTGGTCAGCCAATCGACCGCCTCCATTTGAACGCCGACCGCGCTCAACGCACGCCGCGCGATTCCCAACGGACCATCGGTCGCGAGATCCGCGATCGGCGAACCGCGATGCGGCGTCCCCACGGTCACGAGCGATCGGACTCTCGTCCCCAAGCCCATATGCGTGATCGCGTAGCGCGCGTCGAGCCCACCCATCGAATGCGCGATCAGGTCGACGCGAGCGTGTCCCAACGACTCGATCGCATCGACCAGCATCCGCGCACGCTCCGGGACCGACGCCGCACGAGCGAGCTTCACCGCGTGGGCATGACAACCGAGCGTCTCGAGATGACGCGCGATGCCATTGAAGTACTCGATCCGACCCATCCGATCGAAGCCGAAGAGGCCGTGCACCAAGATCACGGGGAGCGGCGGACCACGCTCGCCTTCGCCACGCACCGCGTCGACGCCGACGATCGATGGCGCTTCGATAACCGGCGGTTTCTTCGCCGCGATCCGAGTCGCTGTGACCGCGACCAGCGCGATCACGATCAGCGCGAAGAGCAGCCACAACACCGACACACTCTGCCGCTGACCCTGCGTCAGTCCGCCGCACCTCACGCGTGAAGACGTGCGGTGAATTGTCGCGCGCGATCGACGCGGGAATTTGTCGCAGCGCAGTCTCCGACGAAGTGTGCGATCCACGCATCGTAGTCGCCGCGCTCAGCGTCGGTGATCTCACCGAAATCGCGGGGCCATAACCTTGCGAAGTACATGGGAACCATGATGAAAACGGGCCGCTAGCAGGAGCCTTATGGCCAGATTCGAATTTCCTGAATGGACCGAGACGCTGAAGAAGTGGATCAGCCTACTGGCGCTGGGTGCGCCCGTTTATCTGATCGTGTTGATTGCTTACGGCGTCACGCCGGAAGCGATCCGCATCGGCTACCAACCGGATCAACCGGTGCCGTACTCGCACGCATTGCATGCCGGTGAGCTCGGTATCGATTGCCGGTACTGCCACAACACGGTCGAGCGGTCGGCGAAGGCGTCGATTCCGCCGCCCACCACCTGCATGAACTGTCACTCGCAGGTGAAGAAGGACTCGGATCTGCTCGCGCCGGTGCGCGCGGCATTTGCCGAGAACGAGCCGCTGCGCTGGACGCGCGTGCACGACCTTCCGGACTACGTCTACTTCAACCACCAAGCGCACGTGAATGCGGCGGTCGGTTGTGAGACGTGCCACGGCCGCATCGATCAGATGGTCAAGGTCTATCAGGCCAAGCCGCTGACGATGGAGTGGTGCATCAACTGCCACAAGAACCCGACTCCGAATCTGCGCGAGCCGGAGAACATCACGAAGATGGGCTACGACGATCCGAAGTCCGTCCCGCATCGCCAGGAAAAAGAAGGCGAGACGGTGCGTGACCGCAACAACGTGAAGCCCCCGATCTACTGCTCCACCTGCCACCGGTGATCAACGATGTCGGCTAAAGAACCAAACGAAACGCATTCGCACGACGAGCAACAGCACGTCGAAGCGGAAGTCATTCAACCGGTTCCGGCAACGCCGGAGCACGGATACTGGAAGTCGCTCAAGGAGCTCGCTGGCAAAGCCGATTGGCAACAGCAGGGCCTGACGAAGAAAGAGTTCATGCCGGGCAGCGATCAGCCGCCGCCCGCGGATCCGCTTTCGCGCCGCAACTTCTTCCACCTCATGGGCGCATCGATGGGCCTCGCCGGCATCGGCGCGGTCGCGTCGGGTTGCCGTCGCTACGAGAAGGAAGAGATCGTTCCGCTCGCGAAGCGGCCCGAAGATCAGACGCCGTCGCAGACCCTGCAGTACGCCACGGTGTACGAGCTCGGCGGCGCGGTGCATCCGCTGATCGCCACGTCGTACGAAGGTCGGCCGATTCACCTCGACGGCAACCCCGAGCACCCATTCGCGGGTGGCGGTGTCGTCGCGGGAACGAAGAAGCACGCCGGTGCGCACACGTTCGCGCAGGCGTCGATCCTTCACCTGTTCGACCCGGATCGCTCGACCCAACCGCTCGCGGCTGGCAAGGCCGCGTCGATGGATCAGTTCAAGCTCGCGCTCGGCGACGTGCGCAAGGCGATCGACGCTGGCGGCGCGCGCATCCTCGCGGAAGCGTCGAGCTCGCCCACGCTCGAAGGCCTGCGCAACAAGCTCGCGGGCAAGGGCGTCAAGTGGCACGAGTACGAGCCGATCTCGTGGGACAACGAGCGCGCCGGCACCAAGCTCGCGTTCAAGCGCCCGCTGCGTCCGATCGCGAAGCTCGACCAGTGCATGACGATCGTCTCGATCGACTGCGACCTGTTCGTCGAGCACCCGGCGTCGATGAAGTACTCGCGTGACTTCTCGAAGTCGCGCAAGGCCGTCAACAACGTGCCCGGCACGATGTCGCGCCTGTACGCCGTCGAGTCGATCTTCTCGAACACCGGCGCGATGGCGGATCACCGCCTGCCGCTCCGTAGCGAGCTCGCACTGCCGTTCGTCATGGCGCTCGACGCCGCACTCGGTGGTGGCGCGAAGCCGGCCGCGGAGTTCCTGAACGAAGGCAAGACCAAGGCGTTCCTCGAAGCGCTCGCGGACGAGCTCAAGGCGAACAACGGCAAGTCGGTGATCATCGCCGGCCGTCGTCAACCGCCCGAGGTTCACGCGCTCGTCGCGAAGATCAACCAGGCGATCGGCGCCGTCGGCACCACGCTCGATTACATCGAGGATCCGTGGGCGGACCGTCCGTCGCACCTCGAGTCGATCACGCAGCTGGTGAAGGACATCAACGCCGGCCAGGTGAAGACGCTCGTCATCCTCGGCGGTAACCCGGTCTACGACGCACCGGCGGATCTCGATTTCGCCGGCGCGCTGACCAAGGTGCCGACGTCGATCCACTTGTCGGAATACGCCGACGAGACCTCGCAGAAGACCTCGTGGCACGTCCCGAAGGCGCACTTCCTCGAGGCGTGGAACGACGCGCGTGCGTACGACGGCACGATCACGATCGCGCAGCCGCTCATCGCGCCGCTCTACAACGGCCTGTCGTCGATGGAGCTCGCGTCGCTGCTGCTCGGCTCGGAAGAGTCGGGCAACGTGTTGATGCAGGCGGAGCACACCGCTCGCACGATCACCGGCTGGAAGCAGAACCTGCACGATGGCTTCGTCGCGAAGACCGCGGCGACGCCGGTGTCGGGCCTGACGGTCGACACGATCGCGGTGCCGCCGCTCAAGCCGTCGCAGTTGACGGGAAGCAAGCGCGGCAAGGCGGAGCTCGAAGTGGTGTTCCACATGTCGAGCTTCACGTACGACGGCCGGTTCGCGAACAACGCGTGGCTGTGGGAGACCCCGGACTTCCTCACGAAGGTGACCTGGGACAACTACGCACTCGTCGCGCCGGAGACGGCGACCGTGCTCGGCATCGACAACGGCGACGTCATCTCGGTGAAGGTCGGCGACAAGTCGGTCGAGCTGCCCGCGTACACGATGCCGGGTCAAGCGAAGTACTCGATCGGCCTCGTCCTCGGCGGTGGCCGCACGCAAGCGGGTCACGTCTCGCAGCATCCGAAGAACGTCGGCGACATGCCGGGTAAGCGCGTCGTCGGTTGGGACACCTATAAGGTGCGCTCGACGGCGAGCTTCGATTTCGCGACGGGCGCGCAGGTGACGGCGACCGGCAAGAAGTACGAGCTGGCCGAGATCCAGGATCACTGGAGCTACAACCCGGGCCAGGCGACGATGATGAAGTACGACGGCGGCTTCGATAAGGAAGTCACCCGTCGCGTCGTCGGTGGCGAGCACCCGCTCATCCGCGTGACCACCACGCAAGAGCTCGCCTCGAAGCCGAACTGGACCGCGGAGCCCGAGGCCGAGTTCTGGGATGACGAGATCGACGCGTCGAAGCCGAACGCGGCACCGGCGCGCCACCTCTCGCTGTTCGAAGAGCACGAGTACAAGGGCCACCGTTGGGGCCTCGCGATCGACCTGTCGACCTGCACCGGCTGCAACGCCTGCATGGTCGCGTGTCAGTCGGAGAACAACATCCCGGTCGTCGGTCGCCAAGAGGTGATCAACAACCGCGAGATGGGTTGGATCCGCATCGATCGGTACTTCACGGGATCGCCGGATGACCCGCAGGTCGTTCACGAGCCCGTCGCGTGTCAGCAGTGCGAGAACGCACCGTGCGAGCAGGTCTGTCCGGTCGGCGCCACGTCGCACTCGGACGAAGGTCTGAACGACATGGCGTACAACCGCTGCATCGGCACGCGCTACTGCGCGAACAACTGCCCGTACAAGGTGCGCCGCTTCAACTTCCTCGACTGGAACTCGGAGTTCCGCGAGGCGCGTGAAAAGGTCCGCCGCCTGCTGTTCAACCCGGATGTCACGGTGCGTATGCGCGGCGTGATGGAGAAGTGCACGTACTGCGTGCAGCGCATCCAGCAGGGCAAGATCCGCGTGAAGGCGCAGATTCGCGCCGGCCAACGCGACGCGAAGATCGACCAACCGATTCCGGACGGCGAGATCGAGACGGCGTGCCAGATGGCGTGCCCGACCGAAGCGATCGTGTTCGGCGATCTGTCGGATCGCGAGTCGCGCGTTGCCAAGCTCCACGCGGTTCGCGATGGCGTCGGCGATCGCCGCAGCTACGCGCTCCTCCCGGAGACCTACACCAAGCCGCGCACGCGCTACCTCGCGCGTGTTCGCAACCCGAATCCGAAGCTCGAACCGGCCGCGAAGACCGGAGGTAAAGAATGAGCACCGCTGAAGCAACCGCCGATGGTCATGACCACGGTGATGTGAACGCGCCCGGCAAAGCGCGTGAAGCATTCCGTGCAGTCACCCGCGACGTCTCGTGGATCGCTGAATCGCCGAAGCCGCACAAAGCGTGGCTCGTGGCGCTCACGATCGCCGTGATCCTGTTCGGGTGGGGCATCTGGAGCATCTACGTCGTCGTCACGCGCGGCATCGGCGTTTGGGGAAACTCGAACACCGTTTGCTGGGCATGGGACATCACGAACTTCGTCTGGTGGATCGGTATCGGTCACGCCGGAACGCTGATCTCCGCCGTTCTCTACCTGACGCGTCAGAGCTGGCGCGTCAGCATCAACCGCTCTGCCGAGGCGATGACGATCTTCGCCGTCATGGCCGCCGGTATCTTCCCGCTGCTCCACACCGGTCGTCCGTGGTTCGCCTGGTGGATGTTGCCGCTGCCGAACGACATGGGCTCGATGTGGCCGCAGTTCCGCAGCCCGCTCATGTGGGACGTGTTCGCGGTTTCGACGTACCTCACCACGTCGCTCCTCTTCTGGTACATGGGCCTCGTCCCTGACCTCGCGACGTTCCGCGATCGCAACGCGAGCAAGGGCAACAACATCAAGGCGCTGATCTACGGAATTCTCAGCCTCGGCTGGCGCGGTTCGGCTCGCCAGTGGCACCGCTACGAGCGCGCGTACCTGATCCTCGCGGGTCTGGCCACGCCGCTGGTGTTCTCGGTCCACTCGGTCGTTTCGTTCGACTTCGCGACGTCGCAGCTGCCGGGTTGGCACACGACGATCTTCCCGCCGTACTTCGTCGCCGGCGCCATCTTCAGTGGCTTCGCGATGGTGCTCACGCTCCTCATCCCGCTGCGCTACCTGTTCAACCTGCAGCACATCATCAAGCAGGCTCACATCCACGCGATGTGCAAGATCATGCTGGCCACCGGCATGATGGTCGGTCTCGCGTACGGCACCGAGTTCTTCATCGCTTGGTACTCGGGTAACCCGTTCGAGAGCTTCACGTTCATCAGCCGCGCGTTCGGTCCGTTCTGGTGGGCCTACTTCGCGATGGTCAGCTGCAACGTGCTCATCCCGCAGTTCTTCTGGTCCAACTGGGTCAAGAACAACAACAAGGTCATCTGGGTCCTCTGCATCTTCATCAACATCGGCATGTGGTTCGAGCGCTTCGTCATCATCGCGACGTCGCTCGCTCGTTCGTTCCTGCCGTCCGCGTGGAGCTACTACCACCCGACTCGTTACGACGTCGGCGTGTTCGTCGGCACCATCGGAATGTTCATGATGTTCTTCCTGCTGTTCTTCCGGTTCGCCCCGGTCGTCGCGATTAGCGAAGTCAAGGGCGCGTCCGACGAGGCGCACGCCGGAAAGGGTGGTCACTAATCATGTCGACCGACGAAAATCCTTCGGAAGAAGCGGCCGAGAAGCCGGCCACGCCTGTCGAGCAACCGCACGAGCCGTCGCATGAAAGCGGCGAGCACTTCAAAGCGGGCGAGCTCTACGGTTACCTCGCGGAGTACGACACCCCGGGCGAGCTCGTCGAAGCCGCGCGCAAGGTGAAGGACGCGGGTTACTCCGAGTTCGACGCGTACACGCCGTTCCCGATCCACGGCATGGATCCGGCGATGGGGATCAAGCGCACGATCCTCCCGCTGTTGATCTTCGGCGGTGGTTTCACCGGCGCGGTCGGCGGCCTGCTCCTGCAGTGGTACGCGAACGCTCACGCGTGGACGTGGAACATCTCCGGTAAGCCCACGTGGTCGATTCCGGCGAACATCCCGATCGCGTACGAGTGCGGCATTCTCCTCGCCGTGCTCACGTCGTTCTTCGGCATGTGGGCGCTGAACAAGCTCCCGCAGGTCTGGCACCCGCTGTTCCGCAGCGACCGGTTCCTGCGCGTGACGGACGACGGCATGTTCCTCGGGATCGATGCGAAGGATAAGCGCTTCGACATCGAGAAGACTAAGGCGCTGCTCGAGGGCGCGGGCGCGATCGCGGTGGAGCCGATCTACCTCGACGCGAACCCCGAGAAGAAGCAGATGCCGAAGTGGATCATGGCGTTCATCGTCGCGTCGACGGCGTTCGCCCTGGTGCCGTTCGCGATCGCCGCGAAGGCGCGCAACTCGCACTCGAGCGAGCCGCACATCCACATCTTCCCGGACATGGACTTCCAACCGAAGTTCAAGTCGGACACCGCGAACGACCTGTTCCAAGACGGTCGCTCGAACCGCGGTGAGATCGACGGGACCATCCCGCGCGGTTGGCTCGAGTCGGACACCACGTTCTATCTCGGCCTCACGCAAGAGACCGGCGGCACGTCGATCACCGGCTTCCCGGCGAACTACCCGGACGTCCCGAACCTGACGCCGGATCTGCGCGGCAAGCCGTTCGTCGTCGATACGAAGCTGCTGAAGCGCGGCCAAGCTCGCTACAACATCTACTGCTCGCCGTGCCACGGCTACGATGGCCAAGGCCAGGGCATGGTGCCGACCCGCGTGAAGGAAGGCGGCGGTAACTGGCTCGCGCGTAACCTGGTCGATCCGGCCGGGTCGGTGATCGCGATTCCGAACGGTCAATTGTTCGCGACGATCACGAACGGCGCGCCGGGCACCAAGGCCGCGTCGTCGACGATGATGGGTTACAAGGCGCAGATTCCTGCGGCGGATCGCTGGGCGATCGTCGCGTACGTCCGCGCACTCGAACGCTCGCAGCTCGCGCTCGCGAACGAGAAGAAGGAAGGTCAGCCGTGAGCCTCACCAAAGCACTGCACCCCGACGAGAAGTACAAGGCGGGCAAGCTCGGCTCGACGATGATGAAGGCCGGCGGCGGCATCTTCATCCTGTTCATGATCATCTCGATCGTGCTGGGCTCGATGGTCGGCGACAACTGGCGCCGGTTCCTCCACGCGTACGTCGTGGGCTGGACGTTCATCGTGTCGATCGCGATCGGCATGCTGTGGCTGGTGCTCCTGCACCACCTCACGCGCAGCCGGTGGTCGACCGTCGTTCGCCGGATCGCGGAAGCGATCACGAACGCGTTCCCACTGATCTTCATCGCGGGCCTCGGCTTCGCGATCCCCGTCGTCGCCGGTAACAAGGGTCTCTACTACTGGACCACCGGCGCCGACGGCGCGCACAACGAAGCGCTCAACCCCACGCTGCAGCACAAGCTCGGCTGGTTGTCGCCGGGCGCGTGGTTCGTGCGCTACGTGATCTACGGAGCGATCCTCTCCGGCATCAGCTACTACTTCGCGAAGAAGTCGAAGGAGCAGGACGAATCGGGCGATCCGAAGATCAGCGTGACGCTACGTCGCGCCTCGGGCCCGGCGATGATCCTGTTCGCGTTCACGACGTGCCTCCTGTCGATGGACGTGATCATGTCGCTCGCGCCGAAGTGGTACTCGACGATCTACGGCGTCATGTTCTGGGGCTCGGGCAACGTCGGCGCGTTCGCCGCGCTCGGCCTGATCGTGCTCTGGCTACAGCGCAACGGTCGCCTGACCCACTCGATCACCGAGGAGCACTATCACGACATCGGCAAGTGGATGTTCGCCTTCACGTTCTTCTGGGCGTACACGGCGTTCAGCCAGTTCATGCTGCAGTGGTACGGCAACATGCCGGAAGAGACCGTCTGGTACAAATACCGGATGTTCGGCGAGTGGCAGTGGGTGTCCATTGCGATCCTCGTCGGCTACTGGGCGTTCCCGTTCGTGTTCCTGATGTCGCGCTGGACCAAGCGCATCGTCCCGGCGCTCGTGTTCTTCAGCGTCTGGCAGCTCGTGTTCCACTGGCTCGACATGTACTGGCAAATCATGCCGGAGTACGACTGGACGTACGCGACGCACGGCGGCACCACGCTGATCGAGGGTCCGCTCTCGAATCAGATCGCGCTGCACCACGTCGGGTTCACGCCGGTCGACATCACCGTGTGGTTCGCGCTGGTCGGCATCCTGCTCGCCGGCATCGGCCGCAACCTGACCGGCAACCTGATCCCCGTGAAGGATCCAACGCTCGGCCTATCGCTGGCCCACGAGCAGCTCTAGGAGATCAAGATGTCAGGCGGACCCAAGCGTAATCCCGACAGTCTCAACACGATCGGCGTTGTCGTCGTCGGCATCTGCGGCGCGGTGATGGTCTACGTGACGATCACGGCGCTCCAGGCGTTCTACATGAACGACACGAGCGAAGTGCAAACGATGGCCGACTACGGTGGCCAGGACACCACGGCGAAGTCGCACAAGGCGGCGGAGATGGATCACCTCGCGGTGAACGATCCGACGCACACGACGATCGACAAGGCGATGGAAGCGATCATCGCGAACCCGGACAAGACGGCGTTGCTCGGACCGGATTGCACGCAGACGCACACGACCGCGATCGCGGCGCCGGGCGTCCTCATCACGGACGACAAGCTCGTCGGTGGTTGCAAGGGTGGTAAGGCTCCGGAGAAACCGGCGGCTCCCGCACCGGCAACGGAACCCGCTCCCGGAACGGGCTCGGGCTCGGGCGCAGGCTCGGGCTCGGCCGCTACACCCGCTGCCGGAAACGGTTCGGGTGCAGGTTCGAACGCCGGTGGCTCGCCGGATGTTCATCAGTCGCCGACCGGCGTCGCGCCCGCGAATGCAGGTGGTGGCGGTGGTGCAGGTGCAGGACCGGCAAGCGGCGCGGGCCAGGGTTCCGCGAAGCTCGCGCCCGGAGGTCATGCGCACTAATACTGCGCTGATCGTCGTCGCTCTGACGGCGTTGGGGGCGCATGCGAATGCGCATCCCGATGGCACGGCCGCGTCTACGAATCCGAGTGCGTCGAATCCGGTGCCCGATGATCGGGTGTTGACCGCGCAAACCTGGAAGGGTGATGGCGTCACGGTCAACGAGAAGCTCGGCGCGCAGATTCCGCTCGATGCACGGTTCCGCACGGCCGACGGCGCGCACGTCGCGTTGTCGGATCTGGTGAAGGGCGAGCTGCCCGTGATCCTCACGTTCAACTATTCGGACTGCCCGATGCTGTGCAGCCTGCAGTTGAACGGGTTGTCGAAGGCGTTGCCGCTCGTCGGCGAGAAGTTCGACAACAAGTACCTTCGCGTTGGCTCGCAGTTCCGGATCGTGACGATCGATCTCGAACCGAACGAGCCGATCGAGAAGATCCAGAAGATGCGCGACAAGTACCTCGCGCGACTGCCCGAGGATCAACGGGAGCAGGCGAAAGCCGGCTGGACGTTCCTCGTGGCGGAGACCCAGGGCGACCCGGCGCAAATCAAGCGCGTCGCGGACGCTGTGGGATTTTCGTACATGTACATCAAGGAGCGCGCTGAATGGGCGCATCCCGCGGCGCTGATCTTTCTGGCATCGTCGGGCGTGGTGACTCGGTACGTCTACGGGATCGACTTCGACACGCAGGTCATGCGCGAGTCGATCACGAAGGCGGGCACGCACGAGTCGGCCACGGCCGTCGGCTTCATGAATCGTTGCTATCACTACGACCCGGATGCGAATTCACACGCGCATGCGGGAGTTCTCGCGCTGCGGCTCGCTGCAGCGTCTGCGATCGTTGCTCTGCTCTCCGGTGTCGGACTGGCGGTGTTTCTGCGGAAGCACCGTCGGCCTCACGAAGTGAGTGAAACATGAAACGAGTACTGCCAATTCTCATCGCGTTGTTCTGTGCGAGCTCGGCATTTGCCCAGCAAGCAGGCAGCGCTGGCTCTGCTGCTGCTGGATCAGCTGCGGGTTCGGCAACAGCCGGCTCCGCCGCAGGCTCGGCTGGATCGGGCGTCGATAAAGGACACGGCGCAGACGCCGGTTCGAACGGCGTGCCGATGGACAAGGACAACGGGTCGAACGGCTCGGCTGGGTCGGCCTCCGCGTCGAACCCGGCTGGCGGTTCAGCCGCGGGCTCGGCGGCTCCGGCTGGCGCGAACGCAGGTCCCCCGGGTACGCCCGTCGGTGTCGCTTGGTACGACCAGCTCGCGAACAAGCCGATCGAAGAAGAGGGCACGTTCTGGATGCCGAAAGCGGTGAACAGCGCCGCCGACGAATCCGACATGATGTTCTACGCCGTGCTCGCGCTGAGCACGTTCTTCTTCATCGCGATCGCAGTCGCCGTCGTCTACTTCGTTATCAAGTACCGCCATCGCCCGGGCCACAAGGCCGAGCCGAGCGCCGCGCACAACGACGTCCTCGAGATCACGTGGACCGTGATCCCGACGATCATCTGCGTGTTCTTGTTCTGGTACGGCTGGCACTCGTACATCCGAGTCGTCACGCCGCCGCAAAAAGCCGTCGAGATCAACGTGCTCGCGTGGCGGTGGAACTGGCAGTTCACGCACCAGAACGGCGTCACCGATTCGGATCTCCACATCCCCGCGGGTGTGCCGGTTCGTCTGGTGATGACGTCGAAGGACGTGCTCCACAGCTTCTACGCGCCGGCGATGCGCGTGAAGCAAGACGTGGTGCCGCGCCGCTACACGTACGCGTGGTTCCAGGCCGAGCGGCCCGGAACGTATCGCCTGACGTGCGCGGAGTACTGCGGCACGAGCCACGCGCAGATGGCGTGTCTCGACGTCGATCCGAAGTCCGGCCACTGCAACCGCCGCGCGGTCGTGGTGGTGCACAAGGATTCTCGCCGAGTACGAGAAGTATCTCGACGACAAGATCCAGGACCAGTTGAAGATGCCGCCCGTCGAGCTCGGCAAGATGCTCTACGACAAGAAGGGCTGCTCGTCGTGTCACACCGTCGATGGTTCGGCGCGTGTCGGTCCGTCGTGGAAGCAGCCGGACTGGGGCAAGACGATCACGCTCACCGACGGCACCGTCACGATGGACGAGAACTACGTCCGCGAATCCATCCTTTACCCGCAGAAGAAGTCGCGGCCTGGCTTCCCCAACACGATGCCTCCATTCGAGGGTCAGTTGAAGGATGTCGAGCTAAACGGCCTCATCGCCTACATCAAGTCGCTGAAGCAGTAACGAGGGAAAATCTATGGCGACCGAAGCATTCCCCGAATCACTGAAGAGCCTCCCGCAAGGGCCGGTCAACGAGCCGGACTTCTTGCACGTCACCAAGGGCTGGAAGAGCTGGGCATTGACGCTCGATCACAAGCGGATCGGGATGATGTACCTGTTCGGCATCCTGTTCGCGCTGCTCCTCGGCGGCGCGTTCGCCCTGTTGCTCCGCACCGAGTTGTTCACGACCGGTAAGACGATCGTCGGCGCGGACACGTACAACCAGTTCTTCACGCTGCACGGCGCGGTGATGGTGTTCCTCGTGATCATCCCCGGCATCCCGGCCGCGCTCGGCAACATCATCTTGCCGATCCAGCTCGGTGCACCCGACGTCGCGTTCCCGCGCCTCAACCTGAGCTCGTTCTATCTCTGGCTCGTCGGCGCGACGATGCTGATCCTGACGATCCCGTTTGGTGGCCTCGACACCGGTTGGACGCTCTACACGCCGTACTCGCTCGAGACCAAGACGGCCGTCATGGTCGCCACGATGGGCGTGTTCCTGTTGGGCTTCAGCTCGATCTTCACGGGTCTCAACATGCTCGTGACGATCCACAAGTTCCGTCCGCAGGGCATGGGCTGGTTCCAGCTGCCGCTCAACATCTGGGCGATCTACGGCACGGCGATCATGCAGGTGCTCGCCACGCCGGTGCTCGGCATCACGGTGATGCTGCTCACCGTCGAGCGGTTCGGCCACATCGGTATCTTCGATCCCACGCTCGGTGGCGACCCGGTGCTGTTCCAGCACTTCTTCTGGTTCTACTCGCACCCGGCCGTCTACATCATGATCATCCCGGCCATGGGCGTGATCAGCGAGCTGATCAGCACCTACGCGCGGAAGCCGATCTTCGGATATCGCTTCATCGCGTACTCGTCGCTGTCGCTCGCGCTGCTGTCGTTCCTCGTGTGGGGCCACCACATGTTCGTGTCGGGCCAGAGCCGCCTCGCGAACATGGTGTTCTCGGCGCTGACGTTCACGGTCGGCATCCCGTCCGCGATCAAGGTCTTCAACTGGGTCGCCACGCTCTACAAGGGCGACATCCGGCTGAAGACCGGCATGCTCTACGCGCTGTCGTTCTTGCTGCTGTTCACGATCGGCGGCTTGACCGGTCTGTTCCTAGGCATCTTGTCCGTCGACGTTCACCTGCACGACACGTACTTCGTCGTCGCGCACTTCCACTACGTCATGATGGGCTCGACGCTCGTCGCGTTCTTGGGTGCGCTTCACCACTGGTGGCCGAAGTTCACGGGCAAGATGTACAACGAGTCGCTCGGCCAGATGTGCGCGATCGGCGTGTTCGTCGGCTTCAACACCACGTTCCTGCCGCAGTTCGTGATGGGTGCTCGCGGTATGCCGCGTCGCTACTGGGACTACGATCCGCAGTATCAAATCTTCCATCAGATCTCGACGATCGGCGCGTTCATCCTCGGTATCTCGCTGTTCATCACGGTCTGCTACTTGATGGCGTCGTTCTGGACCGGCAAGAAGGCGCCGCGGAACCCGTGGGGTGGTAGCTCGCTCGAGTGGCAGGCGCCCACGCCGCCGACGCTGTTCAACTTCGAGACGCCGCCGGTCCTGCACGAGCTTTACAACTACGACGACCTCGTCGAAGTCGAGCCCGATCGTTGGGAACGCATCAGTGATGCACCCGAGAACAAGGGCAAGGCGATTCCGTCGAGCGGAGGCCATCACTAATGTCTGGCGGTCATGACGATCATGGACACGGGAATCAGTCCCGGTTCATCCAGCACCACTACGACGACGCGCAGCACCAGTTCGATAGCGGCAAGCTAGGCATCTGGCTGTTCCTCGCGCAGGAAGTGCTGTTCTTCTCGGCGCTGTTCGTCGCGTACGTGCTCTATCGGGTCCACCACCCGGAGATCTACTCGTACGCGCACAAGTGGCTCGACGTGAAGTACGGCGCGATCAACACCGCCGTCCTGATCTTCAGCTCGCTCACGGCCGCGTGGGCGGTGCGTGCGGCGCAGCTCGGTCAACGGTTGCTGTTGATCGGCTGCCTCGCGACGACGATCGCGTGTGCCTGCACGTTCTTGGGCATCAAGTACATCGAGTACTCGCACAAGATTCACGAGCACATCCTGTTCGGTCGCTACTTCAATCCGTGCGTCTCGCCCGGTGGTGAAGAGCTGTTGACCAAGCGCAACGAGTGCGCGGGCACGACCGGCTCGGTCGTGTGGGACTTCAAGGCGAACGATACGGGCGGCAAGGCGAAGGAAGGCTGCTTCGACGTCGACAAGCTCGACCTCGATCTCAAACTCGAAGGTGTCCAAGCCGATTGCGACGTCTCGGTCGTGAAGTACGACGAGAAGGATTCGTCGAAGGACGCGGGCGCGCCGCAGAAGATCACGAACCGTTGCCCGGACGAGCTCCTCGAGATCCTGAACGCGAACAAGGGCGAGACCGACATCGCCGGGATGAAGAAGGAAGCGGCGCCGAAGTTCCCGTGCTGGCGCCCGGCGTATCAGCCGGCAGTCTGCCCGGATTCGACCACGCCGGATCAGCACGCGCACTCGGCGGCGACCAAGCCGACGATCGGTATTCTCGTCGAGTGGGGCGATCGCGAAGAGCGTCCCGAGATGAAGGTCAAGGCGACCTGCAAGGCGCCGGAAGCTGCGAAGCCGATGGATGCGGGCAAGGTTGCGGCGACCACGCACACCGCCGAAGGCATCCATCCGATCCACGAGCCGACCACGCACGAAGAACACGAGATCGAGTCGCTGGGCCCACCGCCCGAGCACACGAACATGTTCTTCACGATCTATTTCGCGATGACGGGCCTCCACGGCATCCACGTCTTGGTCGGCATCCTGGTCTTCATCTGGCTCCTGATCCGCGCGATCAAGGGTCACTTCACGCCTGACTATTTCGGTCCGATCGACTTCTCGGCGCTGTACTGGCACATCGTCGACTTGATCTGGATCTTCCTATTCCCGCTCCTCTATCTGATCCACTGAGGAACCCCCATGGCCGACCACGCACATCACGACGACCACGAGCATGGGATCTCCCACGTCGCCAGCATCAAGACGCTGCTGGGGACGGGTACGACCCTGTTGGTACTCACGATCGTCACCGTCCTCGCGACGAAGGTCGACTTCGGCGCGAACATCAACCTGGCGATCGCCATGGTGATCGCGGTGACCAAGGCGACGCTAGTTGTCTTGTTCTTCATGCACTTGCGCTACGACAAGCTGTTTCACACGGTCATTTTTGTGAGCGCAATTTGTGCAGCTTCCTTGTTTGTCGGGTTTACCTTGATGGATAGTTCTCAGTACCAACACACCAACATCTGGCATCCGCAGGATCCGCCTGCTGCCCCTGTTGGACCTCGGCCGACAGGCTGATCTGCAACTGAACTGAGATGAGGGAGGCTTCGTGGATCGTGAACTCGCAATTATGCAGGCCGCAATAACCGCAATCCTTCCCGGATTGCTGGCCATCGGTTTTGTCCTCGTAAGCTATCTCCTCCTCACCCTCGATCGAGGCCGGGCCAACAGCCTCTCGAAGGACGACACGCAGGCCGGCATCAAGCTCGTGATGTTCGCCTTCACGCTGTTCGGTATCGTGATGGCCGCGTTAGGCCTGCAAGACCTGCTCGGCGAGATCCTGGGCGGTCTCAAGGGTGGCGGCTCGACCATCAAGGCTGACCTACCGCCGATCATCGTCGGTGCGTTGGTCGTCGTGGTGATGCTGCGGCTGCTCCTCCCGCGGACGAACGCGTCCAGCCAGAAGCAGGAAGAGCGTTACTTCCTCGGCGCGATCGCGTTGATCTTCGGTGTCTCCGCCCTGATCGCGGCGAACTTCCTGCTCGAAGGCGTGTTCAACAGCGCGGCGTGGTCGGGCATCGCGAAGGCGTTGGCGATGGTGTTGGTGAGTGGCGGGATCCTATTCGTCGCGATCAGCCGCTTCGGTGCGCTGTCGGGTTGGACGGTGCCGGAGCGTCCGATGGCGCCGCCGCCGGCGCAGTACCCGCCGCAGGGTGGTGGCTACCCGCCGCAAGGTGGTGGTTATCCTCCGCAGGGCGGCGGTTATCCTCCGCAGGGTGGTGGATACAACCCGCAGGGCGGTGGATATCCTCCGCAGGGTGGCGGATACCCTCCGCAAGGTGGCGGCGGCGGATACCCGCGCTGAGCTGAGTTGAAAGGTCGCCTCCGGGCGGCCTTTTTCGTTTCCGGAGATCGTGCACGTGCACGTGCACGTGCACGTGCACGGTTCTGCCTCCGGATCCGCTTGGGCTTACGCTTACGCTTAGGCTTACGGTCAGTCCGCGAGGCGGTCTTCGATCGCTTCAGCGAGTGCGTTCGCGAGCTGGTTCTGGACGGCTGGATCGGCGAGCTGCTTGCCCTCGATCGGATGATCGATGAAGCCAACCTCGACTAAAACTGCGGGCATGGTCGCTCCGAGCAGCACATGCTCGCTGTCTTGCCGCACGCCGCGATCGCCTTCCGGCCCGCGGCGATCTTTGATCGAGCGTTGGATTCTCGCGGCTAGATCCGCTGCTTCCCACTGCGAAGCACCGCGCTCGACGTCGTCGAGAACCGCGGCGATTTCGGCGTCGACACCCGGGCGCGGCGTCATCGACTCGCTGCGAATCGCGCGCGCATCGACATCCACGCCCTTCGTCGTCAGCACGTACGTCTCGTAGCCGCGCTGGTTCCGCAGCGGCGATGCATTCGCGTGGATCGAGATGAACAGATCCGCGTTCGCCTTGTCCGCGATCTCCACGCGCTGCCGCAACGTCAGCGTCCGATCGTCGGTGCGCGTGAGCTGCACCGTGATCCCCTTGTCTCGCAGCTTCGCCGCGACCTGCTGCGCGATCGCGAGCGTCAGCTGCTTCTCGTGCAAGAGTGGCCCCTTCGCACCGGCATTCGATCCGCCGTGGCCCGGATCGATCACGACGAGCGGACCCGCATTTGCGGCCGCACACACAAGACTGGCGAGGACAATTCCGGCCTTCACCCTTGCAGGATCGCGTGCGTTTCCGAATGGGCCTAGTTTTTGACCGAGTGGTTGACGCAACACCCTACCAACGCTACGGTTTTCGGACTTGGCAGATAGTCGATCATCAGGCGTGCTCAGCCCCACGAGGATCCTCGTGGCGATCGCCTTTCTCGAGGTCGCGATCAATCGCATCGCCGTGAATGGCCTGCGTCCTGAGGGAAAACCGCCGGGCTGGTATGTCGCGCTCGACTACCTCGGCCTGTTCCTGCAGTACTTCGCCGGCACGCTCGTGCTCGTCCTTCTCGGCAAGCACGCGATCGATCGCCTGCGCGAGCGCCGCGATATCCGCGACCTGATCGCGCAAACGCTCACGGTCGTGGCCGCGGCCGGCGCGGCACTCCAGCTCGTGATGAAGCCGCCGGACATCATGATCGTCGAGCTGACGTTCGCGGCCGCGGTGATCGCGGTCGTGATCTCGGGCCTCGGGCGGACCCGTGATCTCGGCATGCAGCTCGGCCTCGTCACGCTCGCCGCGCCGCTCCTCATCCACACGTTGAACGTGATCGGCACGCGGTGGCTGTGGCCGCAGACCGCGTACGACGGCAAGATCCTTGAGATCCAACAAGCCGGCGTGATCGCGCTCAGCGTCGGCGCGCTCGTCTCGCCGTACGTGTTCGCGCCGCGGCCGTTCGGACGTGCGGTGACGCGTCCGCTGCCGGTGATCGTCGCGATGGTCGTCGCGGCCGGTGGTGCGATCGCCGCGCGGCTCTGGTACGCGAAGCTGGCCAAGCTCGCGGTGTTCGCGATCGGCGTCTCGATCGAACAAGATCAAGCGGACCCGCGTCTCGCGATCTACTTGCTCGCGATCGCCACGTTGACCTGGACGCTCGTGTCGTGTGCGGTCACGGATTCGCCGGCGCGCCGTCAGATCGGTGCGGGCATCTTGTTCGTCGTGCTCGGTGGCTACGCGTTCAAGTGGGCGCACCACTACCTCTTGCCGCTCTACGGGCTCACGCTCATCGCGGATGCCGGTCGCGTCGTTCGCGACGAAGAGCTGTCGGCGATGCCGATCACCACGACCACACCGCCGGTCACCGATAGCGTGTGGCAGGCGTACATCGCGGCGGTGAAGACCGCGCTGGGCGACTTCCACACGGTCACCACGCGCGGCGAGGGCGGGCTCGTCACCACGATGCTCGTCGGCGAGAAGACCGGCCTCGCGGTCCGGATCCGGATCGAGCGGATCGAGGGCTCGGTGATCGCGTTCGATATTGTCGTCGGGCGCGAGATCGATGAAGTGCGCGGCGCCACGCTGTGCCTCCAGGCGATTCCACCGAGCGGCACCGGCATCAATCCGAGTGGCCCACCGGCGGCGCCGTTGTTCAAGAGCGGCGATGCGGACCTCGACGCGCACTTCAAGCTGCGCGGCAACGCGCTCGCATTCCAGAAGCTGTTCGATCCGTCGCTCCGCGCGCGGGCAGCGACCACGCTCGATGGTTGGTTCGCGTACTGGGACAAGGAAGGCGTGCGCTATCGCGTCTACCCCGGGCGCGGCGCGCCGCTCGATCATCCGCTACCGCTCTCGGACCTCGCGCTCGAGCGTCCGGCCACGCCGGATCGGCTCGTCGCGGTCATCGAATTGCTCGTCGATATCGCGATGCGTGGGGTCGAGCCTCAACCCGCGGCGCCCAGCTCGCTCGACGATATCCCGGTGGCTTCGACATGATGAAATGCTCGCTCCTGTTGCTCGCTGCGTGTGCAGCGCCCGTCGCGACGCCACCGCAAGCGCCGTGGATCAGCGATACGAATTCGTACGGCCAGAACCTGTCGCAGTCGCAAGCGATCAGCGATCGCTATCGCGCCGCCGCCGAAAAGATCATCGCGACCGGGCATCCCGATCGCGGCGCCTTCAATCATCTCGCGGAGCTCACGACCACGGTCGGTCATCGGATGGTCGGCTCGGCGGATCTCGACCGCGCGATCGCGTGGGCCGTCGCGACGATGAAGGCCGATGGCCTGTCGAACGTCCACACCGAAAAGGTGATGGTGCCGCACTGGGTGCGCGGCGAAGAAGAGGGTGCGATCGTCACGCCGAATCCCCGGACGGTTCGCGTGCTCGGCCTCGGTGGCACCGTCGGCACGGCGAAGGGCGGCATCACGGCACCGCTCGTCGTCGTGACCGACTGGAAGGATCTCGATTCGAAAAATCTAAAGGGCGCGATCGTGCTGTTCGACGTGGCGATGCCACCGTACGGCACGAATCCCGACGACCCGACCGGTTACGGTCGCACGGTCGGCTATCGCATGCGCGGCGCGGTCGAAGCGGGCAAGCGCGGCGCGGTCGGCATGTTGATGCGCTCGGTCACCGCGCGTTCGCTCGGCACGCTCCACGCCGGCGCGCTCGCGTATGACGACACGCAACCGAAGATCCCGGCGGCCGCGGTCACCGTCGAAGATGCGCAGCTCCTGTCACGGCTCGTAGCGCGCGGCCCGGTGACGTTCCATCTCCGGCTCGAGGATCAGCAGCAGCCCGATGTCGAGCAGGCGAACGTCGTCGGCGAGCTCCCCGGCAAAGACAAACCGGACGAGATCGTTGCGATCGGTGGCCATATCGATTCGTGGGACGTCGGCCAAGGTGCGCACGACGACGGCGCTGGTCTCGTCACGATGATGTACGCCGCGAAGCTCCTCAAGCAGCTCGGCCTCCAGCCCAAGCGAACGATCCGCGTCGTCGGCTGGGTCGGCGAAGAATACAAAGTGCGTGGCGCCAAGGCGTACGCGGAAGCGCACAAGGACGAGCTCGCGAAACACGTGCTCGCCGTCGAAAGTGACACCGGTGGCTTCACGCCGCTCGGGTTCAGCGTCTCGGCAAAGGACGAAGCGGGAACCCGGCGCGCGGTTCAACGCGTCGCCGAGATCGCGTCGTTGCTCCAGCCGATTCACGCGTCGCGCGTCGTCGAGGGCGGGCACGAGACCGACATCGCGCCGCTCGGTGCGGCTGGCGTTCCCCAAGCCGGGCTCGATGTCGATGTCAGCACGTACTTCGACTATCACCACACGGATGCGGACACGCTCGATAAGGTCGATCCGCAACAGCTCGCGGACGACGCGGTGGCGATGGCCGTGCTCGCGTATGTCGTCGCGGACCTTCCGTTTCGTCTCGACGAGCCCTAAGATCATCAGCGGTGTCGAAGGACCGGCTTTTCACGTTCCGGATGGTGCCGCTGCTCGCGCGGATGCTCGCGGCGAAGAACATCGACTGCAACGAGCTCGTGGCGCAGGCAAAGTTGCCGCCCGAAGCGGTCAACGGCGAGGTCACGGCGCCGCTCGCGCGCGTGTTGAAGCTCGTGCAGCTCGTCGCCGACAAGCTCGAGGCGCCGAACCTCGGTCTCCAGCTCGCGGAGCTCGTGCCGAGTGGTGCGTTCGGTGTGGCGGAGTTCTTGGTCCGCGCGGCGCCGAACGTCGAGACCGGCCTGTCGATCCTCTCGGAGCTCGCGCCGCTCATCAACCCGGTCGGCGAGTTCCGGTTCGTCGCCGACGATCGCGGTGGCGAAGTGCACTACTCGATCGCGGGCAGTCCGCAGACGCTCGAGAAGCATCTCAACGAATACACGATCGCGTATGTCGTGAAGCAGCTGCGGCTCGTCGTGCCCGACATGAAGCTCGTGCGCGCGTGGTTTTCGCACGCTCGGGCGGGTGACGTCGAAGCGATCGGCGCGTGGTTCGGTGCGCCCGTCGAGCTCAAGCAGAAGGATTGTGGCTTCGCGGTGGATCGCGCCACGTTGGATCGCGCGCCGCGCACGGCGGATGCGCCGCTGTTCCAGTTCTTGCTCGCGCAGGGCAGGGCGCAGCTCGCCTACGTCGGGACGCACGACTTGGTCTCGCAAGTGGTGCGCGTGATCGAGGTGCGGCTCGCGCATGGCGAGGTCGATATCGCAGCGATCTCGCATGCGATGGCCACGACGCCGCGCAGCTTGCAACGCGGCCTCGCGGCGGCGGGCACGTCGTTTCGAGCGGTGCTCGCGCATGTCCGATCGCAGCGTCGCGATCAGTTGGCGCGCGCGGGCAAGACGCCGACGGAGATCGCGCACGCGCTGGGGTTCGCGGATGCGCGGTCGATGCGCCGGTCGATCGGCTAGATACCGTCCCTGACCGCCATGTACGACGCCATCGTTGTCCTAGGCGCAGCTACGCGAAACGATCGGATCACACCGGTCTTGCGCGAACGCGTCGCCACCGCGATCGCACATCAGCACGAAGCGCCGCGGATCATCGTCACCGGCGGGATCACGAGTGGCACGCGCAGCGAAGCCGCGGTGATTTGCGATGCGCTCGTCGCCGGCGGTGTGCCACGCGAGACGATCACGCTCGAAGAATGCGCGATGACCACCGCGCAGAACGCTCGGTTCACGCGCGAGCTCCTGCCACGCAACGCGCGATCGGTCCTCCTGATCACGCAGCCGTTTCACGCGCGGCGCGCCGCTTTCTTGTTTCGCGAGCAAGGCTTCACGGTCGCGGTCGCGCCGATGCCGCGTTCGCAGGCAAAGCTGCGCTGGTACGTGCGCGAGGCTGCTGCGTGGCTGAAGCTACTGACCGGCCGGCGGTAGCTACATTCCGGTCGGCGGTGAAGCCGGCGTGGACGTAGCTGGCGGTGTCGTCGGTGCCGGCGTGGTTGGCGAAGTCGTCGGCGGTGTCGGAGTCGGCGTTGCGGGCGTCGCATCGGGCGTCGGCGCGGGCGCCGCATGACGTGGGGTCGCGATCACTTCGATCGGTGCCGGCGTGGTCTTCGGCCGGGTCGTGGCGATATCGGCGTCGACATGCGCGTCGATCTGATCCGCGGGTACGCCCTGATCGACGAGGTACCACTTCACGACATCACCGCGCTTCTTCGCGAGCGCTGCCGGCTTGTCTCCGCGCTTGTCGGGATGCGCGACGACCTCGACATGCAGGCCGGGATGCGCGCGCAATTGATCGAGCAACTTCACGAGCGATGTCTTCGCTGCCTCGGTCAATCGCGCTCGGCCGGGCTCGAACCGCACCGCGCTCGCCGTCGCGAACGCAGCGACGACCGCCGGCGGCAGCTCGTCGGGACAGCCGTCCTCGTCGTCGAAGCCATTCACGGTCTCGGGCTGCATCGGACACTTGTCGACGGCATTCAAGATGCCGTCGTGATCGAGATCCGGATCCGGCGGTGGCGGCGGCGGCTCGACCGGTTTCGGCGGCTCGACGACCACGACCGGCGGCGGCTCGACCGGCTTGGGCGGCGCGACCACCACGACCGGCGGCGGCGGCGTCTCGATGATCGGATGCACGACGGCGTGCTCGCCGAACCGGAACCCGAAGCCGACCATCGCCTGATAGACCGGCGTGTACCCGCCATCGCGATCCGGCATCCAGCCCTGGCGTAGATCGACACGCGCTTGCCAGCCATCGCCTACCTGCATCGCACCGCCGACGCCGTAATAGAACAGCGGATCGGTCGCCGTCACGATGTACGGCGAGCTCGAAAACACCGACTCGCCACCCGCACCCGCGAGCGCGTGCACCGAAAATCCGTACGGGAGCGTGAACCGCCCGATCAAGCTGCCGCGATACGCGAGCACCGGCGCGAAGTACGAATCCCGCGGGCCGTCGAAGCCATAGCCGGTCCACGAAAACGTCAGCCCGACCTCGGGCTCGAACCCGAGCTCGAACGGCTCGGCGTGGAGAAACAACAGGGTCCCGCGCAACCCGAACATCGCCGCGGTCTGGGGGCGTTGCTCGGGTTCGGTGCCGTTGCCGAGGCGAATCTTGTTGTCCCCGAAATCGTCGACACCGAGGAACGCACCGGTCTCGATTCGAGGCTCCGCCCTGGCACTTCCGGCGGCGATCAGCAGCGCGACGGCTGCCCCTACTCGCACACCGAAATCATATACCATTTCCCAGGATGCTCACGTTCAGCACGAACCCCGACGTCGCCGAACAGCAGATGAACGCGATCATTTTTTACCTGACCGCGTTCGGGTACATCGACGGCGAGTTCGACTTCACCGAGAAAACCTTCGTCCGCATCTATATCCGCCAGCTCGTGTCCGCACGGGCCAAGATGGCGATGCCGGACGCCGATGCGAAGACCCGAGACGAGGTCGTCAACAAGTTCGTCTCCCACTTCCACGAGGTGTTCGAACAGATCGATCGGGGCGTGAAGGAGCTGTTCGACGAAGCAGTCGCCGATGGCGAAGACGTCGAGAAGTTCGTCTACGCGAAGCTGAAGCTCCGGTCCTACGAGATCTTCCAGACGTTCGATCGCGACAACCAGAACGAGCTGCTCAGCACGATCGACGAGCTGATCTACGCCGATGGCTCCGTCCATCCGAGCGAGCAGAAGTTCCGTAACGAGATCGAAGCGCTGCTCGATAACTCCACGCCGATCGCCGAAGCGGACATCGAGATCGTCCAGGGTAGCAAGGTCGCGATCACCGAGCCGTCCGCGGTGTCGACCCACCTCGAGGACCACCCGTTCTTCGCGCAGTTCGAGCACCACTACTCGGCGGATCCGTCGCGGATCAAGCACCAGATCGACGCCGACCTCGACCTCATGAAGCGCTTCACGGCGCAGCTCACCGCGCAGCGCAAGGTCGGTAACGGCAAGCTCGTCGGCAAGCAGTCGGTCGTCGATTTCTCCGGCGAGAAGCCATTTCTCGACGGCCACGTGTTCGTCCATCCCGCGCGCCCGAACGCGATCTACGACATCACCGTGCTCGGCGATTTGCACGGCTGCTATTCGTGCTTGAAGGGCGCGCTCCTGCAGGCGGACTTCTTCGCGAAGCTCGAGGCGTGGAAGCTCGATACGCGCAAGCCCGAGCCGAAGCTCGTGCTGCTCGGCGATTACATCGATCGCGGCATGTTCAGCTACAACGGCGTGCTGCGCACCGTGATGCAGCTGTACTTGGCGGCGCCCGAGCACGTGTTCCCGATCCGCGGCAATCACGAGTACTACATCGAATATCGCGGCCGGATTTACGGTGGCGTGAAGCCGGCCGAGGCGATCAACACGTTGATCGGCCACATCCCCGGCGAGGTGTTCCAGGACTACATGAAGATGTTCGAGGAAATGCCGAACATGCTGTTCTTCGACGACCTCATGTTCGTCCACGCCGGCATTCCGCGTGACACCGACATCAAAGCGAAGCTCCACGACATGTCCGCGTTGAACGATCCGGACATCCGGTTCCAGATGCTGTGGTCGGATCCGTCGACGGCCGACTTCATCCCCGACGACCTCCAGGCCCAAAACGCCCGGTTCCCGTTCGGCAAGCGTCAGTTCGAGACGTTCATGGCCAAGCTCGGCTGCTCCATGATGTTCCGCGGACATGAAAAGGTCGATGCGGGGTTCCGCACGATGTACGGCGAGACCGCATCCCTCGCGACGCTGTTCTCCGCCGGTGGCGCCGACAATTTCGACTTGCCCCCGGAGTCCAGCTATCGGACTGTGACACCGATGGCCGCGACGATTCGCCTCGAAGGTGGCACCTCGACGGTGACCCCGTGGGCGATCGACTACAAACGCTTTAACGATCCGAAGCGCAACCGGTTCTTTGCGACCCCACCCGAGATCGAGCACAAAATCGGATGAAGTCATTTCTCGCAGCTGGCCTCCTCGCAGCGCTGTGCGCCACCGCCGGCGCGAATGGCCGTCCGGCCGCGACCTCGACGATCAACTTCGAGAAGGGCAACCCGCAGAACATCGTCGCGGGCATGACGTTCGGCTTCCTCTCGAGCAGCGATCACGGCGTGACCTGGAAGTGGATGTGCGAAGCCGCGATCGGCTACTCGGGTACGTTCGATCCGGACTACGCGTACACCTCGTCGGGCGCGGTGTTCGCCACGACGTTCAATGGCCTGAAGGTGATGCGCGATGGCTGTACGTTCAACGCCACGCCAACCGGCAACATCTTCGTGTCCGCCGTCGAAGCGGATCAGAGCAACAACGTCTACGTCGCGGCGGCCGATCCGTCGGACGCGTCGATCTACAAGTCGTCGAACGACGGCATGACGTTCCCGCAGCTGTCGAACCCCGGCAAGCCCTCGGACGAGTGGGACACGGTCGTGCCCGCGCCGAGCAACGCGATGGACGTGTACCTCGCCGGCTATCGCTTCAACAAACAGTGCAGCGGCGGCGACAAGGTCGGCATGACCTGCACGAACAACAACGACTGCACGCCGACGGGCATGGGCTACACCTGCGAGTCGATCAAGCAGTTCCTGTTGTTCTCGAGCACGAACGGCGGCAGCGCGTGGACGCCGATGTCGCAGACCGGCATCGCGTTTTCGAACTACTCGGTGATGGATGTCGTCGGTGTCGATCCGACCACGCCGACCACGTTGTATTTGCACTCGACGATCGAAACCGGCCAGGGCCAAGACGGCATCTACAAGTCGGTCGACTCCGGCCAGCACTGGACGAAGATCCTGACCACGAACGATTCGTTCGGCCTGGTCTTCCTCGTCCGACCGAACGGCGATCTCGTCGCGGCCACGCAAACCAGCGGCTCGCAGGTCTCGCACGATGGCGGCACCACGTGGATCCCGATGGTCAGCCCGCCGCACATCAACTGCCTCGTCAACGATCCGGCCACCGGCGATCTCTGGGCATGCACGCACAACTACGATTCGCCCGGCATTCCCGGCGACGGCTTCGGCATCATGAAGACGAGTGACTACGCCACGTGGACCGGCGTGTTGCGGTTCCAAGACATCGCGGGCGTCGTCAGCTGCCCGGCGGATTCGGTCCAGACCAGCCAGTGCGTCAACTCGTATCAGGGCAAGCCGTCGGTGTGGTGCTGCCTCGAGATCCAGCTCGGCATCACGGATACCTCGGTCGATTGCACGGGCGCGAACGACTGCTCGTTCACCGGCGATAGCGCTGCCGATGCCGGAAACATCAAAGTCGATGCACCGAAAGGTTGCTGCAACACCGGTGGTGGCGGCGAAGGTGCGGCGCTCTTGGCGGCGGGCACCACTGCGCTACTCTGGAGGCGCAGGAGGAAATAACGCGGATGTTGTCGCGCATCGATCGCCTCGCCTATCACTCGCAACACATCTCGTTCGCGATCAACGCGACGATCATGTCGGAGGCCACGCGCGTGGTCACCCGAGCGCCGCGTCCAAAAGTCTCCGTCGACGTGCTGCGCGAGATCCAGCGCCGCCGCGCGGAGCTCCATCGCGTGGACCTCGCGAATGTCGACGCCGGCCTCTATCCGCGCGAGCTGTTGTTCGACATCCCGCATCGCCAGTATCTGCGCCAGCTGCCGCGCCTGCTCGCGGATGCGCCGAATGTGGTGCGGCGGCGCGCGTCGAAGAACTACAAGGACATTCCGGCCGTCGACAAGGATCGGTTTCCGCCGTACTACCGGCGCACGTTCCACTGGCAGAGCGATGGCTACTTCAGCGAGTTCTCCGCCGAAGTCTACGAGGTCGGGGTCGAGCTGTTGTTCCGCGGCACCGCGAACGTGATGCGCCGCCAGGTCATCCCGCCGATCACGCGGGCATTACCGTCGGGCGAAGGCCGCGTGATCGATATCGGTTGCGGCACCGGCGCCACGTTGCATCAGATCGCGCGCGCGCATCCCAAGCTGCGGTTGACCGGCGTGGACTTGTCGCCCGCGTACATCAAGCACGCGCGCAAGCAGCTGATCGATCTCGATGACATCACGCTCGCCGTCGAGAACGGTGAAGACTTGCCGTGGGCGGATGCCACGTTCGATGTCGCCACGAGCACGTACATGTTCCACGAGCTGCCGCGGAATGCGCGGCGCAACGTGGTGCGCGAGATGATGCGCGTAGTGAAGCCGGGTGGCCTCGTCGTGATCGAGGACTCGGCGCAGCTCGTCGAGAGCAAGGTGTTCGAAGAGGTGTTGCACGCGTTCCCGGCGGACTTCCACGAGCCGTTCTACGAGGACTACCTCCAGGACGATCTCGCGGAGCTGCTGCGTGAAGTCGGTTTCGTCGACGTGGAAATGACGCCGCATCTCGTCGCGAAAGTCGTTACCGCGCGCCGCCCGTAGCCTATTCTCTCGCGCATGGGTGCTCGCGAGCGATTGGATACGTTACGGACGGAGCTGGGCGCGATCGATAAAGAGATCCTCGCGCTCGTCGCCAAACGCCAGGCCACCGCGATCCAGATCGGCCAGACCAAGCGCGAGCTCGGCATGCCGACGCGGGACTTTCGCCAAGAGAAAGACGTGGTCCAGCGCGCGCGTGGTGCCGCCCAAGAGCACGGCCTGCCGGCATCGCTCGGCGAGGAGCTCGTGCTCGCGTTCATCCGCGCGTCGTTGACCGTGCAAGAGCAAGACATGGTCGCGACGAGCGGCGAGGGCAGCGGTCGTCGTGCGCTCGTGATCGGCGGCGCCGGTCACATGGGCGCGTGGTTCGTGCGGTATCTGCGCGCGCAGGGCTTCACCGTCGATGTCGCGGATCCCGCCGAAGGTAGCGATTGGCGCACGATGACGCTCGATCACGAGCTGATCGTGATCGCGGCACCGATGCCGGCGACGAACGAGATCTTGATCGAGCTCGCGAAACGCCCGCCATCCGGCGTGGTGTTCGATGTCGGCTCGCTGAAGAGCCCGTTGCGCGAAGGCCTCCACGCGTTGCGCGATGCGGGCGCGAAGGTGTGCTCGATCCACCCGATGTTCGGCCCGGATACGTCGCTGCTCTCGGGACGCCACGTGATCTTCGTCGATCTCGGCGCCCCCGAAGCCACGGCCGCAGCGCGCGCGTTGTTCGAGCCGACGATGGCCACGCTCGTCGACATGGATCTCGAGAGCCACGATCGGTTGATCGCGTACGTGCTCGGCCTCTCGCACGCGCTCAACATCGCGTTCTTCACCGCGCTCGCCGAATCCGGTGAAGCGGCGCCGAAGCTCGCCACGCTGTCGTCGACGACGTTCGATAACCAGCTCACGGTTGCCGCGAATGTCGCCGCCGAAAATCCGGATCTCTACTTCGAGATCCAGACGCTGAACGACTACGGCACCGAGTCGCTCGCGGCGTTGCTCTATGCCGTGGAGCGCCTGCGGTCGGTCGTTCGCGCGAACGACAAAGAGGGCTTCCGATCGCTGATGCTGCGCGGCCGCGGCTATCTCGAAGGCCGCGCGACTGTGAAGCGTTGACCGTGATCATTGTGTCTAACGAGAGTTTGCAGAGGCCCTCGTCCGGACCACGTGATCACTGTGTCTAACGAGAATTTGCAGAGGCCCCGCCCGGACCACGTGATCACTGTGTCTAACGCGAATTTGCAGAGGCCCTCGTCCTGACCACGGGATCACTGTGTCTAACGGGAATTTTGCAGAGCCCTCGTCCTGACCACGGGATCATCGTGTCTAACGAAAATTTGCAGAGGCCCTCGTCCTGACCACGGGATCATTGTGTCTAACGAAAATTTGCGGAGGCCCTCGTCCTGACCACGGGATCATTGTGTCTAACGAAATTTGCAGAGGCCCTCGTCCTGACCACGGGATCATTGTGTCTAACGAAAATTTGCGGAGCCCTCGCCTGGACCACTGTGTCTAACGGCGGTTACCGGTACCTCGTGCACGTGATCACCGAGAGTTGCCGCACTGGTCAATCATAGCCGTACGCAACTCGGGTGCGCGTGCAGTGTCCGAGTTTCGGACACAGGCCGAGCTGGTGGTGCGTTGTCTGCTCGGCGACCAGGGCCGAGCTGTGGCGCGTTGTCGGTTAGGCGACTAGCGCCGAGCTGTGGTGATGCGTTGGACACAATGATCACGTGTTCGTGAGCAGGCCCTCGTTGAAGTCGCGTTAGACACAATGATCACGTGTTCGCGAGCAGGCCCTCGTTGAAGTCGCGTTAGACACAATGATCACGTGTTCGCGCGCAGGCCCTCGTTTGAAGTCGCGTTAGACACAGTGATCACGTGTTCGCGCGCAGGCCCTCGTTTGAAGTCGCGTTTGATGATCACGTGTTCGCGCGCAGGCGCTCGTTGAAGTCGCGTTAGACACAATGATCACGTGCTCGCGATCACCCCCTCGTTGAATTCCCGTTAGACACGGTGATCACGCTGCAATTGTCAGAGGTGGCGCGTATCGCAAAGAGATGTACGAATCACGCGAGAAACATTTCCTCAAGCACGGCAACAGTCACGCGATCGTTGTCGACCGACGATTGATGTATGACGCCGGAATGACGGAGCGCACAGTCGTGAAAGTCAGGAGCGATGGGTCGCGGTTGATCGTCGAAGCGTTCTCGCCGGAATTCGACCCGGACGAGGCCGCGACCAAGGCGTGGGAGATTCGCAAGACAGCGTTCGCGCGAACCTGGCGCGAGTTGAGCGACTACTTAAGCTTCGACGAAATGAAGCTGCTCGGATCCAACTCGACGAGCAGAATTACAAGATTCGATACCGAAGTGCGCATGGCGACGCATCCGAGCCCGAGGCTCGAGCTCCTCATGGACCGGCTCGAACACGTCCGTTATTTGTGGCAGGACGAACGGACCGTCATGCGAGAAGCGATTTCACGAGCCATCGAGCTCGTACCGGATCGCTTCGGCGCACTGACAAACGAACCCACGGCTTCGTAGGCGACTTCGTAGGCAGTTGCACTGCCGGCGATCCGCGGCAACCGATCAGAGCTTGCCGTTTTCGCGAAACCACGCAATCGCGTCGCGAATCGCCGGCTCGAGCGGACCGATCGTGTAGCCGAGCTCCTTCTTCGCCTTGTCCGACGTGAATCGGAACTTGTCCGTGTACGCGTAACGAATCTGCGTGCTGTTCACGACCGGATCGCGCCCGAACCGCTCCGTGAGATCGCCCCATGCACCGAGCAACTTCGCGACCGGCACCGGCGCTCGAAACCGCGGCGGCTTCACCCCGGCGACGCGCGCGATCGTCTCGAAGCATTGCTTGTACGTCATGTCGTGCCCGCCGAGGATGTAGCGCTCACCACGCGTGCCTTGCTTCCACGCGGCGATCATTCCGCGCACGACATCGCGCACGTCGACGAAGTTGTTGTAGCCATCGGTCCACGACGGGACCTTGCGCTCGACGATGTTGACGATCAGCTTGCCGCTCGACGGGCGCGCATCCATCGGCCCGAACATGTACGTGGGGTTGACGATCACCGCATCGAGCCCGGCCTTCACCGCGGCGTGGACGCGCTCTTCGGCCTGGTGCTTCGTGATCGCGTACGCGTCGAGCAGGCCCAGCTCGTCGAAGTTCCATCGCGCGGTCTCGTCGCATGGCTTGCCGTTCGTCGACAGCCCGATCGCGACGACCGACGACACGTGGACCAACCGCGGCACGTTCGCCGCACGACACGCTTCGATCACGCGATCCGTGCCGGTGACGTTCGCGTCCGTCATCTCCGGCGTGACCTCGCGTTTCACCGTCACCATCGCGGCGCAGTGAAAGACCACGTCGCAGCCGGCGAACAACTTCGCCATCGCATCCGCGCTCTGGAAGTCCGAGCGCTGGACCGCGACGACATCGATCTTCGACGCGCTCAGCGCCGCGCGTAGGTTACTTCCGAGTAGCCCTGAAACACCGGTGATCGCAGCTCTCACGCTGCCGATTCAAACACACCTTTGGTGTAGCCACCGATCAGGCGCGGGTGCTTCGGCAGGCCGAGTAGCTGGCGAACCTCGACGAGCGGCGTCTCCCAGTGGTCTTCCCAGTGGAACGTGGCCATCCGATCGGCCTTGCGACCACGGCGCATCATCTCGAACACATCCGGGAGGATTTGGCGCTCGTGGCGCAGCGTCTTCAGCGTGCCGAAGAACGCGATGATGCCGGTGCTCGGCGCGCCGAGGTGCGCGTAGTAGAACGCCTGCAGCGCGACCTCGCCGGCCGGATCGGTCTCGACGTTGTTCACGACGTGCCAGAGGTCGTGGGTCTGCCGCATCCGTTGCAGCACGTACGCCGTGCGCGGGTTCGCGACGTCCTCCGGCGGGCCATCGAACACGTTCGGCGTCAGGCCGTGGCGCTTCATGAAGCTCGCGTACGCGTGGCCGAGCGTGCCCGACGGCAGCGCGTACAGCTTGTCGAGATCGATCGTCTTCGAATCGAGCGCGCGCTGATCGTCATAGAGCTCTTGGCCATCGGCCTGCGCGTAGAACTCTTCGAGCCGGTCCTGGTTCGTGCCGGCGTTCGCGTAGCTCGTGAACACGAGCACCTCTTCGGTGTCGTCGGGGTTCGCGAGGAGGTGGCCGAGCGCCTTCAGGGCGCGGGTCCAACGGATGTGAGCGGGGAGCGAGTAGATATCGGCGGTCATTTGAAATGCTCCGTTATTGTCACTCTGATAATAGCCACCGTAGCGTTACTGTCAAGCTGCCAATAGGGTGTGATACTGTAAGCCGTGGTAACGCGTCGAAATCTCAAGGTGAGGCGGCGTCGCTCTCCGGAGCAAGCACGCACCGAGCTGCTCGACGCGGCCGAGAGCTTGTTTCGCGACGAGCCGCCCGATCAGATCGGCCTGGTCGCGATCGCGAAGAAGGCGGGCGTGTCACACGCGCTGATCACGCACTACTTCGGCACCTACGACGGGCTCGTCGAAGCGGTGTTCGAACGGCGGACCAAGACGCTGCGCGATCGCGTGCTCGATCGGCTGTCGAACGGCGGTAACGTCGGCGATGCCGGCGAGCTCGTCGACCTGTTGTTCACCACGTTCGAGGATCCGGTCCATCTCCGGCTCCAGAAGTGGATCGTGGCGAGCGAGCGCCCACACACCGAGTTCACGTTTCACAACCAGGGACTGTCGCTCGTCGCCGACCTCGTGACCAAGGTGTTGAATCCCAACGCGCCGGCGGCGGTCAAGAAGCAGGTCGAGAACATCTTGATGGTCACTGTCGCGACCGCGTTCGGCTACGCGTCGACGAAGCAGACGCTCGCAGCCTCGGTCGGACGCGAGCCGGGGACGGCGATCGACAAAGACGTCCGCCGAACGTTAACCGAGATGATCCAGAGCTACCTGCATGTCACGATCCGGCGATGAGCTGGGCCCTCGCGGTGGTGCAGGCGTTGCTGTTCGGCGATGCGACGCCTCCCGATTGCAAAGACATCCCGTGCTTGATCGACGCGCGCTTCGCGAAGGACGCCAAAGCGAAGTCGCTCGCGCAGGATCTCTACAAAGCGACGGGTGACATCGCGGGGCTCGGCGTCGACGAGATCATGGACGGCGGCTATCGCGGCAAGATCCATCTCGTGCCGGAGCCGCCGGTCGGCACCTACCGCAAGCACCTCGAGTGGGTCGGCAGTGCGGCCACGCGCATCGACGCGTTCTTCACGAAGCTCGCCGATGGCAAAGAGCTCCATTACCGGTGGCGCGATCTCGGATTTCGGTTCGTCCGATCGGTCGGCAAGCACACGCCATCGGCCTACGCGTTCATCGGCGATCACGACGTCTGGACGGTCGTCTACAACGTCGAAGGCTCGCTACTCACGAGCGAGACCGGCGTACGCGAGACGATCTTTCACGAGCTGTTTCACATCAACGACGAAGCGCACGACAACTGGTCGGCGAAGACGTTGAAGTCCGACTTCGACGCGATCGTGAAGAAGTGCGGCAGCAAAGTCGCTTGCTACGCACCGTTCGCGCCGAACGATACGAAGGTCCGCGCGACCGGCATGTACTACGCGTTCCAACCGAACAACGGCGACGTCGTTCACGAGTATGCGGCCGAGCTCGCGGTGCGATTTTTCAAGGAACAGTCCGAGGTCCAAGCGACCGGAAAGCTCTCGGCCAAAGCGTTCAAGTGCGGCCCCGCGGAGAACGCGCGGGCATGGCAGGCGTTGGTCGACGAGTTTTTCGTTGTAGACCACGTGCCCGCCTGCTGAGCGCTTGCGCACGGTGGGCGCCCGCGCTCACGGATTCTCATCAAACCGCGCTAACGTGGCGTTGTGTGGGGCCCAAACCGAGGATTTTCGGGCACATCCCATGCAAATCGAGGCGGCGTGACGATGGACTTCGTCGATGACGACCTCGAGGTCGCCGTAATCGAGTACGGCCGCGACATCCTTGTCGTCGACGATAACGAGACCAACCTCGTGGCGATCGAGGCCGCGCTCCAGCCGCTCGACCGCACGTTAGTCCTCGCGAAGAGCGGCACCGAAGCGCTCCAGCACCTGCTCGAGCAGGACTTCGCGCTGATCATCCTGGACGTCGCGATGCCCGGCATGGACGGGTTCGAGACCGCACGACTCGTCCGATCGCGCGCGCGGAATCGCGCCACGCCGATCATCTTCGTGACCGGCCTCGCGTGGCAGGACGAGGAGATCCTCCACGCGTACGTGCTCGGCGCGGTCGATTTTCTGACCAAGCCGATCCGCAGCGAAGTGCTTCGCGCGAAGGCGGGCGTGTTCATCCAGCTCCAAGATCGAACGCGCGAGCTCCACGAAAAAGGCGAAGAGCTCCGGCGCGCGCAGGTCCGGGCGCACGAACGCGAGCTCGCGATGCAACGCGAACGCTTCGAGGCCGAAGTGCTCGAGCATCAGAACCGCCAACTCGCGGAGACCGATCGCCGCAAGGACGAGTTCCTCGCGATCCTCGCACACGAGCTTCGCAATCCGTTGCAGCCGTTGCTCACGGCCGTCGAGCTACTCGCCGTCGACGAGACCAAGCCGGTGCCGCCGCGTGTTCGCGGGATCATCGAGCGCCAGGTCCATTCGATCGGCCGCTTGGTCGACGACCTCCTCGATGTCGCGCGCTATCAGACCGGCAAGCTCGAGCTTCGTCGCGAGCTCGTCGATCTCGGCAAGCTCGTCGAAGAAGCCGTCGGCGAATCGCGCCCGGCGGCGGAAGCGCGCAAGCACGATCTGACGGTCGGCGGCCGCGGCAAGCCGATGGTGCACGGCGATCCGGTCCGGATCACGCAGGTGCTTTCGAATCTGCTCTCGAACGCGATCAAGTACACCAACAACGGCGGCCGGATCGCGGTCGAGTACGGCACGCGCGGCGGCGACGCGTTCATTCGCGTGACCGATAACGGCCGCGGTATTCCCGGCGAGTTGTTGCCGCGGATCTTCGACATGTTCGTACAGGAGCGCGTGACGGGGAGTGGTGCCGGTGGACTCGGCCTAGGACTCGGTCTCGCGAAGCGGCTCGTCGAGCTGCATGGAGGACGTATGCAGGCAGCTAGCTCGGGCGCGAATCAGGGCGCCACGTTTGAAGTCCACTTGCCGCTCGCCGATCGGGCGGCGATGTCGGCGGAGCAAAAACCGGAAGACACGAGCTCCCCGCAGTTGCGGCCGTTGCGTGCGGTCGTCGTCGACGATGCGGCGGATCTACGCGAGCTCGTCGCGGATCTTCTACGGATGAAGGGTCACCAGGTCACGGCGTGCGAGGACGGGGCAACGGCGGTGAAGGTGATCAAGGAGCAGCGTCCGGACGTGGCGCTGATCGATATCGGGTTGCCCGAGATGGATGGTTACGAAGTCGCGCGCGCACTGCGCAAAGACCTCCCGCAGGGCAGCGTGAGGTTGATCGCGATGACGGGGTACGGGCAGGCGACCGATCGCACCGCCGCGCTCGCGGCCGGGTTCGACGCCCACATCGTGAAACCGGCGAGCGCCGACAAGATCATGCGCGCGATCTACGGAGACGGAGAAAATTCATGACAGACACCCACCGTCCTGCGAAGTCGAAATCGAAAACGCGCCCCACGGCATCAGTCGGGGGCGCGTTGGCGCATTCGGAGATCCTCGCCGCGTTGCGTGCCTTCAAGCGCGGTGATTTTTCGATCCGCATGCGCGACGACCTGACCGGCGTCGAAGGCCAGATCAGCGAGACGTTCAACGAGCTCGTCGCGATGGTCGGTGCGATCGAAACCGAGGCGCGCGAAGTCTGCGTTGCCGTCGGTAAAGAAGGTATCGCCGGCAAGCGGATGCGGCGACTCGGCACGACGGGCGCGTGGGGCGAGTACATCGGTGCGGTCAACGACGTGATCGACGATCTGTCGCATCACACGAACGAGATCGCGCGCGTCGTCAGCGCCGTCGCGAAGGGCGACCTCGATCAACAGATGGACGAAGGTGCGGGCACTCCGCGCCGCGGCGAATACGCACGTCACGCGAAGATCGTGAACGGCATGGTCGCGCGGCTCTCGCTGTTCGGATCCGAAGTAACGCGCGTCGCGCTCGAGGTCGGCGGCGAAGGCAAGCTCGGTGCGCAGGCCCGCGTCCAAGGCGTGTCCGGCGTGTGGAAGGACCTGACCGATTCCGTGAACCTCATGGCGTCGAACCTGACGTCACAGGTGCGCGAGATCGCGCGCGTCACCACGGCCGTTGCCCAAGGCGACTTGACCAAGACGATCACGATCGACGTCAAGGGCGAGATCAACGAGCTGAAGAACACGATCAACACGATGGTCGAGCAGCTCCGCGCGTTCGCGAACGAAGTGACGCGCGTCGCTCGCGAAGTCGGTACCGAAGGCCGGCTCGGCGGCCAGGCTACCGTGCGCGGCGTGTCCGGTGTGTGGCGCGAGCTGACCGAGTCGGTCAACTCGATGGCGAACAACCTGACGTTCCAGGTCCGCAACATCGCCGAGGTGACGAGCGCGGTCGCCGCCGGTGACCTCGGCAAGAAGATCACCGTCGAAGCGAAGGGCGAGATCCTCTCGCTCAAGAACACGATCAACGTCATGGTCGATCAGCTGTCGGCGTTCGCGGCAGAAGTCACGCGCGTCGCTCGCGAGGTCGGTACCGAAGGCGTGCTCGGTGGTCAGGCGGAGGTCGCCGACGTCTCGGGCGTATGGCGCGAGCTCACGCAGAACGTCAACGGCATGGCCTCGAACCTCACGTCGCAGGTGCGATCGATCGCGGACGTGATCACGGCAATCGCCGCCGGTGACCTCGGCAAGAAGATCACCGTCGAAGCGAAGGGCGAGATCCTCGCGCTCAAGAACACGATCAACTCGACGGTCGACAAGCTCAACCGGTTCTCCGCCGAAGTCACGCGTGTCGCGCGTCTCGTCGGAACCGAAGGCACGCTCGGCGTCACCGCCGACGTGAAGGACGTGTCGGGCATCTGGAAGGAGCTGACCGACAACGTCAATCAGATGGCGCGAAACCTGACGAACCAGGTGCGCGACATCGCCGAGGTGACGACCGCCGTCGCGAACGGCGAGCTCGGTCGCAAGATCACGGTCGAAGCACGCGGCGAGCTCGTGACGCTGAAGAACACGATCAACACGATGGTCGATCAGCTGAACGCGTTCGCGTCGGAGGTGACGCGCGTCGCTCGCGAAGTCGGTACCGAGGGCGTGCTCGGCGGTCAGGCGCACGTGCGCGATGTCAGCGGCATCTGGAAGGAGCTGACCGAGAACGTCAACTCGATGGCGTCGAACCTGACCGAGCAGGTCCGCAACATCTCGAACGTCGCGACCGCGATCGCGAACGGTGACCTCAACCAGAAGATCGTCGTCGAGGCGCGCGGTGAGATCCTCGAGCTGAAGGACACGATCAACACGATGGTCGATCAGCTGCGCGGGTTCTCCGATCAGGTGACGCGCGTCGCTCGCGAGGTCGGTACCGAAGGCAAGCTCGGCGGGCAGGCGTCCGTCGTCGGCGTGCGCGGTACGTGGAAGGAGCTGACGGATAACGTCAACCAGATGGCGTCGAACCTGACGAACCAGGTCCGCGACATCTCGGCGGTTGCCACGGCGATCGCGCGCGGTGACATGACGCGCAAGATCTCCGTCGAGGTTCGCGGCGAGCTGCTCGATCTCAAGAACGTCATCAACACGATGGTCGATACGCTGTCCGCGTTCGCCGACGAAGTGACGCGTGTCGCGCGCGAAGTCGGTGTCGAAGGCAAGCTCGGCGGTCAGGCCGCGGTGCGCGGCGTGTCCGGCACGTGGAAGGAGCTGACGGACAACGTCAACCAGATGGCGTCGAACCTGACGAATCAGGTGCGCGACATCGCCGACGTGACGACCGCCGTCGCGAACGGTGACCTCGGCAAGAAGATCACCGTCGAAGTTCGCGGCGAGCTGTTGCAGCTGAAGAACACCGTCAACACGATGGTCGATCAGCTGAATAGCTTCGCGAGTGAAGTCACGCGCGTTGCCCGCGAAGTCGGTCTGGAAGGCGTGCTCGGCGGTCAAGCCGAGGTCCGCGGCGTATCCGGAACGTGGCGCGAGCTGACCGATAACGTGAACGTCATGGCGCGTAACCTGACCGAACAGGTGCGCGGTATCGCGACGGTCGTGACCGCGGTGGCGAACGGCGATCTCGATCGCGAGCTCAACCTCGACGCGCGCGGCGAGATCGCGACGCTCGTCGACACGATCAACAACATGACCGACACGCTCTCGACGTTCGCGGAGCAGGTCACCGGCGTCGCGCGCGATGTCGGTGTCGACGGTCGACTCGGCGGTCAGGCCGATGTGCCGGGTGCTGCCGGTGTGTGGCGCGATCTCACGAACAACGTCAACGAGCTCGCCGGCAACCTGACGAACCAGGTCCGCGCGATTCGCGACGTCGCGACGGCGGTGACGCAAGGTGACCTTACGCGGTCGATCACCGTCGAAGCGCGCGGCGAGATCGCCCAGCTCAAGGACACCGTCAACCAGATGATCCGCACGCTCGCGGAGACGACGAAGGTCAACCAAGAGCAGGACTGGCTGAAGACGAACGTCGCGCGGTTCACGCGTATGTTGCAGGGCCAGCGCGACCTGTTGACGGTGGCGCGGCAGATCCTGAACGAGCTCGCACCGCTCGTGAACGCGCACCACGGTGCGTTCTTCATGGCGGACTACGAAGGAGAGAAGCAGGTGCTGAAGCTGTTCGCGTCGTACGCGTATCAGGATCAGCCGACCGTCGCGACGACCTGGCAGTTCGGTCAAGGCCTCGTCGGCCAGGCCGCGCTCGAGGGCAAGCGGATCGTGATGGCGAAGGTGCCGAACTCGTACATCCGCATCACGTCGGCGCTCGGCGATGCGCAGCCGCACTCGATCGTCGTCGTGCCGATCTTGTTCGAAGGTGAGGTCAAGGGCGTGATCGAGCTCGCGTCGTTCGAGGCGTTCTCGGGCATCCAGCTCGCGTTCCTCGATCAGATGCTCGAATCCCTCGGCATCGTGATCGCCACGATCGAAGCGACGATGCGCACCGACGAGCTGCTGCGCCAGTCGCAGTCGCTGACCGAGGAGCTGCGTAACCAGCAGAACGAGCTGCAGCAGACGAACGAGGAGCTCGAGGAAAAGGCCCATCAGCTGACCGAGCAGAAGGGCGAAGTCGAGAAGAAGAATCGCCAGGTCGAGCTCGCGCGCCAGGAGCTCGAAGAAAAGGCGGAGCAGCTCGCGCTGACCTCGAAGTACAAGTCGCAGTTCCTCGCGAACATGTCGCACGAGCTGCGCACGCCGCTGAACTCGCTGCTGATCCTCAGCCGCCAGTTGAGTGACAACGCCGAGGGCAATCTCTCGGACAAGCAGATCCGCTACGCCGATACGATCCGGCAAGCCGGTACCGATCTGATGACGCTGATCAACGAGATCTTGGATCTCGCGAAGATCGAGTCTGGAACGATGGCCGTCGAGATCGGGCCGGTGCGGTTCGTCAACCTGCGCGATTACGTCGATCAGACGTTCCGCCAGGTCGCCGAAGAGAAGGGCCTCGGGTTCGGGGTCGAGCTCGATGGCGAGCTGCCGTCGTCGATCGAGACCGACGACATGCGACTTCGTCAGGTCCTCCGCAACCTCCTGTCGAACGCGATCAAGTTCACCGAACGCGGTCGCGTGAATCTGCGGATCGCGAAGCACGAGTCCGGCGTCGCGTTCTCGGTCACGGATACCGGCATCGGTATCCCACCCGACAAGCAGCGCCTGATCTTCGAAGCGTTCCAACAAGCGGACGGTTCGACGAGTCGCAAGTACGGTGGCACCGGTCTCGGCCTCGCGATTTCGCGCGAGATCGCGGGCCTGCTCGGCGGTGATCTGAAGGTCGAGTCGGCCGCGGGCCAAGGCTCGACGTTCACGATGTACCTGCCGCAGACGTACAAGAAGCCGGAGGTGATGCGTCAGACGCAGCCGGCGCAGCGCGCGATCGTCGTCGAGCACGCGCCGTCGAACGGGCACACACCGCACGTCGTGCCGGAGCCGATCGTCGAGGTCGCAGCGCCATCGCGTATGGTCAGCGATGACTACGAAGTGCTGCAACCGGGTGACCGCGTGTTGCTCGTCGTCGAGGATGACCTCGGGTTCGCGATGACGATCCTCGAGACCGCGCGGCTCGCCGGCTTCAAAGGCGTGGTCGCGAATTCGGGTGCGCAAGCGCTCGAGCTCGCCCGCGTGGTCAAGCCGGACGCGATCACGCTGGACCTGCGGTTGCCGGATGTCGATGGCTGGGTCCTGCTCGATCGCCTGAAGCACGATGCGGCGACGCGCCATATTCCGGTGCACGTCGTCTCGGGCTTGGATGCCGAGCGGCGCAGCCTCCAGCAAGGCGCGCTCGCATTCTCGCAGAAGCCGGTCACGCACGAAGCGCTCGAGAGCGGGTTGCGCGAGATCCACGCGTTCGTCGATCGGCGGGTGAAGAACCTGCTCGTCGTCGAGGATGATCCGATCCAGCGCGAGGCGATCAGCGATCTGATCGGCGATCAGGATGTCGAGACCACGACGGTGTCGTCGGGTGACGAAGCTCTCGTGATGATGGCGCAGAAGAACTACGACCTGATCGTCACGGATCTCCGGCTGCCCGGGATGAGCGGCTTCGACCTGATCGACAAGATCAAGGCGGATCCCGCGAACAAGCGGATGCCGGTGATCGTCTACACCGGGCGCGAGCTGACCGAGGAGGATCGCTCGCGGCTCCATGGTCTCGCGCAGTCGGTGATCGTGAAGGACGTGACGACGCTCGAACGTTTGTTGGACGAGACCGCGTTGTTCCTGCATCGCGTCGAGGCGAACCTCGCCGAGCGCAAGCGCAAGGTCCTCCGGCGGTTGGCGAAGCACGATCCGCAGCTCGCGGATCGTACGGTGCTCGTCGTCGACGATGACGTGCGAAACATCTTCGCGCTGACGTCACTCCTCGAGGGTCACCGGATGAACGTGCTGTACGCCGAAAACGGCAAGCGCGCGCTCGCGAAGCTCGAGGAGAATCCGCAGATCGATGTCGTCCTCATGGACATCATGATGCCGGAGATGGACGGCTACGAAGCCGTGCGGCGGATTCGCGAGCAGCAGAAGTGGAAGGAGCTGCCCGTGATCGCCTTGACCGCGAAGGCGATGAAGGGCGACCGCGAGAAGTGTCTCGAAGCGGGCGCGTCGGACTACATCACGAAGCCCGTCGACAGCGATCAGTTGCTGTCGTTGCTACGGGTTTGGATGTATCAGGCCTAGGACGCGCGCGAGATCCGGGCGCGGGCCGATCTGCTTCTTGGTAGATCCGGCCTGCGGCGTGCCCGTGGCGCGCAACAGCTCGCGTAGATCGTGCGGCGTCATCACCGGCTTGTCGTGCGTGCGCAGGTAGCTCTCGACGAGCACGGCCGCGCCCGCGACGATCGGCGATGCCGACGACGTGCCCGAGAACAGATTCGTGTAGTGCCGGTCCGTGTAGTTGCGATCGGCGCCTTTGCACGATTGCAGGTCGCCGTAATCGAGCGTGGCGACCATCCGACCCCAGCCTTGAACGTCGACGCGCGCGCCGTAGTTCGAGAAATCGAGCTTCTCGCGATCGCGGAAGCCGTTGCGCGGCGGACCACCCGCACCGACCATGATCGCGCCCGAATCGCGCACCTGGGTGTCGAACTTGCCCTTGAAGCCCGACCAATCGAGATCCTCGTTGCCGTTGCCCGCGGCCTCGACGACGATCACGCCGCGATCGGTCGCCGCCTTGATCGCCTCGTAGTTATCGTCCCAGAACTCGACGGGAACGAACCGACCGCGCGGCCCGGTGCCCTGGAGCTCGATCAGCATCACGTCGCCCGGGCGCAGCGCCTCGGCCGCGGCTTGCAACGCATCCGCGACGTCTTCGCCGCCGATCGACGACGTGAAGATCCGCTCGACGTCCGGCGCGATACCGGTGACGCCCTTGTCGTTATCGCGGCCGGCGATCTCGCCGAGCACCGCGGTGCCATGCGCGCGCCACGACGCATCGATCACCGGGCGACCGAACACGTGCGAGATCCGATCGCCGGGCAGGTCCTCGTGCTTCGCGTTCCAACCGCCTTCGACATCCGCGAACCAAACTTGCTGGCCACGCGTGTTCGCGCGCCACATCGCCGCCGCATCGATCCCCGACGGCGCCGGATCGAGATAGCCCTGATGGTGGTTGTACGACGGCGTGTTGATCGGGCACGAGTCCGCGTTCGCATCGGCGCTCGGCAGCGAATACTGCGGCACGACGTACGCCTCGGTGACGTCCGGATCACCGGCGAGCATTGCCATCTCGGCATCGACCTGCGCGGCCGGCACGCGAAGCTTCCACCACGTGCCGTGCAACATCGGCACGGCGAACGAGGACAGGTGCGTGGCTTTGACGTGAATCTCGACCTCGTGATCCGATTCGTCGGGTTGATCGACCCAACGCAGGACGAACCACAAGCCGAGACCGAGCAGGGCGAACGCGACGTACCGCCACGGGCGCGGTAGATCGAGGAGGAGCTGCATCCTCTAAACGTAGCTCGAATACGCGGCGATACGAGCGCGAATTCGCGCATCTAGCGCCGGATCCGCGCCCGCCAGCGTATCCGCGATCACGACCGCTTCGGCTTGGTATTCGCGCCGCTTAGCCAACGTCCATTGCGCCGGTGGCGGTGCGAGGTTCGTGATCCGGTCCGCGAGCTTCACCATCCAGATGTCGCGTGGTTGCTGCTTGATCCGTGCGAGGCTATCCGCCATCCGGTCCGGCTTCGGCACCGCTTCGGACTTCGTGAGCGCGGCGACACCGGCGGCGACGTCGGGACCGAACGCCGCGCGAATCTCCTCGAGCGTGGTCGCGGTGTCTTCGACGGTGTCGTGCAGGAGTGCACATTGGATCGCGAGATCCGAACCGCCGACCGCGAGGATCTCGGATGCCACCGAGCACACGTGAACGAGGTAGGGCAGGCCCGAACCGGTCACGCGCTGGCCCTCGTGCTTGGTCGCCGCGAACTGCAAGGCCGCCACGTACAGGTCGGAGTTCACCTCCGTAGCTTACTCGTTAGTTCGTCGAGCCGAGGACGCGCTGGCAGCCTTGCGTCGTCGCGTTCCAGTTGCGCTGGATCAGCCAGTTGCGGCCGCCGAACGTCTGGTTGTACTTCGAGCCGTTGCTCGCGGTCGATTCGGTGCCGAACGTCCACGCGCACTTGTCGGCGTTCTCGGCGCCTTGGCGGTCGTACCAGGCGTTGAGGTCCGGATCGCTGATCGCCTCTTCCATCTCGTGCGCGATGATCGAGGCCATACCGTCGGCACCTGCGTTGCCATTCGGCGACGTGGTCTGCTCTTCACACGACGACGGACAGCGATCGGGGTTGCCGATGAACGCGTACTTGATGTCGCGCCCGTTGATCGTCGCGTTCGTGTGCCAGCCGCAGTACTGCGTGCAGAAGCCCGAGGTCGCCGTGACATCGGCGGACGTCAGCACCATGTACAGCGCGTTCGTGTCCGTCGGGTTTTGCGCGGCGACGATCTGTTCGATCGCGGCATCGCTCAACGACGTGCCGTGCGAGTAGTTGTCGTTGACCGAGCCCGCGTAGCTGACGTTGCCACTGACGAACTGGTTCGAGCCGTTGTGATAGGTCGCGTTGATCTGCTCGTACGGAGAGCCACCGATTCCGGACGCGAGCGCCGGGAGGATCGTCGTCGCGGTGTTGCCCGACCAGTTGCCATACCAGATGTAGTGAATCGACGGCGTGCCGGTCATCACCGGGCCACCGTGATAGGTGATCGCGACGGTCTTGGCGCCGCCTTTACCGGCTTCACCCTTGGCACCGTGCACGTGCTTCGGTCGCGTCTCGTTGACCGCTTGCGAGTCAGACGCCGTCGCCGGATCGACATCGCCATCATCGACGCACGCCGCGAGCAGGCTCGCTGCCATCACACACGAAAAAACTTTCATCATCTGTCTCCCTCCGGACCGAATCGTAGACAACACGCGATCGGAAGGACGCCCCGGCCGTGCTCATGCTGCACTCATGAGAGGAGTGAGAATAAACGGCGATGCGCTAGGCTTTCATCGGAGATGAAACGGATCGCCGCTCTCGTGGTTGCGGGGCTCGCGGTCGTGATCGCGGTCGTGCTCGGCAATCGCGCGCGGCTGTGGAACGACGAGCTCGGCCTGCGCTCGCCGCTCGCCGACACGCCGCCGATGCTCGCGGATCCGCACACGCCGCGGCTGACCGATTCGGTCGTGCTCGTCACGATCGACGGGCTCGGGATCGACGAATCGCACCTGCCGTTTCTCGACGAGCTTCGCGCACGTGGCGTCGATGCGGTCGCCGAGGTTCCGTATCCGACGATCTCGCGGCCGAACTACGTCACGATCCTCACCGGCGTGCCACCTGCCGATAGCGGCGTGCGCGCGAATCGCGTGACGATTCCGATCGCGATCGATACCGTGCTCGACCGCGTCCAAGCCGGTGGCATGCGCGTGGGCACGGCGGGCGATGCGGGCATGCAGCCGTCGCTGTTCGCGCGCCACACGAAGACGTTGAACGGGATGAGCTACCGCGAGACGACCGTGCCGCACGCGACGCAGCTGACCCCGATCGCGCCGGTGACCTGGCCCGTCGACGATGCGCGACGCGCGAATTCGTTGGCCGAGCTCGCGCCGGTGATCGCGGAGCTGGCGCGCACGACTGCATTCGTACCGGTGCTCGTGTTGGATGTCGATCGCAACGGCCACGCGCATGGCATCGGGCCGGAGTATCGCCAGGCGGCGCGCGAGGTCGATGCGATGCTGCGCGATCTGGTCTCGCAGCTCGATCTCCATCACATCACGCTGATCATCACGGCCGATCACGGTCACGTCGCACCGGGTGGCCATGGCGGGCCGGAGCGCGAGGTCAAGCACACGCCGCTGATCCTCGTCGGGGCGGGCGTGCGTGCAGGCGCTCGCATCGATCCCAAAACGATCGATATCGCGCCCACGGTCGCGGCGCTGTTGGGTGTGCCGGCGCCGGGCCACGCCGAAGGTCGCACGCTCGTCGATGCGATCGATCTGGATCGCGCGCAAGCAACCCGCCGGCTCGCGCTCGATGCACTGCGCGACGAGGTGATGTCCGTATCGCCACCGGCTCGCCCGATCGGCTGGCGCTTACTGCTCGCGATCGGCGTCGCGGTGATCGTGATCGCGCTGATCTATCAGCTGCGCCGCGTGCTCGATCTGCGCGCGGTCGTCGCACTCGCTGGGACCGCGATCATGTTCGTCGCGATGGCCGTGGTCACGCGCGGAACGTTCTCGCCATCGTACGTGCCATCGCTCGCGCGCACGGTCGAGCTCACGATCGTCGGTCTCGTCACCGCGGTCGTGATCCAGACCGTGGCCTCGCTGTGGTTCCTGCGGCAGGCCACGGATCGCACGCTCGCGGCGATCGGTTACGCGGTCGTCGGCCTCGGCGGCTCGTTGGTCGTGCTCGCGTTCGTGCGCGCGTGGTTCGCGATGCCGTTTGTTGCCGTTCCGTCGCCGTTCTGGATGGTCGCGATTCCCACGCTCGAGCTCGGCGTCGCCGCGTGCGCGATCGGCACGGCGTTGACCCTGGTGATTTCGAGCGCATCCCGGCGGTAACGATCGCTCACTACGCGTTGCGTCCACCGAGCGGGTTCCCGACGAGGAATCGCGGGCTTGTCGCGGCATACCGCTGGCAATACCGGTAGCCATGACGAACTTCGAAACGATCGATCAGGAGAATCTCGAAACGATTTCGGGCGGCGACAACAGCGTCGCGAGCTATGCCGGATCGTGCGCAGTTGGTGCAGCGCGTGGCGCGGCGATCGGTGCCGGCCTGGGCGCACTCGGCTTCGGCGCGGGCGCGGGGCCGGGCGCGTTGACCGGCGCGATCACCGGCTGCCTCACCGGCATGATCATGAAGCCGACGCCGGCTTACTGAGTCGTGATTTCGCTCGGCGCCCAGATCGGGTTGTTGTTCGTCACGGTCGGATCCTGACACGGCAACCAGAAGCTCGATGCCGACGTATCGACGCCGGGCTGGAACTGCGACAGATCGACCGCGGTGACCCAGATCTGACTGCGCCCACCGGATGGAATCACCACGCCGTACGGACGCGCCGACGAAAACGCGAGCCACGCGTGATCGCCTTTGAACGGCGCCCACGACGGCATTTGCGTCGCCGTCGCCACGCCACTCGCGACCGAGAGCACCGTGGTGTAGCCACCGTCGTACGGCACGAGCTCGAGCTCGGCCGAGGCTGCACCTTTGCTGGTTTCGGTGGCGTGCGTGAACGCGATCAGGCTCCCGTCCGGCGAGTAGCGCGGGAAGTAGTAGTTATCGACCGCGGTCGCGGCGACGAGGATCTGCGGCCCCGAGAATGTTCGCGTGGCTTCGTCGTACGCGAGGCGCGCGATGCTCGCGGACTTGATATCGAGGTTCGTCGGCGCGAGTGAGGTATACGCGACCGTGACGTACTTGCCGTCCGGCGACCAATCCGGGTGCGAGGCGTAGTGATTCGCCGGCAACGCGACCTTTCCCGTCGGGCCATTGATCGGCGCGCCCGTGTTCGCATCGCGCAGATACAAGCTGCCTTGATCCGCGATCAGCACGAGCGAGCCATCCGGCGAGTAGGTCGTCCAGCCGCCATCGTAGAGCTGCGACTTCGAGATCTGCGTTCCGAGCGTTTGCGAATCGATCGATTGCAACAGCGACACGCTCTCCGCGCCGTAGCCCATCGCGAGCCGCGCACCATCGCGCGAGACCGAGTGACAGCCGACGCACGTGGTGTCCGACGGATAGAGCTTGCCGGCGAAGCTCGCGCTCATCGAGCCGCGCATGATCCCTTGCTCGCCCGCGGACCAGAAGTACATCGTGCTATCGGGCGCGTCGGCAGAGAACGTCATGCCGATCGGTGTGCCTTGATAGATCGTCCCCGGATCCGCGACGGCCGCGGCATCGATCGAGACCATCATCCGCTCGCCGAGGTTGCTCTGCGACAACAGCGTCTGGAGCGAGCCCGACTCCCAGCGATCGGACCCGGTGATCACGGTCAGCTTCAACAGATCCGTGGTGAACGTCAGGCGGAACGCATCGTTGAGCGTGCCGCGGGTCCACTGGAACACCGTGCTCGGCAGGCCCTGAGGGAACAACGTGCCATCGCTCGGATAGACCAGCGCGGGGCTGCGATCCGGATCCATCTTGATCGGCTTGGCCCCGTCGTCGAACAGATTCGGATCCGACGGTGGGAACGCCGGATCGACGAGCGTGGCATCGATCCGGACCGTGACATCGGCGGTCGTCCACACGTCATCGGCGAGCGCGATCACGGTGACGTCGCCGGCCGCTTGATTCGAGGTCGCGAACACGCCCGGTTGCGGGAAGCCGCCGGGCAACGGGTTGTCGACGTTCCACACGATCTGATCGGTGACATCGCGACGCGCGCCATCCGAGAACACGCCGATCGCGCGGAACTTCTGCTCCGCCGGCGGTTGCGAGAGATCCGAAATCACGAGCTCGGTCGATTTCGGCGTCACCACGAGCTGCGTGAGATTGCCGAGCGGATCCGGTTCGAGTTGAACCAGATCGCTACAGCCAATCAGCAGGACGAGGACGGGGATCAGTTTCATTTCGGCGAGGCAATTCGCTGGGCGATGCCAGCGTAACTGCCTTGCGGAAACTGTCGCAGATATTCAGCCGCTGCAACGCGAGCTTCGTCACGCTTCCCGGCGGAACGCAAAATCTCGATCCGGAGCCACGCGATGTCCTCGATCTGTGCCGATTTCGGGAACCGGCGGAGGTACTCGTTGCAATCTGCCAAGGCCTTGGTGGCGTCCGTCTTGGCATCGAGCTCGGCCAAGCCGTACAGCGCCGGTGCGGCCCACGAATCCTTGCTGTTCGCGACGGTGCGATAGGCCTTGGCCGCGCGCGCCGGATCCATCGCTTCGAACTTCTGTGCTTGCTGATAGATCGAGTGCATGGTCGGCACAGGCGCCGGCAGGACCGCAGGTGCGGGCGGGGCGATCGGCGCGGGCGCCGGCAGTTCTTGCGCGACGGCGACCGGCTCTTCCGCAGCCGAGCCACTCACCGGCGGCGTCCACGAATCTCCCGCTTGGAGCAGCCACGTGCCACCCGGCGCGCGCACGCGGACCTTGCCACGCACGACATCGACGCGCGGCGAGGGCGTCTTCGTCACCGTGAATCGCGTACCGACGACTTCGACCGAAACATCACCAGCGATCACGTGAAACGGCGGGCGACCGTTACGCGGCGCCACATCGCAATCGACCGAGCCGCGCGCGACGACGAGCGTGATCCCACCATCATCGGCGTGCTTGACGTCGACGCTCGTATCACTCGAGGCGAGCACGACCGCATCACCGACCGTGAACTGCGACTGACCACCGACGGGCGTGACGATTCGCGACGGCGTGGTTTCTTCGACCACCGGCATGGCGACGGGCGCGGCATGCTTTTCGTTCGTCATCACGACGACGGCGATCGTGGCGGCCATCGCCGCGCCGATCCCGGCGAACACCCACGCCCGCCGATTCGTGGCGACCGGCTCGACGGTGGGAACGGCTGCATCCGCGCGATCGGCGGCGCGCATGTTCGCGAGCTGCGTGAACACGTTGCGCTCGATGCGATCGCGACGCACGTCGCTGTTCGGGGGATCGACCTCGATCTTCTTCATAGCAAGTCCTTCAACACGGGGTCCGTCGCCGCCCGCTTCTCCAGCTCCCGCCGTGCACGCCAGATGCGCAGCTTTGCTGTAACCGCAGTGACCCCGATCAGTTTCGCGACCTCCGCGATCGATCGACCATCGATCGCGTACAACGAAAACGCGATGCGCTGCTCTGCCGAGAGCTGCGCGAGCGCGGCATACAACCGGCGCAGGCCATCCCGAGCATGGGCCTGAGCATCCGGAATCGAGTGATCGGCAAGATCATTTTCGATCACGCCGAGCGGCACGGCGGCCGCCTTTCGCGAGCGCACGTGATCGAGCGCGACGCGCACCGCGATCCGATCGATCCACGTGGACAACCGCGCTTCACCCGGAACTTCGCGAGCCCGCGAAACACCGCGATGAACGTCTCTTGGACGAGATCATCGACCTCGCGCGTGGGGCCGAGGATTCGATAGATCGTGGCGTTGACCCGCGCGAACTCCCTCCGGAACAACGCGCGCTGAGCCTGCGCATCGCCGGCAAGGCACGCGGCGACGAGCTCGCCTTCGTCCTCCGGCGTCGGTCGTTCGATGACCTTCAGGCCCACATCATCTAGAGGGGACATCGCCAAAAAAGGTTACAGCACCCGGAACAAAACAAACGCGCCGAACATCGCCTGAACTCGTGGAATTAAGAGGACTTGCGATGGGCCAGCCTGATAACGCTGGCGATCAATCAATAAATCGAGCGTCGCCGCGAGGCCGACATCGAGGTCGTGCCCGAGCCGGTAGGTCGCGGTGCCCCCGACCCGACCGGCCATGTCGAGCTGGCGATCGTGGATTGGCTGGTCGGTCGAGAGCTCGCCCCGCAACCGGATCGTGTGGAGCGCGAGCCCGGCACTCGGCGTGAGACGCAGGTTCGGGATCAGCACGAACGGCATCCGCGCGACCGCGGCCACGGCGACGTCGATCACCGTGCCGGTAAATGCCATCGAGGTGACGTCCGCACTCGGCGCGAGCTCGCCGCTGACCGCGATGCCGAGCTCGTCCGGCCGCCACGCGAGCGTCAATTGCCCGACGAGGTCTTCATCGGGCGCACCGAACCGACCGCCGACCATCGCGCCGACCGCGAGCCGGCGTTGCTCCGGCGATGCGATCTTTTCGCGAATCTTCGGGGCGTCCTCGACGCGAGGTGGCAGCTGATCGATATCCGGCGAGGTTCGCAACGCGCGCAACATCGTGCGGGCGATGCGCGCGGCTTCGGCGGCCTGCGTCGGCGATAGCGGCTCGTGAAACGCGAGCTCGCGGATCAGCAAGCGATCGCGCTCGCGATCGTAGGTGACGAGCGTGATGTTCGTCGCCGAGCCGATCAACCACACGGTCGCGGTGGCGTGGAGGCGATCGGCGAGCTCGCGCGATGCGGTCGACAGCGCACCGATCGACGGCGCCGTGACATCGCGTGCCCGGATCACACCCATGCCGGCAGGTGCCAGCGCTTCATCGAGCGCGGCTTGGAACACCGCGTCGCTACCGGCCAGGACGATCGTCTCTTCGGCCGGTTGAGCGTGTACCAGCGCCGGCGGCCACAGGGATGCGGTCGTAGCCAATACGACTATCGCAGCCCTCACGATCTGCACGGCAACTTCATCGTACACTCGATCAGGTGAGGGAGTCGTTCGCGGTCAACGAACCGTTCCGCGAGCTGATGCGGGACGTCACCGCGCAGCTCGACTGGGGCGATCGCCCGCTCACGGGACCCGATGCGATCGAGTCCGAGCACGGCAGCGGTGGCCGGATCGAAGGCACCGACATCTTCCGGTTCGTCTACAACGATGGCGATCGCCAGCTCGAGATCGAGCTACGCGTCCAACAGATCCGCGATATCGCCGCCGGCAACCTCAGCGAGGTCGACGCGCAGGCGCTCCACGCATCGACCGGCACGACCCGCCAGGCGAAGGGCGAACCGATCCTCGTGTGGGGCGAATACGACGAAGACGCGCTGCGGATCCGCACCCAAGGCGACCTCGCGCTCGCGCTCGATACGCTCCAGGCGATCAGCACGCAATGGGCGCTCGCGATCCGATTGTGGACCGCGCTCGACGATCAGGTCGTGTGCGTGTTGAACGGGCTCGATTGCGCGATGTACGTCGTCGCGTCGGATGCGGGGTACGGCACGAGCGTCGGCGATCCCACGCGCAACGAGACGATGGAGCTCACCGATCACGACATGGGCCCGATCACCGTGCGGTGGGCGGACTTCGTGCCGTGGCGAGTGGCGCGCGAGGCGATCATGCACTTCGCGGAGACCGGTCAGCTCGGGGATGGCGTGATCCTCGATGGCACGATCCCGTCGCAGTTCCTGATGCTCGGGGACTTCGATCGCGAGGCGGAGCTCGAATCGCGGCGACCACCACCGGTCGAGATCGTGAAGTCGAGCCTCGCGGACAAGGCGCCGCAGGGGATGTGGTCGCGTCGGCTGATCAACTCGCTGCGCGAGCGGCACTTGATCGAGCTCGACGATCACATCCTCGGATCGATCATCAACTCGGTCGCGCTCCTGCTCGTGCGGCACGGGCACGATGCGCAGGACCAGATCGAATCCGCCAATGCGCTCGCGAAAGAGATCGAGCGCGTGCGTGGCGTCGGTGCGTTGTTCGCGACGGGCGGTGATCTGCAGATCGCGCTGCGCCGAACGCAGGATCCGTCGACCGAACCCGTCGAAGTTCCCTAATCGATCTGGAAGTGGTAGTTCGCGCCGTTCGCCGAGTCGTACGCGTGGCAGCCGTAGATCGACGTGGTGTCGAAGTACAGCGTCAGCTCCGAACCGTGCGGCAACGTGATCTCCGGATCGCCGGCTTCGAGCGCATCGCCGCTCGTGCGCGTCACCGATAGCGCGTGCTGCGTGCCGCCATCGACCGACCAGTAACCGGTGATCGAGTACACCGCGCGGCCACCGCTCGAGGCTTCGCAATCCGCGAGGCGCGCCGGATCGTAGTGCACGACGACCTTGTCACCCGCGTGCAGGGACGCGGATGCCGACGGCGAGCCAGCGGCGTCGAACGACAACACCGCGCCGAGACCGTGGCGATCGATCGCGAAGCTGTAGTTCGCGTTTTCGTTCGAGTCGTACGCGATGCAGCCCGACGTGTCGTTGATCGCGAACCAGAACTGGACCTTCGACGCCGACGCGGGAATCTCGACATCCGCGGTCACCGGCACGGCCTTGCCCGATGCGAGACGCGAGACCGCGAACGCGACCGGTGCGCCGTCGTCGAATTGCGCGTAGCCCGAGACGCCGTATTGATCGTTGCCACCGGACTCCGTGCGGCAGTCGGTCAGGCGATCGAGCGCGTAGCTCACGCGAACCGTATCGCCGGCGGTGAGGGCACCCGATTGGGTTTCGGTGAAGTCGGCGTTGAATGTCAGTGAAGCGCTCGCACCATCTGCCTTACCGCCGCCGGTGGAAGTTGGATCAGCCGGCTCATCTGAATTGGTGGCACATGCAGTTGCCAAGGTGGTTGCGATAAACAACGTGGAGTAGGCAAACGACTTCATGACGGGGCGTAATACACACGCCGCGCCAACGAATCGGCTACTCACCTAGCCACTGCAACTTGTTAGTTGCTCGTCATTTACACTGGCCGGGCATCGCGCTGATCCAATCGCGTAGCAGCTGCAAGCCCTCGCTGTACACGAGGTTGCGGCCGACCTCCGGCATCTTGATCGACGGCTCCGTCGACGACACGCGATAGATCATGATCGACGCGTCCGGTTGGCCCGGCACGATGTCGTACGCGAGCCCGCCCGATCCACGACCGGTGGCAACCGGCGGCTTGCACACGCCGAACTTCGCTTGATCGGTCTCGAACGCGTCGAGATAGAGGCCGCTCGTGCGCGCTTGCCCGGTCGGGTTATGGCAATGACCGCAGTTGATATCGAGGAACGCACGCGCGCGCGCATCGAGCGTGCCGGTGCCGGGATCCGTCGCGACCGGATCTTTCGGCCACGTGCTCGGATCCGGCGCGCCCGCGAGGAGATCGTTGGCGACGAACGCCTGCAGCTGATCGTGAACGTTGATGTGGCGCGCCTTCGGTCCGAGCGGCGTGACGATGTCGTCGTGCTCGGCATGGCAGTTCTTGCATTGGTTCTCGTTCGGCACGACGTAGTCGTTCTGCTCGGGACCGACCGTCGTATCGACGCTCGTCGAGATCACGCCGCCCGCGGATGCGAGCACCGCATCGCCATCTTCGCCGTTGTAGATGTAGGAAGCGCCGTGCCAGTCATCGCTCGTCGCGCTGCCGTGGATCAACACGCGTGTCTCGAGCTTCTTCGCGTACGAGAACGTCTTGATCAACGCCGCGCCGTACGGGAGGTCGAACGCGTCGTCATCCGACCACTGCATCTGCGAACCGGTGGGCAGATAGATGAAGCGCTGCTTCGTCGCGTAGTCCGAGAACAGCGGTGTGTCGAGCTCGTACGGCGTCACGCCGGGCGCAGGTGTTTGCGTCGCGATATCCGCGAAGAAGCCGTAGTCGCTCAGGCGATCGCACATCGGCCCGTCGAGCGAGCACTCGTGGTTGTCACCGCATGCGGCGAGCAGTGCGAACAGGACGTACTTCATTGCAGGACAACCGCGGGCAGTGCGGCGAGCGTGCAGGCCATGACCGAGAGGTCTTCGCTGGGCTTCGTCGCGTCTGCGAGCGGCCATGCGAGGTTGATGAAGTCCGCGTCGCCGTTGTTCGCGATGCAGATCCGCTCGTCTGCCGCGTACTGACCGGTACCGTCGACGCGCGAGGGATCGAGCACGCCGTCCCACGAGATGTCGGGCACGATGTACGGGCCATTCGCTTGGATCTCGCCGAGTGCGCTGATCAACAGTGCGCCGAGCGGGCCGGTCGGCGAATCGCTCGTGCCGCCGAACGTGTTGTCGTGGATGTAGATCGCGGTCGGATACTCGTCGTACGACGCGTCCGTGATCGCGATGCCGGTTGGCTCGTAGCTGATGATGCCGAGGTTCGCCGAATCGTTATCGTGGATGTCGTTGCCGAAGATCTCGACATCGTGCGCGGCGAGGACGGCGATGCCGGTTCCCGTCGGAACGAGGCCGACGATGTTGCCGCTCGGCGCGAAGTTCTCGGTGTTGTTCTCGAACGACTGGTTCATGAACACGCGGGTCCGCGCGCCGTTCTCGACTTCGAGGTCGGGCAGGTTGAATACGAGGATGCCGCCGGTGTTGTTCGTGGCGATGTTGTCGTGAACGTCCGCGTCCATCGAGTTCTCGATCTCGATGCCGGCGACGTTGAGCTCGACCCGGTTGTTCTTGACCTCGATCATCGTGCTCTGACCGACGTACACGCCCGAGTCCGACGCGCCCTTGACGACGTTGCTGTCGAGCAACACGTCGTTGCACTGCACCGGATAGATGCCGTACGAGCCGTTCGTGGTGTTCGCGCCGGCGAGCCACTCGACGCGGGTGTTCGACACGCGGACGTGATCGGTGGCGAGCATCTTCACGCCATCGCCCTTGGTGTCTTCGACCGCGATGTCGTGCATCGTGAAGCCGTGGGTCGCGGTGACGTAGAGGCCTTGCGCGCCGTCCGTCTGGTTCTTGAACGAGAGGATCGTCGAGTCCATCCCCTTGCCGACGATCGTCACGTCGTTCGTATCGAGCGACAGGCCCGTCGATAGCGAGAACGTGCCCGCGCCGAACGCGACCGTGCCGCCGGCTTGGACATCGAGCAGAGCCTGTTGGACATCGGCGCCGGACGAGCCTTCGGGCACGCCGACACATTGTCCGGTCACGCCCGAGCACGGGTCATCGGAACCGCAGGCGGGGAGTACGAGCAGAGCCATAAGCCAGGAGCCACGCATGGCGTGAGAACGCCACACGGATGACGGAGCGTCAAGAGAATTGGTCTGGCCACTTTTATCCTTACAAATCATGCTCCAAGAAGAACTGACCCTGTGCGACCAGGCTCGGGCTCGCCGCGAACACCTGGTCGGCGGTCGGGGTGGAGGTCCACGCCTGGCTGCCCTTATCGAGGCGCTGCGGGTCGTAGTTGAAGTTGCCCATCACGAGCGTGCGGATGCTCGCGCCGATGCGCATCGACTTCGTGATCCGGATGTCGCCGCCGACGCCGAAGAAGCCCTCCGGCATGATCTTGTTCGTCGCCAGCGTCTGATCGTCGCCGTACGGAACCGACAGCTTCGCGAGCTCGGCGCCGAACCCGAGCTGGATGAAACCATCGAGCCAGGTCGTCAGGTTCATCCGAGCGCCGATCGCGGTCGAGATCAACGCGCTCTGGCGGTCGACGGGGAGGTCCATCGGGTTCTTATCTTCCGTCGAGAAATACGTGTCGAGCGCGGCTTCGATGAAGAACGGACCGCGTAGCGTGCGGTTCGCGAAGATGCCGACGCCGTTCATCCGGCATTCGTCCCACTTGCCGGTGAAAGCCGAGTCGCCCTCGCGACGGAAGCCGTAGCCGCCGATCCGGGCGCCCATCGCGTAGGTGGGTTGGTCGGGAGCGGAGGCGGTGAGCGAGATCGGATCTGCGGAGGCGGTTGCTGCGAGGAGGATGACGGTGGCCGCGGCCGATAGGCCGGATAGCGATGAGCGCATTGCCGGGCGTATTTCATTTGGCGCGCCGCGAATTTCTGGCGACGAAGCGCCAACGGGCGGCTACACGTCTGCTGGATTTCGCGACACGCCGATGAGCTCGCGGGCGGCGGCGAGCAGGTTGATGTCGGTAGTTCCGGCACCGAGCTCGAGCAGCTTGGCATCGCGGGCGAGCTTCTCGAGGCCGAGCTCCTCCATGTAGCCGTAGCCGCCGTGGATCTGGATGGCCTTCAACGCGGCATCGACCGCGTATTGCGCGCACATCGCCTTGCTCGCGTTGACGAACGGCATGTCGCGCTTGCCCGATGCCTGCATCCACGCCGTGCGATAGACCACATTCTCGACGGTGCGCAGCTTCAAGTAGAGGTCGGTGATGTGGAGCTGGACGGCTTGGAACTCGCCGATCGGCCGGCCGAATTGCTTGCGGTCGCGAACGTATTGCAACGACGCGTCGTAGCAGCGCTCGATGATGCCCCACGCCATCGCGGGCACGCCGGAGCGTTCGTTGCCGAGCGAGTCCTTGGTGTCCGTGCGGCCGCCGCGGCCTTTTTCTTTGCCGCCGAGCAAGTGTTCGGTGCCGAGGTGAACGTCGTCGAAGAACACCTCGCTCGTCGGCGAGTCGCGCATGCCCATCTTCTTGAACGCGGGGCCGACGCTCACGCCCGGCAGGTTGCGCTCGACGATGAACGTGCTGACGCCATCGCCGACCTTCGCGTAGACCAAGAACACGTCGGCGCCGGGACCATTCGTGATGAACGTCTTAGAGCCCTTCAACACGTAGCCGCCGGCTTCTTGCGTGGCAGTCGTGCGCATCGATCCGAACGCGTCGCTACCGGCATCGGGCTCGGTCAGACACCACGAGCCGATCTGTTGGAGCGTGGTGAGCGGCAGGCCCCAACGTTCGATCTGATCGGCCGTGCCCTTCGCGACGATCGCGCCGCCGACGAGGCCCATCGATACGCCGAAGCCCATCGCGAAGCCGGGCGAGATTCGCGACAGCTCCTTCACGACGACGTGCATCATCATCGGATTGCCGACGCCGCGTGCGAGATCGCCATCGCTGGCTTCGCCGGCGCGGAGCTTCGCGATCCGCTTCTTGACAGAGCCGCCGAGCATGGCGTCGAAGCCGAACGTCTTCGCCATCTTCTTCATCAGGTCGAACGGCATCTCGTCGCCGCGTTCCATCGCCGGAATGTGGGGAGCGAGTTGGGTCTGGCACCACTGCCGGACCATGGTGGCGACCATCTGGGTTTGCTCGTCGAGCTCGAACATGAGCTCGAGCGTACATGGGGACGGTCGCAACTACGTCAACTTGCGATCGCCAACTAGCTGGAACGCTTCGACGGTGGGGACGGTCGCAACTACGTCAACTTGCGATCGCCAACCTGTTGGAACGCTTCGATGGTGGGGACGGTCGCAACTACGTCAACTTGCGATCTGTAACTGCGGGTCATGCCTCACAGACATAGTTGACGTAGTTGCGACCGTCCCCCTGCCTCAACGAATCCGCGCGGATCGCGATCGCAAGTTGACGTAGTTGCGACCGTCCCCGCCTCCGAGTCATCCATGGAAGACGCGGCTTGCGACGATCTTGCCGTCGACGACATCGAACGCTTCCGCGATCGGCATATCCGGCTGCCCGGTCACGTGGCGCGTGTACTCCAGCACCACGCAGTGATCGTCCGCCGTGATCTGCGTCGCGATATAGCGAAGCGTCGGCAGGCGCGCGAACGAGTCCGCCCACCAGGCGCGCATCGCCGACTTGCCGATCAGCTTGCCGCCGGTCTCGGGATGGAGGTCCCGGATCTTCGGCGACGTGTGCGTGCAGTCATCCGCGTACAACGCGAGCAACCCGTCGAGGTCACGCGCTTCGAATCGATCCAACCAGGCTTCCGCGATCGGCTTCGTACTCACATGCGCGTTATAGCGGATTCCACGTCGAGCACTGGCCGAGCGGACCACTGCGTCCGCTGGTCGAGACCGGGCTGACCCAGACCGCGCCGTTGCACTGGTACCACGTGCCCGACGACGCGCTCTGCACGCACGTGCGCGCGGGGACGTCGTAGCCGAGCGTCGCGGAATCGCAGTAGCCGTAGACTTCGCCGGTGCAGCCGGACGAATCCGCGATGTCGTCCCACACGCCGTTATCACACGCGTACCAGTAACCATCGCTCGCGGCTTGAACGCACGTGCCGTCGTCGACGTCGCGCCCGAGCGTGGCCGAATTGCACGCGGCGCCTTCGGTCATCTGCGACGTGTCGCTGCCGCTGTCGTTGCCTTCCGTCGACGTGCCTGCAGGCGGCGCCGGCGTGTTGCTGTCTTCACACGGACCGAGTGGCGTCGTCGCGCCGACCTCGGTGACGGTGATCGCGAAGTGATCGCTCCAGCCCGCCGACGAGCTGCCGAACAGATACTTCGACACGACCGGCGAGGCATCGAGGATCGGGCCACCGGCCGCGTTCTCCACGCACACGTCCGGACCGTAATCGAGCGCGTTCACGACGACGCACTTGCCGTTCGCCTGCACCATCAACTTCGACCCGCAGCCGTAGCGTTGGCGCGATGCCGCGTAGTAGCCGGTGCCGTTCGCGTAGCCGCCGCACGACATCTGTTGGTGATCGCCGGGCCCACCGAACGACGTGAGGAAGAACTTGCCGCTCGACGGAATCGACGTGGCCGCTTGGCCGTGGCAGCCGGTAAGGCCGCTCTTGTACGTGTTGACGCTCGCGCCATCGGTGGCGTTCGTGTCTTCCGTAATCGTCACATCAGCGGTGCATGCGGTGAAAGCGAGGAGGAACGGAACTACTCGTTGGATCACGCTCGGCAAAATTGCAGCGCGTGTGCCCAGGAATTCATGCGCAGACGTTTGCACGACCTGTGAGATCGAACGTGATCGCTGTCGTCGGTCTTACAGTGGAAACACGCAATCCGTTGCGTAGTCTGGCGAGCGCGCTCCCTGGCAAGTGGGGTTGTCCCCCTCGATCACCGAGGAGGCGTGGGGCACGCCGCCGTGGTGGCTTGTGGACTAGCCACGATCGGCGTGCCGTAGTCGAGAAACGTCCGCAGGAAACAGCTGTACTGATACTTCACGGCGTCGAGCTGGCGATGAATCTGGTGCGAGTCGACGATCCCGTCGCCGGCGTACTGCACGACGAGGCCGAGCTCGTTCGTCGATCAGGAGATTCGGGGTAGTTCACCATCCCGTCGAGGTGGTCGACCGCGAGCGAGGTCTGCATCGTCGGCCACACTTGATCGCCGGCTTGCTTGTTGCCGTACGCGAGCGCGGCCGCGTCGTAGATGTCGTTCGGGAAGTACTCGTCGTTTTCGCCGACCGGCTCGTAGATGAAGCGCTTCGCCATGCCCGGTAGCGGGCGGCGATTGATCCGCGCCATCGACGTCAGCGGGTCGGCGATCTCCCAGCCCTGCGCGAGCAGGCCGAGCGTCGGGTGAACGAACGTGAACGACTCCGCATCGACCGACAGGATGGTCGCGAGAAACCCACGACCGCCCGGGACCACGGCGGTCTCGAGGATCATCAGGTTCCAGAACCCGCCGGCACCGAACGGCGTGAGTGCGCCGTAGCGCGGCTCGACGGACGCGACCATGTTCGTGTACATGCCGCCCATCGAGTGGCCGCCGGCGACGAGCTTCGTCTTGTCGAAGAAGTGCGCGGTCTGCGCCACGTTCGCGCAGCTAGCGACGGTGGCGGCCGGGATTTGCAGATCCTGGACGGCATCGAGCAGCATGCGTTGCTCGAACACGCCTTGTTGGAACGTGTACGGGAACGAAGAGAGGTTCGAGAAGTTCAGATACTCGAACTCGGTCGCGGTCGGCATGCGCTCGGGGTTGAGTGGCATCGCGCTCGAGACCGACGCGATACCGCGACGCGCGACGACGGCGCCGGGACCTTCGCCGGGCGTGGGCGTACCGCCGGCGACGAGCGTGGGGCCATCGTCGACGAGATCCGTCGATGCGCCACCCGAGCCGTGGAAGAACTGCCAGAGCGGCCAACCACCGGCGGGCATCGTGCCGTTCGGGATGACGATCGTGACAGGAATCGTCATGTCGCCTTGCTTCATCGGCACGCCGTTGCCGTCGAGCGCGAAGTTGCCTTGCGTATCGAACGGCTGGGTGCCGAGTTGGAACTGCGGCATCGTGACGGTGCCGACCAGCTCGCAGAAATCGGCGTGCGTGCCGGTCGCGTGGAGGCCGTCGATCGTGACGTGGTATTGGCTCTTGATCGCGTCGGAGCGCTGTTGCAGAACGGCGCCTTCATCGCCCGTGGTGAACTCGGTCGAGACGAGTTGATCGTCGATACCGTCGACGACCTTCGTCCACGCCGCCGGGGACGTGGTTTGCGGCGCGAACGCGTGCGTCAGGACGACCGAGTACTTCGTGTGCGCGCGCAGCACGAGGCCGGGATACGGCGCGACGGCAACGAGACCGTGGCCGGTGTACATGTCGTCGGCGAGCGACTGGGCGACGGTCGGATACTTCGTGCCCTTCTCGGGCGAGGCGTCGTCGATGTCGACGATGATCGCGTTCGGATCGATCGTGCCGAGTTGCTTCTGCGGGACCGTGCCGATGAACCTGAAGTACGCGATCGGCATCGTCGGGAAGCCGGCGCGTCGCTTTGCTCCGGTGAGCAGGTCATTGACGATCGGGAGCGAGCGGGTGTTCGGAAAGCCCGTGAAGTCGACGGTGCCGTCGGCGGCGAGGCGGGTGTCGCTCGGGTACGGATAGTCCCAGTAGTGGTCGGGACTCGTGAGGTCGGCGTTCGGATCGAAGGCGATCGTGTTGCCGCTGTCGTTCGGCGAATCGGAGCAGGCGGCCACAGCAAGTAGGCAAACAGCCAAGCGCATGGGCACTGGTACCGCGGCAACGAAGTCCGCTCACCCAATAGATTGCGACGTATGATCGGGGGGATGAGGTGGTGCTGGTTGCTGTGCCTCGCGGCGTGTGGCGGGGATAGCCATCACGTCGATGTCGATTGCGCCGCCGCGGTCGTCTATCTCGACCGGTTCGGGGGCACGTACACCCAAGCGTCGGCGGATGACGCGGCGTTCAATGCGAGCGAAGCCGTGGATGGCACGCGCGTGTTGGGGGCGTATTCGGGCAGCGATCAGGATTGGACGGATCTGACCGAATGCATCCGCGCCGCGTTGGCGCCGTTCGATACGGTCGTGACGGAAGACGATCCGGGCATGACGCCGCACGTGGAGCTCGTGTTCACGGATCGCTATTGGGTGAACAGCGCGGTCACGAACATCTATCCGCAGAGCTGCGAGCCGGGGCATCAGATCGAGTTCATCTTCGGAGATGCGCTCGCGTCGCCCACGCGCGGTTGTGAAGTAACGCTCGCGGGGCTGGCGTACATGTTGGGCGAGCTCGGGCCGAGCGAGAACTGTCTCGACTACACGTCGCCGGCGATGGATTGCGGCGAGCGGAGCTTCCTCGCGGTCGATAGTACGTGCGTGGATCCGGCCACGAACGAGCCCGCGCCGTGCCGGTGTGATGCGAGTGCGACCACGCAAAACTCGGCGAAGGCGCTCGCTGCAATTTTTCATCCGTGTACGTGAGGGACGGTATCCAACTCGTCAAAGTACGGCGGCGTAACTCGCTGATTCGATCTCGGGGACGGTATCCAATTTGTCAAAGTAAGCGATCTAAGTTGCTGATCGCGCGTCGGACAGCGTGTCCGGTACTTTGACGAGTTGGATACCGTCCCCATCTACGAGCGATCGCGCTTTTTCAGCTGAGCTGTAAGCGCGGTCGCGAGGTCTCCGGACTTCGCGGCATGCACTTGCGAAAGCCCGAGCCAGTGCGCCATGCGATGCAACTCGGTCGCGAGATGAACCGCGACTTCCGCTTTTTTGATCTTCGGCTCGCCGTGCGTCGCGTGGACGAGCAGGCTTCCTGATTTTCGATCTGCCTTGAGATCGATGCGCGCGACCAACCGATCGCCGAGCAGGAACGGCAGCACGTAATAGCCATGCACGCGCTTGTGCGCCGGCGTGTAGATCTCGAGCCGGAACTTCATGTCGAACAATCGATCGGTGCGATCGCGCATCCAGATCAGGTTGTCGAACGGCGAGAGCAGCGCGGCGCGCGTGGGATCCACCGGCGCGGTCACCGCATCGCGATGCCGATACGCCGATTTCCAACCCTCGACCTCTTCTTCGATCAAGGTGCCCGCGTCGACGAGATCGGCGATCGCCTTCCGCGAGTCCGCAACATCGAGCCGGTAGTAGTCACGTAGATCGGCTTCCGTGCCGATGCCCATCGCCCTCGCCGCTCGCTCGATCAACTGGCGCTTCGCGTCGATCGGGCTGGGCGTTTTTGCGTCGAGGATTTCTTTCGGCACCACGTTCTCCCACGTCGTGTAGTGCCGCTCGAACCCCTTGCGATGCGCGCTCGTGATCTGGCCACTCCAGAACAAGAACTCGACCGCGACCTTCACCTTGCTCCACGACCACCAACCCGCCTGCTTCTTGCGCTTGGGCTTCTTCTCGCCCATGTCGATTTCGGAGGCGGCGATCGGTCCGCGCTCGGTGATCACCGCGAGCACATCGGCAACGAACTGCTTGTTCTTCGCCATCCGCCGCACGCGGCCCCACGCTTCCTTGTGCGCGTTCGCCATCCGAAACCGAAACAGCGGCTGAAGCTCCACAGGCACCAGCGACGCCTCGTGCGCCCAATATTCGAACAACGCGCGCGGCGCCTCCCACGCGAGCGCATCGAGCGCATCTCGATCGTACGTTCCGAGCCGCGCGAACGCCGGCAGGTAGTGCGATCGCGCGAGCACGTTGACCGAATCGATCTGCACGACGCCGAGCTTCTCGACGAGCGCGCGCAGCATTGCCTGATCGACCGTCTTCGGCCGCGCCCCGAAACCCTGTGCCGCGAGGGCGAGCGCTCGTGCTTCCGCGAGATTCACGACGGTTGATTTATGTGCCGGATTTCGCGCTGCGGGTACGGAATGATGATCTTTTCCCGCTTGAACGCGCGCGAGATCGCGAACCGGAGCTTGCTCATCACGATCAGCTCGTCGCGCGCCTCGGGAATCCACGCGATCAGCACCAGCTCGATCGCGTACTCGCCGAAGTTGTTGTGCCGGACCTCGAACGGCGGATCCTTCAACACCAACGGCTCTTTGTCGGCGACGGCCATCAACGTGTTGATCACGTGATCGAGGTCTGCATCGTACGAGATGCCGATCCGGATCCAGATCCGGCGCACGGGCGTCGGGACCGAGTGATTCATCACGACGGACGTCACGAGGTTCGCGTTCGGCACGATCATCGTGACGCCTTCACGCGAGACCACGTGCGTGGCACGCAGGCCGATATCCTCGACGGTACCGAGCACGCCCGACACGTCGATGAAGTCACCCTTCTTCACGGGGCGCTCGATCAGCAGCAACAACCCCGAGATGAAGTTCTCGGCCAACTTTTGGAGACCGAAGCCGATGCCGACGAGCAGCACCGCACCGGCACCCATCACCGCGCTCATGTTCACGCCGAGCGTGGACACCGCGACGAACACGCCGATCACCATGATCACGTAGTGCGTGATCTTGTGCGCCGAGTGCTGCATGCCGCGATCGAGGCCGCGCCGTTCGAGCACCCGCTCCATGCTCCGCCCGAAGATCGCCGCCAGGATCCGGGCGACCACCACGATCAGGATGGCCGTCAAGATCGTCAGTGGTGTGACAGGCGTACCAGTTAGCACCACGAGCGGCGTACGCAGGTACTGGAGGATCGTATCGAGCACGAACCCATGATAGATCGCGTCGATGCAACGATTCCTGGTTCTGGCGGCCATCCTTGTCGGGGCGACCGCGAGTGCGGCCCCGAAGGGCTTGACGATTCAAGACATGCTCGCGATGCAGCGGGTCGGCGAGCCGGACGTCAGCCCGGATGGCAAGAAGGTCGCGTTCGCGGTGCGCGATACCGACTACGACGCGAATCGCGGGCGGTTCGACATCTATGTCGCGAACGTCGACGGCTCGGGCGTCACGCGGTTGACCTCGCATCCCGAGAACGACACCGATCCGGAATGGTCGAGCGACGGCAAGTGGATCTACTTCGTATCGAGCCGGACGGGTTCGAGCCAGGTCTGGCGGATCGCCCCCACCGGTGGTGAAGCGGAGCAGGTGACGAAGCTGCCGGTCGACCTGAACGGCTTCCACATCTTCCCCGATGGAAAGCGCCTCGCGATCACCGCGGACGTCTACCCGGATGCGAAGACGCTCGCCGACACCGCGAAGCGCGACGACGAAAAAGCGCACAGCAAGGTCAAGGCTCGCGTCTACACCGAGCTGATGTTCCGCCACTGGGATACGTGGGAGGACGGCAAGTTCTCGCACCTGTTCGTGTGGTCGCCGGACAAGGCGGACACGATGGTCGATCTCACGCCGGGCGCGACGACGGACACGCCGATCAAGCCGCACGATGGAATGGAAGACGTCGCGATCGCGCCGGATGGCAAGTGGCTCGCGTACGTGATGCGCGTGGGTGGCCGCGAGCAAGCGTGGACCACGAACACGGACATCTTTCTCGTCGCGGCCGATGGCAAGTCGAAGGCGATCGACCTGACGGTCGCGAACAAGGCGTACGACTTCTCGCCGGTGTTTTCGCCGGACGGTAAGTCGCTCGCGATCACGATGATGACGCGCGCGGGCTTCGAAGCGGATCGTACGCGACTCGCGGTGATCGACGTGGCGTCGAAGAAGCTGCGCGTGGTGACCGAAGCGTGGGATCGCTCGGTCGGCGGCATCGAGTGGGCGAAGGATGGCAAGACGATCTACACGTCGACCGACAACGTCGGGAACAAGTCGATCTTCGCGATCGACGTGGCGTCAGGCAAAGAGAAGTTGCTCGTCGAGAAGAACACGAACGATTCGCCGCGCGTTGCCGGTGACCGGATCGTGTTCGCGAAGAACAGCATGAAGCTGCCGACGGAGCTGTTCTCGGCGAAGCCGGATGGCACCGACGTGAAGCAGATCACCCACTTCAACGACGAGCGCCTCAAGCAGATCGGCTTTGGCGACTACGAACAGTTCAACTTCAAGGGTGCGAAGGGCGACACCGTGTACGGCTATGCGGTCAAGCCGAACGGATTTGTCGCCGGGCAGAAGTATCCGGTCGCGTTCCTGATCCACGGCGGTCCGCAGGGCAGCTTCGGCGACGACTTCCACTACCGGTGGAACCCGCAGGTGTTCGCAGGCCACGGCTACGGCGTCGTGATGATCGACTTCCACGGCTCGACGGGCTACGGCCAAAAATTCACGGATGCGATTAGCGGTGATTGGGGCGGCGCACCGTACGAGGATCTGATGAAGGGCCTCGATGCCGCGCTCGCGAAGTACAACTGGCTCGACGGCTCGCATGCGGCGGCGCTCGGCGCGTCGTACGGCGGCTTCATGATCAACTGGATCAACGGCAACACGGGTCGGTTCAAGGCGCTGGTCGTGCACGATGGCAACAACGACGAGCGCGCCGCGTACCTCGCGACCGAAGAGCTGTGGTTCCCGGAGTGGGAGCACGGTGGCGTGCCGTGGGAAAAGCCGGATGGCTACGCGAAGCACGAGCCGTTCGACCTGATCAAGAACTGGAAGACGCCGACGTTGGTCGTGCATGGCGGGCAGGACTTCCGCGTCGTCGAGACCGAAGGCATGGCCACGTTCACGGCGCTCCAGCGCAAGGGCGTGCCGAGCCGATTCTTGTACTTCCCCGACGAGAACCACTGGGTGTTGAAGCCGCAAAACTCGAAGCTGTGGCACGACGAAGTGTTTGCGTGGATCGACAAGTACACTAAAAAGCACTAGTGGACAGAGCGAGCGAGCTCGAAGCGGCGATCGCGGAAGCGCCGGATCGTCGCGAGCCGTATCTCGTCTATGCCGATTACTTGTTAGAGCAAGGCGATCGGCGCGGGCAGCTGATCATGATGCAGGCTGCAGGCTCGGGCGGGCACGTCATGAAGGAGCTCGCGGTTCGGCGCGATGACCTCGAGCAGACGTGGTTCATGGGCTTCATCGACACGGTGAAGATCACCGGCGATCGGCCGATGTTCGCGCTGAACGACGTGTTCGAGCATCCGTCGGGCCGGTTCGTCCAGCAGATCGCGATCCAGCGGGAGACGCCAGGGCTCGTCGCGTTTATCGTCGAGCGCGCGCCGAAGACACTCGCGCGGTTACAGATCGGCACGGTGACCACGGCGACCCCGGAGCTCCTCGCGGCGTTTCCGCGGATGCGCACGGGTATCGCGTTGGCGGATGCGGTGAAGCGAGCGGAGCAGCAGAAGCTGTCGACGGGGATTCCGGCGGCGAAGCTGCCCGCGTTTCCCGATCTCGATACCGGTGTGGTGTTGAAGGGGTTGCGCGCGGAGCTCGAGAAGGCGCGGCCGATCGGGATGCTCGATGCGCTGAAGGCCTCGTTCGCGCCGGACACGCTCGATGCGTTTGCGCTCGCGCTCGGCGAGCAATGGGAACAGCACGATCAGGAGACCTGGGCGTTTCGCGCGCTCGGGCGATTGGGTGGCGATCGCACGGTGAAGTTTCTCGGCGATCGGTTCACGCAGTTCTCGCACGCGCGGGCGGTGCAGGCGCTCGAGCTCCTCGAGACGATCGGCACGCCGCTCGCGATCACGGAGATGGCGTGGGCGTGGGGAAAGATCACGAGGTATCGGCCGCGTCGCGAGGAAGCGCGGCGGCTGCTCGAGCAGCTCGCGGATCGACGGGGTGTGGGGAATGCGATGGAGCTCGTGCTGCGTCACCCGCCGGTGAATGCGGCGATCGGGCCGCAGCGCTGGTTCCTGCAAGAGATGATGTTGCAGGGCACGCAGATCGCGGCCGGAGATTTTCAACAGTTCGTCCTCGGAAATGGTGTGCGTGCGGGGCTCGCGAAGGCGCTGCTCTGGGGCGCGTACGACCATGGTGGTGAGCTGGTCGAGGCGTTCACGGTGGATCGCGAAGTGCGAGAGCCGTACGTCGGGGTGATTCATCCGATCGAGCTCGACAAGGCGCAGCGTGCGCGGTGGGCGGTGGAGTTGCCGCAGCAACCGTTCCTGCAGCTCGCGCGGCCGGTGTTCGACAAGGTGTCGGACTACACGCGCGATGCGATCGGCCGTGATGCGGTGATCGCGCGGCTCGCGGATCGCGATTGGTATGTGGCGGAGCAGGGCGATCGCGGTGTGGTGACGGCGCTCGCGCGCGACTTCTATCGCGACGGCGTGACTTGTTACGTGATGGTCGGGGATGGTCGGCTCGGCAATGTCGGTGCGCAAACATTCCACGGCACCACGCGCCGGTTGAAGGATCTCTCGGCGGTGACGCGATCGGAGCTCGTGCTCGATCTCGAGTACGCGATCGGTAACGTCGCGCTCGCGCCTTTGGTGGATGTGGTGGTCGAAGTGGCGAAGACCAGTCGCGCAAAGTGCGTGGTCTGCGATCAGCCGATCGCGAAGGGCACGCAACGCGTCGGTGTCGAGCGGCTGATCCAGACGGACAAGTTCAGCGGGCGCGGCATGGTCTGGGCGCACTATGACTGTCGAGATCGCGTGCCCGAAGCTGCAGGGCTTTGACGGGGACGGTCGTAACTACGTCAACTTGCGATCGCGAAGTCATTGGAACTCTTCGAGGGTGGGGACGGTCGCAACTACGTCAACTTGCGATCGCGAAGTCATCGGAACTGTTCGAGGGTGGGGACGGTCGCAACTACGTCAACCAGTTGTCCGAATCCCGGACGCTTAGTTGACGTAGTTGCGACCGTCCCCCTGCACGAATGAATTCGCGCGATTGGCGATCGCAAGTTGACGTAGTTGCGACCGTCCCATCACCACATCGCGCGAAGCCGCGATGCGACGTCGACGGTCGTCGAGCTGTTCTCGGTCTCGACTGTCGTGCGACTGCCGCGGACGACACGCTCGCAATGCGCGACGACCGCATCCGTGAGGAACCGACTGCGCGGCGCGTACACGTGACGGTCACCGTACTTGTGCTGGTTCTCGATGAAGAACCGCAGCGGTTGGATCATCTCGAGCTGATCGCGCGCGCGCGTCATCGCCACGTACAACAGGCGCCGCTCCTCTTCGAGCTGATCCGGCGAGCCGAGCGCGAGGTCGCTCGGCATCCGGCCATCGACCACGTCGAGCAGGTACACGGCTTTCCATTCTTGACCCTTCGCCGAATGGATCGTCGACAGGATCAACCAGTCTTCATCGAGCGTCGGCGGACCTGCGAGATCACCGGTCGCCGCCGGTGGATCCAACACGAGGTCGTCGAGGAACGTTCTGCGATCCGCATACGTGGCCGCGATCGCTTCGAGCTGCTCGAGATCGCCCAACCGTGCTTCGGCACCATCGTATTTCTCGACGACGATCGGCTCGAGAAACGCCCGCACGCGGCCGAGCTGTCCGGACCACGGCAGCGCCGCGAGATCCGCCTGTAGCGCACACAGCTCGTGCCACAACGGCTTCGCCGCCGATGGCGGTTTCAACCCGGCGAGTTGCTCGAGCCCCATGCGCCGCGCTTCGACTGCCTTCTTCGCGAACGCGGGGCCGACACCCGGCAGCAGCTGCACCGCGCGAAACCCCGCGATCGGATCGAACGGATTCTCGACCCATCGCAGGAGCGCGAGCAGATCCTTCACGTGCGCCGCCTCAAGAAATTTTAGGCCGCCGTACTTCACGTACGGGATTCGGCGCCGACCGAGCTCGAGCTCCAACAGATCCGAGTGATGCGCCGCACGCATCAGCACTGCCTGATCCTTCAGCTGCAACCCGGCCTCGCGATTCGCTAGGATCCGCTCGATCACGTAATCGACTTCGGCCAATTCGTCGTCGACGATCGCGAGGATCGGCTTGTCTCCCTTGCCGCGGATCGAGTGCAGGTGCTTCGGATGGCGCTGCGCCGACGCCGCGATCACTTCGTTCGCTGCATCCACGATCTGCGTGGTCGAGCGATAGTTCGCCTCGAGCGGGATCAACGTGGCGTTCTTCGTGAACGCGCGCGGGAACTCGAGGATGTTGTGCACGGTCGCCGCGCGAAACGAATAGATCGCCTGCGCGTCATCACCGACCGCCGTCACGTTCTTTCCCGTCGGCGACAACCCGACGACGATCTCCGCCTGCAGCGCGTTCGTGTCCTGATATTCGTCGACCAGCACGTGATCGAACCGCGCGCGGATCCGCTGCGCCACCTCCGGTGCGGCCATCGCATGCCACCACCACAACAATAGATCGTCGTAATCGAGCACGTGCCGCGCGAGCTTGTCCTCGACGTACGCCCCGAACAGCCCACGCAACGCCGCTGCATGCTCGCGACACCACGGATACGCATCCGCCAACACCGATTCCAACGACGCGCGCGCATTCACGGTCCGCGAATAGATCGCGAGGCACGTGTCCTTCTTCGGAAACCGGCGATCGCCCCTCGCGACTCCGCGATCCACGCGCACGAGATCGATCATGTCCGCGGCATCACCGCGATCGAGCACGCTGAACGCCGGATCCAAGCCGAGCGCGAGCGCATGCATGCGCAACAATCGCGATCCGATCGCGTGAAACGTACCGGCCCACGGCATGTCGAGCTTCGGCACCACGCGTTGCGCACGCCGGATCATTTCCTGCGCCGCGCGCCGCGAGAACGTCAGCAGGAGGATCCGCCGCGGGTCCGCGCCATCCTTCACGAGCGACGCGATCCGATGCGCGATCGTGGTGGTCTTGCCGGTGCCCGCGCCCGCGATCACGAGAAGCGGTTCGTCGCCGCGATGGAGCACTGCTTCAGCCTGCTGCGCGTTTAAACCCTGCACCTGAGCATTTGAACAGTGAGCCTGGATCACTGCAACTATTGGACTTTTCGCTGGCGAATCGCCAAGATGCAGATCGAGATCGGCGCGGTCGTGATCAGCGCGAGCGCGACCGGCAGGCCAAATCGGTCGGCCGCCGCACCCAAGAGGAACGGCAACGCGAGCCCGAGCGGCGTGAACACGTGACTCGCCGCGAGCACGAGGCCGGACGATCGCAACGCGTACGCCTGCGCGGAAGCGAGCGGGTAGAGCGGTGCCGCGAACATGCCAACCGGCACGATCAACACCGCGCAGCTGATCACGTTCGGCGCCATCATCCACACCGCATAACTCGCCGCGCACGCGAGACAACACGCGATCAACACGCGCCGCTCCGGCTGCTTCGTCAATACGCGCTCGAGGATCACGAGCCCGACGAGGCCTCCGATCACGAACGCGACCACCACGATCGTCTGCCACACGAGCGATGCACCGAAGTCATCGCGCACGTGCAACGACGCGAGCACGATCAGGATCTCGTCGAGCAGATCGCACAACGCGCACGCGAGTAACCACGCGAGCAGCGTGCGATCGCGCAGGGCATCCCAGATCGACGCTCGCTCTTCGTCATCGTCGCCACCGGTGCCATCGATCGGGATACAGCACAACGCGATCGCCCACGCCGCGAGCACGCACGCACATACGCCATAGCCGACGCGCCAGCCACCACATACGACCAACACGATCGGCGCCGCGATATCGCCGATCGTCGACATCAACGTCCACCGTGCGAGCGTGCGCCCGCGTTCGTCGCTTCGATCGACCAACGTCGCCTGCGCCAACCCACTCGCCGATCCGATCGCGATCCACAGCAACGCTTGCGACGCCGCCACGAGCACCGGGCTCTTCGCGAACGCCGCCACACCGCTCGCGATCGCCATCGCGATCACGCCACCGCGAATGAACCACCGCCGCGGATGCCGATCCGCGAGCACGAAGAGCACTGGCTCGACAGCAAAAGCCACGATCCCCGGGACGAGGAACAGCATCGCGGTCGCAAGCGCATGCGACGCGCCGAAGCTTCGTTCGATCTCCGGTGTTGAAACGGAGCCTAGTCCGCTCGCGAGCTCGTCGAACAGCGCGAGCGCGAACAGCAGCGCCGTTCTAGATCGGGGCGATCAAATTCGTTCGGTGAAGCGAAGCGCCATGGAAGAAGCTTACGCCCGATCGTCCGCCGCAACTTCCCTAACTTCAGACCGTCCCCGTGCCTGAAGAGTTACGCACTGATGCGCGATCGAACTTGCCTAACTTGAGACCGTCTCCGTTGACGTAGTTGCGACCGTCCCCTCGGTCGAACAGTTTCGCGAGGTTCGCGATCGCAAGTTGACGTAGTTGCGACCGTCCCCTCTGTCAAAAGTACACTCTGAACCCGCCGCCGCCTTGCACACCAATATCGTCGTTGTTGTTGTTGTCGTCGATCAGCGTGACCAGCAACGCGATTTCACCGTACAGCTCGATCGGCGCATTGTGGAACTTGATGCCGAGCTCGAGCGGCGCACGCACCGCGAGGTTCACACCGTTGTCGAAGCTGCCGTCGCTGTAGATCGCACCACCGATGCCCAACCGGATCGGCACGCTTACCGCTTGGCCATGCGCCACACCGAGCGTCGCGAGATACGTCAGGTGCGCGTAGCCATCGCGACCATCGCGAAACGTGTCCCAGCCGAGCACGATGTCGAGGTTCGATCGAAAGCCGAGCCCCAACTTCACATCCAACCCCGTCGGCTCGCCCACGAACAAACCGATTCCCACCCCGTTATCCGCATGCGCCGCCGAAGCCGCGCACACGATCGCAGCGATGATGAGTTTTCGCATCACGCGATCCTAGAGGCGATCGACGAGCGCGGGCAAAACAATGCCCGTCCGATCATCAACTCGCAACGAAGCGTGTTCGTCCCCACGCGTCGGACCGCGATTGATGATCACGACCGGTACACCGCGCTCTGCCGCACGCCGGACGAAGCGATATCCACTGAACACCGCGAGCGAGCTCCCGGCCACCACGAGCACTTCGGCGCGATCGAACAACGCCCACGCCGCGTCCAACACCTCGCGCGGAACACTCCCGCCGAAGAACACGACATCCGGCATCAACACACCTCCACACCCATCGCACGCGACCACCTCGAACCCCGCGATCACGTGATCCGGTAGCTCGACATCACCATCCGGCTGGATCCGCGCATCACCCACGTGCTGCGGATTCGCCTGGATCAACCGCTGCTGCATGTAATCGCGCGACGTGATCTCACCACACGCCAAACACCGAACGCGCCGCAACGCACCGTGCAGCTCGACCACATTCTTCGATCCCGCCGACGTGTGCAGCCCGTCGACGTTCTGCGTGATCACGCCTTCCAACACGCCGCGCTCTTCCAACGCGACACACGCGCGATGCCCCGCATTCGGGCGGGCTTCCGCCATGCGAGGCCACCCGATCATCGAGCGCGCCCAATACTTCGTCCGCATCTCCGGCTTGTCGACGAACTCGCGATGCTGCATCGGATCGCGCACGCGCGGCGGCCGATCCGGTCCGCGATAATCGGGGATCCCGGACTCCGTCGAGATCCCTGCACCGGTCAGCGCGACGATGCGCTTCCCTCGCAGGATCTCGATTAACCCGTCCACGCGACGGGTATAGCCTACTGCTTGGCCGTCGAGTACAGCGGCGTCTGCGCGGCTTGCTTCTCGGTCACCGCGAAGCTCTCGGCATCCGACGGGAACGTCTCGCCACGCACTTCACCGACGTACGCACCGACCGCAGTCTTGATCTCGCTACCGAGATTCGCGAACCGCCGCACGAACCGCGGCTTGAACGTCTCGTCCATGCCGAGCATGTCGTACGAGACCAGCACCTGGCCATCGCAGTTCACGCCCGCGCCGATGCCGATCGTCGGGATCGACAGCGCCGCCATGATCTCGGCCGCGATATCCGCCGGAATCGCTTCGAGCACGATCGCGTAGCAACCCGCTTGCTCGAGCGAGCGCGCATCGTTGATCAGCTTCTCGCGCCCACCGGTCTCGCGACCCTGGACCTTGAAGCCCGACAGCTGATTCACCGATTGCGGCGTGAGGCCGATGTGGCCCATCACCGGAATCCCGGCCATCACGCAGCGCTCGACGAGCGGCGCGTGCTGCGCTCCACCCTCGAGCTTCACCGACTGCGCGCCTTCCTTCAGCAACCGACCGGCGGCCATCATGCCTTGCTCGATCGACGCCTGATACGACATGAACGGCAGGTCGCCGATCACGTGCGCGCGCTTGACGGCCCGAGCGACGATCCGCGTGTGATACGCCATCTCGTCGAGCGTGACGGGCAGAGTCGTCGACTCGCCCTGGATCACCATGCCGAGCGAATCGCCCACGAGCATGGCATCGATACCTGCTTCATCGAAGAGCCGCGCGAACGTTGCGTCGTACGCGGTCAAGACGGCGATCTTCTCGCCCTTCGATTTCATCTGCTGCAGGTTCTGGATGGTGACGCGTTGCGCCTTCATTCCGTCCCGCCTTTCTCTTCAGTTGTCGTTCGCAGTCCAAGTCACGCGCCAGAACATCTAGCTACGCGCTTTCCCAAAGCCTATCAGATCGGGGTCAAAGAGAAGTTCACCTTCACGACCGAACCGGAACCCGTGAGGATCACGGTGGAATCCTTGCGCCAGCCGGTCTCGTACGGGTCGATCGTGACCTCGTTGCCCAGGTCGTCGTCCGAGATCAAATCCTCGTCGTAGAGGTGGGCGGTCAGCTTGATCGTCGCTCCCGCGGTCGGCGACACATCGACCACCGCCGTCGCGATCGGGTTACCGAACGAGTTGCCCTGGTGAATCTGGACGTAGTTGCCGCTGTCCTTGTGCCAGAGGTTCTGGCTCGACGTCCCGATCACCGAGATGTCACCGTAGACCTCGAGGTCATCACCGGTGTCGCTCGCGGTGTCGACCGTGATGTTGTTCAACGTGACCTGGACCTTTTGCGTGACGCGATTGCAGGTCTGGACGTCGTAGTTCGTCGTCTCGCTCATCCGCGCCGGCGAGTTATCTTTTAGATAGTTCAGCTTGTACGCGATCGGCGCGCCCGGCGACTGCAGCGAGTAGTTGCCACCGTCTTTGATGAACGCGATCAGGTTGTCGTAGCTGTCGATCGCTTGGACCGCCGCGTTCGCATCGCCACCGAGGATGAACGCCGTGATCTTCGAGTTCGAGATGATGTCCTTGTACGTGACCGAGACATCGCCCGAGACATCCGCGCCGCCCTTGTAGGCGAAGTTCAGCGCCGCGCCCATCTCCTCGTCGGAGTACGACGACTCGAACGTGAACAGCACCATCCGGCCGTAGGTGACCGAGCTGACGTACGCCGGCGGGCGCGTCTCGTCCATTTGCTCCTTCACGTCGCCGAGCAGTACGTTCGGATCGAGCACCGCGCTCGGAGACTGCGGCGCGTCGAAATCGACCGTGTAGTAGTTCTGCGTGTACTTCACCAAGTAGTGCGAGCGGGTCTGGCTGTTCGAGAAGTTGAAGTTGGTCTTCAACGACGCGACGCCGAGGCCCCACGACGCTTGAACACCGAGCGCCATGTTGAGCTGCTCTTCCGAATGCACCTGCTCGATGTCGGACGAGATGTCGGCAGCCGTCGCGCCCGTGATGTTCGCGTCGAGGATCCCCGACAGCGCATCGCGATACGTGGCGAGGCTCGGGTCTTTGATCGTCGCGGTCTTCTTGCCATCGATGTTCTGGAGCGAGACCGAGATCGTGGCGTCGCTACGCGGCATCACGATCTGCGTGAACAACCCGGTGAGCACCGAGTCCGCGCTGACGAGCGCGCCCGGCCACAACGAATCCGAGTTCGCGGCGTACGCGACGATCTGATCGTAGTCGCGGGTCTCCTGCATGTTCTGCGTGGTGCACTGGTAGTCGCCCGAGTTGGTCGGCGAGCTCGTGGCGCCCTGGACCATGTTCTCCGGATCGACCGGCAGGAACGGGAGCGAGCGGATGTACTGATCGATCACGCCACCTTGGGGCGCGGTCGAATCACCCACATCGCCCGCGCAACCATTTGTCATCACAGCTAGAAGGAGGGACGCGAAGACGGCTCGCATGCCCGACGTATCAGCGAAAACTGCGCCACAGGTGTGCGCACAGATTTTCACTACTTGCGCTAATGCATCGAGTCACCGGCAGATCGATTAGCCAGGAAAACTGAGCCCATGGATGGTCATTCCACCATCCACCGAGATCGTTTGCCCAGTGATGAACGAAGCCCCAGGCATCGCGAGGAACGCGACGGCAGCCGCAACTTCATCCGGTTCAGCAACGCGACCCAACGGCGTGCGCGCGAGGATCGCATCGCGCTTATGTGGATCTGCGAGCACCGGCGCCGCGAGTGGCGTTCGCGTGTACCACGGCGCCACGCAGTTCACGCGGATCTGATCCTTCGCCCATTCGAGCGCCATCGTTCGCGCGGCTTGCGCGAGTCCGGCCTTCGCCGCGGCGTACGCGACGCCGGTCGTCAGCGCCATCTGACCGGCGACGGAGCCGACGTGAACGACACATCCGCGCGCGGCTTTCAGTTGTGGATAGAGATCGCGCGATAACAACACCGCCGCGGTGAGATCGAGATCGAGGATCCGCGACCACATCGCGTCGTCGTACTCGACGAGCGGCTTGCGGACGTTCGTGCCGGCGTTGTTGACGAGGATGTCGATCGGATCCGGACCGAGCGCCTTCACGATCGCCGCCCGATCCGAAACCAGATCACCATTGATGTCGGCGTCGGCGCGCGCGATGGTGATGCAAGTTGCCCCGAGCGCTGCGAGCTCCTCGCAGATCGCTTTGCCGATGCCCTTCGTGCCGCCGGTGACGACCGCGCGCTTACCGGCGAGGTCCCACCTATTTGGCATGTTTGGCAACGACCGCGATGTACTTGGTCATCGCGTCGGATTTCGACGTGCCCTTGATCTTCGCCCACGCGTCGTACTTCGCGCGGCCCTTGAGATCCATCATGCCCGGGCGCGAGCCCGAGACATCGCCAACCGTGGCTTGTTTGTAGAGCGCGTACATCTCGAGCATGACGTCGTTGCCGAGACCGGTGACGGGTTTGATGCGTGCTTGGGCCGCCGCAAACTGCTGCGCGAGATCGTCCATGCCGTAAGATTATCGCAGTGGAAGCGCGGATACTCGACGGCGACAAGCTTCACGTGACGCGCGATCCCAAGGAGATTCACGAGGCGCTCACTGGCAAGCTGATGATGTGGGTCGAGCTCGAGCAGAAGGATCACGCGTGTGATGTCCTGCTCTCGCAGCAGTTGAACCTCCACCCACTGACGATCGAGGACATCTGGTCGACGCGCAGCTCGCCGAAGCTCGAGGAATACGACAACTACCTCTACATCATCTTTCACGGCATCGTCGGCGCGAAGGGTGTGAAGCCCAAGCTCGTCGAGCTCGACATCGTGATCGGCGATCACTGGGTGATCACGCACGACACCGGCCACCTCGCGGATCCGGTGCGCGATGAATTAGAGCGCCAGCCGAAGCAGCTCGAGAAGGGGCCGGCGTGGCTCGCGCACGCGATCCTCGATACCGCGGTCGATCGCTACCTCCCGATCATCGACGATCTGGATAGCCGGATCGAAACGCTCGAGAACGAGGTGTTGCGCAAGGCCGGCACGCCGCAGGGGCCGCCGATCTTGAAGCGGATCCTGCGATTCAAGCGGATGCTGCTGAAGCTGCGCCGGATGGCCGTGCACCAGCGCGAGATCCTGTTGCGCCTCGCGCGCGGCGAGCTCGATCTCATCCCGCGCGACATGCTGCCGTTCTATCGCGACATCTACGATCACTTCCTCCGGGTCAACGATCTGATCGAGAGCTATCGCGATCTCGTGACGAGCGCGCTCGAGGCGTATCTGTCCGTTCAATCCAATCGGATGAACGAGATCATGAAGACGCTCACGTTGATCTCGACGGTGATGCTGCCGATCACGTTCATCGCCGGCCTCTACGGCATGAACTTCAAGCACATGCCGGAGCTCGACTGGTACTGGGGCTACCCGATGGCGCTCGGGATCATGCTCGTGATCGTCGTGGTCTCCCTGGTCTACTTCCGACGGAAGGGCTGGATCGGTCGGACCGAGGAGGTCCCGGAAGATCGCGACGTCGACGACGAAGAGGAAGAAGACTAGTTGCGCCGGGCCGGCCGAAATGGTGACACTCGGCTCCTGTGAAGTCCGTTCTCGTGCTCGTTTTCGCCCTCGCGGGCGTGGCGCATGCCGAGAAGGCCGTCGGCTATGTCGCCGGTGAAAAGACCACGCTGCGCGTGACCGAGGTCTCGGGCAAAGAGGTCGAAGTCAAAACCGCGAAGGCGTTTCGCGTGATGGCGAAGGCGGCCGACCGCGCGGGCATCGAGCTGAAGATTCGCAGCGGCTTCCGCACGTTCGCGAAGCAAGAGAAGCTGTACAAGCAGTACCGCAAGGGGCAGGGCAACCTCGCCGCGCCGCCGGGCTACTCGAATCACGAGAGTGGTCGCGCGCTCGACCTAAACGTCACGAGCGACAAGACGCGCAGCTGGCTCGAAGCGCATGGCGCGATCTACGGATTCCATCGCACGGTGCCGGGCGAGGCGTGGCACTGGGAGTATCTCGGCGACGAGGACAAAGATGCGATCGATCGGGCCGCGCACAAAAAGAAATCCAAGAAGAAGGCAAAGCCTACTTCTTAGCCTGCTCGTGATCGCCGGCTGTGCGCACTCGTTCGGTGCGGCAGATGAAACGGCGATCAAGAACGTGTTGTTCGCGCAACGCGATGCGTGGAATCGCGGTGATCTCGATGCGTTCATGGCGGGCTACGCGCATTCGCCGGACCTCGTGTTCACGAGTGGCGGCAACATCCGGCGTGGGTGGGACGAGACGATCGCGAAGTATCGGGAGAAGTACGGCACCGATAAATCGACGATGGGCACGCTGTCGTTCGAGGTGTTAGCGATTCAACACCTCGGTGCCGACGGCGCGATCATGCTCGGCCGGTGGAAGCTGACGAACACGGTGAACGAGGGTGGCGGTGTGTTCTCGCTCGGCTTCGAACGCGGCAAAGACGGGTGGCACGTCGTTCACGACCACACGTCGAGTGACACGAAGTAACCACGTAACGCGTAGGCGTAATGCGTAAGCCCGAGCGGGCTTCGCGCGGACACACGATAGCGATGGCGAGGCGTCTGCAGGCTGGCGGCGAACGGACATCCGACGACGTTCGGCCGCGAACGAGTGTCGGCGGGACGCCCGAATCGCGCACGGCGACGAGCACGAGCACGAGCACGTGCACGTGTACGACTTCGACGGGATTCGGCGATTTCACACTGTGATTCGCGTGCGCCGCAGAACGCGGCAGCGCATGGCAGAGCGATGCAACCTGTGGCTGGCGCGCGCGTTGCTGAAATCGCCGCGCATGGACCAACCGTTCGTTTCAGGATCCGGGTTCGGAGACTTGATGTCACTCACCACCGGCGGTGCGCGACCTACCTCGCGCGCGCAGGAGACGATGATCGCCGTACTCGCGATCGCCGCCGGCCTCGTGCTCTCCGCAGTGTGGGGCGCGGCCGCGGGAAGCTCGTCGATGGCGCTCGCGGTCGCGAATCTCTACAAGGTCCCGATGGTGATCCTGCTGTCGGCGGTGACGGCGCTGCCGGTCGGGCTCGTCGTGTTGCGGCTGACGAACGCGAAGTTGTCGGGCCACGCGCTCGCGTCGGCGTTCGCGACCTCGATCTTCGGCGGCACGCTGATGCTCGCGACATTGGCGCCGCTCGTCGCGATCTACTATCACACGAGCGCGAAGGCCGGGATTCCGCTCGCCGTCGGGTCGGTGTTCGTGTCGCTCGCGACGGCATCGCTGTTGTTCGCGAAGAGCGTGGCGAAGCGGTTGGATGGCCAGCGCGGTGCATCGCTGATGGCGGTCGTGATCCTCGTCGCCGTGTTCTTGGCGGCGCTGCTGCAATTCATCGCGCTCGCATCGCCGATCATCGGCCTGCACGGCACCGCGCTCGAAGGTGGCTTCGACGGACTGCGGCTATGAATCTCGCCGGCCACGACGAAAGCTACCTCCACACGGTGTGGGCGTTCGCATCGGTGATCGGCGTGATCGTGATCATCGCGTTCGCGGTGATCTATCGGCGAGCGCGGCGCGCGGCGGAGACCGAAGAAGTCGAGCGGATCCTGCGCGAGCACGATGCTAGTCAGCCACGGTCGCCGGCTCGGAAGGATCACGCGTCGGCTCGACATCTTCCGTGAGAGGTGGCATCGGGATCGTGGTCGCGCGATCGATCAGCCAGCTCCCGCGCCACGGTTCGATCTGGTTCAGCTCGCCGAGGCATTCCTCGACGGAGAGCGGCCGGCGCGTCGGATCGCGATCGAGCATGCGCACGAGCAGATCGTCGAGCGCTTCGGGCACCGGCGCGAATTCACTCGCCGCATTGCCCTCGAAGATCTTGCCGGTGAGCGCGAAGTACAGCGCCGCGCCGAGGCCGAAGATGTCGGCGGGAATCCCGCCCGGTGCGCCGGCGATCACCTCGGGCGCCATGTAGCCGGGCGTGCCCATCACGGCGCCTTGATGCGTGAGCTCGGAGTCGCGTTCGGCGCGTGCGATGCCGAAATCGAGCAGCTCGATCCGCTCGGGCTCGCGCTCGGGCGCGACGACGAACAGGTTTCCCGGCTTGATATCGCGATGGATCACACCGCGGCGATGACACTCGGCGAGCCCGGCGGCGGCGCCACGACCGAGATGCGCGACGAGCGCCGCCGGCAACGGGCCGGTCGCACGGACGAGCGACGACAGATCGAGGCCGCGCAGGAGGTCCATCGCGTAGTACCAGACGCCGTCATCGGTCACGCCCCAGTCGTGGATCCGGATCACGTTCGGATGCGCGACTTCGGCGGTCGCTTGGATCTCGCGTTCGAACCGCGCGATCGACGACGGATGCCGACCGTACTCCGGCGACAGGATCTTCAGCGCGACTTCGCGACGGAGCGCACGATCCTGCGCGCGCCAGACCTCGCCCATGCCGCCTTTGCCGATCCGGCGGATCAACCGATAGCGGCCGAGGTTGCGGCTCTCGAACACGCTGCGCCGCAACGACCACAGCACGTGACCGGCCCACGTCACGCACACGGCGCCGGCGGCGAGCGTGGCCGTCGAGACGATGAACGGATCGCGCGCGCTGGGATCGTGGAGCTGGGCATCGATCGCCGGATCGAACGCGGACGCGACGAGCATGGTGAGTGGAAAGATCGCGATCGTCGCACCGCAGATCAGCGCGCCACGTTGCCAGCGCACGGGCATCGCCGTGACCTGGACGAGGATGCCGACGAACAAGATCGAGACATACGGCGAGGTCAGCCCGCCCATGTGCGTGGCCATCAACGCGACCGCGATGCTCGAGACCGGAAACACCGACGCGATCACGGTATTCGCGGTGCGTGGCTCGAGCCGCTTGAACAGGAGCGCGAGCACGATCGCGTGGAACGCCGTCGAGGCGAGCCGGGTGATCACGACGAACGCGAGCGAGCCCGAGCCGATCGCGCCGTGAAAGATCACGTCGATCGGAATGCCGACGACCAACCACAGCGTGAACGCGACCCCGAGGATCGACCGCGCGCGCATGACCTCGGCGGCGTGGCGGTGGCGCGAGATGCGCTCTTCGGCGGCGGACGGGCCACCCACACTGCCGGTCCCCTCCATCGATCCACTATACTCGTTCGGGTGAAGCTCGTCGTGATGATCGCGGTGACCGCGTGTGGGTCGCCGCAACCAGCTCCGAAATCGGCGCACTACGCGGGCAAGCCGTGGCTGAAGCTCGTCGAGCCCGACAATGCCTGGTCGTTGCCGATCGTCGAAGCGAGTGGGCACTTCGGTGACCACGGGTTGGCGACGGACAAGCACGACAAGGGCACCGTGCGATGTACGACGGGGAAGCTCGATCGGATCGGCGAGGCCGTCGTCGCGCACGTGAAGTGTGACAAGCCGTACGAAGCGCTGTCGATCAGCGGGCAGTGGGTGCAGCAGCCGAACGGCCTGTACCACCCGTTGATCCCGATCACGCAAGCGGACGATCTGTCGACGCTGATGGACGATGACCTGTTGCTGCTCGATCCGCCGCACGAGCGCGATAGCACGCACTCGACGGACTCGTCGGTCCATCGCGTCGAAGCGATGCGCGGTGATGGCGATGCGTGGTGCGTCGCCGACAAGACGAGTGCGGTCGGCTTACGGCCGGCGGAGTTTGGCGATCGCCGCGCGTTCATCCTGTGCATGAGCGCGGACAAGGGCATCGTGTCGGCGTCGGAGTTCGAGACGAACGCGTCCGACAAGACGTGGCACTCGGTCCAGATCGGCGATCACCCGATGATCGACATGGACGATCCAACCCATCCGGTCGAGAGCGACTAGATCTTCACGTGCGATCCGGTGATCGCATTCAGCGAGCGAGCGAGTTGCTCGAGCTCGGCTTGCGTCAGGTTCGCTTCGGGATGCGCGGCCATGTACTTGCGCGGCGGCATGTCACCGCGAACGATCGAGCTGCCTGCCTCTTCGGCGAGCGCTTGCGGATGATCCCATTCGGAGAAGTTCAGCGTGTCGCGCGCGGCTTCGACATCGCGTTGCACGACCCACGACATCGGCGCGACGCTCGCGTACCACGGCCACTTCGTCTCGTTCGAATGACAATCGAAGCACGCGCGCTTCGCGAGCTCGCGGGTTTCGGGGCGGTCCCACGCCGGCTCGGCCGAGATCCGCGGGTTCTCGTGCGTGCGGCCGTACGGAACGATCTGCATCAGCAGGAACAGCACGACCAGCGCGCCGAGCGTCTTCGCGATCCGCTTTAGCCAGCGTGTCATGGTTATTGGATACACGAGATGCGCTGCCCGATTCGAAAGAGTCGCAGGACAAGTTGACGCAGTTACCGCATGACCACGACGTACTCGGTATTCGCAGCGCCCGTGGCAATGCCAATGCCGATCTTCGTCCGCGTATTGTCGACGAGACTCGCACACGCGTTGTTATCGGCGGCCCAGGCGGCCACCCGGTCGCCCGCGCTCGCGACGCCGCTCGACAGGCGATACGAGCTCGCAGGAATTGCGCTCAACCAGGTGGACAGGAGCTGACCATCGCACCGCCGGATCGTCACGGTGTTGTACTGCGCGGATTCCCACGCGAGGCTGCGCGCGGCGGCCTGCATCGTGGTGTCGAGCACGACCGCGTTCGCGTTCGCTTGGGTGCCATTGCACGTGACGCCGCCGGCGCGCGCGTTGTTGATCGCGGTGAGTAGATCGGTCTCGTCTTGGACCCAGGTCCACGGCGACGGGCCGCAATCGATCTCGCAGCTCGCGCCGTCTTCGCCCGGATCGCACGCGAGGTTGCCGCAGACGGCTGAAGTCGTCTTGCAGTCGCTCGCGCACGATTGACAGGTCTCGCCGGCGCTCGCGGTGCAGGTCAGGTCGCCGCAGGTCGCGCTGAGATCGGCATCGATCGGCTTCTTGCCGTCGCCGGGGATCGAGCCGTCGTCGTCGCCGCTCGACGAATTGCGCCCGTCCGTGGTGGGGGCGAAGCCGAACCGGCCGCAGCCTACGAGCACCAACACGGCGGCGAGTCGCATCCAAAATCAATTCTATCAAGGAATGCGACGCCGACGTCCTGCGCGTGAATTTTCACCACGCGTTACGGGTTACGCAGGTCTTACGATCCGAGCCCTTAGCCACGAGGCGGCTGGTCGAGCCCGTGCAATTTCAGGTCGGGCATGACCGTCTTGATCCTGATCGGGGTGCTCGTGAAGTTGGTGTTTGCCACCGCCGCGACACATCGCACGCGGTGGTTCTGGCTCCCGGGCGTGGCGGCGATCGGGATGGGGATCGGCGAGAGCTTTGTCACGCATGTTCCCGAGGTCGTCGCCGAGGGCAGTGTCGTGCTCGGCTGTTGTGCGCTCGTGCTCGCGCTACTATCGCGCGCATGAACGATGTGAAGTCTCGGGTCAGCGAAGAGGAGTGGAAGCTTCGCGTCGATCTCGCGGCCGCGTACCGGTTGGTCGCGCTGTACGGCTGGGACGATCTGATCTTCACGCACATCTCGGCGCGGTTGCCCGGGCCCGAGCATCACTTCCTGATCAATCCGTACGGGATGACGTTCGATGAAGTGACGGCGAGCTCGCTCGTGAAGATCGATCTCGAGGGCAAGAAGCTGATGGACTCGCCGTACGAGATCAACCCGGCGGGTTTCACGATCCATTCGGCGATCCACGCGGCGCGCGATGACGCGAAGTGCGTGCTCCACACGCATTCGCTGAACGGCGTGGCGGTGTCGGCAACGCGAGAAGGTGTGCTGCCGGTCTCGCAGCAATCGATCTTCGTGCTCGCGTCGCTCGGCTATCACGACTACGAAGGCGTGGCGTTGCACGAAGGCGAGAAGCCGCGGCTCGTGCGCGACCTCGGCGACAAGGCGTTCCTGATGCTGCGCAACCACGGCATCCTGACGGTCGGTCCAACGATCGCGGACGCGTTCTTGTTCATGTATCTGTTCGAGGCGGCGTGCACGATCCAGCTGCGCGCGCAGTCCACGCACCAGGAGCTCATCCCGATCGATCCCAAGATCGTCGCCGGCGCCACGATGGCCGCCAAGCAGGTCACGCGCTCGGCCGGTGGTGGGCTCGCGTGGCCGGGCCTCTTGCGCAAGCTCGATCGGATCGATCCCGGCTTCCGCGACTGATACACTCCGACTCAGATGCCCGCGCCCGCCGATCTCGAAACGCTGCAGTACAAGCTCAAGAAGCGCGGGTTCCGCCAGGACGACATGTTCCTGCACGAGTGCACGGCATGTAAGGAAAAGGCAGTCGCGATCTACGCGATCTCCGCACGAACCGGCGGTCGGGACATCCGGCTGTGCCTTGCCTGCGGGGATGCGAAGTCCTGGCGTGCGGGAGCGGGCATGGACGGGCGCGTCGAAGATCCCGCGTTCGATCTCCGCGAGTTCCTGAAGTAATCAGCGCTCAACACGGGCGCCGCGTGGCCGATCCAGGCGGTGATGCGCCCGAAATTTCGCGAAACGCTCTGGTTCAAGAAGGGCGAGAAGGATGCCCAGGTTGCCGCGGAAGCTGATCCGCGCGACGTGATGGCTCCGCAGAAGGCCGACTCGCTCCCGATCGAAGATCGGTACAACGAGGATCACGCGCAGGAGCTCTCGCCGCTCGATAGCGTGGCGTTCGGCATCCACACGGGCCGCACGGAGTACCTGCCAAAGACCGGCATGATGGACGCGATCGACCCCGAGGTCGATGCGGTCGATGAAGGCGCGATGGTGCGTGATCTGAAGCGCGGTCGTCGCAAGATCTTCATGGCGATCGGTGCGGGTGCGGTGCTCGTCGTCACCGTCGTGACGTTCTTCGTTGTCTGACGGATACGATCGCAACCCACGGTTGCAGTACGACCGTGTCGTACGCGGTGGGTGAGCCGATCGAGTGCGGCACGCAGCTGGCAATTACGTCGCTGCATGAAAACGATTTCGACTGAACAGCTCGTCACTGCCACGGGTGGCGCCTCGAGTAGCCGCCGTGATCCTCGCGTCGAAGGGTTCGCGCGCGCGTGGAAGGACGCCAACTCGTGGTGCCCGCCGGCGAACACGAATGCCGGGTGGAACTGCCGCATGGCGGCCGGCTACGGCGGGATGCTGAAGTAGGCGACCTAGCCCTGCGACGACTGGTGAGATGATCGGGACGTGTTCGAAGTAGTCGCGCGATCGGGTCGTGCTCGCCTGGGTCGGCTGACGACGATGCACGGCGTGATCGAAACGCCGGTATTCATGCCCGTCGGAACGCGGGGCACCGTGCGCACGCAAACGCTTCCGCAGGTCCAGGCGCTGGGTGCGCCGATCCTGCTCGGCAACACGTATCACCTGATGCTTCGTCCGGGCATCGACGTGTTCGGACGGTTCGGCGGATTGCACGCCTTCATGGGGTGGACCGGATCGATCCTGACGGACTCGGGCGGGTTCCAGGTATTTTCACTCGCGCATCGGCGCACGATCGACGACAGCGGCGCCGCGTTCCAGGATGTCGAAGACGGGCCGCGCACCGTGTTGTCGCCGGAGAGCTCGATCGCGATGCAACGCGCGATCGGCTCCGACATCATGATGGTGATGGACCACTGCGTCGATGCGACCTGCAGTGAAGCCGAAGCACGCGACGCGATGGACCGTACGCATCGGTGGGCGAAGCGCTCGCTCGCCGCACGTGGTGACTCGCCGCAGCAGCTGTTCGCGATCGTGCAAGGCGCTCGCTTCATGGCCAAGCGCCGCGAAAGTGCGGAGACGCTCGTCGAGATCGGCGGGTTCGATGGCTATGCGATCGGTGGGCTCGCCGTCGGTGAAGAACGCGACGAGCGCGAAGCGATCACGGAGCTCGTCGCCGGGCTCTTGCCGGAAGACAAGCCGCGCTACTTGATGGGCGTGGGCACGCCGGCGGACATCCGTGCGGCCGTTGCACGCGGCGTCGACATGTTCGATTGCATCATGCCGACCGCGTGGGCGCAGCATGGGCGTGTGTTCACGTCGACGGGCGACCTCGATCTGCGCAAAGGTCTATTCAAATTTTCCGACGAGCGGCTCGATCCCGCGTGCCGCTGCGAAGCCTGCACGTTACACACGCGGGCGTACCTGCATCACCTCGTGAAGTGCCAGGAGCCGCTCGGCTGGCAGTTGCTCGCGAATCACAACCTTCACCACTACGTCCGATTGATGGCGACGATCCGCGAGGAGATCCGAGCCGCTAGCGTTTGAAGAACGCCGCGTTGCGCGCGATGTCGGCACGGTGCGCGGTCGGGACGTCGTCGTCGAGATAGATCGCATCGACCGGGCATTCGGCCGTACACGAACCGCAATCGATGCACTCGTCGGGATCGACGAACATCTGGATGCCGGGAAAGCGCGCGCCGCGATCTTTGCGGTCGACCGCGCGGAGTTGATCGAGTGGGATGGGCCCGACGATGCAGTCGACCGGACAAACCTCGACGCATTCGGTGTCACAGGTGCCGATGCACTTCTGGGTGATGACGTATGCCATGCCGTCGGTAACAGCACCGAACGTGCCCGCGGCAAGTGGTCGAAATCATGTGTCGGGCTCGTCGAGCGACACTGAAATATCAGTGCAGTCACTGAAATCTCGGTTAGCTTGAAGCGTGGATTGGATCGCGTTCGGCGGTGAGCTCCTGCAAGCGACGAGTACGGCAAACACGCCGCGCGCGCTCGCCCTCGCGATCGCGACGACGCTGGAAGAGCACGTCGCGATCACTCGACTCGAGCTGGATCAGCCAACCTACATCGCGCTAGAGCATGTCGACGGCGCGTGGCGCGTCATCGAATCGAGTCGTCCGGATCCGGACGGAACGCGCTCGGTCGACAGGCGCGAGCGACCATCTTCTACGCGCAACTCGGTCGATAACCCTCGCGCGAGCGAATTCACGACGCGGGTTCGCGTGATGTCGTCGCGAAAGCTAGTCATCCCGGCCGACGCGCGCGAACTGTTGGAGGCGATCGTCGCGAGCGCGTGCCATCACGTCGAGGTCGTTCAACGCGTCGCGACCTCTTCACGCGCGGCTCACGTCGAGCTGCGCAGCGAGCGCGAGCGATCTGGAACCGCACTGATCGCGAGGAGCGCTGCGATGCGCGCCGTGTTGACCCGCGTCGAGCTCGTCGCCTCGCATCCGACCACCGTCTCGATCACGGGCGAGTCCGGGGTCGGCAAGGAGCTCGTCGCGCGCGAGATCCATCGCCTGTCGCCGCGCACTCGGCAACCGTTCGTCGCTCTCAACTGCGGCGCGCTGCCGGATGCGCTGATCGAGAGCGAGCTGTTCGGCCACGAGCGCGGCGCGTTCACCGGCGCCGATCGGCAACACGCCGGGGCATTCGAGCGCGCGCATCGCGGCACGCTGTTCCTCGACGAAGTCGGCGAGCTCTCGGCGAAGGCGCAAACGAAGTTGCTGCGCGTGCTGCAAGAGCGCCAGGTCCGCCGCGTCGGCGGCACCGGCACGGTCGACATCGACGTGCGCGTGATCACCGCGACGAATCGGTCGCTCGCCACGTCGGTCGATACCGGCGAATTCCGCGAAGACCTCTACTACCGACTGGCGGTCTTCGCGATCCACGTCCCGCCGTTGCGCGAGCGGCGCGACGACTTCGCACCACTGGTGACCACGATCCTCGACGAGCTCACCGCGAAGCTCGGCGTCCGCACGCCGGCAATCACGCGAGACTTCTTGCGCCGCCTCGAAACCCACGCCTGGCCGGGCAACGTGCGCGAGCTGCGCAACGTGCTCGAGGCGTTCTCGATCACCGGCGAGCTGCCCGAGACGCGGCGATCCACGCGCGGTCGTAACCTCGACGATTCGATCCGCACGGCGATCGAAGATGCGTTGCGCGCGACGCGCGGCAAGATCTACGGCGACGGCAGCGCGTCGCAACGGCTCGGTCTGCCGCCGGGCACATTGCAAAGTAAGATGAAGAAGCTCGGCATTCGTCGCGCCGATTTCACGTGAGGCAACTCGACCGTGGGACCGCCTGATCCATACGAAGCCCCAGGGTGTCCGCAACAAATCGTGGCGAGAGTGCGCGCCTGTTCAACGCGAGCGTGCAGCGATCGTGAGCCGCCCCACGTGACGCGATTTCGCTGACTACCGCGGTGAGCGAACGCGCGTTGGCACTGTCCGTGGAATTACACCGGGCATGGAAAACGACTTCGCAACGATCGACAGTGACGAGCTCGTCACCATCAACGGCGGCTACAGCCAACAACTCTTCGCGGCGATGCAAGAAGCCGTGAGCCGCGGCATGACGATCAACTCGACGACGACCGGCGGCCACGCGACGCACTCGTACCACTACCAAGGACGCGCGTTCGACACGATCGGCACCGAGAGCCAGATGCAGGGCTTCTTCAACTGGGCGAAGTCGAACAACGGCACGCCGACCGAGCTTATCCATCGCAACCAGTTCATCAAGAACGGCAAGCCGATCCATCCGATCAGCGGCCACGACACCCACGTCCACCTCGCGTACTAAGGAGCACCACCATGACCACGATCGATTTTGCGATTCTCGAAGAAGTCACCGGCGGTGCGTCCGGCGATCCGAAGAACGTGTGCAACCGCTCGCAGTTCGACTGGATGGCGGCGCACATGGTTCCAGACGGCTCGATGAAGCCGGGCGTGCAACGGCACGTCATCGTGAACGACTCGCAGCTGTGCGGCTTCCCGATGCCGAAGAAGTGATCACTTCTTTAACAAGCATGACCGAGCGGGGCGAGCGGGCCGACCGGCCAGACCTCGTACTTGACGAAGCCTCCGACGACGAGCGGCATCCCGTTCAGCGCCGCGTGTGCTTTGTCGAGCGAGTCCACGTTCAAGATGAACGCGACGCCGGGCGTGTCCGTGCGCGCCCAGAAGTGCTCGATCGTTCCCTGCAGGTACATCTGCAGCGTGTGTGGAACCTCGTGCTGGAACACCTCCGCACGTTGGGCATCCGACATGGGCTTTTCGATTCGTCCGATCGCTAGAACCTTCATGCCTCCAGAAATAGCGATCGCGCGCCCGACGAGGTAGTGGCATAAACGACAACGAAAGGGTCGTTTACGCCAATGCGGATCCAGGTCATCGCACTCGATCAGGTGTTCGATTCGGCACTCACCACGGTGCTCGACGTGTTGACGCTCGCGAATCGCATGGGCGGTGCGCCGTTTTCCGTCGAGCTCGTCGGTGTCGGCAAGAAGATCCGGACCGGACTCGGCATCGACGTGAACGTGAAGCCGATCGCGCCGAAGGCGCGCCCGGATTGGGTCCTCGTGCCGGCGCTCGCGGTGGGCACGCCCGAACAGATCGTGGCGGCCCTCGCGCGGCCGGACGTGCGCGCAGTCCAGGATCGAGATCCTCGCGTGGCACGCGAAGGGCACGCGGATCGCGGCGGCGTGCATCGCGACGTACATCATCGCGGAGGTCGGGCTCCTCGACGGGCGCGAGGCCACGACGACCTGGTGGCTCTCGCCATTCTTTCGGCAGCGCTATCCCAACGTCGTGCTCGACGAGACGCGCATGCTGGTGCCCACCGACATCGGCGTGACCGCGGGCGCCGCGATGGGCCACCTCGATCTCGCGCTGTGGATGGTGCGCCAGACCAGCCCCGAGCTCGCGGCGATGGTGTCGAAGTACCTGCTCGTCGATCAGCGCTCGTCGCAAGCGCCGTACATCATCCCGAGCCAGCTCGCGCAGGCCGATCCGCTGATCCAGAAGTTCGAGCGGTGGGCACGCGCTCGCCTCGCGAAGGGCTTCTCGCTGCAGGACGCGGCGAAGGCCCTCGCGACGAGCCCGCGCACGTTGCAACGCCGGTGCACGGACGTGCTCGGGAAATCGCCGCTCGACTTCTTTCAAGATCTTCGCGTCGAGCGCGCACGGGCGTTGATCCAGGCCGGCGATGACATCGACAAGATCGCCACGCAGGTCGGCTACGACGACGGCGCCACGTTGCGCCAGCTCCTGCGCCAACGCCTCGGTCGTGGCGTGCGCGAGCTTCGCAGTGATCTCAGCTAACGTCTTCGAGCAGCTCGACGTTCTTCACGAGCTTCTTGCCCGCGGCTTCGAACTCGACCTCGAGCCCGGAGTCTTCATCACCACCGACGACGCGACCTTCGCCCCACTCGGGCTTGCGCGTGTGCCGCACCTTCCACTCGCCATCGAGCCGCGGTCCATCCGCCTTCGGCTTTTCGAGCGGCACGTGCTCGGTGATTTTCTCGAACGGCAGGTAGTCCTCGGCGCGGAGGAACACCAGCGATGGATGCTCGATCTTGACCGGTGGCGCGACGTCCCACTTGTGAGAGGCGCGGCACTTGCGAACGAACCCTCGCCGCCACTCGAGGACAAAACCGGCGACTGCCGTCGACAAACTCGGGAGCAAACGCTTCTCGGCATCGAGTAAGACCACGCGTTGCTCGCCCGTGGCCGTCTCGAGCGCATGCTGCACGTGGACGAGCTCGCCGCGCGGATCGCCAACGCTCTGCAGCCAATCGCCGAACACGAGGAAGTCCGCGTCGTCGAGGGTCTCCTGAATGCGCGCGACATGCGCTTCGTACTGCGCGCGGGTGGCCGGATTCTTTTGCGCGGCGTCTCCGGGGCGCAGGAACTCGTCGATCTGATCGAGCAGCTCTTCGCGCGCGGGAATCGGATCGGCGCTCGCCTTCAGTGCGCCGCGGAGCTTGTACGGCTGATGCTCGACGGCGCAGCGCAGGTGATGAAACCGCAGCGCGAAGTCCGCGTTCGGTGTCCAACTCGCGCCGCCGCGATCGTCGTCGTAGTACGACTCGCGCGATCGCTCCGACCGCGCATAGCGCAACGAGCGCTCGAGCTTGCCGCTCGCCGCGACGTAGGCTTCACCGAGCGCGTGCTCGTCGGCGCTGAACGAGCCACCACACGTCACACACGCGTCCTCGACGCCCGCACGTACGATGACGTGCTCCTGTGGCGCGTCACCCTTGCGTGCCATTCACTAAGCTTGCGACGGTGCGCGGCGCGACGCAAGCATCTCGATCAGGTCCATCTTCGTGAGAATCCCGAGGACCGCGTTCGCTTCGTCGACGACGATCGCGACCTCGCCCCGCTCGAAGATCCGCGGGAGCTCGCCCGAGCCGGCGTGCATCGACACGGTCGAGACCTTGCGCTCCATGACTTCCGCGACGACGGTGTTGCGATCGACGCGGCCGCTCATCAGCTGATGGAGGAGGTCGCTCTCGGTCAGGATGCCGGCGAGCTTGCCGTGATCGAGCACCGGCATTTGCGAGATGCCGTGTTCCTTGAACATGTCCGTCGCGCGCGAGACCTTGTCGTTCGCGTCGAGCGAGATCACGTCGCGGCGGCCGATCGTACGCATCACGTCGCCGACGGAGCCGACTTCCCAATCCGCGCGGAAGAAGCCCTGTTGGCGCATCCAGCGATCGTCGACGAACTTCGAGAGGTAGTTGCGGATCGAGTCCGGCAGGATCACGACGACGCGCTTGCCGGGACCCATCTCCTTGCACACCTGCATCGCCGCCCACACGGCCGCCCCCGACGAGCCGCCGCACAACAGGCCCTCTTGACGGATCAGTTGGCGCGCGGTCAGGAACGACTCGCGGTCGTTCGACTTGATCCATTTGTCGACGAGGCGGCGGTCCAAGACGTCGGGGATGAAGTCGTAGCCGATGCCTTCGACCTTGTACGACTTGATCTCGCCGGGGCCCGCGAGGATCGAGCCCTCGGGATCGACGCCGATGATCTCGCACTTCGGCGCGCCCTTCTTGATCGCGCGGGCGACGCCGCTGATCGTGCCGCCGGTGCCGGCCGTCATCACGACCGCGTCGACCTTGCCTTCGCACTGCTCGAGGATCTCTCTGCCGGTGCCTTCCTCGTGCGCGCCGGGGTTCGACGGGTTCGAGTACTGATCGAGGATGTGCGAGTTGGGGATGATCTCGCGCAGGCGCTTCGCGACGCCGATGTGCGATTCGGGCGCGTCCCACGCGGCTTCGGTCGGCGTGCGAATGATCTCGGCGCCGAGCGCTTCGAGCACGACCTGTTTTTCCTGAGACATCTTCTCGGGCATCGTGATGATCACGCGATAGCCGCGCGCGGCGGCTGCCATCGCGAGACCGATGCCGGTGTTGCCGGAGGTCGGCTCGATCAGCGTGTCGCCCGGTTTGATCCGGCCGGACTTCTCGGCGTCGAGCAGCATCTTCACGCCGATCCGATCCTTGACCGAGCCGCCCGGATTCATGAACTCGCACTTGGCGTAGAGCTCGCACGGCAGGTCGCGGCCGATGCGCGAGAGCCGGACCATCGGCGTCGAGCCGGTGGCGTCGAGAATCGATTCGAGGATGGGGCCAGCACTGCGCGGGTTCATACGCGGCGCAGTCTACTTGATATGATGACCTCGTGCGGCCGGTGATCGCCTTGCTCGTATTGTGCAATTGCGGTCGTGTCGGCTTCGACGCGCTCGACGACGGCGGCCACGTGATCGGTGGCGATGATGACGCGTCGATGGGATCCGGAAGCGGCAGCCAAGCGAACCCGGTCACCGCGAACAATTGCGTGAGCCCGGGCTACGGCGACGACTTCATGGAGGTGTTCCCGTGTAACGCGTTCGGTTCGCCGCTCGTGCAGAACGGATCCTTGAACGTCAACAACGGCACGATGACGCTCACGCCGAATGCGAACAACAACGTCGTGATCGGCTGCCAACGCACGGGCGCGGTGTTCGGAAATCCGGGGGCATTCGTCGAGGTGAGTCAGATCCTCGTCGCGGGCCAGACCCGGTTGGGGCTGTCGGATGCGAACAGCCACGTCTACGCGATCGGCGTCCAATCGAACGCGATCGCGTTTGCCGATGACGCCGGTACGATGGGCACCCGGGCGTACGACGCGACCGGTGATCGGTGGTGGCGCATCCGGCCGGTCGGCGCGACCGTGATCGCCGAGACCTCACCGGATGGGAAGACCTGGACGTTGCTCGCGACTTCGAGCGTTGCCGTCGCGAGCACCGCCACGATCGCGGCATCCGTCATCATCGACAACAGCCCGATGCCTGGGACGGCAACGTTCGAGGGGATTCGACGTCTGCCCTCCGTAATAGCGGAGGGATCGACTGCTTCGACGAACAATGGTAGGAAGCGTCGATGTCTTCGGCCGAGGAGCTTATCGATCTGTTGAACCGCCGCATCGTCGTACTGGACGGCGCGATGGGCACGATGATCCAGGGCCTCGAGCTCAAGCACGAAGAGATGTGGCGTGGCGAGCGGTTCAAGGACCATCCCACGTCGGTGAAGGGCTGCACGGATTTGCTCGTGCTGACGAAGCCCGACGCGATCGAGCAGATCCACTACCAGTACTTCGCGGCGGGCGCGGACATCGTCGAGACCAACACGTTCACGGCAACGTCGCTCGCGCTCGCGGACTATCAGCTCGAGAGTGCGGTGCGCGATATCAACCTCGCGGCGGCGCAGTGTGCGCGGCGTGCGGCCGATCGCGCGAAGAAGGATGACGGTCAGACCCGCTGGGTCGCCGGATCGATCGGCCCCACGACGAAGTCCGCGTCGCTGTCGCCGGACGTCAACGATCCGGGCGCGCGCTCGGTCACGTTCCGCGAGCTCGCCACGGCGTTCGGCGAGCAGGCGAAGGCGCTGATCGAAGGTGGCGTCGATCTGATCCTGACCGAGACGCACATCGACACGCTGAACTGCAAGGCCGTGCTGTTCGCGATCGAAGAGTTGTTCGCGCAGGGCATGCGGCGCGTGCCGGTGATCGCGTCGGTGACGATTCCCGATCGGTCCGGTCGCACGCTGTCGGGCCAGACCGTCGAGGCGTTCTTCAACTCGATCTCGCACAACAACCTGCTCGCCGTGTCGATCAACTGCGCGCTCGGCGCCGAAGACATGCGGCCGCACGTGATGGAGCTCGCGCGGTCGGCCGGAATTCGGGTCGCGTGTTATCCGAACGCGGGTCTGCCGAACGAGATGGGTGGCTACGACGACACGCCGCAACAGATGGCGGGCGTGCTCGGCAGCTTCGCCGAGGGTGGCCTCTTGAATCTCGTCGGTGGGTGCTGTGGCACGAGCCCCGAGCACATCTCGGCGATTCGCGAGTCGGTGAATCGATTCAAGCCCCGGACGATTCCGTCGCCGCCGAAGTTCATGCGGCTATCGGGTCTCGAGCCCGTCACGATCACGCCGGAGACGAACTTCGTCATGGTCGGCGAGCGCACGAACGTCACGGGTTCGGCGGCGTTCCGGCGCCTCATCAAAGACGACAAATACGACGAGGCCGTTGCGGTCGCGCGCGAGCAAGTCACGAGTGGCGCGAACATCCTCGATGTCTGCATGGATGAAGGCATGCTCGATGGTGTCGCGGCGATGCGCAGGTTCTTGAACCTGATCGCGGCCGAGCCCGACATCGCGAAGGTGCCGGTGATGATCGATAGCTCGAAGTTTTCGGTGATCGAAGCCGGGCTCGAGTGTTTGCAGGGCAAAGGCGTCGTCAACTCGATCTCGCTGAAGGAAGGCGAAGAAAAGTTCATCGAGCACGCCACGCTCGTGCGCCGGTTCGGTGCGGCGGTCGTGGTGATGGCGTTCGACGAGACCGGGCAGGCCACGACCGTCGATCATCGGCTCCAGATCGCGCATCGCGCCTACAAGATCCTGACCGAGCAGGTCGGATTCCCGGCCGAAGACATCATCTTCGATCCGAACATCCTCACGATCGGCACCGGCATCGAGGAGCACGATGACTACGCGGTCGCGTTCATCGAGGCGACGCGCCGGATCAAGGCCGAGCTCCCGGGCGCGAAGGTCTCCGGCGGTGTGTCGAACCTGTCGTTCAGCTTCCGGACGTCGCCGCGCGTGCGCGAAGCGATGCACTCGGTCTTCCTCTATCACGCGATTCGCGCGGGTATGGACATGGGCATCGTCAACGCGGGCCAGCTCGCGGTGTACGAGCAACTCGATCCCGTGTTGCGCGAGCACGTCGAAGATCTCGTGCTGAATCGCCGACCGGATGCGACGGAGCGCCTGCTCGCGCTCGCGGCCACGTTCGGTGGTGCGACCGCGAAGAAAGAAGACGAGCTCGAGTGGCGCAAGGAACCGCTCGCGAAGCGGCTCGCGCACGCGCTCGTCAACGGCATCACGGATTTCATCGATCAAGATGTCGCGGAAGCGCTGACGGTCTATGCGAAGCCGCTCGACATCATCGAGCAGCCGCTCATGGACGGCATGAACGTCGTCGGCGAGCTGTTCGGCTCGGGCAAGATGTTCCTGCCGCAGGTCGTGAAATCGGCGCGCGTGATGAAGAAGGCGGTCGCGATCCTCGAGCCCCTGATGGAAGCCGAGAAGCAGCGCACCGGTCAGCGTGCCGCGAAGGGCACGATGGTGATCGCGACGGTGAAGGGCGATGTCCACGACATCGGCAAGAACATCGTCGGCGTGGTGCTGCGTTGTAACGGCTACGAGGTCCACGACCTCGGCGTGATGGTGCCGGCGCACAAGATCCTCGATACGGCGAAGGAGCTGAATGCAGACCTCGTCGGTCTATCGGGCCTGATCACGCCGTCGCTCGACGAGATGATCGGTGTCGCGTCCGAGATGACGCGCCGTGGAATGAACGTGCCGCTCCTGATCGGTGGCGCCACCACCAGCGGCAAGCACACGGCGGTCAAGATCGCGCCGGCCTATCACGGCTCGACGGTGCACGTGCCGGATGCCTCGCTCGCGGTCGGCGTGCTCGGCAAGTTGATGTCGGGCGAGCGCGACAACTATCTCGCGGACATTCACGCGAAGCAGGAGACGGCGCGCGAGCAATTCGCGAAGTCGCAAAAGCGGCCGCTGCTCGCGTTTGCGGATGCGCAGGCGCGCTACGAGCGGGTCGACTTCTCGGCCGTCGCCAAGCCCGAGTTCACGGGTGTGCGTAACTTGGATCTCGACCTCGCCGAGCTCGCGCGCTGGATCGATTGGTCGCCGTTCTTCCACACGTGGGAGCTGAGCGGGCGCTATCCGGCGATCCTCGACGATCCGAAGAAGGGTGATGCCGCGAAGAAGGTGTTCGCCGATGGGCAGGCCCTTCTAAAGAAGATCATCGACGGCAAGCTCCTCCGTGCGAAGGCGACCTACGGCTTCTTCCATGCGGCCTCGGATCGCAACGATATCGTCGTCGAGGGTGGGCGTGCGCGGTTCCCGATGTTGCGGCAGCAAGAGGACAAGGACGTCTGCTACTCGCTCGCGGATTACATCGCGCCGAAGGACGATACGCTCGGTGCGTTCATCGTGACGGCGGGCCTCGGCACCGACGAGCTCGCGCATTCGTTCGAAGCGCAGCACGATGACTACAACGCGATCATGGCGAAGGCGCTCGCGGACCGGCTCGCGGAAGCCGCCGCCGAATTCCTCCACCACCGCGTGCGGCTCGAGTGGGGCTACGGCCGTCAGGAAGTGCTGACGCGCGACGACATCCTCGCCGAGAAGTACCGTGGCATCCGGCCGGCGTTCGGCTATCCGGCGTGCCCGGATCACGCGCCGAAGAAGACGCTGTTCGAGCTGCTCGGCAACGCGGATCACCACGGCGTGGCGCTGACGGAGAGCTACGCGATGACGCCGACGGCGTCGGTCTCCGGCCTCTACTTCGCGCACCCGGATGCGAAGTACTTCGCGATCAGCCGGCTCGGTGCGGATCAAGTCGCGGACTACGCGCGGCGCATGGGCACCACTCCGTTGGAGATGGCGCGCATGATGCCGGGCCTCGTCGGCTGATCTCGAGTGCGTCGGGCTTGAAGCCTGCTAGATCCGAAGGGTTCCATGACCGACGCGGCACGACGTCATCACTACGTACCGGCTTGCTACCTGAAGTCGTTCGCCGTGCCGCAGGATCGCCATCGTGGCCGGTTCTATGTCTACGATCGATCCAACACCCATACGTTTCCGAGCTCGCCCGACAACGCCGCGCATCAACGCGACTTCTATCGAGTCGAGCTGGACGGCGAACATCCAAATCTCGTCGAGAACACCTACGAGGCACTCGAGACGCGATTCGCTCCGACACTGCGGAGCACTGTTGAAAGCGGGATGCTGCCGAAGGACGAAGACGGAATGCACGAGTTGCTCGCGTTCGTCGCCACCCAGGCGGTCCGAACGCCGCGCGTTCGCCAGATGCAGTCAAAAGCTTACAACGACGTCAGCATGCTGTACTTCCACACGCTCGGACAGAACAAGAACGCGTTCAAGAAGGCGTGGCGCGATGAATTCCCGGGACTGACTAGCGAGGAACTTGAATCGAAGTACGCAGCCCACGTCGATTTTCTCGCTAAGCCCGGAGCTCGAGTCGAAATGGATCAAACGACCCTAGTGCGAGACGCGCTTGTGCTTGCAGGTGAGTTGGAAGACATCCTCGCGAAGAGGTCCTGGATTCTTCTCGTAGCTCCGGCCGAGAGCCTTCTGGTGACGAGCGACGACCCGGTCCTTCTCCGGCCGGCGAACAGCAACCCGAAACATCCCCTGTGGTCTCCGGGGTTTGATGATCGCAATACGGAGGTTCTCGTTCCCCTCAGCCCGCGATTGGCGTTGGCTGGATTGCCCTACGAGTACACAGCACGGGCTCGCCTGAGGATGAATCGCGCGCAGGTTGCCGCCTTCAATACCGACCTAGCGTTAAAGGCACATCGATTCGTGTATTCAACGGATCCAAATTTTGTACAGCTCACGCAGGACGGTAGCTCTGTCGTGGAAGGACCTATCGACTGGCTGAGCCTCTCGGCCCAACCGCCGGTTCCGACTTTCAATTTCTTCTCCGCCGACTGATTTCGATCAATGTCTACTCCGCGCCGCCGCCAGGGCGCTCCTGGAACGAGATCAGCGGGTATCGCGCTTTCCAGAGCACGCGGATCAAGTACGAGCGTGGCGCGCATGTGATCGGCGGCTTGTAGTCGGCCGGAACCGTGAACGACGTGCCATCGCGGTGATGCTCCTTCCAGCCATCGAACGTGATGCCACTCGCGAAGCGATCGATGTTCGCGCGCGCTCCACGATCTGAGATCGTGATGGCGCCAGTTGTTCAACACATACGCGAGCGTGTTGCGCACCTGGCGCGGTGTAGCGAGCTCGACCGCGTGATAGCGATCGCGAAACACCGAGCCGCGACGACGGCGCGCCCACCTGCGATCGCGGCTGACGTACTTGTTGATGTACTTGGTGCACGCGCCGCCGAAGACCTTCATGCCGCGAGCGAGAGCGACCTTGTCGTCGGCCTCGACCATCAGGTGAAGGTGGAAGTCCTGGATCGAGTAGTGAACGATCCGGAACGATTCTTCGAGGCGCGCCACGGTTAGCGTGGCTTCGCGAATTGCGGCGAGCACCGTTTCAGTGCGAAGCGAGCCGAGATCGTGGTTCGCGCGCATGATCACGTGTAGCGGGTTGTGCTTCAGCACGCGGCTGCGTTCGGTATGCGGTTCCGGCGTGCGAGGCCCACGCTCGCGAGCAGGACGGCCGGCGCCATCGCGCTTCCCACCGCGCCATTGACCGTTCTTGTCGCGACGGCGGGGAACGGATTTGCGCACGTTCGGCAGATCCATCTGCGCAGGTTCGGTGCGTTTCGTTCTAACCACGAACGTAGACTAGCTGGCTCTTGAACACACATAAATGATTACGGCAGATGTTTTTGAAGAGCGCTAACGCGATTTATGGCATGGAGTTTGGTCAGTTACCCCAGCTTACGCACCAAGCAACCCGCACGTTCGTAGCCTTTCGTTTCAACGGTTGCGGGTTTCAGAAACCACAAAAGAGTCCCAAAGGCTGCGAACGCACGGGTTGCTTGGTGCGTAAGCGCGCGAAGCGCTAGTGAAGTAATTGGCGCGCGCCGGCGTGGGCGTGGCGTGCGTCCCAGCTGTAGGCGCCCGCACCCGCATAGATGAAGAACAGGCAGCCGCCCATCAGCGCCACGTTCTTCATGAAGTTCGCCATCTGCATCTGCGCCATCTGCGGATCGGAGACGCCCCAGAATTTGTGCATGAACAACGTGACGGGCACCAGGAACAGCAACAGGGCGATGCCGCCCAGGCGTGCGTGAAAGCCCGTCGCGATCATGAGCCCGCCGACGAGCGCGAGGATTCCCGAGAGCGGGACCGCGATGTTCGCGAGCGGGACGCCGGACTGCGCGGCGTGATCGATCATGGCGTGCTTGAAGTGGTTGGGCACACCGAGGATGAAGATCAGAGAGAACATGACGCGGCCGATGGGAGCGAGGGCATTCATGGCTCTCGGTCAGAGCAAGCGCGTGTCCAAACTCCGTGCGAGCTCTCCCGAGACGTCAGAAACTGAGATCGATCCTACGCTCGATCGTCACGCCTTCGGGCGGAGGATCGAGCTCGAGCGCGTAAAGCTGCTGGGTGATGCAGTCGCGAAACGTGGACTGCGTGATCGTCGTACCTTCGTCGAGTATTTCCGCTTGTTCGAGCAGACCACCGACGCCCGGCTCGCCGACGAGCTTGAAGTTCGCCACGAGCTTTCCGCCGAATGCGGGGTCCTCCGCGCGGGCGAGGTCGTAACACTGCCCGAACAGTGAATTGATCGTGGCGAGCGCGCGCTTCGACCATTCGCTCGTGTCGCCCGTATTGTCGACGATTCCCAGCACGGTACTCGCCGGCTTGTCGATCTGTGGCGGCAGCGAATGCTCCGCGGTGGCCGGCGGTGGCGAGTGGCCATTGCTGCGTGCTTTGGCGATCGCGGCGAGCATCGTGGCTCGATCGACTACGCGCGCGTCCGATCGCGACGGGGCCCCAGATGATGCGTCGATCGCAATCGGCTTACTGGCCAGCACGGTCGGGGCCTGCTCGTTCGACGGAGCTGCCGCACGCGAGCCGACCCGAACATGAACGACGGTCGCAGTACCCGCCACGAGCAGCGCCGTCAGCGCCACGATGCCAACCTTGCTGGACTTCGCCACTTGAACACCTCTGTTCGTGAACGTGAGGACAGGCGCCCAGCTCGCTCGATTTCCCGATCGAGCGTCCAGCGCTGCGCGCAGCCGAGAGAGCGCTTCCCATAGTCTCTTGCGAACCGTGCCCGCGGGGATTCCGGAGGAGCGTGCAATCTCGGCCAACGTGCGCCCTTCGACGAAGTGCGCGACGATCGTCGAGCGATACGGCTCGTCGAGCTCGAGGACGAGATCGACCAGCAAGCGATGCAAACGCATCTGATGGAGGAGCTCCTCGGGAGTTGCCGATGTCGGAAGCTCGTCGGAACGGGCCTCGCGCAGCGCGCGTCGCTGCGTACTTCGCCGCTTCATGCCGGCGACATCGCGGATGACCTTCGTCAACCATGCGCGGAGGGGCCGCTCGGTATCGGGTTGGCGTTGCCACGCGGCGATCCACGACTCCTGAATCAGATCGTCGGCATCGTCCTGGTTCCCAGCGAGCGTCCTCGCGAGACCGCGCAGCCAGGCGGCGTCCTTCAGGAGCTGGTCTGCGAGCTTCGCCGTCACGTCCCCATCCTGTCGCGGATGTCGAAAGCGTTACCGAGAAAATTGCCGGACCTGCCGGTCGGCCTACGCGCCAACTTAGCGCAAGTGCAGCTCGTAGAACGGCTCGTCTTCGACGACACCATCGGGCCACGTGCGACTCTCGACATGCGTCGGCACGAAGCCGAAGCGCTGATTCGCGCGACGCGATGCTTCGTTCGATTGGCGGTGCGAGACGATCACGCGGTCGTAGAGCGGATTGGCGCGTAGCCAGGCGAGACGAGCCTCGTAGAACAGCTTCGATAGGCCACGCCCACGATATGCCGGCGAGATGAACGACATCACGAGCACCGCCGTGCGCGGCGCACTTGCCGGCAGCACGCCGGTGACACCGACGACGCGATTGCCATCGAACAGTCCGAACGCGCGCCGATCGGGCGCTTCGATCAGCGAGCGCCAGTCGGCTTCGGGACGTTGTTGCGAAGCGGCGTAGCTGCCGGCGAACACGCCCGGATCGGTTTGCAGCGCTTCGAGCCGGATCTCGCGAAGGCGCGCCCACTCGTCGGGCTCGAACGGTCGGACGCGGATGCGCTGCAGGTAGTAGCCGGGATGTTGCAGGCCGGTCGGCGGATAGAATTCGTCGTGCGCATAGATGAAGCCGAGCTTCTCGAGCGTGCGGCGCGAACCGACGTTGTTCGGATGATGGCCGGCGAAGATGCGATCGGCACCGACGAGGTCGAACGCATGGGCGATCACGGAGCGCGCCGCTTCGACGGCGTACCCACGACCGTGGTGATCGACGCACACGTAGAAGCCGAGCTCGATCCCGCCATCGGGCCGCGGCTTGAGGCCGCAACAGCCGACGAACGTCTCGTTATCGAACATCGGCCAGTACTGGTAGCCGTGAGCGGCTTCGCAGGCCATCTCGGACGCGAGGCGCGCCTTCACTTGATCATCGGAGAACGGGCCTCCGACGAGCGCGGTGACACGCGGATCGCCGAACAACGCCTGCGCGAACGGTAGATCGGACTCGCGCCACGAACGAAACGCGAGTCTGGCTGTCGACACCGGTGGCATCACGCGTTTCCTCTAACGATGCCGATCGCAGAGCGCAGACGGCAGCGATTTGCGATCTGCGGCTGCGCCCGGATCGCCGGCGGCGTCGCAACACGCCTCACACGAGCTCGTCGAGGAGAGAGTGCGCCGACATGCCCGAGCTCGCGATCGTGATCGTCGCGCGCGCGTCATCACCGACGACCGTCACCACGCAACCGCCAAACGGATCGGCGTCGGTCGCCGAACGCGAAGGCGACGACACCGCGACCGCCGGCGTGCCGACGATTTTCGAGACGCAACCGCGCCCACCGATCAGGTTCGAGATCGATTCGAGCCAACGCGGCCGCGCGGGACCGACCGCACGGCGCTTCCACGCGAGAGGGGCAGGGGCACCTTGCGCGGCGGCCAGGAGGTGTGCCGACACGCCGATGCCTTCGGCTTCACGCGCGAGCAGGTTCGCGGTGCGCGCCGCGAAGTCATCGAATGGCTCGGCCGTGCCACGCAGGAACCGCACGCTCGCGATCGCGGGCACGATGCGCCGCTTGAAGCGCTCGGGGTCTTCGCGCGTGCCCGGCGCAACCGGGATCTGGAACGTCGGCGAGAACCGCGCGTCGGGCCGACCGGCCATGCGATGCAACGTGCAGCCGAGCCGGTAGGCGAGCTCGAGCGCGCGCGGCGCCGACGGCAGATCGCGGGTCGCGATATCGAGCGCGATCGCTTCCGCGGGGATCGCTGGCGCGGGCATCGCGGGCGCAGGCATCGCGGGCGACGACACACCTGGCGATGTCGCGACGAGCTCCGCGATGCGCGCCGAGAGCACGCCATGCCCGTAGCCATCGACGACCATGTGGCACGTCGACACCACGAGCATTCCATCCGCGCGCGAGAGCCCGAGCCACGGCCCGACATCGCCTTCGCTGGTTTCGACCCACGCACGCCGATGCCCGTGACGCGCCGTCGCGATCGGCTCCGAGCCGAGCGTCACGCACACGAACGGAATCGCCCGCGCCGACGGCACCGCCTCACCACGCATGAACCGCGCGAGCAGCGCCGGCGCACGATCGTCGAGCGCGAGCACGATCACGCGATCGCCTCGCGCGAACGCCGCGTGACCGAGATCCGAGACCTCGACCGACGCGCCCAAGCCACGCTTCACCGTCACCGCGAGCGGCTGCGCAGGCAACGCGCCATCGAGCTCGCGAATCGCCGTGCGCGCCGCCAACGCGAGCGCCAGCGGATCCGCGGTGGCCGACGTGACGCCCATGAACGTATCGCTCTCGGCATCCGCATCATTGATCACGTACGAGCCCGCACGCGACCACGGCAACGCCGCGCCACCCGCGAGCACCCACCAGCGCGGATCGATCGGCGCCAGATCCGCAACCTCGCGCAGCTCGCGATGGAGAGCACCCGCGAGGCGCGCCCACCGGCGGATTCCATACCCACCACGCGGTGCGACGACCATCTAGACCAGCTCCAAGATGTAGACCGGTTGGACCGGATCGTCGCGCAGGACCTCGCGATGCCAGCCCGCGGCGATCGCGACGCTCTCGATCGCCTCGACCGGCGGCGCCGTACGAACGACCAAGGGGCCGAAGGCCGCACGCAGGAGCGGACCGGCGATCGCGTTCGCATGGTTCGCGATCCGCGCCGCCGACGCTGTGGGGTCGAGCTCCACGATCACGAGCTTACCGGTCGCGACGCGGCGCAGCTCGCGGAACGTGGCCGCCCGGTCCCGCACGTGCCTGATCGACGACAGGCAGACCGCCACATCGATCGAACCATCCGCTAGTGGCAGGTCTTCCGCGAACGCTCTCACTACCTGGATAGAGGGATGGTCGATCGCGAAGTCGCGGCTCGGCTCGACGGCGATGACCGCCAAATTCGGCCAACGTTCCGCGGCCCTCCGCGAGACCACGGCCGGACCTGCCCCGACGTCCAAGAACGTGCGCGAACGCTCGATCGGTCCGGCCAGCGAGTCGAGCAGGCGATCGTCGAAGTCGCCGAAAGCCGGACGTTCGGACGTGGCGTAGCGCGTCGCCGATCGCCCCTCGAACGGTCGGCGGTACAGGCGCCGGTCGAGGAACGCTCTCAGCACGACCGCACTGTATCGCGAATACTTCACGCCCTTGTGCGGTTCGCTACATACAGACAGTGGGCGAGTGATACGGTCCGCGCGTGGGGAACTTCCGATTTTGTATTTTCGGAGTAGCGCTGCTCGCCGCGTGCGGCAGCGATGACAACAACAGCGGCATCGCCGACGAGTGCAATCCACTCGGTGGCGCCAGTTGCATGTTGCCGTGGCCATCGATGGCCTACACGAAGACCGACGCGACCTCGCCAACCGGTCTGCGGATCTCGATCCCGATCGCGGCGATGCCGATGAACGGCGACAAGATCTCGATCGATCCGACGAAGTTCGGACGCTGGGATGGCTTCTCGCCAACCGGCCCGATGCTCGCGATGTTCAAGAGCGGCGTCTCCCGCGACAACCTCCCCACGTTCAAAGACCCGACGGCGTCGCTCGCCGCGGACTCGCCGATCGTGTTGCTCGACATCGACACCGGCGAACGCGCACCGTTCTTCGCGGAGACCGATGCGAACTTCGATCCGGGCCCGAACAGCGCGCTGATCATTCGGCCGCTCGCTCGCCTCCACGAGAAGAGCCACTACGCGGTCGCGATCCGCAACACGGTCAAAGCCGCCGATGGCAGCGCACTCGAATCACCGCCGGGCTTCATCGCGATGCGCGACGGCGGCGACTTCTCGCACCCGCTGTTCGGCCTGACGAAGCAAAACGCCGACAAGATGTTCGCGGCGTTCTCGACGGCCGGCGTCGACAAGTCCGAGATCGTGCTCGCGTGGGACTTCGTGACGGCCAGCGACGCGTGGCTGCAGTCCGACCTCACCACGATGAAGGCGCAGGCCGAGCCGTTGATCGGCGACACCGGCGCGAACCTCACGTTCGTCGCGACGGAGCAGCCGCCAATCGACCAGATCTACAAGGCGTACGTCGGCACGTACAAATCGCCGAACTTCCTGACCGACAACGAAAACGACGACTCGATCATTAACCGCGACTCGTCGGGCGCGCCCGCCGCGCAGGGCCTACGCGATGCGAACTTCGCGGCGCTGATCCCGAGCTGCGTCACCACGCAGCAGGGCCCGTTCACGACGATCGTATTCGGCCACGGCCTGTTCGGCTCGGCGAAGGAATACCTCGACGATTCGTTCACGCAATCGCTTGCCGAGGACAACTGCTTCATCATCATCGCCGGTGACTTCATCGGCCTGACCTCGCGCCAGCTCACGCTCGCGAGCCTCTCGGTCAACGATCTCAACCTCGGTTACGGCATCACCGAGAAGCTCGGCCAATCCGTGATCGACTTCATGGCGCTCGAGAACGCGGTCCGCGGCCCGATGGCAGCGTCGCCACAGTTCCAATACAACGGCCAGCCCGTCATCGATCCGAGCCGCACGTACTACGTCGGTGGCTCGCTCGGCGGAATCATGGGCAACGTGTTCATGGCGTACGACAAGAACATCACGCGCGGCGTGCTCGCGGTGCCGGGTGGCGTGTGGTCGATGTTGTTCGAGCGCTCGAACGCGTGGCACCTGCTGCAGGGCGCGCTGATGGGGAGCTACACCGATCCCACGCAGTACCAGCTGATCGTCGCGATGTTCGGCATGGCGTTCGAGCCGTACGATTCGATCACGACCGCGGCCCACGTGATCAAGGACCCGCTGCCCAACGTTCCCGCGAAGACCATCCTCATGTGGTACTCGATGGGCGACTGCCTGGTCTCGAACATCACGACGGAGATGGTCGCGCGCACGATGGGCATCACGCTGATCGATCCGGCGGTGAAGACCGTGTGGGGCATGGACGAAGCGCCGGGCCCGATGACGAACGGCATCAACGTGTTCAACGATCACCCGTCGCCGCTGCCGTCGGATCTCAACATTCCGCCGGCCGAGGACAACGGCACGCACTCGGGCATCAACAGGAAGCCCGCGGCGCTGCGCGAAGTGAAGGCATTCCTGCTGAGCACGCAGGTCGCGACGCAGACGTGTTTCGCTGCTGATGGGACTACGCCGGCCGCATGTGACTGCGCGACCGGCGCTTGCAACTAAGGGTGACTATGAAAGCTCTCGTGTGTGCGTTGCTAGTGGTGGCTAGCGCGTGCGGTTCCAGTCGCCCGAACGGCGGCGACGACGATACGACCTGCACCGAGGGCGACCTCCGGTGCAATGGAACGTCGACGGAAACCTGCACCGGTGGCATGTGGGTTCCCGCCGTCAATTGCCCGGGTGGCTGCGTCGACGGAGTCGGCTGCACGCCGTGTCAGCCCGGCGTTAACACGTGCGCGAACGGTGACGTCGTCGGGTGTGATGACACTGGCAATCCGACCGGCGTCGTCCAGACCTGCGATGGCAACCTGACCTGCGAAGCAGGCACGTGCGTCGACGCGTGTGCCGATGCGGCGATGGCGAAGAGCTACATCGGCTGCGAGTATTGGGCCGTCGATCTCGATAACGCGCTCGAAGTCGAAGACCTCGCGTCCAACACGTCGCCGTTCGGCTGCAGCACGTTCTACACGGGCTCGGTCCAGAAGACGATGATGGTGTGCTCGAACGGCAGCGCGACGGCAGGCTCGTGCGATCCGGGCGCCACGCCGTGCCCGTCGGGCTACACGTGCCAGAGCGCGGCGGTGTGCGTGCTCGATGCGGAGCACAGCCCGTTCGCGATCGTCGTGTCGAACCCGAACACCGAAGCGGTCAACGTCACGATCACGAGCTCGGGCGGCCAGATGATCACGCAATCGGTCGCCGCCGGTGCCGTCGCCGCGATCAAGCCGCAGGCGAACAACGCGATTCCCGATCTGTCGATGGACGGCTCGGAGCAGATCAAGAACGCGTACCAGATCACGTCGAACTTGCCGATCGTCGCGTACCAGTTCAACCCGCTCGATAACGTCAACGTGTTCTCGAACGACGCGTCGCTCTTGATCCCGCGGACGTCGTTCGACGTCGACTACTACGCGCTGTCGTGGCCCACGCTCGATCGCCGCAGTGGCACGCCGAGCGCGCAGAACTACAACGGCTACATCGCGATCGTCGCGTCGGACGACGATACCGAGATCACCGTGACCACCACGACCGGCACGCAGGTCGGCGCGATGCTCGCTTCGATCGCGGCGAACACGCCGACCAACTTCACGCTCAACAAGTACGACGTGCTCGAGCTCGAAGCGCAGTCCGGCGATCTGTCGGGCTCGCACATCGTGGCGACGAACGGCAAGACGTTCGGCATGTTCGGCGGTCACGAGGCCGCAGTGTTCGGCGAGACCGGCAGCGAGTGCTGCGCCGATCACCTCGAAGAGATGCTGTTCCCGTCGTCGACGTGGGGCAAGAACTTCGCGATCGCGCGCTCGCAAAAGCGGACCAGCGAGCCGGACTATCTCCGGATCATGGCGCAGACCGCGGGCACGGCGGTGACGTTCACGCCCGCGCCGTCGGCCACGGTTTCCGGCAACTGCGCGAACCTCGGCCCCGGCCAGTTCTGCGACGTGAAGATCCAGGGCGATACCGAGATCGCGTCGAACAATCCGATCCTCGTCGGGCACTACATCGAATCGACGATCACCGGCACCGGTGGCACCGGCGATCCGTCGATGGCGATCGCGGTCCCGGTCGAACAGTTTCGCTCGACGTACACGGTCCTCGTGCCGCAGGCGTACGACAAGAACTACTTCTCGATCGCGGCGTCGGGCCAAGTGCTCGTCGACGGCCAGCCGATCACCACGGCGGCGTTCCCCGGCGGTGGCACGCATCAAGGCGCGCGCGTGACCGTGAATCCCGGCCAGCACACGATCAACTGCCAGGACACGTGCAGCGTGTTGGTCTACGGCTACTCCGACGCGGTGTCGTACATGTTCGCAGGCGGTCTCGATCTCAAGCAGATCGTGATCGAGTAGTTAGAGCCCGCGCGCGGCGAGCTCGAGCTGCGTCGCCATCATCGCGGCATCGACGTAGCGATCGTCCGGTTGCTTCGCGAGCGCTCGCGCGACGACATCGTCCAACGCCGCCGGTAGTGAGGGATCCAAGTCCCGCAACCGCGGCGGGAGCTCGTTGACGTGCATGTCGATCAGATCGAAATCGTCGTCGGCCACGAACGGCGGCCGTCCCGCGATCATCTCGAACAGGATCACCGCCATCGCGTAGAGATCCGCGCGCGGCCCCGCTTCTTCGCCGCGCAACCGCTCCGGCGCGATGTACGTCAGCGAGCCGACGACCGTGCCTTGCAACGTCAGCTTCGCGCTGCCTTCGAACGTGGCGAACCCGAAATCGATCAACACGACGCGATCGATCGGACCTTCACTCGCCTCGAGCATGATGTTCGCGGGCTTGAGATCACGATGCAGCACGCCCTGCGCGTGAACCGCGGCGAGCCCGTTCAGCGCCTGCCACGCGTAGCTCGCCGCACGCCGTGGCGCGATCCGGCCTTCGCCCTTGATCACGCCGCGCAACGTCTTGCCGCGCAGCATCTCGACCGCGAGGTACGGCTCGTTGCGATCGGTGATCCCCGATGCGAGCAGCGCCGCGATGTTGCGATGCCGTAACTTCGCCTGGACCTCGCCCTCGCGAGCAAACCGCGCGAGCTGGACGTTATCGGCGATATGCGTGTGCCGGAGGATCTTCAGCGCGACCGTCATCCCGGTCTCTAAATCCTGCGCCCGCCACACTTCGGCGCTCGCACCACGGCCGATCAGCTCGTCGACCCGAAATCGGTCGCCGACCACCTGGCCGATCCGGTTGACGCGATCTGCGCCAGACACCACTACACAGTAACACTGGTGGTATACGAGAGGCGTGCCGACTGGCCCACGTCACCTCGTCAGCATCGCGGATCTCGACGCTGCCGAAATCGTGAAAATTTTGGATCACGGCGACCGCTATTGGTCGCTCGCCGATGAACCGATCAAGAAGCTGCAGTCGCTGCGCGGCCGCACGGTGATGATCGTGATGTTCGAAAACTCGACGCGGACGCGAACGAGCTTCGAGCTTGCCGCGAAGCGGTTATCGGCGGAGGCGATCAATATCTCCGGCTCCTCGTCGTCGACGACGAAGGGCGAGACGCTGTTGGACACCGGGCGCAACCTCGAGGCGATGCATCCAGATGCCGTGGTGGTTCGCCACGCCTTCGGCGGTGCGGCGGCGTTGCTCGCGCGGACCTCGAAGTGCGCGATCATCAACGCGGGCGATGGCCAGCACGAACACCCCACACAGGCGCTGCTCGACGCCGCAACGATTCGTCGCCACAAGGGATCGATCAGCGGCCTCGAGGTCGCGATCGTCGGTGACATCTCGCACTCGCGCGTCGCGCGCTCGAACATCTTGTGCCTCTCGAAGTTGGGCGCGCGGGTTCGCGTGGTCGCACCGTGGACGTTGATCCCGCGCGGGATCGAATCGATCGGCGGCGACCTCACGCGCGAACGCGTGCGGATCTGCCCGCGGCTCGAAGACGGTCTCGAAGGCGCCGACGTCGTGATGATGTTGCGCGTCCAACACGAACGGTTCGACGGCGAAGCGCCGCGGTTCCCGAACACGCGCGAGCTGTCGCGGACGTTCGGATTGAGTGAGCGCACACTCGCGTATGCGAAGCCGGATGCGATCGTGATGCACCCGGGGCCGATCAATCGCGGCGTCGAAGTGTCGCCGCAAGTCGCGGATGGTCCGCGCGCGGTGATCCTGCAACAGGTCAGCTGGGGCGTGGCGATCCGGATGGCCGTGCTAGAACGCGCCGTGTTGGGAGATCAGGCGTGACCGCACTCGTCGTCGATCACATCGTCAAGAAGTTCGGAAATCACACCGCCGTGGACGGCATCTCGTTCAGTGTCCCGGCCGGGAAGATCTTCGGGATCCTCGGACCGAACGGCGCGGGCAAGTCCACGACGATGCGGATGATCAACGACATCATCATGCCGGACTCGGGGACGGTCACGATCCTCGGGAAGTACAAGCCCGGTCCCGAGGCGGCGGCCCACATCGGCTACTTGCCGGAAGAGCGCGGCCTGTATCCGAAGATGAAGGTGAAGGACATGGTCACGTTCATGGGCGAGCTGCGCGGGCTCTCGGTCACGGATGCGAAGGCGCGCGCCAGCAAGTGGCTCGAGCGGTTGGGCCTCGTGCAGTGGCTGAACAACAAGGTTCAGGACCTGTCGAAGGGCATGCAGCAGAAGGTCCAGTTCGCGACCGCGCTGATCCACGAGCCGGAGCTCGTGATCCTCGACGAGCCGTGGAGCGGTCTCGATCCGATCAACGCGGAAGTGTTGCGCGAGGTCGTCGAAGAGATTCGCGCGCAGGGGCGCACCGTGATGTTTTCGACGCACCAGATGGAGCAGGCCGAAAAGATCTGCGACCACGTGTGCATCATCGCGCGCGGTAAGAAGGTGCTCGATGGCGATCTCGTCGACATCAAGAAGGCCGCGGCCGCCGACGGCATGATCTCGCTCGGCTTTGCCGATGACGAATCGAAGCAGCGCGCGGAAGCACCGATCGCGGATGCCGCGTTGATCTCCGAGAAGCGCGATCCGCGCGCGGGCGATGTCGCCGATGTCGAGGTCAAGCTCGCCGATGGCGTGTCGCCGCAGAAGTTGTTGTCGGCGTTGATCACCGCGAACGTCGCCTTGCGCCGGTTCGAAGTGCTGACGCCGAGCCTCCATCAGATCTTTGTCGAACGGGTGGGCGGGGATGCCGCGGCCGTTGCGGAGCGTCGAGATGCGTGAAGCGTTAGTCATCGCGAAGCGCGAGTTCCTGGAGCGCGTGCGCACGAAGTGGTTCGTCGCGATGACGATCCTCGGCCCGGTGTTGATGATCGCGTTGATCGTCGTGCCCGTGTTGCTCGCCTCGCGCGGCACGCAGGGAGCGAAGATCGAGATCGTCGACGAGACCGGCGTGCTCGGCGACAAGCTCGTCCAGAGCTTCGCGCTCGAGAGCGGCCAGGGTTGGGTGGGCAGCGTGGTTCCGCCGACCACGACCGACAAAGAATTACGCGAGCACATCGCGCAGAAAAAGATCGCGGGCTTTCTGCGCATGCCGAAAGACGCGCTCACCGGTGGCGAGCCGGTCTACCAGGGCGACAACGCCACGAACCAGATCGTCCAAGCGACGATGCAGTTCCTCGTCAATCGCGTCGTCGTCGGCGAGCGGCTCGAACAACAGTTGAAGCAAACACCGGCGCAGGTCGCCACGCTGCTCCAGCAGACGCACGTGAAAACGCTACACACGAACGGCGAGTCCGAGGGCGAGAACGGCGGCGCGATGTTCGCGGTCGGCTACATCATCGCGCTGCTCCTGTATTTCGTGATCACGCTGTACGGCGTGAACGTCATGCGCTCGGTCGTGACCGAGAAATCCTCGCGCGTGGTCGAGCTCATGGTCGCCGCCACGAACCCGCGCTCGATGATGGTCGGCAAGATCACCGGCGTCGGTGGTGCAGGGCTCGCGCAGATCTCGATCTGGTTGATCGTCGCCGGGCTCGCGCTCGCGTTCCACGATCAGTTGCTCGGCCTGTTCGGCGTGTCGTCCGCGGGCATGCTGCCGCAGCTCGGACCGGATGCGTTCCTCGTGATTTTCGCGTTCTTCGTGTTCGGGTTTTTGTTCTACTCGACGATGTATGCGGCGGTAGGTGCGATGGTCGCGTCCGAGCAGGACAGCCAGCAAGCGGCGATGCCGATCACGATGTTCCTCGTCATCGGTATGGTCTCGATGACGGCGGTGACGGGCGACCCGCGTGGTCACTCGTCGCAAGTGCTGACGATGGTGCCGTTCTGGTCGCCGATGCTGATGCCGCTGCGGTACCTGCTCGGCGGTGCTACGGGTGGCGAAGTCGCGCTTTCGCTGGGCATCCTGGCCGCGTCGATGGCGCTCGTGTCGCGGTTTGCTGCGAAGATCTATCGCGTCGGGATCCTCATGTACGGCAAGCGCCCATCCCTCTCCGAGCTGTTGCGCTGGCTCCGTTATTGAAGTGACAAACGTGCGGTCGGACTGGAAATGATCCGACTCCGCCCCTTACACTTTCGGTAATGCGTCGCTGGGGACTCGCGTGCTCGGTCATGCTGTTTGGTGGCTCGGTCCAAGCGCAACCTGCGCCAGACGCGTCAGCCAGCGCGACAGTCGCGCCAGCCGACGAGGTCACGCCGCAGCAGGCGCTCGGCTACGCCGGCATGCCGGGCGGCATTCACGTGCCCGATGCAGAGACACTCCCGAAGGGTGCGCTCGAGCTGATCACGATCGACGGCTACGGTTCGCGCAAGGGTGCCCTCAACGCGGATCACACGCTGACTCGCGCGCTCGGCTCGCTCGCCGTCGCGTACGGTGTTCACGAGCTGTTCACGCTCGGCCTCTCACTCGACGGTCGCTACGATCGCAGCAAGCACACGAACGGCCCGATCGATCCGGATGACGGCTACGTCGGTGATCCGCACATCATCGGTCGGTTCGCGAAGGGTGCTGGCACCGCGCGGTTCGGTGCGCAGGTCGGCATCTGGGTGCCTGGCAAAGACGCGCCGTCGATCGCGGGCTCGGCGATCAGCGTCGATCTGCGCGCACTCGCCTCGCTGCCCGCGGGGCCCGGCATCCTGTCGTTCGAGGTCGGCTATCGGATCGACAACAGCGCGAAGTCGGTCGATCACCCGGAGCTGTTGTCGCTCTCGGATCGGATCCAGCTCGGCGTTTCGGACTTCAACGCGGTGTTCGGCGGCGCGCATCTCGCGTTCCCGGTCGGGAAGGCGTGGCTCGGTGCAGAAGCATCGATCGACGCGTTCCTCGGCGATCCACCGGACGATGGGATGGGTGGCGTCAAGGTCGGTCATGCCGCGCTCACCGACGGCACGATCTCGTTCCGCGGCGGCGTCAGCGGCGGCTATCACATCAACGATATGTGGGCGGTGATGGCGTACGTCGAAGGCGCGCGCGTCCCGTACATCACGAAGGCGCAGGTGATGGACGGCAACATTCCGCTCATCCCGTACGAGCCCGCGTTCACGATCGGCGTCGGTCTCTCGGCCACGTTCGGCAACGGTCACAAGGACGCGCAGTTCAAGGGTTGTGCGTACACGGCGGAAGGTTGTCCGGCCGTCGAGACACCGATCCTCTCGGACATCTCGGGCACCGTCGTCGACGAAGGTGGCAAGCCGGTCGTCGGTGCAAAGGTCTCGATCAAGCTCGCGAACGTGGCGCCGGATTCGGTCGCGACGGATGGCACCGGCACGTACGTGTTCAAGGGTGTGCGCATCGGCACGCAGGCCGAAGCTACGAAGAGCAAGCCTGCGTTGCATCGCATCGACGAGTCGAGCGGCACGGTTAGCGTCGAAGTCGATGGCAAGAAGCCGGGCTCGGCGACGATCAGCAAGCTCGACGAAACGACGACCACGGTTCCGCCGATCAAGCTCGAGCCCGCGTTGCCGCCGGGTCAGTTGCGCGGCACCGTGCACGCGTTGCCGTCGGGTAAGCCCGTCGATCACGCCACCGTGACGATCGCGGGTAAGGACCAGAAGGTCGAGACCGGTGCGGATGGCACGTTCAGCGTCGACCTGCCGCCGGGCCAGTATCACATCACGATCAAGGCAACGGGCTTCGCGTCGCAGGATCTCGATCTCACGATCGAGCCGAACGGCGTCAACATCAAGAACATCGATCTCCACAAGTAATGCGACATGCCGTCCTCTTGTTGCTGGTAGCGCTCGCGATCGCGTGCGGCGGCAAGAAGCATGACGGCATCGCAGAGCTGACGCGCGCCGACGGTCCCGTCGAGAAACAGCACGGGAATGCGGCGTGGGGTGGCGCATCGGTCGGGACGAAGTTCGATCTCGGCGATGCCGCGCGCACGGCGGATGGCGGCGCGCAGATCACGCTGCAGGGCTCGCAGGTGCTCGAGATGCAGCCGAGCACGGTGTTGCGGTTCGGTCCGGGCGCGAACAACGCGACGAACATCAAGGTCGAGCTCGGTGCGATCGACGTGCTCAACGGCGCGACGGCCGGTCTCGAGATCGGCAACGTCAAGGTCGCGCCGGGCGGCAAGGTGCGCATCACCGCGAACGATGTCGAGCTGTTGATCGGTAACGCGCAGCTCGTCAACGGTACGCAGCTCGAGATCGGAAAACCGGTCGGGCTCGAGATCAGTGGTGTTGTCGTTGTCGATGCTGGTGTTGTCGATGCGGCGCCGCCGCCGGTCGATGCCGGTGTGACCTCGAGCGATGTCACGTACGACATCACGGGTAAGGGTGCCGAGATTCAGGGTCCGAACGACAAGACCTGGGCACCGGTCGAAGGCAAAGGATCGATTCCGCTCGGCGCGAAGCTGCGGATCAAGAAGGCCGGTGCGAAGGCCACGTTCGTCTCGGGCTCGACGACGTTGGAGCTGTCGGGTGCGTCGTCGCAGGTCACGATTCGCGAGAGCTTGTTGTTGGGGTTGGATCTCGGCACGGGCACAGCGACGGTGCCGGCGGCGCAATCGGGCAAGGTCGGCGTGCCGGGTGGTCAGGTCGAGATCAACGGTACGAAGGATCAACCGGCCGAAGCGCGGATCGAGGTGAACGGGCGGGGCGAGGCGAAGGTCGCGATGGTGCACGGCAACTCGAAGCTCGTCGGTGCGAACGGCACGTCGACGCTCGAGATGAACGGCGGCGAGAGCGCCACGATGTTGAAGGCCGGCACGATCAATCCCGGTGTCGTGATCCCGCACTACTTCGATTTCCAGATCAAAGTCGGCGAGGCGCCGAAGGCGTTCGTGGTTCACGATCCGAAGGGCTCGACGGCGATCCAGTTCGCGTTCAACGGCAAGTGCCCGAGTGGTGGCACGGTCGAGATCGATCACGATGGCCGGTTTCGCACGCCGCGCGTCTCGGAAGGCAAAGACGCGGCGAACATGCTCGTGCCGTCGGGTTCGTGGTCGTGGCGGCTGCGCTGCGGTAGCAACTCGGCGGCGGGCGGTCAGGTTTCGGTGATCGCGGATTCGGGGCGCCGGCCGTTGCCGCCGAAGCCGGCGAAGAACGCGATCGATGCGGATGGTCGCGCGTACACGGTCGCGTATCAGTCGCTGCTGCCGAACATCGAGTTCCGTTACGCGGGCACGGGCACGAGCTTCCGCTTGCACCTCGCGACGGGTGGTACCGACGAGACCTACGATGCGGTGAAGCCTTCGATCGAAGTGCCGGGCAAGAAGTTGAAGGAAGGCACGTACACGTTCTGGTTCGACAAGGACGGTGTGAAACAGGACAAGGTGACGACGCTGAAGATCCAGTTCGACCAGACGGCAGCGCAGGTCTATATCGAATCGCCGACGGACGGGACGGCGTTCGCGAACGAGGTCACGGTGGCGGGGGCGGCGCTGCCGGGATGGACGGCGACGCTCGAGGGTGTCGATATCCCGGTCGATCAGGGAACACGGCGGTTCCGGGCCACGGTGTCACCGCCGTCGGGTGGCGCACAGGCTCTGGCAATTCGGTTGAGTCATCCGCAGCGCGGTATTCACTACTATCTGCGGCGCGGCGCGCCGGCGAAGTAGGTAGACACGTAAGCCTACGCGTAATGCGTAAGCGCAAGCGCGTGGCACGTCGACGTGCACGATGAACGCGTCGGGCGATGACCGCGTCGGGCGATGACCGAATCGCACGATGACTCGACCACGTTGGGCTCGGAGACGATGCGGCCAACGAAATTCGGAAGTCGAATTCGTGGCCGCGTCGCACCCATCGGTTCGCGGCTCGGAAGTCCGGCGGCGTCCGGCGAGGATCTCGTGGCAAACGTGGGATCGCGCACGGCGACGTGCACGAGCACGTGCACGAGTACGAGCACGGATCAGCCAAACGGGCTAGTCTCGTGCCGTGCGCTGGCTGTCGCGCCTGATCACGATCGGAACGCTACTCGTCGTCATCGGCGTAGCGGCGGTGGTCATTCGCTCGAAGATGCCGAACACGCATGTCGACGGCCACTTCAAGACGTACGCGCGGTTCCGCGATGGCTCGCGCCTAGCGACCGCCTCGCCCGTGATGATCGCCGGCGTCCGGATCGGCGAGGTCAAAGGGCTCACGATCGAAGGCACGCTCGCGCGCGTCGATATGGAGCTCGAGAACGATATCCAGATCCCGGTCGACTCGTGGATCACGAAGAAGGCCGAGTCGGCGTTCGGCGACTCCTATCTCGAGATCATTCCCGGCGGCGGCGAGGTCGGGGCCACCCAGGAGCGCATGCTGAAATCCGGCGAGCCGATCACGCACGTGATCGAAGGTGGCTCGACGGACACCGCGTTGCGCGCGATCGCGCGGACGATGCCGAAGATCGATCGCGGCTTGGAGACGCTGCACGACTTCGCCCTCGATACCCGCAAGTGGGCGAACGGCGCGTTCAAGGATCGCGTGATCGGCGCCGCGCGCTGGATGGATGAAGGCCACCTCGAGGGACCGATCGAAGCGGCCGATCGCTCGATGCAATCGCTCGAGACCGGCACCACGCGCGCCGCCGATGCGATCGCGGAAGCGAAGCCGAAGATCGATCCGTGGTTCGACAGCGTGAACGACAGCATCGCGCGCGCACGACGACAGATGGCGGACGTGAAGACCGGCCTCCACGATGGACTCGCGAGCGCACGCGACGGCTTCGACCGGATCGATCCCACGCTGAACGACATGCAGGACGTGCTCGTCGCGGTCAACGAAGGTCGCGGCGACGACGGCAAGGGCCGCCTCGGCCGGATCATCAACGACAGCGAGCTCGGCGAGACGCTCGACGACGTCAGCGAATCCGGGGTCAGCGCCGCGCACTCGCTCGACCCGTTCAAGTCGTGGTTCGGCATGCGCGCAGAGTGGAACGTGTTCGCCGCGGACCCGCGGTTCTACGTGACCGCGCAACTCGAAGGCCACGCGGACAAGTTCTATCTGATCGAGTTGTCGAAGAGCGGGCAGGGCGCGCTACCGCAAGACCAGCTCGACGACGTGATCAACGCGACCTCGTACAATCGTTACCAAGAGATCGACGAAGGCATTCGCTACACGCTCGAGTTCGGCAAGCGATTCGGCCCGATGCAGTTGCGCGCCGGTATCAAGGAATCCACGTTCGGCGTCGGCGCGGATCTGTTGCTCGGCCACGGCCGGTTGAAGTTCTCGGCGGACGTGTTCGGCGGCTTCACCCACACGCCACGCGTGAAGCTCGCCGGCGCGCTCCAAGTGTTCCGCTCGCTGTACATCAGCGCGGGCGTCGACGACGTCCTCGACAAGCCAGGTTACCTCCAGATCGAAGACGGCTCCACGGCCGTGCCGAGCTACTTCGACAAGCTCCGCTACGGGCGCGATTACTTCCTCGGCGGCGAGCTGCGATTTACCGACGAGGATCTGTCGTCGATGGTCCGGATCTACGGCGCGATGCTGGCGGCGCTGCTGATTTGAACGAGCTCGAGGACGCGCTCGCCGAGGATCCGTTCGACGAGTCGCAATGGCTTGTCCTTGAAGATTGGCTACTGCAGCACGGCGATCCGCGCGCGCGGTTGGTGGAGCTCGAGAAGCAGGGCCTGCCGACGCGCGACGCTCTCGATCGCCTGGCACCGCAGCTTTTGGGCACGCAACACGCGAAGCTTCGCGAGCACCTCTATCAACAGAACTGGCGCGCCGGCTATCTGCGCGAGTGTCAGTTCACGGGCAACGGCGATCTGATCGCGGCCTTGGTCGCGGCGCCGGCAACGCGCCTGTTGCGATCGCTCGTGCTGACCATGCATCTCGATACGCTCGATCGCGCGGTTGGCCTATTCGCGGAGGCACCGTGCGGGCGGTCGTTGCGGATCGTCGGCCTGTCCTCGTGGAGCGAGAGCAAGCCGATCGCCGTTGCGGGCTCGACACTCGAGAAGCTACCCGAGCTCCGCCACCTGATCTTGCGCGGCGTGTACGTCGATGCGCCACCACGGCTCGCGAAGCTCGATGCCCTGACACTCGCGCCGATGCGACTCGGCGTGACGCGCCTGCACGACCAACTGAAACAACACCGCTGGCCGCGGGTCACGACGCTGACGATCGAATATCCCGAGATGCACGAGACCGATTTCGATCACCAATTGCCGGCGAGTGCGGCCGCGGTGATGCCGGCGGTGCGACGGATCCGGGTGACCGGGATCCCGCGGGAGCGCCTCGCGATGATCGAACGCACGCTTGTCGATCGTGGGCTCGCGTTGGAATTGATCACGCGCTAGACGCGTATGATCACGACGTGAGGGCCTTACTCCTGGTGGTGTTGTTCGCGGGGTGTCAGCAACGCAAGGAACCAACGCCGGCACCGGCCACACCGGTCAAGCCGGTCGCGATCGATGCACCGATGGCCGTCGTCGTCGATGCTGAAGCGCCCGCAGATGCCGACACCACGTACGCGATCCTCGACGCGGAATCGTTCGGCGGGTTGAAGATGTGGGCGCTCGACACCGACGTGATCAAGGTGCTCGGCGCGCCGAAGAAGAAATCGAAAGCCGAGATGGAAGGCGCGACCGGGAGCTACGTCAGCATGTGGGACTGGTCGGGCGCGAGCGCGAAGATGTCCGGCGATAGCGAGAAGGGGCCGTTCAAGCTCGCGATGCTGACGATCTCGAAAGGCTCGAAGCTCGAAACCGCGAAGCACATCAAGATCGGGTCGCCTCGCGCGGACGTCGAGAAGGCGTATCCACGCAGCGACGACGATCAGAAGGACGATAAAAATCGTTATCTGTCCGGCTCGGTCTACGGTGGCGTGATGTTCACGTTCGAGAAGGACAAGGTCAGCTCCGTCTCGATGGGCGCGTTCGCGTTCTAGCGCGAGAGCAACAGCGCCGCGCCTTCGACACTGACGATCGGCGAGGTCGCCGGATCCCATTGCGACGCGACGAGCCGCGAGCCATCCGGCAGCCCGAGGCCATCGCCCGGCTCGACCCGTTCACCGACCGCGAGCGTGTTCGCGATATCGCGCATGATCAGCGCGGTCTCGGTCGCCTGATCCGGCGGGACATCGACCAGCACGATCTCCGGCCGCCCGAACTTCACGAGACCGAGCGACCATGCGGATAGCGTGTCGTGGTCATCCTCGTCGAAGAACAGCGTGATCTCGTGCATCAGATCGAACGCGCGATCCGGTGCGAGCGCCGCGATCTCGACACCGAGATGGGCGCGCGCTGCATAGACATCGATCACGAGCGTGCCACCGAGCTCGCAGATGCACTTCGCGATCGCCCACGCGGTCTGGATGTGACCGAGGTCTTCCGGATCGTCGACCTCACCCGTGATGATGTAGACGTGCTCCGAGGCGAGCGCGGTCGCCGCGACATCGGGACCGAGGTCGGTCGCGATGAGATCCGCGAACGGCCCGACGACCTCTTGTTCGAACCACGCCGGATCGTCCGTGCGCCCGCGGGCGACGAGCTCGACATCCGTATGCTCGGTATCCGTGGGAATCCCGTGCTGCGTGCGCGAGATCGGCAGCGGATCCGGCAATCGCTCGGGTGCTAGGACGATCAAGGCGATCACGCCGGGCCCACCGCCGACCGTGTAGTTCTCGCGACGCCAGACCTTACTCATCGGCGTACATCTGCTCGATCTGCGCCGCGTACTTCTGCGCGATCACCTTGCGCTTCAACTTCATCGTCGGCGTCAGCTCGCCGGTATCGATCCCGAACGGCTTGTCGAGGATCTCGAACTTCTTGACCTGCTCGACGCGCGCGAGCTGTTGATTCGCGAGATCGATCTGCGCCTGGATCTTCGCGCGCGCATCCGGCACGGCCTCGGTGACCGTCACGAGCGCCGTCAGATACTTCCGGCGATCGCCGATCACGACCGCTTCTCCGACGAGCGGCAGTTGCTTGATCATCGTCTCGATATTCACGGGCGCGATGTTCTTGCCGCCGGCGGTGATGATGATTTCTTTCTTGCGACCCGTGATCGACAAGAACCCATCCTTGTCGAACGCGCCGAGATCGCCGGAGTGCAACCAGCCATCGATCAGCGTTTCGGCGGTGGCTTCGGGATCCTTGAAGTAGCCCATGAATACGTTCGGGCCCTTGATCAGGATCTCGCCGTCGCTGGCGAGCTTCACCTCGGTCCCAGGAAACGCCGGTCCGACGGTGCCCATTCGCGTCTTACCCGGCAGATTCAGCGCGGTCGGCCCGCAATCTTCCGATTGCCCGTAGATCTCCATCACCGGCAGATCGAGGCTCGCCATGAACGCGAGGACTTCGGGCGCGATCGGCGCCGCACCCGAATACAACCTCACCGCACGATCGAATCCGAGCGCGGCTTTGACCTTGCCGATCACGAGCTTCGTCGCCAACCGATACTGCAGCTCGAGCGCCTTACTCGGTTGCGTGCCTGCATCGCGATGCGCGTTGATCTGCGTGCAAATACCGCGTGCCCAATCGGCGAGCTTCTTCTTCACACCCGTGACTTGCGCGAGTCGACCCGCGAGCCCGGCGTGAAACTTCTCCCAGATCCGCGGCACGCCGAAGAACGCGGTCGGCCGACAGTCCTTGATGTTCTCCGGCAGCTTGTCGATCGATTCGGCGAAGTACACCGTCGAGCCGACCGTCGCCGGGATATGCATCGTGCACATCTGCTCTGCGATGTGCGACAGCGGCAGATACGAGATCGAAATTTCGTCGGCCGGGCGCCCTGCGGCATCGTTCAACGCCTCGGCACTCCACGCGAGGTTGCCGTGCGAGAGCATCACGCCCTTCGGCGGACCCGTCGTCCCCGACGTGTAGATCAGCGTGGCGAGGTCCGCCTGATCGATCTTGTCGATCCGCGCATCGAGCGTGGCATCCGTGGCGCCCGCCGACTTCGCGAGAAAGTCGTCCCACGTCATCACGTCCGAGCCCGTCGCCGAGCCGCCGCGCATCATCACGATGTACTGGAGCTTCGGGAGCTCGGACTTCTTCTCCCGGACCTTCGCGAGCTGCTCGGCATTTTCGACGAGCACGAGCAGCGACTCGCTGTGATGGACGATGTACGCGACTTCGTCCGGCGAGCACGTCGTGTAAATCCCGGCCGGCGCGCCGCCGACCATCATCGCCGCGTGCCCGAGAATCACCCACTCGGGCCGATTGAACCCGAGGATCGAAACCTTGCCACCCGACGGCAAGCCGAGTGCGATCAACGCCCGCGCGGCGGTGCGGATCTGCTCGGCATACGTGCTCCACGTGGTGGGTTGCCAGCGACCATCGACCTTCGCTTGATACGCGATCGTCGACGGGCGCTCGCGACCCTGGCGCAGCACCTTCTGCGGGATCAGTTCCATCCCGCGAACATATATCAGTCTTTCTTCTTCTTCTTTTCCGTAGCGAAATACGTGGTGCTGCGCTTGGCACCCTTGGTCTTCAGCGAGCCGTCCGCGATCATCTTGCGGATCGGGAGCGCGAGCTCCTTGGTGCTCGTGCCGAGCTCCTTGTTGATCTGCTCGATCCGCATGCCCGGGTTCTTCATGACGTACGCGTGGAACTGGTCGCCGAGGCCTTCCAGATCATCCGACGTGCGCTTGGCACCGCGGCGACCACGGCCACCGCCGAGGCCCTTCACGCTGAAGTTGAAGCTGCCACCCTTGCCCCCAAAGGCGGACTCGAGCTGGCTGAAAGCGGCCCGCTTAGCGAGCTCGGTAATTTGCGCCACGAACTCGCCCACCACCCGATTCATTTCGGTTTGGAAGTCACTCATGACCGAGCAGTAGTACGGACTACTCGACCATTGCAATCACTACTGTGCGGGAAACACCGGAACGATATCCGATAGGGTGATGTATACGACCGGGCCCAATCCCGTACTCGCGAGGTGCATGTCTGCGAGTTTTAAGAATGCCGAGGCCCGGCTCATGTATTGCTGAGGCAGCTCCGTCGACGGATGAAACCCCATCATCATCACCGGCGACTTCGCCAGCGGCGTGCCATCCCAGTTTGCATTAAAGATGTCGAGCATTTCTGCATAGGACACGTAATCGACCATCGCGCCGTTGTCTGGAACTTCGAGCATCGCCATATCCGAACCAGGCGCACTCGTATCGGCATCCGTATCACTCGGATAATACGGCTGGCTGGTGTCACCGATCGGCGCCCAATGCGCCATCGTCCAGTCGTAGATGACCCTGCCTTTCCACTCTTCGATCCGCGCCCAGTTGAGCGCCGACGTATCGGCGACGAAGCCCTGATCGTTCATCGCCTGCAGCGACGACAGATCCGCCGTCCAGCCACCCGCGCGGAACGTCACCGGGACATTCAGGCCGCGTTGCGAAAATAGATCCTTCGCGTGCTGGAGCAGCGTGCCGAGCGTCGGGCGATCGTACGACGCGAGGATCGTGGTGTAGCCCGTCGTATCGCCCTCGGGATAGACGTCCGAGTTGTTCGTCACGCACGTGATGCCCGCGTCCTCGACGAAGTTGCAGTACGGATGGATGTGCAGGCCGATCTCGTCGCCGTAGGTATCGCGCTCGTTCTTGATCCACGCGGTGAGCGTATTGCGGCGATCTTCGGTGACCGCGGGATCCGTATACGTGTACGGCGCCCAGAAGTGCGTGATCACGAGATCGGGATGGTCCGTGTGGAGTTGATCCATGAACGTCGTCGAGTTGTCGCCGGGATCCGAGAAGTCGTAGTCCGTCGACACCAGTACGTAGTAGGGCGCGCTGCGATCGAACGTGACCTTCGCGAACGCCGTGTGGTCGCCGTTCTTCGTGAATAGGATGTCGTACGCGCCGGCCGGCAGATCGCCGATCGCCTGCGCGAGGTGAAAGCCGCCGGCGGCCTTGTCCATTCGCACGGCGGGCTTGTCCGCGACGTACGCGTCGACGACATCCGCATCGCCGGGCGCGGTGATCGTGAAGTCGAGCTGATCGTTGCCGGCGGTCGCCGCGTCACCGATCAAGTACCAGCCGTTCAGGCCAGTGCTCGAATACGCCGCGTCGTTCTCGTCGGGAGCCGCGGGCTTGTTCGGGTCGATCGGCGGGTCACCACACGCCGCGAGCAGGGTCAAAATGAGGGCCGCCTTCACGGCCGGACAATACGGCTACCGCGGGCCAGCGCAAGTGCCATCGTTCGTGCCATCGCACGCGGCCAGCCGGGCCGCCGCCGGGTTGGTGGCTGTGAGCCCCACCGTGGTCGGGGCCGTGGCAGTGCCGAAGAAGCTGTTCGAGAAGTCGCCCGTGACCTGGCCGGTCATCGGGTCGATGTTGAGCGTGTTCTGGATCCAGTTGTCGTACGTGAAGTCCGCGTCCATGCCGGCGTAGAACATCACGCCGTACGACGAGGTCGAGAACGTCGAGTGATTCGCTTTGATCACCGGCGCGGTGCCACCGAAGTGGAGATCGCAGTGCGTGGTGTCCGTGTTACCGGGTTCGACGCCGACCATCGAGTAGCTAACGTCGAGCGAGCCGCCGTCCATCACGACGAGATCGTGGGTCGCGTGCGAGAACGTCGAGTCGATGATCTTCGTGGTCGCACCGTTGAGCTCGAGCCAGCCGCCGGTCATCTCGGCGTAGGTCATGTTCAGGGTGCCCGTGACCGTGATGACGTTGAAGTTCGCCAGGCCCGAGTCGGGCACCAGCATCACGGTGTTGCCCTTCACGCCGGCGACGGTGAGCGTGCCGTTGACGTTGAGCGTGCCGCTCGCGGTGAACGTGATCGCGGCGCCCGGCATCACCGTCACGGTGACGCCCGGATCGATCGTGACCGTCGAATCGATCATCTTCGTGCCGGTCCACGTGGTGTCCGACAGGATGTGGCCCGAGGTATCGCTGCCCGTCATGTCCGAACCGGTCATGCCGGTGTCGTCACCGCCGGTGTCGTCGCCGGTCTGGATCGTTCCGCTCGGACCGACCACGCAACCGACCAGGGGGATGGACAAAGCTAGAGCTAGGGCCTTCATCATGAGCGAATTATAAGAGAACCCCGACGCCAGGCCTATTGGGGGAACGCTCCCCGGGGTGGGACTTCAGGTCCCAGGAAACAGGTACTCGAGGAACTGCCAAGCCCGCGATTTCCAAGCGAGCTCGTCGTGCGTCGCTCCCGGCGAGATCTCGTAACAGACCGAGCTGGGGCCTTCGGCACATCCCTGTTGCCAGCCGAGGCCGATCAACGCGTCGCGAATCGCGATCGTGTCGTTCGCCGAGTCGCTGTTATCGGTCGTGCTGCCGCCGCTATCGAGATACACGGCGAGGTCGCGCTTCGTCGTGCCCGGCAGATCCGTGCGCGCCCAGAACGCTCCCGAAAGGGAAGCCGCCCCGGAGTACAGCTCGGGGTGGTGCATCGTCATCTCCATCGCCATCACGCCGCCGAGCGAGCTACCGGCGATCGCGACCTTGCCGCCATCGTGGCGTACGAGTGGAAGCTCGTCGGTCTGCATCTGGACCTGGAGATCGATCATGTTCGCCATCGCAGTGTCGTCGAGGCCGTACTCGTTGTTGCGATTCGACGTCGACGCGGCACCGATCACGATGATCGGCGCGACCTTGCCGGCGGCAATCTCGCTATCGAGCGTGATGTTGATCTCCCAGCCGGTGTGGCCGAAGCAGCAATCGTGATCGTCCCAGATGTTCTGGCCATCGAACATGAACATCACCGGATACGTCTTCGACGCATTCGCCGGCGCGTAATAACCGGCGGGCAGATACGCGGTGACGTCGCGGCAATTGCCGAGCGCCGTCGAGCATTCCTGCGGTAGCTCGACGATATTTCCACGTCCGGAATCCGGCGTATTCAACACGTTGTTGCGGCCATCGGGATTGCCGGCGAAATCGTCGTATTCGAATGCGGGATTCATCGCATCGAGCGACCACGTGTTGTCGTGAAAGATCTTGTACTGATGAAAACCGGTCGGCACCGGGCCCGCGGCGAGCACGAGATCGGTATTGCAGAGCGCGGTCGATGCGAGATCCGAGGTCGACCAGTTGTTCCAATCGCCGGCGATCTGCGCGGGCATCTGCGTGCGGAACAGCGCGCGACCGTTCGACCACACCGGACCGGCGTAGGTGCCGAGCGCGGCCGAGAGCTTCGTCAGGGTGGCCGTGTCACACGACTGCGCTTGATCGTAGAGATCGAAGATGTCGTCGGACGAGGGTGGCGGATTGTCGCTGCCGGTATCCGAACCTGTCGGCGGTTCAGTGTCGTCGTCGCCACCGGGAGCGCTCGGCGACGAGTTGGAGGTACAAGCGGCGATGACAAACAGGGCGGGGACGAGCGTGCGCATGTTGCTATCCGCAACGTCGCGTCGGTCAACCACGCGAATCGTCGTCGGTGAAGCCGCCTAGAGCACTAGTCGTGCCGGCGCCGCGCGACGAATACGCTGACGACCGTGATCACGGCCGCTAAGACCAACAAGAACGGGTAGAGCCCGTGGTGTTCGGTATGCGTGGGGTGCCCCGGGATCGGTTGCGGCGGGACATCTCGGTCGGAGAACCACGCGACCGCGAAGCCGGCGAGACACACGAGCGACACGATCGCCGATGCCGTCCACAGCCCGCGCGGCAGCTTCGGACGTTCGACCCGCGTGAGCTCTCGCGCACGCGCTTCGATGTCAGGATCTATCGGCTGCGCCATTCGTCTTTAAGTATTCCGTACAACGTGACATCGAGCATTCGCTTGCCCTTGCGGATATGCGCTCTGCGAATGCCCTCTTTCATCATTCCTAGTTTTTCGAGCACGTGACATGACGCGCGATTGCCTTCGAGCACTTGCGCGTAAATGCGAGTTAGCCCGAGCGACGTGAATCCAAAGTCGATCAGCGCTTCGCATGCCTCGGTCGCGTAGCCCGCGCCCCAATGTTCCGCGCCGAGCCAGTAGCCGAGCTCGGCGCGGCGATCGCGTTGATAGCGACGAAGACTGACGCTGCCGAGCAGCTCGTCGGGCTTCGCGCGTTCGGTGATCGCCATGGTCACGCCACGCGCTTGGCCCCACCATGCGAGCCGGCCGACGATCCACCGCGTCGCGAGCGTGACCGGATACGGCGACGGGACCGCGATCAGATACTTCGCGACGCGCTTGTCACCGGCGGCATCCGCGACGTTGCGCGCGTCGTCGAGCCTGAGCTCTCGCAAGGCGAGGCGCTCGGTGACGAGTAGCGGCGGGCGCGTGCGGACCTCGGACAACATGGATCACTGCGGCGGCCGCGATCCGGTGAACTCTTGATACGACAGGCAGCCCGAGATCGCGGCGCAATCGCTGTTTCCGTTCGTCGCGGGGACGTAGTTGATCTTGCCGCTCAGCACGTCGCCGTTCGACACCGCGGTGATCTCGCCGTTGTACGTATAGGTGCAAGTGCCGCTCTGTTGAACGCGCGTGCCCTCGAGCTTGAGATCGAGCTGGCTGCCATCCGCGGTGCCGGTGAATGCGGACGAGCCGAATGCGATGTCGAGGAACAGGCCGCTGCCGCCTTGGACGTCCGCGGTGACGTTCGCGCCGGACTGGCTGATCACGATCGAGATGCCACTGTTCATGGCGCCGACCGTCCAGTTCTGGAAGTTGCAGCCGTTGTCCCGATTGGTGACGCCGACCGAGTAGGTCCCGGCGACCTGGACCGGGTCATCCGTCCCGCACGCTGCCAGCAAAACCAGCCCTACGACAAAGCTCTTCATGGCACCAGGATAACCCCAAATTCTCGACGGTTGGCTTATGTTCCAAAACGTGCCACGGGGTGTGCGCCGTGCCTATCATTTGCCCGTAACGCTGATCGCGTTAGCGGTGGCATCGGTGCACGACGTCGAGACCTATAAATTCGAGAATGGACTCACGCTTCACGTGAGTGCGGGCCATCCCGCGCCCGTCGCGGCGATTCAAGCGTGGGTGGGTGTCGGTTCAGCCGATGAAGCGCCGTCGCACGCGGGTGTCGCGCATGTCGTGGAGCACATGGTGTTCCGCAACGTCAGTCATCCGGGCGGCGAGATGAACGCGCGGACATCGTTCGATCACACGGTGTTTCATGCCGTGCTCGGCAAAGATCGGATCGTCGACGCGATCGAGTCGTTCGGCGCGGCGCTGACTCGGCCGACCGTCGAACCCGATGCGCTCGCGCGCGAAAAAGACGTGATCCTCGAGGAGATCCGGCAAGGCACGGACAATCCGGCGCGCTCGGTCGCGCAGAGCTTGTTCGCGACCGCGTTCGTCGCGCATCCGTATCGCCGGCCCGTGATCGGTTCGCCGGAGAGCGTGAGCCGGCTCGGCGAGCGCGATCTCGTCGAGTTCTTCCGCAGCTACTACGTCGCGGACAACACCACGCTCGTGGTCGCCGGCGATGTCGATGCTCGCGATATCGCCGATGCGGTCGAGCGCAGGTTCGGCGCGATGCCGTCGGGACGGCCGCATCGCCGGCTCGCACCGGAGCCCGCGCAGACCGCGCCGCGTGCCGTCGCGTCGTTGCGCGATGTCTCGGAAGCGTACGTCGCGGTCGGGTTTCACGTGCCTCCCGCACGGCATCCCGATGTCGCGGCGCTGGATGTCGCGGCCATCTTGCTCGGTGAGAGTGAATCGGCGCGGCTGCCGCGGATCCTGCGCGACGACGAACAGATCGCGACCACGGCCTACGCGCATGTGCACGCGTTGCGCGATCCGGGCTTGTTCGTGTTGTCGGCAACCTCGCGCGCGAGTGACGCCGACAAGATCACGCCGGGCCTGGTCAAGCAGACGCTCGCGCTCGTCGATGATCTCGATGCCGACGAGCTGGAGAAAGCGCGGATCGCGGCCGAAGCGAGCTTCGTGCGCCAGCTCGAGACCGCGCAAGGTCGCGCGCGCACGCTCGGCTGGAATGCGACGGTCGCCGGCGATCCGCGGTTCAGTCACGTCTATCTCGATCGGATCCGTGCCGTGCGCCGGCACGATGTCGCGCAAGCGGTGAAGCGCTACCTGCGGCCCGAGAACGCGACGGTCGCGGCGGTGTTGCCGAAGCATCGCGCGACCGCAAAACGCTCGGCGGTGTTCGCGCGTGGCGCCGAAAAGCGCGTGCGCACGGCGTTGGGTGGCCAAGCCGCGACGACGCAAATCGCCGAAAAGCGCGTCACGCTCGGCAACGGCATGGTCGTGATCGCGCGGCGCGATCCGTCGGTGCCGGTCGTCGCGATGCGCGCGGTCTGGCGTGGTGGTCAGCGCGTGGAGACCGATGCCGAGGCCGGTGCGTCGGCGTTGCTCGCGCGGATGATCACGCGCGGCTGCGGCAAGCTCGACGCGAGTGCGGTCGCCGATCGGATCGATCGGTTGGGCGGATCGCTCGGTGGCGTTGCAGGGCGCAATTCGTTCGGCCTCGCGGCGGAGTGGCTCGCGCGGACGTGGCAGCAGGGCTTCGATCTCACCGCGGATTGCCTCATGGATCCGCAGTTCGCCGCCGACGAGCTGCGCAAGGAGCAGCAGGCGATCTACGCGGATCAGGCGGCGCTGGAAGACAATCCCACGCAGGTCGCGTTTCGCGTGTTCAGCGAAGCGCTGTACGGCACGCATCCATATCATCGCGATGCGCTCGGTACCGATCGATCGATCGCGTCGCTCGATCGCGCGAAGCTGCTCGCGTTCTATCAGAAGCGCTATCCGGTCTCGGCGATGACGCTCGCGATCGTCGGCGATATCGATCTCGACGAGACGATCGCGCGGGTGACGAAGCGGTTCGGGACCGCGTCGAAGGCCGGCGCTTCGCTCCCGACGGTTGCGGCGCCGGTGTTCGATGGCCGGCCGGCCGAAGATCGCGAGGTCTATCGCTTCCTCGATCGCGCGCAGGCGCACCTCGTGATCGGCTATCCCGGCGCCACGATCGATGCCAAGGATCGGTTCGCGCTCGAAGTGCTCGTCGCGGTGTTGGGCGGGCAGAACGGGCGGTTGTTCTCGGAGCTTCGCGACAAGCGCGCGCTCGTGTATCGCGTGTCGGCGCACTCGGTCGAAGGTGTCGATCCGGGCTTCGTGGCCGTGTACCTGTCGTGCTCGCCGGAGAAGCTCGACGAAGCCGTCGGCGCGGTGCGCGAGCAGCTCGCCACGATCACGAAAGATGGCATCACGGCCGACGAGCTCGAGAAGGCGAAGACCTATCTCGTCGGCTCGCATCAGATCGCGATGCAGCGGCGCAGTGCCGTCGCGAACGCGATCGCGTATCACGAGGCCTACGGCCTGGGCTGGGCGAGCTGGTCGCAGTACGACGACGCGATCAAAGCCGTGACGCTCGCGGATGTCGCGGCGGCGGCGCAAACTTATTTGATTCCCGAGCGAGCGATCACGGCGACGGTGCGGCCCCCTGTCAAAACGCCGGCAGCCGAGAAGAAGTCTCGGTTCATCGGCACGCCCAAAAAGAAAAAATGAAGAAAGCGTCGTCGGGATGGGATGCAGGCAACGGCGATCTGCCGGCGAGCCTCGTCCTGATTTTTCCGGTCCTGCTCGCGTACGAGATCGGCGTGTTGTTCGCCGGCCGCGTGAACGGTGCAGATGTCGTGACGCGTGCGCTCTACACGATCCTCGGTTCGCGCGGGCTCTATTTGCTCGTGCATGCCGCGATCGCCGCGATGTTCCTCGTCTGGATCCGCAAGGCGAAGCGCTGGGACACGTTGCGTCTCGAAGTGGTCGCGCCCGTATTCCTCGAGGCGTTGATCTACGCGCTCACGCTCGGCGCCGCGATCACGCTCGTGTTGTCGAAGGCGCTCGGGATGGGCGGCGATTCGATCGTCAGTGCGATGGGCGCGGGCGTGCACGAAGAGCTGGTGTTTCGCCTCGGCCTGATGGCCGGCATGGTCACGTATCTACGCGGAGGTGGCACGCATCGCGGGATCGCGGTCGCGCTCGCGTTGATCTTCAGCGCGCCGCTGTTCGCGCTCGCCCACCACGCCGGTGCGAATGGCGAGCCGTTCAACTGGCACGCGTTCGCGTTCCGCACGCTCGCCGGCATCGCGTTCGGCGCGATCTTCTGGTTCCGGTCGCTCGCCCACGCGGTCTACGCGCATGCGTTGTACGACCTGATCATCGCCTGGACTTAGCGAATCCCGGGCTCGGACACCGGGCGCGCCACCGGCTGTTGCTCGTGCTTGAACGGCAACAGCACCGTGAACTCCGTGAACACGTCGGGCTGCGAATCGACGGTGATCAGGCCACCGTGCAATTCGATCAGGCCGCGCGCGATGTACAGGCCGAGGCCGGCCGAGTCCGGCAGCGAGCTCGTGTGGTGGTTGACCGGCATCGGGTGCAAGAACGGATCGAAGATCCGCTGGCGATCCTCTTCGGAGATGCCGATGCCGTTATCGCGCACGCGCAGGCGCGCCCAGCCGCCGGGATAGCGAACGCGAGGTGCTTCGTCGACGGAGATCGAGATTTCGCCGCTCTCCGGTGTGTATCGGATCGCATTCGACACGAGATTCACGGCGATCTGATGGACCTTGTCGCGATCGGCTTCGATCGGCTCGACCGGTTCGATCTTCGCTTCGAGGCGCTGTTGCCGCGCTTCGGCCAACGGCATCAGCTCGGTCACGACATCGCGCACGAGCTCGCCCAGATCGACGGGCTCGCGATTCAGCACGAGCCGGCCGGTATCGATGCGCGAGACGCTCATCATGTCGTCGACGAGGCGCTTCAACCGGTGCGCGTTGCGGCGGACCGAGCGGATCGGACGCTCGGCCAACTGCGGGAGCTCGCCGAACCGGCCTTCGCTGAACAGATCGAGATAGCCGACGATGCTCGTCAGCGGCGTACGGAGCTCGTGCGCGGCGATCGACACGAATTCGGTGCGAATCCGCGACTGGCGCTCGAGCTCGACGTTCTTCGCGCGCAACTGCGCTTCGGATTCCGCGAGGGCGCGCGTGCGCTGGCGAACGATCTGATCGAGGTTCGCGCGCAGGGCTCGAAACTCGGCGCGCGCAGCTTCGACTTCACGCGTCCGCTCTTCGAGCACGTTGCCGAGGCGAACCGCGGCGTCGAAGATTTCCGCGTGGGTCGAGGGTTGCGTCGACGAACGCTCGAGGCGCTGGATCAAGACGTCGACCGTGCGTTGCGCGGCGGCAAGCTCGGCTTCGAGCTCGGCGATTCGTTCGTCGCGTTGATCCGACATCAGCCACCTCCCAGCGCGAGCGCGGTGAGCGTGTGATTGACGTACAAGAAGCCGGATTGTTCACCGAAGCTCTGGACCCCGGTGGTGGGATAGCGGCCGAGCACGTTCGCGAGCTGGTCGGCGGTGCCGTCGCGCGCGGCCTCGGCCTCGCGATACACGCACGAAAACGCGAGCAGGGCGCCGATGCCGTTCAACCGGCGCGCCGCCGCATCCAGATCTCGTTCGGTCTGACCGACAAGATCGCCTGACTTCATGATCCGGAGCACGTGGCCCGTCTCGATGCTACACGCGAGCTCGATCTCGCGGTCGCGAATTGCTCCGATCGAGCGCACGTACGAAACGCCGTCGATCATGCGGGCGAACGTGTAACTCAGGGGCGTGGTGCTGTCGATAACGCCGCCCACCTTTGCGATCAGCTCTGCGAATCGTCGCGAGGCCGGCATGCCGTCGAGCTCCTTGATCGTGCGGTGGCTCGCCGATGTTACGACCGTCCGGAGCTCCGTCGGAACCAGGTGATTCGACGTGATCGTCTCGAAGGGCCGAGACGTCTCCAGCACCACGACGACCGCGGCATCCGTGAACAGCTCGCCGGTCGCCCACACGGCCTGGCGGCCGAGTAGCGTTACCCCATCGATGCCCGTCGACGCGCCGCCGCCCACCATCCTGATCTGAGGAGCCGCGCTCGCGGCGCCGATACAAAACGGCTCCTCGCTCTGGGTCGAGCCATCCAGCAACGAAACTGCCACGTGCTTGTGCGGATCGAGTTGCTCCGGACGCGTGCCGAGCATCTGCGCCGCGCGCTCCACCGCATCGCGGCCGCGCAACAACGCGTGCTTCGACAGCTCGGGCGCGACGCCGATTCCGCACCGCAGGCCATACAACCCTTGGGCCGCGGTCGTCCCGCTTCCTCCCACGATCCCGATCGCGGTCGCCCCGACGACGGGGATCGCGCCGAACACGCGTTGCATCGCGCTTACGAACGCGACGCGATCCATTCGCCAATCGGCGAACACGACGACCAACGCCAGATCGTCCGCGACAAGTTTTTCGCCCAGTTGTTTTGCGACGAGCGTTGGATCGTCACCCCGTACCGTCACATTCCGCGCCAACACCCGCCCATCGTAGCTCGCTATCGACGAAAAGTTGCCCACATCCGCGCCATGCCGCTTCGATAAGGGCATGGAGAAGACGTGCAACTCGTGCGGGCAGTCGTTCCAGCCGGCGTTCGTGTTCCAGATCGCGGTCACGCCGGACGGCGAGAGAAACCACTACTGCTCGCTCGAATGTCGCAAGCTCGGTCTCGGCGAGGAGGGCTTCCGAGCGAAGCGCGCCCGCCGGATCGCCATCCTCAACCAGAAGGGCGGCACCGGTAAAACCACGACCGCCGTCAACCTCGCGGCCGGCCTGGCCGAGCGCGATCACGAGGTCCTGCTCGTCGATACCGATGCGCAAGGCAACGTCGGTGTCTCGCTCGGGGTCGCCGGTGAAAAGTCGCTCTATCACGTGCTCGTCGAAGGGACCGATCCCACGGATGTCGCGGTCCCGGTGCGCGGCAAGCTCGACGTGATCACGTCGGACGCCACGCTCGCCGCCGCCGAAATCTGGCTCGCACGTCAGTCGACCGAAGCGCGCTCGCGCGTGATGACGAAGCGCCTGAACATGATGGCGATCTCGCGGCGCTACGACTACGTGATCATCGATTGCGGTCCGTCGCTGAACCTCCTGAATCAGAACGCGCTGTCGTACGCCGACGAAGTCATCATCCCGGTGACCTGCGACTACCTCGCGCTCGTCGGCGTGAAGCAGGTCCTGAAGACGATCAAAGACGTCGAGCGCCACCTCTCGCACGCCGTTCGCATCAGCGCGGTGCTGCCCACGTTCTACGACGGGCGCACGCGGCTCGCGCGCGAGGTGCTCGAAACCCTGCAGGGGCACTTCAAGACGAAGTGTCTCGAACCGATTCGTCTCAATACGCGGCTCGCGGAAGCGCCGTCGCACAAGAAGACGATCTTCGAATACGCGCCGGTCTCGCACGGCGCAGCTGATTACAACCGCGTCTGCGATTGGGTGCTCGCGAGCACTGCGCAGGTCGAGGTGATGCCGCACGCCCAACCCGCCACCAACACGTTCCAACCGACCGAGGCCGTATGAAAGAAGACAAGCTCATGGCACACGATCCCCTCAGCGATGCCGACTCGATCCTCTCCGAGGAGTACTACGGGAAGCGCGCGCCCACCGTCACCGCGGAGAAGCGGGCGAAGGCGCCGGCGGGGACGCGGCCGACGCACTACAAGGTGATCTGCATCTCGATGTACACACGGGATCTGGAGGAGCTCGATGCCAAGGTGGCCGAGCTCAAGAAGCGCGGTTGGACGAAGGCGAACAAGTCGCAGTTGATCCGGCTCGCGCTGTCGCAGATCGACGTGTCGAAGTTGCCGACGCCGCAGCAGTAGTTATCGGGGCCCGATGAGGGCGTCGATCCAGATGCGCAGGGGAATCTCGCCGTAGGGTGCGTCGTCTCGGTAGCGCGTGATTCGTCCGTCGCGCTCGACAGCAACGATCTCGTTGTCCGCGGTGAATCCACCGAACACGGCTGACGTGCTCGGGAGAATGCGGCTCGTCTCGGTATCGAGGTCCCACAGCCGCAGGGTTTTGTTCTCTTCGATCGTGATCGCACGATTACCGTGGATGTCGATCGTGTCGACCGTGGACGGTGTTTTGAGGATCGTTGCCGAGTCGTCCGCATGCCAGATTCGGACGGAGTGATCCGCAGAAACCGAGACGATGCGATCGAGCTCGTCGAGCTCGACGTGATGAACCGCTGATGTGTGGCCGGTAAGGGTTCGCGATTCGGTGAAGGTCGGCAGATCGAGCACCGAAATCGTGGTGTCGTGCGCGACCACGAGTTGCCGATCATTTGGAGTGAAGAGGAGGGACGTAGGATTGGAGACATCTCGGATCTTCACGTCTGGTTTGCCGTCGAAGTGCCCGAGAAAGATGCTCTCGGGGCTGGTGTAGGCCATCGTCGTGCCCCCGCTGTCCAGTGTGATGTCCGTTGCGACGGTGTTCGCCTTCCAAGGCCCATCGATCGCGCCCGTGGAGGTCCATCGGTAGAGGTCGTCGTCATTCGCCGCGACAACGACTCGGCCATCGGAACTGATCGCGAACGCTCTGTCGTTGCCTTTGAAGTCGAGCGGAAGCGCATGCCCCGAGGAGCGATCCCAGACGAACAGATCGCCAACCTCGTCGCGAAATACCCAGCGCGAGCGTGACCGCCGGAGCGGGAAAACTCGCGTCTCGTCAGCAAACTCGCGATCGTCACGTTCGGGGTTCGGTGGGCATCGATAGCCATCCTCCGCGATGCGTTCGAGTGCCTTCCAGGTCGCGACATCGACGACATCTGCGCAATGGTAGGGTTCATGTTCGATCAGGCTTCGTCGTGCTTCGTCGAGAAATGCGAGCGTCACGTCGAACGGTTGTTGGATGTGGGTGTCATGCGCGCTGTGCCAAACTCGAACTTGACCGCGAATGTCGGCACTGATTAGTACGTCGTCGCTGGATTCCAGCGACGAGATCGGAGCTTGATGTCCGATCAATCGAGCGAGCGAGTGACGATCGACAAGTGTGATGTCGTTATCGCGGGTGTCCTTCTCTTGATTTTGAAACGAGCTCGAACCATCTCCGGTCACACTCGCGATCCGGCCGTCGGAGAGCGACACGGTCGCTGAAGCGATCGCGTTGTGACCCGATCGCAACTCATGGCCGTTTTGGTCCACGAAGAGCGATGGATACTGTTGCGAGTAAAGAACGTGGTCGTGAATGAAGAGTTCTATCGCGGCCTGTTTGAACGATGCGTCGAACGTCGTATGCGAACCGGTCACGACATCGACCCGCTCGTAGTGACCGAGAGTTAGTTGCCGTACCAGCGTGTTTCCATCCCACGTGAAGAGCCGACTTTGTCCGATCTCGAACGAGCGACCCGTTCGAGCTCCCACGACGTGCAGATGACGGGTGATATCGAAGAAGGCGACGTACTCGCCATCGGGAGAGAATCCGGCGAACGCGCCGATATCCGGCAGTTTCGCGAGCAGTTCGGTCTTCTCTTGGAACGGATACCAACGCATCACATTCAAGTCGGAGGTCAGATACTGCATGCTGGCTCCGACCCACATCACCTGCTTCACGCCTTGCGGAACGAGAAGCCGCGCCTTCACGTGGGTGAACACATCCCAAGCGATCAACGTGTTCTCCGTTCTTCCGCCGAGGAGAGTGTGATCCGGTGACAAGGCAGCGTCGTACACCGGTGTGCCGTCACCCACGAAGATCTGCGCGACCCCGCGCTCTTCGGCGTCAGCAATGATGATTCGCGCTTCGTTCCACTCTTTCGAGCCCGCCGACAGCTCGCGAAGTGTCGCGATGGCGGCTGTTGGATCGGTATCGAGTTGCGAGCGCGCCTTGGCGAGCGTTCCACTATCCGCGCGAGCCCGTGCATCTGCTGCCTCGCGATCGGCGCGATGCGTTTCGTTCACGATCTTCGTGATCGATACAGTCGCGAACACGATCAAGGTAACCGCCGCGATCGCCGCTACAGTGATCGGCGCGCGATAGCGACGAACCCAACGCATGAACAGCTCGCCGAACGTGTAGCGGTGACTCGTGAGGAGTTGTCCCGTTTGAAATCGCCGGAGCTCCGCTGCCATCTCGCCGGCGCTTTGAAATCGGTAGGCACGACCGCGTGCCATCGCTTTCTCCACGACGGCAACGAGCTCGGTCGGCACATCGGGCTCGAGCTCGCTTAGCGATTTCGGTTTGCCAGCGAGGACGGCTTTGAGCAGCTCCTCGGTCGAGCCACCGTCGTATGGAGGCTTGCCCGCGAGCACGTGATAGAGCAGCGCTCCCAATGCGTAGACGTCGGCCCGCTGGTCGACCGGAGAGCCATCAGCCTGTTCGGGAGGCATGTACGACGGTGTTCCGAGCACCGAGCCCGCAACCGTCATTCCTTTTTCTGCATTGCCGGAGCGCTGATCGGGAACATCGTCTGTCGTATCGCCGAGATCTTTTGCGAGGCCCCAATCGATCACGACCGTCTCGCCGTAATTCCCGACGAGAACGTTGGCGGGCTTGAGATCTCGATGGATCACCCGTGCGTCATGTGCGTACGCGAGAGCGTCGACGACTGCACTCACGGCAGGCACGAGCGCGAGGCGTTGTGACAGCGACGAACAAGCCGCGATCTTCCTGTCCAGCGATTCGCCGGCGACGAGCTTCATTGCGAAGAACGCTTCGCCAGACGGCCAGCGCCCAGCCTCGTGCACGGCGACGATCGCGGGATGTTCTAGCCGTGCGGTGATCCGAGCTTCGCGTTCGAAACGCGCGTGATCGTGACCAGGAAGGAGCTCTTTGATCGCAACACCACGACCGAGCCTTCGATCGTGCGCTCGGACGATGCGGCCCATCCCACCGCGCGCCAGCTCGTCGGCGAGCTTGTAGTGTTTCGGGTCGACCTCGAGCAGATCGACGTAGTCACCCGCGGAACCGCCGGCTCGAACTTCAACTCGTTCGTCAGACTGCGCGTTCGGTCGAGCGGCGATCGTTTGATCGCCGGACTTGTCATCCGAACCGCCCACCTTCGCGAGAGTAACTCAAACGGGAGGCGAGCTACTCGAGACCCATGCCCTTGCCGTCGAGATCCATACGCCCGACGTAGAGCTCGTACTTGATCCGCTTGATGCCATCCGCGTTCGCGACGCTTTGCGGGATCTGCATGTGAGCGATGCCGACATCGTAGAGATTGATCCGGAACAACGTGCTGCTGCGATCCGGCGCGAGGAACTCGAGCGTGCCGGTGCGAAGCTTCTTCGCTTCGTTCGTTCCTTTCACAACCGCGTCGTCGTACCACTTGATGATCTTGTCGGCGTAACCGAGCGAGAGGGTGCACGTCAGCGATGGGAAATCGATCTTGGTCGGCTCGATCTGCGGGAACCGTTCGCTCCCGTAGTAGTTCGACTTGATCCCCTGCTTGATCGTGAACGCTTCGATCTTGTTCGTGTACCGCGTCGCTTCTTCGAAATCGTCGATCGTCAGCCGGAAGCCCGAGCACATCCAGAGCTTCTGCTTTGCTCCGAGATTCGGTTGGAGCTTCGCGCCGCGCTCCTGCTTGATGATCACGTGCTCCGGCTGAATCTTGCACTTGATGTAGGCGGCATCTTTGCTGCCACCATCGAGGGCCGGAAACGTCGTCTCTTGGATCAACGCATCGTAGAACTCGTGCGTGAACACTTGATCTAGGTTGAAGTTCGCGTGGCGTGCTTCACCGTTGCGACGGTTGAACGCCTTGCGCCACGACTGTTGGATCCACAACAGCATGTCGTTCGCGCCCGAGATCCCGAACTCCACGTTGATGGGATCGATCGACGCAACACTCGTGTGCTTGATCGAGTTGTTGTCCGGGCCGATCTTCTCGTCCATCGTCGCGGCGTGAATGAAGCCACCTTCCAAGGACTTCAAATACGCGGTGGTCTTGTGACCATCGATGGCCAGCTCGAAGTGGCCACCCGTGTATGACTTTGATGTTGCTGATCCTACGACGGTCATCGGCTACCTCAGCTTAACGCGTTCCTTTTACGGTCGGTGCCACCTCGAAATCCCTCTGGCGACACCAGACCCCGGGCGATCCTCGCAAAACAACGTGATTTCGCTCGATTGGAAACGGCCCAGGACGTGATCAATAATAAGCAAGATGCGGGTGCTCGGCCTCCTCCTTGTCCTAGCTGTGGCCACTGGTTCGGCGCATGCCGAAAAAGTGAAAACCAACCAGGAAACACGCGTGCTCAACCATCCGGGCGAGCAGGGCAAGCTCATCGTCAAAGTGAAGGAGGGGCAGTCGATGACGCTCCTCTCTCAAGAAGGACGATGGCTGAAGGTTCGCGTCCAAGGCCGCACCGGCTGGGTGCCGCGAAGCAAAGTGGAGATGTCCGATCCGGACGAGATCGCGCGCAACACGCGGCGCCGTCCGTTCGTCGACGGCCGCAGCACGAAGCGCGGCTTCGGTAGCTCGGGCGCACCCGACGATCGCATCGGCGCCGATGCCGTTGGCGGTGGCGGCGACGACAGCGCGAGCGAAGACGACAAGCCGGCAAAGCACACGACGACGAAGGACGACGACGAGGACGACAAGCCGACGAAGACGGCCAAGAAGCCGGACACCAAGAAGCCGGATACCAAGAAGCCGACGTCGAAGGATGACGACGACGAGGACGACGACAAACCGACGAAGACGGCAAAGAAGCCGGATACGAAGAAGCCGGACGTGAAGAAGCCGGATACGAAGAAGCCGACGTCGAAGGACGACGACGACGAAGACGACGACAAACCGACGAAGACGGCGGCGAAGAAGCCGGACGTGAAGAAGCCGGATGTGAAGAAGCCCGCGGGCAAGGACGACGACGAAGGCGACGACGAAGAGAACCCGATCCCGGGCGGCAAGAAGCCGGTCGCGAAGACCGAAGCGAAGAAGCCGGCCGGCAAAGACGACGACGACGAAGGCAGCGACGAACCCGCCGAAGAAGCGAAAGAGAAGCGCGCGGTCGCTCACGTCGGCGCGAAATCGAAAGTCTTTGCAGAACGCGACGAGAGCTCGGACGTCGAGTTCGAGCCGAAGCCGGCCGATACGCTTTATCCGGGCGAGACGAAGGGCAACTGGACCCACGTCGAGTCGGATGATGGCGACGAGGGATGGATCCTCACCGACAAGCTCGACATCGAAGGCGGCTCGAGCGGCGGCGGCCACGGCCGTCAGATCGGGATTTCGGTCGGCTTGGGCGCGGGCTTCATCTCGCAGTCGATGACCACGGCCGGCTCCACGAAGACCGGCGCGGACCAGGTGCCGGACAACTACAGCATCGGCGCCACGTCGGAGACGCTCGCGTTGGGCGGCTCGTTCTACACGGGGCTCGGCGCGAAGTACCTGGTCGGCATCGACGCGTCGTACGCGTACTCGAAGACGTTCGGTAGCGGCATCCAGTACATGGGCAAGGTCTCGGCGATCACGCTGAGCGACTTCTTCCTGCGCGGATCGATCGGCTATCCGACGTCGCGCCCGAGCGGGTTGACCTTGCTGGCGCGATTGGGCGTGCGGTACCGCGGCTACCTGGTCGACGGCTACAACACCATGGACCCGAACAACACGAACACCGCGAAGGTGCCGCAGGAGACGCTGTTCGCACCGACGCTGGGCATCGGCATCGTGATGCCGAAGCTGACCTCGAAGCTGGGCCTCCAGATCGGCCTCGACGCGATCTTGTTCGGCGCATCGGTCACGCAGACGAACGGCCTCCAGGACGGTCCCACCGCATCGATGAGCGGCGAGAACGTCAACATCGGCCTCCTGTACTCGATGAACGAGAAGACCCGGCTGATCTTCGCGTACGACCTCGACCACGCGAGCTACGACTTCGGAGACGCGTCGAAGGAAACGGTTTCGACCCGCGGCCACACCGGCATGGACGTCACGCGTGGCGACAACATCCACATGTTCTCGATCACGTACGCCAAGGGCTTCTAAGTAAGAAGGCCCCTCGAGGCGCCCTTGGTTACTTCTTTTTCTTCTTGGCCGGCTTGGCTGGCTTCTTCGCCGGCTTGGCCGCCTTCTTCGGCGCTGCCTTCTTGGGCGGCGGCGCTTTCTTGGCCGGCTTCGCAGCGGCCTTGGCCGGAGCCTTCGCGGGCGCCTTGGCCGGCTTCGCAGCCGCCTTGGCCGCAGCGGGCTTCGCCGCACCCTTCGCCGGTGCTGCCGGAGCCGCCGGCGCCTTCGCCGGAACCGCAGCGGGCTTGGCCGCCTGCTTCGGCGCCTTCTTGATCTGTTCCTTGATCTTCTTGCCCTGCTCTTTGAGCTTCTTCTCGTGCTCGCTCGCCGCTTTGCCCGAGTCGTCCATGCGAGCCGCCGCCGCTGCACGCGCGCGTTCGACCGCTTCTTCGACCTGAGCCTTCGAGCGCGCCGGCACCGGGGCCGCGGGCGTTTCGACCTTCTTGTTCCGCTTCTTCTTCTTCGCTTCGCGCGGCGCCGGGATCTCCGCGATGTCCGGCATCCGAGCGGCGAGGTCACCGCGGTTATGGACGAGGATGCGCGACCCACCGTCCCGGAAGATCACTTCGACCTTGTTGTCCGGCAGGTTCTCGATGACGAACCCGATATCGAACGCCGGGTGGAAGACGACATCGCCTTCCTCGTACGTGTCTCGGATCGAGAACGGCCGTGAGTTGTTGAGATCGTTGTCCGATGCGCGCGACATCGCGTCGTCCCACGTCATCCGCTTCGGCGAGGCCTTGGCCTTGCCTTCACCTTCACCCTCCGCACCATCCCCACGCGGCTTGCGATACGAGTGGACTTCGCCGCAGACGACGCATTGCACGCGCCTGACTTCGTCCTCGTACATGCTGATGATCGTGTGGGTCGTGTCCGCCTTGCACCGTGGTGACGGGCAATAGGCCTCGATCTCCCCGCCGATTTCGCTCGATTCTTCTTCGAACATGGAGTCCATGTCTGCCAGCCCTCTTCTTGGACGCCGTTCTAACTATGCGTAAAGACTTGACCATCCGTATGATCCGGATGGTTGTCCATTACGTACGCCGTCTAACATAAAGCCAGCATTCCGACAACCTTCGGTAGTCACAAGTGTTCTGGGAAGTGGCAGGATTTGCACCGTTGCGCCGCCTGCTCCTCGTGAACGCCTTGATCTTCGCGGTGTTGGCCGCGGTCGTGGTGTTCGCGTACTTCGGTTGGAGTAACAGCTCGGCGGTCGCTCTTCGCAACGAGCGCATCCAACTCCTGACCGATCTGGTGGAGGAGAAGATCCTCAACATCGAGTCGGTCGTCGTGGGCGCCGACACCCGCCTCCTGAAGGAGATCCGCCTCGATCAGCTCGATCGACTCGAGGAACAAGTGAAGTCGTCCGGCGCCGCGGTCGCGAGTGCGTTCGTGTTGGACGATCACCTGAAGCCCGTGCTCGGCGGCTCGCTGTCCGGTAGCCGCGATCCCAAGGACGCGATCGCGATGCGCGACTGGTACCTCGCGAACGTCATCGGCAAGTTGGAGCTCGGCAAGCTCCCGCTGGAGACCCGCTTCCATCACTACGGTCGCGGTCCGTACGACGCGCCGTATCTCTTGTCCTACGAGCGCAAGCAACTCGATGGTCAGACCTACTACGCCGTGATCGAGGAGGACCTCAACCACCTCCTGTTCTCGATGTTTCCGCAGTTCTTTTCCGAGCGGAGCAAGCACCTCTATCAAGTCGTCGACGAGCGCGACGTCATCCAGTTCGGCTTCGAGTTCCAATACAACTCCGATCACCTCGCGGTCGAACGCTCGTTCTCCGACACGCTCGATCACTGGAAGCTGCGCATCACCGAACGCGAGCTCGTCGCCGAACAAGAGCTCCTGCATCGTCGCCTCGTCGATTCGGCACTGCTCGGTGGCGCCGTCGTGATCATCGTGGCGGGCCTCATCATCATGGCCGTCGCGATCCGTCGCGAACGCCGGGCGAACGAGCTCAAGAGCGACTTCATCTCGAACGTCTCGCACGAGCTGAAGACGCCGCTATCGATCATCTCGTTGTTCGGCGAGATGCTCGCGAATAACCGCACCAAGTCTCCCGAACAGGCAACCGAATACGCCGAGATCATCTGGCGCGAATCCGTTCGGCTCGGCAGGTTGATCGATAACGTCCTCGACTTCGCGCGGATCGAACGCGGCATGGGCGTGTTCGAGTTTGCCGACGCGGATATCGCCGAGGTCGTGCTTCGCGCCGTCGATCTCGCGAACCGCCGCCTCGCCACCGCCGAGATGACGCTCGAATCCGAGATCGAGGACGAGCTGCCACTCGTCCGGATCGATGCGAACGCGTTCACGCTCGCCGTGCTGAACCTCGTCGACAACGCGATCAAGTACGCGGCCGACGGCAAGAAGATCCAACTGTCACTGAAGCGCGAAGGCGAGCGGGTCGTCCTCGCCGTCAAAGATTTCGGCCCGGGCATTCCGCTAGAGGAACAGGATCGAATCTTCGAGCGATTCTATCGCGCGAAGGGCATGCGCCTGAAGCCGATCCGTGGCTCGGGCATCGGTCTCGCGCTCGTCCAACACATCGCGCGCGCGCACGGCGGCGACGTCACGGTTACGAGCGAGCCCGGAAACGGCGCCACGTTCTCGCTCTGGCTGCCGATCTGATACAACTACGTCAGCAGTGACCGACGAGCCGGCGAAAAAACGCATCCTCGTGATCGAGGACGAACCGGACATCGTCCGCGGCATCACGGATGCGCTGACGTTCGAAGGCTTCGAGGTCGAAGCGCGCGGCACCGGGGCCGAGGGCCTCGCCACTGCCATGGATTGGGCACCGGACTGCGTGCTGCTCGATCTCATGCTGCCGGACGACAACGGCTATCGCGTGTGCGAGACGTTGCGCCAACGCGACGAGACCGTGCCGATCATCATCCTCACCGCGAAGGCGCAGGAGAGCGACAAGATCCGCGGCCTCGATGCCGGCGCCGATGACTACGTCACGAAGCCGTTCTCGGTCGCCGAGTTGATCGCGCGGATCAACGCGATCTTCCGCCGCCAAGCGCGAATGAGCTCGCACGCCGACGAGACGTTCAACATCGGCAGCTGGTCGATCAACGCGCGCAAGCACGTGATGACGAAGGGCCGTACGTCGAAGCGCCTCACGTTCTACGAGCTGGAAGTGTTGAAGCTCCTGCGCGAGCGCTCCGAAGAAACCGTCTCGCGCGACGAGCTGCTCGAAAAAGTGTGGGGCATGCAGGCGTCGCCCACCTCGCGCACCGTCGACAACTTCATCGTGAAGCTGCGGCGTAAATTGGAAGAAGATCAAAAGAGCCCGCGCCACATCCTCACGGTGTACGGCCACGGCTACAAGCTCGTTCCCTGATGGTGACGAGCGTCGGTCCTTACGAAGTCGTCGGCAAGCTCGCGATCGGCGGCGAGGGTCGCGAAGTCCTGCTCGGCAAATCGCCCGCGGGCGCACCGGTCGCGATCAAGAAGATTCCGCGCGGTGTCGGCCGGGGTTCGATCGCGCGGCATCCGAACCTCGTCTCGGTGTTGGAGATCGTCCAGCTCGATTCGGACTTCTACCGGATCATGGAGTACCTCGACGGCGAAACGCTCTCGGGGCTGATCCGCCGCTTGATCAAACGCCGCGAGCAAATCTCGTTCGGCCTCGCCGCGCACATGATCGCGGAGATCTGCGATGGCCTGCACGCGGGACATACCGCCGGCGAGCTCCATCGCTCGGTCTCGCCCGAGACCGTGTTCATCACGTACGGCGGCGAGATGAAGTTGCTCGAGCTCGGCGTCGCGCTCGTCGATCCGGACTCGCTGTATCGCTCGCCCGAGCAAGCGGGGCAGCGTCCGCTCGGCCGGCAGAGCGATGTCTACTCGATCGGACTCGTGCTCTACGAGCTGACCACGTTGCATCGCGCGATCAGCGACCCGATGGACGACGAGATTCCGCCACCGAGCTCGCAGGTGCCGAGCTATCCGCCGCAGCTCGAGGCGATCATCATGCAGGCGCTCGCCCGCGATCCGTCGCAACGGTTTCGCAGCGCGGCCGAGCTACGCGACGTGCTGCTGATGACCTCGCGCCAGCTCGACTCCGTCGGTGATCCGACGCAATCGCTCGCCTCGAAGTTGATGCGGTTGTTCGGCGATCGGATCGCGCAGAAGCGCAACTTGCTCGATCGCGTGCGCGTCGGCATGCCGATCGGCGATCTGGTCCCGACCGAACCCGACGAGGAGATCTCCGTGCCGCCCGCGATCCGCGAGAAGCGGACCGTGTTGGATGCGGACCTCCGGGCACCCGAGCTCGCGCAGATCGCGCGCATGCAACGCGCCGAAGCGCTCGATGAAGACGAGCTCGCGACCGGGAAGCCGTGGAGCTCCGCGCCGGTGCTCCAACAACTGCCTCCCGCCGATTCCGGCATCCTCGTCAAAGCCAAGCCACCGACGATGCCACCGGGCGGAACGCTGCCGCCCGAGCCGTTCAAAGCGAGCTCAGTGGCGCGCGTCGGATTTCGCTGGGGCGTTCTGATCTTGTTCTTGCTTGCCGTTGGCGCCGGCGGAGCCGTCGGGGCTTACCTGCGGCTTTACCGATAGCGAAATCTCCTGCACCGACGACGATCCGGACAGCGTCACGCGCTCTTCGCCGATGATGTCGAGACACGCGAGGAACAGCTCGTCGCGCACGGTCTGAAACTCGGCCATGTTCGCGACGTCGTACCAGGCGATCGCTTCGAGATCGAACCAGGTATCGCCGGGACCGGTGTAGTGGACCTGGACCGGATCCTTCGATCGCTTCTGGTGATCGGCGAGCAGCTGTTCGATCCGCGAGCGCACCGCGCGGAGTTGCTTGCTCGTGGCGCCGATGCCGATCCGGAGCTTCATGTAAAACCGAAATCGATCGCGGCCGGTGTATCGCTCGATCACGGAGTCGGCGAGCTTGCCGTTCGGGATCGCGATCATCGTGCGATCTTGGGTGCGCACGCGGGTCGAGCGCAGGCCGATCCGTTCGACCGTGCCGATCGTCTGATCGACGCGGACATAGTCGCCTTCGCGCAACGGGCGATCGATGCCGATCGCGAACGCACCGACGACGTTCTCGAGCGTCTTCTGCGCAGCCAACGCCACCGCGATGCCACCGATGCCGAGGCCGGCGACGAGGCCCGTGACCGAATAGCCGAGCGAGCCCAACACCGCGACGACCGCGATCGCGACGATGATGATCTTCAGGACTCGCCGGAACATCGGCAGGAGTGCGCGACCGAGATCGTGGCCATCGAACAACGTGCTTCGTTTGGCGAGGATGTCGATCGCGAGATCCGAGAGCCGTAGCAGCAGCCACACGAGCACGAGCGTGAGGCACACCCGGCCGGCATCGTGGAGCGGATCGCGCGCCGCTTCGGGAATTTTCAAGAACACGAGCGTGGCCTGCCACAGCGCGACCGCCGCGATCAGGCCGACCGGGCCGCGGACTCGCGAGACCGTTTCGGCGTGCTTCGGAACGACCCGGCACACGATCCACCGCGTCATACGACTCGCGATCTCGCCGACGATGATCGACGCGACCAGCGCGCCGATGATCATGATTCCGTCCCAGAGCGTGAGCGAATGCATGCCTGGAACGTAGCAGGTCAGTCGTCGTCCAGATGACCCGTGAGCTTCAGCTTGTTCTTCGCCGCTTTCGCGAGCTTGCTGCGCGGCCGCTCGTCGATGATGCCTTGGAGCAACTCGGCACCGAGCTCTTCGTTCGACGCGTCGCCGCTCTCGATCAGCCGGAACCCGAGGCCGTAGATCGCCTCGTCGGTGACTTCGCTGTTCTTCGCGAGGTTCTTCGCGACCGGATATCCCTTTGCCGCGAGCACCGCGAATTGCGCGAACACCGGATCGTCCGCGTGCGTCGACCGCACGATGCCTTCGCCGGCGGCCTCGAGCGACAGCATCGCGAGGAAGAACCGCTGGTCGTCGTCGATCGCGGCATCGAGATCCGCGCGCGAGCGGAGCAGGGCCTTGAGCGAGCCGAACGCCTCGACGGGCTTGCCCGCCTTGCGGAGGCGCTTCGCCCGATCGAACAACATCTCGACGTGCTTCGCGGGCGCGACGTCCGCGATCAATTCGCCGTACACGCGCTCGAGCAGGATGCTATCCGCCTGCGCCTTGCCCTTCGTCGACTTTTCCGAGAGCTCGCGCAACCGTTCGACGAGCTGCTCGATCGCCGAGTTCGAGACATTGCCGCGATGCGAGCGGATCACGCCGGCATAGCGCCGCGCGATCTGTTCGTCCTCGGTATCGAGCAACGCCTTCACGACCGGCATCACGGCTTCGGGCGCCTTCGAGAGGCCACGCGCGGCCGCATCGCGCGCCGTGGGATCGGTGCCGCCGAGCGCTTCGACGAGCGCCTTCAGCGCCGACGCACCACCACCCGCGGGCAACCGCTCCATCGCGAGCTTTTGTGCGGACACGTTCTTCGACTTCGCGAGCGCCGCGAACCGCTTCGACAGCGATTCCGGAATCCGCGCGCCGCGCAGCGTATCGACCGCCGATTGCCCGACCGCGAGATCCTCGCCATCGGCAAACTCGATCAGCGCTTCGATCACCTTCTCCGTCCCCTTGGCCTCGCTCGTCGCGACGATTCGGCGAAGGCCCGCGATCGCGGCCAACCGGATCGGCCGTGGTTCGTCATCGGCCGCGTACTTGAGGAGCAACGTCTGCGTCGACGGACGCGCGAGGTAGCCGATCAAGCGGAGCAGCGCCGACAGCTGGACTACACCCGCCGAGACTTCGGGATCGCGCAACGGATCTGCCGCGGCATGACCGTTCGTGCCGTTGCCGTTCTTCGACTTTTTCGAGGCTTTCTTCGCTTCGGCCGCGGCCTTTTCAGCAGCTTTCTCCGCCGCCTTCCACGCGGTGTTCAACTCTTTCGCCGCATCACCGGCGCGTCCGATCGCGCTCTTCTCGACGAGGTTCGCGAGCTTTTCGTTGTCCTTATCGAGCTCGGCGCGAACGAGCTGGAGCGCTTGTTCGCCGAATTCCGGATCGCCGAGCTGATCGAGCACGGCATCGATCGCCGGCGTGGTGCCGCGCCGGATCAGGAGCTGCGCCATCACGCGGCGCGGACCCACCGTGCCGGCCCGCACTTCCTTGCGGAGCGTGCTCTCGGCTTCGGAGCCCTGTTGCGCGAGCATCGTGGCCGCGCGCTCGGCGAGTTGTTCGTCGTTGCCGCGAAGCAGCGGCACGAGCTCTGCCGAAATGCCGCTCGCGCCGAGATCCGATAGACCTTCGAGGGCGATCCGCCGGACCACGACATCGCCATCGGCGAGTCGCCCTGTCAGCGCCGAGAGGACTTTCTTGTCGCCTTTGCCCACCGCCGCGAGCACGGTCGTTGCCGCCGCGCGCAGATCGACGCGGTCGGAATCGAGCAGATCGATGACGGCACCACCAAGGTCTTTGCCCATACGCGGGCCGACGACATCACACGATCTCAGGCGTTGTAAAGGCCGACCAACCAGCACGCCATCCCGACGACAACGAGCCCCAGCACCGGGATCTTTCTGGTACCCCGAAGCACCGCGATCACGCCGGCAATCAACAGGATCACGCCGAAGCCGGCCAGGATCGCCATCCCGCGATCCGCGCGAACATCCTCGTAAAACCGGGCGCGGTAGTAACCCTGGCGATCCGCGCCGGCACCATCGCCGGTGTTCGCATCGCTGGCCTCGAGCCGGACGAGCGCCGTGGTCGCATCCTCGAGATCCGCCTTGTGGGGCTGCCACAACGTCCGCGTGGCGGTCGCCGCACTGCGGATCGCGCGCCAGGCGAGGAGCGCGGTTTTCGGATCCTTGGTCGCGTCGCGGAGTCGGTCGTACGCGGTATCGACGTGGGGGGCGCCCGGCAGATACCACCGCGCGGCCGCTTCGTAATCGCGCAACGCTTCGGTGACCGCGCCGCGCTTCATCGCCTCGTCACCGGTGGCCAGCTCGGCCCGACCGCGCAACACCACGACGATCGAGATCGCCGCGAGCACGGCAACGACGACAAGAGCGACGGTCTTCTTCATGCGAAATCTCGTCGCGAAAATAGCAGACACGCGAGCGCGAGCAGCCCCGCGATCCACCCGAGTGCATGCAGCGAGGCGAGGCCGACGTAGCCCCACGTGATGAAGTCGGCATGCACCGTGACGTGCACGCCGTCGATCGCGCGCCCGCTCGGCGAGAACAGATGGATGTCCGGCACGATCTCGAGCGCGATCTTGGCCGTGGCCTTGATCCACGTCGAGCCGTGCTCGATCGCCGCTTGGATGTCCGGCGTCACGCGGCCGAGCACCCACATCGCGAGCGCGAAGATGCCCGATAGAAACGGCGTCGAAAACGACGAGAAGAAGATCGCGATCGCCGCCACCGTCAGGACTTCGAACCACGCGAGCACGAGCGCCTTCAACACGTCGCCCGACGCGCCGACGCCTTGGATCGTCAGCATCACGACCATCGCCACGCCGAACAGCGCGACGAGCACGGTCAGGACGAGCGCCATGCCGAGGTATTTCCCGACGACGAACTCCCAGCGTTCGATCGGCTTACTCGCGATCGCGTGGATCGTCCGGCGCTGGACCTCGGTGTAGAGCAAGAACACGCCCAAGAAGATCGCGGTCAGCGATCCGAACAGCGAGATGCCGGCGAGCCCGAGATCGCGCGCGACGCGATTCTCTTCGTGGATCGACATCTGCCCGAGCACGATCGCCGCGAGGTTCGCGCCGACGACCAGCACGATGATCCCGTACAGCACGCGGATCCGTGCGGCCTCGCGGAACGTGTTGAGCGCGATCGCCCAGATCCGGCCGATCACGAGCCATCTCCGACGCGGCGCAGGAACAGCTCCTCGAGCGTTTCGTGGCGCGGCTCGATCGACAGGATCTTCGCGCCCGCCTTGTGCGCGCGATCGATCCACGCATCGACATCCGCATCCGCGCCGATCGTCAGCGACAGCTCGTCGCCGTTGCGCCGCACGTGATCCGCACCTTCGACCAGCTCCGGCGATTCGTCCGAGATCCGGACCTTCAGATCGATGCCCAAGACGGTGCGCTTCACGAGCTCGCTCGGCTTGCCCTGCGCCTGCAACGAACCGCGCGCGACGATCGCCACGTGATCGGCGATCGCCTCGATGTCCGTGAGGATGTGCGACGAGAAGAACACCGTCTTCTTCTGATCGCGGAGCTCCAAGATCAAATCCCGCACTTCCTTGCGCCCGATCGGATCCAGACCGGACGTGGGCTCGTCGAGGACCACGATCGCCGGATCGTTCATCAGCGCTTGGGCCAGTCCCGCGCGCTGCAACATGCCCTTCGAAAACTTCTTCAGGCTCTGCGTCCGCGCCCGGCCGAGACCGACCCGCTCGATCAGTGCGTCCGCGCGCTTCTTCCGGGTTGCGGAATCCAACCCGAACAGCCGGCCGGCGAGGTCCAGCAGCTCGCCGATCGTCAGGTAATCGTAGAAGTAGGGCGACTCGGGGAGAAATCCAACGCGCTCGCGGGCCGCCCGGCTCGGGATCTCGTGGCCGAGGATCGTCGCGGTGCCGCCGGTCGGGCGAATCAGGCCCATCAGCGTCCGAATCGTCGTCGTTTTGCCCGCGCCGTTCGGCCCGACGAAGCCGAAGATCGTGCCTTCCTCGACGGAAAACGTGACGCCCTTCAGCGCTTCGACCTTCTTGCGTCGAAACGGCGTGCGATACGTCTTGCGTAGGTCGCGTACGTCGATTACCGGCAAGCGCTCGCGACTTTAACAGGCCGTTTACCTGCCGGAAACATCCGTCCGCGAAACTACCGGGATGGATTCCGGTGATACCGCGTGGCTGCTGATCAGCGCGGCGCTCGTGATGATGATGACGCCCGCGCTGGCGCTGTTCTACGGCGGCATGGTCCAGGGCAAGAACGTGCTGTCGACGTTCATGCACTCGATGTTCGCGCTCGGGTTGGTGAGCGTCCAATTCGCGATCATCGGCTACTCGCTGTGCTTCGGCACGAGCTGGCACGGGATCATCGGCGGGTTCGACTTCGTCGGGCTCGACGGCGTGAGCACGGATGCGGTGTTCCCGGGCACGCACGTCCCGCAGCTCGCGTTCTTCGCCTACCAGTGCATGTTCGCGGTGATCGCGCCGGCGCTGATCAGCGGTGCGTATGCCGAGCGCTTCAAGTTCAGCGCGTACGTGCTGTTCACGCTCGGGTGGACCACGCTGGTCTACGATCCGATCGCGCACTGGTCGTGGGCCGATGGCGGGTGGCTAAAATCGCTCGGCGCGATCGACTATGCCGGCGGCACGGTCGTGCACTTGTCGTCGGGAATCTCGGCGCTCGTCGTCGCGCTCCTGCTCGGCAAGCGCAAGGGCTATCCGACGGTCCGCCATCCCCCGCACGACCTCACGATCACCGTGTTCGGCGCGGGCATGCTGTGGTTCGGCTGGTTCGGGTTCAACGCAGGTGGCGCGGGTGCGGGTGGGCTCGGCGCGACCGCGTTCGTCAACACGCACCTCGCCGCCGCCGCCGGTGCGCTCGGCTGGGGTCTGATCGAAGGTTGGCGGATCAAGAAGGTCACGATGCTCGGCGTCGCGTCGGGCTTGGTCGCGGGCCTCGTCGCGATCACGCCGGCGTCCGGCTACGTGTCGCCGATGAGCGCGATCGTGATCGGTCTTATCGCGAGCGTCGTGTGCTACGGCGGCGTGCTGTTGAAGGGCAAGCTCGGCTATGACGACGCGCTCGACGCGTTCGGCGTCCACGGCGTCGGCGGTGCGACCGGCGCGCTCGTCACGGGCATCTTCGCGCGCGGCGTGTTGAACGATGGCCACGGCGGCAGCCTGTCTCTTTTGGGGAAACAGGCGATCGGCGTCGGTGCGGCGGCCGCGTGGGGCGCAGTCGTGACGTTCGTGTTGTTGAAGGTGATCGATGCCGTCGTCGGGCTACGCGTCGACGAGGAGATCGAATACGAAGGTCTCGATACCGCGCTGCACGGCGAGAGCGCCTATGCGAACGCGGGATCGATCGGGCATGGCGAGTAGTCAGTGCACGTGGATCGTCGACAGGTTGTAGACGAACGTCACCACGCTGCATGCCGGCGTGCCATGCCCGTCGACGGTGTACGGCTTGTAGCGCCAGCTCGTCATCCCGCTCGACAGGGCGTTGTCATACGGCGAGTAGCCCGATGACTTGATCAGCTTCGTCGATGCGACGTTGCCGAACGCGTCGAGACACAGCTTGTACGACGCCACGACCTTCAGCTTTCCGTCGTTGATCATCTGCTGTTTCGTCGGCGCGGGCGGCTCGATGTTGCGATCGCCCGAGATGAACAACTGAGTGAGCGCGACCGGCGGAAGGACCGTGGTCTCGTCGTGCTTCTTCTCGACGACCGGCGTGCCGCAATCCTGCGTGCACGGCGATGGTTCGGTGCCGCTGCCGCTGCCTTCGCCCGAACCGGTGCCGCTGCCGAGTCCGTTACCGGTACCGGTGTCGGCCGTCGTGTTGTTGTCCGCGACGAGCGGGGCCACGGGAGGCTTCACCTCCGGCGGCACGACCATCTCGTGCGTGATGTGTTTCTGCTGCTTCTGCTGGAACGTCTGCTTTTTCGGCGCAGGACTGCCGGATTCCGCCGGTGGTGGCGGTGGCGTGTAGCCGATGTCGACGCGCAGCTTCGCTGCCTCGAGTCGGTCGATGTGCCATGCGCCGACGACCAGCGCGATGACGATGATGCCTAGATGAAATCCGATACTCGGGACAACGAGCCAGCGACGCATTCCTAACCACACGCACCACGACCTAGCCGGGTCTCTGTCACGCGATCACGACTACCAAGCCGGGTGAAATCACGGCCTCGCAGTCGCTGTCGCACCCGAAGATCAGGTTCCCGACGGCGTCAGCCAGACGTGGATACCCATCGACGGGACCTGCGAGCCGCACACACCGGTGTACGTGAAGCCGCACTTCGACAGACCGTCGTCGTTACCCGACGGCGTCGAGCACTGGCGCAGGTGGTACGCGTCGTTGCCCTCGTCGGCCATCTTCTGGTCCGACTCGCACGTGAACCAGCTCGTGCCGTTGTCCGGATCGAAGAAGTCGCCCCAGAACGCGGCCTCGTGGAACGGGTACGCGGCCACTTCGGAGTCGTCCGTCGCGAGCAACGGCGAGTCGCCGCGCAGCGAGATGTGGACGGCGATGCCGAAGTAGTTCGTGCGCGAGTAGAGGCACGAGCTCACGAGGTGACGCTCGTCGAGCGTGAGGTCGCGATCGACCCACGCCGTGGCGAGGCCGAGCCAACCCGGCATGTCGTACTCGTTGCCGTCGTCGTCGAACACCGCGAGCACTTGCGACGTGTCGAGCGCGCAACCGACGATGTACGACAGGACGTCGCGACCGTCCGGCGTCGACGCGAGTGCGCCGGCGCCGAGCGAGTTCGCGGCGAGCTTGTTACCCGCGAGCTTGTTGCCCGCGAGCTTGTTGCCCGCGAGCTTGTTGCCCGCGAGCTTGTTCGCCGCGAGCTTGTTCGCCGCGAGCTTGTTTTGGGAGGTGACGTCTTGAGAAGTCGTGCCCGTCGTCGCCTCGTCGACGGCACAACCTGCAGCTAGGACTGCAATTGCAGAAATGATGGATTTCATCTGGGCCGCTGGTTCGACTGGACTCACGGTCTATGTAGGGGAGTGGTGGAGAAATCGTGATGTGTCGGGATCGCTGCTAGGATGGCGCTCAGGTGGCACTCGCAGTCGTAGTTTTTGCGGTCACTTACATCGCGATCGCATCGCGATCGCTGCACCACGTTTTGAAGCTCGAACGCCCAGGTGCAGCAATTTGCGGCGGCGTGTTGATGGTCGTCGTCGGGGCGCTCCGCCTCGACGACGCGCTCGCCGCGATCGATTTGCACGTCTTGGTGCTGTTGTTCGGCGTCTTGGTGATCGCTGCGTATTTGTCTGACGCCGGGTTCTTCAAGCTCGCCGCGTATCTCGTTCTAACCCGAGCGCGCACGGCGAAGCGGTTACTGATCGGGTTGGTGTTCGTCGCGGGTGGGCTATCGGCGTTGTTGTTGAACGACACCGTTTGCGTCGTGCTGACGCCGCTCGTGGTGATCGTGGTGGTGGAAGCGAAGCTGCCGCCGTTGCCGTACCTCATCGGGCTCGCGGCCGCCGCGAACGTGGGTGGCGTGGTCAGCTTCTCGGGCAATCCACAGAACATGATCGTCGGTGCAGCCGCGCACGATCAGATCAGCTTCGCGCATTACCTGATCCTGACGCTGCCCGCAGGGGTCGCGTGTCTGGCGATCGATGCGTGGTTGATCGGCCTGATGTTCGAGTTGCCCGACGGAAACCTGATCGAGCGCGAGCTCGAGCGGCCGGAGCTCGATACGGCGCTCGCGATCAAGGCGCTCGTCGCGCTCGCGGTGTTCGCGGTGCTCGCGCTGTTCGGTTTCGTGCTCGCCGGTGCAGCGATGGTCGCGGCATGCGCGTTGATCCTCGCGTCGCGCCGGGGTGCGAAGAAGGCGTTCGAGTCGGTCGATTGGCCGCTGCTCGTGTTCTTCGCCGGCTTGTTCGTCGTGGTCGCCGGGATCCAGCACGTCGGGCTCGTCGACAAGGCGTTTCACGCGCTCGAGCCGGTGATCGCGCGCGGCGATTGGCTCGGCGATGTCGCGTTCATCGCGCTGATCGTGATCGGCAGCCAGTTGGTCTCGAACGTGCCGATCGCGGTGATCGCGGTGGCGTGGGTGCCGCACATGCCGGATCCGAAGTGGGGTTACGTGATGCTCGCGGTCGCGTCGACGCTGGCCGGCACGCTGACCCCGCTCGGCTCGGTCGCGAACATCATCGTGATGGAGGCGGCCGGTGAGCACGGCCACATCGGCTTCTGGAAGTTCTTGAAATATGGGCTCGTCATCACGCTCGCGAATTGCGCGGTCGCGTTTGCGATTCTGGGAACCGAACGCTGGCTCGGGGCGTTGTAACGGAGATGCGAATCCTGCCGCTGCTCGTCCTGATCGCATGTGATGCCGGGACGAAGCCGGCACCGCCGTCACCGCCACCCGCGCCGGTCAAGGTCGTGGCAGACGCGATGGTGATCGCCGATGCGGCGCCCAGAAATCCGACCCCGGATATCGTGACGGCGGCGCTCTCGCGGTTCGAAGCGAAGCGCGACACGCTGCCCGACTCGGGCTTGGTCGGTACGAACAACTACGTGATGTTCGAGCCCGGCATCGATCTGCCGGAGACCCTGCCGGGCAAGCTAAAGGCGATGCCGCTCGATCAGCTCGAGGCCATCGCCGACAAGACGCACAAGATGGTCGGCATGGTTCACGTGTTCGGCGTGAAGGTTCAGGACGCGACCCACGCGACGATCACGATCGGTGGCGACATCGCGCTCGAGAAGAAAGATCGCGGCCACAAGCTGTGCTGCTGCAATACGACAGATTTGTACGAGCTGAAGGATGGGGTCTGGACGTTCGTCCGCAGTGAAGGCGGGATGTGTAGTTAGGGTAAGCTGCATGCGTGCCGAGCGATGTGTTCTTGATCCGTCACGCGAATGCGGTCGCGACCGGCTCGCGCGATGACTTCCGGCACCTGACGCCGCTCGGCCGCGATCAGGCGCGCGCTCTCGGCGATCGGTTGCGCTGGCACGATTGCGAGCCCACGCATATCTGGACGAGTCCGCTCGTGCGCGCGGTCCAGACGGCCGAGCTCGTGATCTCCACGCTCGCGGTGCTGACGCCGATCGAAGTGATGCCGGATCTCGCGCATTCGGGCGATCCGGACTTCATCGTGAAAGCGGTGAACGACATGCCCGAGGACACGCTCGTGATGTTGTTCGGGCATCAGCCCACGATCACGTGGATCGCATCGCAGCTTGCGGGTGGAGACTTGGCGCCGATGCGCAATGCCGAGGCGATCCGGATCCATCACGGTCGCGTGCGCTGGCGATTCGCGTGGGATGCCGAAGCGCCGGATAAGAAGCTCTAGGTCCGCGCTTTGAAGCCGCGGCCGAGGAGCACGGCGAGCACGATCCAGATCCCGCCGAGCACGGCCACACCGCCGACGAGTGCCGTGTTCGCGGCGGCCGCGAGGCCTTTGCCGAGCCAACTCGCGCCGAAGTCGCCGAGCCGGTACCCCACCGTGTCGATCGCGTTCTTCGCGCGGTATTTATCGGCGCGCGAGATCACGGTGAACAGCAGCTCGCGGGCGGGACGGGTGAGGCCGTGCGTGGCGCCGCGCCCGATCGCGAGCACGATCATCAGCGCATCGAGTGACGGCGAGCCGACGAGGATGACGAGGCCCGTGACTTGGATCAGCGGCAGGATGCACAGCACGAGGCCGGGGCCGAGCCGGCTGATCAGCGGGCGCGCGACCGCGACTTGGAGCACGAACGTGACGCCGGCGACGACGAGGTCGACGTTCGCGAAGTATTTCGTCCGGGCGATGCGATCGCTCAGCGCGTCGTGAACGATGTGGGCCTGCGCGAGGTAGATGAACGTCGCCGCGCACGACGTGCACAACACGTAGCCGACGATCGTGCGGAGATAGGGCGTGGCGAGCACGTGGCGCATGCCGTCGAATGCGCCGCCTTCGATCGGCTCGTCCTCGGTCGAGTCGTCCGGCGTGCCGACGCGGCGGACGATCATCACACCGATGATCGCGAGCTCGAGCAAGACACCGGTGAGCGCGACGATGCCGGCGACGCCGATCGTCGACACCAGCGCCTTCGCGAGTGCGGGTCCGACGACGGTGCCGATCGTGCCGCCGGCCGCGATCGGGCCGTACAGCCGCTTCGCGCTCGCGGGCCCGAGGAGATCGGCGAGCAGGCTCCAGAACACGCTGACCACGAACAGGTTGAACACCGCGGCCCAGACGTAGAACACGCGGCCGACCGTGGTCGGATCGATGCCGGACCGGATCACGGCGGCGAACGCGAACGCGCACAGCGCGAACACGTGGAACGCGATCGGCACGACGCGGCGTGGGCGATGCTTCACGAGTGCGCCCCAGATCGGCGACACCGCGAGCACCGCGACGAACGAAGCGGTGAACAGCCACGGGATTTGATCGGGATCGCCGTCGAGGATCAGCGCATCGCGCACGGGACGAAACGCGGAGTAGCTCGCGAGTAACAGGCCGAACGTCGCGGCGGCAGCGACGGTGACGGCGAGCTCGCGACGCATTCGCCGTAACGATCGCGCGTGCGCGCCGGCGATTACAACTGCGACGTCTGCGACAGGGCGGTGTATCGTGCGCGCGATGAAGCTTTACGGAACCACGACGTCGCCGTACATGCGCCGGGTCAGGGTCATTGCCGAGGAGCTCGGCGTATCACTCGAGATCGTGAACACGGCCACCGAGGCGGGGCTCGCGGAGCTCAAGACCGTGTCGCCGATCTGGAAGGTGCCGGTCGCAGTCGTCGGTGAAACGCCGATCTTCGACTCGCACGCGATCATCGATCACCTGACGGCTACGCACGGTTCGTGGGGCACGAAGACCGCGAACACCGCGAATCAGGTGCACGCGATCGACGGTGCGCTCGAGTCGGTCATGCAGTGCTTCTACTTGAAGCGCGATGGCGTGAAGGAGGTCGCGGGCTCGGTGTTCGAAAAGCGCCAGCTCGGGCGAGCGGCGGCGGTGTTCAGCTGGCTCGCGCCGCAGCTGCACGAGGGCAGCTTCTCGGGCGGGTTCGGGATCGCGGAGCTCGCGCTCGTCAGCGTGTTGGATTGGATGGAGTTTCGCGACGCGTATCCGGTGGCGAGCACGGGATGTCAGGCGGTGCGCGAGCGTTGGGGCGAGCGTCCGTCGCTGGTCAAGACGCGTCCGCATACGTAAAGTGGTGTCGTGCTCGGAACCGATGTTGCTCTCGCTGCGGAGATCCTACGCAAGGGCGGGCTCGTCGCGTTTCCGACGGAAACCGTCTATGGCCTCGGCGGCGATGCCGCGAGCGAAGTCGCCGCCGCGAAGATCTTTACGGTCAAAGGCCGGCCGCGCGCACATCCCTTGATCGCGCACCTCGCACCCGGTGCGGATCTCGACGGCTGGGCCCGGGAGATTCCCGCGGACGCGCGCCGGCTCGTCGAGGCCGCGTGGCCGGGACCACTCACGGTGATCTTGAAGGCCGGGCCGCGCGTTGCGAAAGCCACCACCGGCGGCGCGGACACCGTCGGGCTGCGCGTGCCTTCGCATCCGGTGGCGATCGAGCTGTTGCGCGCGTTCGGCGGTGGCGTCGCGGCGCCGAGCGCGAATCGATTCGGGCATGTCAGCCCGACGACCGCGCAACACGTGCTCGCGGATTTCGGCGAAGACGTCGATTACATCCTCGACGGAGGCGCGTGCAGCGTCGGCGTCGAATCGACGATCGTGGATTTTTCGCGCGGGCGACCGGTGCTGCTGCGCCCGGGCGGGATGGCGCGCGAGGCGATCGAAGCGATCGTCGGGCCGCTCGGTGGCGCGGATGCACATGCACCGGCGGCACCGGGCACGCTCGCGAGCCATTACGCGCCGAACGCACTCGTGATCGCGGTCGAGCCCGACGAAGTGATCGCCGAAGTCGCGCGGGCGGCGGGCCGGCGAGTTGCGGTCCTCGCGCCGGCGAATGCGTTTCAGGCGTGGCCGGGGCTCACGGCGGAGCGGTATGCGTTGCCCGACGACGATGCCGGGATGGCGCGGGAGCTGTACGCGGCACTGCGAGATCTCGACGTGCGTGGCGTCGATGTCGTGATCGCCGCGTTGCCTCCGGCGGTCGGGCTGGGCGAAGCTGTCGGCGATCGTCTTCGCCGCGCGGCGGGACCCCGCCAGAAGCCCGAAACACCATGAGCGAGACCCCAATCGTCGGCATCATTATGGGTTCGCAGAGCGACTGGGCGACGATGAAGGTCGCGGCCGATCTGCTCGCGCAGTTTGGCGTCCCCCACGAAGCCAAGATCGTATCGGCGCATCGCACGCCGGATCTGTTGTTCGAATACGCCGAAGCGGCCGCCGAGCGCGGACTTCGCGTGATCATCGCGGGCGCGGGTGGCGCGGCGCACTTGCCGGGCATGACCGCGGCGAAGACGCGCGTGCCGGTGTTGGGCGTGCCCGTGCAGTCGAAGGCGCTGTCGGGCATGGACTCGCTGTTGTCGATCGTCCAGATGCCGAAGGGCATTCCCGTCGGCACGCTCGCGATCGGCGAGGCGGGCGCGGCGAACGCGGCGTTGCTGGCGATCGCGATCCTCGCCACCACGGATGACCAGTTGGCGAAGAAGCTCGACGAGTATCGCGATCAGCAGACCACCACGGTGATGAAAGCGGGGACCCCGCAGTGACCGCGACAAAGCCGATCCTTCCCGGCGACACGATCGGCGTGTTGGGCGGCGGTCAGCTCGGCCGGATGATGGCGCTGGCCGCACGGCGGATGGGCTACCGGATCGTCGTGCTGGATCCGAACCCGCGGTGCCCGACGGCGCAGGTCTCGGATGGCGTCGTCGTTGGATCGCTCGACGATCGCGAGGCGGCGATCCTCTTGGCCAAGCAGGTCAACGTGATCACGCTCGACACCGAGCACGTGCCGGCCACGATCCTCGACGAGATCGAGCAACACGCACCGGTCCGGCCGAACGCATCGGTGCTGCGCACGATCCAAGATCGGCAGGTCCAGAAGCAGTTCTTGGATCAGCTCGGCGTGCCGCAGACCCGGTGGGCGCCGGTCACGAGCGAGCTCGATCTGCGCTCGAACCTCGAGAAGTTCGGTGGCCGCGGCATCGTCAAACATCGCCGCGAGGGCTACGACGGCAAGGGCCAGCTCCGCGTCGACAAGATCGGCGATGCGAGCGCGGCCTGGACCTGGTTGCGCGGCACGGACGCGGTGATCGAGGACATCGTGCCGTTCACGCGCGAGATCTCCGCGGTGATCGCGCGCAGCGTGCTCGGAGAAATTCGGTCGTTCCCGATCGCCGAGAACGTGCATCGCCGGCACATCCTGCACACCACGCGGGCCCCGGCCCGGATGTCGGATTCGGCGCGCCAGCAGGTCGACGACATCGCGCTGACGATCGCCGAGGCGCTCGGCCATATCGGCGTGCTCGCCGTCGAGATGTTCGAGCTGCCGGACGGCAAGCTGCTCGTCAACGAGATCGCGCCGCGCACCCACAACAGCGGTCACTTCACGTGGGGGGCCTGCGCCACGTCGCAGTTCGAGCAACACGTGCGCGCGATTTGCGGGCTGCGCCTCGCGGATCCGCGGATGCTCTCGGGCTCCGTGATGGTCAACCTGATCGGCGACCTGTGGGCCAAAGGGGCACCGCCGTGGCGAACCGTGCTCGATCGGCCGGACGCGCACCTGCATCTCTACGGCAAGGCCGCACCCGCGCCGGGCCGAAAAATGGGGCACGTCCTACTGCTCGATGACGATACGGACCGGGCGCTCGAAACGGCCGAGCAGTTGATCCAAGCCCTCACGCCGACGTGATAATTTCGGCGACGAGGGATGGCAACTCTCGTCTATAGCGACGTCGACGGCACCGACCGTTCGTTCTCGCTGGGAGCCGACCCGATCTTGGTCGGCCGGTCGGCGGAGTGCGCGATCCGGAGTAACGACCCTCGCGTGTCGAGAACGCACGCGCGCTTCTATCTCGAGCACGGTGCGCTGTGGGTCGAAGATCTTGGCAGCTCGAACGGGATCTACGTCGGGCCGCAAAAGGTCCAGCGCGCGCCGGTGCCGACGGGCGAGATCGTGCTCGTCGGTAGCCTGATGATTCGATTGTTGCCGGCGAGCGGGACGTTGCCGCCGCCGATCGGCCTGCACGGCACGCTCGCGCAGTGGCTGGAGATGGAGCGCAAGGCGCGCGGCGCCGTCGAGGAAGAGCGCGATGCGTTCGTCCAACGCGTCGGCCAGATGTTCGAGGAGGTCAAGAGCCTTCGCGATGCCCACGAGGCGCACGAATCGGAGAAGACCGAGCTGCGCGGCGAGCTCGAGAAGATGCAGCGCCAGAGCGTGGCGGATCTCGAATCGGCGCGGCTCGATCTCGCGAAGGCGCGCGAGGCGAAGATCGTCGCCGAGACGCAGGCCGGCATCACCACGGCGGAGAAGCTGGCCGAGAGCGACATGATGATCTCGCAGCTGCAGCACGAGGTGCAGCAGTTGAAGGCCGCGGCCACGCAGGCGAAGGACGATGCGGCGGCGCGCGCGATGACCGACGAGCTCGCCGCGGTCACGTTGCGGGCGGAGAAGGCCGAGAAGGAGCTCGCGAACGCGGCGATCCGGGCGCAGGGAGCGGAGCGGAATTTGTCGGCGGCGACGACGGGCCAGGCGCGCGCGGAGACGCGAGCGAGCGAGCTCGAGGCGGAGCTCGGCAATACGAATACCGAGCTCGCGCGAGTGCGGGAACAGATCAAGGGCCTCGAGACGCGTGCGAGCGCGGCGCCGTATAGCCAGAAGCTCGCGGATGCCGAGACGCGTGCGCAGAAAGCGGCGGCGGATCTCGCGGAGCTGATGGGCGTGGCGGAGACCCGGCGCGCGCGCGTGTCGGAGCTCGAGACCGCGCTCAGCGAAGCGACCCAGGCACGCGGCGCGTCGACGGAAGCGGAGAAGCGGATCCAAGCGACGCTCGCGGATGCGCAGACCAAGGCGAAGGCGGAGCTCGCGGCGGCGCAAAAGCGGATCGGCGAGCTCGAAGCGAAGTTGAAGGAGCTCGCGGCCGCGGATAACGAGATCGCGACCGCGCGCAAGCAACGCGACGAAGCCGCGGGCAACGTCAATTCGGCGACGGCGAAAGCGGCCGAAGCGAACGCGCGCGCGGATGACGCCGAGAAGCGTGCGAGTGCCGCGGACACGATGGCCAAGGCGATGGCGAAGGATGTCGCCGAGGCGCTGCGTCGTGCGGTCGATGCCGACAAGCAGGCGAGGGCCGTCTCGCGCGAGCTCGCGGGTGCGCACCGCAAGGCGGAAGAAGCGGAAGCGAAGGCGGCGGTGGTCGTCGAGGCGGAAGCGGCGAAAGCGGCGGCCGAGCAGAAGCTCGCGGAGGTCACGGCGCAGGTCCAAACGCAGCTCGCGGACCTCGAGAAGATGCTGAACGCGAAGGCGCAAAAGCTCGAGACCGAGCTGCGCGCGCAACTCGATGCGACGAAGCGCGAGCTCGCGGCAGAGCGGCAGACCGCGATCGGGATGATCGATCGCAAGACCGCTGTCGAGCGCCAGCTCGAAGAGCTGCGTGGTGGCGAGTCGAAGCTGAAAGAAGCGCAGGCGAAGAATGCGGAGCTCGAGGTCCATATCGAGACGCTCGAGGAGCGGATCCAGGATCTCGAGAGTGGCATCGCGGTCGAGCAGACCTCGGCGAAGACCTCGCAGGACGAGAGTAAGCAACGCGTCGAGAAGCTCGAGGAGCAGCTCGATACGGCCAAGGCCGCGGCGAAGACGGCGCTGAAGACGGCGGCGTCGCTCGAAAAGCGGATCGATGCGACGGAGACCGAGCTCGCGAGCGTGAAGTCGATCCGGACCTCGCTCGAGGCGGAGCTCGGCGAAGCGAAGAAGGCACTCGAGGACATCGCGGCCGAAGGCGATCTCAAGGCGATCGCGGCGCAGGCCGAGCAACGCGCTCTCGCGGCGGAGGCCCAGCTCGAGCCACTCAACGCGAAGGCGGAAGCGGCGGATCTCGCGATCGGGCGCGCCAGTGCGCTGCAACGCCAGCTCGACGAGGCGCTCCAGAAACTGTCCTGGGTCGAGCGCGACAAGGGCGACGACAAGGCCGCGGCTGCCGAAGAGCGTGCGCGGACGGCGGAGCAGCAGATGCGCGAGGCGAACGAGCACGCGCGCGAGTACGCGGATCGAATTCGCGATGGTGTGAAGCGGATCTCCGAGCTCGAGCAGCAGCTCGCGGAGGCGCAGCAACACGGTGGCGCCGTCGAGGATCTCGAGAATCAAGCGCACGAGGCGCAGTCGCAGGTGCGCGAGCTCGAAGCCAAGTTGCGCGCGGCGGAGCAGCGGTCGAGCGAGGTCGATGCGCGAGCGCGTGATATCGAGCAACGCGCGAAGGATGCGGCCGAGCGGATCGTCGATGCCGAGCGGCGCGCGCGAGATGCCACGAACGCGGTCGCCGAGATGCAGCAGATGCTCGATGCCGCGGAAGCGCAGGTCGCCGAAGCGCGCACCACGTCGGCCGGGTCGAATCAGGGACTCGAACGGCAGCTCGCGCAGGCGCAGCAGCGGATCACCGAGCTCAAGCGCGAGGTCGATGCGGCGGAGAACGTGCGGCAGTTCGCGGCGAATACGGAGCGGGAGATCGCGCAGCTCGAGCGCGAGCTGCGGGATCAAAAGGCGAAGGTCACGCAGCTGACGCTCGAGCGCGATCGGCTCGAATCGTCGTTGCGCGATGTTCGTGACGATAGCGAGACCACGCATCGCAAGGCGCCGGTCGTCGACGAGGCCCCGTCGCAGCACGCTCGGTACACGCAGATGGTGGCGAAGGTGTCGGAGCTCGAGGCGAAGAATACGAAGTCCGAGAAGGACCTCGTCACGCTACGGCGTGCGCTGCAGGAAGCCGAAGCGCGGGCCGAGGCGCAGGAGCGCGCCAAAGAGGACGAGCCGACCAACACGGGGAACGCGTATCCGATCGAGTTTGCGGAGCACTTGAACGTGCTCGAGGAGTCGATCGATTCGTTGCGCGCCAACATGCGGGCCGCGAGTGACGAGACGGCGATGATGGATCAGACCGAGTCGGTGGTCGCGGTGGCGTCGGCCGTCAGTAGCGCGGCGGAGCACGTCGAGCGCGCCCGGGATGCGCTGCGGATCTTGACGGCGCTGGTCGTCAAGTAGCGAGTTAGAACTCCATCATGCGAAGGAACGGTCCGTCGTGGCCGTCGTCGCAGCCGCCGCTGTGCGTGTCATCGACCTTCGTTGCCCACAGGCCGTAGACCATGATCTGATCGCCGTACTCGTTGCCGGTCGGGACGATGTACGTTCCGGCCGCGCGGACCATGTCGGCGATGCCGTTGGTTTGGAACAGCTTGGAGGCCACGGGCGTGAAGCACATCGGCTTTCCGCCGGGGCAGTTCGCGAAGTTCACCTTGAACAGCTGCGACGTGCCTTCCGTCGAGTCTTCGCACGCACCGGTCCCGTGGTTCCCGCAGATCTGGCGTTGCGTGACAGGGTCGATGAAGCAGGCGTGGACATCGCCGTTGAGCGTCATGAGGAACACCTGGCCGTCCTCCTGCGTGATGAGCGACGCTTGGTTGTCCTTGTTCGGTGGCGCGAGCTCGATCGCGTACGGCTTGAAGTTCGCGCCGAACGTAGTGCCGACGAACTTCGAGAGGGAGCTAACGCCGTTCACGTCGCGCGGTGCGTAGACGACGCTCACGTTACCCATGTTCGTTCCGGATTCGATCACGAGGTGCGTGTTCTGGAGCGCGGGCGGGATGTAGTTCACCGCATTCGGATCGCTCGAGCCCGTGCCGAGCTTCGCGCTCGTGACCCACGCGGCGCCCTCGTTGTTCGAGAGCATCGTCGTGTTCGCGAACCAGTTGACCTCGTTGAACGTGCCACCCGTCGTGTCGACGATGCTGATGAGGCCGTTGACCGAATCGTTATCGGCTTCGGCAGCGGTGAGGAGATAGACGCCCGATTTTGTCGAGCCGCCGAGATGACCGCGGCCTTGGCCGAGGCTCGCTTCGTACGGGATCACGATGCGATCTGCGTCGGAAACTTGGTTGTTGATGACGTTCGTTCCGAGGCGGTCTCCGTTCGCGATCGGCTTCGATCCGATGACCGCGTTGTACAAGCTGCCGCTGTCGCCGAAGTCCGTCGTGATCGCGAAGTGATTGTTCGCGAGCCGGACCACGCCTTCCGGGTGATCGTCGTGGCAACTGCAGCCGTAGTTCGGATCGGTGAAGATGCCGTAGTAGTCATCGATCAAGAGGATCGAGGCATTCGCACTGGTGTTCGGGATCCGCGCGTACGACGCGGCCACATTCATGAGGTCGCCGTTGAAGTCATTCGTCGAGCTCCACGTCATCGTGCCGGTGCAATTGCTGATCGATTTCAACGAGCACGTCAGGTGAATCGTCCAGTTCTCGAGACCGAGCCGCGACTCGAAGTTCGCGAACGCGCCGATCTGACCCGCCGCACATGCGCCGGGCGCCGTGATCGCTTGGCCCCATTGCTCGACGGCCATCGCGGCGACTCCGACCTTGCGAGTCGGCGTGGGCGCGCAGGTGCTCGCGGTCAGCGACGTACCCGCCGCGAACGATCCGAGCGCGATGTCCTTCGTCGCACCGGGCGCGAGGTCATACGCGATCGCGTGCGGGTTTGTTTTCGTGATCTCTTGTTCGTCATCGGTGACCGTCGGGACGTCGGTCGCGCAGCCGGTGATCAAGCACAGTGCTGTGGCCCAGTTCTTCATGTGGGCGCCCCATAGCGAAGAGCGCGCCATCATGTAACCGGGTGAATTCGCGTGCGTGGGGTGGACCACCGAGGTGGACCACGTGGACCTGGTTCGATCGTGCTTCATGCTCCCAACGTGCGCGCGACCGCGATCGCGGACATCGGGATGTGTTCCCTATACTGCGTTCCCTACGGCCGGAGCCGCGCCTGCACCGTCTTCGGCACGCCGAACAGATAGTCATCGACGGCGCGCGGAATGTGACAGCTATGGCACGCGGCGACCGCGCCGATCGTCGACGGCGTCCCGGTCGGATCGGTTTCGGCGAACCACCAGTCACCGAGCGTGGGATCGAACCCGCTGGGCGCCTTCGCGATGGCCGTGATTTTCGAGATCGCGCCCGTCGCATCGAGCACCTCGCGAACGATGACGGTTCCCTCCTTGACCGTGACGGTGGTGTCGGTTTCGGGATGCACCTTCCAATACGTGCTGTCGTCACCCAGCACGTAGACGTTGATCTGGAAGTCGCCGACCGTCGACGTATAAGGATCCTTGTTGACCTGTTTGAACGCGGCCGACTTGTACGTCATCACCGTCGACAACGTCGCCAGGTCGAACGCCGTCGGCGCGAGCGCGGCGGCGGCATCCGCGCTCGCACTTCCCGATCCTCCTGCATCCACCGGCGGTGCGCCGTTTCCGAGATCCATCGTGCATGCTCCGAGCAACAGCAACAGCAACTTCATTGACGGAGCTCCTCGATCATCGCCGCGCGATCCGCATCGCTCGGCAACCGGAACAGGGGTGGAGGCATCGTCAATCGCGTATCGATCGACGTCTGGATCCGCTCGATCGCGAGGTCCTTCTCCGCTCGCGACATCTGATCGATCCGATCGACGAGGAACTTGTCGCGCGACAGCGTCGGATCGAGCCGCGCGTTGTGACACTGCTGGCACTGCTGCACGAGGATCTGCTTCCCCGTCGAACCGGCCTTCGGCGAGATGCCCATGTCCGCGAGCCCGGTGCCGAGCAACACGTCGCGAATGTCCATCTGCAGGGCCGCGCCACCTCGCCAGGCGACGTACGCATCGGTCGCGGTCGCGAGCAGCGTCGGATCCGTGACCTTGACGTCGTGATACGGCGCCGCGATCGCTTGGCCCGTCGCGCCGGCTTCGTACGCCGCGTTCCAGGCGGTGCTCCAACCCATCGGCACGTTCGCCGCCGGTTGGGTCGGACAATTCTGCTCGACCTGCATCTCGACCGCCGCCGGAAACGGATTCGGTTGCGAGCCGAACCCGGCCGCACGAATGAACTGCGCCATCAGCTCGGGATCCGAGGCGTCGATCAGATCCGCGGGAATGCCGCCGTACATCTCGGTCGTGCCGTGCGCCGCGTGGAAATCCGCGAGCAGCGACTGACCACCTTCGGTCTGCGTGCTGAACCAATGCGTGTGCGGCGCATCGATCTCTTGCATGCGCAGGATCAACGGATCGCCGGTGTCGGTACCCGATCCGATGTGGCACTGCCGGCAATCGGCGATCGTGTTGTTCAACGCCGTCGTCGACTCGTAGATCCGGATGTTGCTCCAGCCTTCGGTCTGCGCCGGCGTGAGCATGTCCTCGGGCGAGCAGTTCGCACCGCACGCCTTGTCGAACTGGACGAGATAGAAGTTCACCGCCTGATCCGCGGGCGCATACGACGCGACCTCGACGAACGACTCGCCCGGGTCGTACGCGAGGAATGTGTAGTCGCGCGGCGGCTTGCCATCGGGACCGAGCGGCGTGAACACGAACGCGGTCGGTGCGATCGCCGAAACCTCGCGCGCCGTCAGCGCCGACGAATGACCGAGGATCGCGAACGCCGGGTTGCCGTTGATGCCATTACCGGTGGGCGACTTGAAGTCGAGATCGAGCACCTTCAAGAGGTCCGCCAGGCTGTGCGGCTGCGGCACTTGGTCCTGACAGAACCGATTCGTCAGCCGATCGGCTTCATCCGGAAACGTCGTGTCCGTCGCGTCGTGATCGCAGAGCTCCGCGTGGGCAGCCGCCGGATCGTTCAATGTCTCGAACGCATCGTCCGGGAGAGCCTGCGGCAACTTCGCCGACGCGACCGGCGCATCGACGTTGCAGCCCCATAGTGCGACGGTAAGTGCGACCCCGATCCGCATGACCCGCAGACATCGCAAGGACCGGGCCGCGAATCGCGCGAGTCAAATCATCGGCTTAGCGCGCGTTGTGCAGATGCCTTGCACAACGAGCCTTCACTAATTGTGCTTTACGACCGGATCGATCTCGATCGCTTCTTGATCGACGACGGGCGCCGCCTTCTTCACCACCGGCGCGGGCGGTGGGGGCGCTTGCACGATCGTGTGGCGGTTTCGATGCGTCACGATCGACACCAGGATCCCGCCGACCGCCGCCGCGACGAACGCGATCGCGATCCGCTGCCACACGCCGAGCGGCCGCTCGTGTGGCGTGGTCCGGACGTCCGTCGGCTGCGGCGTGGACGCGGGAATCACGTTGACCGCCGTCGTCGAGGGCCGACTCGAAACGATCGGTAACATATCCGTGTGGTCGCGTAGCTTGTCGAGCTGCGCGCGAACGTCCACGAGTGTCGGCCGATCGGCCGGATCCTTCGCAAGCATCTGCGCGATCAACGTGTCCATCGCCGGCGGCACCTTCGGCTCGAACGACGACGGCACCGGCGGCTTCAACTTCGCGTGTTTCTGGAACAGGTCGTACGAGTTGTTCGCCGTGAACGGTGGCCGCCCGGTGAGCAGCTCGAACGCGACGACACCGAGCGCATAGACATCGACGCGACCATCGAGCTTGGTGCCGCGAACTTGCTCCGGCGAGATGTACCGCGGCGTCCCGATCAACACACCCGGTCGCGTGTCGTCGACCTCGCCGATCGCCGGGCTCTCGGTCCCGAAATACTTCGCGATCCCGAAATCGAGCAGCTTCACGTGCGTGATGTGGCGTCGACGGGAAATGAAGATGTTCTCGGGCTTGAGATCGCGATGGATGATGCCGACCTCGTGCGCCGCCTCGAGCGCGTACGCGACCTCCGTCAGCATGTCGCACAGCTCGGACACGTCCAGCGGATCGCGTGCCGCGCGCACCGCGAGCGTCTCGCCTTCGAGCAACTCCATCACGAGGTACGGCCGCCCGCGATCGGTCATCCCGAACCCGAACACGTCGACGATGTTCGGGTGCCCGATCAGGTTCACCGCGCGCGCCTCTTTAATGAAGCGATTGATCGCGGTCTCGCTCTTCGCTTGATGGAGGACCTTGATCGCGACGCGCTTGCCGATCACCGGCTGGACCGCCGCATAGACCGTCGCCATCCCGCCGCTACCGATCGTGCTCTCGATCCGGTAATCGCCGATCGCCGTCCCCGACTCCAGATCCGGCGAACGCGCCATCCGCTGTACTATACGCGCGAGTGCCTCTCAACACGACGGTCACGACGTACGTGCCCCGCGAGTCCGATCAGCTGTTTTTACTGATCGTCGGGGACGGCGTGCTCGCCACGGAGCCCTTGCCGACGCGCGGACAGCTCTCGATAGGCCGTGCCCCCGAATGCGACGTCCGTATCGACGACGCCTCGATCTCGCGCAACCACGCGATTCTCGACCTCGATTCGCCGATGTCGATCATCGACAACGCGAGCGCGAACGGCACGTGGATCGCCGACCGCCGCCTCGTCGCGAATTCACCAACACCGATCAAGGTCGACCAGGCGATCCGGTTAGGGACGGTCATGGTCATCGTCCAGCGCCGTGCTGCGCATACGCCGCCCGCGAGACGTTTGCGGACTCACGAATATTTCGAGAGCCGTCTCGAGGATGAATGCGACCGCAATCGGCCATTCGCGATCGTCCACATCATCGGCGAGGACTCCACGGCGACGCGCCAGATCGCGTCGAGCACGCTGACCGGGGACGATGTCATCGCGTCGTACGCACCCGGCGAGCTCGAACTGTTGCTCCTCGGCGATGCCGCGCGCGGGCTCACCGTCGAACGCACGCTCGAAGCCGCGTTCGCCGCCCACAACATCGATGTCCAGATCGGGTCCGCTGCATGTCCGCGCGATGGTCGCGAGCCGCACGTGTTAGTGGCGCGCGCGCGCAGCCGAGCGGAAGGGCAGGTGCTCGCGACCGGCGATGGCGATGTCGTCGTCGCCGATGATCGGATGCGGTCGCTCCACGAGATGATCGCGCAGGTCGCGCAAGCCGATATCAGCGTCTTGCTCCAGGGCGAGACCGGCGTCGGCAAGGAAGTGTTCGCCGAAACGATCCATCGCCGCTCGAGCCGCGCCGACAAGCCGTTCCTGAAGCTCAACTGCGCCGCATTGCAGGAGTCACTCCTCGAGAGTGAATTATTCGGGTACGAGCGCGGCGCATTTACGGGCGCCAACCAAGCGAAGGCGGGCCTGCTCGAAGTCGCCGCCGGTGGCGTGGTGTTCCTCGACGAGATCGGCGAACTGTTGCCGAACCTCCAGGCCAAGCTCCTGCGCGTGCTCGACGAGAAGAAGCTGATTCGCGTCGGCGGCTTGTCACCGCGGCCGATCGATATCCGGATCGTCTCGGCGACGAATCGCGATCTCGATGCCGACGTGCGTGCGGGCCTGTTCCGGCGCGACCTGTTGTATCGGCTGAACACGTTCTCGATCTTGATCCCGCCGTTGCGCGAACGCCGCGACGAGGTCCTGCCGCTCGCCGGCAAGTTCGCGAGTGCGATCGCACAGCGCTTGAATCGCCCGGTGCCGCGGTTCACGGATGCCGCGGTCGCGATGCTGTCGTCGTATAGCTGGCCCGGAAACATCCGCGAGCTCCGCAACGTGATCGAGCGCGCGATGGTGCTCGCCGTCGGCAACACGATCGACACGCATGATCTACCCGAAGAGCGGATGCGCGCATCGGTCTCGGTTCCAGACGAGCCCCAACATCACTCGCCGCCGCGGGACTTCGATTCCGTCGAGAAACAGCGGATCTTGGAAGCGCTCGAGACCTGCGCCGGCAATCAGACGCACGCGGCGACGATGCTCGGCATCTCGCGCCGCACGCTGATCAACAAGCTCGACAAGTTCGCGCTGCCGCGTCCGCGCAAACGCTAAGCGACGAGCATGCCGCGCGGGATGCACATCTCGGCGCCGAGCTCGGGAATCTTCCAGCCCTGTGCAGTCGCTTCGGCGTCGCCCTCGGCGATCAGCATCGCGCCCTCGGTGCCGCCGATCGCTTCGCCCAACCGCCGCCGGATGAACGGCGTGTAGACGACGAAGTCCGCCCGCGTGCTCGCCTCGAGCGCGACTTGCAACGGCGTGACGACATCGCCACCGCGCACGCACGCGATCGCCGCTTCCAACAAGCGCGCGGCAGGCGGTGCACCTGGGAACTGCATGCGATCCATGCCGCGCACGAGCCCACCGCATTGCCGTAGCAGCGAATTGCACTCCGATTGCTGGCCGGTATCGCGCGCGTGGATCGCTCGCCCGACGAGGTACGTGCCGTACGCGTGATACCACTCGATCTTCAGCGCCGGCACACGACCGATCAGGCCGCGCTTCATCCGCGTCCAATCGGCCTCGAGCGCTTCGTAGAGCTTCCCGAAATCCTGCTGATAGAGGATCACGCGCGTCCGCGTCCACAGCGCCCACGCCGATTGATTCCCGAACGTCTCCGCACTCGGCTGCCACGAGCTGAGCGCATCCGTCAGATCCTCGTGCGCGGCGAGTGGTCGATCGACGAGCAGGTGCCGGATCGCGAACCGCACGCGCAACGAGACTTCTTGGAACTTGTCGCCGGTGCGCGCCGCCGCCGACGTGAGCTGCTCGACGCGCGCCGACAGCGACGACATCATCCCCAGCATCTGCTGCGACGCGAGGTTGAAGTGCCGGATCACGTCGGTTTCCCAACCTTCGCCGTAGCCGAGCGCGTACCACTCGCCCTCGAGCTCTTGCGCGAGCTGGTAGCAGCGACGGAAATCGTGATCGAGCAAGAACACCGTCGTGCAGTGCGTGGTGCGCGCGTACCACATCGCGATCGGCGAGCCATCTTCGGCGGCGGCGCGATGCGCGGCTTCGAGACAGCGTTGCGTGCGCGTGCGCTGACCCATCAACGCGGCACCGACCGTGGCGGCGGCGAGACTGCGCGCAATCTGAAAGCTCGTGCCGTACTTCAACGCGAGCACGGCTGCTCGCCCCGAGTAGTACGCGCCCAACAACGTATCGACCATCGCGAGACCGGCGGCGACGGACCAGCACACGTCCGCGCGCAGGCTCCGCGGATCCGGTTCGGTGCGGTGCTGCCACACGAGCGCCGAGGGCCGGGTCTTCAGCGCATTCCACGCGATGCCGCCGAGCGTGCGCAGCTTCGACGATGGCAACGACATGCCGACGCGCGATAGCACCTGCTTCGCCGTCGCGAGCCCGGGCCCGACGTGACCACTTTGCAAGAACCGCTCGCTCGCCCGCCGTAGGAGATCCAATTGTCGATCGGAATACGGCTCGACCAACGAGCTCGCCTCGAGATAGCGCTTTCCCGCTTCCGCCGTATGCCCGGTCATCGACAGCGCATCCGCGAGCGCCGTCAACAGCTCCGCGCGTTGCCGGGCATCGGGATTCAGCACCGTCAACACGTGCCGATACAGCTCGACCGCACGTGCGAACGCGAAGCTACGCACCGCATGCTCGGCGGCGATCAATACGTAACGCGTGGCACGCGGCCGATCGCCGGCGGCTTCGAAGTGACTCCACAACACGTCCGCGTTCGCATCGCGATCTTCGAGCGCGAGCCCGAGCGAGAGGTGCAGCTTCTTCAGGCCATCCGCGGGCTCGTTCGCGAGCACGGATTCGCGCACGCGATCGTGAAACGGCTCGACCGCGTCCGTCTTGCGCGGCCCGTGGATCTTCACGAGATGCGCGCGCGCCAACCGATCGAGCGCGGCTTCGGCCGTGGGTTGCGCGAGCCCACTCGCATCGAGCGCGACCTCGCGCGGTAACTTGCCACCGCCGACCGCGATCGTCGCGAGCAACCGGCGCGCATCGGGATCGAGCGTCGACGCGCGCGACCAGATCGCATCGTCCAGGCGCGGCGCTTCACCGGCACGCACGCGATGGCGCACGAGCTCGGCCAAGAACAGCGGATGCCCGTGGCTCTCTTCGATCAGGTGATTCTCGTCGACGATCGCCCCATCCACACCCGCCGCATACGCCAGCCGGTGGAGCAGCTTCTCGGCATCGATCGGGGCCAACCCACCGAGCTCGATCAGGCGCGTATCCGCGGCGAGGTTCGGCAGCTGAGCTCCACTGCGCAATGTCGCGAGCACGAGGATCGGCGGCGCGAATCGCTCTTCGAGCAACACCGACAGCGCGGCGAGCGAATCGTCATCGGCCCATTGCAGATCGTCGATCACGAGGACGATCGGCCCGCGCTCCGCCATCATCCCGAACAGCTCGCGCAGTGCCGCGAACGCGCGATCGCGCAGCTCTGCCGGCGTTTGCAGCACCCCGATCGAATCGCGCGATCGATCCGTCCGCTCGTTCTCCGGCGAGATCGCCGCCGCGAACACCGGCACCGCACGCAGATCGGGAAACACCGCGACGAGCTCCGCCACCCGCGCCGGCACGAGCTCCGCCACCTTGGTCTCGCGCCGTCCGATCAACCACCGCGCGAGCTCGTGGACGATGCCATCGAACGCGTTGAACGCGACGCGCTCGCGCTGGTGGCACCGGCCGCGCAACACCGTCGCCTTCTTGTGCGTGGCGCGCACGACCTCGCAAAAGTGATCGACGAGCGCGGTCTTACCGACGCCCGATTCACCGGCGACGACGACCGCCACCGCGGTTTCGGTCGACGCCATCATCGCCGCGTCCAACATGCCGAGCTCGACCTTGCGCCCGACGAACAACCGGCCTTCGATCGCACCCGGCGCCCACGCTTGCTCCGTCGCCGTCCGCGCCACGCCGAGCAGCTTGAAGATCTCGTGCTCGAGCGGACGTTCGTTCGGATCGCGCTCCAGTAACCCCATGCACAGCTTCGCCAGATCATCGGGCGCGTCGACGAAACGCGAGACCTCCGGCGCCGGCGTGTGCTGCTTCAACACGATGAGCGCCTCGGACTGCGCCGCGAGCGGCAACCGCCCGGTCAGCGCTTGGAACAACACCACGCCCATCGCGTACCAATCGGCCGCTGGCCCCACGACATCGCCGCGCGCTTGCTCCGGTGCCATGTAGCTCACCGTGCCCATGATCATGTTCTCGCCGATCGCGTGACGGCGCTCCGCGACGACGCCGAAGTCGAGCAGGACCGCACGCCCCGTCGCATCGACGAGCACGTTCGACGGCTTGACGTCGCGATGGATCACGTTCGCCGCGTGCAACGCCGCCAACCCGCTCGCGAGCCCGGCCAACGCCTCGCGCAACCTGCTCTGATCGACGGCGGGTGGCGGTCGCGTGTCCGTGATCGTGTCACCGACGCCGGCGAGCGTGGTCGATTCATCGGCGGGCGTGACGATCGTCGCGACGTCATCGCTCATCTTCAACACCGCCGAATCCGTCGACGGCGGCGTCTTGTCGTCGGTCAACCCGCGCACCCACGCGAGCAACGGCACACCGCGCACGAGCTCCATCGTGAAGAACCACGTGCCTTCGCTCTCGAACAACTCGCCGAGCTCGACGAGGTTCGGGTGCCGAATATCGCGCAGCGATCGAAACTCGGTCTTGAATCGCAGCACGCTCTCCGGCGTGGCACCGCGCAACGTCTTCAGCGCGACTTGCACGCCGCGCTCTCGATCGAGCGCCCGATAGACAACACCCATCCCACCTTCGCCGAGCTTTTCGAGTAGCTCGAATCTGCCTTCAGCGAGGCGCTGCAACGTGCTCCCGGAGCCACTTCAAGCTCTCGACTTCACGCGGGCGCCAAAAGTCGAAGCTGTGATGGCCGGCGCCGAGGTAGTACGCGTGCTTGATGTGACGCTCGTCGAGATCGGCGTGGATTGCCTGGGCCACGTCCATGAATTCGAACTCGTCCTCGGTGCCGCAATCGAGATAGAGCGCGGGTTTGTCCTGCTGGACCGTGTGCGCGAGCGTTTCGGGATCGTGGGCATCCCAGTTCCCGAGATCCGGACCAAAAATATCGACGACGTAATCGACCATCGGATTGCCGCGCGGCAGATCGTGCATCGTGGTCTTTTCGATCAGCGTGTTGCCCGTGTACGGATGCGGCGCCTTGTAGCGCAGCCCGAGAAAACCCGAATGGCTCACCGCGGCCGCGAACAGATCGGGATGGCGCATGCCGAGCATCCACGCGCCGAGCCCACCCATCGACATCCCGGCGATGCCGCGGCCTTCGCGCGTCGCGTTCGTGTGGTAGTGCCCGTCGACATCTGCGAGCAGATCCTTCGTGATGTACGTCTCGTACATCCAGTGCTTCACGCAGTGGGAGCGATGGGTCTCGCCCTTGACCTGGCCGTTCATGAACAGGCTCTCGCCGGACTTGAGGCACGCGTCGTAATCGACCTGCTTCGCCGAATCGACGTACATGCTGTCGTCGCCGTCGGGCATGACGATGATCGCTTGCAGGCCGAGCGTGTCCGCGGCTTCGTCGATCTTGCCGCCCTTTAGCCACGCATCCTCGGTCCCGGTGAGGCCGTGCAGGTAGTAGTAGACCGGCCACTGCTTCGTCTCGTCGTAACCGGCGGGCAGGTACACCCGATAGGTCTTGTCGACATCGAGCGCGGCCGAATGAAACGTCCGCGATTCGACCTTGCCCTTCGCCGTCGGTGCCGCGATCGCACTGCCTGCACCCGTCGGTGGCGTGGGCGCAGACGATCCACCACAAGCGGCGAGCAATACGAGCGCGAGCGTCTTCATTGGATCTCCGGAAACCAGGTCAGCGTTTGCACGTGCGTGGTCTCGAACGTGCGCGCGAGCTCGATCAGTTGTTTGGCGGCCGCCGGCAGCTCGATCCCCGCGAGGTCCAAGCTCACGCCGAAGCCACCGCCGCCACCGAAGCCATGCAGGACGTCGCGTAACGTCGGCGCCGGCGGATAGATCTCGAGATCAGTCGCCGCGTCGACCTTGCCGAGCTTGCGCGCTTCCGCGAGCGCGGCATCCAAGCCGCCGATCTCGTCGACGAGGCCGAGCTCCTTCGCCTTCGCGCCCGTCCACACGTGGCCCTGCGCGATCGGTTCGATCGCATCGACCGTCTTGTGCCGGCCGGCGGCCACGCGCGCCTTGAACGTGTCGTAGACCTCGCGCATCGACTTCTCGATCAGCGCCTTGTCGTCGGCAGACCACGGCTCGAGGCTCGACATCATGGTCGCGTGCTTGCCGCGGCCGATCGGATACGAGGTCACGCCGAGCTTCGCGAGCGCCGGCCCGATCGCGACGCGTCCACCGATCACGCCGATCGATCCGGTCAGCGTGTCGTCGAGCGCGAAGATCTTCGTGGCGCCACTCGCGATGTAGTAGCCACCGCTCGCGGCGACATCCGACATCGACACGATCACCGGCTTCTTCGATTGCAGATCCGCGACGGCGGCCCAGATCAGCTCGCTCGCCTGCGCGCTGCCGCCGCCCGAATCGATCCGCAGCACGACCGCCTTCACGCTCGCATCCGCCGCGATCGCGTGAAGCGCCGCGACCAACGTGTGCGCCGCGATCTCCGAGCGCGCTTTGAGAATGCCGCCATCGCCACCGTCGACGATATTGCCGAGCGCGTACACGACGGCCACGTGATCGCCGAACGGCTTCTCCGGCGGCATCGCGCCGATGAACCGCGCGATCGATAGATACGACGCGAGCTGATCGCGATGACCCGACGATAGCTCGAGCTTGGTCCACGGCAGCTTCAGCTCGTCGCGCGCCATCTCGAACGACGTGACCTCGTCGACGAGCTTCGCCTCTTGCGCTCGCTTCGCGCTGAACATGCCTTCATCGATCAGCGCCTTCGCATCGACGCCGCGCTCGGTCCCGATGATGTCGACCATCGTCTGGTACCGGCGATCGAGGATGTTGCCGAGCACTTCCTTCATCTCCGGCGACGGCGCATCACGCGTCAGCGGCTCGGCCGCGCCTTTGTACGCGCCGATGTGGATGAAGTCCGCCGTCACGCCGAACTTGTCGAGCAGGCCCTTGAGATGGATCGGCATCGTCGCCGGGCCGGTGATCGCGATCTCGCCGAGCGGCGCCAACGCGATCTTCGAGCACGCGGCAAGCACGAGATACGTGGCATTGCTCGCGCCTTCGACGTGACACACGAGCTGCTTCTTCGCGGCGCGGAAGTCGTGCATCGCCGCACGGAGCTCGACGATGTCCGGCACGCTCGCGGTGATCGCATCGATCCGCAGCACGAGCGCCGCCAGTTGTGGCTCGGTCGCGAGCTCGCGCAACCGATCGATCACCTTGCGCAGCTCGGTGCCGTTTCCACCGGTCCACGAAAACGCTTCGCGCTCGACGAGCGCACCGCCGAGATGCATCACGCCGGCGTGGGCTTTGTCGGCGGCGTAATCGGACGAATGCTCCGGCGCTTCGTACGGCCCCGGCTTTTCGAGGCTGTCTTTCAAGCGCGTGAGCAGGCCCGAGACGTCGAACCCGGACTTCGCTTCGCCCGATCCGGATCCAGATCCTTGCAACTGCGTCCACGGGTCGGCCGCTGCCGGCGCGGGCTTGACGTTATCGAGCGCGGATTGCGAGCTACTGCACGCGCACAACAGCGCCGCGAGCAACCACCGCGTCACGACGCCGAACCATCACCCGACTGCGGCTTCTGCGGCTGTTGCGTCGACGGAGGTGGCGTTGACGGTGGCGGTTGCGGCACTTCGACCGTCGTATCGTCGCCGCCATTTTTCGGCGGGGTCGGAGTCGGCGTTGGAGTCGGCGGCTTGGCGCCCGCACCGAGGATCTCGAGCTGCTTCGTCGCTTTTTGCGAGTTCGGATACGCGTCGAGGTAGGCGCGCCACGCTTCGATCGCCTTCTCCTTGTTCGACTGCTGCTGATACGTCTCCGCCACGCCGGCGAGCGCCGGCTCGAACTTCGGAGACACCTGGAGCGCCGCGCGGAACTTCGAGAACGCGCTCGCGAACTGCTTCGCGTCGAGGTTGCAGTAGCCGAGCCCGGTCAACGCTTCGACGCCGGTGGGCTTTAGCTCGAGGGCCTTCGTATAGATCGGCGTCGCCGAGCTGCACGACGACTGCGCGGCCTTGTCCGCCTTCGCGACGAGCGAGTCGTAGTCGCCACCACCGCCACTGTTGTTGGTGTTGCCGCCGGTCTCGTGCGGCGGCGGCGGGGTGGGGTTCTTCACCGAATTCGAGCCTTCTTGCGGCATCGGATCCGTGGTCGCGACCGCGGTCTCGAGGCGCTTCGACAGCGCGCGCGCGACATCGTGGTCCGGCGACGCGGTCAGGATTCTGATCGACGAACGGCTTGGCGTCCGCCGGCTTGCCCTTCGCGTACGCGATCATCGCGAGCTCGGTTTGCACGCGCGCATCGCCCGCGCCGTCGAGCCCGACCAATTCCTTCTGCGCGTCATCCAGCTTCGCATCGCGCGCGAGCACGAGCGCATCCGACAACGCGATCGATCGCGCGAGCTCTTTATCCGCGGCGCCCTTGGTCTTCGCCGCTTCGAGATAGCGCTGCACGTCTTTGAGCGGCTTGCCCTGCAGGCGCAGCACGTCCGCCATCGCGAGGTTCGCGCTCGGATCATCGGCCGCCGCCTTCAACGCCTTTTGCGCGAGCGGCGCCGCATCGACGACGAGCTGCTTGCCATCCTTGCGAAGCTTGTCGCTCTCGGCTTTGTCCGTGACGAGGCCGGCGCGCTCGGTCAGCGATTGCGCGAGACCACACGCGAGCCGCGCACGCATCGCGAGCGACGGACCATCGTCTTTGGTCGCGAGCGCGTCGTATACGCCCTTCATCCGCGGCTCGATCCCGGCGAGCAACTCGTTGCGCGCGCTGGTCAATGGATCTTCGGGCGCCGCATCGACGAGCGACGTGACGATCGGGGCCGATGCATCGGCAACGACCGCGACCGCGGAACCAGCATCCTGCTTGGCCGCCGCTTGTTCGGCCGGCTTCTTGTTGAACACGAACATGTACACGGCGCCCGCACCGACACCGATCACGAGCAGTGCGAGTAGCGCGATCCACGTGCCCGCGCGCGAACCACGTTGTGGGGGAACGATCGAGTCGTCGTCGTCGAGGCTGAGCCGGCTGACCTTGCCGGTCTGGAACGACGATTCGTTGCCCGGATCGAGCCGCACGCGCCCAGCGAACGCCGGCTCGTTATCCGTGATGCCGAGGCGACCGCCACGCGGGCCTTGCGGCATCGACGTCATCGAGTCCGTGCCTTTGATCTCGCTCGAGGCCCACGTGCCGGTGGCGCGTTGCTCGGGCTTCAGCTTCGGCGAGCTGATCTCGGTCTGCTGCATCGCGACCGGTCCGGAATCCGGCGCGCGCGGAATCGTCGTCGATTTCGGCGTGGCCGGCGGCGGTGGCGGTGGCGTGGTCCGACGCTGACGGAAGTTCCCGGTGGTCTTCCGCTCGTCGTCATCATCGGGAAGGATGGTTCCACCCGCGGCCGTGGCACCGAACGCCGGCGTGTTTGCGCGGACGACCGGTTGTGCCGGTTGCGTAGGTTGGTTACCGATGCCCAAGACCGTCGACGCGCCCGGTTTCGGCGTGGGCTTCACGGCGCGCGACGTGCGCGCTTCGTCGGCGATCGAGAAGTACTGCGAGAGCTCGGCGATATCACCGAGGCGCTTCCAGGTCTTGCCCGAGCGCGAGATCAACGATTCGCGCGTGGCGACGCCAGCGACGATCCACTGCTGCAACGTGGCGAGCTCGCGACACGTCTTCTGCTCGCCGTTTTCGAGCCGCACCAACCATTGGCGCTCGGCCTGTGTGGGCCCCGATCCGGGATCCGAAATCGCATCGCCGATCACCGAGTCCGCGCGATTCACACCCATGGGCGGCGTGCGTTGCGGCATCGGTGCCTGGCGCGTGGCCTCGTTATGTATGTCGCGCGCGATGTTCGCGCTGACTTGCGATGGAACGGTCGGTGCCTCGAGCGCAGGCACACCGACGTTGGTCGGCGTGCGCTTGCGGATCTTGAACATGTGACCGCAGTTGGTGCACTTGACGGTGACGCCACCCGGCTTGAGCCGACTCTCGTCTAGCTCGTACTCCGTCTGGCACTTCTCGCAGCGGACGTCCATTGGTTTCCAGGTGTTAGGCGCTACGCTACCACGAGATTCACGCAGTGCATCTCGATCGCTAGATCGTTTTTTCGTATCGTAGATCGATGTCTGACGACCTCCGGGAGCGGTCCGCCGAACGAGTCCGGGTCGACGCGTTCGTGAAGGTCCACGGGGCCGATGGCCAGGAGCTGGTGTTCCGCACCCGCGATCTGTCCGAGCACGGCCTGTTCCTCTACACGAAGGTCGCGCGGGTCTATCCGTTCAAGATCGGCAGCTCGCTCGCGATCGAGCTCTACGGCTACGACGAAGCGGTAACTTGCGTCGGTGTGGTCGTCCGTGTCGTCGAGCCGGGCTCGGCAGAATCCGCCAACTTCCCCACAGGCTTCGGCGTCCGGATCACGGATGCGAACCCCGAAGCGCGCGGCCGGTTGAACCGCCTGATCGACCGGATCAAGGCTGGCGAGGTCTACTGAACCGCAGGGTCCGGGTGGTGTCGCTGAACTCGGACTTCAGCATCTCGTAGCGGTGGTGGTGCTGCCAGGCACCGTTCTTCCACGCGTCCTCGAGCTTCAAGCCGACATGGCGGTAGCCGAGGCCTTCGATGATCCGCTGCGACGGCACGTTCCCGTCCATGTGGCCGATCGTGATCTTGTGCAGGCCGAGCGTCTCGAACCCGAACACGGTCGCGAGCATCGCGGCCTCGCGCATGATGCCCTTGCCCCAGAACGCAGGGCCGAGCCAGTAGCCGAGCTCCGCGCGATCGACGCGCCAGTCCGTCGAGAACTTCCAGGTGATCCCACCCAACGTGATCAGGCCCGCGGCGTTGCCGTCATTCGAGCTCGGGACGATCGCCCAGCTGATCAGCTTTCCAGCCGCGAGCCCATCGACCTGCGATTGAAAGAACGCGGTCGACTCGGCGCGATCGCGATGCGGGCGCCACGACATGTACTTCGGTAGCTCGGGATCCGTGACGTACGGATAGAGCGCGTCGACATCCGACACCGCGACCGGGCGCAGCGTGAATTTCGATCCGGTGATCTCGAGCGGCAGCGCCGACAACACCGGGATGTCCGCGCGCGGCGGATCACTCGACATCAGTGCGCCTCGTCGGCGTGCACTTCTTCGACGGTGGCGAGCACGTCCTTCACGTCGATGATCCGCAAGCGGTCATCCCACGGCACGCGCACGCCAGCGTCCTTGCGGAACAACACGAACGCGCCGTGCGGGACGCCCGAGACGTTTTCCGTGGCTTCGTCGGTCGTCGGCCGATCGCGCGCGACTTCGATCACCTTGCCGTAGTGCGCGTCGTCGGATGCTTCTTTGGCACCGGCCGGCAAGTAGAGGCCCGCGTCGGTGCGGTCTTCATCGCGCACGAGCTGGACTAGCACGCGCATCCCCAACGGGAGGATCAGGCGGTGCGGCTTCTGCGGCGGAGGAACAGCGTCAGAGGTCACGGGCGAATACGACCGCGCCACTCTGCTCCAGGCACCGCAACTTGGTCAAGCCAGCCTGATGGAACTGCGCCGCGACACCGTCGATCGCCGGCTTCATGCCCGGATCGGCACACGCATTCCCGCGAACTTCGACGTGATCGCCGGTCACCGTCACCGTCGACCACAGGCGTTGGCGTTGCAACGTGGTCTTCAGCTGGCGCGCGACATCGTCGGCATGGACCGTCGGCGCGACGCCGGTCGGTTGCGTGGGTTGGACGGCGACTGGTTGCTCGACGGTCGGTTGCGTCGGTTGCTCGTCTTCGACGGCCGTGGTGCCGGCATCGCGATGCATGATCGCGCGACCGGCTCGTCGATAATCTTCGAACGCCTTGTGAATGAAGTAGTACGCGACGCCGACGACGACGAGCCCGACGAACGCCCACAACATCCAGTTCGATTGCTTTTCCTCGACGACGGTGCCACCGACCGGCGAGATCGAGTTGCGCGCGAACCGCGGCAACGGTCGATGACACTTCGGACACTTGACGTAGCCCGGCACCACGGCGACACCGCACGCTGGACAGACCGCGCCACTCATCCGACAAATTTTACCGGGGCTATCGGCGCCGTCGAGTTTTCAGTACGAGCAGGGTCAACGCGGACAGGGCCAGCGGGCTCGCGGGACCGCCGCCGGCATCGCAGCACCCGCCGCCTTTCGACACTTCGTCGCACGTCCCCGGGTCCTGGGCGGTGGGGTAGATCGTGCAAATCGCGTCGATATCGTCCTCGGAGAGCGACTCCTTCTTCGTCTCACCACAGTCCTGAAAGGGGTACATCGTGGCTTCGGTAATGTCGGGGTTCGAGGTCTCCGCGCAGTCCGGCACCGCGTTGCCATTGCCGTCGACCCGAGGCGGATCGCCCGAGGCCAGGCACGTGTGCTCGAGCCCGTGCAGGTGGCCGAGCTCGTGGGTGAGCGTGTTCGCGAGCTCGGCCTGGCAGGGGTCGGTGCCGAGCGTGGTGCCGTTATCGCTGATCGCGAAGTTGACGCCGTTGATCTCGATATCCGCGTCGACGATCGCGCCATCGCGCATACCGCCGTCGTCGACGAACGTGGCGGTGGTGATGCCGGCGGACTGATCCGAGTAGCACTTCGCCGGATCGTCTTTCGTGGCTGGGCGGCACCAGCTCGCGTCGCGGAACTTGAGGACGTTCGTGTAGTCCTTGCCGTTGACCTCGTAGTCGCCTTTGCCGGCGTCGATCACCTTCAAGTACGAGCACGAGGCGGTGTCGTCGTTCCAGGTCTCGATGCAGGTGTCGACGATGCCGAACTCCTGATCGCCCGGGATTTCTTTGGTGCCCGCCTGATCGAGGTGCAAGTAGATGCAGCCCGACTCCCAATAGAGGTAGTTGCCGGCCTTCGTGGGTCCGGTGCGGACGAAGCCGAGTGGGAGGCTGCGAATCTTCGCGGCGTCGAGGACGGTGTGCTCGATCCCGGAGAGGTCGAAGTCGGTGTGCGCGACCGTGTCGACGATCATGCCCTTGGACAGGAGCGGGATGCTGTCGAACACGACCTGACCCAAGCCATCGGCGGTGCCACCGACTTGGGTGACGATGGTCATCGTCCCGTCGGGGGCCTCGATCGTGGATTCGGTAACGATTCTCTCGCCGCCGCTCGTCCAATGGCTATGAACCTCGACGACAGTACCGCTGATCGTCAGGGGTGCCATGGGTTCCTGAAGGTATCACGGCATGTTAAAAGACCGCACCATGCCGCCAGTGCGTGTGCGAATTGCACCATCACCGACGGGCGACCCGCACGTCGGAACTGCTTACATCGCTCTGTTCAACTACGCGTTCGCGAAGCAACAGGGTGGCAAATTCATTCTCCGCATCGAGGATACGGATCAGACGCGTGCGCGCGCCGATTCGGAACAGATGATCTTCGATGCGCTTCACTGGGTCGGTTTGACCTGGGATGAAGGCCCCGACGTCGGTGGTCCGTACGCGCCATATCGCCAGAGCGAGCGCGGGGCGATCTACGCCGAATACGGCAAGACGTTGCTCGCGAACGGTGGCGGCTATCGCTGCTTCTGCACGGCGGAGCGGTTGGCGAAGATGCGCGTCGCGCAGGAAGCGGCGAAGAAGACCGGCTATGACCGGCTGTGCCGCGCGATTCCGAAAGCGCAGTCCGACGAGCGCGCGGCCGCGGGCGAGTCGTTCGTGATCCGTCAAGCGGTGCCGCTCGAAGGCACGGTGACGTGGAAGGACGAGCTGCGCGAGAACGAGCAAGCGCGCGACGTGCGCGACATCGATGACCAGGTGCTCCTGAAGTCGGATGGTCTGCCGACGTATCACCTCGCGAACGTCGTCGACGATCACCTGATGGAGATCACGCATGTCGTACGTGCCGAGGAGTGGATGTCGTCCACGCCGAAGCACGTGCTGCTCTATCAAGCGTTCGGTTGGACGCCGCCGAAGTTCTTCCACATGCCGCTCTTGCGGAATGCGGATAAGGACAAGACGAAGATCAGCAAGCGGAAGAATCCGGTCTCGATCAACTTCTATCGCGATAGCGGTTATCTGCCGGAGGCGTTGTTGAACTTCCTCGGCACGATGGGCTGGTCGTTCGGTGGCGATCGCGAGTTCTTCACGCTCGACGAGATGATCCAGAACTTCTCGTGGGAGCGCGTGTCGCTGGGCGGCCCGGTGTTCGATCTGACGAAGCTCGGCCACTTCAACGAGCACTACATCCACGGGCTCGACGACGCTCAGCTCACGGATCGCCTGATGAGCTGGCGACTCGGTCACGACTACATCCAACGGCTCGTGCCACTCGCGCGTCCGCGGATGAAGACGTTGCACGAGTTCATCCCGCTCACCGAGTTTTTCTTCTCGGGCGATCTCGACTACACGCCGATCGCGGACTCGTTCAAGGTCGAGGGCTTCACGAACAAGCAGATCAAGGATGCGCTGCTCACGTTCGTCGAGGCGTTCGAAGCGCGCGATGGCTGGTCGAAGGAGATGCTCGAGGATGTCGCGGCGAAGTGGCTCGAGCAGCCGATCGTGAATCCGAAGAAGCCGCCGGCCGATAACTTCGCGTGGACGATGAAGCAGGGCTATCCGCTCTTGCGCAACGCCGTTTCTGGGCGGACGGCCACACCCGGCCTGTTCGAGACGATGGTCGTGCTCGGTAAAGAAGTCACGCGTCGCCGGTTACGCCGTGCGGCAGAGTGGATCGGCGCGCGCAAGTGAACTCCGACGACGGCGACATCCCCGGCACCGAGTTGCCGCCGGCCGTCGCCGTCACCGCGCCGACGTTTCCGTCGGTGGCTCCGCCCGCACGTGCGGAAGAGCGCGTTCGCATCGATTACGTGATCGCGATCTTCGTTGCGGTCTGGCTCGGTGCGGCGGCGTTGTACGGCATCTTCAAGCTCGACCTTTCGACGACGAAGGCCCGCATCGCGCAGGTCGATATCATCGGCCTCGATCTGTTCTTGCTCCTTCGCACGAAAGGCCTGCGCAGCTGGCTGTGGTCGAACACGCTCGGCCAATGGGCGAAGATCGACGCCGAGACCGAGCGCGCGCCGGGTGAAGCCGGGATGTTTTCGTGGAAGGTCCTCGGGATCCTCGCGCTCGTCGCGGTGTCGCTGACGATCCAGGAGTACATCGGCGATCGGCAATTCTTCGACCGCACGTTCACGCTCGCGCCGTACAAGGCCTACAAGCTCGGCGCGGTCACGTGGCCGTCGTTCAACTGGCAGATCCAATCGCCGTTTCGCCACTACTACGAGCTCGCGAGCTTCGCGTGGTGGAGCGGTTGGCGCGTCACCGGCTACGTGATCATGCCGACGATCTTCATCTGGCTGTGGCCGAAGGATCGCTGGCGCGACTATCACGTCAGCTTCGACGGCTTCTTCAAGCACTTGTGGATCTACGTGTTCCTGTTTTTGTGCGTGCTGCCGGCGGTGCTCTACGCCTCGACCACGCCGTCATTTCGTCATACCTATCCGTTCTATCGCCTCGCGACTCGATCCTCGACGGATTTGTGGATCTGGGAAGGCGTGTACTCGGTGCAGTTCCTCGCGCTCGAATTTTTCTTCCGCGGGTTCATCCTGCGCGGGCTGCGTCGCGTGATGGGCTCGAACGCGGTGTTCGTGATGATCGTGCCGTACTGCATGATCCACTACGGCAAGCCGTTGCCCGAGACGTTGGGTGCGATCGGCGCGGGGCTGATCCTCGGCACGCTCGCGATGCGCACGAAGTCGATCTGGGGCGGTGTGCTGATCCACGTCGGCGTGGCGCTGACGATGGACCTGCTCGCGCTTCGCGGGTGTCCGACGGCACCCGGCACGTGGTGTGGCGAGTAGACTACCGGGATGCCCGAGCGCTACGGCGGTCTGTTCCTTCCCGACGACGACAACCTGATGGATCAACCGCCGGCGCTGCCGCCGATAGCAAGCCCCGTCGAGCCGACGGGCGAGGGCCTCCTGATCGATAGCGGCTTCTCGTCGGCGTATCTGGTCACAGACGTCGAGCGCTGGCAGGCGATCCTCGAGAATCCGCAACTCTTGATCGAGGATCGTCCGCTCGACGTCCAGGATCTCTTGCAGCCGCTCGAGACGGCCGCGCACAAGGCGGTGCCATTTGTCGTGATCGCGCCGGCGTTGACGGTGCGCGCACGAGCGCTCCTCATCATCAACAAGCTGCGGGGCATCGTCTACGCGAGCGCGATCGAGACCCAGTTGATCGGCGACGTGCTCGCGTACACCAGCCGCGTACCGCACGTTCGTCGCGTGACCAGCGGTCAGCGCAGCTCGCTCGTTCAGTGATGACAGATCGCCGGATCCTCGGGGTGCGCCGTGATCCGGATCGAGTGGGTGGTCTCCGTCGGTGCGGCAAACGCGAGGCGAAGTCGCTTCGTCGATCCGCACGTGTGGATCACCGGCGGCGTCCAGGTCTCGCCGGCGTAGGTCACCGTCCACGGGCCATCGTCGTGGATCTCGTACGCGTGGCCGGCGACCAGCTCGAGGCGCTCGCCACGGATCTGGAACGGCGCGATCGTGAACCACAACGTCTTGTCGCCCGAGATCTTCGTGTTGGCCAGCGTCTGCTTCGTCGAGTACGGGAGCACGTGGGCCGGCTGCGCGGGCTCGTGGATCTGGTGATCGAAGTACGCCTGCTCGAACTCGCCCCAGGTGTCGCGCACGCTGCGAGGCATCGCGGCGACCAGCTTGTCCGCGGGCTGGCCGCGCACCGCCAGGATCAGTTCCCAGACCAAGGAACGTTTCGGATCTTTTGCCGCATACCAGTCGAAGAACACGACCGCATCCTTGCCGCGTGCGAACAGCGACGCGCTCTCGTTGTCCTTGAATACGCCCGCATCGACATCGGTCATGCCGCCGGGCACGACCATGCTCGCGAAGTGCTCTGCCGCGCCTTCGGCCCACCAATCCTGATCCGCATCGCCGAACCGCGAGCCCGCCGACGCGGTCATGCAGTGAAAGATCTGGTGCGCCGCATCGAACAGCTTGCGCGGGCTCGGATCTTTGTAGTGATACGCGATGCCGCAGGTCTGGACGATCGTCTGATCGGGGTGATGATCGTTCCAGTCCGAACGTTCTTGTTCCCATGCGGTGAAGTTCGAGAACCACGCGTTGCGATCCTCGGCCGATGCCGGCTCGGTCACGAGCACGATCATCGTGCGTTGTGGCAGCCGCATGTGGATCGCCTTTGCCGCGGTCTCGAGCGACGCGAAGAAGCTCGGCATCGTGTTCGCGATCGTCGCTTCTTCGCGCGTGTAGAACTTGCGGTTGCCACCAACGCCGATCGGACGCACGACCTCGAACTGCGCCGTCTCGCCCTGCACGCGCGTGATCAGGTTGCAATCGGCGTAACGCGGCATCGCCGGATCGAGCGACTTCAGGAACGACTCCTGGTTGCATGGAGCGGCGATCGGCATCGTCGCACCCGCGATCGCCGACCACGACATGACCAACGCGATCACCAGGAGCTTCATACCTGTCCCTCTCAGCAAACCCGACACCAAGCGTAACCGTGCGAACCGATGGAGTGCGCGTCGCGTCGCGCGCAACATGGAATCAGTTGTCTCCGGTGCGAGAGCACCATCTCGCGAATCGGTCAACGCTGTTCTCGATCGTGCGCTGCGTCGATCGCGCACACTGCACGAGCGGATAGGATCTCGCGCAGTTCGCGCAAAGTGATTGTTCCTGCTTTTTTCCGATTGACGATTTCGATCGCGGTCTTTAGTTTAGAAATCGAGCACGGGCTTTCTGATGCGAGACCCGGGGCGAATCAATCTCCTATATTTCTATCCAGGGATCTGCCTCTGATTCGGGAGTGCACGCCTGCTCGTCAGGAAGCCCGATGAATTACCGCGGAGCCCACCTACTGAAACAGTAGGGGATAGATACGCCCTACGGTCGGACAGTCGTGCTCATTTGGCCCTGATCAGTGACGAGCTGGTCGGGGCCGCTTCTTTTTGTGCAAGCGCGCCCAAGTCGGGGAGCGTGTCGTGTGGAACCGTGTCGCGATGAAACAGATCATCGCGATCACGGGAGCGAGCAGCGGGATCGGGCTCGCGACCGCAAAGCTCCTGGTCGAACGGGGAGCCACGGTGGTTCTCGGTGCGCGACGAACCGACCGCCTCGAAGCGTTGTGTCGGGAGCTCGGTCCGGCGGCGAGCTTCGTTCGGTGTGACGTCACGCGGGCCGAGGATCTCCAGGCGCTCGTTCGACACGCGGTCGATCGCCACGGTCGGTTGGACGTGCTCGTCAGTAATGCGGGCGTCGCGCTCGTGTCGAAGATCGACGATCTCGCGGTCGCTGATTGGAACGAGATGATCGACGTCAACCTGCGCGGTGTGCTGCACGGCATCGCAGCGGCGCTTCCGGTGTTTCGCAAACAGAACAGCGGTCAGTTCATCAACGTGGTCTCGACCGCGGGCATCCGAATCGTTCCGACTCAAGTCGTGTATGCGGCGACCAAGAATGCGGTTCGCACGATCACCGAAGGGCTCCGTCAGGAAGCGGGACCGAACCTGCGCGTGACGATGATCAATCCCGGCTTCGTGAAGTCCGAGCTGATCGATCGCGCCGATCCATCCGTGCGGGATGCGTTCAAGAAGCGCTCGGATGCGATCGCGATCTCGCCGGATGCGATCGCGCGTGCGATCGCGTTCGCGATCGAGCAACCGCCGGATGTGGATGTCGGTGACATTGTCGTGCGACCGACCGCACAGGACTAAAAGATCCTCGTTGTGAGCGCGCTCGCAACGCCACGCTTTGCCACCGAACGGTGATGCATCTGCGCTGGTCGGATGGCGCATGCTGTCCAAACTCTCGTTGCTTGTCTTGGTTGCTTGTCACGGAACGCCGTCGGGCGAGCCGCAGCCGCTCGTCGAGAAGGTCGCGATCGGATCCGGAATCACCGCTGACCAGATCACGGTGCACGTCAAAGATCTGCGCGACGATCACGGCATGGTGCGGTGCTCGCTGTACGACAGCGGCGACGCGTTTCCGGAATCGCAGACGCACGTGATCGCACGGGCGGTGAGCTCGCCGAGCTCCAGTACGTGCGTGTTTCGCGGTGTCGAGCGGGCGAAGGACTACGCGATCGTGATCCATCACGACGAGAACAACGACAACGTGTTCCAGAAGAACGCGCTCGGCATTCCCGAGGAGGGCTACGGGTTTTCGAACGATGTCCGTCCGAAATTTTCGGCGCCGTCGTTCGGCGACTGCAAGTTCCACTACGACGCGGGCGCGGTCGCGATGACGATCGCGATGCAGTACTAGTCCTTCAGGCTAAACGGCGTGAACTCGGTCGCGTTGTCGAAGTAGTCCTCGCCCTCGGCCTTCTTCAACCAGTTGACGATCGCGTAGGTGAGCGGCGTGAGCACGACCTCGACGCCGACCTTGAAGCACCAGTTGAACAACACCACGCCGACGAGCGTGCTGGTCGACCAGATGCCGAAGAACGCGATCGGATAGAACAGCGCGCTATCGACGAGCTGGCTGACGAACGTGGAGCCGATCGTGCGCGTCCACAAGTGCTTGCCCTTGGTCCACAGCTTCATCTTCGCCATCACGTAGCAATTGACGAAGTCGCCGACCCAGAACGCGATGATCGAGCCGACCACGATCCGCCACGTGTTGCCGAACACGATCTCGAGCGCGGGCCCGATGACCTTGTTGTAAGGCTCGTTCGGATCCGCGGGCGCGTGGATCACGAACTGACCCATCACGGTCGCGAAGATCATGGCGCCGAACCCGGCCCAGATCACCTTGCGAGCGCGTGCGAAGCCGTACACCTCGGTGAGGACGTCGCCGAAGATGTAGCTGATCGGGAAGAACAGGTTGCCGGCACCGAACGTGATGCCGAAGACGATGCAGGTCTTACCGGGCCCGATCAGGTTCGAGCACAAGAGCACGGTCACGAACGCGACCATGATGAAGTCGTAGAACTTGTAGTGTCGGCGATTCTCGGCCACCGCCCCGAGCATCACACTTCTAGAGCTTCGTCGCGACGTCTGCGGGCAACGCTTGGAGCACGTGTTTCGCGATCGCCGCCAGCGCCTTCGCATCGCCCCACGGCCGTTCGTGTTTGAGCTCGAGGGCGACTTCGAGCCGGACGCCGTTCGCGATCGTCTGGAGGTGGAGGCCATCGTCCTCGGACGCGCCCTGGGCCGGCCGCCCGATCGAGAGCGCAGCGGGCCAGTCCTTCCAGACGTAGCCGACGTAATCGCTGCCTGCCTTCGCGATCATCGGATCGACCTTCTCGAGCTCGGCGGGCAACGTGACGTTGAACGAAACCTCGTCCCAGAACGTCCCGGGATGGAGCGTCCACGAGCACTCGACGTAGTGCGGCATGGCGTTCGGTAGGAGCAGGCCGTTCGGCGTGCCGGCGAAGATCTCGCGCTCGCCGAGGATCTTCGCGAGCTCTTTCCGATCGACGTGATCGCAGATGTCGGTCTGGATCGATTTGGTCTCGGGCAGATTCTTCGTCGCTTCGTGCCGGCCGGTGCGACGATGCGTTCGGGGTCGGGGGCCGGTGGTTTCGGATCGGCGTTACCGCACGCGATCAACAGCAACAACGACCACTTCACGCGGCGGACGTTACTTCAGCCAGACCGTCGTCGCGAGGTCGTAGAACTCCTTGTGCGCCTTGAACACGCCGAGGACGCTATCGAGCGTCAGCGATTCGAGGTCCTCGCAGTGGCTACCCGTCGCGACGACCAGGGTCGAGAGGCCGGCCGGCGCGGCCGAGTCCGTGTACGACAGCGACGACCACGGATCGTTCGAGCCGTTGACGAACAACACGTTCGAGACCATGCCCTGGTCGAGCTTGTCGACGAACGCGGTGCGCGTGGCATCGATCGCCGGCTGCTTGCCGACGTACTGGTTGCACAGATCCGTCCAGTACTGCGTCGTGATGCCATCGGCCATGATCGATTGCGTGCGATCGCTGTTCTTGATCTGGAAGAAGCCGACCTCGGTGCACACCTGGTAGAACCACTCGTTGCCGGTGAAGTCGCCGAGCACGTCCGGCGCGACGAGCTTCGAGATGATCTTGCCGCGCGACGGTGCCGGATTCGCGTGCGTGCCGGGCTCCGCGGTCGGGCCGTTCGGCACGCTCGGATCCACGCCGGCGATCGGCGGGTACAGATATTCCTGGAAGCCCGTCATCGGATCGGACTCTTGCTCGAGCGCCGCACACAGCTTGCGTTCGTTGCCGTACTGCGCGGCACCTTCGGCGTAGTTCGAGAAGTACGACAGGAAGTCGGTCTTCGTCGCCGGCGCTGGTGCGCCGAACAGCGCCATCGAGAGTTGATCCTTCTGCGTCGGATCGTCGTACGCGGTGCCGGCCTCTTTCAAGACCTGTTGGAATAGCTGGAGGCACGGCTGACCGAGCGCCTTCGACGCGATCATGTCGTAGCCCGAGAACGCTTGCGTGACCTGCACCGGCGCCGACGATGCCCACGCACCGACGACGAGCTCGGGATGCGTCTCGCGATAGAACGCGGCGAGCATGCCGGGATAGCTTCCGCCGACCGCGATCCACTTGCCGGCGAGCGGCAGGTTCGTCTTCGCGTACGTCTCGAACGCGGCGCCGTCTTCGAGCGCGTTGTGGATCGTGAGGTACTTCATGTGGTCGAGCGTGTAGTCGGGATACGGCTTCGACTCGCCGTAGTAGCGATGCTCGAGCACCACGACCGCGGCGTTCAGCGAGTACGCGGCATCGGCCATCGTCAACGCGTAGCCCGGATCGCACGCGGCCTCGCCGCAGAAGTAGAACAGCACCGGTGCGTTCGGATCGCCCTTGGTGAATTCGGTCGAGTACCAGAACCGTTGATTGAACGTGCCCTGTTGCGAGTCGTGATCGATCTGCTGCGTGAACGATCCCGCGGTCGGCGCGTTCATCTGGACCGGCAGTGCGGTGATCGTGTCGCCCTTGCCGACCGGCGATTCGCCGTCCGGAAACGGATAGGCCGGGGTCTCCGGCTCCGTCGCACACCCGCCAATCAGCGAACCGAACACGACAGCGCCCAGCATGATCCTCATCATGGGCAGGGCGAATTGCAGCGGCCGTGCCCCTGCAACGTGCCGAAACACCAGCGGCGCGACCCGGCTACCGCGGTTGCCAGGCTGCCGAACCATGCGCCCGATATCACGAATCGCGGGCATCGCGCCCCGGCGTGAAACGCGGTTGTTACGTCGCCTGAAACTCGCCGGGCGTCATCCCGGTCCAGCGCTTGAACGCTTTGAAGAACGCGGGCGGCTCGCTAAAGCCGACGAGATACGCGACCTCGCTCGCCGACATCGCCGCGCGGGCGCTCGGTGCCGCGATCCCCGCGGTAAACGATCGCGAGCTCGTTGCTGCCGGTGTGGCTGCGATCGCGTGGCTCATGAGGCCGGGCGCATCGCGATGAACTCGGGCTCGCGCTGATTGCGTGGCATGACTTCGAGCTCGGTGTTCGATGGATTCCAGGAAATACTCGATCGCACGATGTCGGCGGGCGAGAGCGCGACGACTGCTTCGAGGGCGGCGCACAGCTCGATGCCGCTCGGCACTTCGCGAACCGGTGGCAGAGCGACGTGCGTCACGACGTAGATCGAGACGAGGACGAGTCCCGTATTCGCGGCCGGTGCGGTCGGTGGAATCTGCGAGAGGCTACGCTGGCCGTATCGCGGTTGTGCGAATGCGGCGTCCGCGTTGCCGTCGTCCGCTCCGGCGTAGAACCAATCATCGCGCATCGACAGCACGAGCGCGGCGACACCAGCGACGTCACTCGATCGCGCGAGACCGGCTTGGACGCGTGCGCGTGCGTGGCTATCGATCGCGAATCGCAACATCATCGCGCGCGGATGCTCGACCGGTGTGGGTGCGGGCGTGATCGCCAATTGTGGTGCGGGCGCGGAAGCTGGGATCGGAACGTAGCCAGGGTCGCCGGGCATGATGAGGCCTTGTTCCGCGAACCGCGCGCGAACGCGGGCCTCGGCTTCGCGCATCTCGCGCCGTTGGTTGGCGCGCTTCTCGAACCGGAGGAGCACCAACGCGATCGCGCATCCGCCGACGAAGGCCAGGAACACCCAACCGATCGGCCCGCTCGATCCGGTCGATGACGACGTATCGAACGTCTGATCCGGAAACGACGACGAGCTCGTTCCGCCGCCGCCGCCGCCACCGCCACCGCCGCGCCCAATCCTCGGCGTCGGCTGCGATCGCTGCCAATTGCCGCCGCCGGTGCTGCCGCCGGTATCTGCTCCGGCTGTCGCGCACAGCATCGCGACGATCCAGAACCACTTCATCTCATGATGCTAACGCGTGCAGACGGCAGTCTCCCAAAAGGATTGGCCGAGACTTCAGGTAGATCGTAGCCGTCTGTTTGCTCGCAGCCTTTCAGTGACTCGGTTGATCGAACAAAACAAGATCGCAAAGGCTGAGCGCAAACGACCGGCTACGATCTACCTGCGCCAACGACCGTTCCCTTGAGCGGTCTCGAGCGCGGTTCGAGCCCGTCGTTGTCACCGGGTACTTCGTAGAGGCTCACGTTGCCATTTCGAAGCTTCCAGCCGACGCGCAACAACCACGTCGACGCAGGCGTCACCACGAGTGGCCGATACAGCGACGGCAATGCCAGCGCTTTGCCACCGAGTTCACGCCACCCCGTGAAGACCGGACCACTCGAATACGGATCGCAGGGCCACGCGTGATTGCGATCGACGCGATGGTGCCGCCAGTTGTTCAAGATGTACGCGAGGCAGTTTCGCACCTGCCTCGGCGTCTTCAACACACACGCGTGGTAGCGATCCGCGATCACGGGACCCCGGCGCGCAGTAGCATCGCGTTCGCCGCGCGCAATCGCCTCGCGCAACAGGGCCGTATTGATGTTGCGGGCCGCCGACACACCGAAGGACTGCATACCTTTCGCGAGCGAGGTGCGATCGCGGGCCTCGCACATCAGATGAATGTGCGTGTTCTGAATGCTGAGCTCGACGATCCTCATGTCATTGCGACGAGCAACGACCTCCGTGGCTCGCCGAATCGCCTTGTAGAGTGCTGTGCGACGCAGCGGTTGGACATCCCGAGTAGCGCGCACGATGACGTGAATCGGCTCGCGTGCCGCGAAGTCACCTCGTTTGCGATGCCGTTCGCTCGCACGCTCGCCACGCTTCGGTCGACCCACACCTTTGCGACGTTCGCCTTTTCGCGCGCCGCGCAGCTGGCCGTTCTTGTCGAGTGGCTTCGAGTAAATCGCGAAGCACTGCTGCAGATGTTTTCTCAACGCACGTCCCACGATCGACCTCGACGCTCGAGTTGCACGCGCTTGTTCAGCGCGCGGCCACACATTCCTTTCTAGTCACTCGATCGAGAAAGTCACGCTCGTGCAAACAGTTTTCTCGACGACGATTGGTAGATTCTTGGCGCGATTCTTAGTCGCGCGGACTTAGCTGTGGTCGACGATGTTGATGCCACGAGGTGAGCGATTCAATTGCGCCGACTTTCATTGGCCTGCGCCCCCGCAGCCCCATGAGCCGCGAACGTCGACAATTTGAGCCACCGCGGTCATGGCCGTACCATTACGCGGTGCTGCGCTCTCTGCTCCTCGTCCTGGTCGCGTGCGGCGCGCGCCCGAACGCCGCGTTGCACGGCGAGTGGAGCGCACCGGTCGCGCCATTTCAGATCACCGATCATGTCTATTACGTGGGTGCGCAGCACATCTCGTCGTTCGTGATCACGACTTCGAAAGGCAACGTCCTGATCGATAGCGGTACCCGCGAGATGGAGCGCGTGATCGCCAACGGTCTCGCACAACTCCACCTTGCTCCGCCGAAGACCCTGCTGTGTACCCACGCCCACTACGATCACGTCGGCAGCCACGCCGCACTGGAGCGCCGCTTCGACGCGCAGGTGATGGTGATGCGCGCGGATGCCGAAGCCGTGCGGACCGGTGTCGACTTGTCGCCGTTGCACGACGAAGGCTGGGAGCCGGTGCGCGTGGATCGGATCCTCGACGATGGCGACCATCTCGACATGGGCGATGTATCGCTGGACGCGATCGCAGCACCGGGGCACACGCCGGGGTGCACGGTGTGGATGATCCACGCGGTGAAGACGATCGCGATCTACGGGTGCGCGCGACCGAACGACAGCGTGAGGCTCACGCCGGCGTTGATCGCGGATACACGAGCGACGTTCGCGAAGCTTCGGAAGTTGTCGCCCGATATCGCGTTGATCACGCATCCCGACGATCCGGCGGCCGAGCTCCTCCATCCGACGGCCTGGACCACGCTTCTCGACGAAGCGGAACGCGACTTCGCGACGCAACTCGCGAAGCAGTAGTCCGGAACCAAAACGGCCACCCGAAGGTGGCCGTGGACGTCGCGATGCTGACGAGCTACTTGTGCTCGCGCCAGTTCGGGCCTTCGCCGCCCTGGTGCGCGATCGACTTCACGCCGCGCTTCAGCATCGATTCCTTGGTCTCGATCGCATCACCACGATCCTCGACCGGACCCGCGTGAATGCCGGTATCCATCCGAATCGCATCGCACGGACACGCCTCGACGCACAGACCGCAAACGACACAGCGGAGCTCGTCGATCTCGAACACCGCCGGGCGCTTCTCGATCGACTTCGAGTCCGACTCTTCCGGGATGATCGTGATGCAGTGCGCGGGGCACACCGTGGGACAGCACATGCACGCGACGCAACGGACCGCGCCGTCATCGCGCAACGTGAGCCGGTGCAGACCGCGGAACCGCTCCGGGTACGTGACCTTCTCTTCGGGATACTGGACGGTCTCGATCTCGTTGATCGTGTGATCCGTCGGTGCACCGGAGCGCGCGCGGTCTTCCTTCTTGCGAAGCGGCGCGAACAGATTCTTCGCGAAGTGCTTCAGCGTGATCGAGAAGCCCTTCGCGCCCGCGGCGAGGAACGAGGTGTCCTGCGCGTCGGGACGCACGACCATCACCGAGCGAACCTTCTTGCCGCCCGAGCTCGTATGCTCGGCAACGACCTTGGGTCCGTCGTGCTCTTCAACTACTTCGTGTGCGGATGACATGGTTTGAACCTCAGGCCATGAGGAGAAGTTTGAGGAGCGCCGTGAACATGATCCACACGAGCGACGTGGGGAGCAGGACCTTCCAACCGAGGTTCATCAACTGATCGGCGCGGAACCGCGGCAGCGTCCACCGCACCATCAGCTGGAACCAGCAGAAGAACACGACCTTCGCCCCGAACGCACCGATCTGCATCAGCGCGACGATGCCGTGCGGCAGCGGAGCGTACGAACCGAACGCGTGGAAGCCATCCGCCTCGAGGAACGGCACCTGCCAGCCACCGAAGAACACCGTGGTGATCACCGCAGCGATGAACACGACCTCGATGAACTCGGCGAGGAAGAAGATGCCCCAGCGCATGCCGGAGTACTCGACGAAGTAGCCGATGATCTCGGGCTCGCCTTCCGGGATGTCGAACGGCGCGCGCTTGGTTTCAGCGATCGCCGCGGTGAAGAACAGGACGAGGCCGACCGGTTGCCACAGGAACAACCAGTTCGCCGGATTCGCCGCCGACATCGTCTCCGACGCGCCGTGCGAAACGAGCAGACCCGGCTCGAGCGTGCCGGTGATCAGGAACACGCCCATGAGCGAGAAGCCCATCGACACTTCGTACGACATCATCTGCGACGACGACCGCAAGCCACCGAGCAGCGCCCACTTGTTGTAGGACGACCAGCCGGCAATCGTGCCGCCGTAGTTCGCGAGCGTGAGCACCGCGAAGTAGAAGATCAGGCCGAAATCCGACGAGAAGATCTGCAGGCGAATCGGATCCGCGAGCTCGGCCGCCGACGGGTTCGTACCGAGCACGTGGGTAACCGCGTACGGATAGACCGTGGGACCGAACGGGATGATGCAGAACGCGATCAACACCGGCGCGATCGAGATCAGCGGGGCGAGTGCGAACAGACCCTTGTGGACGTTCGCCGGGATGAAGTCTTCCTTGAAGATCATCTTCAGCGCGTCGGCGACGAAGTGAAGGATGCCCTTCAACTTGATCGGACCGATGTTCGCGCGGTTCGGACCGAGGCGGTCCTGCATCATCGCCGACTGCCGACGCTCGGCCCACGTGAGCAGCGACGCGAGCGGCATGACGAGCGCGAGGATCAGGAACACCCACTTGACGGCGGCGCTATCCAGGATCCCCATGACGGATTCCCAGATTCCATTACGCACGTAGACGGTGCCGTCGTAGTTGGCCGAGTGATAGCCGTACTCGCCGTTCGCCGTGAACTGGAAGCACTTCGGCTCGGTCGTGGTCAGCGCCTTCGCGACCGTGGTCTTGTCCGCGGTGGCGTGACCCGGGCTGATCGACTGGCCCTGATCCAACATGAACTTGACGATGTCGTTCGTGTTGATCGAGACGTCGCCGGTGTGCTGGTTGTTCGACGTCGACAGGCCGCTATCCGCGACGATGATCGGCGTGAACTGCGGCGTGGGATTTTCGCGTGTCACCTCGGGGCAGGCGACGGACTTGACGCCGTTCTCGTCGCCGGCGTGACATGCACCGAGCGCGCCTAAACAGAGAAGAGCGATTAAAATTACCTTCTTCATCCGCGGCTCCCGGCGAAGCGCAGTGCGAGCGGACGAACGTCGCGCTGCCACGTCAGGTCTTTCCATGCGGCAACGGTGGCCGTCATGTCCTTGAACACGTCGCGCGCGTGCGTCCAGCCGAGCTTCTGGCCGGTGGCCGCACCCAACCGCACGACGGCTTCCCAGCCCGCGATCGCGCCACCCGGCGGAGCGAACGCCGCGTGCATGCGTTGCACGAGACCCTTCGCGTTCGTGGTGGTGGCACCGGTCTCGGCCCATGCCGCGCAGGGCAGGGCGACCTTCGCGCCCGTGACGACGCCGCGCTCGTGCGTGGCGATCGAGATGACCTCGAGCTCCTTCACGCGCGTGGCATCGAGACCCGGGACGACATCGCCGAGGATCACGAGGGCGCGCAGGTTCGGCGGCACGCCGCGATCGAGCTCGAGCGACGGAATCGCGTTGAGGCCGAGCGCTTCGCAGATCGCCTTCACGCCGGCCATGTTCGGATTCACGTCCGCGACGCGCAACCGACCATCGGCACGCGCCGGCACAGCTGGCTTGCCAGTGACATACACGTGCTGCGCGTTCCACGCCTTCGCGAGCTTCGCGAGCGCGTAGTTGTCTTCGTTCGAGTGCAGCGCCGACAGCACCACGCCGACCGCGCCGTTGTTCAGGTGAACCCCGAGCTTCGACACCGACGCCGCGATCGCCTTATCCCAGCTCGACGGCAAGCCATCGACGGTCACCGCGCTCAAGCGCTCTTCGCGGAGCGCGTGATACGTGAACCGGCCTTCGTCGCACATCCAGTACTGGTTCACCTCGGTGTTGAGCCGCGGGACCAAGCGCCAGGCGCGCTCGTTCTTGTGATGGATCTCGATGTTGCAGCCCGTGGCGCAACCGTTACAGACCGACGGCGTGGCCTCGAGCTCCCACGCGCGCATCGTGAACCGGAAGTCCTTCGCGGTCAGCGCACCGACCGGACAGACATCGACGGTGTTCAACGAGTACGCGTTGTCGAGCTGCTCGCCCGGCGCCGTGGTCAGGATCTCGTGATCGCCGCGATGGGCGAACTCGAGCTGGTGCTGACCGGAGACGGCATCGCACGTGCGAATGCAGCGCGAGCACAGGATGCAGCGCTCTTGATCGAGCACGATGTGCGGTCCGAGATCGACGGCCTTCGCCTTGTGGACCTTATTCGTATCGACGCGCGAATCCGCGTTGTCGTGATCGAAGTACAGCTTCTGGAGCGTGCACTCGCCGGCCTTGTCGCAGATCGGGCAATCGATCGGATGGTTGACGAGCGTGAACTCGAGCAGCTGCTTGCGAGCGAGCGTGGACTGCGGGTCGGTCGTATGAACGACCATGCCCTCGCCGACGATCTGCTGGCAGCTCGGCTGGAGCTTCGGGTTCTTCTCGATCGACACGAGGCACTGGCGGCACTGCGCCACGACCGGGAGGCCCGGGTGGTAGCAGAACGCGCTGATGTCGTTGCCGAGCAACTTCGCCGCTTCGAGGACGTTCGTCCCCTTCGGCACGGTGACCGACTGGCCGTCGATCGTGAGAGTTACCGTTTCGCTCACTTGTCGCACTCTCCGCCGATCATGTTGATCATGCCGAAGATCGGCACGACGTCGGCAATGAAGTGACCCTTGAACAGTTGCTCTGCCGTCGAGAGATGCACGAACGACGGCGACCGGACGTACGCCTTGTACGGACGACCCGTGCCATCGGCGACGATGAAGAAGCCGAGCTCGCCGTTGCCACCCTCGACGAACGCGTAGGTTTCGCCGGCGGGCACGCGCACACCATCCATGATGTGCTTGAAGTGACGGATCATCGATTCGATCGTGTTGTACGCGGCCTGCTTCGCCGGCAACGCCACGCGATGATCGTCCGTCATCACCGGGCCCTCGGGGATTTGCGCGAGGCACTGGCGGATGATCGACATCGACTGCTTCAGCTCCGCCAAGCGGCAGAGATAGCGGTCGTAACAATCACCCGTGGTGCCGAGCGGCACGTCGAACTCGACCTCGGGATAGACCGAATACGGGAAGTCGCGACGAACGTCGTAATCGACGCCGGCCGACCGCGCGATCGGACCGACGCAGCCGGTGGCGATCGCATCCGCCTTCGAGATCGCACCGATGCCCGCCATGCGGTCCCGGAAGATCTTGTTGTTGTTGAGGAGGTTCTCGCACTCGACCATCACGTCGCGGATCTTGTCGAGCGTGTGCGTGAGCTTGCCCGCGAAGCCCGCCGGCAGATCCTTCGACACGCCGCCGACGCGAACGTACGAGTGAGTCAGGCGCGCGCCCGAAACTTCCTCGAGCAGCTCGTACAACCACTCGCGCGACTTCAACAGATAGAGGAACGGCGTGAACGCGCCGAGCTCCATCGCCGAGGCACCGACGCACGTCAGGTGATCGGTGATCCGCGACATCTCGCTGACGATCACGCGGATGTACTCCGCGCGGCGCGGCAGCTTGCCGTTCAGGCCGAGCAACTTCTCGACGGCCATCGCCCAGCCGCAGTTGTTGATCATCGGCGACACGTAGTTGAGGCGGTCCGTGTACGGGAACACCTGCGTGTACGTGGCGTGCTCGGATTCTTTTTCGAAGCAGCGGTGGAGATAGCCGGGCTGGACATCGCCCTTGACGATCTTTTCGCCGTCGACGGTGAGGACGATGCGCACGGTGCCGTGCATCGCGGGATGCGACGGGCCCATGTTCACGGTCATGAGATCCGGCGGGAGCTCGGTCTCGGTATCCGAGAGGTCTTGGACGTCTTTACGACCCAACACCAACTGCTTCAGTGACTGCGCGTCCGCCATTACTTGTGCTCCCCGGCGTGCGGGCCTTTGATCGGATTGATCGGGAGATCATCGCGACGCACGAGCGGCTGCCGCTTCTCTTTCGGATAGTCCTTGCGGAGCGGATACCCGACGAACTCTTCGTACAGGAAGATCCGGCGCAGATCGGGATGGCCTTCGAACCGGATCCCGTACATGTCGAACGTCTCGCGCTCTTGCCAGTTGAACGCCGGCCATAGATCCGCGAGCGACGGGCAGCGCGGATCCGCTTCCGGCAGCTCGACCTCGAGACGGATGCGATGCTTGTGCGTGATCGAGCGCAGCTGATAGCAAACCGTGTAGCGCGGCTTGGTCTCGTTCCACGCTTCGCTCGGCGGACGATGCATCGGCTTCCAATCGAGCCAATCGATGCACGTGCAGAACACCGGCGAGTCGAACGCCATCTTCGGATCGTCCCGCAGCCACTTCGCCACGTTGACGAGCTCTTCGCGCTTCACCCACGCGATCTCGTCGCCGTGAGCGGTGCCCGTACGAACGACAGCGCCCGGCATGGCAGCCACGAGCGCGTCGAGGACCTTCTGCGACATGGTCTACTCCTCGGCCTTCTGAGCGAGCATGGCTTCGCGCTTCAGGCGGAGCTGGCTGTGACCGCGTCCGTCTTGGATGCGATCCATCAACATCATCAGCGCGTCGAGCACTTGCTCGGGCCGCGGTGGGCAGCCCGGGATGTAAACGTCGACGGGAATCACCTGATCGGCGCCCGGCATCGCGTGATAGTTCTGATAGAAGCCGCCGGTCGACGCGCACACGCCAAACGCGATGACCCACTTGGGCTCGGCCATCTGATCGTAGACGCGCTTGAGCGCCGGGCCCTGCTTCTCGGTGATCGTTCCGACGATCATCAAGAGGTCCGACTGGCGCGGCGAGAACCGCGGGAACTCGGCGCCGAACCGAGCGATGTCGTACTTCGGCGCGGCGACGGACATGAACTCCATGCCGCAGCACGCGGTGACGAACGGATACGTGAACAGCGAGAACTTACGGCCCCAATCGGGGACGCGTGCGAGCTTGCCTTGCTTCGCCCACTTCGCAGCATCTTCGAGGCGAGTGGTGGTGAGCTCTACTCCCATCCGATTGCCTTCTTTCGCCAGACGTACGCGAGCGCGACAACGAGGATCGCGACGAACAGCAGCATTTCAGCAAAGCCGAATACGCTGACCATCGGACCGTTCGGTCCCATCGTGTGCGAGAGGTTGTTGTAGAGGACCGCCCACGGGTACATGAACGCGGCCTCGATATCGAACACGAGGAACAGGATCGCGACCTGATAGAACCGCACGGAGTACCTCCCGCGCGGTGATCCGATCGGCTCGCTACCGCATTCGAACGGCTTGAGCTTCTCGGGGTTAGTGGCTTTGGGGCCGATGAACTGAGCCAGTACGGTGAACAACCCGCAGAACAGCACAGCTGCGAGGATGGCCACGCCGGCAGGGAAGTAAGCCTGTAGCTGCAAAGCGAGCGCAGTATATGGCGCCGGTAATACTGGTCAATCAGCTCACGCCGGAATTTCCGGTGGAGTGATCGCGGCTTAGAGGTTCGCTTGGGCGTTGCGGAGCGCGTCTTCGAGCGCAGCGATCATCTCCTCGTTCAAGTCGACGAGATAGATGGTCTCGGGGTTCGGCCGGCGGTGGGCGCGGACCTCTTCGACGATCGCGCGAGCGGCTTCGTCGATCGGCACGTTGCCGAGATCGGTCCCGATGCCCGGGATCGCGATGACCTTGAAGTTGTTGCGGTCGGCGGCGATCAACGCGGCGCGGGCGGCGCGGCGGACGTTCTCGGCGCCGATCATCATCCCAGGCTCTTCCATCGTCGGAACGTGGATGACGTTCTTCGCCGGAAGTTGACCCGCCGTGGTGACCAGCGCGGCGCCGACTGCGATCGGGGCAGCGGCCATCGCGGCCTGCTGAATCACATCGCCACCTTGCCGGCGAAGTGAGCCGCCGATCCCTCCGCCCATGATGCCCAAGCTGTTCGCCGGGTTGACCACGGCGTCCACGGGCAGCGTCCAAAGCTCTGCTTTTGCGACGTGAACCTGCATTCGCGGAGTGCCCTACCACGGGCACTCGACGCAATTCAAGCGCAGGCTTTTTCCAGCTCGCTCTCGACCTTCTCTTCGGTCCACTTACGAGCGACCGCCAGCTCTTTCACGATGAGCTGTTTTGCGTTGTCGAGCATCTTACGCTCGCCGAACGACAGGACTTTGCTGCTCTTCAGGCGATACAGGTCGCGATAGACCTCGGCGACGTCGAAGAGCGATCCCGTCTTGATCTTCTCCATGAAACCCCGATAGCGGCGGTTCCAGGTCTGCTTGTCGATGTGCACGTCCTTCTCGCGAAGGATGTCGAACACGTCCTCGATCTCCGCCGACGTGGCGACCGGGCGTAGGCCCACTTGGTCCGCCTTATCTTTCGGAACCAGGATCTGCATCCCGGTGGCGAGCACCTTCAAGACGTAGAAGGAGCACACCGTGGTGTTGATCTCCTTCTTCTCGATGCCGATCACCTCCGCCACGCCGTGGGCGGGGTAGACAGCCTTCTCGCCGATCTTGAAGTCATTCGTCATCAGGTTTTCACTTTCTAAGGTTATCGGCTCCAGCTATGAGCAATGCTGGTGCCAGGGGTTTGGTGATCCCGAGAATCCGTTGGGATTCTGTGAGCTTGATTCGCTATTGGATAGGTTTCGATAGCGTCTCGAGCTGCGCCAGGATGTCACGCTTTTTACGCCTGCTCTGAGGGCAGCGGAGGATATCAGCCATATGCGTCATGGCCACTCAAATCGACGAGAGATCCGATCGCAGGCTGCTGCGCTGGCGTCTCTGGAAACGCGATTTCAACTAGTTACTTTGATACGCTGACAGGCAGGTGCGAGGTTCTATCGGGCAGCTGTTGATCGCACAGGGTGTGATCGATGCCAGTGCGCTGTCGGACGCCCTCGCGCGGCAGTCGGGTCGGCACCCGGTCGTGAGCGAGCTCTACGCGCTGGGCTATGCGAGCGAGCGCGACCTCGCCGGCGTGTTGGCGATGCAGACCGGTTGGCCGGCGATCGTGTTCGACGAGTCGGTGATCCAGCTGGCGGCGATCGAGCACGTCTCGATCGAGTGGGCGCGGATCTTCAACGCGCTGGTCGTGTTCGAGGATGATCGATCGTTGGTGGTCGCGGCGGCGCGGCCCGAAGACGCGATCGTGCCGGCGCGCGAGCTCGGGGCGGCGCGTGGCAAGAACGTCGAGCTCCGGATCGCGCTCGATATCACGCTCGCGCGGACGATCCGGCAGGCGTTCGCGCGGTGGCGTGCCGGCGAAGGCTACCTGTTCGGCTCGGAAGCCGAGCGCAGTGGGCCGTGGCTTTCGGTCGTCCATCCGAGTGGCGAGCAACCGAGCAACGACGAGCATCGCCGGGCGCAGCTCGCGCTCGCGGCCGACGCGGCGCGATCGATCGAAGATGACGACGAGCTGCCGTCGGAGGATCTCGCGGCGAACACGTTGACCGGTGATTGGCACGTGCTGACGAGCACCGACGACGACGCGGCCGCGGTCGAGAAGACGGCGATCATCACGGCGGATCTCGATCGGTTGCGGGCGGCCGCGGCCGAACGGAGTACGACCACGCGCGCTCTCGTCGTGGATCCGGATCCACCGGGGCGGATCCAGTTGGTGAACGAGCTCGAGAAGCTCGGGTGGGAATGTCAGGCGGCGTCGACGGGCACGCAGGCGGTCGAGCTGATGTCGCACTTGTTCTTCGATCTGGTGTTCGCGGATATCGCGTCGCCGGAGATCGACGGGCTGCAGCTATGTCGCGCGATCAAGAAGAGCAAGCGCCTGTTGGCGACGAAGGTCGTGATCACGACGAGCGTGATCGATAGCGGGCAGGTGCCCGAGGACGTGCTGCAACGCCACGCGGCGGATGGCTACATCGAGAAGCCGCTCGATCCGCGGCGGCTGCATCGGATGATTCGCGATCTGTCGCCGGCGGAAGACCGCGCGGATCACGAGGCGGTGTTGGCGGAGGCGGTGGGCCGGTATCACAACGGCGATATCGACGGTGCGATCAGCAAGCTCCGTGGTGCGCTCGTGACGGATCCGGCGTCGCCGAAGCTGCACTTCATGCTCGCGAACATGTTGCAGCGGGCGTCGCGGTTCAACGAAGCGGTCGACGAGTACGAGGCGACGGTCGAGCTCACGCCGCAGTATTTTCCGGCGCTGACGCGGCTCGCGTATTTGTACTTCCGGCAGGGGCTGCGTGCGCGGGCGGTGGAGACCTGGCGGCGGGCGTTGCCGGTGTGTGACGATCCTGCGCTCAAGCAGAACATCGAGCTGTTCATGCGCAAGCTCGTGGCCGACATGTCCAAGTCCGACCAGGGCTGAGCTAGATTGGCCGCGTCATGGCCATTCGCTACGTGATCTTGGATTTCGACGGAACGTGTACGCAGATCGAGAAGATCCAGGAGCGGTTCATCGAGAACTATCGGTTCGGCGTCGGTGCGAAGGCCGACGATTGGGATCGGGCGCTAAAGACCGTGCGCAAGGCTGCGCCGACGGCGGGATGGACGTTGTTCGATGCACCGTCGACGGCGCCGGCGAATGCGGATCCGTACATCCTGACGTTCGAAGCGGCGCGGCTGCTCCAGCGTGAAGGCGCGATCGGTGCGATCGATCCGATGTTGTTCGGCAAGGCGTACGCGCTGAATCAGGCGCCGTTCCGGCCGGAGCTCGTCGAGGTGTTGGTCGGTCTGTTGAAGAAGAAGATCAACGTCGCGTTCGTCTCGAACTCGAGCACGGACAAGGTCAGTGCGCGGCTCGACGAGCTGATGGTGAAGCACGCGGCCGAGCGCAAGAAGATCCACGTGATCGGCAACGCGGCGAAGATGATGGTCGGCGAGCTGCCGTTGGGATCGACGGTGGGTGATGACGCGCGCGCGAAGTTCGAAGCGCTCGCGCCGTCGATCGCGGTGAAGGGTGTGAATCGGCCGATCTATCAGCGGCGCGCGTCGTACATGAAGGCGATCTGCGACGTGTTCACGGAATACAAGGCGACCGGCTTTCCGATCGACGAGCTGCTCGTGTGCGGTGATATCTGGGAGCTCGATCTGGCGATGCCGAAAGCGCTCGGCGCGCACGTTCACTTGATCACCCGGTCGAAGCCGTTCGACACGAACAAGTACGAGCTGGCGCAGATGGGCAAGGGCGAGTCGAGCCCGAACCTGAAGGCCTTGCTCAAACGCGTTTGAGTTGTTACTACCTGGATAGGCGCTGACCATCTCGGTTGGCGTTTTGTCTTTTCGGGAGTCGACGATGGAAATCGCTTTCGAGTGTGGTGGTGCGCAGTTATTCGCACGCGAGTTCGGTCATCCGACGAGCACGCCCGTGGTGTTCATCCACGGTGGGCTTGCCGATCATCGGGCCGCGCTGCGCGTGATCGGCCTTAGCGAGACGCATCGCTTGATCGCGCCCGATCTGCGCGCGGCGGGGAAGTCGCACTTTCACGGCGAGCTGTCGTGGGAGCGCTGGGCCGACGACATCGCGGCCTTGCTCGATCATCTCGGAATTCCCAAGGCGATCGTCGGCGGCACGTCGATGGGGGCGGGCGTCGCGACGGCGTTCGCGTTGCGCCATCCGAATCGTCTGCGCGGTGCGATCTTTTTATCGCCGCTCTATCCCGGTGCCGATCGTGGCCTCGCCGATGCGCCGACTGCCGCGATGAAGACGATGTGCGAGATGGGCGAGCGCGTCTTGAAAGAAGGCATGGACGCGATCGTCCCGCTCTACGCGAAGCTCCCCGACGACATGCGCGAGCGCGCGACCGAGATGGCGCGTAGCTTCGATCCGAAATCCGTCGCGAACACGACGAAGTTCCTCGCGACGAATGCGCAGCCGTTTGCTACGGCCGGCGATCTGAAAGCCATCACCGTGAAGACCGTCGTGGTGCCGGGCATCGATCCGCAACATCCGCGCGACGTCGCCGATCTGTACGTCGCGAATCTACCGAACGCGATCCTGCTCGAACAAACGCCCGATCTCGTCAGTCAGATCGCGCGCGCGTTCACGAATGCGTAGTACCGACCGATCGCCGGCTTCTCGACCGAGCCGCGCCGGTCGTTCGTCATCGCAACGAGCCTGCGCTCAGACCTTTTTGCCGTCGGTGCCCCACTTGTAGAAGCCCTCGCCGGACTTCTTACCGAGCCGGCCCGCGGCCACGTGATCGCGCAGCACCTGCGGCGGCGTGAACCCCGGCCCGATCGCGCCCGTCAGGTACTCGGCGATCCCGAGCCGCACGTCGAGCCCGACCAGATCCGTCAGCTCGAGCGGCCCCATCGGATGGCCGTAGCCGAGCTTCATCGCCGTATCGATATCCTGCGCCGACGCCACACCTTGCTCGACCATCCGCATCGCCTCGAGGCCGATGACTAATCCCAACCTACTAGACGCGAACCCCGGCGAATCCGTCACGACGATCGGCGTCTTGCCAAACTTCTCCGACAACGCGACCGCGAGCTCGACCGCTTTCGGATTGCTACGTGCGTGCTTCACGACTTCGACGAGCTTCATCACGTGCACCGGATTGAAGAAGTGCATGCCGACCATCCGCGTCGGATCTTCAACCCGTTCGCGATCTCGGCGACCGGCAAGCTCGACGTGTTCGTCGCCAACAACGCGTGCCCCGGCGCCTTCGCATCCACCGCGGCAAAGATCTCGCGCTTGAGATCGAGCCGCTCCGGCACCGCTTCGATGATCACGTCTGCACCCGTCGCCGCTTCTTCCACGCTTTCGGCCGCGGTGATTCGCGCGAGCGTGGCATCCCGATCCTCGGGCGAAACCTTCTTCAGCTCGACCCCCTTCGCGAGGTTCTTACCGATCCGATCGATCGCGCCTTTCGCCGCGCCCGCCAGCGCGTCCTGGATCTTCACCGCGTAGCCGGCCTGTGCGGCGACGTGTGCGATCCCGTGTCCCATCGTGCCTGCGCCGATCACGGCGATCGTACGAACTTGATCGAGTGCGAGGAGTGTCACCGCGCGACGATAGTTGATACTTTTTGCGCGTGCACGCGGTAGCCGACGCCGATCGACTGCAACGCGACCTCGAAGCGATCTTCGGGGCGCGTCGCGTCTCCACGCGCGTGGTCGATCTCGACACCTACGCGCGCGACATGTGGCCGCGCCTTCTCCTGCCGTATCGCGAAGGCAAACCACCGGTCTCGCGCCCGTGGGCCGTCGTGTGGCCGGAGCACGTCCGCGAGGTCGTCGCCGTCGTGAAGTACGCGCGCGAGCAACGCATCCCGATCGTGCCCTACGGCGGCGGCTCCGGCGTGTCCGGCGGCGCCGTGCCCGTTCGCGGCGGCATCACGATCGACATGAAGCGGATGCAAGCGATCCGCTCGGTCGTCCGCGCGGATTTGATTTGCGATGTCGAGGCCGGGCTCAACGGCGAGCGGTTCGAACGCGAGCTCGAGCGTCGCGGCTACACGTTCGGTCACTTCCCGTCGTCGATCTATTGCTCCACCGTCGGCGGTTGGATGGCCACGCGCGCGGCCGGTCAACTCTCGACGAAGTACGGCAAGGTCGAAGATCGCGTCGCCGGCCTGACGGTGGTCACCGGGCGCGGCGAGATCATCGAAACCGACGGCCCCACACGCGCGTTGCGCGGTCCGAATTGGACGCAGCTGATCGCCGGCAGCGAAGGCACGCTCGGCGTGATCACGAGTGCGCGTCTGCGCGTGGCCCCGGCGCCGCAGCTGCGCGTGTTTCGCGGCTACGAGGTCGAGAACATCGCGCAGGGTGTGGAAGCGATTCGCCGGGTCGTCCAGAAGGGCCTGCGCCCCGCGGTCGTTCGCCTCTATGACGAGCTCGACACGCTGATCAACTCGATGTCGCATCACGATCCGGCCGAAGCGACGGACGACAAATTGGAACGCCCGCACCTCGGCGTCGAGACCGGTGCGTTGCCGCAACTGCCGAGCATGCAGCGCGAGGACAAGCGCTTCGTCGAAAAGTTATTGGGCTTAGCGCGTGGGAAGGGCCTGCGCGGCACCGCGATGAACCTCGCGCTCGGCAAGAGCAACACGGTGAATCGATTGTTCGGCGCCGTCGAGAAGGTCGCGCGTCGCGGCTGCCGGATGGTGATCGGGCTCGAGGGCGCGCGGATCCGGACGGAGATCGAAGCGGCGCTCACGTTCGGCGAGCTCGAGGCCGCCGGCGCGAAGGATCACGGCGAAGATCCGGGCTGGGCGTGGCTGCGGCATCGCTATGCGGTGAGCTATCGGATGTCGCCGGTGTTTCGCGATGGCGCGTTCGTGGACACCATGGAGGTGGCGTCGAGCTGGGAGCGCTTGATGGATCTCTATCACTCGGTGCGCGAGGCGATCGGCAAGCACGCGCTCGTGATGGCGCACTTCAGTCACGCGTATCCCGATGGCTGCTCGATCTACTTCACGTTCGCGGCGACCGCACCGGATGCGGCGGGAGCCGAGCGGTTGTACGACGCGATCTGGCGCGACGGCATGGAAGCCACCACGCGCGTCGGCGGGACGATCAGTCATCACCACGGCGTGGGCCTCCTGAAGGCGCCGTACATGGCGGGCGAGCACCGCGAAGCGATGGCGATCTTCGAAGCGGCGAAGACCGCGCTCGATCCGGATCGGATCTTCAATCCTGGAAAGATGGGGTTGAAGTGATGCAGCCCGGACTGGATAGGCGACCGAGCGCGAGCGAGGGCCCGAGCCTGTCGCAGGCCGAAAGGCTGCGTGTGCGATGAGCGCGCTACGTGACGAGCTCGTGAATGCGGTTGGCGCGGAGTTCGTGAAGGCGCTCGACGGCGAATTTCACGTCACGCCCGGTAGTGCCGCCGAAGTGGCGGAGGTGATCCGTCGCGCGGGTGCGAATCACGCATCGATCCATCCCGTCGGTGCGGGCGGTCGGATCGCACGTCCCGAGGTTGGCGATCGCACGCGCGTGTACATCTCGACCTCGCGGCTCGATCAAGTGCTCCAGCTCGACGAGCAATCGTTGCTCGTGCACGCGCAAGTCGGCATCACCGGGCTCGCGCTCGAGGCGATCCTCGCGCCACGCGGGTTGTCGATCGGCGATTACCCGCCGGTCGTGTTGATGTCGTCGCTCGGTGGAATCATCGCGGTGCGCACGCCGGGAAAATCGTCGGCGCGGCATGGCTTCTTCGAAGAAGCCGTCGCGGGTGTGTCGGCGGTGCTCGCCGATGGCCGGACGATTCACACGCGGGTCGCGCCGCGCCGCTCGACGGGACCGGATCTGTCGCGCGCATTGTGCGGCAGCGAAGGCACGATCGGCTTCATCACGAGCGCGGTGCTGCGGATCCACAAGAAGCCCGAAGCGCGGTTGGTCGCGGCGTACCTCTTGCCGTCGATCGATGCCGCGATCAACGCGATCTATCTCGCGCTGCGCGAAGAAGCGGCGCCGTCGGGCCTGCGGATCTACGACGCGCACGAAGCCGCGAAGCACTTCAACAACCTTCGCCTGCAACCCGATCAGATGCTGCTCTGCGCGGGCACCGCAGGTCCCACGGATCTCGCCGCGTGCGATCGCGACCTCATCACGAGCGCGGTAATCGCCGAGGGTGGCGAAGTCACGGACAACGCGCTCGCCGAAACCTGGTGGCGTCGCCTGCACGCGGGCGAGCCCACGCCGGCACCCGCGCCGACGTTGCAGATCATGGGCACGCCGTCGAAGTTGCCCGAGGTCTACAAGGCGGTGACGAGCGAAGCGAAGAAGCTCGGCACCACCGCGAGCGCGCACATCTCGCGGTTCGATCCGGATGGCGGGATCGTGTTCGCGACGCTTGGCGACGACACGCTGAACGACCGGGTCGGGCGCGCGGCCGAGGTTGCAGGTGGGTGGTTGCTGGGGGCTCGGGCCACCAAGCTGGACGGTTACCTCAGGGAGCTTCGTCGCCAGATCGATCCGAACGGGATCATGAATCCCGGCACACTCGCCTGAGATCACAGCGGTTTGTCGTAGATCACGCTCCTTCCGAGTTTCGGGTCCGATCTGCGATGAAACTTGCACGTATCGGCAACCACGTAGGAGGCGGCACTCGTGCGCTGGTGGCTGACGGCATCGATCTTACTGGGAGCGGCGAGCACGGCGAAGGCCGAGGGCTACTCGTGCGCCGTCCAGATCGTGCGCGCACCGGATGACGTTCGGGCGGCGGTCGAAGAAGAGCTCGCGGCGGTGCATTGCTCGGCGCCGTTGACGGTGCGGATCGTGCCGACCGACGGCGGCTATTACATCTACGCGCAGGACGAGCACAACGTGGTGCACGAGCGCGTCGTGCCGGATGCGCAGAGTGCGGGTGTGTTGATCGCGAGTTGGACGGCCGACGACGGCATGATCCGCACGCCGGTCGAGCCGATCGCGTTCGCGCAACCAGCGCCGAAGAAGCACGTGGTCGATGATGGCGATGACGATGACGACGATGATGTCGACACCGGCGTCCACGCGCACTTCGATCGAGCGGCTCACAAGTGGTTGACGTTGTCCGGCGGTGCGGGCGGCACGAATGGATCGCGTGGGCTGCGGGCGGACATCGAGATCGTGCACGCGGGCAATTTCTCGCTCGATACCGCGATCGCGTACAACGGTTCGGACATGGTCGCCGCGGACACGTTCACCACGTACTCCGCTCACTTCGACGATTTGTCGGCGACGATCGGCCTCTACTACACGTATCGGCGCGCGAAGCTTCACGTGCGCGCAGGTGTCGCCGGCGGCATCGTGACGACGCAGATGAACCTGACGTCGTCGGCGACGGGCCTCACGCAGAACCCGCAGCTCGCGACCGTGATCGGCGAAGCCTCGGCGATGGTCGGCTACGCGATCAGTGATCGCTGGGCGTTCGAGGCGGGACCCGTGATCACGCTCGGCAACGAGCAATGGCACATGGACTCCGAGATGGAGACGCTGATTCGCGCGCCCGTGGCGATCACGGGGTTCGCGGGGATTCGACGGGCTTTGTAATCCGATGAAACTTCTCTGACCGGCAACCTCTTCACCGAATGCGCGCACTACTCGCCACCCTCATCGCTGGAACTGCCGTTGCCCACGCTCAAGCGCCGGCATCGAGCTGTCAGGTCACGATCGTGCGCGCACCGGATGCGGTGAAGGCGACGGTCGAGCAGTGGCTCGCGCAGGAGCACTGCACGAATGCGCTGACCGTGCGGATCATTCCGACGGAGAACAACGGGCTGTACGTGCTCGCGACCGATCCGAATGGAAAAGTCCGCGAGCGGATCGTGCCGGATGCGCAGAGCGCCGGTGTGTTGATCGCGAGCTGGGCGGCCGACGACGGGCTCGGTGGTGCGACGCCGCCGCCGGGAGTCACGTCGCCCGCGGCACCGGTGAGCGCGGCACCGGTCGCGAGTGCAGGTGCATCGGCCTACGGCGGCGAGTTTCATCCGCCGGGGGAGACCGATCCCGAGGACGACTATCCGGTGTCGAAGCCGGCGGTGTATCCGAAGAACTTCATCACGCTCGAGGGCGGGTTCGGCCCGAACGACGCACAAGGTCTCCACGCCGAGGTCGACGTGTTCGCGCGGAACAACAGCACGCTCGGCTTGTTTGCCGGTGGCTGGGGCAACCAGATGAGCGTCACCGACTACACGTACAACCCGTACGGCGCGCAGTATCAGGCGAACGTCGCCGACTACGTGTTCGGTATCAACGGTGGCCACACGTGGCGGATGGCCGATTGGCACCTGCGCGGAGCGATCGGGCTCGGCGTGATGATCTCGCAGATGAACATCTTCAACGCCGACGGGCTGGGTAACTGGTATGGCGGGCAAGGCACCGCGGCGTCGCCGTATGGCGAGCTCGAGCTGATGGTCGGGCACACGGTCGGCGAGGCGAAGCACTGGGCGATCGAGGGTGGCCTCGTCGCCGGGTACACGCGCCAGAACTGGCAAATCGATTCGACGACGAATGGCATGGAGACCCTCGAGCGCGATGCGGGGAGTGCCCTGATCGTCGCGGGATTGCGATACGGACTATGAAGCAACGCACCGGCGAGCTGATCGAATTACGTCCGAGCGCGGAGGCGCGTCCGGAAGACATGTCCGATCCGGGGCTCGTCGCGGCATGCGCTGCGGGCGATCGCACGGCGCGGTCGTTGTTATTCGAGAAGCACGTCGATGCGATCCATCGCTTCGTCTCGCGGATGCGGGCGAGTGATGCGGATGCCGTCGACGATCTGGTGCAGATGACGTTCTTGCGCGCGTTCGGTGCGGCGGCACGATTTCACGGCACGACGGCGCGCGCGTGGTTGCACGGCATCGCCGCGAACGTGGTGAAGGAGCACGCGCGGAAGGAGATCCGCCGGAAGCGGGCGTTGTCGTTGGTGGCGGAGACCATGACGAGCACGTCGGCGCAGCCGCGCGATCCGACCTTGGCGCGGTTGCCGGCCGCGATCGACAAGCTACCGCATGCGCAACGCGCGGCGTTCGTGCTGGTCGATCTCGAAGGCGAGCGTGGTGTCGATGCGGCATCGGCGCTCGGGATTCCGCAAGGCACGTTGTGGCGGCACGTCTACGAGGCGCGCTGCGCGTTGCGAGACACCCTGCGTGGAGGCGACGAGTGAGTTGCCCGGCAGTCGAGATGCTCGCGGCGTTTGCCTCGGGTGAAGAGGTCGAAGGGATCGACGTGCATGTCGCGACGTGCGCGAAGTGCGCGGTCGTCGTGAACGAGCAGCGCGTCGTGCGGCAGCTCGCGCAGCAAATGGCGGTGCCGCGGCTCTCGCCGTTGCACAAGGCGAAGTTGCAGCTCGTGTACGACGATATCGATCCGGCGGATCTGGCGTTGCCGCCGGTGAAGCTCGATCCGGATCATCGGGCGCGGCTCGCGGCCGAGACGATGGCGCGGTTCGATACCCAAGAGGTGGTGATCGGAAAGCCGCGTCGGCGTCGTGCATGGATGTACGTCGCGGGTGGGCTCGCGGCGGCAGCGGCGGTCGCGGCGGTGTTGTTCGCGACGTCGTCGGCACCCGCGGGCGAGCCGTTCGCGATGACGATTCCGGTGATGCCGGCGCAGCCGGTCGCGCCGGCGACACCTGTAATCGCACCGCCGGTTGCGCCGACGGTGAAGGCGCAGATGATTCGCGAGCAAGTCGCGTCGACGGGCCCGGTGCGTGCGACGACCACGGCCGCAGCCACGGCCGCGGCGGTCGGTGCGAAGGTCTCGACGGTGGCCGCGAAGGTCACCGGCGATTCCGATGCGGACTACACGCGGCTCGGCAACGGTGTCGTGCTTCGAGATGGCATCATTTTGGTCGATGCGCGTGATCGTGCGCCGGTCGCGGTCGCTGTCGGCGACACGAAGCTGCGGGTCCACAACGCGCACGTCGAGATCAAGGCGGCGCATGGCGTGATCGTTTCGGCGCACTCGTTCGCCGGCTCGGTCGAGCGCACGAGCCCCGAATCGAAGGCCGTGATCCAATCCGGTGAAGAGTGGGCGCCCACGCCGCGCGAGGCGGCACTCGCCGCGTTCCGCATCGGCTGGCGTGCCCTCCATGAAGGTCGCAACGCAGATGCGCTCGCGGCGTTCGAGCGCGCGAGTGATCCGGTCGTGTCCGAAGAGTCCTCGTTCTGGGCAGCGGTCGCCGCGCAACGCGCCGGCGATCTGGGCGAAGCGAAGCAACGCTTCCGCGCGTTCCTGGATGCGTATCCGCACTCGACGCGTGCGGACGCGGCGCGCGCGGGCCTCGGCCAGTAACGCGGTTCGTACGGACTTCGGACAACCGGGGCTGACAAAAAATCAACCCCGGAGGTTTTCTGTCAGCGCGTGGACCGGCCCAGGCGCGCCAAAAATCAACTCCGGTGATCGAGAGACGGCCCAGACGCGCTGGAAATCAACTCCGGTGATCGATCGTCCGAGTCTCGGACAACAGATCTACGAGTTGTTGTGCTCGCGCTTGCCGCGACCCTTGCGCTCCGGCCGCGACTCTTTCGGCTCGTCCGAGCGATGGCGATCGCTGAACGCGCGCGCATGCTTTTGGATGTCCGGCGCGAGCGCGAACGACGCGAGGTGTCCGAGCGCCGGCGATTCACGCTCGAGGTCGGCCACCTGCATCGCGAGCACCGGGTCGACCGGACGATTGTCCAGCCGCACTTCGAAGTGGAGGTGCGGACCGGTCGCGCGCCCCGTGGAACCGACCTGGCCGATGCGCTCACCCGCGGTGACCACGGCGCCCTTCTTTGTCTCGATCCGGCGCAGGTGACCGTAGAGCGTGACGACGCCGCCACCATGATCGACGTAGATCACGTTGCCGTAGCCGCCCTGGCGACCCGCGAACGTCACGACACCATCGGCCGCGACGCCGACCGGCGTGCCGGGCTTGCTCGGGAAGTCCGTGCCGCCATGAAACTTCCACGTGTGACGAATCGGATCGTCGCGCCAGCCATAGCCCGAGCTCAACGTGTCCGGAATCGGTTGGATGCGGAGCACCGTCAGATCGGGAATCACGCTCGGCACATTCGCAGCCATCGCGGCGAGCCGATCCGTGGTCGAGTGAAACCAGTCGCGCACGCCGAGCGTCCACGTGACGTAGTTGTCGACCAGCTCGTGCGCTACCGGCAGATCGAACGCCGTTGCCACGCGCGACATCGCGAGCGCGAACGGTCCCGACACCTCCGCCGGGGCCACGGCCACGGGCTCCGCTTGCGCAACCGCGACCGGCGCGATCGGTTCCGCAACGGGTTTGGGAGAAACCGCGCAAGCACCCTGCGCGATCGCGGCCACGAACAACACCCGATACATGGAGGTCAAAGTTTTTGCGGATCACCCCTCCTGATTCAATGTAGGCATGCTGAATTTCTCGCTTATGTAAGACTTCGACAGAATCGTGTTGCACCTGAGACCACACGTCATCAAGATGCGCGCGAAGTGAAGTCCCGCTGGATCTTCGTCGCAATTGCAATAGTTTCCGCGACGCTGTTCGCTGCAGCAGCGTGGGGCGGTCAGTGGTTTACCTGGACGCAGGCGACGTTCGGCCCCATGGGATCGTTTCGTTGTTTCGGCGACGACTGCCGCGACAGCAACCTGATCTGGGTCAGCCAGAACGAACAATGGTTGCGCCTTGCAACCGCTACGTGGGCCGGCTGTCTCGTCACCAGCTTCGTCGAGCTCGGGCTCGCCGCCGGAATCGCCGCGAATCGCGGATGGCCGAAGCGCCTCGCCGGCGCGACCACGACCTCATTGTTGGCCACGATCGCGGCATCTTCCCTTTGGATCATGAAGGTCCCGGACATGCCCGACATGGGCTACGGCCGCGGCTTCTACGAAGTGATCATCGCGATGGTGCTGTGCGCGATCACGCCGGTCTGGGTGCTGGTGGGCTCCCGCCAGCCTGCGAAGATCTGAGCCGTTCTTCGTCGAGATCGTCCAACGCGAGCGCGCGCCGCGCCATCGCTCGCAGCGTGAAGAACGCGCCGACGGTGAGCCCGATGATCGCCGGGAACGTGAGCACGGATAGCGCGTCGCGCCCCTCGAGGTGGAGCGGCTGCTGGACGAACACGCAGAAGTCGTACGTGCCGTGAAACGCGACCGCGAGCAGGTAGCCACCTAACAAGCCGAGCCCGCGCTTGTCGAATCGTCGACGCGCCGCCATCGCACCGATCATGCCCGTCCACATCGCATGTCCCGGCACTGCGAGCACGGCACGCATGATCCACAGCTGGACCTCGCCGCCGAGCGTGCCTTGATTGAGGAGGTACAGCACGTTCTCGACGAGCGCGAACCCGAGCCCCGCGCGCGACGCGTAGACGATCCCGTCCATCCGCTCGTCGAACTCGGGCTTCTTCCACACGACCCAGTAAACGACGGCGATCTTGCACGCCTCTTCGACCGCGGCCGCCACCACGAACGCGTGGAACGACGATCCCTGGTACGTCAGCGGTGGCGGAATCGACTCGCCGACGGTGTTTCCAAGCAACAGCTCGATCACCAGTGCGGGAATCACCGACAGCATGCCGACGAACGCCACCGCTCGACGGGTTTTTGCCGGCTCGGGGCGTTTGGCGTCGAGACGGTCGACGAGCCACATCGCGACGAGCGCGGGAATGGCACCCGAAAGCGCGATCCAGTAGGTCGGCTTCACCGTCGAGCAGTATTGCAGATGTAGGTGTCCGCAGTCCGGCAGCCTGCTTGACTATGTAGGCGGGGCGTTCGATCCTACAGAGGTGGTGCCGCCGGAGCCCACTGCTGGGGCCCCCCTGCGAGTAGGTCGGTACGAGGTGTTGAGTCATCTCGCAACCGGCGGCATGGCGCAGATCTATCTGGCGCGTCAGAGCGGCCTCGGCGCGTTCGAGCGTCACGTCGTGCTGAAGACGATCCTCCGCGAACGCGCGAGCGATCAGCGGTTCGTCACGATGTTCCTCGACGAAGCGAAGCTCGCCGCGACGCTCAATCACCAGAACATCGCTCAGGTCTACGAAGTCGACCAGGCCGACGGCGCCTACTTCATGGCGATGGAGTACGTCCACGGCGAGAACGCGCGCGCGATCCTCGAGACCACGCTGCGTCGCGGCTGGACGATTCCACTCGAGCTCGCCGTCATGATCGTGAGTGGCGCCGCCGCAGGCCTGCACCACGCGCATGAACGAAAGGGCAAGCAGGGGCAGCCGCTCAACATCGTCCATCGCGATGTCTCGCCCGCGAACATCATGGTCGGCTACGACGGCAGCGTGAAGGTGCTCGACTTCGGCATCGCGAAAGCCGAAGAGCGCGCGACCAAGACCGTCGGCGGCACGATCAAGGGCAAGTACGGCTACATGTCGCCCGAGCAATGCAAGGGCAAGCCGATCGATCGCCGGAGCGACATCTTCGCGCTCGGCATCGTGCTCTACGAGATGACCACGTTGCGCCGGGCGTTCAAGGGCAACGACGACTTCGAGACGATGAAGCGGATCGTCGCCGGCGACGTGATCTTGCCGAGCGTTGCCGTCGCCGGATTTCCGCGCGAGCTCGAAGCGATCATCCTGACCGCACTCGCCAACGATCCGAACGCGCGCTTTCAGACCGCGCAGGAGATGATCGAAGCACTCGACGCATTTGCCGTGCGCGCGAAGCTCACGGGCTCGAACACCGCGATGGGGCGGTTCATGACCCAGCTGTTCGGCTCGAAGAAAGAGCCGTGGGTCGAAGGCCCGGCCGGCGATCGCACGCAGATCAGCGACTCGCCGGACGTCGGCGACGAAGACAACGAGAAGACGATCGCCGTCGACGAGAAGGTCCAAGAAGCGGCCCTCGCACGCGAACGTCAGGCGACCGCGAACGAGCGCAGCGGGCGGATTCCGATCACGCGGCCGTCGCAGCCGTCGCAACCGCCGCCACAGATGACCGGCGCCGTGCCGGGAGACGTGTGGACCGAGCAACCCGCGCAAGCTCGGCCGCAGCTCCCGTTCGAAAGTAAGACGCCAACCCCGACGCCGAATCCCGCGACGACCCTCGCCGGCATCGGCCCGAACCCCGTCGCGCGCCTCGGTTCGGAACCGTTGAGCGAGCCCGGCGCGCGGCCGTTGATCGACGAGAAGCTCGGCTGGTCGACCGGCATCAAGCCGCTCCAGCCTCAGGCACATTCGGGCACGCACACCCGGCTCGATACGCAGATGCCTGCGGACTACAACGTCAGGTCCAAGCGCGGCTGGCTCGTGATCGTCGCGTTGATGTTGATCGGGCTCGGCGCGGGCGTCGCGATCGCGATGCACTACGACACCGATTCGTCGACGCAAACCACGCCGTAAGTCGCGCGGATCACGACCGAATCACATCCAGCTCGCTGGACCACGGGGATTCATGGCAGTGTCCAGGCCATGGCGACGGCGATCCAATCCGAGCGTATCTCCTCCATCAACCCGGCGACCGGTGACGTGATCGGCACCGTGCCCGTGATGTCGGCGGCGGAGGTCGATGCGGTGGTTGCGCGCGCACGCGTCGCCGCGCAGACGTGGGGCACGCGAAGCTTCGCCGCACGCAACGAAGAGATCGATGCGTTCCGGCGCGCGCTCGCCGCCGAAGCCGACACGCTCGCCGAGCTCCTGCATCGCGAAAACGGCAAGCCGCTCGTCGAAGCGCTGACCGAGGTGATGATGTCGCTCGGTCACTTGAAGCACGCGGTGTCGCGCGCCGAGAAGGCACTCGCACCGAAGAAGGTCTCGCCGGGCCTGCTCGCGAACTTCCGCGCGACGGTCTCGTATCATCCGCTGGGCGTCGTCGGCGTGATCGGTCCGTGGAACTTCCCGATCAACACGCCGATGGGATCGATCGCGTACGCGCTCGCCGCAGGTAACGCAATCGTGTGGAAGCCGAGCGAGCTCACGCCGTTGATCGCGGTCGAAATCGCGAAGATCGCGGCGAAGACGTTCGCGTTGCCGGACCTCCTGCAGGTCGTGACCGGTGCAGGTGCCACGGGTGCGGCGCTCGCGAAGTCCGCCGTCGACAAGATCTCGTTCACGGGCTCGGCAGCGACGGGCAAGCGCGTGATGCAGGCGGCGGCGGAGCGCCTCACGCCGGTGTTGATGGAGCTCGGCGGCAAGGACGCGATGATCGTCACCGACGACGCGGACGTCGAGAAGGCCGCGGAAGCGGCGGTCTACGGCGCGCTCTCGAATGCGGGGCAGGCGTGCGTGGCCGTCGAGCGCGTGTACGTCGCGGATGCGATCCACGACAAGTTCGTCGACGAAGTCGTTCGTCAGGTGAAGGAGCTCCGCGTCGGCGGTGACGATGCGCAGATCGCGGCGATGACGAGCGATGCGCAGGTCAAGATCGTTCGCGATCACCTGGAAGACGCCGTCCAAAAGGGTGCGAAGGTTTTGACGGGTGGCCCTGCCGCGATCAGCGGCGCGTACATCCAGCCGACCGTGCTGACGAACGTCACGCACGACATGAAGGTGATGACCGACGAGACGTTCGGTCCGGTGATTCCGATCCAGAAGGTGAAGTCGGTCGACGAAGCGGTGACGCTCGCGAACGATTCGAAGTACGGGCTCGGCTCGTCGGTGTGGGGGAAGAAGGGCGCGCGCGGGATCGCGGACAAGATTCGCGCGGGCATGACGTCGGTTAACTCGGTGCTCGCGTTCGCCGGCATCTACGGGCTGCCGTTCGGTGGCATCGGCGAATCCGGGTTCGGTCGGATCCACGGCGACGAAGGCCTGCGCGAGTTCTCGCGGACGAAGGCGACCGCGGAGCAAGCGTTCGCGCTGCCGATGAACATGATGAGCTTCAAGCAGCCGGCCGGTCAGGCGAAGCAGCTGCGGGGGATGATCAAGACGCTGTACGGCGACGGCATCGTCTCGAAGGCCGGCGACATTCTGCGTAAGCTGCGTTAGTGCCCGTTACGACCGATGTGGAGCGACTGAAGGCAGTCGCGGATGAACTGGGCGAAGCGATTCGCGAGGCGCGCGCCGGTGCGAAGGTCAAGCTGCCGGTGATCGCGCATGCCGATGCCGCGGGGCTCGTGATGATCATGCATCGCGAGCTCGAAGCGGCGACGGTCGAGCGCAGTGCCGAAGCGCGCGCGCAGGGACACGTGATCGCGTGCGATGTCGGGTGCAATGCGTGCTGCGCGTCGCCGGTGTTGGTGAGTGAAGGCGAGGCGGTGGCGGTCGTCGAGTGGCTCGCGGATCGGCCCGAGGTGACGCAGCAATTCGCGACGGCGTATCGCGCGTGGAAGAAGTCGGTCGGATCGTTGGGGCGGGCGTTGGAGACGGCGCGCACGGACGACGCGCGGCGTGCAGCGGCAATCGCGTTGCGCAAGCAGAACGTGATGTGCGCGTTCAATCGCGACGGTGCATGCACGATCTACGAAGCGCGGCCGGCGCGTTGTCGGATGGCGCACGCGCTCGATACGAACGCTGCATGTGGCCCCGATGGCGACGGCCAGGTGCGGTACTTCGAGCATCTGCGCACGGAAGAGACGTTCGCAGAACAGGAGCCGATGCGCGGCGCACTGCATCACGCATTGCGACCGAACGGTGGCTTGGAATTGTTGTGCTCGTCGGTGTTTCGGATGTTGTTTGCGCGTGCGCCACGCAATGCGGACTGTCCGTGTGGCTCCGGTAAGAAATTCAAACACTGCTGCGCGTAGCCGCACGCTGCGTAAAACACGCACGTTGTTTTGATCGGTCGTGCGCGGTCTGATCGGCGTATGGCGGAATCAATCTTCAGCGACGCGTGGGATAGCTTCGCGGCGAAGGGGCAGGAGGGAAGTTGGTCGGTAGATATCGAGATGCCGGCGGCGTTCGTCGCGGCGTCGGCGAACCTCAACATGTATCAACAGCACTCCGCGAACGCGTATGCGTATTGCGGGATCCACTCGTACGTCGCGAACAACGAAGAGGTGATGTGCACCGGCTTCAATCGCGTGTCGGGTGCGATCACGCAAGCGAACGTGTCGCGCGTGACGTTCACGCATGCGATCGGCTGCGACGAGGGCGAGTGCGTGCTAGCTAGTTTTGTCCTCAGCGCACACATCTACGATTAGGAGCTGCCATGACGATCGCTCGAGCAATCGCGAACAATCAGCAACGGCGTGCTGTCGTGCTCTACGGCGACGACGGCCGGATCATTCATACCCACGTGATGTACTGCTTGAACGGCGCGATGCCGCACTCGTGGGAAGATGCCGAGAAGCGTGCGATGGACGTCGCGCGGGATCTCGGACGCGACGTCGATCACGCGAAGGCGCTGCGGATCGAAGATCCGTCGGTGCTGACGAGTGGCCGGTTCGTCGTGAAAGACGGCGCGCTTACGGCTGTGCCGGTGGTGAAGCCGGACACAGCTCGAACGACTCCGGCGAGTGATGTCCGCCGAGTGTCTTGATGCACGTGGCCTTGCCGAGTAGCCAGGACGCCTGGGTTTCGGCGAGGTCGGATTTGTCGTCGGGCGAGCATCGCCACGCGGCGACCTTCTTCTGATCGATCTCCACGCTATCGAGGAGGCACGAGACCTTCGCGTGTTTCGTGGGTGTCTTGCACGTGCGCGGTTCGGGCGCGGAATCGTTCTCGGTGCGTTGCGCTTGGCAATCGTGCTTCAACAGCTCGAGGTCGAACGCGAGTGACTTCGCGGTGCGCGTGAACGTGCCCTTCCAGGTCGTGGTCCACGCGATGTCGTCGTCGGTGTTGCGGCCGTTGCGGTAGAGGTTGTGCAACTTCGACGATCCGACGGCGATGATATCGACGCGGTGCTTGTCCGCGAGATCGATCGTGATCGAGAGCTCGTCGTCGGTGTTGATCGCGCCTTCGTTGTTCGCTATGTGGAGCGACTCGGCCGACATCCGCTGCAGCGAGAGCTTCTCGGCAAGGGCGGGAGCGGCGAGGAGGCTGATCAGCGCGGCCACCCGGAACATGCCGGGGAACATGACACGGTCAGCGCGCTAATTCGAGCATCGAGTGTCCGACTTGGGACACTTGAAGCGCACGTGCATGTGGTTGTCGTGATTGGGCCAGTGCCGGACCATCGCGGTCGAGTTGTTACGATTCGGGTACTGGAACAGGTGCGCGAGGATGGTCTCGTCCTCGCCGTGTTCCTTCGCCCAGTTGTAGAGCAGACCCTGGACGTTGTAGTCGAGGAAGATCATCTGCGCGCCGCCGTCGTTCGGTGCGGTTTCGGCGAATTCGTTCAGGAGCGCGTAGGTCGCTTCGCAATCGAGATTGTCGGCGGTGCCCTTGATGAAGTCTTCGGGGAACGTGGCCGGCTTTTCTTTGTAGACGAGACCGATGTCGACGTCGCGGCCGCTCTGGTGCGAGCGGTGTTGCGTGATACGTCCACCGTCTTCTTGCGAGATATCGCCCACGGCGAGCACATGCGTATCGGGGAATTGCTCGCGCATGTCGAGGAGCGCGGCGTGGACGAAATCGACGGTGGTCTGCGTGCCGAACGCGCGGTAGGGGCGGCGAATCACGTAGCCATCGCCGGGAGGAAGTGCGATTGGATCGTGAAGCTTGCCGTGCCAGGGAAGGCCGAGGCTCTGCTTGCCTTCGACATCACCGCGGATCACGTAGGCAGCGGGTGCCGTGGTGATGTGTTTGCCGCGAGCGGGCTTGGTTGCGGTGATCGCGCGCGCGGACTTCGTTGGCTTGGCCGTGTGATGTTTCGGCTTCGCGTCGGCGAGGGTGGCGAGCGAGGCGACGACGGCGGCAGCAGCGAACAACGAGCGCATGTGGATCGCAATTTTGCGGATCTTATCGGCGGTGATCCAATTTTAGTTTGTGCACCAAATGTTCAGTGCTCGAGCGTCTGGACGTTGGTGTTTGGGGGGAGGCCTTGGGGAAAGCGGGACCAGGTGTCGAGCTGCTCCCAGGATTTGTCGGGATACTCGAGTCTCGACGAGGAATCGGCGCTGTAGGCGAAGCCCCAGTCGACGAGCGAGATGATCGGGAGCGTCGCGATCAGGAGGATGCCGTGGGATGCGGTGGTCAGGACGTTGCCGACGACCCACGGTGCCGCGCCGGAGGACGTGTACATATATAATTCGGCGGCGGTGACGTCCTTCTTCGGGATGAACCAGAAGCCGTGGACACGAGCGTCGTAGAGATAGACGTAGGTCGGATCCATCGCGATCAGCTCGCCGCCGAGATCGACGACGTTCGGGCGATGCAGGACGATCCAGCCGCCGAGGCCGTTCTTGGTCATGGCTTCGGCGGTGGGGAGGCGTGGATCTTCGCTGCCGTGCACGCAGGCAGCTGCGATGAAGAGGAGGCTAAGGATGCGCATAGCGGCTCTTCCAGAACAGGGTTTCGGCTTGGGGTTCGAGCTTCTTGAACGTCGGCGCGAATTCTTTCGCGGCACGGGCGGGGCTGGCGAGCATGCGGATCGCGGCGAGTGGGTTTTGTTCGGCGAGCCATTCCTTGCGCATCCACTCGAGGTAGTAGCCGTGGCTGTCGAGGTAGAGCTCGTTCGGGCCGGCGGGGAGATCGTAGGTGAGCTCGTAGGCGTCGCCGGGTTGGGTGATCACGGGGAACGCGGTCGCGGGCGTGCGGTTCGCGCTGTATTCCTTGCCGAGGACGCCGCGGATCTTCGACGGTGAAATGCGGATCGGTGTGACTTCGCGATCGAGTGAGGCCTCTGCGATGTAGTCGATGCGCCAGCCGCCTTGGGGGAGTTGGAGGCGAACGCGAGAGCCGTCGTCGGGGAGGGCGACGAAGTGAACGTCGGTGGCGAGAGGGCCGGTTTCGTAGATCTCGTCGACGTCGCGCCAGGTGTTGTCGGCGAAGACTTGGACGGTGATGCCGCCGACGACGGAGCGCATGCCTTGGCCGTTGACGGAGTGGAGGTCGGTGGTGAGCCAATCGACGACGGTGTTCCCGAGATAGGCGAGGCCTTGATAGAGCAGGAACGTGGTGACGAGGGATTGGCGGGCGCCGATGACAATTCCTTTGGAACCAGCGGTGGCGGGGAACGTGAGCTCGATGTACTCGCGGGTGGCGAGGTCGTGTTCGTCGGTGAGGCTCGTGCGTTCGTGCGTGTCGAGGGCGCGAACGGCGGTGAGGCAGTCGCCTTCGCTCGCGGTGCACGTGGTGGGTTCGGTCAGGCGTGCGGCGAAGTAGTGCTCGCCGTCGGCGACGATGCGTTCGCCGTCGTGGTGCGGGATCGCGATCAGATCGGCGCCTTGGATCACGTGCGTCTCGTACGCTTCGTTCGTGACGCGGAGGGTGAATGGGCCGCCGGCGGTGGTGCGCCAGAGGGCGTCGCGATCGTGGGTGGCGAGCGACGGTGCGATCGCGTCCGAGAAGCCTTCGGCTTGGAGGACATATTTGCCGGCTGCGTCAGGCGCGTAGAACGTGGGGCAGGAGCCGAAGCAGGACTTGGGATTGAGGATGCAGGCGACGCCGATCGCGACGGACACGCCGGTCACGACGGCGAGGCCGGCGACCGAGGGCGAGCTCTCGACCGTGTTGGTCGAGTAGAGCGCGACGTCGGACATCTTGATCGTGAAGTGGCCGCGTCCGAGATCCTTGCGTCCGGTGCTGAAGCGGGTGCCGTCGCCGTCGATCACCTTCTCCTGTTCGTGAACGGTCCAGGTATCGAGGTTGAACATCTGGCCGTCGCGCATGTGGATTTGCAAGAACGGCGGGCGCTGGTCGACGGTGGGTGGAGTGGTGGAGAGCTTTCGGTGGGCTTCGTCGATACACCCCGAAGTCAGCACCGCGACGACGACCAGAAGCACACGCATTGCGCCAGCTTAGGCACAACGGGAGGGTGGCGTGGAGGCAACGAGCGACCGGTGATGGCAAATCACCGGAGTTGATTTTTAGCGCGCCTGAAGGGGTGAGTTTCTACGCGTTTGGAGGGGGCGCGAATTGTAACGAAAGCACCGGGGTTGATTTTTAGCGCGCCTTGGCCGTGCGACACCTCTGCCCGAGGATGGCCGCGATCGGCGTGAGGTCTTCCTGCAGCGTCTTTTGAAAGTCTGTCCGGGACAGCGTCTTCGCCGCGGACACGAGCTTGGCCAGGTCCCCGCACTGGCGATGCGCCTCCAGGATCGGCGCCGCGCCACCATTGTAGACACGCGACTCCGTCAGCGACGCGTTGTTCGGACGCTTCCGCAACTTCAAGTCCGCGACCAGCTCGTCGATGATCTTCGCCTTCTCGGACAGCTTCTGCTCGCGCGTCATCTTCGAGTCGTAGACCTTCTTCAACGCCTCGTACGCCGCGAGCGTTCGGACGGTCCGCGGATAGTGCAACGCCTGTCCGAGCGTCCACGCCAGCTCCTCCGGCGAGCCCGGCCCGAACCGCGTCGCGATCCAATGATCCGTCAACTGATCCGCGATGTACGACGCGAACGACTCGTTGAAGAACGGCTCGTCCGGCACCAGCACGGTCGCGTGCACGGACTCGTGCAGGATCACGTTCGCGAGCTCGGGCAACGCGTCGTCGCCACCGCCGAGCATCGACGACAGCACCGGATCCGGAAACCACCCGCCCGTCGAATACGCGGACGCCGGACGCACGAGCGCGTCGTAGCCCTCCTTCTCGAGCTGCAGCTTCCACTTTACCGCGTCGTCTTCGTCGAACCAACCGAGCCCGGCGAAGCAGCCGACGATCGGGAAGCACCACTTCCGCGGCTTGAACGACACCGGATCCGCCGCCCCGACGAACCACACCGCCGCGCTCCGTCCGAGCACCGTATACGTGTCGTAGTTGCGCCGGATTTTGAGGCCGTAGCTCCGCCCGTAGTTCTTGATCTGCGGGATCTCGGACAGCAGCATCGCCGTGCGCAGCGGCGTGTCCGGGTCCGCAATCACTTGCTCGATCGGCTTGGCCTTCGACAACAGCTGGAACTGTCCGGCCGCCGCCTGCGAGACATACGTGGTGTAGAGGCAGCCACTACACAACGCGATCAGCAGAACCAGGTACTTCACAGCTTGCTCTTGATCGCCGACGCGAGCGCCGCGCCGTCTTCGAGCTTGCCCGCCGGCCAGTCGATTCCCAACCCGTCCTTGTCATCGAGCTTCGGGATGATGTGGAAGTGGACGTGAAACACCGCCTGATGCGCGAGCGCACCGTTGTTCTGCAACACGTTGAACGCCGTCGCACCCGTCGCCGCGAGCACCGCCCGCGAGATCCGCGGCAGCACGCGCCCGATCGCCGCCGCCGCCGCGTCGGACAGTTGATCCAACGTGGCCGCGGGCTCTTTCGGGATCACGAGCACGTGCCCGCGCGACAGCGGCATGATGTCGAGGAACGCCAAGACGTGCTCGTCCTCGTAGACTTTGTGGCTCGGAATTTCGCCGGCGATGATCTTCGCGAAGATCGTCATCCCGCGAGTTTACATGGCGGCGCGCTCGCCTGCCGTGGGCGCCAGCTTCTTCGCAGCGCGCGCGGTGCCACGCCGTGCCGAATTGCCGACCGACAAGGTCGCGGTGGCAGACATCCCCGCCGCGCTTCCGACCACCGTGACCGAATTCTGTCCGGCCAGCGGCGTGATCATGATGCAGTTTCCGAGCGACGACGCGGTGTCCGTGTTGTCGACGAGGAAGTGCCAGGTCAGACCTGCCACGTACCGACTCGCCGTGATCCCATCGAAGCACACGAGCGCGCTCTGACCATGCACGATCGACGTATCGTTATCCGCATCCGTCACGAGCAGATCGAGATGATCGACGACCGGCACGTCGAGCGTGGCCGCCGGACGATTGCCCGCGGTCACCGATAGCGAGTACGTCCCGGCCTGCGCCGACGGCAGCTCGAGCGCGTCCCATGCCTTTTGCGTCGCCCCGGCGAGTTGCAGCTGCATGCTCTCGTCGACGAGGCGCTCTTGCTGCGGTCCGGAATCCTCTTGAACGGCGCCGGACAACGCAACGCCGAGCTCGACATTACCCGTCATGAACGCGAGCTCCATGTTCGCGGGCACGGTCTCGGTCGTCGTGGGCACGAGCTTGACCGTATCGACCGAGGCGCCGGTCAACATCTTGCGATCGAACAGCTCGCCGTTACTCGCGTCGACGATCCGCAGATAGTTCGACCGCGAATTCATGCCGACGATCGACACGATCGGACCCGCTTGATGGTCGACCTTGACGCCCGCCGCGCCGTCATCGTCGGCGGTGTACGGGAGGTCGAGATCCTGGCCGTCGTTGTAGAGCTGGATCTCGATGTTCTGCGTGCCACCGATCGCCGTCGGCGACGGGCCCGTGATCTCGAACGTGTCCGAGAACGACGCACCGACGAACGCGAGGCCATTCGGGGTTTTCGGAGAACAGGTTTCGCCGGCCGGACACTGTCCGGTATCGGCGCGTTCACCGCCCACACAGGCAGGAACTAGAAGCAGTGAAGATAGGACGAGGCTCTTCATAGTTATGCCCCGCGTAGAAGCACAGGTCGTACCACTCGACCACGATCGCAATTACGCGTCGTTAAAGATCGATCTGGCAAAAACAGCGCGCGAAATTCTCGAACACCGCGACGCGTGTGTCACGGATCAAACCTGTAGCCGGAGCCGCGCACGGTGATGAAGTGCCGGGGTTGTTCCGGATCTTCCTCGAAGCGCTTCCGCAATTGTCCGACGAAGTTGTCGACGGTGCGCACCGATCCCGCGGATTGTCCCCACACGAGCGAGAACAGCTGCGCGCGTGCGAACACCTGACTCGGATTCCGGACGAAGAACACGAGCAACTCGAACTCGAGATGCGTCAGCTTCACTTCGGTGCCGCAACGCGTGACGAGGCGTTTGTCGCATTCGATCGCGACATCGTCGAACTTGAGCGACGGATTCTCCGTCGGTGGCGCGATCTGCGGAGGCGTTGGCGCGGTCTGCGCAGCTTGGGCGCCTTGGGTCCGACGAAGCACGGCATCGATTCGCGCGAGCAGCTCCGCCAGCGCGAATGGCTTGGTCACGTAGTCGTCCGCGCCCAACCGAAGTGCGGCAACCTTGTCATACTCGCCATCGCGCGCGGACAGCACGATCACCGGCACGAGGTTGTCGGCGGCGCGCAATGCGGCGAGCACCTCGAGGCCGTTCTTCTTCGGCAGGTTGATGTCGAGGAGGACGAGCTCGAAGTCCTGCGCTTCGGTCTGGGTGATCGCGTCGTCGCCGTCGCGGGCGATCGACGTTTGCCGACCCGCGAGCTTGAGATTCAATGCGAGGCCGGTGGCGATCGCATCGTCATCTTCGACGATCAGGATCATGATGCAACAGGGACATTCGCATGGCTGGGCGCCGGTTCGCGCCATTTCTTCAGCCGAATGCGAAACGCCGTGTTGCCGGGCTCGGATTCGAAGTCGAGTTTGCCGCGATTGCCCCTCACGACGGTTCTCACGAACGCGAGGCCGAGCCCCACGCCCGGAATGCCACTGTCGTGGATCGCGCGGCCGCGTTTGAACTGTTCGTAGATCGAGGGCTGGTCCGCGCGCTCGATGCCCATGCCGTTGTCGCGCACGATGATCTCGATCCGACGGCCGGCGTTGCGCGCTTCGACGGAGATCTTCTTGTCTTCGCCGGTGTATTTCCACGCGTTGTGGAGGAGGTTGCCGATCGCGCGAACGAGTGTGGCGCGATCGCCGCGCGCGACGAGATCGCGCTCGAGCTCGAGGATGATCGGTGTGGGCTTCTGGAGCGTGGCGGCGTCGAACATGGCGACGGCTTCGTCGACGAGCTCCTTCACGTCGACGGCTTCGCGGGGCCAGACTTGCTTCGGGCGGGTCTCGAGCTTCGACAGCTCGAGCACGCGGTTGATCAACATCTCGAGGCGAGTGGTCTCGCGGGCGAGGAGCGACAGCACCTCGGCGCGATCGCTCGCGAGGAGTTGATCGTTCGCGAGCGACTCCATGAGTAGGCGGATCGATGTCACCGGCGTGCGAAGCTCGTGTGACACGGCCGACGTGAAGTCGTTTTGAACGCGGGCGAGACCGGCGCCCTTGGTGACGAAGATCGTGACGAGGACGAAGCCGGTGATGCCCGACGTGAAGAACGTCAGGATCATGATGCTCGACAGGAGCACCGTGAGTCCCGAGCCGATGACGATGAGGACGATGCCGATACCGGTCAGCACCACCGTCGGCAGCAGCACCGCGAGCATCAGCACGAGCTGTGCGCGACGAAGCTGGATGTTCGCCGGTGGAAAGCGCACCTACGTCAGCTCGGGGACGGCGGGTGGCTCGTAAGAAGCTTCGTCGGGAATGTTGTCGCGCACGTGATCGGGAACGCCGTGGATGTCCCAGACGAGGCCGAGCAGCGAGAGTGCTTTCAGGCCGTAGAACGTGATGTCGACTTCCCACCAGAAGAAACCTTGGCGGGCGCTGACCTGATAGTGGTGATGGTTGTTGTGCCAGCCTTCGCCGAGCGTGATGAGGGCGAGGACGGGGTTGTTGCGGGAGTCGTCGCCGGTCTTGTAACGGCGGCCGCCCCAGATGTGCGAGAGGGAGTTGATCGTGAACGTGCCGTGCCAGGTGAGCACTTGCGCGACGGCGAAGGCCCAGACCAGCGCGTAGAAGCCGCCGATGAAGAACGTGGCGGTGCCGACGAGGACGGGTGGGACCATCCAGAGTTTCTCGAGTGCGCGTAGCTCGGGGTATTTCGAGAAGTCCTTGATGCGCGAGAGGTCGGTGCCTTCGAGATCGCGCGACAGGATCCAGCCCATGTGCGACCACCAGAAGCCGGATTGGATCACCGAGTGGAGATCGCCGGGCTGGTCGGACAGCTTGTGATGAACGCGGTGATGTGCGGCCCACCAGAGCGGGCCCTTCTGGCCGGTCATCGAGGCGCCGAGCGCGAGCACGAATTGGAACCAGCGCGATGTCTTGTAGGAGCGATGCGAGAAGTATCGGTGATAGGCGCCGGTCACGAACCACATGCGCGGGACGTAGCAGAGCAGGGCGAGGGCGGCGCCCCACCACGAAAAGCCGAGGATCGCGATGCCGACGATCGCGAGGATGTGAACGCCCCAGAACGGAATGGTCAGCGCGTTGAAATACGTGCGGCGCCAGCCTTTCGCCTTCGCTTCGACGACAGCGTTCACGTGGACTGGTTACCACGAGTGTTAGCGTGGCGGCATGAAATACCGGAACTTGGGCGCTTCTGGCCTAAAGGTGTCGAATTTGTGTCTTGGCGCGATGACGTTCGGCGAGGCCGACGCGAATTCGTTCATGCACGGCGCCGGGTCGTCGGAGGAGATGTCGTTCGCGGTGCTCGATCGTGCGGTCGAGGCGGGGGTGAACTTCATCGATACGGCGGACGTGTACGGACAGGATGGCTTGTCCGAGCGGGTGCTCGGGAATTGGTTGGCGTCGCGCGGGGTGCGGGACCGCTTGGTCATCGCGACGAAGTTTCGGTTCACGATGGGCGAGGGTGCGAACAAGAGTGGCGCGTCGCGGTATCGGATCGTGAAGTGCTGCGAGGATTCGTTGCGGCGGCTGCGGACGGATCGGATCGACCTCTATCAGATTCACGCGCAGGACACGACGACGCCGGAAGAGGAGACGCTGCGCGCGTTGGACGACCTCGTGCGAGCGGGCAAGGTCAACTACATCGGCTGCTCCAACTACGCGGCGTACCGGTTGATGAGCTCGTTGTGGACGTCGCGGACGAAGGGGCTCGCGAGCTTCGTGACGTTGCAGGCGCAGTACTCGCTCGTGGTCCGGGACATCGAGCGCGAGCACGTGCCGCTGTGCCGGACCGAAGGGCTCGGCATCCTGCCGTGGTCGCCGCTCGCGGCGGGATTCCTGACGGGCAAGTTCGAGCGCGGCAAGCAGGTCGAGGGAACGCGGCTCGCGAAGCCGGGCTGGATGCAGCGGTTCGACAACGACCACAACTGGGACACGCTCGCGGCGGTCACCTCGCACGCGAAGCAGCTCGGGCAAACGCCGGCGGCGGTGGCGTTGGCGTGGTTGCTGGCGAAGCCGCAGGTCTCGTCCGTGATTTTTGGTGCGCGGAATCTCGCGCAGCTCGAAGCAAATCTGGTGGCCGCGGACCTGGAGTTGTCGGCGGCGGTGGTCGCGGAGCTGGACAAGGTGAGTGCGCGGCCGCTCGGGTATCCGTACGAGATGATCGGTACTTGAAGATCACCGGAGTTGATTTTTTCGCGATTTGAGCGGGTCGCGAATTGTAACGAGATCACCGGGGTTGATTTTTCGGCGTCTGAGACGGGAGGCCGAATCGATCACCGGGGTTGATTTTTCGCGCGCCGGAGGGGCCGTGAATTGTAACGAGATCACCGGGGTTGATTTTTCGCGCGTCTGAAGGGGGTGCTCGTGTCCGAGATTCGGACTTATTGGTCGAGCACGTCTTGGCTGATGTGGGCGCGATTGCAGATCTGGAACAGCCGCCCCCGACTCTCCAAATTCATCTTCTTCCACATACGTCGCGCACCCGGGACGTTGCTCCCGTTGCACGCGGCCATGAAGCCGAGCTGGATCGTGTGTGCGTCGTTCGGCCGACACGCGAGCGCCTGCTCGTACTTGTTCAACGCGCCGAGATGATCGCCGCGACCTTCGGCTGCCGTCCCCGCATCCACGAACGGACCGGCGTCACATTTCGCCACCGGAGTCGGCGCAGGTGCCGCAGCATCTACTTCGAGGACCGACTGATCGATATGCGCGCGAAGACACATATGGATCAGCCGTGATTGGGCTTCCGGCGATAACATCTTCCAGTGACGGCGCGCGCCCGGCACGTTCCCAGCATTGCACGCTGCCATGAACGCGAGCTGTCGAAGGTGGCTGTCCGGTTTGCACTTCAATGCCGCTTCGTACGCGGTCAACGCGCCGAGGTGATCCGCACGTCCTTCGGCCGCCGTGCCCGCATCCGTCAAGACAATCGCATCACACGTCTGTTTGGCCGGCGGCGTGGCCTCGAGCGCGGCTCGATCGATGTGCGCTCGCTCGCAGATCACGACGAGCCGATCCTGCGCCGTGGGGGTCAAGCGTTGCCACCATCGGTGGGCCGCAACTTTGTCGCCGTTATTGCACGACGCCATGAACGCGAGCTGTCCGACATGCGCGCCCGGTTTGCACTCGTACGCCCTCTCGTACAACGCGAGCGCGAGCTCGTGGTCGCCTTTTCCCTCGTAGTTCGTACCTTCGTCGACGAGGTGTTGCTCGTCACACGGACCCGTCGGCAACGCGACCACGGCGGCGTCATCCGGAACCTCGGCCGCATCGACGACCACGGTTTCTGCAATCGCGGCATCTATTTCGGGCGCGGCCACGACCATTGACACGCTCGCATCTCGCGTCGGCGCAACACCACCGCCCGTCGTCGCGATCGCCACCGCGACTCCGATCGCCACTGCACCACCCCCCGCTGCGAGATAGATCGGGCGCCGCGATCGTGTCCGAGTTTCGGACGCCACCGTCGGAACATCGTCCGCCGACATCGCTGAATCCAACACGCCGACGTGCCGGAGCGGCTCCGCGATCGCCCGATCGATCTGCGTCGCCACCTCGAGCATCGTTTGCGGACGCTCGTCCGGGCTCTTCGCGAGCATCGCAAACACCAATCGATCGAGCACGTTCGGCAGCTGCGGCACGATCTCGGTCGCATGGGGCGGCGCGACGAGCTGGTGCTTCGCGATCAGCTCGCCGCTATCCCCGGTGAACGGCGGCCCACCGCACACCATCTCGAACAGGATGCAACCGAGCGTATAGATGTCACTCCGCGCATCGACCCGCGCCGACGACTTGCACTGCTCCGGCGACATGTACATCGGCGTGCCGAGCATCTCCATCGACTGGGTCTGCACGTTCGAGCCAAACCCATCGACGAGCTTCGCGATTCCGAAATCGAGGATCTTCACGCGCTCGCCGCCGACGATCGCGGGATCCGGCACGAGGTAGATGTTGCTCGGCTTCAAGTCGCGATGGACGATCTGCGCGTCGTGGGCCGACGCCAACGCATCCGCCATCTGCCGCACGAGCCCGAGCGCGATCGGCAGTGGCATGCGCTCCCTCTTGAGACGTGCGGACAAGGTCTCACCGGACAGCAGCTCCATCGCGATGAACACCGTGCCATCTGCACGCGTATTCGTTCCGCCGACGATGCCGCACTCGTACACGGTGACGATGCCCGGATGTTGGATCCGTGCAGCCGCGCGCGCTTCTTGGAGAAACCGCTGGACGACGTGCGGTTTGAACGCGTGTTCCGGCCGCAGGAATTTGATCGCGACTTCGCGATCGAGCTCGGTATCACGCGCGTGATGAATGACGCCGAAGCCGCCGGCGCCGAGCTTGCGCCCGATCGCGTACTTGCCGACGCGCGTCCCGGTGTCCACCGGGAGCGATAGTACCTGTTACGCCGCGGTCTTTTGCGCGAGCGCGTGGTGGATCGCGGGGCCGAGCTTTTCGAGCTGGTCCTTCAACAGATACCCGGCGGCACCAGCTTGGACGAGTTGTGCGGCTGCCTGAGCGGTGACACTGCCGGACACGAGCAAGAACGGCACGCTATGTCCGGTGGCCGCGATATGCGCGAGCGCGCGATCGGGCGAATAGAGCGGCATCGAGTAATCGCAGATCACGAGGTCGACGCCGGCGAGCGCGGCTGCAAACGCTTCCTCGGTCTCGACGCGATTCCACTCGATCTCGAAGCCCGCGCGGCGAGCGCGATACGCGATCAACTTTGCATCGTCTGGGCTGTCGTCGACGATCAAGATCTTCAACACGCTCACCTCTCCTCCCTACCGAGCGTGAATTCGAAGCGACTCCCCCGACCCAGCTCGCTGTGCGCCGTGATGCGGCCGCGATGCCGCTCCACGATCCTTCGTACGTTCGCTAACCCGACGCCTGTCCCCTCGAACTCCGTCGAGGAATGCAGACGTTGAAACATGGTGAATAGGCGATCGGTGTATTTCGGATCGAAGCCGACGCCATTGTCTTCGATGAAGTAAAAGGTCTCGCCGTCGCGCTCTTCACGGCCGACGGTGATTCTAATGATCGGCCGGTCGCGCGAATATTTAAGGGCGTTATCCAGCAAATTGGTCCACACCGCGCGGATCAATTGCGGATCTGCGTGTGCGGTCCCGAGTGGTTGGATCGTGATGGGCGTGGTGCCGAGCTCGGATGCGACCTCGCGAACCATCGCGTCGAAGTCGACGGCGGTGCGCGAGACGCTCGCACGACCGAGGCGCGAGAACGCGAGCAGCGAGTCGATCAGGTTCTTCAGACGCTCGCCGCCCGAATGGATGCTCGTGAGGAGATCCTTCGCTTCGTCGGGAAGTTGGTCGGCGAAGTCCTCGAGCAGGATTTGCGAGAAGCCGTGCATCGTCCGGAGCGGCGCGCGAAGATCGTGCGACACCGACGACGTGAACGCCTCGAGATCACGATTGAGGATCGATAGCTCTTGGGTCCGGCGTTCGACACGCGCTTCGAGCTCGAGGTTCAGCTCGCGCAAGCGGCGTTCGTAGTGTTTGCGGTCGTCGATATCGGTGAAGACCGTCAGGCGGTAGGTCTTGTCGTGAAGCTGGATGATGTTTGTCGAGAGCAGACACCACGACAGGCCGCGGGCGCTCCGGATGCAGGTCTCCATGTTGTGGAGCCGACCCGTGCGCGTGATTTCGGCAAGGAGGTCATCGCGGCGCGGGGACACGATCAGATCGATCTGCGCAGAGGACTTGGTCGTGAAGTATTCGACAGGCTGTCCGGTGAGCTCGAGCATGCGCGCGTTAACGGCGACGCAGAAATCGTCGCTCGTGTCGACGAGCATCATGCCGGCGGGGCTTGCCTGAAACGCGACGTCGAACGCTCTCTCGGCGTGTTCGCGAGCGGTGATGTCGATCAACGTCGTGATCAGGCATTCCTCGCCGTTGAACGTGATGGGCTTGGCGCCGGCGAGGACGATGATCTCGCGGCCATCGCGTGATCGGAGACGAATCTCGGCTTCGAAGCCGTCGCTCGAGGTGCGGTGGCGTTCGATGCGATGTCGGGCGTCGATATCCGAGATCAGTCCGAGCGACGTCGGGGTGTGCCCGATCGCTTCGGTGCGTGTGTAGCCGAACATCTCGGTCCACCGCGGGTTGACGTCGACCAGCTCGAGTGTGTCCGGGCGCGAGATGACCATCGCGGCGGCGTTGCCGTAGAACAGGACGCTGAACGGATCCCGTTTCTCGTCAACCGACACCGGCACCGCCACCATACGCCTCACGAATCGGCCGGACGCGGAAAATGTTTACTCGTGCACCGGCAGGTTGCCGATGTAGTCGTTTTTGGCAAGCGGGACGCCGTTATGGCGAAGGATTCCGTAGGCCAGGCTGACGTGGAAGTAGAAGTTTGGCAGGCCAAATTGGGTCAGATAATCAACCCCGGTCATCCATTTCGGGGCCATCCACGGCAAGGAGACCTTGCGTCCGGCCGCGTCCGAGAAATCCTCGGGCTTCATCGTGTCGAGGTACGCGATCACGGCAGCGATGCGCTGGTGGAGTTGTTCGAACGTGGTTTCGGTATCCGCGTGGGCGGGCCACTCCTTGCCGGACAGGCGGCCAGCGATGAACTTCGCGTTGTCGCACGAGGTCTGAACCTGGCGAACGAGCGGGTATTGATCCGGTGCCAGACGGCACTGGATGAGGTTGTCGACGGGGAACTTGCGCTGCTCGGCGTAGGTTTCTGCAGCCTTGAGCCACTTGTCGAGGTTGCGAAGCATCTTCGCCAATTGCGGGACGGTCTGCTCGAACATGTTCATGCGGCGGCGATGATAGCGTAGCGAGATGAGTAACGATCTCGACGCGCTGGCGAGTAACACCGTGACCGGCCGATCGACGATGTCGAAGGACGAGTTAGATGGCCAGCTCGCGGCGCTCGGTGCGCGCTGGTCGATCGAAGGGTCCGATCTGAAGTGCACGCTGAAAGGTCCGAAGGGGATGGCACGTGCAGGGGCGGCAGTCGCGTATGCGCTGCAGCTCGCGGACGAGATGGATCACCATCCGCATGTCGTCATGGACTATCCGGAGACGGTCATGACGATTCACACGCATGACAAGAAGGCGATCACGCTGATCGACTTCGTGTGGGCGGCGCGCGTGGAGCGGTGGTTGCGGGAAAACGGGTGGTGAGATCGTCCGAGGTTCGGACGTTTTGATCACCGGGGTTGATTTTCAGCGCGATTTGAGGGGACCGCTGCCCCCAATTCGAACACCGGAGTTGATTTTTCAGTAAACGAAGACGGTCAGCTCGTCGAGCTGCCGTCCATCTACGAAGCCCGCAGCCATCTGCGGCAGCTCCGCGCGCGACACGATCGTGGCAACTAGCGCCGGGTCGATCGGATTCACGCACAAGATGTTCAAGTGCGTGCCGCGGCGGAGATCGCTGGCGCGAATCTCGACCGGCGAGTGAACGCAGACGATGTCTGCTGCGAGCGCTTCGGACAGCGGCACGTGCCGGCCGTTCGTGGCCAACGCCGTTGCCGGATCGGTCGCACGGATGTCACGTGGCGAGAACCAGGTCCGGTGTGCTTCGAGCGAAAGCGCGGCATCGCCGATCAACCCGATGCTGCGCGGCGTGCCGACTGCGAGGAACCGGGACGCGACCGCACCGCTCGCCGCCGCCAAGCGCTCCGGAGTCTCGCGTCCGAGTTGGAGCTCGATCGCGGGTCCATTCGCGGTCGCGATCGCGACGTACGCCTGCTCGACCGCGAACACCCAGTCCATCAGAACTCGGCCTGGCGTGGTGCGCGCGGGAACGGAATCACGTCGCGGATGTTCTCGATTCCGGTCGCGTAGATGATCGCGCGCTCGAACCCGAGACCGAAGCCCGCATGCGGAACGGTCCCGTAGCGACGCAGGTCGCGGTACCACGAGTAGTCGTGCGGGTTGAGCTTCATCTCGGCGATCCGCGCGTCGAGGACGTCGAGGCGCTCTTCACGCTGCGATCCACCGATGATTTCGCCGATGCCGGGTGCGAGCACGTCCATCGCGGCGACCGTCTTTCCGTCGGGATTCTGGCGCATATAAAACGCCTTGATGTCCTTCGGATAGTTGATGACGGCGACCGGACCCTTCACCACCACGTCGGTCAGGTACTTCTCGTGCTCGCTCTGCAGATCGATGCCCCATTTGACCGGGAATTCGAACGTTTGCTTCGCGCGCTCGAGCTCTTTAATCGCATCCGTGTAGTCGATCCGCGCGAACTTCGAGTCGACCATCTTCGAGAGGCGCTCGATGCAGTCTTTGTCGATGTGCTTCGCGAAGAACTCCATGTCGTCTTTGCGATCGCGGAGGAGCTCTTTGAAGATAAACTTGAGGAAGTCCTCGGCGAGCTGCGCGTCGGCGGCGAGGTCCGCGAACGCGATCTCGGGCTCGATCATCCAGAATTCGGCGAGGTGACGACGCGTGTTCGAGTTCTCGGCGCGGAACGTCGGGCCGAACGTGTACACGCGCGACAGCGCCATGCAGTAGGTCTCGACATTCAGCTGACCGGACACGGTCAGGCGCGCTTCCTTGCCGAAGAAATCCTTGTCGTAGTCGATCTTTCCGTCGGCTGTGCGCGGCAGGTTCGCGAAGTCCAAGGTCGAGACCTTGAACATCTGTCCGGCACCCTCGGCGTCCGACGCCGTGATGATCGGCGTGTGGACCCAAAAGAAGCCGTTCGTATCGAAGAAGCGGTGGACGGCCATCGCGAGCGAGTGCCGCACGCGCATCACCGCGCCGATCGTGTTCGTACGAACCCGCAGATGGGCCTGCTCGCGCAGGTATTCCATCGTGTGGCGCTTCTGCTGCATCGGATAGTGGTCAGGATCGTCGACCCAGCCCACGACCTCGATCGAGTCCGCCTTGAGCTCGACCGACTGACCCTTGCCTTGCGACGCGACGACTTCACCGATCGCGCGCACCGAGCAGCCGGTGGTGAGCTTCAGGATCTCGGACTGATAGTTCGAGAGCTCCTGTGGCGCGACGACCTGAATCGGTTCGAAACAGCTGCCGTCGTGGACTTGTACGAATGACAGGCCGGCCTTGGAATCACGTCGAGTGCGTACCCAGCCTTCGACCGTAATCTTCGAGCCAACGGCAACCTGACCGCCGAGAACGAGCGCGATCCGCGTGCCTTGCATCAGCGTTCAGCGTCTTTGCTGCCGACGATGGTCATGTTCATGCCGATCTGCACGGAGACGGCCTTGCCGTCGACCGAGACGACGGTCTTCGCGTTCATGTACCAGCCGAAGCTGCCGGTCGAGAACTGCTTCACCTCGGCCAGCATCTCCTGGCCGTTGATCGAGACCTTCAGTGGCTCGGCCTTCTCGAGAAATTGCGTGAGGCTGATTGGACAGGAAGTCTTCGGCGGCATGGGCGCGTTTTATCACCGGGGTTGATCGCACCGCGTCAAAACGAGGGCCATTCGTCCGGTGGTTGTCCGAAACACATCACCGGGGTTGATTTTTAGCGCGCCTCAGCGGGTTGATCGCACCGCGTCAAACGCGGAACGCCAGGTGCGCGAATGCCGCGACGACCAGCGCGTGATCGATCCGCCCTTCTCGAATCGCCGCGTGACACTCCGGCAAGGTGGCCCACGCCAGCTCGATGACTTCGCTACCCTCTGGTCGCGGCGGCGAGGTTTGCACCGCATCGGTCGCGAGAAACGTGTAGAGCCGGTTCGTGTTGATCGCCGGATTGGGCCACAGCCGACCGATCTGCTCCCACTTGTCGGCGACGTAGCCGGTCTCTTCCGCGAGCTCCCGCGCGGCCGCTTGCGCCGGCGTCTCGCCCGCGTCGACCATACCGCCGGGAATCTCGAGGCAGACCTCATTCGCCGCGACCCGCCACTGCCGGATCAGCACGACGCGCTGATCCGTCGTCATCGCGATGATATTTACCCAATCGACCGACTCGATTAGCGAGAACCGCTTCGTGGCACCGGTTCTCGGATGGACGCCATCGACAAACGCCGTCGTGAACACCCGATAATCGGCACCCGGGATCCTCGTCCCGAGCCGCCACGTTAAATCGTCCATACGGCAGTGTAAGATCGGCTCGTGCTCACCGCGACCTCCGAGATCCGCATCGGCAACGCAGGCATGCACACCACGTTGCTGTTGGAACGGTCGGTGCGCGGAACGATCGTTCGCCGAGACAAGCTCGCCTACGACACGCGCTACGCCGCCGCCGTCGCCGGAAAAGCCGAGAAGGTCGGACACGTCTACCTCGTCGTGTCCGGTCGTTACGCGCCTGCCGCCGGCGAACCCATCACCGGGCCCGTCGGAATGATTCTCGCCGACGACGAAATCGAGCGTCTCACCCCGAAATCTCGAACGTTTCGGACTGACGGCGAGCAGATCCACGTGATCCATCTCCGCTACGAACGCGACGACATCATCTCTCCGATCGGCATGTCCGCCGGCGCGCTGCCGTTGCCCGATTCGTTCTGGACGATCGCACGGCACGTGATGGACCACCCGATGGACATCGGCCACGTCTTCGACGCCCTGGCCACACACAACATCACCAAGCCTGCCGTTCGCATTCACGACGAGCCCGAACGCTACCGGCGGCTCTGGGACGCGCTTCGGCCGCTCTACGACACCCACGGCGGCACCGTGTCGTTGAAGCAACTCGCCGCCAGTCTCGACATGTCGATGCGTCAAGTCGGACGCGATGCGAAGGACCTCGCGTCGACGTTCGGCTTTGGCAACGGCTTTCGCGACGCGCTGCTCGTCCTGCGGTTGCGCGTCGCGGTGCTCCTGTTGTCCGCGCCGGAAGCCACCGTCGCCGACGTCGCGAGCGCGGTTGGCTACGGCAGTCCGATCGCGATGGCGCGCGCATTCCGTGATGCGAAGCTCCCTGCGCCGTCCGCTGTCCAAGCGGCCGTGCGTGGAGAATAGAAAGTGACAGTCGCGATCTATCTCTAGAAACCTGAAATCCGTCGCGGTACCCAGGTCGACATGAAGTTGGTCGCCGCAGTTATCGCGGCCGCGGCAGTGACCGGGACCGCACACGCCGGGGGATTCGGGATCCCCGAGATCGGCGTTCGTCGCACGGCCATGGGCGCGATCATCGGCCGGCCGGACGATCCGTCGTCGCTCTATCACAACCCCGCGGGGCTCGTTCTTCAGGACGATTGGACGATCTACGTGTCCGCCGGCCTGTCGCTGCTGTCGACGCAGTTCGAGCTCGCGCCGTGGGATGGTGGCCAGAGCAACACGTTCTTGGGAGCGCAGCCCACCTCGACCGGCTACTACGCACCGATCAAGCCGTCGCGTGCGTTTGGCGTGATTCCGATGATCGCCGTCGCAGGCAAGCTCGTCGACAAACTCCACATCGGTGCGGCGATCTTCGTCGGCAACGCACAGGGCGCTTCGTTCGACGAAAATTCCGTCACCCGTTATCACCTGATCGACGGCTACGTGATCGCGCCGCAGGCCGTGCTCGGTGCGGCCTACGAGATCACGCCGACGTTCGCGTTAGGTGCCACGGTCGGCATCATCAACCTGCGCGTGCACGGCGAGCGCGATGTTTACCCCGTGATCGACGGAACCAACTTGTCCGGCCTCGTGGGCACCAAGCCCAAGCTGGTGTTGGATGGCGAGGGTTGGGCTCCGAGCTGGATGATCGGTGCGTATGGTCATCCGATTCCTCGCCTCACGTATGGCGCCGCGGTGGTCGGGAAGATCAACGCCACGCTCGAAGGCCCGATCGAGGTGACATACAGCCAAGATGCAGGCGTTCCGGGCGACAAGCTGTCCGGGATCCAGACAACGCAGCAGATGCTGCCGTGGACGTTCCAGGCAGGCGTCAACTACGACGTCTCGGACAACGTCGAGATCGGTACGGAGTTGCGGTACTGGCTGTATCGCCAATATCAGAACCAGCACACGGACATCGCAGGCATCGCGTTGCTCCGTACGCTCGATACCGAGAAGGATTATCACGACAGCGAGGAGTGGACGGGCGGTGTCCGAGTGCACGACCTCGAGGCTGCGCCCAAGCTCGACCTCATGATGGGCGGGCAGTACGACCACTCGCCGGCTCCGGCGCGTACGATCACACTCGATTCGCCGAGCTTTTCGCACTTCGGTTTGCACATGGGCGCGCGCTATTCGGTGGGCCGGTATCGGTTCGGCGCGAGCTACATCCACTACTGGTACATGGTCCCAACGATCACGAATTCGATCACGTCACCCCCGACGGACATTCGTGGCGAGGGCTCGAACAACATCTTCACGGTGTCGATGGAGGCACATCTATGATTCCGGAGCACGGTCGGAAACCCGACGACGTGTTGGAGGAGCTCGCCGGCAAGAGCGCGGCGGACACGGATTGGCGTGGTGGGCGCGTGTTTTCGCTCGTCTATCATGCGGGCGAGCAGCACGAGGAGCTGCTGCATCGGGCGCATGCGCTGTACGCGTCGACCAATCTGTTGAATCCGATGGCGTTCAAATCGCTGAAGGCGATGGAGCGCGAGATCGTGCAGGCGGCCGGCGCGTTGTTTCACTGCAGTGGGGCGGTGGGAACGGTGACGAGTGGTGGAACGGAGTCGATCTTGTGTGCGGTGGCGGCGTATCGCGACCGGGCTCGTAAGAAGAAGCCGTGGGTGCGAGCACCGGAGTTGATTGTTCCGCGCACCATCCATCCGGCTTTCGATAAGGCTGCTCACTACTTCGGCGTGAAACTGGTCAAAGTGGAGGTCGATTCGGACATGCGTGTGGATGTCCGAAAGGTGGCGAAGGCGATCGGTTGGCGAACGATCGGTTTGGTCGGGAGTGCGCCGCAGTATCCGCATGGTGTGATCGATCCGATCGCCGAGCTCGGCGAGCTCGCGATGGAGAAGAAGCTGCCGCTCCACGTGGATGCATGTGTCGGCGGCTTCGTATTGCCGTGGCTCGAGCGACTTGGTCGACCGATTCCGAAATGGGACTTTCGTGTTCCCGGGGTTACTTCGATCAGCGCCGACCTGCACAAGTACGCGTACGCAGCGAAGGGGGCGTCGTCACTGCTCTGGCGTTCGCTGGACGACATGAAGCACCAGATTTTCGTGGCGACTGATTTCCCAGGTGGAATCTACGCGTCGCCGACGTTGCTCGGGACGCGTCCCGGCGGGCCGATTGCCGCGGCCTGGGCTGCGTTCCAAAGTGTTGGAGTGGATGGATATGTGGAGCTCGCCCGGCGAGCGGTCGAGGCTGCGGATCGACTGCGAGAGGGGATTCGACGATCACCGGGGTTGATTTTGCTCGGTCGACCCGACGCAACAATCGTTAGCTACGCTGCGGTGGGTGCAGACGTCTTTGCATTGGCAGATCGTCTGGAAGCACGGGGTTGGTCTGTCGATCGGCAACATCGCCCGTCATCGATTCATCTGACCGTCACTGCGAATCACGCACCGGTCATCGATCGCTACATCGATGATCTGCGGGAGTGTTTGGCGGAGGTGCGCGCAAATCCGGAACTCTCGAAGAGTGGCAGCGCGCCGATGTACGGCATGGCAGCGAAGTTGCCCGTACGTCGACTGGTCGCCGGACAAGTTCGGAAAGTGATCGCGGAGATGTACAAATGAAGCGGGTCGGCTTCGCGCGGATCTGCCAAGAGTCGAACGCGCTGTCGCCTGTCGCGACGGAGTTAGCTGATTTCGAAACGGCTCACTACCTCGTCGGCAACGACCTGTTGCGCGCAACGACCAAAGGCCCCGAGCTCGAAGGTTTTTTCAAACGGGCCGAGCTCGCGGGTTTCATGCAAGCGATCGGCGAGCGCCGGCGTGAGTTCGAGCCGGTACCACTCATCTCCGCGTGGGCGAGCAGCGGTGGCCCCCTATCAAAAGCATGCTTCGAGACGCTGTCCGAACGGCTGATCGAGCTCGTGACAAAGGCGGGCCCGCTCGACGGTCTGTACATCGCGTTGCATGGCGCGATGGGCGTGCTCGGGATCGTGGATCCCGAGTCGCAGTTGATCGAGCGGTTGCGCGCGGTGGTTGGATCGATTCCGCTAGTGATCTCTCATGACTTGCACGCGAATCTGACGAAGCGACGTGTCGAGCTTGTCGATGCGATTGTCGCGTATCAAACGAATCCGCATCGTGATCACGCGCGAGTCGGCAAGAAAGCGGGGCGTATCCTGCTCGGCACGATCGCGGGCGAGATCAAGCCAGTGATGGCGTGGCGATCGTTGCCGATTCTGCTCGGCGGCGGCAAGACAATCGATTTTCTGTCTCCGATGCGGGCGGTGTTTCGGCGGATGGGCCACGCCGAGAAACAGCGTGGGATTTTGTCGGCATCGACGTTTATGGTGCATCCGTGGAACGACAATCCGCAGTTGGGTTGGTCGACCCTCGTGGTCGCCGATCGTGATGTCGAGGCGGCCGACCGTATTGCGGAAGAGCTGGCTGGAATGTGTTGGGAGCGTCGCCACGAGCAGCCTCCGCCGTTTCCGGACGCTAAATCGGCGATCGACTCGGCGCGAGCTGCGAAGCTGCGGCGGCGCTTCGGCTGCGTGACGATGGCGGACGCGAGTGACGTGGTCACCGCGGGTGCTCCAGGGGACTCGACGCATCTGCTACGAGCGCTGCTCGAACACGGGAACGGCATGCTGGCATTTGCGGCTGTCCGAGATCCGGACGCTGTGCACGCACTCTGGGCACGTGCGCCGGGAGATGTGGTCGTGACGACGATCGGTGGAAAGCTCGACCCTTCGCGGTCGAAGCCGCTGCCGGTACGTGGAACCATTCAAAGCAAGCACGACCGTCCAGGGTTCGGTAAGACGATCGTGCTCGCGATCGATCACGTCCGCGTCGTCGTGACGGAGGGGCCAGCGATGGTCATGCGGCCGAGCTTTTACACAGACGTAGGGTTGGACGTATGGAAGGCCGATATCGTGATGGTGAAGAACTTCTTCCCATTCCTGATGTTTTTTCTTCGGTACAACCGCAAGACTTTGTTCGTGCGCACGCACGGAACTACAGACTTCGACGCAGCATTCCAGCTCGAGTTCGACGGGCCGATTCATCCGCGCGACCGAGTTGATGATTGGCGTGAGCGGGATGCAAAGAGGCGCGGGATCGCAGACGAGCCGTTGCGACGTCAGGCCTAGTCGGAATCAACCCCGGTGATCACTGCGAGGCGGTCCCGAGATCAACTCCGGTGATCGACTTCGCAGTCCGTTGTCCGATTTGTCCGCCACTCGGACATCTTTCGTCCGACGTTCGGACAACCGGACAAGGCGCGCGTGTCACTTCGCGAAGTTGCGGGTGGCATGCGAGCTGCTGTTCGGGTCGGTATGACCATGCCTCGCCAGGTGTTGCCGAATCAGTTCTATCTCGTCACCCGACGGACTACGCAGCGCATGTTCTTGATGACCCCGTCGGAGGAGACGGACAACGCCTTCCTCTATTGTGTCGCTGAAGCCGCGGAGAGATTTCAGATCCAGGTCTTGCTCCCACAAGAGATGTCGAACCACCACCACACCGTGGTCTTCGATCCTCATGGTCGGATCATCGAGTTCACTGCTCACTTCCACAAGATGTTTGCGAAATGCATGAACGCCTTGTTGGGGCGTTCGGAGAACTTTTGGTCAACTGATCCTCCGTCGATTGTCCTACTTGCCGACTACGAGACGGTGCTTCGAGAGCTTGCCTACACCGCGGCGAATCCAGTGTTGAGTCATCTCGTCGAGCGTGTCGACGACTGGCCGGGGCCCGCGACCTATCGAGCGCTGCTGGATCAACAGCCGATCGTGGCGACGCGTCCGAGATTCTTCTTTCGCGAGGACGGCATCATGCCGAAGACGATCACGTTGCGCCTCACGATTCCTTCCGTGGTCGGAGAGACTGGCGCCGTGCTGAAACGGCTTAGCGAGCTTGTCGCACTTGCAGAAAACGACATGCGTGCCGAGCGTCATCGGAGTGGTCGCGGAGTCGTCGGTCGCAAGAATATCTTGCGTCAATCGAGGCAAGCGTCGCCTGTATCGGTCGAGCCGAAGCGACGGTTACGACCGCGATTTGCAGCGGCGACGCGGCAACTTCGCAACACCTTGATACGAGCGCAGGTAGCCTTCATCGAGGCCTATCAGAGCGCGCGTGCTGCGTGGCTAGCGAAAAGGAAGAATGCGTTGTTTCCGCCCGGAACGTATTGGTTGACTCGATTTGCTGGCGCACCAGCCTCAGTTGGCAGCCGTGAAGAATGGTCTACGTCGCAGGCGGCATAGGAAACCAAACGCGATCGTAGATACGAACTAGCGGGCGCAGAGCTCCTGTGGTGGTCACGAATAGTCCTGCCGGAGTGCCCGGCCACATCGGCAACTTCGTGATCATCGTCGGCACGTTCACGTCGGGGACGAGCTCGAGCTCGCCATCGCGGCTGTCCAGCTCTGCCGCCGTGGAGGGCAAGTAGACGACTGCACCTTGTCCATCGATCAACCCCGTCGCTGCCGCCCATTGACCGGCCGCCGTTCGAGACGCTGGCCATTGTGGATGATCAATCGTCTCGTCGTTCTCCTGCGTGGAGAACTCGACCAACGCCCGATTTCCGTCTGATGACATCCACATCCGTGCCGCAGCAATGAAGTCATCGTACGGGCCTGCTGCATCCTCGGCGTTGGCAAACGTCGACGCACCAGGAGCTAGACGCGACACCTGCACGTAGGCTTCTTTGTCAAAGATTTCGCCAGCATCGACACTCGTGACGACGACAAGCGTTCCGTCAGACGCGATCTCGGCATCGAGAATAGCTGTTGTGATAGGACCGCGGTCGATAGCGAACGTGCCAGCGTGTAAATGAGATAAGCCGGCGGCAGTCGTAAACCACGCGCCGTTCTGGTCGGCGGCGCGAACAACCCCGGCGATCATTGTGTCGGTTGTTGCACTTGTAGTTACGGTGATCACGTTGCCTGTTGCGTTCGTCGCGTAAACGATCGGCGCTCCGTTTCCGTCAACGGCCAGCCGGGCCGCAGTCGGCGTCCGATCGTCCGTGCTGACGGTGACGCCAGTGATCGGGTACGTAGTCGCATGACCGGAGTTGAAAATTACGAGCTCTAGGCCGTCGTGATCGCTCACGGTGCCGAGCAGCACTGCCGAGCCGTCAGGCAAGAGCTTCGACTCGATCACGGTTTTCATCGTTACCGGGTCACCAGCACTCCACGTCGGAGTTGGCGTGAACGTATCCGTCGTGGTCACGCTTCCACCATCGATGCGGTGAAGCGTGATGGCGCCCGCAACCGCCGGAAACGGAATACGCGCCGTGACTTGCGTGTCGCTCCACGTCATCACGACTGGCCCGTCATCCAAGTCCGTCGCGCCTACAAACTGGAGCGAACCCATCGCTCCGAAGTTCGTTCCCGTGATCGTAATTGTGGTGCCCCAATCGCCACTCGTTGGCGACATCGACGAGTACGTGAGCGTCGGCGTCGAGGGCGGTTCCCATGTGTCGTCTTTGGAATCCATCGCGCAACCTGCGCAGACACCCGTGACGAACAGAATGATTTGCTTCACCAAACCAGCGTAACGACGGACCCGCTGGCAAGGCTGCGACTCACGACAGACTCACCGGGCATCGACCGGCAACTGGTGATCTAGGGTAACGCGATTCGTCGAACGGTTGCTAGCTTGCGAAATCAACCCCGGTGAGCGATATCGACGTGATGTCGCGGCTTTCTGCGATAACGCAGGCGCTCGCTCACCTCCCCGCCGCGCGCGGCCTACTCGTCGTCGAGACCGAGCGAGGCGAGCGCGAGTACGCAATCGGGCCGCGCACACAGACCGATTCGACGCCACCGATGCTCGATTGGCGCCAGTCTCCGCTGGCCGAGGCGTTCTTTCGCGCCGCACCGGGCGAGCCCTACGAGCTAGAGACTGCGGATCGGGTGTCCGAGGGCCGTGTAAGGGAGCGTTGGCTTCTCGGCGGTCGTCCCATCGACTCGCTAATTGGCGACGACACCATCATTACGTCCGACGGGACGCATCCACGCGCACGTCCAGCTCCCACTCCGGTCGCCCAACCCGATCGTTCCCAACTCGTCGTGCTCGACAGCGATCAGCAGCGAGCGGTCGATCTTCCAGCGGATACGTCCCTTGTCGTCGACGGCGAAGCGGGCGTCGGCAAGACGTTGGTCGCGCTCTATCGCGTGGCATCGCTCGCACGTCGCTCCGAAGCCAAGTCGAGACGTTTCAGGCCGCTCGTTCTCGTCCCGACCGAAGGATTGCGACGTCTGGTACGTATCCTCGCGGATCGCCTTCAACTCCCGAAGTTGGAGATCGCGGTGATCGATGAGTGGCTCGTCGAGCGCGCGCGCCTCGCGTTTTCTGGTCTGCCAAAACGCCTGAGCGAAGGCGCCACCTCTCCAGTGATCGCGTTGAAGCGCCATCCGGCGGTGCGTGTGGTTCTCGACGATTTCGTCGGCTGGAAACCCGCGCGCAACATCGAGCTCGATCAGAAGCTATCGAAGACGCGCGTCCGACTGTTGCATTTGTGGGGTGACCAACCTCGCATGCAGCGCGTTATCGATGCGAGCGGGCTTCCGCCACGAGCGATCAACGCCGTCGCTGCTCATACGCGCATCCAGTTCACGACTTCGACGGAAAAGCAGATGTCACACGTCGACGAAGACCGGCTGGTCGCACTCGACGGCAAACGCCTCGACTCGGGCACGCCGATGGAAGACGTCAATTCCATGGACGCTGAGGACGTGCCGGTCCTGTTCGAGCTCGCGCGCCGCGGTGCTCTCGATGCCGAGAAGTTGCCCGTCTACGACCACATCGTGATCGATGAAGCTCAACTGCGCGCTCCGATGGAGCTCGCCGCGATCGGCGACGCGCTCGCAGCCCACGGCACGGTTACGCTGGCTGGTGACCACAGGCAGGCGACCGACGAGACGGCGTACTTCGCTGGTTGGGACGCCGCGCGTTCGGAGTTGCGCGCCCACGCATGGCACGAAGTAACGCTCGCGGTGACGTATCGTTCGGTGCCGGCGATCGCCGATTTTGCAAAAGACCTGCGCGTTCCGTCGGAACCACCGTCCGACCCAGCCGTGTGGGCAACGCAGTGCGACGACTCGCTCGTACAAGCTGCGCAGATCTGCTGGCACTTGGATGCATTACAAACGCGGGATCCGTGGCGGCAGATCGCCGTAATCGCGCGGACTCCAGAGCATGCGCGGCGACTCGCGAGCGAGTTGCGCGGCCTCGATCCCGCGGTGATTCTTGACGGAGATTTTCGATTCGAGCCCGGCGTGATCGTAACCACGGCGGCGGCCGTGTCGGGTCTCGAGTTCGATTGCGTCGTGATTCCGGATCTCGCTCCGGCGTTTTACCCGGCCGGCTCTCCGGAGCTCGCGCGTGCGCTGTATGTCGCCACCACACGGGCCAGAGACTGGTTGTGGATCCTGACGCCCGATCAGTGGTCAGCGTTGCTGCGCGTTGAATGACGACGACTCGCGTGGGACGATTTGCCCTGTGAAAAAGCTCGCCTTCGTCATCGCAACGCTCATTGCGTGCTCGTCATCGTCGCCACCACCGCCACCGGATCCAGGACCTGCCACACCCGCGCCAGCACCGACTCCGGCGCCGGCGCCCGCTCCAAGCCCGACCGCGCCGACGCCTCCCGAATCAACTCCGGCGCTCACACCCGCGCCTCCCGCGACGCCACCGGTCGCGGCATTGCCCGGCATTGGCGAGAAGTGCGGAGCGAATGACGCGTGTGCGGCGCCGGCTTCGTGCAAGAAGTACTTCGGCGTTGCCGGTCCGCGCGGCCCCGAGTTCAAGACTTGCGAAGTGAGCTGCACGAAGAAAGGTCCGGCGTGTCCCGATGGAAAAACGTGTCGGACCATCGCCGACGGCCCGGGCTCCGTCTGTCGCTAGCGTCCGAGGTTCGGACAACGAGCTCTCCGGGGTTGATTCGAAGCGCCTCGACAGCCGTCCGAATCTCGGACTAAACGAGCTGCCGAACGACAAGTGCGGATCCAGCCACGAGCAAAAGCAACCAAACGGCACGCTCGAACTTCGCCGCGTCGAGCTTGCCGTGGATCCAGTCGCCCAAAATCAACCCCGGTATTATCGTCAACCCGAGCACGACCAGTGCTCGGTCGACCGGCGCCTCGAATAATCCGGCACTTGCGAAGTTCACGACCAGCGCGACATTCAACACGAGCCACAACACCGCGAGCGTCGAACGGAACGCGCGCTTGTCTGGCAAGCGCCGGCGCACCACGTACACGATCATCGGCCCACCTGTTCCGAACAGCCCATGCGCGATTCCACCCACCACGAGTAACAGGATGCGTGGCGCGAGCCCGAGCTCGCCACCCGGACGCACCAGCTGAAAGATCGCTAGCGCGACGATGAACGCTCCAAACACCACGATGAGCACCGCACTGTTGGCCAAGTGAAATAGGGCGAGCCCGAGCGACGCTCCAAGTGCGACTGGGGGCGCGACCTCGCGAGCCAACATGCGCCATGCGACCGCATTCCAACCGCGACCGAGGAGCCAGCTCGACAAGACAAGATTCAGCACGACGAACGCGGGGAGGAGGACGTTCAGTGGGATGACCTGCGCCCCGATCGACGCTGCGATGACGGTGCCGCCAAACCCGATGGCCCCTTCGGTGGTGAACGCGAGCAGCGCGATCGCAGCGACGGCAAGCCAGGTCGTCACGAAATCTCCATGACGCGCGCCCGGCGATCGAGTAGAAGAGCGTCCATATGAGCGACCGGCTCGAGAAGGTCTTGTATCGCACCGTCAAGGAGACGTGCGAGGGCTACGACCTCCTACGCCCGAATGATCGCGTGATGGTCGCCATGTCCGGTGGCAAGGACAGCTACACGCTGTTCCACATCCTCACCCGGCTGATCCCGCGCTTGCCGTTCAAGGTCGAGCTTGTCGCCGTCCACCTCGATCAGGTGCAGCCGGGCTACAACGGCGATGGGCTGAAGCGGTACCTCGAGCAAACAGGCTGGCCGTACGAGATCCTGCGCGAGGACACGTACTCGGTCGTGACCGAGCACCTCGACTCCGCGCAGACCTACTGCTCGCTATGCTCGCGGCTGCGACGCGGAATTCTCTACACGGCGGCGGAGCGACTCGGCTGTACCAAGATCGCGCTCGGACATCACCGAGATGATTCGCTCGAGACGTTTCTCCTGAACCTGTTCTACAGCGGCAAGCTGCAGGCGATGCCGGCGATGTACCGCACGGACGATGATCGCTTTGACGTGATCCGCCCTCTGATCGAGTGCTCGGAAGCCGATATCGCGCAGTTCGCCGCGACGCAGGCGTTCCCGATCATTCCGTGCAACCTGTGCGGCTCGCAGGAAGGGCTCAAGCGTGACGCGATGACGGCGCTCTTGGCCCAGCTCGAACAATCGAATCCTCACGTGCGATCGGTGATGGCAAACGCGCTCCGAAACGTACGACCGACGCACCTTCTCGATCGCGACGTCCAAAAAGCATGGTCGGAACGCTCGCCTGACATTCGCCCGACGCCGATCAAGGCGCCGCGCACGCCACACGCAGCCGCCGAACCGGTCTTCACGAACGGCAAGCTGCGCGTGATCAGCTAGCGAGCTGTCCGACGTTCGGACGGCCGCGCGCTGCGAAATCAACCCCGGTGATCAAAACCGGCCCAATTTCGCCAAAAATCAACCCCGGTGATGATCTTGTCCGAACCTCGGACTAACTCAACCGCTCGCGAACCGCTTGGTTGACCACGTTCGCATCCACACCCGGCGCATTCTTCAACACGAGCCCCACGAAGAAGCCTAGCAACCCCGTCTTGCCCGCTTTGTAGAGCGCCGCCTTCTCGGCATTCGCCGCGATCACTGCATCGATCGCCGAGGTTAGGTCCTGCGCCGGCGTTGCCGCCACATCCGCCGCGAGCTCGTGCGCCGTACGCCCTGTCGCGACCATTTGCGCCAGCACCTGCTTGCCGATCACCGGCGTGATCTTCGAATCACGCAGCATCACGATCAGCTCGCCGAACCTCGCTCCATCGAGCCCGCTATCCGCGAGCTCCTTCGAGCCGAGCGCACGCGGCAGCTCGTTGATGATCCACTTCGCGACGAGCTCCGGCGCGTTCGATGCCGCCGCCGCATCCCGGAACAAGAGCGCGGTGGTTTCATCGCCGGACACCAGGTCCGCAGCCTCCGCGCCAAGCCCGTAGCCGACGGCACTCGTGTGCACGGCAGCGAGCGCTGGATTCCGACGCCGCGCTTCCTCTCGATATTCCTGCGGCGACTTCGATTTCGGACGCGTCGCCGCCTTCGCGTTGACCTTCTTCTCGACCGGAGTTGCAGCGACCGCGTCCTTCTTCTCGTCGCGCAACGTCACGATCCGATTGAGCACGAGCGCGTCCGGAGTCGAATCCTCGTCGACGATGAAGTAGCCGACACGTTCGAGCTGGAATCGTTCACCAGCCTTTGCCGTGCGAATGCCCGCTTCCAGCCGCGCACCTGAAACGACCTGCAGCGAGTCCCGATCCAGTTGCTCCAAGAAATCGCCGCCGCCTTCTTCAGGCCGCGCCGCCTTGAACAACCGATCGTACAGCCGCACTTCTGCCGGCACGCTCGACGCCGCGTCGACCCAGTGGATCACACCGAACACCTTGCGTCCGTCGGCTGGGCTCGCGCCGCCGAGCGTCTCGTCATGGACGGTCGCGCGCAGCTTCGTCGCGTGTCCGGCCGCATTCCTCTCGACGACATCCGTCACCGTGATGCACGGTCCATGGCGGAGCCGTACCGTGCGTCCGGGCGCCAGCCGCTGATAACCCGCGGGCGGGTCATCCCGCCAATCCTCGCGATCGATCAAACAACTCCGACCCAATCGCACCGACCGCTTGTCGGCGCTGCCAGCCGGCGGCTTCACGTCCGCCGGGAAATACTTGCCGTCCAGCTTCACCTCGTCGCCATAGCCGCCGACGAGCTCGATCTCGATGGGATGCAGCACGCCCAGTACGCGCGGCGCCGTCTTGTTCAGGTCGTCGCGGACGCAATACTCGAGCTTGCCGATATCGACGAACGAGTTCGCCTTCGCGACGCCGATCATCTCGCAGAACGCGCGCAGCGCCGCCGGCGAGTAGCCGCGCCGACGCATCGCTGCGATCGTCGGCATCCGCGGATCGTCCCAGCCATTCACGTGCTTACCCTGGACAAGGGTGAGCAACTTCCGCTTGCTCATCACCGTGTACTCGAGCGCGAGCCGCGCGAACTCGTACTGATGCGGCCGCGGATTCCACGGGCCGGTGTTGTCGAGCACCCAGTCGTAGAGCTCGCGATTGTTCTCGAACTCGAGCGTGCACAACGAGTGGGTGATGCCTTCGATCGCGTCCTCGAGGGGGTGCGCCCAGTCGTACATCGGGTAGATGACCCACTGGTCGCCCGTCCGATGGTGATGCGCGTGCCGGATGCGATACAGCAGCGGGTCACGCATCTTCATGTTCGACGACGCCATGTCGATCTTCGCGCGCAACGTGCACGCACCGTCGGGGAACCCACCTGCCTTCATCTTGCGAAGGAGCGCGAGGTTTTCGTCCGGCGTCCGATCACGCGTGGGGGATGGCCGGCCGGCCTCGGACAACGAACCGCGATACTCGCGAATCTGCTCGTCGTTCAGATCGCAGACGTACGCCTTGCCCTCGACGACCAGCCGCTCGGCCAGCTCGTACATCTTCGGGAAGTAGTCGCCCGAAAACAGCACGGCGGTCGGTTCGAAACCAAGCCAGCGAACATCGCGCTCGATCGAATCGACGTACTCCATGTCCTCTTTGACGGGGTTGGTGTCGTCGTAGCGGAGGTTGCACGTGCCCTGGTATTCCTGCGCGATCCCGAAGTTGAGACAGATCGATTTCGCGTGGCCGATGTGGAGATACCCGTTCGGCTCTGGCGGAAATCGTGTCGCGATCTTGGTGTGACGTCCCGCGGCGCGGTCGCCGTCGATGATGTCGCGAATGAAATCGTTGCGCTCGGAACCCATGACGCCGTGCACTATATAATGTCGCGCATGCGCTGGCTCGTCGTGTGCTGCCTCCTCGCGTGCGGACATGCCCCGCCGCCGAAACCGCCGGCCGCGCAAAAGCCCGTGAATTCGCTCGCCGACGTCGCAGGTGCCTGGTCGACCAGCGACGACATGGACTGGGGCTACCTCCTCGATATCCGGCCGGACGGCGATGTCCACCTGACGATCGATCGCGGCAAGCTCGGTCGGTGCACGCTCCACGCGACGCCGATTCGTGGTGCCGTGGCTCCGAGCTTCGAGATGGAAGTCGCGATCGACGAGTGCCATCGCGATCGCGCGTCGGGAGCGCCGATCTACATCGCGGTCCCATCGTTCACCGGGACCGAGATCACGCTCGAGATCAAAGACGGCGACCACGTCGATCGGCGCACGTACCAGTCGGCGAAGTAACCCCGGTGAGTGTTTTGTCCGTGGTTCGGACAAAATCGAGCGTTGAAATCAACCCCGGTGCTCTCAATGTAGTAGCGAGTACACCAAAATCGTGATCAGCGTTCCGGCGAGCGTCTTGATGAAGCCGGCGCTCGCGTCGGGAATCCCGACTGGCACCGTGGTCGCGTGATCACCGCCGACCCAGACCTTCATCTCCTTATCGCCACCACTGGCCGCGATGATCACGTCGACCGTGCCTACCGGAACACCATCGATCACCATCCGCTGCGTGTGCTCCTCGTTCGTGATCAACACCCCATCGATCGCCACCGTCACGTCCTCGGCCGGCTGCGACATCAGCAGCACGAGCGTTCCCGTTGGCTGTCCGGGCGTGACGATCGGGAAGTGAGTGTGGACGTCGTGCGCGGGACAACCAGCGAGCAGCACCACCAGCACGAGCAGGATTCGCATGAACGTTGGTCTGTCCGAGCGGTGTCCGAGTTGCTTCTAGGCAACCCCGTCGGTGGTGCGCCCGTCTGAAGATTCGAGTACGTTCGCGCCGTGCGTATCAACGAGCACTACGCGAAGCTGCCCGCGAGCTATCTGTTCCCCGAAATCGGTCGTCGCGTTCGCGCGTTCGCGGCCGCGCATCCCGACGCCAAGGTCATTCGGCTCGGCATCGGCGATGTCACCGAGCCTCTCGCACCGGCGATCGTCGAAGCGATGCACGCCGCGGTCGACGAAATGGCGAAGCGCGAGACCTTCCGCGGCTACGGCCCCGAGCAGGGCTACGACTTCTTGGTCGACGCGATCCGCGAGCACGACTACAAGGCGCGCGGCGTCGACCTCGCCGCCGACGAGATCTTCGTCAGCGACGGCAGCAAGTGCGACAGCGGCAACGTTCAAGAGATCTTCGCGCTTGGAGCGAAGGTGGCGGTCACCGATCCGGTCTATCCCGTCTACGTCGACTCCAACGTGATGGCTGGCCGCACGCCTGCCGCGGGCGCCGATGGTCGCTATCCCGGCTTCACGTATCTCGTCGGTAGCGAACAAAATGGTTTCCAACCGGAGCCGCCCGCGGAGCCCGTCGACGTCGCCTACTTGTGTAGCCCGAACAACCCGACGGGGACCGTCGCCACGCGCGCTCAGCTCGAGCGTTGGGTCGCATGGGCAAAGCGCACGGATTCGGTGATCCTGTTCGACGCGGCCTACGAGGGCTACATCTCCGATCCGTCGCTGCCGCGATCGATCTATGAAATTCCGGGCGCGAAAGACGTCGCGCTCGAGCTGCGCAGCTTCTCGAAACGCGCGGGCTTCACCGGCGTGCGGTGCGCGTTCATGGTCGTGCCGAAAGGCGTGACCGGCACGGATCCGGACGGCAAGCGCGTCCCGCTCAACACGTTGTGGGCGCGTCGCCACACGACGAAGTTCAACGGCGCGTCCTACATCGTGCAACGTGGTGCGGCGGCAGCGTACTCGCCGGCAGGGCTCGCTCAAACCAAGGCGCAGATCGACTTCTACATGGAGAACGCGCGTCTCCTGCGCGAAGGACTTACGGCCGCAGGTTTCACGATCTTCGGCGGTGTTCACGCGCCATACATCTGGTTGCGGACGTCCGGCGGGCTGACCTCGTGGCAGTTCTTCGACAAGTTGCTCGAGCAGGCGAACGTCGTCGGTACGCCAGGGGCGGGCTTCGGTCCGGCGGGCGAAGGTTACTTCCGCCTCAGCGCGTTCAACTCGCGCGAGAACGTGACCGAAGCGATCGCGCGTATTCGCAAGTCGTTTGGCTGATACGATGTTTGGATGAGGTTGCTGATCGTCGCGTGCATGCTCTACGCGTGTGGTGGCTCGGACGACGGGAGCACGGGTGGCGGCGACGATGGTTCGAATACCGGATCCAATACGGGCTCGAACACCGGCTCGAACATGGGCTCGGGCAACCTTACGGCGAAAGAGTTCTGCGTCAGCGAGACCAATCGCTATCGCGCGATGGAAAGCCATGCGGCGCTGACCGAGAAGACCAACCTCGAGACGTACGCGGATACCGGCGCTCAAACCGACTACGACGCGAACTCGCCGCACATGCACTTCTCGTCGACGAGCGGTGGCGGCATCGCGTTCGCGGAAAACGAGTGCCCGGGGCACTCGGGCTGGCATCTGTCAAACGGCGAGGACATGAACACGCTCGTCGGGCAGTGCGTCGCGGCGTTCTACTCGGAAGGGCCGGGCAGTGACTACTCGACGCACGGCCACTACATCAACATGATGAACGACAGCTATCACTCGCTCGGCTGCGGTATCTATCAAGCAGCCAATGGCGACGTCACCATCGTTCAAGACTACGGTCAGTGAAGGCATGGTCGTCCGGCGCTGCGGCGTCGGGCGGGAGCTCGTGTGGATCCACGGCTTGGGCGAGAGCTCGACGAGCTTCGAGCCCGTCGTTGCGGCGCTCCCGCAGTTCCAGCACACGCTCATCGACCTGCCGAACTACGGACGTTCGCCGCACGGGGACGTGTTGTCGTTGGACGAGCTCGCGGACAAGGTCGCGCCGCTGACGCGTGGAAAGCTCGTGATCGGACACTCGATGGGTGGCGTGCTCGCGGTGTTGTTGGCTGAGCGCGGAGCGGCCGCGTCCATCGTGAACATCGACGGCAACATCTCGCGCGGTGACTGCACGTTCTCCGGTCGCGCGATCGGGTGGACCGAAGCGGAGTTTGTCGCGCACGGGTTTGCCGAAATGAAGGACGCGGTCTATCGCGAGGGCATCGCGAAGCTGCCGCTGCGCGGATATCACGCGGCCATGTGCTTCGCGTCCGCGGCGCAGTTCTATCGGCACGCGCAAAACCTGGTCGAGCTGTCGTTGTCCGAATCGCTGGCGCGGCGGATGTCCGGGCTGTCCGTCCCGCACCTTTTCGTCGCGGGAGTTCCGGACGGAATTTGCGAAAAATCGCGCGCTCTCCTGACCGGGGTTGGCGCGAATTGGATCGGAATCGAGCCCGCGGGCCACTGGGTCTACCTCGACCAGACGGAGTCGTTCGCGTGCGCGATCGTCCTGCACTCGGACGAGCAAAATCAACCCCGGTGATTCAAACCAGCCAGAATTCGGATGGTTCGCTCGATCCAAAATCAACCCCGGTGATTTTCGAATCAACCCCGGTGATCAAAGCCGGTCCGGGAGCACCTTCTCGTCCGTCGCCCCGACGTCATCCAGCGCGGCGCGTTCTGCCTCCGCACGGATCAGCCCTTCCATGCGGAACAACCGGATGATTCGGACAGCCTTCTTCGTCAGCATCGGATCACTCTTGTCCGGCGCTCTCTCGATCGGGTTTGGCAACGCGATCGCGAGCCTCGCTGCTTGTGCCGGCGTGAGCGCACTGGCCGAGCACCCGAACCAGCGCTGCGCCGCGGCCTCCGCCCCGAACACGCCATCTCCCCACTCCGCGATGTTCAGGTAGAGCTCGAGGATGCGTTGCTTGGACAAGTGATCTTCGAGCGAGAACGCGATCAGCATCTCGCGCAGCTTTCGCGCCAGGCTGCGCTTCGGCGACAGGTACAGGTTCTTCGCCACCTGCTGCGTGATCGTGCTCCCACCCACCTTCAACGCACCCCGCGTCACGTCCCGCTCCATCGCATCCTCGACCGCGTGCCAGTCGATCCCGTGATGCGTGTAGAAGTTGCCGTCCTCCGCGAACACGACCGCCGCCCGCAGATAACGCGAGATATGCGGCAGCGACCGCCACTGCCAGTGCAACTTCCACTTCTTGTCCGCCGCGTGCTGGTCGCGCCGCAGGTCGATGAACGCGGTCGAGCTCGGATTCTCGGACACCAACGCGCCCGTGTCCGGCACCGAACACCACAGCCCGAGCATTCCGACCGCGATCACGATCAACAACGCCTCGCCGGCGACCCGCATCCGCCGCCGGAACCGCGATGTGCGTTTTTCGCTCGCCACGCACGGGCATAGTAACGTTTTCGCCGTGAGGGCACTCGCGATCGTCAACGCGCAGGCACGCGGTCTCACCGCGAAGCTCCGCGCGCGACTCGAGCGTGCGCTCCCCGGTCACGTCCGGTTCACCGACTCGCTCGACGACGCCCGCACCGCGATTCGCGCCGAAGTTCGCCGCGGCGTCGATCTCGTGATCCTCGGCGGCGGCGACGGCACCGTCGTCATGGGCCTTACCCTGATCGCCGAAGCCTGCCGTGGCCACGGCAAACGCGAGCCGATGCTCGGCATCCTCCGCATGGGCACCGGCAACGCGATCGCCGACACCGTCAACGCCTCGTCCGACGTCGTCGCCGATCTCGAGCGCCTCGCTCGCGGCGCTGGCACTCGCACACAACTTCCACTCGTCGAAGCGCTAGGCGTACGCGCGCCGTTCGTCGGCCTCGGCATCGATGCCCAACTGCTCGAGGATCAAGCCGCGATCAATGGACTCGTCGATCGCATCCCCGGCTCGCGCTTGATTCCGGGCGCCACGCGCTACGCACTCTCCGTCGCGTTGCGGTCCGTGCCGCGCTTCGCACTCCGCGATCGCCCGACCGCCACCGTGATCAACGCCGGCGCCGCCGCGATCGTGATGACGAAGGACGGCGAACGCGGCACGCGCACCGGCGAGCTGTGGCGAGGGCAGTGCACGCTCGTTGCCGGCGCGACGATCCCGTACTTCGGCTTCGGCCTGAAGATGTTCCCATTCGCATCTTCGCGAAACGATAGATTTCACCTTCGATGTGGTGATGTCGGCTTACTAGAGATCATGGCTAATACGCGGTCCGCCTTTCGCGGTGAATACTTCAGCGACAACGTCGCCGACTTCCTCTGCGATCGCGTGATGATCGAGCTCGACCGCGAAACCGCAATCGAAGCCGGCGGCGAGCTCTTGGGCCGTAAGTCCCGCGTAGAGCTCGCGTTGACACCTCCGGTGACGTTGCTCTCGCTGTAGACGAACTTCCGTTCCAACAGAAGTTTGCGCTCAACTCCGCGCAACGCCTGAGATCGGAAAATCGTCGTCGGAAAAGACATTGACAGATCTTTCGAGCACTGTTATCCGTACTATCCAAGAAGGAAACGTCTGTGCTGAACCGCTACCTAAAATTGTCCGAGACGGCGCCATGGGCGAAGGTGCAGGGAACCCCCTGCGTCATCGCATCGCGGCACCTTCTCGCCCGTTTTGGTAGCGATAGCTGGAGGCCTGGTCGGTAGTCACGTAACCACGTGATGCCTGTCAGGCCGTCCAGGGAAACCCGGACGGCCTTTTTCGTTTCGGCTCCGAAAGGCTCTACGCCACTGATGATCTCCAAATCATCAGATCGGGAGTCGTGTGTTCTCTGACATTTGAATTCGACGATGATCTGAGTGTTCAGTACGAACACTCGTAGACCCGCTCTGGCTGGTGCCGTGGCTCGACTGAAACTCGAGTTTGTTTGGTTCAATTCCGAAGGGTGGGACGAATGAGCTTGCGGCCGCCGCACCCCCACGCGGTCTCCGTCGGCTCGCCATCGGTGTCGTAGGACACCACCAACCTCAACGCGGATCGTTGATCTTCAACGACGGGACTCGCGCCCAAGAACGATCCGTTTCTTTTCTACGGTGACTTGTGATGGAAGGAACACCCGTTCCAGCTAGCTCCTAGCAGGCACCGATTTTTTTCGAGCTCGTGCGTTCACACCGACACGCGAGCGAGATCCATCCGAAGCGAGCCGATCGCGCGACGGATGCGAATGCCGACTTTACTCGCATGCCGTGCACGGCGTGCTCGAGCGAAGGCGCGGCCCTCGATCGGCCGCCGATGGGCGCGACCATCGGCGACTCTTTTTTCGCCAACGTACAAACTGGTAAAGGACTCTGGCTCAAACCCGGAGGAGTGGTGGTTCGAATCCACTCGTTGGCACCAGCACCTGCTCGTGTGATCCCACGAGCCCATCCGAAGCGAGCTGATCGCGCGACGGATGTGAATGCCGACTTTGCTCGCACATGTGCTCGAGCGAAGGCGCGGCCCACGATCGCAACCTTTCCGCCAACGTACAAACTGGTAAAGGGCTTTGGTCGAGAACCAAAGAATTGGTGGTTCGAATCCACTCGTTGGCACCGCAGCTCGTTCGATCATCGCCAACGTACAAACTGGTAAAGGGCTCTGGCGTAGAACCAGAGAAGTAGCGGTTCGAGTCCGCTCGTTGGCACGCTTCGCCAACGTACAAACTGGTAAAGGGCCCTGGCTTAAACCCGGGGAAGTGGTGGTTCGAGTCCACTCGTTGGCACCGCTACGTCCGAGATTTTTCGCCAACGTACAAATCGGTAAAGGGCTTCGACTCAGACTCGAAGAATTGGTGGTTCGAATCCACTCGTTGGCACGTATCGCAGTGATCTCCGGTGAGACATCGATCGCGTCCGTTAGAAGCGGCGTGGTCCGTTCGATCCGCCCGAACGAATGTGGGGTTCGACTCCCTCCACTGCGACCTATGACGACCATGAAACTGAAACCGACCTAGCAACTATTAACGAAGGAGACACGTGCCGTGCAGTCCACACGAACTCTGCTGCTCACGCAGGGCTACGAGCCGATCCAGGTCATCTCGTGGCAGCGTGCCATCACGCTGCTGATGCTCGACAAGGCCGACGTTGTCGAGGAATACGACGAGGTCATCCGTGCCGTCTCGACGGTCATGCAAGTGCCGGCAGTCGTTCGTCTCCGCAAGTCGTTCCCGCGTAAGGCGAAGCCGGTGAAGTTCTCGCGCGTCAACATCTACGCGCGTGACAACTACCGTTGCCAGTACTGCGGAACGCAGTGCACGACAAACGATCTGACGTACGACCACGTCGTGCCGCGCTCCAAGGGGGGCCAGACGAACTGGGACAACATCGTGTCCTGCTGCTACGAGTGCAACCGCGAAAAGGCGAACCGCACTCCGGTGGAAGCGGGTATGCGACTGCTCGCAGTTCCGAAGCGGCCGACCTGGATGCCGTCGCGTCAGATCGCGGTCAGCGCGAGCAATGTTCCGGACGCGTGGCGCGACTACGTGTACTGGACCTCGGAGATTGACAACCCCGAGGGCGGCGCTGACTGAGTAACGCCGAGAGCATGCGAAACGCTGCTCTCTTTGGTTCCGGATACGTCTAGTGACGTTCGCTCGCTGTCTACGAGCTCCAGGCGGGTGCGATCCCCGTCGGAACCGCTAATACCCGGCTCTCGCGAGAGCCACACCCGTGACCGACCGCGCACCGTTCGCGAGCAACGCCTCCGTTGCCGCCGCGAATGTCGAGCCGGTCGTCACGACATCGTCGAGTAACACGACTTCGCGTCCGACGATCTTCGTCGCGTAGCGCGGCAGCACTCGAAATGCGCCGCGCAGGTTCGTGCGTCGTTCGCTCGCGGCCAACTTGCTCTGCGGCTTTCCGTGCCGCGTGCGAGCGAGTGCCGGCACCGGCGGATCCAACTTCGCCGTCTTGCACGCGTAGACCGCGAGCAAGAACGCGTGGTCGTAGCCGCGCATGAAGCGCCGCCGCCAATGCAACGGCACCGGCACGACGACGCCGTTTTCGCCGACCGCCGCTGCGACCAACGGCGCCCACAACGGCGCGACCGTTCGCGCGACGTGATTGGCGCCGGTGAACTTCAGCTTGCGGATCGCCGACGCGAGCGGGCCGCCGAACTTCCACGGCGACACGATCGTCTCGAGCGGGAGCGGCGATGCTCGGCACCGCCCGCACACCATGCCTTCACCGGGCTCCGCACATTTCGGGCAACACGGCCCGAGCTCGACGAGGGATCCGGCACACGCCTCACACAACGGTGCGCCGTGACCTCCGCAGGCCGCGCATTGCGGGGGGAACATCCAGTCGAGCAGCCACATACGCGCGCTATCGGTCACGCGCGCCGCGGGTTGCGTGGTAGACGACACGCGCGTGCCCAGGCCCGAGATCGACCGTTGCTACGTCTACGAGCCGGGCTTTATCGATCCCGCGTCGCGCGCCGAAATCCTGACCTGGCTCGGCACGTTGCACCCGCTGTGGGAGCAGCGTTACTCGACCAAGCGCCCGCCGCCGGCCGGCAAGCAACAGCGGCAGTTGCTGCGGCCGGTGTATTGGCTCGGCAACTGGCAGTTCGCATGCCTCGGCTACTACGAACCGCCGAAGCGCACGCACGACGTCGCGGTGGAGGCCGAGCCGTTTCCGCCGGCGCTCGCGCGGCTCGCGAAAGCGATCGAAGCGAAGGTCCATCGGTTTCCGCCGGCCACGGTGCCCCGGCGTTGGCACCTCAACACGTGTCTCGTGAACTTTTACGGCTCGCGGCTCGAAGGAGGGAAGTGGGTCGACGCCGCGCGTGTCGGCGAGCATCGCGACTTCGAGCCCGGCCCGGTCGCGTCGCTCTCGCTCGGGGAGCGCGCGCGGTTTCAATTCGTGCGGCGTGGTCAGTTCGAAGCGCCGCCGGTCCGGACGGAATGGCTCGAAGACAACTCGCTGCAGATCTTTGCAGGACCGCGGTGGAAGGATGATCTCCTGCATCGCGTCCAGCGGGTCGAAGACAAACAGAAGCTCGACCTGCCACCGAAGATCGACGGGTTTCGGACACGCCGCGTGAACTTCACGTTCCGCTACGTCCCGGACGAGCACGTCGTCCCGTTCGCGAGGCTCCCGCCGCGAGCTCGCGAGGATGTCCGGGACTACGTGGATGCGCTCGCGCAGCACTCGTCGTTCTTCGCCGCGGCCCGCGGACCGGCCTAATTCGCGAAAAAATCAACTCCGGTGATGATTTCGTCCGAACGCCGGACGAATCCAGCTCGTTTTCATCAACCCCGGTGATCTACGATCACCCGATTCGCGCCGCACTCCTTCTCCTGTCCGCCTGCGGCCGGATTGGTTTCGGCACGGCCGGCGCTGGCTCGTCCCCGCGCTCGGACGCGAGCCCATTCGACGCCTCGCTCCCGGTGATCGATACGAACGTCAGCTCGAGCTACCCGCAGACGATCTTGGCCGCGAGCCCACTCGCGTACTACCGATTGGACGAAGCCGAAGCAGGCCTCGCGATCGACGCGTCCGGCCACGCGAACAACGCCACACTCGACCTCCGGCGGCGCGCTCACGCTCGGCTTGACCGGCGCACTCGCCGCCGACGGCGACACCTGCATGCACGCATTCGGCAACGGCAACTACAACAACCTCGGCGGCGGCGCCGAGCTCGTCCTCCCACGAACCGTGACCCCGTGGGCCGGCGACTGGACGATCGAAGGTTGGGTTCGCCCGAAGGAACCGCCACCCGGCTGGAACGACCTATTCTTCGAATGGGAGGACTACATGCATTCCGGGTTTCGCGTCGGCTGGACGCGACCCGACATGGTCGTCGAGTTCTGGACGAGCGAAGCCGGCGCCTCGACGAAGTTGTTCGGCACGACCTCGCTCCCCGCGGGCGAGTGGTCGTTCATCGCCGTCACCAAACAGGGCTCGACCGTCACGATCTACGTCAACGGCCGCCTCGGCTCCTGCCACGGCATGCCGAGCGATTCGGACTACGACGAATTCGCCGTGTTCGCCGTCGCGCTTCCCGCCGACGCCGTCCTCCAGCACTACGACGCCGCGATCAATATCGGTCGACGACCGTGATCTCGAGCCCCGCCCCGGCGACCGCCTCCAGCCGCTCCGCCGCGATGCCGTACTGCACGAGCCAGTCGACGACGACCTGCGCTTGCTTCCCCTTCACCCGAATCTTGATGAGCTCGGTATGCGCTCGCAACGTGGCGCCGAGCTGACCCATCACGTTGAAGCTCTGCTGCGCGAGCTTGGCGCCCGCGAATTCGACCGGCTCGTCGAGCGTGATCACGTCTTTGTCCAACTTCACCAACCCCGGCGGCCCCTGATCCGGACACCCATCTTCGTCATCGACGCCGTTGATCGTCTCCGGGTCGTTCGGACAGTGATCGAACCGGTCCGCGATGCCGTCATGATCGTTGTCCGGATCCGGACAGCCATCTTGATCCTCGAACCCGTCTTTGTCCTCGGCGAGGTTCGGACACTTGTCTTTGGCGTCCGTGATCCCGTCGCCGTCGTTGTCGTAGTCCGGACACCCGTCATCATCCTCGAAGCCATCTTTGTCCTCGGGCTCGTCCGGACACTTGTCGACGTCGTTCGGAATCCCGTCGTGATCGTTGTCGCCCTGCGGATCGTGCGAGCGCAGCCCTTGGATCTGCTTCGGTGCCATCGGCGTGACCGTCACCGCCAACACGCCGTGCCACGTCGGCGAACCCGGCGCATCGGTCAACCCGCGCCCGACCGCCACACCGACCGCCACCCGCCGCTCCATCTGATAGTGGAAGCCGCCGAGCACTTCGATCGCATTCAACGCGCTCGCGTTCCCAATCGCATCGTGCACGCCACCGGGATCGAGCTCGCCGAACAGCTCCGCTTGCACTGCGAGCGCCGGCCGCACTCGATACATCACGCCGGCGCCCCACTGCATGCCCGTACCTTGCTGGACATCGTGAAACGTCGCGTCCGATCGAAACACCGCGCCGGCTTGCACGTCGAACGCGAGCCTCGGCTCGAACGCCGGCACCATCGTCACGAGCGCGATCGCATCGAGCTGCGGCTTACTGCTCCCCGCGAATTGCGCGTCGCTCTCCGTCGGGAGCTCGAGCGCCGTCGACGCGCCGACGACGATATCTCCCACTGGCCCGTGCCCACGCCAGATCCGCGCCTTCGCATGCACGGTGAGATTTCCGGCCGCCGTTCCCGATGCCCCCGGCTCGCCGAACATCGTCGGTGAATTGAGGTTCTCGCCGCTCTGTACGTAGAGCGGAAACCGCAGGCCCGCTTCGAAGCGATCGCCGAATGCGAACGCGCCGCCGAGCTCGAACATCATCCGGTCTTGAACCGACACGTTGTCATTCGGTGTCGACCGCAGCACCAACGGATCATCCAGATAACTCGCGAGCGCCGTCACCGCCCAATCACCCTCGTGCCCGACATCCGCGCTCTGCAGCTGAAACCACGACGCGTTCGTCGACGGCGTCGGATCGAACAGCGACAGATCCAAGTTGCGCGTATCCGCGTGCGCCGCACCCGCCAACGCGATCACGATGGCCACGCGCCTCCGCCCGACGATCCACAACACGAGCGCGATCATCATCACGCCCGTCCCGCCGTTCGTCGCACTACATCCACCGCCGCCGGCCGTGACGAACACACCGTCGCCGTGGACCTTCATCGTCGCGGCGACGTCCGGATCCTCGTCGAGTACGAGCTGCGCGGTCCCGTCGTACGAGCCTTCGTGCGTCGGCGTGAACGCGACGTCGAAGCTCGTCGTCGATCCGGGCTGCAACACCGTGCCGTGCGCGCCGACGATCTCGAACGCGTTCTCCGCATCGACGACCAAGAACGATCCGATCGTGAACGCGTTTGCCGGATCGTTGTTCGTCACCTCGAGCATCGGCCCGCGCGTGCCGTCGGAAATCTTTCCCGTCGTCGCGACGGCGACGTACTGCATGTCGACATCGGGACCCAACGTCACGTTGCGCGCTTTGCCGTTACCGTTCAACGTGGCCACGAGCGTCGGGACGTCCGGATCCGTCGTCTGGACCGTGAGCGTCGCCGGCGGCGCGGCTCCGACGACCTGCGGGTAAAACCGCACGTAATACGTGAAGCTCGAGCCACCTGGTACGTCGGCGTTTTGCGGGTTGAACAGGTTCCACTCCGCGCCCGACGTCAGCACTGGATTCGTGAGCCCGAGCGCAGCACCACCCGTGTTCGCGATCACGATCGGCACCATCGGCGCGAGCGGCCCCGGCTTCAGGAACGTGTCCGGCACCGGACCCGCCGACATCAACGTCGCGTGCCGATCGATCCCGTGACCCATCAACGAGAACGACAACACCGTTTGATTCGCCGGCCCGCTCGACTGGAAGCTCAACGTCCCGGCATCGGCGATGTTCTCCCCGCTCGGTTGATACGTCACCGTGATCACGAACTTCTGCATCGGTGCGAGCGTGGGCCCGACGAGCGATGACGTCGTGAACTGCGTCCCCGTCAGCACGCCGTTCTGTAGCTGTACCGTCGCGTTACCGATGTTCTGGATCGTGATCACGCCCTGCACGGTGTCGGGCACGCGGTCGATGTCGACGCCCGAAAAATCGAGCACGCCCGTCTTCGGGATGATCGAGAATATGCCCTGGCTCGCGCTGCACGTGATCGTCGCGTCCTGGCCGCCGGGGAATTGCACCGTCGCCGCGTGGCCGCCACTCGAGTTTGCCGGCGGTGTGCAGCGGATGCCGATCAACTTCGCGCCCGTCGTCAGATCCAGGGCCGGGGCGAAGGTCGCGGTCGCGGTGTTCGTCGTCGTGAACTCGAACCAATTGTCGGTGTCGTTCACGATCGCCGCCGACGCGATCGACGCCGTGCCGGTGTTCGCCTGCGACACGTTCAGGTAGCCGGTCTTCGTCGCTCCGACATCGACGTTTCCGAACTCGAGATATGCGCCTGCGTGTGCGACCGACGACGCCGCCACCAGAACCATGACCTGCAGCCAACGCAACGTCGCCAGCCTACCGCGGAACACCCGCGAGATTGGCCGTCGTGGCACGATCGTCATGATGGACAGTGACGGGAACGCGCCGACCCTTCCCGAAAGTGCGGCAGCAACGCACGGCCGTGCGCCGGATGACCGGTATGTCATGCGCGGGCTGTTGGGCAGCGGCGGCATGGGCGAGGTCTGGCTCGCACACGACGTGCGAATCGATCGCGAAATCGCGATCAAGCTGATGCGTGGGGCCGCAGATCCGGACGCGATCGCACGGTTCTTGCGCGAGGCGAAGGTGCAGGGCCGGTTGGAACATCCGTCCGTCGTCCCCGTGCATGACGTGGGCCTAGATTCGAATCCGTACCTCGCGATGAAGCGCCTCCAGGGCACCACGCTTCATCAAGTGCTCGACTCTCACGACCCGCAGTGGACGCGGCGCGCGCTGCTGACCCGGTTTGTCGACATCTGCCTCGCGGTCGAGTTCGCGCACTCGCGTGGCGTGATCCATCGCGATCTCAAACCGGCGAACATCATGCTCGGCGATTTCGGCGAGACCTACGTGCTCGACTGGGGGCTCGCGCGGCTGACCGGTGATTCGTCGGATGGTCGGCCGTCGCTGCGGATGCCACCCGCGCAAGAGGGCGATTCGGGTGCGGGGCAGACGCAGGTCGGCGCGGTGCTCGGCACGCCCGGGTACATGCCGCCGGAACAGATGAAGGGCGAGATCGTCGACAACCGCGCCGACGTGTTCTCACTCGGCTGCATCTTGTTCGAGATCCTGACCCGGACGCCCGCGATCGCGCCGGACAAGGCGTTCGAGATCACGCTCGGCACGGGTGCGTATCATCCGATGTTGCGCCGGCCCGAGGCCGACGTCCCGCCGGAGCTCGACAAGCTCGTCGCCGAAGCGACCGCGGCCGATCGCAAAGAGCGCACGGCGACGGCGCGGACGATCGCGGATGCGGTCTCGCGCTACCTCGAGGGCGATCGCGACAAGGAGCATCGTCGGACGCTCGCGGCCGCGCACGCCGCCGCTGCGGCAGCCGCCGCACAACGAAATGATCGAGCGCTCGCGATGCGCGAGGCCGGGCGTGCGATCGCGCTGCATCCCGAAAACGTCGACGCGCAGGCGCTGTTGTTGCGGTTCATGCTCGACGTGCCGTCGCCGATTCCCGAGGCCGCGATGCGAAGTGTGCACGAGGAACGCGCGGCCACGACTCGCGACTGGTTGCGGCTCGGCGCGCGCGCGTATCTCGCGAACACGTTGTTTATTCCGTTCGGCAAGCTCGCCGGCGTCGAGGGCTGGTGGCCGTTCCTCGGGTCGGGCGCGTTGTTGGTGATCCAGGCGATGCTGTGCTTGTACGCGTGTCGGCCGGAGCGACCGGTGCCGATCACGCGAACGATCTACGCGCTGTTCATCATCAACCATGTCACGTTGCTCGCGTTCACGGGGCTGTGCTTCGGGAGCCTCCTGTTCACACCGCTGTTCGCGTTCGGATCGTTGCCGATCATGCTGATGCTGCCGCAGGTGTTTCGGCCGTATCTCGCGCTCGGTTCGCATCTCGTCGCGATCGCGATCCCGGTCGCGCTCGATCTGACCGGCGTGTTGGGTCACTCGTCGTTTCGCTTCGAGGGCAACATGCTCGTGTTCGTCCCGTGGGCGGTGAGCGTGTCGGGCCGGGCGATCGTCGGCTGCATGCTCGCGGTGATCGCGGCACAGATGTGGGTCAACACGCGGGTGTTGAGTGGCGGCCGCCGTGCGACCGACCGCGCGACCGAGCAAGTCCACCTCCAGCGCTGGCAGCTCGAACAGCTCGTGCGCACCGAGTGATATGGTTGCCGAAATGGCGATCCAAACGACTCCGTCGGGACTCCAATTCGAAGACACGCAGGTGGGCACGGGCCCGAGCCCGCAACCGGGCCAGCAGTGCTCGATGCACTACACCGGCTGGCTGTACGTGAATGGTCAGAAGGGCAGCAAGTTCGACAGCTCGCTCGATCGCGGCTCGCCGTTCGCGTTCGCCATCGGCAAGGGCCAAGTGATCAAGGGTTGGGACGAGGGCGTCGCGCCGATGAAGGTCGGTGGCAAGCGCACGCTAATCATCCCGCCAGAGCTCGGTTACGGTGCACGCGGGTACCCGCCGGTGATCCCGGCAAACTCGACGTTGTTGTTCGAGGTCGAGCTGCTCGGCGTTCGCTAGAAATCAACCCCGGTGATTTCGGCCCACTCGAAAACCGCTCGGGCGCGCTAAAAATCAACTCCGGTGATGCGTTTCGGACACGCACCGGACACTCCCGCTAGTCGCGATCGCACGCCGTGAACGCGTCATTCGTGCTCGCGGCCATCGCACAATCGAACGACGCGCGCGGCATCGCTCGACACCGGGTAATGGCTTTGTCGTGGAGCTCGCCGTGCAACTTGGCCCGCTGGTCGGGCGCGAGCTTCGCCCCCTGCAGCTCGATCGCGTGATCGATCAACGCATCGCATTCGGCATCACTCGGCCCGGGCGCGATCGCTGTTTGCGTTGGCGCCGCATCGGCAACCACGACCGGCGCGGGGCGTTGCGCCGTCTCCGAACGACCGCCACACGCAACTGCGAGCCCGACCAGGATCGCTGCCCTCACAGCTACATGTTAGCGTGTTCGCGATGTCGTTGTGGCTCGCAGCGTTGCTCGGCCTCGTTCAAGGGCTCACCGAATTCATTCCGGTGTCGTCGAGCGCACACCTGCGGATCGTGCCGGCGTTGCTCGGGAAACCGGACGCGGGCGCGGCGTTCACCGCCGTGATCCAGCTCGGCTCGCTCGCCGCCGTGATCGCGTACTTCTGGAAAGACCTCACCACCGATGCGGTCGCGATGTTTCGCAGCCCCGGGACCCCCGAGGCTCGCCTGCCGTGGTTGCTCGCGGTCGGGACGATTCCGCTCGGTGTTGCGGGCTTGCTCCTCAAGAAGCACGTCGAAGGCGATCTGCGCTCGCTCTACATCACGGCGTCCGCCCTGATCGTGTTCGGCGGCGTGATCTGGGCGATCGATCATTACACCTCCGGGCGCGAGAGCTATCGGCCGCTCTCGTCGCTGACGTTCCAAGACGCGATCTTGATCGGCCTGGCGCAATCGCTCGCGCTCGTCCCCGGCGTCTCGCGTTCGGGCGGGACGATCTGCGCCGCGCTCCTGCTCGGGTTCGCGCGGACGGATGCCGCACGGTTTTCGTTCCTGCTGTCGATCCCAGCGATCGCCGCCTCCGGGGTGTTCGAGGCTTACAAATCATTGCAGGGGCAGGGCTCTGAAATAATTCCATCGCTCGCCGTCGGAACGGGCGTGGCGGCCATCTCGAGCTATGCGGCCATCGCGTGGCTGATGAAGTTCCTGACCACACACCATTTCACCGGGTTCGCGATCTACCGGATCCTGTGTGGCATCGCACTTCTGATCCTGCTCGCGGTCGGGTACCTCGCGCCGCTGTGATAAATTTCGGGGCGATGAGCTCGCGTATTGCCGCGTTGGCAATGGTGGTTTTGGCCGCGCTATGTGCCACGGCTGCCGCTGATTGCCCGAAGACTGGTCGCTACTCCGTGAAGATCGACAGCTCGCCTCCCGGCGCGCAGATCTACATCGGAGACAAGAACTGCCAGATCGGCGTCACGCCGTGGGAAGGCAAGCTCAACAAGGCCTCGTACACGGTGATCGTCGAGACGCCGGGCTACGAGACCGCGACCAAGACATTCGCGGTCGCGGCACTGCGCAAACAACAAGAGCTGTTCATCCCACTCGTCAAGAAAGCGGATCCGCCGAAGCTCGACGTTCGCGCGGATGCCGACCCGAAAGGCATGGCCGGCGCCACCGTCATGCTCGACGGCGAAGTCAAAGGCCAAGCGCCGCTCGTGATCGTGACCACGGCCGGTCGCCATCAGCTTCGCATCACGAAGGATGGCTACGAGCCATTCGAGAACTGGTACACGACGTCCGACAACAACACGCAGACGGTGATGCCGTCGCTCAAGGAAATCGCGAAGCCGAAGTATGGTGTCGTCGTCGTCGATTCGGACGTGCCCGACGCCGAGGTCTACATCGACGGCAACAAGCACCCCGATAACACGCCGGCCGTGATCCAGAACGTGATCGAGGGCCTCCACGTGATCGAGGTGAAGAAGTCGCCGGCGTTGCCGTGGAAGCAGACCGTGCAGGTCACCGCGGGCCAACAGACCAAGGTGCGCGCCGAGCTCCAGGCCACGTTGAATGGTGGTGTCGGCGTCGTGCGCGTGCTTTCGGATGCGCAGGGTGCGCGCGCGTTCATCGACGGCACGGATATGGGCCCGGTGCCGGTCGACATCAAAGACGTCAAGGTCGGCGAGCACATCGTCCAGGTGAAGGCGCCGGGCATGCAGACGGGCGAGAAGAAGGTCACCGTCGCCGCGGGCCAGTCGCAGATCGTGAAGTTCGATCTCAACAACGAAGTCGCGGGCGACTCCGGCGTGATGAAGGTCGTGTCGATGGTGCCCGAGGCACAGGTGTTCATCGACGGTGCAGCGGTCGGTAAGGTTCCGCAGGAGAAGCACGTCAGCGCGGGCGAGCATCCGGTCGTCGTGCGGCTCGATGGCTACAAGCAGTTCGAGCAGAAAGTGCGCGTCGAAGCGGGCCAGACCGTGACGGTGCAGGCCACGCTGAAGCCGGTCGGCCGGCTGCGGATCCTGTCCACGCCGGGAGGCTCGGACGTGATCATCAACGGTGTTCCCGTCGGCAAGACGCCGCTCGATACCGAAGTCGAGACGGGTGAAACGGTCGTCCGGATCGAGAATGCCGGCTACCAGCCGTTCGAACAGACGCTCCAGATCGAAGGCGGCAAGACCCAAACGCTGTCGCGCGAGCTGATGATCGCGGGGCCGTCGGAGCAGGACTTGTGGGTCGAGCAACGGGGCTTGTCGTCGTTCGGTGCGCGCACGTTGCCGCGTGGCCGGTCGACGGTCGACTTCTCGGCCGGCTATCCGTACTACCTGTCGGGGCGCGTCTCCGTCGGCGCGGGTCGGATCGCGAACAAGTTCGGCTTCGATGCCGGCGTGATGGTGCGGACGCTGCTCGCGCGGACCGAGCTCGGTATCGGTGGACGCATGATGTTCGCGAACGTCGAGCCGTTCTCGGCGGGCGCATTCTCGGACATCTATTACGGTTCGAAGCTGCTCGATAACAGCGGTCGTAACGGCTTCACGTGGGATGCGGGTGTGATGGCGTCGCTCACGGCGCTGACGCACGTCACGATCACGGGACGGCTGTACTTCGACGTGTGGAGCGACCGCCACTGCCCGGACAAGAACCCGTCGCCATCGTCGACCAACACCAATCCGTTCGATGGTGACGCGATCGGCGTGTGCAAGTTGTTCCTCGCGAACTACACGCCCACGACGACGGATCCGGAGCTCATGCGGATCTCGAAGCTGACGGGCTGGAAGAGCCCGGACGACGTGTTCGGGCGCGAGAATGGCGTGCGGCTAATGGCGAGCATCGTCGCGGAGATCGCGGTGCGGCAGCACTGGAACGTGTTCGGCATGCTCGAAGGTGCACCGTTCCAAGACGAGCGCGCGTTCTTCACGAACGACTTCGCTCACTCGATGTTCGACACGGACTTCGATCTCTATTTCCGGCTCGGTCTGACGTACAAGTTCTAGCGTAACGCCGGGGCGAGTCGGACCATCGAAGCGGGCGTGAAGCTCGCGCTGGTCCTGCTCGTCGCGTGTGGTTCGAACGTCGCGGTCAAACCGACGGAGGATCGGATCGATGCGATCGGTCGGCGCTATCACGAGGCCGGCACGTTCGACGGCGTGATCGCGGTGCGAGCGCATGGCCAGCTCACGCACGTGAGTGCGTTCGGTGACGCGACGCGGGACCAAGTGTTCCCGTATGCATCGATCACGAAGCAGGTCGCGGCCGTGCTCGTGATGCAGGAGGTCGCGGCGGGGCGGCTCTCGCTCGACGCGCCCGTGCACGGGTCGGTGACGTTGCGGCAGTTGCTACAGCACACGTCGGGCATGGGCGATCCGGAAGCGGGGACGCCGGACGGACACTTGCCGGCGTTCTACCTGCGGTCACACGTGGGCACGGCGCATGAGGAAGCGGATGCGTGTTGGGCGCTTCCGGCGAGTGAAGCGGGCGCGTTTCACTACAACAACTGCGACTACATCGTGATCGGTGCGTTGCTCGAGCAGACCACCGGACAGTCGTTCGCGGCACTCGTGCATGCGCGGATCGCGAACAAGCTCGGGTTGCGTTCGTGGGGTGTGTTCGGTGTGGATGTGCCGCCGGCGACGCTCGCGCGTGGGCATGGCGATCAGGGCGAGGTGGCGCCCGAGGTGAATCACGCGACCTACGGGGCGGCGGGTGCGCTGTTTGGCAACGCGACGGATCTGTCGGTGTTCGCGCAGGCGCTGCTCGATGGAACGTTGCTCGATGCGAAGGCGAGCGCGGAGCTGTTTCGCGGCGATCCGAAGGTTCAGATGGAGGCGCTTGGCTCGTGGCAGTACGAGCTCGATCTGGATGGGCGAAAGCTCGATCTGGTGGAGCGGCAAGGTGACATCGCGGGGATTCGCGCGATTTCGCTGTTCTCGAGGACGGACGGCTTCACGATCGCGGTGCTCGCGAACACGGAGCGCGCGCCACTGTTCGATCTCTGGGCGAAGAAGGGGCTGTCGTACGACTTGGTCGAGGCGGTCGCGCAGGCGAAGTAGATCGTCCGAGAGTCGGACGGGCGATCACCGGAGTTGATTTTTTCGCTGATTTCGCAGGTGCGTGTCCGGCGGAAAATCACCGGGGTTGATTTTTTCGCTGATTTCGCAGGCGCATGCCCGTCGGAAAATCACCGGGGTTGATTTTCAGAGCACGATGCACGCGTCACCGAGCTCGTGACCGGACATGCCTTGCTGTCCGGCGAGCGCGATCGCGCGGACGAGCAGCGGTCGGGGCGCGAATGCGGACAGCAGCTCGAAGTGCGACTCACCGGGAACGTGCAGGCCGGACACGAGCGCGTCGACGACTTTCGGTCGGTAGGCCGGGTCCAAGCGGAGCGTCGCGATGCCACCGCCCGCTTGCAGGTCGGGGCCTGCCGATTCGAGCGCGCGAACGACCGTGGTGCCGATCGCGATGACGCGATGTGCGCGGCCGATCTTGTCGATCGTGACCTGCGGGAGCTCGTAGCGCTCGGGCCAGGGCAGGGCGTGGTCGAGGCCCTCGTCGCCGGTCGATGACAGGCCCGCGGCATGAGTGAGCGTCGCGAGCTCGACGCCCGCGCGCCGCAGACCGAGCAACACGTCCCAGGTCAGCGCGCGCCCCGCCGACGGCATCTCGACCGACCACGGTCGCGCCGCGTAGCTGGTTTGCACGGCGTACAGCGGGAGCAGGTCCGGGCGATGCGCGTATTGGATCGGCTTGCCGGCCGCGTAGATCGCTTGCCAGAGCGCGTCGTCGGCGAGTTGCGCGACGAGCGTGACTCGGCGGCCCGCGATCGCTTCGACGATCGTGTCGAGCGCACCGAAGTGCAAGTGATCACCGGGGACGATCGGTGGTGGCGCGGCGCGATCTTCGGTGCGCACGTGATGATCGCCGGCGCCGAACAGGATCCCGTGCAGGCGCGAGCCGTCCACCGGCGCCGAGAGGCGAAGCTCGATCGACTGAGCGCCGAACGTGCCGAACAGCGAGGCCGGTAGCGTGGCCGCGTCGTTCACGACGACGAGATCGCCGGCGTTCAGCAGCGACGGCAGCTCGTGAAACGGCGTGATCGACACGCGATCGCGCGCGCGATCGATCACGACGAGGCGCACCCCGTGACGCGGAACCTCGCGGGTCTGCAACGTGTACGACTGACCGCGCGGCCGCAATGCCGTGGGCTCTTCGCGCACGGTTTGGCGTTGGAATTTCATGACGGTCTCCGTGCGAGCGTGTGGATGAATGAAAGCAACTTCACGGCTTCCTCCGAACGAGCGCGACGGCGGTGTGCACGTCGAGCGTTGCGATGGTGTGGATGAGCGCATTCACGAATGCTGCGCGGCGTGACTCGTGATCGCGCACGGCCTTGGCGAGATCTGCCGACGCCATCACGACACGCTCCACGTCGGCGCGACGAGCCGCGAGCCCGACGGCGCGTTTCCTTCGATCATCGCGACGATGCGCGCGGCGACCTCGCGTGGGCGTTGTAGCGTCGCGCGATCCGCATCGGGCATCGCATCCGCGTGCATCTTCGTGTCCATCTCGCCTGGATCGACGGCGAAGATCCGCACGCCGGTTTCCGCGAGCTCGGCGGCGAGGATGCGCGACAGGTGATCCTGCGCGGCCTTCGACACGCCGTACGCGCCCCATCGTGGATACGGCTCGACGGCCGCATCGCTCGACAGATGTACGATCGTGCCAGCTCCGCGCAGCGCCATCGCACCCGCGAGGATCTTCGTCAGCCGAAATGGCCCGACGAGATTCGTCTCGAGCACCTGCTGCAAGTCCTCGCACTCGGTATCGAGCAGGAGCCGCAACGGCACCGGCCCGAGCGTGCTCGCGTTATGGATCGCGATCCCGATCTCGCCGACGAGCCCCTGTGCCTGTCCCGCGATGCGATGCACCGCGCTCTTGTCTGCAATATCCCCGGCAATCGCATGGGCGATGCCACCAACCGCGCGAATCCCCGCGACGACGTCACCGAGCGGCGCTCCATCACGCGCGACGAGTGCGACGCGCGCACCCTTCGCGGCGAGAGCTTCCGCGAGTGCACGGCCGAGTCCTCGACTCGCACCCGTCACGATCGCGCCCTGACCTTCGATGTTCATACCTGCCTCCTGAAACACACCGTGCGCCCAGTCGGACAATATGTCGACATGGGTGCTAATATGTTGGCAGCATGCCAGCGCCTGAACACCTCGCCGACAACATCAAGGCGATCCGCGAGACCCGCGGCCTCTCGCAGCAGCAGATCGCGAAATCCGCTGGGATCCCTCGTGCGACGTGGACGCATCTCGAGTCAGGTGCGGCGAATCCCACGCTCGCGGTGCTGGTCAAGGTCGCGGCCGCGCTCGAGGTCCGGTTGGACGAGCTCCTCGCGGCACCGCGCCAACCCGCTCGATTCCTGCGCGCGGACGAGCTGCCGACGCGCAATCGCGGCTCGGTCGCGATCCGGAAGCTATTGCCAGAGCCGCTACCGAACCTCGATCTCGAGCGCATGACGCTCCCGCCCGGGGCGCGGATGGCCGGCGTGCCACACACTCCCGGGACGCGCGAGTACCTCGCGTGCGAGCAAGGCACGGTCGAGCTCGCGGTCGCCGGCGAGAAGTACACGCTGGAGGCGGGCGACGTCGTGATCTTTCGCGGGGATCAGCGCCACGCGTACCACAACCCGGGGAAAGCCACGGCGATCGCATATTCGGCGATCGCGTTCGCGACCCGCACTTGAAATAGTTCGCGCGCGAAGTATATTAGTTCGCGCGCGAACTATATGGACCGGCCGAAGCTCATCTATCTGATCAACATCGCCCAGCGCCGCGTTCACGCCACGATCGCGGCCGGCGGTGATGGCCACACGGCCGCGCGTGCGGGCCTGCTGCTCGCACTGTCGAAAGACAAGCCCACGCCGATGGCGCAGGTTCAACAGGCGCTCGATCTGGGCGCGCCCGCGGCATCGGCGCTCGTCGATCGCGCGATCAAGGCGAAGCTGGTCGAGCGAACGCCGGATCCGGATGACGGGCGCGCGTGGTTGTTGCGCCTGACCAACGAAGGTCATGCGGCGCGCAAGGAAGCGGTGCGGGTCGCGAAGCAGCTGAACGATCGGCTGTGCGCGGGGTTTTCAGATAGCGAGCTCGCGATCGTGGAGCGCTGGCTCGGTTCGGTTCGCGAGAAATTTCCGAAGGAGACCATCGAATGAGCGAGCATCTGCATGTCACCCGTGCCGGGGGCGTCGTCACGCTGACGATGGATCGGCAGGACAAGAAGAACGCGCTGACCGATGCGATGTACGGCGTCATGGTCGACGCGATGGAGCGCGCGCACGCCGATGACACGCGCGTGATCGTGTTTCGCGGTGCGGGCGAGATCTTCACGGCCGGCAACGACCTGATGGAGTTCGCGGGCGTCGCGATGGGCAAGCCGCTCCATAACGTCGGGCGGTTCTTGCACGCACTCGCGCAGGCAACGAAGCCGCTGGTCGCAGCGGTGCAGGGCAAGGCCGTGGGCATCGGCACCACGATGTTGCTCCACTGCGATCACGTGATCCTCGCAGACAACGCGCAGCTCACCACGCCGTTCGTCAACCTCGCGCTCGTCCCGGAGGCTGCCTCGTCGTTGTTGCTGCCGGCGCGAATCGGCTACGCGCGCGCGTACTCGATGCTCGCGCTCGGCGAGCCGGTGTTCGCGAAGGACGCGCTCGCGTGGGGGCTCGCAAACAAGGTCGTGCCGCTGTCCGAGCTCGATGCCGCGGTGTCCGAGGTGACCGGACGAATCGTCAAACAGCCGCTCGGAGCGATGATCGCGGCGAAGCAGTTGATGCGCGACGCCACGGCGATCAAGACCGTGATGGATCGCGAATCGGCCGAGTTCATGGAGCGGCTGAAGTCGGCCGAAGCGCGCGAGGCGTTCACGGCGTTCACGCAGCGGCGCGCGCCGGACTTCACGAAGGTCTGAGTGTCCGAGGTTCGGACGATTTCATCACCGGAGTTGATTTTTCGCGAAATTCGCGCGGTCCGTTGATCGGCTTCGATCACCGGAGTTGATTTTTCGCGAAATTCACGCGGTCGGAAATCGACGGGGTTGATCACCGGAGTTGATTTTTCGCGAAATTCACGCGGTCCCAGATCACCGGGGTTGATGTTTCCCACCACGAGCACGTCCGGGGACCGGACGCGGCTTGAGCGACGAGCTCTTCAGCTCCGTCACCGCGCCTTCGACCGACACCTTCACGACCGGACCCTTCACGGACAGCTTGTCGATCGGGCCGGACAACTCTGTCCGAGCACACCGCCGGCCAGTCACCGTTTCGAGCCGCGAGACAATGCCGCGCGAGGTCCCGACAAACAGATTGCTCGGCGACGACGCGAGCGCCGTGATCTGGCCTTCGACCTGCGCCTCCCAGCGATCGCCGATGCCGACGCGATCGTTCGAGCCGCCGATCCACATCGTGACCGAAAGCGAACCGACCCGCTTCTTCTTCATCATCGCTCTGCCAATCGCTGCAACATCATCCACTGACCGAGCGCGGCCGACACCGCCGACTCGACGCGCAAGATCGGCGAACCGATCGAGCACGCCGCGAAGCCACGCTCCACGAACGTATCGACCTCACGCTGGATCCATCCACCCTCGGGCCCGATCGCGAGCACCGCACGCCCCGCACGCACCACGTTCTCCATCACCTTCGCACCGGGATGCGCGATCAAGCGGCCACGCCCCGGTTGCGCGAACCGCGTGTCGAGTAACTCCATCAACCGCTCGTGCACCACGATCTCGGGCACGCGCGTGGTGCCGCCTTGCTCGGCCCCGAGCCGTGCCGACTGCGCGAGCGAGTCGACCGCGAGCTTCGGGGATCGCAGGTACGACTTGTCGACGCGCCACGCATTCGTGAGATCGATCCGCGCGACCCCGAACGCCGCGCACGCTTCGATCACGCGCGCGAGCACCTTCGGCCGCGGCACCGCCAGCACGAGCTCGAGCTCCAGCTGCGTCGGCGCGTCCCCCGTGCGCACGAAGCGCAACTCGATGCCGGCTGCCGTATCCGAGAGCACTTCACCCGAACCGACCGCGCCACCCAACACGCCCATCTTCACCGTCGAGCCGGGCGAAACATTTAGCACCTCGCGCAGATGCGCCGCTCGCCGGTCCGCGACGACACAGCGATCACCTGCGAGCTCTCGTTCCTCGACGAGTAACAGATTCACGAGCGCAGCTTAACGCGGTAGCTTTACCGAAAATGGCGTTCTTCCAGGACCCACCGCAATTAGGCAACCAATTCGACGACGACGCCCAGCTCCAGTCGTGGATCGCGCGCTTCATTCCTGACGCCGCGGGCGAGCTCCGCCAGCTCGGCGACATCGCGGTCGAGATGTACGGCAAGCAGTTACTCGATCTCGATAACGAGCCGCGCCTCGTCCAATGGGATCCGTGGGGCAATCGCATCGATCGCATCGAGGTGACGCAGGTCTGGAAAGAAGCGCAGGTCCTGGCCGCGAAGCACGGCATGGTCGCCGCCGGCTACGAATCGCGCTTCGGTCACCACAATCGTACACACCAATTCTCGGTCGTCCACCTGCTCGGGCCCTCGCTCGACATCTACAGCTGTCCGCTCGCGATGACCGACGGCGCCGCGTCGACACTCCGAGCTTCTGGCAACAAGGATCTGATCGAGCGCTATGTTCCGCTCCTCACGTCGCGCGATCCGCAACGCATGTGGACGAGCGGTCAGTGGATGACGGAGCGCACCGGTGGCTCGGACGTCTCGCGTACCGAAACCGTCGCGAAGCAGGACGGCGATACCTGGCGCCTCTACGGCACGAAGTGGTTCACGTCCGCCACCACGTCGCAGATGGCACTCGCGCTCGCCCGCCCCGAAGGCAACCCGGAGGGCAGCCGTGGCCTCGCCCTGTTCCTCGTCGAATTGCGCGACGCGAACGGTCGCCTCCGCAATATCCAAGTGAACCGCCTGAAGGACAAGCTCGGCACGCGCAAGGTCCCGACCGCGGAGCTCACGCTCGACGGCGCGCCCGCGATCATGGTCGGAGCCGCGAACGATGGCGTCCGTCAGATCACGCCGATGCTGTCGATCACGCGGACCTGGAACGCGGTGAGCGCCGTGAGTGCCATGCGCCGCGGCCTCGCACTGGCGAAGGACTACGCGCGTCGCCGGTCGGCGTTCGGTGCGTTGCTGGTCGACAAGCCGCTCCACGCGGACACGCTCGCATCGCTCGAAGCCGAGTACGCGGCCGCGTTCTGCCTCGCGTTCCGTAGCGCCGCGATCCTCGGCACGCTCGAGACGAACAACGCGCCCGATCGCGAGCACGAGGAGCGCTTGTCGCGCGCGTTGATCCCGATCGCGAAGCTGACGACCGGCAAGCAAGCCGTCGCCGTCACGTCGGAAGCGATCGAGGCGTGTGGTGGTGCTGGTTATGTCGAAGATACCGGCCTGCCGCGGATCCTCGCCGATGCCCAGGTCCTACCGATCTGGGAAGGCACCACGAACGTGTTGTCGCTCGACACGCTGCGCGCGCTCGGCAAGGGTGGCGCGCTCGAAGCGATTCGCGCCGAAGTCGATCGCTGTGCCGCCGCCGCGACGGACGGCAATCTCAAAGCGCCCGCCGCCGCCGCGAAGGCCGCTGTCGAACACGCGACCGCGTGGGTGACCGAAGCGATGAGCAAGCCCGATCGGCTCGAGGCCGGCGCGCGCCGGTTCGCGATGACGCTCGGCCGATCGCTCGAGCTCGCACTCCTGACCCAACACGCGCAGTGGTGCCTCGACCACAACCACGGGCCGCGCGCCGCGGCCGCCGCCCGGCGATTCGCAGCGAACGGCATCGATCAGATCGGCGACAACTCCGCCGACGACACCAAGCTGCTCGCGTAACTCCAGTTGTCCGCCGTTCGGACAAAACCGTCCGGCGAACATCACCGGAGTTGATTTTTCGCGAAATTTGCGCGGTCCCGATCACCGGGGTTGATCACTCCCGGACACGGCGCGCCACCCAGACCGAAAAATCGAAGGGGACCAAACGGTCCCCTCAGAAACGATCTACTTAGTAACCACCACCGGCGGGCGGCGGCGGCGGCTGGTTCGGATCGCCACCCGGCGGCGGACCACCCGGCGGAGGACCACCGACCGGGCCTCCCGGAGGCGGCGGACCACCAGCGCCGTTGCACTGGTAGTGGACGCGCCACGCCGTCGCCGTGCGGGTGCTGGTCTGACCCTGCGTGGTATCGGTCGTGGTGCGACCGTTGCGATTCGTGTGCTCGCGATTTTGCTCTTGGGTGTACGTGTCGGTGCCGATCGCTTCTTCACCCTCTTGCACGATGGTGAAGTTGTTCGGGCCGCAGTGCGAAGCCATCTCCTGGTTCGCCTGCTCCATTGCCTTGCCGCGATCGCCCGACAGCTCGATGACGCCACCGGCTTGCGTACGCTGAATCACGCGCGCGCTGCCACAAGCAGACGCGAGCACCACGATCAAACCTAACGAGACCTTCCGAAGCATTGTGGTTCCTTCTCCGTATGACGGCCGGATAACAGACGGAAGCGACCCTAAACCATTCTGCCCGGCGCGGGCAACTGCCCCATACCTGTGAAAGACTCCACATATGGACGTCGCGTCGCGGCCCCTATCGGTGGTGGTGTTCGCTCGTGGTGCGCTCGTACGCCGGGTCGCACAGGTACCCGTTCCCGAAAGTCGACTCCGGCTGACGGGCTTGCCGCTCGCCGTGATCGACGACACCGTGCGTGTCGAGCTAACGGGATCGGCCACCGCAACGGCGATTCGCGTCGCCGAGGACGTAGTCGCCGTCACCGAGACCGAGGAATCCGACGCACTACGTGCGGCGCGCCGCCGAGTCACGCTCGCGGAATCCGAAGCCGCCCGGATCGGCCTCGCGATCGATCGGATCGCGACCGCACCGCTCGTCGGCGACGATCCGAGCGAAGAGCCACCCGCGCCGTGGGCCAACGTCGTCGCCGCGCGTCGCGAGCTGATCACGCTGCGCTCGCAGCGCGAGACCCAGTTGCGCGAACAGCTCAGTGCCGCACGCCGCGAAGTCGATGAAGCGCAGCGCTTGTACAACGCTGCCGTCGAGGCCGATGCGCGTGCTGGGACCGCGCGAATCGCGAAGCTACACGAGCCCCGCAAGTACGTCGAGCTGGAGCTCGCGATCGCGGCGCCCGGCGCGATCACGATCCACCTCGAGTATCAGGTCCGCGCCGCGCGCTGGGCCCCGAGCTATGTCGCGCGGCTCGACGGTGACAAGGTCGGCTTCGAGCTTCGCGCCGTCGTCGCACAGGCCTCGGGCGAGGACTGGACGAACGTCGCGATGAAGCTCTCGACCGCCGAGCCGACGCAGTTCTCCGAATTGCCCGAGCTCCAGCCCCAGAAGATCGGCCGGCGCCAGATCGAACCGGCGAAGAAGGGCTTTCGCGCGCCACCGACGGGAGCGGGCGAGCTGTATCGCGATTTCGACCAGTCGTTCCCGCGCCGTTCGACATCGTTCAAGGACGACGATGCGACGCCGGCACCGGATCTCGCCGCGCCGCCGATGGACCAGGTGTGGGACGACGAATCGTCGGCCGCGGGCGCGGGTGGAAAGCCGTTGCCGAAACCGGCGGCGCCGCCGTTTCTCCAGCCGAGCAGTGCGTTCATGCCGCAGACCGCGCCGATGGCCAAGAAGAGCGCGAGCATCATCGGTGGCATCGTCGACGGCATCGCGTCGTTCGCGAAGAGCGAGCCGATGCCATCGCGATCGTCGATGCCGGCACCCGGTGCACCCGCGATGTTCGCCGGTGGTGGTGGGGCCGCGCGCGGCATGATGCAGGAGCAGCGCAAGCAAGCGCCCGCCGCGCCGGGCGAGCCGGTCCCGCGCCTAGACTACGCACAGTTGATGATGGCGCCGGCAGGCTCGCCGCATCGTGGTCAGCTGATCGCGGTGCCGCGCACACGCTCGTCGTTCGGTGCCGCGCCCACGGTCGACAGCCTCGCGTTTCCGCCGGGCCATCACGCCGATTGGCAGCACGTATACGACTACGCGTTCGTGACGGATGGCGCCGTCGACGTGCGTTCGGACGGCGCGTGGCATTCGATCGCCGTCACGACGAAGCAGGGCACGGCGAAGCTCAGCCATGTCGCGGTGCCGCGCGAGCAGGCGGACGTGTTTCGCGTCGCCGCGCTCGCGAATCCACTCGACGGTCCACTGTTGCCCGGCCCGATCGATGTCTACGATCGCGGGCAATTCCTCGTCACGAGCGACGTCGATTACACGCCGCCGGGTGGCAGCGTCGAAGTCGGGCTCGGCGTCGACGCGCAGGTCAAGATCGCGCGCAACGTCGAGTTCCATGAAGAAGCGAGCGGCATGCTGCGCGGCAAGCTCGAGCTGATCCACGCGATCGCGATCGACGTCGAAAATCTCGGCGCGCGCGCCGTCGATCTCGAGGTGCGCGAGAGGATTCCGGTCGTGCGCGATGGCGATGACGATGTCGAGGTCAGCCTGACGAAGATCGACCCGCAGTGGGAGCGGTGGACGCCGGATCCGAACGCGCCGTCGTCGGAGCGGTTGCGCGGTGCGTATCGCTGGCGAGTCGCCGTGCCGCCCGCGCAAAAGAAGACGTTGCGCGCCACGTACGAGATCAAGATCGCCGGCAAGCACGAGCTCGTCGGTGGGAATCGGAGGGAGCCGTGATCCCCGTCGTTGCCGTGTCCGTGCTCGAGGATCGCGCGTCCGTCACTCGGCGCGGCACGATCCAGCTCGTTGCCGGGCAGCAGAAGATCACGATCGAACGCGTATCGCCGATCCTCGTCGACAAGACGCTGATCGCCACGTGCTCCGCCGGCCGCGTGCTCGACGTACGCTGCGAGCGCTATGTCGCGCCGTGGCGGCAAGACGCGATCGGCGTTCCCGCGGATCTGCGTAAAGAGCGCGAGGCGATCGTCGAAAAGCGCGACCTTGCACGTGCGCGCATGCACTCCGCGCAGGCCGAAGCGAACGCGCTTGCGAATCTGCAAGCGGCAGCGCTTTCGGATCTCGCGATCGCGGCGACGCGTGGCACCACCCAGCGGGATGCGCAGCCGCAACTGATCGAGCTCGATCGTGCAGAAGCGGCCGCACGCCAGCGTGTCGTCGAGGCGGATCTCGAGGTCGGCGATCTGGTCGCGGCGCTCGAACGGTTGGATCGCCGGATCGCGCGCGCGGAAGCCACCGCCGGCGAGCAAGCGGCGCGGCTCGTGATCGACGTGATCGCGGATCGTCCGGGTGACGCCGTGATCGGCGCGAGCTACATCGTGCCCGGCGCGGCGTGGCGGCCGTATCATCGCGCGCAGCTCTATAAAGATCAGCAGAAGCTCGACGAGCCTGGCTCTGCCGGGCGAGGCAGCGCTGCCGAAGGACAGCGCGGTGTGATCAACTGGTCGGTGACGGCGTGCGTGTGGCAGGCGACGGGTGAAGATTGGGTCGATGCGGATCTGACGTTCTCGCTCGAGCGGCCGTCACTTGGCGTCGAGCCGCCGGATCTCGCGGATGACGAAGTGCGCGCGCGGAAGAAGCCGGATCAAGTCGTCGTCGAGACGCGCGATCAGGAGCACGAGTCGACGGGCGAGGGCAGTGCTGGGCCGTTGCAGGTGCCGGGTATCGACGACGGCGGACTCGGGCTGCGGCTGGTCGCGCCGAAAGCGACGGTCGTGGCCGATGGCATGCCGCATCGGATCGCGGTCGGCGGGTTCTCGTCGCAAGTCCAGCTCTCGTACGTCGCGATTCCGTTGCGGTCGCCGTGGGTGCATCTGCGCGCGCGGATCGTCAACAGTGGCGCGCAACCGCTACTCGCGGGGCCGGTCGATCTGATCATGGCGAGTGGCTACGTCGGGCGTGCGGATGTTTCGTTCGTGGCGCCGGGCGAGAAGTTCTATCTCGGCTTCGGGCCCGATTCGGACGTGCGGATGCATCGCACGGAGACGCGCGATCGCGACGACGCGGGCCTACTGGGTGGCTGGAACACGCAGACGGTCCGCGTCGCGGTGCGGCTGTCGAATCTCGGCACGATCGCGCGCGAGATCGTCGTGACCGAGCGGATTCCGGTGTCGGAAGTCGAGCAGGTCGAGGTCAATGCGTCGGCGCCGGATGCGTACATGCTCGGCGAAGACGATCAGCCCGGCGGTGAAGAGATCACGCAAGTGACGGCGCGTGCGCTCGACGAGCGCGGACTCGTCACGTGGTCGGTCGAGCTTCCGGCGTTGCAGCGGCGTGCGGTCACGCTCGAGTACAAGATCAAGAGTCAGCGTGGCGTCGCAGGCGTCTGACCTCGCCGACATGTTCGCGAACCGCGTGACGAAGAACGCGCGGCACCTCGGTAAGTGGGCCAAGCGCGAGCAGGTCACGTGTTGGCGCGTCTACGATCGTGACATTCCAGAGCTGCCGGTGACGCTCGATACGTACGAGGGCGCGCTCGTGCTGAACGATTATCGGATCGATCCGAGTGACGATGCGTGGCTCGACGCGTTGGCCGCGGCTGCGAAGGCGGCGATGAAGGCGGACGAAATCTTCGTGAAGCGGCGCGAGCGACTGACGGATCGCCAAGAGGGGCATCAGTACGAGCGGCTCCAAGAGACGAATCAGTTCCGGATCGTGAAGGAAGCGGGCAGGAGCTTCCGGATCAACCTCGGCGATTACGTCGATACCGGGCTGTTCCTCGATCATCGGATCACGCGGGCGAAGGTCGCGGCGGAGCCGGCGAAGTCGCTGCTCAACCTGTTCGCGTACACGGGTGCGTTTAGCGTGCATGCGGCGGCGGCGGGGATGCACACGACGAGCGTCGACCTGTCGAACACGTACACCGAGTGGTGTCGGGTGAACCTCGATCTCAACCATCTCGAGGGCGAGGTGATCGCGATGGATGTCCGGGCGTTCTTGCAGGACGCGCGGCGCGAAGGGCGGAGGTGGGATGTCGCGATCGTGGATCCGCCGACGTTCTCGAACTCGAAGAAGATGGCGTACACGTGGGACGTCCAACGCGATCACGCGTTGCTGCTGTCCGACGTCGCCGCGGTGGCGGACACGATCTGGTTTTCGACGAACAAGCAGCGGTTCAAGCTCGAGTACGACGGTGGCCGGATCTCGGACGAGACGTTCGCGACGACGCCGCCGGACTTCCGCGGGAAACCGCACCGGGCGTGGCGGATCGATCACCGGGGTTGATTTTCGCGAATCCAGGCCGGTGTTCGATCCGTGGATTTTCGCGAATCTAGGCCGGTCCCAGATCACCGGAGTTGATTTTTAGCGAATCCAGGCCGGTCCGGAAAATCACCGGGGTTGATTTACAGCACGCCCGCGCGCACGACCCGCAGCACCGTTTCGGACGCGACTTCGACCCGCGCACGATGCTCGGACAGTCCCTTCGCGATCGCCCGGACATCATCGGCGTTCGGCGCGAGCAACGGCCGGCCGGACAGCATGCGCTGCAGTCGGTACGAGATCGAATCGATCTCGCGGAGGTCGTCCGGGACGCCGTACGTGGTCATTCGCGCCCACAGCTGGTCGAAGTTTTCGGCCCCCTCGCGCCACACCACACGCGTCCGGTCGATCGTGAACGCGGACAGGAAGCTCTCGCGATAGCACGCCACGTCCAACAGCGTTGCATCCAGCAGGAGCTCGGTCCCGATATGCGCCACCGCGCGCCGCGGACCACGCGCACAGCCGAGCGCTTCGAGCTTTTCATCGAGCTCGCGCATCAACGCGAGCACCGGCGCCGCCTGGTGGAACACGCTATCGGTGCGATGGTGCAACGCCACGCCGGCCGCGATCTCGGGATCCGTTTGCTCGCCGAGCCGCGCGCCACTCATCGTGGCGAAGTCTGGCAGCATCGCTCCCAGCGACGTGCCCGGACTGGGATCCGCCCAGCTCGCGACCGCCGCATGGCCGAAATAGTTCACACTCGGTACGTAGCATGATCCTGGGCATCGACCTCGGCACGCAGTCGGTGAAGGTCGTCGTGTGCGACGACACGCTGACCGTCAAAGGCGATTATCAAGTCGGCCACGACGTCAGCCACCCCAAGCCCGGCTGGGCCGAACAGGATCCCAGGATCTGGATCGCCGGCCTCGCTCGCGGGATCAGCCGCGCCCTGAGCGCCGCCGGCGTGTCCGGAGATCAGATCCGCGCGATCGCGATCGCCGGCCAGCTCGACGGATGCATCGCCGTCGACGATCGCGGCCAGCCACTCCATCCCGCATTGATCTGGCAAGACAAACGCGCCGTCGATCATCTCCCCGTCGATCCCAAACGCCTGTTCGAGCTCACCGGCCAAGTTGCCGATGCGAGCCACCTCGCCGCGAAGGCCGCCTGGCTCCGCGCCCACGACATCCACGCGACCGCCTATCACCAACCGACGAGCTTTCTCGTCGAGTACCTCACCGGCGAACGCGTCCTCGATCACGCGCACGCATCGACAACGATGCTCTACGACCTCGCCGCGAAGCAGTGGTCGCCCGAGCTGTGCGCCGCCTTCGAGATCCGAGAAACCCAACTCCCTCGCATCGCCGACGCCACCGCGATCGCCGGCAAGCTCCGCGCTCAGATCGGCCTGCCACTCGGCATCCCCGTCGCCGTCGGCACCGGCGATGACTTCTCCACGCCGCTCGGCGCCGGCGTGTCGACACCTGGCCACGCGATCTGCGCGATCGGCACGGCCGAAGTCGTCGGCGCGCTCTCGACCACACCCCAATTCGATCCCGCCGCCGAACCGATGGTCGAGACCCACGCCTATCCGACCGGCGCGTTCTTCGTCGAAAACCCCGGCTGGCTCTCCGGCGGCGCGATCCGCTGGGCCACCCGCTTACTCGGCCTCCAGTCCGATCAAGAGCTCGATCAACTCGCGACGATCCGATCGAGCGACGGCGTCGTATTCATCCCGGCACTCGCAGGAGCGATGACACCGATCTGGCGCGCGAACGCCCGCGGCACCCTACACGGGCTCGCGGCATCGCACGATCGCGCCCACATCGCACGCGCGGTCCTCGAAGGCCTCGCGTTCGCCGCGCGCGACGTCATCGATCGCCTGACCTCGATGAGCCTGCCGACCACCAGCGTCCTCCTCCTCGGCGGCGGCGCGAAGTCCACGATCTGGAACCAGATCCGCGCCGACGTCCTCCAGCGCCCTCACCACGTCGCCGCGCGCTCGGACTCCAGCGCGATCGGCGCCGCCATGATCGCGGCCACGTCGATCGGCATCTATCCGAGCCTCACCGACGCTGCGGCCACCGCACCGCAACCCGTCGCCACGTTCACCCCCCAACAGAATCTCGACGATGCATACGAGCGCTACCGCGTTACGGTCCGTCAACTCGCCCCGATGTGGTGAGCGCCACTTCGTCATCCACGCCTCTTCGGCTACAGTCCGGCCATGCACAAGTTGTTGCTCCTGAGTGCGCTCGTGATCGGGTGCACCGAAGAGCAACCACCCGCCTGTGCGACCGTCGATCTCGACTGCGGCGCCGGCTACCAACCCACGTTCCACAACGTGTACTCGAACACGCTGAACAAGTCCTGCGGCAACGACGACCACAACTGCCACTCGTCGTCCGGCCATCAAGGCGGCCTGTCGTTCGGCGATGGCGAAGATGCGGCGTACGCGGCGTTGATGGAAAAATCCGGGATCGATTCGACCCGCGATCGCGTCACGCCCGGCAACGCCGCCTGTAGCCTGCTCGTCGTGCGGATCTACGGCGTCGGGAAGGACTATCAAATGCCGCAGGGCTCGCCACTCGATTCCGGTGCGCAATGCGCGATCGCGCAGTGGGTGCAGAACGGAGCCGCGCAATGAAGTACGTCCTGATCCTGATCGCGCTCGTCGCGTGTAACGAAGACAAGTACGACGTCGCTCGGCTCGAGGATCCGAACACGTGCAAGGACTGCCATCCGAAGCACTACGATCAATGGTCGGGCTCGATGCACGCGTACGCCTCCGAAGATCCGGTGTTCGTCGCGATGAACGCGCGCGGCCAACGCGAAGCACAGCTCGGCACGTTCTGCGTCAACTGCCACGCCCCGATGGCCGTCAAGCTCGGCCTCACCGACGGCACGAACTACGATCCCTCGACGCTCCCTCCCGAAGCGAAGGGCATCACCTGCTACTTCTGCCACAACGTCGACAAGGTCTCCGACGATCACAACAACGGCCTGGTCCTCGCGATGGATCAGACGATGCGCGGTGGCGCCACGAAGCCCGCCGACACGCCCGCGCACGATTCGCTCTACGACAAAAATCTCATGTCCGCGGATTCGCAGGAGCGCAACTCCACGATGTGCGGCTCGTGCCACGACATCGTGACGCCGCAGAACAACGTCCACATCGAACGCTCGTATCAGGAGTGGCAGACCACGATCTTCGCGCAGCAGCTCCCTTCGTTTGGCGGCGTGACCTGCGCGAAGTGCCACATGAAGCCGAGCGATGGCGTGATCGCGGAAGGCTCGGGTCTGTCCGTCGGTAACCGCACGCAAGGCTTTCACGACCACGGCTTCCCCGCGATCGATCAAGCCATCACCGATTTCCCGAACAAGGACGTCCAGCTCGCCGGCATCTCCGACATCTTGAATCCCGCGCTCAACATCGTCGGTATCGCATCCGTGCCCGGGAAAAATCCCGGCGGCGGCATCTGCCTCGAGCCACCCGGCACGCTGACGGTCCGCACGGACACGTTCAGCGTCGGCCACATGTTCCCGTCGGGCGCATCGCAAGATCGTCGCGTCTGGCTCGAAGTGATCGCGTACGACGCTAGCAACAACGTCCTGTTCCACACCGGTGAGGTCCCCGACGGCAAGGATCCGGAAGACCTCACCGCGGCCGATGACGACTCGCTCGACACGCTGCTCTGCACCGGCAACAACACCCAGGACAATCGCAAGTGCGGCGGTTGGTGGGATCGCATGTACAAGGCGGATGGCTCGCGCGCGGACTTCTTCTGGGAAGTCGCGAACGAGACGAGCTATCTGCTGAAGCCCGCGATCACCACTAATATCGGCGACCCCGCCTTCGATCACTCGACGACCGTCACGTACGACGTCAGCACGATCTTCGGCCAGATCGATCACATCTCGGCGACGGTTCGCACGCGCCCGTTCCCCTACGCGATGCTGAACAAGCTCGTCGCGAGCGGCGATCTCGATCCGCAGTACGCGATGAATCTCCACACGCTCACCGCCGGCGATGGCAACGGCGCCACGCGCACGTGGGAAAAGGCGACCGCAGGCACGGGCGCCTCGATCAACACCGGCTGCAACTACATGCCGCCCTGAATGCGGCGACTCAGTTCACGCAGAACGAATACACGGCGCGATCGACGTTCGGACCACTCGTGATCGCGATCGTCGTCTGCCACACGCCCGGCATCCACAAGTTCACCGGCGTGATCTGATACTGGCCGGAATTTGCATCGCCAGTCGGCGTGATGTGCACCGTCGCCGAGCTGCCATGCATGTGCGCCGGCATGTACGGCGTGGCCGACACGTCCGCACCGACGAGCGGATCACCGACCACACCATTCGCCATCCCGCTGATCTCGACGATCCACGTGTTGTCACCGCGAATCGCTGGCGCCGGATCGATCGACATCAACTTGAAGTCCGCGAGCCCCGACACGCCCGGCTTCTCGAGCCCGACCGTGAACGTGTCCGTGCCCGTGACGGTGGAGCAATCGACCGGCGCTTCGTCGTCATCGGTCGAGTCATTACTCGTGCACGCACCAGCGGCCAACAGACACACGAAGAGGGTTGCGCGCATGAGTCTCCTACGTCCTTCCTGGACCAAAGGTTACCCTCATACGCGTGATCGCCACCACCGGATCGATCACCGTGCCTAACCGTCCGAGACGTCACGGCTACTCGCTCAGCAGGACAACCGTCTCTTTCGGCAGGCCCAACCCACTGGGAACACCCGTAAACGCGACGCGCGCCACCATGCCCCGGTTGTTCGGCAGCAACAAAACTTCAACAAGCCGCGCATCGGGTCGGAGAAATGCCGTGACCGTCGTCGCACCGTTCGCGCCCAATCCGCTCACCGGTTCCACGCGGATCTGCAGCGCGAACTTCCGGATCGGCGCGTCCTGACCTTCGAGGCGGAGCGCGCGACGTTGCACGATCCGGGTCGACAGCATCCACGCTTCGGTCGTGGTCTTACCGCACGGCTCGAAGCGCGTCGGCACCTCGCCGTGTGCCGGAACGAGATGACCCTTGCGTGGACCATCGAGATACATGCGATAGACGATCGGTTCGTCGCCATCGCCGAGATCTTCCGCGACGTACAACACGCCATCGTGAACACCGAGCACGGCCATGCGATGACCGAGCTCGTCGGCATCTTCCTCACCGACCCGCGCGGTCGACGTCATGAAGCCGAGCGACAACCGCAAGGTCGGCATCGGCGCGCCACGGTGCAGGTACGCGTGGGCAAGCGCGCGCTGAACCCGTCGCGTCCGTGCGAGGGCGATCAAGGCGGCTTCGGATTTGGCATCACGATTCACGAGGGGCTCCCTCGTATGAACGCGCGAGTTGCTCCGGGGTTGCACTTATCTGCGCGGGGAATAACAAACCCGCAGCGCAGGTTCTGCTAGATGGGCTTGTAGGTAACTACCTGCTTCGCGCCGGCTTTATCGGTGGTCGTCCAATCGCCCGTGCGCCGGCCCGCCGCCATCGTGCCCTCGATCACGACGCCATCCTGGAGCTGCTTCCAGGGCCCGTCCAGAATCCCATCTTTATATGTGGCGACGAGCAGCACGCTGCCGTCCTCTGCATAGGTGGTCCACGTGCCGGTCTTGCGATCGCCGGCGAACGTGCCGGTGAAGCTCGGCTTGCCGTTGCGCAGCTCGGTATAGGCGCCTTCGGCTTTGCCGTTCTTGAACGCCTGCTCGACGACGAGCTTGCCCGCCTCGTACTTCTTCACCGCGCCGTCGAGCTTTCCCCACTTCCAGTGCTGCTCGAGTTGGATCTGCAAGCCGTTCGGCGTGTCGTTCCACTCGCGCCACCACCCGTTCTTCTTGTCGCTCGAGTAGCGCCCTTCGACGACGACCTTCCCGCGCTGCGTGAGCTCTTGATACACGCCGTCCATCGCCCCCGCGACCATGTGCGTCTTCGACGAGACCTTCTTGTTCGCGTAGTAGGTCTCCATCGTGCCGGTGCCATCGTGGATCTCGAAGCGACCGAGCTCGGTGCCGTTCTTGTCGGAGTAGATGAACTCGCCGTCGGGCTTTCCGTCGGTGTAGTTGCCCGAGAACGTCAGCTTGTTCTCGGTCCACTCCTGCCACGGACCGGTTTTCTTACCTTCCGCGTAGTCGCCCTCGCGCTCTTTGTTGTTGTTGCGATCGAACCAGCTCCACGTGCCGTTGCGCTTGCCGTGATCGTACGTGCCTTGCACGCGCGGAATCTTTTTGTCGCGCCACAGCGTGTACGCGCCGTCGAGCTTGCCCTTCTGATCGTAATTCTCGTCGACGACGAGCAGCCAGAACTGCCAGATCTGTCGCGCGTCGTGGCGCGTGCCGTTCGTGAACGTCTCTTCGATCCGTAACGTGTTCTTCGCGCCGACCGCCTTCGCACCGTCGTAGCGATTGCCGTAGAGCTTTGCCTTCACGGCTTGCACGCCGTCGTGCTCCCACACGTTGATCTCGCCGTACGGCTGACCCGCACGCATCTGGCGCGTCATGTACGGCTTGCCGTCGTCGTACCAGCGACGCTCCTGCCCGGTGCCCGCCTTCATCGTGTAATCGCCGAGCACGTTGCCTCCGGGGCCGAGCTGCTGCCACGTGCCGTCCTTCAACCCCTTCACGTACGCGCCGTGCTCGACGACACCGCCCTCGGGATAGTGACGTTCCCACGCGCCGTCGAGCTTTCCATCTTTGTACGCGCCCGAGACTTCGACGGTGCCATCGGGGAACTCGCTGATGAACGGGCCGTTCTTCACGCCTTTTTCGGTCGCGCAAAAGAACGTCTGCTCGGGTGCAGGTGCGATCTGTGCGGTCGTGCCGTCGGCGCACGCGAGCTTCGGCGCCGGCACTGCAACGGGCTCGACGATCGCCGCATCGATCGGGATCGATGGCGGTGGCGCGACGTGCGTCATCTCCACGGGCTCGGTCACCGGTGGCGGCTTCTGCCCGCTGGCTCCGGAGCCACAAGCCGTGCTCGCCGTCAAGACGAGGAGCAAGGTGTGCCGGTTCTGCACAGACAGATATTGTGACACGGGTACGTGTGAACGCGCGAACCAGCTTAGGCTAATCCCATGAAGAAACTGCTCCCAACAGCAGTAACCATCGGCTCTCTGCTCGCACTTGCAGGTGCAGCGGAGGCTCGTCACCGCTCTTTCGGGACCGAGTCGGATTACCAATCGAACGGCACGTTCGGCCTCGGCCTCGAGCTAGGCGAGCCTTCCGGTCTGAACGGCAAGTTGTTCCTCAACCCGAATCAGGCGATCGATTTCGGGATCGGCGGCATGTACCACTACTACTACGGTGGCGATGGCGTGAACCTGTACCTCGACTACCTGTGGCACCCGAAGCAGTTAGTCGCGACCGAGGCGTTCAAGATGCCGTTCTACATCGGCGTCGGCGGACGGTTGTGGTTCTTCGATTACGGCCCGAACGATGGCCGCGCGGACGTGTTCGGCGTGCGGGTTCCGATCGGTATCGACTTCGACTTCAATAACGTGCCGCTCGACGTGTTCGTCCAGCTCGTCCCGACCTTCGACTTCTACCGGAACTACGACCAGCACGATTTCTACTTGGACATCGACTTCTCGGTCGGCATCCGGTTCTGGTTCGACTGACACGCAGCTCGATCGATCGCGTGCGCTTGGAGGTGGCCATCGGTCACCTCGAGATCGAGCGAGCATCGAGCCTGCGCGCGTAGCTCGTCGAGCGAGCCGGTCCACATCGGGAGGGTCCAGATCGTGGCACCGCGGGCGGTCAGGATCGCGATCCGGTCGTGGTCGACCACGATCTTTCGAGGCCGCGCCGGCAGCGTGAACGCGATCAGCTCGGCCCCGGTGTCGGCATTCCACACGTGGAGGTGTTGGTCCATGCCGCCGGCGATGATGTACGAACCGACAAACGCGGCCGCCGTGATGAAGCCGTTCGTCGCGATGCGAACCCGCGGCGCTCCGGTCGCGATGTCCCATGTCGAGACGAAGCCCAAGCCCGCGACGAGCACCGTCTTGGTGTCGGGCGTGAACGCGACCGCAACCGCGGCGCCTTTCGCTTCGAGCAACGTGCGGTCCTTGCCACCGTCGAGTGCGTACAGCGTATCGGCGGGCTCCCCACTACGAGCGAGCCACTTGCTGTCGGCGGAGAACGCGATCTCGGCGCCGGCGAAATTACCTTTCGGACTCTCGCGGACCACGCCTTTGCCATCCCAGACGGTCAGTGCGCCGGCCGTGGCAAGCGCCGCGACGAATCGGCCGTCCGGCGACCAGCGGATCGCATACACCGGCCCGATCGTGCCGAGCGTGCGAACGTTCGTCGGGTCTGCGAGATCGAAGACCGCGACGGCGCCGGTCGCCGTGGCCACCGCGAGATGATGTCCGTCCGGCGACGGCGCAGCTAACACGCCGGCAGCGATCGAGCGTAGCTCGTGGCCATCGCGATCGCGCACGATCAGCCCAGCGGTCGTGCTCGTGGTGATCAGCGTCCCGTCGTCGAGTCGCGAGAGGGACGTGATCGGCTTCCCGGTGGCGAGCCGACGCGTCGACGCACCGATCTCGCGAAGCTCGCCGTCCTGACCTGCCGCGATCACCGTGCCGTTCGGCGCGAGTGCGAGCTCGGCCGCTGCGATCGGCATGACCTCACTCCGAGATGACTGCCACACCGCGTACCCGGTGCCGAACACGAGCGCTGCCGTGCGGGTGTGATCGTCGGACACCGAGAGTGCGGCGGCGCCCAAAACCGACGCTCGCTCGACCTCGATCCCCGATTCGATGTCGAAGCTGACGACCGTGCTCGAGCTCGCGACGCGCAACATCGGCCCATCGAAGGTGACAGCGCCGGCCCGTCCGGCGAGCGTGGCCTGCCACAGGGCTTCGCCGGTCTCGAGGCTTCGCAGCTGCACGACACCGTCTTCGGTCCCGAGTGCGATCCGCTTCGTCTCGCCGTCGACCGCCAGCGCGTCGATCGGGCTGATGCCGATCGGCAGATCGAGGCGCACGTTCCCGGTGGCATCCGCGACGGCGAGCCGCACGAGGCCATTCGCTCCGGGAGGCGTCGCGTAGACGAGCTCGTTACCTACGACAATGACGTTCCCGAAATTCGCCTTGAACGTCCCGATGTACGTCCCCGCGCGATCGAGAACGATCGTGTCGCGCGACTGCGTGTACACGATCACGTGCTGGCCGTCGGCGGTGACCTGCGTCAGCTGCGCGTTCGCGAACGGGATCGACGCGACGAGCGATCGCGCTTTCGTGTCGAATAGATCGATCCGATCGGACGCGGCCGCGGCAACCCAGGTGTCGTACGACGACATCCCGTTGTAGTGGACGCCGGGCGATCCTGCGAGCTCGGCAATAGGCGCGGCGTCCGCGCTCGCGATCAACGCGACGGTATGGTCTCGCGTGATCGCGATCGTGTCGTGATCGAGCGCCCAGCCGTGTGACATCGGTGCGCGCCACTGCACGCGATCCGTGTCGCAACTCCACCGCACGAGCTCGTTGCCACTCGTCAACACCAAGTCGTGCGTGCCGGGGATGAACGTCGCGACGCTACCCTTCGACTCGCTCCACCACCGCAACGGCGGCAATTGATCGAGCGCGCGCGCTGCCATGAGGCGCGTCTGATCGGTGAGCCCGACGATCTGCGCGGATGCGATCGTGTACGCGAGCGCGCGTGCTGGCTGTTCGGTCACGAGCTCGGTCCCGGCATGATCGACGTACGACGCCGCGAGCCGGAGCCGCGCGACTTCACGACTCGCGGTGGCATCGGCGCGCGCGATCACGATGTTGCGAATCGACAGCGTCGCGATCGCGCCGACGACAACCAGCGCGGCAGCCGCAACCGTGACAGCGCCGCGATGTTGAACGAGCCAGCGCCGCAACAGCTCGCCGGTGCGATAGGTGTGCGACGCGACGAGTTGGCCGGTCGAATAGCGCCGTAGATCGTCGGCGAATCCCTGCGCGTTCGGATAGCGCTTCGCCGGCTCGAGGGCCATCGCTTTGGTCACGATCGCGGCGAGATCGCGCGGCACGTCGGGGACACGTTCCGTCAGCGGTCGCACGTCGCCGCCGAGGACATGGCGCACCATTTCGTCGACGCTGTTGCCTTCGTGCGGAATCGCGCCGGACACCACTTGATACAACAGCGCGCCCAACGCGTAGACATCGGTTCGCGCGTCGACGGCTTCGCCGGCCGCCTGCTCCGGGGCCATGTACGCCGGCGTCCCCATCATCGTGCCGGCCACGGTTTGCACGCCGTCGGCATCGTCACGATTCGGCTCTGCCGTGTCGCGCTCCTGTTTCGTGAGATCCTTCGCGAGGCCCCAGTCGATCACGATCGTCTCGCCGTACCTGCCGACCAGGATGTTCGCCGGCTTGAGATCGCGATGAATGATCTGCTCGCTGTGCGCGTAGGCCATCGCGTCGGCCACCGCGAGAACGGTGGGCAGGAGCGCGAGGCGCTGCGGCAGCGTGGTCGCCTCCGCGATCGCTTTGTCGAGGGGCCGACCGGCGACGAGCTTCATCGCGTAGAACGGCGATCGGTCGTCGAGTTGCCCGGCGTCGTACACCGGGACGATCGACGGATGTTGCAGGCGCGCGGTGATCAGCGCTTCGCGGACAAAGCGCCCGCGCATCGCATCGCTCGTCGAGAACAGCTCCTTCAGCGCGACCGGGCGATCGAGCACGCTGTCCTGCGCGCGCAGCACGCGGCCGAGTCCGCCACGGCCGACTTCACCGGTGACGCGATAGCGCTCGGTGCCCGCGTCGGCGAGCTCGCGCGGTTTCGAGATCACGGGACCCGCACGCGTTTGCATCGTCTCCGCGATCCCGGTGGCCGCGATGCCCGTGGGTAACGTGCGCGAGTGCTCCCGGCACGCGTCGCAGCTGGCGAGGTGAGCTTCGAGTCGTGCGGATTCCTCGGGCGCGAGCGCCTGGCTCTGGATCAGCGCTTGGATCTGATCGCAGGTGTCGCCCATGGGCGAACGTTACCAGCTAGTGCGATGACGTCTCGACCCACAGCGGGACGATCACGCGATGGTGCGCGTCTACGTGGATATCGCTGCGCCGGACTTCGATGTTCGCGTGGTTCGCGACCGAGTAGTACGCGCTGACGACGTACACGCCCGGCGGGACCTGATCGAACTTGTAGCGACCTTGATCGTCCGAGACCGTCATCAACGTCTGGGTCGCGGGATTCGTAGTCGCCGTCACCGCCGCACCCGCCACGCGATCGCGACTGCCCCGATCGCTGATCGTGCCTTCGATCAGCGTGCTGCGATGATCGTAGCTCTCGATCGCCGAGTCCTTCGCGCTGCCGAAATCGACCGTGATCGGATCGGGATGACCGAGCGTGAACTCGAGGTCGACGACGGTCTCCGCGTGCGCCTTGACCTCGATGTTTTCGATATCGACCTGCTGACCGGCAAAGATCCCGACCAGTGAATACGCACCCGGCTTCAAGTGCGGCAGCGTGTACGTGCCGTCCTTCTTCGTGATGCCGACGATCGGTGCGAGGTTGCCCTGCGCGCGCAGGTGAAGCTTCGCCGCGCCGATCACGTCGCCGGTGTCCTTGTCGCGCGCGATCCCTTCGACCGTGCCTTCGGTCCAGACCGGCGCATTGGTGGTGGGCACGGACGCCGCCCCACAAGCCGTCAGGATCACGAGACAACACCGCATACCGCGCACTTTCCACGGATCTTCGTCGGGAGCCAAGATCGAATCGTCTGGCAGGGTCCAACTCCGTGATGCGGGCTAGAATCGGATCATGACGCGAGCGCTTTTCGGGGCGGTGATCTGCGTGGTGGCATGTGGCAAGTCCGCCTCGGACAACGCCGCTCAGCCGGGTGCGATCGCCGGCAAGGTGCTCGAGGTTTCGGGCCAGGTCACCGCGAACGGGAAGCCGCTGGCCGTCGGAGATGCGGTGAAGACCGACGACACGGTCGAGACCGGGGCCGATGGCAACGTGGCGATCGAGCTCGCGCATAACGGGGCGCGGTGGACGCTCGGCCCGAACCTCAAGAAGAAGCCGACCGAGTCGCTCGCGTGGAATCAGGCGAAGGCGGGTGGTTCGGCGGCAGGTACGGATCAGGCCACATCCGCGGCAGGTCGGCCGGCCGAGCGCAGCGCGGCGGAATCGAACACCACGGCCGACGAGTCGGCGCCTCGCACCGGTGCACCGGCTCCGAGCGCAGCAGCACCGGCGCCGGCCCCGGGCGCGGTCGCACAAGAAGCAGCGAAAGATTCGACGCCGCCGCCGGCGAAAGCAGCCGTGTCGCGCGGGATGCCATCACCGCAGGCCGCGACGACGCCCGCACCGCCACCACCGCCACCGCCACCGCCGAGCATGCAGCCGTCGGCGGGCGAGGGAGGTGGTGGGTCGTTCGACAAAGAGACGAGCGACGATGGCGTGGTCTCCGCGAACAAGAAATCGGCGCCCGTCGCGCACGCGATGGGTGTGAACCCGGACTCGGTGTCGTTGAAGAAGGCGTTCGCGAAGTGCACCAAAGCGGCGGTCTCGGTCAGCGTGACCGTGAAGGATCACGTCGCGACGGTTAGCTTCCCCACGCCGCTCGATGAAACCGTCGAGCTCTGCATCAATCGCGCGGCGAGCTCTACGAAGATCGTCGGCGTGGACACCACGTTCACGATCAAGATCAACTGAGCCGGATCGAATCGACCGCGATGCCGAGCTCGTCGCAGACCGCGGCGAGCTTTTCCATGTTCGGCCCACGGAGCTCGAGCTCGTCGACGGTCTTCGGGATCGGGCAGTCCGTGCGCAGCGTCGCGAGGACCTTGTAGAGCATCGCGTCCTGCCGGTGATCGCGCAGTGTCACCGCGAGCTTGTCCGCACCGCGCACCGTGACCCCCCACTTGCCGTTGGCCTCGGGGATGTCCTCGATCCGCTTCCACTTCATCAGCACCGCCGCCGCACTCTTGTTGCCCCAACCCTGGATTCCCGGGATGCCATCCGCGGTATCTCCGACGAGCGCGAGCCAGTCCGGAATCGATTTCGGCTCGACGCCGTGCTTCGCGATCACGCCCGCTTCGTCGAGCACGGCGTCTTCCCAGCGATTCCACCGCACGACATGCGTCCCGATCACGCACTGGCACATGTCCTTGTCGACCGCGCAGATCCGGACCTGCTCGACGCGCGGATCCTCGGCACACGTGGCCGCGGCCGTCGCGATCGCATCATCCGCTTCGAACTCGATCATCCGCCACGCCGTGATCCCGAGCGCCTCCGCACAGCGTTCCGCGATCGGAAACTGCGCCCACAGCTCCGGCGCGATGCCTTCGCCGGTCTTGTAGCCCGCGAACAGCTCGTTGCGAAACGATTCGATCACGGTGTCGAACGCGACGCCCGCATGCGTGACCTTGTTCTTCGCACACGCGAGCGCGAGGCTGCGCAGGAACACCCGGCTCGCACCGACCTCCTTGCCGGCGTGCTGCGCCGGGGGCGCTCCGAAGAACGCGCGAAACAGCTCGTATGTCCCGTCGAACAGATGGACCCGCACCGTCGTGCGTATACTCTGTCGCGATGGCCGATGCATCACCTCTCGCCGCAGATGCGATCGCGGGAGCGACGGATCCGTCGCTGATCGCGATCCTCGCCGACCACTGGGAATGGCTCATGCGCTGGTCTCCGACCTGGGCGACCACGCTCGGCGATCACCGCTATGACGACCAACTCCCGAAGCGCGACGAGCTCTCGATCGCGCGCTACACCGCCGAACGCGACGCGTTGATCGCGCGCCTGTTGCTGTGCCAACCGACCGGTACCGACGGCGTCACGCGTGACCTGCTGCTCGGCCACTTGGAAGCGCAGCAGGGCACGGACGTGATGCGCTCGCACGAGTGGGCGGTCGACGCGTACGTGTCGAGCCCGCTCTCGGAGCTATCGAACGTCGTCGAAGCGCACGTCGTGAAGACGCCGCACGATGCCGATCAGCTCGTCGCCCGGATGGGGCAGGGCGCGCGTCTCGTCGGCGAAGCGGTCGCGAACCTCCGGCGTGGTCTCGCGCGTGGCCTGGTCGCGAGCAAGGAGCAATTGCGCCGCGCCGTCGCCCAACTCGATGGCGAGCTCGCGAAGCCGTATGCCGAGTGGGCGATCGGTAGCCCGCGCTGGGCCGAGCAATTCCCGGATCATGCACGGAAGCTGCGTACGATCCTCGAGACCGAGATCGCGCCCGCGATCCGAGAGCTCGCCTCGGTCTATCGCGACGAGCTGATGCCGGCCGGCCGCGGAGATGTCGAAGGCCTCGCGGGCCTGCCCGACGGCGATGCGATGTATCGCGCCGCGATTCGTTTTCACGTGGGCCTGCAACTCGATCCGCGCGATATCCACGAGCTCGGCAAGCGCGAAATCGCCGAGACCGATCGCCAGTTGGCCGAGCTCGGCGCGCGCGTGCTCGGCACGACGAACCTGGCCGACACGATCCATCGCCTGCGCACGGATCCGAAACTCTACTTCACGACGCGCGAAGAGCTCATGGCCGCGGCGCAGGACTGCCTCGATCGCGCGAACGCCGCCGCGCCGCGATTTTTCTCGGTGTTGCCGAAAACGCCATGCGTGATGCGCGAAACGCCCGCGTACGCCGCGCCGTTCTCGACGGTCGCGCACTACCAGCAGCCGCATTACGATGGCTCTAAGCCGGGCGAATACTTCGTCAACACGTACAAGCCCGAGACCCGCTCGCGGTTCGAGCTCGAAGCGCTGTCGTGGCACGAGGCCGTGCCCGGTCATCACACGCAGATCGCGATCGCGATGGAGCTCGGCGCGCTGCCCGCGTTTCGCAAGCTCGACGGCTCGACCGCGTTCGTCGAGGGTTGGGCGCTCTACACCGAGCGACTCGCCGACGAGATGGGCCTGTACTCCTCGGATCTCGATCGCCTCGGCAAGCTCTCGTTCGATGCCTGGCGTGGCTCGCGCCTCGTCGTCGATACCGGCGTTCATCACTTCGGGTGGACGCGCGCGCAAGCCGAGGCGTACATGCACGAGCACACCGCGCTCACGCCGATCAATATCTCGAACGAGGTCGATCGCTACATCGGGTGGCCTGGCCAAGCGCTCGCGTACAAGATCGGCCAGCTGGAGATCTTGAAGCTGCGCGCCGAAGCCGAACAGCAGCCTCACTGGGATCTGAAGACGTTCCATCAGATCGTGCTCGGTGCCGGCGCGGTGACGCTCCCCGTGCTGCGTGCCCGCGTGACCGCATGGCAGAGCTGAAGCGATCGCTCGGCATCGCGCCCGCGATCTCGACGGTCGTCGGGATCATCGTCGGTACCGGCATCTTCCTGAAGACCGCGGTGATGGCGCGCACCGGCGGCAGCGCGACCTGGGTGTTGCTCGCGTGGATCGCCGCCGGTGGGCTGTCGATGATCGGCGCGTTCGTCACCGCGGAGCTCGGTAGTCGCTGGCCGCGCGCCGGTGGCGAGTACGTATTCCAGCGCGAGGGCTACGGCGATCTGTTCGGCTTTCTCTACGCGTGGAATCGGTTCTGGATCAGCGCACCGGGAGCGATCGCGGCGTACGCCGTCGCGATCACCACGTTCATCCAACCCGTGATCGCGTTCGACGGGCTCACCGCGAAGCTGGTACGCCTCGGCCTGATCGTCACGCTCACCGCGATCAATTGCTTGCAGATCGTCGTTGGTGGCGCGGTCCAGACCGTGCTGACCGCGGCGAAGATCCTGATGATCGTCGCACTCACGATCGGCGTATTCGCGTTCTCGCACGGCGATGCGTCCCGGATCACCGCGAGCGCCGGATCACCGGGCATCTCCGCGTTCGCCGCGATGGTGCTCGCCGCGTTATGGGCGTACGACGGCTCGCACGCGCTGCCCTCGATCGCCGGCGAGTTGAAGGATCCCGAGCGCACGTTGCCGCGCGCGACGTTACTCGGCATGACCACGGTGATCGTGCTGTACCTCGCGATCAACGCCGCATACTTCTACGCGCTGCCGTTCGGCGACGTCGCCGGTGCGAAGTCCGTCGGCCAAGCCGCGGCGGCGACGTTCCTCGGCACGTCGTCGCAGGTCGTGCTCGCGGTGATGATCACGGTGTCCGCGTTCGCGTCGATGAACGCGTCCGTGATGGTCAACTCGCGCGTCGCGTTCGCTGCATCCGCCGATGGGCTCGGGCCGAAACCGCTCGCGCACGTGTCGCCGAAGACGCACGTCCCGATCTACGCGTTGCTCGTCCAGATGGTCGTCGCGTCGATCTACGCGTGGGTCGGTCAGTTCGACGAGCTGACGGATGCCGTCGTCGTGGTGTCGTGGGTGTTCTACGGCCTCAACGCGTTCACGGTCGTGCGCCTGCGCAAGTCGCATCCGCCGACGTCGTTCGCGACGCCGGGCTGGCCGGTGTTGCCGATGCTGCTCGTCGTGCTCGCGGTGTTGCTCGTGATCAACTCGATCTGGACCGCGCCGCGCGTCGCCGCACTCGGCGGCATCGTCAGCGCGGTCGCCGTGATCACGTACCTGACGGTGTTTCGCCGTCGGGCTTCTTCGGCCGCGCACCCTTGAGCTGGATCGTCGTCGAGATCGTCAACGCGTACAGCTTGCCGGGCACGCCTCCGAACAACGCGAGCCCGACGATCGCCGCGATCCACACGAGCTTGACGAGCGCCGCGCTGCGACCTGGCTTGTAGACATCCGCGCCCCACACCGCGATCGGCACGAGCGCGATACCGAACCACGCGAGCGTCGGGAACCAGTACGCGGCACCCGCCATCTCGGGATACGTGACCCGCAACAACGCTGCGCCGAACAAGTGCGTCGCGGCGAAGTACGCGCCGGTCAGCACGATGCCGCGCCCGATCGCCGCGCCGACATGATCGGACTTCTCCTCGGCCGGCGTCGACAGCGCCATGAACAACAGCGCTGCGACGCTCGTGATCGCGACGTAGCTCGCGAACGACCTCAGATCGACTTGCGTGGCGACGAGGACGAGCGCGAGCTTGCCGCTGATCAGATCGAGCCAGTCGGCCACCTTCGCGCGCGGTAGGCGGAACGGGCCGTCGGGTGCGTAGCGGAGCGGCAGCAAGAACGCGATGCTCGACGCGACCAGCGAGCCGACATACACGTGCCACAGGTCGGGATCGCGAATCGAGATCGCCATCGGCACGAGTGCGAACAGGATCATCGCGCCGAACAGCAGGATCTGCTTCTTCACTTCCGACACGTAGATCGAGACGCCGATCGCCTGATACGCCGCGATCCGCAGCGCCGCGCCGGCGACGTACATGACCGGCACGTCGGCGAGCTCGGGCACGAGCCGGCCGAGCGTGACGTGCATCAGGACGAATGCGAACGCCGCGCTCGCGAGCGAGTGGACGATGATCGTCACCGACGATCGCTGCTCGGAGATGTCGAACGGCCACAGGCTCGCCGCGAGCGTCGCGAACGCTTGCAACACCCAGAACGTCGCGATCGCGGTGATGCCGAGTTGGCGTGCGAGCACGATCGTCGGTGTCGCGAACCCGATCGCGACGAGCGCGCCGAACACCGCACCGAGGACGAGCCCGAAAACCTTCACAGGCCGAGCTGCTTACCGAGGAACGCCCACACCAACGCCTCCATGAACGCGGCCTGTTCGAGATCCGCCGCGGCCGCGTGGCCACCCTCGACGTTTTCGTAGAACAGCACGTCGTGACCTTGCTCCATCATCCGCGCCGCCATCTTGCGCGCGTGACCGGGATGCACGCGATCGTCGCGCGTCGAGGTCGTGAACAGCACCGGAGGCATCGCCGCCGCTTTCTTCACGTTCTGATACGGCGAGTACTTCGCGATCGCCGCCCAATCTTCGGCATTTTCAGGATCGCCGTACTCCTCCATCCACGACGCGCCGGCGAGCAGCTTGTGGTAGCGCTTCATGTCGAGCAGCGGTTGCTGGCAGACGACCGCGCCGAACAACTCGGGGCGCTCCGTCATCATCACGCCGACGAGCAGGCCACCGTTCGAGCCACCGCGGATCCCGAGCTTCTTCGGGGACGTCACCTTGCGCTGGATCAGATCCTCGGCGATCGCGGCAAAGTCGTCGTAGACCTTTTGGCGGTTGTGCTTGGTCGCCGAGAGGTGCCAGTTCGGTCCGTACTCGCCGCCACCGCGCAAATTCGGCTCGACGAACACGCCGCCCTTTTCGAGCCACGCCGCGCCGGTCAGGCTGTAGTAGCCGGGCGTCAGCGAGATCTCGAATCCACCGTAGCCTTCGATCAAGGTCGGCGCGGTGCCGTCGAGCGCCATGCCTTTCTTACTCACCTGGTAGTACGGAACGCGCGTGCCGTCCTTCGACGTCACGAAGTGCTGCTGGACCTCGAGACCGGTCGCATCGAAGCGCGCGGGCGCGTGCTTCAACTGCGTCTTCTTGCCGGAGCGCACGATCGAGAACGTATCGGGCGTGATGTAGCCGGATTCGAACACCCAGTAGTCGTCGTTCTCGTCGTCATCCCACGGAGCGATGCCGGTCGTGACACCGGTCGGCAGCGTCACCTTCTGCGACTTCCATTTGCCGCCGGCGCGTGTCCATTCGACGAGGCCATCCTTGACGTCGTCCAGCGACTGCACGAACAGCTTCGTCTTCAGCGCGGTGAGGCCGTGGAACGACGAAGTCGGCGTCGGCGTGAACAGCGGCGTGAAGTCGCGCTTGCCGGCGAGGAAGTCCTTCTCCTTGATCGCGAGCAGCGAGCCCGCGGGCCACGTCACCGATCCGACCACCCAATCCTTCTGCGGGCGGAACATCATCTGGTCGTCCCAGAACGAGACGCTCGTATCGTCGGGCTTGTCGATCTTCGTCGCTTGCTTGCCGTCCCACAGATAGGCCTGACTCGAGAATGTGGTGACCTCGACTTCGATGATGTCGTGCGAACGCTTGTGATCCCACTGGCGAGCGACGGCCATGCCGACGTCCGTCGGCTTCGCTTCGAACACGGTCGTTGCGGACGCGAGTGGCGTGCCGCGCTTCCACTCCTTCGCGATCCGCGCGTAGCCCGAGCTCGTCATCGAACCCGGTCCGAAATCCGTGGCGACGTAGAGCGTGTCGCGATCCTTCCAACCGACCTCGGTCTTCGCTTCGGGGAGCGTGAAGCCGTCCTTCACCCACTCCTTCTTCACGAGATCGAACTCGCGGACGACGACGGCATCGCCACCACCGCGCGAGAGCTGGACGAGACAGCGATCGTATTTCGGATAGAGGCAGGTCTCGCCCTTCCAGACCCATGACGCGGTTTCGGCTTTGTTGAGCGCGTCGACGTCGATCACGATCTCCCACTTCGGATCCGGCTTCTGGTAGTCGGCGAACGTCGTGCGGCGCCACAGGCCGCGCGGGTTCTTGTCGTCCGTCCAGAAGTTGTAGACGAACCCGCCGAGCTTGCCGGCGTACGCGATCTTGTCCTTCGCGGTCAGGATCGAGAGATAACGATCTTGGCTCTGCTTGAACGACGGCGATGCGGTCAACGCGGCCTTCGCCTTGTCACTCTGCTGCTTCACCCACGCGAGCGATTTTTGATCTTCGACTTGTTCGAGCCAGAGATACGGATCTTCGACGACCGGCATTGCCGCGACCGGCGGTGCGGGCGGCGCGGCTTCCGGCGTGGCTGCTGGAGCTGGCTCGATCGGCGCGGCGGGTTTCGATCCACCACACGCGATCACGAACGCGATCAAGGCAAAGCGCTTCACGCGCGCGAGCCTATCAGCGAAGTGCGGCGGCTAGCTCGTCGCGTTTCGGCGGAGCGCGCTCGGTACGCACGAATGTCGCAGTGAGCTTGCCCGTGCGGTCGAACACGTAGATCGACGGAATCTTCGACGGGCTACCGAGCGCGGCGAACGTGGTGTCGTCGATCGGAACGATGCGCAGCCACGCGTTGCGCTCGGAGAACGCCCGAACCGCCTCGCTGTTGCCGCGGTGATCGTATTCCTCGTGACCGCGATAATTGACGCCCAGAATGCGTGCGCCGTGCAGCGCGGCGAGCTCGGGCAATTCTTCCCGGCAATGCGGGCACCACGACGCGAATACGATCACGACCGTCGGGAGATCTACGTGGCCAACGGGTTTGCCATCGAGATCGACGCTCGCCTCGATCTGCGCGTACGCCGAAACGGGTACTTGGGGTGTGGCCACGGTCTGCGGCTGCGAGGCACAAGCGGCAATCAACAAGAGGCACCAGAACCGCATTCCCGACGCTAATTATGCACTGCGGCATCGGATCTTGTTGCGTCAATGCGAGACGATGCGCAGGTTAGAGGCATCGAAGCATTGAGGGCGATTTGAACCACATCTTTCTCGGAGCGGTCGCGTTCGGAGTCACGTTGTTGGTCGCGTCGTTCGTGCTCGGTGGCAAGGATACCGATCACGCCGGCGTCCATCACGTCGATCACGGTGGGCACGCGCTGGGCTCGATCCTCCCGTTCACGTCGTTGCGGTGGTGGGTGTTCGTCCTGACGTTTGGCGGCGGCGCCGGGTTGGCGCTCCAGCAACTGGAATCGAGCCCGACCGTCGCCGCGATCGGCGCGATCGTGATCGGGTGGTTGAGCGGATCGATCGCGGTGTCCGTGATCCGGACGTTGTCGCGGTCGAGTAGCTCGAGCGTTGTCGATGCGAAGGAGCTGGTCGGTGCGACCGGCACGTTGTTGCTACCGGCGAGTGCGCAGACGCCGGGGAAGGTCCGGATCGACGTGAAGGGGCGACAGGAGGATTTCGTCGCTTTTCTTGTCGAGGACGGTCCTGCACTGCCGACAGGATCTCAGGTGTTGATCGTTGCAGAAGGCGACCGGGGCACGTTGCTCGTGAATAAGGTCGAGCTGTAGCGTTAACAGTCCAGCCGTAAAGGGAGGCCAGGATGCACGGAAAGATTCCGCCCGAAGTGGTGGCAGGGGTGGTCGCGGGTGTTGTTGTCCTCGTGTTGCTGATGATCATCTATCGCGGCCTGCTGCGAATCTGCAGGCCGAACGAGTTGTTGATCTTCAGCGGCCGCAAACACAAGACGGAGGATGGTCGTGTCGTCGGCTACCGGATCGTGTTCGGTGGGCGCGGCGTGTTGAATCCGTTCGTCGAACGGGTCGCGCGCATGGACGTGTCGCTGATCTCGGTGCCGATCGCGGTGCAGGGCGCGTACTCGGAAGGCGGTATTCCGCTGAACGTGCACGCGATCGCGAACATCAAGATCTCGACGGACAAGCGGTTCGTCGGGAACGCGATCGAGCGCTTCCTCGGTCGCGACCGTAGCGAGATCGCGCGGGTCGTGAAGGAGACGCTCGAAGGTCATCTCCGCGGCGTGCTCGCGACGATGACGCCGGAAGAGCTCAACCAGGATCGGCTGAAGTTTTCGAAGCACCTCGAGATGTCGGCGGGACCGGATCTCGAGAAGCTCGGCTTGGAGCTGGACGTGTTGAAGATCCAGCACGTCGCCGACGACGGGAACTACCTCGAGAGCATCGGTCGCCAGCGGATCGCGGAGATCCTGCGGACCGCGGAAGTCGCCGAGAGCGATGCGACGCGGGAAGCGGAACAGGCCGAGGCGGCGGCACGTGCGCGTGGCGAGGTCGCGTTGACGAACGCGAATGCAGCGGTGCAGCGCAAGCAAAACGAGCTTCGCCAGATCAAGGCGGAAGTCGATGCCGAGGCGAACGCGGAAGTGAACCGTGCCGAAGCGGCGGGCCAACAGGCGAAGGCCGAGGCCGAGCTCGAATTGCAAAAGGTTCGCGGCGAGCTCGAGCAGTTGCGGTTGCAGGCGGAGATCACGATCCCCGCGGAAGTCGAAGCGCAGGTTCGCGAGCTGTTCGCGGCGGGCCAAGCGGCACCGATCGCGGCGGATGGTGAAGCGATGTCGGCGTCGCTCGCGGAGGTCTCGGCAGCGTGGCGCGAGAGTGGTGGGCGCGCGATGGACATGTTCGTGCTGCAGCACCTCGATTCGATCTTCGGTGATGTCGCGAAGGCGGCACAGCGCGTCCGGGTCGGTGAAGTCAGTCTGATCGACGGTGGCGACGGCAAGACGATTCCGGCATACGCGGCGGCGCGACCGGCGACGATGACCGCGCTCCTCGAACAAGTGAACAAGACGCTCGGTGTCGACGTGGCTCGCGTCATCACCGGAACCACGCAGAACAGGGGGCAGTGATGCAGAACATCGCCATGGTGGGTGGAATCGCGATCGTCGCGGCGCTGATCGTGCTCGCGATGATCCTGAAGCGGATCATCTACATCTGTCCGCCGAATGAAGTGCTGATCTTCAGCGGTGGACATCGCAAGTTGGACGATGGCCGGCAGATCGGCTACCGCGTGATCCAAGGTGGTCGCGGGATCCGGATCCCGTTGATCGAGGTCGTCGATCGGATGGACCTCACGAACATGATGATCGAGCTGCGCGTCGCGGGTGCGTACTCGAAGGGCGGCATCCCGCTGAACGTGCAAGGTGTCGCGAACGTCAAGATCTCGTCGAAGAGCGACCAGCTCGCGAACGCGGTCGAGCGGTTCCTCGGGATGAGCCGGGACCAGATCATGGCGACGGCGCGCGAGACGCTCGAAGGTAACTTGCGCGGTGTGCTCTCGACGCTGACGCCGGAAGAGGTCAATCAGGATCGCGAGAAGTTCGCGGGCGAGCTGTTGCACGAGGCGGATCACGATCTCGCGCGGCTCGGTCTCGAGCTCGATACGTTGAAGATCCAGCACGTCAGCGACGACAAGGGCTATCTCGCATCGATCGGTCGGCGGTCGACGGCGGAGCTGTTCAAGAAGTCGCGGATCGCGGAAGCGGAGAACCACGCGCTCGCGGCGGAGAACAGCGCGTCGAACCTCATGAATCAGGAGATGGCGAAGATCGATGCCGAGATTCGCACCGCGCGCGCGGAAGGTCAGCGGCGGGTGGCGGAAGCGCAAACGCGAAAGGGCGCGCTCGTCGCGGAAGCGAAGGGCCAGGTGCTCGCGCAGCTCGCGAAGGTGACCGCGGATGTCGACGTGCAACGCGCGCGGCTCGCGCAGGTGCGGTTCCAGCTGATCGCCGACAAGGTGAAGCCGGCGGAAGCGAAGAAGGCGCAGATGATCCAGCAGGCGAAGGGTGCGGCGTCGAAGATCGTCGAAGAAGGTCGCGCAACGGCGGCGGCGATTCGCTCGCTCGGCGAGACTTGGGCGAAGGCCGGTGATAGTGCGCGGCAGATCTTCGTCGCGCAGAAGCTGCAGGCGCTGGTCGGCACGATGATGGATACGGTCGGCGACATGCCGATCAACAAGGTCACCGTGATCGACAAGGATCTCGCGTCGAACGGCGCGAATCCGGCGGTGAAGGCGACGATGATGAACGAGCAGCTGAAGCAGATGCTCGGCGTGGATCTCGCGCAGCTCGCGCAACGGCTCGGTGGTGGCTCGCCGGCAGGTGTGTTGCCGCCGCCGATTCCGCGGACGCGGCCGCCGACGGAGCCGGGCGTCGGCAACAAATAGGGACGGTGTCTAGTTCGTCAAGTTCGGGCAGCTAAGTGTCCGAGCTTTCGAGTGGGGACGGTGTCTAGTTCGTCAAGTTGACAGACTAGATACCGTCCCCATTCGAGCATTCGCGCGGTTAGACCGGCGAAGTTGACGAACTAGACACCGTCCCTAGGCGTAGAGCCGCGGTGCCACACCAGCCAAGAGGCTCGCGAGTTGCCGCGCGCGGTCCGCTGCTTCCGGCCGATACGCGATTCTCCAGGGCCGGCGCAGCGGCTTCTTCATGCGCTTCGCGACGAGCGTGCGATCGAGATAGGGTGCCGCGATCCATTCCGACAGCGCCGCGATGCCGAGACCCGCGCGCGACGCATCGACGATCGCCTCTGTAAGCGGCAGGAGCAGGCGTGCCTGGTTCTTCGGCAGATGCGGCGAGCCGAACACCGCCTTCATGAAGTACTTCACCTCGTCCGGCGGCGTGTTCGGCGAGCCGATCAGCGTGGAGGCCGCGATGTCATCCGCCGTGATGTACGGCTTGTCCGCGAGCTCGTGATCTGCCGCCATCACGAATACGATCTCGTCCGCGAACAACGGTTGTTCGCGCACCGGTGAACGCGTCTTGCCTGTCGTGAGCAACGCGATATCGATCTCAGCGTCGACGAGCGCGGCGACGGGCGCGTGCGTGTGCTCGAACGCAACCTCGACGCGCATGTGCTTTTGTAGCTGCGCGAGCGCCGACGGCAGCCAGCGATACGCCGTGTAGCACTCGCACACGACACGAACCGGTTGCGTGGTCTCGATCGGCGTCTTCGCTCGCTGCTCGAGCTCGACGAGCTGCGCGAGCACTGCCCCCGCACCCTCGATCACCTGCGTGCCCGCGGGTGTAGGCGCGAGACCCTTCGGCGTGCGATCGAACAGCGCCACGCCGAGCTTGTCCTCGACCTGGAGCAGCGCGCGACTGATCGCGGACTGCGTGAGGTGGAGCCGCGAGGCCGCGCGCGTGGTGGTCTTCGCTTCGGCCAACGCGAGCACGAGCTCGAGGTCCCGGATGTCGAGCGATGGAGTTATGCGTGGCACGCATAGAGTCTAGCAAAATTATGCGTTGGAGTTGTTGTGAAATCAGCTGCAGGGTAGGGCCATGAAGCTCTACTTCAATCCACTGGCCTGCTCGCTTGCCTCGCGGATCGCCGCATACGAGGCGGACAAGCAGATCACCCCGATCTACGTCGACAAAGCGAAACGTACGAGCGATGGCCGCGACTTCCGCGAGATCTATCCACTCGGCCTCGTCCCCGCGCTCGAACTCCCGGACGGCTCGCTCCTGACCGAGAACGCGGCCGTGCTGCAACACCTGGCGGATGCGCCGGCAGATCGTAGTCTCCAACGCTGGTTGTGCTTTATCGGGACCGAGCTCCACCGCAATCTCGCGATGCTGCTCGACAAGCACGCACCGGAAGCGGTTCACGGCTACGCGCTCGAGAAGGTGCGCCCGCGTCTCGCGTACGTCGATCAACATCTCGCGAAGCATTCGTTCCTACTCGACCAGTACACGGTCGCGGACGCGTATCTGTTCGCCGTGCTGAACTGGATCACCGTGATTCCGGCGCTGAAGCTCGCGAGCTATCCCGCGCTGACCGCGTTCCACGCGCGCATGCTCGGTCGCCCGGCCGTGAAGCGCGCGTTCGATGAAGAGCGTGAGCTCTACATCAAAGAGCAGCGCGCTATTTCTTGAGCGCCGTATCGATCGAGGCTTCGATCTTCGTACCGTCCGCGAACTCCGCCCACAGCGACGCGACGACATTCTTCGTCGTGCAATCCGCGATATCGAGCTCGCCCGCGACCGCCGACTTGCCATCGAGCTCGATCTGCACGTGATCGTGATCGCCGATCTTCTGCTGCGCGTGCGCGTAGCACGACGCGATCACCAACTTCACGCGCGGCCCGAGCTCGAGCACGGTCAGCTTGCCGTCGAACGTCGCGCGCGTGACGGTCGCTTTCCAATCGGTATGACGCCCGTGCTTCGCGACGGCTTCGTTCTTTGCCGGCGCACCACCACACGCACACACGAGCGCGAGCAGGCAGGCTCTCAAAATCCGGTGACCTCGGCGAAGTTCGAATCGATCGACGCGTCGACGCGTCCACCGTCCGGGAAGCTCGCCCACAGCTTCGCGCGGATATGCGACGGGCTGCAGTCAGCTATCTCGAGCCGGCCATCGGTCGCGATCACCTCGGTGCCGCCGGCCTCGACCTGGACCTTCGAGTCGTCCTGCATGATCCCGATCTTCGCGGACGCGTTCGCGAAGCAGGTCGTGGTCTGCAACTGCGTGTGCGAACCGAGATCGATCGTGATGAGGCCCGCCTGCGAGCACGTCGGGCAATAACTCGCCGACCCGATCGGACCGTGCCACGAGTGATTCGGCATCCGCCCGCGCACTTCGTTCGGTCGCGTCGATGGCGTACCGAAACAGCCGGCGACGATTACAACGACAAGCCAACGCGCCGGCGCGCGGTCAAACAGTGATCGGATCCAAGCGTGAAGTCGCGACACGTCTTCGGACGATCATCGTAGATCACACACGCGTAGCGTGTCGCGTGGCCGTTGCCATCGTCGGTGCCACCGTGAAGTGCCGCACAACGATCGCCGTCGCGCAGCACCTCGAGGTAGGTGGTTCGATCGACTACATAGGTCGGTTGCTTCTTCAGGACCGGATCCGTGCGCTTCACTTCGACGGAGTGATAGGCCTCGCGACAACATGCACCGCACGTCTGGCAGTCGAGAGCGGCTTCGAATTTCTCGCACGCGGCCCACGCAGGATCGATCGCCTTGCCGGCCACACGGCACTTCGTCTTGCCGCGGGCCTCGAACGTCCACGCGCAATCGCCACACGTGCCGGTCGCATCGCCGGCGTGAAGTCCGGTCGGATGCAGCGCGCGGCGCGGTTCGATCCGTTGCCACAACGTGCCCGCGTCCGCGAACGGCGCCGCGGCATGTGCGATCGCCGCGCTCGCTTCGAGCGCTTCGCGCAACGCGGGTGCCCACGGATACTTGTCCGCGCGGTTCAACGCCGCGAGCGCGAGGATCGTGGATCGGTCGGTGCGATCCGCGAGTACATCACCCGACAGGCGATCCCAGAACGTGACGCGAAACTCTGTCGTCGGTGCGAACACGCCACGCATGCCGTAGCGCCCGGTCAGCACCCACTGAACGCGCAGGCACGCGTGCTCGCGCCAATCGTGATCGGGGCCGGTGTTGTCCATGCCCCAATCGGGCTTGGCGAACGAGGCCTCGCCCTCGACGAGCGAATGACATAGCTCGTGGAAGATCATCTGCGCGAGGCTGTCGTCGGAATCGAGCGTCTCCGCGGTCCCGATCTGCAACGTCCCGCGGCCATCGGTCGCGGCGTACGCGTCCGGTGTCCGGACGATCGAGAGGCCGATCCGGCGCGCCGCCCCGAGCCAGATCTGGCTCAGCGGGTCGGTGTAACGCGCGGTCGCTTCTCGGGGCACACGCGGCGTTTAGCATGAAAACCTGCCGCCCGATCGCGACGGCGCGAACGTGGAACCATGAAGGGTGGTGACGTGTCGCTCGCCGGTATTCTGTTCTCGGCAGACGAGTGGATCTCGTATGACCCGAGCTACCGGGCGGAGCTGATGGAGGCCGCGTCGAACGGTCCCGATGGCTGGGTCATGGCGCCGGCGACCGGCATGCTGAGCGGCCCGATGCGCGCCGCGAAACTCGAATCCTGATCACGCGTCCGGGTGCGTCGCGTCTTCCGAGAGCGACAGCGCCGGCGTCGACGCCCACAGCTTCAAGTGTTCACCACCGGTCAGCGTGAAGTGCACGTCGACTTCGACGCCGGTGGCTGCACCGCTCGTGAACGTGCAGTGCGCGACCGACACGCTCCACTCGTTCCACGACGTCAGCGTGCAGCTCGTGGTCGCCGGTCCGAGCGTGCTGTCTTCGACCGTCGACGCGGTCTGACCGTCCCGGCTGATCGTGATCGTCGACGTCGAGTAGTACGGCGTGCCGTTGAACGTCCCGATCGCGGTACCGGTCCAGACGCCGGCGCTGTCCTTCGGGTGGTAGTGGCCGTGATCCGCGAGCGCGAGGCCAGAGACGAGCATGAACGCGAGGGTGATTGCTTTGGTCATGCGCGGTAGAGACGCGGGATCAGCGATGTGAAAAGTTTTTTCGGGCCCGGAAACTATTTCGTGCCCGGGTCCGGAAATGGCCAGTCACGGACCTGTTCGGGTGTTATCTCGTACGGGTGTTGACGGACGACGCTGCCTACGAAGCCATCCAGGCCCGCGACGCGCGGTTCGATGGCGTGTTCTTCGTCGGCGTGCAAACGACCGGCGTGTACTGCCGCCCGATCTGCCCGGCCCGAACGCCCGGGCGTGCGCGCTGCACGTTCTACCCGACGCCCGCTCAGGCCGAAGCCGCCGGGTTCCGCCCGTGCTTTCGATGCCGGCCGGAGCTCGCGCCATCGCAACTGCACGATGCGAAGCCGTCCGTCGATGCGATCGACATGCTCGTCGAGACCGCGACGAAGCGGATCAATGAAGGCGCGCTGAACGAGATCACGATCGACGAGCTCGCGGACGAGCTCGGTGTCACGGCACGCCACCTGCGGCGCGCGACGGAGACCCGGCTCGGCGTATCGCCGGTCGAGCTCGCACAAACGCGCCGGCTCGCGATCGCGAAGCAGTTACTGCAGGACACGACGTTACCGATCACCGCGATCGCATTCGCGGCCGGGTTCGGGAGCGTGCGGCGGTTCAACGGCATGTTCGCCGCGAAGATGGGCACGTCCCCGACGGACATCCGCCGCAAGCATGCGAGCACCGCGAACGACACGATCACGCTCCGTCTCGACTACCGACCGCCGTACGACTGGCAGCGCTTCCTCGGCTTCTTGCGCGGCCGCGCGATTCCCGGCGTCGAGAAGCTCGACGGCGATACGTATCGCCGCGTCGTCCACATCGCCGGCCACATCGGCGAGATCAGCGTCCGTCCGATCAAGGATCGCAACGCACTCGGCCTCACGCTCGCGCCGACGCTATTGCCGGTCGTGATTCCGCTCGTCGCACGGGTTCGCCGGATGTTCGATCTCGATGCGCGTCCGGACATGATCGACAAGGCGCTCGCCCGCGACGCGCTACTCGCACCGATGGTGAAAGCGCGTCCCGGGTTGCGTTTGCCCGGCGCGATCGATTCGTTCGAAGCGGCGATCCGCGCGTTGCTCGGCCAACAGGTCAGCGTCGCCGCCGCGACGACGCTTGCCGGGCGATTCGCCGCCCAGCTCGGCCAGAAGATCGGCGAAGGCGACCTCGCGTATCGATTTCCGACGCCGAAGGAAGTCGCGGCGGCCGGTGCCCTCAGGATCGTGAAGATCGGGATGCCGATGAAGCGCGCCGAAGCGATCGCGAACTTCGCGCGCGTGATCGATCGAAAAGAAATCTCGCTCGATCACGCGCCGGATCTCGACGCGTTCGTCGCATCGCTATGCGAGCTGCCGGGCATCGGCCCGTGGACCGCGAACTATCTCGCGATGCGCGCACTGCACGTCCCCGATGCGTTTCCCGCCGCCGACCTCGGCATTCAAAAAGCCCTCGATCGATCCGGCCCCCGCGATGCAGAAGCTCGCGCGGAAGCGTGGCGCCCGAATCGCTCGTACGCCGTCATTCATCTTTGGACCCAACTCTCGGAGCCCGTATGACCACCGAAACCTGTGCCATCTATACGTACGAATCGCCGATCGGTCCGCTCGTGCTCGCCGGTCGCGGCGACCAGCTCGTGTCGCTGCACTTGCCCGGTAGCGACGATCCGATTCCCACCGGCGAAGAGCGCGCGACGCCGATCTTGAAGCGCGCCGCGAAGCAACTCGCCGAATACTTCGCCGGCAAGCGCAAAGACTTCGATCTCGATCTCTCGCCGGAAGGCACCCCATTCCAACGCTCCGTGTGGGCGAAGCTGCAGAAGATTCCGTTCGGCGAGACGTGGTCGTACGGCGAGCTCGCGGCTTCGCTCGGCAAGCCGTTGGCGAGTCGTGCCGTCGGTGCCGCGAACGGTCGCAATCCGATCGCGATCATCATCCCGTGTCATCGCGTGATCGGTTCGAACGGCTCTCTGACGGGATTCGGTGGTGGTTTGCCGGCGAAGAAGTACCTGCTCCAGCTCGAGAGCGCGCAGCTGACGTTGAGCTAAGCTCGCGCCGTGGACTGGCTGATCTACGGCGTGCTCGCCGGCGGCGGAGCGGCGCTTGCCGGTACGCGCTGGTTGCGCTCGTCGAAGCAGCACGCCGTCGCGAATGCCGCCGGACTGCAACCGATCAGTGACATCAGCCACCTCCCGCCAACGCTCCAACACACCGCGCTGTGGTCGATCGCCGAAGGTGGCTTCGAACGCCAAGTCGTACACGGGATCGAACGCCGCGGCGCCGCCGAGATCGAAGTCACCGCGTTCGAGCTCGAGACGCTTCGCTCGCGCCGCGGCGCGTGGGCGTACTTGCCGGTCGAGCCGCCGTTTCGTCTCGGCGACGTGATCTCGGTGTGCGTGTGCGAGCTCGATCGCCGGCTACCGCACACGCTGCTGAAGCGCACCGGACGCGGCGATCAGATGCACGACGATTCGCTCGGCGAAGTCGCGACGAGCATCACCCGCCTCGCACGCGTCGCGTTGATGGCGCAGCGAAGCGAAGCCGCCGATCTGCCGGCCACGCTGTCGACAGCGCCGATGCAGATCGAGCTGCCGGAACAATGGCGCGCGTACGGCCACGATGCGACCGCGCTCGGCGCGCCACTATTCACGGCGCTCGAACGTACGCATCGTCGCGACCTCGTCATCGAATTGATCGACTCGTTGCTCGTCGTCTATCCCGCCGCGCGGACGATCGTCGGCGCCGACCCGACCGCCGACCTGGTGTCGTCCGCGCTCGCGCTCGTCGACGCGGTCCGCGAGATCGTGCCCGCACCGCACCGAGATGGCGTGTGATCTCGACCAATTACACCGCGAGATCGAATCCTGGCCTCGCGCGTCTAACATCTTGCGTGCGCTGGCTTTTCCTCGTCTTCGCGTTCACGGCGACCGCACACGCCGGATCGTTACCCCGGACGCCGGGCATGTACACGACGAACGCGCAGACGAGCCTGCCGATGCTCGACTCGAAGATCGCGATCACCGTGCGTGGCCCGATCGTCGAGACCACGATCACCCAGACGTTCAAGAACGACTCGCCGGACGCGACGGAAGCGACGTACATCTTTCCGCTCCCCGCCGATGCCGCGGTCAGCGCGATGTCGATCGATCTCGGCACGCGCAAGATCCACGCTGCGATCGAAAAGCGCGAACAAGCGAAGGCGCGCTACGAAGAAGCGGTCGCGCATGGCCTCGGCGCCGGCATACTCGAACAAGAGCGTCCGGACGTGTTCACGCAGACCGTGTCCGCGATTCCCGCGCGCGGCACCGCCACGGTCACGCTGCGCTACGACTCGGTCGCGAGCTACAGCGATGGCACGTGGACGCTCGTCACGCCGCTCGTCGTCGCGCCGCGGTTCACGCCCGGCAGCGCGAGTGGTCGGCCGACGACCGGCACCGGCAAGAATCCCGATACCGATCGCGCGCCCGATGCCTCGCGCGTCACCCCGCATACGTCGACCGACGCCACGAACAGTGCCGCGATCGCGATCGACTTCGCCACGCCGGTCGAGTCCGTCACGTCGCCATCGCACAACCTCGACAGCAAGTATCGCGTGACCGCGAAGGCGGATCGCGACCTCGTCGTGCGCTGGAAGGCCGCGCGACCGATCGATGGTTGGATCGAAGCCGAGCCCGGTGGTGGTGGCTTCGCGGCGGCGCTGATCACCGGCCCGGCCGCGCAACCGCACAAGGATCCGGCGCGCCTGCGGATCGTCGTCGATCATTCCGCGACCACGCGCGGCGATGCCGAAACCGTCGAGCGCGGTGTCACGCGTGCGTTGATCAACGCGCTCGCGGCGACCGATCGCGCGGGCACCGCGACCGGCGAGCTCGTCGCCCCGAAGGATCTCCAACTCGAGCAACAGCGCGGCGTGTTCGATCTCACGCGCGTGCTCGCGGGCGCGAAGCCGAACGGTGTGGCGCTCGTCGTGATCACGGACGGTCTCGTCGCCGATGACAGCGCCGCGATCGCCGCCGCGAAGAAGCTCGGCGTGCCGGTCCACGTGATCGGCATCGGCACCGCGCCGAATCGCAGCCTGTGCGCCGCGATCGCCGCCGAGACCGGTGGCACCACGCGGTTCGCATTTACCGGCGACGATCTCGACGCGCTCGCCCGCGATCTCGTGTCCGATATCGCGAACCAGCCACCCGCGCTCGCCGTCAGCTGGGGCGAGCTCCAAGCGACCGACGTCGTGCCGGCGCATCTCCCACGCGTTGGCGCCGGGCAAGCCACGCTCGTGCTCGCGCGCGTGAAGCAGGTCAAGGCCGCGAACGTTCGTGCGCGCGGTGATGTCCTCGCGCTCAGCTCGTTCACGGCAACGCCGGCACCCGCGGGCGCCACGAGCGTGCGCGGCTCGCTCGCTCGGCGGTGGGCGAAGTTGCGCCTCGACGATCTCGTCCGCGGCACGAACCCACGCGCCGCGATCGATCACGCGATCCAGTACGGGCTCGTGTCGCCGTACACCGCCATGGTGGCGATCGGCGATGAAGTGATCGTCGAGGGTGGCGTGAAGAAGACGCGCGGCGTGCCGGTCGCGTTGCCGGCGGGCATGCAATGGCAACCGGTCGAGCGCGAGACCACGCTGTCCGTCGATCAACCGAAGACCGACAAGAACGCGACCGAAGCGAAGCCGCCGACGTCGTCTGGCAAGAAGCGGCCGGAACCGAAGCGCGATACCACCGGGATCTCGCCGGACGAAGAGCGCAACGGTGCGACGGTGAGTGGCTCGACGTCGGTCGAGAACACGTACGGCGATGGCGACAAAGCCGCTGCGAAACCGGCGAAGAAAGAAAAGAAGGCTGACTACGACGGCGCCGACGACGATGAAGACGATGCCAAAGATTCGCGGCGGAAGCACTTCGCGTCGAAGGACACGGCGGCGGCACCGCCGGCGGCTCCGACTCCGATGGACGAAGCGATGGCCGGCGAGACCGTGACGGAAGTCAACGGCACGGTCTCGACCGGCTCGCACCGGTACCTCGATCTCGCGATCGCCGGTGGCGCGGGGCTGTCGCGCGTCCACAGCGAGACGTACGGCAGCGCGCTCCTCCGGATCGAGGCCGCGATCGTGATCGATCGCCTACTCGCCGGCATCGAAGGCTCGTTGTGGCTCGGCTCGATCGTCGAGGGCTCGATCAACGCGCAGGTCACCACGAACATCGCGCCGCATACCCAGCTCGGTGGCGGCATCGGCGTCCACGTCGGCAACGATGTCGGCCCGGCGATCGACCTCGAGCTCCGCCACCGGTTCACGGACCACGTCTGGCTGTACCTCCGCTACGACGGCGCATTGCTCCTTCGCGACACCACGCACGACGGTCAGAACACCGGTTCGCTCGGCCTCGAGCTGCACTTCTGATACACACCGGTCGTGCGCAACATCCGACTCGTCGTCGACTACGACGGCACGGGCCTCCACGGGTGGCAACGCCAGCCGAACGGCGAGACGGTGCAGCAACACCTCGAGGAGACGCTCGCGCGCCTGCTCACGCACGAAGTCCAAGTCGCCGGCGCCTCGCGCACCGATTCGGGCGTGCACGCGCGGGGGCAGGTCGCGTTGTTTCACACCGAGCGGCCGATCTCGCTGCACGGTATTCGCCGCGGTGCGAACACGTATTTACCTCCGCAGATCGCGATCGTCGAAGCGACCGAAGTGTCGGACGACTTTCATCCGAGGTTCTCGGCGACCGGCAAGCACTATCGCTACACGCTCGTCACGCGCCAGGAGCGGATCCCGCGACTGCGTCACTTCGCGTGGCATCACCCCGACGCGCTCGATCTCGATGCGATGCGAGCGGGTGCGGCTCACCTGATCGGCCAGCACGACTTCGCCGCGTTTCGCGCTGCGGGATGTTCGGCGCCTACGACGATCCGGCACCTCGAATCGATCGTCCTCACGGCGACTCCGGATGTCGTGACGGTCGATTTGCATGGAAATGCCTTCCTGCGTCAGATGGTCCGAATCATCGTCGGGACCCTCGTGGACGTCGGGATCGGGAAGCTGACTGCGGGCCAAATACCCGAGATCCTTGCCGGGTTGGACCGAACGAAGGCGGGTCTCACCGCGCCGGCACATGGCCTCGAGCTGGTCGAAGTGCGTTACGACGGGACCCGTCCACCACGTGTAAGCTCTGGTCGCGACTCGCGTTGATCAGGTGTCCGTGGCTTCCGAACCCGTGACTGCTGTCCAGCTCGAAGAAGAGCAGCGTCTGGTCGAGGAGGCCCAAGCCGGAAACCTCGACTCGATGCGACCTATTCTCGAACGCTATGCCCAGCCGCTGTACGGCACGGTGATCTTGCCGCGCCTCGGCGATGCCGCATCGGCAGAAGACGTCCTGCGCGATACGCTTGCGACAGCGGTCGAAAAGATCGGCCGGTTCACGTGGCAGGGAAAGTCGATCTATCCGTGGCTACGCCAGATCGCGATCAACAAGGTGTTCGACGTGCATCGCCAATCGAAGCGCTCGCGGCGCCTCGCGGAGGCGATGAAGCACGAGGTCGACGATGCCACGGATCCGGCGACGCACGCGGATGCCCTGCTGATGGCAGATCAGGAACGCACCGCGCATCGCGAGAAGATCGACGAATGCATGGGCCAGCTCGCGGATCGCTATCGCACGGCAATCGAGCTCCGTCTCGTGCAAGAGCTCCCGCGCGAGGACTGCGCGAAGCAGTTGGGCGTCACGATCGGCACGTTCGACGTGCTGCTGTTCCGAGCGGTTCGCGCGTTTCGCAAGCACTTCGGTGAGGATGAAGATGTCTAAAGACGACGACGACGAAATCACCGCCACCGAACGCGCCCAAGCGAAGACGTTCGCGGAGCTGGTCGATAAAGCGCTCGCGGGTCGCACTCCGAAGGTGATGAGCGCGGACGATCGCGCCCTCCTCGAAGTGGCTACGGTGATTCGCGCCACGAAGGGCACGATCGAGCTCGGCGCCGAACAGCGCAGCTCGATCATCGAGAGCGCGTTGAAGAAGGCGGTCGGCGATACCAAGCAACCGGCCGCGATCGCGGTCGTGCCGATCGGCCGTGCGAAGAAGCCGGCGGTCAGGGCACCGTGGATCGTTGCCGGTGCGTCGATGGTTGTCGCCGCAGCAGCAGTCGTGTTGTGGTTGCGCGCACCGCACCGCGCAGTAGCTCCGCCGCCGGCCACGGCCGTGTTGCCGGAGAATCAAACGATGCGGCCGACCGATCCGCTGATCGGCCCGATCTCGCACGAGCACGGCGATACGACCGCGCGCATCGATACGATCTTTGCCGATCGCCTCGATGGCTACCGCGATCGCCGGTTTGGAGGCACCCGATGAAGCGGATCATTCTGCTCGCGTTGTTGTTGGTCGCTAGTTGCACGGACGACAAGCCGAAGCCCTCGGGCTCGGTCACGCACACGGCCGATCCGGCAGACGCGATCGATCAAAAATTGATGCTCGCGCTGTCGCAGGCGAAGAATTTTCACCACAAGGCGAAGGTCTACATGAGCGATGGCAACACCACCGCTGCAGTCGCCTCGGTCCGCGAGATCCTGTCGCTCAAGTTCCCGGCGAATTCGCCGGAAGCCGAAGACGTCAAGAACGATGCGCGCGCGTTGCTCGCCCGGTTGCTCGTCGGCCAAGGCCAGTTGGACGAGGCGATGACGACCGTGCGTGAAGGCATCAGCGGCGCCACGCGCGAGAGCTTCTTCGTCGCGAACCTGTACACCGTGAAGGGCGAGATTCACGAGGCGCGGGCGCAGCAGCTCGACGCCACGGATAAGGATCAAGCGAAGGCCGAGCGCCACGCGGCGATCGACGCGTACGAGCAATCGAACACGATCGACAAGAAGCTGCAGGACCAGCTCGTGGAGCAGAAGTGAAGGGGCCGCTGATCGCAGCGGGCCTTCTCACCGCGATCATGTTCGCGTGCGGTGGCGCGCAGAAGCCGGATCACGCGATCGACAAGCGTAACGAGATCACGGCGCTGTGGACCCAGATCCGCGATTGGCGCCGAGCCGCGCACATGGATCTCGATTCGTCGCCGGTGACGCAGAACGCGATCCGGTTCAAGAACGTGAAAGACGCCGAGCGCGTCTGCGTCGCGAATCACAAGGTGACGAAGGAATGTTCGGACGTGTGCGATCTCTCGGATGCGATTTGCGACAACGCGGAAGCGATCTGCAGCATCGCCGACGAGCTCGGTAAGGACGACGACTTCGCCCAAGGCAAGTGCACCGATGCGAAGGCGTCGTGTCGCGAAGCGAAGCAGAAGTGCTGTGGTTGCAGCCCCGCAGCTCCCGCCGCATCGAACGAGGGTACGTTTTGAAGTGGCTCGCATCCGGAGCGTTGCTCGCGACGGTGATCGCGGCATGTGCTGCGAGCGCTCCAAAACCGATGGCCACAGCGGCTCCGGAAGCGGGAGCGCCGCCGATGGCTCCCGTCAGCGCTGACACGCCGGAGCATCAGCAGATCCAACAGCTCGCCGATCAGATCGATCACCAGAGATCGACCCTACGGCTCCCCGAACAACACGGCGCGCCAATGGGCGTGGAGCCACACGTCACGAACGTGTGTAAGCGCGATCCGAGCGAGACGTGTGTGCAGACGTGTCAGCTCTCGGATTCGATCTGCGACAACACGAAGAAGATCTGCGACATCGCGCAAACTTTGCAAGGCGATGACTGGGCCGCAAAAAAGTGTGGCGACGCAAACGCAACTTGCTCCGCAGCAACGAAGCAATGTTGCGAGTGCGCATCGAGCTGAATCGCGCTTTACGGATCGCGCTCGATCTGGTTTCATCACTGCGGCGTGAGTCGAGCACCGTTGTACCAGCTCGATCTTCGCGCTGGATTTGGCACGTGGGAGTGGGATCTCGCGACCGACGAATCCACGTTTTCCGACGAGCTTTTCGCGATCCTCGGGCTCGCGCCGGAGACTGCGCGGCCGGGTCCCGCGGCGTACGCGATGGCGTTACATCCGGATGACGTCGCGCGGATCGGTACGGCGATCGATCGCGTTCGTCGCGATGGTGCGCGGATCGAGATCGAACATCGCGTGCGCACGGGCGGCAAGCACCTCCGGTTCGTGCGGCTGCGCGCTTGGCGATCCGCGGATCACCGCATGCTCCACGCGTTGGTCGAAGACACGTCGTCACCGATCGCGGAGCGCTTGTCTTCGGTCAGCGCGTTCGCGGCCGGCATCGCACACGAGATCACGAACCCGCTCGGCTTGGTCGCCGCGAACGTCGATCTGATCGAAAGGGAAGGTGCCAGCGACACACTCCTTCGCGACACGCGCCACGGGATCCAACGGATCGATACGATCGTGCGCGGCCTGATGACGTTCGCGCGAGTCGAACCCACGCACCGCGAGCCGCTCGATCTCAACCGCGTGCTCGAGGTCGCGATCGGCATCACGCTCAACGCGATCCGGACGCGCGCGAAGCTCGTCCGGCAATTCGCCACGGTGCCGCTGGTCGAAGGCAACGCCGCGCAGCTCGGCCAGGTGTTCGTGAATCTGTTACTGAACGCCGCGCAGGCGATCCCGCCCGGCGCGCAGCACGACCATGAAATCACGGTAACGACGCGCACGGATCTGGCGAACAACTGCGTGGTCGAAGTCCGAGATACCGGACGGGGCATTCCGCGCGGGGTCGGCTCGAAGGTGTTCGAAGCGTTCGTGACGACGAAGCCCGCGGGGGCCGGGGATGGCCTCGGGCTCGCGGTGTGCCGGAATCTCGTCCATGCCGCCGGTGGCGACATCACGTTCGAGAGCGAGCCCGGCCGCACCGTGTTCCGCGTCGTCTTACCGGCGATCGAACGGGCGATCGAAAAGCGCGTCACCGACGAGGTTTCGTCGCGCCGCGGATCGGTGTTGATCGTCGACGATGAAGTGATCTTCGCGAATTCACTGCGTCGTCTACTCGCACGCGAGCACGAGGTCCAGGTCGCTCACGACGGCAAAGACGCGCTCGCACGGATCCGTGCCGGCGAACGGTTCGACGTCGTGGTCAGTGACTTGATGATGCCGGGGCTCGGAGGCATCGCGCTCTACGACGCAACTTTTGCGCTTTCGACGGAGCAGGCCCAGCGGTTCGTGTTCGTGAGCGCCGGTTCGACCGGGGCGACGGAGTTTCTCGCCCGTGTCACAAATCCTTGGTTCGACAAGCCTTGCGACCTCGGTGCGTTGAGAGCGGCGATCCGGCGACTTGTCGGGTGAAAAATCTACTCTGACTACATAAATCCATAGTGCGGCCGACCTGAGGTGGCTATAAACCGCTGCGCCAGGAAGGTCTCATGCAGGATTTGGTCGAGAAGTCGCGGCGACGCGTCCTGATCGTCGACGACGACGAGTTACAGCTACGTGCTGCAGCCCGTATGGCCCGTCGCGATCCCACCATCGATCTTCGCGTCAGCTCGAACGCCGTCGACGCGCTCGTCGAGCTCGGAGCGACGAAGCCCGACGTCGTGATTCTCGACGTCTACATGCCGAACATGGACGGATTCGCGATCTGTCGCCGGATCAAAGAGAACCCCGCGACCTGCGACGTCAAGGTCGTGCTCGCGAGCGCGGCGATGACGCCCGAGCTTGCCGAGCGCGCCTATCGCGCGGGTGCCGATCACGCGATCCAGAAGCCCGTCGATCTCTCGGTGTTTTCCGTCGAGGACGATGCGGTGGCGACGCCGCGCTCGACGACCGAAGAGATGGCCGCGGTCACGCCGCCGATCGAGACCGGTCCGATCCGCGGCGCCGATCTGCTCGTCGAGATGCTCGCGGAAGCCGGCGTCGAGCACGTGTTCGGCTTGCCCGGCGGTGCGATTTCTCCGGTCCACGATGCGCTGCTCGATTCGCCGATCCGGACGATCACCACGCGTCACGAAGCGGGCGCGATGTTCGCCGCCGCTGGCTACGCGCATGCGACCGGCAAGCTCGCCGTCGTTGCCGTGACCTCGGGGCCGGGCGCATTGAACGCGATGACCGGTCTCGCGTCGGCATGGTGTGATGGCTTGCCGGTGCTGTTGCTCGTCGGCGAAGTGCCACGCGCCGCTCACGGCAAGGGCGTGCTCCAAGATGGCAGCGCACACGGGCTCCAGCTCGTGGAGATGGCGCGCCACGTGACGAAGTTGTCGGCGGAGATTCCACGGCCGAGCGCGTTACCGCACCTCGTGCGCCGCGCGATCGCGACGGCGATGTCGGGCAAGAAGGGCCCGGTGATGCTGACGCTGCCGCTCGACGTGACGACCGCGATGGTCCAGCGTCCGCGCACCGGCGGCACGATCTCGGTCGGTGAAGTGCTCGCGTCCGACATCGTGAACGAGCTCGCCGATCTGCTCGTGACGGCGGAGCGCCCGCTGATCCTGGCCGGCTCCGGCATTCGCGGCAACGGTGCACCGCATCGCCTGCGCATGGTCGCCGAGTCGCTGCGAATTCCGGTCGCGACGACGCCGAAGGGCAAGGGCGTGTTCCCCGAGAATCATCCGCTCGCGTTGGGCGTGCTCGGCATGGGCGGTCATCAATCGGCACGCGAGTATTTGGAGGGTGGCGCCGATGTCGTGCTCGCGATCGGGACGAGCCTCGGTGACATCGCGACCGATGGCTTCACGCCGAACCTTCAAGGTTCGCGCGCGCTGATCCACGTCGATATCGATGCGAAGCAGATCGGCAAGAGCTACGAGCCCACGCACGCGGTCGTCGCCTCGGCGGCGGAGCTGTTGGGCGCGCTTGCCGAACGCGTGCAAACGCTGCCGGTCCACGGTGCATTGCGTGCGTTGCCGGGTGGTGTGAAGCGGTTCTCGCTCGAATCGTCGACGGAGCCGGGTCGGATCGCCTCGCACGATGCGATCCGCCAGATCCAGCGCGCGTTGCCACTCGATACGATCTTCACGGTCGATAGCGGCGAGCACTTCATGTTCGCGGTCCAGTATCTCGAGACCCGCAAGCCCGATGCGTTCATCGTCCAAACCGGTCTCGGCTCGATGGGCCAATCGATCGGTGCGGCGATCGGCGCGCAGCTCGCGCATCCCACGCGCACGATCGCCGCGATCTGCGGTGACGGTTGTTTCGCGATGAACGCGTTCGAGATCGCGACGGCGGTCCAAGAGCGGATTCCGATCCGCGTGTTCGTGTTCAACGACGGCGTGCTCGGCATGGTCGAGAAGGGCCACGCGAAGGTGTTCGGTCGGAAGCCGTCGTATTCGACGGGTGGACTCGACGTGTGTGCGATCGCCCGCGGCCTCGGCGCGGAGACGATGCTCGTCGACTCGATGGGGCAACTCGCCGAGCTCGAGAGCGTGATGCACGATTATCCGGGGCCCGTCGTCGTCGACGTCCGGATCGATCCAAGCGTGGTGATGCGGGGGAAGGATCGCGTGGCCGCGATGTCTCCTGCCGCCGTGGCAGTACCGCATGACTCTCCGGTCATGGCGCGTACCGCTACGCGCGCTATCAACTGACGTGCCTGTAGTACCCAGCCCGTCGGAGCCTGCCTTCGTGCAGCGCGTGAGTTACCTGCGCGATCCGATCGGCACGATGGAGCGCTATCAGCGCGCGCTCGGCGATATCTATCTCGTCGCGCTCGGGCCGGGCATGGTGTTCGTGAGCACGCCAGAGCTCGCGAAAGAGGTGCTCACCCAACCGGAAGAAAATCTCGTGGCCGGCGAGGCGAAGCTCCACGTGTTCGGCAAGATCCTCGGAGATTCTTCGACGCTGCTGCTCGACGGGCCGGCACATCTCAAGCGGCGCCGGTTGCTGCTGCCACGGTTTCGCGGCGAGCTCGCGCAAGAGCTAGCGCCGGCGATGCGCGCCGCGTGCGATCAGGTGCTGCGCGAATTACCGATCGGTCACGAGTTTGCCCTGCATCCGTACATGCACCGGATCGCATTCGCGGTGATCTCGAGCTCGCTGTTCGCGTCGACGCCTCGCCAGCGGATCCACGCGCTCGAGTCCGCATGCCGGACGTTCGCGCATCGCGCGGTGACGTCGCGGCTGTTGATGTTTCGCCAGCTGCAGAAGGACTTTCCGTTCAGCCCGTGGACGAAGGTCCAGACCGTGGTCTCGGAGGCGCGCCGTGCGGTGCTTTCGGAGATCCGCGCGCGGCGTGCGGCGAAGCAGGACGGCGATGACATCCTCGGGATGTTGTTGACCGCGACCGACGACGACGGCGCCTCGCTGACCGAAGCCGCGATCGTCGACGAGATCCTGACGATGGTCGCTGCCGGTCACGAGACCACGAGCATGGCGCTGACCTGGCTGTGTTACGCGGTGTACTCGCGGCCGGACGTGCTCGCGAAGTTGCGCGAAGGCGATCCGGCGTATCGCGAGGCGACGGTGCGCGAGTCGTTGCGGATGTACTCGGTGATCCCGAACGGCAGCGGGCGGCTCGCGAAGCGCGACTTCGAGCTCGGCGGTTATACGGTGCCAAAGGGCTCGCTCGTCACGATCGCGTTTCATCAGGTCCATCGCCGCCTCGACATCTTCGCGGATGCGGAGACGTTCAAGCCCGAGCGCTTCCTCGACGCGAAGTACGGTCCCTACGAGTCGTTGCCGTTCGGTGGTGGCACGCGGCGGTGTCTCGGGATGCCGTTCGCGATGTTCGAGCTCGGGCTCGTGCTCCAAGCGATGGTCGAGCGGTTCGATCTCGAAGTCGTGCAGAAGCAGGTGAAGCCGATGTGGCGCGGGCGGTTCCTCACGCCGAGCAAGGGCCTGCTCGTCAAAGCGGCAACTCGAGCCTGAACACCGTCCCGGCGTCGCCGCGAACCACGCGCAGATCGCCACCGTGATTGAGCGCGATGCGTTTACTCACCGATAGCCCGAGTCCGGTGCCTTGGCCGACCGGCTTCGTCGTGAAGAACGGATCGAAGATGCGCTCCGCCAGCTCGGCCGGCACACCCGGACCCGAGTCACCGACCTCGACGACGACCGCGGGCTTCTTGCCGGAATCGTCATGGCGGATCGTCACGGTCACGGTGCCGTTCTTGCCGGCCGCGAACGCCGCGTTATCGAGCAGGTTGATCAGGATCTGTTCGATCAACGGCCCGCTACACGGCACCGGCTTCACCCAATCGGCATGAACGCGGAGCGAGACGCCGTCGAACTTCTCCTTCAAGACGAGCATCGCGCGCTTGACCAACGTCTGGAGATCCTGCGGGCTCTTCATCACGTCACCCGAGCGCGAGAACTGCAGGATGTTCGCGCACAGATCGCGAATCTGCGTGGCCGCGGTCTCCATCACCTGATACAGCGCGGTGCCGGCCGATTCTTCGCCGCGCTGCGCGCTCGGCAACAGGTTGTAGAACGGCTCGAGTGCGTTCACGAGCGCGTTCGCCGGATTGCGTAGCTCGTGCGCGAGCCCCGACGACAACATGCCCATCGCCGCGAGCTTCTGGGTCTCGTGCAGCTTCAGCGCGAGCTTGCGGATCTGGAGTTGGTTGCGAATGCGCGCGAGCAGCTCGTCGGCGGAGAACGGCTTCATCACGTAATCGACCGCGCCCGCTTCGAAGCCCGCGAGCCGCTCCGCCAACCGCGAGTGCGCCGACACGATCAATACCGGTGCGAGCGAGCTGCCTTGCTGCGCGAGGAACCGGCCCGTGAGCTCGAGCCCGTTCATCTCGGGCATCTCGAGATCGGTCACCAAGATATCCGGCGTGTGCTTCGCCGCGAGCTCGAGCGCGATCCGGCCATTCGGCGCCGTGATCACGCGGTAGTGCTGTCCGAGGATCTGCGTGATGTGATGCGAGAGCGCTTCGTCGTCCTCCGCGAGCAGCACGGTCGCTTCCGGCTTGCCGAGCGGTTGCATCCCGAGCGTGCTCGGATCGCGGACCGGCATCGAGTCTTCGTACGGCACGATCCGTTGCGACGGCGGCGTGTCGGTCGCGACGATCTTTTGATTGCGCGGCAGCTCGACGATGAAGCTCGTGCCACTGGGCTCGTCATGGCGTTGGACATCGATCGAGCCGCCCTGCAGATCGACGAGCTCCTTCGACAGCGACAAGCCGATGCCGGTGCCACGCACGCCTTTCTCGACGGCGGTGCGCGAGCGTTCGAACCGAGAGAACAGCTTCGGGATGTAATCGCGGTCGATGCCCGGCCCGGTATCGCGAACTTCAATCCGGACGGTCTCGCCGCAGTCCGCGAGCGTCACCGTGATCTGGCCATCGCGCGGTGTGAACTTCATCGCGTTCGAGATGAAGTTGCCGACCACGGTATCGAGCGCGGTCTCGTCGAGCGTGGCGGCGCACGCGTCGGGACCGCGGTAGTTGATCGTGACCGCCGCGCGACCAGCCGCCGTCACCCAACTCGCGACCAACCGCTGGAGCGACTTCGCGACATCGATGTTGCTCGGCCGGATCCGCAGCTTGCCTTCATCGCCGGCCGCGAGCTGGAGCAACGAATCGACGAGGTGGAGCAGGCGGCGAGAGGCCGCGTTGACCTCTTCGAGGTGCTGCGACTCGACCGGCCCGAGCCGTTCGCGCGCGCGAGAGATGCCATCGGTCGCGAGCTGGATCATCGTCAGCGGCGTCCGGATCTCGTGGTTGATGTTCGCGAAGAACCGATCGCGTGATGCTTTGACCTCGCGCACCTCGTCGAGCGAGCGCTCGAGATCCTCGCGCGCGAGGGCGAGCTCGGCCGTGCGATCCATGACGCGCTGTTCGAGCGTGGCGCGGTAATCCATCACCTCGGCGAACGACACCGCGTGATCGATCGAGAGATACAGCGTGGGGAGCACGAACTCGAGCAGCTCGTTCAACGGCTCGCGGACCGAGGCATCGGCATGCGTCACCAGGGTCCCGAGCACGACGCCGCGAACGAACAGCGAGGCGACGTGCTCGACGAGGCCCGGCAGCGTCGCATCGCCGGCCCGCGCGGATTCGCGAACGGCAAAGTTGTCGATCGTTCCGTCCAGCTCGATCGCCGCCGACGCGAACCCGCCGACCTCGACGAGGTTCTCGACAGTTGTATGCAGCAACTCTGCCAGAGACAGCGTCCCGTGGACGGCATGGATGAGGCTCGTCGCGGTCTCCAGGCGATGCAGCGTTGCTGCGTTGTCCTGATCGGCGTATTCACTATCCGACATGCCCGCTGACCTGCCGCCAATTTACACCCGCGTGGGTCACACCGGAGCCGAGGAGCTGCGGTTCCGGGGCAGTCGGGTCTTCGCGGAGCTGCTCGGCAAGACCACGACGACGCAGATGCTGTTCTACGCGATCACCGGGCGGATGCTCGATGCGGGCGAGACCGCGCTCGTCGACGACATGATGACCGCGATGGCATCGGCGGATCCCCGGCTGTGGCCATTCAAGCTGACGCGGCTGGCATCGAGCTACGGCACCACGACGTACGGCATGGCGGCGACGATCGCGGCGAGCCAAGGCGCGTTGTTCGGGCCGACCCGGTTCGAGGCGATCGCGAACGTGTTGGTCGATTTGGCGAAGCGCTCGCCGAGCGACGACGAGCTCGAAGCGATCCTGCGAGGAGGCACGGTCGGGTTCGGCATCCTCTACGGGCGCTACGACGTGCGCTACGACCAGATGATGGGGGCGCTCGCGAAACGCGGACATGCCGGCCGGCACACCGGCCTCGCCCGGCAGGCCGTGAACGTCGCCCGCGGGCGTTTGCACACGGAACCTCACGTGTTTGTCGCGATCGCGGCGTTGGGGCTCGATCTCGGCATGACTCCGGTCGAAATAGCGATTCTAGGGATGCTGCCGCTGATCCTCGATGCCCTGCCGAATGCCACCGAAGGTGCTGCACAGGCGCCAGCTGCGTTACAATGGTTGCCGGCTCGGGTGGCGCAGTACGTGGGACCGGGTCCGCGAACCAGCGTGCGTGCGAAACCATGATCGACCAACCACCATCGGGACTGCGCATCATCGACGTCACTCCGGTGTATTCGTTTGCGGAGCTCGATCGATGCTTGATGATCGTGTGGCGCCAACAGCCCACGCGTGATGCGTTCGAACGCCGGCATCAGGAGCTCGAAGCGCTCGCGAAGCGCTCGCCTAAGTCGTGCGCGTACGTCGAGGTGATCGAATCCTCGTCGAAGCCACCGACCGACGAGCTTCGCAAGATCGCCGTGCAGGTGTTCAAGAAGCTCGGCAAGGATCTGTCGTGCGTGGGGTTCGTGATCGAAGGAACTGATCTACGAACCACGATGGTCCGCGCGATCCTCACGGGCATGACGTTCCTCGTGCCACAGATGCAACCGAGTAAGGTCTTCAAGCGGCTCGGAGATGCCGGGCCGTGGGTCCGCAACTTCCTCGGTGAGGACAGTGGCTTCGATCCGCGGTTCGCGGCCGCGTTCGATTATTTGCGCAAGTCGGTGACCCCGCCGGTGGGCATCGAATCGCACACCTCGCCGGTCCCGCCCTCGTAACGGAATTCCGGCACCTTCACGGGATACAGCGGCAGGTGCTGGGGCCCGGTTTGGAGGGCCTCCGCCGCGACGCCGGTGATCCGCGCGATCATCAACGCGGCCTCGAGCTGCTCGCGCGTGCGGACGCCGGCCGTGTGAAACAGGGCGAGCAGAGCCGCGTCACGGGGTAGGGTGGTCGGGAGTTCGAGGCGTGCGGCCGCGAACAGTGCTTCCACCCACGGCGATGTCGGAACGGCGACAGGTGGCGGACCGTTCGGGGCATCGAGCCAACGCAGAAACGCTTCGTTCGCCTCGAGCATCACGCGGGTGCGATCGCCGACTACGAGCATGCTCGCGCCCAGCGTCGACGGGATCGTCGATCCGGATAAGCGCGCGAGGACGGCCGTATGAGCACTCGCTTCGAGGACCGGAACGGGGGCTGCCGCGGTCATCGCGAGGGCAAAGATCCGGCCTTGTTCGGGCGTGGGAAGCTCGCCCACGATGGATAAATACACCGCATCTGAAAATCCGTAGTTCGCGGCGACGTCTCCAAGAACCGCGTAGCCGAACAGTCGGTCGTCGGTCGCGTCGCTGGAATCGGTCGCCCGCGCGATCAGGGTCTCGGGCCAGGGCGTATCGTCGAGGGCGCCTCGGGACGGGGGTTGCCAACCATCGGTCATGGCCGATTCAATACCCGGGACCGCCCTGTTCGAAAAGCGCTATGATTATGCCGGCTCATGAGTGATACGACTCCACCTGCGCCTCCGTTGGTGTTGTACGTCGATGACGAACGCGGCAACCGTGTCGTGTTCGAGCAGTCGCTCGCGCAAGACTTCCGGATCAAGTGCGCGGCAGATGCGCAGTCGGCGATCGAGATCCTCGAACAAGAGGAAGTCGCCGTGCTCGTCACGGATATGCGGATGCCCACGATGTCGGGCGAAGAGCTCCTGCGCATCGCGAAGGAGCGCTGGAACGGGACGATCCGCATGGTCGTCACGGCGTTCTCGGATATCGATCCGATCCTGCGCGCGATCAACGAAGGTCTCGTCGCGCGCTACATCATCAAGCCGTGGGTCCGCGCGGAGCTCTCGCAAGTCCTGCGTTGGGCGACCGAAGCGTGGGCGCTCGGCCGGAACTCCGCCGCCGTCCATCGCCGGTTGCTCGAGACGGAGCGGCTCGCCACGCTCGGTAGCGTGAGCTCGATGCTCGTCCACGATCTCAAGCAGCCGCTCATGTCGCTCGCGGTGAACACGGAGCTGTTGCGCGAGCTCGCGGATCTCTCGCCGATGTTGCGCGCGGCGCTCGGCACGCCGGATACCCGAGACAAGCGGCGTGCGGCGGAGATGTTGGACGAGATGCCGCAGATGACCGAGGACATCAAGACCTCGATCGAGCACTTGAACGAGCTGATCACGAGCCTGCGCGGGTTCAACCAGCAGCGCAAAGATCCGGGCCTCGCGTCGACGGAAGTGTTGCCGATCCTGCGGCACGCGATGTCGGTGTGTCAGGAGCTCACGGTCAAGACGCACGCGCACATCAACTACGATGGTCCGCGCGAGCTGCCGCGCGTGCGGATGCCGGCCACCGAGCTGACGCAGGTGTTGATCAACGTCGTCGCGAATGGTGCGCAGGCGGTCGCCGCGCGTGGTGAGCCGAATGGCGAGATCCAGATCAAGGCGAACGAAGTGTTCGGCATGCTCGTGCTCGAGGTGAAGGATACGGGCGTGGGCATGACGCCGGAGATCCTGAAGCGAGTCGGCACGCCGTTCTTCACGACGCGCGAGCAGGGCACGGGCCTCGGTGTGGCGCAGTGTCAGCGGCTCGTCGGAACGGCGGGCGGTCGGATGTCGATCGCGAGTGAGGTCGGCAAAGGCACGACGGTCACGATCAGCCTTCCGATCGCGGCTTAGACACGTAAGCGTAAGTTGTAAGCGTAAACGACTACGATGCTTCGTCGAGCTGCGCGATCATCTTCGTCAGCATCTGCACGATCCGAACAGCGAGCAGATCACTCGCCGAAATCTCCGGGTGGGCGATGCCGAGTGCGAGCGCCGCATCGAAGATCGCGCCGCATTCCAGCGCCGAGCCACGCGCTGTGATCAGAAACCGGCGCTGGTCTCGTTCGAAGCGTCCGGTGCCCTCGGCGATGTTCAAGTTGATCGAGACTGCGGCACGCCGGAGCTGGTTCGCGAGCTCGCCGTCGAGTGCGGTCGCGATCGCGTAGGCTTTCGGGAGCAGCTCGACGGAACACCGGTAGACCTGAAGCTCGCGGAAGTGCAGCATGCCGGTGGTTTCGGCACGCCGCTGGTTCGGTTGCGCAGAATCGCTTACGCGTTACGCGTTACGTTTACGTGGTTACGCCGTCGGAACCATCAGGCGCGCGGTCGTTCCCTGGCCGAGCTGCGACTCGAGCGAGACCGTGCCGCCGTGTGCGTCCGCGATTCGTCGCGCGAGCGTGAGCCCGAGACCGACGCCACCGGTTTCGCGCGATCGCGAACGTTCGGCTCGAAAGAACGCGCTGAACACGTTCGGCAGATCCTCGGCCGCGATGCCCACTCCCTTATCTTCGACTTCGAACACCACCTGATCGTCGGCCTTGCGGACCGCGAGCTTGATCTCGGAGCCACCATCCGGCGTGTACTTGTGCGCGTTCTCGAGCAGATTGTCGACGACGCGCCGGAACAACACCGGATCGACATTGATGTTCGGTAACGCCGGATCGATCTTCAACGCGAGCGGCCGCTGCGGATGCCGCGCGCGCAACCGATCGGCCGCGTTGTTCGCGATCGACGACGGCTCGATGTTCGCCTTGCGAAGCTGGAGCTCCGCCTTGCCGAGCTCGAACCGCGCCGCGGTCAGAATATCGTCGACGATCGTCTCGAGCTCCGCCACGTCGACCGCGATGTCCTCGAGCGAAGCCCGCGCTCGCGTGGCATCACCTTCGGCCGCGAGATCGAGCGCGACGCCGATGCGCGACAGCGGCGTGCGTAGCTCGTGCGCGACATTCGCGAGCAGCTCGCGCTCGCTCGCGACGAGCCGTTCGATTCGCTGCGCCATCTGATCGATGTCTTCGCCTAGCTCGCCGATCTCGTCATCGCGATGCACGCCCGAACGTGCCGAGAGATCGCCATCACCGATCTGGCGCGCGGCATTCGACAGCCGTTCGATCGGCCGGACGATCCACCGCGCCGTCAGGATCGCGCCGATGATCATGATCGCGAGTCCGGCGACGAGCGTGATCAGCGGACCGTCGGGGTTCGGTTGATGCTGCGGGCGCGCGCCACCCGGCGGCATGCCGCTGCCCATCCCGCCGAACGCCTGGCCCGGACCGTGCGGATGATGATGCGGACCCGTGAAGTACCAGATCAACATCGCGGCGGCGGCGAGCATCAGCATCTGCGCCGCCGCGAGAATGACCATCCGAGATGCGAGCCGGCGGTGCGTCACGACTCCGAGGGAGCGAGCATGTACCCGACGCCGCGCACGGTCTTCAACAGTTTCGGATTTTTGGGATCCGCCTCGAGCTTCGCGCGAACGCGAGAGACGACGACATCGATCGAACGATCGAACGCTTCGTCTGCCGCGCCGTGGAGGAGCTGCAGGAGTTGCTCGCGATCGAGCACGCGGCCCGGCCGGAGCGCGAGCGCGTGGATCAACGCGAACTCGTTCGCGGTCAGCACGATCGGCGAGCCACGCAACGTGACCGCCATCGCGACCGGTTCGATCACGAGCGGACCGACCTCGATGCGCTCTTGCTTCGGACCGACCTCACCGCGCTGCCGCCGCGACTGAGCGCGAATGCGAGCCAACAGCTCGCGCGACTGGAACGGTTTGGTCACGTAGTCGTCGGCACCGCCTTCGAGGCCACGCACGCGATCGGCTTCTTCGAGCCGCGCGGTGACCATGATGATCGGTACATCGCTACGCGCGCGAAGTTGCTTGCAGACTTCGAAGCCATCTTGGCCCGGTAGCATCAGATCCAGGAGCACGACATCCGGGCGGATCCGCATCACGTCGGCGACCGCGAGGTCACCACGTGGCACGAGATGAACCTCGAGGCCGTGCGAGGTCAGGTACTCCATCGTCAGGCGAGCTAACCGCTCGTCATCTTCGACGTAGAGCACACGAATCGACTCGGACACGCCTAGCAGTATTCCACTGCCAGGCCGGCGAAAGGAGCGTCGCAACATCATGAAATACCTCTTGTCATTCCGCCAGGTAGCCCGATTCGATGGCGTAGTGACGAGCGACATCGAGCGCCGACACCATGCCGAGCAACTCTCCGCTGTCACCGGTCACGCAGACCTGACCTACGCATTCGTAGGCCATGAGCGCGGCCGCTTTTTCGATGCTCGATCGCGCCGGCAACGCGAACACGTAATTCGTCATCGCATCGGACGCGGTCGCGCTGGACTCGTCATGCACGCGCAGGACATCGCTGCGTGTGACGAGGCCTTTCAGATGGTCTCCGTCGACAACCGCGATCGCCGGGACGCGGTGCTGGAGCAGTAACCGGCTGACCTCGGCCAGTGGGGTGTCGAGCTCCACGGCGAGCGGTGGTCGAGCGACCAGCGATCCCAACGTTTCCAGCACGGCGGTCGGGATGTCTTCGAACGTGTCCACAAAGTCACGAGCAAGGGACCTCATCGGTATTCCTCCTGCGCTTCACGAACAAAAGGTGCCCGGAAAATTCATAGGCATTCACCGGAGAAACACAGTGCAACACCGACGAGGTATCGTGGCGCGGGTTGAAGAGACTGGTCGCCACGATCCTGCTATTCGGCGCGTGTGTTTGGTGTGGTAGCGCACGCGCTGACGGTCTCGTGATTGCGGGAGGTTCGCCGCGGGCGATCGGTCGCGCGGGTGTGGGCACGGTGTCGGATGACGGTGGTGGCGCGTTGCTCCTCGATCCTGCCGTGTTGGCGAGGCGCGATTCGACGCGCGTCCAGATCGGCGTGGGCTTCATCGACGACGCGATCCAATGGGGCCACTCGAGCAGTACGCCGCTCGCGCGCGATCAGAGTGGCAGCTCGACGATGCCGATGGTCGCGATCGAAGGCGCGTGGGGTGACTGGATCCTCGGCGCGGCGGCGATGACGAGCGCGGTGTCCGAACGCGAGCTGCGATCGCCGGGCTCGATCGATGCCGGACACTACGGCAACATGTTCGATTATCGCTACACCGGGCTCGCGGGCAGCGTTCGTCGCGACACGGTGACGGTCGGTGCAGCGCGGCGCTTCGGCGAGTGGGTTTCGGTCGGTGTGTCGGTCGCCGGCTCGCGGGTTTCCGTCGAGGAGCGGCGTGCGATCTGGGCGGGCTTCGTCGATCGCAACGACGTGTTGATGGATCCGAATCACGATGTCGACATCGGCTTCTCCGCCGAAGATTCGCTGGCGCCGAGCGCGGTCGCGGGCGTGTTGCTCGCGCCGCCGGATACGCACTTGGAGTTCGCGGCATCGTTCGGCTGGGAAGGCACCGCGCATATCTCGGGTGATGTCGCCGCGGCGGCAGCGGGGACGGGTGCGCGGCCGGTGTTGTCGTCGGCGGTCGCGAAGATGGATCTCGCGCAGCCGTACACGTTGCGGACCGGTGTGCGGTGGCTCGCCGATCGCTGGAGCGCGGAGGCGAATGCCGACCTGTGGATCTTTCCCGAGCTCGCGCAAAACGAGACGTGGGATCTGACCGGCGTGCAGATCGCGGATCAGAGTGGCGCGATGGTCGGGCTCGGCTCCTTGCCGTCGCGGATCAGCGAGCGCACGCACGGTGCGATGCGGATCGCGTTCGACGTCGAGCTGATCTCGGGCTTCTTGTGGGCGACGGCGGGCTACGCGTACACGACGGCGGGCACCGGGCGCGAGCGCCGCTCGACGACGTTCGGTGAATTGAGTGGTCACACGTTGGGCCTGGGATTGGAGGCGAGCGCGGGCCAATTCACGATGACGCTCGGCTGGGGGCGCACGTGGTCGACGAAGCGGCCGGAGCAGACGAGCCTGTGGACGCTCGACAATCCGTTCGCGGGTGGTGGCAACGAGCAGGTGCCGACGGGGACGTACGATGCGTCGGCGGACTTCGTGGGGCTGCAGATCGATGCCGAGCTAGGCTCGCAGTAAGGGGACGGTCTGAAGTTAGGGAAGTTCGATCGCGCAACGGCGTGAATCTCTTCAGGCACGGGGACGGTCTGAAGTTAGGGAAGTTCGTGTCCGATTCTCGGACGGGCCAATAACGGGGACGGTCGCAACTACGTCAACTTGCGATCGCGAACTTCGCGAATTCGTTCGAGGGTGGGGACGGTCGCAACTACGTCAATCTGCGATCGCGAACTGCGCGGATTCGTTCGAGCGTGGGGACGGTCGTAACTACGTCAACGTGCGATCGCGATGTCGGCGAAATTGCTCGGTGGTGGGGACGGTCGCAACTACGTCAACGAACTGTCCGAATTTCGGACATGATTCAAAGTCGCAGCCGCGCCTTCGCCGAGCGAGCCGCATCCGCAAAAATCGGCAGCACGCGCTCGGCGACATGCTTCGGGATCGAATGCTCTGCGTTCAATTCGACGAGTGGCGCAGCGAGTTGCTTTGCATCGATCGCTCCGACCTCGCGTGCGAGCTGGTCGAGCAACTTCGACTTCGTCGGTAGGAGCGAAAGTGCCAGGCGCGCTTCCGCCGGCGAGCCCACACATTCGAACGGCGAGTGCTCTGCGAGGCCGAGCAGCTGGCGAAACCAGATCTCGTTCTCGGGCAACGCGCCCAGGTCGCGCCCGAACGTTTGCTGCACGATCGCGGGCGGCAAGTGCGCCGACATCTGCAGCCACACGTACGCGCACTTCGCGCACGTGCCGCACCACGGCTTCGCGATGTTGCACGAATGCGTCAGCGGCGCGAGCTCGGCATCGCGCGCGAGCAGCTCGAAGATCAATTCATCGTGCACCGGCTGGAGCACGCTCCAGTAATCGACATCGCACAGCTCGTGCTGGACATACGTGGCGAGCAAGCGCTCCGCCTCGAAGCTCTTGCCCCACTGGTGATTCACTTCTTCACCGGTCGCGCCCCACGTGAGGTTGCCGCTGTTCGCGCTGGCCTCGTGCGCGAGGACGAGATGCTTGTAGCCACGCGCGATCGCGATCGGCAGCGCCGCAAACACGCTCGCCGGCGTTTCAGCCGCAGTCAGGCTCTTGATCCCGAGCGCGGAACCACGCATCTGCACGACCGGCGAATCGAGGAAGTCGTCGTAGATCCACTGGCGCTCGGCCCGCACGCGCGCGGTTTTGTCGGCGACGCGATCGAGCAACGCGTGTTGCGGCGCCGCGGCGCCATAGATCGAGTGCGAGTAGCCGAGCGTGGAAAACGGCAGACCGGCGCGCTCGAGCAAGCGCAGCGCGACAAGCGAATCCTTGCCGCCACCGCAAAACGCGAGCAGCTCGACCGGGCCCGCAGCGACCTTCGACGGTGTACCCGAGGTGCCGTTCGCGTCGACGAAGTCCGGCACGTAGTCCGGCCGTTGGTGCTCCCAGCGCCACTGCGCCCAGACTTTCTCGAACACCGTGCGCCACAGCTTCACGAACGCCGGCGACGCGAATTCGGCATAGCGCCCGACGGAGATGTTGTTCGGCGCCAGCGACGCGACCGCGTTGATCTGGAACATCGCGACATGAAACGCGACACGCTCGATGTTCGGCAGCTTCGTGAGATCGATGTCCTGGTACCAGATCGAAAACGAGAACGTCAGGTCATCGATCCCGCACGTCGCGCTGATTCGATCCTTCGCGATCCCGATATCGAGCAGCCGCAGCGTCCTCACCGAATGTTCGTAGCATGTGAGACGTTCATGCGTACGTGACCGACGACGACGACGTACCGATCCTGGTCGATTTTCGCGACGACGCCACGGCTCGTCAGTGGATCGAAGAGACGCGCGTGAAGCGCCCGCATCGGCCGGCGTTCTTCGCCGCCTTCTGTCGCGCGCTATCGGGCACGCAACTGCGCGTGCTGGAGCTCGGCTCCGGACCGGGCCAGCTCGCACGCGAGGTCCTCACGCACTGCGACGTCGCGAGCTACACCATGCTCGACTTCTCGCCGGCGATGCACGCGATTGCCCGCGAGCACCTGGGCTCGTTACCGGCGACGATGATCGTGCGCGACTTTCGCGAGCCCGAGTGGGCGGCAGGCCTCGGCCCGTTCGACGCCGTCGTCACGATGCAGGCCGCGCACGAGACTCGCCACAAGCGTCACCTGATCCCGCTGCTCGAACGCGCGCGCACTACGCTCGCACCCGGTGGCATGCTGCTCTATGCGGATCACTACGTGACGCCGACGACGAAGTATCCAGCGCTGATGCCCGAGCGCGCCGATCAACCACTCGCGCTGGAGGGTGCCGGCTTCGTCGACGCGATGCTGCTCCACGACGAAGGCAACATGGCCCTCTGGATCGGCTACACGCCGCGCGCGAGGTAGAGCCGCATCCGCTGTTGCGCGTCGACGAACGTCTCTTCGAGCGCCCAGCCCGCATCGCGCAGGATCGACGCGAGCATCGCCGGCGAATGCTTGTAGCAATGCTCGGTCACGATCGGCTCGCCACGCTCGAACTTGATCAGCTCGCGCCCGACGTGAACGGTCTGGCGCTGCTTCGAGACCAAGTGCATCTCGATCCGCGACCGCGACGCATTCCACACCGCGCGATGCATGAACCGTTCGAGATCGAAGTCCGCGTGATGCGTGGCATTGACGTGCGCGAGCACGTTGAGATCGAACGCCGCCGTGACGCCCTGGCTGTCATCGTACGCGCGCAGGAGCTCGTCCTTGTTCGCGTTGCCATCGGCGCCGAGTAGCAGCATCGCGTTCGCGCCGGCGTGCGCGCGCATCTTCTTCAAGAAGCACCGCGCGGCATCCGGCTCGAAGTTGCCGATCGTCGAACCCGGGAAGAACACGAGCGTGGTCCCGACGGAGACGCTCGCCGGCGGGATCACGAGCGGCTGGGTGTAATCACCGAGCACCGGCGTGATCTCGAGCCCCGGATAGAGCCGCGCCAACGTCGACGCGGTGTCCGCGAGCTGATCCTCCGCGACATCGATCGCGACATAGCTCGCCGGCCGATCGAGCGCCGACAACAGCATGCGGGTCTTCTTGCCGGCACCCGAGCCGGGCTCGATCACGCGCGCGGCCGCACCGACGCGCGTCGCGATTTCGGGCAGGCGCGCGCGCAACAACGCGTGTTCGGCGCGGGTCAGATAATAGTCATCGACTTCGGTGATCGCCTCGAACAGCTCCGCACCTTTGGCGTCGTAGAGCAGCTTGCACGGCAGATGTTTGATCGGATCGCGGAGGCCCGCGATCACTTCATCCACGTGCTCGATCTGGTCGTGTGCTGCTTCCATCATTTGGGTGCTCCATTCACGAGACGCGCGCCGGTCATTTGCCAGCGCGCATGCGGTGGGAAGAAGTTGCGATAGGTCACGCGCAGGTGATCGCGCGGCGTGAAGCACGAGCCGCCACGCAGCACGTACTGGTTGTTCATGAACTTGCCGTTGTACTCGCCGACGGCGCCGGCGAGCGGTTGGAAGCCGGGGTAGGGCAGATACGCGGATTGCGTCCATTCCCAGACGTCGCCGAGCATCGCGCCAGCGCCGGGATGGAAGCGATCGTCGTCGGCAAACGTGCCCGTGCTCGCGATGCGCGTGGCCGCGAGCTCCCACTCGGCTTCGGTCGGCAGGCGAGCGCCACGCCAGCGCGCGATCGCGTCCGCTTCGTAATAGCTGAGATGACACGCGACCTGATCGGGATCGATCTTTTGCACGCCGGCGAGCGTGTAGTGCTCGTCGCCGCGCCAATAGAGCGGCGCGTCCCAATGCTCGGTTTGGAGGAGCGCCCACGCATCGGACAGCCAGAGCGCGGCATCGCGATAGCCACCGGCGGCGATGAACTCTTGGACGTCGCGATTCGTGATCGCGCGCGCGGCGATCCGAAATGGTTGGACGTACACGCGATGGCGCGGTGATTCGTTATCGAACGCGAACGCACCGGCATCGACACCGATCTCGATCACGCCGCCATCGAACGCGAGCCACTCCTGCTCGATACGCGCGGACGACTTCGCGAGATCCTCGCGATACGCGGGCCGCAACGGCTGCGTGCCGAGCGTGTATTTGAGGTCCGTCAGGATCAGCTCTTGGTGCTGCTGCTCGTGATGGAGGCCGAGCTCGATCAGCTTCGGATCGCAGCGGTCGAACGCCGCGAGCACGCGTTCGTCGACCTCGCGGCGATACTGCATCACCCGATCGAGGGATGGCCGCGACAGCATTCCACGGCGCGCGCGTTCGACTCGCGGACCGATCGCCTCGTAGTAGCTGTTGAACAGGAAGTTGAACTCGGGGTGCGGTTGGCCGAGCACGATCGTCTCGAAGAACCACGTCGTGTGCGCGAGGTGCCACTTCGTCGGGCTCGCGTCCGCCATCGGTTGGACGAGCTGATCTTCGACCGAAACCGGGCTGCACAGCGCCACCGTGCGAGCACGCACGTGTCGGTATCGGTCGATCAGGCTGACAGCGCTCGTGGCCACGTCGTCCTCGCGAATTCGTTCCTAGAGCAAGTCCCGTGCACGCCATAACTCGAGAGGTGCCCGTTCGGGAAGGCTCGATTGCTATGAGGTCATACCAGCTACGTGTAACGGCAGCGTTGGTTACTGCATCCAAAGCTGACAGCTGCGTGTCATGTGTCCGTCATCGCGGATCACCTGCATTCGTCGAGCTGGACCTGCCCGAGTAACCAGGTCGCGGCAGCGGCGGGCGTCTGTTTGTCGGTCTCGCGATCGACCATCAGGTTCGCACGGCGCATGAGATCGACGGTGATCTTGCCGTGCAACGGGACGAGTGCGCACGCGACGGTTGGATCGTCGGCGACGCGTGGCGCGAGCAGGATCATCGCGTCGTACGGCGGGAGCGCGCCGCGTGGATCGTCGAGCGTGACGAGATCGTTCGCGGCGATCCGACCGTCGCTCGAGAATGCGCTGATCACGTCGACTTCGCCGCGCGAGACCGCGTCGTAGAGTAGGGCCGGATCGAACGTGGCTTGCTTCGCGAATGCGAGGCCATAGGCGGACTTCACGGATGCCCACTCGCCGCGCGAAAACCATTCGTAGTCGCCACCGATCGAAAGCTTCTGCGACGTGGGCGCGAGATCGCCGATCGACTTCGCGTGCAACTGATCGGCGGCGGTGCGCTTCATCGCGAGCGCGTACGCGTTTTCGAAGCCGAGCGAGCCGAGCGACCGAATGCCTTTGCCGGCGAGCCACGCCTCGGTTTCGGTGAGCACGCGCCACCGCGGTGTGCCCGAGCCCCGCTTCATCTGCGTGGTCCAGATCGTGCCGGAGTAGTCGACGTACGCGTCGATCTGGCCGGCGGCGAGCGCATCGAACGCGACGGTCGATCCGAGGCTCTCGGCAACTTCGACGGTGATGCCGGCCTTCGCGAGCCGCTGTTTCATGATCTCGACGAGGATGTATTGCTCGGTATAGGTCTTCGCGCCGAGGCGGATCTTCGTGACCGCGGTGTTCGCGTGGTGTTCGACGGCGACGGTCGTCGTGGTGTTGCTCGTGCTGATGTGCGGAAGCACGGCGATGCCGAGGATCACGATCGCGGCGAGTGCAGCGATCGGTGGCCAGATCCGTTTGCGGTGGGCGAGGGCGTGCTCGATCGCGCCGAGCAAGAGATCCAAGATGATCGCGAGCCCGGCGGCGACGATCACGCCGGCGAGCAGCATCGACCAGTTGCGCGTTTGCAGGCCGGCGAAGATGTAGTTGCCCAGGCAGATCTGGCCGACGGGCGTGGCGAGCGTTGCAGCACCGACGGTCCACACGGTCGCAGTGCGCACGCCGGCCGCGATCACGGGCGCCGCGAGTGGCAGTTGGACGAAGCGCAGGAGCTGGCCGTTCGTCATGCCGATGCCGCGCGCGGCCTCGACGACGGCCGGATCGACGCCGCGGATGCCGGTGATCGCGTTGCGCAGGATCGGCAGGATCGCGTAGAGCGTGAGCGCGATCGCCGCCGGTGGAAAGCCGAATGACGAGAGACCGATGCCGAGGCCGTGCGTGCCGGCGACGACGGCGACCATGAGTGCGAGCAGCGCGAGGCCGGGAATCGTCTGGACGACGTTCGCGATCGCGATCACCGGCACCGCGAGGCGCGGCCGATCGGCAACCGCGATCGCGAGCGGCATCGAGATCACGATCGCGGCGACGAGCGCGACGATCACGAGCTCGAGGTGAGCCGCGAGCAACGGTGGCAAGCCGGCGACCAGTTCGCTCAAGACGACCTCGAAGTGGGGACGGTCGCAACTACGTCAACTTGCGATCGGCAACCAATCGAATTTGCTGAGTAGGGGGGACGGTCGCAACTGAGACAACTAACGATCTGCAAGTACGCGATTGGTCGTGATCGCAAGTTGACGTAGTTGCGACCGTCCCCACCGTCGAGAGATTTCGCGGGGATCGCGATCGCAAGTTGACGTAGTTGCGACCGTCCCCACCGTCGAGCGATTTCGCGGAGTTCGCGATCGCAAGTTGACGTAGTTGCGACCGTCCCCATTACAACGTGCCTCGGAATGGCTCGGCGGCGACCACGCCCGCGAGCTGCGTTGCCTGATCTTTTGCCATCGTCATCAGCTTCGCCACGTAGTCGTCGGCCGGCGATTTCACGAGCTCGCTCGGCGTTCCGATCTGGACAAGCTTTGACCGGTACATCACTGCGATCCGATCGGCGAGCGTCATCGCCTCGAGGAGATCGTGGGTCACCATCACCGTCGTCAGCTTCAGCTCGTTGTGAATCCGGCGCAGCTCGCCCTGCAACTGCGTGCGCGTGATCGGATCGAGCGCGCCGAACGGCTCGTCGAGCAACATCAGCTTTGGCTTCGCCGCGAGCGCACGCGCCAGACCGATGCGCTGGCGTTGCCCACCGGAAAGCTGATCCGGAAACCGCTCCGCCGTATTCGCGAGCCCGACCAATTCCAACAGCTCCGCTACGCGCGGCGCTGTTTGGTCCGGCGTCCATCCGAGCAGGCGCGGCACCATCGCCACGTTGTCCGCGATCGTGAGGTGCGGCAGGAGGCCGACGTGCTGGATCACGTAACCGATCGTGCGCCGCAGCTGCACCGCATCGACCTTCGCGATGTCCGCACCGTCGACGATCACGCGCCCCTCGTCGGGATCGTAGAGCCGATTGACCATCTTCACGAGCGTGGTCTTGCCACTGCCCGATTCGCCCAACACGCACACGAGCTCGCCCGCCGCGATCTCGAACGAGACCTCGCGAACGGCGTAGGCGTCGCGAAACTTCTTCGAAACCGCGTCGAACTGGATCATCCGTCGAGCTCGGGATACCGCCGAAAGATGCCGGTCTCGTTGAACGGGATCCGCCGCGGCGACGCCAAGTACGCCGCCAGCTTCGGCCGCGCCGCGACCGTGTCACGCAGCTTTCGCCACTTCGGCGCCTTCTGCTTCGCGGTCGCTTTGGGAAACGCGTACTCGAGCCCGCACAACAGCTGGAACAACGCGAGCTCCGCGTACGTCACGGTCTTCGGTTGGATCACCGATTCGATCCAGTGCGTCCACTGCGGCAGCCGATCCTCGCGAAACGCCGCCGCGCGCTTCTTCGCCGCCGCCTTCTGCGTTTCGTATGCCTTTTCGGGCGTGACCGGATGATGCGTGTCGTGGACCTCGAGCACGATGTCCGCCACGGTCAGCGCGATCGTCGCCGCGCGCAATCGATCTTGCTCGTTCGTCCCCGCGAGCCCGAGCGACTCGCCGAGGTAGCGCGTGATGTTCGCGGTCTGCGCGAGCACCAGCTTGCCGGCCTTCAAGATCGGCGGCGCGTACGGATGCTGGCCGCCTAGCCCGTGCTCGACCACGCGCTGGAGCTTCTTCATCCCGTCCTTTTCGCGCGCGACATCGACATAGTCGGCGCCGCGATCCTCGAGGACCAGCCGGACGAACTCGCCACGACCTTGCAGGCCCGGCCAGTAATACAGCTCGTAACGCATGCGGCATCCTAGCCGCGCACTGCTGGCGCCGGACTAGATCGAGCCAATAACCGCGACCGCGACCAGCATGACGTGACCGATGATGAAGAGTCGGATGTCGCGCATGCCCTGCCTATGAGCAGAGGTCATGCCCGCGTAAGCAATTGGAATGCTTCAGCCGCGCGCTGGCGGATCCTCGGGCCTGGCAACTAGCCTGGCCGGGTCTACTTTTTCTTCGCGACGGGCGCCGACTTTTCAGCGACCTGCTTCTGCTTTTTCTCGGGCACCGCGTCCGAGGCGTCATCGGCCTCGACGAACGCACCGTAGATCGCGCCGATCGCACCGCCCAAGAACGGCGGCCACATCGCCGGCTCACCCGCGATCTGGAACGACGGCTGCCATGCCTTCGCGACGATCGCGTAGAGCCCGCACCCGACACCGAATCCGAAGATGCCTTTCAGCACGCCAACCCACGTGGTCGACGCCTTGTCCGTGATCAGCGACCACAACGGGCGGCCGACCAACAGGCCGACCAACAAACCCACCACACCGAACGCGAGGAACCCGTTGAAGAAGCCAGTGGATTGCTGGAGCGCGAATGCACCGTAGCCGAGAGCACCACCGATCACCGCACCCTTCAAAAGTCCGACGAGCAGCTTCACCACTCAAGCATGACGGTCTCGCGCACCGACGGCAAGGCAGATCGGCTGCCGTGTGCGTGCGACAACCCGCGACAAAACCACCGTGCCAAACGCTACTTGGCTGCTACGTCGCTCTTCGCGACGAGCTCGCCCGACGTTTGCCGGTCGGTGTGGACAACGTGACCTTTGCCGAGCGTGATCTCGAAGCGTTGGACGCGGCCGTTCGCACGCGAAATCTTGAAGATCTGACCCGCCTTGATCGTCTTGAAATCGAGGATCCCGGACAGCGATCGGATCACTTCGTCCGCCTCACCGGCCGACAGCCCGTGATGGCGGAGCAGCTTGCCGAGCGTATCCGACGGGCCGACCTTGCCTTCGATCACATCGCTGGCTGGAGCAGCTTGCACGGGCGCGGGCGTCGGCGCGACCAACGGCGCCGACGGCACCTGCATGGTCGGCTGCGCGTTGCGCGCTTGTTCGGCGACCGCACGCACGCTCGTCTTCTTGTCCCAGACGAACACGTACAGGTTGATCAGGACGAGCACGCCCAACACGACGACGACCCACAGCCCGTTCTTCCGAGCTGGACTCGCGGCATTCGCGCGGCCCATTCCGGTGTAGGCCGTCGACCTTTTCTTGCGCCCTGACGTGCGTCTACGGACCATGGCGGAACTAACGCCACCAGTAACACGCCAGGATCGGTGGTCCTAATTTCCACACCTTCTGGCCCCATCTTCGAGACGAATGGCCACGAATATGTCCAGTGATCTGCTGCCGCCCCGAGAGCAACTGGAACTTTTCTCCGACTCGGGGCAAGGTGCGCCGCAAGACATGGCGAAAGCGAAGTCCGATAAACCAAAGGCCGAGCCGCCGAAAAAATCGGCCGGTGGCAAAGGCAAAGGTGGTGGTGGATCCGGCGGCGGAGGAGGTGGCGGCGGTGGCGGTGGGCCCACGCCCGGCATGTTCGATGCGTCGCTCGAAGCCGAAGCGCGACGTCGCTATCTCAACTACGCGCTGTCGGTGATTACGTCGCGCGCGTTGCCCGACGTACGCGACGGCCTGAAGCCGGTGCAGCGCCGGATCCTGTACTCGATGATCACGGACAACCACCTCCGCCCGGATGCGAAGCATCGCAAGTCGGCGAAGGTCGTCGGCGACGTGATGGGTAAGTACCACCCGCACGGCGACAGCGCGATCTACGACGCGATGGTGCGCATGGCGCAGGACTGGGCGCTCCGCGTGCCGCTCGTCGATGGCAGCGGCAACTTCGGTTCGCTCGATGGCGATGAACCGGCCGCGATGCGTTACACCGAGTGTCGGCTCGCAGCGCCCGCGATGGAGCTCCTGCGCGAGCTCGATCAGAACACCGTCGGGATGCGCCCGAACTACGACGGCACGACGGAAGAACCGGTCGTGTTGCCGGCGCGGTTCCCGAACCTGCTCGTCAACGGTTCGACCGGCATCGCGGTCGGCATGGCGACGAACATTCCGCCGCACAACCTGCGCGAGGTCATCGAAGCGATCATCGCGCTGTCGAAGGATCGCGACATCGAGCATGTCTCGCTGATGAAGTACATCCTCGGGCCCGACTTCCCGACGGGCGGCCAGATGCTCAACAACAAGGTCGAGATCCGGCAGATCTACAAAGAGGGCGCCGGCGCGATTCGCGTACGTGGCGAGTACAAGATCGAAGAACAGAAGAAGGGCCCGCCGCAGATCGTCATCACGTCGATCCCGTGGGCGATGACGAAGCAGTCGATCGTCCAGCGGATCGCGGAAGTGATCGAGTCGCGCAAGCTGCCGTACTTGATCAATATCCACGACGAATCCACCACGGACGTCCGGATCGTTCTCGAGCTCAAGAAGGATTCCGATCCCGAGCTCGTTATGGCGTACCTCTACAAGAACACGCCGCTGCAATCGAGCTTCCACGTCAACATGACGTGCCTCGTGCCGCCCGAGCTCATGGACGATGGCTCCGTGCCGACCGGCGCGCCGCCGCAGCCGAAGAAGTGCGGGATCAAGGAGATGCTGTCGCACTTCCTCGATTTCCGGATCATCACGACGGAGAACCGGTTCAAGTACGAGCTCGAGCAGCTCAACAAGCGGATCCACATCCTCGAGGGTTTCGCGACCGTCTTCGACGCGCTCGACGAGATCATCAAGATCATCCGCGGCAGCGAAGGCAAGCAGGACGCCGCCGACAAGATCATCAAGCGGTTCAAGCTCGACGAGATCCAGACCGATGCGATCCTCGAGCTCAAGCTCTATCGCCTCGCGAAGTTGGAGATCAACCTCGTGCGTGAAGAGCTCGAGGAAAAGCAGAAGGAAGCGAAACGGATCGAGAAGATCCTGAAGTCCGATGAAAAGCTGCTCGACGTCGTGCGCGGCGAGCTCGAAGAGATGGCGAAGCTGTACGGCACGCCACGCCGGACGAAGGCGGGCGCGGGCATCGAAGAGCAAGAGTTCGATGCGGACGCGTTCATCGTCGAGGAAGACGCGAACGTCGTCGTGTCGCGCGACGGTTGGATCCGCCGCGTGCGCGAGGTCAAAGATCCGACGACCCTGCGCGTGCGCGAAGGCGATGCCGTCAACTTCGTCCTGCCCGGCTCGACGAAGGAGAAGGTCATCTTCTTCACGAATCGCGGCTCGGCGTACGTCATCAAGATCAACGACATCGCCGCGACGACCGGTTACGGCGATCCGGCGCAGAAGTACTTCAAGTTTGCCGATGGCGAAAAGATCGTCACCGCGATGACGCTCGACGCGCGCGCACTCGTGCCCGAGACGTTGCTCGCGGTGAGCAAGCAGGGCATGGGGCTCCGGTTCGCGATGGCGGCTCACACCGAAATCACGACGAAGGCCGGACGCCGGTACGCGAAGCCGAAAGATGGCGACGAGATCTTGGGTGTCGTCCCGTGCAACGACGGCGATGTCGTGGTCACCGCGACGCGCGATGGCCACGTGCTCCATTGCAAGGCGGATGAAATCGCGAAGCTCGAAGGCGCTGGTCGTGGTGTCACCGTGATCAAGGTGGCGGACGACGACGTGGTCATCGGCTTCATCGCCGGTGGTAAGGGCGATGTGCTCGCGCTCGAGACCGAGAAGTCGGGCAAGGACTACTCGCAGAAGGCCGATCCGAAACAGGTCACCTCGCGTGGTGGCAAGGGCACGCAGGTCGTGAAGAAGGCGTCGCTCGTCGCACCGGCGAAGCCGGTCACGATCCAACCGCTCGCGAACGCTGAAGGCGGCGAAGGAGTTAACTAATGGCGAAGACCTCTGACTACGGCGCCGAAAGTATCGTCGTCCTCGAAGGCCTCGACCCGGTTCGCAAGCGCCCCGGCATGTACATCGGTGGTACCGGCAAGGACGGTTATCACCACCTGTTGTGGGAAATCGTCGACAACTCGATCGACGAGGTCATCAACAAGCACGCGACGAAGGTCGAAGTCACGCTCCACAAAGATGGCAAGACGGCGACGGTCGAGGATAACGGCCGCGGCATTCCCGTCGACACGATGGCGAAGCAGAAGAAGCCCGCCGTCGAGGTCATCTACACCACGCTGCACTCGGGCGGTAAGTTCGAGCGCGGTAAGAGCTACGCGGTGTCGGGTGGTCTGCACGGCGTCGGCGCGGCGGTCGTGAACGCGCTGTCGTCGAAGCTCATCGTGCAGGTGAAGCGCGATGGCGAGCGGTTCGAGATGCAGTTCGAGCGCGGCGAGACCAAGGGCAAGCTGAAGAAGCTCGGCGCCGCGCGTGGCACGGGCACGATGGTGACGTTCCACCCGGATGACGAAGTGTTCGGCGGCAAGCTGCACTTCGATCCGAAGCAAATCGCCGAGCGGCTCGAAGCGAAGAGCTATCTGCACGGCGGGCTCGAGATCAACTTCACCGACGAGACCCAATCGCCGGCGGTCACGCACAAGTTCCTACACGAGCAGGGCATCGCGGAATACCTGCCGACGATCGTCGCCGAGCGCGGCAAGCTCGCCGTGCCGCCGGGCGGCGCGGTGTTCTACATGGAGAAGAACGATACCGACATGAAGCTCGGGATCGAGCTCGCGCTCCAGTGGACGGAATCGACGGACGATCACATCAAGACGTACGTGAACTCGGTGCCGACGCCCGACGGCGGTACGCACGACACGGGGTTCCGCACGGCGGTCGTGAAGTCCGTGCGCAACTACATGTCCACGCACAATATCGATCCGAAGGGCGTCACGCTCACGGCGGAAGATATTCGCGAGGGCTTGGTCGCGGTGTTGTCGACGTACGTCCACGATCCGCAATTCCAGTCGCAGACGAAGAACCGGCTCAACAACCCGGAAGTCGCGGCGCAGGTCGAGCAGCTCGTGCGTCCCGCGCTCGAGAACTATCTCAACCAGAACCCGAGCTGGGCGGAGGCGGTGATCGGTCGCGTCGTGATCGCGGCGCGTGCGCGTGAAGCTTCGCGTGCGGCGCATCAAGCGGTGACGCGTAAGGGTGCGGTCAGCCATCGGATGAACTTGCCGGGCAAGCTGGCCGATTGCGCGTCGACGGATCCGGGCGAGAGCGAGCTGTTCATCGTCGAAGGTGATTCCGCAGGTGGCTCGGCAAAGCAGGGCCGCGATCGCAAGACGCAGGCGATCCTGCCGTTGCGCGGCAAGGTGTTGAACACCGAGCAAGCGAACAGCGCGAAGCTGCTCGCGAACAAAGAGCTCCAGGACATCGTGTCCGCGCTCGGCTGTGGCATCGGCGACTCGTTCGATGTTTCGAAGCTGCGCTACGACAAGATCTTCTTGTTGATGGATGCCGATGCCGACGGCCATCACATCGCGACGCTGCTCATGACGTTCTTCTTCCGGCACATGCCGAAGCTGATCGAGGGCGGCCACATCTACCTCGCGCAGCCGCCGCTCTATCGCATCGATATCGGCAAGGCCACGCACTGGGCGCTCGACGACGCGGACCGTGATCGGATCCTCAAGGAGCAGGTCAAGGGCAACGCGAAGCCGAGCATCACGCGGTTCAAGGGTCTCGGCGAGATGAACCCCGACACCTTGAACAAGACCACGCTCGACAAGAAAACGCGGCAGGCGCTGCGAGTTACCGTCGGTTCGGCGGAGATGCTCGCGACGGACAAGACGATCAGCGAGCTGATGGGCAAGGACGTCGCGGCCCGCGCCGAGATGATCAAAGCCTACGCGGGCGAGATCGGCGAATTGGATCTGTAACAACTGCGAGTGCGCACAACTGTGCGCAGTTTCGTCGTGAGATGGATCTTGTGTTGTGGGGTAGCAGACGGTAAATAGCGCCCCGGATGGCACGTGGTGAACGGATCGGCGACTACCAGCTCGAGCACGAGCTCGTGCCGGGTGCGTTGTATCGCGGCGTTCATTCCGTGCTGCCGCGCCGCGCGCTGATCAAAGTCGCGCGAGATGCGAGCGAGTCGGTGGCGGTGTTGCGCGAGGCCTGCATCCTGGCCGCGCTGCCGCATCCCGGAATCGTGCGCGTGTACGAGACCGGGCGGTTCGTCGACGGGCGCACGTGGTTCGCGCGCGAGGTCGTCGAAGGCCTCACGCTCGCGGGCACGTTCGTGCTCGGTGCGATCGAGCCAGCGGTCGCCACGTCGATGATTCGCGATCTCGCCGAAGTGCTCGCGTACGCGCATCAGCGCGGCGTGATCCACGGCGGCATCACGCCGGAGAAGCTCGTCGTCGCGGGGCGCAATCGTGGCTTCCCGATGTGCATCACGGACTGGAGCCAGGCGCGGACGCACGATACGCAGCAGGCGGCGAGCGTCGAGCACTCGCTCTACACGGCACCCGAAGTGGCTACGGGCGGCGTGATCGATGATCGGATCGACGTGTTCGCGCTCGGTGTGGTCGCGTATCGCGCGCTGACCGGCGAGCTGCCGTTCGATGGCGATGATCTCGTGCCGGCGGCGGAGCAGTCGCCGAAGTTGCCGCGCGAGCTGACGTCGTTGATCGATCAGATGCTCGCGTACGAACGCTGGGATCGGCCGAGCGCCGCGGAAGCGCGGACCGAGCTCGGTCGTGCGGCGATGGCGCTCGCCACGTTCAAGCAAGATGACGTGCTCGCCGAGCCGTTGCGGATTAGGAAGCCGCGGTGGACGCCGCAAGTCGTGGTCACGCCGCGCGCGGATACCGAGAACGATGTCGGGATCCTGCCGGGCACCCGGCACGACGAGAACGACTGACGCGCGCCTGCGGCGCTTGTTCCGATTAGTTTTCACCGTCAAAACGTGGTGAAGGTCCGACCGGTAGGTTTGTAACTCGTCGGAACTGCTCGTGATGGGGTGCGGCGCGGCGCTTGCGAAATGGGTCCGGCATGAACCGGATCGCGATCCTCTACACGCCGGCGGGTGGTGGGCACAAGGCGGCAGCAAATGCCATCGCAGCGGAGCTCGCGGGCGCGGGTGCCGTGGTCGAAGTGCGGAACGTCCTCGACTTCGCGCCGTCGTGGTTTGCCTACGATCGCGCGTGGAAGTTGATCCAACGGCACGGTGGCGTCGCGTGGGATGCGCTGTTCGATGTCACGGAGCGCGGTTGGGATGTCGACGCGATCCGGTTGCCGCTGAACGGCCTGTTGTTCGCGTCGCTCGACCGGTGGTTGATCGACTTCGCGCCGACGCATGTCGTGTGCACGCACTACTTGCCGGCGCTTGCCGTCACGCGCGTGCGCGAAAAGCTCGCGGCGCGCGTGATCGTTACCGTGACGGATCATCAGGCGCATCGCGCGTGGGTCGTGCCGGGTGTCGACGCGTATTGCGTGCCGGATGTCCAAGTCGCTCGGGCGATCGCGCGGCGTACGCGAGCGAACGTGATCGTGACCGGTGTGCCGATCGCGCGATGCGATCGACCGGTGCGCGGTGCGAATGGTGCGCGCGTGTTGGCGCTGCTCGGCAGCGTGCCGGCGCGTGATGCGCGGATCGCGATCGATTCGCTCGTCGGTGTGAAGGATCTGGAAGTGCTCGCCGGCGAGCATCTCGAGTACGCGCGCGCGAAGCTGCCGCACGCGCAGGTCGCGGCGCGCGCCGATGGGTTGTACGCGGCGATCGATCGCGCCGATGTCGTGGTGACGAAGGCCGGTGGCTTGACCGTCGCGGAATGCATGGCGCGTGGTCGCGCAATGGTGTTGCCGTTCGCGGCGCCGGGGCAGGAGCGTGGCAACGTGTTCTACGCGCTGCATGCGGGTGCGGCGGTGCGTGCGGAGTTGCCGGATCTCGGTGACGTGCTCGCCGAGCTGGTGGCGGAGCCCGGCACGTTACGGAAAATGGGCACGCGTGCGCGGTTCGCGGCGCACCCGGATGCGGCGGCGCAAGTCGTACGCGCGTTGCTCGGCACGCAGGAGGTGGCTCGTGTTGCGTGAAGCGCAAGAGATGCGATGGTCCGTAGTGCGCAGCGCGATCGGGATCGCGGCGACGTCGATCCGTCTCGCGCCATCGCTGATCGCGGCACGCGTGGAAGATGCGTCGACGCGGCTGCTCGGCGTCCGTCACGCGCTCGCGCTGCTCGGCGTGGTCGAGACGCCGTCGCGCGTGCGCGTGTTGACGGGTGGCCGCTCGAGTCTCGTGTGGGAAGTGACGTTATCGTCGGGAGCGTTCGTGGTGAAGCGTGCGCTCGAATCGGGCTCGGTGCTCGCACGTGGTGCGCGGCTCGCAGGTCCGCAGCCGTATCCGGCGGAACTGTCGCCATCGGCGCGGATCGCGCGTGAAGTGACGGCGTTGCGTGCGCTCGCGGTCGCGGGTGTTCGCGTGCCGCGCGTGATCGCGGTGAACGTGCCGGCCGCGGTGATGCTCGTCGAGAAGCTCGACGGTGCTTCGTTGCTGGGGACGGTATTCAAGTTGTCAAAGTACGAGGTCCAAGTCTGCGAAACGAACATGGGGACGGTATCCAAGTTGTCAAAGTACGGGCCGCAACCACGCGAAGTCTCGTCTGCGGCTACGAACACGACGTCGACGAGTCGCGCGTCCGTATCGACGACGTTTCGCAGACTTGAACGCGTTACTTTGACGAGTTGGATACCGTCCCTCACCAGCGGTCGCGGGGTTAGCCCGGCTACTTTGACGAGTTGGATACCGTCCCCGTCCGAGAAGCTCATTCGTGCGTATCGCAGCGCACTCGATCGCGCTCACGCCGCCGGATGGGTTCTCAACGATGCGCATCCCGGCAACGCGCTCGTCGACGGAGATGACATCGCGCTGATCGATCTCGAATTTGCGGAGCGCTCGACCGATCCGGCGCGCGTCGAGTTCGATCTCGCGTATGCCGCACAATATTTCACGGCCGCCGAGCGCGCGATTTTTCTCGCCGACACGCGTGTGGACGAGACCGAGCTCGAAGGGTACGCACCGCTGTTCGCGTATGAGGCGAATCGCTTGAGGGCCGCGTGAAGGTCGGGGGATTAGGTTTCGCGAAGCGCATCGCGTTTGCCGTGATCGGGCTCGGCGTGTTCGCGTTCTTCGCACGCCACATCGACTTTCACCAACTCGCGCACTCGTTACGCGAGATGAACCCGATGCTCGCGATCGCCGCGATGGTCGTCGTCCTGATCGGAAAGGTCGGCGCGAAGATCTTTCGCTCGCAACGCTTGCTCGAGGCCGAATGTGCGCGCGTCGGCATGGCCGCTCCCACGCTAGCGACCACCGCACGCCTCTTGTACGCGAGCCACGCGGCCGGCCAGCTCGCATGGGGACCGCTCGGCTTCACGGTCCGCACCGTGGCCTTGAAAGCCGACGGTCTGCCACTTGGCACGATCGCGCGTGTTCACCTGAAAGAACGCATCGCCGAAGGCGCGGGCATCCTCGCCGTCGCCTTTGTCGCGATCGCACCTCTCGGCCCGGTCCAACTCGCCGCCGCGCTGATCGGCCTCGTGCTGCTGATCGATCTCACGTTCACCTATACGCGCGCGACCGCATGGTCATTCGCGTCGAGCCTCGCCGACATTCTGGTCCTCGCGTTGGCCACGCACGCGATGCACGTCGACGCCGGCCTCGCTCCGATCGTCGTCGGCTTCCTCGCGATCAACGCCGCGTACCTCCTGCCGACCCCCGGCCAACTCGGCGTGCAAGAAGCCGCGATCGTGCTCGCGTTCGCGACCGCCGGCATCCCGGCGCCCGCTGCGCTCGCCTGCGCACTCGCGTATCGCGCGGCGCACCTGGTGCCGCTCGCCGTCGTCGGCATTCCGGCACTTGTCGCGACCACCCTCCATCGGAAAGAAGCGATCGCGTGATGGCCTACATCCTCTGGCTCGAGCGCCACCGCCGCAAGATCTTCGTCTCGTTCGGCGCGCTGATCGCCGTGTCGATCTATCTCGCCGCGTTCCACCTGCCGGTCTACGCCGACCTCTCGGACCTGTTGCCGAGCGACGTCCCCGCGATTCGCGATCTGCGCCGCCTCGAGGCGCGGATGCCCTCGAAGGATACGAACGTCGCACTCGTCCTCGCCGCCGATCCGCACGAGCGCGAAGTCGCCTCGCAGGAATTCATCGCGCTCCTCCAACAGCAACCGAAAGATCTGATCGCACGTCTCGAATACGACGATCGCGATGTCCGCGACTTCATCCGTGCCCACCAAGATCTCTACATCCCGCTCGACGATTTGAAGCGCACCGAGGCCGCGCTCGCCCAGCACATCGCCGATGCCAAGAAGAAGGCGAATCCACTGTTCGTCGATCTCGACGATCCGAAACCGGATCACTCGCTCGACGATCTGCGCGACAAACAGAAGCAAGCCGAATCTAAGCTCGATCACAGCCGCTACATCTCGAAGGACGGCCGCTCGCAGGTGATCGTGATCGAGACCGCGTTCCGCGCGACCGATACGAAGGCGGACGTGGCTCTCCAGTCGGCGCTCGATCACGCCGCCGCGACGGTGCGCTGGCGCCATCCCGCCGTGTCGTTCGCGTTCGCCGGCGGCGTGACCCAGACGATCGCCGAGCACGACTCGCTCGTGAAGGGCATGCTGGTCTCGAGCCTCGCGACCGCCGCGCTCGTCGGTCTGGTCCTGCTGATCCATCTCCGCTCGATCCGCGTCCTGATCCTGCTCACCGCGAACATCATCGGCGCCACGATCATCGCATTCGGCCTCGCCGCGATCACGGTCGGCCACTTGAACGCCGCGACCGCATTCCTCGGCGCGATCATCGCCGGCAACGGCGTGAACTACGGCATCCTGCTCGTCGCGCGCTACCTCGAAGAGCGCCGCGCGCACGCACCTCAGCAAGCGATGGCGAACGCGATCGCCGGCACGATCAAGCCCACGCTGATCGCCTCCCTTGGCGCCGCGATCGCGTACGGCGCGCTCGCCGTGACCCACTTCAAGGGCTTCGGCGATTTCGCCCAGATCGGTGGCGCCGGCATGCTCGTGTGCTGGCTCGCCTCGTTCTCGCTTCTACCCTTGCTGGTCCTGCGCTTCGCTGCTCGCGCCCGCGCGACGGAATCACCGGTGTTCGGCCGGATCGCGGGTCTGTTCAAGCTGCCGCCCGCCGTCGCGTGCACCGTGGCCGGCGCGATCGCGCTCGCCTCGATCGCACTGACCGTGCGCTACGTCGCGAACGATCCGTTCGAATACGACATGACGAAGCTCCGCTCCGACGCACCCGAGGCCCTCGCAACCCGCGCGTGGATGAAGTACACGAACGATACGTTCGGTCGCGGCCTCGCCGGAATGTCACGCTCGACCGCGATCGCCGTCGACGATCGCGCGCAAGTTCCCCAGGTGATCGCCGCCCTGAAAGCGAACCACGATCCGGTCATCGGCGCCGTGCAATCGATCGACGATGCCGTCCCACCGGATCAAGCCGCGAAGCTGGTCGTCCTCGACAAGATCCGCGACGAGCTCGATCTCGTCGACGATCCCGAGCTCGCCAAATATCGCCCGACCGACGATCACGCGTTCACCACCGACGATCTCCCGCCATCGCTGAAGCAAAAGCTGACCGAGCGCGACGGCAAGATCGGCTACCTCGTCGCCGTCACCCCCGGCGATCGCTTCGACGAATGGAACGGCCGCGATCTCGTGAAGTTCGCATCCGCGATCCGCGAGCTCCACTTGCCCGGCAATCAGACCGTTACCACCTCGGGCCCGAGCGTGATCTTCGCCGACATCATCACGGCGATTCGCAAGGACGGCGTGGTCGTCACGATCGTCGCGGCCGTCGGTCTCGTCGCGATGGTCATCCTGCTCGTCGGTCGCAATCGTCGCGCGGTCGCCGTGCTCGCCGCCACCGCGCTCGGCTCGCTCGTGATGATCGCGATCTGCGCCACGATCGGCCTCAAGATCAACTTCCTCGACTTCGTCGCATTGCCGATCGCGCTCGGCCTCGGCATCGACTACGCGATCAACATCGCGCATCGCGCGGATCGCGACGACCCGCACACCGCATTGCGGTCGACCGGCGGCACCGTCCTGGTCTGTTCGCTGACCACGATGATCGGCTACGCCTCGCTGCTCGTGTCGAACAACCTCGCGATCCGCGGTTTCGGCCTCGCCTCGTTGATCGGTGAGGTCACGACCGTCGTCACCGCACTCGCTCTGGTCCCGGCGATCATCGCGGTCGGCCGGGCTCCACTGGTAGAATCTCCGGCGTGGCAAAGCGATTCGCGATCGGCGGCGTGATCGTCATCGCCGTCTGGCTGATCGCGCTGTTGATCATCGGCGCGATCGTCGGGAGCCGCACGGCCACCACCACGAAGCAGCGCATCGCCGAATCGCTCCACGGCTCGGCCTCGCTCGACGACGCCGACCTGGCCCTGATCCGCGGCCGGCTCGAGATGAAGCACCTCGCCGTGCATCGCGACGATCTCGTCGGCCACCTCGCGCTCGACGTCCAGGATGTCGACTGCGAGCTCGCACCGCTCGGGCTCGCGCTGTTCGATCGCTCGTGTCACTCGCTCGCGATCCGCGGCATCCGTCTCGACGTCTCGACCGCCGCGCTGTTCCAGCTGAAGCATCCGAAGCAAAACCCGATCACCGCCGATCGCGTCACGATCGACGATGCGGTGTTCTCGTTCTCCGCGAGCGCGCTCTTACCCGAGCTCGGCAAGATCATCATCACGATCGATCACGCGGACGCCGGCGTCACCACGTTCAAGACCCCGCTGTCGTGGCTGTTCTCGCTCGAGAACCTGCGCGCACACATCGACGTCGCGAACGTGACGGTCTACCTGACCTACGCGAATGGCTCGTTCGGCGCGTCTGGCTCGCTGTTCGGTTCCACGCCGGTCGTGGTCCCGCTCCAACTGCCTGTCGCGACGATCCTCGACGGCAAAGCCGAGCTCGCCCTGCTGATCAAGACCGGCGAAGACCTCGCCGAGCAGCTCGTCCAGAAGCGCGCGGAAGACTGGCTCCGCACGAAACTCTAGCCGCGATACGTATCGTCCTGCTCGATCTTCGAGAGGACCCAATCGAATTCGCCGGCCGTGACGTGAGCGCCGCAATGCTCGCATTCGCCCGAGGCATTCACCAGCAGCGGCGCGCCACAGTTGCCGCACACCGGCTCCGCTTTCGGCACGCCCTTCTTGCCGGCCGCACGCATCAACGTCCAGTACTCCGAATACGCGCGCTCTCGCGTCTTCGATCCGCGCACGAGCTGACCCGTCGCGCTCTTCACGACGAAGTCCTTGCCGATCGCCCAGAACCGGATCGTGATCGCGTCGTAGTACTTGTCGCGGACGACCTTCGCGTACTCGACATTCGTGATCCGCATATCGGTCAGCTGATTGCGGAAGCCTTCGCGCTTGTACGCATCGACCCAGTACTGCAAATAGTCGAACAACCCGTCGGAGACGAACCCTCGCACGGTCTTCAAATCGTTCGCGGACCACGCCTTGTTCAACAGGTCGTAGATCATCTGCAGCCGATGCTCGACGGTCGGCTCGGTGACATCGGGATCCGCGGCGACGAGCGCCTCCCACTCGTCATCGCGCTCGGGATCCTTGTACGTCGGCAGATCCGTGCCGCGCTCCTTCACATCTTGGGTCAGCGTAGGCCCGCGCTCGTCGACGGACTTCAGCTCGATCCGATCGACGTACCAATCGAACCGTCCGTTCGCGACCGCTTGCCCGCAGTTCTGGCACACCTCGGATCCGGTGTTCGACGCTTGCCACGGCGCACCGCAGTTCGGGCACCGCCACACCTTCGAAATCTCGGGTGGCTTCGAGCGCAGCGCGACATCGCGCACGAACACCCAGGTCTCGACGGAGTAGTACGTGTGATCCTTCGTCAGGACGTTCGCTTCGAACTCGACGGTGACTTCGATGTTGTTGCCGCGTTCTCGCTTCGCCGGCAGCGCCACGTCGATCACGCGCTGCGCGCCGACGATCACTTGCTCCACGGCCATGCCGACCGGTGGCCGCTGCGCCAACGCATCGCGCGCGGCTTCGCTGACGTATGGGACGATCGTGGCCAACCCCTCGACCGATGCGCGGACGCGCTGCGCCTCGGAGAACAGGCGATAGACGAAGTCCTCGAACACGACCTGCGAGAACTCGGGATCGAGGTTCGCGACCGCGGTTAGCGGGATGTTCTTGTGGAGCGCGGTCGGCGGCCCGCTGTCCCAATCCGCATTCGCGCGTTGCTCGCGGGCTTGCCGCCACAACAAGAACGCGACGATCGCGACGAGGACGAGCGCGATCAGCGGGTGATAGATGAACAGCTGGAGCAACCAGTAGAGCAGCTCCAGCACGAACCCACCTCCGCCACCACCGCCACCACCACCGTGGCCACCTCCGCCGGAGAAACTCTCACCGCCACCGGGACGAAACATCTCGAGCGTCATCGGCGCTCCAGATCGCTATCGATCGCATCCGGCAGCTCGTTGACGTCATCTTCTTGATGCGGCATCGCGATCGCCATCTGATCGGCGAGCTTCGCGAGCTCGTTGCCGACCGCCGCGCCACCTTCTCCGAACTTTGCGGTGAGGCCTGCCTGCGCCGCTTCGATCGCACCATCCGGCAGCCGCGCTGCGAGCCCGAGATCCGGGACGAGCACCACATCGCGCTCCAGCCACGAAATGAACACCAACACGCCGCTGCGCCCGGTGGTGGCATGAACGCCGCGTTCGACAAACGCCGCTCGTGCCGCTCGCACCACGTTTGCGTGTCGTTTCGCCGCGGGCGTGAGAAGTCGTCTCACGGCCGGCAAGAGCTCGACGAGGAATGCCGCCGCGATTCCGACGACGAATGGATCGACGAGGATCGAGGCGAGGCCGAACGCATGCTCCGAAAACAACATCGTCGCGAGCGCCGCGAACGCGACGAGCGTTCCGACCAAAGCGTTCACCACGCGGTACGGACCGGACGATCGCCGCAACGCGACGACCACCTCGACCGCGGATGCATCTTCGATCGTTCGAATGGCACGCGCGAACGCAGCACGTGCATCGTCGTCGAGAAACCGCGCAGACACCGACACGAACCTACCACGTCGGATCGGCAAGTCTCATGCTCGCGCGCTTAACGTTCGACAAGGTCGGGCGAAGCACAACTCTGTTGGCGTAGGAGAGGTGCGTGATGGGGAAGATGGGTAAATGGTCGGTGGTGGGGGTGTGGGTCGGGGCGCTGGTGCTCGGCGCGTGCGGTGACAACATCGGAGCGCACGTCGACGTGTCGCGCGATGATGTCCGCGTTCCAGTCGGTGCAACCGTCCGGAACGAAGTGACCGTGCAGGCGGGCTATTCGCCACGCGGCGCGGTTCGCCAGTGGACGATCGACAACGGCATGATCGCCGACATCGACGACGACGGACAGAACCTGCACGTCACCGGGCGTACCCCGGGCGAGACCACGGTTCACTTTCGTTACGGCGACGCCGAGAAGGATATCGGCGTGGAGGTCAGTGATGCGCAGCCCGCGTCGCTCCGCGTCGAGCCGACCGACATGCAGCTTCCGCTCGGGATGAGCGCGAAGCTCGTGCCGATCGCGACCTACACCGACGGCAAAGACTACGACGTCGGCGACTCCGTCAACTGGAACTTCGACGAGCCCGACGTCCTCAACTTCTCCGACGACATGATCACCGGCACCGCACTCGGCACCACGAAGGTCCACGCGGAGCTCGACGATCTCGACGCCTATTCGCAGATCAGCGTGACCAACGCACAGGTCACTCGCCTCGTCCTCGACCCCGACTCGCTCACGCTGCCGCTCGGCACGGTGGGCTACTTCCACGCGACCGGCATCTTCGATGACGGTACGACGACGGATCTCACGACCGCTGCGACGTGGTCGTCGGATGACACGTCGATCGCCGCGGTGATCGCGGGCAACACGACCGGCACGGGCGCCGGCAGCACGACCGTGCACGCGTCCTACGGTGCGGCCTCGGCCGACGCCGCGGTGACCGTCACGAACACGACGCTGTCGGTCCTCACGGTCGACCCGGCGTTCGCGACGGTGCCGGCGGGTGCCGCGCTCCAGTATCACGCGATGGGCCACTTCGCCGACGGCACGGCACTCGATATGACGAAGCAGGTTGCGTGGGCCGTCGACGCTCACGCGATGATCGACGTGAACGGCAAGGCGACGACCTCGGACACCGGCGTGGCTCACGTCACCGCGACGTACGGCGCTTCGACCGGCGCCGCCGTGTTGAACGTCTCGTCGGCGCATGGCCTCCGCCTTGTCGTGTCCGAGCACGACGTCATCATGCAACTCGCCACCCAGCACCAGCTGCAAGCGACCGCGTTCTTCGACGATTCGACGGTCCTCGACGTCACGAACGTGGCGTCGTGGACCTCGAGCGATCCGTCGGTCGCGGTGAACGGCGGCATGCTGACGGCGAAATCGACCGGTGCCTCGACGGTGACGGCGAGCTTCCTCGGCCTCACCGACCAAGCGATGGTCTCGGTCGACGGTGCGGCACTCGCGTCGCTCGACGTGTCGCCCGCGCAAGCCACGATTCCAGCGCTGACGAAGATCTCGCTCGTCGCGACGGCGCACTACGCCGATGGCACGAGCGCGGATGTCACGACGATCGCCGCATGGTCGAGCGATGCGCCGCTCACGGCGTACGTCGGCAACGCGCCCGGTTATGACGGTCAAGTCCATGGCCTCATCGTCGGCGATGCAAACATCACGGCGGCGGTTGCCGGTCGGACGGCGACTGCGAAGATTCACGTGAGCGCCGCGATCGCGACGCAGCTGACGGTCACGCCGTCGGTGGTGTCGCTGCCGAAGGGCACGTTCACCCAGCTGACGGCGACCGCTGTCTACTCGGACAACTCGACGCTCGATGTCACGAACCAAGTCGCGTGGACGAGCTCGAACCTGCTCGTCGCGTCGGTGTCGAACGTGAACCCGCAGCAGGGTCAGGCCACGGGCATCGCGGCCGGCCAGGCGACGATCACGGCGACCTACGGCACGCTCAGCGCGAGTGGATCGCTGACGATCACTGCGGCCCACGTCCAGAGCCTCGTGATCGAGCCGGGCTCGCTCACGCTCGGCAAGCTCCAGATCGGTCAGCTCACCGCGGAAGCGACCTACGACGATCAATCGGTCGTCGATGTCACGAACCAGTGCGTGTGGACCTCGGACTCGTCGAACGTCACCGTGTCGACGCTCGTGCTCCCCGGTAAGGTCGTCGGCGTGAACCCGGGCACTGCAGACGTGTCGTGTGCGTTCTCCGGCAAGTCGGCGACCGCCGAAGTGACGGTGACGAGCTCGTTCCTCGCGAGCATCACGGCGGCTCCGAACCCGCTCACGGTGGCGAAGGCGGCATCGAAGCAACTGACCGTGACCGGTGTCTACAGCGACCTCTCGACGACGGACATCACGTCGACGGCGAGCTTCGTGTCGTCGAACCCCGCCGTGTTGACGGTGTCGCCGAGCGGCCTCGCGACCGGTGTTGCCGCGGGAACCGCGACGATCACGGTGACCGCGCAAGGTCAGATGACGACCGTGCTCGCGACCGTGACGCCGGCGATCCTCGTCAGCCTGGCGGTGGCCGGTGGTGACGTCAGCCTGCCGAAAGGCGTGAAGCTGCCGCTCGTCGCGATCGGCACGTACTCGGACGGCACGACGGCGGACATCACGCCGAACGTGTCGTTCACCTCGGATAACGTCAACGTCGCAAGCGTCTCGAACGTCGCCGGCGATGTCGGCCTGCTCAGCGCGAACGCGCAAGGCACCGCGAACGTCACCGCGCACGTCGGTGACCTCGACGCGACCGTGAAGGTCAATGTCTCGGGCGCGCAGCTCTCGGGCATCGACGTCCAAGCGACCGCGGACAACCTCCTCGTCGCGCAAGTCCAGGCGTACACGGCGCTCGGTCACTACACCGACGGCACGACGCAAGACCTCACGAACCAAGTGTCGTGGGGCAGCTCGTCGCCGAGCATCCTGTCGATCTCGAACCTGCCGGGCCTGAACGGCAAGGCGCTCGCGCTCGGCCTCGGCCAGACGAACGTCACCGCGGCGCTCGGCACGGTCCTCGGTACGAAGGCCGTCACCGTCGGTGCGGGCTGTCACCTCGTGATCAACGAGATCAAGACCGGCGCGCTGTTGAACGGTAAGGACGAGTTCGTCGAGATCTACAACCCGTGCACCGTCACGCTCTCGACCGAAGGCGACACGCTCGTGTACCGCCCGACGCTGAGCTCGACGGATACGGTGATGGTGACGCTGACCGGCGGCAACGTGGCGCCGGGTGGCTACCTCCTGTTCGCGGGTTCGGCGTACTCGGGCGCGCCGCAAGCCGATGGTTCGTACACCGTCGACCTGCCGGCGCTCGCGGGTAGCGTCGCGCTGAAGTCGTCGTCGTCGGTCATCGACGGTGTTGGCTACGGTGTAGGTGTCACGGCGTACGTCGAAGGCGCACCTGCGCTCCAGGCGGCGCTCGGTTCGTCGATCGCTCGCAAGCCGAACGGCACCGACACGAACTCGAACCTGACGGATTTCGCGGTTCAAGCGCCGACGCCGCGCGCCGCGAACTAACTCCTCGGCACCAGAGTGACGCCGCGCTCACGTAGGTGATCGCGGCGATTCGTATTTTCGGGCTTCACGATCACCTCACGCGTCCGAACCATTCAACAGGTGGATGGTGATGGTGAAGAGGGCTGTTTGCGTTTTTGGGTTTTTAGGTCTCGGTACGCTCGCGGATGCGGGCACCTCGACCGCTAACCTCGGAGTGACGGCGACCGTGGTGTCGTCGTGCACGATCACGGCCGGCACGGTCGCGTTCCCGAACTACGATGCCGTGACCGGCACGCAGATCGACGGAACCGGCACGCTGACCGTCGCCTGCAGCAAGGGCGCGATCACGACGATCACGCTCGGTCAGGGTTCGAACGCGAACACGGGCTCGACGGACATCTTGCCGTTGCGCCGGATGAAGAACACGTCGACGACGGACATGTTGTCGTACTCGTTGTTTTCGGATTCGACGCGGCTCGTGACGTGGGGCAACACCGCGCTCACGGGCAAGGCATACGTCCCGGCGTCGAGCGCGCCGACGAACGTGACCGTCTACGGCCGGATCACGGCAGCACAAGACATTCCGGCCGGGTCCTATGCGGACACGGTCGTCGCAACGATTTCGTTTTAAGAGGTGGGGCAGATGTTGAAGCAAGCGTTGGTGGTGGGGATCTTGGGGATGGGGACGTTCGCGGACGCGGGCACCTCGACGAGCAACATGGGTGTGACCGCGACCGTCGTGTCGTCGTGCACGATCACGGCCGGCACGGTCGCGTTCCCGAACTACGATGCCGTGACCGGCACGCAGATCGATGGCACGGGCACGTTGACGGTCGCGTGTAGCAAGGGCGCGATCACGACGATCACGCTCGGTCAGGGCGCGAATGCGAACACCGGTTCGACGGACATCTTGCCGTTGCGCCAGATGAAGAACACGTCGACGACCGACCTGCTCGGTTACTCGCTCTACTCCGATTCGACGCGCTTGGTCACGTGGGGCAATACCGCACTCACCGGCAAGGCGTACATCCCGGCGTCGTCGGCTCCGACGAACGTCACGGTCTACGGCCGGATCACCGCGTTGCAAGACGTGCCGGCGGGTTCGTACGCCGACACCGTCGTCGCGACAATCTCGTTCTAAGTCATGAAGGCTCTCCTCGCGCTCGTGTGGTTGGCCGGAACGGCGTTTGCCGAGGGCCAGTTTCAAGTGGAGCCGACGCGCGTCGATCTGTCGACGCAGGCTCCCGCGAGCGCGATCGTGATCTCGAATCACGGCAGCGTGCCGCTCCGCCTCGAGGCGAAGGCGTTTCGCTGGACCGAAGATGCGGATGGCAATCAGCAGCTCGCGCAGACCTCGGACGTCATCGTCCGTCCCGCGATCGTCGAGGTGCCGGCGAATGGCTCGCGTACGCTTCGCATCGGCACGACGGCCGCGTCGGCGGGTAGCGAGGCGTCGTATCGCGTGTTCGTCGAGGAGCTTCCGAATCCGAAGACGTTGAAGAAGGGCCAGATCACGGTGCTCACGCGGATCGGCGTGCCCGTGTTCCTGGCACCGAAACAGAGCAAGCAAGCACTCGCGCCGGTCGTCGCGATCGACGGCGATCACGCGGTCGTGACCGTGAAGAATTCGGGCACCGAGCACGTGAAGCTGATGAAGGTTCGCGTGACTGCGATGCACGACGGCAAGATTCACTGGCAACACGAGACCCCGGGTTGGTACGTGCTCGCCGGTGCGGATCGCAGATTCCCCGTCGGTCTCGCGACTGATCGATGCGCGCAGGGTGACTCGCTCGTCGGCGAGATTGTCGACGAAGACAATCACACGACCGCGACGCCCTTGGGCTCATGCGAGCGGTAGGGTGCGCGTTCTGGTGGCGGCGGCGGTGATGGCGGGAACGGCGTATGCCGACCCGCTGATGCCGATCCAAGTGTCCGCGCAGATCGGCACCACGCAGACCGATCTCGTCGTGTTTACCGACGGACCACACGTGTGGGTCCCGGTCGCCATGCTGTGCGCCGAACGCCTGTGCCCCGAGCCCGCGATGGTGCGCAACGATGTCGGCTACGTCGATCTATCGGCGATGCGCGAGCAACTACGCTTCGTGTTCGACGAGAACGCCGGTACGTTGAAGATCGCGATCCACGCGGATGCGCTGCCGACGACGACGCTACGGATGGCATCGCTCGCGCCGAAGAACCTCGAATACCTGACGGCGCCGAGTCTGTTCGTCAACTACTCGGTCGACGCGTCGTACGATCTGCAACGCCACGCGACCGGCCTCGGCTTCACGGAGATCGGTGCTTCGGATCGCGATGTCCTCTTGTACACGACGATCATCGGCTCGACGCCCGGCAACGATGTGGTGCGTGGCCTCTCGAACGTCACGATCGATCGCCGCGAGTCGCTGCGCAGCTACACGCTCGGTGACAGCGTGGTCGTCGGCGGCCTGCTCGGTGGTGGTGGCGTGCTCGGCGGTATTCATGTCGCGCGCGACTTCTCGCTCGATCCGTACTTCGTCGCGCAACCGACGCTGACGCAGACCGGCGTGGTCAGCGCGCCGGCGACCGTCGAGGTCTACCGCGATGGTCAGCTCGTGCGGCGCGAAGTCATCCCCGCGGGCCCGTTTCGCGTCGAGGATCTGACGAACGCACCATCGGCGGATACCCAGGTCGTGGTGAAAGACCCGTTCGGCGCGACCCAGATGGTGATGACGGCGCAGATCCTGCCGCCGGCGAGCGCGCTCCGACCGGGGCTCGCGCAATACGACTATTCGATCGGCTTCGCGCGGCGTGCGATGGCGATCGAGAGCTTCGACTACGGCGCGCCGGCCGCGTTGTTCGTACATCGCCTCGGCATCACGAACCAGCTCACGATCGGCGGCCGGATCGAAGGCACGTACGACGGCGACGACGTGCGCGGCTCGACGGGCGGCTCGGTGACGTATACATACAATCGGCTCGACATCGAGACGAGCGGCGCGGTGAGTGAGTCGTCGCAGGGCACGTCGGGTGCAGGTTCGCTCGACATCGGATGGCGGCTCCCGCACGCGACGATCGCGGGCCTCTTGCGCGTGGTCGGCAAGCACTACAGCACGATCGATCTCGGCCCGAACGACGATCGCGCGACGCTCGAGACCGGCGGCACGATCGGCTGGTCGCCGATGTCGAACGTGTCGGTGTCGACGCAGCTCACGTACGAGCGGATGTCCGCGGGCAGCGTTCGCGAGCGCGCGGGCGTGATCAGCGGCTTCAACCTCTACGACATGCGCGCGACCGTCTCGGGTGGTGTGTCGCGCTTGGACAACACGACGAGCTTCGACGCGATGTTCACGCTATCGAAGAGCCTCGGCCAACGCACGACGGCGACGTTCGGCGTGACCCGCGATGGTGGCGGTCCGGCGGCGATCGCGAGTATCGCGCATGCGGTCGATCAGAACCGTGGCGTCGGCTTCGATGTCGAAGCGCGGCTGGGCGAGCAAAGCAGTGGCAATGCGATCGTCGACGCGGAACATCAATACGGCCGCGCGACGGCAACGGTCGATTGGTTCGGCTCCGCGCTACGCGGGGACGTCGGGATCGCGGGCGGCATCGTCGCGATCGGCGGCACGGTCAAGCCGACTCGTCCGGTGCTCGGCTCGTTCGCGCTCGTGCGCGTGCCGGGCGCCGCGAATGTTCAGACCTATCTCGAGAACCATCCGATCGGCCGCACCGACGGTGATGGCGACCTCGTGATCCCGGAGCTCGAGGCGGGGTACGCGAATCGGTTGCGGATCGACGCGCGCGATCTGCCGCTCGATATCGCGACGGGCGCGCTCGAACGCTTGGTCGGTCCGCCGAGACGTGGTGGTGCGATCGTCGAGTTCGCGGCTGCGCACACCTCGATCGTGAGTGGGACGATCGTCAACAAGCTCGACTACAGCTTCGGCGACATCGTGATCGATGGCGACCAGCACGCGCCGATCGGTCACGAGGCGCGGTTCGAGATCGATGGCATCTCACCTGGCAAGCATCGCGCTCGCGTGGAGCTCGACGACCAGCATTGCGGCTTCGAGTTCGTGGTCCCCGAAAACCAGAACACCGTCGAGCTCGGCCGCGTGACGTGCTCGGCGAGGTTGGGGATGCGATGAAGACGGTGATCATCCTCTTGGCGGTGATGGCGACGCCGCGGATCGCGGACGCCGGCTGTTCGTACAGCACGATCAGCCCGGTCTCGTTCTCGTACAATCCGCTCTCGACCGGCGTCACCGACGGGAGCGGCTACGTCACGTACAAGTGCACGGCGGGCACGACGTCGATCACCGTCGATATCGACTACGGTGGGCGGGGCAATCGCACGATGGTCGGCTCGATCTCCGGTAACACCGACACGCTCGCGTACACGCTGTTTCAAGACGCGACGCGGCTGATCGCGTGGGGCAACACCGCGCTCACCCACATGACGATCATCGCGCCGCCGACCGTGTTCACGCAGTTGCCGGTTTATGGACGCATGGCGGCGAAGCAGGACGTCACCGTCGACAGCTACAGCGACACGATGACCGTGACGATCACGTACTAATAGTGAAGTGGCTCGGTCGGCAGCGCGGCGATCGCACGGCGATCCGGTTTACCCGACGGCAACGCGGGAAGTCGGTCGACGATCGCGAAGCGACGTGGACGTGCATGTGGTGCGAGCTGCGCGTGCCACGTGAGGATTGCGTGAGTCCGGTCGAACTGCTCGCTCGTCGATACGATCGCGGCGACGACGGCGCCGTAGTGCGAGTCGGGCACACCGAACACACACGCCGCGGTCACGCCGGGCGTCGCGACGAGCACGCGTTCGACTTCGAGCGGATGGACCTTCTCGCCGCCGGTGTTGATCACGTCGTCGTGACGGCCGAGCACCGTGAGCGTTTCCCCGACGAGCTCGCCTAGATCGGAAGTCCGTAGCTCCGGTGCGATCGCGGCGCCGTGTAAATATTGTGTGGCGAGTTGCGGTGCACGGATCGTGATCGGGTCGGTCGCGGTGATCACGACACCGGGTAGAAGCTCGAGCGGGCCACCGGGTGTCGTCGCGGTCGCGATCTGCCCGAACGTTTCGGTCAGGCCATACGATTGGAGGACCGGCCAGCCGCGCGAGACGGCGCGCTCGACCAGGCTCGGCATCGCAGCAGCGCCGCCGAGGATGATCGCGCGCAGGTTTTGCGGACTACCTTCGACAAGCTCGGCCAATTGCGCCGGAACGAGAGAGGCGATCGTCGCGATACTCATCTCACGCTCGATTGAGTGCTCGACCAGGATCAGCGGCTTTCGCGCGAGCAGGCAACGCACCACGATCGACAGGCCGCCGGAGTGAGCCATCGGGAGTGCGAGTAACCAGCAATCGTCATCGCGCCAGCCGAGACGGGCTTCGCTGGCCCGAGCGGCCGCGATGATCGCGTCGCGAGACAGGCACACGCCCTTCGAATCGCCGGTCGTGCCGGACGTGAACAACACGAACGCGGTGCCGGCCGGAACATCGTGGACGAGCGCGCGCTGGCGATCCTGGATCGCCGGGGCTTGCTTGCTGTGGATCAGGGCGAGCGGGCGCGCGGTCTCGAGTGCGCGATAGACGGCGAAGATGGTCGCGACCGTGGGCTCGGCGATCAGGTAATCGCGATCGGGGAGCGCGTCGATCGCGCGTGCGCATTCGGCGAACGAATAGGTCTTGCTCGACGTGATGATCGCGGGCGCATCGGGGTGCTCGCGGGCGGCATCGCGGATCGAGAGCGTCACAGGTACGGCCCCAATCCCGCGGGCGAGCGATCGCCGATGATTCGCGCGAGCTCCATGCACGCCGCGTAGCCGATCGGACCTTCGAGCGTGTGGCTCGTGATCGCGGCCTTGCCGTGATCGTGGGCGACCGCGGCGAGCTGGAGGCAGCGCGCGAAGCCGCCGAGCAACGTAGGCTTCAGCACGAGCGCCGCGAGCGACGGTGAGCGAAGTGCGCGCGACAGTTGAGCGGGGTCGAGCGCGATCAGGCTCTCGTCGAGGGCGATCGGGCAGGGCAATGGCTCCGTTTCGAGCAGCAGGTGGGAATCGACGCAGGGCTCTTCGATGAAGTCGATCGGCAACGCGGCGAGGCGCTGCATCCACGGAATCACGTCGGCCGCTGCGCAGCCGCGATTCGCATCGACGCGCAGGCGAACGCCCGGGAACGGATGCGGCGATTCTGTTCGACGTGGTCCGGGTCGCGAACCTTGAGCTTCAAGCACCGCGCGCCGCGCTGGACGGCGAGGGCCGCTTCGACCGGATCGTCGACGACGATCGCGACATCGACATCGCGTGGCGTGCCGAACAGCTCGGCGATCGTCACCCCACGTGAAGCGGCGAGCGCCGACAACAGGGCAGTCTCGATCGCGAACCGCGCAGCCGGTGCGGCGGTCAGGCGATCGGCAAGCACGCACGCGTGATCCGGCGACTCGAGCTCGACCGGCATGGCGGCAGCGAGTGCATCGGCGGCCGTATGCGCATCGTCGAGCGTATCGATCGACATGCCCGCGAGTGGCGCCGCTTCACCTTCGCCGACGCGGAGTCACCGCGATGATCACGGCTTCTCGCTCGGTCACGCCACGCGCCGCCCCACGCGGATCGATGTTCCAACGCGACGTCCGATGCGTCGCGCCGACGAGCTTCACACGCAGAGCCCGATCGCGAACAACACGCCGTACGCGAGCAACAACTTGCCGGTCGCCGCGAGGCACGTGTTGAACTCTGGCCCGGTCGTCGCCGCGACGAGCGCCTTCATCCGGATCACCGCGAGCGGCGCCGATGCGAGCGCGAGCAACACCCACGGATGACTCGGCGCGAGCGCGAGCGCGACGACATAAGGCGCGACGAGGAGCAACGCGTACTCGACGAGTGCGCCGTTGCGACCGAGCCGGACCGCGAGCGTGCGCTTACCGACTCGGACATCCTGATTGCGATCGCGCAGGTTGTTGACCACGATGATCGCGGTCGCGAGCGCGCCGACACCGAGCGACGCCCACCACGCGAGACAGGGCACGGTCTTCAGCTGGACGAACGCCGTGCCGCACACCGCGACGAAGCCGAAGAAGATCATCACGAACACGTCGCCGAGCCCGTGATAGCCGAGCGGGTAGGGGCCGCCCGTGTAACAGATGCCGCTGATCACCGACGCGATACCGATCGCGATCACCGGCCAGCCGCCGACCCACGCGAGGTACCCGCCGAATGCCGTCGCGATCGCGAACGCGAGGATCATCGCGCGCTTCATCGCGCTCGCCGAGATCAGGCCCGTGGCAACCGCACGCGTGGGGCCGAGCCGGTCCGGACCATCGGCGCCCTTCTCGGCGTCGAACACGTCGTTCGCGAAGTTCGTGCCGATCTGGATCGCGAGCGAGCCTGCCAACGCCGCGAGCGCGGGGCCCCAGGCGACGCCGCCGCTCGCACGCGCGACCGCGGTTCCGACGACGACCGGGACGATCGCCGCCGGCAACGTGCGCAACCGCGCTGCTTGGATCCACACGTTCATGACAGCTCCTGTAGCACCTTCGCGCGGAAGTCGCGCGCACCGTGCGGCGCGACCCGCGCGTGGATCACTGTCGGTCCAGCTTCCGCAAATGCGCTGGCCACATCATGTGCGATGCGGATGCCGAACGCGTTGGCGATCGCTGCGACATCGAGCGCGGGTGCGGCGACGAAGAATTTGTCCATCAGCTCGGGTGATGCCGACTTCGCGATCGGCAGCCCGCCGAAGATCCGGCCACCGGCGTTATCGATCACGAGGATCACCAAGGGATGCTTCGCGAGCCGAGCCGTGATCAACGAACCGACATCGTGCGCGAAGCTGACATCGCCGACGATCAACAGCGTCGGTGCGATCTGCGCGGCACCGGTCGCGCTCGCGATCAGGCCATCGATCCCGGCGGCGCCGCGTTGCGTGAGCACGATGCGCTCGCCACCGACCGCGACTTGATCGACGACGCGGATCGGCAAGCTGTTGCCGATCTGGACCTGCGCACCGGCGGGCATCGCCGCGATCGCCGCGCGGATTACCGAGGCTTCGCCCGCGTCAGTCGCGAGCACGTTCTCGACGGCGGCGGCCGCCTTCGCTTCGGCCTCGCGCCACGCCCGCGTGAACGTGCTGTCGCCACGCACGGGGATCTGCGACGCGAGCTCGCACGAACCGAGGATCACGTTCGCACCGCCATCCGGATCGCGCCACGAATCCGCGATCACCCAGCGTTCGACATCGTTACCTAGCTTCGCGGCCGCGACCGGCTCGGCGCCGAGCTGGATCACGAGCTTCGGCATCGGCGCGAGCTTCGCCGCGAGCACGAAGTCGAAGTGATCGATCGTCGTGACCCCGGCGCGCGCCGTGAAGCGCAACTGACTCCCCGCTTCGGCGAGCAACGGATAACCGGCGCGCGCACACAGCGCCAACACGTCGGCGTTTCGCGTCGAGCACGCACCCGCGATCACGATCCCGTTCGGCTCGTCGGCGATTCGGTTTACCAACGCTGCCACCGCCGCTGGATCCGCCGCTAGCCGAGGCACTGCGATCATCGCCGGCGCCGCGACTGGCACATCGCACGCGACCGGTTCGAGCGGCTTGCGCAGTGGCACGTTCAGATGAACGGGACCGGGGCGCGGCCCGCGCGAGGCCGTCACCGCTTGGATCACCGCTCGCCGGCACGCGCGCAGATCGTCGTGCGGGGCACCGAGATCGAACGCCGCGCGCGTGAAGCTGCCGTAGAGCTCGATCTGATCGATTGTCTGCGACGCACCACAATGCTGGAGCTCCGGCGGCCGATCCGCGGTGATCGCGATCAGCGGCACGCCCGCTTCACTCGCCTCGACGATCGCCGGCAGGTAGTGCGCCGCCGCGCTGCCACTCGTACACACGAGCGCGACCGGCAGGCTTGTCGCACGTGCCAAGCCGAGTGCGTAGAACGCGGCCGAGCGTTCGTCGATGACCACCGGCGTCGCGATCCGGCCCGACTTCGCGAGCGCCGCGACCAACGGCGTCGACCGCGATCCCGGCGAGACGACACACGTCGTGACACCGGCATCCGCCAACGTCGCGACGATCGTGTCTGCCCACCGGGTCTGGATCACGCGGACACGCCTAACGCGCCCAACATCGGGCGCAGCTTGACGTCCGTCTCGGCCAGCTCGCGTTCCGGATCCGAGCCGGCGACGATGCCCGAGCCCGCGTACAGATACGCGTGCGAGCCATCGATCACGCCGCTGCGGATCGCGACCGCAAACTCGCCGTTGCCCTCGAGATCGAACCAACCGACCGGCGCGCTGTACCACCCGCGCGGCGCTTCCCGCGACAGGATCCACTCGCGCGCGACCTGTGGCGGCGTGCCACCCATCGCGGGCGTGGGATGCAGCACGTCGACGAGCTCGAGCACGTGATGGTGCTCGCGCAGCTTCGCCGTGATCGGCGTGTGCAAGTGCAACACGTGGCGCAGCGTCTTGATCCCGGGAACCTCCGGCGCCGTCACCTCACCGAAGCGACCGAGCGCTCCCGTGATCGCGTCGACGACGATTCGATGCTCGTTGCGATCCTTGGCCGATCCCAACAACATCTCTTCCGCGCCATCGCCGCGCGCGATCGTGCCGGCGAGGCCATCGCAGCTCACGCGATCACCATCGACGCGCACGAGTCGCTCCGGCGTGGCCGCGACGAACGTCCCACCACCCGGCGGCCGCACGAGCAAGCGCGCGTAGGTATCGGGATGGCGTGCATCGAGCTCGCCGAACAGATCCGCGGGGCGCGCTTCACCGGCGAGCGTGACCACCGCGTGCCGTGCAGCGACGACCTTCGAACACTCGCCGCGCGCGATCGCATCCGTGATCGCCGCGACGTACGTCTTGAAGCCCGCCGTATCGCCGGCATCGATCTTCGTCATCGCCGGCTGCGGGCGCGCGGCAAAGCCATTCGCGATCGCCATCCGAAATGCCGCGAGCTCGTCGAGCCAGCGACCATCCGATTGCGCCTCGCGCGCATCGACGGCGAGCACGAGCCAACCGCCCCCGATCGTCCACCGCGGCAATGCGAACCACGCATCGCCAAAGCCGGTCCACGGCGCTGCATCCGCTGCACCCGGCGCGAACGACGCGCCGCCGAACAACTTCGGCACCCACGTGCGATGCCCGACGGTCTGCGAAATCTCGATCGCACGCGCACCCGCGATCACTTGCGCGAACCGATCAGCTCCCGTGCCGCGAACCTCGCGCGCGATGCCGACACCGATCCATTGGCCATCGCCATGCCACGCGACCATCGGCGCCGACCGCCATGCCGCGATGATCGCCGCGGTCTGGACGTTGCTCACCGGCAGCGCGATGCACGTGATTCCCGTCGACGCGCGTGCGATCGCGAGCCCGGCATCGAGCAAGTGATCGTCGAGCGGTCGCTCGGCCGTCGCCGACGATTCGAGCCTCACGACATCTCCTTCGGCGTGCCGATGAACAGCGTGCATACGCCGAACGTCATCGGAATCACCTGCTGGACGTCGAGTCCGTTGTCGCGCATGAGCTGCGCGAAGTCCTCGTTCGACGGGAACGCGGCGACCGACTTCTGGAGATACTTGTACTCGCGCCGGCCGCTGAGCAGCGCACCCAAGCGCGGCACCATGTGATGCGAGTGGAACGCGGCGACGCGCCCGAACAGCGTCTTCTTCGGCTCGCCGAGCTCGAGTACCGCGACGCGCCCACCCGGACGAACCACGCGTGCGAGCTCGCGCAGGCCGAGCGCGCGATCCGGGACATTGCGGATCCCGAACGAAATCGTCGCCGCGTCGACGGAACAGCTCGCCTGCGGCAGCGCTTGGCAATCGCCGGTGACGAGCTCGACGCGTTGTTCGAGCTGCTTCTTCGCCAGCTTCATCGCCGCGACCTTCAGCATCTCCGCCGAGGGATCGACGCCGATGACCTTCCCGGCCAGCACTGCCTTCGCCAGCTCGATCGCGAGATCGCCGGTGCCGGTCGCGACATCCAACACCGTCGCATTCGGCGCGAGCTGCAGCTCCGCGATCACGCGACGCCGCCAGCGCTTGTCGAGGCCGAGCGACAGCACGCGATTGACGAAGTCGTAGCGACCCGCAATCTGATCGAACATTTGGCCGCTGCCCAACTTCGGCAGTGACTCTTCGGTTTTCACGAGCTCGGTCATGACTTCCTCTCGAGCGACGCGAGAACGACGGTCTCGAGCGCATCGCGCGCTGGGCCCGCCGGGAATTCGGTCATCGCCTCGAGCGCGCGGTTCGCGTGCTCTTCGGCCAACTTCCGAGTGGCAACGAGTGCGCCGGTCTCGCGGATCACCGTGGCGATACCCTGGAAGTCCGGCGCCTCGACCGTGAGCGCTTCTTCGATCCGCGCCTGCAGCTGGGGCTGGCGTTCGATCGCGACGACGAGCGGGTACGTCATCTTGCCTTCGCGCAGATCGACGAGCGGGTCCTTGCCCGTGCCGGTGCGGAAGTCGAGCTCGTCGTCGATCAGCTGGAACGCGACGCCCAAGTGCAGGCCGTACCGATCCAACGCATTTTCCGCCGCCACTCCCAGACCCGCACTACGCGCGCCCGCGAGCATCGCCCAGCGAAACAGCGACGCCGTCTTGCCTTCGACGATTTTGAAGTACTCGCCGCGATCCGCGACCAACCGGCCGCGACGCTCGAGCTGGATCGATTCCGCGAGGATCATCTCGTCGATCGTCGCGAGCATCCGATCCAGAAGCCCATCCACGCGCGCGGCCGCGATCCGTTGCAGCGCCTGCACGAGCAACCAATCGCCCGCGAAGATCGATGCCGTGTTGCCGTACACCACGCACGCGGCCGGTTTCCCTCGACGATTCTCCGCGAGGTCGACGACATCGTCGTGCAGCAGCGTCGCGTTGTGGACGAGCTCGACGGCGACAGCCAATCCACGCGCACGCGGCGTGAAGCCTTCGCCGAACCGACTCGCGAGCGCGACGCACGTCGGCCGCAGGTGCTTGCCCTTCATGTCGAGCAAGTGATGTGCGGCCTGTTGGACGACGCGCGCGCCGCGCGGCAACACCGCGAGCTCCGCTTCGAAGTCGATCAGGTCGGACTTGACCCAACGGTCGAGCGCGGCCAGCCGTTGACCTAGATCATTCGCTCCGTGGGCCTTGCTGACGTGGGCCAGCCGGTCGATCACGGTGGTTTCAATGGCGACGGTCATTCGCTTCTCCGATGTCCAAGGATGTTTCAAAGATTCTTGAAATCTAGCTTAGAGCGCAAGGTAATCCGGTAACTCCTTGTAATAAAAGAGCAACGCAAGCCTCACCGTCGCAAACAGGACAGAAATCAGCCATCTCGCTAAACTTTTATTGGTGGCCAATGCGCGCCGTGGTCGGGACCAACGACTCGTCAGTCGGTGCCGGGTCGAATTCGACCGGCCGTCGGGCATCGTTGAAGCCGAGACCGAGGATCTTTCGGTACGCGGACTGTTCATCCGCACCGAAGCGCTATTGCCCGTTGGGGAAGAGACGGACATTCGCCTCTTCCTGCCCGATGGCACGCTGTTAGGTCTGCGCGGTCGCGTCGCGCACATGCTCACGCCGTCGGCGGCACGTGCGCTCGGACGTCATCCCGGCATGGGCTTCGAGCTCAAGGACGGCGATACCGCGTCGAAGTTGAAGTTGCGCGCGCATATCGATTCGCTGCGCACGGAGATCACGAGCCCCGGTCTCAACACCACGACCCAAGCGATCGTGGTGGAGCCGAGCCCGCCACTTCGCGCTCGCATGGCGCGCTGTCTCGAAGGTGCCGGGTTCAAGGTGACGCCGTGCGCGACCGCGACCGAAGCGCTCGAGACCTGCACCGTGTGGCGTCCGGACGTGATGGTGTGCGCGGCCTCGATGGACGGCATGTCCGGAATCGATCTCGCGTACGCGATGGCCGATCACGAATCGCTCTCGGTCGTGCCGCTCGTATTGACCGGCGATGAAGGCGATCTCAGCCGGCTCGAGGCATTCCGCGCGGGCGTGCGCGACTACATCCCGAAGCCGTTCCTCGACGAAGAATTGGTGATCCGGATCCATCGCGTGGTCGCGCCACTCGCACCGGTCGCGAATCCCGGCCTACGCGGCAACCTCGTCGACATCGGCCTCGGCACGCTGTTGTCGCTGTTCGAGTTCGAGCGCAAGTCCGGCATCCTGCTGCTCCTCCGCGAAGGCGACATCGCGCGGTTGTTCGTATCCGAGGGCAAGATCCTGAAGGTCGAAGCCACGGGCGGTTCTGCCACGCAGCCGCGCCAGAAGATGATGGCGCTACTCGATTGGCGGACCGGCCAATTCGAGTTCTCGCCCTGCGCGATCGGCGGGCGCGACGAGCTCCAGGTCACGGTCACCCAGCTCTTGCTCGAGCACGCGCGCGTGAGTGACGAGCTCGATGCGAATCTGACCGTTAAAGTACCCCGCGGCTGATACAGCGCGCGTCGCACGTGTCGCACGCGCGATCGGCATTTAAGTCGGGCAACGTCGTGTTGTTACCCGCGTCCACCGGGTGGAGTGGCCGTGGATCCCTTCTGTCCTATGTTTCGGTTCGCCTTGGTCTTGGCTGCGATCGCGCGCGTTGCTCACGCGCAGCCGGATGGCGTGCGTGCGCATGCGGTAAAGCTCGAAGGCACGATCACGGTCGACGGTCATCTCGACGAGCCGTGTTGGCAGAAGGCGCCGAAGCAGACGAACTTCGTCCAACACTTCCCCGGCGACGGTGGCAAGCCTGCGCAGCAGACCTCGTTCGCCGTCATCTACGACGACAAGGCGATCTACGTCGGCGTGTGGTCGGACGATCCGGAACCCGACAAGCTGAAGGCGCTGCTCACGCGCCGCGATACCGATGCGCTCGCCGACGAGATCATCATCGCGTTCGACAGCTATCACGATCACCGCACCGCCTACATGTTCCAGCTGAACGCGGCCGGCGTGCAGCGCGACTCGTTGATGTTCGACGACTCGAATCAGGACGACACCTGGGATGCGGTGTGGACCGGCGATGCCAAGATCAACGATCACGGTTGGACGGCGGAGTTCCGCATCCCGCTCAATCAGCTCCGGTACAAGAGCAACAACACGGAATGGGGCTTTCAAGTGCTGCGCCTCGTCGGCCGCACCAGCGAGCAATCGGTGTGGTCGCCGTGGTCGCGCAGTGCGCCGCAAGTGGTCTCGCGCTTCGGCACGCTCGACGGGCTCGATCAGCTGACGCAGGCGCGCCGGCTCGAGCTCCTGCCGTACGCGACGGGTGGGCTCGATGTCGCGCCGGAGGATCCGATCACGCATCGCGTGGCGCTGAAGCGCGGGCTCGGCCTCGACGTCAAGTACGGCCTCGGCTCCGCGTTCACGCTGTCGGCGACGATTAATCCCGACTTCGGTCAGGTCGAAGCGGATCCATCGCAGATCAACCTCGGTCCGTCCGAGCTGTTCTTCGCCGAAAAGCGACCGTTCTTCCTCGAGGGCGTCGATCTGTTCAAGCTGCCAATGGGCAACAGCGATGGCTCCGTCGAAGGCGAGTTCTATAGCCGGCGGATCGGCTCGGTGCCGGATACGTCGAGCCTCGACTATCAATATCTGCGCGCGCCGGAAGCGACGACGATCTTCGGCGCGATGAAGCTCACCGGCAAGGCCGATGGGTTTTCGGTCGGCGTGTTCGATGCGGTGACCGGCGGTGAAGATGCCGCGTTGATCGACGACAACGGCAGCCGCCAGAATCCGATGATCGCCACGCTGACGAACTACGCGGTCGGTCGCGTGAAGCATGACTTCAACGACTCGAACAGCTTCGTCGGCGCATCGGCGACCGCGGTCGATCGCGATCTATCGAACACGCCGCTCGAGAGTCTCGAGCACGATCAGGCGTACACCGGCGGTCTCCAGGTCGATCACCGGTGGTCGAAGAACGCGTGGGAGGCGAAGGGCCAGATCATGGGCAGCTGGGTCCATGGCACCGAGGACGCGATCGCGAACACCCAGACCGAGAACCTCCACCTCTATCAACGTCCGGACAAGAAGGACGCGACGTTCGATCCGATGGCGACGAGCATGTCGGGCCTATCCGCGAACTGGAAGGTCGGGCGGATGGGCGATACGAAGCACTGGCGCTTCGGGTTCGGTGGCGACGTGCGCACGCCCGGCCTCGAGCTCAACGACGTCGGCTTTCAAGTCGCGTCGGATCAGGTCGTGCCGTTCTTGTTCGGCCAGTATCACGACGAAACTCCCGGCGACACGGTGCTCGGGTGGAACGTCAACACCGACGTGTTCACGGTCAACAACTTCGATCCGATCCTGATGAACTACGGTTGGGAGAACAACGGCTACGTCCAGTTCGCGAACTACTGGAACTTCAACTGGAGCGCGAACCTCTACATGAACGGGCTCGATCCCGTCGCGCTTCGCGGTGGCCCGGCGCTACGCACCGATCCGAACATCAACCCGAGCATCTACATCACGAGCGATTCGCGAAAGAAGGTCATCGTTGGAGTCGGCGGCTACTTCTCGCGCGATTGGACGGCGGATGCGCTCGGCGGCGAGATCGATACGAACGCGACGATCCAAGTGCGCTCGAACCTCGATGTCGCGATCGGCTTCGGCTGGGGCCGCCAGGACAACCCGATGCAGTACGTCACGCAGGTGACCGACGGCGCGAACGAAACTCACTACATCACGAGCCGGATCGACCTCACGACCCTATCGACGACGATCCGCGCGAACTGGACGTTCTCGCCGCATCTCTCGCTGCAGGCGTATGCGCAGCCCTACATCGCGGCGGGTGCGTACTCGAAGTTCAAGGACGTCAACAACCCACATGCATCCCAGTTCAGTGATCGCTTCCACCAGCTCGTGAACCACGAAATCCGCGAGACCGACGACACGGTGTTCGTCGACTACAACGGCGCGTACAGCTTCGATAAACCGGACTTCAACTTCGAGCAGTTGCGCTCGACGGTGGTGCTCCGGTGGGAGTATCGCCCGGGCTCGTCGGTGTTCGCGATCTGGAGCCACGGCCAGACCAATAGCGTCGTAGATGGCCGATTTGACCTGGGCCATAACCTCTCGGACCTCGCCCATACCCCAGCCGAGAACATCGTGATGATCAAAGCGAACTACTGGATCGGGCTATAATCGATGGGATGGAGCCAGCTCGGGCTACCGAAGCAAGTAGCTTCGGGAAGTACACGCTAGTCGCGAAGCTCGCGACCGGCGGTATGGCCGAGATTTTTCTCGCGCGCCTGCTGGCCGAAGGTGGCTTCGAAAAGCTGATCTGCATCAAGCGAATCCTGCCGCACCTCGCCAAGGATCCGCAGTTCGTCGCGATGTTCCTCGATGAAGCGCGAGTCGTCGCGCGGATCTCGCATCCGAACGTGTGCCAGGTGTTCGAGCTCGGCGAGATCGATGGCCAGTACTACATCGCGATGGAGTACCTCGCCGGCGTGCCGCTCTCGGTGTTTCGCCGCACGGACACGTATCCGGGAGCGCCGGATCCGCGGCTCGTCGCCGGGTTCGGCATGCAGGCGTGCGAAGGCCTGCATCACGCGCATCAGTTGAAGAACGGCGCGGGCGAGATGCTCGGCGTCGTTCATCGCGATATCACGCCGCAGAACCTGTTCGTCACGGTCGACGGCATCGTGAAGGTCTTGGATTTCGGCATCGCGAAGGTCCAGGACCAGTCGATCCGGACGTCGACGGGCGCGATGAAGGGCACGTACTGCTACATGGCGCCGGAGCAATTGCGCGGCGAGAAGGTCGATCGCCGCGTCGACGTGTGGGCGCTCGGCACGGTGCTGTGGGAAACGCTCGCGCAGCGCCATCTGTTCAAGCGCGAGACCGAGTTCCTCACGTTCCAGGCGATCACGACGGAGCCGATTCCGGACATCTGCGAGATCCGCCCCGACATCCCGCCAGCGTTCGGCGAGGTGATCGGTAAGGCGATCACGCGCGATCGCGAACAGCGTTATCCGACGGCGCGCGCGTTGGGTGAAGCGCTCGGCCAAGCCGCGGTCTCGCTCGGTGGTCCACTCGGCGCGGCCGCGATCAGCGACGAGGTCGAGGGCGCGTTCGCGATGTTGATGGACGAACAGCGCCAACTGCTCGGCGCCGCGCGTGCGGGTGACATCTTCGATCTCGAGCGCAGCAATCCGCTCGGTGGCGCGTCGACGAAGTTGATGACCACGCCGGTGTCGAACATCCGCGGCAAGCTCGAAGCCGCGCAGGCCGAAGTCGCCGCGTACGTGGCCGCGCAACAGAAGACTCAGATCGAGCCACTGCCGGTCGCGGTGCCGCCGCCGACGGGCTCGTATCAAACGCGCGATCCGATGATGCCCACGTTGCGGTCGCCGTCGCGGCTGCCGTGGATCATCGCAGGTGTCGCGGTGATCGTGTCGGGCGTGATCGGGTTCACGCTGCTGACGAAAAAGGACCCACCGGCCGCGCCGCCGCCACCGGTCAAAGAAGACGTCGTCGTGATGAACACCGCACCGGTGGTCGATGCGGCTGTTGTCGAAGCGACGGTCCCGCGCGACGCCGCGCCCGAGAAGATCGAGAAGATCGAGAAGATCGACCCGCCGAAACAGATTGTTCAGCCAAAGAAAGCCGTCGTGAAGGCGGCGCCCGTCGTGAAAGAACCGGTCGTTACAGGGCCGCCCGGCCACATCACGATCGATTCGTCACCGGTGTATGCACATATCGCCATCGACGGGAAATCGATGGGTGACACACCACTCGTGAACATCGAGCTTCCGCCGGGGAAACACGTAGTGAAGGCCACGTCCGCGTCGGGATCCACGCGATCGCTCACGATCCAGATCGAGCCCGGTAAGACCGCGCCGGTCCGCCGCATCGAGTGGTAGACTGCTCGCAATGCGTGGGGCCGCGCTCGTCGTAGCGCTCATGGTTTGCGTCGCGCGCGCCGACGATCTGGACACCGCGAAGAAGGCGGTGACCGGTTCGGATTACATGGCGGCGCGGCCGGCCCTCGCAAACGCGCTCGCGAGCGGCACGGCGGGGCCGGACGAGCTCGCGGAAATCTACAAGCTGTCGGGCATCGTCGAGGCGGCGCTCGGCAACGACAAAGACGCGACCGCGAACTTCACGAAGTGGCTGACGCTCGATCCGAAAGGCGCGTTGCCGCCGGGGACGTCGCCGAAGATCACGCGGCCGTACGATGCCGCCGCGCAGGCGATCAAGTCGCGCGCGCCGTTGAAGGCGAAGGCGGATACGACGGCGCAGCCACCGACGGTGACGCTCGTGGTGACCGGCGATGCCGACAACTTGATCGTGAAGGCGCGCGTGTTCGTCAGCGCCGATCACGGTCCGGAGAAGACGCTCGAAGGCACCGGCACGATCGCGTTACCGAAAGGCTCGCGGTTGGATCTCCGGGTCGAAGCGCTCGACGCGCACGGCAATCGCGTGATCCAGCTCGGCAGCAAAGACGTGCCGATCGTGATCACGGGTGGTGCGCCGGACACGGTTGCGATCACGCCGGTGAAGCCAAAGCCGGTGATCCATCACGAGGAGCCGGTATCGACGCGCCCGATCGTACTGCGCTGGTGGATGTGGACCGGTGCGGCGGTGCTGTTCGGTGGCGCGAGCACGTACTTCGGGCTCGACGCGCGAAGCAAGACGAACCAGCTCACGGACATCAACGCGCACTCCGGCGATCACACGTACGCCGAAGCAATGGACCTCGAGGACAAGGCGAAGCGCAGCGCGCTGTTCTGCAACATCGGCATGGGCGTCGCGGGTGCGTTCGCGATCGGCGCCGTCGTGCTGTACGTGACGGAGCCCCATACCGAAACGCGGATCAGCGTGACGCCGACGAAGAGTGGTGGCGCACTCGTGATCGGAGGATCGTTTTGAAGTACGTCCTCCTCGCATTGGTGGCGGCGTGCAAGCTCCACGCGGAGCCGGGCACGCTGACCGACGGTGGGACCATTCTCGGCACCACGAGCTGCACGGCCGCGATCGGCACCGGCACCGAGCACGCGTGTGCGGTTCGCGATGACGGCGCGGTGTTTTGTTGGGGTCGCAACGACTCCGGCCAGCTCGGCAACAACAGTACGACCGACAGCACGGTGCCGGTCCAGGTCCAGAAGTCGCAAGGCATGCTCGACGGCGCGACGGACGTCGTCGGCGGCGATCTGCACACGTGCGCGATCGTGACCGGCGGCAATGTCTGGTGTTGGGGCCACAACAACTACGGCCAGGTCGGCGACGGCACGCAGACCGATGCGAAGACCGCGGTCCAGGTCATGAACCTCACGGGCGCGACGCATCTCGGCGCCGGCTATCAACACACGTGCGCGCTCGTCGGTGACGGCGTCGTGTGCTGGGGTGGCAACACCGAAGGCGAGCTCGGCGATGGCACGTTCACGTCGCGCGGCGCGCCGATGCCGGTGCCATCGCTAACGAGTGGAGTGGCCGAGCTCGCGACGTACGATCAAACGAACTGCGTCGCGAAGACCGATGGCACGGTGTGGTGTTGGGGCGAGAACTCCAACGCGGAGCTCGGCTCCGGTGCCACGAGCAATCCGGTCAACACGCCGGTACAGGTCCCGAACATCGCCGGCGTCATCCACGTCGCTTTGATGGAGCAGGCCGGATGCGCGGTGACCGCGAGTGGGACCTCGTGTTGGGGCCGCGATCACAACGGCGAGCTCGGCATCGCGAATTCGAACGACAACACGTTCCCGGCGATGTCGACGCAGATCACCGTGCCGCTCGCATCTCTTCACGGTGGCGATGCGCACGCGTGCGGGCTCACGGCCACGGGCGATACCTGGTGTTGGGGCCAAGGCCGCGATGGCCGGTTGTTCGACGGCAACGATGGTATCGAGCCGAGCCCACAACACGCCACGAAGCTCGGCCCCGTGACGAGCGTGTGGGGTGGCTACGCGTATACGTGTGCGTTGCTCGCGACCAAGGGCGTCGCGTGTGCTGGCTACAACTCGCGCGGTCAGCTCGGCGATGGCTCGCGGACGACTCAGCCCGCGCCGATCGCGAGCACGAGCCTGACCGGCATCGCGCACGTGGCCGCCGGTGGCTATCACACGTGCGCGTTGATGGCGGATGGCAGCGTGCAGTGCTGGGGCGCGAACTACGAAGGCCAGCTCGGCGATGGCACGCTCGTCGATCGCGGCACCGCGGCACCGGTCCCGCGGGTTTCCGGCGTCACGCAGCTCGCGACCGGCGAAGAATCCACGTGCGTGCTGCTCGCGAGCGGCGACGTGTGGTGTTGGGGCGCGAACTACACCGGGCAGTTGGGCATCGGCTCGACGAGCGATGTCTACGTGCCGACGAAGATGCTGTTGCCGAAAGCGGCGAAGCAGATCGGCATGTCCGACGAGCGGACGTGCGCGTTGCTCGTCGACAACACGGTCGTGTGCGCCGGAAACAACCAGTACGGACAGCTCGGCACCGGCGATACGAATGGATCGTCGAAGCCGGTCGCGGTCACGATGCTCGCGAACGTCACGCAGATCGACGTCGGCTACTACCACACGTGCGCGTTGCTCGCGGACAAGACCGTGAAGTGCTGGGGCTACGCCGGTGAGGCTGGAACGAACGCGACGGACAACGTGCTGGTGCCGACGGCGATCGCGGTCACGAACGTGGACTCGGTTTCGGGCAGCGGCGGGTTTTCGTGCGCGCTCGACGGCACCGGCCAGGTCTGGTGCTGGGGCTACGGCGGTGATGGCGAGATCGGCGACGGCACGACCACGCAGTTCGTCGGTGCGCCCAAGAAGATCATCGCGAACGTGAAGAAGCTGTACTCGGGCGAGTCACACACCTGCGCGGTCAAGACCGACGGCACCACGGTGTGTTGGGGCCTCAACTTCGCATCCGAGCTCGGCGACGGCAGCTACCAGGGCAAGGACGTGCCCACGCCGCTCGCGTTCCCACTCGCCGAACCCGACGAGCTCGGCATCGGCGACGGTCACACCTGCGCGCTTGCGGGCGGCACGTTGCGGTGTTGGGGCTACGGCGCGTTCGGCGAGCTCGGCTATGGCACCTCGAATCGGCTGCAAGTTCGTGGAGTGGCGGTGCCATGCGAGTAATCCTCGTCGCGATCGTCGTCGCCGGGTGTTCGGTCAGTGCCGACTACGGCAACACGATGTTCAAGTGCGGCAGCGGCGACGAATGTCCCGATGGCACGGTGTGCACGGCAGGCTTCTGCCTCGCTCCCACGACGACCACCGGCGCGACCGCGTGCGCGATGGATGTCGCGTCGGGCGATCAACACGTGTGTGCCGTGCGCAGCGACGGCGCGGTCTGGTGTTGGGGCCGCAACGAGAGTGGCGAGCTCGGCGACAACACGACCGATGATTCGTCGACGCCGGTCCAGGTCATGCTCGCGTCGCCCGCGACGGCGGTGGTCGCCGGCGATGCGTTCACGTGCGCGATCACGAGCGACACCGCGGTGTGGTGTTGGGGCGATAACTCGTACGGGCAGCTCGGCGACGGCACCACCACGTCGGGCAAGCAGCCCGTGATGGTGAAGAACCTCACCGGCGTCACGCAGATCATCGCCGGCAGTGCGCACACGTGTGCGATCGCGAACGGCGGCGTCTCGTGCTGGGGCGCGAACGGCTACGGCCAGCTCGGCGACGGTACGAATAACGACTCGAAGTTTCCGGTCGCGGTCGGCGGTCTCACCGGTGTCGGTGCGATCGCCGCCGGCGGAAACACGTCGTGTGCGATCGCGAACGGCAAGCTGTCGTGTTGGGGCGACGGCGAGAACGGCCAGCTCGCGAATGGCGCGAACGACGACCACAACACGCCGGTCGCGATCACCACACCCGCGGATGCGCTGAACGTGTCGCTCGGCGACGACTTCGTGTCCGTCACGTTGGTCGACGGCACCGTGTGGTCGAGCGGCGATAACAATCGCGGCCGGCTCGGCGATTCGGGCGTCGAGCAAGGCACGAACACGTTCGTGAAGACCGCGATCGGGCAGGACGTCACGTCGATCGCCGCGCATTCGGGGCACGCGTGTGCCGTCGACACCGCGCACGCCGGTTGGTGCTGGGGCTACGACTACGATGGCGAGTTCTTCGACTTCGATTCGACGGAGCACTACTCGCCGATCTCGTCGGTATCGAGCGTCGTGAAGATGGCGGTCGGCGAGGACCACACGTGTGCGCTGACCACGCAAAACCAGATCGTGTGCGTTGGCTACAACGGCTGGGGGCAGCTCGGCGATGGCAAGCGGACGAGCGAACCCACCCCGCAAGACACGATGGCGACCGACGCGACGGCCGTGTTCGCGGGTGGCTACGAGACCTGCGTGCTCCACGCCGACAAATCGACGAGCTGCGCCGGCAACGGCACGAGTGGTCAGCTCGGTGATGGTGGGCAAGGCTTCGTCGACACGCTCACGCCGAATACCGGCTTCACGAACGTCGTGAAGATGTCGCAATCGGAGAACGTATCGTGCGCGCTCGATGCCGCCGGTGCCGTGCGATGCGCCGGCATCGACTACTACAGCCAACTCGGTGACGAGAGCGGCTATCGCTCGAGCATCCCGGTGCTCGTTCACAACTTGCCGCCGGCGATCGATCTCTCCGTCGGCGTCAACACCGGATGCGCGGCGCTCGGCGCGGCCGGTGCGATGTGTTGGGGCTATGGCGCGGACGGTCAGCTCGGTACCGGCAACAACGAGTATGTCCAGGGCGGGGCCGTCAAGGTCGCGATGCCGCTCACCGATGCGGAGCAAGTTGCCGTCGGTGATTCGTTCGCGTGCGCGCTCACGAACGCGAAGACGGTCTACTGCTGGGGCAACAGCTACGTCACGGGCATGAACACGAACGCGCCGATCGCGATCGCGGGCCTCACCGGCGTCACGCAGATCACCGCGAAGTCAGGGCACGTGTGTGCGCTCTCCGGCACCACGGCGTACTGCTGGGGCTACAACAACTTCGGTCAGGTCGGTAACGGCACCACGAATTCGACGAGCACGCCGACCGCGGTGTTGATGGGCGTGTCGCGGATCGATGCCGGCAACTCTCACACGTGCGCGATCAAGACCGACAACACGGTGTGGTGTTGGGGCACCAACTATCAGGGGCAGCTCGGCAACGGGACGTACGCGGACTCGCACGTCCCAGTTCAGGTCACCGCCCTCACGGGAACACCGACGAGCATTTCGGCCGGCAGCTCGCACACGTGCGCGGTCACGTCGACGGGAACGTTCTGTTGGGGCGGCGATATCTGGGGCGAGCTCGCGATCGGCGTGTCCGATTGGCTGACGCCACGTGGTGTCACGATCCCGTGTCCTCAGTAGCGTCGGGTCATGTAACTGATCACGTTGCCCATCATGATCCGCCATGCGTGCTCGGTGACGAGATCGCAACGCGCGTCGGTCTCGCGCACCGTCGCGATCAAGCTCTCGAGCCAGAGCGCGTACATCTCCGGCCGGATGTCGCGATGGTGGTGATCGTGGAGCGCCGCCTCCTCGGTGAGATGGCCGAGCGCGCCGGGCTTACCGAGCGCCACATCCGTCGCGTAGCGAAAGCCGCTCGTCAGCGCGGCGTGCTGCTTGGCAATATCTCCACCCGCGAACTTCGCGCGAATGTCCGAGGACGTTGCCAGGAACCGCGTGCAGAACGCCTCGACGAAGCCCGCGTGTTCGAGGCAGCGATCCATGCTCGCGACGAACAGCTCGCGCGGCGAGCGGATGTCGATCACCGACTCGAGCTCGGCGCTATCGGGAACGTCGCCGTGAAGTCCGACCTCGGCGACGAGCCGCGCGATGTCCGTGAGTGAAACGAGACCGGTGCAGCGCCCACCTTGCGTCACGAGCACGCGATGGATCCGGCTACTCGACATGATCCGCGCGGCGACTACCACCGGGCAGTCCTCGTGGAGCGTCAGCAGGATCGGTGTCATCGCCTCGAAGACCGGCCGCTCGAGCGTGGGCGAGGGCTTGCCGCGCAGCATCGGCCGACACAGGTGCCGATTGATCGCGGACATCGTGATGAGGCCCACCGGCTCGTTGTTCGCGTCGACGACGACGAGCGCACTGATATGGCGCTCCACCATCGTGTGAGCCGCGTCCCGCAGCCGGGCTTCGCGAAACACCGTCATCAGGTCGCGCGAGGCGATCTGCGAGAGCCGATACGTCGTCGCCGCCCCGGTCACGATTACCAGGCTACTACTTCTTCGGTGGCGGCGGCGGATTGAGCTTTTCCCAGGGCGCTTCCATGCCGAGGTATTCGCCCCACTCGAAGCCGCTATCGGTCATCGACTTCATCTGATCTGGCGACAGGATCTGACTGATCTGACCGTTCGTCTCGTTCAACATGGTGCCGAGGCCACCCGCGTACTCGAGCCAACCGCTGACGTTGCGCTCGTACGGCGAAAGCTGGCCATCCGCGACCGCTTTGTTCGTGTAGTCGAGGACGTTGTCATAGACCTTGTCGAACGCGGCATCGAGTTGCTTCGATTGCTCGGGCGTGACGTGCGCCGCGGCCTCGGCTTGCTTGCGCTGATCCTCGACGCGCGAACGCGGGATCGCGAGCCCGGTCTTGATCAGGAGGCCCACGCGCGCGCGGTATTCGTCGTCGGTCTCGCCGTCGCCGCGCCCGAGCATCGCGGCGATTTCTTGCTGGCGACGCTGGCGGCGCTCTCCACGCGTTTCTTCTTTTTCACCACTGCCGAGCGCGGGTGCACGGGTGGGGAACAATGGCTTCCGCGCCTGCGTGGGCTGCGCCGGGTCTTGCGGTGCCGGCGCGGTGACGACCTCGGTCTCTTTGGTGTGCACCTCGACGATCTGTTTCTCGAGGCTGCGATTTTGGACAAACAGATAGGCGGTCGCCGCGAAGCCCAGCACCGTCGTCACCGCGAGCACCCGAGTGGCGCCACTCATGCCCGAGAGGCTAGCATGCGGTTTAGATGGCGAGGATCGATGTCTATCTGCGCTCGATCGAGCGCTTCGGTGCGACGGGCGCAATCCTGACGAGTGGCGGCGCGATCACGCTGAAGTTTCCAGCGGGTGATCGCAATGCGACGCAGGTCGTGCCCCACGATCAGCTCGTCCAGATGGTGCGCGAGGTCGCACCGCCGCAGGCGCTCGACGCGATCGATGCCGGCCGCCCGGCGCGGTTCGAGTACGAGTCACAGGTGCGTTACACGCTGTCGGTCACCCCGCGGCCGAATGCGTGGCAGTGCGTGATCGATGGGCCGTCCGGAGCACCACAACCTGTGGCAGCTGCTCCATCGCAACCGGTGCGGCGCGCGCAAAGCCAGCCGGTCGCCGCGACCGAAGACTTCGGGATCGAGCGCGGCCAATACGACGACGGCGCTAGCAGCGTCGCGGCACCGACGGCGAGCGGCAGCGCGTTCCTCGACGGACTCACGCATGCAGCACGCGGCCAACGCGCGAGCGATATCTTCCTCGGCACCGGTGCGCCGCCGCTCGTGCGCGCGAACGGAACCATCTCGGCTCCGTCACCGGGTGCGCTCGATCAAGAGACTATCTCGCGCGAGCTCGGGCTCGTCGCGCCGCAAGAAGCGCGCGCGACCTGGAGCGAGCACGGCACTGGCACGTTCACGTACGGCGATGGCATGGGGCGGGTGCGCGTCACGCTCACGCGCGATCATCACGGCCCCGGTGCGGCGTTGCGGTTGCTCGTCGGCGAGCCGCCCTCGCTCGAGCGCGTGGGACTACCGCGCGAGGTGATGGCGTGGCTCGATCAGCGCGGCGTGATCGTGATCGCCGGCGCGTCGGGCTCGGGCAAGTCGACCACCATGGCGGCACTCGTGAAGAGCCTCGGGGAAAAGGGCCGGCGGGTCGTCACATTCGAAGAGCCGATCGAGCTCGTCCATCCGCCGAACGGGTTTATTTCTCAGCGCAGCGATGACGCCGTGCGGGTCGCGATGGCCGAGGGTGCCGATGCGATCGCGATCGACCGTGTCGTCGAGACGCAGGCGCTGGTCGCCGCCATCGCCGCGGGCCATCTCGTGCTGATCACGGTGCCTTCCGCGACGGCTGCACACGCCATCGCACATCTGACCGCGGGGATGGCCGAGCACGCGAAAGCCGTCGTCGAGCATGGGTTTTTGGGAGCGGTCGCGGGCGTGGTCCAAGGTGGAACACGGCGTTTCGAGGTCGTTGGTCGCTCGGATTGAGGCTGGCCGAAATGCGCGATATAACGGATGAACCGGAAGGCTCTGCCGTTTGACCGACGACTACCGAGATGGTGGGACGCTCATCCTGAGCCGTCCGATGACGCCGGAAAAGAAGGCGCCGGCGGGTGACGCATGTCTCGTCAATCTCCATCCGCCGGGTCCGGATATCGGGCGGCGCATCCCGCTCATCAACAACCAATACATCGTCGGTCGCGATAGCGAGGCGGGCTTTGTCGTCAGCCGCAGCTCGGTCTCGCGCCAACACGCGCGTCTCTACGTGGATGACGACGGCGGTTGGTGGGTCGAGGATCTCAACTCGACGAACGGCACGTTCGTGAACGAAGCGCGGATTCGCGCGCAACAGCTCGCCGATAGCGATCAAGTTCGGTTCGGCGACGCGATCTACAAGTTCCTATCGGGCTCGAACATCGAGAGCGCGTATCACGAGGCGATCCACAACATGGCCATCCAAGATGGCATGACGGGGATCCACAACAAGCGGTTCTTCATGGAGTTCCTCGACCGCGAGCTCGCGGTCGCGAATCGCTACGGGCATCCGCTCACGCTCGTGATGTTCGACGTCGATCACTTCAAGAAGGTCAACGACACCCACGGTCACCTCGCGGGTGATGCGGTGTTGAAGGATCTCGCACAGCGGATCCGGCCCCGTATAAGGCGTGAGGACTTGTTCGCACGGTACGGCGGTGAAGAGTTCGCGTGCGTGTTGCCGTCGACGGCGCTCCCGGGCGGCATCGTGTTCGCGGATCACCTGCGCCAGCTGATCGAAGAGCGGCCCTGCCTGTTCGATAACCAGAGCATCAACTTCACGATCAGCTTGGGCGTGACCACGCTGCATCGCGAGACGGGCGTCGACCCGGTCGCGCTGATCAAGCGTGCCGACGACAACCTGTACGCGGCGAAGCGCGGCGGGCGGAACCGCGTCGTGCCCACGCTGGCCGATCTGATTCCGGGGTGATAAACCGTCCCCCGAATCGAGATGATCGGGGCGCGCACATTGGAGGACCTGGGCTGGCCGACGTTGGTCGACCACTGGGCGAAGCGCTGCGCGACGAAGCGTGGCGAAGCGGCCGTGCGTGCGAACGTGTGGTTCGACGGACATCGCGGCGGCGCGCGTGCGGGCGGCAGAGATTCGCGAAGCGCGCGATCTGGCGGCGCGAGACCAAGCGGTTCCGCTCGGCGGGATTTCAGCGACGTGCTGGCGGCGATCGAACGCGTCGTGAAGTCGGCGGCACTCGAGGCGGCGGAGTTGGTCGCGGTCGCGTCGACGGGGCGCGCACTATCGATCCTGCGCGATCACCTCGAGACCCACGCGGCGCTCGCACCCGGGTTGCACGTCCATGGTGCGCAGCTCGCGGATCTCGCGCACGTGTTTCATCCGATCCTCGAGGCGTTCGATGCCGATGGCCGGCTCGTGGATCACGCGAGCGACGAGCTCGGTGGCTTGCGGCGCGCGGTGACGTCGTTGAAGCAAACGCTCGAGAAACGCATGGACAGCTTGCTGAGCGACGAGCGCTACAGCGTCTATCTCCAAGATTCGTATTACACGCAGCGCGAGGATCGCTACGTGCTGCCGGTGCGCACGGACGGCAAGGGCTTCGTGCGCGGCATCGTCCACGGCACGTCGCAGAGTGGCCAGACGCTGTTCATCGAGCCGGAAGAGATCGTCGATCTCAACAACCGGTTGAAGCTCGCGGAAGCCGAGGTCGCGGCCGAGGAGCGGCGGATCTACATCAAGTTCTCGGGCTGGATCGCCGAGGAGGCCGACGGGTTCGCGCGGTCGCTCGGCGCGGCCGAAGTGCTCGACGTGATCTGCGCGGCGGCGATCATGGCGGACGATACCGTCGGCGCGGAGCCGGTGTTGGATGAAAGCCCGCGGGTCGGGCTGCTCCATGCGCGGCATCCATTGATGCTGTTGGCGGAGCGGCGGTGCGTCGCGAACGACATCACCGTCGACGCGGGCCAGACGCTCGTGATCTCGGGACCGAACGCGGGCGGTAAGACCGTCGCGTTGAAAGTGGTCGGGCTCGCGGCGCTGATGGCGCGCGCGGGGCTCCACCTCACGGCGGAGAGCGGCTCGGTGATGGGTTGGTTTCACGATGTCGTGACGGACATCGGCGACGCGCAGAACCTCGATAAAGATCTGTCGACGTTCTCGGGCCACGTCGTGAATCTGCGCGAGCTGTTGAGCACGGCGTCGCCGGGGATGCTCGTGTTGATCGACGAGATCGCGGTCGGCACGGATCCGGATCAGGGTGCGGCGCTCGCGCAATCGGTGCTCGAGCAGCTCGCGGTGAAGGGTGTCACCGGGTTGGTGAGCACGCACTACGATCGGTTGAAGACGCTCGGCGCCGGCGGAAATCCTGCGTTCGCGAACGCGTCGGTCGGGTTCGACATGGAGAAGCTCGAGCCCACGTTCAAGCTGCATCTCGGATCGCCGGGTAGCTCGGGTGCGCTCGCGGTCGCCACGCGCATGGGCATCTCGAAGGATGTCGTCGAGCGCGCGCGCGAATTGATGGGCGAGCAGGGGACGAAGGTCGAGGATCTGCTCGCGAACGTGGCGGATCAGCGTCGGCGATTGGAGCAAGAGCGCGCGGCGCTGCTGGCCGAGCTCGAAGCCGCGGAGAGCGAGCGGCACACCACGATCCAGCATCGCGATCGGGCGAACGCGCGGTTCGAGAAGGAGCTGCGGCGCGTGCATGGCGAGGCGCTGTCGGCGTTGCGCGCCGCGCGGCGCGATATCGACGAGATCCGGAAGGATCTGCGCGCGAAGGCGGATCTAAATCTCGAGGATGTTCGCGAGGCGACGCGCAAGCTGACCACCCCGGGTGGTGAAGTCGCGAAGCACGAGCCGAAGCGCAAGCTGCCGCCGGGAACGCCGGCGACGGTCGAATCGCTCGTTGTCGGCGCGCCGGTGATCGTGCCGAAGCTCGGGCGGTGTGAGGTCGTCTCGCCGCCGCACGATGGCAAGGTCGAGGTCCGGCTCGGAATGATTCGCGCGCTCGTGCCGATCGAGGACGTGCTCATGGATTCGCATCGCGCGGCGCGGGCGGCCGAGCGCGAGCGCGAGCGTGCCGTCGAGGATGAAAAGCCGGTGCAGGGCATCGTGCTCGTCGATGGCGTGCCCGCGGGTGGCAAGGCGACGGGGCGAACGATCGAGTCCACGATCGACGTACGCGGGCAACGCGTCGACGAGGCCGTGGCGGCCGTCGATCAATTCCTCGACGAGAGCCTGCTCGCCGCGCGCGATACCGCATGGGTCGTGCACGGCCATGGCACCGGCGCGTTGCGGGCGGCGGTGCGCGAGCATCTCTCGGCGCACAAGGGCATCGACAAGTTCCGCGCCGGCGAGCCGAACGAGGGTGGCGACGGCGTCACCGTCGCGTTCCTCAAGGGCTAGTCCCCTACGGCGTGTACGGGATGATGTGCAGCGTGTCCGGCGCGTTCGAGCTCTGATGATCGATCGCGAACAGGCGGTGCTTCACGTTGTCGTACGCGAGGCCGTGGATCGTGGTGAGCGAGGCGCCCGCCGTGTCGATCACGGTGACCGTGCCGTCGGCCGCGATGTGGTTGATCTTCGCGGCACCGCCGGTCAGGAACGTGCCATCCGGTAGCTCGAGCAGGAAGTCACCCTTGTCGAGGCCGGTGGCGAAGTTGCCGGTCTTCGTCTTCGTGGCGATGTCCCACTTCTCGATCACGTGATCGGTCTGGTTCGACAGGTAGATCGAATCGGCGGTGACGACCATGCCGACTTCTTTCTTCAGCGCCTGCGTGGCGTCGGCCGCGAAGCCGATGAACGGCGTGGCGATCACGGTGTGAGCCGTGGTGTCGATGTCGGTGGTGTTGATCTTGTAGACCTCGCCGATCGGATTCATGCTCGTTCCCGAGAACCCGGCGACGTAGACCGTGTTGCCATCCGGCGAGACTTCGACGTCGAGATACTTCTGGAGCAGGTCGAGGCCGGTGTACGAGGCCGAGGTATACGCCGCCGTGATTACCTCGAAGTTGCCGCCCGCCGCGCCGTTGCCGAAGTTGACCGAGTAAAACGAGCCGTCGGCGTTGCGCCACAGGCCACCCGGGTTCGGGCCCGACGCAGCGTACGGCGGCAGCGCGCCGAGCACGGCGGTGCCACCTTCGTCCGTCCACTTGTTGAACGTGTTCGCGTTGTCGTCGGTGTAGAACAGCGTGTTCGACGCCGCGTCCCACCACAGATCGTTCGCACCACCCGTCAGCGCGACGGCCACGGCCATCGGCGGCGCATCGATCGGCTTGGCGTCGATCGTCTGTTGCTGTTTCGCATCCGGTTGGGGCTGTTGCGTGTTCGCAGCGAGATTGTCTCCACACGCCGCGACAAACAGGATCAACGCTAACGAGCTACGCATTAGAGCTGTCTTAGACCGAAACGTTTGCGCGTTCAAAACGTAAAACGCGCAGAAATTTCGTCGAGCACGTTCGCGGTCTCGTTTGCCACGCGCTGGCTGATGATCGGCTCGCGCGCGAAGTAGCCAAAGCCACGGATCCGGCGCCCGTCGGCTTGGGCGGGAACGGTCGTGTCGAACGAGGACGTGAACCAGCTCGGCAGCGCTTTCGGATCGAGCCCGATCTCGCTCGCGCGATACGCCCCGATATACGTGCCGACGTGACAGGCGATGCACTGGGTGTCGACGGTGTCGTGGAGCGTGGGATTTTCGGCCTGCGCGATCGCGTCGACCGCGGCGGCTTTGTCCTCGGCCGACAGCATTCCGAACACGCCGCCGAGCACGTCGGCTTGAAAACCCGCCGGCACGTCTTGGATCGGGTTCGCCGACGAATACGTCACGTCGCCGCCCTGCAGGAGAATGTCTTGCTCGATGCCGTTCGCGTTCGGGATCTGGGTCTGCACGAACGAGCCGTCGCTCTGGCGATCGAATTCGCGAAATCCCCACGTGCTTCCGACGGCGAGGGCTTTCTGGCCGTTCGCGGTGATCCGGACGAGGTTGTCCGGGCGTGCGTACTTCCGGACGAGCGTGCGCAGGCGTGCGAAGTAGGCGGCGTCGCCGTCGGAGATCGCGAGTGCGGTGGCGGTCGGCGCTGGTCGCAGCGTGCGCAGCGTGGTTAGAACGGTCTGCAGATCCGCGGCGGGAATCGGATAGAACAAGTGCACGCCGACATCGAGCGCCTGGATCGTGGTGCCGTCGCTGGCGATCACGATCGGTTGGGCGACGAGGCGCAGTCTTCCGTCGGTGCCGGCGGCGCATGGGCCGATCGTGGCGCGATCGCAGATATCGAAGCGCACGGCCGTGATCTGGAAGCTGTTGCGATCGTACGGATCGTCTTGTTGCGAGCCGAGGTCGCCTTTCGTGAACACCGCGAGCTGCATCCACGTGTCGTCGAGGAGTGGTGGATCGAACAGCGTCGCGACGACCGGCGCAGATAGATCCGCCGGCAGAGGCACGAGCACGGACACGTCGTTCATCCCGAGCTCGTGCGGTAGGGGCGCGGCATCCGGCGACGGTGTCGTCGGATCCGAGCCGCACGCGGCGAGCAGGACGAACGCGAGGCGCTTCACGGCAGCTTCACGATGTGGAGCACGTGCTTGTCCTTGCCGTGCTCGACGACGAACAGCCGCTTGCCTTCGCCATCGACCGCGATGCCGCGAACCGATTCGTAGCCCTGCGCGAGCATCGTGATCGTGCCGTCGAGCGTGACCTTCGAGACCACGCCGTTCTTGCCACCGGTGACGAGTGCGCCATCCGGCAATACCGCGAGCATGTCCGCGCTCGGCAAGTCCTTCGCGATCGGCGTGGCGTTGCCGACGGCGTAGATCGCGTTCGCGCCTTGATCGCTGATGAACACGCCGCGCTTCGTCGCGACGACACCGACGACCTTCGACAACGTGGTGCCCAGTGGCACATCGGTCTCGCCCTTCACGAGATCCAACTTCGCGAGGCCGCCGGTGTGATCCTTCCCGTCCATCACGAAGTACGCGTCGTAGATCGCGGCATCGGGACCGACCGCAATGCCGACGCGGCGGCGCTTCGGATCGAGGTTCGGAACCGCGGAAACCTTGTGCTGGGCGTCGACGTGAAACACGGTGCCGTCGGTGCCGAAGCCGAACGACGTGACGAGGAACGATCCGTCCGCGAGCTTCACCACGCCGCCGAGCGAGAGCTTGCCAGTCGCCGGAAAATCCGCGACCGGCGTGAATTCGGTACCGCTCGTCCACTTGAGGAGCTTCGTATCCGCGGCGATGTACAGCGCCTTGTCCGCGGCATCCCACGCGAGGCCGTTCGCCGGCGTCGGCAGCGGAATGTCCTGATCCTGCGCCGGTGTGACGGGCGCGGGTTGCGGTGGCGGTTGAACGGCGACGGGCGTCGGCTTCGTCGGCGAGCTACACGCAACGAGGATCACGGCGAGCGCGATACGCATGCGCCTTCTTAGCTCGTTTATGGCGCGACTACGAGAAACGAAAACCGATAGTACGTATCGCGGTCTTTCGGGACCGGCAGCGACAAGCCCGCTGCGACCTGCGCGATGCATTTCTGCGCGGCGTCATCCGCGGGATTCGTGATCGCTTCGAGCGAGCGCTCCAACTTCACGTCGACGCCTTGGATCGTCCCGAAATGGAGCTGGGGCACGGCGTACCGCACGTGATCGCGGTCCTCTCCCAACGGACCGGTCTTCTGGATCGTGACGGTATACGAGCTCCACGGGGTCTTCGCGACGCACGCGCGCAGCTTGCCCATCTGCTTCTGGATCACCGGAACGATCGGCGTCATCTCCTGCAACGCCGTGCTCTGCGCGGTTCGCACGAGTTGCTGCGGGAACGCGGTCGCCGCGAGCTCCTTCACATGTTCGTCGGCGCGCCGGCGCCACGGGCTATCGGGCGCGACTTTCAGGAAGTGCCGGAAGTGCATCAGCGCGATCTCGGGCGTCGCTTGATCGCGATCCAACGACGGCGGTGTCATCCGTGCGAGCCCGATCAAGTAGTCCTGCTCGCCGTTACCGAGCCACGGATACGCCGGATACATGATCAAGTTGAACGACGCGTCGAAGCTCAGCGCGGCGCGCGCTTGTTCGTCGGCGAGCGTGCTCTTGCGTGCGCGGTCGTACGCGAGTGCGAGCAACCAGTGGATCGTGCCGAGTGGGCCGTCGTTCTTTTCGAGCGCGGCCTGCAACGCATCTTCGGCTTCGTCCAACTTGCCGAGTGCGATGCGGACTTCGCCCAGCCGCATCCATTGTTCGCCGTGCGGTGCCACGGTCACGGCGTGGACGAGCGTGCGCTCGGCATCGGCGAGCTTGCCGGCGCGGGCTTGGCAGATGCCGAGCTCGAGCTCGATCGCATCGCGGTCCAAGTCGTCGGGATTTTGGACGGCCTGCAAATCCGCGGTGCACTTCGCCCAATCCTGGAGCAGGAGATACGCATGGCCGCGCAGCATGTGAGCGCGGTAGTCACCGGGCAGGCGCTTGATCGCGGCGTCGAGTTTCGGCAGGGCCTCTTGGGCGCTGTCGCGGGTGCGGTCGTCCAAGCGGCGCTTCGCGTCGCGGACGAGCTCGTCGTACGGCTTGCGGTCGGGGTCGAGTGCGGATTCCCACAGGCCGGAGCGTGTCTCGGCCTCTTTATCGGCGTCTTTGGGCGGAGTTGGGTAGCGCTTGCTCTGGGCGGCGGCCACCGAGCCAAACAAGGCCAATAGAAGGAGAGCGCGCGTCACCTGGCTCGAGTGTAACGCATACGCAACCGCGAGGCCGGTCTGCCGATAAGGCCTGGATGACGCCGGAACAAGCACGTTCTCTTGATGGTAGTCGGTGTCGTTCGGCGCGGGCGGCATCGCGCGCTGGAAGAATCGGTCGTTCGGCAAGTACATGCTGTTCGGCCTCTTGTTTCCGGTGGTCACGCTTGTCGTCGCGATTTGCGTGCAAGCGCGGAATCCGTTTGGGTTGGACGATCAGCACTCGTAGCCGCTATGCTCGTCGCAGATGCGCGGCGTGTTGGTCGTGGTGGCTGCCTTGCTCGGGCGCGATGCGTTGGCGGCGCCGCAGTCATACCGGTACGTCGCGCGAGGCAGCGGCTCGAAGTCCGCCGTGTCGAAGTCGTGTGGTGAAGCCGCGATGCGCATGCGCGATCACTTCGAGTCGTTGACGATCGACTACGTGCCTGGCATCGGCGCGACCGTGAATGGCATCCCGTGGAGGATGATGCCGCCGCGTTTCGGAGGACTCGTTGCTGAGAGTCCGTTGTCGACGACGAAGCGCAAGGTTCAGGTGTTGTTCGAACCGCCTCCGCATCCCGGCTCGGTCAAGGTCGCGATTCAAGTGTTCGAGCCGATGGCATCGGGCGGTAACCGATGCATGGATAGCGAGTTGCTCGACGGGCGCATCGTGCGATGAGCGAGACCTGTCGATGCTAGACCGCTGGCGGACTCGGACCGCGTGGAGCAAACGATCGGCGGAATTCGCTGACCTCGGTCTTCACGGCAACGAGCCTGCCGTTCGACTAACGCAAAGCGGCCCGAGGTTCGATCGACTGTATGAATGTTGGTCGCGGCTCGCGGGCCAACGTGCGTTCCTCACGCCGATCGGCGATTCGTGGTTTCGCTATCCCGCACTCGATTGGGAGCACGTGGTCACGGATCCGGCCTCTCTCGGCGTGGAGCTCGTGCGCGCGTATCAGCAGCTGATGGCGTTGATGCCTGCAGATGTCCTCGGCTGGTTCACCACGCCGATCATCAAGTTCGATCTCGATGGCGAGCTCCGCCTCGCGTTCTCACTCGACGGCGAGGTCTCACCCGAGGTTCGCGACAAGTGGCCGCGCTGCGACGAGCTCGGACTCATCTATGCGATCGGCACCGCGCTCGCCGGCTACGAGTCGTTGCAGCCGATCGTCGAACGTTGTCGCGCGAGCGGATTTGCGAACATGCGCGACTTGCTCGAGGCGTTCGTCGACGCGGGTGGCAAGCGCCGGCCTCCGCACGGCACGCGACCGGCGCGTAAGACCTGGGAGTACGTCGACCGCGGCCTCGGTTGGCTCGAGCTCGATGGGCTCACGCAGGCGCTGAACGAATTCGTGTTTGCCGGGGAACGCGATCTCGACGAACGCACATCGGGTACGCACCGCGATGCCGCGACGGCACGCACGCGATCGATCCGCAATTGCATCTTCCTGCTACGCGAGGACGTGCGAATCGCGACAACAACTCCGTGGAGCGACGCCGAGCAACGTGGTCGCCAGTTGGAAGCCGAACGCAGGTTTGCCGAGGCGAAGAAGCTCTACCTGTCTGTTCGCGATCCGGAGAACGCCGGCCTCGCGCTGGTCGCGGGACGTGCTCGCTGCGCGATCGGACTTCACGATCACCGGAACGCGATCATCCTCGCGCGCGAGTCCGGACAACCTGCGCTGATCGCGGAGGCGGCATTTCGCGTGCAGCAGTTCGACGAAGCGCTCGCCGCCGTCGAGCAACTCCCCGTCGACGAGACCACACTGCTACTACGCGGTAAGTGCTTACTCGGGCTCGGTCGCATGACCGAAGCACGAGACGTGTTTCTACGAACGCCTGGCATCGTCGCGCTGATGCTTCGCCGCGAGGTCGATCGCAAGATGGGCATCACGCGCGACGAGACCGGCATCGCCAACGCCCAGACATCACCGGTGTCTGACGAGGTTCGCGATCTCGTCCTCGCCGACAAGCTCGACGAAGCGATCGCGATCCTCGAGCGAAGCGGCGACCGCCTGATCTTGGGCGAGCTCTATCTCCGCACCAATCGCCCGGCCGATGCGCTCGTCACGTTCGAAGCACTCGACACGATCGAAGCCCTCGACGGTAAGTCTCGTGCGCTACGCGCGCTCGGCCGGATCAGCGATGCCGACGCCGCGCACGAGCTCTACGAACAGCACGCCGCGCGCAAGTCCGACCTTCGCGCTCGCTAGCGCAAGAAATCGCGCCACGGCGTATCGATCACCGGCGCCTTCGACCGATGCGAGAGCAATGCATCGAGGTGCGCCTTCACGCGCGCCGCGTATTCGGGATGTGCCTTCGCGGCATCGCTCTTCTTGTAGTCCTGCCACGACGCGATCGCCTTGTCCGTGAGGTCGAACGCTTCGTAGCCGAGCGCGTAGTAGTAAAACTCTTCGCCACGCGGGACGAAGAACGTCACGCCGCGCTCGACGCGATCGTGGAAGCTCGCCATCGCCGCCTGGCCTTGCGCGAGGATCAAGTCCAACGCTTGATCACCACGCTCGTCGCGATCGAGCGCGACCGCGAGGCCATAGGCGGTCTCGACATTCGCTTGGCCCATCAGCGCACGGCGGTACATCTCGATCGCGTCGTCGAGCCGGCCGAGCATCATGTAGGTCTCGGCGAGGTTCGACAGCACCGTGTCACCCGGCTTGTCCGTGCGATGCAGGATCCGCTCGTAGTCACCGATCGCCGCGAGCAGGTTCTTCTTGTCGCCGAACTTCGTGTGGAGGATCGCGCGGTGGAACAGCAGATTGAAATCGACGCCGAGCGCGCCATCATCTCGCTCGACCGAGACGCGCGGATCGAGCGGCGCGAGCTGTTCGAATTTGTCCCACGCCTCGATGATCAGCTTCGCGTGCACCGTATCGAAGCCGGCGATCGGGCACAGCATCGATGGCTTCTGCCGCGCGACGAAGTCGTTGTCACACGCCTCGAAGTAGAACGAGTACAGCGTGCGCCCGATCTTGTAATAGACCTCGGGCTCCTTCGGCATCATGGCAGCTGCGCGGTCGTACGACGCGAGCGCACTCTCGACGCGCTGCCGCTGGTTCGCTTTCGACTGCCCGTCGTTCAGCGCCTGCATCACCTGCTCGTCGCCATCGGCAACCGCGCGGTTGTAACCCTCGCGATCCTCGTTCGGCGAGCTCGCCTCGACCGCGTGCTGCCACACGTTCTCCGCATGTGCGGAGCCAGCGACGAGCAGTAGGGCGAGCAGCGACTTCATGGGCGATGACGAGGCGTGATGTGCGGAACTGTTTTCGGCTGATAGATCGACGACCCCGGCACCATACCCGCAGCCGCGGGCGCCGTCTTCGGTCGTTTATCGATCGCGGCGATATGATCGAGTGCGCGTTGCTCGTAGCGCCCGTGATAGAGCGCCCATTCCGCGCGCGCGTCGCCGTACATGTCCGTCGCCTCGAGGAGGAGCGCTCGGTAGTACTGGAGGTCCTCCGCCGGCGCGAACCGCAGGCCCGCGAGCGAATTTCGCACCGACGCACCCCACTGCTCCTGCAATGCCGCGCGCAAATGATCGAGCTGCTCGACGGCGAGACTGCGCTGATCATCGCGATCGTAGGCCACCGCGAGCGCGAACGCGATCACCTGATACTCCGCCGAGTAGTAGACCGGCTGCGAGGTCAGCGCATCCGCGAGCACGTCGATCGCTTCGGTCGATTGACCGCGCAACGACAGTGCCGTCGATAGATGAACGAGGTTGTAGGCCGTGATCGGCGTGCCTTGCACGATCGGGCCCTGCGCGAGCCGCAGATAACGAATCGCTTCGTCGAGCTCGCCGATCCGCAGATACATCTCACCGAGCCGACCCGTGACCTCGACGCCGGCCTTCTCCGGCCCCTGGAGATCGATGATCGCGTGGAGCGCATCCATCGCTTGGCGCGTCTTGCCGATCGTGTCCGCGACCTGCGCGTACATCTTCAACACGTCGATGTTGTCGGGCCCGAGCTTCTTCGCGTAGCGCAACATCCCATAGAGCTGGTTGTAGAGCTTCTGCCGCGCTTCACCGGTGGGATCGTAATCGGCGATCAGCGTGAGCTCGCCCTGCTGGATCGCGGTGCGCGCCTTCCACAAGATCGTCGTGATCTCGTCCTTGTGCGGTTCCGCGAGCTCGCGCCAAAAGTTGCCGCGATCCGGATCGACTGGCGGTTCGGGTGGCACCCACGCGACCTCCGCACGCGCCGTCGCAGCAACCAACAGGAGCGCGGCGACGAGCTTCACCCGATCAGTATGCGCGCCAACAACAGCCGGCGCCACGCGACGTGCGTGGGGCTGGTGGCACCGCGATCGGGGCCGCGAACCCTCTCCGGGATCACGCACACCACGTGCAAAAACGACCAGTTACCGCCGGACCTACATGGCCCGCCCCTTGCTGAATCCCCAGACGTGGACCGTGGAGTTTTATCGGCCGCGAAGGAGCTGTTCGAGGCTCGTCATTATCCAGGGGTCGTCGCCCTGATCGACGATGCCCTCGAAGCCGAGCCCGACCACGTTCCACTCATCCTGATGCGCGCCCGCGCGAGGTTCGCGTTGCACCGCGATCTCGAGGCGCAGGCCGATCTGCGCGATGTGATTCGTCTCGATCCGCAGTGCCCGACCGCGTATCGCCTGCTCGGCGAGCTCGCCGCGCGTCGCAACGAATACGAATCTGCCGCCATCTTTTTTCGCGAGGCCCTGCGCCTCGAACCCACCGATGAAGCGAGCTCCGATTGGCTCGCGATCATCGAGGCCACGTCTCGACCAGCCACAGCAGCATCAAAACTCCCGGCACCCGCTGCTGTGGCTGGTCGTTTTCCACGCGGAACGCGCCCGCCCGAACCGCCGAAACAATTGGCCCGTGGCTCCGAGCTCGCGATCAAAGCGAAGCCGATGCCGCGCGCGCCACTGCCCGAGTTGCCCGGCTTTGGCGACTATCTCGTCGAGTCCGGCATCCTGACGCGCGAACGGTTGCGCGCCGCGCAGGCGTATCAACGTTCGATGAAAGTGCAGCTGTCGACCGCGATCGTGACGTTGGGCCTTGCAACGCCGCAGCGGATCGAATGGGCCGCCGTCGCGCATCAATCTCAGCTCGCTCGCCAACGCTAAGCGCGCGTCCGTAGTACGCTTCTAGCGTGCGATTTGGGGTCGCCGTCACAACGGCACTCTGTCTAACGAGCGCGATTGCACGCGCCGACGAGCCATCCGTCGATCCGGCGGATCTGCCGCCCATCCCCGACGCCAGCGACGACGAAGCGAGCTCGAACGCCGGCATCATGGCCGCGGTCGCCGCCCAGGACGACGTTGTGGTCGGTGCCGCGAAGCGCGAGCAGAGCCTCGGCAACGTGGCCTCTGCCGTCACCGTCATCACCGCCGATCGAATCAAGCGGTTCGGCTATCGCACGGTCGGCGAAGCGATCGCGGGCGTCGCCGGTGCGTATCTCGAGGACACCCGGATCGTCGCGTCGATCGGGTTTCGCGGCATCAACATCGAGGGCGACTTCAACACGCGCGTGCTGGTGCTCGTCGACGGCGCGAGCGTCAACGAAGGCTGGGGCCAGTTCGCCGGCGTCTCCTACGGCAACCTCGTCGCGATCGACGACATCGCACGGATCGAGGTCATCCGCGGTCCCGTCGGCGCGGTCTACGGTACGAACGCGTTCTTCGGCATCATCAACATCGTCACGCGCGGCGCGACGGAGACGCCGCGGTTGTGGGGGCGCGTCGGCGTGAACTCGATCAACGGCGCGATCGCGGCCGCTGGATTTTCCGCCGGCAACGTCCACCAACAAGTGCGCGGCACCGTGCAGACGATGTGGCGGTTCCCCGAGACGCTGTCGGTTCCGGACGTCGGCGACAATCTCAAGGGCGACGATTCGAACCTGGTCGCGGGCAGCGTCGTCGGTTCGTACAACGGCACGTTCTTGCAGGCGCGCGCGTATCGTTATCGTCGCGACTCGCCGTTCGCGCCGTACAACGGCGATCCGGGCGCCGCGAATCCATACAACGAGTACAACTCGCAGCTGTTGCTCGAGGGTGGCCACACCGAAGAGATCAACAAGAAGCTGACGATCGCGGGACGCGCGTACTTCAACATGTACGAGTTCTTCGATCACATCGTGCAGTACCAAGCCGATCCGTTCGAGGACTACGGCGATGCGAAGACGCTCGGCGCCGAGCTGCGCGCGCGGTACGAAGTGACCGAATCACTCGGCCTCACCGCCGGCACTGAAGCGAACTACAACATCACGAAGAGTCGGTCGTACACCGTCGGTGGCGACGACGAAGTCAACGTTCCGAAGAACTTCAACATCGAAGGCGTGTACGCCGAAATCGATGGCCAGCTCGCACCGTGGCTCGGCTACACGGCCGGTGGTCGGTTCGATCGCAACAACGTGATCGATACGAAGATCTCGCCGCGCGCGGCATTGTTTATCTCGAAGCCCGAGAAGTACGGCGTGAAGCTCCTCTACGCGCAAGGCTTCCGCAACCCGAGCGCGTACGAAGCGTTCTTCTACGACAACGCCACGTTCGCGCAGGCCAAAGATCTGACGTCGGAGACGATCAGCAGCTACGAAGTCGTCGGGTGGGCCAAGCCCACGCCGGGCCTGTCGACGCGGATCAGCGGCTACTACTGGGACGCGCGCGGCATCGTCGAGCAGTTGCCGGCGCCGGGCTCGGATACGTTGATCTCGTTTCAGAACGTCGGACGCATCGTCAGCGCGGGCATCGAAGCGGAAGCGACGTATCGCAACTCCGCCGGCTGGTATGCGTTCGGCGGTGGCGCGTACTCGCACGTCCAGAGCGCGGACGATGGCGGCGATCTCAAGGGCGATGTCGTGAACGCGCCGGCGATCACCGCGGCCGGTGGCGTGTCGACGCCGAAGCTGATGCAGCTCGGTCACGTGTCGGCGGAGGTCCAGTACATCGGCGAGCGCTTCAATCGCGAACAGATGGACATGACGGAATCGCCGAAATCGCCGGCGTGGGTGGGGCTGAATGCCATCGTCTACGTTCCGAACGTCTCGGGCTTCGACATCACGGCGGGCGTGCGTAACATCATCGGTACGCGTGACCTCATGCCGGCGCCCGCGGATTACGATCGCTTCGCATCACCGAACACGGTGACGATCGCGCGCATCCCCGGCGAGGGTCGCGAGCTTTTCATCAAGCTTGGATATTCGTATTGAGTGAACAAGAACGGATGGCGGAGGACGCGCGGCGCGTCCGAAACTGGCGGCGTTGGGGCCCGTATCTCGCGGATCGCCAGTGGGGGACGGTGCGCGAGGACTACAGCGAGTACGGCGATTGCTGGACGTACTTCCCGCACGATCACGCGCGCAGTCGGGTCTATCGCTGGGGCGAGGATGGCCTGCTCGGGATTTGCGATCGCGAATGCCGCGTGTGCTTTTCGATCGGCCTCTGGAACGGCAACGATCCGATCTTGAAAGAGCGGCTGTTCGGTCTCACCGGACCGGAAGGCAATCACGGCGAAGACGTCAAAGAGCTCTATTACTTCTTGGAAGCCACGCCGACGAGCTCGTACTTGAAGGCGCTCTACAAGTATCCGCAGCGGGCGTTTCCGTACGCGCAGCTCGTCGACGAGAATCGCCGGCGCGGCAAGCAAGATGCCGAATTCGAGATCGAGGACACCGGCGTGTTCGATCACGGCTATTGGGACGTGTTCGTCGAATACGGCAAGGCCGGGCCCGATGACATCCTGATCGAGATCACGGTCGCGAATCGCGGGACACAGACGGAAACGCTCCACGTGCTGCCGCAGTTGTGGCTGCGCAACACGTGGGAGTGGGGCCGGCACGGCGAGGGCTATGATCGAAAGGGATCGATCGATGCGCTCGCCGAAGGTGGCGTGCGAGTCACGCAGCCCACGCTCGGTCATTTGCGCTGGGACATCGAAGATCCGGCGGAGCTGCTGTTCACGGATAACGAGACGAACTTCGAGCGCCTGTACGGCAGCAGCAATCCAACGCCGTATCGCAAGGACGCGTTTCATCGCCGCGTCGTCGAGGGAATCGGCTCGGCGGTGAATCCCGCGCAGACCGGGACGAAGGCGGCCGCGTGGTACGCGCTGACGGTTCCCGCGGGCGAGCAGAAGACGATCCGCATGCGGCTCGCGGCCGAAGGCGTCGCGGTGAAGCAGCCGTTCGCGGACTTCGCGCAGGTGATGGCGGCGCGCAAAGCGGAGTGCGAGCACTATCACCGCACGGTGCGTTCGGCGCCGATGACCGACGAAGAACGCAATGTCGTCCGGCAATGCGACGCCGGGCTCGTGTGGTCGCGAAAGTTCTATCACTACATCGTCGAGCACTGGCAGGAGGGCGATCCGAGTCAGCCGCCGCCGCCTGCGAATCGGAAGCGGGGACGCAATCGCGGGTGGGAGCAGTTGTGGGCGCGCGACGTGATCTCGATGCCGGATGGTTGGGAGTATCCGTGGTTCGCGGCGTGGGACCTCGCGTTTCATTGCGTGGCGCAGGCGCGGTTCGATCCGTTGTTCGCGAAGCAGCAACTGCTGCTGCTGATGCGCGAGTGGTACATGCATCCGAACGGACAGCTGCCCGCGTACGAGTTCGCATTCGGCGACGTCAATCCGCCGGTGCACGCGTGGGCGGTGTGGCGGATCTATCAGCTCGCCGGTGAAGCCGGGCATGGCTACGATCGCGAGTTCCTCGAGCGCGCGTTCGACAAGTGCCTCATCAACTTCACGTGGTGGGTCAATCGCGAGGATGCCGGCGGCGACAACTTGTTCACCGGCGGATTCTTGGGGCTCGACAACATCGGCATCTTCGATCGCAGTCAGCCGTTGCCGGGTGGTGGCGAGCTGATCCAAGCGGATGCGACGGCGTGGATGGCGTTCTATTGCACGACCATGCTCGCGATGGGGCTCGAGCTCGCGAAGGCCGAGCCGGCGTACAGCGATCTCGCGCTGAAGTTCTTCGAGCATTTCGTTGCGATCGCGAAGGCGACGAACACGATCGGCGATAGCGACGGGTTGTGGAACGAAGAGGACGGCTTCTACTACGATCAGATCCGCGCGACGAACGGGATGGCGCCGCAGCAGCTGCGGATCCGCAGTGTCGTCGGCATCGTGCCGTTGTTCGCGGCCGAATCGCTCGACGACGAGGTGCTCCACAACCTGCCGTCGTTCGCGGATCGGTTGTGGTGGTTCTTCGATAATCGGCCGGAGCTGGCGCGCACGATCAGCGTGGCGCTCGATGTCGATCATCAGAATCGGTTGCTCGCGATCCCGACGAAGGACCGCCTGAAGCGGGTGCTGCAATACGCGCTCGACGAGAGCGAGTTCCTCTCGCAGTTCGGGTTGCGATCGCTCTCGCGGTATCACCACGATCATCCGTACGTGCTGCATCTCGAAGGCGCGGATTACGAAGTGCACTACGCGCCGGGCGAGTCGGATAGTGGCCTATTCGGCGGTAACTCGAACTGGCGCGGGCCGATCTGGTTTCCGATCAACTACCTCTTTATCGAGGCGCTGAAGCGCTACGACCACTTCTACGGTGATTCGTTCACGATCGAATGTCCGACGGGATCCGGTAAGTGGATGACGCTCGGCAAGGTCGCCGAAGAGCTCGAGCGGCGGATGGCGTCGTTGTTCTTGCGCGATCCGAGTGGTGCGCGGCCGTGTCACGGACGGTCGACGCGCTACGCGGATGATCCGCACTTCAAGGATCTGGTCCTGTTCCACGAGTTCTTCCACGGTGACGATGGCCGCGGCCTCGGCGCGAATCACCAGACGGGATGGACCGCGCTCGCCGGGAATCTGATCGAGCGTGCGGCGATCAACCGAGCCGAGAAATGACCGAGTGGCTCGAGGCGGACGGGCTGGGCGGGTTCGCGATGGGCACGTCCGACGGGATTCGGACGCGGCGCTATCACGCACTGCTGTTGGCCGCACTGCAACCGCCGGATCGCCGGATGGTGTTGGTCGCGGATGTCGAGGTGTACGTGTCGACGGATGCGGGCACGTTCGCGCTGTCGTCGCATCGTTATCGCGGTGGCGTGATCCATCCGAACGGCGTGGTGTTCGAGCGCAACTTCGTCGATGCGCCGTGGCCGCGGTGGGAGTACACGTTGCCGGATCGAACGCGGATCGCCGTCGAGCTCGTCGTCGAGCCGGGGGCCCCGCGCGTGGCGATGCGATGGACGCGACTCGCGGGCAAAGGCGCGTGTGGCCTGCACGTGCGGCCGTTGTTCGCGGTGCGCGATTACCATTCGCTGCGGCGCGTTTCTGACCTCGATCTGTCGCCGGAGATCGCCGGCAATCACGTGACGTGGCGGCCCGATGGCATCGCGATCCACGCGCACGCGAACGCGACCTACACGCACGTGCCGGATTGGTATCGCAACTTCGAGTACTCCGACGAAGCCGCGCGCGGGTTGGATCACGAGGAAGACCTCGCGATGCCGGGCGTGTTCGATTTCGATCTCGCGCAGCCGGCGTGGCTCGGATTTTCGACGTCGCCGTGGCCGGAGCCACCACTCGCGGTGTTCGAGCGCGAAGCGGTGCGGCGCAAGAAGCTCGCGATGCACGATCGTGCGGCGGACGCGTATCTCGTCGCACGCGGGGCAGGGCGCACGGTGATCGCGGGCTATCCGTGGTTCTGCGACTGGGGCCGCGACACGTTCATCTCGCTGCGCGGCCTGTGTCTGGCGCGCGGCCGGTTCGCGGAGGCGCGCGAGATCCTGTGCGCGTGGGCGCCGCTCGTCGATGGCGGCATGTTGCCGAATCGGTTCCACGAGCAAGCGGGCTCGCCCGAGTACAACTCCGTCGACGCGGCGTTGTGGTTCGTGATCGCCGTCGACGCGTATCGCCGCGCGGCGAAGGATGCGCCACCGGAGCTCGAGCGTGCGGTGCAAGACATCGTTGCGGGCTATCAGTCGACGCGCCACGGGATTCATGTCGATCACGATGGCCTGCTCGCGTGCGGCGAGCCCGGGATCCAACTGACGTGGATGGACGCGAAGGTCGGTGATTGGGTGGTGACGCCGCGGATCGGTAAGCCCGTCGAGATCCAGGCGCTGTGGTTGAACGTGCTCGCGATCGCGGGTCTGGATATCGCCAAGCAGCGCCAGGAATTCGCGGCCCGGTTCTGGGATGGCGAGAAGCAGCAGCTGAACGATGTCGTAGATTGCGATCACGTCGCGGGCACGGTCGATCGGAGTTGCCGGCCGAATCAGTTGCTCGCTGTCGGTGGCTTGCCGCACGCGTTGATCGATGACGCGCGCGCGAAGGCGATTGTCGATACCTGCGAGAAGTATCTGTGGACGCCGGTCGGTCCGCGATCGCTCGCGACGTTCGAGCCTGCCTATCGCGGTCGCTACGTCGGTGGGCCACGCGAGCGCGACGGCGTGTATCACAACGGTCCGGTGTGGCCGTGGCTCGCGGGCGCGTTCGTCGACGCGTGGGTGCGCGTGTACAAGGATCGCGCGCAGGCTCGCGAGAAGTTCGTCGCACCGTTGCGGGCACGTGCAGTGTACGGGCACCTCGCCGAGATCTACGAAGGTGATATTCCGCATCGCGCGGTCGGGTGTCCGATGCAGGCGTGGTCGGTCGCGGAGCTCGTGCGGCTCGAGGCCGAGCACTAGCGCGTTCGCTAGTTGCAACGGTGCATTGTCATCGTGCTACCGGTCGCGAACCAACTCTTGCCGTCGTGACTCGAGAACACGGTGACGTGCAGCGCGTGGTCTTTGATCGTCCACACCATCATGAGGCTGTGGATGTGTCCCGCCGTCGGGAACCCGTAGACACCGGTCTTCGCGTCGAACTGCACCGTCGACGGAGGGTGGGGACGATCGGCATCCAGCCCGGTCTTGATCGCGCGAGCTACGACGACGCCGTGATCGCCATCGTGCTGGAACGTCCACTGCTCGTTTCGATCGCGCCAGCAGCCGAGCACGTTCTTGACCGCATCGTCCGGAAGAGCGGCGCTCGGATCCGCGGCGGCGACACCACACAACGCGAGCACGAGCGCGATAGCCCTCACGCGTCGATCATGACGCGCGCTGCTAGCGCTGCAACTCTTTCTCGATCACGTCGTAGCCATCGACCATGTCCTGGCCGTACTTCAGCCACAGCTCGACACCGGTCACGTACTGGTCGCTGTCCTTCGTGTAGAACCGGGTCGTCAGCGGGCCGCGTCCGCCTTCCGGTGTCGACGCGTGCATCTCGATCGAAACGCGACGCTCGCCGGTCTCGATCTGGTGCCATCGCTCGCGCAGGTCGCGTCCATCCGGCGTATCGGCTTCGAGCACGAGCTCGCCGACATCGCCGCGCGGGATCGTGAGGTGGCCGATGACCTGGCCGCCCTTGGCGATCACGAGCGTCTTACCATCGCGGGTCGGCGCCGGAGGTGGCGCACAGTTCGTGGTCGGTGGCGGTGAATCCGCCGTGCAACCGGCGAGGAGCAGGGCCAAGACGATACGGGTCATGTGCTGTTAAACCCGCGACCGACAAAATGGATCTACGCGCGATTTTTCGTGCGGACTGACCGTAAGCTGCCGACGTGAGTTGGGAGGCCCTCGACGCGAAGTTCCCGATGGGACACGTCGGCGACATCGAGGCCGCTGCCACCCATGTCATGCGTCTCGCGCTCGGGTTGCCGGTTCGCGAGACGTCGCGCGACGGCGTGTTGTTCGTGATCCGAAAGGCGGACAACTGGACGTTGAAGCGCTTCTACGACGAGGACACGTGGCGCGGGATGATGGCGCTGGTCGCGGCGTACTACAGCGATTGGGATCTCGTGGGCGAGGTGACCGGCGGGGCGCTCGGCACGCGCGTGATCCTGAAGAAGACGTTCGGCGCGCATACGACGGCATTTGCCCGCCACGTCGCCACCGCCTGCGCGCGCAAGCTCCCAGCCGAGCAGCTCGCGGTCGCGATGGCCGAACAACACGAACGCTATGTCGCCGGTATTTGTGCGCCGGATGCGCGCGTCGCGGTGATCGCGGCCCATCTGTTCATTCGAGAGCTCGCGATCGTGCCGGACGTGATCGCCGCGACGAAGCAGTGGCTCGACGGGACGTTCGTGTTGGAAGCCGCCGCGCCGGCCGCGAAGGCCGTGGCCGACGGCGAGGACGCACGCGTGAAGATCTTCGAACGCTACGCGCCCGAGCTCGAGGACGGTCCGATCGATCAGGCGGTCGCCGGCGTGTATCGCCACAGCGAAGCGTGGGCGCGCCATCTTCACCGCGACCGGATCGCGATGGACGATCTCGCGATTCGCGCGTTCGTTGCCCGGCGATCGTTGTGGCCCGAGTGGCATCACATGGTCGATCCGATCGTTGGCGCGTGGCTGGGTGGCGAGCCCGTCAGCATGACGAAGGTGCGATTCCAGGACGTCGCACGCGTCGGACCGATCGCGCTCGGACGTGGCACCTACTGGGACGAGCCGATCCAGAGCCTCGCGTGCGGCGGCAGTATCGAACGTGCGAAGACCGTGGCGTGGAAACCCGGCAAGTTCTTCAAAGACGACGCGCGAAAGCTCTTCGCGTATCTCGCGACCGCGGTCAAAGAGAACGCGACCGAAGCCGACGTCACGCCCGCGTGGCACGACTTCCTCGCACGGCGATCGCCGGCGACCACGCCGATGGTCGAGGAGGGCGCACTCCACTGGAAATCGCTGCTCGCGCTTCAAGCCGTGGTCACGCAACGTATCGGCAAGCGTGCGGCGAACCAAGTCGGCGGCGAGCTGCGCCGCGCGATCACAGGATCGTTCGCGTAGTTGACGTAGTTGCGACCGTCCCCGTGCACGAAGGAAATCGCGCAGTTCGCGATCGCAAGTTGACGTAGTTGCGACCGTCCCCGTGCACGAAGGAAATCGCGCAGTTCGCGATCGCCAGTTGACGTAGTTGCGACCGTCCCCTTACCAGACCGTGCAGGCCTTCGCCGGATGCATCGGAGTGCCCGCCGGACACGAGAACGCCGTCGCGAACTCCGGCAGGTTGCGCATCGCTCCGTAGACCCGGAACTTCGGCGGCGAGTGCGGATCCACCGTCAACCGGCGCTGCACTTCGGCCGGCCGGTCCTTGCCGCACCAGATCTGCGCCGCGCCGATGAAGAACTGCTGATCCTCGGTGAAGCCATCGGCCACTAGCTGCTTGTCCGCGCCCTTGCGAAGGGTGCGATACGCGTGGAACGCCATCTTGATGCCGCCGAGATCCGCGATGTTCTCGCCGAGCGTGAGCTTGCCGTTGACGAAGCCTTTCGGCATCGCCTCGAACGTCGAGTACTGATCCGCGACGCACTGGCCCTTCACGTCGAACGCCTTCTTGTCGGTGTCTTGCCACCAGTTCTTCAAGTTGCCGTCGGCATCGAACTGCGCGCCTTGATCGTCGAAGCCGTGCGTCAGCTCGTGACCCATCACCCAACCGATGCCACCCATGTTCGCGGCAACGCCACGATCCGCGCCGAAGAACGGCTTCTGGAGGATGCCCGCCGGCAGCGCGGTGTTGTTCGCCGAACCGTTGTAGTACGCGTTCACCGTGAACGAGTTCATGCCCCACTCGGTCCGGTCCCACGGCTTGCCCGACTTCTTGAAGTCGCGCTGGACCTCGAACGCGTTCGCACGCATCGCATTGCCCGCGAAGTCATCGCGCTTCACGGCGAAGTCGTACGTCCGCCACTTGTCGGGATAGCCGATCATCTTCACGACTTTTTCGAGCTTGCCGATCGCGAGCTGACGAGTCGCATCGCTCATCCAATCGAGCTGACCGATGTCCTCGTGCAACGACGCGATGATCGCCTCGAAGTTCGAGATCGCCGTCGCCTTCGCCGTCGCCGGGAAGTACTTGTCCGCGTACTGCTTGCCGAGCAGCTCGCCGAGCGCGCCTTCGGTCGCGTGGATGCAACGCTTGTAGCGATCCTCCTGCTTCTCGACGCCGGTCAGCACCTTCTCGAGCTCGAATTGCTCGTCGGCGAACGCCTTCGGCAACGTCAGCGCCGTCTTGTGAAGCACGTGGAACGTGAAGTAGTGCGACCACTGCGCGGGCTTGAACTTCGCCTTGATTCCATCGAACGCCTCGAAGTACTTCGGCGAGCCGACATTGATCGGCGTCGACACCACCGCACCCGAGCGCTTGAAGAACGCCGCCCAGTCGATCGATTTCGTCGACTTCGCGATCGCCTTCAGGTCCATCGGATTGTTCGACGCCTGAACATCGCGCCGCTCGACCCGCGTCTTCGTCACGCGCGCGAGCTCGGTCTCGATCGCCACGACATCCGCCGCCGCATCCGCCGGCAACTTCACGAGCGCGAGCATGCGACCGACATGCGCGCTGTACGCATCGACCTTCTGCTTGAACTTCTCGTCCAGGTAGTAATCGCGATCGGGCAGGCCGAGCCCACCACTATCGAGATCCGTGATGCCCTTCGTCGAGTCCTTGTAGTCCGGCGTGGCGCCGATCCGGAACACGACACCGATCTCGGCCTTCTGGAGCTCGATGAGCGCCGTCAACCACGTCGCATCGTTCTTCACCTTCGCCGCTGCATCGAGCAACGGTTGGATCGACTTGGTGCCCGCCTTCTCGATCCCCGGCTCGTCCATGCACGCGCCGTAGAAGTCACCGAGCTTCTTCGCCGTGGCATCGCCGCCCTTCACGATCATCTTCGAGCAGCTGCTTCAGGTTGACGATGTTGCGTTCGTCGATCTCGTTGAACCGACCCCAGCGCGCCTTGTCCGCGGGAATCTCGGTCGACTTCAACCAGCCGCCGCACGCGTATTGATAGAAGTCGACGCACGGATCGACCGTCTTATCCATCGACGCCGCTTCGAGCCCGGCTTCCGCGAGCGAGATCTTTTGCGCAGGCGGACCCGGTGGCGGCGCCGGCGGCGGTGGCTCGGCAGGCGCGGGTGCAGCGACGACCGGCGTGCCACCCGTTGGTGGTCCCGCGGGCTCCGGCGGTTTCGATTTTCCCGAGCACGCGGCCACGAGAGCGATCGCTAGATAACGCTTCATAGGTGCCGCGGACCGTATCGCTAACTAGCGATGCCAACAACGGATCTTTGTACGCAACCCGGACACATGCGCGCCGATAGCAGGCCACATGACCGACTACGCGAACGCGATCGCCCGGATGTTCGAACGCAACATCAACGCCGCTGTCCTCGTCGAGCCGGTCACCCAAAAGCGAGCACGTGCGCTCCGGATCGTCGACCTCTACGTCGAGACGATCGCGGGTTACGCCTACGGCTGCGTCGCCGGGCGGTTCGCGCGGTCGGTGCAGAGCTGGTTCGGTGCCGAGCCCGCCGCCCTGATTCGCGCGGCCGCGATGAGCCATTCCTCGACGAAGAAACCCGAATCCCTCGACGAACAACTCGCTGCACCGCTCGCGCTTCGCCACGAGGCCGCGCAAAAGCTCACCAGCCGGCTTGGCCGGGTCGTGCGCGACCTGGAGAACTTGGTCGGTGCCGCTGGGGCGATCCTCCCGACGGATCGCTCGCGCACCACGGAAGCGATGTTCAGCGAGCTGAACAAAGATTCTGTGTTTGACGATCGCATCCAAATCGAGATCCAAACGGGCTGGAAGTTCGCTCGCGCGGCCATCGAAGAGGTCCCGTACACGCCGTCCGATCTCACTGAACGTGCTCGGAATCTTTGGGAAACCTGGTCGAAGATGGCAGGTACGCCGATCGCGCAGCCGACCCGCGAACCGCTTACCGCGGATGGCTATATCGCACTCGTTCTATAACGTCCGCCTAGCTGAGCAGCTCACGGGAGTGAGTTGGCAAAGCAAAAAACTGAGCGTAGATTCATCCGCGTGAGTGGTCGTTCAGCGGAGACAAAAACACCGACGATGAAGCAGCGGCAACGCGAGGCTGCGTCGATGGCGCTCCTCGAAGCCGCGGAACACGTCGCGTCGGAACGCGGGCTCGACCAGACCTCGATCCAATCGATCGCCGAGCGCGCGCAGGTCGCCGTCGGCACGCTCTACAACTACTTTCCCGATCGCGAGTCGCTGCTGACCGCGCTGTTCAAGTGGCGGCGCGATGAAATGCTGCCCGAGCTCGTCGCCGCCGCGGCGCTCGCGCAAGAAGACGGACCGATCGCGGATCGCCTGCGCAGCTACTTCGGTGGCGTCGCGCGCGCGTTCGACAAGTTCCGTCCGTTCTGTCGCGTGAATCTCTCGGCCGATCAGACCGGCACCGTGATCAAGGGTCGCGTGACGGGAGACAAGTCGCCGGTGCTCGGGACGATCCTGACGGCGCTCACCACGATCCTGAAGCCTCAATACGGGGCGCACTCCGAAGAGTACGCGCGGATGATGTTCGGCGCGTTCAAAGGTCTCATGCAGTACCAGCTCGAAAAGAATCAACCGATCGAAAGTGCGGTCGAGCCGATCGTCCGCACGTTCATCGAAGGGATGCAGTCGTGAGCGCGATCGCAGCTCCTGTTGCACCAGCCGCTCCGGTCAACAAGTGGCTCGTCGCGACCTCGATCGCGTTCGGCTCGTTGATGGCCACGATCGATAGCTCGATCGTGAACGTCGCGTTGCCGAACATTCGCGGCGAGCTCGGCGCATCGATCCAAGAGATCACGTGGATCTCCACCGCGTACATGATCGCGATGGTGCTCGTGATGCCGTTGACCGGCTTCTTGGGCGGCTTCTTCGGTCAGAAGCGCGTGTACCTCGCGTCGATGGTGCTGTTCGTCGTCGGTAGCGCGTTGTGCGGCACCGCGCGATCGCTCGGCGCGCTCGTGTTCTATCGAATCCTGCAAGGCTTGGGCGGCGGCGCGTTGCAGCCCACGCAACAGGCGATCCTTCGCCAGACGTTCCCGCCGGAAGAGCAGGGCATCGCGATGGCGATGTTCGCGATGATCGTCATGATCGGCCCGGCCGTTGGCCCGGTGCTCGGCGGCTACATCACGGACAACTACTCGTGGCCGTGGATCTTCTACATCAACCTGCCGGTCGGAATCATCGGCATCATGATGACGGTCCAGAACGTCACCGAGCCGGACGACGTTCGCATCGCGAACCGCGCTCGCGCGGAAGTCGCGCGCAAGAACCTCGATATCGCCGGCATCGTGCTGATGGTCGTCGGCGTCGGCGCGCTCCAGTACATGTTCGAGGAAGGCTCGCAGGACGACTGGTTCGACTCGTGGAACATTCGCCTCGCCGGTGCGATCGCGGCGATGGGCATCGCGTTGTTCATCCTGCGCGAGCTCACGGCCACCTCGCCGGTCGTCAACTTGCGGCTGTTTAAAGATCCCACGTTCGCATCCGCCACGCTGATCTCGTTCGTGATGTTCGGGATGCTGATGGGATCGATGTTCCTCTTGCCGGTGTTCGCGCAGGAGTCGCTCCACTACACCGCCACGTTGTCCGGCATCGTGCTGATGCCTCGAACCCTCGCGATGATGGTCGCGTCACCATTCATCGGCAGGCTCTACAACAAGGTGCAACCCGCCTTCATTGTCGCGTTCGGCGTGATCATGTTCGCGATCGGCAGCTATCTGCTCTCGCACATCACGCTGGACACCGGCTCGCGCGACATGATCTTCCCGCTGATCGTCACGGGCATCGCGTTCGCGTGCTTGTTCGTGCCGCTCACCACGGCCGCGCTCTCGAAGATCGAGCGTCACCTCATGGCGGACGCCGCGGGCCTCAACTCGTTCATGCGCCAGATCGGTGGCTCCGTCGGCCTCACGATCTTCGCGACGATGTTCACGAACTACGCGATCGAAGCGCGGGCCGGTCTCGCGCAACACATCACGGTGCTGCGGCCCGAAGTGGTCTCGCGCATCGCGGAGCTCAAGCAAATGGCGATCGCGCATGGCTCGGATCCGGTCAGTGCGACCGCGATGGCGATGCGCTCCGTCGGCGGCAACATGTACGCGCAAGCGACCGTGTTGAGCTTCGACCGCGTGTTCATGTTCCAAGGAATCCTGTTCCTCTTCGTCCTTCCACTCTTGTTTTTCCTACGTGTGCCCCGGATCGCCGGTGAAAAAGTGCACATCGAATTGCCCGGGGAGTAAGTCATGGCCACTGCAGAAACTCGTACGAACGGAACCACCAATCCTGGACCCGCGCCGCAGGCTGAAGCAGCCAAAGCGACGGTCGTGTCCCCGAAAAAGAAGAAGTCGCGTCGCGCGTACATGCTGCTGCTCGGTCTCGCGGGCACGGCGGTCGCGATCTACTTCATCCACGGCTACATCACGCGCAACGACGTGTTCACCGACGACGCGCAGGTCGAAGCCGATGTCACGCCCGTCGCCACACGCGTCGGCGGCGTGATCCTTCACATGAAGATCCAGGACAACCAGAAGGTCGAGGCGAATCAAGTGATCGCCGAGATCGACGACGCCGACTACAAGGCGAAGGTCGCAGCCTCGCAAGCCGATCTCGAATCCGCGCAAGCCCAAGCAGACTCGGCGGACGCGCAGGTCGACATCGTGAAGGCCACGTCGGGTGGCTCGCTGTCGTCGGCGCGCGCTCAGCTCGAAGGCACCGGTGCCTCGGTGTCGGCGGCCCGCGCGCAGATCAGCATGGCCGAAGCGCAGGTCGCCCGCGCGAAGGCGGACCTCCAAAAGGCCACGCAGGACTACAACCGTGCAAAGACGTTGCACGACGCCGGCGCGGTGAGCGGTCAGTCGCTCGAGTCGGCGCAAGCCGCACGTGACTCGGCACAAGCGTCGCTCGATTCGGCGAACGCGAGCGTGGCTGCGGCGAAGGACTCGCAAGCGCAAGCGCAATCGCGCGTCGCGGAAGCGCAAGGTCGCGTCGTCCAGTCGACGCCGGTCGAACGCCAGATCGCATCCGCAACGGCAGCTGCCAAGCTCGCTCACGCGCGCGTGTCGTCGGCGCAAGCCGCGCTCGATCTCGCGAAGCTGCAGCTCTCGTACACGAAGATCGTCGCGCCGATCGCCGGCACGGTCTCGCGCCTCGGCGCGCATGAAGGTCAGCTCGTGCAACCGGGCATGACGCTCGTGATGGTCGTGCCGACGAAGCAGTACGTCGTCGCGAACTTCAAAGAGACGCAAATGGAACGCATCACCTCGGGCGATCCGGTCGACATCGAAGTCGATGCGCTCGGGGGTGGAAAAATTCACGGCAAGGTCGAATCGATCTCTGCCGGAACCGGTGCACGGTTCTCGATGATGCCGCCGGACAATGCGACCGGTAACTTCGTCAAGGTCGTGCAGCGCGTCCCCGTCAAGATCGAGCTCGATCCGAACCAAGACCTATCCCGACTCCACGCTGGTCTGTCGGTCGAGGTCAAAGTTCATCTCCAGCACTGAAACGGTACTTATATGAAACGCCTCGCCTCTCTGTTGTTGCTGGTCGCAACATCGGCTTCTGCCGATCCGCAAAAACTCACCTTCAAAAGCGCGATCGACCTCGCGCTCCACCAAAACCCGGACATCGCGATCGGTAACGAGGCCGTCGAGCAAGCTCATGCTCACGCGGCCACGCAACGCGCGAATCGCTGGGTCAAGCTGAACGTCAACGCGCAAGTCGATCGCTATCGCGAGCCGTACTCGCTCGCGTTTGGCTCGCTCGGTAACTTCACCTTGCACCAGGCGTGGACCACCACCACGATCGTGCAGCTCAACCAGCCGCTGACCGGGCTCGCGTATCTGTCCGAGCTCGTCGGCGCGGCGGAGCATGAAGAAGCCGCGACGAAGTCGGACCTCGACAAGACTCGGCTCGACACCGCGTACAAGACCGCCGACGCGTACATTCGCGTGCTCGAAGCGCGTGCCTCCGCGATCGTCGCGCACCAATCGGTGAACGACATCGCGAGCGAGCTCGAGCGTGCGAATCAGCTCCGCCAAGCGGACACCTACACGGACATCGACGTGTTGCGCTTCAAGTCGCAAAAGGCGGCCGCGGATCAAACCGCGTTGCGTGCGGACACGGCGGCGCAGACCTCGCTCGCAGCGCTCGCGGTCCAGCTCGGTCTGCCCGAAGGCACGGACATCGATATCGCCGACGATCTGCCGGCCGATGCGCCGCAGCTGACGATGACGCTCCCACAGGCCCAGGACAAGGCGATGCATAGCCGGCCCGAGCTCGTCGCGGGTCGCGAACGGATCTCGTCGGCGGAGAACAATCACACCGCGGCGAAGGAGCGCTACCTCCCGGACATCCGTGCGGTGGCCGCGTGGAATCACTTCACCGGCGTGCAGCCGTTCGAGCCCGAAGACGAAGAGTACGTGGCGTTGACCGCGAATTGGAACGTCTGGGATTGGGGCGCGACCCAAGATCAGATCAATGAAGCGCGCCGCGCGAAGAACCGTGCGGTGCTCACGCAAAACGCGCTCTCCGATCAGGTCAAGCTCGACGTCCGCCGGCGCTGGCTCGATGCGAAGACGCAGTACGATTCGCTCGCGGTCGCGCAGCAGCAGCAGCAGACGGCCGAGGAAGCGTATCGCCTGCAGAAGGTGAAGCTCGATAACGCGGCGGCGACCACCACCGACGTGATCGATGCCGAGACCGACGTATCGCGGGCGCGGCTCGCGTTCGCGAATGCTCGTTACGACTACTACCTCGCGCTCGTCGCACTCGCGCGGTCGGTCGGCGATCTGCCCGAGTCGAAGTAGTTAGAGCGAGACCACCGGCAGCGCCGAGCCCATCTGGTTCGGCTGGTTGCCCCAGCTGACCTTCGAGCCCATGCCGAGCTGGCCGTGCTCGTTGTTTCCCCAGCAGCGGATCGAGCCATCCGCGAACAACGCACACACGTGGTCACCGCCGGGCGCGAGCTGTGCGACGTCTTGCGTGGTGCCGAGCGGGATCGGCGCGAGCGCGGCGACTTCGCCGGGTGCATCACCGATGTCGTTCGTCGAACCGATGCCGAGCTCGCCCGATACGTCTTCGCCCCAACAGTAGAGACCGGTCGTGGTCGCAGCACAGCCGAAGTTACTGCCCACCGCGATCACGCGCGGCGTGCCCGTGAGCGGCAGCGAGCCGAGGTTGCCGCCCATCTCGTTCGCGCCATCGCCCATGTTTCCGCTTGCACCGTTGCCGAGTGCGCCGAACGTGCCCGAGCCCCAACACCGCATCTTCGACGGCGATACGATCGCGCACGCGTCGGTGCCGCTGATCGAAAGATCGTCGACGTGCGTGGTGGCGAGATCGGCGAACGGCAGGTTGTCACCCATCTGGTTCGCGACTTGGCCACGCGAAACCGCATCGCCGATGCCGAGCTGACCGTACTCGTTCGCGCCCCAGCACTTCACCTGATCGGTATCGAGGATCGCGCACACCGTGGGTACGGCGAAGCCACCCGCGAGAAACTTCACCGTGCGGCCCGTGCCCACGTCGACGAACGGCAGTGCGGCGCCCATCTCCGACGCCTGATCGCCGAGCGATGCCATGTTGCCCGTGCCGAGCTGACCGGCGGCGCCATTGCCGAAACACTTCACCTGGCCCGTCGAGAACCGCACGCACGTGCTGTTGATCGTCGCGACGACCTGCACGGGGACGAGCCCGGCGCCGAAGTCGATCGCAGGCAAGTTGTCGCCCATCTGATTGAGCGCGACACCACGACGGTTCGTATCGCCTTGGCCGAGCTGACCGGAGGCGTTGTCGCCCCAGCATTTCACGCTGTGATCGTCGAGCAACGCACACGTATGCTGATAGCCGCACGCGATCTCGGTCGCCGTGCGTCCCGTTCCGAGCGAGACGGCCGGTAAGACGGCGCCCATTTCGTCGGGCGCATCGCCGCGATCGTTGGTGTCGCCGAGACCGAGCTGACCGTACTGGTTCCAGCCCCAGCACTTGACCTGGCCGGTCGACAGGATCGCGCACGTCTGGAGCTCGCCGGAACAGATGCGTTTCGCGGCGAAGCTACCCACCGGCCCCGCCGCATCGACGGACGTCACGCCTCCATCACCACTCCCACTGCCGCCATGACCGTCACCGCCGCCGCCATTACCGTCGGCGATCGTATTGCCATCGTGATTTCCACCACACGCGGCAACAACACACAGCAGCAGCGCCCATCTCATGCGCTGCGCAATAACACGCGACATCGCGATCAGCCCGAACGGCGATCGCGATGTCCGATTCTATTCAGACCTTCGGGCCGCCGGCGCGAACTTCAGCCGACGCCTGCGCTTCGTACTTCTTGAAGTTTTCGCTGAACAGCTTCGCGACTTTCGCCTGCTGCGCGTCGTACGCGGCCTTGTCGGTCCACGTGTTGCGCGGCTGCAGCATCTCCGCCGGAACTTCCGGGCAGCTCGTCGGCACCGCGAACCCGAACGCCGGATCCGTGACGGTCTCGACCTTGTCGAGCGCGCCCGAGTGGATCGCGTCGATGATCGCGCGCGTGTACTTCAGCTTGATGCGCGAGCCCACGCCGTACGCACCACCGGACCAACCCGTGTTGACGAGCCAGGTCTGCGCGCCGTGCTTGCGGAGCTTCTCCGCGAGCAGCTCGGCGTATTTCGTGGGGTGCCACACGAGGAACGGACCACCGAAGCACGCGCTGAACGTGGGCTCCGGATCCTTCACGCCGACTTCCGTGCCGGCGACCTTCGCGGTGTAGCCCGAGATGTAGTGGTACATCGCCTGCGCGGGCGACAGCTTCGACACCGGCGGCAGCACGCCGAACGCATCCGCCGTCAGGAAGATGACGTTCTTCGGATGACCGCCGACGGCCGGCAGCTTCGCGTTCGGGATCGTGTCGAGCACGTACGAGCCACGCGTGTTCTCGGTGATCGACGTGTTGTCGTAATCGACCCGGTTGTACGCGTCGTACTTGACGTTCTCGAGCACGGCGCCGAACTGCAGCGCGTTCCAGATGTCCGGCTCCTGCTCCTTCGAGAGCTTGATCACCTTCGCGTAGCAGCCACCTTCGATGTTGAAGATGCCGTTGTCGCTCCAGCAGTGCTCGTCGTCGCCGATCAGCATGCGCTTCGGATCCGCCGACAGCGTGGTCTTGCCCGTGCCCGAGAGGCCGAACAGGATCGACGTGTCCTTGCCATCACGCGCTTCCGTGGCCGAGCAGTGCATCGACAGCACGCCTTGCTTCGGCATCAGGTAGTTCATGATCGTGAACACGCCCTTCTTCATCTCACCGGCGTAGTCCGAACCGAGGATCACGAACTCGCGGCGCTGGAACGACAGGTCGATCGACGTGGTCGACGTCATGCCGGCCGTGTGGCGGTTCGCGGGGAAGCCGCCGCCGTTGTAAATCACGTAGTCCGGATCGCCAAACGACTCGAGCTCCGCCGACGTGGGACGGATCAGCATGTTGTGCATGAACAGCGCGTGATACGCGCGCGAGGTCACGATCCGGATCTTCAGGCGGTACTTCGGATCCCAACCGGCGAAGCCGTCGATCACGAACAACCGATCGCGCGTGTTCAAGTAATCGATCGCGCGCTCGCGATTGATCAGGAACGACTGCGGCTCGAGCTTGATGTTGACCGAGCCCCACCACACGTCATCGCGAACCTCCGGCTCGTCGACGACGCGCTTGTCCGTCGGAGACCGGCCCGTCTTCTTGCCGGAGTACGCGATCAACGCGCCGGTCGACGAAATCGCCGACCCTTTTTCCCACTTCAACGCGGCTTCGTACAAAAACGCCGGCGTCGCATTGCGGTGGATTTCTGCGACCGAGATGCCCTGTTTTTCGAGACTGAACGCCATATTGATGGCGCCGTTATATCACTACATATTTGCGGTGCCGGGCGTCAAAGTGGCGCACAGCTGCCAATCCGCGGCAGCGTTATCCGTGTCTTGCCCGTTCGGATTCCGGCACAGCGCGCCGGCACCCGAATCGACCGCGGTGGTCGCCGTACCTTCCACGAGGTTAACGGTCGTCGCGCCGAACCCGGTGATTTGCGCCGCCGTGATCGAGCCCTCATAACTCAGTGCGTCGATCACGGTCATCGTGGTCGTGTCGACGAGCGCCATACCGTCCGGCGCGCCGTTCTGGATCTTGTCCGTCGTCCAACCCGGATCGATCTTCTTCGCCGTCATCGGCACCGTGACGCCCGCGCCCGCGATCACGAGATAGGACAGCGGTGCGAGCGATCCCGCCGAGCCGAGATCGATCGTCGCGTAGACCTCGCTGTTCGCACCGTTGACGAGGAACAGCGTCTTGCCGGTGAGGTTCACCGTGGCGGCCGACGGGTTGTAGATCTCGACGTACTCCTGGCTGTCCGGGTTCACGGTCTGGTCGTAATCGACTTCGTTGATCACCAGGTGGTTCGCACCCGTCGAGACCGTGACCGTCGCCGCGGCATTGCTGCCACCGAACGTCGCCGTCACCGTGTTCGTGCCCGTGCCCGCGACGTCGGTATACGTGAAAGGTGCGCTCGTCGTCGTGTTCGCCGCGATCGTCGCGGTCGCCGCCGAGAGCGTTCCCGACGCCGGCGTCATCAACGACAGGTTCACCGTTTGCGTCGCGCTCGGCGGAATGTCGAGCGACACCGTGAACTGCTGCGAGCCGTGGACCGACACCGTCGCATCGGTCGGGCTGATCGTCACCATCGTCGGCTCTTCACCCGCGCCGATCACGCGGACCTGCGACGTCTTCATGTCCATGCCGAGCATCGCGGTCACCGTCACCGGCGCTGCGTTACCCGTGTTCGCCGTGACATTCACGACCGCCGACGTTTGACCGTTCAACACCGTCACCGTCGCCGGCACCGTGAGGTTTGCCGAACCGGACATCAGCATCACTTGCGTGTCACCCTGCGCGGCGCCCGTGAGCGTCACCGTCATCGCCGTCGGATACGTCGGCATGTTGTTCGTCACGCCGACCTTCGCGTACGTCAGGGCCGGCGTGATCGACGCCAAGCCCGGCGCGCCCAACACGAGGTCGCTCGCAGCGCGCGGCAGGATCGTTCCGACGCTGTTGCGAATCGCGTAGACACCGGCGACCGACGCGTAGTTCGTGCCGACCGTCGGAGTCGACGCGTACAGGAGGTCGTCCATGATCAGCGTCGTGGTGTCCGGCGCCGTCAGCGTGGCTTCGCCGTACTGCGTGTTGAACGCGGTCACCGACGACGCCGACAGTTGCGTCAACACACCTTCGAGCTTCGCCGAGCGCGTGCCACCCGTCTTGACCTCGGAATACGCCGCCGTGATCAACGCCGGCATCGCTTCCGGGCCCGCGTTGTCGACCGTCACGCTCGTGATGTTGTCGAGCTCGATCTCTGCTTGGAACACGTCGACCGTGCCGTTGATCGTGACGCGCGAGCCGACCGTCGTCGCCGTCAGGATCGCGCCGGTGTTCGTGAACACGAACATGCCGGAGTAGTCGCTACCCATGTAACCGGTATCGCTCTCCTTGACCTGGACGTAGAAGCCGTTCGTGCCCTTCGCCGTGACGAGCGCGTTGTGGACGACGACGTTCGTGCCGGTGATCACCGTGCCGTTCTTGATGTTGTAGATCGTCGCCGGACAGCCAGCCGCACCCGGGTTCGCATCGTTCGGGCACGCGTCACACACGTCGCCCTTGCCATCCATGTCCGTATCGGCCTGATCCGGGTTCGCCTTGTCCGGGCAGTTGTCGGAGGCGTTCGGCACGCCGTCGCCATCGCGATCGTTCGGATCGACCGCGCCCGTACACATCGTGGTGTTCGCGTCGAGCGGACACGGATCGCACGCGTCGCCGACGCCATCGTTATCCGCATCGGCCTGCATGCCGTTGTCCATCGGGCGAATCGGATCGAACACGTTCGGACACTTGTCCGTCGCATCCGGGATGCCGTCGCCATCGCTGTCGGTGCCCGCTGCCGGCACGCCCGTGTACACCGTCGACATCGACACCGAATTCGGACGCTCGGGCAAGCAGCTCGGCTCCTTCATCGGCGTGGCATCGCACGAGAACGCGGGATAGATGTTCGAGGCCGACATCAGGCCTTGATAGGTCTGGCCGACTTCGCCCATGAGGCAGACTTCTTTGCTCGACGAGCAAACGTCGAGGGTGTCGCAGTTCGCGGCGCCGACGCCACTCACGATGTTCGCGTCGCCGTACAGCGTCTTGCCACCGCGCATCACGAGCGTGACGTCCGACGGTTGCGCGTCGATCACCGCGCGATAGGTCTTACCGTTGCCCTTGAAGATCGAGATGTCCGCGAGGTGACCTGCCGCGAGCACGCCGATCGCATCGTCCATCTTCACGACTTGCGCGGCGTTCGACGTCACCATCTGCCACAGCGCCTTGTCGTCGAAACGCTTGTTCAAATACGTCTGGTTGAAGTTGTCGGCGCACTTCAGCTCGCGCAACAGGTTCATCGAGCCGCTCGGCATCCAGTCCGTACCGAGCGCGATGTTGACGCCGAGGCTCGCTGCGGTCGAAACGCGCGCCGTGTCGCCGTAGAGCGTGATGTTCGAGCGCGGCGACCAGATCATGCCGGTGCCGGCCTGCGCCATCGCGGCGTAGTCCTGTGCTTGGAGGCCGATCGCGTGAATCATCGTGGTCTTCGAGATCACGAGGTTGTTCGACACGCCCGGCGCCATCGTGTCGTACGTATCGCTGCTCTCGCACATGAACTCGTTGTGCGCGTAGACGTCGATACCTTCCGACGTGTGCGGCTCGTACGCGTCGTCCGACGCGATCGACGACACCGTGGTCGCCGTGCCGCCGTAGTTGCAGTTCGCGGTCTGTTGCGTACCGCTCGTGTCGTCGAGCGGGAATGTGTCGAAGTTGACGGCCTTCTTCGAGAGTCCCGCTTCCATGTTCGCGGCTTGATCGAGGTTACGCAGCAGGCCCTTCTGACCGCCCGAGCCGACGATCGACGTGGCACCGCCCATCAGGAACCGGAGCTCGCCCCACTGGACTTGCGCGGCCGACGCACCACCCGGTGCCGGAATTTTCGTGTGGCTCTCCTTGCCGGTGCGCCACTGCTGGCGATCGTCGTATCGCTCGCCGGTATCCGTGTACGGATTGTTTTGCGTGTACGTGATGTGATCGTGCGTGTTGATGAGGCCCGGCGACACCGCGCCGTCGGGGCAGGTGATCACGGTCTCGCCACCGGCGGCGCAATCGCAACCGACACAGCTGATCTGGCCCGTCGCGTCGACGGCGACTTGACCGCCGCGATACACGGTCGCGGGCGTGAGGATGTTGCCCTTGATGAGGATCGTGCTGCCGCCCGCGGTGACATCGCACGTGTTGCCCGACGTGTTCGCCGGCAACGTCTCGCACACGGTCTCGGCCGGCGGTGCATCCGGTGGAACGTTCGAACCTCCATCCGGGTTGCCGTTGTTGGGATGACTGTCGTCACCACAACCGCCGCAACCTGCGGCGAAGATCAGAGCAAGCAGTGCGAACGTGCGTACGACGGAGCGCATTGGCCGCGGAAGCTAACACGCCCCATCGCACGGCCTAGCCGCAAAACAGTGAACTGATCTTAATCTGCGACGTGGCGCACGGGCGTCGACGGAACTGCAACCGTTGTATCGGTCACTACAACGTGGCCATCCCGTGCCCTTGCAACAGTCTCGCTCACGGCCATGAGGATGAGACCGATGCCGGCGTACAGCACCAGCGTAACTCTGCGCGCCACAACCAGTGTGACACCGCGTGCGGGGTTCTCTTTCAAGGCCCGGAACAACCAGTAGTTGCCGCCTTCCGACACGCCCAGGCCCATCGGCACCAGGGTCGAGACCATGTAGATCACGAACCCGCCGACGGTATATGCCGCAACAAATCCGGTCGTGATCTGCTCGCCGACCGCGTGGAGGATGAGCAGCGACAGAAACATCGAGGTCAGGCGCGACAGCGTCACCGCGACGATCCCGGCGATCCGATCGCGGCCACGCGCGCCCTCGGTCACCTGCATCTTGTGATCGACCGATTCGAGCGACGCGTGCCATTTCTCGTAGCGCGCTTCGGAGAGCAACCGGATCTTGCGAAGCACGCGCGCGATGCTCGACAGCACACCCATGTGAACGAGTGCGTAGAGCCCGACCGCGAGCAACGCGCACACCACGCTCGCCGCGATCATCATCCATCGCAGGCTCGGCGGCATCGGCACGAGCAACGCGACGAACGGCGCCGCGATCGCGACCATCGCGAGCTCGACCGTGAACGACACCACGTTGTAGAGCAGGATCGTGGCGACCGCGCGCGACTGACTGACGTGCTCGGTCAGGACCGAAACTTTGACCGCTTCGCCGAGGTTGCCGCTCGGCGTCACCGCGTTGACGGAGCGTCCGGCGAGCTGACTCAACAACGCCGAGCGAAATCGCACGCGCTCCGGCGACATGAACGCGCGGATCGCCACGGCGTCGAGTGACGTGATGACCACCTCGAGTGCCACGACGGCAAACCACCACCACCCGATCCGACGGAAGTAGCGGCCGATCGTTGCGAGGCCGGTATCCCTGATCGTCAGGACTAACGCGATGATGGCAATGACCAGGGAAATCCTGGTCACCCATCGTGCCCACGTCGGCCGAGACATCTATAGAGCTATAGCAAGCTCCGGGCCCCGTTGCTGCGTCAATCGAGGGGTTGATCGAGGCTATCGGCGACGAAACCCATGACCTCGTCGAGCATCTGCCCGAAGTCGTCATAGAACTGCTGGTCCACGGCGTTGTCCCGTGCGTCGAACATCACGATCGGCAACTCGCCGTTCGGACCCTCGTTATGGAAGTCCAGGCAGAACCATTCCTGCGACTCGGCGCCGAGGCCGACGACGACCAGGTGGCCGGGCAGCTTGTTGTGCTCGCGCCCCTTCAGCGTGCGTCCGACCACGTCATCCTCGTGACCGACACCGACAAAGTCGTGGACGATGCCGAGGTGTGTGGGCAGCGCGACGCCGCCGAACGTCAGTAGGAAGTTGCGATACGAAGGAGGGAACGCGCACTCGAGTGCTTGTTCCGCCGCGTTGATCGCGGCTTCCTTCGCGGCGCCGGCGATCTTGATCGGGCGCTCCTGTTGATCGAGGCGATGGCGGATACGTTCGACAAGCTCGATGGTTCCAGACGTCATGACGGAGTCACACCATTATGCACGGGCAGAGAAAAAAAAACGTAGTCAGCTGGGGCGTGGCATCGCGGGAGGAAATGTCAAGGCATCGACGACCGCGAGCTCCATATCCGTATCGACGATCTGAAATGCCGCTTGCATCACGCCCATGAATGGGATCACGCGCCAGCTTGGTACGGTCGCGGGTAATTCCGCGACGAGCGTGTACACCGCCATCCAGTATCTGTCGACGGGATCGGGCAAGGTTTGCGCGACGCGCTCGAGCTCGGTGAACACCTGTGCGTCGGCGGCGCGCGGCCTGCGAAACGCGCGGTAGAGCTCGGCATCGAGCTCGTCCTTCGACAGCGCGAGATCGGGGATTGCCGCAAAGAAGTCTCTCACCTTGAACCGGTGATCGTCATTCGCCATGCCGCGGGCGAGCGCGCGCAACGCGAACACCTCGCAGGCGACGCCGATCATCGATTTCACGCGCAGGTAGCGATCGTCGAGGTACGGCGCGAGCTGATGCTGCTTCGCTGCGAGCAAGATGTTTTCGGCTTCGAGAGGCGCGATCCGCAGGGCGATGCGCAGGGCCTCCAGATAGGTCAGCTCGTCGGGGACGACCTGATCGTCGGCGACCGCGACCTCGGCGGCCATGCCGTACGCGGCGAGGCGATGGATCCGCGCGGGCAGGCCCTTCGCGATCGCGGCGACCCGGCCGATCGCCGAGCCGGCAAACTTGATCGCGTCCGTCGACAGATCGATCAGCGTCTTCGCGGCGGGCGCGCCGAGGCCCGAGAACATCGGATGGCTCGAGACCTGATGTTGGACCGCGGCCATCTCGCGCGGATCGACGACGCCATCGGCGGTCATCGCGCCGATCATCGCTTCGACGAGGAAGCGGCGCGGGTCGTTAGGGCGAAGCCCACCGCCGAAGATCACGAGTCGAGTCTAGCGCGTGACCAGATCGATCGCGATCACGAGCGCGACCGATGCACTTGCCAGGATCGCGGCACGGGTCAAGAGGCGTGGTTCGATCACGGTCTCGATCCGAGTTGACTTCCACGCACCCGCGAGTACGGACAGCACGGCGGCGATGCCGAGCACCCAACCGAACGGAAACGTGTGGTGCGTGTCCTCGAGGCGCGCCTTCTCGGCGGCGCGACGCGCGGCGGAGATTTCGCCTTTCTGTTGTTCGTAGTGCTCCCACTTCGCCAGGTCCATCGCCACCTCGCGCTGCTGCTCGGACTGCATGATCACCGAATAGACCGGGTCCGCGCGGAGCCGGAGCTCGCCGGCGTAGAGCCCGCCGAGGATGCCGCCGGCGAGCACGGTCGCCGCGACGAACGCGAGGAACGTGCGTTGGGTGCCGCGCAACGGGCCGATGATCGCACGCGCGGTGAGAAAGCCGATCGTGCAGACGACGAGCGCGGCCGCGATCGCGATCGGAAACCGCGCCGTGCCGGTCGTGTTGTAGAGCAGGAGCCCGTCGCCCCAGCCGCTCCACGCGCCGTTCGCGAAGTACCAGGTGCCGTGCATGATCATCGTCGCGCCCATCGCGCGTGCGAGCTTGCGGCCGAGCGAATCGCCACGGCGAGCGATCGCGAGCGTGACGAGGCCGACGATGACCTCGACGATGATGCCGCCCATCGAGATGAACAGCTGCTGTCCGATCGAGGGTGGGGCCGGGAACTCGTAGTTGATCCAGCCGCCGGCGAACCAGAACAGGTGGACCTTCGTGACGTGCCCGCCGACGAGCATGGCCGCGCCGCCGTGGCCGACGAATTCGTGGAGGACCAGGCCCAGCCGGCTCGTGATGAGGGCGCAGGCCAGCAATAACCCAGCGAGATACAGCCCGGTTCGTGCTTGGCCCATGGACGGGTTAGAATTTACGCGATGAGACTGGCCGCCGGCATCGCGCTGGGCGTTTGTGCTGCGGGAACCGCGTTTGCGGGCCCGACGCGCAAGGTCACGGTCGAGAGCACGCCGCCGGGCGCGACGGTCTACATCAACGACATCGATTCGGGGGCCGCGTGCGATGCCACGCCGTGCACGATCGATGCGCCGATCGGCAGCTCGACGATCATCTTCCGCAAAGAAGGCTTCAACCCCGAGATCACATCGCTCGACGTGCCGAAGCGCGGCAAGGTCAAGACGATCAAGGCCACGCTCACCGGTGCGGTCGGCACGATCGTCGTCGAGGATGCCGCGTTCAAGGGAGCGAAGGTCCTCGTCGATAACGAAGACAAGGGCGCGGCGCCCCAACGGATCGAGGTCGACGCGGGGCCGCACACCGTCGCCGTGATGTTGAAGGGGCAGAAGGTCGGGCAGTTCGCGGGTGATGTCGAAGCGGGGGACGAGACGGTCGTGAAGTTCGAAAAGCCCGAGGGCGGTGGATCGTCGTCGGCGCCGCAGCCGCCGAAAGTCGCGAAGCTCGAGATCGATTCGGGCGACGACGATGGCGAAGCGAAGCCGCAAGGCGTGTTGAAGGCGCGCGCCGAGCAGAAGCGGTCCGACGACGCGGGCCCGCACGCACCGTGGTTGAACCTCGGCGCGGATCTCGATGTCGGGTTCCGTCAGTTCGCGTATGACCACGCGGCGAACGGGCTCTCTCCGACGGAGAACGAGTCCGGCCAGAGCATGATCGGGCCCACGCTCGAGCTGTGGCCGATGGTCCTCGCAGATAGCGAGCACCTGCGCGGGCTCTCGCTGTTCGGCAAGGTCGGGTTCGGCGTCAACCATCAGGCGATCCTCGACAGCATGAATCAGCCGGTCGGCCCGACGACGTTCTGGGGCACGATCGAAGCGGACCTTCGCCATCGCTGGAACATCGGCGGGAGCTCGGTCGCGTTGCAGGGTGGCTTCACCCGCGATCAGTTGCAGTTCCAGGCGGCGTCGAAGATGGATCTCTCGAAGGTGCCGGTCGCCGACTATCGATCGATCCAGCTCGGCGTCCGCGGCACGACCATGCTCGGCTCGCTCGAAGCGTTCGCGGATATCGACGGGCGGATCGTGCTGTCCGGCGGCGATCTCGCGAAGCGGTTCGCGAGCGCGGATATCTCCGGCATCCACGCGGCGCTCGGGTTCCAATATAACGCGAGCTTCCTCTACGTTCGCGCGCAGGCCGCGATCACGTACTACAGCTGGACGTTCACGAACGCGGGCACGGATGCGACCGCGGGTACGGCGGATGGCGCGAGCGACAAGATCGAAGTGTTGTCGTTCGTCGTCGGGCTCTCGCACTAGGGGCGTAAGCCGGCATCGGCCGCGAGTAGCGCGAGCTCGGTCCGATTATCGAGCCCGAACAACGCGAGCAGTCCGGACACGTGCGCCTTGATCGCGCGCTCGCCGACGCCCATGCGATTCGCGATCGAGCGGTTATCGTTACCCACGGCGAGCAGCTTCATCACCAGGCGTTGGCGCGGCGTGATCCGCTGCCACAACCGGAATTGCTTACCGAGCTCGCTCGAGGCGCGGCGCTTTTCGGTCAGCTTGCCGAACGCGTTCGCGTCGAGGTTCTTCGTCTCGATGCCCACGTCGTCGAGCGAGGTCAACGCCGCGGCTTGACGCGTCGCCGATCCGTACGCGATCACGGTACCCGTGCAGGCCTTGCGAGCTTGCGCGAGCAACGTGGGCGCGTCATCGGACCAATGATCGAGATCGACGATCACGACCTGACTGCGAGCGCTGGGGCTCACCTGTGCCAGAGACGCGCACTCCGTGACGCGCCATCCCTTCGCGGAGAACAGCTCGGCCAGCCCACGCCTGGATACAAGCTGCGCTGACAGCACCGTGAGGCTGCGCTGGGTTGCCATGCCCGATGGAATTGCATCGGGCTTGCCAGATCATGGCCTTAAGGGCACTTTGCTCGAGTCGCCCGCATCGATCAGGATGAGGCGCTTCGGATCGAGATACTTCTTCGCCACGCGCTGGACATCGGCCGCGGTCACCGCGCGGATCTTTTGTTCGAGCTGCTTCACGAAGTCGGTCGTGCGCGCGTATTCGGTCTGGCGCACGAGCATCTCGGTCTCGTAGCGATCGTCCGAGAGATCGGTATCGACCGTCTTCTGCCACGCGTCCTTCGCCTTCTGGAGCTCGCTCGCGGTGGGTGGCGCCGCGGATAGTTTCCGGAGCTCGTCCATGATCGACGCCTTCGCCTTCGCGAGATTTTGCGGGGCCACGATCGCCTGGCCCATGAATTCCGATCGATCGTCGAGCGCGCCGACGCGTACGAACGAATACACGCCGTACGACAGGCCTTCGTGCTCGCGGACGCGCATCCACAAGCGACTGCCGCCATAGCCGCCGAGCACCTCGTTCGCGACGACCCACGCCGGATAGTCCGGATCGGTATCGCGCATCGGCAGATCGAAGCCCCACGCGAACGTGCTCTGTTCCTTGTCCTTCACGAGGATCGATTTCTCCGAGCCCGGGTTGTTCCACGGCTTGTCGTCGAGCCGCTTGTACGGCTTCTTCGATTGCCAGCCACCGAACGCCTTCGCGAACGCCGCGGTGATCGCCGCTTGATCGAAATCGCCGACGACGGACAGCTCGCCGTGATTCGCGCCCGCGAAGTCTTTCCAATACGCGCGGATCTCGGCCGCGGTGACCTTCTTCGTCGCCTCGATCTGTTCGGCGATCGACATCGGATAGCGCGGATCGGACTTCGGCCACTTCGTCATCGCGGTCTGGACCTCGCTCGCCGCGATCGCCGACGGATCGTTCGCCTGTTCCGCGAGCTGCGCCAGCATGTCGCCGCGCAACAGCTCGAGCTCCTTATCCGAGAACGCCGGCTGGGTGGCCATCTCGCCGACGAGCGCGATCGCATCGGCGAGGTGATCGCGCGTCGTCACGATCATCACCGTCATCCCGCGGCCGTCGGAATCGAGCATGATCTCCGCCTTCAACGCATCCGCCGCGTCCTTCAGATCCTGATGCGACTTCTTCACGGTCCCGCGCTGCATCAACGCCGCCATGTACATCCCGGCGCGTTCCTTGCCCTGCAGCGAGGTCTCGTCGCCCCAATGCAATTGCAACGCGAGTTGCACCTTCTGCCCGCGCGTCTTCTTCGCGAGGAACGCCGCGCGCACGCCGTTGCCGAGATCGATCCGCTTCGTCCGCGCTTCGATGTTCTCGAGCGTGGCCGCGAACGCCTCGCCGACATCCTTCGCCGCGCCATCTTTGACGCCTTTCACGAAGTCCGCGGGATTTGCAGGAGCCGTGAGCGGTGCACGATCCGATTCGCCTTGGATCGGCAAGAACTCGCCGAGCGTACGATTCGATGCCTTGAAGTACGCCTTCGCCACGCGTTGGACGTCGGCGACCGTCACGTGATCGATCGCGTCGCGATACGCGAACATCGTCCGCCAATCGCCGAGCGCGATGAACTCGGTGAGGAGCAGCGCCATCTCTTGGCTGTTCGCCATCGCGAGATCGATCCGCTTGTGCTCCGCCGTCTTCCACCGATCGAGCTCGCGTTGTTCGACCTTCGCGAACCCTTCGACTTCGGTTTCGATGATCTGCGCGATCCGATCGACAGTCTTCGGATCGCGCGCCTTCGCCGTGAAGCTCGCGATCCCCGGATCGTGCATCCGCGGCATCTCGCCGGAGACCGACGTCGCGAGCTTGGTCTCGACGAGCTTCTTGTACAGCCGGCCGGACGATTCGCGCCCGAGGATATCGGTGGCGGCGGCGAGCGCCATGCCATCCGGCGATGCGCCCGACGTCCCGTGATAGGCGGCCTGCACGATCGCGACATCGCCTTTGCGCCGCAACGTCACGACCCGATCGCCATCCTGCACCGGCTCGACGGTGTACGGCGGTTCGATCACGCGCGTCGGTTTTGGAATCGGTCCGAACAGCTTGTCGATCGTCGCGATCGTCGCCGCTTCGTCGAGCTTGCCCGACACGATCAGCACCGCATCGTCCGGCTGGTAATACTGGGCGTAGAACCGCTTCAGCGTCGACGCCGGCACCTTCTCGATGTCCGCGCGCGCACCGATCACCGCTTTGCCGTAGTTGTGCCAGAGATACGCGGTCGACCACACGCGCTCGCCGAGGATCATCTCCGGATCGTTCTCGCCCATCTCGAATTCGTTGCGGACGACCGAGAATTCCGTCGCCAGATCCTTCGCGGCGATATCGGCGTTGACCATCCGATCGGCCTCGAGCGCGAGGGCCCAGTCGAGGTTGTCGCCGGTCGCCGGCAACGTCTCGAAGTAGTTCGTGCGGTCGTAATCCGTGGTCGCGTTCGCCTGCGCGCGTTCGTCGAGCTGTTTCCCGATCTCGCGATACTTGCGCGAGCCCTTGAACATCATGTGCTCGAGGAGGTGCGCCATGCCGGTCTCGCCGTAGCCCTCGTTGCGCGAGCCGACGAGGTACGTGATGTTCACGGTCACCGTCGATTGCGACGGATCCGGGAACAGCAGCACCTGGAGGCCGTTCGGCAACCGATACTCGGTCACGCCTTCGACCGAGCGAATCTTCTGGGGCGCTGCGCCGGCAACGCTCGTCAGCACCGCCAGGATCGTGAAGAGCCGGATCATCGGCTCTCGATAGCACTACTTCGCGGCGGGAACACCGGCGGCGGCCGCCTTCGACGAGTCGCCGGCGTCGATCAGCACGAGGCGCTTCGGATCGAGGTACTTCTGCGCAACGCGTTGCACATCCGCCGCGGTCACGGCCGAGACCTTCGCCTTCAGCTGCTTCGTGAATTCGGTCGTCCGGTTGCGCTCTTCTTGGCGGAGCAGCATCGCCACTTCGTAGCGGTCATCCGACAGGCCGGTATCGAGCTGCTTCAGCCACGCGTCCTTCGCCTTCTGGAGCTCGTCCGGCGTCGCGGCACCGGTCGACAGCTTCTTCAGCTCGTCCATGATCGACGCCTTCGCCTTCGCGAGGTTCTGCGGCGCGACGATCGCCGTGCCGCCGAAGATCGCGCGGTCGTCGAGCGAGCCCGCTTGGAACCACGAGTACACGCCATACGACAGGCCCTCGTGCTCGCGGACGCGCATCCACAACCGGCTGCCGCCGTAGCCGCCGAGCACGTTGTTCGCGACGATCCACGCCGGATAGTCCGGATCGGTATCGCGCATCGGTAGATCGAAGCCCCACAGGAACGTGGTCTGCTCCTTGTCCTTCACGAGGATCGACTTCTCCGCGCCCGGGTTGTTCCACGGCTTCGCGTCGAGGCGCTTGTACGGCTTCTTCGTCTGCCAGGCGCCGAAGATCTTGTCGACGCTCGCGGTGACCGCGGCCTGATCGAAATCACCGACGACGGCGAGCTCGCCATGACCCGCACCCGCGAAGTCCTTGTAGTACTGCCGGATCTCCGAGGACGTGATGCCCTTGATCAGCTCGATCTGTTCATCCGTGCTGAACGGATAGCGCGGATCCGATTTCGGCCACTTCGTCATCGCATGCTCGAGCTCGTCGTTCGCGATCTGTTGCGGGTCCTGCTTGGCCTGCTCGAGCTGCGCGAGCGATTGCTGCTTCACGAGCTCGAGCTCTTTGTCCGAGAACGCCGGTTGGGTCAGCATCTCGCCGACGAGCTCGAGCGACGGCACGAGGTTGTCGCGCGTGGTCTCGATCCCGATCGTGAAGTCGTGCGCCGCATCGTTCATCGTGATGCGCGCCTTCAACTTGTCCATCGTGTCCTTGAGGTCCTGATACGAATGCTTCGTCGTACCGCGCATCATCAGCTGCGCCATCACCCACGCCGGGCGGACCTTGTTCTGCAGCGACTTGTCGTCGCCCCAGTGCAACGTGATCTGCATCGCGACCTTCCCGCCACGCGTCTTCTTCGCGAGGAATGCCGCCTTGAAGCCGCTCTTCAGATCGACGCGCTTGGTCCGCGCTTCGATGTTCTCGAGCGTCGCGTTGAACACCTCGCCGTTATCTTGCGTGGTGCCTTCTTTGACGGTCTTCACGTAGTCGGCCACGCTGGCCGTCTCCGTCAGCGGCGCGCGCTCGATCTGGCCCTTGATCGGCAGGAACTGGCCGAGCGTGCGATTCGACGCCTTGAAGTACATCTTCGCGACGCGCGTCACGTCTTCGAGCTTCACGTTCGTGACCGCATCGCGATGCGCGAACCACGTGCGCCAGTCACCGATCGCGATCGATTCCGACAGGCGAATCGCCATGCCCTGGCTGTTCGTCGACGCGAGCTCGATCTGCTTCAACGTGGCGACCTTCCACCGGTCGAGCTCCTTCTGATCGAGCTTCGCGTTGCCGAGACCTTCGATCTCGGTCTCCATGATCTGCGTGACCTTGTCGACGTTCTTCGGATCGCGAACCTCGGCGTAGAACTGCGAGAGGCCCGGATCGTGCTGCGCGCGATCGCCACCGGAGATCGACGTGGCGAGCTTGGTCTCGACGAGCTTCTTGTAGAGCCGGCCAGCCGCTTCGTGCGTCAGGATATCGTCCGCCGCTTCGATCGCCGCGTGATCCGTCGTGCCGCCGGAGACCGTGTGATACGCGAGCCCGACGATCGCGACATCGCCCGCGCGACGGAGCGTGACGGTGCGCTCGCCATCCTGCGCCGGCTCGGTCGTGTACGTCGGTTCGAGCACGCGCGTCGGCTTCGCGATCGCGCCGAACGTCTTCTCGATCGATGCGAGCGCCTTGGTCTGATCGAACTTGCCCGAGACGATCAGCACCGCGTTATCGGGCTGGTAGTACTTCGTGTAGAACCGGCGCAGCGTCGGCGCCTGGACCTTCTCGATGTCCGCGCGCGAGCCGATCGTGCTCTTGCCGTAGTTGTGCCAGAGGTACGCCGTCGAGGCGATGCGCTCGTCGAGCACGCCGCCCGGATCGTTTTCGCCGCCTTCGAACTCGTTGCGCACGACGGAGAACTCGGTCTTGAGATCGTCCGGCGAAACCTCGGCGTTGATCATCCGATCCGATTCGAGATCGAGCGTCCAATCGAGGTTCTCTTGCGATGCCGGCAGCGTCTCGAAGTAGTTCGTGCGATCGGTCCAGGTCGAGCCGTTCAGCTGGCCACCCTTCTCGGACACGAGCTTCAGCACGTTGCGATGCCGCGGCGAGCCCTTGAACATCATGTGCTCGAGGAGGTGCGCCATGCCGGTCTCGCCGTAACCCTCCATGCGAGAGCCGACGAGATAGGTCACGTTGACCGTTACCGTCGACTGCGAGTCGTCCGGGAACAGCAACACCTGCATGCCGTTCGGCAACCGATACTCGGTGATGCCTTCGACGGTACGAACCTTTTGTGCTTTCGCTGCAGGAGCTGCGGAAGCGCCGCCGGCCGACAATGCAGCCGCGAGAAGAACCACCCCGATACGTTTCATGGTGCTCACGTAACACGAGGAACACCGGGGCTATGCCCGCGGTTGCTGACATCGAACGCGTATCGGCGCTGACAGCTACTGTCGCGCCCGTCGCACCGTGTCCCGCTAGAACTCGAAATTGATGCCCGCGGAAAACGTACTGTCTCCGACGGACAGCTTGCTCGAGCTGCCGAATCCGTCTACCCACGCCGTCGAGACTTCGCCGTAAAACCCTGCGTGCTCGAGCCCGGACTCCTGCATCGAGCGGGCGGCGTCGGCGTCGATTCGCTCGGCGCGGATCGCGATACCGACGGCACCGACGAGACCGGCCGATGCGCCACGCGCCTTGTTCGACAGATCGGTCGGATCACGCGAGAAGCTTCCGTCGGGAGCGGTCATCCACCACACGTAGTAGCCGAAGCCGCCGCGGATATACGGAAACACCGGGATATTGAATTCGTCGTCGATAAACGACGCGCGATAGGTCGCGGTGAGCTCGATCGGGACCATGCGGAACGAGGTCTCGTCGCCGTCCGAGCGCGGACGCGACGGGCTATTCGGATCACTGCCGTTCGTGTAGGCGTGGGCCGTCTTGCCCATGTACGAGACCGACAAACCGACGCCGAGCTGACCGAAGCCGGTCCACAAGAACCGTTGGAGATCGATCGTCGGCATGATCGCGGACTTGCTGCCGAACATCGCTTCGTACGGACCCTGACCGGCGCTGTTCTTCATCCCGCCCATCGAATCGATGGCCGGCGTGTACGGGCCGACGCGAGCGCCGACGTTCCACTTCACGAGCTCCGGCTGGTCGGCGAGTGTCACGGATTCTTCGTCCTTGTTGTCGCCGGTCGTCTGATCTTCCCAGTACGGCGCTTGCGCGAACGCGTGCGACGAGATGCCGATCACGAGCAGGACGGTCGCGACCGGCGCGAGTCGCAGGAGCTTGCGATTCGCGAACAGGCGGCGGCGGAACGCGATCACCGCGATCAGCGCGAGCAGGCCGGGCAGGGTCAGCGCGTGCCAGAGCAACGCGAGCGCGACGATCGGCGCGAGCACGATCATCGAGAGGATGCGCAGCACGGTGTGCTTTGCGACGACGGCGCCGAGCGGCGCGACATAGTCGTAGTAGTTGCGGATGACCCACCGACCGACGGCCGTCTCCGCGAGCGTGTCGTCGCGGAACGCACGGAGGCCGTTCGTGATCGGATTGTCGTCGCCGTAGGTTGTAGCGAGCAGGCAGAAGCCGCCCTTCACGTCGTCGCCCTTGTCGTGCAGGTCCTCCCAGAAGTCGGTGACCGGTTGCGGCGTCAGCACGTTGTCGAAGTACACGCCCGCTGCGTTGCCGTACTTGTCGACGGCGATCAGGACGACGTTGTACGCGACGCCGTTCTCGAGCCCGTCGATCCGCATCGAGGTCGCGGTCGCCGATTGCGCGGTTCCACACACGAAGCGCTGGTCGAGCTGTTGGAGACCGGTCGGCAAGTCCGCGGCGCTTCCCAATCCGGTATCGCTACCGGTATCGCTGCCGTCGCTGCCCGTGCTGACGTCGAGATGGACGGCCGACAAGGTGATGTCTGCCTGGTCGCTCGTGTCGCCGCACAGCGATCGCGGCGTGTAATAGAGGTACGCATCGGGCGTTGCCTTGGCGGGGCTTCCATCGGAGGCCTTCGCACACAACGCCTGGTACGCGTAGATATCGGTGACATCGCCGGTCGTCGACGATTTCCACGCCAACTGGATGCCACTCTCGGCTCCCGATGCCGTGATCGACGACGGGATCGGCGGCGCTTGCGAGTCCGTGGTGATCGGCTGCGCGAGAAACACGTCGGGCGTGCCATCGCCATCGCTATCGACGACCGCGTACTCGTTCGTCGACAACACGCGCTCGGGACACGACGTCGACAGATCCATGTTGTCCGTCGACAGCGACGGCTCCGGGTTCATCAGATCCCAGACCGAGATGTATTGGATCGTGCCGTTCGTGCTCGCGAGCGTCGAGACGTCGGTGACGCCGGCGCCGGTGTCGTGGCAGTTCATCGGACGCATCACCGCGTCGTCGCACGACGAGCCGACCCACAGCTCGAGCGGGTGATGCACCGTCGACGTCGTCGTCGAGATCAGCACCTCGTAGGCGAACTTGTCCGCGTTGTACGGGTCGACCGTCTTCGGTTCGTTCGGCCGGGCGCAGATGCAGTGCGCGCGGTTGAAGTAATGCTGGGTCGAAACCGGATCGTTCTTCGGCTGGGCAGGCGTCGTCGCGTTGTCCTCGTAGATGAACAACCGGTTGAAGCTCAGGACATTGCCGTCTGGCAACGTCCCGTCCGCGTGGCCGACTCGGTAGAGCGACAACAACACGAGGCTCGTAAAGATCAGACGCATCGGCGCGGTGGTCATTGCAAACACGAGGCCGCAAGTGGCCCGCTCCGTCGATAACATGGGCCGATCCACGCATCAACTTACCGAGCGTTTCTGCCAGATTGGCAAGCCGATCGCGGGCTACCGGGACGCCGTGGCGAGTGTGGTTTTGATCATGCCAGCGAGCTCACCGGCGCGGCGCTCTGCCGCGGGATCCGTGCGACCGCCCCACTCGGCGGCGTAGTACAGCGTCGTCAGCTCGCGCAGCGACGGGCCGATGTCCGTTTGAACCTTCGTCGCCAGCTCCTCCGGCGTGGTGCTCGGGTCGCGGCTGATCCCGTGCTTCGCGAGCAGCTTCAGGACCTGGTGATAGGTCACGGCGATCGCCGATTTCGGCCGGCGCTGGCGAACCGCACCACCCTCGGGCGAGTCGGGAGCACGCCGCCGGCGCCACACCACGAGCATCACGATCGCGATCACGATCCCGACCGCGGCCGGCCACATCGCGACGATCGCATCGCGCACGTGAATCGCGGCGGCCTTGATCGCCTTGCCGATGTCCTTGAACAGCGAGAGTTGCGCCGCGAGATCGTATTCGATCACCCACTTCGTCCACTGGAACTTGATCGTGTCCATGAACCGACCCATGCGCGCGCGCCACCCGGACTCGCCACGCGAGAGTGGATCGGTGCGATCGGGCGGCGTGGGATCGAACGTGACCCAGCCCTTCGTCGGGAAATAGACCTCGTCCCACGAGTGCGCATCGCCGGCGCGCACCGCGACATAGCCCTGGTACTCGTTCCATTCACCGCCGTAGAAGCCGTTGACCTCGCGCGTCGGGATGCCGTTCAACCGCGCGAGGATCGCGAACGCGGACGCGTAGTACTCGCAGTGACCTTCCTTGCGATCGAACAGGAAGAAGTCGACCGGTTCCTGCGAGCCGGGCTCCTTGAGCTCGAGCGTGTAGCGCGTGTTTTCGTCGAGCCAGCGAATGATCGCGAGCGCCTTGTCGTAGTTCGTCTGCTCGCCTTCGGTGATCTTCAGCGCGAGCTCGCGCGTGCGCTTCGTGATGTCGGGCGGCAGCTGGAGATAGACCGCGTACGCCTTGTTGTTGTCGACGGTCGGCGCGGCGCGGAGCTCGGACGCCGGCGGCGCGGCGATCTGCGAGTACACCGTGTAGTGGATCGTGCTCGAGTGTTCGAGGCGGAGCTCGTCGTTGCGCATCGCGCGTTGGATCCGGCGCGCCTGCGGCACTTCGAACATTCGCGGATTGCTCGCGCCGAACATCACGTCGGAATCGAGCGGCTCGAGCCACACGTCCTGACGGGTTGCCTGATCGGTGATCGCCGAGGGCGAGTTCGGGCGCGCGTTGCGCCAGCCGAGCGTGTGGCGCTCTTGGCCTTGTTGCGGGTAATCGATCGTGTCGAGCGTGAGCGGTGCATTCGAGGACACGCGCCACTCGCCGTGCTCGTACTTGTCGAACGCGATGCCGCGCCAATGCAGTGCCGGTTGATCGCGGCCGCCGATCTTCGAATCGACCTGCACGCGCATGACGATCGTCGAGTCGCTCTTCAGCACGCCGTGCCCGCCGAGCTTCACGGTTTCGGAGAAGCCGACGAGGTTGAGCCCGCCGCGATTCTTCATGAAGAACCCGAACCCGACGCGCGGCAACGCGAGGAACGCCGCCGCGGACGCGAGGAACACGACGAGCGAGAGCATCCCGGTGCCGGCGAAGAACCGACCGCCGACGATCCGCTTCGAATCGAGGATCCGGCGGACCTCGACGCGCTCGCTCGCGCGATCGGCGGCGTGCTTGACGAGCAGGTTGTCCTCCATCTCGCGGCGGAGATGGAACAGCGTCAGCGACCACGTCGCGCTGATCACGAACCCGAGGAAGCACACGCCGTACGTGAGGTCCGCGTTCAGCACGGATCCGGCGACGAGCATGAGGAACGCGAGCAGATAGATCTGTTGCCAATCGCGCGCGGCGCGCCGGTTGAACAACTTCGCGACCGTCAACCACACGAGGAACTGCGCGCCGACCCCGAGGAAGTCGCCGGTCACGATCGCGGTGAGGATCGAATAGACCATCGCGAACACCGACAGCGTGGTCCACACCCACGACCACTTCTCGTACCGAATGAGCGGCGGTTCCCAGAACCACGACAGCGCGATGCCGCCGAGCCCGACGAGCGCGATCGGCGGCGACACACCACCGCCCGCGACCATCGCGATGAACGCGCACGCGACGAGCAGATAGGTCGCCGCTTTGTGAGCGATCGCGAACCTCATGCGTTCATCACCGTGTGTGCGGTTGGGCGGCCGTTTGCCGTCACGTTCGACGGGATCACGAGCACGCTCTCGACGCGCTTCGGCAGTGGCGCGAACGCGGTGTCGTCTCCAACGTAGGGGAGCGTCGCGAGCGCGCGTGAAATCTTCGCCTCGTGGGCGCGGCCGAGGCCGGACGGCACGTGCGCACCGCGCGCGACGAGCTCGACGGACCAGCCGACCTCGAGGTACGCGGCGGCGAGCGATGCGGCGATCGAGATCGCGCGTTCGACGGCGGCGACCTGTTCTTCCATCGCCGGCGTGGTCGCGCCGAAGCCGTTCGACCACGGACCGACCGGCGCGGTCTCGTCGACCGAGTTCGCGGCGATCGCTTCGCGGACGTCCAACGGCAGCGAGTTATCGACGGCGATCACGAGGCGGCGCGCGAGCTCGTCCTCGTATTCGCGCACGAGCAGCCGGCCACTGCGCGCGGACGACTTCCAGTGAACGTCACGGCGATCGTCGCCGGCGCGATGCTCGCGGAGGCCGAAGAACTCGCCACGTCGCCCGAGCCGATCGGCGACGGCATCACCGCGCGTCGCGGATCGTGGCGGTGGGCGCGGGACGTTCACACGCGCGGGATAGACCAGCACGTCGAGCGGCGCATCGACATCGCGCGACTTGCGGAACAGCGCGAACGGAAACTTCGTCGCGAGGCGATAGCCGGTGATCGTGTAGAGGCCGCGGCGAACGAACGTGTGGCGATAGCTCGTGCGCTGCGATTTCCCTTCGGGGATCTTCAGGAAGTAGCAGCGCTTGTCGATCGGCGTCTTGCCTTGAAGATCTTCGACTTCGATCGAGTACGACGCGCGCCGTGGCTTGCCGTTCTTGATCACGACTTCCATGAGGAACGGCTCTGACGCGTAGATCTTCGGCGGCGGCCGGCGCTCGACGGTGAGCAGCTTCAGCGTCGCTTCGGAGAGCACGCCCGAGGCGATGATGAACGACAGCATCCAACCCAATAAGAGATAGAGCAGGTTGTTGCCGGTGTTGATCGCGGCGAAGCCCACGCCGACCGCGAGGAACACGATGATCCGGCCCTCGCGCGTGAACGACAGCCGGCGAGGTGGTCGCCAGCGTCGCTTCTTCATGTCGGTACCGCGACGCGACCGACGATGTCGCCGATCAGGCGCTCGCCATCCGCACGCGCGCGACCGAGCGAATCGTGCGAGGCGGCGAGCACGAGGCGATGCGCGAGACACGGCACCGCAGAGCTCTTGAAGTCATCCGGCACGCAGAAGTCACGTCCGGCGGCGAGTGCACCGGCTTGCGCCGCGCGATACCAAGCGAGCACGCCGCGCGTGGACACGCCGACGCCGATCGCGGGATGGCGGCGCGATTCTTCGACGATCGACATCGCGTAATCGAGCAGCGCATCTTCGACGCGGATCGACTCGACGCCGTCTTGGAGTGAGATCACGTTCGCGAGATCGACGACCGGCTCGAGCGTAGCCACCGGATCGCTGCCGTGGCGTTCGCGCAGGAGCTCGCGTTCGACGCTCTTATGCGGATAGCCGAGCGAGATCCGCAGGAGGAACCGATCCATCTGCGACTCGGGCAACGGGTACGTGCCGTAGTGCTCCGCCGGGTTCTGCGTGGCCATCACCATGAACGGCCGCGGCAGATCGTGCGTGGCATCGTCGATCGAGACCGAGCCTTCGCTCATCGCTTCGAGCAACGCGGACTGCGTGCGCGGCGTGGTGCGATTGATCTCGTCCGCGAGCACGACGTTCGCGAACAGCGGGCCCTTCTTGAGCTCGAACACTTTGCCGGACTGGTCGTAGACCGACACGCCGACGATGTCGCTCGGCAGGAGGTCGCTGGTGAACTGGACGCGGCGAAACGCGCCACCCAACGCCGCGGCGAGCGCGCGGGCGAGCGTGGTCTTGCCAACGCCCGGAATGTCCTCGATCAGGAGGTGGCCACGCGCGAGGAGCGTGACGACCGCGGCGCGGATGGCTTCCGGCTTGCCGCGGATGACTTTCGCGATCGCGTCTTCCAATCGGCGCACAGCGCCAATGTCCGTCGACGAAATCGGAGCGGGGGCGACCACCGCCTAGGAGTATAGCCCCTTTAGCGGTTCGAGCGATTCATCTCCATCAGGAACTGGAGCACGTACCAGAACAGGGTCGCAATCGTCGAGAACAGCATCAGGGCCGCGGCCACGAACGCCGTGGGCGGGAACTGACTCATTACGATGCTCGTCTGATAGAGGATGTAGCCGCCCATCACGAGGATGCCGAAACCGAGGAACAGGACGCCCAGCTGGAAGCCGAAGATCCACGACGCGATGATGATGCCGAGCATCGCGAACGACGCCATCGCGAGGCCCGAGCGCATGAACGAGAAGTCCTTGCGCGTGACGAACACGGTCAGCGTGAGGCCGATGAAGATCGCGAGCGTGATCACGACCGCTTGACCCATGATCGATGCGGCCTTGCCGGTCATGTCGACGGCAACTTCGCCCGACGCGGCGTGGCTGCCGAACCGGTACATCAGCACCCAGATCAGCGGCTGCAAGATGATCGCTTGCGCGAACACCGCAACGCCGAGCCCGAAGAACTGCAGGCCCTGCGAGCGCTCCGACATGGCGAGGCGTTGCGCGACCCAACCGATCGCCATGAACGCGACGATCACCATGATCCAGTTCAGCCGGCCCTGCAGAGCCCACGCGCTGAACTTGAGACTGGTGTCCGGCATGTACTTGATGATGCCGGCCGTGATCGCGGCGAACGCGATCAGTGCCACCGACAAGATCGAGTACGTCTTGCGGAGGAATGCGACGCGGTCACTGACTCCTTGAGTCGCGACTGCGCCGGCGATCGGACGGGCCGTTGCTGAAAGTGCCATGCGCACTTTTTAGCACACGGCTTTGTTCTGCGTCGGGACGAAGTTATCGAGAAGCTTTGAGCTTCTTGATTTCGCTGATCAGCTCGGGGACGGCCTTTTCCCATTCCTGGACCACGCCGTAGTCGGCGACCTGGAAGATCGGCTCGTCCTTGTTCTTGTTGATCGCGACGATCGTCTTCGAACCCTTCATACCGGCGAGGTGCTGAATGGCGCCCGAGATGGCGACGGCGAAGTAGAGGTTCGGGGCAACGATCTTGCCCGTCTGTCCAACCTGCCAGTCGGCCGGAACCATTCCCGCATCCGTCGCTGCGCGGGATGCACCCATCGCGGCACCTAGCAGGTCGGCGAGCTGTTCTAGGACCTTAAAGTTTTCGCCGTTCTTCATGCCGCGGCCACCGGACACGACGACCTTCGCGTCGCCGAGGTCCGGGCGATCCGACTTCTGCGCGTCGAGGCGGACGAACTCCGCACCCTTGGCATCGATCGAACCCGCCGCGCCCGTCGACACCGCACCGGCTGCACCGAGCGGGGCAGCAGGCTCGAACTCCGACTGGCGCGCGGTCACGCAGATCACCGGGGTCGAAATCTCGACGGTCGAGTACGCGTTGCCCGCGAGGATCGGGCGAACGAAGCGGTTCTTCGCATCGCCGAGCTTCGCGATGTCCGACGCCATGCCGGCATCGAGCGCCGCCGCGACGCGAGGCATCACGTCTTTGCCGAGTGCCGTCGCCGTCGACGTCACGACCGAGGCGCCGTTGGCCTTCGCCTGTTCGGCGATGATCGGCGCGTAGGTCTCCGCGAGGTAGTGCTCGAGCTTCGGATCGTCGACGACGACGACCTTGCCCGCGAACGTGGCCGCGTGAGCCGAGGCCGCTTGCGCGCCATGACCGACGAGGAGGATGACGACTTCGCCACCATGAGCCTGTGCGGCCGAGCGAGCGAACGCGAGGTTCGACAGCGCGCTGGTGCGGAGCTGACCGTCTTGGAATTCACAAACTGCGAGGACGTTGCCCATTAGATCACCTTCGCTTCTTCGGCGAGCTTCTTCACGAGCGTGGAGATATCCGCGACGATCTGACCGGCCGCGCGCGGCGGCGGCAGCGTCACGTTGACTTCTTTGATGACGGGCGCGGGCTCGGCACCGTAGTCGGCGAGCTTCTTCGCTTCCATCGGCTTCTTCTTCGCCGCCATGATGCCCTTCAGCGACGGGAGACGAGCGCCTTCACCGCCGTACTTGAACGTGGCGGGCGTGACGCCGTTCTGGACCGCGTGCGACGCGACGATGCGGAGGTCGACGGTGATCACCGACGGCGACGGCACCTTCTTGTATTCGACGCCGCCATCGACTTCGCGACCGACGGTGTAGTGGCCGTCCTTCGCTTCGATCGATGCCGCGAACGTGGCCTGCGGCCAACCGAGCTTGCCGGCGAGCATCTGACCGACCTGGTTCGCATCGCCATCGACGGCTTGCTTGCCCATGATCACGAGATCCGGCTTCTCTGCCGCGATGATCGCGGACAGCACCTTCACGACCGTGAGCGAGTCGAGCTCTTCATCCTTCGCGACGACGTGGATCGCGCGATCCGCGCCCATCGCGAGCGTGGTGCGCAGCTCCTTCGCGGCGTCGTCCGGGCCGATCGTGACAACGATGATCTCGCTGCCCGCCGTGCGGGTGTTCGACTCGCCATTTTCGAGCAGGCGAAGCGCGGTCTCGACCGCGTATTCGTCGAACGTGTTGACGATCCAAGACGCACCGGTGAGATCGATGTGGCCGTCTTTGATCTTCGCTTTTTGCGTCGGGTCGGGGACGCGCTTTACGGGTACCAGGATCTTCATACGAGCTCCTTCTTATTCACGAGACCTGTCTCGACCAAGCTGATGATCCAGTCGGCGGCGCGAACGATATCGAACTTCTTCGGCCGCGTTCCAGGTGATGCGCCACCGATCGGCGCACGAGCCAGCACCCACGCGAGTGCAAGCTCGTCGAGTAATCCGAAAATCATGCGCGCCGCGATGTGCGGTGGGATCACGGGGCTCAGCTCGCCGGAATCCTGCGCGGTTGAAATGATGCCGCCGAGCGTTCGCAAGAAGTCGACGAACTCGGGGTTGTCGTACTCCTTCATGAACTTCGAGGACGACCGCAATTCGATCGTCAGCACCTCGGTCGCGATCGGATTTTCCGCGAGCACTTGCATGTACGTGCGGACGAACGCGACGAGCGCCTCGCGGGGCTGTTTTCCCGCGATCGCCGTCTTCAGCACGCCATTCAGGAACTGCATCCGGCGCTCGAACAACGAGATCAGCAGATCGTCTTTGTTCTTGAAGTAGAGATAGATCGTGCCGTCGGCGACGCCGGCTTCCTTCGCGACATCCGAGACTTTCGCGGCGAAGAAGCCGTGCTTCGCGAAGATTCGTTCGGCGGCGTCGAGGATGCGCTCGCGCTTATCCCCGTTCTTGTCGGCCGCTGAATGAACCGTCATTCAGTGAGTTGATACCGTTCGTGACGCGCCTCGTCAAGGTGGGGTTCGATTGAATTGCCGTTCCGCGTGGACTACAACCCCTGGGTGTTCAAGGCCTATTCGCTACTGATCTGCGCCGTGCTTGCCGCCGCGTGCGACAAGGGCTCGCCGAAGTCGGACAACGCTGGACCCACGTCGCCGGGCTCCGGCTCGGGTGCAGCGCCGGTCGCCGACAACGGTCCGATCGACACCACGCCGCTCGCAGGCGTCGATATCTCGAAGCTCGGCGACTCGAACACCAAGACGTTCTACAAGTTGGTCGGCTCGCTGACGTCGCCGTGCAAAGCGGAGTCGTTGCGCAAGGGCTTCACGAGCGACACCACGTGCAAGCGTGCGCCGTTCGCGGTGCGCTACGTCGTGTCGCTGCTCTCGGACGATGCGACGGAATCGCAGGTCCGCGAGGAATACGACAAGAAGTACAAGGCGCCGGCGTCCGAGGCGAAGTTCGATGTCGCGAAGGCGCCGCACGAAGGTCCCGACGACGCGCCGGTCAAGCTGTACGAGTTCTTCGACTACGAGTGTCCGCACTGCAAGGCGTTCAAGCCGATGCTCGATCAGTTGATGAAGGACGAAGCCGGCAAGGTCGTCCTCTACTCGATGATGTTCCCGCTCGAGAAGCACGAGGGTTCGAAGTCGGCGGCGCAAGCGGCGCTCGCGGCGGCGAATCAGGGCAAGTTCAAAGAGATGCACGAGCTCCTGTTCGACAAGTCGCCGGAGCACGATCACGAGCACGTGACGGAGTACGCGAAATCGCTCGGCCTCGACGTCGCGAAGTTCGAGACCGACTACAACAACGCGCTCCCGCAAGTGATGTCGGACTACGCGCAGGGCGAAAAGGCCGGAGTGGACGCCACGCCTACACTGTTCTTCAACAATCGTAAGTACGACGGGCCGATGCACCCGAAGTACATCGAGATGTGGATCGAAGAAGAGCTCGCTGTGAATCGCTGATACGCTTGCCCGTCCAATGGGCATGCGTATCGCTCTGTTGTTGGTACTGGCCAGCGCGACTAGTTACGCCGACGAGCTGAAGGTCGGTGACCGCCTGGCCGAGCTCGACACCGCGGTCGATGCCGGTGGCCACGCGTTTCGGGTCAAAGGCTCGAAGGGCTGGAAGATGCTCACGTTCGGCGCCTCGTGGTGTAAGCCCTGCGCGAAGGAGCTGCCGGCGTGGGATGGCATCGCGCCGGACTACAAGGGCAAGGTCGACTTCGTCGCGGTCGATCTCGATAGCGAGAAGGACACGGGCAAGGCGTTCCACAAGAAGCTGAAGCTTCACAACATGAAGCTCGTCTACTTGTCGCCGGATTCGTCGGTCGCCGCGAAGTACGGCTCGGATCACATGCCGACGACGGTGCTCGCGGATCCCGATGGCGTGATTCGTTACATCCGCGGTGGGTTCGAAAAGGGCGACGTCGATGGCGAAGTGAAGAAGATGAAGGAACAGATCGCGAAGCTCGTGAAGTAGTCCGGACGAGCGCAGCCCGCCGGCGCGCTCCGCGCGGCGCGAAAGCGGAGCGAGGGAACGAAGAAGGGCGGTCGGCGCTGATGGCGCGAGCTGTGCGAGCGCCATCTGCGGTGACCGCCCGACTCACCACTTCACGCTCGTGACCTGAACCTGTTTGGTGTTGATCGTGAGCTGCACGGTCACGCCGATACCGATCGACCCGCTCGATAGATAGTTGAGCGAAGACAGCTCGTCGTCCGTCGTGACCGAGCGCCCGTCGATCGCGGTGATCGTGTCACCGACGGCGATGCCGGCATTCGCAGCCGGACCACCGGGCTTCACCGACGTGACGGTCAGTCCGTCCTTCGCGGCTGCGACGGCAAACCCGAACGTGCCCGCATCGCCTTTGCGCGGTGGCGCGATCTCGATCGTGCCGATGTCGACCTTCTGGCCGGCGATCGCCGTGAACTGCTTCGTCGCGAGCGGCTGGAACCCCGAGCTATCGGACATCAGCGCGAGGTTGCCTTCACCGACCTTGACCTTCGGCAGCGTGAACCGACCGTTCTGATCGGTGTGCGGGCCACCGCCCGAGAGGATATCGCCGACGTTTTCATTGCCGCTCGCGATCGCGGCGATGCCTGGCACCGGTGACTTGTCGAACATGCTGACGACGGTGCCGGTGATCGACGCCCAGCCCGTGAGCGCGAAGTCTTTCGTCACGGAGCCCGTCGTGACGTCGACGGTGTCCTTCGCGGTGCCGCTATCGGCTTCGATCTCGCACGTGTACTTGCCCGGCGCGAGGTGCTCGATTGCGTACGCACCGTCCGCGGCGGCGATCGTGCGCTCGATCCCGGTCTGGCCGTGGCAGTCGATCGTGTAGAGCGTCACCGGTGCACCGGCGTTCGTGACCTTGCCGGCGAGCGTGCCGAGCGGCGCGAGCTCGAGCGTGACGGAGTCGCCGGGCTTGACCGACTTCTTCTCGGCGCGCGAGCCACCGCGTGGACCTTCGGCGGACACGGTGTACGTGCCGGCTTTCAGATTCTTGATCGTGAACTTGCCGTCCTGACCCGTCAGCACGGGCTCGCTCGTCGGGCCCCACTCCGACGCGAAGTCGTTGTCGTCGCCGCCACCATTGGGCGAGGTCGGCAACTTCATGTCGCGCTTCGCGGTCACCCACGTATCGGCCGCCGGATTCTTATCTCCGCCGGTGACGATGCCGGTGATCACGCCGTTGCGTGCTTCGACGGTGATCACCACGTCGCCCTTGGTTTGTCCGACGACGACCGTCACGCTGACCTTCTTCTTCTTGTCGGTCGAGCCCGAGCCTTGAAAGTCCGGCTCCCAGTCATCGCGTTGCCGAGCCGAGACGTCGTAGGTGCCGGCTTCGAGCCCGACGATCTTGAACGTGCCGTCGGCGCCGCTCGTGTGCTCGGCGGCGCCCATGTTCATCGTGAACATCTCCGGCCCTTTGTCATCGTCCGTGCGATGCGTCGAGATCGTGAAGTTCGGCTGCGGTTGTCCCGTCGTATCGATCACGCGCCCCGCGATCGCGCCGCGATCTTCGAGCTTCACGACAACACCGGTCTGATCGTGATCGCTCACGATCAACGGCTGCGTGCCCGTCGGCCCGGCGGTGCCGCGCGCGATCAGCTTGAACGCACCCGCCGGCACGTTGTGCAGGGCGAACTCGCCGGTCTGCGCATCCGCGGTGCCGTTGACCATCATCGTCTTCACCGCCTCGAACATGTTGCCGATGCCGACCGGCCCGGTCATCTCGATGTTGATCGCCGCCGCTTGCGGTGGCTCGACGTGCCCGCTGACATTGACGCCGCGCTCGAGCTCGACGGTGACCTCGACATCCTTATCGACGACGGTCACCGGCTGGCCGATGTTCGGGATCGCACCTTCGCCGAGCGCGAAGATCATGTACGAGCCCGGCTGCACGCCATCGATCGCGAACCGACCTTGCTCGTCGGATGGATTCGGCGACACGACCTGCGCGCCCTTCGTCATCGAGAAGACGCCGACGTTGACGCCGGGGATCGCGGTCTTGCTCCCCTTCTGCACGGTCGTGCCGGTGATCGACAACGCGTGATCGACGACCACGCGCACGTCCTGGACCTGTTCGCCGATGCCGAGCTCGACGGTGGTCGGCGCGATCGACGCGTAGCCACGACCGAACGCCGAGATCGCGATCACGCCGGAGCGCAGGCCCTTCGCCGTGAACTTGCCGTCGGCATCGCACGCGGTCTGCGGTCCGCCCTCCGAGAACCGCTCGTGGCCCGATGCTTTGACGAGCGCGAACGGCACGGGCTTGCCGGTATCGCGCGCGATCACCTGACCGCGAATCGCGCCGCCGGGCACGAGCGTGAAGTCGAGCGTGATCGGCTTGCCTTGCACGTCCGCCTGATCGGATCGCGCGACGTAGTCATCGTGCGAGACCTTCACGGTCCAATGCGCGTCCGGCACGGTCATGCCGTACGTGCCGTCCTTCTGGGTCAGCGTGATGTATTCACCGGCGGAGAGATCGAGCCGGTTTTCGTCGACGAACCGGACCCGCGCACCTTCGATCGCACCGCCACCGATATCGCTGACGGTGCCGTGCACGAGCGTGCCGCCGGCCTTCATCGTGATCGCGATGCCGGTCTTCTGCTCGCCGCTCGCAACCGCCACCTTGCCGGGCACGCGGCCGGGGAGGTAGCTCGCCGCGGTCGCCGTGATCACGAACGCGCCGGGGAGGACATTCGTCGCGGTCCACGCGCCGCTCGCATCACTGATCGCGGTGACCGTCGGTTGCGCGACGGAGAACTCGCTGCCGAGCATGCCGTTACTGACGAGTGCGATCGTCGCGCCGGCGATCGGCGTGTGCTTGTCCGCATCGATCACGGTGCCCGAAACCGTGGCAGGCACCGCGGGCTTCGCGCGATCGCGCGAGGTCGTGATCATCGCCGCCGCAGAGCCCGTTGCCGTCGACGATCCGGCGGATCCCGACTTCTTGTGGCCGAACCAAAACCACGCACCGATCGCGAGCGCGATCACGACCAGACCACCGGTCAGCTTCTTCATGCGCGCTGACTATAACGACGTCAGCACGAAGCGAAAGGTTGCATCACATGCAGTCGCCGGGACAGCTCGCAGCTGTCTCACCCGTGTCGCAGTAGCCGTCGCCGCACACGGCGGTCACCGTGCAATCGTGCGGACACGTCCGGCCGGTCTCGCGGGGACCATCGCAGATGCCGTCGCCGCAGTACGGCCCCTTGCTCGGATCGCATCCGGTCGCCGTGGTCGCGAGCGGGCAGCCCGGATAGCAAATCGTCCAGCAGTCCGGATCGTCGCAACGCGTGAGCCCATCGTGATCTAGATCGGTGCCATCGCAATTGTCGTGCGGCAGATCGGAGATCCAGCGCAGCTCGTAGCCATCGGCCGGCGTCGTCGCGAACGTCCCGGTGCCACCGTATCCGGCGATCCCGCCGCCATCGAGCGTCGAGAATCCGAACTGGCTGTGCCGCTCGGGTGGCGCATTTAGCGCCGGGACTACGTGCCACGCACCGTCGAACTCGTACGTGTCGATGCTGTTGCCGTCCGCACCGCCGGCCATGATCAGTTTCCCGCGTGCGTAGTTCCACGCGATGATCGGATTGTCACGCGTTGGTGGTGCGAAGGTCGTCGCCGGCAACCAGGTCGTGTGATCGAACGTCCACGAGTCGGAGAGGTTCCCCGTGCCGATCGTTCCACCGCCGTACATCACGAAGCCGTGGTCCGGCGCGTACGCCGTGGCCTGACTGTTGCGGGGACCGACGCCGGTCGGCGGCGCCGGTTGTTGCGCCCACGTCGTGCCATCCCACGACCACACGTCCGAGAGTCCACCGTTACCGAACGTGCCACCCATCAGCGTCACCGCCGTGCCGTCGAACGCGCAGCCCGGGTTTAGCCGCGCGGGGCTCGGGCTCGTCGTGGGCGTCAGCTTGGTCCACGCATTGGTCTTGAACGTCCATGTCGGCGAGGTCAACTGGCCGCCCCACAACACCACGTTCGAATGCGCGACATCCCAGGTCATGCACGCGTGCGCGGTGCCTTCGGGTTGGGTGCCCATCACGAGTGCGTCGCCGCTGGTCGAGAGCAACCACGACTGCGCCGTCGAGTTTCCGCTGTTATCGATGAAACCGCCGTGAACGAGAACGCTTCGCGATGCGAGCAGGTTCACGGCATTCGACGAGACGCGAGTCCCGAGATCCGCCACCGTCGTGAACACGCCATTCGCGTAGAGCACGGTGTCGTCGCTCGTCCCGGTGGTATTGCCGGCAAACATCACGATGTGATCGCGTACCGTCGCTGCGAACATCGACGCCCGCGCGACCGGAAGTGTCTGCGTCAGCTTCGTCCAGGTCGCGCCATCCCACGCATAGATCGAATTGACCGCGGGACCGTTCGTCGCGCCGCCCAGCAACAGCAGTTTCTGGCTCGCCGGATCCCAAACGATCGAACCGCCGATCAGATTCGTCGGCGTGTTCGCCGTCGTGATCTCGGTCCACGTGTGATCCGCGTAGATCCAGGTGTCGGCTTTGGGCATCGCGTCGGCTTGCGGGTTGATGCCACCGACGAGCACGACATTCCCGTGTTTCGGATCGAACGCCATCATCGCCTCCCAGCGAATCGACGGCGCAGTCGGCGTGGTGATCTTCGACCAGGTGCCATTCCATTCCCACGTGTCGTTCGTGTAGACCGTCGTCGGAATGTCGTGCTGTCCGCCGAACAACACGATGACCTTGCGCTTCGCGTCGTAGACCATCGCGGCATTGCCCGTCGGCGGTGGTCCCGCACCGTCGATCGATTTCCACGTGATGCCATCCCACGTCCAGGTGTCACCGCGCGAGCCGTTCGCGTAGCCGCCGAACATCACGGTCACACCCTTGTCGACGTCGTACGCGAGCCCCGCGCCGTCACGTGCGCTCGGCCCCGCAGCCTGATACGGCCGGATCCAGTGCTCGCCATCCCATTCGAGGAGGTCGCTCGTCGGCACGGCGGAGTTACCAACCGCGTTGCCGCCGAACACGATCATCCGATCGCGACTCGTGTCGTACGCGACTCCGCCTTGATCGGTGAATCGCTTGCCGGGGTGAAGCGAGAACTGCGACCACGTCGGCGTTTCGATCTGGCAGTGGCTCGAGCAGCCATCGCCGTCGACATGATTCTGATCGTCGCATTGCTCGCCTTGCATCACGTCGACGATGTGATTGCCGCACGTCAGATCCGATTTGCAGTCATCGCTGCACGTCGGTGGATCCGTCTTCGCATCGCACGCTTCATCGCCGTTGACGAGCGAGTCACCGCAGCGTTGCGGTAGACACGTGCCGTCGGTGCAAAAGCCGCTGTTGCTGCCGCCGTACATGCACGGCGCGTTCGCGGAGCCGCCCGCGCACGCCGAGAGCTGCTCGGGCAGCACGCACAGCGAGTGCTGCGAGTCGCAGACCGTCCCGGCGGGACAGAGCAGATCACCACAGGTGACCGAATTACTGTTCACACAGCTCGCCACGATAGCGAGCAACCAATGACCCCTCACACGACCATCGTACGCACATTACCGACGAGCTTTGAACGTCAGAGTTGCCTCATAAATCGTCCAACAGTTTCGGCGTCGGTGGCGCCATGGACTTATGGGCAGTCGCCCGGACACGTCTGTGTGGATTCGCCGGTGTCGCAGTAGCCATCGCCACATTGCACGGTGACCGGGCAATCGGCCGGGCACGTGTGGCCGGTCTCGCGCGGCGCATCGCAAACGCCGTCGCCGCAGTACGGACCTTTCGATGGGTCGCACGTCGTCGCGAGCGGGCAGGCGGGATAGCAGATCGTCCAGCAGTCCGGATCGTCACAGCGCACGAGACCGTCGCGATCGTTGTCGGTGCCATCGCACTTCTCGTGCGGGATCGCGGACACGTAGCGGAGCTCGTAACCATCCGTTGCGGTAGCGGGCGTCGACGCGAATGGATCGCTCTCTTGGCCGCCGAAGAATTCGACGCCGCCGCCGTCGAGCGAGGTCCATGCCGTCATGCCGTGACGTTCTGGTGGTGCGTTGATCGCGTTGACCGCGTGCCACTGACCGTCGAACTCGTAGACGTCGACCGCGGCGCGATTACCGCCGACGAGCACGGCGCGATCGCGCGCTGGATTCCACACCATCACCGGACGATTGCGAGCCGACGGTGCGAAGCCCGTGACCGAATTCCACGTCGACGCGGCGAACGTCCACGTATCCGCGTACGTCGGCGCGAGATTGACCGAGCCGCCGAACATCACCATGCCGACATCTGCATCGTACGCGGCGGCGACGTCATTACGCGCAGCGATGCCCGGATCGAGCGCCGTCGGTTGCCAGGTCGTCCCGGTCCACGACCACGCATCCATGATCGCGCCGGGATTAGCGCCGCCTACGATCGTGATGGTCGAGCCGTCGAACGCGCACGCGATGTGATCGCGCTTCGTCGGGAGTTGTGCCGGTAGTTGATTCGTCCACGTGGAGCCATCGAACGTCCACGTATCGAGGCGGTACGTGTTGGTCTCCGCGCCGAGCGCCATCATCACGTTCTTGCGCAGCGGGTCCCACGCCATGCACGCGAACCCGCGCGAATCGGGACCTGACATCGATAGCAACGAGTCGCCGTCGGTCGTGAACCGCCACGTATCGTTCTGCGCCTGGTTCGTGCCCTGTTGCGTGTAGCCGCCGAAGAACACCGCGCTGCGCGCGAGCGGCAGGTTCGCGGCCATCGCGCCATAGCGCATGCCGATTTCGGGGACGGCCGTGAAGGTTTGTGCCGACCATAGCTCGGTCACGTCGGTCGCTACACCACCCCCGTTGCGACCGCCGAACAGGACGACGTGATCGCGAAACCTCGCACCTTGCTGATCGGCTTGCGTGGTGTTCGGGATCGTCGCGCCGAGTTGCGTCCACGTGCTGCCATCCCACGCATAGATCGCGCTCGTTACCACCGAACCGACGCGACCGCCGAACCACACGAGCTTCTCGAGTTGCGGATCCCACGCGAGCACGCCACCGGCGAGGTTCACGGGGGTGTTCGCATTCGCGACCTGCGTCCACGTGTGGTTTGCGTAGGTCCACGTCTCGGCAACGGTCTGCTGCGGATTTGTCCGCGAGGCGACACCGCCGGCCATCACGATCGCGCCGTGCTTCGGATCGTAGGCCATCGACGCGCCATACCGTTTTGTCGGTGCGACGGCCCGTGATTGTTTGATCCACGCGCCGTTCCATTCCCACGTCTCGCCGCTACTCGGACTCGCCGTTGCGACACCCGTGAGCCCGCCGAACAACACGACAACCTTGTCGCGTGGATCGTAGGCCATCGCCGCAGCGGACGACGGTTGCGGGCCAACCCCGTCGACGACACGCCAGGTGTTGCCATCCCACGTCCACGAATCGCCGTAGACCACGAGGTTCTGGAGCTCGCCACCGAAGAGCAGCGTGACACCCAGATCCGCGTCGTACGCCATCGCCGGCGTGTCGCGCGGTGACGGTGCTGTTGCTTGATACGGGCGGATCCAGGTTTCGCCATCCCACTCGATCAGATCCGCGAGCGTGGTGCCGGTGCCGAGACCGCCGAAGACTTCGACGCGATCGCGGTGACTATCGTATGCCGCGGCGCCGGCATAACGCGTCCCGGGATGGATCACGCGCTCGGTCCAGGTCGGAACTTCGACCTGACAGTTGCTCGAGCAGCCATCGCCATCGACGTGGTTCTGATCGTCACAGCTCTCGCCGGTCGCGAGATCGACGATGTGATTGCCGCACGTCAGATCCGATTTGCAGTCCGAAGAGCACTTCGAGCCATCCGTCGGCGAATCACACATCTCGCCGTGCTCGACGATGTGATCACCGCAGCTCGGTACGAGACACGTGCCGCCGGTGCAAAAGCCTGCCGAGCCATCGCCGTACGTACACGCCATGTCGGCCGAGCCGTTCGCGCACGCGCTTACTTGCTCGGGCAACACGCACAGCGAGTGCGAATCGCAGACGGTGCCGGCGGGGCACAACCGATCACCGCACGTGACCGAATTAGAATCGACGCAGCTCGCGAACACCACGAGCAGCCAAAAACGCCTCACCCGATGATCTTAGATCAACAACCGCCGCAATCGCTCGGACAGGTCTCGCACGATTCGCGCCCGCTATCGCACACACCATCGCCGCACTTCGGCAGCGATGGATCACATGTCACCGTGCCCGGCGGACACAGTGGTGTGCAGATCGACCAGCAGTCCGGATCGTCGCAGCCCTTCAGGCCGTCGCCATCGAGATCGCGGTCATCGCACTGCTCGTCGATGCCGGGACCGTCCCAGCGCAACTCCCAGCGGTCATCTTGGTACGCCGTGTTCGAGGTGCCTCCGGCGATCGTGATGCCAGTGCCGTCGAGCGAGGTGTAGCTCTGATGATCGACGCGCGCGGTCGGATGGGCGGCGAGCGCGATCGGATCCCACGACGGTGGCGTGGCTTCGCCGTGCCATTCAAACGCGTCGTCGAATTGATACGACCCCACGCCGCCGCCGAACATCGTCAGGCGTTGACGTGCGGGATTCCACGCGAAGCTGGCTCCGTATCGCGCGCTCGGCGTGATTGCCGTCGCGGGCATACTCCACGCAGCGTGGTCGAACGTGTAGGTGATGGCGGAAGGAGTGCCTTCGCCGATCTCGCCGCCGAAGATCACGAGCTGCTTCGACGAACGATCGTATGCCGCCGACGATTCCGAGAACTGCGTCGAGGCAGCAACGGTGCTCCATGCCGAGCCATTCCATGCCGCGGCTCCGTTCGCGTACAGGCCGATATCGGTCTCGCCGCCGGTGACGATCGTCGCGGTGCCATCAAACGCCATCGCGTGACCGCCGCGCGAGCTCGGCGCACCGGCGCTCGGTCCTGCGGTCCACGCGGTACCATTCCAGAGCCAGGTCTCCGCATTCGAGGTCGTCCCCGACGTGTCGGCGAAGCCGCCGAACATCACGATCTGCCGCGAGATCGGATCGTAGCTGGCCGCGTTGTACATCCGACCCGTCGGGTTGCCGCTGGTGAGTTGCGTGAAGCCACCCGTCCTTGTCTGCACCCAGGTGTCGGTATCGAATTGGCCGAAGCCTTTTGTCCCGCCTTGGATCACGAGTTGTCCTCGGACGGGATCGATCGTCGTGGTTGCACGAGCCCGTGGGACGGGATTGGTCACCGCGCGCACCACGTGAAGCGCGTACGTGTACGTGTCGTTCTGCGGCGTGCCCGATGCAGTCCCCCCGTACAGCAGCAAGCCATCCTTGGTCTCGGCGAGCATCAGTTGCTGGCGCGCCGAATAGCCGAGGTTGCCGCGGTTCGTCCACGCGGAGCCGTTCCACGTCCACGTCACGGCCTGATCAGTCACGGTGCTTACGCCGCCGGCAAGAACGAGCTCCTGAGCCCCTGCATCCCAGGCGAGCCCAGCGTCCGCGACGATGGGCTGCGTGCCGTTGGTAACGTCGTGCCACGCACCGTCGTAGGTCCACGTATCGGCTTTCATCGTGCTGAACGCCGTGCGACCGCCGACGAGGACGATCGCTTGCAACGCGTCGTCGTAGGCCATCACCCCGTCGTAGCGTGGCGGGGGCTTGGTCGCCGGCGTTACTTGCGTCCATGAGGTCCCGTCCCACTCCCACGTCTCGTCCAGGTTCGAGGTCGACTCGCTCGATGTGAATTCTCCACCGAACAAGACGACCTTCTGGCGCTTCTTGTCGTACGCCAGTGCGAAGCCATCGCGTGGTGGAGGGCCGACGGTCGTCGCGGCATGCCAGTCGGCACCATCCCAGAGCCACGTGCCATTCGTGTAGATCGTGTTTTGGAGTTTCCCGCCGAACATCACGATCTGTTCGCGCGCCTCGTCGTACACCATCCGAGCACCGGCGAGTGAGGGTGGCGTGTGTGCGGGCGCCAGTTTCGCCCAATCAACGCCGGTCCATTCGTACGTGTCGGCGAGTGCACCGTTCCCGACGGTGCCGCCGAACATGAGTGCCCGGCGTTTCTTCGAGTCGTACGCGATCGCGGCGTTATAGCGGGACGGAATGCGCAGCTGATGCAACAACCAATGCGGCTGCTCGATCTTGCACGTGCTCGAGCACCCGTCGTGATCGAGGTGATTGCCGTCATCGCATTCTTCGTGCGCGACGACATCGATCTTCAAGTTGCCGCAGGTCTCGTTCGACGCGCAGTCCGAGGAGCAGCCATCGCCCGATACCTTGTTGCCGTCGTCGCAGACCTCGCCCGGTTGGACGACGCCATCCCCGCACGACGCGCTGATGCACGAGCCGTTGATGCACGTGCCCGTGATCTGCGTGTACATGCATGCGTCGTTCTCCGCCTTGCCGTCACATGCGGCGCGTTGATCGACGGTGGCGCAGATCTGATTGACGTCGTCGCACACGGTGCCCACCGGACACTCGCGGTCGTCGCAGCTCACCGCATTACTTCGAACGCAACCACACACCAGGAGCATCGCTCCCGCCAACCGGAGACCACCCATCCGGCCATTATATGCCGGCTTGTGCTTTGAGTGCTTCGGCTTGGTCGTGGGCCCGTAATGCCTCGACGATGTCGTCGAGCTGGCCATCCATGATCGCGGGCAAGTTGTGCTTGGTCAGGCCGATCCGGTGATCGGTGACGCGATCCTGGGGAAAATTGTACGTGCGGATCTTCTCGCTGCGATCACCCGAGCCGACCTGCTGCTTGCGCGACGCCGCTTCTGCGAGCGCTTGCTTCTCGCGCTCCGATTCGAGGATCCGCGAGCGCAGGATCTTCATCGCCTTCGCGCGGTTCTTGATCTGCGACCGCTCGTCCTGACACGCGACGACCACGCCCGTCGGGAGGTGCGTGATCCGCACCGCCGAGTCCGTGGTGTTGACGTGCTGACCGCCGGCACCCGACGACCGATACGTATCGATCTTGAGATCCTTCTCGTTGATCGCGATGTCGACTTCTTCGGCTTCCGGCAAGACCGCGACCGTGGCCGCGCTCGTGTGGATCCGGCCCGCGGCTTCGGTCGCCGGCACGCGCTGGACGCGATGAACGCCGGACTCGAACTTGAGCTTCGAGAACACGTCCTTGCCTTCGACCATCATGATCACTTCTTTCATGCCACCCGAGGTGCCCTCGTTCATCGACATGACTTCGACCTTCCAGCCCTGACGCTCCGCGAACCGCGTGAGCATCCGGTAGAGGTCGCCGGCGAACAGCGCCGCTTCGTCGCCACCCGTGCCGCCACGGATTTCGACGATCGCGTTCTTGCCGTCCATCGGATCCTTTGGAAGCAGAAGGATCTTGATCGCCTGTTCGGCGCTCTCGCGTTGCGCTTCGATCGATTTGATCTCTTCGAACGCGAGCTCTTTCAGCTCGGCATCGGACTCTTTGTCGGCGATCTGTTTCGCCTGCTCGAGATCCGAGAGCATCTTCTCGTACTGCGACCACGCCGCGACCAACGGGTCGAGCTCGGCGTGCTCGCGCGACAGCTTCATGAACTCGGCGCGCTTGTTGATGACCTCGGCAGTACCGAGGAGCGCCCCGACTTCTTCGTGGCGACGCTTGAGCATCGCCATCTTGTCTTTAAAGTTCTGGGACTCGAACAAGACAGATCACTTAGGCGCTTGCGCCTTCGCGTATTTCTTGTTGAAGCGGTCGATCCGACCAGCGGTATCCATCAGCTTCTGCTTGCCCGTGAAGAACGGATGGCAGTTGCTGCAGATATCGATGCCGAAATCTCCGCGCGTCGAGAACGTGTCGTGGACCGCGCCGCATGCACAGGTGATGTGGGCGGGGCGGTAATGCGGGTGACCAGCGGTGTCCTTCATAGCGGCGGGTAGATGTAAGGCTTTACGGGCCCCGACGCAAGGACCTTTAACTGTCGAAAAGCAATCAGGAAGCGGCGCGACCGCCCAGCCGGGCAGGGGCCTTATCCGGGTAAAGCGGCACGATCTCGTGGCCGATCCGCAGATCTCGGACCCCGCGATACTTCGCCGCGAGGTCGAGGTTGAGGAACACCTTGTTCTGATCGAACAGGCCGAACGAGGTCGAGACGATGATCTGTTCGTCACCGATCTTCTCGAAGCCCTCCGGAATCACGTCGTGGCCGTAGATGCTCATCGTGCCGCCGGTCGCCTTCAAAAAACGGCGTGCCTCGGCTTCCGTCGCCGAGCGTGCCCACAGGACCTTGCCGACGATCGGCGTATCGAGGAGGTCGAGCGGGCTCGCGAACCCAGCGCCCGACAGGTCGGCGTTCTCCAGATCCGCGATCGAATCGATCACCGCCGCCGGCGCGCCATGCGTGAACACCGCGCCGCACCGCGAGACCGCGGCGAGTGCGAACGTGTGGATGATGCCGCGCATCCGGGCGGTCGCCGACGGGCCGAGGATGTGCTCCAGCAGGGCGACTTCGTCGGCCGCGAACTTCGCGGTATGCGGTCCACCGACGTGGCCGTGCTCGTGATTGCCGAGGAGCGCGTGGACGCGACCGGGATACTGCGCCGCGAGCTGGCTGTAGGCGATCATCACGTCGCCGCTGGCGTCGCGATAGTACTCGCCGAGGAAGTCCGGCCAGTCCTCGGGCTCGATGTGCGGGCCGTGGATGAGGTCGCCGGTGAAGATCAGGTGGACGTCGCCGCCGTAGTCGATCAGGGCCTGTTCGAAGACCTCGACCATACGCAGGTAATCGCGCATGCAGCCCTGAAGATCGGTGCACACGAGCAGGCGACCTTTATCGGGGAGCCTGATCACGCGAGCCATCGGAACTTCCAAGCTAGCAGGGTGTGGCGTGGCTCGATAGGTCTGCGTGTGTGAAGGATCGGGTAGCGCTAGGCCCGGCGCGCGCGGAGGGCGCAGTAGTAAGCCCGTGTGGTAGAAGCCGTCCGTGCCCGACGATCCCAAGCTAGCGCTCGCTGTCGCCGATGGAGGCCGCCTGCGCGCGACACTCCTCGAGCTCTGGCAACGCACGCGCATGGACTGGGGATTCGTGACGGATCGCCTCGCGATCACGTTTCGCAAGGAGCGCTGGATCGGCGGTCACGAGCGCCGGTTTATCTCGGAGACGCTCTACGGCATGGTCCGCAACCTGCGCCGGATCGACCTCGCGATCGAACGCGCGCGGCCGACGAAGCAGGCACCGAAAGATCTCGATCGGCTGCTCGTGCTGTTGGTGCTCGAAGGCCAGCTCGATCCACAACGCTTGCCCGAGGGGCTCGATCGCGCGGCCGTGCTCGGCGTCGATCAGGTGATCGCGGCCGAGCGAAAGCCCGCGCGCCGGATCGCGTTGGGCGCATCGTTTCCCGATTGGTTGGCGGAGATGTTCGTCGCCGATCACGGCGATCGCGCCGAAGCCCTCGCGCGGTCGTTGAACGAGCGGGCGCCGATGACGGTGCGCGCGAACACGTTGATCACCACGCGCGACGAGCTCGCGACCGCGCTGAAGGCCGAGAAGCTCGAGACCCACGCCGGCGCGCACTCCGATACGGCGCTGATCATCGATTCGCGTACGAACTTGTTCGCGACGAAGGCGTTCGAAGCGGGCGCGTTCGAAGCCCAAGATGAAGGCAGTCAACTCCTCGCCGAGCTCGCCACGCCGAGCAGCGCGAAGCCGCTCGTGATCGATTACTGCGCGGGCGCCGGCGGCAAGACGCTCGCGATCGCCGCGCGGCTCGCGAATCGCGGCCGGATCATCGCGACCGATATCGATGACAAGAAGCTCGAGGAGCTTCGCCGGCGCGCGCGTCGCGGCAAGGTCTCCAATGCGCGGGCGTTGCGCGTCGACGATCGCGAGCTCGATCAACTCCACGCGAAAGCGGACATGGTGTTTGTCGATGCGCCGTGCACCGGCACCGGCGCGTTGCGTCGCAATCCCGAGTCGCGGTGGCGCCTGCGCGAATCCGAGATCGCCGGCTTCGCGAAGCGCCAGCTCGAGATCGTGAACACCGCGCGCGGCCTGCTCGCGCCGGGCGGCTTGTTGGTCTACGCGACGTGCTCGGTGCTCGCGGCCGAGAATCAGCGCGTGGCGGAGCAGGTTCCTCTGACGCCGGTGCCGCTCGAAGAGCTGTGGCCGGCAGATCGGGCCGAGCGGCTCGGTGACGGCGAAGCGCTCGCACTGACGCCCGATCGCCACGGGACCGACGGCTTCTACGCCCGGGTCTTTAGAAGCTAATTCGCCCGCAGGCATCCTTCGGATGCGCTCGTCCTTCGGCCGAGCCCCTGCTTCGCAGGGCTGCGGGCTCTACATTCGTCGCTTGCGCTCCTCATATCGGGCACCGGTGATGCACTACCGGGTGCGTGGACCCGAATTTCTCGGCTCGCGCGCCGCATCCGGCAACATCGCAGGAACCTGACGTTGCCAACCGCAACGCGCTCGAGGTTTCGCGTGATACGTTCGCGAGGCGAATGGCAATCGACGTAACGGTAGTGCGAGAGCTGAACGTGCTCCGCACGATCGAGGGCGAATGGCGCGGGCTCGCCGGTAGCGGTCCGAGCCAGCTGTTCCGCGGGCCGGACTGGCTGATCCCGTGGTGGCTCGCGTATCACAACACGCTCCACGCGGAGCTTCACGTCCTGGTCGGTCGTGCGACCGAAGGCGAGGAAGCCGGACAGATCGTGTTCTTGGCGCCGCTCTATAAGCGCAGCGTGAAGGTCGCGTTGATGGATACGCGCGAGCTCCGCATGATGGGCGATGCCGGCCCGCGGCCGCCGTCGTTGGATCTGCTCGCGCGCACCGGTTGGGAAGATCGCGCGGGCCAAGCGATCGCGAAGACGCTTGCCGACGACGCCGCGAATTGGGACGTGATCGATCTCGAGCCGCTCGCCGATCCATCGCGCGTGCGTGCAAACCTCGTCACGCGTCTCGGTGCCGCGGGCTTTGCCGTCGATAGCTCGCTGTCGGCCGGCGGCGCGAATCGGATCGCGCTCGCGATGGCCCCGGCCGAAGCCACCGATCACGGTGGCGCGGTCACCACGTACGGCGAAGATCTCAACGACCTGCGCAAGGGCATGAGCGTGTTGCGCCGGCTGTCGCGACTCGAGTGGGCCGAGCGCGATGAACCGTCGCCGCTCGCGGATGCCGAAGCGGCGGCGTTGCTCGAAGACGTCGCGCTCGAGCTCGGCAAGCAGGGCAGGGTTCGCCTCGCGAAGTTGGACGATGCTACCGGTGAAGCGGTCGCGTCGGCGCTCGTCGTCGACGATGCCGATCGCGCCGTGATCCTCGCGATGGCCGTCGATCCGCAATTCGCGTCGAAGGGCTGGCCGCAGCGCCTGCTCCAGAACGAAGCGATCGCGGCGCGTGGTCGCGGCTGTGTCGCGCTCGATGTCGTGACCGGCGCCGGTGAATATCCGCTATCGACGTTGCCGAGCTCGAAGCAACCCGCACTCGCGGTGCGCGTGTGGGGCCACTCGGCGGCGGCGCAAGTCGGTCGCACGTATACGAGCGTCGCGCGGCGAGCGCGCCGTGCACGCGAGACCCCGTCGGTCGCGGCGGCGCAAGCGCGTGCGGCATGGACGAAGATCCGCAGCGCGGCGGCGAGCGTCGCGCAGTACGATCGCTATGGCCTCTATCGCGGTCAGCTCTACACGCACGGCATCGAGTTGGCTCCGGGCCTCGAGCTCGCGGATCTGACGGAAGCCGCGTACGACAAGCTCGACGAGCACGCGCGCGCGGATCTGCTCGAACAGCTCTCGCTCGACGAGCTCACGGCGAAGAAGTTCTGGCGCCGCGGCGATCACATGGTGCTCGCGAAGATCGGCATCCGGCCCGCGGGTGTCGCGTGGACAGCGCGTGGCCCGGTCGAAGTTCCGGAGCTCCAGCGCACGCTGCAGATGATGAAGTACGACGCGTACATCCACTCGGTGTACGTGGCACCGGCCGCGCGTGGTCGTGCGGTCGCGCCGGCGATGCTCGAGCACATCACGAAGATGCTGCGCGCGACCGATGCGTATCGCAGCTGGGCGCTGATCGAGGCGCACAACCAGGCGTCGATCCGCGCGTTCCAGAAGGCCTCGTTCACGCCGGTGTGTGACGTGATCCACGCGAAGATGGCCACGGTCGACCGCGTCGTGTGCCGGCCGCCGGACCCCGAAGCTCGTGAATTGCTCGGTCTCGTCGACTGAGGGCGACCGGAAAACGATGACGTGGCGTGTGCCGATTCAGGGCACGCCGAAGGCGGGCGCTGGAATCGGCACCCGCCATCGGGCATCATCTATGGATGCGCTGGCTCGCCGCGATCTGCGTTGTAGCTGCGTGTAGCCCGAGCGCTCCGAACAACGTCGATGCCGACAACTCGTCGAAGCTCGATGCGAGTGGCTCCGATCTCGATGACGGCGCGACGTCCGGCTCGCGCCTGAAGCTCAGCTGGTACGACTTCGCCGACGGCACGCGCCAGTGGGCCGGCCTCTACGACGCGCAGAAAAAAGAAGGGTGCTCGATCAGCGGGCCGTGGACCGACAACAACTACTACTGCCTGCCCGAGTACAACGGCGAGGTCGTCTACCTCGACGCCGGGTGCCAGCAGAAGGCGTTGCACTACTACGTCGATAGCGTGTGCCCGCAAGCGCCGGCGAAGTACTACCTGGACTCCGGCACCGTCGGCTGCGTCTCGCGCCCGGCCACGTTGTACTTGCGTGGTGCCCAGCAAACACCGGCGACGTATCGCTACAAGAATTCGGATGGCACGTGCGGCACCGCGATCACGCGAAGTGCGAGCGACGCGATCTACGCGTTCGGCACGGCAGTGCCGGCAACGGATCTCGTGAAGCTCTCGATCAGCGCGCCGGATTCGACGACGGGCCGGCTCGGCGCTCGGTTCTTCCAATCCGACGACGGCATGCGGTTCCCGTACGCGCTGCACGACTCGATGCTCGATCTCGATTGCGCGATCGAATACGAGTACGGCACGCAAGCGCAGACCTCGCGCTGCGTTCCGATCGACGCGCGCTACGCGTACTACGCGCACGATGCGAGCTGCGCGCAACCGGAGATGGCGCTCGCGAACACCTGCAATCCGCCGGCATACGCGTACACGTTTCCGTCGACGTCGTGCGCGGACGAGAGCGAGACCTACTATCAAGTCAGCGGGACCACGCCGAGCACGCCGCTCTATTACCCGTCGGGTGGCTCCTGCACGTCGACGACCGCAACCACCGGCTACACGTACTACTCGCTCGGCAACGCGATCACGCCGGCGCAGATGGACTACGTCGCGGACTCCGGGCAAGTGCATCGCGTCCAGTTGATCCACAACACCACGCCGGACGGGCTCCGCTATCGCGATCCGTACGTGCTCTACGACTCGCAGCTCGGCGCGCAGTGCGAGCCCGTGAAGTTGCCGGACGGCACGATTCGCTGCGTCCCGCTCGGCTCGTACGTGTATTCGTACTTCTCGAACTCGGGCTGCACCGTGCCCGTCGATGTCATCGAGGTCTACAAGGGACCGGCGACGTGCTCCACGCCCACGGTGCCGAAGTTCGGATTGAAGACGATCACGCCCGATGCGTGCTCGTACAGCTACGAGATCCATCCGGTGACCGGAGCGCATACCGGCACGGTGTATTCGGGCTCGCCCGGCAGCTGCTTCGCGTACACGCCGTACGAGGCGACGCTCTACGACGTCGGTGCCGAGATGGACATCACGGGGTTGGTCGGCGCGTCGATCGCCGTCGATGGTAATTAATTCAGCTTCACTGTTTCGCTTCACCATTTACCATTTGATTGGGCGACGAGAGAACGTCGTGCCGTCCGTCCGCCGCGTCGATCGTCAGCGATTGGCTGCGCGTCCGACGAGAGAACGCCGCGTCGTCATCGTCGAGAGGATGACGGGCTGAGTGTCTGTCGCGCCGCTGCTCCCAATCGACTTGACTAAACGGCAAATGGTGAAGCGAAACAGTGAAGCTGAATGATCTACGTTTCAGTGTGTACGTAGCGACGTCTTCATCGTCATCGCCGTGTCGTCGCTTCCGACCTGCAGATTCATGTGGAGCTCGGCATCGAGCTGCGTGTCCTGCTTCAACGCCGCGAGATCGAACGAGCCGCGTCCCTTCGATTGCCCCGTGATGCCCTTCGCCGACACGGTCTGCCCTTCAGCCGTGATCGACTGATCGGCACCGTGCACCGTCGACGTCGACTCGTACGTGACGACGCCATCCTTGATGCCGAGGAGGTCAACCGTCGTCACGCTTTGCAGCTTCAGCCCTGCCGCTTCGAACGGCTTACTCGATCGCCACTTCGCACCCACGCCCACCGCCGTCGGAGGCAACGGCATCACCACGCTCGGCAACTGCTGCGCGAGCGCGCCGACTTGCTCCTTCGCGGCATCCGCGAGCGGGCGATCCGCGGGCTTCACGTCTTTGATCGTTCCATCGGCCAGGAGCGTGTAGTCGATGGTCATGCCCTTCACGGCTTGGGCATCGAGCTCCGCGCGTGGCGCACCCGGTTCGTCCGGCATCGCGTGGGTCGTCAGATCGGTAATCGTCGCCTGGAGCTTCATCGCGCCCGTCGCATCGACATCGGTCACGACTAACGTCAGCGCGAACACGAGCGGCGGTGACGGACTCGTTGCCGATCCCGCGAGCACGGTGCTCTCGATTTCGATTTCGAGATTCGTTTTCGATCCCTTCGCAGCGCGATAGCGCAGCACCTGTTGCGGCAACACACCGGGCCCGACCACGACCAGATCACCGGGCGGCGGCGGAGGTGGCGGCGCGTCTTCTTTGCACGCCACGATCGCTACGAGAGCCGCCGTCAGGATCTTCCACACGGATCAGATCATAGAAGTTCCGAGCGTTTATGCACGCATTTTGACGCCTTGACGAAACCGGTTTTGAAATGCATTATCAATTTCAACCGATGATCGTCTGCATGTGTTACCCCGCTCGAGGCCGCGATATCGACGCGGTGATCGATGAAGGCGCGCGCTCGGTCGAAGACATCGGTCGAGCCTGCCGCGCTGGTACCGGTTGCGGCATGTGCCATGACGAATTGCGCGAGCGGCTCGAAGCGCGCGGTGTATCGAACGAAGCCCCGCGCGATTGTGCGGGACAACTCGTGTCGATACGCTCGCGTCCATGAAGGGCAACGAAGAGGTCCTGAACCTCTTGAATCAGCTGCTCACGAACGAGCTGACCGCGATCAATCAGTACTTCATCCACGCGAAGATGTGCCAGAACTGGGGCTACGACCGGCTGGCGAAGAAAATTCGCGACGAGTCGATCGACGAGATGAAGCACGCGGAATGGGTGATCCAACGGATCCTGTTCCTCGAGGGCGTCCCGAACCTGCAGCGCTATCACAAGCTGCATGTCGGCGAGACCGTCAAGGAACAGCTCGAGACGGATCTCCAGCTCGAGTACGCCGCGATCGCGTTCCTCAACCAGGGCATCGAGGCGTGTCGCAAAGCCGGTGACAACGCGAGCGAGGACTTCATGACGAAGATCCTCGTGTCCGAAGAAGAGCACACGGACTGGCTCGAAACGCAGCTCGAGCTCATCCGCCAGGTCGGCGAACAGAACTACCTGTCGCAGCAGATCAAAGAAGAGTAATCAGGGCGCGCACAACGCGCCGTACTTCTTGCAGCTGCCACCGCTCGGAGCATCGCAGTGGTGGTACAGGCCGTCGTCGAACGAGAACATGCACAGGTTCTTCGGCGCGCATGCGGCACCGAATTGCGGGCACGTGCCCTCGATCGGATTTGCGCACTGTTTGTACGTCTTATCGGCCGCGTCGATCATGCAGCTCTCGCTCGGCGTGCATGCCGCGCCGAAGTGAAAGCACACGCCCGCGCCACCGGCGAGACACGTGAAGTATTGGTTCGTGCCTTGGTGATACGCGCACGTCGTGGTGAGGCACCCGATGTCGGCGGCAGCCGTGGGGCCCGTCGCTGCCGAGCCGGCGTTGCTACCGGTGGCCGGCTTTTGCGGCGCCGTCGCGGAGCCCGTCCCGGCGGGCTGTTTCACCTCGGGCGAGCCGCCACCACAACCCATCGCTGCGACGAGAACTAACCAACGCACTTCATGAATATAGCGTTGAATCCTCCGAAATCCCGTTGTCCGCTCCCGAAGTCGGTGTAGCGTCGCCGGTGATGCGGGGCTTTGGCTTATCCCTTTTGGTCGTCGCGGCGTGCTCCGGTGATACGGCGCTGCCGATCGAGGCGCAGTGCAATCCGTTGGGCGTCAATCACTGCATGACGCCGTGGCCGTCGTCGGTGTTCGAGGTCGACGACGCGACCACACCCACGGGGCGTCACCTCGCGATCCCGGCGACCACACTGCCGACGAACTTCGACAACGCGCAGATCGATCCCACCGGCTGGAACAAGGCCGATGGATTTTCGCCCGCGGCACCGATGGTGATGTCGTTCCCCGGTGGCGTGTCGGTCGATGGGCTGCCGCCCGCGGACAACATGGACCTATCGATCGGTCCGGACTCGCCGACGGTCATCATCGACATGTCCGATGGCAACAAACGGATCGCGCACTTCGCCGAGATCGATGCGCAGGCCGAGGCCACGCCGGATTCGCAAGCGCTGTTCATTCGCCCGTCGCAACGCCTGACCGGTGGCCATCGCTACGCGGTCGCGATCACCACGAAGGTGAAGGCGAAGGACGGTGGCGACCTGCCGATTCCGCCGGGCTTCGCGGCACTGCGCGATGGCAAGCACACCGATCACGCGTTGCTCGAGAACGAGCGGCCGCGCCTGAAGGAAGTGTTGGACGCGTTGGATGACGCGGGCTTCCCGTCGAGCGATCTCGTGGTCGCGTGGGACTTCACGGTCGCGTCGGATGACTTCCTGCATCGCGACATGATCGCCGCGCGCGATCGCGCCGTCGCCGCGCTCGACTCGCATCCGATCGCGTACACGATCACCACGGACGCGCCGATCGACGACGGCTCGCAGATCAAGCGCAAGATCACGGGCACGTTCGATGCGCCGCTGTTCCTCACGAATAGCGGCAAGTTCAATCCCGGTGTCGTGATCGCGCGCGACGCAGATGATCTGCCGGAGCAGCAAGGCTGGTATCAGATTCCGTTCGTCGCGATCGTGCCGGCCTGCGCGTACACCTCGGCCACGCCGGTCCCGACGGTGGTCTACGGCCACGGCCTGATGGGCAGCTCGGATGAAGCCTCGGGTGGTGTGCAGCGCCAGACCGCCGCCGAAGATTGCCTCGTGATCGTCGGCACCGACATGCGCGGCATGAGCACGGGCGATCTCCCGAACGTGGTGTCCACGTTGAATGATCTCAACAACGCCGATCAGGTGTTCGAGGTGCTCGAGCAGGGCCTCGTCAATCACGTCACGCTCGCGCGCGCGTTGCGTACGACGTTCGCGCAGACGCTGTTCGTCGACGCGGCGAACAACAACAAGCCGCTCACGGATCCGACGCGCGTTTACTACTACGGCCTCTCGCAGGGCGGCATCTTCGGCACCGCGGTGATGGCGTACGAGCCCACGATCCCGCGCGCGGTGCTCGGCGTCGGTGGTGCGAACTACTCGCTGCTGCTCGATCGCTCGGCCGATTGGCCGCAGTACCGCACGATCCTCAACGGCGGGTACAACGACTCGCTCGACGATACGCTCGCGATCGGCCTGTGCCAGATGCGCTGGGACAAGGTCGAAGGCTCGGGCGTGGTCAACAGCGTGTTGAACGGCGCGCCGACGGCACCGATCGCGAAGCAGCTGCTGATGGAGATCGCGCTGTCGGACGAGCAGGTGCCAAACCTCGGCAGTTACTGGCAAGCGCGCTCGATGGGCATCCCGGTGCTCGGGCCCACGCCGGTCACGCCGTGGGGCCTCCAAGTTCAAGCCTCGCCGCTCGCCGCGGGAGCGAGTGCGATCCTCATCATGGATGGTGGAGCTCCGGCAGCGCCCGTCACGAATATCCCGGCGCCGAAGATCGACCCGTCGATGCACGATCTGACGCGCACGCAGGCCGCCACGCGCCGTCAGATCAAGCAGTTCTTCGACACCGGCGAGATCGTGAACGAGTGCAACGGCGTCTGCACGTGCCAGGACGGCGACTGCGACTGAGCTGCGATTCCGTGTCCTGTGACCGCGCGAAGCTGCGTAGTCACGGATATGCGGTGGATTTTGCTGTTCGCGCTCGGTGCCTGTGGGACCGATGCATCCCAACCAAAGCCCGACGCTTCGAGGCCCATCGACGCGAAGGTTTATGACGACGCGCACGTCTACATGGACGCGAAGGTCTACGAGGACGCCCACATCTACATGGATGCGCCGCCCGACGCACCGTAACTGACGGATTTCGCGACGGCACGCGCGTTGCTTTTCCATCCCGAGATGCGCCACGCGATAGCGATCCTGTTGGTTACTGCGGCATGTGGTACGGACGCGACGCAGAATCCGCCACCTGACGCAGGCGGCAATGTAGGTGTGACCTGGTTCGGCAACGTGGCGCCGATCGTCAGCGAGCACTGCATGAGCTGCCACCAGCCGGGTGGCATCGCGCCGTTCTCGCTCGTCGAGTACGACGATGCGGCGTCGAATTCGAAGAAGATGCTCGAGCAGATCGACGGCAACACGATGCCGCCGTTCGACGCGCAGGAGTCGCCCGACTGCACGCCGCGCTACACGTGGAAGGACGATCCGCGGCTCTCGGCGACCGAGAAGCAAACGATCCACGACTGGGTCACGGGCGGCATGCAGAAGGGCACCACGGCGACCGTGAATGTCCCGACGCCGCCGATGCTCTCGGGCGTGACGAAGACGATCTCGCCGACCACGCCGTTCTCGGCGAGCGGCACGCGCGATCAGTTCATGTGCACGGTGCTCGATCCGGGCGCGGCCGCGGCGGGCATGTGGCTCACGGGTCTGCAGGTTCGTCCGGGCAATCCGCTCGTCGTTCACCACGCGGTGATCAGCGAAGTGTTCGCGACGGGCACGGCCGCAAATCAGATCGCGTCGCACACGGTCGGCGTGCCGTGGGATTGCAGTGCAGAGCAATTGCCGCAAGACCTGATCGTGAACATCTGGACGCCGGGCAATCAGCCGATGGAGACGCCGTCGGAGCTCGCGGTGCCCGTGCTGCAAGGCGCGAAGATGGTGCTCCAGATCCACTATCACCCGGCCGGTACGGTCGCCGCGCCCGACACCACGTCGATCGATCTGCGCACGTCGACGGTGTGGCCGCAGAAGATGTACTTCGTCGGCGCGTTCGGTAACGCCACGGCGGCGCCAAACCTCCTTGCCGATCCGGACGATCGCACCTCGTCGCCGGAGTTCCGGATCCCGGCGAACAAGCCCGATCACGTCGAGCACATGGACTTCACGGTCGGCGATCTCGGCACGCTGACGAACGTGCAGCTCTACTCGGTGAATCCGCACATGCATCTCGTCGGCACGCACATCGATGCGACGATCACGCGGCCGTCCGCGCGCGGTGCCGATCCGGCGAGTGAGTGTCTCGCGAATGGTGGCTGGAACTTCGATTGGCAGCGCACGTACGCCTACGACGCGCCGATCGCGCAGCTGCCGTCGGTCGCCACCGGCGACAAGATCGCGATCAACTGCCACTGGAACAACACGCTCGAGAATCCGTTCGTCCAGCGCGCGCTCGCGGATGCCGGCCTCTCGGCGCCGGTCGATATCACGCTCGGCGAAGGCAACTCCACCGACGAGATGTGCCTCGAGATCTTCGGCATCTCGGTCGATGCGCCGGCGCAACCCACGGCGTTGACGAGCTCGCAGATGCCGCTCGCGGCGCTGCGCGCGATGTCGCAAGCTCAGCGCTGAAGTGACAGTCGGCCGACGCGGCCGTCGAAGCCCGGTGCGCGCCAATGGGCAGTGCCGTCGGTGTCGAACGTGATCGGCGTGGTCTCGCCGTCGACGTCGAGCACGAGTGGTTCGCTCGATTTGATCGAATACGGGAAGTGCTTGATGCTGGCGGCGGGCACGTCGACCACGATGTGATCGCGGCTGAACGTGATCGTGCCGCGCGCGCAGTCGGCCGGATCCATCGGGCTGGTCTCGCAGCCGATGACGCGCCAGGTTCCGACGAGGTCCCGTCGTTCAACGGGCGCCGGCTTCACGGGCGTGTTCGCCACCGGCTTCGGTGAAGATGGCGCAGCGCAGCCAATCAAGAGAAGTAGGGCGACTCGCACGGATGATCGAGGCTGCCACATGGCACAGGTCGCGCAATTTCGTTCGCGCGTTGGCGTAGTCGTGGAATCAGCAATCCGCAGGCCGCCCCTTTTGTAACTTGCGACACACCGCGAGTCGACAAAGACGAATTTTTGAAAACATCCGCCATTATTCAAAAGAACGTGCTAAACACGTGTTCAGGGCAGGCATGCGGCAGCTCGATTTATCCGAGTACGAGAAGCGCCAAGTGAGCGGTCGTGGCGGTCGGCGTGATGGCGCTGGTCGTCCAAAGCTCACCGCCGCCGCCCGCAAGAAGCGTGGACCTCGTCCGGAGCCCCATTCCGCACGTGCTCGACTCCGTGCGTACGAGCCTCAGCATGTCGTGTTGCGAAGCAACTACGCGCTATCCACGTTTCGCTCGGATGACGTGCTCGATGCGATCGGCGAAGCCGCGTTTGCAGTGTCGAAGCACGAGGACACGTTCCGCATCGTTCACTTTTCGCTTCAGGACTCGCACATCCACCTCATCGTCGAAGCGAGTGACAACGTCGCGATGGCCCGTGGCATGAAGTCGTTCGCGGGTGCGGTGTCGAAGCACATCAACGCGCTGATCACGCGGCTGACTGGTGAGCGGCGGCGCGGAAGCGTGTTTCGTGATCGCTACTTCGTCATCGCGTTGCGCACGCCGCGGCAAGTCCGCAACACGATCGCGTACGTGCTCAACAACTGGAGGCACCATGGAGCGGATCGCGGGTCGCGTGCGCGGATCGACAAGTACTCGAGCGCGATTACGTTCGATTATTGGAAGGAGCGCGATGGCGGCCCCCGGTTTCAAACGCCGAGTGGCTACTTCTATCCGATGACGGCGTGGCCCCGCACGTATCTGCTGAAGGAGCTGTGGCACCGAAAGTATCCGCGCATCTCGATTTACGAAGTGCCGGGCGGTTCTGAGTAGAAACGCTCGAAGCTAATGATCGAAAGGCTGCGTTCGAACGTCTCTACTCCGATCTACCTGAAGCTTCGGCATGACCGATGTCGCAGGTAGATCGGAGCAGAGACGTTCGAACGCAGCCTTCCGAGAAAGTTCACGTCGGCCAGAACGAACGGCACGCCGATCGCACTACTAGCTCGGCATGAAGAGCCTATTCGTCGTCGCGTTACTGGCCGGATCCGCGGCCGCCGATGTTCGCGTAACTCCAGAGTCTGTCGCACCGGGAGATCCCGTAGTCGTGACCGTCACGGACGCGAATGCCGCACCGCACGGCAAGGCCGGTGGCCAAGCGCTCACCTTCATGAAGACGAAGAGCGGTTATCAGGCCGTCTTCGCGGCACCGCTGGCGATCAACGAAGATCACGTGCTCGTCGAAGTGACGGGCAGTAAGCCGATCAGCGTGCCGCTCTCGCAGAAGACGTTCCCCGAGACGGACGTCGTTGTCGAGGACGAGCTCGCGAATCCATCACCGGCCGACGGCAAGATCATCGATCAAGACAACCACGCGATCGCGCAGTCGTACGTGCTCGCCGATGGCAGCGCGCAGTTCGTGAAGCCATTCAAGCAACCGATCGCGAAGATCACGTCGACGTTCGGCGAGTGGCGCACGTTCAACGACGGCCACCGCTCGCAACACCTCGGCACCGACTACGCGGTCAGCGAAGGCACGCCCGTGCGCGCGATCGATAGCGGCACCGTGACGCTCGTACGCGAGACGTTCCTCGCCGGCAACGTTGTCGTCGTCGCCCACGGCGGCGGCATCAGCTCGCTGTACTTCCACTTGCAGAAGCCGAGCGTGAAGACCGGCGACCACGTGCAAGCCGGCGCGACGATCGGTCGGGCAGGCCACACGGGCCGTACGACGGGACCGCACTTGCACCTGAGCATTCACGTGCCCGGCGGCATGGTCGATCCGGTTTCGTTTTTCGCGCTGCCACTCGCGAAATGAAAAAGCCGCCCCGAATCAGTGGGGCGGCTCGCACTACATCGTCGCCGTGAGGATCACGGGAAGATGCCGCGCTCCTTGTAGACGTGCTGCAGGCGCTCGAGACCGATCGCGTACGACGCCGTACGCCAGTCGGTCTTGTTCGCGATCGCGTACTGGCGGACGTTTTGATACGTCTGCTTCATGCGGCGCTCGAGACGGTTGAGGACGTCTTGGAGCTCCCACTGCTCCGCACGCTTGTTCTGCAGCCACTCGTAGTAGCTGACGATCACGCCACCGGAGTTGCAGAGAATGTCGGGAATGACGTCGACGCCCTTCTCGATCAGGATCTCTTCGGCTTCCGGGTAGGTCGGGCCGTTCGCGCCTTCGACCATCATCTTGACCTTGAGCGCCTTCGCTTCGGCGACACCGACCTCGAGCTCGAGAGCGGCGGGCACGAAGATGTGCGCGTCGAGCGCGAAGAACTCTTCACGCGTGATCTTCGAGGCGCCCTTGTAGCCGGCGACGGTCTTCGTCTTGTGGACGTGCTCGCCGAGCTTGTGCGGGTTGATGCCTTCGGAGTTCGCGATGTAGCCACCGACATCGCCGACACCGAGGATCACGGCGCCCTTTTGCGAGAGCAGGCGCGCCGCGTACGAACCGACGTTGCCGAAGCCTTGGATGATGACGTGGCAACCGTCGAGGTTGAAGTTGCGATCCTTCGCCCACTCGGTGATGCAGTGCACGACGCCTTGACCCGTGGCTTCCGCACGACCATGCGAGCCACCGGCCGAGACCGACTTACCGGTGACGACGCCACGAACCGTGTTGCGGTCGCTCGCGCCGGCGATGTTCATGTACGTGTCCATCATCCAGACCATGGTCTGGCTGTTGGTGTTGACGTCCGGCGCCGGGATGTCGTGATCCGGACCGATGTTCGTGCCGAGCGCGGCCGTGAAGCGCCGCGTGATGCGCTCGAGCTCCGCCGCCGAGTACTGGCGCGGGTCGACCTTGATGCCGCCCTTACCACCACCGAACGGAATCTCGTGCAGCGCCGACTTGTACGTCATCCACGACGCGAGCGCCTTCATCTCATCGAGGTTCGCCTCGTGGTGATAGCGCATGCCGCCCTTGTACGGGCCGAGGATGTTGTTGTGCTGAACGCGATAGCCCTTCAGCATCTCGATTCGACCGTTGTCACGGCGGACCGGGAAGTTGACGATGAGCTCGTTCTTCGGCTGACCGAGGATCTGCGCGATGTCCTGATCGATGTTGATCAGCTTCATCGCCTTTTCGATCTGCTTCGTCGCGATCTCGAAGAGGTTGCCGCGATCTTTCAGCGCGACTTCAGTCGTCTTCTGCGCCGCCGGAGCTACCGGCGTTTGTGCGGTGGTCATTTGCGGGTAGGAGTAGCGCTGTCACACAGGCGCGGGCAACCAATTTCCCGCGCTATTTCGGCTCATTACGCAGTGCGCCACCTGACAAAATGGCGTTCCGACACACGGGGTTCGTAGCTAACTCCATGATCGTTCACGGACCGCGCAGGCACACCGTTGGCAATACGCCCGGACATGCTCTTGTTCCGTTCGCTGACCGTGGGCCTGCTGGGCGGCATCGTCCTGCTTTTGGCGATGCGCCCACCGACCATGATCGTTCGGGAACCCGAGCGGACGTCCGCGACGATCGTCGATGTGGCACCCGGTCTGACTGAAAATCAGATCGAGAAGCTCGTCCATCTCGGCTACGGCGAACGCGTGGTGGCGGTCGATGGCGATGCCGATCACAGCGGCACGTTCATGGATCTGACGATCCGCGATCGCGATGACTTCGAACGCCGCGTCTTAGTGCTGGTGCACTAAGGCGCCATCTCGAGCCCGGCGTTCTTGCAGACATTGCGAAGGCGCCCCTGCATCACCGGGAACCCATCCATCGCGCGCAGGTCGGAGTTCGCGCGCTCGTTATGAAGTGGCGAGCACAGCGCGAAGCCGTGAAGTTGATGACCACGCGCGCGTTGCTTCGGTCCCGCCGAGTCGTTCGTGATGATCAGATTCGCGAGCTGCTCGGTCTTCTTGTAATCGCCCGCGTGATACGCCGCTTCGGCCTCGGCGACGAGCTTCGCGACCGACGCATCGGGGTGCTCGTCTTCTGCATCGGCCTTCGGCGGCACCACCGCAGGCGGCACGACCGCGGGCGTCACCTTCTTCACCGGCGGCTTTGCATCGAGTGGTGGCGCGGCATCGATCGGGATCACCGCGACGACCTGCGTGGCATCGATCGCGATCACCTGCGCGGCGGCATCGATCGAGATCGCGGCGATCGGCTTTTGCGGCGGCGGCTCGTCGACGGGCTTGGGGCCCGATCGCGCGAGATACAGCGCGACGCCACCGATCGCGATCACGCCGAGCGCAGCGGCGATCAACCAACGACCTTTGTTGCTCGCCGGCGGCGCAGCGACGACCGGCGGTGCAACGACCGGGGGCACGCTCGCGGCCATCTGCGTCGACGCATTCGCTTCGGGCGCGGTCATCGCCCCCGTCTTGAGCGGCGGCGGCGCATCGAGCGTGGTGCCCGGCATCGGCGACACACCGTAATCGCCCGAGCCGATCGTGTTCGCCATCGCTTCGCTGTTCATCGCCGCGTTCGACACGCGCGGCTTGCGGATCACCGACAGCGGCGCACCGGTGATCGCCTCGACGAGCTCCGCCACGTTCTTGTAGCGATCCTCCGGCTTCTTCGCCATCGCCTTTTCGATCGCGCTCGCGATCACCGGCGGCACCGGCGCGATTTCCGTGAGCGACGGCGCCGGCTCGTACACGACCTTGAACACGACCTCCGGAATCGACTCGCCGACGAACGCCGACTTGCCTGACACCATCTCGTAGAGGATCGTGCCGAGCGCGAACAAGTCCGTCCGCTCGTCGATCGTGTCGTGCTTGCCCGTGGCTTGCTCCGGCGCCATGTACTGCGGCGTCCCGAACAACGAGCCATCTTGGGTCTTCACCGTGGTCGACCCGAGGATCTTCGAGATGCCGAAATCGAGGACCTTCGCGATTTCGATCGCGCGTCCTTCGACCTCGCTCGGGACGAGAAAGATATTCGCCGGCTTTAGATCGCGATGGATGATGCCCGCGCGGTGCGCCGCCGACAGCGCCGACCCGACCTGGCGCAGGATCGAAAACACCGACTCCATGTTCATCGGTCCGCCGCCACTCGCGTGAATCCGCTGCGCGAGCGATTCCCCCTCGAGATACTCGTAGACGATGTACGGCGTGCCATCGGGCAACTTGCCGATGTTCTCGACGCCGACGATGTTCGGATGCTTCAGCTTCGACGCGATCTCCGCCTCGCGCTTGAACCGCGCGAAGATCTCGTCGCCGGAGAGCTCGGCGTGGAGCGTCTTGATCGCGACCTGCTTCGCCTCGAGATCCTTGTGCCGCGCGAGATACACCGCACCCATGCCACCGCGGCCGATCAGGGCCTCGATGATGTAGGTCTCGCCGATGATCGAGCCGACCTCGACCTGCGAGCGGGCAGATGAATTCTCCACGAGCTTCGAGCGTATAATGTCCCGACGATGCGTGCACGCGCTTCACTCTTTGTCGCGGTGTTGGCGACGACCGCTTTCGCCGCACCCGATCCCAAACCGGGGCCCGTCGACGTGAAGCCGCTCAAGGACAAGTTCCAGGTGTTCGAGGAAGAGCGTGGCGGCACCTACATCGTCTACTTCCCGGGCGAGCTGTCCGAAGCCCGCGTGTTCTACTCGAACGCGAGCGGGAAACCCGCCTACGAACAACGCATCGTCACCCGCTCGGCTGATGGCAGCCAGGGCACGTGGGACATCGGAATGTGGGCGCCGCGCCAATCGGGGCTCTCGCCGGCGAGCATCCGGCGCGACGCGGACGGCAAGATCCATCGCACGTGCAACGGCGACCAGACCCCGGAGCGCCAACAGGACTCGTTGCTCAAGGTGGTTCCGGCCGATCGCGCGAAGGGCCTCGTCGACAAGCTCGAGTTCAAGGAGCGCGCGATCGTTCGCTATCCGCAGCTGTTCGCGCGCGACGATTCCGGCGTCTACTACTACGTCGATCACCTGACTGCGAAGTACGGGAACAAGGGCTATCGCGTGTTCAGCGGCAAGAAGGGCGCGATGAAGGAGCTGCCCCTCACGGACACCGCGATCGACACCGCGGGCGAGGTCTATTCGACCAAGAGCGGTGACGTACGATTCGTGAAAGATACCAAGGGGGATAAAGCGTTCTGGATCAAAGGCGAGAAGCGCATCGAGCTCTCGATCCTGGACGTCGACGTCAACTCGCACCTGATCTGGAGCGAGCTCGGCATCTACAACTTCGTGGGGACCCCGTGCGACGAGCTTTAATCCTTCTGATGACGACCACGGCGTTCGCGGGTCCCGCGGACAAGAAGCCGAAACCGGTCGGCAAACCGGATCTCGCCAAGGTCGAGGTCTGGAAAGACGACCTCGGTCAGTTCTACGTCCTGCCGAACAGCTCGAGCATCGCGTCCGACGAAGCGGAGAAGCTCGTGTTCTTCGGCGACGGCAAGAATCAGTATCTCCAGCACATCGTCGGCAGTGGCACGAGCGGCGCGCACTACGAGTGGGTGATCTGGTCGCCACGCGTGACCACCCAGAATCACGCGCAGCTCGATTGGAAAGACGATCACCTCCAGCTCCACTGCGGCGTGAAGGACGTCCGGAACCTGACCCAGCTAAAGGCCGACGAAGCGAAGACCTTCTTCAGCAAGGTCACGTTCCAAGGCCCGCTGTGGCAACGCCATGCGCGGTTCCTCGCGCGCGATGACGACGGCGTTTACTACTTCGTCGACGTGCTCTCCGACGAGCTCGGCGGCAACGGTCATCGCGTGTTCATCGGTCAGAAGGGCGCGATGAAGGAGCAGCCGATGACGAACGTCGTCGAGGATTCGGGTGGTTCGATCTTCGCCACGAAGAGCGGCAATCTGAAGATCATCGCCGACAAGAAGACCGACACCGCGTTCTGGGTGAAGGGTGGTAAGAAGGTCGAGCTGACCACGCTCGACCTCGTCGAGAATCGCTACTTGATCTATCGCGGCCTCGGCATCTACGGCGCGATGGGCGTGCCCTGCGACGACCTCTAGTCAGCGCATCATCAGGCTGGTCACGAGCGGCACGACATCCTCTTCCTTGAGCGATGCCGTCGCCACGACGTCCGCGCCCGCGGTCTTGATCGAGATCGCACCGATCGCGGTCTGCACGGCCTTCGTCGCGCTGCCCTGCGCATCGGCGAGCTTCTTCGTCCCCTTCGCCGCGAGCTGGGTCGCCGCGTCGGCGTTCGTCGTGGTGATGTGGCTCGTGATCGTGATCTTCTTGTTCGCGACGTCCGCGTTTCCGTAGATCTGCTGGATGTCGCCGGTGTCGCCGTCCATCGCCGCCTTGTCGACGACGAACCACAGGCTCGAGCCCTTGTTGACGTTCGCGATCGGGCTCTTCAGCTTCGCCACGCCCGTGATGCCGCCCGCCAACAGCTTCTGGGTCTTGTCCTTGTCGTTCGTCTCGGTCGAGATCGCGACGACATCGCTCGCGAGCCACTGCATGAAGATCGGCTGATCGGCCATGCCCTCGTAGCGCGACAGCTTGCCCTCGGTCTTGATCGTCACCGGCTTCTTGTCGGCATCGCCGAGCTTCTTGAAGCACGCGTCGATCGCCTTGTGATCGGTGCCGCGGAACGCGACGACGATCGTGCCGGCCTTCTTGTCGTCGACGCCGAACGCGACCGAATCGATCGAGCCGAGCACGTCGATGTTGCAGGTCGACTGGATCTGGTCGAACGCCTTCTTGGCATCACCGGCCTGCGCCATCAGCACCGGGATCCATTGCTTGTAGAGATCGCTGTTGCGGACCGCGCCGGCCGAGATGCCGCCGACGACACTCGCGTCCGCGTTGATCACGCTCTTTCCGGTGGACCATGCTTTCGAGTCCGCACTTGCAACCGAACACATCGCGACGAGGAAGAGCGCCGTTTTCATGGCTGGAGCATGACATATAGTCCGCGCATGAAGCTGCAAGGTCATGTCGCCCTCGTTACCGGCGGAGCCTCCGGGCTCGGTGCCGCTACTTGCCGTCGTCTCGCAGATGGTGGTGCCAAGGTGCTCATCGTCGATCGCGATGAACGCGGTGCAGAGCTCGCGAAGGAGCTCGGTGGTGCGTTCGCCAAGGCAGACGTCACGAGCGAGTCAGAAATTCAAGCGGCCGTCGAACAGGCCTCGGCGCTGGGGCCGTTGCGCGTCGTCGTGCAATGCGCGGGTGTGGGCTGGGCGTCGCGCACGCTCGACAAGACCGGGGCGCCGCACGCGCTGGATCTGTTTCAGAAAGTGATCGCGATCAACCTGGTCGGTCACTTCAACGTGTTGCGGCTCGCGGCATCGGCGATCGCGAAGACCGAGCCGCTCGAGCATGGCGAGCGCGGTGTGATCGTGATGACGGCGTCGGTCGCGGCCTACGATGGCCAGATCGGGCAGATCGCGTACGCGGCGTCGAAGGCAGGCGTGGTCGGGATGACGCTACCGGCGGCGCGCGACCTCGCTCCGGCGGGTGTTCGCGTGGTCACGATCGCGCCGGGCATCTTCGATACGCCGATGCTGGGATCTCTGAAAGAAGAAGTCCGTGCGGCGCTGTCGAAGGATGTGGTTTTCCCGAAGCGCCTGGGCTCGCCGGCGGAGTATGCGGCGATGGTCGCTGCGATCGTCGATACAGGATATTTGAACGGAGAGACGATCCGGCTCGACGGGGCTCTCCGCATGCCGCCGAAGTAGTAGGCTTTCAGTTCGGTGGAAACGTTCGGCACGTATAGCGTGTACGAGCTGCTCGGTTCGGGCGGGATGGCCACCGTGCATCGCGCGGAATCCACGTCCGCCGGTGGGTTTCGCAAGCGCGTCGCGCTGAAGCGGTTGCTCCCGCATTTGAAAGAGGAGCCCGAGGTCGTCGAATCGTTCGCGCGCGAGGCCAAGCTCGCGAGCCACCTCCGCCACGTGAACATCGCGCAGACCTACGACCTCGGCATCGTCGACGGCACCACGTTCATCGCGATGGAGCTCGTGCCGGGCCCCACGTTGAAGCAGATCCTCCGCCAGTGCGACGAAGCCGCGGGCGCGATTCCGATCGAGCACGTCATCGAGATCATGACGCAGGTGTGCGACGCGCTCGATTACGCGCACAACCTCGTCGACGAGCATGGCCGTTCGTTCGGTATGGTCCACCGCGATGTCTCGCCCGCGAACGTCATCGTGTCGAATTCCGGCACGGTGAAGCTGATCGATTTCGGCCTCGCGAAGGTCAAAGCCAGTCGCAACACGCGCGCGGGCCTGCTGAAGGGCAAGCTCAGCTACATGGCGCCGGAGTACACGCTCGGGCAGCTCGATCACCGCGCGGATCTGTTCGCGGTCGGCGTGATCCTCCACGAGATGCTCACGGGCCGGCCGCTGTTCGACAATCCGAACGAGTTCGAGATCATCACCATGCTGCGCGAGATGCCGATCCAGCCGCCGTCGCGGTGGAATCCGCAGGTCAAGCCCGTGCTCGATGACATCGTGATGACGGCACTCTCGCGCGATCCGGGGCTGCGCTGGCAGAGTGCGGCGGCGTTGCGGGCGGCGCTCGCGAATGCGGCGATCGAGACGAATCGGATCTCGTCGAAGGAGTCGCTCGCGCGCTGGCTCGAGTGGGCGTTCTCGCAAGAGACGCGACGCGACGTCAGCGGGCTGCAGGACGTGATCTCGCAGTTGCAGGATCCCTCGGATCAGCGGCCGATCACGATCGAGCCGGATCGCATGCTGACGCCAACGCCGGCGCCGCTGCCAGTGGCGCCCGATCCCACGGCGCCGACGACGATCGCGAAGCTCGGCGTGTCGCGGCAGAGTGCGGCGTTCGAGACCGGTGTCGTTGTCGGCTACGCGCCGATGCCGGTGTTGAAGCAGAGCTCGCGCGCGTGGATCTGGATCGTGCTGCTGCTCGTGATCGCGGCCGGCGCAGGTGGCGCGTACTGGTATCTATTTCTTCGGCAGTAGTTCCGTCGGGATCTTGTTCGGGATCTCCGGAATCGCGCCTTCGTACAGATACGAATACGTGAAGTAGGTATCGAGCACGCGCTTCGTGTAGTTGCGGATCTGATCGTCGAGGAACGATTCGACGATCTCGTCGGCGTCCCACGTTCCACGCGAGCGCAGCACCTTCGTCACGTAGCCCGGACCGCCGTTGTAGCTCGGCGGCACGAGCAGCACGAAGTTGTTCCAGCGCTTGAACAACCCGCCCAAGAAGTGCGAGCCGACGATCACGTTGTTCTCCGGATCGCGGAGATATTCGCGCGTCGGATTCACGCCCGGCGGTGCGTTGTCGTGCGCCGTCGACGGGATCATCTGGGTCAGGCCGATCGCGTTCGCGTAGCTCTCGTCGAGCGGATCGAAGCCGCTCTCTTCGCGCACGATGCCGATCTGCATCGCCATCGGCACGTTGTTGATCTTCGCGTATTTCGCGAGCAGGTCCCAATACGCCTTCGGATACGCGATCAGCCACTTCGCCTTGTTCGCGCCGGTCGGCCACGCGCGGCGGTAATCGAGCGCGTGCCAGCGCGTCGGCCAGATCGACGTCGCGTAGCGGCCCGCGCGATCGTAGAGGAACGCCATCGCCCACAGCTTCTCGAGCTTGTCCGGATCGTCGACGCGCTTGCGATCACCGGGCGTGGTCAGGCCGATCTTCTTCAGCTCGTGCTCCGCCGGCTCACCGAGGCCCATGCGCAACATCTCCATCGCGCGCTGAAAGCCCGGCGACGAATACTCGGTGCGCGGCTTGAACGTAAACGCCGGCGCCTTCGGATCGAACCCGGCCGGGTCCTTGCCGATTTCGGCGACGATCGCCTGGTACTGCTGCGGCGCGCTCTCCTTCAGGCGGTTGAGCGCGAGCAGCGAGTAGTACGACAGCGGGTAGCTCCGGATCGTGGTCTGCCACTGCTCGATCGCTTTCGGCAGATCCTTCTTCTGCGCGTACGCGCGACCGAGCCAGTACTGCGGTTGGCCTTCGCCGAACCAGTTGTCGTCGTGCGGGACGAGCCGGATCTGCTCGTTCCACCACTTGATCGCATCGTCGACGCGTTGCTCGCGCCACGCGCGGAAGCCGAGCCGCCACATCGCTTCGGCGGTGTTGTCGCCGTCGGGATACTTCGTCGGCATCGCCGAGAGCGTGGTCTCGACCATCGGCCCGTTGTTCAGCGCGGCCCATTCCTCGGCCTCGCGCAGCGTCGCGTCGTCGGCGTAGCTGTGTTTCGGGTCGATCGTCTGCGCCTGCTTGTAGTGCTGGATCGCGGTCTCGTGTTGCCCGATGAACGAATACGACCGCGCCGCTTGGTAGTGCGACTTGATCTCGAGGTCCTTGTTATCGGCGTCGTGACACGCCACCGCCGAGTCGTCGAACATCACCGACGCGCCCTTGCGATCGCGTGCCTTGAACCGCGACTGGGCCTTGTTGTACGCGGCGGTGCACTTGTCCTTCGCCGAGATCTTCGGATCGGCGAGCGCCTCGTCGAACGCTTTCTCTGACTCGGGATTGCGCATGTTGTCGAACCACACCATGCCTTGCGTGATGTGCTCGGCGCCGGTCAGCGGATCGGGCGTCGCTCCCATCGCCGTCATCGCGGCAGTCGCCTTCGTGGTCCAGCTCGACAGCGGATCGTCGATCGTGATCTGGCGATACAGCTTGATCGCATCCATCGCGATCCGATTTCTCGGTCGCCTGCGCGAGGTCGTAGCGCGCTTCCGAGCGGAACGGGCCGTTCGGATGCTTGTCGAGGTAGTGCTTGTAGTAGTCGGCCTTCTTGTCCGCAGGCGTTAGCTCGCCGACGAGGATCTCGGCATCCGGGCCATCGATCGAGTCGTGTGCGACCGACGACGCGATATCGAGCGCGACCGGATCGTGGCTCAGCCACAGCGACTTCGCGAGGTGATAGCCGATGTAGTCGGACAGCTCCGGCAGTGCCTTGTACGCGACGGTCAGGTGCTGGGCCGCGGTGGTGTTGTCGTTCAGCTCGGCGGTCGCGAGGCCGAGCATCAGCTCGAGGCGTGGTGCTTTCGGATCGTCGGCCTTCACCGCGGCGCGCGCCTTGCCGAACGACGCGACCGCATCGGTCCAGTTCTTCGCCGTGAACGCGGCGAGGCCCGCCTTCTCGTCCGGCGTGGTCCAGTACGAGACCGCCATCGTCTCGTTCAGCTCGCCGGGCCCACTGGGAGCGGTGCCGGCATCGGACTTCACGATCGGCACGAGGCCCGATTTCGGTTGCGACACGCGGCGATGCGAATCGTCGCCCGAGCATGCCGCGCACAACAAAAGGACCAGGGCCAAGCGCATAGCTAGACCCTAGCAACGCGGATCACGCTGCACAAATTCTCAGGGTTTCAGGCTCGGCGCACGCAGTTACGGCCCTCGGCCTTGGCCTGATACAGGGCCTTATCCGCGGCTTCGACGAGCTGATCGGGAGTTTTGACGACCGACGACGGCAGTCCGGCGACCCCGATCGAGATCGTGGCCTTCAGCGACCCACCCGTGGTCACGGCGTGCGCCTGCTCGACGAGCTTTCGCAACCGCTCCGCCATCTGCATCGCCGATTCGATGCCGATCGAGCGCAGGATGATCGCGAACTCTTCGCCGCCGAACCGCGCGACGACGTCTTCGTTCCGCACCGCGCGCGACAGCACCTGCGCGAGGTTCGAGAGCACGGCATCGCCGGCGAGGTGGCCGTGCGTGTCGTTGACCTTCTTGAAGTGATCGATGTCGAGTAGAAGAAGGGACAACGAGGTCTCGTGGCGGAGCGCGAACTTCAGCTCGCTATCGAGCCGGTCCATCAAGTAGCGCTTGTTGAACAGCTTCGTCAGGCCGTCGCGAAGCGCCGACGAAAGCAAGTTCTCGTGAAAGCTCTCGTCGAGCGCGTCCTGAAACCCGAACCGCAGCACGGTGCCGCGGCCGACCTGGATCTTGTCGCCATCCCTCAGCTCGACCGGACCGGTCAACCGCGTGCCGTTGACGAACGTGCCGTTGCGGCTCTCCATGTCTTCGATCCACGCGCGATTCGTTTCGCTGCGGATCCGCGCGTGGTTGCGCGAGATGCCGTCGTCGTCCAACCGCAGCTCGACATGCGGCGAGCGGCCGATCACGAGGTGGCCTTTCGTGACCTTGAACAGCTGGCCCGACAAGGTGCCGGTCAGGCAGGTGAGGCAGGCGCGGCGTTGCGAGGCCGCCCGTTGCAGCTCCTCGACATCGGTCGCCCCGGTGTCCTCATCCCACTCGTCGGTCACTACCGAAACGATACATGAAAGTTGGGTTGGCGCGGGGGTAAGCCATGGTTACGGTGCACGTAGGTGCTGCGCGACGACTATCTGAACCGCATGATCCGGCAGCTCGCGGAGTTCCTCGCGCGGATTTCCGGTGCAGCGTCGGCCGGCAAGACCGAGTCCGCCCTCGACGAGGCGAGTCGAGCCTGGCAAGACCTGCTCGACGTGCCGCGCGATCTGGTGGATCGCCTCGATGGCCCGACACTCGCTCGGTTGCTTGCCGATCCGGCAAAGATGAGAGCGGGCGCCGAGCTGTTGGCGGCCGAAGCGCGCGTCCATCGCCAGAAGGGCGACCTCATCCATTACACGCAGTGTTCGAAGCGCGCGATGGAGCTGTTTCTCGAAGCGCGGGCGATCGATCCGCAGGATTCCGACGACGCGGCGATCATGGAGCTCGGTCGCGTGGTGCCGCCGAACGAGATCGATCCTCGCTACAAGAGTTAGGGCACGCCGCTTGCTGTGTCATCGGCGATGACCGAGGCCCAGAGGGATGCGAAGTTCGCGGCGCTCGACGCACACCTCGACGACGTGTGGCCGATCATTCGCACGTTCTGCCTGACGCACGACTTCATCCACGTCCGAACGGGCCGTTACCCGCGAATCCAGATCCGTCGACACCGCGCAGTGAACATCGGATTCGAGCTCGGCATGGAGCCCGATCCGAACGGAAAAAGCCACGAGACATACACGCCCGAGCGCACGTACTACGGATGGAGTGGCGTCTGCGTCGATACGACAGAAGACGGGCTGCGCGTTCGCTACAGTTCGAGCGGTCTCCTATTCGAGCATGTCCCGTTTCCGTGCGTTCCCGCCATTCTGGTCGAGACGCTCGACACGGCACGCCAGTTTGGCGAAGCGTGGACCGTCGACGAGCTTCGCGCGCGCGGCACGCGGACCGTCATGACGAGAGCGAACGGTGAGCGGTGAAGCGAAACGGTGAAGCTGAATTTCTTACTTCTTCTCGACGGGCGCGGGCGGCTCCCACGGCTTGCCCATGTACAGCTTGCCGTTTTCGATCTCCGCGACGAGCTGATCGATCAGCTTCTGCTTCGCCGGCGTCCCGAACGCGTGCTCGATCCCCTTGAGATATTCGCGGCGCTGGTAGTCCGGACGCTCGAGGAATGTCTCGAGCAACTTCTTCTTCGCGAGCGCCGACTTCACCGGACCGGGCATCGGCGGAACAACTTCATTCGGGTGACGAGCCATGCGCCGATATTATGCCCGCGCGAGCATCCACGCGGCGATCGCGTCCAACCGATTCGCGCGCTCACCCAATCCCGCGATGTCCGCGCGCGCGGCCGTGCACAAGTCCTTCATCCGGCGCGATGCCTCGGCCGCGAACTGCGTGAGCTCCGCGTCGTCGCGATCATCGGCGTGCTGGAACGCGATGCCGATCGCGAGCCCGTAGCGCCCGAGCGCCTCGACCGTCTTCTTGTCGGCACCGGCGGCGATCGCACCGAGCTCGCCGGCGGCCGCGAACAACGCACCGGTCTTCGCGGCGTGCATGACTTCGATCTCGGCGAGCGTGGTCGGCGCCGCGATATTCACCGTCGACATTCCCATCGAGCGCTTGCCATGCAACGCCTCGACGGAGAGATCGATCGCTTGGCCGCGCAAGAGCTCGCGACCACCCGCGCGCTGCGCGAGCACGCGAACCGCATCACCGGCGCGCGCACCGAGCTCGGCCAACGTACCGAACGCTTGGGTCAGGAGGCCATCGCCCGCGAGGATCGCGATCGCTTCGCCATACGCGATGTGCACGGTCGGCCGACCGCGACGCTCGTCGTCATCGTCCATCGCCGGGAGATCGTCGTGGACCAGCGTGTACGCGTGCAGCATCTCGAGCGCGGCGGCCGCGGGCAGCGCGGCATCACGCGATCCACCACACGCTTCGCACGCGGCGATCACGATCGCGGGACGCAGACGCTTGCCCGGCCCCGTAGCCGCGTAGTGCATCGCCGCGAGGAGATTTCCCGGGTCTTCACCGGTGACGACGAGCCGGCGTTCGAGCTCGCGATCGACGAGCACGCGCATCTCTTCGAGAAACGCGGCGAGCTGCGCGGGGGCACTATCCGGAGCGAGCGTTGCGGTCACGAGTTGGTCTCCTCGAACGGAACGGTTTCCACCGACCCCGACGCACTCACCAAGATCTCGACGCGCTTCTCGGCCGACGCGAGTAGCGTTTGTCCCTTGCGCGCGAGCTGGACGCCTTCTTCATAGATCGCCAGCGACTGTTCTAACGACAGCTCGCCCGATTCGAGCTTTTGCACGACCTCGCGTAACCGCGCGAGGATCGCGTCGAATCCGGGATCAGCCGAGTCGGGCACGGACGGACCTTAGCTCCGCGGATTTGAAAAGTCACGGCTCCGAGATCGCTTGACGCGACGGGCAGTTGCGGGGAAGCTGACGAGCATGGGGGAACGCTCGGACTTCCGGCCGAACGACACCGACGAGCTGAAAGATCGCTGGCGGTCGTACATCACCGATCACCGGTTGAACACGACCGCACAGCGCGAAGCGATCGTCGAGCAGTTCCTTCGCACGCGTGATCACGTCTCGATCGACGAGCTCCTCAACAAGGTGCGCAAGCGCCATCCGAAAGTGGGCTACGCCACGGTCTACCGCACGCTGAAGTTGCTGGTCGATTCGGGGCTCGCGGTCGAGCGTCAGTTCGGTGATGGCCAAGCGCGCTACGAAGTGGTCGGCGATCACCACGATCACCTGATCTGCATCAAGTGCGGATTGATCCTCGAGTTCGAGGACGACGAAATCGAGCGCTTGCAGGAGCGTATCGCCGAACGTCTCGGCGGCTTTTCGGTGCTGCGCCACCGCCACGAGCTCTACGGCATGTGCGCGAAGTACTCCGGCGACGCCACCGGAATTTGCCCGAACGAACAGCGCAAGAAGTAGGGCATAGTGCGGGCGGTGCGCCGCGCGTTGCTTCTTCTCGGCTTGATCGCGTGCCGCAGCGGCGATGACGCCGCCGACGATCAACCAGGCCCGGTTGATGCCGAGTCCGATGGTCCGGACGGCTACGGTTGCACGGCGCTGACGCCACGCATGGGCGCGGTCCAGACGTTCGTCGGGCCGGATGGTCTGCAGGATCGGCTGGCTACGTTGATCGATAGCGCGACGACCTCGCTCGACGTGCAGATGTACCTGTTCACCGTGAAGGATCTCGCGCAGCACATCACGTCGGCGCGCACTCGCGGCGTGCGGATCCGCGTGATCCTCGATCCCGACGAGGCCGGCAACAACGCGGTCGAACCGATCCTGACGAGCGGCGGCGTGCCGTGGAAGAACGCGCCCGCGATCTACAGCTACTCGCACGCGAAGTACCTGATCATCGATCGCCAGACCGCGGTGATCATGTCGATGAACTTCAACGCGACCGCGATGACGATGGAGCGCAACTACGGCTTCGTCGATCGCGATCCGGAAGACGTCACCGATCTCCAGGCGGTGTTCGAGCAGGATTGGGCACTCGCGAACGCGCAGCAAGCCGCGCTACCGGACTTCACCTGCACGCGCCTGATCATCTCGCCGGTCAATTCGAACCAGCGGATCCTCGAGCACATCGCATCGGCGACGCGGACGCTCGATATCGAGGCGCTCTACATCACGGACGCGATCGTGCGGAACTACGTCGCCGCGGCGGCGGATCGCGGTGTCGTCGTGCGCGTGATCCTCGAGGATCCGAACGACACGCCGGATAACGCCGGCATCGCCGCGTTCTTGATGCCGCACGACATCCCGGTGAAGTACGCGGTCGATCAGTTCTACCTCCACGCGAAGTTGATCATCGCGGATGGCGTGGCGTTCGTCGGTAGCGAGAACTTCTCGCCGACCTCGCTCACGCAGAACCGCGAGATCGGCGCGCTGATCACGGAAGCGGATCAGGTCGTTCCGATCCAGGCGCAGTTCGACGCGGACTGGGCGATCACCACACCCGCGCAGTAGCTCAGCGCGTGAGGCCTTGGGTCACGCACTCCGTCGATGCCGACGGCGAGAGCGTGCCCGTGATCGACGCCGCACCCGTGTGCGTATTGAATCGGATCCGACCCGCGCCGCCGCCACCACCGCCGGCCGTCGTCGCGGTGCCGTTTTGACCGGGCGCTCCGTCGATCAGCGTCGCCGCGCCACCATCGCCACCCGCCATCTTGTCGTCACCGGCGATCGCGCCGGCCGCCGGGATCGAGCCGGGCATCGCATCGTCGCCGTAGCCCTTACCGCCGCCACCGCCGCCGTTCACGCTGAGCGAGCCACCGACACTGATCGCGTGCGCTTCGAGCAGGATCGCTCCGCCCGCACCCGCACCACCGGCGGTCTGCGATGCGCCATTCGCGTACTGGCCGGAACCTTCGCCACCCTTACCACCGGCGCTGACCGAGCCCGTGACCGTGATCGTGCCGCCGGCGACGAGTTGGATCGCACCACCACCACGACCGCCGGTGCCGAACTGTCCGTTGCCACCCTGCGAACCGGCGACGAGCGGCGACAGCTCTGGCGAGCCATACGGCGCGGGTGCGATCGATGGCGAGGTGCCATCGTTGCCGCCACCATCGCCACCGATTCCGCAGAAGCTGCCGCCAGCTCCCGCTCTTGCTACGCCGCCGGCGCCGCCACCGCCCAATCCATTGCCGGAGTCCTCCGGCGTGTCGTCTTCACCGGCACCCGCACCTTGCAGGACGCCGGTCTCGCGCGAGTCCGCGTTCAGCTTGCCGTCGATCGTGATGTCATCGAGCGCGACGATCACGAGACCGTTCACACCACTCGCGTGGACCGTGGCGTTGGCCTGGATCTCGAGCGACTGGACCGTGAACACGCCGAGCGACAGGCCGTTCGATTGCTGGATGACCTGATAGTTGGACGCGCCACCGTTCGACGACGGCAGCAAGCCACCTAGATCCGTGTAGATCGATTTTTCGTCGCCGATCTGAACGTCGCCGACATTCGAGAAATCGAGCGAGCCGACATCGACGTTCGAGACGGTAAAGCCGAAGCCGCCATCATCATCACCACCGATGTTCGTCATCGCTTCCGTCGAACAACCAGCCACGAGTGCACATATCCAAAGCCAACGCATGAGCTCTCCAAGACGAACGGGCCGTCTATAGGGGTTCACGCGGTCCGGCTGGATCGCAGGACACGGAATCGTTACGGCGTCAGTTTCGCGAGTGCTTTCGCGCGGTAGATACGCAGCCGCGGCAGGTCACCCCAATCCGCGCCGAAGATCTTCTCTTCGGTCGCGATCACGTCGTTGACCTCGTCGAGCGCGCGTTTCGGATCGAGCTCGACATCGAGCCGTACGACGTTGCCGCGACAGGTCAGCGTATCGGGATGCGTGGCGCCGATCGTGGCGCGCATCGCATCGCACGCCATGACCTGCATCGCGCGCGCATCGGTGTAGTTGCCTTCGTCGCCGAGCAGCACGGCGAGATCGTTCTCGACCCCGATCGTCGCCTGATCGTTTTCACCGAGAGCGACCCGATCGATCGCGAGTGCCTGCCGGCGCAACGGCTCGGCTTCGCTGTAGCGTTGTTGCTTGCGCAGCACGCCGGCGATGTCGTTCAACACCACCGCGAGCGCTTTATCGTCGTGGTGCTGTTCGGCGAGCGCGCGTGCCTCGTCGAGGTAGTGGCGCGCGATGTCGTATGCCCCGAGCTCGAACTCGCAGTTGCCCGCGAGGTCGAGCAGCTCTTCGAGGCGCATGCCTTGCGGATCGAGGATGCGCTCCTCGGTGATCGCACGCAGAGCGAGTGGCAACGCGTGGAGCGCGGCACCCGAGCGATACCAGACTTGCGCGAACGTGAGGAGCAGGCGCGCTTGATCCTCCGGATCGTCGTCGAGCTCCTTCAGGCGGTCTTCACCGCGTTGGAGCACGGCGCTCTGCGTGAACGGCTTGTCGCCGGCGCGATCGGGATCGAATTGCTCGATGATGCCGATCACGAGCTCTCTCGAGCGCTCGGCCTTGCGCGCTTGAGCCTTGGCTCGCCTCGCTTGCCACACGGTGCCGGTGATGCCGGCGATCGCGAGCACGAGCGCGAGCATCACCACCGCGAACACCGCGCGATGACGGCGCACCATCGTGCGGAACAAGTAGCTCGTGGAATCGCCGCGTGCGCTCACCGGGGCATGCGCGAGATGAGCGCGCAGATCGCCGGCGAGCGCTTCGGGCGATGGATAGCGATCGGCCGGATTCGCGCGCAACGCCTTCACGCAGATCGCGTCGAGATCGCCGCGCAGCTCTGGGGTGCCACGCGAGCTCGGTTTGATCGGCCGCGCCTCGAGGATCTCGGCTTCGACCGCAGGACGGGACTTGCCCTTGCCCCCGTACGGCCGCGAGCCGGTCAAGATCTCGAACAGGCACACGCCGAGGGCCCAGACATCGGACGCGATCGTGATCTCGTCGTTGCGGAGCTGCTCCGGCGACGCGTATTCGAGCGTCATCGGCCGCTCGCGCGTGCGCGTGAGCTCTGGATCGGTGTCGTCGGCCGCGAGGAGCTTCGCGATGCCGAAATCGAGCAGCTTCGCGGTGCCGTTATTCGTGACGAGGATGTTCGCCGGTTTGAGATCGCGGTGGATGACGAGGTTGCGATGCGCGAACTGGACGGCATCGCACACGTCGGCGAATAGCTTCAGGCAGGCCTCGCGCGGACGACCTTCGCACCACTCGGAGAGTGGCGCCCCGTCGACGAGCTCCATCGCCAGCCACGGCCGGCCATCGGTGGTGACGCCACCATCGATCAGCTTTGCGATGTTCGGATGATCGAGGCGCGCGAGGATCCTGCGTTCGCGGCGAAAGCGTGCGATCGCGTTCGTATCGCTGCCGGGCAACAGCTTCAACGCCACGCGCTGCGCGAAGTCCGCGCCGACGCGATCGGCCACCCAGACCTCGCCCATGCCGCCGCGCCCGAGCAGGCCCTCGAGCTGGAACGCGCCGACGCGATCGCCGGACTTCAGCGGGCGATCGATCCGGAACGCGGGCAGCTCGAGCGCGTCACCGGCGCTCGCATCGGCGGCGAGCAAGCGCTTCGCCTCGCGCCGGACTTCGCTATCCGGGCACGCCGCGAGGATCTGCTCGCGCTCGGTATCGCTGGCGTCGAGCGCGCGATCGACGAGATCCATCGCCGCGTCGAACCGCTCCTGATCGGTCACCGCCCACCTCGCGTCTTGGGCTGGAGGATCGCGAGACCATCGCGCCGCGAACGTCCGGCGATCTTGATCGCGTACTGGCTGCATGGTTGGCCCGGGCTGCAGTTCCACGCGTCGAACGCGGCATCGATCGCATCGATGCTGTGCGCTTCGCCGAGCGCCATGAACGCGCGTTGCATCGACAGACCCGCGCGATCTTCGGGATGCGCACTCGCGAGCGCGGCCTTGCTGATCGCGAGCGCTTCGTCCGTGCGGCCGAGTTGCTGCAACGCATTCATCTTCAGACCGAGCTCGCGCGTGCGATCGTGCCAGTGCTCGCCGAAGATCTTGTCCTCGTCGGCGAGCACGGCATCGATCTCGACGAGCGCGGTTTTCGGATCGGCGAGCAACAGATCGACGAGCGCGAGGTTGCCCCGGCACGTCAGCGTTTGGGGATGTGTAGGGCCGAGCGCATCGCGCATCTCGTCGCACGCCTTCGCTTGCAGGACGCGCGCTTCTTTGTAATTCCCCTCGTCGCTGCGCAGCACCGCGAGGTCGTTATCGATCGCGATCGTCTCCGGCGCCCGAACACCGAACACGCGCCGCGCGAGATCGAGCGCTTTCACCCGGAGCTCGCCGGCCGCCGCGAATTGCTCTTCGCCTTGGTACGCCGCCGCGAGATCGTTCGACGCGATCGCGAGCGCCCGGTCGTCGTGGTGGGCCGCGGCGATCACGCGAGCTTCCTCGAACAACGGCTGCGCGGACGCCGGCGCGTTGAGGTCGAGCTCGATGTTGCCTGCGAGATCGAGCAACGCCTCGAATCGCATGCTGTGCGGATCGATCATCCGCTCGAGCAACATCGCGCGGACCGCGATCGGCAACGCGTGGAGCGACTCGTCAGAACGAAACCAGATCTGCGCGATCGTCTCGAGCAGGCGCGCTTGGACGTCCGGATCGTCATCGATCTCGTTCATCCGCTGTTCGCCGCGCAACAAGATCTCGCGCTGCGTGAATGGCTTGTCGGTCGCCTGCTCGGGATCGAACTCCTCGATCATGCCGACGACGAGATCGAACGCGCGCGTGGCCTTCCGCGCCTGCGCCTCGGCGCGCCGCGCTTGCCACATCGTGCCCGTGACACCGGCGATGATGATCGCGAGCGCGAGACCGATCACGGCGACTCCTGCGCGGTGGCGGCGCAACATCGTGCGCACGAGATAGCTCGTGGCGTCTCCGCGTGCGGCAACGGGCGTGTGCGCGAGGTGCGCGCGGATATCGCGAGCGAACGCCTCGACGGAGGGATAGCGATCGGCGGGATTCGCGCGCAGTGCCTTCAGGCAGATCGCGTCGAGGTCCTTGTCGACGTGGGCGCGGCGCGGCACGGCATCGAGCGCGTCTTGCATCGTCGCGTATGGGCGGGCGCCGGTGAGGAGCTCGAACAGCACGATGCCGAGCGCCCAGATGTCCGATGCGATCGTGACGTCCTCGCCACGCAGCTGTTCGGGCGACGCGTACTCCGGCGTCATCGGTTGTCCGTACGTGCGCGTGAGATCGTCGCGATCGGTATCGTCGGGCGCGAGCAACTTCGCGATGCCGAAATCGAGCAGCTTCGGCACGCCGGCCTCGGTGACGAGGATGTTGCCGGGCTTGAGATCGCGGTGGACGACGAGGTTGCGGTGCGCGAGTTGGACCGCATCGCAGATCTGCGCGAACAGTGCGAGCTTTGCCGCGAGCCGCTTGCCCTGCGCCCACGCGGTCAGCGGGACGCCCTCGACGAGCTCCATCGCGAGCCACGGATGGCCTTCGCTCACACCGCCATCGATCAGCTTCGCGATGTGCGGGTGATCGAGCTTTGCGAGGATCCGGCGCTCGCGGCGAAATCGCGCGATCGTGCTCGCGTTGCCGCCGGGCAGGAGCTTCACGGCCACGCGTTGCGTGAAGTCGGCGCCGGCGCGATTCGCGATCCACACCTCGCCCATGCCCCCGCGGCCGAGGATGCGATCGAGCTCGAACGCGCCGACCATCTGTCCGGCTTGGAACCCGCGGCCGAGCCACGAAACCCCGACCTGCGTCGCCGGCGCCGAGTCCTCCGTCACGGTTTGTCACACTTCGCGAGGTCTTCGATCACGATGGCGAGCGCCTTGGCGTCGTGATGCTCTTCGGCGAGTGCGCGTGCTTCGTCGAGGTACGTCCGGGCTTCGGCGAACGCGGCGAGCTCGACTTCGCATTTGCCGGCGAGCTCGAGTGCGGCTTCGAGCCCCATGCCATGCGGATCCAGGACTCGCTCGAGCAGGATCGCGCGCACGGCGAGCGGCAGGGCGTGGGCCGAATCGCCAAAGCGCCACCACACCTCCGCGAACGCGATCAGGAGGTTTGCTTGATCGCCCGGATCGTCGGCGAGCTCTGCCAAGCGAGTCTCCCCGCGCAACAGGACGGCGCGCTGCGTGAACGGCGTATCGCCGGCGGTCTCGGGATCGAATTGTTCGATCATGCCGATCGCGAGCTCGCGTGCCCGATCGGCCTTGCGCGCTTGTGCTTCGGCGCGCCGCGCTTGCCACACCGTGCCGGTGACACCGGCAATCACGAGCGCGAGCGCGAGGAACGCGATCGCGAAGGCCGCGCGATGGCGGCGGATCATCGTGCGGAACAAGTAGCCCGTCGAATCACCGCGAGCGGTGACGCGGGTGTCCGCGAGGTGGGCGCGCAGGTCGCTCGCGAGCGCGAGGGCGGACGGATAGCGATCGGCGGGCCGCGCGCGGAGTGCCTTCAGACAGATCGCGTCGAGGTCTTTCGACTTCACGCCGCCGCGGCTGCTCGCTTTGACGGGTTCGGCGGCGAGGATCTCGGCCTCGATCGCGGGGCGCGATTTGCCCTTGCCGCCGTACGGGCGCGTCCCCGTGAGGACTTCGAACAGGCACACGCCGAGCGCCCAGACATCGGACGCGATCGTGATCTCGGCGTTGCGCAGCTGTTCGGGCGAGGCGTATTCGAGCGTCATCGGGCGCTCGCGCGTGCGCGTCAGGTCCGGATCGGTGTCGTCGGGCGTCAGCAGCTTCGCGATCCCGAAATCGAGCAACTTCGGCGTGCCGTCTTCGGTGACGAGGATGTTGCTCGGCTTGAGATCGCGGTGGACGATCAGGTTGCGGTGCGCGTACTGCACGGCATCGCAGATGTCGGCCATCGTGCGAACGCGCATCTCGAGCGGCTTGTCGACACACCACTCCGCGAGTGGCTTGCCATCGACGAGCTCCATCGCGAGCCACGGCCGGCCGTCCAACGTGACGCCACCGTCGAGAAACTTCGCGATGCGCGGATGATCGAGGCGCGCGAGGATCCGGCGCTCGCGGCGAAAGCGTGCGATCGCGCTCGCGTCGCGACCGGGCAGTAACTTGAGCGCGACACGTTGCGCGAAGTCGGCCCCGACGCGATTCGCGACCCAGACTTCGCCCATGCCGCCGCGGCCTAGGAGGCCCTCGACCTCGAATGCACCGACCCGATCGCCCGCGCGCAGCGTTCGCTCGGCCTTGTAGGCGGGCAGGGCGAGCGCGTCGCCGGCACTCGCATCCGCATCGAGGAGGCGCTGTGCCTCGCGGCGGACCTCCGAATCGGGACACGCGGCCAGGATCTGGTCGCGCTCGGTGCCGGTCGCATCGATCGCGCGGTCGACGAGATCCATCGCCGCGTCGAACCGCTCCTGCTCCGTCACGTGGTCGACCTTATCGCGGCGATTGTCCGGTCGCACGCAGGAACGAGAGGCCATCGTGCCTGCTTCGGCCGGTGACCTTGACGCCGTAATTTCCGCACGGCTCGCTCGGGTCACAGGTGAACGCTTCCCACGCTGCATTCAACGCGTCGACGCTGTTGATGTCGCGAAGGTCCATCGCCGCGCGCTGCATCAGGATGCCCGCGCGATCTTCGGGGTGGGCATGCGCGAGCGCTTCGGTATTCGCGGCCATCGCTTCTTTGTAGCGACCGAGCTGCTGCAACGCGTTCTGGCGCAACCCGAGCAAGCGGCTTCGATCGTGCCAGTGGAGGCCGAACATCTTCTCCTCGTCCGCGAGCACGGAATCGATTTCGTCGAGCGCGGTCTTGGGATTCTCGAGCAACAGGTCGACGAGCGCGAGGTTGCCGCGACAGGTGAGGGTGTGCGGATGCATCGGGCCGAACGTGGTGCGCATGTCGTCGCACGCCTTCGCCTGGAGCACGCGGGCCTCGGCGAATTTGCCTTCGTCGCCGCGAAGCACGGCGAGATCGTTTTCGATCATGACCGCCTGATGCGGATCGTCGAACGTCCGCGCGAGGTCGAGCGCGTGCGTGCGCATCTCGTCGGCATGGTCGAAGTGTTCGGTCTCTTGCATCGCGGCGGCGAGATCGTTCATCGCGGTCGCGAGCGCGTGATCGTCGTGATGTGCGGTCGCGATCGTGCGGGCTTCGGCGAGCAGCGGCAGCGCGGATAGCGGCGCGCCGAGATCGAGCTCGATGTTGCCGGCGAGATCGAGCAGCGCTTCGAATCGCATCGAGTGCGGATCGATCATCCGCTCGAGCATCATCGCGCGAACCGCGATCGGGAGAGCGCGAACCGACTCGTCGGAGCGATGCCAGACCAGGGCGATGTGTTCGAGCAGGCGCGCCTGGCCATCGATATCGTCGTCGAGCTCGCCCACGCGCTGTTCGCTGCGCACGAGGATCTCGCGTTGTGCGAGCGTTTGATCGATCTGCTGTCCCGGCTGAAATTCTCCGAGCATGCCGACGACGAGATCGAACGCGCGCGTGGCCTGTCGTTCGTGCGCGTGCGCGCGCCGCGCTTGCCACACGGTGCTCGCGATCCCGGCGATCACGAGGATGATCGCGAACCCGATCACGGTCACCGCCGCGCGATGCCGGCGCAGCATCGTGCGAACGAGATAGCTCGTGGCATCGCCGCGCGCCGCGACCGGTGCGTGATCGAGATGCGCGCGAATATCGCGAGCGAACGTCGCGACCGACGGATAGCGATCCGCCGGATACCCACGCAAGGCCTTCATGCAGATCGCATCGAGGTCGCCGCGGAGCTCGGGGTGGTTGCGCGAGACCTTGACCGGCGCGGCGTCGACCGATGCGTTCGTGGTCGCGTACGGCCGCTCGCCGGAGAGCAGCTCGAACAAGCAGATGCCGAGTGCCCAGATGTCCGATGCGATCGTCACCGGCTCGTCGCATAACTGCTCCGGCGACGCGTACTCCGGCGTCATCGGTTGGGCATGGGTACGCGTGAGATCGTCGCGATCGGTCTCGTCGGGCGCGAGGTATTTCGCGATGCCGAAATCGAGCAACTTCGCGGTGCCCGACGCGGTGACGAGGATGTTCGTCGGCTTGAGATCGCGATGAACGACGAGGTTGCGATGTGCGAACTGGACCGCATCGCAGATCTGGACGAACAGCTCGAGTTTCTGATCGAGCGTCTTGCCCTTCGCCCACTCCGTCAGCGGTACGCCGTCGACGAGCTCCATCGCGAGCCACGGTTGACCTTCGGTGACGCCACCATCGATCAGCTTCGCGATGTTCGGATGATCGAGTCGCGCGAGGATGCGGCGCTCGCGACGAAACCGCGCGATCGTGGCCGCGTTGCCGCCGGGCAAGAGCTTCACGGCGACGCGCTGGGCGAAGTCGGCGCCGACACGATCGGCCGTCCACACCTCGCCCATGCCACCGCGCCCGATCAGGCGGACGAGCTCGAACGCGCCGACCTGCGCGCCCGGATGAAACCCGCGCGCACCGCCCAACCACGCGACGAACGCGGCGAGCTCGGGTTCGGGCGCCGTATCGTCCGTCACGCGATCAAGATAGCTCGCCCAGGATGAATGCGCGGGCCTTCCGGAAGTTTCGCCGCACCGTGCGCACGTCACAGTCGAGGGCCGCGGCAATTTCGGCTTCGTCGAGCCCGGCGAAGAACCGCCACTCGACGATCTGCGCGAGCTTCTTGTCGCGTTCGCCGAGCTTGGTCAGCGCTTCGTCGACTGCGAGCACGAGCTCGGTATCTTCCATCACCGCGACTTCCGAGATCGCATCGGCAACCTTCACGACATCGCCACCGCGCTTTTGCGAGCCACGCTTGCGCGCGTGATCGACGACGATCTGGCGCATCGCCGTCGCTGCGACCGCGAGGTAGTGCGATTGGCTCTCGAAGTCGGGAGCGCCTTCGAGCTTCAACCACGCTTCGTGAACGAGACCCGTGGTGTCGAGCGTGTTCGCATGTCCGCGTAACTGCCGCGATGCGAGCCGGCGTAACACCGCGTAGGTCTCGGTGAAGTCGCCGGCCACGAACGAGAGCCTAGCAGCTTCTTGGAGATCGCCGTTGACATGAAATTGAAAATCGTTTTCATTATCAAATATGAAACGGGCTGGATTTCTCGCGATGCTCCTCGCGGCAAATGCGTTTGCCGACGACGACGCGCACGAGGACGTGGCCGGGGAGACGATCGTCGTCACCGGGACGAAGTCCGAAGAGCCCATTTCTGCCACGCCGATTTCGACGGAGGTGATCGATCGAAAGGAGCTCGAGAGCTCCGGCGTGCAGTCGGTCGGGGAAGCGCTCGCGCTTCGGCCCGGCATGTACATCGATCGCGGTGTCGCCGGAACGAGTGGCCTAAATCTGCAAGGCTTGGGGCCGCAGTACTCGCTGATCCTGGTGGACGGCGCGCGGCAGATCGGGCGCACGGATGGCTATCTCGATCTCGATCGGTTCGGGATCGCGGACATCGAGCAGATCGAGATCGTGCGCGGGCCCTCGAGCGCGTTGTACGGCGCCGATGCGCTCGGCGGTGTGGTCGACATCATCACGCGCACGCCGAAAGATGGCCTCGCGGTCGATGCGCTGTCGCGGGTCGATGGTCGCGGTGCGTATGAAGAGCGCGCTCGCATCGCGTTCGGCACGGGCGGCGTTGCGGGTGCGGTGAGTGGCGAGCTGCGCGATACGCCGGCCGTGCGGCGCGGAGATCCGGCGGCGGTCGCGACCACGCTCGATGCGGCGAACGACAAGCACGTGACCGGTCGCGTCACCGATACCCAGATGGACAACTGGCGGCTCGACGGCACGGCGGATTATCTGCAGCGCGATCTGCGCGGCGTCGATGCGAGTGCGACGGGTGCGGTGTTCGATCGGCGCAACCTCGACGAGAGTGCGTCGTTCGGCGGCCGTGCGCGCTATACGGGCGAGGCGACGGCGATCCAACTCGCGGCCGATGGCAGCCTCTATCGCGATCAATATCTGTACGACCAGCGGCTGTCGGATGCGCTCGACGAATATCAAGTCACCGACGAGAGCCTCGTCGAGATGTCGGCGCAGGTCGCGCACGATTTCGGGCGGCATCGCGTGGCGGTCGGCGGCGAGGGGCTACGCGAGGCACTCGATTCCGATCGGCTGTCGGAGCCGGGTTCGCGCGAGCGCGGTGCGGTGTACGCGCAAGACGAGTGGCGCGTGCTCGGTTCGGATGCGCTCGTCGTGGTGCCGGCGGCGCGGATCGATGGCGATACGCAATTCGGCTCGCACGTCACGCCGCATCTCGCGCTTCGCTATGCGGTGGACGATGTCGTGCTGCGCGTCGGGGCAGGGACGGGGTATCGCGCGCCGGACTTCAAGGAGCTGCTGCTTCACTTCGAAAATCCGAGCGTCGGCTATGTCGTCGACGGAAATCCCGATCTGAAACCGGAGACCTCGCGCAGTGCGCAAGGTGGCATCGAGTGGCGTGCGAACGGTTGGCTGTGGCTAAGCGGCAACGCGTACGTCAACGACCTGCACGACATGATCTACGCGGTCACCGAGCCGATGGCGGCCGATGGCACGCTGCAGTTCAGCTACGCGAACATCGGGCGCGCGCGGACGAGTGGTGCGGAAGCCACGGCGATGATCACGCACGGCGCGTATTCGCTCACGGCGGGCTACGCGTTCACGCACGCGTGGGACTTCGATTCGCATCGCGCGCTCGAAGGCATGCCGGCGCATCGCGCGACAGCGATCGCACGCTATCGCAGCGAGTCCGGACTCGACGGGTTTATCGCGGCGGTGGCCACCGGGCATCGCCCGTTCTATCTCTCCGATGATCCGACGCTGGCGACGAATGCGCCGCGCCGGTTCGAGCTTCGCGCGCGGATCGCGAAGCGGTTCAAGAATGGCTTCGGCGGTTTCATGGGGATCGACAATGCGCTCGATACCGGGGACGCCACTCTCGATCGCCTGCCGCCGCGCACCGTGTACGCCGGCGTCGAGGCGCATCTCTGAAAGGATCTATGAGGTACCTCTTGCTTCTTTGCGCTGTCGGCTGCGCCGATAACATCAGTCACGAAACGACGCCGGCAGATGCGTCGATCACGCCGGGCGATGATTCCGGATCCGGATCCGGATCGGGTTCGGGTTTGGGATCCGGCACGCCGGGAAAGGCGTCGACCACGCGCAACAGCGATGGCTCGTACACGACGATCGTCGATGCGACGTCGCAGACCGATTGGACCGATGTCGATTTCGAGACCGGTGGCCAAGTCGACGACAGCGCGGCGTGGGATCTGCGCGCGCAACGCTTTCACATCTCGACGAACAACGCCGGTGGTGTGAAGGTCGCGCCGCTCGCGCAGACGTTCGCCGCGACGACGACGGCGCCCGCGGACGGCTACATCCAAGACACCGACACCACGACGTACGCGTTCGATGAAGGTGACGGTTGGTACGACTACGACGCCACCACGCACGTGCTCACGCCGAAGGCGTTGACGTACGTCGTGATCACCGATGGCGGTGCGACATTGAAGTTCGAGATCCAGAAGTACTACGACGCCGCGGGCACGTCGGGCGTCTTCACCTGGCATTGGGCGCCGCTATGAAGCGCGCACGTGATCTAGCGGCGGAGCTCGGGATTTCCGAGGGTGAACTGGTCGCGCGCGATAGCGTGCGGCTGTCGACGGCGCACGACAAGATCCTCCTGGACGTGCCGCGCGTCGGGCGGTGCATGGCGTTGACGCGCAACGAGTCGTGCGTCAGCGAGGTCAAGGGACGCTACGGCGGGATCGATCTCGGGCCGCACGCCGGTCAGGTGATCGGGCAAGCGATCGATCTGCGCGTGTTCTTGCGCGCGTGGCATGCCGCGTTCGAAGTGAAGGCGAACGGGCGGCGATCGATCCAGATCTTCGATCGCACGGGCACGGCGGTGCACAAGATCTATCTCGAGGAGGATGGTGGTGACGTCGCGGCGTGGGAGGCGTTGATCGCGGCACATCGTGCGGACCTGCCGGCGCCGGTGTGGGAACCGCTCGCGGAGCGGCCGGAGCGACCAGATGGCGAGATCGATCGCACCGGCCTCGTGCGCGACTGGGATGCGATGACGGACACCCACGAGTTCTTCCATCTGCTCGCGAAGCACGGTGCATCGCGCACGCAGGCGTTGCGGCTCGCGGGAGATGATCGAGCGCGCTCGGTCCGCAACACGTCGATCGAGCTGCTCCTGCACGAGGCGGCGGAGGCGGGTGAGCGAATCATGATCTTCGTCGGCAACCGAGGCTGCATTCAGGTGTTCTCGGGGACGATCGGCAATGTCGTGCGCCACGGTCCGTGGTTGAACGTGCTCGATCCAAACTTCAACCTGCACCTGCGCGATGATCTCGTCGCAGCCAGTTGGGTCGTCGCGAAGCCAACGCGCTCGGGCACCGTGCGCTCGCTCGAGCTGTTCGATCGTGCCGGTGAAACGATCGCGCTGATCTTCGCGAAGCGAGACGATCGCGAGCGAGCAGAGCATCCGAATTGGGAGCGCGCTCTGTCTCGCTTGCCGGAGGCGCGCGCATGACAAAGGTGATCCGGATCCGCATGGTGGGTGCAGGCAAGCCGCGGCTGCAGCTCGTCCGAGGTGGTCGCAAATGAGGGACGGTCGCAACTACGTCAACGTGCGATCGCCATCGTCGCGAAACTGCTCGACGGTGGGGACGGTCGCAACTACGTCAACTTGCGATCGCGAACCTCGCGAAATCGCTCGGGGGTGGGGACGGTCGCAACTACGTCAACTTGTGATCGCGAACCTCGCGAAATCGCTCGAGCGAGGGGACGGTCGCAACTACGTCAACCAACTGTCCGAGTTTCGGACACGGGGACGGTCTGAAGTTAGGGAAGTTCGATCGGCGATCGTCGCGAAACTCTTCAACCGCGGGGACGGTCTGAAGTTAGGGAAGTACGAGGCGATCGGATGATGCCGTCGCGCACGAACTGGCTCCGCGTGGTCGCGATCGCGGCGTGGCTCGCCGTCGTGATCGTCGCGGTCGCGTGCTCGCGCGAATCGCGGGCCGGCAAGGGGGCGCGCATCGTCTCGATCGGCGGGCCGATCACCGAGACGGTCTACGCACTCGGCGCCGGCGATCGCGTCGTCGCGACCGACACGTCGAGCGTCTATCCCGACGCGGCGACGAAGCTGACGCAGGTCGGTTACCAGCGCACGCTCGCGGCCGAGCCGATCCTCGCGCAGGCGCCGGATCTCGTGATCGCGAGCGCGGATGCCGGTCCGCCAGCGGTGCTCGCGCAGTTGCGTGCGGCCGGCGTTCGCGTCGAGCAACTCGCGGATGCGCGCACGCCCGAGCAGGCGGCCGCGCGAATTCGCGCCATCGGCGACGTGCTTCATGTCGATGGCAAGCCGCTCGCGGATCGCGTGCTCGCGGCGACCACGGCCGTGAAGATCCCGACGACACGCCCGCGCGCGATCGTGATCTACGCGCGCGGCGCGGGCACGTTGCTCGTCGCTGGGCCGGACACGACCGCGGATGCGATGCTCCACCTCGCCGGCATCGACAACGCGGCGACAAACTTCACCGGGTACAAGCCGCTCTCGGCCGAAGCGCTGCTCGCGGCCGCGCCGGACGCGATCGTGATCCCATCGCGCGGCCTCGCCACGATCGGCGGTGACGCCGGGCTCGCCGCGTTGCCCGGTGTCGCCGCCACGCCGGCCGGCAAAGCGCATCGCTTCATCGCGATCGACGATCTGCTATTGCTCGGCTTCGGCCCGCGGCTCGCGGACGCCGTGAGCGAGCTCGCGACGAAGGTGCGGGGATGATTCGGCACCACGCGTATCGAGAGCTCGTGGGACGTGGTGCCGAAATCGTTCGGCCGCAGGAGCGCCGGGGCACACGGCCAACACAGCTTGTGGGAGCGAGCTGTGGTTTCGGCCGGTCGTGTGCCTCGGTCCTCGTGCGGCCGAGCACCAACGATCAGGGGGTTACGGTGCTTACTTTGACGAGTTGGATACCGTCCCCGGGATCGAATCACGGGGTTACGCGTGTGTCCGAATCTCGGACAAGCGAGCGCGCATGACTCGGACGGAGGAGCGCCGGGATCCACGGTCAACCGAGCTTGTGGGAGCGAGCTCGGACTTCGGCCGACCGTGGGTCTCGGTCCTCGTGCGCCCGAGCGTGCTCGGCCTCGTCGTCATCACCACCGCGATCATCGCGATCGGCCGCGGCGCCGTCGCGTTGTCGCCGATGCGCGTGATCGAGGCGATCTTCGGACGCGCCGACGAGCGCGACACCGCGATCGTGTGGACGATCCGGCTACCGCGCGTGCTGCTCGCGATGCTCGTCGGCGCCGCGCTATCGGGCTCCGGCGCGATCTTGCAAGGCATCGCGCGCAACCCACTCGCCGATCCGGCGTTGATCGGCATCAGCGGCGGTGCGGCGGTCGGCGCGATCCTCTCGCTGATGCTCGGCCTCCACGCGATGTGGGCACTGCCACTCGCCGCGTTTGCCGGCGCCCAGCTCGCGGTGATCGCGGCACTCGCACTGTCGCGTAGCGAAGGCCGGATCTCCGCGACCACGCTCCTCATCGGCGGCATCGGCTTGGCCGCATTTGCGAGCGCCGCGATGGGCATGTTGCTCTACCTCGCCGACGACAGCGTCCTCCGCTCGATGACGTTCTGGACACTCGGCTCCGTCGGCGGCGCGACATGGGTCCTGGTCGGCGCGGTCGCCATCGCGCTCGCGATCGCCGCCGCGATCATCGTTCCGATCACCCGCGATCTCGATCGCCTGCAACTCGGCGAGCTCGAGGCCCGCCACGTCGGCGTCGATGTCGATCGCATCCTTCATCGCGCGACGTTCGCGGTCTCGCTCGCGGTCGGCGCCGCGGTCGCGACCTGCGGCGTGATCGGCTTCGTCGGCCTGATCGTGCCGTACCTCGCGCGCAGCGCCGTCGGCCCGGCGACCGCCACGCTCCTCCCGATCGCGGCGCTCGGCGGCGCACTCCTCCTCGTGATCGCGGATCTCGTCGCTCGCACCTGCATCCCACCGACGGAGGTCCCGATCGGCGTGCTCACCTCGGCGCTCGGCGCTCCGGTCTTGCTCGCGATCGTCCGCCGCGGAGCGTTCGCTTGATCCGCGCGACGAACGTCTCCTATCGCCGGATCGTCCGCGACGTCTCGCTCGAGATCCGTCCCGGCGAGGTCGTCGCGTTGTTCGGCGCGAACGGCGCCGGCAAGTCCACGCTGTTGTCACTGCTCGCCGGCGATCGCCGTCCGACGACCGGCTCGATCACCTACCGCGATCGCGATCTGTCGCGCATCCCGTCGCGCGAGCTCGCGAGCTACCGCGCCGTCCTCCGCCAACACAGCCACCTCACCGCGGCGTTCACCACGCTCGATGTCGTGCGACTCGGCCGCGACGATCGCTCGATCGCCGGCCATTACCTCGACGAGGTTGGCCTCGCGCATCTCGCATCACGCGTGTACCCGTCGCTCTCCGGCGGCGAACAACAACGCGTCCATCTCGCCCGCGTGCTCGCCCAGCTTCACGACCGCCACCCGAGCGCGTTGTTCCTCGACGAACCGAATAGCGCCGCCGATCTGCGTGCCGCAGACATCGTCGATCGCCTCGTCACCGCCGCCGCCCGACGCGGCCACGCGATCATCCTCGTCGCTCACGACCTCCAGACGATCGCGCATTGCGCGACGCGCGTCCTCGTCCTACGCGACGGCCAAGTCATCGCGGACACCGCGAAGCTCACCGTCGAAGACGCGGCTCGCGCGTTCGACGTCACGCCGGAGTGGATCCGCCGGCGGACCTCCGTTAGCGAATGATGACGGTGTCGTGGCGGTGGTAGTACGGGTGGCGATACCCGCGGCGTTCCTCGACGACGCAACCACCGCAGATGGAAGCAAGCAGGCCGAACACGGTCAGGTATTTGAGAATCCGCATGCCTCGAGCGTAGTGCATCGGTCAGGCCAATACGGGTTCCTCGGACCTGATGATTTCTATGTCCGCGATCCGAGCCACCGTCGGAAAAGCGACGTGAAGGCGCCGCCACACCGCACAGTGGCTTTTCACAGGCTCGGCGCGTGGCGTTTCTCACCAGCTGTGCGGTTTTTCATCGCGCCACCTGCACGCGCAACAAAACTTCACGGTTGGAGTGGCGCCAATTTCGACGCGATCGCGAGCGCTGCCGCATCGCTCGCTTCACCGCAACTCGTCGCCGACATCTCGTCGTGCGTGCCCGCGAACGAGACCTTCGCGACGAAGCCCGCCGGCGATTGCAGAATTTCGGTTTTAACTTCCGGCCCGATCGCCTGCCACGGCGAATAGCCGAGCCGCTTCGTCACGAGCTCGCCGAACACCTGCTCCGACGGGCAGCTCGCGGTCGCGCTGTACACGAGATGCGCGTGCGGCTTCGGAACGTCCGCCGTCATCGGCGACGGCTTTCGCAACACGTAGCCGGTCACGTACTGCACGCGATCGTCGCCGTGCGCGACATGCCCGATCGTCACCACGAGCACGTCACCGTTCACGACCTGCGCGAGGCGATGCAGATCCGGTTCGATGTCTTGCTCGTGCGGTGCATCGGTCACCCAGTAACCGAGCTCGAACTTTCCGACCGGCTCGAGCTTCGTCCCGGGCTCGACCTTCATGATCCCGGCTTCGATCGTCACGCCCGGCGGCATCGTCGAGTTGAAGATGTCGATCGTCTGCACCGGCGCGGGCGCGTGCTCGGCATCTTCGAACGCGCGCGCGATCACCGGCTGCGCACCGAGCCCGTGCTGGCCGTAGCTCGACCACTCGTTGATTCGCGCGTAGGTCACGCTCTTCGAACCATCGGCATTGACCGAGTAGTAGCTCGCCGGTCTTGCCAACCCGGCACACGCCGCGAGCGTGACCAACAGCGCGTTCTTCACGCGGTGGGACATAACGAATGTTGGGCCGCCGGACCAACGAATATTTCAGCCCGGCGAAAGGCCCTGCGCCGACAACACGACCCGCGAGCCAGGCGCGAACGGCGCGTAGTCGCGATAGACGAACATCTGCTGGGCGCCGTCGTCGAACATCACGAGCACTTGAAAGTTGCGCCGCACGGCCGAGCCCGAGCTGGCTGCCGCGCCGACAGCCGCGCCTGCCGCCGTTCCGAACAACCCACCACGTGTCAGCACGTTGCCGATCAACGCCCCGGCGAGCGCACCCGCGGCAGGGTGACCCTCGATCCGCGTGTCGACTTCGTTCACGGACTCGACGGTTCCCGGTCGTGCCCAATTGGCATACGCCGGTGCCGTCGAGGATTCGCTCACGCACGCCACGCTCGACGTGGCCAGCGCTGCGATGAGAAAGCTTCGAAGCATGCGCGATGGAAGTGCATCACGCGTGCCCCGAATATTTCATTCGCCCTTCAGGCGCTCGATTTCGGCGTTTTCCGACAGCGGCAAGAAATGGATCACGCACCGACCGGGCTCGCTCGGTAAGAACGCCGCAGCCCACAGGAACGAGTTCTTCCAATACTCGCGCGTCGACTTCGATTCGATCGGCGGACCGAACCGCGCGCGCATCCACTGATCCGCTTCGTCCTCGACGCAGCCGCGGACCTTCAACTGCAGCTCGATCAACGGCGCGTCTTGTTCGGTGTACGGCGGCGTTGCGAGGAAGTACGCGTCGACCTCCGCATTGCGCTTGCCGACCTTGATCGGCGGCAACGCCATGCACCAGTACGCCTTGCGACCATCGCGCAGATCCGTGGGCTGACAGTTGCCCTCGTGAATGCTGCCGCGCGTGGTGTGCCCGAACCGATAGTTACCGAGCCCACTCGGCTCCGGCTGCGCGCCATTGCACGCGGCGATCGCGGCGACCACCAACAAGGTCTTCATCGCGAGCCCTCGAGCTTCACGTCGACGGTCACGACATCCTCGACTTTGAACAAGAAGAACTTCGGCGGTGTGAGGCCGAGCAACTTGATATCGAGCTCGAAGCTAGCGGTCGCCGTGAGGCGCTGATCGTCGAGCGAGCCATGTCCCGTAAGCTTGAGCGGAACCTGCTTACCTCGCCAGCGCAGCATGCCTTCAGCCGTGGCCGTGAACTTCGCACCATCGCGTTGGACGTTAGACACCTTGTCGAGCGCGAACGTTGCGGTCGGGTGATCCTCGAGGGCGAAGTCCTTGCGGAGCTTGCGGTTCTTCAGCCAATCGCCGGCATCGAATGCCGTCATGTCGACGGAGAACTGTGCTTTCGCGGTCTCGATCGCATCCGGATCCGCGTCGACGTCGCCGCTGATCTTGTCCCAGGTCGTCGTCGTATCGTGGACGCTGGAGCGCGCCTTCACGACCAACTTCCCGGTGGCTCGGAACTTCATGCCGCCAGACACTGCAACAGCAGCGTCGTGACGTTGTCCGTGCCGCCGTTACGGTTCGCCGCGTCGACGAGCTCCGCGACCGCGCGCTCGAGGCTCTTCGCACCCGATGCGATCTGCGCGATCGAGTCATCGTTCACCATGCCCGACAGACCGTCCGAGCACAGGATGTAGACATCCCCGCTCTTGATCTGGTGCGAGCGAATATCGACTTGCACGGTCTCGCGCATCCCGAGCGCGCGCGTGATGACGTTCTTGTGAGGGAAGTTGCGCTCTTCCTCTTCCGTCATGTCCGGCTTCGCTTCTTTGTAATCCTCGAGCAGCGAGTGATCACGCGTGAGCTGGCTGATGCCGTTATCCCGCACGCGATACACGCGCGAGTCACCGACATGGCCGACGTAGATCTTGTCGCCCGAGATCAGGCAGCTCACGATCGTGGTGCCCATGCCCTTGTAGCGAAGGTCGCGATTCGACGTTTCGAAGATCCGGAGGTTCGCGAGCTTGATGCCGCAGACCAGCCGGTTCTCGATGTACGAGAGCGAGCGGTCCATCTTGTACGGCCAGGTCGCGTCTTCATCTTCACGCGTGCGCTGGTAGAACTCGCCGATCGTTTCGGCCGCCATCTTCGAGGCGACCTCGCCCGAGGCGTGACCACCCATGCCGTCCGCGACAAGGAACAGCTGTTCGTCCTCGATCAACGAGAAGTAATCCTCGTTGTGCGTCCGCTTCATGCCGACGTCAGTTTTGGCTGCGTAGCGGATCTTCATAGGAACAAAGCACCGAAATCATAAAGAGAGGTTCGGTGCGGCGTCAACCAACCCGGGTACAGTTCCACTTCATGCGAGCCGAGATCCTCACGATCGGAGACGAGCTGTGTCGCGGCGAGATCGTGGACACGAACTCGTCGTACTTCGCCCAGAAGCTGTGGGACGCAGGCATCACCACCCGATGGATGACCAGCTGTAATGATGACGCCGAGGATATCACCAGTGCCGTGCGGACGGCGGTCGGGCGTGCCGACCTGGTGATTTGCTCGGGTGGGCTGGGGCCGACCGAGGACGATCTGACCGTCGACGTGATGGCGAAGCTCGCCGGCGTCGAGCCCGTGATCGACGAGGCCGCCCGCGCCAAGATGGAGGCGTTTTTCACGACCATGTCCGCACGCGGCGGGTTCGGCGCCGCCCAGGGGGCGAACCGCGAACAGTTGGCGCAGATCCAATTACGCCAGGTCCGCGTCCCCGCCGGCGCTCGCGTCCACGGCAATCCCGCCGGCCTCGCGCCCTGTTTCGAGCAGCCGATCAACGGTGTCCCCGTGATCTGCACGCCCGGCATCCCGCGCGAGATCTTCAGCATCTTCGCCGGCGCGCTCGATGCTCGCCTCGTCGAATTGCGCGAGTCGGCAGGGCAGGTCGAGCGGATCGCGCGCCGGATCTATCGCGCGTTCGGGCGCGGCGAATCGCAGATCAGCCAAGCGTGTCGCGGCCTCGTCGACGACGTGCCCGGCGCCTCGATCCACTATCAGGTGAAGTTCCCCGAGACGCTCGTGAAGCTCGTCGTCCGCGATGCGGATCAAAAACGCGCCGACGATCGCCTCGCCCAGCTCGATGCCGGCGTCCGCGAGCGGCTGGCGGGCGTGCTCTACGGCACCGGCGAGGACAACCTCGTCGCGGTCACGACGAAGCGCTTGATCGCGACGAAGACCACGGTCGCGACCGCCGAATCGTGCACGGGCGGCATGATCGGCGAGCTGCTCACGAATTTGCCCGGCAGCTCGTGCGCGTTCGTCGGTGGCGCGATCACGTATTCGAATGCAGAGAAGGTCCGCCAGCTCGGCGTGAGCCAAACCACGCTCGACGCACACGGCGCGGTGTCCGAGGAGACCGTTCGCGAGATGGCGGAAGGTGCGCGCACGCGGTTCGATGTCCAGCTCGCGGTCGCCGTCTCGGGCATCGCCGGTCCCGACGGCGGCACGCCCGACAAGCCGGTCGGCACGGTGTGGCTCGCGCTCGCGAGCAAGGACGGAATCGTCACCAAGAAACTCGGCTGGCCGGGCTCGCGCGAACAGATCCGGACGCTGGCGTCCTGGTGGGCGCTCAAGCTGCTCCTCGATCACGCGCCCGATCTCTGAACGGTTACTCGCCGACGCTGACGAACCGCCAGTACCGTTGGCCTTCGGCGCGTGGCACCGCGCGATCGGGCGATTGCTCGGGTCCGAAAATGACGCCGGCGGCAAGCCCGGTCGCTTGCTCGCGCGAGGCTTCCGTCAGCGCGTTGTCGTCGAGATTCATGAACTCGAGGTGGCGAAACCGATCGCGCTTCGCACCCATCGCGGCGATCCCAGCATTCGAGAGATTGCCCATCGACAGATCTAAGCGTCGCAGCTGCCGCAGCATCGGCGTGTCCGCGAGATGCGCGACGAGCGCGTCGGCGAACGCACAGTTCATGAGCCCGAGCGACGTCAGCTTCGGGAAATCCGTGCGCTGGAACAGCGGCGCGATATCGTCGACCCCTCCCGTGGCGCCGTAGTTCGGATCGCCGAACCAGATCTCGAGATGCTCGACGGCCGGAAGCTTCGCGGCCGCGATCGTCTTCAGATCACCGGCGGCGAGCTGACCGCTCTGCACCGCGAACTTCTGGCAGAGCGGCAGATCGATCTGCGCGCCGAGATCGAGGTTGCCGCCGTGGATCGTGACCTCGCGAATCGCCGGCAACGAGTCGTTGTGCGGCAGTCGCGAGTACGTCCCCGAGATATCCCAATTGTCGATATCGCCGAGATAGAGCTTCGTGAGCCCGATCGGCTTCACCGCATCGATCGCGCCGGCGAGCTCGTCCAGCATGAGCTCGTCCTCGTGGGCCGTCGGCCCGAGGTTCAGCTCGTCGATCAACGCGCACACGTCCAACCGCAGGAACGCTTCGAGCTGGCTCGCCGACGTGTCGTCCTCATCTTCACCGCTGAAGATCTCCCAACCCATCGTCGCGCTCTTCACGAACCCGTTGCGCCACGTGAGCTCGAGCGTGCCGTCGAACGTCGCGAATCGCCCGAGCAGCTCCTCGCGATGCTCGGCGAGATACGCGTCGGGATCGCGATCCTGGATCGCGCGCACGATCAGCTCGCCGCGCGCATCGCCATTCGCGAGCAGCCAGTCGGCGTAGACCGTGTACGCACCTGCGTCGTGATTCGCCTTGAGGATCTCGCTCTCGAGCTCGGGATTGCGCATGGGCGTTTGATACTGTCACGTCCGCATGCGCCTGTTCTTTGGACTGCGAGTCTCGACGGCGACGGCGAACCAGCTCGCCCAAACCGCCGAACAACTCCGTCGCAACGCAGGGCCCGCGTTCAAGTGGGTCGCGCCGACGAGCTATCACGTCACGTTGAAGTATCTCGGCTTCACGCGGCCCGAGATCGTCGACGAGCTCGTCGATCGCGTGCGCACCGCGATCGCCGGGATCGAGAAGTTCTCGTTCAAGACAGCCAAGCTCGGTGCGTTCCCGTCCGTCGATAAAGCAACCGTGCTGTGGGCCGGTGTCGACGACGCGAACGTGACGGCGTTGGCCGACAAGATCGAAGGCGCGTGCGAAGGGGTGGGCTTTCCGCGCGAGCCCCGACCGTTCAAAGGCCACGTCACGCTCGCTCGAATCGCAGAAACTCGATCGATTTCCCAGCTCGTGTTACCTATGTCCGAACAAATGTTCAGTGGGTCCACGGTCGATACGGTGATCTTGTACGAAAGCGAAACTAAATCGAGTGGTTCGGTCTACAAAGAAATTTCGAGAATTGCCCTCAAAACGAGCGATTCGGCACCGATTTCACCCGAAAAACGTCAGACAGAGCCGTTAGACCTGGGGGACGAAACTGATGACGGCTGGCCACGTGGCCGGTAGGGAGCACGACCGATGAAAGAAACGACCGAGAAATCTGCGCCGACGGCGCGTCCCGATAACGCGACCGCCCAGGCCCGTGACAAGGCGATCGACCTCGCGCTGGCTGCGATCGACAAGCAGTTCGGCAAGGGCGCGATCATGAAGTTGGGCAAGGATCCGATCGATCGCGAGGTCAGCGTCGTCCCCACGGGATCGCTGGGCCTCGATATCGCGCTCGGCATTGGCGGCCTACCGCGCGGCCGAATCGTCGAGATCTATGGACCGGAGTCGTCCGGTAAAACCACGCTGACGCTCCACATCGTCGCCGAGGCGCAAAAGCGCGGTGGCGTGTGCGCGTTCATCGATGCCGAGCACGCGCTCGATGTCGGTTACGCGAAGAAGCTCGGCGTGAAGACCGAGGAGCTCTTGGTCAGCCAGCCGGACTTCGGCGAGCAGGCGCTCGAGATCGCGGACATGCTGGTCCGCTCGAACGCGATCGATGTGGTCGTGGTCGACTCGGTCGCGGCGCTCACGCCGAAGGCCGAGCTCGAGGGCGAGATGGGTGACGCGCACGTCGGTCTCCAGGCCCGTCTGATGAGCCAAGCGCTGCGCAAGCTGACCGCCGCGATCTCGAAGTCGCGCACCATGGTCATCTTCATCAACCAGATCCGCATGAAGATCGGCGTCATGTTCGGGTCGCCGGAGACCACCACGGGTGGCAACGCGCTCAAGTTCTACTCGAGCGTCCGGTTGGACATCCGTCGCGTCGGCGCGTTGAAGAAGGACGAAGACGTCATCGGCAACCGCACGCGCGTGAAGGTCGTGAAGAACAAGATGGCGCCTCCATTTAAAGAAGTGGAGTTCGACATCCTTTATGGTCACGGCGTGTCGCGCGAGGGTGACCTCGTCGATCTCGCGTCGGAAGCGAACATCGTCGACAAGTCCGGCGCGTGGTTCTCGTTCAACGGCGAGCGCATCGGTCAGGGTCGCGAGAATGCGAAGCAGTTCTTGATCGATCACCCCGAGACGTACAACGCCATCGAGGCGAAGGTCCTCGCGCATCACAACGTGCGTCGGATCGGAATCGATGTGGTTCCGGAAGCTGCTCCACTTAAAGAAGCGGCGTCGTCGAACAATGATTCCAAACCCACCGCAACTGCGACACCGGTTGCGAAGTCGACACCTCCGTCGACGGGAAACGGAAAGCGTCCGAACGCTTGAGTACAGTTCAACTGCAGTAGATACGTGGCAGGTACGGTTCGCTCACCGCAGAACCGAGATCTCACCTGCGACAACCGGTGTGACGAGGCCAGCTTCCTGCTGGCCTTTGTTATTTAGATAGCTTGCGTTCGTGTTCGCGATGCGAGATTAAACACGGGCCGAAAGCAACTGTTGGGAGGCTTGCTAATGTTCGTCTATCTTCCGCGCTGGAGCCGACGCGGTACGCTCGCGATGCTGATCGCGATGGGTGCGTGCGGTACTCCTGATCTGAACAGCGATCTTCGTCCGGACGGTCCGCCAGAAGTGCTCACCGTCAGCACGAACACCCCGGACACCCGTGATGGGTACGCCGGAACCGGTTCTACCGTCGAGGACGTCACCTTCTGTAAGGTTGGCGATTCGAAGCGTCCGGACCAAGTGATCCTTATCGACGAGTCCGCGATCAATTATTGCGACACGGACACGTCGAAGCCGCATGCGGAGATCACGAACGCACTACCGGAAGCGTGGTACGCGCGCATCCAGTTCGACGAGCTCCTCGATCCTTCGATCGAAGATCTCGTCGCGAACGTCGATGACAACGGCATGCCGGACGGGACGTACAGCGGAACGCTGGCGAACACGCAGCCGGTCACGTTGCAGTGCCAGAGCGTCACCAACAACCAGTTGGTCGACATTCCGTACGACGGCTACTACTCGCCGTCGGGCAACTCGATCACGTATCCGCTCGGACCGTCGCTGGTGATCGTCCCCAAGGATCCGACGCTCGTGGCCACTGGCCAAGAGTGCCAGGTCACGCTGAAGGACAACATCAAGGATAAGGACGGGAACCAGGTCCCCACGGATCAACGCGGCCCGTACAAGTGGAAGATCGGTCAGGTCGAAGTCGTCGCGATCAGCCCGTCGGATGGCGACAAGCTCGATCCGATCGCCGCTGGCGTCGACATCACGTTCAACACGGCGATCGATGCCACCGCGCTCGATCCGACGCTCGCGCCTCCGGCGTGGACGTTCACGCCGGCCGTCGACAACCCGTACGTCCAACAGGAAACGGGCGAAGAGTTCTTCTTCGGCGGAGATTTCCCGGCGGCCGGTGGCCCGTTCACGTTCGCGTTCGCCTCGGGCGCGATGCTCACCGACCAGTGCGGCAAGGCGACCACGCTCGCCGCGCCGACGACCGCTGACTTCACGAAGGTCAGCTTCTCGACGAACGCGCTCTCCCTCGCGTCGATCACGGGCGCGGCAGAGCCGGGCGCGATGATCAACCTCAACTTCAACCAGTACATGGACGACACGACCGTCGCGTCGGGTACGGACTTCACGATCACGCCGACCCCGGCGAACCTGTCGGTCGAGCCGAACCTGTCGACGGGCGCCGTTCGCATCTACGGCGACTTCGCTCTCGCCACGCAATACACCTTCGTCCTGAAGGGTGGCGCTTCGATCGACGATTGCCCGGGTGGCGAGTTCACGAGCCTCGGTGGCAATTGCGTCAAGAGCGCGACGTACACGAACTCGGCGGACCAGACGCTGACGTTCACGACGGCCTCGGCGATCACGCTGAAGTCGGCGACGCCGGCTGACAACTTCAAGGACACGGTCAGCGACTTCGGGATCATCCAGCACGGCATCGTGTTGACGTTCAACGACAACATCGACCCGGCTTCGTTCGACGCCGCGGATTACACCCTCACGGGTCCGGCCACGGCACTGACGATCACGAACCGCGGCACGTCGGCGCTCACGAACTACGAGCAGATCCGCATCAACGCGACCACGGCCTGGTTGCCGGGCGACTACGTCTTCACCCTGAAGGCGTCGGCGGTCCTCACGGACCGTCTCGGCAACAACTACAGCCCGCCGGCCGACAAGGTCATTCACTTCCACATCGACGCCGACGACACCACGCCGACGCCGCCTTGCTTCTAACGGGAAAGGGACCAGCCAATGAAGAAACTATCGATGTTCTTGGCCGCAGCCCTGTCGTTTGGGGCCGGCACGCTCATTCACCAAGAAGTTGCACACGCCCAAGCATCGGGCGTCGGTCAGCTCCGCGGTGTTGTTAAAGACAAGGGCACGAACGAGGCCGCCATCGGCGCCACGGTCGTCGCCACCTCGCCCGCCCTCCAAGGCGAGCAGGTCGTCATCACCGACGAGACGGGCCAGTACTTCATCACGTCGCTGCCCGCCGGCGTGTACACCCTGACGGTCTATTACAACGACGCCACGTTCGCGCGTAACAACGTGCTCGTGCAGGTCGGTAAAGAAGCCGTCATCAACATCACGGTCAACACGGCCGAGACGACTGGCAAGCCGAAAGGCGAAGTCATCACGATCTCCGGTACCGCGCCGATCGTCGACCAAGGTTCGACGAAGACCGGTATCACGCTGACCCAGGACTACACGAACAACGTCCCGACGGGCCGTACGTTCGGCGCCACGATGGGCGCGGCCGCGGGTTCGCAAGGCGACCTCTACGGCGTGTCGTTCGCGGGCTCGACCTCGGTCGAGAACACGTACGTGATCGAAGGCATCAACACGACGGATACGGCCTACGGTCGCCTGTCGTCGAACTTGCCGAACGAGTTCATCTCGGAGACGGAAGTCATCACCGGCGGTTACAACGCCGAGTACGGTCGCGCGACGGGCGGTATCGTCAACGTCGTCACCAAGCAGGGCTCGAACGAGTTCCACGGCTCGGTGTTCGGCAACATCACGCCCAGCTCGTTCACCGCAGCCGCCAAGACGGTCCAGACGGAAGGCGGCTCGGTCGACTTCCGCACGGACAACGGCAACATCTGGGATGCTGGCTTCGAGCTCGGCGGTCCGATCATCAAGGACAAGCTGTGGTTCCACGTCGGCTTTGACCCCTCGGTCAACAACCTCGTCGCGACCCGTATCGTTCAGTCGCAAGTCGACAAGAACAACGACGGCGTGCCGGATATCGATCCGAACACGGGCCTCACGCAGCACGAGGAAATCCAGCGCTCGACCACGAACGGAAACGCGAAGGTCTACTACTTCACGGCGAAGATTAACGGCGCGATCGATCAGAACAACCAGTTCCAGATCAGCGCGTTCGGTAACCCGACCACGGGTACGACCCCGGTCGGCACCGGCTTCACCGGCGGCCCGACGGGCCTCACGGATAACGCCGTGAACCGCGACAGCGGTGCGGAAGACGTGTCCGCGAAGTGGACGTCGAAGCTGAACAACGGCAAGACGCAGATCGACGCCGTCGTCGGTTACCACCACGCGATCTCGAAGACGTCGGACGCGGGCGGAGCCACGGGCCAGTCGCTCGTCATCTACAACTACCAGCGCTCGCTCGCTGACTTTGCCGATATCGAAGGCGGTAGCGTCGGAACGAAGTGCACCGATGGTGGCGCGGGTGATCCGTACCCGATGATCCAGAACTGTCCGGTCACGGGCTATACGGAGTCGGGTCTCGGTCTTCTCGTGAACAACGTGAACGACCGCGCCACGGGCTCCGTGTCGATCACGCAACGCGTGAAGGCGGCCGGTTACCACGTGTTCAAGGCCGGCGTGGATTACGAAGGTTCGACGTACAACGCGAGCCAGACGTACTCGGGTGGTCTCGGCTACTTCCGCGCTGCAGCTCCGGTTGCGGGCGGCGAGCAGACCTGGCGCCTCAACAACTACTACGCGATCGAGCGCAACCTGTCGGATTCGGAAATCGCCGATCCGACCACGGTCGACCTCAAGCCGGGCGAAGCGATTTGCTCGAGCGGTCGCGCACTCTGCAAGCAGAGCCCGACGCTGAACGCCGACACGGCGGACCGCTCGATCGGCGCGTACATCCAAGACCAGTGGCAGATCGTTCCGAACTTCACGATCAACGCCGGTCTCCGTTACGAGCAGCAGCAGGCGGGCATCGCGAAGCAGCTGTCGGGCACGGTCTCGCCGGAAGGTGAAACGATCGGCGACGTCGGCTTCACGCTGAACAACTGGGCGCCGCGTATCGGCTTCGTGTGGGATCCGTCGCAGGAAGGTAAGTCGAAGATCTTCGGTCACTGGGGCCGCTTCTACGAGAACATCCCGATGGACTTGAACGTCCGCTCGCTCGGTGGCGAAATCGACAACGTCGCGAACTACAACGCGAAGCACCTCGTCGAAGGCCAGGCGGGTTACGACCCGAACTGTAACGTCACGCACGGCTCGGTCTCGGGCGACATCGGTCAAACGCTGTCGAAGTGCACCGACTACACCCAGGTCGCGATCCTCGGCGGTGGCGCCGAGTTCATCACCCCGGGCATCTCGGGTCAGTACTCGGACGAGCTCATCGTGGGCGCGGAGTACGAAGTGCTGCCGGACGTCAAGGTCGGCATCAACTACACCCACAAGACGCTGCCGAACGTCCTCGAGGATATCTTCCTCCCGGGCTCGCCGGACTACGGCATCACGAACCCCGGCCAGAACTTCGACGACGAAGCTGACAAGCTCGCGGCGAAGGCGGCCACGGAGCTGATGTCGACGGACGCGAAGACTCGTACGCAAGGCGAGCTCGACCAGCAGCGCGCGAACGGCATGTACCGCATCAAGACCTACGACAAGCCGTACCGCACGTACGACGGCGTCCAGGTCCAGCTGACCCAGCGCCCGACGAAGAACTCGCTCGTCATGGCGTCGTACACCTACTCGAAGGAGCAAGGTAACTTCCCGGGTCTGTTCTCGACGGAAACCGGTCAGCTCGATCCGAACATCACGTCGGAGTACGACTTGCCGGGCCTCCTCGCGAACCGCTACGGCCCGATGGGTCTCGATCGTCCGCACAACGTCAAGGTCGATGGCTTCTACCGCTTCGACCTCAAGACGGCTGGCCTCATCACGCTCGGCGCGTCGGTTCGTGCGCAGTCCGGTATCCCGCACAACGTGCTCGGTGCCGACCCCACGTACGGTAACGGCGAGTCGTACCTCTTGCCGCGTGGCTCGTTCGAGCGCTCGCCGACCACCGGTCAAGCGGACGTCCACATCGCGTACGGCTACCGTTTGTCGAAGGGCACCACGCTCGAAGTCTTCGGTGACATCTTCAACCTGACGAACGCGCAGCAGGAAGACACCACGGACGAGAACTACACCACCGAAGCGGCGAAGCCGATCGTCGGTGGCGATACGAACGACCTCATGCACATCAAGACCGTGTCGGAAGACACGGGCGCCGAGTCGAACAAGACCCCGGTCGTCAACGGAAACTTCGGCCACACGCTGTCGTATCTGCAGGCGCCGCGGAGCTTCCGCTTCGGTCTCCGCCTGACGTTCTAAATCGCGAAGTCACCTGACTTCCGTGGGCTCGCCGAAAGGCGGGCCCGTTTTCGTTTCGGGACTCCGCGCCAGACGCGATCCTTGGATCGAAAAGGCCCTGCGCGATCAGGGCCTTACGATTTTTCGGCGATAGATCCTGAGCAGATTCCAGGCGTTTCTATCGCAATGACCCTTCGGTTCGACGACCACGCGGCGTTTCATCGTGCGGCGCTCGGCATGACGGCCGGCGCTGCATTCTTGGGCTGTGCCCTTCAACCGCTCACGCCGCTGGCGCCGATCGTCGGCGGCATCGGCGGCATCGCGATCGGGACTGCGCTCGGCTACGGCAAGCCGCTGTTGCGGTTCGTCGCGGCCGCGCTCGCGTGTCTGCCGCTGTTCCTCTCGCACCTCGGGTGGATGCCGCTCGCGGCGTGCGCGATCATCCTCGCACTCGGCACGATGGCCGCCGATCGCGGCATGCGTGGCGCGCTCACCGTGATGATGGGCGGCACGATCGCCCTCCTCGCGATGTGGACGGCGCTGCGCTTCGATCACGCGAAGGCGCTGATCCATCAACCCGCGATGTTGACGTCGGCATTATCGAGCGCGGCGATGGGCATGGTCTCGGTCGTCGCGATGCTGCCGCGCCACCTCGGCTTCAGCATCGATCGCGTCGCCGCCGCGCAGAAGGCGTTGCCGGCGAACCTCGATAGCGAGGTCAAGATGCTGTGCAATCGCACGATCGCGATCTGGAACGACATCGACCAGAAGCTTCCGGACGACGATGCCGGCAAGACGCTCGTGCGCGATGCGGTGATCACCACGCTCGAGGTCGCGGCGAAGAGCAACGAAGCGAGCACCACGACGAACGACGAAGACCTCGGCAAACGGATGGAAGACCTCGACGCGCGCATCGCGGCCGCGGTCGACGACGAGGTGAAGGCGCAATACACGTCGGCGCGTGCGACGCTTTCGGATCAGCGCAAGTACCGCGAGCGGATCCGCCAGAACCGCGAACGTCTCGTCGCGCGGCTTCACAATCACTTGGCGGCGCTCGAGAAGTTCCAGCTCGCAGTGGGACATCGGACCGAGGTGAGCGCGAGCCAACAATTGCAGGACCTTTCGCGTGATGTGGCCATTTCCGGCGAAGCGCTCGTCGAAGTGGGCGAAGCCTAGAAGACCCTGATACGATTTCGGGCATGACCCGACTCGCCCTCGTGCTGCTGCTCGCGACCGCTGCACCCGCGCTCGCCGACAAGACCGCCGACGCCTCCTACAAGGAAGGCCTCGCGTACAAGCAAGAGGGCAAGATCGACGACGCGATCAAGGCGATGGAAGAAGCCACCGCCACGAATCCGAAGCACTTGATGGCGTGGTCGTCGCTCGGGGCGATGTACAAGCAGAAGAAGGACTACCCGAAGTCGATCGAAGCGTACGAGCACGCCACCCAGCTGTTGCCGGCGAATCCGTCGGACAAGAAGAGTGCCGCGGTGTTGTGGTCGAACTTGGGCGGCGCGTACGCGAACTCGTCGGTGCAGAAGTACGACCAAGCGTTGGTCGCGCTGCAGACCGCGTGCAAGCTCGATCCCACGGACGCGAACACGCGCGCGTTGCTCGGATCGGTGCAGCGCAAGAAGGGTGATAACGCCGGCGCGATCACGAACCTCGAGATCGCGGTGAAGGCGCAGCCCAGCAACGCGGATTGGCAGCACAACCTCGGTGTCGCGTATCGGTTCGCGAAGCGCGATGACGATGCGATCAAGGCGTTCAACGCGGCGATCGCGATCAACGGCAACGACCCGGTCTATCACTTCGATCTCGCGGTCGTGTATCGGCGCAAGCAGGATCCCGACCACGCGATTCCGGAATACGAGAAGGCCACGAGCCTCGACCCGGCAAATGCGGATGGTTGGTTCGATCTCGGATTCATGTACAAGGAGAATCACGAGAACGACAAAGCGATCGACGCGATGAAGCACTACCTGGACCTGAAGAAGGGCAAGGATCCGGAAGGCGAAAAGCGCGTCACCGACGAGTGCCAGGCGATGGGCGGGTGCAAGGACGATTCGAAGAAGAAGCCCACGCCGAAAAAGAAGTAAGCTGACGGCATGCAAATCAGTTGGCTGTCACCGGATGAAATCGGGGCGGCCCGAGCGGCGCTGACGGCACACGGCGCTAGTTACGAAAATCACTTCGCGGACGGCGTGTTCACGCCACCGCCGGAACCACCCGAGCAGACCAGCGTGCTGCTCGATTGGCCGCACGTGACCGAGCACGTCGCGCGGGCGGAGCGGATTTCGGAGGTCGTGCGCGAACAGGGGCTCGAGGCGGCACGCGAGCGGTTCTCCGGATCGGGCATCGCGATCGAAGCGGCCACGCTCGCGGCGGCGGCGCACGAGGGCGAGCAGCTCGCGCGCGACGAAGTGCTCGGCGTGCTGGCCTGTCCGATCGATACGTTCGTGTTTTACGCGCCATTCCTCGAGCTGTTGATCGGGATGTCGAAGGACGACCTCGACGTCGCGGTGAAGGCGTACGAAGACCTCACCACGCGCTACGTCCACGCGCTCGCGGCCGTCCCGCAGGGCGTCGCGCGGTCGAACGCGATGCGCGACGGGCTCGCGGATCTGTACGTGACGGCCGGCCATCACGACCGGGCCGAGGCGCTGTTCGAGAAGCGCCACGAAGAGGATCAGCGGGATGTCGCGGTCGCGCTGTCGGCGAGTCGCGCGTTCCTCGCGGCCGGGAGCGCGAGCCGTGCGGTGCGCTGGCTCGGCATTGCGGCGGAGCGAGCCCAGCAGCTCGGGCGCGCGGATCTCGCAAAGCGTTTACACGAGAAGGTAGACGCGATACGCAAGCGCCTGTCGTGAGAGCACTTCTTTTACTAGCGGTGGTGGCGTGCGGGAACGGGATGCACGTCGATGTGGACAAGGTCTCGGAAGCCGAGGCGCGGACGTTCGTCGACGGATTCTTGAAGGTCGCGCACTCGCCGTGCACGGTCGAAGCGGTCGAGCCGATGCTCGATACCGCAGCGCTCGGATCGCGGTTGATCGATCTGCCGTCATCGGTGAAGGGTCCGGCGCGCGAGCTCGCGTTCAAGGCGACGCAGCGCCAGCACTCGTTCGCGCAGATGGTGTGCGGTTGGATCGGCGCGTCCGCGGATGCAAAGTTGAAGCTGATCACGTTCGTCGATGGCGCGCCGATCGTGCGCGGGTTGTGGAAGCCGAAAGACACGACGGTCGTGACGTACTGGAAGCTGTTCCTCGGCAAGCGCAAGAGCGACGGCAAGGTCCTGCTCGACGACATCTACTCGTATGCGGACGGCTTCAACGTTGCTCAGAACCTGAACGACTTCATGATCGCGGGTGACGAAGCCGGTGTCGTGAAGGCCCAGGACTTCGTCTCGGAAATCCAGAAGGCGAAGGGCGAGCTCGATCGCGGCGATGCGCGTGGAGCGCTCGACACGCTCGATGCGATGGGGCCCGAGCTGAAGAAGGTCCGCGCGGTGCAGATGATGCGGATCGGTGCGGCGCAGGCGATCGGACAGGACGTGTACGCGCGCGAGCTTCACGACCTGATGGCCAAGTATCCGAACGATCCATCGGTCGCGTTGCTCCAGATCGACGACAGCGTGTTGCAGAAGGACTTCCCGGCGGCGCTGAAGGCGATCGACGCGCTCGATCAATCCGTCGGCGGCGATCCGTATCAGGATGCGATTCGGAGCTCGATCTACATGCAGATGGGCGATGCCGCGAAGGCGCTCGCGACGGCGAAGAACGCGGTCAAGGCCGAGCCGGCGATCGCGCGAACCCAGCTCGCGCTGCTCGACGCGTATGCGCTTGCCGGGGACTTCGCGGCGGTGCGTGCGCAGCTCGACGTGCTCGCGAAGATGGGCGATCTGTTGTCGGCGTCGGCGCTCTCGACGATTCCGCTGTACGAGAAGTTTGCGCAGTCGCCGCAGTTCGCGGACTGGCAGCAACTTCATCCCTAGTGTCCGAGGCTGAAGAGGCCGTCTGGCCGATGAAGCGCGAGTTGTAAGATCGTCAGACCGGTCTGGTACGACCAGGCATGGCCAAGATCAAAGCCGTCAAGGCGCCAAAGAGCGTCTACGTGTGCGGCGCGTGCGGCCATCACGAGATGAAGTGGTGCGGGCGGTGCCCCGCCTGCCAGGAGTGGAACTCGCTCGTCGAGGAATTCGCCACGGCGGAGGTCCGGCCGAGCGCGGCGTTGGTGTCGAGCGGCGAGGGGCCGCAGCCGATCACCTCGGTCGTCGAGATCGCGGGCTCGCGTGCCGCGGTCGGGATCGGCGAGCTCGATCGCGTGCTCGGCGGAGGGTTCGTCGCGGGATCGATCGTGCTCCTCGGCGGCGATCCGGGCGTCGGCAAGAGCACGCTGTTGATCCAAGCTCTCGCAGGCTTGGGAACGCGTGTTCTGTACGCCACCGGCGAGGAATCGGTCGCGCAGGCGGCCATGCGCGCGCGGCGGGTCGGTGCGGCGCACGATCGGATCTCGATCGTCGCGGAGACGGATGTCGAGAGGATCGTCGCGCATGCGCAGGCGGCGCGCCCGGCGTTGCTCGCGGTGGACTCGGTCCAGACCGTGTACACGCCGGCGATCGATTCGATCCCGGGCTCGCTCGCGCAGGTTCGCGAATGTGCGAGTCGGCTCGTGAATTTCGCGAAGACCACGGGCACGCCGGTCGTGATCGTCGGGCACGTCACGAAGGATGGCGGGCTTGCCGGCCCCAAGACGCTCGAGCACCTGGTGGACGTGGTGCTCCAGCTCGAAGGCGATGGCGGGCCGTATCGGATCCTGCGCGCGCACAAGAATCGGTTCGGGAGCACGCAGGAGATCGGCGTGTTCGAGATGGTCGGCGCCGGGATGGCGGAGGTCGAGAATCCGTCGGCGCACATGCTCGCGGAGCGACCGATCGGCGCGCCGGGCTCGGTCGTCGTCGCATCGGCGGACGGCACGCGGCCGTTGCTCGTCGAGATCCAAGCGCTCGTCGCGCCGGCGGTCGCGGGTATCGGGCGGCGCACGGCGGCGGGCGTCGATGGCAATCGCGTCTCGTTGTTGTTGGCGGTGCTCGCGCAACGCGCGGCGTGCGATGTGTTGGATCGCGACGTGTTCGTGAACGTCGCGGGTGGGTTGCGGCTCGCGGAGCCGGCGTTGGATCTCGGGATCGCGTGTGCGATCGCGTCGTCCGCACGGGGCCGCGCCCTCGATCCACACACCGTGATGTTCGGCGAGGTCGGGCTCGCGGGTGAGGTTCGCGCGGTCACGCTATGCGAACAGCGGCTTGCCGAAGCAGCGCGGCTCGGGTTCAAGCGCGCGCTGTTGCCGGCGCAAAATCACAAGCGGCTGACCGGCGGCACGTCGCTGAACATCGTGCCGATCGATCGGCTGAGCACCGCGCTCAGTTACCTGTAACGGTCAAGGTCAACGAATCCGCGAGCGCCGAGGGCAAGTGCGCGTCGTCGATCTCGGGCACGCAATCGGCATCGCGATCGACCGAGGGCGGACCAACCGAGCCTTCATCCGTGGCACGCCCGAGGTCACCGGTGAGCGCCTTCTCGGCCATCTGCAAGCCACCGAGCGCGATGTGAACGCCGTCGTAGCGAATGCATTCGTCGACGGAAACTCTTTGATCGAAGTTGCGATCATCCCAGCCGTTCAGCACCAGCTTGTCGAGCCGGCCGATCCGATCTTCGAGCGGTAGCACGAGCGCGTCGCCGCCCGGGCGCGTCGCCACGAGCTCGTACATATCGCGCAACGTCGACTGGAGCAGCGCGAATCGCAGCGGCGTGTACGTGACGGAGTACGCCGTCGAGCCCGCGACCGGAACATCGCGATAGACCCGACCGCCGGCGTCGTAGAACGTGGCATCCATCCGCGCGTACACCGCGAGTGCGCGATCGCGATACTTCGTATCACCGGTCGCGAGGTAGGCAGCGAACAGGCCGCGAATCGCCGCGGTGTGCGCGTCCAGCGAATCGGCCGGATCGCTCGGCGCACCGGCTTGGGTATCCCAGCCGAGATACGCGCGACCGCTCGCGTCGGTCAGGTGATCGAACAAGAGGTCCGCTTCCGCGCGGATCAGCTGGCGCGTACGATCGCCGAACGTGAGGCCGTTGAAGTTGATCGGTAGGCCATCGAGCGCGCCGGCGGTCGGCGAATCCGGCGTGTTGTTCGAATACAGCTCGAGCTCGGAGCCGAGCGAGCGCAACACCGTGCGCAGGCCGAGGATCGCGTAGGCGGCTTCGATCGTCGTCGCGACATGACCGCGCGCCGGCGTGGCACCGGAGAACGCCACGTGATCGACGAGCTGCGTGCCATCGAAGTGCAGGCGATCGAGATCGATCACGGCGACGCGCATCATCGCGAGCGCGCGATCGTGGAGCGTGGCCTCGCTGTCGGCGAGCTGGTTGTCGGCCGGGAACGGATCGCCGTCGAAGTAGGCGCGCGCGGGCTGCGAGCCACCGACATCGGCGTTCGCGTGATCGGTGAGCGCGTAGAACTCGGCGTACCCCATCGCGAGACCGACCAGATCGAGCGCGTCGCTATCCGTCGACTTCACGCTGTACGCCGGCACCGGGAAGCTATCGGCGCCGGCGGTTTCGGTCACCGCGATCGCGGGGAACCACCGCAGCGGTGAGGTGTAGCTGTAGCCGATCGGATTCGTGAACCCGCCGAGCGTGGTGCCATCCGTCGTCGACAACCGATTCAACCAATCGTCGGCGCGCGCATCGACCTCGAGCAGGAACATCGCCGCTTGAAAGCCCTCGATATCCGACGAGCCGAGATGGACCGGATAACCCGACTGGCCGACCTGCGCGAGCTCGGCTTCCGGCACGGTGTCGACGGCCGCTTCGCCATCGTCGTGCATGACCTGGAGGTAGTTGATCGTCCACAGGCCGTACTTCCACGTCGCGAAGCCATCGGCGCCCGGCGTCAGGGTGGGATCGATCTGGACTGCGCGATCGCGGAGATGCAATGTCGTCGCTTCGCACTCGTAATCGCCGGTGAGCTCGCGGGTGCCGATGCCCTGCGGCGAGTCATCGCTCGAGATCGCGCACAGTAGCTTCACGTCGCTCGTCGGATCGATCGTCGGATCGAAGCTCGCGAACACGTGCGTGGTCGGCCACATCCCGGGCCAGCCGAGCGGATTGCGCGCGGGGTCGCCGAACGCGGGACTCGTCATCGTCGACGGATTGCGATTGCCCGGTGTCTGGCCGGTCCCGTTGTTCGCGGGATACGTGTTCGGCGCGAACACCCACAGGCCGAACGCGTTCGACTCCTGACCGAACTTCTCGACGAGCGACGGCACGTTCGACACCGCGTGCGTGAGCGACGTCCCCGCGCCCGATTCGAACGCGACGAAGTTCATCGGCTGCTTCGAGTATTCGTACGACTCGACGGCGGACGCGAACCCGGGCAAGTCCACGACCTGAACGCCGAGGTTCGGATCCGAATAGAGATTCGGCGGGACTTGATCGCGACTGTAGCCGCCGAGATCGCGGCCCATCGCTTCGGCGAGCGGCTCGCCGCTGATCTGCATCTCGCCACCCGCGAGGAAGTGCTCGCGCGAGATGAATCGGGTCGAATCGACGGTGCCGGTGATCGCGTAGTGCAACGGCGAGGCATCGGGTGGCGCATCCGGAGGCGATGCATCGGGAGGCACGGCCGGATCGTGGCCACATGCGGCGAGCAGGACCAGCAAGCGCTTCAAAACGTCACCTCGAGATGCTCGGTGAGCGGCGTGCCGCATTGCGCGAAAGTGGTCGCGCGCACGGCTTCATCGACGGTGAGCGTGCCGTGAGGGCCGGCTTCGAGATGGAGCGCGAACGTGCCGTGCGGGGTTGCCTGATCGCCGGCGACGAACAAGCAGTCCTCGTGATCGATCGTGGTCTTCGTCGTGACCGACCACGCGGCGACCGTGTCGGCGGTGTAGTCGCCGGCAGTCGTGACCGCGAACGACATCGCGAGTGGGGCCACGAACGCGGGATCCGTGAACGACAGCTCGAACGTATCGCCGAGCGTGGCGCAGGTATCGGCGCCGATCGTTGCTTTGACATTGCCGGTGAGCTTCGCGACGCACGCGGGCGCGGCATCGATCATCACCGGCGGCGCATCGTGCACGACCTGCGCGTCATCGCCGCACGCGGCCAGGAGGACGAGTACCCACCTCACAGCGACCTCAAGTATTCGATCAACGCGGCTTCGTCGTCGGCGGACAGCGTGGTGATGTCGCCCATCGTCCCGCGCGTCATCTCGAGCGCATCGTGCAACGTGGCCGCGCGGCCATCGTGGAAGTACGGCGGCGAGCTCGCGATCCCGTTCAACGACGGCGTGTCGAACATGCACGCGGCGCGCGGATGACCTTCGTTATCTTGATGCGCGACATCCGCCGCGTTGCACGTCCCGACATCGTGCAGCACCACCGTGCCGCCGAGATCGAGCGTCGCGTTGCCGGCGCCGGAATCGGTAAAGCGCGGTCCGGTGTGGCAGGTGGCGCATCCCGCGGTCACGAACACCTGGCCACCCCGCGCGACCTTTGCGGTGTCGGTCGTCGGTGGAATCGGAAGCGGAATCGCGTGATCGACGTATGCCTCGAGCTGCGCGAGCTGCGTGGCATTCGCGGTCGGATCGAACGCGCCACCTTGTTCGACGTTGATCGTGTGCCAGTAGTCTTGGACGACGCGGCGATCGGCGGTGCGGAAGAGGAAGCCCGTGCCGAGCATGCCGCCGGCGTTCGACGGCGTATCACGCGGACCTTGTGCGAACTGCCACGTCACCTGATCGCTGCGGCCTTCCATGTGGCAGCTCGCGCACGCGACCCAGTGGTTCTTCGTGATCGGCAATTGATCGCTGTTCGCCGAGTAGAACAGGCGTTGGCCGGCGCGCATGTCGGCGGGCATCGGATCGTTCGCGAGCCGTGGGATCACGTGATCCACGGTGAGTTGGGTCGCCGAGATCTTCACGACTGCGATGTCGTGCGAGTTGCGCTCGTCGATGTACGCGAACTGATCGTCGGCGCTGATCGCGATGCCTTCCGGCATGTGGCCGGGGAGGGGACGCAACAGCGTGGCCTCGACACGGCCGGCGGTCATCGCGAGCACGTCTTCGCTGTTCTCGTCGACGATCAGCGCGAGCGAGCCATCGCTCGTGAACGCGATCGCGCGCGGGCCCGACACGACATCGCCGATCGTGCCATCGATCCCGGGCACGTCTTGCGCGTCGGTCGACAGCGTGGTCGCGGTGCCGACCTGATCGAGCTGATCGTTCTCGACGATCGTGATCGCGGGAAACGCGGTGCGCTCGAAGTCGAGATCCGGTTGCGCGGTATCGGTGCCGAGGAGCTGGTGGACGAGCCAGGTCTCCGACGAGTGCGGCCGCGCGATCGCGTCGTAGAACCCACGCGGTTCGCCGTGCGCGATTCGCGCGTCGCCACGATTCGCGATCGCCGGAATCGACCAGGGCGAGCTCGCCCAATCCGTGGGGCGCAGTGGGACGGCGCCGCCGTAGAACAGCGTGACGACGAGCGAGCCATCGTGTGTCCACGACAGCCCCCACGGCTGCGCGCTCAACGACGTGCTGCCGCTCGGCGCGAGCGTCGCGCGATCGAACTTCACGATCGCGAAGTCCGCGGTGCACGCGACATACACGCTCGTGTCATCGGCGAGCACGCCGACCGGTTCCTTGCACGCATCGACCGAGGTCGTCATGCCGCTCGTCAGCGAGACATCGTAGAGCTTGCCGCTGCGCTGACCCGTGACGTAGAGATGCGAGCCCGCGAGGAACAGCGCGCGCGGCATCACGGTCGGCGTGAAGTTGCCGCTGCCGTCGACGACGGCCTGCGGAGCGAGCTGCTTCTCTTGCGACGTGCCCGCGACGGTATCGACCATCGAGATCGAATCCGCATCGGGATTGACGACGTACACCGTGGTGCCGTCGATCGCGATCGTCGAGGAGTGATCGGTCGGAACCGCGGTCGTCGACGCATCGGGGGCATCGCCCATCGGCGCCGCATCCGGCTTCGCACCCGGATCGTGCCCGCACGCGGCGAGCACTATCGCGACCCACATCCGGCTCGTCACGAGCCGAACTCTAGCTTAGAAGCCGAGGACGAGGCGCAGCTGAACGGTCTGTGCCGTCGCAGGATCGCCCGTGTTCGAGTTGCCGTTCGCATCCGTCGTGTAGCCGAGGCCCGGACCACCGTTCAAGCTGCTGTCGTCGGCCGGGTGGGCCATCGCCTCGAGCGGGAACAGGATGCCGTACGAGATACCGGCAAAGATGTGATTGTAGTTGTAGCCAAGATCACCATCGAACTCGGTGCCGTACATCGTGCCGTTGCCCGGCGTGGACACCGGCTTTAATGCGAACGACGTCACGTTAGAAACCTTGAAGGTGATCGACTTCGTGATGTCGTACTGGACGAACGGCTTCACGTAGACCGCGTTCGTGACGGCGCCGTAGAGCTGGTGCCAGAGGATCAAGTCGACCTGGTAATCGCGGTTGAAGTTGAACGCCGTCAGCGTGCACGTGTGCTGGATGTTGCAGATCGCCGGATTGCCGAGCTGGTTCTGATACGCGATGTTGGTCTCGCCCTGGACCGTGTTGTCCCACTGATCGCCGGTGGCAAAGCCACTCTCGACACCGAGGCGCAACTTGCCCTCGACGCCCTTCCACGTGTAGCGACCGACGCCGCCGAACTTGCGGATGTTCTCTTGGCCGGTGATGCCCTGGTCGTCGAGGTTGTTCAGGCTGCCGAACTGACCGACGACTTCACCTTCGAGGGTCGAGCCACCGATGCCGAGCTTGCCCCACAGGTCGCCCGTGTACGTCTTCAAGTTGCGCGGGACGAACGAATCGGGATCGAACGCGCCGCCGAGCTTGAAGCTCGTGATGTCGTAGTCCCAGTCCTGGGTCTTGTATTCGAAGTAGGCGCCGTAATCGAGCACGGTCTCGCCGCGGTCGACGGCATCGCGGAATTCTTGCGGGCTCTCCATCTTCGAGACCACGGCGACCCAACCGTTCGAGTCATCGTTGTCGTCGAGATCGAACGGGTGACCTTCATGGCCCTTGTTCGCGTCGGTCTGGCTCGAGATCAGGCGCGTCGCGTCCCAATCCGCGGCGATCATCGCGCGCAGTGGCGTGCCCGGAATCTGCGCCGAGAAGCTGACGCGATCGACGGTGTCGCCGTAGTCGGCGTTGTAGTTGTACTCGCCGCTGATCGGATCCTTGCCGCCGCCGTTCGCCCAGATGCCCATACCCCATTGGTTCGGCATGCGACCGGCCTTGATCACGCCGAGCGGCACGCCGACCTCGGCCCACGCGCGCTTCATCTGGATCGAGTCGACGGTGCTGTTGACGCCGCGCACGACGTTGCCTTGGGTGTTCGTGAACGCGCCGAGCGGCGGGCGATTCGAATCCGAATACACGCCCGACAGATCTTGGCCGTACGGCGTGGAGCCCAACACGAGGTTGTCGAACACGTCCGCTTGAACGTGGACCGACGTGTCTTCGTCGATGTTCAGCACCGGCTCGAGGCGCAGCCGCATGTTCGCGCTCGACGTGGCGTCATCACACGGGTGACCCGTCGCGGTCGCGTTACACGACAGCGCGCGCGGCCACGGCGATCCACCACTCGCGGTGTCGTCGAGGAACCCGAGGTTGAAGTTCTTGTCCCAGTCCGTGCGCATGCGGAAGTAGCCTTCGAGCTCGAACAGCTTCCAGCGCTTGCGCTTGCCTTTCGGCGGCGGGAGGGTCGGCGTGGTCGGCAAGAGGCCCGGCGTTTTCGGCGCCGCCTCGGCCACGCCTTCTTTCTTTTCCTCGCCGGCCGGCTGCATTCCGCCTTGTGGGCCACCGCCCATCGGCATGCCGCCGCCCATCTGTGCTTCAGCGATCGAGCTGAAGCAGACGAGGAACACGATGCTCGCTAAAACGGTCTTGGCTACGTAACGCATGGGATATTCGAGGTTTTTGGGAGCATCGCGAAAGTTCGGCGGACTATAGGCATCCCGCCAAAGTTCGGTCAATTCGCGGGCATCCTTAATTGGCGGCCCGGCGATCTGACGAGCTATGGTGACGTCGATGGCAATAGACCGTGGCCCACTGCCTCGCGTTGCCTGGATTTTTTCGATCCTCGCAGGTTCTTCGTGTGGTCCGACGGTGAAGGTCCCTTCCGGTCCCGGGGCCGAGCCCGCTGGAGCACCTTCACATGCGCCGCCAAAGCCCTCGCCGGCCGGCTCGCCCGAGCATCAAGTGATGTTGGGTGAGATGTGTCCGGCAGGTGCGGGTGGTCGGCCCGCGATCGCCCCGCTGGTCCTGCGCGGCATCGGGTGGACCGACAACGCGGCCGATCTCACGGCGCCGATCGAACGCGGTTCGACGCCGCGATGGTCGATCCTCGGCGTGGACGGCAAGCTCGCCGGCGCGTTCGACACGATGGGCGTCGTGGATGTCGGGCTCCAGCAGCAGGTCGCGATGGGCGCGTATGCCGGATCGTCGCCCTGCTCGAGTGCGGCGGCGGCTGTCGCGAAGCCAAAACCCGGCAGCGATATCGTGACGCGCGTCGATGATCCGGCGTGCAAGGCGGCCACGTCGGGGTGCGGAATCGCGATCGCCGAGGTCACACATCCCGACGAACCGGTCGATGCGCGCGGCTACGTCACCGGTGGTGCATGCGTGAACGGCAACGATCTCGCGGTCGACATCGATGGCGACGGCCGTGTCGAGTCGTTCGCGCTATCGGGCGTGCTCGATGGCTCGCGCGCGCCCGCGGCCGAGTGGAGTGCGGGTGCGTCGATCGCGGGTGGTTGCAAGCCGGCGTTTCAGGTCTACGGCGTGAAGCTCACGGCGGAAGCCGAGCCGGGCAAAGGTGTCGATCCGAAAACGCAGGTGACGATGGACGTGCTCGGTGTCGTCGATCTCGATGGCGATGGTCGGCGCGAGGTGATCCTCGCTCTCCAGTTCCAGACGATCCGGACGATCGTGGTCTACACGGCGACCGGTCAGGCGCAGCGGCTCGAGCTCGCGGGCGAAGCCCAGTCGTTTCCGCGCTAGTATTTCGCCGTGCGCGAAGACGTCGGTCAGCTTCTCTGGGTCGGCTTTCAAGGAACGAGCATGCCCGCAGAGCTGGGCAAACAACTCGATGCCGGCACGTACGGCTGCTCGATCCTGTTCAAGCGCAATCTATCGATCTCGAAGGTCGCCGGTGGCAACGCCGTTCCCCAAGACGTGATCGATCTGGATGCGTTGGTCGCGTTGAACGCGCAGCTCCATCGCAAGGCGCCGGACGGCACGCCCGCGTTGATCGCGATCGATCAAGAAGGTGGGCTCGTGCAACGCGTGCGCGCACCCGCCACGATGTGGCCGCCGATGATGGCGCACGATGGCTTGCCCGAGCCGGACGACACGCGCGTGGCCGAGCAGACCGGCAAGGCGATCGGCGACGAGCTACGCGCGCTCGGCCTCGATATCGATTTCGCACCGGTGTTGGATGTCCACACGAACCCGGCGAATCCGATCATCGGCGATCGCGCGTTCGGTCACGATGCGACGACGGTGGCGCGGCGCGCACTCGCCTTCGCGAGAGGGCTCGAGGCGGCGGGGATCCTGTCGTGCGGCAAACACTTCCCCGGCCACGGCGACACGGACACGGATTCGCACCTCGCACTGCCGCGCATCGATCACGATTGGGCACGGCTCGATGCCGTCGAGCTCGCGCCGTTCAAGGCGGCGGCCGCGGCGGGTCTGCCGATGATCATGACGGCGCACGTCGTGTTCGCGGCACTCGATCGCGATCGGCCGGCCACGTTGTCGGAGCAGGTGATTACGGGCCTTCTGCGGCAGAAGCTCGGTTATCACGGCGTGATCGTCTCGGACGATCTGGACATGCAAGCGATCGCAGGCCACATGGGCGCCGATCACGCGGCGGTCGGTGCGATCAAGGCGGGTTGCGATGTCGTGCTGCTGTGCTGCAACGAGCCGAACCAGCGGTTGGCGGAAGAGGGCCTGATCAAAGCGGCCGAAGGTGATTCCGATCTGCGTCGACGGATCGGCGAGAGCGCGGCTCGGGTGCGCGCGATGAAGAAGGCGCACGCGGCGAATCAGGCGAAGCATCCGGCCCCGGCGCGCGAGGTCGTCGGCAGCTTCGAGCATCGCCGGCTCGCCGATAAATTATTCGGCCGCGCATGATTCGGCGATTCGAGCGCGCGGGCCGGCCGGGAGATTTCTTCGAGGTCGAGGTCCAGGGCTCGAACGTGATCGCGCGCTCGGGACCGCGTGGTCGCGATGTCATCACGCGAACCGAAGCGCAGGCATCGCCCGTCGAGGCCGAGGCCGAGATGTTGCGGTTGGTGTTGTCGCATCTCGATCGCGGGTTCCAGGAGGTCGCGTGGCAACCGCCGGGTGTGTTGCCCGAGCTCAGCGAAGGCGCGCGGCGGTTGGTCCAGCGCGAAGCCGACGCGCAGGCAGCGGCGAAGGAGCGCGCGGCCGAGGTGATGGCGCAATGGGCGATCGCGTCGACGGCGGCGAATCCCGCGCTCGAAGCGCAATGCCGCGCGGCCGCGCCCGACGACGAAGCTCCATGGATCGTGTACACGGACTTTCTCGCGGACCACGGTGATCCGCGCGCGGAGATCGCGGCCGCGTTTCGCGGTGGCCAACCGAAGGCGGCGATGTTCACGGTCGGACTTCATCGCAAGAAGCTCACCGGATCGCAGGATGCGTACACGGACTTCACGTTTCGTCATGGCTTCGCGGTCGGTGCGCAGGTTCCGAATGCGCTCCATCAGACGTGGAAGCTGCACGAGGTCGTGGCCACGTTGCTCGCGTCACCGATGGGCACGTTCCTCGACGCGTTGACGTGCGGATTGGCGAGCTTCGGTGACGATAACGATTGGCGACCGACGCTGGAGGCCGTGCTCGCGTCACCGATCGGTGAACGCCTGCGCGTGCTGAACCTGAACGCGTACGACTACGACGATTGCATGATGCACTGGGTGAACATGGGCGATTGGTCGGGCGTGCTCGATCATCTGCCGAAGCTCGAGGAGCTGCGCGTTCGCGGTGATCGAGTCACGTACGGCACGATCGATTTGCCATCGCTGCGCGTGTTCGCTCGGGAATCGTGCACGATGAAGAACGAGGAGCTGATCGCGCTCGGCGAGGCGCGATGGCCGGCGCTCGAGCGGCTCGAGTTGTGGTTCGGATCGTCGCACTACGCGGTGAATATCGATCTGCACGCGCTGGATTCGATCTTCGCCGCGCACGGGCTCGCGAAGCTGCGCCACCTCGGTCTGCGCAATTGCGATCTGCATGCCGCGATCGTGCCGGTGTTGAGCAGCTCGCGATTACTTCGCCAGCTCGAATCGCTCGATCTGTCAGGCGGCACGATCGCGACACGCGAGGTCGACATCCTCGTCGCGCATGCGAGCGACTTGCGCCATCTCGCGACGATCGATCTCACGGACAACTTCATCAGCGTCGAAGATTGCCGGCGGCTTCGCGGGGCGCTCCCGAACGCGAACGTCACGAAGCAGCGCGAAGACGAAGACGATGACGATGACGAGCCGATGCGCTACGTTATCGAGTACGAGTGATGCGGCGGTTCGAGCGCCCGAACTACTCCGACTTCATCGAGATCCGCGTGCGTGGCGCGGACGTGATCGTCCATTTCGGCAGCGATACCGGTCGCTCGCGTCGGATCAGCGAACGCGGCACACCGGAGGACGCGCTCGCCGCGATGGAACGGATGATCAAGTCGTACCTCGACAGCGGTTATGTCGAGACGATCTACGAGGAGCAGACCGATCCGAACCTCGATACGCAGGTGTTCGACAAGCGGCCGTTCGTGCCGAATCCCGCGCTCGAACAACAGTGTCGCGAGGCACCCGACGATCCGCATCCGTGGGCGGTGTACGCGGACTTCCTGATGTTGCACGGCGATCCGCGTGGCGAGATCGCGGCCGCGTTTGCCGCCGGCGAGAGCGCGTACGCCGTGCGCCGCGCGAAAGAGGTCTACGACGTGCTAACGAACATGCGCACGCCGCCGATCGAGCTCGGTTATCGACACGGGTTCGCGGTGACCGCGAAGATTCCGACCCCGCGCGTCGACGAGCACTGGAACACGCGCGATGTCACGACGCGGCTCCTCGCATCGCCGATCGCCACCTTGCTCGAGCAGTTGACGATCGGTCTCACGTCGTACGATCGAACGAATGATTGGCGACCGGCGCTCGAGGCGATCGTCGGCTGCGAAGCGGGCCAACGGCTGAAGCGGCTCGCGTTCGACAACACCGACGCGTATCTCGCATTGCATCGGCCCGGGCGTTACGTGATCGGCGATTGGACGGGCCTGCTCGATCGCTTGCCGGCGTTGGAGTCGCTCGAGATCAGCGGCGATGTCGTGACGTACGGCAAGATCGATCTGCCGGCGCTGCGATCGTTTCGACGGATCGCGCACGAGATGTCACCGACGGAATTGACGAAACTCGCCGCCACGTCCTGGCCCCTGCTCGAATCGCTCGCGATCTCGTTCGGCGCAGATAGTGGTTCGGTGACGCCGGCGGCGCAGACGATCGTGCCGCTGCTCACGGGGAAGAACCTGCCGCGCGTGCGTCACCTCGCGCTGACGTTGATGTACGGGAGCGCGATCCTGCGGGCGGTCGCGGCGTCGGAGCTGTTGCCGCGGTTATCGGTGCTCGATCTCGGAGGCTCCGCGCTGGCGGGCGAAGAAGACGTGCAGTTTCTCGAGCAGCATGCCGCGGCGTTTCTGCATCTCGATCGGCTCGTGCTGACCGGTCACATCTTCGATGCCGATGACATCGCACGCGTCCAGGCCGCGCTGCCGAACGCGGAGCTCGCGGGCCCGCATCCGATCCACGATCCCGATTAGCGCTGGACCAGGATGCCTTCGGCGAGCAGCAGCAACAGCACGATCGCCGCGAGGGCATGCCAGAGCTCGACGCGCCGCGTGTTGTCCACGGGAGCTGATGCGCCGCCGGTTCCCGAGGTGGGCAGGGCGGTCTTCGGCGCTGCGGTTAGATCGGAGCCGCGCGGATCGACGTTGATCGCGAACGCGAGCTCGTCGCGATCGTGCGTGGCGCCGGTCTGATCGGTGCCGATCACGCGATAGATGCCGGGGCGATCGGTCTTGCCGTAGCGCACGGACGAACGCGCCGCGATGCGATCACCTTCGAATACGGCGCCGAGACCTTCGGGGCCGCGAACTTCGAGCTTGCGCAGATCGCCCGTCGGCAACGGCACCGATGCGCCGACGACGTGATCCGACTCCGAGGCGAGGCCGTGCTTGCGGGCGAGGTGGCGCACGGCTTGTTGGATCAACGGCAAGAAGCCGGGATGGATCGGCAGATCGTTCCAATCGCGATCGAGCGTGCTCGTGAAGAGCAGCGTGCGGCCCGAGCCGATGCTCGCTTCGACGAGCGCGGCCGCGCCGTTCGTGAAGCGGGCGAGCACCTTGCGATCCGCGGTTTGCGTGGTCGGGCCGAGGAGCGCGATCTTGTAGAACTTCGCGTCGGCAAGCTCCGGCGCGTCCTTCGAGAACGGCGTGAAGATCGGGTGGTCGGCCTCCCACTTCACGAGGTGCAGCGCGCGCGAGTCCTTGTCCTCTTGGGTCGAGCCCCAGGTCGTATCGATCGGATCGCGGAGGCCCTGTGGCAGGAGCGGTAGCATCGTCTTGTCGTACGACGCTTCGTCGAAGTGATCGCCGGGCGCGACGAGGATGCCACCGCCGGCGCGGACCCAATCGGCGAGGACTTGCACGCGCTCGGGTGGGAGTGCAGCGACGTTCGCGAGCACTACGACATCGAAGTCGTTGAGATCGATCGTCGGCACACGGCCGGCTACGCGCGTGATGCCGGCCAATTCGTCGGCGGAGATCGTGCGCACGGACGTGCCGCTGTCGCCGCGATCGCCGGGGCGCAGCGCGGCCTCGACGTAGAACAGCTCGTCGTCATGACGCACGGTGCGCGGGTCGCCGTCGACGAGCAGTACGCGGACCTCGTCGCGAAGGGTGGCGCGGACGTAGCGGCGATCGTCGATCGGAAGGGCATCGCCTTCGAGGGCGACGAACGCGTCCGACGAACGCGCGCCCGGCGGCAGGGCGGCGAGGAAGCGCTTCTGCTTCTTTTCGTGCGGCGCGAGCTCGAGGGCACCTTTCGCGACGACGTGGTTCGCGATCGTCAGCGACAGCTCGACCTTGTGTGGCTCGTCGGAAAAGTTTCCGACTTCGGCATCGAACGCGACGCCGCGCGTGCCGGTGCCCGGATCGGGATCCACTTTGAGCGCGGTGACGGCGAGGTTCGGCATCGACGCCGGTCGGAGATCGAGCACCGAAATCTGCGGGCCGTCCTTGCCCCATGGCGATTCGTCGCCGGAGAAGCCGGTCTTTGCCTCGAGCGAGATCAGGAACACGGTCTTGCGCGAGTGGCTCGATGCGGCGAGCAGTTGGGCGGCTTTGGTGAGCGCGCGCGTGGTGTCGGCCGGTCGAGCGGATGGCTCGAGCGCCAGCAGTTGATCGCGGAGGCGCAGGTGATCGCGCGTGAGCTCGGTCGGATGTTCCGCACCTTCGGAGGCGCGCACGATCGCGACTTCGGCCTCGGGGCCGAGCTGGGCGAGCACGCGCCGCGCTTCATCGGATGCGCGCTTGATCCACGGCCGACCCTCGACCATGTACCCGGCCGCGAACGAATCATCGATCACCAACACCGCTGCCTGCGGGCCGCGCGTCACCGACGGACCCTTGCGCTCGCAACTCGTGAACGGCTTCGCGAGTGCGATCGCGACGGCAAAGCAGGCGAGGGCGCGCACGAGCAAGACCAATCGCTCGCGCAGCTGTAACCGGCGCGCGGTCTTGCGCTTCGTCGCCATCAAAAACTCGAGCGCCGCGAACGGCACGATCCGCGCGCGTCGCCGGCCGATCAGGTGGATCGCGATCGGCACGCCGATGGCGATCGCACCCACGAGCATGATCGGCGCGAGAAAGCCCATCTAGCCCGCCCTCCTCGCACCCGGCTGCAACCGCGCTCTCGACACGAGCAACTCGAGCAACGTGTCCTCGAGCGGCTTATCCGTCAGCACCTCGTGATAATCGACGCCGGCATTCGCGAGCGTGCCATGCACTTTCGCGCAGAACGCTTCCATCTTCTCGAGGTAGTCCTTCTTGATCGCGAGCGGATTCGCCAACAACTTCGTGTGCGATTCGAGCGCGTGGAACTCCGTCAGACCTTCGTACGGAAACGTACGCTCGTGCGGATCCAGCACGTGCAACACCGAGACATCGTGATGCTGCGCGCGCAGATTCGACAGTGCTCGCACCGTTTCGTCGTCGGGATCGAACAGGTCGCTCGCCAACACGATCAGCGCCCGCCGCCGCCGCGACAGCTCCGCGATCCGATCCAACGCGGCCGCCGGCGATTCATCTCCGGTCCCGCCCTTCGTCATCACCCCATCGAGAACCGACAACAGATCATGCAGGTGCGTCGTCCGCGCGCGCGGCGGCACCATCACGTCGACCGATTTGTCACCGACCGCGACCAAGCCGAACTTGTCCTGCTGCTGCGACACCAAGTACGCGAGCGACGCCAACACCAGCCCGCCGTACTCGATCTTTGCCAGCCCACCACCCGCGAACTTCATCGACGCCGACGCATCCAACACGAGCCACACCGTCAGCTGCGACTCTTGCTCGAACTGCTTCACGTAGTAGCGATCGAGCTTCGCGTACGCCTTCCAATCGACGTGTCGCAACTCGTCGCCCTGCGAATACTCTTTGTGCTCGGCAAACTCGACCGACGAGCCATGCACGTTCGCGCGATGCATGCCCGACAGCGCACCCTCGACGATCACGCGCGCTTTGATCGGCAAGCTCCCCAGACGGGCGAGCTGGACCGGATCCAGTTTCACGGCGCGATCACGGACAGCAGCCGATCCACGAGCTCACCCGCTCGCAGACCTTCCGCTTCCGCGCGGTAGTTGAGGATCAACCGGTGCTGCAGCGTAGGCCGTGCGAGCGCCGACACGTCCTCGGTCGACACCGCGAACCGGCCGTCCAAGATCGCGCGCGCCTTCGCCGCCAAGATCAGGAACTGCGACGCACGCGGACCCGCACCCCACGACACCGAATCCTTGATGAACGGCGGCGCATTCGGCGACGTGGGCCGCGTAGCCCGCGCGAGCGCGACCGCGTACTTCACGACGTGATCCGCCGCCGGCACGCGCCGCACGAGCTCCTGCAGCTGCATGATCCGCTGCGGCGACAGCACCTTCGACAGCTCCGGCCGGTGATCGCTCGTCTGCTGGCGAACGATCTCTTCTTCTTCCGACTCCGACGGATAGTCGACGTCGACCTGGAACATGAAGCGATCGAGCTGCGCTTCCGGCAGCGGATACGTGCCTTCTTGCTCGATCGGGTTCTGCGTGGCGAACACGAGGAACGGCAGCGGTAGATCGTGCGTGGTGCCACCCGCGGTGACGCGGAACTCCTGCATCGATTGCAGCAGCGCGGCTTGGGTCTTCGGCGGCGTGCGGTTGATCTCGTCCGCGAGCACGAGGTTCGCGAACACCGGCCCCTTGATGAACCGGAACGCGCGCCGACCCGTGGAGTGATCCTCCTCGAGCACTTCGGTGCCCGTGATATCCGCCGGCATGAGATCCGGCGTGAACTGGATCCGCTGGAACGTGAGGTTCAGCGTCTCCGCGAGCGTGGAGATCAGCAACGTCTTCGCGAGACCCGGCACACCGACAAACAGCGTGTGACCGCGCGCGAACAGCGCGACGAGCAACTGCTCGACCACCTTCCGCTGCCCGATGATCCGCTTTTCGATCTCGCCCACGATCTGCGCGTGCGCGGCCGCGAGCTCTTCGACCGCTTCGAGATCCGACTTCGCCTGCTTCGGCGTATCCGTGATCACGACGGTGGGGTTCACCTCGGTCGGTGCCTCTTGCCGGATCGGCGTGACGTTATTTTCGGTGCCGGGTTTCGTCACAAGTTAGCTCTTCAGCAAGTCGCACGCCGTCCGCTCGCGCTGTGCTCTCGCATCTTTCATCTTGTCATACGCTTCGGCAAGCCCACAGCGGGTTTGCGGATCGAACGGACTAACCCTCAAAGCTTGTTCATAGGCGGTGATCGCGCCCGCCCAGTCTTGCTTCGCCGTCCGAGCCATGCCGAGCGTGACCGCGGCGACCGCGTCGTGATCGTCCGCCGCCGCGAGCGGGGTCGCGAGCTCGATGGCCCGATCGTACCGTCCCAGCTCGACCAACGTCCGCGCGAGCTTGCCCGCCACGAACGGCTCCGGCGTCCCGCCGCCGGCCGCGAGCGCTTTCTCGTACTCGACGACCGCCGCCTCGAGATTGCCGCGCGCCCGTAGCATGCCGCCGAGCCGAGCGTGCTTCCGCGCGCGCTGGCTGACCTGCTCGATCCCGACATTCTCCGAGTCCGCGCCACCCTTACCGAACTTGATCGGCCGCGACACGCGTGACTTGCTATCACCCATCTTCAAGTGCGCGTGCCATTCCTTCTCGACCTGCGGCCAGGTCAGGTCCATCGCCTCGGTCACCGCGCGCTTCGCACTCTTGCCATCGCGCTGTGCGAGTAACGCCTGTTGGATGCCCTTGTAGCCGACCTTGCTCTGCATCCACCCGATTAACGTGTAGACCTCGGCATACGCGAGCGCCGCGGCTTCCTGCGATGGCAACTTCGCCATCGACGGGTGCATCTCGTCGAACGTGATCAGCCGACCCTTGCGCAGGCCCGCCGTGAGCAACGCTTGTTCGGTCGAGGTCAACGCGACCTCCGGCGGCCGCCGCCATCGCGTTTGTTCGAGCCGCGCGATGCCTTCTTGCATCCACACCGGCACCGCATCGTGCGAGACGCGCGACACGATCAAGTGCGTGTACTCGTGCGCGAGCGTGTCCATCCACGGATAGCCGAATAACGTCGCGCGCGGCGACACGACCATCAGCTTGTTGTACTTCGACAGCGCGATCGTGCCGGTCGTCTCGATCTCGGTCTCGGTCAGCGGCGACATCCGCGCGAGATCCGCCGGCGCGCCCAAGATCTCGACGCGAATCGGATCCGCCGGATGCAGCCCGACGTCGTCGCCGATGGTGTCCCACGCCGAGTCCAACACCTCGCCCGCGAGATCCGCGATCGCCGCGTCCTTGCCCGGCGCATAGCGGATCAGGAAGTGACCCTTCGGCGACTTCGTCTCGATGAACGTCTCGGTCACCGCGAGCGTGGATTGCGCGAGCTTCTTGGTCTGCCCGGCCAAGCCATCGGCGGCATCGTCCGGAACCTTGTCGAGCGCCTTCACCGCGCCGGCGTAATCACCGGATTGAAAATCGAGCTCGGCGTGCAGCCATTTCACGTCCGGGTTATCGGCCGCGCGCTTCTCGAGATCCGTCAGCACCGCGCGTGCGTCGTCGAGCCGCGACGATTGAAGGAACCGGGCCGCCTTGATCACGTCGCCGGTGACCGTGCGATCGCGCCGTGCGTCGACCACATTCGACAATAATGCGACGAGGACGAGTGCTCTGATCATTTGATCAAGTCCTCGTAGTACTGCTTGATCATGTCGCCGTAGCCCTCGGGGGCTTGCGCGCCCCGCTTCTTCGCCGCTTCCAACAGGTCTTCGCGGAACCGCTCCGGCGCGCGATATTCATCCGCACCCGGGATCCGAATCGGCTCGTCCCCGACGGTGTTCTGCTGCGCTTGCCGCGCCGCACTCCGCGCTTGATCGCGCGCCTTCGCGAGATCATCGGCCGCCGCCCGCGTCGCTTCACGCGCACCACTCGGATCCTTGCCCTTCATCCGATCGTCGGCCTTGCCCATGTGATCCGTCGCCGACGACAGCTTCTTGCCGAGATCGCCGGCGGTGTTGCCCGGCAGCTCGCCCGCGATCTGCTTTGTCCGATCGCCAAGCCGCTTCGCGCGCTGATTGTTCATCGCCTGACGCCGGCGCAACCGCTCGAGCGCGCGTTGATCATCCGCGCTCATGATCTGATCCGGCCGCGGCGACAGCGCCTGCAGCTCGTCGATCAATTCCTTCGCGACCGGCTGGGTCTTCTCCACGCCATCGAGCGCATCCGCCGTGGCATCTGCCCACTTCGATTTCGGATCGTCGTTGATCGCCGCCTCGAGCTCTCCTTCGATCGTCTCGAGCGAGGTCTTCGCCTGGCGTGCCATGCCCAGCGCTTCCGCGAGATCGCCATCGCCGACCATCTTCTCGACATCGGTCAACCGGCGCTCGACGATATCCAATTCCTCTTTCGCGAACGGCGTGAGGCCTTGCTCGTTGATCGCATCGATCTTCTTGCGCAGCTTCTCGACGAGCGCGCCGACCTTCTTCTGCGCCTCGCGCTTGTGATCGCGCGCGACTTCATCGGCCTTCTGCGCGTACTGCTCGAAGATCTTGTTCGACTCGGCCGCGATGTCATCTTGATCCTTCGCGACATCCGCGAGCTCGTTCATCACTTCATCGAGCTTCTTCTGCTCTTCGGAGAACTTGTCGCCGCGCAGTTGCGACAGCGAATTCTCGAGCGACTGCGATGCGCGCTGGTGCTGCAGCTGACACGTCTCGAGCTTCGCCTGCGCCGCCGCGGTCTTGCCCGCATGCACGAGCGCCGCGACTTCGGCCATGCAATCCGAGCCCTGCTGCGCCTGCACGGCATCGCGGTGGACGTACTGATCCATCACGTCTTCCGGCATGCCCTGCTGATGCTTCTGCAGCTCGGCATACGTGCGATCGAGCGCGCGCATCTCGCGATCGATCTCCTCTAACAGCCGCGGATCTTTCGTCCGCGCGTATTGCGCGAGCAGGTCCGCCAGCTTCTTCTGATGGGCCGCGATCTCGTCGGTGAGATCCAACAGACCTTCGACGCGTTCGCGATCCAACCAATCAGCGAGCGCGATCGTATCGTCCTCGAGCTCGGCGACGATCTTCGGATCGATCACGCCGAAGATGCCGGCCTTCGCCTTCGTCGCGCCTTTCGGCACGAACTTCTGCCACACGATCGACGAGCTCTGCATGATCCGGTCGAGCCGCTCGCTCATCGCCGACAGCGCCTTGCGCATCAGATCCGATGCGTGCGGATCTTTCTCGAATGCCGCCGAAACGCTACGCAGCTCGACGATGCCATCGCGCAGTTGATGATCGAGCTCTTCGCGCGCCGCGAGATCATCACCGGGCCCCGTCAAGCGCGAGCCGAGGTTCTTCAGGATCTTCTCCGCGACCGCTTGCTGGCGATTGAGCGTCTCTTCGTGCCGTTCGCGCGGCGAGACCACGCGCAGGTGCAGCTCCTTCGACTTGCCGAGGTTTGGCCCGCCGATCACGTCGTTGTCCTTTGCCTCGACCCAGTAGCGAACTTCGCCGCCCGACGGAACCTGGACCTCGCCGATGTCCCACGTCAGCTTGCCTTGCGCGCGCGCACTGGCATCGATCTGGATCGGCTTCTTGCCGCGATCTTTACCGGCTTCCCACACGAGCTCTGCGGAGGTGACCTCGAAGTCATCTTCGATCACGTACGCGAGCTCGACGGACTTCAGGTTCGAGACATCCAACGGATCACCCGGCGCGAGCAACTGCACCGTGGGCGGTTGATCGATCTCCGCTTCGATCGAGCGCGGCGTGGCTTCGATCGAACGATCACCCGACGGCGACGTGACCGCGAACCGATACCGCGCGCTGTGCTCGATCGGCAGCGACGCGCTGACCTGATCACCTTCGACCTTCGCCGCGATCGTCTTCGCCGGACCACCGGCCGTGGGCTCGACGACGAGCTCCGCCGCTTGCGCCGGCACGAGCAGCTTCGCCTTGATCTGGACCTGCGTGCCGGGCAACCCGCGTAGATCGCCGGAGCTCGATTCGAGCTTCACGTCTTTGCGCTTCGCGTATGCCGGCGCCGTCAGGTTGACCATCAGGTCTCCGACGAGCGGCACGTTCGACAGCTCCGCGCCATCGAACGGTGCGGTCGGCTTTTCGACGAGCGCTTGCCAACCACGCTTGACGAACCGCGGCCCGATCGCGACGAGCGCGATGTTCGCGGCGAGCGCGGCCAACGCCCAGGCGCGCACGCGCGGAATCTCGTGCGCGGGCAGGAGCGCGACCGGATCGATCGTTTCGAGTTGCTTGCCGGTCTGCGCGACCAACGCATCGACCAATTCGGACGATGGCGCCGCGCGACGATCTTTGGTTTCGCTCAGCTCGACCGACGACAAGAGGTCACTCGCGATCTTGCCGTTGCGACGCCCGACCCAGCGCGCCATCTCGCGATCACGCGTGTACGCACGACGCGGTGCGACCCAGCCGATCACGATCGTGGTGACGAGCACGAGCAACGCCGCGAGCCCGGCGATGCCGATCGCTGCGAGCCCGAACGACCGATGGCGGATCGCGACATGACCCGCGACCGGCAACACGACGGCGAGGTACCCGAACACGGCGAGCGCGGTCCACGTCGCCCGGCGTGCCTCGTGGCGATACACGAGCGCACGTACGCGGGATAAAAACCGCGCAATCGATGTGGGTCCCTCAGCCACGTTGGTCTCGTCGATTATGACCGACTCCGGGTGATATAACCCCCGAACAAGTGTCCGTGAATAAGCCAGGCCAACCGTCGTCCACAGCACGTGATGCTGTCGATGATGGAGACCTCGTTGCTGCTGCCAAACGCGGTGGCGACGCTGGCAAGGAGGCGTTCCGCACCCTGTTCGAACGCTATCACCGGCGGGCGTATGCCCTGGCGTTCGGCGTGGTTCGTCATCAGGACGATGCCCTCGATGTCGTGCAGGACGCTTTCATCAAGGCTCACAGATACTTAGACAAGTTCGAAGGCAACTCCAGCTTCTACACCTGGCTCTACCGCATCGTCATGAACCTCGCGATCGATCACATCCGCAAGCACCGCAAGGTGAAGCCCGTCGAGCTCGACGAGCAACGCCTCGAGGATGGCGGTGGTGAAGATGGCCTCTTGCCGAAGCTGTTGGGGGGAAGCCCCGGCCGCGCGCTGATGGACAAGGAGATCCGCGCCCGGATCGACACCGCGCTGGCCGAGCTCTCGGAAAATCACCGGGCGGTGCTCGTGATGCGCGAGCTCGAGGGCCTGTCGTACGAAGAAATGGCCCAAGCGATGGGTTGTTCGAAGGGCACGATCATGTCGCGGTTGTTTCACGCGCGGAAGAACATGCAACGCCGGTTGGTCGATCTGGTCGAAGGGACTGGATTGAAGATCGAAGGCGATGAAGAGGACGATGCGGCCGCATCGGGGAGTCGCGGATGAGTCGCGACCTCGACTTTATGGAGCACGCGGACGGCGAAGCCGAAACCGAGCTCGCGGGTGGCGGCCAAGCGAAGGTCGATGCGATCCACGAGATGAGCGACCTCGTGCGCGGTCATCTCGAGCTATCGGCAGATGACGTTCCCGAAGCGAAGTTCGCGGCGATGTGGCGCGAGATCGACAAATCGATCACGAACGCGGAGCCTGCTGCGGAACCGGTGCGCGCGAAGCCCGGCCTGTTCCGGAAGATCTCGCGCTTCTTCGATCTCTATCGCTCGCAGATCATCACGGGCGCGGTGTCGGCGGGAGCCGTCGCTGCACTCGCGTTGGTGCTGCGCACGACCGGTGATTCGGGCACGCACTCGCGCGGTAGTGATCCGATCGACGTGCGTCCCGTGGTGCATCGCCCCGCGGAGATCGAAGACCTCGACACGCCGGATGGCACGAGCAACGTGTTCAATATCGATGATGAAGACGGGAGCACCACCGTGATCTGGGTGACTCCTCAGGATACTGTGGAGGGCATATGAGGTCCGCGGTCCTAGCGCTCGTGCTGATGGGGAGTGTCGCGAGTGCGGACGACGCCACGTGCGAGTACGTCGAAATTTCGGCGACCACCACGAAGACGCCCGCGGTCGATCCGGATCTTAAAGCGCTCGACAAGAAGTTGAAGAAGCCGCCGTTCGCGTCGTGGAACACGTTCCACAAGTTGTCGGGCGGGCCGGTCAACTTGACGAAGCTGAAGGCGGACACGCTGAAGCTCGCGCAAGGCGGCGCGTCGGTGCTGCTGCGCGATCGCACGGACAAGCGCGTCGAATTGACGGTCACGATCGACGGCGCGGATGGCAAGCGCGTGCTCGATAACAAGCAGGGCCTCGCCGTCGGTGATTGGGCGGTGTGGGGCCACAACGTCAAAGACGACGGTCACATCCTCGCGTTAACCTGCAAGTAACCGAGATTTCGGCCGTACTTCGACGCAACAATGTCGCCGCGAGCGATGTTGTGGCTATTGTCGTATAGGCTTGCAGTCCGTCATGCATCAGCAGTTCTCCGGCGGCGTCCGCCTCGTCAAAAAGCGTCGCTGGCCGTGGGTGGTCGGTGGTGTGGCGGTGGTGCTGTTCGCGTTGGTGTTGATCGGGTTCGCGGTCGTCTATCCGAAGGTCGGCGCGCACATGATCCGCTCGCGGGTCGACAAGCTGGCCAAGAAGATCGATCGCGATATCTCGATCGGCGCGATCGATGTCTCGCTCGGGCACGTGGTGATTCGCGATATCGCGGTGCGTGGTCCGCACGACGGTGACTTGCCGCTCGTGCATGTCGATCGCGTCGATGTCGACTTCGATACGAAGGCCTCGCTGTTCGGGCGCGTGTCGTTGGGCGAAGCGAAGATCGATGGCGTGGTCGCGAACCTGCGGCGCGGCACCGATGGCGTCGATAACGTGCGCGATGCGATCGAGCACTATCGCGCGTCGGGTGAAGACACGAGCGGTGGTGGTGGCACGCACGCGCGCCCGACGCGGATCACGATCTCGCACGCGCAGCTCCTCGCGAACGACGAGCAGACCGGTGCCACCGCACTCGTGGCGGATGGCGATGCGATCTGGACGCCGGACGATGTCGTCGCGCACGGCAAGAACATCAGCGCGACCACGACGGGCGCTCCGAAGGCGACGCTCGCGACGGTCGAAGTTCATCGCACCGGCCACGAGCCGCCGGTCGTGAAGCTCGACGGTGGATCGATCGAGCTGTGGCCGCGGATGGCGTTGTCGGGGATCGCGGGCGCGATCGTCGCGGACCCGCAACATCCCGGCATGTACACGCTCGATGTCCAAGGTGGCTACGGCAACGTGCCGGGCAAGTTGTGGACGGCGAAGGGCGGCATCGATCCGAAGGGTGGCGCGGCGCACGTCGATCTCGAGGCGGCGAAGTTCCAGCTCGATCGGTTGGCGCCGATCCTCGCGCAGTCGGCGGTCGTCGATTATCAGGCGACCTCGATCGATACGAAGATCCACGTCGACGTCGACAAGACCGGCGCGAAGTTCGACGGTGGGTTCCACCTGACGGGCCTCAACGTCGGCCATCCGTACATCGCGGATAAAGAGGTCCACGATCTCGATCTGCAAGGTCAGATCGCGGGCTCGTTCGACCGCGAGACACGCAAGCTCGAGCTGACGAAGGGCGACTTCCAATCGCGCAACGTGCCGTTCTCGATCACCGGCTCGGTCGTGGCGCCGAAAGTCGTGCACCTCGATCTCGAGCAGCCGCGCAAGAATGCCGATGGCACGGAGCGCACGCCGCCGATGCGCGGGCCGCACGGGATCGAGCAGGTCCAAGCGCGGCTCGTGATCCCGCCGATCGATTGCCAGCGGATGCTCGATGCGTTTCCCGTCGAGATGGTGCCGTACATGCACGGCTACAAGGTCAAGGGCGTGTTCGATGTCGATATCCAGACGAACATCGACTGGATGGATCTCGATGCGCTCGAGCTCGGCGGGCATGTCGCGATCAACAAGTGCAAGGTCAAGGACGAGCCGGCCGATAGCCCGAAGCGGTTGAAGGACGAGTTCGAGCAGTACGTCGAAACCGAAAAGGGCGAGTGGATGTCGTTTGTCGTCGGGCCGACGAATCCCGACTTCGCGCCGCTCGAGCAGATTTCGCCGTACCTCTTGAAGTCGATCCAGAGCTCGGAAGACTTCGGTTTTTATAAACACCACGGCTTCATTCCCCACGAGTTCCGCACCGCGCTGATCAACAACCTGAAGCACGAGAAGTTCGTGCAGGGCGCGTCGTCGATCACGATGCAGATGGTGAAGAACGTGCTGCTGTTCCGCGAGAAGACCCTCGCGCGCAAGCTCCAGGAGCTGTTCTTGACGTGGCACGTCGAGAACACGTTGGACAAGGATCGGATCTTCGAGATCTATTTGAACGTGATCGAGTTCGGTCCGGACCTCTACGGTATCGGGCCCGCGAGTCACTACTACTTCGGCAAGCCGGCGAAGGATCTGAATCCGAAAGAGGCGGCGTTCTTCTCGTCGATCCTGCCGGATCCGAAGGGCCGCTCGGCGCAGTACTGCTCGAACGCGTTGACGAAGTGGTCGACCACGAAGATCGAGCACATCCTGCAGAACATGCGGCATCGCGATCAGCTCACGCAGGAAGAGTTCGACAAGGCGATGGCCACGCCGTTTAGCTTCTACAAACCCGATGATTCGGAATCCGAAGAGGACTGCCTGAAGCGGGTCAAGAAGGCGATCAAGAACGCGCGGCCCACGAATCCGTTGCGCGATCGCGCGGATGACGAAGAGCGGGCGAAGAAGCACGACAAGAAGGCGGACAAAAAACCGCACAAGCACCACGACAAGTAGTGCTAGAAGAGCGGCATGCGCTTTCTGCTCCTGTGCCTGTTCGCGGCCACCGCGTATGCGAGTGAGCCCGTCGGACACACGTTAAAGGACGTGCCCGAGCACGAGGTGCTGTCGGAAAAGGCGAGCGGATTCTGGACGTCGAATCGGCCGGTGGAGAAGGGCAAGGAGTATCGCTGGACGTTGCTCTACATCGGCATCGGCGTGGCCGCGCTGACCGGTGTGCTGACGTGGCGCTTGATCCAGCGAGCGCCCGGACCGTCGTCGAGAATCCCGGCGGCGAAGCTCGTTAACGCCGAACCACGCCGCTAGCCGGCGAAGCCGTAACAGTGGCGTTTTTTCGCCACGAAGACCGATCTAGCCACGAAGTCAGACGAAGGGGTTTTGAAAAACCTCGTCCGAACTTCGAGACTGAGATCGGTCTTCGTGATCGGATGGGAAGGCCGCTAGTTGGTGACGCCGAACCATGCGGTTAGCGACCAGATCGCCTGCGGCGTCATCGTGTCGAATTGATAAATGCGGGCCGCCTGCAGGGCGCTATAGAGCTGGCGAGCCCACGCCACTCGTACCTCGGCGGCGCCGGCGGAATCGTCCCGAGAGACGGCGGCCCACACGCCGGCTTGGAGCATCGCGTTCATCGGCATGCCGGCGTAGGCGGTGCCCAAGAGTCCGAGACCCGGACGTTCGCGCAGACCGACCTCGAACCAGCCGCGCGGCAGGATCATCCCGACGCTGCCACCACCGGCGAGACCGTCGAGCTCGCGATCGTGGGCGCGTTGCCAGAGCGTCGCGCGCTCGACGCGATAGAGCGGACCGAACATCGCGCCGGACGTGCCGCTGCCTTCGCGCAGATCGGCGCGTGCGGTGTAGCGAACGTCATCGCGCTGGATCTCGGTCTGGGCGTAGCCGACGAACGAAAAGCCGAGGCCGAATTCGGATACCAGCGAGAACCCGGTATCGGTGCGTGACTGCGCGGTCGTGAATTGCCGCGAAGCACCGGCTTCGAGCACGCCGGCGACGCGGGTCGCGTCCATCGTCGTCGGTTGTTGCGGGTCCATCACGAACGCGACGTGCATCGCGTATGGATCGGAGATCCGGACGTCGACCGCACCGCCGATCATCGCGGGATCGAGCACGTCGTCGATCTCGAGCGTGGCTTGCGTCGTCTGCGTGACCGCGGCGGAGCGCACGCCGGTGCGCCAGTGATCGTCGAGTGTCGAGCGGTAGCCATCGGCGATCCGACCGAGCCGACTCGGCGAGAGTGCGCCAGCGGCGAGGGCGAGGTGTCCATCATCGAGCGGATGGACGAGCTCGACATCGCGGATGATCGATACGGCGTCGAACGGGCTCGCCCAGTCGCTGCGGCGAAACACGCCGTCGTCCCACACCGCGCGAACGCCGAGGCCGACGTGAAGGCGATCCGTGTCTCGATCGAAGTCATCGGCGTAGCGCGCTTCGAACGCGCCGTACGTGGCGCTGCCCTGCGCGCCCGCGCCCAACTGCGCAGACACGTCCGCATACGCTGTACTGGACAGGGCCAGTGCGAGCCACCACCGCATTCGCGGCGCACTTTCGCCCTACATGTACGACAACGCGAATTTGTGGCGTGAATATCCGCGACACCACACGCGTCGGTGTGAACAGAGCGCTGGTTGGCGTTCAAGTTTCGACACGAATCTCGGGTAGTTAGGACCAGGCATCGCGGAGTTAGCCGCGCAATGTTGCGCGCGTCTAAACGAGCCTTGCGAACTGTGATCGGCACGGCGGGTGCTCTTACCCCGTCTCGTGATGAACAAGCTCCTCCTCGCGTCCCTCGGGTTGGCGATTGCGGCAGCTGTCTCGGGCTGTACCAGCAACTGTGCCGATGAAACCGTCGCCCACACGCTCGCGCCGCGCGCGAACGCGAAGATCGCGGCCGACATCGACCAGTGCATCACGAAGAAGATGTGCGTGCAGTTGTGCAAGGACTCGTTCGCGCTCCCCGCGGACGCGACGGTGCACGCGTGCACGATCTACAACCTCGACGCGACGTTCGCGCACGTCCACGTTCGCTACTCGGAGCCGGACGTGTGCGTGTCGTCGGAAGATGACTTCTACTGGGACGACGGCACCGACGACGGCTCCTACGACGACGGCGGCTACGACGACGGTTACTACGACGACGGCAGCTCGTACGACGACGGTTCGAGCGAATGCTCGGACTGCTCGACCGACGACGGTTCGTACGACGACGGCGGTTCGTACGACGACGGTGGCTCGTACGACGACGGTAGCGATAACGGCTACGACGACGGCGGTTACGACGATGGCGGCGACACCGGCGGCGACGATGGCTCGACCGATACCGGTGGCGATACCGGCGGCGACACGGGTGGGGACGATTCGGGCGACGACGGCTGGAAGCTGTCGAAGCCGCGGACCGAGAAAACGGTCCACGCGACCACGATGAGCGTTTCTCACGCTTCTAAGTGATCACGAACACGTCACCGAAACGACGAACTCGCTGTACAGTCCGCAGCCGTGAGGCTGTTGTTTCTCCTCTGTGCGGCATGCGGTTCCGGCGGTGACACCGTCGTCGATGCGCCGCCGATCGATGTCTCGACGGATGGCAGGCTTCATGTCGACGACGGCACGCCGACCCGATTGCAGTGCACGAGCGCGTTTGGCGACAAGCTCCCTGCGAGTGGCACGTATGGCCGGCTCGATGGCTACCTCGTCGCGATCGTGCCGCCGAGTGGCATGAACGCGTGCAATGCGGATACCTCGCACGTGCATCTTCAAGTTCGGATGATGGGCGCCACATACGACATCGCGGTCGATGCGACCGATGGCACCACGAACATGGATGACGTGAACGTGTTCGCGCTCGATCACGACATGCTGACCACGCCGTGGGCCGAGGGCTTTCACACCGGGCTCAACGCGGACTACGTGTCGCTCGGCGTGCACTCGACCGACATGGTGTTCGAGTCGAAGCAGCAAGTCATCGATACGCTGAACGCGGATCTCGCGACCGCCAATCACATCAGCGTGTACACGATCACGTATGGCCCCGACGGCGCGCACCTCGTGCATCGCAACGGCAACGGGCGCGACGGCATGATCGTGACCGAGCCGTTGTCGCAACCCGCGCACTTCCGCCTGCTCTCGTTCACCGGTCAGGCGTTCTGACCCTCATGGAGAATTCATGAGGGAAACGAAACACGACGAAACGTAAATTCGCGGAAAAGTCGCCGTACGCTCGCGCGCATGTCGAAGTGGCTCGTCCTGCTCGCGGCGTGCGGATCGAGCTCGTCGCCGGCGAATGGCTCCGACGCATCCGCGCAACCCGTGCACGATGCAGCGATCGACGCGCCACGCGATGGCAGTGGGAGTGGCAGCGGCAGCGATACCGTCGACGGCACGCCGGTGCGTCAGCCGTGCACGAGCAACTTCGGCACCGCGCTTCCGAATAACGGCACGTTCGGACGGATGGACGGCTATCTCGTCGCGATCGTGCCGCCGAGCGGCATGAACAGCTGCAATGCCGACACCTCGCACGTCCATTTGCAGATCAAAGTGAACGGCGAGATCTACGACATCGCGATCGATGCGACCGATGGCTCGACGGGCGTCGACGACGTTCACACGTACGAGATGGACGGCACGCTGCCGGGAACCGCGTGGACCGAGGGCTTTCACACCGGCGTGACGAACGACTACGTCGCGCTCGGGGTGCATTCGTCGCAGCTCGTGTTGCAGACGAAGCAACAAGTCGTCGACACGTTGACCGCGGATCTCGCGACCGCGAATCACGTGAGCATTTACACCACCACGTACGGCGATAACGGCGCGCACCTCGTGCATCGCAACGGCAGCGGTCACGACGGGATGCTCGTGATCGATCCGCTCGGCCCGACCTCGCACTTCCGGCTGTTGTCGTTTAGCGACCAGTCATTTTAAGACTCGCGCTTCATCGGCCGGACGGCCTCTTCAGCCTCGGACACTCAACGCGCTTCGCTGAGCACGAACTGGATCTTGAAGCCGCGGATCCGCACGGCGACCGGCTTGCCGTCCTTTTCACCGGGCGTGAAGTGACACGCGATCATCGCGCGCTTCGCCGCATCCGACAGCCCGTGATCGAGGCCTTGCACGACCGTGATCTCGCGTGCGCGACCGGTTTCGTCGACGGTGAGATCCAACACGACCGTGCCTTCGAGGCCGGCGGCGCGCGCTTCGTCGGTGTACTGCCCGAAACACCGGCCTTGCGGCAGCGGTAGCTTTGTCGCGTCTTGCGCACCGATCGCTGCAACCGCAGCGGACTTTGCCGGCGCGGCTTGGCCTTTCGGTGCGGTCGTCGATCCGGTCGGCATCGGCGCGGTGCCTTGCTGCGACGTGCTCTCCATCGACACGCCGAACACCGGACCATCGCCGGACGTATCGCCGCTCGCCTGCACGGCCGGATGATCGGGCGCGGGCGTATCGGCCTTCGCGGTCGCGATCGACGCGGCCTTGGGTTGGGGATGCGGTGGCGTCGGTGTCGGCTTCGGTTGTGGTGTCGGCTCCGGCTTCGGCGGCTCCGGCTCGGGCGGCGTTTCTTCGACGACGGGTGGTGGCGGTGGTGGCGGCTCGATCACGGTGACGGTGATCGGCTGGACGGGCTTTTGTTCTTCGAGCTGCGGCAACAGTTCGAGACCGCGCTCGATCGCGAAGTGCGCGACGGCGGAGATCCCGAACGCGATGAGCAGCCGCTCGCTCACGTCGGCGGCACCACGGCGTTGGGATCGATCTGGATCGCGAACGAGGTCACGCCGAGCTGCTTCACGAGATCGAGCACCCACACGACGCGACCGTGCGAGACCTCTTTGTCGCCGGCGATGATCGTCTGGAGCTTCGGATCGGCCTTGACGGCGGCTTCGATCGCGCTGCGCAAGGCCGTGGCTTCGACGGGCTTCTCGTTCAGATAGATCTTACCGTCGCGGGTCAGCGTGATCGCGATCGTGGTGGGCTTGGCCGTCGAGGCGGCGGCCGCGCGCGGGAGCTCGACCTCGATCGCTTGCTTCGCGATCAGGTGTGCCGTGAGCATGAAGATGATCAGCAGCACGAGCATGATGTCGACGAGCGGCGTGACATTGATCTCCGCGATGATCCCGCCGCGTTTGCGAATCGATCCGCCCGCCACTAGGCACCCTTCTTCTTCAACACGGCCAGCACCTCGTGCGCGGAGGCATCGGCCGCGTTTGCCGCGGACTCGACGTGGCGCGTGAACGCATTGTACGTGGCGACGGCCGGCAGCGCGACGAGCAGGCCCACGCCGGTCGCGACGAGCGCCTCCGCGATGCCCGACATCACGGCCTGCGTGCCTTGCTGGGCGCCCGCGAGATCGTGAAACGCGCGGATGATGCCGAGCACGGTGCCGAACAAGCCGATGAACGGCGCGTTGTTGCCGAGCGTGCCCAAGAATGCGAGGCGCTTCTCGTAGCGCTGGCGCTCGAGCTCGACCATCGCTGCGCGGTGCTCGTCGACGGCATCTGCGCCGTCGGCGGAGCGTTCGATGCACGAGCGGACGACCGCGGCTTCCATCGAGCGCTGATCTTTCAGGAGCTTCAGCGCGGCCTCGCGATCGCCATCGCGCAGCTTCTTCAGCGCATCTTCGATCACGCGCTCGGGCCGCTTCTCTTGGATGAAGAACCACAAGCGCTCGATCATCACGGCGACGGCAGCGAGCGAGAGGGCGATCAACAGCCACAGCACCCAGCGCGAGCCGGCGCGTAACATGAGGTCGAGAATCTGGCCATCGATGGTGTCGGTGTTCATGTGCCTCCTAAAACCGACCGCGAAAACCGACGGTCGGCAACACGTATCTGATCGTCGTTCCCGGCGTGACCTCTTCGGGAAGAAGCGCCACGTTCGTGATGTCGACGTAAAAATCGAGGAGCCACGTGCGATAGACGGCGCGCTTGTCGACGCGAACGTCGAAGCGGACGTAACCGTCGCCGCGCGCGGTGTTGTAACCGGCGGTCGTGGTCTCGGGCGTGCCGGTCTCGTATTGAGCGCGCATGCCGATGTCCCAGTTGCGCGCGAGCGGCACGCCGAGCACGAGGTTCAAGAGGTGCGTGCGATCGTAATCGTACGGCGCCCACACGTTGTCGCGCTCGCGTTCGCTCTTCGACAACGTGTACGACAGCCAGCCGTAGACGCCGGACTTCGCTTGGCGGCGGACCATCAGCTCGAGGCCGTATGCGCGGCCGGTCTGCGGCGTCGTGAGGCGTTGGATGTACTGGTCGGCGTTCGACATCGCCTGGATGATGTCGGTCGGGATCAGCGTGGTGTTCGCGTCGGTGCCGAGTGTGGCGGCGTTCGTCGACAGATCGAAGATCGTCGGATCCATGTATGTGAAGAACGCGTCGCTCGAGAACGTGAAGCGCTCGGCGAGCGGCATCTCGATGCCGGCACTGCTCTGGATCGATTCGAGGAGGCCGTACTTCAGTGGCATCTGATCGAGGCCTGGAATCGGCAGGACGAAGCGTGGCGGTTGGTGATAGATGCCGATCGCGGTCTTTAGCCAGATGCCGGCGTCGTCGGTGCCGGGTTGGACATCGGGGAGGTCGCGTTCGCCGAGCTTGTAACGGACGGTCAAGCGCGGATCGACGGAGGACTTCGTCGCGGTCGCATCGTGATAGACGTCGGCGCGAATGCCGGGCCGGATCAACCAATTCTCCGTCGGGCGCCAGATGCCTTCGAAGTAGATGCCGGCGGTTTGCGAGGTCGATAGATCGGCGGTGATCGCGGATAGCGCGCTCGCGGTCGAGTCGGTGGTCGAGCCGTGCTTCAGGTCGCGAAACTCGCTCGTGATGCCGGCGGCGAGCGTGAGGTGCTTGTCGAGCTTGTAACGAGCTTTGATTTCGGGCGCGAGCGACAGGATCGAGAAGTCGGTGCCGTTCGATTCGGTGCGGTCGTAGCCGCCGACGACGCGCGGCGTGATCTCGAGATCGCCGAACGTGCGGTGATAGCGAAGATCGAGGCGATGGAAGCCGAGGATCAACGCGGGCGTGAGCGGCGGGTTCGGATCGTTCGGGTCGGCGGTGGCGGCGACGGTGTCGAGCTCGTCGTTCGCGCCGTACGCGAATACGGTCCAGCCGTTCGCCTTCGTGCCGCCGTCGAGGCGAAGTTGGTAATCCCAGTACGACAGCGAGGCTTGGTTCGTCGCGAGGCTCAGCAGGAACTCGGGGAAGCCGTAGCGCGCGGCCGCGGTGATCGAGAGGTCCTTCGTGATCGGTTCGCGGACGAGGCCGCCGACTTGGAGCAAGTTGAGATCGACGTCGACGAGGTGTTCGTCGGGATTCGCACGGCGGGTGAGGCCATCGATGATGCCGGCGGTGTAGCCACCGTACGGTGCGGGCGCGCCGCCGGGATAGAACTGGATCTCGTCGATGAACTCGGGATGGATCACGCTCGGGCCGGCGAGCAGGTGGAACAATAGCGGGACGTGGGTGCCGTCGATCTCGAAGCCGGTCGAGCTCGGGCTCGCGCCGCGGACGACGGGGAAGGGTAGGAGCGACACGACGGAGGCGACGCCGGGCAGCGCTTGGATCACGCGGAACGGATCGCCGAACGTGCCCGGCACTTGTTGGAGCTCGGGGCCCTTCAGCGAGATGCGCGAGACTTCTTCGCGGCGCTGTTCGCCGACGACGGTGATCGAATACGGATCGTAACGATCGGCGGCAACGAGGTAGCTGACGCGGAGCTCCTGTTGGGCGACGAGCGTCTCTTTCTGTTCGAACGCTTCGTGCGCGGGCGCGTAGACGCTGATCTTCACGTCGCCGGGCGGCAGGGCGATCTCGAAGTGGCCGGTCTCGTCGCCTTCGGCGGTGTAGGTCTGGCCGGCGACCACGGCGGTGATCGTGGCGCTCGTGACGGGCTTCTTCGTACCGAGCTCGACGAGCTTGCCGCGGAGCTTCGCGGTGCGGGCAGGCCCGTTGTCGGTTGGAGTTGGTGGTGGCGGGGGCTTCGGGACGAAGGTGTGCGTGAACGTGATCTCGACCTTCACGGGGTTGCCGCCGTAGGTCGCGGGCTCGAACTCGAAGGTTTGCGTCGTGTCGATGACGGCTTGATCGAAGACCGCGTTGTCGCCGTCGTTCGGTGGCGTGATCAGCGTGACCTTCGCGACGTGACCGTCGACGCCGACGAGCAGTTTCACGGTCACCGCGATCGGTGCCGTGATCTCGGGGGCGTTCGCGGGAAACGGGACATCCGTCGATGATTTCGCGACCGGCGCGACGAACTGCGGTTGCGCAGAACCGGATCCAGAACCATCACCGGAGCCAGCTTCTTGTGCGTATGCGACGTGCGCGAACACGCAGATCGAAATCGCAATCGCGATCTGGCGCACACTCACCGCCACGTGACGCTCCACGCCAGGGTCGCGCCGGCGTGCTCCCACAGCTGCTTGCGAACGATTTGCGTCGCGGTATCCGGTTCGACGCGGCCGGTGCGATCGATGCACTCGGTATCCTGGCCGCTGACCTCCAATTGCAGGCCCATCGATGCGCGCGGCCCGAGCACGTACGAATAGGTGGCGCGTGCGAGTGCGGCGACGCCAACACCCGAGCAGCTCGGGACAGGCGTGCGCGAGTTCGTGAGCGTCTCGCTGTAGTTGAGCGAGGCTTCGGTCGGATCGACATCGGCGCGATTCGTGCGGCCCTCGACGATGCCGCCGAAGCCGACGCCAACGGCGAGTGCGAAGTCGCGCGTGACGTGCCACGTCGGATCGATCGTGCCGGAGAAGCGCAATCCCGAAAGTCCGTCGCCGCGGCCTTTGGCTTGCGCGTATTGGAACGAGGCGAGCATCGACCAATCGCGGTCGAGGCGCATGCCGGCCTGCACTTCGGCGCCGAGGAGACGGCCACTCGGTGCGCCGCCGATGCCGAAGAAGTAGCCGGCCGCGAAGCCGAGGCTCAGGCGAAACCCGGGCTTGGTCCACGCGATGCGATCATCTTCCGTCGCGAGCGAGAGTTTCGGTGGCGGGTCGTTATCCGCGGACGATGCGGTCGCTGGCGCAGATGACGGCGGCGCGGATGATGACGGCGCGGATGACGACGGCGCGGATGACGACGGCGCGGATGACGACGGCGCGGATGACGATGCAGGCGCTGTCGTTGCTGATGCCGGTGCTGTCGGTCCGGATGCCGACGCCGATGCCGGTGCCGATACGGACGCCGATGCCGGTGCCGACGCAGTTCCCGATGCGGATGCCGGTGCCGTTCTCGATGCGGATGCCGATGCCGATGTCGGCGCGGATGCCGATGGCGCGGACGCCGGCGGGGATGACGATGTGCTCGGCTGGTTGCCATCGTCCGCAGACGCGAGACGCGCAGCCAGTATCACCACGATGACTACTCGGGACATGGCCACCAATCCGGCGGACCACTTCCGGTCGCCGTCGAGTGGTCCCACTCCGGGGTCGTACAATTCGGATCGGCCGCGCAGCCGCGCAACACGTAGTGCGTGAGCCCGACGCACGAATCCGTGTTCTTGCCGGTGATCACGAATTCGACCGTCGTCGATGGCGTACCGAAGCTCGGCGTGTGCACGCACGCGAACGTCCGACCATCCATGTCCGGCATGTCCTCGGGCTCGCGATACCGGACGCTCGAGTCCGTCGTGCGCTCGGTGCAACGCAGCTCCGGCAACGCCTTCGCGAGATCGGGATCGGGTTGCGAGACACCGATCGAGATCGGCGTCGCGAGCGACGACTCGCTGCACGTGGCCGGATCCTCGTCGGGGAGCGTGCCCGCGAGCGTGGCCGCGATCGCGGCGTCTGCGGTGAAGCCACCGGCGGCGAGCACCGAAAACGCGTCCGGCGGATCGCCACAGCCCTTACGCGGATAGAACGCGGCGACCGCGCTAAATGCACCCTCGCGAAACGCGACGCGCTGATCCGGACGCGTCATCGAGATAAAGCTGGCGCCGAGCACGTTGTCGCGCGATTCGGTCGGCAGATCGTTCGAGCCCGAGCCCATCCCCATGCCCATGCCGTTGTTCGGCGGCCGATTCGGACGCGCGAGTGACAACACGCCATCGTGATCGGTATCGTCGAACGCGACGAGCGATGCATACGCGACGCGCGCGGTGACATCACCGACGAGGACGTCCGCGCCGGGCAACGAGTACAGATCGATCGTCGTGGCGCCGTTCGCGCTCGCCGGCACCACGGCCTCGACGCGCGACGGCACGAAGCCGAACGGGTCGCGACATCCCGCATCGATCACGGCCTGTGCATCCGCGTTCTCGGCGGGCAGGATGCACATCGGCTCGACGAGCCATTGCTCGCCCCACACGAACGCGACGTGGATATCGGCATTCGGATCGTAGCTGCTCGGATCGCCGGCGATCTGGAGGTTGACCGTCGCGAGCGGCGGGACATCACTGCCAAAGCCTTTGACGTCACCGCAGCTGGCTAGCGCGGCGAAAGACAGCCACTTCATGGCGCCCATGCAAGCCCCACTTCCACTTGCCAACCGGCGTGCAAGTCTCCGTCGAAGATGTCGGCCGCCGGACCGGCACCAGCGTGCAACGCCCATGGACCTTGGACCTTCATCGTCACGATCGCTTCGAGTGCGGCCGATGGCGCGATCGTCGTGCCCGAGGTGTGGAGCTCGTCGCCCGAGAGGCCGGCGCGCATGCCTTGTTGGCGATCGCGATTCTCGTGGATCAACACCGGGCCGACCCCGAGTTGCAACGCGATCGATCCGCGGCCGATGTCGTGACGGACCGCGCCGACCACGCGCAATCGATAGTCGTCCTGCGTGACGATCCACGTGGCGCCGGGCTCGCTCACGCGTCCCCATGACAGCTCCGCGCCGTACGACAGGTTGCAGCCGCACGTGTGCGTGATCGTCGCGCCGAGGCCCGTCGACATGCCGGTTTGGAGCGCGGCCGGCTTCGCGATCACGTACGCGGCATCGAGCGTGATCGGCCCCGACGCTTCGGTCTCGAACGGTTCCGCCGTCGCGACGCGCGCGCCGGCCAAGAGAAGCAAAGCGACCCGCAAGAGCGGGCATCTTCACATTAGATCCGTCCCAGATCTCCCACTGACATGTTCGTAAACAATTAGGGAATTCCGAGGCGCGTGAGGATGCCTTTAATGATCGACGTCGCCCTCACCTTGTCGAGGAGGTCATCGATCTTCGAGAGCCCCGTGAACGCGGTGAACCGGCGTAAGAGATCCGCTGCCTCGGCCGCACGCTTGATCCCCATCAGCTCGAACAAGTGACCTTTGCCATGCGCGTAGAGCTGGGCGTCGAGCGCCTTCCACGTATCGAACCGCTCCGGCTCGGTCAGCGGCCAGGTCTGGCACGGTCCCGCCGTCGAGCCGCTGCGCTGGAGGATCACGTTCACTGCCTTGCGCGCGGCTTCGTTCGCACCCTCCATCGAGGCGAGGTTCGTATTCGTCTTGATGTAATCGCCGGCGAGCACGAGGTTCGCGATCGCCGTGCCCGGATCGGGACGCAACGCCCACGAGCCCGGCGGATGGATCAGCAGGCGCGAGTGATTGACCGTGGTCGCGCCCGAGAAATCGAGATCGTCGTCGAGGTGCGAGCTATGCAACAGCTCGTCGGTGAGCACCTTGTCCTCGGGATTCGTGCCGTTCAACGCGGCCTTCATCTGCTGCCAGATCTCGGACTTGATCTCGTCGACCGTGCACTCCTTGGCAATCTTCGGAATGTACGTGCCCGGCGTGTTCCAATCGCTAACGTCGACGGAGATCAGGCCGCCGACCTCGCCATCGCCATAGCGTTTGCGAAACAAGCCGAGGTCACGCCAGAACTGCGGCTGACTGATCGACGTGAGCGCCCACGGCGAATCTGGATAGAACGTGTGCCCGCGAACGAGCGGCACGTCCTCGTACAAGAAGTATTGGATGCCGACCATCCACGACACGAGGTCGTCGGGATTCTTCGTCCGCAGATTCTCGAGCACCGGATCGGCAGCACCCATCTGCGGCGTGATCATCGTGACGACCTTGTCGATCGGCACCGCGAGCACGTAGAAGTCCGCGGTCGCGACCGTGCCGTCGTCGAGCTTCACGCCGCTGATCTGCGTCGGCGACATCTGGATCTCGGTGATCGACTTGCCGGCGTGCAGGCCCACGCCTTTCGCCGTGAGGTGCAGGAACCACGGATCGAACCACATCTCGCTCGTCGGCCCGCCCATCGTCCGATCGTTGTTCACCCCCGAATCCGCGTAGTCGAGGATCAGCTGCATCGAGATCGTGCCGACCGTGAACGCGGATCCATATTTCGGATCCATCGCGACCATCGTCCGCGGCACCGCGCGCAACTGGCGCTGGAACTTCGGCGAGAACTTGTCCGCATCGAGAAAGTCCCACCACGACATGTGCTCGTACTCGCCGACCCGCCGCTCGTCGCAGGTGGCGAAGAACTGCAGGATCTTCGCCGCGAACAGCGTGATGTCACCGTCGTCGAAGTCGAGTTGCTCGAAGAACAGCTCGAGCGCTTCGAGGATGTCGTAGGGCTTCGTCACCTTCTTGCGGAAGAACCGAAACCAGGTGTCGTCGTCGACGAGCGCGATCGCACTCTCCGTCGTCGGCTTCAGGTGATCGACGACCGAGCCCGAGCCACTCGGGATCCGCTGCATCGTATCGATCACGTGCTTGTAGAACCGCGGGTAGAACCGGAACCCGTGCTCGCCCGGGAGATCGAGGCGCCCGCCGGTGCCACTACCGACGACGGGTTGACTACGCGCCTTGCCACCCCAGGTCGGACGCGACTCGTAGACGTCGACCTTGAAGCCGCGCTCGACGAGCTCGTGCGCGACCGTGAGCCCGGCGACACCACCGCCGATAACGATGACTGACGTTGCCATGTTTCTCCCTCTAGCGAACTGCGCCGGCCGTCGACCACGACACGGCAAATCCGAGCGGACCAGGATCGATCGGTGCACCGGCGAGCGCGGCGATCGCGAGCTGATCGACCTTGCCACCGCGCTCGGCCGCGGATCTGCGCGCCTTGCCGAACAACTTCGTCGCGTGCGCGTGATTGCCGAGCACGTGTTCGGCTTGACCCCACAACCGCAACGCCATCGGCGCGTAGAAGCTCGAACGCCCGTGACCGTAGAGCGTGCGTGCGCGTTCGCGAGCACGAACGGCGAGCTGCGGATCACCGGTACGCGCACGCCCGAGCTCGGCCGTGGCGATCACGACGGAGTACAGCGCGCTGACCGCTGGCATCGCCGACAGCCATTGCGATTTCGCGACGCGCTCGACCTCTTCGCCGAGTGCGAGTGCGCGACCGTAGTCGCCTTCCGCGAGAGCGAGCTCGCCGGAAAACACCTGGCGATAGATGAACGCCATGCCACGCCGCGCCGCCGGTGAGCTCGCGAGCTCGCGTTCCAACGCTCGCGCTTCGCCGAGGTCGTTGCTCGCGAGCACGAGTGCGCGCCCGCGATAACTGCCGAGCAGTGCGCGCGCGATCAAGTCATCGCTGGCGTCGGCAAGCTCGGTCAAGATGTTCAACGCCGTGGTCGGCTCGCCGGCGTAGAGCTCGCCGAGTGCGTAGTACGTGCGGAGAAAGCTCGCTTCCCACGAGCGCTCGAGGCCGAGGCGCTTGCAGATCTGGTGCGCTTCTTCGTGCGCGATCCGCATGCCGCTCCAGTTACCGCGCAACGTGGCGAGGATGCCCGCGGCACCGGCAGCGACCATGCGCGGATATGGCGCGCCACTCTCGATCGACAAGCGTTGCGCCGATGCGATCGCGCGATCGCCGAACCGCCCGAGCGATCCGGCGGCGAGATACGCGGCGAGCATCGCCATGCCCATCGAGTACGCCGCGCGATCGCCCGCGCGATCCGCGTTCGAGATCCCGCGGATCACGTACTCGAACGATTCGATCGGATACGGCGTCGACAGGAAGCTCGCGATCACGCGATAGGCCGCAGCGACGACCTCGTCGCGCTGCCCGGTGCTCGGCCGGCGCAAGCGTTTCGGGACGAGCCACCGTGCGGTGACACCGACGGCACGCGCGGTCGCCGCGATCCGACCCTTCGCGCGATGCCGGCCGCGACGATCGAGCACGCCGTCGAGGATCTCGAGGCCGCGTTCGATCTCGCCGAGCTTGATATGCGATTCGGCGGCGCGCACGAAGAACCGATCGCCATCGGTGGTGCTGCGCGCGAGCGTGTCGAATTCGGCGGCCGCGGCTTCGAGCTTGCCGGCGAGGAACAGCGCGTCCGCGCGTTTCTCGCGAAGCTCGTGACGGCGCTGAACCTGCTCGGCAAATTCCGGCGCCGCCAAGAATGTCAGCGCTCGCCCATACCAATCGGCGGCGAGCACCCACGCGAGCTGAGCTTGCGCGGCATCCGCGGCGACGATCGCCCAATCGGCGGCACGCGCCAGATCGCCGGCCTCGCTCCAGTGATAGGCGAGCTGATCCGGTGTGCCGCGCTCGCGTTCGAGCAGCTCCGCATACCGCCGATGCAGCGTTCGGCGCGACGACGGTGCCATCTCGCGCTTCGCCGCTTCGCGCAGGCGTTGGTGATAGAACGCGTAGCTCGGCTCGCCGCTCGCGTTCGGTGTGAGTCGCACGATCCGGCCATCCTCGAGACCGCGCAGTGCCGAGTGGAGTTGCGCCGACGGCAACGCCGCGAGTGATCGCAACTGTTCGAACGTGGCCGCACTGCCGGCGAGCGACGCGACCTCGGCCACCGATCTCTCGACGGAATTCAGGCGCTCGAGGCGGCGCGCTTCCGCATCGTGCGGATCCACGAGACCGGCATCCGCGAGCTCGCGACCGATGAGCTCCGCGAGGTACGGCGAACCCGCCGAGAGCTCGGCCGCCGCATGCAACCGTTGGGTGGTCGCATCGGGCGCGAGCGTGGAGATCAACTGCGCGAGGTCCAGCGCGTCCATCGGCTCGAGGTCGATGACTTGGACGCCCGTGAGATCGAGGAGCGTCGGCGCGACCTGGGTATCGGCATCGGTCGTCCACGTTCCGACGATCGCGATCGCCACGCGCTGCGCGAGCAGGACGAGCAATTCCAACGAATCGTCGTCGGCCCACTGCAGATCGTCGATCACGAGGACGTTGATCTTGCCGGCCGCGCGCTTGAACAGCTCGGTCATCGCGACGAGCGCGCGTTCGCGTTCGACTCGGAGATCCTCGGCGGGCGGCGTCTTGACGACATCGCTCAGGAGCTCCGACAGCGCCGGAAATACGCGGGCGAGCGCACCTGCGTGCTCGATCGTTTCGACGAGCTCTTTGTTGCCGGCGAGCTCGGTCGCGAGATCGTCGATCACGAAATCGAACGCGCGATACGGCACGCGCTCGCGTTCGTGACAACGACCGCGCCAGATCACGCGCTCCGCACCGCTGATCCGCGATCGACCGATCGCTTCGTCGATCATCGCGGTCTTGCCGACGCCAGAGGGACCGGTGACGAGATACACGCCCGGCTGATCGAAGTGCAGACGCGCCAGCTCGGCCTCGCGACCGACGAAGTGCGTGGCCCGCCGCAACGGCCGTGGCCGCGACATCTCGCCGTTCAACCGCTCCGCGATATCGAGCGCGGTCGGGCGCTTCTCGGGGTTCGGCTGCAGCATCGAATCGATCAGATCGTCGAGCTCGGGGGGCGTGGCGCGATTGATCGACGACGCGCGCGGCAACGTGATCACGCGATTCATCCGCGACAGGATGTGCATCGCTCCACCGAACGGCGGCGCACCCGTGACGAGCTCGAACGCGACGACGCCGAGCGCGTACACATCCATCGCCGGCGACACGACGAGCCGCTCGAGATATTCCGGTGCGAGATACGCCGCGGTGCCGACGACGCGAGTCTCGCGCGACAGCTCCTGCTCGGCGCGTTCGTGCTCGAGCGCGAGGCCGAAATCGAGGAGCTTCACCGCGCCGTCGCACACGAGCGCGTTCGATGGCTTGACGTCGCGATGGATCACGCCGCGCGCGTGCAAGAACGCCAGCCCTTCGGCGAGCTGCGAGAGCACGGCGCGGACGCGCGCGAAATCGACCTCCGGCACGACGCGAATGGACGGATTCGTCGGCGCTTCCGACGGCGGCGCGGAGATCTCGGTGTGCGCGTTCTGGATCGGCACGACCGTGCGAGTGGTGTGCTCGGAGTGCGCGACCGGCGACGCGTACTCGGCACGCTCGACCCACCGGCGCGGATCGATGCCCGGGACGTACTCCATCGTGAAGTAGACCGACTCCTCGTGTGCGATCAGCTCGTACAGCTCGACGAGGTTGGGATGGCGGAGCTGGGCGACGGCGCGGAACTCGCGCTTCAGCCACAGCGTGGCGCTGTGGTGGGTGATCCCGCGGAACTTGATCGCGACGTCCATATCCCGGCGCAGATCTCGCCCGAGATAAACCACGCCCATACCGCCACGTCCGAGCTCGCGAACGATGTGATAGCGGTCGCCTACGAACCGGCCGATGCCCTCGGTCGCAAACACCCTCTACGAGGCTATCATCCGCACGCCGTAATGAGTGACGCGATCGACCGGATCATCGAGCAGCATGGCGCCCCGAAAATCTGCGAGCTGCTCGCCGACATGATGACGCCCGAAAGGGTGGCGCGGATCGACGCAGTGCTGAGCGCGCGTCTCGCATCCGTGGTCACGTGCGTGGAAGACACCTACGATCCGCACAACGCCGCAGCGACGATTCGCACGACGGAAGCGTTGGGCCTACAAGAGCTGCACGTGATCGAGCCTCAGTTGCGGTTCTCGGCGGCGAAGGGTGTCACGCGTGGCGCGCATCGCTGGATCGATCTGCACCGGTGGCCGAAACCGGAAGACGCGATCGCGGCGCTGCATGCGCGAGGATTTCGGGTCTACGCCACGGCGCCGGGAGCGACGGTTTCGATCGAGGACGTCGACGTGGCGAGCCCGGTCGCGATCCTGTTCGGCAACGAGCACGACGGCGTATCGGATTCAGCGATCGCCGCGAGCGATGGCGCGATCACGGTGCCGATGTTCGGGTTTACCGAGAGCTACAACCTCTCGGTCACGGTCGGGCTCGCGATGTCGCGAATCGCCGCGCGCCGGCGGACTTATCTAGGTGCGCCCGGGGATCTGGCACCGGAGCGGCTGGCCCACCTCCGAGCGCGCTGGTTCGCGCTCAGGATTCGCGGGGTTCTGGGCATCTTGGAACGCAAGTTGTCCGCGGGGTAATCCCGAGGGATTATCCAAGCGCAACGGGACGTTATTCGAAAGTCAGCCATGGCCGAGAAGCAGAAATTGCAGAAGCCCGAACCGCCGCGCCGGCGCCCGCTGTGGGTGTCGCTGCTGAAGTGGTTCGCGATCCTGTCGGTCGTGGGCGTGCTGTTGGGCATCGCGACGATCGCGTTCGTGCTGTGGATGTACGGGCGCGATCCGAATTTGCCGAAGGTCGACAAGCTCGAGGACTACCACTTCAAGCAATCGACGAAGATCTTGGATCGCAACGATCAGGTGGTCGGCACGCTCGGCGAGCGCCGCACGGTCGTGAAGTACAAGGACCTGCCGCCGGTCGTTGTCGATGCGTTCGTTGCCGCCGAAGACAATCGGTTCTGGGAGCACGGCGGCGTCGATTACATCGGCATGATGCGCGCCGTCGTCGCGAACTTGCGATCGGGTCACAAGAAGGAAGGCGCGTCGACGATCACGCAGCAGGTCGTGAAGAACATGCTGCTGACGAACGAGCGATCGTTCAAACGCAAGATCCAGGAGATCATCCTCGCGCGCCGGTTGGAGAAGGCGCTGACCAAGGAAGAGATCATCGAGCTCTACGTCAACGATATCGACTTCGGTCGCAATCGGTTCGGCGTGAGCGAAGCGGCGAACTATTACTTCGGCAAAGATCTGAATCAGCTCACCGTCGGTGAAGCGGCGCTGCTCGCGGGTATGCCGAAAGCGCCGGAGGCGTATGGCGCGGCGCTGATCAAGTTCCGCGATACCGGTGAAGTCTCGAAGAAGCTGCTCGAGCTAAAAGATCGCCAGGGCTACGTGCTCGGTCAGCTCGTCACGTTGTCGACGCGCAAGGGACCGCCGGTGTCGTTGGAAGACGCGGCGAAGTGGCGCGATGCAAAGATCCAGATCGTCAAGCGGCCGGCGAGTGCGGCGGATGCGAACAGCGAATGGATCGATCTCGTGAAGACGCAGCTCGCGCCGGACGTGAAGAAGAATGCGCCGAGCGAGGCGTTGGATAAGGGCACGGTCGTGCGGACGACGCTCGATCCGCAATTGCAGAAAGAGGCCGAGGCGGCGCTTCAAGCGGGGCTGCGCGCCGTCGATGCGCGGCACAAGATCGGCCGGCCGATTCGCAACGTGAAGCCCGACAAGCTCGAAGCGGAGCTCGCGCGGTTGGGCAAGAAGATGAGCGGCGAGACGTTGAAGGCGAAGACACCGTACGACGCGATCATCACGGCGGTTCACGACGACGACGACGAGCTCGAAGTCGATCTCGGCAAGAACCCGGCGGTGCTGAAGCTCGGCGACGAGACCGACAAACGCTACAACCCGGACGCGAAGAAGCCGAGCGAGCGGTTCAAGGTCGGTGACGTGCTCGAAGTGTGGACCGCGGGCGGGATGGCGAAGAAGCAGGACGACGACGATGCCGAAGCGCCGGTGAAGCTGAAGCACGGCTCGCGGCGCGTGATCTTCGCGCCGGGACCGGAAGGTGCGGTCGTGATCATGGACGTGAAGACGCGCAAGGTTCGCGCGCTCGTCGGTGGTTACTCGACGCACCTCGGCGATTACAACCGCGCCACGCAAGCGCATCGCCAACCGGGCTCGAGCTTCAAGCCGATCATCTACACGGCGGCGTTCGCGCGTGCGGAAGATGCGAAGTGCCATGCGAACGATTCGACGAACAAGCAGATGTGCGGCACGCCGGCGACGATCGTGAACGACGCGCCGGAGGTGTTCGATCTATGGAAGCCGAAAAACTTCGAGACGGGTGAGTTCCTCGGACCGGTGCGGCTGCGCGAGGCGTTGGCGAAGTCGATCAACACCGTATCGATCCGGATCACGAACGATCTCGATCCGAAGAACGTCGTCGCGATGGCGCACAAGCTCGGCATCAAGAGCGAGCTGCCGACGGAGATGGCGATCTCGCTCGGCGCCGGTGAAGTCACGCCGATCGAGATCACGAACGCGTACGCCACGCTCGCGGCGGGCGGCATCTATCAGGATCCGTCGTTCATCGATGCGATCGATGGCAAGAGCCTGCCGGCGACGAAGCAGGAGCAAGTGATCAATCCCGAGGTCGCGTACGTCATGGTCGATACGATGCGGTCGGTCGTGACCGAAGGTACGGCGGCGGCGATCGGCGCGAAGATCAAGGCGCCGATCAGCGGCAAGACCGGTACGTCGAACGATGCGAAGGATACGTGGTTCATCGGGTTCACGCCGGACGTCGTGATCGGCGTGTGGTGCGGTTACGACGACCCGCGCGAGATGAAGGGCGAGCAAGGTGCGAAGGTCGCGGCGCCGGTGTTCCTCGAGATCGCGCAGAAGATGAACCTGCCGGGCAAGGGCTGGACGAAGCCGGCGCATGTCGTCGAGGCGACGATCGATCGTCAGACGGGCCTGCTCGCGCCCGAAGGTGCGCCGAAGAACACCACGCTGAACGAAGTGTTCGTCGAGGGCACGGCTCCGACGGATGTCGCGCCGAAGCCGGGTGAAGTGACCGAGGGTAGCTCGGTGACGAACGAGTACGGCGACTGATTGCGGGCGCTGCTGCTGGTCTGTGCGTTGGGTGCGAGCGCGCGTGCGGGCGTGTTGCACGATCTCGTCGATGACGTGAAGGCGAAGCTCGCGCAGTTGCAGGCGCCGGTCGCGCCGCAGCCGGTTTCGGTGAAGTGGAAGCCGCAGCGGATGACGCCGGCGATCGAATTGGGTGCGCCGCTCGTGGCGATGACGGCGGCGGATCTCGATGGCGATGGGAAGGCCGAGCTCTACGCGGTGACGACGACGGAGGTGATCGCGTTCGGTGTGACCGATCATCACGTGAAGGAGCTCGGGCGCGTCGCGTTCGGTGGTGAGAAGGTGATGCCGATGTCGCGCGATCCGATCGGTGCGGCTGTTTCGGATGGAAGTGTGGTCGTGGCGTCGTCGTCGCAGTATCAGCGATCGCTGAAGGTGCATTGGGACAAGAAGAAGCTCGTCGGTGATATCGGGGAGGTCGGCGTGGTGGTGTGTCCGGGTGAAAAGGTGAGTGCGGTCGCCGGTCGTAATTTCTACGGCGATGACAAGAACGGGTTCTACGGCGTGCGCTGCGGTGCGGGTGCGCGCGCGGTGTTGAAGCTAACGGGTCGTCTGGAGGTCGGGGCGTACGCGATCGCGAAGGCGGGGCACGCGTTCGATGTCGGCGATCTCGATCGCGATGGCAAAGCCGAGGTCGTGTTCGCGTCGGCGAATGCGCCCGGCGACCCGGACGAGATCAAAGCCGTGACGGTCGGTGACGACGAGAAGAAGACGAAGTGGAAGAAGGGCTTCTCGGCGGGCGGCGTCGCGGCGATCGCGATCGGTGACTTCGATGGCGCCCCGGCGGTGATCGCGGCGGTGCGGCTCGTCGGTGCGACGCGGATCGACCTGTGGAGAATGAATTGAAGGGGGACGGTCGCAACTACGTCAACTTGCGATCGCGAACCTCGCGAATTCGTTGGAGGGTGGGGACGGTCGCAACTACGTCAACTTGCGATCGCGAACCACCTGAATTCGTTCAGGCACGGGGACGGTCGCAACTACGTCAACCTGGCTTGTTCATGCTGGCTGCGCTCGTTGCGACGGCGCATGCCGAATCGCGGCCGCACTACGGTGGATCGATCGAGGCCACATTACTTGGCGCACCGGCATCGTTCGATCCGGTGCAAGCGCGCAGTCACGCCGAGATCACCGTCGACGGTCTCATCTACGACACGCTCTATCGCTTCGGACCCGATGGCGCGGCGATTCCACACCTCGCGGCCGCGATGCCGGTGTTCGACGAGCGCCACACGACCGCGCGAATCGAAATTCTCAAGGGCGTGCAGTTTCACGACGGCACGACCGTGACCGCGAAGGATGTCGCCGCGTCGATCGAGCGCGGTCGGCTCCAGCAGAGATACGCGCTCGCGATCGTGACCGGTGTGCGCGCGGAAGGTGATGCGGTCGAGCTCTCGTTGGCCGCCCCGCCGGCCGATCTACCGATGCTGCTCGCGTTACCGCAGCTGTCGATCACGAAAGCCGGCAAAGCACCGGGTGCACGTCCTGTCGGAAGCGGCCCGTTTGCCGTCGCGGAAGTCGATCTCGCGCATCACCGACTCGCGTTAAAGGCGTTCGACAATCACTTCGCCGGTCGCCCGTATCTCGATCACCTCGAGCTCCGCTGGTACGACACCGCAGATGGCGAAGCACGGCGGTTTCAGACCGGCAACGCCCACACGTCGACGCGCGGCGCGGCGGCATTCTCCGGCGGCACACCCACGTTCGTGACGCGTGAGATCGCGGGACCCGAAGCCGTGTTGATCTACGTCGGGACGAAGAAGGACGTCGCGTTTCGACGCGCGCTCGATCTCGCCCTTGCCCGCGGCGGCCTCCAATCGATCACGTCCGGCGAGCAAGTCACGCCCACACGCATCCCCGTCCCGGGCGGCGCGTTGGATGCGATCGGCAAGACCGGCGATCTCGATCACGCGCGCGACGAAGCGAAGAAGTCGCCGGGCCTCGCATCGGCGAAGCTCGAAATCCTCGTCGAGGACACGCGCCCGGATGACGCAGCGATCGCCGAACGCGTCGGCCTCGCGCTCGACAAGCTCGGCGTGCAGTGGAGCGTGGCATCCGTCCCGGCGGCGCAATTTCGCGAGCGCGTGACCAGCGGCAAGGCGGATCTCTGGATCGGTCAGATCGCCGAACCCTCGTCGCCGGCGTTGTGGTGGGGCGCCGCGTTCGCCGCCGGCGGTGACGATTGGCCGGTCGCCGCGCTCCAGACCAACTCGCTCGATCTCGCCGCCGCGCAAAAGGCGTTCGCCGAGCGCGAGCCGATCATCCCGCTGATGTTTCGCTCGGTGCGGTTGTGGTATCGCAGCGACGTGCACGGCATCGCGTTCGATGCGCTCGGCCGCCCGTGTTTCGCCGACGCGTTCGTGTTCGGTGGACCGGTGAGGAGTCGCCCGTGAAGTTGCGCGGTCGATTCACGGTCACGCTCGCGCTCGCGGCGCTGGTGCCGATCACGCTCGCCGCCGTGCTCACGACCTGGTCGTACGCGCACAAGCTCCGCGACGAAGCGGTCAAGAAGCGCGAGCAGACGAGCAAGTCCGTCGTGCGCGAGATCGATCAGCTCGGTAAGAGCGTGACGAACGCGACGACCGCACTCGCGAACACCGGTGATCCGTTTATCGGTGCGCTGTTGCTCGAGCTCGATACGCCCGATCAATCGCTATCGGCGAGCTCCGCGCACAAGTACGCGCTGCAGGCGCAATCCGTGATGAAGAGCCTGTCGCTCGACATCCTGACCGTGACCGGCCCCGACGACACCGTGCTGGTCGCGCCGCACTACCGCGCGATGGTCGGTGATCCGAATCCAGTCCACGAACCGCGCCAGCGCGCCGAGAAGACGAAAGGCGATTACTACTTCACGCGCGATTCGATCTGGACCGGTCACACGGCGGAGAAGCTGCTGGTCGTCGAGTCCGCGCGCGTCGTCGACGACGTCAAGAGCTCGGCGACGGTCGTGACCGGCAAGCGCGTGACCGAGGACCTGCTCGCGCTCGTGCGTGGTGCGGGTGTCGATGCGCGGATCGTGACGCCGGAACAAGAAGTGGTGGTGCCGCCGGCGGATGCGGGGAAGTGGGCGTCGTTCGCGAAAGACACGACGCTGAAGTTCTCGCTGAAGGGGCCGGATGGTGCGCCGGTCGCGTTTGTCGAGGTCGCGATCTCCGACGGTGGCGTCGATCATCTCGTGCTCAACAACATCTTGATCGCGGCGTTGCTCGCGTTCGCAGCGCTCGGCGTGGTCGTCGGGATCGGGTCGTTGGTGGCTCGGCGAACGGCGCGTGATCTCGATCAGCTCGTCGAAGGATCGATCGCGGCGGCGCGCGGCGATCTCGATCACCGTGTCCCCGTGCGCGATCGCGACGAGATCGGTGCGGTGGCGAATGCCTTCAACTTCATGATGGAAGATCTGAAGGTGTCGAAGGAGCGGCTCGTGATCGCGGAACGCATCGCGGCGTGGCAGGACATCGCGCGGCGGCTCGCGCACGAGATCAAGAATCCGCTCACGCCGATCCAGATGGCGATGGACACGCTGCGCAAGTCGTACAAGAAGCAGCACCCGGAATTCGCGGAGATCCTCGAGGAGTCGACGACGACCGTGCTCGAAGAGGCGGATCGGTTGAAGCACATCGTCGCGGAGTTCTCGAACTTCGCGCGGATGCCGAAGCCGGAGTTCCAGCGCGTCGATCTCAACGACGTGATTCGCAGCTCGCTGAGTTTGTACAAAGACTCGACGCCCGCGGTCGAGGCGAAGCTCGATCCGCAATTGCCCGAGCTCGATGCCGACAAGGGGCAACTCAATCAGGTGCTCTTGAACCTCGTCGAGAACGGGCGCGACGTGCTCGGCACGCGTCCGGATGGGCGAATTCGCGTGAGTACGAAGCGCGGTGAAGGCCCGGACCGGTTGACGTTGATCGTCGAAGACAACGGCCCGGGCGTGCCGACGGAGCTCAAGGACAAGGTGTTCGCGCCGTACTTCACGACGAAGCACGCGAAAGGTGGCACCGGCCTCGGGCTCGCGATCGTCCACCGGATCGTCAGCGATCACGGCGGGCGCATCGTCCTGTCGGATGCGAGCGGCGGTGGGGCGCGGTTCACGATCGAGCTCCCGCTACGGAATGGTCAGGCCTTGCTCGCGTCGAGAATATGACAGACTAGGGCAGGGGCATGAACTACGGGCAGGCGCGCCAGATCCTCGCGATCGAGGACGATGATGGGCTGACGCGCAAGCAGTTGCGCCGGATCTATCTGCGCCTCTTGAAGGAGCATCCGCCGGAGCAGGATCCGGACGGGTTTCGCGATCTGCGCGAGGCGTTCGAGCTGTTGCGCGAGTATCTGCCGGACGAGGAAACGTCTGCGGGTGCGACGACGACACCGGTCGTCCAATTCGGCGATGCGCAGCCGGAACAGATTGCGGTGCAGGTGCTCGGCGGAGTGAAGCCGGTCAGCGCGCCGCAACCGGCGATTCCGCTGACGATCACGCTCCCGGATCCCGTGCCTGCCGCGTCGGCCGAGATGATCGTGCTCGCGCCGTTGCCGGAACCTTCGCCGGCGGCGTCGGCAGAAATGATCGTGTTGGCGCCGTTGCCGGAGCCGCCGCCGGTCGTGCAGGTCGCACCGCCGCGCGTCGAGCAATTGGTGTTTCCGATCGTCGCGACATTACCGGAGCCCGAGCCGCCGATGAAGTTGGCGGTGCTCGTCGCGAAGATCATCCAGTTGCTCGAGGAGGGCCTCGTCGATACCGCGGTCGAGCTCGAGCAGGATTGGCGAGGCACTGGCGATTCGGATGACTTCCGTCATGCGGATGTGATGACGGCAGCGCGGTGGTCGATGGTGCGCGAGCTCCTGATGGTCTCGAAGCAAATTCCCGTCGATGTCGTGAAGATGCTCGCGCGTGGGTTGCGCACGAGCGATTGGAACGCGGAGCGCGCGAACCTCAACGCGTATCGGCTCGCGTATCCGCGGCAAGCGACGCACGCGCACAAGATGCTCGTCGACAAAGCGCTGACGGTCTACCGCAACGTGATGAACGTGTTGTACGTGCCGCCGCCGCCGGACATGACGGTCAACATCGGGCAGAACATCCGGCCGGCCTCGAACAGCGGCGGTGGCTTTCGCGTGTTCACGATCATCGCGGCGATCATCATCGGCATCGTGCGGTTCGCGTCGATCGATAGCGGGCATTCGTACAGCTCGTCGTATTACACGCCGCCGAAGCTCGATCTGTCCAAGCTCGATATGCCGCCGCCGATGACCTCAGAGCAAATGGAAGCGATCACGAAGTTGTCGACGGGCGAGCCGATGACGCCGAAACCATACGACCCCGCGTGGACCGACGACGAAGTGTGGACGAACCTCAGCGAGTGGACGATCGGCTGGCGCGAGCCGCGCTGGCTCTCGCCCGAGCAATACAAGGCGTCCGAAGAGTTGTGGATCGGCGTGATCGATAAGGATTGCGCGCGCTCGCGAAAGCAGTTGAAGCTGTTCGAGGCGGCGCCGCCGATCGCCGACGAGACGCGCCGTCACGTGGCCGCCGAGTATCTCGCGCAGATCCATCCGGCGATGGATCGGATGTGTCCGGTCAAGCCGGCGACCAAGAGGAAGAAATGAGTAAGACGGTCATCGGTATCGACCTCGGGACCACGTTCTCGCTCGGCTGCTATCTGCAGGATGGCAAGCCGATGATGATCCCGAACGCGATCGGCGAGATCCTGACGCCGAGTGCGGTCAGCGTGATGGAGGACGACACGATCCTCGTCGGTGCGCCGGCGCGTGCGCGCGTGACCACGCATCCCGAAGCGACGGCGACCGCGTTCAAGCGCGACATGGGCACCGATCGCAAGATCAAGCTCGGCAAGCGGGACCTGACGCCGCAAGAGCTCTCCGCGATGGTGTTGCAGTCGATCAAGGCGGATGCCGAGGCGGCGCTCGGCCGTGTCGTCGACGAGGCGGTGGTGACGGTGCCGGCGTACTTCGGTGATGCGCAGCGCCAAGCGACGCGTGATGCCGGCAAGATCGCGGGCCTCAATGTCGAGCGCATCATCAACGAGCCCACGGCGGCGGCGCTCGCCTATGGCCTGAACAAGCGCGATCGCGAGATGAAGGCGGTCGTGATCGATCTCGGCGGCGGCACGTTCGATGTCACCGTGCTCGAGATCATGGAAGGTGTCGTCGAGATCCAGTCGTCGTCGGGCGATACCCGGCTCGGTGGTGAGGACTTCGATCGCGCGCTCGGCGACGTGTTGGTCAAGCAGTTGCTCGATCAGCAGAAGGTCGATCTGCGGAACGACGTGCGGGCGATGGCGCGAATCAAGGATGCGTGCGAGCAGGCGAAGAAGCGCCTATCGGATTCGGAGTCGACGCGGGTAGCGCTCTACGACTTGCAGCTCGGTGATGGGCGGAAGATCCATCTCGAGTTGCCGCTGTCGCGCGCGCAGGCGGAGGCGGCGTGGCATCCGTTGCTCGATCGGATGCGTGGGCCGGTTGCTCGCGCGTTGCGGGACGCGAACCTCGAGGCGAATCAGATCGATGACGTTCTCTTGGTGGGTGGCTCGACGCGGATGCCGGCGGTCGCCAAGTTGATGACGCAGATCTTCGGACGGTTGCCGCTACGTACGTTGCCGCCGGATGAAGCGGTTGCGATGGGCGCCGCGGTGCAAGCGGGCCTGAAGGCGAAGGACGAAGCGCTCGGCGACATGATCGTCACGGACGTGGCGCCGTTCTCGCTCGGTATCTCGTCGGCGAAGCGGTTGAACGGGCAGGTCATCTCGGGCTTGTTCTCGCCGATCCTCGAGCGTGGCACCGTGATCCCCGCCAGTCGTGAAGAGTCGTTCTCGACGATCGCGGATGATCAAACGGAGCTGACCGTCGCGGTCTATCAAGGCGAGCATTCGCTCGTGCGCGATAACAAGAAGCTCGGCGAGTTCACGATCAAGGGGCTCGCGCCGTTGCCGGCGGGAGAGCAATCGATCCGCGTGCGCTTCACCTATGACCTGAACGGCATCCTCGAGGTCGACATGACCACGGTGAAGACGGGCAAGACCGATACGCTCGTGATCGAAGGCTCGCCAGGTCGGCTGACGCCGCAGCAGATCGCGAATGCGCGTGAAGCGATGGCGCGCCTCAAGTTCCATCCGCGCGAGGCGCTGCCGAATGCGACGTTGTTGGCGCGTGCGGATGCGTTGTATGTCGAGTTGACGGGCGGTGATCGCGACGAGCTAGGCTATGCGTTGTCGAACTTCCGGCTCGCGCTGGAAGGGCAGGACACGGCGCAGATCGAGGAGTACCGAAGTCGGTTGACGTTCGTGGTCAACAAGATGCGGGTGGCGAACTGATGCACGTCGCGCAGTGCACGTGTGGGCAACTGAAGATCCGTTGTGAGGGAGAACCGGTGCGGGTCTCGCTGTGCCATTGCCTGAATTGTCAGCGGCGCAGTGGCAGTGCGTTCGCGATCCAGGCGCGGTTTCCCGTCGAGCGCGTGACGATCGAAGGCGCGGCGAGCGAGTACACGTTGACGGGTGATGAGGGCACGCGCGCTACGTTTCGGTTCTGCGGGACCTGCGGTGCCACGGTGTACTTCACGAACGAGACGATTGCGGATCTCGTGGCGGTTCCCGTCGGAGCGTTCGCGGATCCCACGTTTCCGCAGCCGAGGACGTCGATCTACAACGGGCGCAAGCATCCGTGGGTCACGACCACGGGCGTCGAAAACTGCGATCCGTGATCTCTTCGGGTACCGGACGCGAATCCGTGATCGACCTACTCTGGTCGGACTCATGGCGAAGACAAAATCGGGCGGTGCATCGCCCAAGACGAGCGAAGCTGTTACCGAACCAACCAGCGCAGCGAACAAGAGCAGCTCGAAGGGGCTCTCTGCGATCGCATATTGGACGCCCGAGCAGATGCGCTCTGCTCAACTTCATCCGGCGCTGAAAGCGAAACGCTCGAGCAAGAAGGAGAAGAAGAAGCCAGCGAAGGCGGATGCTCAGGCACCGAAACCGAAGCGTGCGAAGCCACGCGACGCCGAACGACGGATCGCTGCGTTGTCGACGGAATACCAAACGACCGTCGTGACCGACGCGAGCATTTTTCCATCGGCGACGATCGGCAAGATCTACTACACGATGAATGGCGGAAACTACTTCTGCACCGGCTACGTCGTCGGAAATCGCGTCGTGTTCACGTTGGCATCCGTGCTCTACGATCGTGGGTCGCAGAGTTGGGCACAGAACGTTGTCTTCTATCCGCAATACAACAACGGGCCGGGCGCTGGCCTCGGCGCGTTCGAGATCGGCGAGCTATGGTGTGCTGCTGGTTGGCAGGAGGACGGCAACTACCTGCACAACTGGGGTGCGCTGATCGGAACGGGTGCGATCTCACCGTTCACCGGATCGGTCGGGCTCATGGCGAACTATCCAGCCAATCAAGGTCAGTACTTGGTCTATGGGTATCCAGGCACTCCCACGCCGGGGTATCCGTTCGACGGAGAACGGATGTGGCAGACGGTGTCCGCGTACATCGCTGACTACGATTGGTCGATCTACGCGAGTGGAAACATGACGTACGGCGCGCATGGAGCACCGTGGCTGATCTTCCGAGAAGGTGGTTGGCACGCGAATGGGATCTATATGGGACAGGTCGTAGATCCCGATGGGATGCTGTCGCCGTACTTCGGCAACGAACTCTGGGACTTCTACACGTTCCTTCAGGGCAAGGGCTACACCTGATCTAGAGGCCGAGATGCGCGCGCGTGATCACGTCACCCTGCGCATACGCGAGCGCACGCTCGACGGCATTGCGTAGCTCGCGAACGTTACCTGGCCAGTTGTAATCGCGTAGCGCCGCGAGCGCATCCGGCGCCAGCGTGGGCAGGCGAGGGCGGTCACCCGCGATCAACTTCACGAAGTGGCGCGCGAGCGGCACGATGTCATCGCGCCGATCACGCAACGGCGGGACGACCAGCGGCACCACGTGCAGCCGATAGAACAGATCCTGCCGGAACCGACCACGCGCCACCTCCGCCGCGAGATCACGATTCGTCGCCGCGATCACGCGGACATCGACCGTGACCGGCCGTTCGGCACCGAGCGGGAACACTTCGCCGGCGTCGAGGAACCGCAGCAGCTTCGGCTGGATATCGAGCGGCAGCTCGCCGATCTCGTCGAGGAATAGCGTGCCGCCATCCGCCGAACGGATCACGCCCGCATGATCCGAGTTGGCACCCGTGAACGCACCCTTGCGATAGCCGAACAGCTGCCCTTCGAAGAGGTCATGCGGAACCGCCGCACAGTTGAACGCGACATACGGCTTGGCCGCGCGCGGCGACAGCTCGTGCAACGCACGCGCGATCACTTCTTTGCCCGCACCGGACTCACCGGTCACCGTGATCGTCGCGCGCGAACCCGCGAGCCGCGTTACATCGCCGAGCAGCCGACGCATCGCCGTCGACGCCACCACCAGCCCCGGCACATCGGGCACTACCACTTCCGGCGAAGCGCTGGGCCGCTCCGACCCACGCAACGTCACGATCTGGATCGCCAAGCCCGCGACGAGCAACAACACGCGCATCGCCGCTGCCGATTCATCATCGAGCACACGCGTGAGCCCGAGCCGAACCCGCCGCGGACCGCCGAGGATGTCGAACCACACCACGATCGGCGCATCGACCGGCGGCGCATGCTCGCACAACCGATTGTCATCCTCGTCGACGATGATCGCCGGCGCACCCGTCACCTGCTTCACGACCGAGACGAGCTCCTTCATCACCATGGAGAAGCTGGCACCCGCGACCGCGATTCGCGCGAGCCCTTGCTCGAGCTGCGGCGTCAACACGACCGGCGCACCGACACGCTCGACCCGCACACCACTCGCACGCCGCGCTTGCTCTTCACGCGCCGCACGCGCGAGCCCGCGATCGATCCAGTTCGGGTGCTGGAGGCCGAGCATCTTCAGCTCGCGATCCGCCTCCGCCATCTTTTCGACCGCATCCGGCGCACCGATGATGAGGCCCATGCCGGCCGCACCGTAGTGCGCGAGCGCCGCACTCACCCGATCACCACACGCGACGAGCGTGGCCGTGGCCGCTTCCATCATCGTGCGCGCTTCTTCGATCCGACCATCACCGACGAGCAGCGTGGCCTCCGCCCGATTGAGATGCGCCGTGGTCCACGCCGACGGCCGGCGCTCGACCGCCTTTTGCGCCCGCGCCAACACCGCGCGCGCTTCTTGCCGCGTGCCATCGATGTGCGCCGCACTCGCGAACGCCGTCAATAGATCGCGACGCAGCACACCCCAACCGAGCCCGAGCCGCTCCGCTTGTTCGTACGCCGCGATGATCGCGGCCGAGTCCTCACCTCGCGTGAACAGTGCCGTCGCCGTGAACCATGCCGCGTAGGCCGCACAGGGCGCACGCATCGACGGCAATGTGATCGCCGAGAGCTTCGCCGCCATCGCCTCGAGCCCGGCGACATCGCGCACCATCATCAGGTGACGGATCTGGATCGGAAACACGATCGTGACCGGGAACCCGTTGTCCTCGAGCACGCGATCGCTTTCGGCCAACACCACATCGAGCTCCGGCAACCGCCCGAGACGCGATAGCGCTTCCGCTTCCGCACGCAGCGCGAGCGCCGTGTGCACACCTGTGGCGAGCTTTTCGTCGACGGCGAGCTGCTTCGCCGCACGCGCGAGCCCGAGCGCGACATCCGGATCGCCTAATTGATCCAACCCACGGATCGCCTTGGCCGCGAGCACGCGCGACTTGAGGTTCGCGCACTCGTCGATCAGCGGATGCGCGAGGATCCGATCCAGCCGATCCATCGCGACTTGCGTCTGGCCGGCGAGCGCGGAGCCATACGACCGCAACATGTCGCAGAACAGCGCCGGGATCGCCGGCAACGACGCGCTCGCGATCGCATCCAACCGACCGAGCGCACGCTGCATCATGTCGTCATCGCCGACCAACAACGCGGCAGTCGCGAGCGCCATGTTCGACAGCGATTGCGCGAGCCCGGTATCACCCGGCCTCACCAATTCATCGACCCGCGTGGCGTGCTGATTGACGAGCCCGACATCGAACAGCTCGCCATCCGGCATCGAGTAGATCATCGCGGCCGTGGCTTCGATCAACGCCAACCGAGGCGCATCCGGCGCGAGCGCGGGCTGCAACGCCGCCAACGCCCTTCGACAGTCCGCGCGAAACATCAAATCCAAGAGCGCGAGCCCGGTCGCCGCCCACACCCGCGACTCCGCGCCACCACTCGCGCGCAACAACACATTCTCGGACTCGCGCCACGCCCGACCTTCGAGCGCGCGCTCGATCGCGGCCCACACCGGCGTCACCGCGGGATCGGGCAGCTTCTTCTGCAACGACTTCAGCTTCGCGAGATCCTGACCACGCGGCCGGCGCGCATGCGGCGAGCCCTCCGAAAGTTCCCAACGATAGATGGAGTGAGCGGTCACGCCGATCAGATCGGCGAACTGCGCTCGTGTGCGCTCACCTCGCAGTGAACGAATCTCGGCAGGGCTGAGATCTTCCATTGGCATATCGGTATATGCCATAGAACTATGCCAGCGTCTGGTATAAACCATCTAACACCTTGATTTCTGGTTTCTACCGGTTGGTCTTTGCCATGCAAATGCCAGCGGCATCATGCCGACTGAAGATGTTCTGACTCCTCCCGATCGCAAGCCGCGCCGCAAGGCTCCGATCGTCGCGGGGACTCTCGTGTCGTTGGGCGCTGCGGTGGGTCTCATCTATTGGGTCACGTCGCGCGGAAAAGAAAACACGGACGATGCGCAGGTCGAAGGCCACGTGTCGCCGGTTGCCGCGCGGGTGACCGGACAAGTGAAGAAGGTCCTCGTGCAGGACAACCAGCGCGTGAAGACCGGCGACATCTTGGTCGAGCTCGACGATGCCGACTATGCCGCTCGCGCTGCCTCGGCTCGCGCCGATCTCGCGGCGGCCCAGGCTCAACTTCACAGCTCGCAAGCGACACTCGATCTCACGCACAAGACGCTCGATGCGAACCTCGCGATCGCGCGCGGCGGTGTCGCGCAAGCGTCCGCCGTCAGCGGATCGACGCAAGCGATGATCGATCAGGCGAAGGCCGATGTGGCCGCTGCCGAATCGCGCCTGGAGCTCGCGAAGACCGAACAAGCGCGCACGCAGCGCCTCGTCGATCAGGGCGCGATCCCGAAGTCGGAGCTCGATGCCCGCAACGATCAGCTCCAACAGGCACAAGCCGCGATCTCGGCGGCGAAGGCGCGCGTCGTCACCGCGGAAACCGGTCGCGCGAACTCGTCCGGTACCAGCGAAGCCGCGCATGGCCGCCTGCTGATCGCGCAAGCGGTCCCCGAACAGATCGCGGTCGTGGAAGCGCAAGTCGAGCTCGCGAAAGCGAAGGTCGATCAAGCCGCCGCTGCACTCCGCACGGCCGAGCTCAACCTCGGTTACACGAAGGTGCGCGCGGAGGTCGATGGCGTGGTGTCCAAGCGCACCGTCGAAGTCGGCCAGCTCGTGTCGCCGGATCGCTCGTTGCTCGCGCTCGTCGACGATCGCGATACCTGGGTCGTCGCGAACTTCAAGGAGACCCAGCTCGCGCATATGAAGGCCGGCGAAAAGGTGAAGATCAAGATCGACGGCTTCGACGACGCCACGCTTCAGGGCACCGTCGAATCGATCCAGGCCGGCACCGGCTCGCGGTTCTCGCTCCTGCCGCCGGACAACGCGAGCGGCAACTTCACGAAGGTCACGCAACGCGTGCCGGTGAAGGTGGTCCTCACCGATCACAAGGATCTCGCGCTGCGCCCCGGCATGTCGGCCGACGTCACCGTCTACACGGAGTAAGTCATGGGTACCGGGCAATTACGCGGCCCTAAAGTCGCGATCACGATCGTCGTGATGCTCGCCGCCGTGATGGCGATGATCGACATCTCGATCGTCAACGTCGCGCTCACGGACATCCGCGCGAGCTTCGCCACGCCGCTCGATCAGATCGGCTGGGTCTCGACGGGCTACATGATGGCGAACATCGTCGTCATCCCGATGACCGGCTGGTTCCAACGCCGGTTCGGCTATCGCCGCTACTTCGCGGTATCGGTGCTCGTGTTCACCGCCGCCAGCGCACTGTGTGGCACCGCGTGGAACCTGCCATCGCTCGTCGCGTTCCGGATCCTGCAAGGCCTCGGCGGCGGCGCGATCATCCCGACCGCGCAATCGATCCTGTTCGCGCGTTATCCGAAAGAACAGCACGGCATGGCCGCGGGCCTGTTCGGCTTGGGCGCGATCACCGGCCCGCTGCTCGGCCCGACGATCGGTGGCTACCTGATCGACATCTCGAGCTGGCACTGGATCTTCCTCATCAACGTGCCGATCGGCATCGCCGTGGCCACGCTCGCGATGAACGTCATCGAAGAGCCCGACTTCGTCCCGGACAAGCGCCCGATCGACAAGGTCGGCATCGCGCTCCTCGCGACCGGCATGCCCGCACTCCAATACGTGTTGGAAGAAGGCAATCGCGAGAACTGGTTCGAATCGACGAAGATCTGCATCCTCGCCGCGGTCGCCGTCATCGCGCTGACGACCTTCATCGTTCACGTCCTCGAGGAAAAGCATCCGATCGTCGACCTGCGCGTGTTCAAGAACCGCAGCTACGCCGCCGGTACGGGCATCAACTTCCTGACCGGCCTCGCGCTGTTCGCGTCGTCCTACTTGTTCTCGCTGTTCTGCGGCAGCGTGATGCACTACACCGCGCTCGATATCGGCCGGGTATTCCTCGTCGCCGGTCTCGCGCAGATCGTGTTGATGCCGATCGTCGGCCGCAACGCGCAGAAGGTCGATCCGCGGCTGATGCTGTTCTTCGGCGTGTCCGTCGTCGGCGCGAGCCAGTACCTCGGCACCCAGCTGACCTCGGCCGCTGGCTTTCACGACCTCGTGATGCCGCAGCTCGTTCGTGCCGTCGGTCTCGCGTTCATCTTCGTGCCGGTGTCGGTCGCCGCGCTCTCGGATCTGTCACCGCAAGAACGCGGTAACGCGACGGGCCTCTTCAACCTGACCCGCGAGCTCGGTGGCTCGCTCGGCACCGCGTGGATGGGTAAGGTCGTCGCCGACGGCGTGGTTCGTCACGGCGCCGCGATCGGTGCGCACGTCACGCAGTACGACATCGCCGCGCAAGATCGAATCGCCATGCTCCAGGCGAACCACCTCCCGAGCGATGCGATCCTGTCGCAGCAGGTCGGCAACCAAGCGCTCGTGATGTCGTTCGACGACGGCTTCCGGCTCGCGATGATCGCGATCCTCCTCGGGCTCGCGCTCGTGTTGATCCTGAAGCGCCCGCCGAAAGGCGTGGCAGCCCCCGCAGACGCGCACTAGCGGGAAGGCCTGTTCATCACTCGCGCTGCGCGCTCGCGACGAACAGGCCTCCCCGCTAGTCATTTTATTCCGTCCATCCGCTCGCTACGCACTCCCCCGCCGCGCCTCCGCGCGCCGTGGGGCTTCGCTCGGTCTGGACTAATTCTGCGTGTGCATCCGGTAGATCAACCATCTACCGTGATCCCAGTGCCACTCGGCGTCGAACGTGCCGCCGACATGCACGGCCTGCCCCTCGGGTGTCGTCACGTCCTGCGCCCACGTGCCGTGCTGCTTCGCGACATCGCCGGCAACCGCCGTCGCCTCCGCGTGCAGCGTGTACGCGGTGACCTTGTAATTCGCAAAGCCCCGAAGGAACGCCGCGACCTTGTCACGCCCCACCGTCGGCGGTGCATCACCATGCCCGACGGAGACATCCGGCTCCATCAACGCGACCGACGCGTCGACGTTCATATCGAGAACACTCTGGCGATACGCTGCCAGGCTCTCGGACACATCGGGCCGCGCCGTCGCACAACCGAGAAGGAGTACGACGGCGGCGCTTCGCACGACTACTCGGGCTGTGCCGCCGACACGGTGGCCTTCGGCGCCATGCCGAGGTCCGTGCGGAAGTTGATCCCGACCGCGAGGATATCGACGTGCGTCGAGTAGCTACCCGGCAGCGTGGTCGTGCCCGTGGTGTGCAGGTCGTCGAACCACGCGTGCTGATAACCGAAGTCGACCCGCAGCGTCGGCGTGACGTTGAGACCCGCACCGATCGACGCGGCGATCGAGTTGCCATCCGTCAGCGACGGCGACACGAGATCCTTCGGCTGCGACGACACGCTCCGCAACCCGCCGAACCGCAGCGTCAGCTCGGGCAGACCGCTGACGATCCACTCGACGCCGCCGCGATAGACGTGCGCGTTGTTGTAGTGACGGTCGACCGTGACGGTGAAGCCATCGGCGCCGACGAACGCGTCCTTGTCGTACTGCGACCAGCGCTCGAACGTGTACTGGAACATCAGCTGGATGTTCGGCACCACCGCGTACGACGCACCGACCGCGAGCACGTTCGGAATCTTCAGCGTCTCGCTGACATCCTGATCGTGCAGGAGCGACGTGAACGCCGGCGGCACGTTCGTGAAGTGCGCGTTGCCCTTCAGGTCGAGCGTGCCCGAGTGGTTGTACTGCGCACCGATCACGAGCGGCACGTTCGGGACGTGGATCGACAAGCCGGCGCTAAACGAGTTCGCACCGCCGTCCATCGCGAGACCGCCGTCGCCGTAGTGATCCTCGAAGTTCAGCGCTTGATGCAGCTCTTCGGTCGCTTGATAGCGCACGTAGCTCGCACCGAGCTTGATGTACTTCAGCTGGATCGCTCCGCCGACCGCCATCCGGTAGACCTTTTGATCGACCGACTGGATGTACTCCTGGCCCGCCCAGCCGTTCGGCCACACGAGGGCACCGCCGGCGGGGACATCGAAGCCGATGCCGAGCGCCGCCGCGATGTCGTTCTGGAACGTCTTGCCGAGTGAGAGCTCGATCGTGGGCGGCGTGTTGTACTGCGGCACGAGCGACGCCGAACCGAGGTTCGGATCACTCCACGTGGTGCGGTTCATCAGGAGCCCGCCGCCGACGGAGATGTTCAAGCCATCTTCACCGGCAAGCTCGGACGTGTTGATGAACAGCGCCTCGGCGCCGCCATCTTGCGCGGACACGGTCGAGTTAGCGAGCGCGAGATCGCGCGCGTTGGAGTTCGGGATGATGTAGCCACCGGCGAACGATGTAGCCGGCAGCGCGATAATTGTTGCGAGAAGTAATTTACGCATGGGCTACCTGGTTCAGCGGAAGCTGGGCGGGATGGTGTCGTTGGTGACGAACGAAGCGATGTCGGTCTGACCCGTCAGCGTCTTCGCCGTTGCCCAGTCCGTGATGAAGCCATGCTCGAGCGCGCCATTGCTCGTGCACGAGGGGAAATTGGCCGGGTTGAAGCCGGTGTTCGTGAACAGCTGGAACGTGCCGGTGCCAGCGAAGAACGCGGCTCCGGTCGGCAGCGGACCGACGCCGATGTTCTCGGCGAAGATGTAGTTCCACGGGTTCGGCACCGTCGCGTCGCAGAACGCGGCTTGCGACAGCACCTTCTTCGTCGCCATCGCCGTGTGCAGCTGCGGATCGACAATGAAGTTCGGCAACGTGTCGCCGAGGAGGTGGCCCGCGAAGTTGATCGGGTCGGCCGGGTCGAGCACGGTCTTCGCGACGACCAAGAACTGCAGATACGCCGACGTGCCCGGCTCGATGCCGAGCGACTCGAGCAGCGCGAGCGTGGTCGATGCGAACGCCGGCGACTGCGTGAACACGTCGACCGTGGTGCCACCGCCGACGTTGAACGCCGCCTTCGAGATGCGCGGGTTCGTCGCGACGTCCGCAGCGCCCTGGATCGAGCCGAGCGACTGCGACGACCAGTACGTGACGTTCGGGTCGATCACGAAGCCGCTGCCCGCCATCGCGAGGAACAACTTGTGCGTGGTGTGATTGTCCGTGCCATCGCCGCCGATGTTGATCGCGCGAATCGCTTGGCCTTCGTCGACGATATCCTGGCGCATGGTGTCGCGCGTACGGAAGAAGTTCGACGTCACGAGGTAGTTCGACGACACGAACGGGATGCCCGCTTGGCCGTTCCAGCTACACGACGCCGGGTTCGCCGTACACGAGTTGCTGACACCGCGATAGGCGAACAGACCCGGCGTGGTGCCGTCCGCCATCAGGCACTTGCCCGGCGGTGCAGCATCACCTTGCGCGCCCGACGGCAGCGCGGTCTGGCAGGTGCCGACGGCGCATTGCGGGACCGTGAAGCCCGGAATCGTCGTCGTGGCCGCGCCCGACGTGCAGTACGAACGATCGCCGTGCTTCGCGGCATCGATCGCGACGGTGACGAGGCCTTGGGCCGCGAACGTGTCCGCGACCGTCAGCATGTCCGCGCGACCACCACCGAGACCGTGGCGGAACATCATCATCGGCGCGCAGTGCAGTCCCGCCGTGGTCAGCGCCGACACCGAGCACGCACCTGCGTTCGGGAGGGCGAGGACCTTCGCGATGGCCGGCACCGCGACGAGCGCGTGGATCGTCTCGACCTTCGAGAGCGTCGTCGGATCCGACACGAACGCACCCGTCAGATCGTCGAGCGCGTTCGGCGTCTCGATGTCGACTTCGTACACCGCCGCGATGTTCGAGTGCGGGATCGACGGATCGACGCCGTACTTCTGGAACGCTTGCGTCGCGGTCAGCGCCGTCGGCACCGCCGTGTTGACGGGCTCGGCGTTGACGAGACCGGGCAGGTACGGCAGCTCGGCGAGCCCCGTCGCCTGGCTGAGGATCGTCTGGGTCTTGAACGTGTACGCGATCGCGACTTGGTCTTCGGCCAGGCCGTCCGCCGCCGCTTGCGTGAACACGGGCTGCAGCTGCAACCGCATCTTCTCGAGCGAAGCCGCCGTGGCGTCGTCGATGCCGACGAGCTGCGACTTACCACTGATCGAGACCTGGTTCTTGAACTTGAGGACGTTCGCGACCGTGCCCGAACCGATCGGGTTGTTGCCCTTGTCGAGGATGCCCTTACCGATCACGACGGCGTAATCGGTGTTGTCCTTGAGCGGCCTCGTGCGGAACACCGACGACGAATCGCCCGACGTGGCGCCCGCGGGTTGGATCGCGATCACCGGACCGATCGCGCGCGCGTCGCTGCAGCCCGAGGTGAACTCGCACGGCTGCGTGATGTAGAACGCCGGGTTGACGAGCTCCGGAGGCGACTTCGACAGGTCGTACAGCTTCAGCGTGGCCGGCGTGACCGTCGAGGCGATCACGTAGTCCGACGTCGGCGCGAGGATCGCACCCGTGGTCGCGAAGCCATCGAGCGCTTGGAAGCCGGCGGCCGCCGCACTCGGGCACGTGCCGTCGTCGGCGAGCGAGCTACCCGCGAGCGTGCACGCCGCGAGCGCCGTCAGCTTGCCGGTCGTGGCATCGCGCAACAGATCGATCGGCAGCGGCACCTGACCGCGCGCCGGATCGATCGTCACGTTCGTGACGTCCGGTTGCGTGTTGAACGTGACCGCGATCGCGAGCTGTTGGTGCGGGAACAATTGATCCGCGACCGGGAACGCCGTCTGCTTGTACAGCGCGATCAGTTGGTTCAACTGCGCGCCGAGCACGGCCGCTTGATCCGCGCCGTACTGCGCACGGAGCAGGCCGTTGTTCGCCGGATTCGTCAGGTCCTTGCCCTGTTCGATCAGCGCGAACGTCTGCGCCGCGTAGACCGGCGTGCCGTCCTTGGTCTTCACGCCGTCCGGACCGCCACGCATGACGAGCGTGTACTGACCACCCGACCACGGCGCGTTGCCCTTGTGGTTGATCGTCAGGGTGCCGTAGGTGTCGTGCTTCGCGTACGCGAGCGTGTAGTCCTGGACGCCTTGCGCGCCTTGGATCGTGCCGACGATCTCGAACGTCGCCGGCGTGAACGTGGTGAGGTCGAGATCGGGGGCGGTCGTGGTGACCTGGCCCATCTCGTCGAAGCTCGATTGCTCGAAGTCGATCGTGATCGCCACGGCCTGATCGCTCGGGAACTTGCCGTTGAACGACGCCAAGAGCTCGGCCTGCGCGCACGCGGGCGGAGTCGACGTGGGCGTCGGGGTCGGGCAGTTCTCGTTGAGCGGGTTCAGGAACGCGAGGTCGTTCGGAAGCGGCACTCGCGAGTTGGTCGGATCGAACACCGCGGTGACGAAGGTCTGCGGCTGATCTTTCGGGAGGTCGGCTTTACACGCGACCAGTAGCGCGATGGCTAGATATTTATAGCGGAGCATTAGATTCCCCGTTTAGTGAGCGGTGAAGGTCTGGGTCGACACCGAACCGGAGTCGATCTGGTTGCCGAACAGGAAGTCGAAGTACTTGTTGAGCACCCATTGGCCGAGCAGGTCGGGGCCGCCGAAACCGATCGGCCCGTCACGCTCTGGTCCGGGGAGCTGCATCTTCACGATCGGCGTGCCGGAATCCATCACCGAGATGTGACGGACGTTGCCCGACGAGCCGAACGGGAACGACAAGCCCGAGGCCGACGTCGACGGCGTGCCGACGTCGACGGTGAACGCACCACCCGGACGCGCGTACGGACCCGGCTCGTAGCCGTTCGTGACGAGCGCGAGCAGCGGCACCGGCTGCATCGTGTGGACCTTGCCCCACTTCCACTGATTCGGTGCGCCGCCGTATTGGCCGACGATCTGCGCGTACGCTTGGCCGAGTGCCTTGGTCACCGCCGCGGCGCACGTGCCTTGCGTGGTGATCGTGCCCGTCGCGCCCGCGGTACCGCAGAACGCCTTGTTCGCGGCCTGCGTGTCATCGCTCTCGTGGAGCATGTAGAGCAGCGACTTGATCGCCTGGAGTTGGCTCACGCCGATCTTCGAACCACTGCGCAGCACCGGTGCGAGATCGTCGGTGAAGACGTTCGTGATCACGTCGCGGAGGAATGCGTGGAACAGGAAGCAGCCGGCCGAATCGTCGACGACCGTGCCGGTGGTGTCGATGCCGCTGTTGTTCGGATCCGAACCGGTGAGGCCGGACGGACAGTCGTTGCCGTCGGCGTCCCACTTCGCGAGGATCGCCTTCGCCGCCGTGATGTCGGCGGTATCGTTCGTGGTCGGCAGGTTCGCGATGTACGAATCGAACTGCTTGCCGATCCGCGAGATGTGATCGGCTTGGATCGACATCATGTCGTCGAGCGAGACACCGCCGGCCGCGATCGCCGCTTCGATCCGGGTCTGGATCTCCGTCGCACGGAAGCCCGTCGAGTCGTCCCACTGGAAGCTCATGTACGGCTGCTGCGTCGACGAGAGCGGGTCGTTGTCGTCGGTCTTGCCTTTGCCGTTCGCGTCGGAGGTCGGATCCGCGTTCGCGGTGAAGAAGTAACCCTTGTCCGGATCCTTGCCCTGCGGCAGGTCGGAATCTGCGATCCAGCAGCCCGCGTCGACGGGCGTGGCACCGGTCGCCGCACATGCATGCGTGCCGTCACCCCACTCGGCCTGACCGTTGTAGCCGGGGACCGGGAGGTACGGATAATGGAAGTTCGCGATCGAATCGTTTGCCCACGGACGCTTCGGGACGAGTGCGTGCGGGTCGTACGCGATGTGGCCCTGATCGTCGGCGAGCACGAAGTTCTGCGCACCGGTCGCGTAGTTCTTGAGCGCAGTCATCGCCGAGTCGACATCCGTTGCGGTGTCGAGACCGTAGAACGCGCTGAGATCTTGCGTGTTGCCTTCCTGACCGGTCCACCGCACGGACAGCGCGATGGAGTTCGACAGGATCGAGACGAGCGGACCGTGGTGCGGTGCGATCACCGTGGCGAGCGGGACCGTGCCGACGCCCGCGATGTCATAGCCACCCTTCGGCAGATCGAGCGTGCCGAGCGTGCTCGCGTTGACGAGGCCGTTCTTGGTCTTCACGAGGAACGTCTCGGGAACGACGACGCAGTTCTCGGGCGCGCCGAGGTAGAGCACGCTGAACGTGCTCGTCACCGGGTTGAACGTGCCGCTCTCTTGGTAAATGTCGAGCACGTCGTAACCGACGACGGTGACGCCCCAGCCGACATGCTGACCGCGACCGACGAGCGCACCCGGGATGCCCGGGAACGCGCCACCGGTGAGATCGAGATGATCATCGGCATTCGACGACGTCATCGCCGCGAGGTGGAACAGCGGCGGATACTGGAGACCGAGGTGCGGATCGTTCGCGACCATCGCCTTGCCGGTCTTCGACTTCGCGGCGCTGATCACCCAGTTGTTCGAGCCCACCGTCGCTTCGTACGGGCGGATGCGCTCGTCGAGCTTCGCGAGCTCGTTGCGATAGTGACGAAGCGAATCGAGATACGGCGCGAGCATCGGCGTCTTGGCTTGTTTCTTCGGCGCGGCTTTCGCGAGCACACCGGTGTGCGGCGTCGGCGAGAGCGTGTGGGCTTGCTCGCCCTTCGGTGCCGCCGAGCGAACCCACGCGGCAAACCGCGCGAGATCCTGTTGCGGGGCGCCCGGACCGTAGACGCCCGCGAATGCGGCGAAGTCCAATTCCTCGTCGAGCGTGGAGCTCAACTGGTATTGCTGGAGACGCGCGACCGCCATCGTGTCCGCCGGCGTCCAGTCCGCGATGTCCGTGGGCGCGATCGGGAACGGCAGCTGCTTGTACTCGCCCGGCAGGTTCGCCGGATGCGCCTTGAGATCCGTGAGGTACGCGTTCACGCCCGCCGAGTACGACGTGATCAACGCGAGCATCGTGGGATTCATGTTCGCGACGAGCTCTTCTTCGACGCGCTTACCGTCACGCGTCTTGAACAGCGCGCGGATCTGCGTGTCCTGCGAGAGACCGTCGATGCCGATCAGCTCCGCGAGGTTCGAGCGCCCGACGTGGCGCAAGAAGTCCATCATGAAGAACCGATCGCGCGCGTGGATGTAGCCCTGCACCGCGACGCAATCCGCAGCCTGCGCGCACTTGATGTGCGGGATGTCCTGCGCGTCGTAGAGCACGGTCACCGGCGCGGTCAGCGTGGGAATCGTTCCCGACGTCAGCACCGCATTGCCGAACGCGACCTTCACCGTGGCGGTGAGGCCACCCGCGGTCGCCGCCGTCAACGTGGCGGTCGCACCGGAGCCCGCAGCGGGCGAGAAGATCGTTTGTAAGCCGGTGGTCGTCGAGATCGTGCCGCCACCACTGACGGTCCACGTGACGGTGTCATCCGACTGCGGATCATTCGCGATCACGGCCGAGAAATTAGTCGGCCCCGTGACCGCAACCGTTCCCGACGGATCACTCGGTGTGATCGTCAGGGTCGCCGACGGATTGTCCGGATGAGCGCATCCGGCAATGGCGGCACAGACATAGGCACAAGCAACGATAGTGCGCATCGGTCCCTCCAGAACGTTACTGGATGTACCGCGCGCAGAGCACCCTTCACCAGTGCTAGCCGCACAGAAACACAGTGATACGTGTCGCTGTCGGATCAGCGAACAACGCAGCCGGCGATCGAGTCGTAGGCGCTCGTTCCGCCGGGCAGGGCGCGTTGGATCGGGTTGTCTGTCCCCGAAGCCGTGAGGACTGCGGTCATCTGAGCGATCGTACCGTGGACCGTCACGGGGCACGACCACGTCGTCGACGTGACAGCGAGGGTGCCGGACTTATTGATGGTCGAGAAGCTGCCACCGAAATTCCACGTGCACGCCTTCACGTTGCCCGTCGATTTCGTGATCGCGCAGCCGAGATCGAGCGCCTGGACGTCCGAATAATCGCTGCCGCAAAACGTGTCGCCGCACACGTCGTCGAAGCCCTTATGCAGGTTTTGCGTCGACGTGTACCACTTCTCGGATCCTGCGGCAGTTTGGTAGTAGTTCGCCGCGTCGACGTAGGTGGTACCCGGCGTGAGGTTGATCGGGGTGTCTCCGATCGGGTGCTCGAAGCAATCGCCGATCGCGTCGTAGATCGAGCCCATTCCCGGAAGGGAAGCATGCAGCGGGTCATCACCCTGGAGCGCGGCGATCAACTTCGTCGCGGTGCCCGTCGGCTTGAAGTGACATTGGAACGTGACGGCGTCGGTGAGGACCTTGCCGCTGGCGTCGACCTCGTGCGTGCTCGCGGTGAATGCCCACGCGCAGTCCTTGATATCGCCGCGCTTGCTGGTCACCGAGCAGTACACGCGGAGCGGCTGGATGTTCGTCCAATCGCCCTCGCAGAACGTGTCGCCGCAGACGTCGTTGAAGTTCGATGCGAGCTGGCTCTGGATCCCGAACCAACCGTCGTAATTGCCGGTGACGTCCTCGATAAATCCGTACGTCGTGCCGCTCGAGTCTTGCTGGTCCGCCTGGTCCGAATCACCCGTCGTCGCGCAACCGGTGAGGGCAAGGAGGGCAATGTAGGCGGCTTTCATGGGGCGGGTTCATAACGCAATGCGCAGAAAACTCAAGCGGAATCGGAATGTGTTGGATGTGTCAGACGTTAGATGTATGAGGTCCCTTATGAAACTCGAAGGCTGCCTGACGGCGTTGGTGACCCCGTTCAAGGGGGGCCGGGTCGATTTCGACTCGCTGGCTCGTTTGGTGGACTGGCAAATCGAGAGCGGCGTGGACGGGATCGTTTCGGTCGGAACGACCGGCGAGTCGGCCACGTTGGATGTCGAAGAGCATGTCGCCGTGATCGCGGCCACGGTGAAGGCGGCGAAGGGTCGGGTGCCGGTGATCGCGGGTGCCGGTGGTAACGCCACGGCCGAAGCGCTCGCGTTGACCAAGGCGAGCGAGGACGCGGGCGCGGATGCGCTGCTCCACGTCACGCCCTATTACAACCGCCCGAACCAAGAGGGGTTGTATCAGCACTTCGCGGCGATCGCGCGGGCGACCAAGTTGCCCGTGGTGCTCTACAACGTTCCCACGCGCACCGCGTGCGACATGCTGACGGACACGGTCGTGCGGCTGTGCGAGTTCCAAAACATCGTCGCGATCAAAGAAGCGCTCGGCAACATGGTGCGCGGTAGCGAGCTGCTCGCGAAGGTCGGTGATCGGCTTTCGGTGTTGAGCGGTGATGACGGCACGGCGTTCCCGTTCTACGCGCTCGGTGCGCGCGGCGTGATCAGCGTGGTGTCGAACGTCGCGCCGAAAGATTGGGCGGACATGTGGGATCACGTGAAGGCCGGGCGGTGGGATGCGGCGAAGAAGATCCACTACAAGCTGCGCCACTTGAACAACCTGCTGTTCAACGAGCCGTCGCCGGCGCCGACCAAGGCCGCGTTGGCGATGATGGATCGCTGCTCGACGGATGTCCGGTTGCCGTTGGTATCTGCGTCGGCAAAGCTGACCGAAGAGATTCGGGCGGAGATGCACGCGCAGGGCATGCTGTGATCCGCGCGGGGATCGTCGGCGCGCACGGCAAGATGGGCCGCGCGATCCAAGAAGCGGCGAAGGATGTCTCGATCACGTCGCTGATCGATGCGGGTGACGATGTCGTCGCCGGCTTGGTCGACTGCGATGTCTACATCGACTTCTCGACACCGGCGGCAACGCTCGCGGCGGCGCGTGCGGCGATCGAGCTGAAGCGTGCAGCCGTGATCGGCACCACCGGGATTCCGGCGGACGTCGATGCGGTGATCGATCAGCTCGCGCGCGTGGCGCCGGTCGTCGTCGCGGCAAACTTTTCGCTCGGCGTGAACTTGATGTTGGGGTTGGTGAAGCAAGCGGCGCGCGCGCTCGGAGCGTGGGATGCCGAGGTCGTCGAAACGCATCACAACAAGAAGCGCGATGCACCGTCGGGGACCGCGCTCGCCATCGCGAAGGCGATCGCGGCGGGGCACGGCTCCGTGTATGAAAGTGTTAAGCGGCACACGCGCGATGGCGAAATCGGTGCGCGGCCGGCCGGCGAGATCGGGGTTTCCACCGTGCGTGGTGGAGACGTCGTCGGCGAGCACACGGCCTACTTTTTCGGGCAGGCCGAGCGAATCGAGATCAGTCACCGGGCCACGTCGCGCAGCATCTTCGCGGTCGGGTCCCTCGTGGCTGCCGCCTGGGTGGTGGGCAAGCCGCCGGGTAGGTACACGATGCTCGACGTGCTAGGTTTGCCCTCGTGACTGCCACCGAGCGCATCACGATGGTCGTCCTCAACGAGGATGGCTCGCGCGACAAGTTCACATTGAGCTCGTGGGTCGGGATCCCGCGCAAGCACGAGCTGATGTGGATCGGCGATGACCCGTACATGATCATCGAGGTCGAGTACGCGGTGTCCGAAGGCTTCTTCGGCGCGCGCTCGATCGATGCCGCCGGTGTGTACGTGCGGCGTCTGACCAAGGACGAGCAGGATGCGGTCGCCCGGCGACTCGCAAATCCCGTCCGCGGTAAAGACGAGCAGCCGTTCCGGCCTTAGAGCCCCGCTTTTTGTAGCGAGTCGACGAGCTGCTCCATCGATGCAGCGAGTTTCGGATGATCGATCTGAAACCCGATGTAGTGGAACAGCAGCTTGTCGCTGAGCGATTTGTAGTGAGGTTTGTGCTCGGGTTCGGCGAGCACCACGGCGATCTGCTTCTTGATCGCTTCGACGTCCGGCGCTTTCGCCGGATCGGGCTGAGTCTCGCCTAGCTCTTCATCAAGCTTGCGAACGCGCTCGATGATCTCTGGGGTCGGCATACGATCAGTGTGCCACGACCACGTCGTAGGCGTTACCGCCGACGCGGTAGTAACTCCAGTCGCGATCGAACGTGTACGCGCCGAACAGATTGATCGCGATCCCGAGTGCGATCAGGAATTTCGCGAACGGAGTGAGTGCTCGCCCACCGACCGCGAGCAACATGATCAAGAACACCATGTAATCGAGGCTGAACCGGTATCCGAACTGGACCCAGCCGGAGTTCTGGTAGCAGAGCGATGGAATCGCGACGAGCGCGACCGTGATCCACAGCGCGCGATGGATCGGCGGCTTGTCCTTGGGCCACACCAAGAACAACAGGATCGGCGTGGTGATCCACAGCGCGAGGCCGTGACCTGGAATTCTTAAATGACCGTCGAGTTCGGGTAGGAGCGTGAACGCGACGGCGAGGTTGCGCCCGAGATAGTGATAACTCGCGAGGCCCCACTGCTCGATCTGCGCTTGCTGGCGGACATCGAGGAACGTGTGGCCAAACTCGGTGAACGATCCGAACCGCGCTTTGTTGTATGCGGCGCCGACGATCGCGAACGCGACGACCGGGATCGCGAACTTGATCAGGCGCGGTGTGAAGCGACCGGGCATCCGCCACGCCTCGAGGACGAACAGCGGGAACATGAACGCCATCGGCGTGCGCGTCAGGGCGGCGGCGCCGAGCGCGATACCGGCGATGATCGGATGCGCACCTTCGATCGATGCGCGCGCGTAGATCAACGCGAGGACGATCGCGACGACGTGCGCCGTGTACCAGACCTTGCCTTGCACGGCGGTGAAGAACAGGACCGAGCCGAACGCGAGCGTGGCGACGAGCCAGAGATCGTCTTTCGGTGTGCGGAGCGAGAGGTTCGCCTCGGCGAGCCGGCGCAGCAGCGCATACGCGAGCGGCAGGATCAGCGCGGCGATCAACACCGTCGGGATGACGTCGTTGCCATTGCGACCGCTCGCGAGCGCCGACGGGATCATCAGCAGCGTCGGCAGCGGCGGGAACGACATGTACCAAGTGGTCGCCGTGGTCGCGCGGACCTGAACGAGTGGGATCTCTTGGCCGGCCGTCGTGCGAAAGAACGGCCGCGTGGTCATGTGCCGGCCTTGCACGGACGAGCCGTCGGCGAGCGTGACCGTATCGAGCTTGGCCCAGTCGTTATCGACGAGCGGCGGTTGGATCGACGCCTTGCCGTGAAGCCACGCATCCGCCTGATAGACGAACTGCGGCGCCTGCGATTGCTTGCCGAGGCGATCGCTCGCGAGCCCGCCGTAGACGACGAGGCCGATCGCGAACAGCACGGCGTAGAGCTTCACCGCGCGAACTATATTAGGTCTTCGTCACGCAGTGGCCGGTCGCGACGAGCTTCGCGGCGCGATCGAGATCGGGTCCGGTGAACCAGACGAGCGCGATCTCCTTGTCGTTGCAGTGCCACGCGACCACCTTGCCGGGCGTGCCCTCGGTCGTCATCGTCCACACGAAGCGATCGCCGACCTGGCTCACGTCTTGGAGCTCGATCTTCGTGTGATCGAGGTACGAGCCGACGGCGTACCGCACGGCCATCTCGGGGGCGACGATTGCGGTCGCGACGATCACGGAGTCGGCTTTCTCGTACGTGTCGCCATCGATCACGTCCATCCGCGTGTGCGTCCAGCCCGGTGCCGTGAATGCGATCTCGCTCGTCGCGGTGTGCTCGGCCGGCGTGCAGTGAAAGCTCGCGAACAACGCGTCGCTGCCGATCATCTCGACGAGCCGGCCATCACACTCGACGAACGCGATGTCGAGTTGCTGGCGTTCGGTCTTCAACGTCACGCGGATCGCGGGTTGGCCGTCGAGCTTGACCGCGTGCTCGGTTCGCTCGGGCGTGCCCAACGTGGTTGCTTCGGTGTCGACGAAGCTCGCGCGATCGGCGAGCGTGCCGCGGCGCCAGTTGACGACTTCATCGCGACCGTGACCGACAGCGTGACCGGAGCCGTAGTTGCCGAGCGGGGTCATCGGTTGCGTGCCGCGGACCATGAAGCCGAGTAGCTTCGACGCGGGCGGCGGTGGCGGTGGTGGCGGCGGCGGTACCTCGACGGCGACCGGTGTTGGCTCGGGATCCGAGACCGGATCGGAGTGATCGAGGTGAACGACGGCGAAGCACAGCTTCACGATCACCACGACCGCGATCGCGATCGCGCCATACCAGGTCTTCCGCACGGGGCGCGATGTAGCGCATTGCCCCGGCGGACAACAGCGAATAGTTACTACGTCAGGATCCCGTCGAATAAGCCCGCGAGCTCGGAGACGAAATCGCTGCGGCCCTCGATCCCGAGATCGAGCACTTCGAGCTGTTGCGCCAACGGTGAGGTCACGATCGTGCGCGCGACGTCCAGCGAGAGACCATAGGTGTCGATCCGCAACACCTTCAGGGCCGGGAAGCTCGCGCGTGCGATGTCATCGACCATTTCGGGCGAGAGCGCGCGGCCGAGCTCGCTGCTGTAGCTCAGCTCTTCGAGGTGGCGCATGCCGGGTGCCGAGCCGAGTCGATCGAATTCGATGGCCCCGGACGATCGGAGCCGTGCGAGGCGCGTGAACGGCGCGGCCACCAGTGCATCGGTCAAGTGTTCGAGCCTGCACCTCGTGATGTCCAGCGACCGGAGCCCCGCCATTCGCGGGTGCTGGAGCAGCGTGAGGTCTTCGAACACCTCCTCGAGATCGAGCGTGTCGAGCTGGGTGAGATGTGGCGACTCGATGATCGCGCGAACGCCGGTCTTGGTGTCGTAGCGATAGTCGCTCGTGTGCTGCTGGCCGATCTCGAGGTGCCGAAGGTGATGGATCTGTGGTGCGTTCGCGAGAGCGACGAGCTCGCGCGATGCGACCGCAGACTTTTCGATCGCGAACGTGTGCAGGTGCTCGAACGCGTTGGTCTCGAGGAGCAATTCGACGGCTCGTCCACCGCACGGATGGAATTCAGCCCAGTCGAGCTCGTTGTCGGGCTCGAACACGCGACCGACCTCGTAGAAATGGAGGCCGGTCACCTTCGCAAAGCTCGGATGCACGAGCACGTGCGACAAGCGCGCGAGCAGATCATCTTCGCTGCCGTCGTGCGGCTTCAGACCCGAGAGCCGGATGTCACGCAGGGCGGGTTCGATCGCGAACAGCGCGTCGGCGGTGGTCGTGAACGTGTCGACGTCGATGTACGCACGCTCGGCAAACCCTCGTCGGTATTCTGGATGGCTCGCGACGTTCTCCAACGCGCGATTCCAGGTCTTCGCATGCGAGGCGAGCAGCTCGCGTTCGCGCTTGCGATAGGCGATCGCGGTGTCGCGTGGCAGGCCACCGCGGGCGAGCGCGCATTGGATCACGACGAGCTCGCCGCGCTCGCCTCCAACGGCATCCGCCCAGACCAGGCGAGGTTCGTCATCGTCGGGGTTTGCAGCGATTTCGTCGAGGAGCAGTTCGATTGTCATACCGCTATATCGGCCGAGGCCGCCGGCGGTTGCGTTCGGCTAACTACGCGAGGCGCTTCGGCATGTCGTCCGCGCGCGTGCTGGCCTGGAATTCGATCACGCGGACCTCTGCGAGGCCGCGCACGACGAACGGATCCTCGGCGACGAGTGCTTCCATCGCCGCCCGATCGTGGCCGTTCGCGAGGATGATGCCGCCGTCCCGCGGGACCTTGCGACCGGACAGCACGAACGTCCCGGCGGCGTAGTGCTTGTTCAGCCACGCCATGTGGTCCTTCATCGCGGCGTCGATCTGGTGGGTCTCGACCTTGTAGCTGAGCTCGATCACGAACATGTCGCGACTATGTCAGAGCGAGGACGTCGGCAGCGCGGCGCGCGCCTTCATCGATGTACGTCGCCCGGAGTTTCGGATCGAAGAAGCCGGCGAACGACGAGCCCGGGAGCTCCGCGAGCGGCCGGATCTGGATCACGCGCACGGGCTTGCGATCGGTCCAACCGAGCGCGGCGAGCACGCGATCGAGTTGATCGGGTGTGAGCGTCTCGTCGTCGACGAGCTGCTGCAGCCTCGTGAGGCTGAGGTTGACGTCGTCGGTCTCGCGCAAGTCGCGATACAGCCGTTCGCCGATCAACATGCCGCCCAAGTGCGACGCGAGCTGGATGCCGTGGAGGTCGGTCGGCGGTTCCTGGCGCAACTCCACGGTCGTGGTCACGACGACGATCGCGTCGACGGCGGATCCTTCCAGCGCGAGCTTCATCGGCGTGTTGTTGACGGCTCCACCGTCGACGCACGGACCGATCGGATCGATCGTCACCGGTGCGAACACGAATGGAAACGCCGACGATGCGGTCGCGGCGGTGAACACGCGTGCCAGTCCGGCATCGGTCGTGAAGTCCGCGCTCGTGAATTCCTGGACCGACTCGTAGGTCGTCGCCGGATGATCGCCGATCGAGCCGGTCACGCCGAACAGCGGGGCGACGAGCAGGCGTAGGTCGATCTCGTCGAGCGCGGGTGCCGCGGGAATCTGCGCCTTCAACAACGCGGTGAGGCGCGCCTGATCGGAGACGCCCGACAGCGAATGGATCAGCGAGAACCTCGCGTGGAACACGTCGTTCCACTCGGCATGATCGCGCCACAGCTCGACGAGGCGTTGCGTGCCGGCTTCCAGATCGCGCGATCGCACGGCGGCGGCGAGCATGGTTCCGTTCAACGCGCCGGAGCTCGACCCGACGATCCGAACGATCTGCATGTTCGACCGGACGAGCGTGTGGAGCACACCGGCTTCGAATGCGCCCTTGGCGACGGCGCCCGCGAGAACTACCGCGATTCGCATGCCGAGACTATGGCATCAGCGATCGGTAAGCGTCGCGACGTGCCGGCCCTGTTTCGCGTACAGGAGGTGACCAAAGATCTTCGGATTCGTTGCGGAGCTCGCCGCGTTTAGAAATCCTGCGACTGCAGTGGTAGCGTGGGCTCGTGCCCAAGCCGATCGCGGCCGTGCCAGCCGTGCTGCTGATCGCCATCTCTGTTTGGGAGATCGCGGCGACGCAACACGATGCGCACAGCGTGCCCGGTGACGACGCATGGCAACACGCGGCCGCGATCGTGAACGAGCAGCGGAAGCCAGACGACCTGATCGTGTTCGCGCCGGACTGGGTCGACCCGGTCGGCCGGATGCACGTGACCATTCCGATCGAGATGGCCGCGCGCATGGACAGCGCGAGGTTCCCGCGGATCTGGGAGATGTCGATTCGCGGTGCGCACGCACCCGAGACCGCCGGATTGCAAGGCGAGGTCGTCGACGACGGACCCGTGCGCGTGACGTTGTATTCGCAACCAGCTGCCAAGGTCACCGGCGATTTGTTGGCCATGAAGCCGACGGGGCCCGCGACGAACGAGATCGCCGAAGTCGGGTTTGCACCGCATCACTGCTGGCAGGTCATTCCGCAACCGGGCAAGCCGGCGACCGTCACGTTTCCGCAGATGACAATGGGATCGAAGCTCGTCGGGTACGTCGGGCTCGCCGATATCTTCAAGCGCCGCGATATCCGCACACCGGGCACGCTCGAAGTGCATGTCGGCAATGCGACGACGACTGCGACGGCGGGCGTCGACGACGGCTGGGTTCGCTTCGAAGTTCCGACGACGCCCGGCACCAGCGACGTGACGTTCATCGCGAGCGCGACGCAACCCGATCGATTGATCTGCTTCACGGCGGAGGCACGCCAGTGAAGGTCGCGATCAAGCCGAAGCACGGCGCATGGATCGCGGCCGTGATCACCACGGTCATCGTGATGATCCTGCAACGCGATGTCGGCATCGCGCGCGACGAGACCGTGTACATGGCCGCCGGGGATCGTTATGCCGAGTGGTGGACCGGCCTCGTCAAATTCAAGCACGGCTTCGACGGTAAGCTGATCGAACAGACGTTCGGCGGTGCGTTCGGCGGCGGCGGCAATCCCGAACATCCGCCGCTGATCAAGCTGGCGAGCGGACTGTCGCATCGCTGGTTCGGTAGCTATCGCTTGCCGGGCGCGGTCTCGCACGGTGTGCTCGCGTATCTGATCTTCGTGATGGTGCTGGAGCTGTGGGGCTTGGCGGAGGCGATCCTCGCGTGCGTGTGCTTACTGACCTTGCCGCGCGCGTTGTTCCACGCGGGGCTCGATTGCTTCGACGCACCGACGATGACGCTGTGGTTCGCATCGATCTACGCGTACTGGCGCTGTCTCGACGGACGCAAGTGGCCGTGGCAAGCCGGCGTGGTGTGGGGGCTCGCACTCGCGACGAAGCACACCGCGCTGCTATTGCCGTTCGCGATCGCGGTGCACTACGCGGTGATCGCGTGGCGCGCGCGCGATTGGAAGGTGCACTGGCGCGTGCCGGTGGCGATGGCCGTGATCGGTCCACTCGTGCTGCTGATCCTGTGGCCGTGGCTGTGGCTCGATCCGATCGGCCACATCAAGGGCTGGTTGCAGTTCCACTCGAACCACGTCCACTACAACTTCGAGTATCTCGGCGTGAACTGGAACCATCCGCGGTTCCCGTGGCACGTCGCGATCATCACGACGTTGTTCACCGTGCCGACGGCCACGCTCGCGGCGGCGGCGATCGGTGCCGGCGTGTGGATCGGCAAGGCACGCGAGAAGATCGACCGCGCACCCGTGCTGTTGTTGGTGTTGTCGGCGTGCGCTGCAATCGCGCCGTTCTTCTTGGGCACCACGCCGATCTTCGGCGCCGAGAAGCATTGGATGCCGATCTTGCCGACGATCTGTATCGCCGCGGGCGTCGGCGGCGTGTGGGCAGCGCGCCAGGTGCCGCGGATCTCGCAACGCACGTCGGTGATCGCGGTGATCGCGATGGTCGCGCTCGCCGGCGTGAACGAAGTGATCGTCTCGCATCCGTACGCGCTGACCTGGTACTCGGCGGCGGCCGGCGGTGCACCGGGCGGTGCGGACAAAGGGATGAATCGTCAGTTCTGGGGCGTCGCCGCGAAGGGCATCGTGCCGGAGCTCGCGACATTGGCCCCGGGCCGGGTCTACTCGCACGATGCGTCACCTGCGTGGCACTACTACATCGACGACGGCGAGCTCCCGAAAGGCTTTGCCGATGCGGGGCAGGAAGGCGCCGGAATCGCGAATTCGATGTACGCGATCGTGATCCACGAGAAGCACTTCAATCGCCACGACTACATGATCTGGAAAAACTACGTCACAACGCAGCCGATCTTCGTCTTACGTAGTGATGGGGTTCCGATCGTGAGCCTGTACAAGCGGCCGTGAGCAAGCTCAAGGACTGGCTGCCGATCGCCGGGCTGATCCTGTTCGCGCTCGGCGGACTGGCCGTTGTCGCGATCAACGTCCGGCAATGTGTCGCGAAGCGTGATGCGGAGAAGCACGGCTGGAACGTCCAGCACTATCTCGACGAGGCGATCGGCGATCGACCGGACGCGCAGCTCTATCGGATCGCGGTCGAATACGTCGATGCCGATGGCAACGCATGGCTCGATATGGACAGCACCTTCTCGTTCGAATTCGCGAAACGTGGCGGCGGTGGGCCACACGTCCAACTCGGTGCGCGCGCCGCGAAGCCCGACACGTGCGGCATTCACGTGTACATCCATCATGCGCGGACGCAGTTGTCGTCGGGGCTCGTCGATGGTCCGTGCGACTTGCCGGATCTCCCGCCGTTGCGGTGCAAGGTGACGGACGTGTGGAAGCGCGCGATCGCGCTAGGTGCGCCGGCGAATGCACTGGCGCGGATCGATCTGGACCATCGCACGTGGCGATTCGAGATCGTCGATCGCGAACATCACGACAAGGTCGTGTTCACGCACGAGTGGTCGGACGACTGCTAGGGATTCGCCCACAGCCAGATATCGTCGACGACGAGGTGGCCGGTCGCCGAATCATCGACGAGCACGATCGTCGCGCGCTTGCCGCGGATGTCGTCGTCGATCATCCACGTGGTGCGTTGCAGCGATTCACCACCCGGCGCAGGCACGCCCGCGGTGCGAACGATCTTGTCCTCGACCCACAGCTCCGCGCGGAGCTTGGTGTCGTCGGTGCCGCCGGCGACGAGCAACGTCATGCGTGCGCCGTCGAGCACGAAGCTCGGCGAGGTCATGCGGCCGGTTGCGGCATCACCGCCGTGCATGCTGTTCGCGAACCGCTGACCGGTGACGCCGAGCACGAGACCTTGGCCGGACTCCGGCTCGATCGACGGGCCGTCGCCCCATGCGGGACCCGAGCGCGTCCAACCGGCCCACGTGGGTTGTTCGAAGTCGAACACCGCGGCCACACCGGCCGGCGGTTTCGGAGGCAAGCGCGGCAACCACAGCGTATCGGGCACGACGTGCGCGCCGGTGTAGACGTGCGGCCGCTCGTCCTCGGGCAGCTTCAACGCCGGATGGTATTGCTCCTTCAACTGCGGCAGCTCGAGGAACAGATCGCGATCGTCCATGATGATCGCGCTGAACTTGTGCGAGCGCAGCGCGTCGTCGAGCCCGACCACGGTGCGCGGCTGGCGCGTGGTCACGTCCTTGATGCCCATGCGATGGACGTACGGATGCTTGCCCGCGAGCTCGAGGTACCAGGGATGCGAGGGCATCCACACATCGCCGTCGAGCTTCTTGATGCGCTCGATCAGCTTGTCGCCGGCGAGCTCGTCGCGATCGGTGGGGATGAACTTCGACGGCGACCAGTGCGCGTGGAGACACGTCGCCGCGAGTGCGAGCCCCGCGAGTCCCGCCACGCCTTGCGCGATGTTCGTGTCGACAGCGGTCGTAGCGCTCGTATCCGCTTCGTGCGTGCGTTGGAACGTGCGAAGCGATTGCGCGCACTGCGCGAGCAACGGCAACGCGGCACCGGCGGCGAGCGCTCCGTGCAGGAACGCGGGCATGTATGCGTTGAAGTGCGCGAACTCGGTTCCCCAGCCGATGCAGCCGACGAGGATCGATAACAAGAACGTGGCGAACCAGAGCAAGAACGGCTTCGCGGCGGCGGGGAGCTCGCGCGTCCGGACCCACGTGACGGCGAGGAGGACCGCGGCCGCGAACACGACGAGCGTCAGCGCCGGGAAGTGCCACAGGATGTTTCCGAACGACGCCCAGAACCGATCCATGTTGAAGTCGTGCGAGCGGTGGATCTTGGAGATGTACGTCCAGAACCAGCCGTCGGTGGTCGTGTTCATGATCTGCGTACCGCCGAGGCCGATCACGCCGGCCGTGGCGATGTACGCGGCGAGCTTGCGCCATTCCATCACGGCGACGATCGCGCCACCGAGCGCGACGTAGAAGATGCCGGTCTGCTTGCAATAGAACGCGAGCGCGAGCAACGCACCACCGGCGGCGACACGAACGTGCCCGGCGAGGCCTTCGCCGTTGCGCACGAGTGCAGGCAACGCGGCGATGCCGGCGGTGGCCATCGCGAGGAACAACGTGTCGGCGCGAACGAGGTCGTACCAACCTTCGACGTACGGATAGACGGCGGCGAACAGGCCGAGCGAGAGCAACGCGCCTGCCCACGCGATCGGTTGCGCGATCGCGACGAATCGGCGCGCGAACCGCGTGGCGATCACGCGTGCACGAGGCAAGTGACGGCCGGGTTGTTGGCCCGAGCCGGATGCGGGGACGATCGTCGCGAACGCCACGCTGCCGATCACGAGCAGACCGAAGATCGAGATCGCGCGGCCCAAGCCGTACGAGATCCCGAACGCCTTGCCGAGCAACGCGAGCAGCGCCGGATAGAGCGGCGTGTAGAGGTACGGGATGAAATCGACGGACGGCGCCGCGTACAACGAGTGACCGTCTTGGATGCGCAGCGCGTGATGCAGCATCCCGCCTTCCATCCACTCGAGGTCGTACGGATAGTGAAGGCGACCGCGGATCGCGATCACGAGCAGCACGATCTGATACACGCCGGCGGCCGCGAGCAGGATCCACGGCAGTTGCTGGATCCGCTTGCGCGTGGGGACGTTCGGATCGTCCGTCACGGTGAGACCTCGATCTTGGCCACGGCCGCCGCATTGTCGACGATTTGCGCGTGCGGTGCAGTAACCCGAGGCATCCGCGTGGTGCCTTGGAACAATCCGGCCCACACGGTGTAGGTGCCTGTCGACGCGGTGCGCGGCAGCGTGACGTGTGTGGTGTAGCGAATGATTTGGCCGGACTTCCACCAACTGAACGGTCGCGCGGGAGCGTGGTCGGCGTTCGTCATCTGCTTTTGCGGCGACTCGACATGCGCGAAGACCCGCCACGATTCCGGGAGCGCGTCGCCGGCGATCCAGGTCCAGGTCAGGTCGATCGTGTCGCCGGGCTTCGCGTGTGCGGGAGCGTCGACGGCCACGAGCGTCTCTTTGTTGTCGAACGAGATGTCGAGGCGGTTCGCGATCGCGGGAAGCCCGGGCAGGAGTGCTTCGGCGGCGCCGGCGGGAACGGTCGACGCGTCGAACCATTTCTCGACGGCGTGGCGGGTGTCGGCGCATTCGCCGGTGCCCTCGAGATCGTGGGCCTCCATCGGATCGCGATCGACGCGATAGACCTCCCAGCTCGGATCGGGAGACACGTTGTAGATCACGTGGCACGTGCCATCGACGCCGGCGCGCTTCTCGTTGTTGTTCTCGAACGAGAGCTGCTGGTAGATGACGCGCTTGGTGTCGGCACCGGCGATCACGTCGACGAGCGAGCGGCCCATCAGGTCGGGTGCGGGTTGACCGCCGGCGAGATTTAGCAACGTGGGGATGATGTCGATGTGGCCGCCCGGTGTTTCGGTCTTGCGCGGCGGCATCCCGGGCACCTTGAACAAGAGCGGGACTTTGGTCTGCGCGGAGTAGAGGTGATAGCCGTGAAAAAACACGCCGTGCTCGCCGAAACCTTCGCCGTGATCGCCGGTGACGACGATGACGGTCTTGTCATCGAGGCCCTTATCGCGAAGCTCTTTGAAGAGTCGGCCGAGGTGCATGTCCGTGAATTCGATCTCTTCATCATAGCGATCTACGTCGGCGTTCCCGAACGACTTCACCTCGGGATGATGTTCGTACGCCGCATGTGGGTCGTAGTAGTGCACCCACAGCATCCAGCGACGATCGGCGTGCTTGTCGACGAACGCGATCGCTTTATCGGTCTGCTCCTTCGACGACGAGCCGTGCGTCTCTTCCGGACCTTTGCCGGCGACGGCGCCGTGGAGGTGCGCATCTTCGTTGTCGTACTCGACGAAGCCTTGGTCCATGTGACGAAAGCGTTCGAAGTACTCGTAGTTCGTGATCGCGCCGGTGTAGAAGCCAAGCGGTGCGAGGTACTCGGCGATCGTCGTGGCTTTGGGGAGAAGGCCCGGCCAGTTGACCGACATGTCGTAGAACACGTCGAGTGGGAGGCGACCGGTGAGGATCGCGGGCATCGAGTAGCGCGTCGACGGTGCGTGGGCCCACCCGTTTTGAAAGAGCGTGCCGCGAGCGGCGAGCGCGTCGAGGTTCGGTGAGGTCGGGCGCGTGTAGCCGTACATGCCGAGGTGATCGGCGCGGAGTGTGTCGATCGTGACGAGGAGGACGTTGAAGTCCTTCGGCACGGCGTCCGGAACAGGTGCGAACGCGGGTGGTTCGATCACGGGCTTGCCGTCGGTATCGCCGCCCATGCAGTTTTGATCGATGCCGTCGCCGGGGATTTCGGGGGCGCCGGGATGGACGGTGCGATCGCCGTCGTCGCAATCGCCGCCGCCGAGGACGGCGGAGTAGCCGTCGTGATCGCGATCGAAGAGCTTGCGGATGCCGTGGGCGATGCCACCGCCGAGGCCGGTGTATGCGGCTTCGGCTTTGATCACGGATGCGTTGCCGCCGGCGATCAGCGTGAGTGCGAACGTGATGATCGGGACGAGCGCGAAGTGGACCTTGTGCACGCGCGCGGCGAGGACGAGGGCAGGGCGGTAGACGACGGGGATCAGGGCGGCGAAGCCGAGCGCGATCAGTGGGCCGCGGAGTGGGAGGATCTTGACGGTCTGCCACTCGAGCTTGGCCCAGATGATCAAGGCGAGGCCGATCAACGCGGCGGTGGCGACGATAGGTGCGAGGGGAGAGCCGAGCTGCGGGAAGCGTTTGGCGAGGATCGCGAGCAGATGTTCGAGTGGGCGTGCGGCGACGAACGTGATCACGAGGCCGGTGCCGAGCGCGACGAGCGTGGCGACGATCGCGACGATCACGACGAGGCGCATCTCGTGGCGGTTCGCGACAAACGGCATCGTCGTCGAGTAGGCGACGAACAGCGTGGCGGCCATGATCGGCAGGCCGGCGAGCGCGAGCGAGAGGCCGACGACGGCGTGCTCGGGCCCCTGTTCCCGTTGTTTGCGGTGGGTGGCGATCGCGAACGTGTAGAGATCGCCCAAGCGCGTGGCGCGTGACAGCGCGAGTAGTGCGACGGCGGTGAGAATTCCGACGAGCCAGCCGATGAAGCCGTGCTCGATCGCGGTGAACAGGAGGAAGCGCAGGCGCGAGGCGATGCCGGGTAGGAATTGCGCGGCGGCGGCCCAGGACCAGATCGCGTCGATCGCACCGGTGGCGAGGCCGGCGCAGAGGCCGGCGAACGCGCCCGTACCGAGCACGGTAGCGATCGGTCGTCGCTCCAAGCTCGTGTAATTTAGCAGGCTTGATGGTGCGATACTCCCGGTGGTGATGTGGATCGTGCGTGCGCTGGTGCCGTCGTGGCGATTCTTCGATCGCCCGTCGCCGCCGCCGTCGCTATGGGTTCGCAAGCCAGGTGGTGAGTGGGTCGAGATGACGCCGCCGGCGCGCACGCCGTGGCGGTTCCTATTCGCGCCGCGCTCGAATCTCTATCTCGCGTATCAGTCAGCGGTCGAGCGGCTCGTCGGGCGCGTGGACGAGCTCGATCCGGCCACGGATCACGACGCGCCGGTGATCACATCGCTGGTCGAGTACGTGGTCGTGGAAAAGCTCGCGATCGAGCTCGGTGCCGTCGAGTGGAAGATCGTGCGCGAAGGAGAGGACTACCTCCTCGGAAGGGGACGGTCTGAAGTTAGGGAAGTTCGATCGCCGAACGCATCGAAACTTCAGGATGCTGGGGACGGTCTGAAGTTAGGGAAGTTTGGTGACAATTGACTTCCCTAACTTCAGACCGTCCCCTCGCCTCAAGAGAATCAGCAGATTAGCGAAACGAACTTCCCTAACTTCAGACCGTCCCCATGATCGAGTGGATCTCTAGACTTGCTGGACTCGCGACGGCGATCGCCGCGGTCGAGCTCTTGCTCGTCAACCACGCGTGGCGCGAGCGCGGCGTGTTTTCACGCGAGACCTTGCGGCTACCGATCCTGTTCGGCACGACCGGCACCACGATCCTCTTGATCGCGCAGCTCGCGAGCGCCGCGGCACTACCATTCGTTGATCATCCGGCCGTGCCGATCGTCGCCTTCGCCACCACGTGGCTGATCGCGATCCGGTTTCGCGGCAGCTACAACGGCGGCAGCGACGCGATGCTCCTCGTTGTTTTGCTTGGCCTCGCGATCGCCCGCTGCGGATACGAGCGGGCAGGGATGGGCTACATCGCCGCCCAGCTGATCCTCAGCTACACGATCAGCGGCCTCGCCAAGCTTCGCGAACCGAGCTGGCGTAATGGCACCGCACTACCGCAACTCCTCGCCGTGCCCGCCTACAACGCACCGCCGTGGGCCGCACATTTCGGCCGCATCGCCGGCTATCCGTTGCTCGCGTTCGAGGTCCTGTTTCCGCTCACCCTCGTCAACCGGCCCGCATGCATCGCGTTCATGGCGATCGCCGCCGCCTTTCACCTCGGCAACGCGATCGTCCTCGGCTTGAACCGCTTCCTCTGGACCTGGCTCGCCGCGTTCCCCGCCTTGTGGTTCTGGGTCGTTCACCTAAGGTAACGTCCCCGCGATGTCCACCGATCGCCTGCGCTGGCTCCTCCTGGGAGTTGCCGCGATCGTGCTCGTCGTTCACTCGCTCGCGTACAACTTCGTCACCGACGACGCGTACATCTCGTTCGTGTTTTCGCGCAACTTCGCCGAGCACGGCCAGCTGAGCTTCAACCTCGGCCAACCCGTCGAGGGGTACACTAACTTCCTCTGGACGATCCTGCTCGGCATCCTGATGCTCGTCGGGATTTCACCCGAGATCAGCTCGCGCGTCCTAGGCACCGCCTGCGCGCTCGTCACGCTCTACATCGTGTTCACCGCCACCGAACGCGCACTCGAACGCCGCACCCCGATCGCTACGATCGGCGCATTGCTGCTCGCATGCTCGTCCGGCTTCGCTTGCTGGACGAGCGGCGGCCTCGAGACCCAGCTGTTCACGATGCTCGTCGTGATCGCGCTCGACGGAAAATCGATCAAGCGCACCGCGATCGCCCTCGCCCTCGCCGCGATGACCCGCCCCGAAGGCCTCCTCGTCGCCGCCGTGATCGGCGTTGCCTATCTCGGCAACAACCTCCTCGAGAAGAAAAAGATCGCGCGCGACGACCTCATCGCCGCCGCGCTGTTCCTCGTGATCTGGGCCCCGTGGTTCGCGTGGCGCTGGCACTACTACGGCTACAAGTTCCCGAACACGTACTACGTCAAAGCGAGCGGCCCTTGGGTCGATCCGAAGATGGCCACGCAGATGGCCGAAACCGGCCGCTACTACATCTGGCGCTGGCTCGTCCAAGCCCACGTGCTCTGGGCCGCGCCGCTGATCCTCGCCGCGTTCTACAAGCTGAAGCCACGCACGCCGCGCTTCCGCCTCGTCACGACCACCACGCTCCTCGCGATCGTCTACGTCGTCTATGCGATGTCCGTCGGCGGCGACTTCATGGGCCTCCACCGCTTCATCATGCCGGTGTTCGCGTGCGTCGCGATCCTCGTCGCCATCGGCCTCGATCAACTCCCTTACAAAGCGCCGATCGCCGCCATTGCCATCGCACTCTTCGCAGTTACCCAACTGCAGCTCACGCGTGACAGCATCGCGAGCTGCGCCGGTCGCACCTGCAACAACGATCACGGCATCGACTCGCCCGCGTTCCTCATGGTCTACACCGAGGATCGCGCCGCGATCGGCCGCGCCATGGCCGACTGCTTCAAGCCCGACGACTTCTCGATCGTCGGCGGCGCCGGCGCCCAACCATACTTCGGCCGGATGCGCGGCATCGACGTGTTCGGCCTCGTCAGCGAGAAGATCGCGCACGACTCGCCGCGCAGCAATCCGCGCCCGGGTCACACGAAGTGGGGCAGCGACACGATCCTCGCCTCCTACGATCCCACGTTCGTGTTCAGCTGCTACCAGATCCACTACGGCCCGATGGCGCCGCCGTTGCCGTGCAACACTGGATTCTGGACGAGTCGCGGCTTCGAAGAAGTCACGATGTTCATTCCGGACCTCGCCGAGCGCGGCCAGTACTACACGTTCCTGGCGAAGAAGGATCGCCACTTCCAATGCCCTGGCCGCGTGCGCTGATCCGCTTCTGGTGGCTGCCCGCGATCGCCATCCTCCTCGCGATCCGCGCATGCGTCGCCACGCCACCTCGCGCGCACCTCGCCGCCGACGGCACCGGCTCGTTATTCATCCCGATCGCCGGCCCCGCGGTGATCGGCTTCCAATCGCCATCGCCCGCCACGCTCCACGTCAACAACGAGACGATCGCCGGCGCGAACCTCCAGACGAAGTGGACGATCGTCCCCGCAGGCCCGATCGCGATCCAGTTCACCGGCCCGCCCGATGCGCGCTTGATCTGGAGCCCGGTCGGCCGGCGCGGCGACTTCGAATACATCCCCGCGAGCTCGCTCTCTCCCGATCCACCGGCGACTGCCACGTTCGATCACCCCGGCACCACGATCTCCGACGGCATCGTCGCGCTCGCGATCCTCCTCGTGATCATCGCCGCGTCACTCCTCGCCGCGCGCGATCGCCTCCGCCTCGTCTCCAAGCAAACCTGGCTCGCGATGGCCGCGATCTTCGTCGCCGCGGTTGTGATCCGCTGGATCGGCCTCTCCGATCACGGCCAGACCTGGGACGAAGAGGTCAACATGGCCGCGGGCAAGAACTACATCACGAACTTGCTCTCGCTCGATTTCCGCCCCGCCGCCTGGCAATGGAACTTCGAGCACCCGCCGATCATGAAGTACCTCGAAGGCATCGGCGCGCAATTCGCCGACGGCTTCGGCCCCTCGCGCGCGCTATCGGCGATCTGGATCTCGATCGGCTGCATGCTCCTCGTTCCGATCGGCACCGCGCTCTACTCGCGCCCGGTCGGTATCATCGCCGCCGCGTTCGCCGCGCTGCTGCCGCCGCTGATCGCACATGGTCAGATCGTCGGCCACGAATCCCCGACGGTCCTGTGGTGGGCACTCGGCATCTTGCTCTCGCTCCACGCCGAAACCCGACGCCACCTGATCACGATCGGCATCGTGATCGGCCTCGCCACGGCCTCGCGCTTCGTCAACGGCTTACTCGGTCCGCTGTGCCTCGCGATCATCTTCATCCGCAAGCGCACGCTGATCATCCCCGCAGCGCTGATGATGCCGCCGATCGCGCTCGCCACGATCTACGTGGTGTGGCCGAAGCTCTGGTTCCACCCGATCGCGAGCCTCCAACAATCGTTCGGCAAGCTCTCGAACCTCCATTCCACCGAACCGTTCCTCGGCGTGATGACGAAGACGCCGGGCCCGCATTACTTCCTGCTCTATTTGTTCGCGACGCTGCCGATCGTCATGGTCGCGCTCGTGATCGCGTATCTCGTTCGCACGGCGATTCGCCGCGAACGTAGCGCCTGGATCGTCCTCGCGTGGTTCGTGATCCCGATGGGCGTCGTGTTCTCACCGGTGCGCCAGGACGGCGTGCGTTACGTGATGCCGTGCGTGCTCGCCTTCGCGCTGATCGCGGCCGCCGGTCTCGACTTCGTCGCCGGTCGGTTCCGAAAACCGGCCGCCGCCGCCGTGATCCTCTATCTCGCCATCACCGCGTTCCGGATCCGGCCCTACTACCTCGACTACTTCGGCGAACAGGTCGGAGCTGCCGGCACGGTCTCCGAACACCGGTGGTTCGAAACCGCGTGGTGGGGCGAAGGCCTCGACCGCGCGGTCGATTACGTGAACACCAACGCCTCCCCCAACGCGAAGGTCTATCGCGGTTGCATCGAGATGGCGCACCTCGCGTGGTTCCGCGCCGACTTGTTCAAGGCGTTACCGACATCGATCACCGACGCGGACTGGGTCGTCGCTTATGCCCCGAAGACGAATACCTGTCCGATTCCACGGGGCTTCACGAACGTGTATTCCGTCGACGCGAACGGCGCTACGCTCGTGGAAGTCTGGAAGCGCTGACGTTTATCGCGCTCGCGTTGGTCACCGCCTGCGGACGGTTCGACTTCGCCACGATTGCGCGCACCGACGGCAGCTCGATCGACACGAGCGACTCGACGCTCGAATCGACGTGTACCGGCTCGGGTGTGTTCTCCACACCCCAACCCGTCACCGCCGCGAACACGACCGCCACGCAGTACGGTTCGTCGATCTCGCCGGACGGCCTGACCCTCCTCTACGACCAATCCAACAGCAGCGCCGACGAGCGCATCTACATCTCGACCCGTGCCTCGCGCACCGACGACTTTCCCACCCCGATCGAATTGAACCTCGGCGCCGCCGTTGGCCAGAACGACAGCGATGCCTCGTTGTCGACCGACAACCTCGATCTCTACTTCTACAGCTCGCGCGCCGGCTCGTGCATCTACCACGCGCATCGCACGACGATCGACGACGCGTTCGGTACCGCCGACAAGCTCTCCGCGACGTGCGGCGCGAACGCGACGAGCGGCCCCGCGATCACTGCCGACGGCCTCGCACTCGCCTACAACACCTCGACCGACACCTATGGTGAGGGCACGATCTACATCACCACGCGCGCCACGCCGACCGACGACTTCACGCTCGGTGCACCCGCACAGGGCGTCGATAACCCGGCCGGCTATCCGTGGCTGTCGTCCGATCAGAAGCGGATCTATTACGAGCACAAGACGAACGCGGGCTTCGAGCTCCGGTTCGCGCAACGCACGGATCCGACCGGCGCATTCGACACGCCGATCGCGATGACCGATCTAAACATCGCCGACAACGTCGTCGACATCGGGATGACCGCCGACGAATCGATCGCCGTGATGTCGATCCAGAAGACCGATAACTTCGACATCTACATCGCCACGCGCCCCTGTTTATAGGCACGGCGTGTACGTCGCATCGAAGTCGCCGTACTTGTCGCTGTAGATCTGAACGCCGAGCTCGCCCGCCTCCGGCGCGCACAACGTGCCGTAGAACGTGTACTGACACGCCGGATTCGAGTTGTGCGTGCAGTCGTAGTCCTGATCCATTTCGAGCGCATACGGATCGATCACGCTCTCCACGCCCAACCGCCCGAGCGGCGCATTCGCGATCGCCGACGTCGGATCCGCGAAGTACTGCGTCTGCCCGCGCGGCCCGCCATCGTTCGTCTCGTTCGACTGATCGAACGGCGCGTGTGGCCCACCCACGTCGTGCGAGGCGCGCCAATAACCCTCGGCGATGACATCCGTGATCTCGTGCGCCTGCTGCGCCGCGAGCAACGCCGGGTCCTCGGACATGATCATCCGGTTCCACTCGCCACCGCCGCAGCTCCCCGGATCCGTCGCCGTCGCAGCCTCGCCGCCGGCGATCCTGTACACCTTCGTCACGTGCTCGAGCATGTGCGAGCCATCGCGCAGCATCGAGCCGTACATCCGATGCGTGAGCGTCAAGAACACCTGCTGTGCCGACGGCGTCAGCGCCGTCCACTCGGCGCACGTGATCAAGCGATCGCGTTGACCGCTCAACCCATCTCGCATGACGGGCGCCGCGTCGATCGCCGCATCCACCTCGACAGGTGCGTCCGGCAACTCGTGTGCGGGTGGTGATCCACACGCCGCGATCACCACGATCCATCGCGCCCTCATGACGCGATTCTAGCGAACGTGACAGGTGCGCTTTTGTAACAGCCGTATTACTTCGCTTTGTCGCCGCGCAGACCGGTGACGTTCCAGCTCTGCGTGCAGTACGGCTTCTTGTCGTCGTGCTTGATGTACTCGGCAACGAGCACGAGCTGCACCATCCCGCCGTCATCGATCTTGCCCGCGATCGAGTACTTCGCGTCGAGCCCGCCGACCGTGGTGGGGACGACGCCGTTGCTGCCCTTGATCGTCTTCGCGTTGACCTTGCCGCCCTTTTGCGGGACGCCGGCCATCTCGGGAATCGTCTCGATGTTGACCGTCAGCGCGTTCTTCTTCGGGAACGTCGCGATCGTGATCTTGCTCTTCGCCAACGTGACCGGCGGCGGCGAGCACGTAGTCGCCATCTCGTCGAACTTCACGTCGTACGTGCCGGCGGTGTCGCCGTTATCGGCCGCGGCAACACCGGTCATCAGAATCAGTGCGAACAGCGTGCGCATGGTTGCCTCTTGGACGCCCGAGTGTGACCCGGGATTCATCCAATCGCCATCATACGATAACCATTCGGCTTACGGCGCCGCGGCCGTGCGAGGTGCGTCTTTGTAGACAAACACCGTCTTCACCGACCGGACGTCGTTGTTCTCGCGCGCAACCACGGTGACCGCATTCGAGCCCGGCCACAGCGGCAGGTCCGCCGCGAAGTCGAGCGCCTTGTCGTTCTTGCCGCCCCGGTTCGAGCGATAGAACACCTTCTTGCTCTCGATCTTCGCCGTCGGGTTCGACACGAAGATGTACACGTCCTCGACGTGGGTCTCGTCGGTCGCGGTGCCCGTGAGCTTGTAGGTATCGTTGCGCGTCTCGAGGTTCTTCGAGGTCAGCGCGATCAGCGGCGGCGTGGAGTTCCACGTGATCGCGAACGGGCTAGTGCCCGCCCCACCACTCGATACCGCGGCATTCGAGATGAAGCCGACCTTCTTGTCCGCGAGCGCGACCTTGGTCCACGCACCCCACGTACCGAGCGACGCGTAGCTCGCGCCCTTCATCGCCGTGCCCACGACCGACGAGTCATCCGCGGCACCCGCGTGAATCGTCGACGGCGTCTTCACGGTGACCGTACCCTTCGCCTGGTTGCCGATCACCGGCTGCATCACCTTGAAGTGAAGCTTGTCGCTCGACTGGCTGTCGAGGTTCGGGTCGTACGCCATCAGCTCGAGCACGACTTCATCCTTCGCGAGCGCGCTCGTGGTCGCCATCGGGAACTCGAACGACTTCGTCTTGCCCGGCTCGAGCGTGCCGATATCGAACCGCGACTTGTCGAGGTCGACGCCATCGCCCGTGGCATTGCGGATCAGCACCTGCGCATCGTTCGTCGACGCGCCCATGCCCGTGTTCCGGATCTGAACGGTGAGGTGATACTTCTCGCCCTTCTGCACGAGGCCGTCGCCGTTCGAATCGTCGACGAGTTGCCAGGCATACGCGAACACCGGGCGCGGCAGCGCTTCGATCTTCACTTCCGCCGGCGTCACCTTCGACGTCGAGTTCTTCGCTTCGCGAACCTCGAGGCTCAACCGATCGACGCGATCGACCGCGTCCTGCGGCATCTTCAGCTTCGCGGTGAACGTCTTGGTCTCGCCGGGATTGACCTTGCCGATCGGCAGCTCGACATCTTCGAACACGCCGTCTTCCGCTTGGATCCGCGGCAGCACGCGATACGCGGCGCCGGTGCCGGTGTTCTTCACCGTCGCGGTCACGCTCGCGTCGTCGCCGGCCTTCAGCGTCCCCGCCGATGCGGTCAACGCGACGTCGAGGTTCGCGGTGCCCGTGATCGATTGCGGCGCCGCTTCCCAATCGACGCTGATCTGCTTCAGCGCGCCGACGAGCTTGGTCTCTTCATCGCCACGCACCTTGTTGACGATCTTGCCGACGCCCGCGAGCAGCTTCGGCCGCGTCGACGCGGTCACGCCCGACACCACCTGCTTCGCGAACCTCATCTCGAAGTCTTCGGTGATCTCGTCTTCGTCCGGCGCGTCCTCGTCATCCGGCGGAGGCGCGGCAGCCTTGTCCTTCGCGTCCGTCGTCTTCTTCTTTTCGTACATGTACGGGACTTCGAACGTGGGCTTGTCCCCGTCCTTCGCGTACGTCGACACGAGGTGCGCGTCGAGATCCTTCTCGCCGTAGCTGTGCGTCGGTGCGAGCAGGCGGACGAAGTCCGAGGCCGAGTCGTTCTTCTCCGGCACGTACATCCGCTGGAGCTGGATGTCGGGGACGATGCCGAGGTTCTGGATCGACCGATCGCCAGGCGTGAGGTACTGCGCGATCGTGAGCTTCAACTTCGAGTGATCGTCGTTGTCGTAGAGCTCTTGCACCGAGCCCTTGCCGAACGTGCGCGTGCCGATGATCACCGCGCGATCGAGGTTCTTCAGCGCGCCCGACGTGATCTCGGACGCCGAGGCCGAGCCGCCGTTGACGAGCACCGCGAGCGAGCTCGTCACGTCGCCGAAGCCGCGCTCCGCCCGACGCGCATCGCGCTCGCGGCCCGAGACCGTCGACACGATCGTGCCGCTATCGACGAACAGATCCGATAGCTGCACGGCTTCTTCGAGGAGACCGCCCGGGTTGCCGCGCAAGTCGAGCACCCACGCCGTCGCGCCTTGGCCCGACATCTCTTGCATCGCCTGCGCGACGTCCTGCGCGATGCCCTTCGAGAACTGCTTCACCTTGATGTAACCGACGTGCGAGTCGAGCAGCTTGTGCTCGACCTGCGAGACGCGAATCACGTCGCGCACGAGCTCGAACTTGATGAGCCCGGTCTGGCCCTTGCGCTCGATCCACAACGTGACCGGCGTCTTCGGGTCGCCACGCATGCGATCGACCGCTTCGTTCGACGTGAGGTTCTCGGTCGGCTCGTTGTTGATCTTGACGATGTGATCGCCCGCCTTCACGCCCTTCTTCCACGCGGGCGTGTCCTTCATCGGCTTCACGACCGTGAGCTTGCGATCGATCATCCGGATCACGATGCCGAGGCCGCCGAACTTGCCGCTCGTCGACACGTCCATGTCGCGCGCTTGCTCGGGATCCATGAGGATCGAGTGCGGATCGAGCGTGGACAGCATGCCGTTGACCGCCGCGTACTCGACCTTCGCGAGATCGGCGCCGGCGTTCATGTTCGTCTCGATGAACCGGAAGATCGACTTCAGCTTGCGCTGCAAGTGCCACGGCGAATCGACATCGTCCGTGTCGAACACTTCCTTCTTGTCGTTCACCGCGACCGTCACCTTGTTGTGCGCGACGTCCGGCTCGACGAGAACTTCCGGGATATTGAACTGCACGCTATCGAGCGCGCTGTAGAGCATCTTCTTCGGATCGATGCGCGATGGATCGACGTAGCGATCTTTCACGCGCACGAGCGTGGAGCTGAAGATCTTCAGCGCCGACAGGTCGTGCTTTTCGTTTTGCGATTGACCCGGGGTCGCCCGCGCTTCGTTTGCATCGATCCCGAACGGAACCAAGCCCTCGTGCCGAATGACCGTAAGCATGAGTGCGGACACACCCGCCACACCCACCAGGGCGAGGTTCAACCTGCTTCGCATTCAACGATTATAGGGTCGAATGCGTGGCCTGCCACCCACCAAACTTCGGCGGGGCATGTAGTACAGTCTGACTAACGGCGATGGCTGCGAAGCGATCGAAAAAAGCCAAGGTCATCGACGTCGGCGAAAAGCCGGCGGACGACGACGAGGCGGAAGAAAAAGACGGTTCCGACGAGGAATCTCCTGAAACCGAGGAAGGTTTAGATACCGACCTCGCGGCCGGGTCGATCGACATTTCCGACGAGGACCAGCCCGAAACCGAGGTCGAGGCCGAGGACGTACCGCGCGTACCAGCGAAGCGCGGGACCGGGTCGCTCGCGAAACGGGATCCGCTCGCGGCATACATGTCCGAGACCCGGCGTTACCCATTGTTAACTCCCGAGGAAGAGCACGATCTCGCGGTGCGCCTCGTCGAAGCCGGGGATACGGGCGCCGCGCGAAAGCTGATCGAAGCGAACCTCCGGCTCGTCGTGAAGATCGCGTACGAGTACCGCCGCGCGCATCGGAATCTTTTGGATCTGGTCCAAGAGGGCAACATCGGCCTCATCCAGGCCGTCGGCAAATTCGATCCGTACCGCGGCGTGAAGCTGTCGAGCTACGCGGCGTTCTGGATCCGCGCCTACATCCTGAAGTTCATCCTCAATAACTGGCGCCTCGTGAAGATCGGCACCACGCAGGCGCAGCGCAAGCTGTTCTTCAACCTGCGTAAGGAGCGCGAAAAGCTCGAGCAGCTCGGCTTCTCGCCCACGAGCGCGTTGCTCGCCGAAAAGCTCGATGTCCCCGAGAAGGACGTGATCGAGATGGAGCGCCGGCTCGCGGCGCCGGAGGCATCGCTCGATGCACCGGTCGGCTCCGGCGATGACGACGGCGCGCGCACGCGGTTGGACTTCCTGCCGAGCGAAGACGATCGGCCGGACAAGGCCGTCGCGAACAACGAGTTCGCCACGCTGCTTCGCGAAAAGCTCGAAGCGTTCGCGAACACGCTCGAGGGTCGCGAACAGACGATCTTCCGCGAGCGTTGGTTGTCGGACGAGCCGCTCACGCTCCAGGAGCTCGGCGATCGCTACAACGTGTCGCGCGAACGTGCGCGCCAGTTGGAGAAGCGCGTGCTCGATCGGTTGAAGAAGTATCTCGAGGCGGAGCTCGGTTCGGCGGTCGACATCGCAGCGATGACGCGCGAGTGACGCTGTTCATCGTCGGCACGCCGATCGGGAACCTCGAGGATCTCTCGATGCGCGCATCGCGCGTGCTCCGCGAGGCCGATGTCATCTATGCCGAGGACACGCGCTCCGCGAAGGTGTTGCTCGCGCACGCGGGCGCGGGCGGGGCACCGGTCACGAGCTACTTCGAGGGCAACGAAGCCGAGCGTGAAGCCGGGCTTGTCGCCCATTTGCGCGATGGCAAGAAGGTCGTCGTGATCAGCGAAGCCGGGATGCCGGGCGTCTCCGATCCCGGTGCGCGTGCGGTTGTCGCCGCGGTCGCTGCGAATGCTCGGGTCGAAGTGATTCCCGGGCCAAGTGCGGCGCTCGCGGCGCTCGTCGGTTCGGGGCTGCCGAGCGAGCGCTTCACGTTCATCGGGTTTCCGCCGCGCGAGCAGGGCGCCCGGCAGGAGCTGTTCGGCACGCTGCGCGCCGAGGTCGCCACGCTGATCTTCTTCGAAGCGCCGGATCGCGTTCACGCGACGTTCGATGACTTGGCGAAGGCGTTCGGCGCCGATCGCCGCGCATCGCTCGGGCGCGAGCTGACGAAGGTCTACGAGGAGCACGTGCGCGGCACGTTGAGCGACCTTCGCGATCGCTACGCCGAAACCGCGCCGCTCGGTGAATGCACGATCGTCGTCGAGGGCGCGCGGGTCGCGCCGGCGGCCGTCGATATCGAGGCCGAGTTGCGCGCGCTCCTCGCGGAAGGCCTCGGGCCTCGCGATGCCGCCGCGCGATTGGTGATCAAGACGGGTAAGTCGCGTCGCGAGCTCTATCAGTTGGCGCTATCGTTGCGGGAGCAGCGATGAGCGAAGCGATCACGATCGACGCGGATGGCTATCCGCACATCGGCTACGACCGGCGGACGTTGCCGTGCGGGCTCGACGTGATCATCCATCGCGACAACTCGAATCCGCAGGTGTGCACGAGCATCTGGTATCGCGTCGGCAGCTCGGACGAACGCTCGGACCTCACCGGGTTCGCGCACTTGTTCGAGCACGTGTTCAAGAACTCGCTCCACGTGCCGGCGCATCACTACGAGATCCTCCGCAAGGCCGGCTCGACGGACGCGAACGCGTCGACGGGCTCCGATCGCACCGCGTATCACGAGGTCGTGCCGAGCCACGAGCTCGACCTCGCGTTGTGGCTCGAGAGCGATCGCATGGGCTACTTCGCACCGGGGATGACGGCGGAGCGGCTCGCGCAACAGCAGCAAGTCGTCGTCGCCGAGCGCCGGCAGCGTTACGAGAACGTGCCGTACGGCGCCGAGAAGTTCACGCTCGCCGCGGGCCTGTATCCCGAGGGCCACCCGCATCGCTATCTGACGATCGGCCTCACCGAGCACATCGAAGCCGCGACGCTCGCCGACGTGCTCGCGTTCTATCGCACGTGGTACGTGCCGGCGAACGCCACGCTCGTGATCGCGGGCGATGTCGATGACTCGCTGCTCGAGCGCGTCGATAAATTCTTCGGATCGTTCCCGGCATCGACGCGACCGCAGCGCCCGAGTGCAACGGCAAAGGTCACGCCCGGCGCGCACGTCGTCGACGATCCATTCGCGAAGCTCGTGCGGATCCATCGCGCGTGGCTCGGGCCGGCGGCGTTCGAGCGCTTCGAGCCCGAGCTCGATCTCGTGACCCAAGCGTGGGTCGCCACGGGCACCGGTGCGTTGTGGCGCCGCCTCGTCTACGACACCCAGCTCGCGCAACGCGTGTCGGCGTGGACGGTCAACAGCCGGCTCGGCGGTGAGGTTCACGTGTCGGTCGATCTGCGCACGGGCAGCGATCCGGACGCGGTGCGCGCGATCCTCGACGAAGAATGTGCTCGCTCGCCGCTCGTTGCGGATCTCGACCGCGCGGCCACGCGGCGTGAAGCCGGCGCGATCTGGGGCTTCACCGGCCTCTCGCGGCGCGCGCAATCACTCCAGCGCTACGCGATGTACACGCCGGAGCCGGATGGCCTCGCGGCGGAGCTACGCGCATATCGCGCCGTCACCGCGGCATCGTGTGATGCGGCACTCGCGCGCTGGGTGCAGCCCGACCAGATGGTCGAGTGCACGACACGTCCGGCTTAGAACCCGAACGTGAAGCCGATATTTGCGTCGGCCGAGATGCCCGAGTTCATCGGCGAGTTGCCGATCGTGCTCACGACCGCGAGCCCGGCGAGCGCATCGAGGTCCGCGATGAACGCGACCGTCTGGGTGAGCCGCTTCGTGTAACCGATGCCACCGCCGACGAGCAGCGGTCCCTGCGCGACTACGTCGGTGTCGCCCATCATCGAGTCCGAGACATCGACCTTGATCGTGTTGCGCAGGAAGCCCGCGCCGGCTTGACCCATGACGTGGAAGCCATCGCCCGAGCTCGACAGCGCGTAGCGCACGCGGAGGAGACCCGCCGGTGCACCCGTGGCATGACCGACGTAGTTCGCATCGAGCGGGAAGCCCATGCGGAACGCGATGCCGATCGACAGTTGCGGATTGACGTAGTAGCCGAGCTCGGCCGTGGCGATCACGAGCGCCTTGCCGATACAGCAGCTCTTCACCGTGTTCTGACCTTCGGTGGTGCCGGTGACGTAGCCGCCGCCCGAACCGCCGGTGAGGCCGAGGAACACTTTCTGCGGACCCTTCGGCTGGATCTGGACGTCCTTCGACACGCCGTCGTCCGTCGAGGTCGGCGTGGGCGCGGTCTTGTGGCCGCCACCGATCGGATCTTCGTCGTCACCGCCGCCTTTGCCTGCCGTGGCGACACCGCTGATCTCGATGATGTTCGGCGAACCCGCCGAGCCCTTCGTCGCGAGCGGCTTGGTGCCGTCACCGCCGTACGCGGCGACGTAGTAGTGAACGAGCGAGCCCTTCATCGCCGACGCGGGAATCGCGCCGGTGTACTTGCAGTCACCGGCCTTCGACAGCTTCACCTCGGTGAAGTCCGTCGCGTGTTCCGGGCGGAACATCACGGACACCTTCGCCGCTTTGACGTCCGGTCCGAGCTTCACTTCGATCGGTTGCGGCGCACCGGCCTTCGCCGAATCGATGATCGTGTGATCGAGACCGTGGACGCTGCCGCAGTCATCGCCGCCGCCGCCGAGGTTCAGGTCATCGCCACCGATCGGGGCATTGCCCGCACCGCCGCCTTTGCCGGCTTCCGCGCGCGCTTGCTCGAGCAGCTTCGCGAGCTCCGGCGATTTGTACGCGACGTCGATCTGGATCTTCGGATCGATCTTCACGGCTTCGACGAACGCTTCTTTCGCCGCCGCTTGATCCGGCACCGCGAACGCGACGATGCCGAGATCGACATACGCCTTCGCCGTCACGGGATCGTGATCGAGCTTGCTCTTCTTCGCCAAGGCGAGCGCATCGTTCAGTGCTTTCTTCGCACCGTCGTAGTCGAAGGAGTCGTACGCCTCCATCGCCGCCTTGATCTTCGTACTGACGTTGCCCTTCGGGTCCGCGTGAACGGCACCGGCCAGCAACATCAAAACCACGCTGGGCGCGACGAGTCGGGACACCCTCATTCCGTTGTCATAACAAAGAAATCAGCGTTCCGTAATCACGAACTCGACGCGCCGGTTCTGAGACCTGCCAGCATCGGTTCTGTTATCGGCGATCGGCACGTTTTCGCCGTACCCCTTGGGAACCATACGTCCCGAGTCGATTCCACGCTTTATGAGGTAGGTCCGCACGCTCTCGGCCCGCTGCTGGCTGAGCTTCAGGTTGAAGTTGTCGTTTCCGACGGAGTCCGTGTGCCCCTGGATCTCGACCTTAATCTTCGGGTTGTCGGCCATGGCCTGGGCCACGTCGTTCAGGAGGGCGAACGAGACGCTCTTGATGGTCGCCTTGTTGAAGTCGAAGAACACCGTCTGCTTCAGCTCGATCTTCTTCTCGGTAACGACGACGAGGTTGTACTTCTTCGGGCAGCCGTCGGGCGCTGAGCCTGCCTCGTTCGGGCACTTGTCGTCCTTGTCGAGGAAGCCGTCCTTGTCGTTATCGGGATCCGGGCAGCCGTCGTCGTCCTCGAACCCGTCCTTGTCCTCGGGGTCGTTCGGGCACTGATCGACCTTGTCGGACAGGCCGTCGTTGTCATTGTCGAGATCGGGGCAGCCGTCTTCATCCTCGAAGCCGTCCTTGTCCTCGGGCTCGTTCGGGCACTTGTCGGTCGCGTCCGGAATGCCGTCCTTGTCGTTGTCGAGATCGGGGCAGCCGTCTTCGTCCTCGAAGCCGTCCTTGTCCTCGGGCTCGTCCGGGCACTTGTCGACGTTGTCCTTGATGCCGTCGCCGTCGCGATCGCCGTAGCCGACGCACTTGTCCTTCGGCGACTTGTTGATCGCTTCCTGCGCGTTGATCGACGCGACATCCGCGGTCCGGCGCGCCTCGAAGTAGTTACCTTCGTCGAGCGCGTGTTGCGCGTAGTCGTTGTTGGTCTCCGCCATCGCGAGCTCGACCGGAGCGCACTTCTGCGCGCCGTGATCGCGGGCGGTGGCGATCAGGCCGTCGGTATCCGTGGTTTGCGAGCGGAGCTGCGAACCGGCGCAGCCACACAACACGACGAGCAGGACGAGCGTCCTCACGGCGCGTCTTTCGCGGGCGCGATGCTGTTCGCGTCTTTGGCCGGCGCGAGGCCGTCTTTCGCGGGTGGTGCCGCGGGCGATTCGACGGGTGGCTTGGTCTTGTCGGCGGCGTCCGCCTCGGCCTTCGCCTTCACGGCAGCTTCTTCGGCGAGCCGGCCGAAGTGATTCGCGCCCTGATAGTCGGCGTGGCCGGCCACCTCGCGCGCCATCTCGAGGAACACGGTCGCGCGCGTCCACCAATACGGGCTGTATTTGTCGGCCTGCGCTTCGCGGGCGGCTTCGACGGCGTCGTCGGCGCGCGTGGTCACCTGGCTGACGTACGCGACCGGCCCGCAAGCCGCGAGTACTAGAAGGACGAGCGCGCGCACCCGGCTCATTATCACCGGCTCTGCACGCGGCGGCTATCCCGGCCGAGCTCGATCGCCACGTACACGGCCGAGCCGAACAGCGCGAGCAACGAGATCACGAACGCGTAGCCCAGCCGGACGGAGAACAGCGGCACGCCGTGCTTGCCGTCGGTGTAGCCGGCGTAATCGGCCGCGGTATCGAGGCGGTGAATGCCGGCGACGATCAGGATGAGGAGCACGAGCGCCAGGCCGCCGCCGACGTAGAGCAGTGCGCCCTGGAGACCTTTGCGGATCAGGACGGACGCGCCATACCAGGCGCCGATCACGAGCGCGGCGTGGCCGACCATGAGTGGCAGGACGGCGGCGCCACTGATCTTTTCGGCATCGAAGAAGTACATCCAGCTCCACGCCGGATGGACCGCATAGAAGTAGAGCGCGACCGGAGCGACGATCGCGCCGGCGTGCAACGCGACTAGCGGAAACGCGGGGGATGCGAACGGTCCGTCTGCCTTCAAACGGTCCCGCGCGATCAGCGCGAAGCCGATTCCGAACAGCAGATTTACCAGCGCCACGACCGGCATCAGTCGCAGCGACCGTACTACGGATTTCTCCGTTCTAGAGGCGGTGTGCGGCTTCCCGTATCGGGATCTTCGGAATTGCCGAGCAGGCCACCGGCGGCGACGAACTCGGGCGCCTCCACCGTTCGCTGCACGTCCGTGTTGCGCTTCTCGGGAGGCGGCGTCGGCACGTCGATCTCGCCCGCGACGAACGCGTTCTCCGTCGTCGGGATCATCGGCGTCCCCGGAATCGCCACGTTGCCATCGGATGGCGTGCCCTCGTCGACGGCCGCGACCGCACCGGTATCGATATCGTCGATCGCCTCGATCACGAGCTCGCCCGCCGCGATCTCGGTAATGATCGAGCCCGGGTTCGTCAGCGCCTTCGCGGCATTCGTGACGACCCAGTCATCCGGTTGCGCCGGCGTCTCGCCATCCATGTCGACGAGGACCTTCGACAGCGTGACTTCCGGTGTGGCGGGCGGCGCGACCGGCACGCGATCGAGCGTGTCGTCGGGCGGCGGCGGCGCGGCGACCGATTCGCTGCTCGTGCTGTGATCGAGCGAGGACAGCGTCTCCGACAGCGCGTTCGCGTCGAGCCGATTGAGCGCGGTGTCGTCGGACCGCACCGACGGCGCGGGGATCGGCGCTTCTTCGAACACGGTCGCTTCGAAGTCATCGTCCGGCATGATCTCGAGCTTCGGCGAGGCCTCGTCGCTGTCGTCGTCGACCTCTTGCTCGAACCGCTCCGCGATCACGGCATACGCCTTCGTGATCGCACGCCGCGCACCGCTCGCCGTGAATTCGCGACGCACGCGCTCGTACGCACCGGTCGCGAGGTGCGCTCCGAGCGCGGGCTCGCCGAGGATCCGCAGGACCTTGCGCGCGAGATCGATCGGATCGCCCGGCTCGAACAACAGCGCCTCGCGGCTGTTCTCGACGACCTGCGCGACGGTCTCGCGGCGCGGTGCGACGATCGGCCGGCGACACGCCATGTACTCCAGTAACTTCGTCGGAAATACGACCGTGGGATTCGGCGTGAGATCCGCCGCCGCCGGGACCACGCACACGGTGGCGGTAGCGAGGAGCGCGGGGATTTGCTCGTGGTCGACCACACCGACCAGATCGACCTTCTCGGTCAACCCGAGCTCGCGAATGCCTTCCTTCAACTGCTGCTCGAACCGCTGTGAAATCACGGGCCCGGCGATCACGAGCCGCGCATCGACCTCGCGCACGATCGCGGCCATCGCGCGGATCAGGACGCGCACGCCCCGGCCCGGATCGATCGAGCCGGCGTAGACGATCCGCGGTGGCCCGGCGGCCGGCGGATCCTCCCAATCGAAGCGATCGACGTCGACGCCCGGCGGCGCGACATGCACGCGATCGGGCTTGCCACGACCGGCGAGCGCCTTCGCCGCCTCGACCGACGGCGCCAGGATCACGTCCGCCGCGAGGATGCACGCCTCTTCATCGCGGCCGTACTGCGCGTCGAGCTCGGGATCGAGTGCGCTCTCGCCGAGCGGCGACCGCGTCAGATCGTAGACGACCGTGAACCCGAAGCGCTCGCGTGCCTCGAGCACGGTGAGGCCGCTCCAGGCATCGCGGCAGTGGACGACGTCGTAATCGGCGCCCTCGAGCTGGCGGCGGAGCGCGCGCTGGAACGATTGAATCTGCGTCCGGAGGTCGGTCTCGGGTGCTGGGACGCGTAGGATCCGGACGTTGCCCTGGCGCTCGACGTAACCCTGATCACCTTCTCGAACGACAAGGAGATCCAAGTTGTGCATCGGCGTCAGCGCACGCATGACGTGTCGCAACTGCACACCGGCACGCCGTGGCCCCGGCACGGCGCAGAATCCCGTCAGCAACACGCGGGGCATCGCGCCTTTATCGTCGAACGATTCGCCAGTGTCTGCAAGGCGGTTGTCTTGATCCCGACGCCATGGTGCGTTATCTCCCTCGCGTGAATCGCCTCATCGACTACCTCCGTCAGAACTTGATGATCGACTTCCAGGGTGATCTGTCGGTGGAAAAGGTGAGGGAGCTGTTGGCCGGGGATGACAGCCGTGACGCCAAGACGCTCATGGCCAAGCTCGTCGCCGAGAAGAACGTCGAGGACATGATGCTCGTCCTCGCGGACTGCCTGCTCGAGCCCGTGCAAACGTCACTCAGTGACGACGTGATGCGCGAGCAACTCCGCATGTATACCGAGTCCTAGCGTGCTAGCTTTCGGGCATGGGTGACGCGGCTCCGGATAGCAAGACACCAGCCCTCGCTGCAGTAGGCCTCGCGGTCATCGGCATCGTCATCGCGGCGCTGACGAATGGCGGGATCACGCACGGCTCGATCTTGGGCGGCATCATTGCCGCAATCGGTGCCATTCCCGCGTGCTTCGGCATGTGGAAGGGCATCCAGCAGGAAACCCAGGGCACGCTCGCGATTTCGGTCGGCGCGGTGCTCGTGGCGCTCGGGGTCGGCGGAATTCTGATCGTGCTCGGCATCATCACGGCGATCCGCACGCACGCATGAAGACCGCACTCCTCGCGCTGTTGTTCGCGTGTGGCTCCGGGGCGAGCGTTGCGCAAGCTGCGCCCGGCAAGCTCACGTATTCCGATCACGCGATGGGCACGAACGTGTCCGTCTGGTTTTGGACGGATCGCGAACCGGAAGCCGCGAAGGCCGCGCAGTCGCTGTTTGCCGAGATGAAACGTCTCGACAAAGAGATGACCACCTGGCTGCCGGATTCGGATCTCTCGAAGATCAACGCGGCCGCGGGTGACAAGCCGGTCAAGGTCTCCGACGAAACGATCCAGGTGATCGAGCGCGCGTTGGACGTCTCGAAGCGGTCGAACGGCGTGTTCGACATCACCGTCCAAGCGTTTCACGGCCTGTGGAAGTTCGACGAAGACATGGACGGATCGCTCCCCGATCCCGCCGAAGTCCAAAAGCGGCTCGCGCTGATCGGTTGGAAAGACATCGTCGTCAATCACGCGAAGAAGACGGTGTTCCTGAAGCGCAAGGGCATGGCGATCACGCTCGGCGGCATCGCGAAGGGCTACGCCGTCGACAAGTGCGTGGCACTCCTCAAGGCGAAGGGCTTCACCGACTTCATGGTCCAGGCCGGCGGTGACATGTATGTAGCAGGCTCGAAGGGGGCGGAGCCGTGGAAGGTCGGCATTCGCGATCCGCGCGGCGAGAAAGAGTCGATGTTCGCGCTCGCGCCGATCAAAGATCACTCGTTCTCGACGAGCGGTGACTACGAGCGCGGGTTCGTGAAGGACGGCGTTCGCTATCACCACATCCTCGATCCGCGCACGGGCCAGCCGGCGGATGCTTCACGCTCGGTCACGATCCGCGCGAAGGACGCGTTCACCGCGGACGCGTGGAGCAAGGTCATGTTCATCGACGGACCCGAGCTCGGTCAGAAGTTGATCAAGGACAACAACCTGACGGACTTCGAAGTCGTGTGGGTCGACAAGTCGAACACCGTGACGAAGACGCCGGGCATCGCCAAAGATCTGAACATCATCAAGCAGCCCACGCCCGGGCCGTGACCTCGCCCGAGTCGCCGGCCGCGATTCGCAGGTTGCTGCGCCGGAACAAGCGCGATGCGGAGCACGTGATCCTGCAGTTGATCGTGCCGCTCGACGCGGATGATTCGACCGTGGCCTCGCAGTACGTGCGTGGCCAGCGCGTGCTGCACGATCTCCGCACGTACGTCTGGGGCACCGCGCAAAAGAAGAAGAAGCTCGCCGGGCTCGCGGCCGATCGCGCGGCGCTCGTCGCGATTCGAGGTGCCGCCGCGCGCGGCACGCACGTGACGCTCTCGATGCTGGGCGTGCTCGCGCTCGATGGCGAGCCCGATTCGATCGACGCGCTGTTACCGCATCTCGATCCGGCGCTGAGCAAGGCCGATCATCGGCTCGATTGGATCAAGGGCCTGAAGAAGCTGCCGATCACGTCGCCGGCCGTGAAGAAGATCCTCGCGGAGGTCGACGATACGCTCGCGGCGCGCAACGCCGTGTCGCCCGCGCTCGCGCTCGGTCCGGTGATCGGCATCGGCGAGATCGACGTGCTGAAGTTCGATTGCCGGTTTCACACGAGCGGACGCACGGATGGTGGCGTGCAAGTCGACAGCACGAAGGCGAGTTGGTTCCACGTCTGGGTACGCACCGGCGAATTCGACAGCGGCAAGGAGACGAGCTTTCGCAACGATCGGGTGATCGAGAATTCGTTGAAGCTCGGCGCGTGCGACGCGAAAGATCTACCGGCGTACTTCGCGCGGGCGCAGATCGCGTTGAAGTGCAAGTTCCAGTGGATCGCGCCGTACACGAACCTGCGCGGCAAGAAGCGCGATCAGCTGATGACGTGGCTGAGTCGCGGATGAACCGCGCAGCACGGAGCGCGATCAGCTGGTCGTGTGGCTGATCACGGCGGGAGTTTCTGCGACGTTTCGAACGTCGGCGGCGACTTCGTGTAGTCCGCGACCACGATCGAGTCGATGCCGTCGACGCGCAGCCTCACGTACGTGGGGTCGGGCGGAATGGTCACGAGTGTGAACACGAGACCGCCCGTGGTGTCCGGCAAGATCATCTGGCCGTCGACGATCATCGCGTACTTCTGCTCGGGGCGGATGTTCGGCTTCACCGTCAGCGTGACCGAATTTCCGGTTCGCGCGATGTTCGTGATTGTCGGTGCGAGCGGCACGGGCAGCGTGTTCGACGTGTGTCCACCCGGATCGGTCACCGACACCGAATAGATTCCTGCTGGCCAATTCGTGGCGTCGTCGGGAATCAGCACGTCGACATGATCCGCGGTCGAGCCGGGGATCGAGATCGTGTTCGGCGTCGCGAGGAGTGGATGCGCGAACGTGACCGTGAGTGGTGACGCCGAGAGCGTCGCACCGTACAGGCTCAGGTTCTCGTTCAGGCGCATCGCCGGTGCGCTCTTCTGGCCTGCGAAGTGATCGAGCGATGGATACACCGAATCGAGTGTCGGGGACACGACGGCACCGGTATCCGTTTGGTAAGGAGCCGTACCGCGAATAGGCCCGCGTGTCAGAACCGGCGTCTGGGCGATCTTCGGCGCCGTGCTTTCGATCAGCACGACCGAAACCTCGTAGCCCACCGACAGCCGATACGGCTTGCCGAATCCGGTCCACAGCTTCGAAATTTCTTCGGGCCCCATCGGCAACGGCTTCACGCGCACGCGCTCGGCTTGAAGGTAGAGATCGTTGCCGTGAACCACGGACTTCAAGAGCTCGCGCGACAAGGTCGGGCGATCGTGGAGCATCAACATCGCGCGGCCGATCATCCGGTGCGCGAGCACGTCGTCGTCGTTCGCTCCGTACGCTGTGAGGATGTACGACAGGATCAGCGTGAGCGGCTGCTGCCCACTCTCGCCATCGTGCACGCTCGGCATGTTCATGTTGCGGAACGCGCCGCTCTCCCTAACCTGGAACAGGAACAGGTTGAGCTGGTTCTTCTTGTCCATGTGATTGCGCGCGACATCCAGCGATCGCGCGGTGCAGTACGCATCCGCGAGATCAGTATCCGGGTTCGGATCGCCGGGCAGCGGTTGGTTGACCGCGTTCAGCATCGACTGGATCGCCGCGGTGACCGTTCCGATCGCGAGCGTGTTCGACATCTAGCTCTCGAGGCTCACCGACGTGAACGTGACGCCGTTCGTGCCGCGCTCGAGCTCGACGGGCGTGGGATGGCGCTTGTCGTGAACGCGAAGCTCGACCTTGTCCGGAATCTCGGCCTTCGTCGCCGCGGTCGCGCGCAGGACGAAGTGGCCGTCTTTCCCGCTGACCACGGATGCGAGCGGATCGCCTTTCGGTTGCGCGAGATCGAGTTTCACGCCGGCGACACCCTTGCCGTTCGCATCGCGGACGAAGCCGTGGACGACGGTCTCGTGGGAGTCCGCGGTGACGTCGGGCTTCGTCGCCGCATCGCTCTGCGAGACCGCGCTCTTCATCACCGCGGTGTCGGCGGCGATGCGTGCATCGAGTGCGGTCGCCGCTTCACCGGTGGTCTTCGCGCGCGCGCGCTGGAGCGTGGCCACTCGAGCCGTGCGAATCGCTGCGACCGTCGCCAACATGTCCGTCCGCGCCGCATCCACGCCGGCCGTGAACGTTGCATCTTCGGAGACGAGCGCGCTCGCATCGAGGCTGGTCGTGCTCGCTTGGGGCTTGGATTTCTTCGCGCTCATGCCTTCACCTCGGTGCCATGGATCGGGAACAACGGACGGAGCGCCTGACAGGTATCGACGAGCTCCAAGTTCTGTTGGTAGATGTACTGCGTGGTCGCGCCGACGCGGATGCAACGGTCGGCGATGTTGTGCGTGACGATCACGTAGTTGCCACCGCACATCGCGGAGTAGACGAGCGCGTTGTCCTGCATGCGGTTGTCCTCGACACGCAACGTGGCGCCGTAGAAATACAACGCGGTCTGGCTGCGCGTGACGTGACTCGAGAATTGGTTGCCGGTGACTTGGGTGTCAACGGTACTGGCGACCGCCGACGCGTAGCTCGTCGAGAACGCATCGCCCTGCGAGCTGACGATGTTCGTGGTGAACATGAGGGAGCCGGGTGGTGGGTTAAAGGCGGCTTCGATGCCGACCGTGTCCGGTGAGAACGTCAGCTTCGCGCCGGCAAGCTCGGTGTCTTTGATCTTGTCGCTGGTCACGACCTTGCCGCCGACGACGACTTGCATCGTGCGGGGCTGGACGGTCAAGGGTGCGGTCGCGAGTGCGCTGAAGCTCGTCAGATGAGCGAGCGGCTGGAGCGGCGAGCTCGTATTCACGACGAACACGTTCTCGATGCGGAGCGCGCCGCTGATCGTGACCGCACCACCATCGCTCGCGAGCGAGTTGTCGGCGATCGCGAAGTGACCCACGCCGATCGCGACGAGCGACGGACCCGATGCCGCGATCTCGTTGTCGCGAACGACGAGCGCGGGCCGAACGTACGACGCCGGGTAGACGCTCGCGATCCAGATGCCACCGCGTGGTGTGGCGAGGCTGGAGAACCCGTTGCCGTTGCCCGCGTTGTCGTAGAGCCGGTTGCGCGTGAATTCCACACCGGCGCCATGAACGATGTAGACGGCGGCGACCATCCGTTCGGCGACCGCGCCGTTCGCATAGATCTCGTTGTCGCGCATCACGAGGTCTTCGACGTCGGCGAGCTCGATCGCCGCACAGCCGGCGTACCCTTGGACCGCAACGCCTCCGATCATCGTTGCCGCATGACCGAGGTTGTCGTGGATGCGATTTCGCGCGATCTCGAGATCCGCGACGTAGATCGCGCTCGTGTTGTTCGCGAAGAACGACATCACGCCGATGCCCGACTTCGCCATCTGCGAGATGTCGTTGTCGCAGATTCGCACGCGCTCGACGGGATCGCCGGCGACCACCTGGTTCGCGGACACGGTCTCGATGTGCCCGAGCATCACGCCGCTGCCGGTGCCGCCGGTGATCTCGTTGTCGATCACCGTGATATCGGTCGAGCCGCCGCGGATCCAGACACCGCCGATCGAATGCAGATCCGTCTTCGCCGACGTGTCCGCGGTGATGACGTTGCGCTCGATCCGGCAATCGACGGTCGCCACCGTGATCACGGACCGATCCGGCGCGGCGTCGGGTTGCGAGAGATGGTTGTGCACCAACTCCGAACGCTGCCCGCCTTTGATCTCGATCGCGGGTGCCGAAGAACCCACGACCGTGCAATCCGCAACGCGCATGTCCTCGAGGAACGGTGTCGTGAACGTACCGTCGGGCTCGGTCGTGCCCGCAGCTGCATCGGCCTCGAAGAAGATCGTGGATCCGAGATACCCGCCTTCGGCGTACAAGTTCTCGATCGTGATCCCGCTCGAATCCAACACGTAGATCGCCGGCGGGTACGTGAAGTTCTCGCCGCCATAGGGCTGCGCGATGATTTGCGACCGCGGGCCGCAGCCGCGAATCACGATGTTCTTGCGATATTTGATCGAGACACTCTCTTTGAACGTCCCGGCCAGCACGCACACCTCGCCACCCTCGGGCGGCAGCGCATCGATCGCGGCTTGCACCGACGTGAACTGACCGTGCGACGTGATGCCATCGCCGACGGAGTGCGTGCAGCAACCTTCGCTGCACTTGTCGATCGACACGCGGCAGTCGTGGATCGTCGCCGTCGTGCCATTCCACGTCAGCTCCGCGAGCGGGACGCGATGATGATGCGGGCCGAACGGCTGTGCGTTCGCGAGGAGCGTTGGCGGATTGTCCAGCCCCGCGCGGACCGGGAACGTCCAGTAGTCGCCGGGCACGTAGGTCGTTGCCGCGCTCTCGAACGCGAGCCGGATGCCATCCCGGAGCTCGACGGTGCCGCCCGCCGGGAAGTCCGAAATCGGCCGCAGGTCGTTCCACAGCCGGATGAACCACGAGTCCGTCGTCGCCGGCAGCGTGCCGAACTTCGCCGGTTGCGAGAGGTCGAGCGTGCCGGCCAGATCGAGCGTGACCGGCGCGCCGTAGACGACGCTCCAATGGCCGGCGACCGGATCGTTCGCCACGATCTCGAGATAGAACGCCGTCAGGTCCGAGTGCAGGATCGCCTGATCGCCGGCGATCAACGTGAGCTTCTTCGTCGCCGCATCGTAGATGCCACGCCCGACGAGCCCACCGTTCCACTGCGACCACTTGAACGCCGGACCGCCCTGATCGAGGTTCGCGATCTCGATCCGATACAGATCGTGCTCGAGCCCGGTGTAGCCACCGCCTTGCACGACCGGGCAATCGCCCGCGGTCATCGTCGTCGGCGCGATCGTCACGCTGAGGTGGCCGTGATTCGCGAGGTTGTCGTGCAGGTCGATCGACTGGCAGGTCTGGCCTTGATCGAGATGGACCAACTTCAACGCGTACGCGGTCTGGATCCGTTCTGCGGTATCTGGACCACCGAGCGCTGGCTCGATCAGCTCGGCGGGAACCTGGTAGCCGTTCAGCGACGTACGCCAGACATCGAGCACCAGCACGTCGTGATCGCTCGCCGGTCCTGTCGCCGTCACGTTCACGGGCTTGAGCGGATCGCCATCGAGCTCGACGAGCAGACCGTCGGCCCACGCGAGACCCGGCATCACCGAAATCGTGTACGTGCCGTTCGCCTGCGACGCCTGGATCACCTTCCAGCTATCGGGACGATCCGCGGGAATCGCTGCGACCGCCGCACCGAACGCCGACCGCGCCGCGAGGTCTTGCCAGCGCATCCCGAGCAATGACTGCGCGTTGACGTCGGCGTCGAGGAGGATTCGCCCTTCTTGCGCGAGGATCCCGACCTGGTTCTTCGGAACCTTCGCCTGCCACCGTGAAAAATCGCCGTACATCGTCTACCTCAAGTTGCGGGGATGAGCAGCGGGCGCACGCCCACCGGTGTGAACTCGTTCAGGCGGATCGTTAGATTTGCCCACTTGTGCGCTTCGAGCAGGAAGCCGTACGCACCCATCTGATCGTCATCGGGGCCGCGGTTGCAGATCCGCGGATCGCAATCGAGCGCGAGTTGCGCGTAGGCCTCGTGGCCGAACACCTCGCTCGTGAAGACGAGGCGCGCATCCGTGCCTTTCAAGCACTCCGAATTTTGTGGCAGGCGATCCGCGTGATCCGAGAACCAGCACAGCTTCAGGCAGCCGTACTGGTTGTCGTCGACGGTGAGCGTCTCCGTGAAGATGCCGCCGCGACCCGTGATTCGATACACGTTCGTGGTGCCGAAGATCGTGACGCCGTCGATCTGGGTCTTCGCGGCGTACGCCGTGGTCGCGCCTCCGATCGCCACGGACGTCAGCGAGGTCGCATCGACGATCGCGCTCGATAACGACAGCGTGTACGCATCCGAATCGATCAACAGCGAGCCGGTGATCGTGCGGGTGAGATCGATCGCGGGTTGCGCGGTGAACTTCGCGAGGTCGGCAGGGGAGAAGCCATAACCGGCGGCGAGCTTCATCGCCGTGCGGGGCTTCGCACGCGTGCCGTTCGGCGAGCCATCTAGGACGAGATAGCCGCCCGGATCGAGCGTGCTGCCGCGCAGGTCGAGTGCCTCGATCGCGACGCGCGAGATCAGTGGCGCGTCGTCCGCCCAGCCATCGCCGGCGACGAAGAAGATCCCCTCGATCCGCACCGTGGTCTTCGCGACGTGATCGTCGAGCGAGGCCGTGACGAACCCGAGCGGCGCCTTCAACCGCACGATCGGGCGATTCTCGGGGGCCGCACGGAGGATCAGCGGGCGGCCGATCTCGAGGTCGCCGCCATCGAAGTCGTGGATCTCGTCATCGGCGATCTCGACGACGAGCGGCGTGTCGCTGATCGTGTCGTGCCCGGCGAGGGCGTCCGCGAGCGTGGTCGTCACGATCACCGGTGCCGGCGTACCGTCCGGAAGCGGATCGCGCCCGACCGGATGCGCACCGACGGGGCCGACCGCGGCGTAGCGATACGTGAGGACGAGATCCTTCACGAGTGCATCCAGCGCGACCTGGTTGCCGACGCCGATCGCGATCCGACCCGTGACCGGATCGATCACGATCTGGTCGACGCCGATCGCCGGCGCGAGACCACTTTCCCACGCGCACAGGTTCGCGCCGCGGATCACCGGCGGGGCCCCGAACGTGCCGATGGGGACGTGCAGCTGGATCGGTTTGGTGGTGAGCGCGATCGGCGGCGGCGCACCCGGATCGTAGGGAAGGACGTCGACGTACGCCGATGGATTCGCGACGCCGAGGTTCGAGGATTCCGGGCCGAGCCGCGCGCGCGGAATCGGCGACGGTTGCTCGTCGAGCGGCGTGAGCACGATCGGCCGAACATCCGGATCGTAGGTCGAGCGGCCGAACATCCGGACCGATCGCGCGAGCGGATGCACGTAGAACCGCGCGACGAATGCCGCACCGACGGTGGTGGTGGCCGGCGTCGGGGTGGCGAGCGACGGTTGGCGCTGAACTTCGTAGCTCGCGAGCCGCCACAGGAACACGGCGAGATTCGGCAGGTTGTAGCGAAGCTGATACGGCTGGATCGTGCGCACGTCGGGGAAGCGCGCGAACGTGTCGTACGCGGTGCCGAGCTGCGAGAGCACCGCCGGATCGCGCACCGTCGCGAAGCCGCCGCGGATCACGGTGTGCCGGCCGTATGGCGGTTGCGCGTATGCAGGTGCGCCACCGCGATCCGGACGCTGATGATTCAACGCCTGCGCCCACACCAAGTTCTCGCGCAGCTCGACGGGATACGCACCCCAGCCGGTGAGGTCGTGCGCGAGCCGCTCGATCGCGCCGAGCGTGCCCTTCGCGCGTCGCAAGAGGATCGTATCGGCGACATCCGCGCGCAACGTCCATGGATCGCCGGCGAGATGACTCGTGCCGAGCAGGTCGCCGATATACGGGATGACCCAGTCGGCGCACGTGTCGATGAACAGGTCGTGATAGAGCGCGTCGATCGAGTCTTTGACAACGTTGAACGCGTCTTCGACGGGCTGGAGGTATTCCTGCAGCGGGCCATCGAGCTCCGCATCCTTGATCTTGTGGATCGCCGGCAGGCGATCGAACAGCAATACCGGCTTCACGGGGCCTCCCGAAAGTTCACCGCATTCGGCGCGAGGCGAAGTACGTGCGTGAGCGACCCGGGCACGGTCTCCGCGCGTGTGGGCCACGCGGGATAGACCAGCGTCGACGGATCGTCGGCGGTACCGAGCGACCCGAGCGCGTTCACGAGCGCCCACTGGATCCCGGGTACGTTCTGCGCGACGCCTTCGATGCGCGTGGCGTATTCCGAGTCGCCGAACGAGTGCTGCGCGAACAACGCGGCGAGTGCGGCCGTCACGCCGTCTTTGACCGGCTGCTTGTCGTACGTGGGATCGATCGACAGTGTGAGATCGAGATAGACATATTCGAACGCGCCGGGGACGACGACGATCGGATAGCGCTGAGGCCCGCGCAGTTTGGCCGCCGTCGCGAGCACGGCCTGCGCGGCGGCGAGCTCCGCGGTGCGGCCTTCTTGCATGAGCAACGTGACCTGGACGACCGGCAGCTCGTCGATCAAGGTCCACACCGCGCGCGCCTTCGCGACGCCGCCGATCGCGAGCGCTTCGGCTTCGACATCGGTGATGCTGACGATCCGATCGAGGCTTTGCACGCGCGCCGGTGCGGCGACCTTCGCGGTCGCCATGTCTTCGGGTGCGCTGCCGCCGCTGATCACGTCGACGAGATCGACGGCGGTGACTTCGCGAACCGTGCGATCCGCGCTCGGCTTCGCGCCATCGGCCATCGCACCATACGCGCCAGAGCCGGTGCGGTAGCGCGCGATCACGTTGTCCACGCCCGAGGGCAGGCGCGCGCCGGTCTTGCCGTCGCCGAACTGGACCCACGAGTCGCCGTTGTCGTCCTGGCGGATGATGTAGACCATCGCGTCGGCAGGTTGGCCGTACAGCACGTCGACGAACGCCCAGATCCGACCGTTGACCACGATCTGGACCTCCGGCCGATTCGGTGGCGTGAGATCGGGATGATCGAGATAGGTCAGCGGCGCCTTCGGCAGCTTGAACGATTGGAACGTGGCGCGATCGTCGCCGTTGCCGAGCGTGGCTTCGGTCTGTTGCTTGCCTTCGGTGACATCGACGAGGTTGCCGAACACCGCCGTGGTGTTGCCCTCCTCGAAGTCGGCGTAATCGACGGTGCGATCGAGCGAGAGCGTCGCGAACACCGGGCCGACCTGGACGTCGAGGACGACCGCTTCGTACGACGGCTTGTCGGCGGGCGCGATGCCGATGCGGCGACCCTTCAAGTCGAGCGCGTGATCGCCCCAGTAGGCGAGCTTCGTCGGCTGCGGCGGATCGGCGGCGACATAGGGAGCGCCGATCCAAAACGGGAGACCCGAGGTCGTGTCGAGGACGATTGCGCGGCGGTCGAAGCTTTCAAGGTTCGTCGTGATGTTCGTCCTGGTCGATGGAATCGACATGGGCCCGAACGAAACCGCTCGCTGCATGACATCGGTGACTCGAGCCAACGTGACGGTGGCGTTGTCCGCGTTGCGAATGATGAAGTAGGTGCCGATCGCGAGATCGAGTTGCTGGGGCTCGACATCGATCTGGTGCGAGGCTTCGATCTTGTAGTCGATCGACGGCGGCGTCGTGTCGGGACAACTCGAGCCGGTGATCGCTAGGCTCTTGTCGAGCTTCCAACCGAGCAGGATCGTACCCGTCGCCTTGCTGATCGCGCTCTTGAGCGTCAGCACGGTACGTCCGTGCCACGGGGTGACGGAGGCGACGACGACGAACTCCACCCCGTTCACGCTCGCGATCAGGAGGCGGTCGTTCTCTTGAAACGTCAGGGTCGGATCCGTGACGACGAGCTTGGTCAGCCCAACCGCCACCGCGGGTTGTGCTTTCGGCCGTTCGAGCGAGAGCTTCGACAGCCACGGATACGCGACGACCTCTTCGCTGGTCTGGAAGTCCGCGTTCTTCACGTCGAGCTTCGCTTGGATCGCGACGCCGACGGGAATCGTGATCGGCTTGTCTGCATCGAGCTCGAACGCGAACGTCCCGACGCCGCCGATGCCGGGCATCAAGCGATAGCCGAGGAGGCGCACGAGCTCTGCCACGCTCTCGCGCCATGTCGCCGTTCGCAGGAACGCCTCGTTCGCGTACGCCTCTTGGTAGAACGTCAACGAGTCGAGGACGAGCGCCGCTCCTTCGTAGAGCGCGATGCCCGGATCGTCGGCGCCGCGATACGTCCACGCCGCGAGCTTTTGCGACTTGTCGAGCTGCTCGAACAACCAGCGCCGGATGCCGGCGTAGTCGCCGACGCGATAGCGAATCCGATCGAGGCCCGGGCGATTCGTGATCACCTCGGGGAACGTCTGCGCTGGACTGCACTCCGGGGTCTGCGGCGGCTTCACGACCGACCTCCTGCCAACGTCAGCTCGATGAAGCCCTTCTCCATCGCATCGGGATCGTTGCGCACGGTGATGATCTCGCTCGGCCCGACTTCGACGAACCGGCCATCACCCGGCGATGCGGCATCCCACCGCGTGATCTTCAACTTCGCGATGTGCTCGACACCGGCGACGAGCTGCATCCGTCCCGCGATCTCGCTCTCGTACAGCGCTTGCCCGAACGTCCAGTTATCGGGGTTGAACAGCGCGAGCCGGCCGTCCGTGGTGTAGCCATCGGACAGCTCCTCGAGGATCGCGAACCGGACGTCCTCGGCCCACACATCTTCGCGCAGGCACACCTCGAGCTCGATCCGCAGCGGTACGTAGCTCGGCGGCCGGATCTCGAGGTCTTCACCGATCAACCGGAGTGGCTCGAGGTGTTGTGCGACCTCGGCCGCGAGCTTCGGCGTGAGGCCCTCGGTGCCGTACGGATCGATCGTGATCCGCACCGTGCGCCAGCTGCCGGTCCACATGTAGCGCGCGGCCGCACGCTGGACCTTCTCGAGCTCTTCCGCGCGCGCGACGTAATCGGCGAGCGTCACGGCGCGTAGCTGATGTTGGCGATACGCCTCGGGGGCGTTGCGCTTGATCTCCTGCGGGGGCTCGGGGGCGGCACCGTCGTTCGCGTCGAACGGATTCCACACGTCCGTCACCACCGAGCCGACGGTCTTCACGAACACCAGGCGATCGCGACCGACGTTGCCGTCGAGGCCAAGGCCGGCACGCCACGTCGCGGTGACCACCGCGTTGTCGGGCAACGCCATCCCGTTCGTGCCGTTGCCGAACCGGATGAGCGATCGAAGTTGTTCGTCGGTCTCGACCGCAAAGCACGGATCGGTCGAACGACGCTGCACGAGCGAGCTCGTCTCGGTCCACGGGACCGCATCGACCGTCACCTCGAGCGTCGAGCTCGTCGGCGTCACGCCATCGCGCACCGTCTTCAGGAACAGCAACGGGAGATCCGTTGGCAGCGCACACACCGTGCCCCATCGCGTGGCAACCGGTGAGAGCGTGCGCGTCACTCGCGTTCCGGATGTCGCGTTCGCGAGGTTGCCGTGAAACAGCGACACGTCCTCGAAGCGCGGATGATCCGGCGTGGCGGGTTCGACGAAGCAGAAGTCGGTAAGCAGGGCGTCGTCGCGATTCCACGTCACGGTCACGATGCCCGCGCTCGTATCTTGCGGATCGGTGGTGAGCGTCGCGGTTTCGACGCGCAGGATCTGACGGCGTTGCGGATCGCGGCCCGCAGGATTGCCGGATTCCGGATCCTTCTCTTGTTGGATCAAGAGGCGTAGCGGCTGTTTGGCGTTCGACTCGATGACGGCCTTCGCGTCCGCAACCGTGGCAAACGCGAGATCCGCGGACGTATCGCCCTTCGCGAGCGCGGGAATCGTGTCGCTCCACGTGTAGAGCCGCACGTCGTTCAACGCGGCGAGGAGCTGCAGCGGCTGCGGTTGCTCGAGCGTCGTGAACGTGGTGCCGAGCTCGGCTCGTGCGTCCGTCGAGACGGCGAAATTGTCCGGCAACGTGCCGTCCGACGACACGCGGAACGCGAGCACCGTGCTCGCCTGATTGCCCTCCGAGATGTAGTAATCGACGAGCCGCGCGTGACGAGCGAGCGTGACGCGCCGCCGTGCGGTCGCGAGATACGCCTCGTTCATCACCCGGTCTTGGGTGTCGGCGAGCTCGTCGCCGGCGGCCGCGAACAGATCCAGCAGCGTGACCGAGAGGTCGGCGTCGCTCGTCGCAGTCCAGCCGGGGATGCGCTTGCCGAGCGCGACGATCAGCGCGTGGCGAAACGATTCGTAGTCGCGCGCGAGCGTGTCGAACTCGGGCGACGGATCCGGCGCGGGCGGCTTCGTCCAATCCGGCGCGCAATCGATCGAGAAGCAACCGGGCCGGAACTTGAACGCGAGCGAGCTGAAGATCGGATCGATGATGTTCGAGTAGGCGACGGATAGCGTGTACGTCGAGTAGTCGCCGATCGGCTGGATCACGAGGCGCAGCGTGTTCGGATCCGCGGTTGCCGCGACCGAGACGACTTGCACCGTCCCGGCGACCTGGCCGCCACGCAGGCGATTGCCGCCGGTGATCGGAAAGATCTGCCGTACGGGCGTCGGGTCGGCGACGATCGCGGCGAGCCCCGTCGAGTTCCAGAACCCGACATCGACGATCGCCTGGGTCGGCGCCGCCGGCGGATCGAGCGTGACACGCAGCTCGCGCAGGCCATTCAACCCGTGCGTGCCGAGTTGGCTGGCGCGATGCGCGAGTGCGGCTTCGTCGCGGAACGCCATCAGCCATCCGTCCGTTGGAGCTTCATGACCTTCGTCGTCGCCGATCCGATCGGGCGATATTGGATGAGAACTTCGATCGCGCCGTTTGCCGTGGAGATGTCCAAGCCCTCGACGGTGAGTCGCGTGCCGAGCCACTTCTGCAGCGCATCGGACACGATCGATTGCGTGAGGCCGAGCGTGCTGTCGTCGGTGTTTTCGAACACGAGGCGGCGCAGGTTCGTCCCGAGCTCGGGCAGGAACAGCCGCTCGCCGAGCGTGGTGAGCAACAGTTGCAGGAGCTCGTCACGCACGTGGGCATCGAGATCCGCGGGCGCGGCGGTGCGGCCGTCGGAGCCGATCCGGAACGGGAACGAGAGGTATGACGGATAGCTCTTCATCGCGCGCTCACCGGAAGTTGCGTGGATGCGATCAGCGCGACGCCTTGCGTGCCACCGCCGCCGTTCTTGCACTGCCCGATGCTCGTCTTCACGAGTGCGCGCTTGCCGCCGATCGTCACGGCGTTCGCGCCGGCCTGCCACGTGATCGTGACGCACGGCGAATTCAACGTGCAGCCGACGACGGTGTGAATGTCCGACTCGAGCAGGATCGGTGCGCCGGCGAGCGAGACCCGATTCGGCGTCGTCAACACGGCACGGCCGCCGTGGGTACACGTGATGGTGCTGGCGGTGGTGAGGACGGGGCCAGGCATCACTGCACCTTGAGGTTTCCGTTGTTGACGTCCATCGCGCTGCCGTCGAGGACGATCTGCTTGCTGCCGACCTTGATCGTGATCTTGTCTTTCGCGATCACGATCGATGGGCCGTTGCCGTGCTCGAGGCGAAGCTCGTCCTTGTCGTCATCGAGGACGATCTGATGGCCGTGGCTCGTGGTGATCGTGCGGACCTTCTCCGTCGCGGTCTTCGGCCTCTGGTCTTTGCCCCACCAGAACCCGGTCCAGATCGGCAGCCACGGGTTACCGGCCTCGAACTCGATCCACACGCCATCGCCCTTCTCGGGCAGGAACACCATGCCGTGGGCCTTGCCGGCGAACGGCACCGCGGGCTCGATCCACACCGAGATCACATCGCCGCCGAGCACGCTCGGAATCGATGCGCGGATCTTGCCGAGGTTGTCGCCGGTGCCGACCTCGGTGACGGTGCCGCGGTACTTGCCGTACAAGCTGCCCGCTTGACTGCGCAGTAATCCGGCAAGGCGATCGGTGTTGTCGTTCTCGCGCATCACATCACGTTTGGCGGTACAGGACCGGCACCGTTCGAGGGCTCGCGGGTGGAGTTCGTGATCAGCGTGAAGTCCTGGCGGTATTCGGACCGGCTGAACGTGTGCGTGACTTCTTTGACGATGAAGTTCGTGCACAACATCGCGTTGACGCCGCTCACACCGACGGTGTCGTACGCACGCAACACACCGTCGTAGCAGCCGTAGCGCACGCTGCCGCTCGCGGTGATCGTGTAGCTCGATCGTTGTTGCCAGCGCGGCAGGAGCTCGACCACGTCGCGCGAGGCGGAGATGAACGGCGAGAGCAGCTCGGTGCCGAGGTGCTTGTAGTCGGTGATCGACGGGTTGTCGGCGGAGAACGCGACGAACGAGTCGAGCAGGGTCACCTTCTTCGGTGGGGGCTTTACACTCGGATCTTTCTTGGCGTTCGAATCATCCGGACCCGGATCATCCTTCGAGTACCTCGTCACGTAGATGGGTGCTTGGGACGTGTCAGGAACACCGACGCCGGTCTGCTGGCCGCGATACCGTGTCGCCTTCTTGACATCGTTCGTCGCCGAGAACGTCTCGACGTTGCGGTCGGAGCCCGTGAGGATGAACGGCGGCAGGGTGGATTGCTTCGACGTGGACAGCCGCTTCACGTAGCCGACAGACTTACCGATTTGATCGTCGGGCTGGACGTACACGTGAAGGTCCCATGGCTCGGCGATCGCGATCAGCATGTCCATCGGCGTGCCGCGCTTCATGTGCTTGAGCGGTCGGTCGTTCGGCGGAGGAGGAATCGTGTCGACGATCACCATGCCGATCGAATCGACCTGGTCGAACATCTTCATGATGACGTCGGTGTCGGTGTCGCCTTCGAATACCTCGTGCTTGGCTTCGCGGTTGAGCAACACCGTGTCGTCCTGCGCGACGATCGCCATCACGCTTTGACCCGGCTCGCCGGAGAACTCGGGCTGCCAGCTGATGATCGGGCCGTCGATCAGCGGGATCCACTCGGACGTCTGGTTGCGCGCTTCGAGGCGCAGGCGCTTGAACGTCGTCGCGGTGGCGTCGGAGATGCCGTTCCACTCGCCTTGATCGTCCGCGAACATCATCAGCTCGATGCGCGCTTCGGTCGCGAGGTCGATGCCCTGTTCGACGGTGACCGTCAAGATACGCGTGTAGAGCTCGTCGGTGACCGGATCGCCGTCGAGCCAGATCTGATATTCGATCCCGCCCAACATCTACTTGCTCGGGATCCGGATCGTGTTGGTGGGAACGCACAGCTCGGCTTGGTCGAGCTCGGTGTTCGCGTCGGCGATGTGCCAGAACTCGGACGAATCGCCATAGCGCTCGTGCGACAGGACGTCGATCCGATCGTGCGCTTGGATCACGGTCAGGTCGCCATCGGTGGCCGGCAGGCGGCGCAGCTTCACGATCGTCGCGACCTTGCCGTTCGGCGCGGGAACGTCGACGGTCGCGAGCTTCGCGTAGCGCGATGAAGGTAGGAACGCCATTAGAAGTGGACCAGGTCGAGGATGCTCAGCGTGCTGTCGTACGCGTTCTCGCTGGCGAGTAGATCGCGCGCGACCTGCGATGCGAGATACGCGCCCTTCGCGATCGGATCGTCGGAGCACGGGTCCGGGATGATCGCGGTCATCGCGATCGCGACTTCGGCGAGGGTCGGGTTGAGCAGGCGGTCGTATTGCTTCTCGGTGATCGTGAGGCCGTCGATCGTCACCGGCAGGACGCGCGAGGCTCCCCACACGAACAGCACGCGCGGATAGGCCTCGCGCGGCACGTTCTGGGACGTGTTGCCGCCTTTGCCGACGAGCGAACCGATCTTGTCGACGGCCTTGCCGATGAGGCCGCTGATCGGACCGGCCGGACGCACGAGCTTGTCGAGTGCCGCGAGCTGCGGGCCGATGCCGACGCCTTGCGTGATCACCTTCGCGCGCGTCAGATCCTCTTGCGCGGAGAAGTGAGCGACGAGGCTGATCCGCTCGATCGGAATCTCGCCGGACTGATTCACTTCGCGTAGCGATGCGCCGGACGGCCGCTCGGGAATTTCGATCGTCCGCGTGATCTGTTCCGGGTTGAACTGGAACATCACGATGTTCGGGATGCCGCCACCGAGACCGGAGTGGTACTCGACGAGTGCGCCCTTCAAGAGGAAGCTCATCGCGAACCTCCGCGCATGGCCTTCGCGAGTGGTGTGGCGATGCGATCGGCGAGCGCACCGCGACCATTCGGCACTTTCACGTCGAGCTGCTTGGCGGATTGGAGTGGCGAAGTCCCGATCGCGCGTTGCAACGCGGGACCGAGCTGGCTCGCGAGCCGGCGTGCATCGGACTTCGAGACGCCGCGGAGCTTGATCGTGAGCTTGTCGATCGTCGGCATCAGCCACCTCGGATGTGCGAGCGACCGAGGCGATCGCTCTGGGTGGTGCGCGCGGGTGCGGCGGCGCGGCCGCGTGCGGGCGAAGGTGCGGGCGCATCTTCGACGGTGATCACGACGTTGCCGATCGAGACCTGTGCGGGTTGCGGTGACGCGACCGCGGGTGTTTCCGTGACTGTGGGCTCGGGTGCTTCGATCGGTGTGGGCGGACTCGACGTCCACGCGCGCACGCTGCGGAGGAGCGCTTGCAGATCCTGGTTCTCGCCAGCGATCTCGACGAGCGGATCGGGCGCTGCGCGATCCTCGCTCAGCCACTTCGCCTGCGCCGGCATCGCGATCGGTTCGCGCTCGCGCTCGACGATCGTGTGGTGCTCGATCTCGCGGACGATCTGCTCGGCGGCAGGCGCTTGGCGCTTCACGATCGAGCTCGACCGCGCGGGTGCGGGCTCGGCCGCCATCACGCGATCGGCGGGTGGCGCTGCTTCCGTCGGTGTCGGGCGTGGCTTCGCAACCGGAGCCGGCGAGGGCGCTGTGGCGGGTGGACGCGCGGCTTCGACCTCGACGACTTCTTCGCGCGGTGCTTCGGCGTCGGTCGTTACCGCAGGCGCGGCAACGGCACGTGGCGCGGGACCACGCGACATCGCGGCGAGGCGTTGCGCGTAGCTCACACGGCCCTCACGAGCGCGGCGTATTCGGCGCGGCGCCACGCCGGCAACGTGGAAATCTCGGCTTCGGTCCAGTGATATGTGGATGCGATCGCGTGGACCTGCTCGAGCAAGATCCGGCGCGCGTTCCGAAGGCGCACCAGCGCGATGCGCTCGAGGTCGATGTCTTTCGACAGCGCTGCGTTGCACTTGGTGCACGACGTTTCGACCGCGAATTCGATCAGCGGATCCGCGTGTGCGAGGACTTGATCGACGGCGGGCACGAGCGTGTCGGTGAGCTCGCCCGTGACGACCAGATCCGCGAGCACGTCGAGCGCGATGTTCGTACTCCGCAAGGTCGTCCAGCGCAGTTGGTCGCGTCCCGTCGGCAGCCGCAGCTCGAGCTCGCCCGCGACGAGTGGCGTACTCGCTCGCTCCTCGACGAACGCAGCCAGCTCGCTCGTCGCTAGCTCCACCACCGCGGTCTCGCCGCACGCACACGCGACGTGCGCCTCGATCGGTTGCGCGAGCGACATCTCGCTGATGCCGAGCAGGAGCAGGATCCGATCGCGCACGGTCAGGTTCCACACGGCTTCGTCATCGACGCGCAAGCACGCCGCGATCACGCGCGTCGCGACCATCGGCCGCGGCGCATCGAAATCGATCGCCAGATCCGCAACGTCGACGCCGTACGGGCGAACCCGGGCATCGGCGACGTTGCGGCGGGCGAACGTCGTGACGAAGTCGAACGCGTCCATCGCTTGCTACTCGATGGCGACTGCGGGCACCGGATCGTCGTCGGCCGGTTCGACGGTATCGAGATCGCGATTCCAGCCCTCGAGCTCGACCTTGAGCGTCTCGAGCGCGACGTGGTTGCCGTTCGCGTCGAGCTCCGGCAGCGCGGTGTACTCGCTGACCCAGCAGCCGTGCAGGAAGTAACGCATCACGACCTGGCCGCGTTCGTTCAAGAATTCGAGCGTGAGCTCGCGCTTGAAGCTCGCGATGTTCGTGCTCGCGTCGCCGTCCCACGTGGCGACCATCTGCGCCCACGTCTCGAAGTCCCGATCCTGGGTGACGCCGCGCTCGAGCATGATCGCGTCGAACGTGCTGCGGCCCCACGATTTGTGATCGAAGCTGTTCTGTCCGCCAGATCGATGTTTGACGACTTCCGTGGTCCGCTTCAATGCGCCGACTTTGCTGACGCCGAACAACACTTTGTTGTTGCTATCGACGAGCCGGAACTTGAACGTCGGATACGGATTCTGCCGTGCGCTCTTGGTAAAGCCATTCGCCATGACAAATCCCCACTAAACCAGATCTGGAATCTGCGAAATCTTGAGCACGACGAACTCGGCCGGCTTGAGCGGCGCGAATCCGACTTCGATATTGACGACACCTGCGTTGCGGTCCGCCGCCGTGGTGGTTTCGCCGTCGCACTTCACGAAGAACGCCTTGTCCGGCGTGCTGCCTTGAAACGCGCCCTGGCGGAACAGCTGCGTCATGAACGCGCCGACGTTCTGGCGAATCTTCGCCCACAGCGGCTCGTCGTTCGGTTCGAACACGACCCACTTGGTGCCGCGGAACAGTGACTCCTCGATCATCAACGCGAGGCGCCGAATCGGGATGTACTTCCACTGCGATGCCATTGCGTCGGCGCCTTCCATCGTGCGCGCGCCCCACACGACCTGGCCGTACACGGGGAAGTTGCGCAGGCAATCGATGCCGAGTTGATTGAGCACGCCGTTCTCGCCGTCGCTCATCAGATAGTCGAGCGAGGTCACGCCGCGGAGCACGGCGTCGATGCCGGCCGGTGCTTTCCACACGCCGCGGTCGTTATCGGTCTTCGCCCAGATGCCGGCGATCGTGCCGCTGTTCGGGTACGACTTGACCGCGTAGTTGTCGGCCGGATCGGTGAGCTCGACGCGCGGGAAGTAAATCGCGGAGTTTTCCGACTGGACGAAGCTGGAGTTCGTCTGCACCCAGTTCTGAATCTTGACGGGCGTGTTCGTGTCTGCCGGAATGTCGACGATGTACATCGCACGACGTTCTGTGCAGTAGGCAAGCGCTTCCGCCATCACTGCGGTCGCCTGTCCACCTGACAGCGTTTCGGAGACGACCGGCAGGCACAGGATGTTGAACAGGTCCGCGTTTTCGAGAGCGTAGATCCCGGTCTTGTGATCTCGATTTCCGATCAGCGCCGTTGCATCGGGGGCGCCACCATCCGATCCGACCGCGCCCGCACTCTTGTAGGTGGTCGCGGTGGTGTCGCCGAGCGCATATTCCTGGACGTTATCGATTCGCTTGTCGAACGCGATATCGGCGAAGTTCAGGTTTACGAAGTTGGGTGGAGGCGATCCGCTGAGTTGAACAAACGTCAGAGCCGCGGTCGGGTTGTATCCAGTCGTGCGGGGATCGATCCGAATAAACAGTTGGCTACCGACGAGGCTGACGCGAACGCCAGCGAGCTCGGGATGAGCCGAGGATGCAGCCGCACGAATGGCAATTTCGAGCATGCCCCGGAGTTGGTCTGGCGTGATGCTGGTTGGCGCGGGACTCGAGAGGCTTGCCGGAAGCGTCAACGTGGCGGTCGAATCGTTGACCTTGAAGAGCGCATTGTTGACCTTCGCGGTATCGACAGGGCCGAGCGCCGTCGTCGTATATGTGCCGTTGAAGGCAGGTGTCTGCTTGGACAAAGGCGGCGTCGCCGGATCCGTTACGACTTTGCTCTCGATCGAGATCAACTGCGAGCTCGCGTTGACCTGTGTCGCGAATGTGGACTGGCTCAGCCCGGAGTACTTCTCTGATGTTGTCGGCGAGGTTCCGCTGTAACGCGTGACCGTAAGATTGAAGAGGTTCGGGTCTTGGTCGCCACCTGCGCTCTTGAGCACCGGATCGATCGAGATCCGAACCGAGTTCCCCCAGGTCCCCGGACTCACCGCAGTCGCGACGAGATAAACGAGTGGAGTGGTGTTCGTGTCGAGCAGTTGAACCGTTGCGGCGACACCGCCCGGCGCCACACGCACGACCCACGCACTCGGCCCACCGTTCAAGAAGAACTGCGAGATCTGATAACTCGCGGGGCTATTCTCCGAGACGCCGCCGAACACGCGCTCGAAGTCGGCCATACCGAAGATCTGGATTGCGACGTCCGTGTCGCCCATCGGGAACGCGTCGACAAACGCCGCGACCGAGGTCGAAACCGTCGCGATCGGCCGAACGGAGCTCGGAATCTCCTGGACGTATACGCCCGGATACGTGAGTTGCACGTGACCACCTTTACGAAGAGTCGTTCTTCACCCGCTAACGAACCGGCCGCTCACTCTTCGACAGCGACCGCGCCGTCAATTAACCAGACGATGATCGAAAGGTCACTAGCGCTCCCGCACTTTTCGAAGATCAGATCTCGGTACTCGAGCGAGTGCTGCAAAATGCTGCAGTGATCGTTTCGATGAATTGCGATCGATTCATTGTGCTTGAACCTGATGGACTAGCATCACCCGGGGATGGAGCTGCGAGCGTCGTTACTACAGGTAGTCGAGCAGGTGATCGGGCAACTCGACGGCACGTGCCTCGTGATTGAGAACGAAACCGTAGATCGATTGCGAAGTCTCTTCGATCTGAGCACGTTCGAGGCCGCGCTGGTTGTCTTATGTGCGGGCTACGCGATGACCCCGGCCGTGTCTTCGCGGATCGGTGGAATGCTCACGTTCGGTTACGCATTCGAGCATCTCCCCGAGGCGCATCTCGATGCAGCTGCACCAACGCGACCTCTCCGGAGACACGGCATTTTGAATCTAGCGTCTGGCTTTGGCACCATTGAAGCGCCACTTAGCATCGACGAACGCGTGTTGTCTTTTATGCTCGGGGTCGAGACCCTGGACGAGCGTATTCTTCCGCATACTACACAGGTTTACGAGAGCAGTGGCCCTCTGACTCCGAGCCAAAGCGAATTCGTTCGTGTGTTAGCGAGCGCCGTCTCTCAGGGGCAAAGTCTCCAGGTGTTTGGGGGCGACGCAAGAGGACGGGGTGTTTTGATTACCGCCATCGCGAAGATCTCGGGGCGCCTGCCGTTGTGGATTCGTGCGTCGAGCCTTCTGCTCTCCTTGGAGGTTTTTGACCTGCTTCAGAGATTGGTCGAGCGCGAGGTATTGTTGAGTGGCGTACTCCCAGTCGTAGATCTCGATGTTGACGATTCAGCGGAAGTTTCCCGATCTGCGCGACTGTTCGCGAACAACCTTTCCGTTCCGATCGTCGTGTGTGCCGCCGAAGTACTAAAGCTCAACAAGGCAGCAACATCGTTCGCAGTCCCAGAATCGTCTGCAGCCGAGCGCTATGCCTTGTGGGACCAAGTGCTCCCAGGTCGTGACCGGGATGCTGGCGCGCTCGCTTATCAGTTTCGCCTCACACCATCGCAAATTCAGGACATTGTCTCGTCGGCGCGAATCGCTCCGTCTTTCGCGAACATTTGGGCACGTTGCCGCGAGGCTGCACGTCTCCAGCTCGATGACCTCGCGCATCGCATCGAACCCAGAGCAGATTGGGACACTCTGGTACTTGCACCGAGCGCGACTGCTGCGCTTCACGAGCTAGTGAATCAGTCGAACCTTAGGTACGAAGTTCATGAAACATGGGGACTTGCTCGCGGCGATCGAGGCAAGGCCATTACGGCGCTATTCCACGGCCCGAGTGGGACGGGTAAGACACACGCCGCGGAGGTAATTGCTCGAGCAGTCGAACTCGATTTGATTCACGTCGATCTGTCGCAGATCGTCGACAAATATGTTGGCGAGACCGAGAAGCGGATCCGGCGGTTATTCGATACCGCCGAACGAGGTGGAGCTGTCCTTCTCTTCGATGAGGCGGATGCCATATTCGGCAAGCGCGGAAACATCGAGCGAGGCACGGACCGGTGGGCAAATAATGAAGACCGAAATATTTCGGACTTCGGTGTTGGGTGCGAGGGCTGATGCGAGAATCACAAAAGTAGTTCGTGAAGTATCCTATGGGGCAACGCAAAAAAGCATTGATATCGTTGCGTTGAGTGACCGGGCAGAATTGGTCTTTGGAGAGGTGAAACACTGGAGCACAAGCACATGGATAGAGCATCGCAACGAGGTCTTTGCCCAGTTAGAGGCACACAATGGTGCCGTTGCTGAAATTGTGCGAAAGCTGGACCGCAGGATCACGGACGTGAAAGCGAAGGTGCTCTTTGTGAGCCGCGAGGGCTTCTCCGGGCTCAAGCCCGCGTTGCAGGACCAAATTACGGCGCGCGCCGGAAAGCTCGGATGGACGATGAAATTTGTCGAAAACAGTCAGATTGAAAATTTTGGGCAATTGATAGATCGGGTTCGCTAGTGGAGAGGTTGCAAGATCGTGTGGGAGTCTTTGCAGTGTCTCCCTCGCTCGACAAACACTTGGCCCAACGGGCTGAACAGTTGCGCGCAAGCATGTTTGAGGACTCGGTGGTCAACCGATGGTTCGAGTTGCGCCACGAGATGTTCGAGGAGCTACTGCGGGTCGCCGCGATGTCTAAGATTGTGACGTCGTCGTCGGCAGAGGACGCATTCGTTAGTTTCGTGACAGGCCCAGGAGAAGAGTGGGATGAACTGTCCCCCACAAACCGGATGCAACTCGCTCGTGAGAAGGCTGCGGAGATCCACGACGTGGAACTACGATCCGCAGTCGAAGAAGTCGCAGCGTTACAAGGCGCTTTCAGTTTATGGATTCAAGTCGAGTCAGCCATGCCACCATTTCCGGTCGGAGCAGATGTGGACGACGTAGATGTGAAGGAAGTAGAGCGCAAGTTGGATGCTTACGTCGCCGAGCAAGATGCTCGGAGAGAGAAAAACAAGTCGAGTTGACTCGGCTAGCTGAGCAATGCGCGCAGCGGATGCAACACGAGGTGCACTTCGCCCGCCGTGACTTCCGACGACGCCGGCGCGGGCGATAGCACGATGGCCGCTTCGACCACGCGATCGCCACCTTCATTGAGATAGATGACGCGCTTGATCGGCTGGCGCTTCGCTGCGACGAGCTCGAGATCCTCGAACAGCGTGGGATAGACCTCGGGCAACGCCGAATCACGTAGCTCGAGGCCGCCGGCATCACCCGCAGCACCGAGGAATTCGAGGAACGCGTGATTCGCGACGCGCACGCGCCCGGCCGGATCGACCGACGCCATCGGAATCGCGACCGAGCCGAACACTTCGGCCGCGGCTTTGACGCGGTGATCGTGCTCGCGACGTTCACGCGTGGAATCCGGTGCCAAGGCACGACGACGCGTGGAGCCTTGCTCCATGCCGAGCATGCCCATCAACGCGCGAAGCTCGTAGAGGAACGACGGCACGTCGGGATGCCGCTTCGCCGGATCCTTGTTGCACGCACGCGCGATGATCTGATCGGCACGCTCGTCGAGCGGCTCGGCATCGCCGAGGATCGCGGACGGCAGCGGCATCTTTGCCTGCAGCTGCTGGCCCATCACGTCCTTCGCCGAGTTGCCCGTGAACGGCAGCTTGCCGGTGAGCAATTCGAAGAACACGATCCCCATCGCGTAGATATCGCTCGCGGGCGAGGCCGGGGCGCCTTCGATCCGTTCGGGCGACAGATATTCCGGCGTGCCATCGACGCCATCATCACGACCGAGATCCGCGCGCGATAAGCCGAAGTCGAGCAGCTTGATCAACCGGCGCTGCGCCGGCGTACGGACCATGAAGATGTTTTCGGTCTTGATGTCGCCGTGGAGGATCTGGCGACCGTGGATGAACCGGACGGCATCGCCCATCTGCCACATCACATCGCACGCGACCTTCGGCGTGAGCCGCCCGGAGTGACGTAGCTTCGCGTGCACGGTCTGGCCCTCGAGGAGCTCCATGACCATGAACAAGCCGTGCGTGGCGTCCTGACCGAAGTCGACGATCGAGCAGATGTTGTCGTGCGCGAGCGCGGAGGCGAGCCGGGCCTCGCGATAGAACAGCTCGCGGATTTTCGGGTTCGTGGCGATCGCGCTCTTGATCAGCTTCAGCGCGAACGGTTTGCCGAGCGCCGAGTGGCGGACCTTCATCACGCGGCCCATGCCACCGCGGCCGAGCTGACCCTCGACGACGTAGCGCCCACCGATCACGTCACCGGCGCGAGCGCCCCGGCGGCCGCCGACGAGCGTGACCGGCTCGCCGTCGGGATCCGGCGTGTCCATGTCGAGCTCGGACGCGACGAAGCTCTTCGTCGAGAGGACCGAGCGCGTGACCGACGGCAGAAGTGTTTCGCGGCCTTCACGCTCGACGGGGGCAATCTCGTCGAGGTCGAGGTCCGCGGTGCCCGACATCGGCCTCATTGTACGCTATATCCTGCGCCATGGACGAAGCTGCGTTCGACCACGCTGCGCACGAAGAATTGGCCGCGATCGAGGATGCCTTTTCCGACGTGGACCCCGATCAGGTAGAGGTCGAGGTATCCGACGGAGTGCTCCGCCTCGATCTCCGGGACGGGACGAAGATCGTCATCAATTCCCACCGTGCGGCGCGGCAGATCTGGATGGCCGCGATCTCGACGGCTTGGCACTTCGATCCCGTCGCGGATCACAAATGGGTGGCCTCGAAGTCCGGCGAGGAGCTGCGCCAGACGTTGCGCGATCTGGTGCACAAGCGGATCGGGCTCCAACTGGGCCTGTGAGAGACTAGGCCTATGGCCGAGTCTCAGATCCTCTCCGTCATTCGGGTGTGGGCCGCCGTCGCGTGGGCTGACGGGATGATCGCGGAAGCCGAGGCCGAAGGGATGCGCCGGTTGGTTCGCAATGCCGAGCTGACCGAGGACGAGCGCGACCTGGCGAATCACCTGCTGGACAAGAAGATCGATCTGCCGAACGTGTATCTGCAGAACCTGAATCCGGAGGCGCGGCGCGGCATCTATCGCGCGGCATGCCGGATGGCGATCGTCGATCACGTGTTCGCGCATGCCGAGCGCAAGATGTTGGACCGGCTGCAGGGCCTGCTCGGGATTCCGAAAGAGATCGCCGTCGAGATCGAAGCAGACGTACCCGGCCTCGAAGTTTAAGTGCAACGCCGACATTCGTTGAAGCACCTCGCCTGGCGCGGCACCGTCGCCGGCGTGTCGAACGCGCTGATGTTCACCGGCGTGTATCCACTCGTGCCTCACGCGTATCGCGCACGTGGCGGTGTGAAGGCCGCGCTCGGCGAGTGGGCGGCGAGCCTCGCGGTTTCGCTCGCACGACCGTTGGGCTTTTTGAAGCTGCCGAGCGGCCACGGCCCGCGCCCGGTGATCGTGTTGCACGGCTACGCGATGAACCGCGCGAACTTCTATCCGCTCGCGCGGCGATTGCGCGCGGCCAACCTCGGCCCGGTGTTCGGCTTCGAGTATTGGACGCTCGGCCGGATCGCGGCAGGCGCACGCCAGCTCGGCTGGTTCGTCGACGAGGTTCGCGAAACCACCGGTGCCGCCGAGGTCGACATCATCGGCCATTCGATGGGCGGCGTCGTCGCGCGCTACTACGTGACGCTCGCCGGCGGCGATCCGCACGTCCATCGGTTGATCACGCTCGGGTCACCGCACGCCGGCACCGACATGGGCAAGCTCGGCATCGGCCATCCCGCGCGCGAGCTCGTCCTCGGAAGCAAGCTCGTCACGCGCCTCGCCGCTGCCACACCACCATCACACGCGAAGATCACGACGATCCTGTCGCGCGCGGATGCGCTAGTTCCCGCCGACGGTCAACCCGACGTTGCGGGTGCCGAGCGGATCGTGTTCGACGATCTCGGCCACGTCACGCTGCTCACGTCGAAGCGCGTCGCCGCCGAAATCATCCAGCGAATAGCGTAGCCATCGTCGCGCGCGCGATCGTCACGTCGACGAGCCCGCCGATCGTGCCGACGCCCGCCGGCAGGATCACGCTCTTGAACCCATCCGAGCGACCGACGAGCTGATTCGGATCGCGCTTGCTCGGCCCGGTGACGAGCACGCGCTCGTTGCGACCGACGTGCGCGGCGAACACCTCGGCGCTGATCTTCTCTTGCAGTGCGACGATATCGGCGAGCCGCTTCTGCTTCACCGAGGGTGCGATGTCATCCGGTAGCTTCTTCGCCGCGAAGGTGAGATCGCGCTCGGAGTACGCGAACATGAACGCGCTGTCGAACCGGATGTCGCGCATCAGCTGCAACGTCTGCTCGTGATCGGCATCGGTCTCGCCGCAGAAGCCGGTGAGGATGTCCGTCGACAACGCGATGTGCGGCATCGCCGCGCGGAGATCCGCAACGATGCGGTGATAGTCCGCGACGGTGTAGCCACGCCGCATCCGCTCGAGCACGACATCCGAGCCCGATTGCACCGGTAGGTGGACGTACTTGCAGACCTTCGGCTCTTCGGCGATCGCCGCGATCACGTCCGCGGTGAAGTCGACCGGATACGGCGACGTGAACCGGATCCGCTCGATGCCATCGACCTTCGCGACCGCGCGAAGCAGCTCGGCGAACGTGACGTCCTCGAACGCGTACGAGTTCACGGTCTGCCCGAGCAACGTGACTTCGCGATACCCGGCATCCGCGAGCTCGCGCACCTGACGCAAGACTTCGCGCGGCGGTGCACCGCGTTCGCGACCGCGCGTGAACGGCACCACGCAGAACGTGCAGAACTTGTCGCAGCCGCGCTGGATCGTGACGAAGCCCGAGACGCCATCGCCACCGATCGCACCCGACAGACCATCGTAGGTCTCGGCTTTATCCAACTTGATATCGACTTGGCGTTCCGCACGTGCGGCGGCGAGCATCTCCGGCATCCGGCGATACGAATCCGGTCCCGCGATCACGTCGACCGCCGGCGCCTTGTCCGCGAGGCCTTCCTTCAAGTGCTCCGCCATGCAACCGACGATCGCGAGCACCGTGCCGGGACGCTTCTTCTTCAACGCGCCCAACTCGCTCGCGCGCGCGAGCACGCGGTCTTCGGCTTTTTCGCGCACCGCGCACGTGTTGACGATGATGACGTCCGCACTGTCCGCGCGATCCGTGGTGCCGTAACCGGCGCCAGCGAGCACGCTGCCGATCAGGTCGCTATCGGCCACGTTCATCTGGCAGCCGTACGTCTCGACGTAGACCTTCGGCGCATCCGCCGCGACGACCGGGCGTGCCGGCGCATCGGGCTTCTTACCCAGGGTGACGAGACGCTCGGACATTCGCCCGGCTGTCTAGCACGTTACGGGGCGGCGAGGGCGGCGATCTCGCTCGGGGACAAGACCACGTCGTAGATGCGTAATTCGTCGGCGGTTCCGGTAAACGGCGAGCTCTGCAACCCGCCATCGGTGTCGGCGCCGAACGTCAGGGGGCCGGTCGCGTCGAACACGGGTGTGCGTGGCATGTCGCGCATGACGTCCATGCCGTCGATGTAGAGCGTCTTCACGCTGCCATCCCACACCATCGCGGCGTGGTGCCAGTCGTTGTTTTTGGGACCAGCGATCGGCGCATACATCGAGTCGAATTGTGGGTTGCCGTTGCCGTCGACCTGCGTGGTGTCGTACAGCCACTTGCCGGCGGTCTTGTCGCTACACAGCTCGTACGAGTTGTAGATGCCGTTTTGAAACACCTTGCCGACGGGACACGAATACTGCTGACCCATGTAGCTCGGCATCGTCCACTTCACCCAGATCGCGATTGTGAACGCGGTCGAGCTGTCGAACGAGCCGTCGTCGGGAACGTCGAAGCGCGTGGTGCCGTCGAAGTCGAAGCCCATGCCTTTGTGGCCGGCCTTGACCGTCGGGCAGCTCGTGCACGTTGCGGTGTGGTGATGGCCGCTGGAGTCGGCGGCGGTCTTGCTGTCGATCGTTTCCATCTCGTAATACGCGATCAGATGGTCGTTCGGATCGCGCGCGGAGCCGTCGCCGGGAATCTGGGCGTCGTCGCCACCCGGAATCGCCGCGTCGGCGGAGCCGGATCCGGTGCCGGTCTCGCCGGGGGAAAACCGGCACGCGGTCACGGCGATCAGCAGCAGCCCTCTCACGTCGCGATCATATACGCGGGGACAGTGCGTCGGCGCGCATTCGGTAGTCGTCGCTGTACGCCGCCTCGCCTTTTTTCGCCCACGCGAGTGCGAGCTCGCGGCACCGATCGGCCTCGAGTCGCGACGACAATTCGCCGGCCGCGCGCATCTTGTCGAGGACCGCGATCGCGTCGTCGATCCGGCCGACGGCGATCAACGCCATGCCGCGCGTGTGTTGGAGCGCCGGCACGTCGGGGCGCAGCATCGTGGCCTCGTCGACGAGCGCGAGTGCGGCGCGAGCATCTCCCGATCGGCCGAGGACGACACATGCGCGGTTATTCAACCAGACCGCGCGTTCTTGCGCGTCGAGCACACCGGCGTCGACGCCGGCGAGTAACCTGTCGGCGCCATCGAGATCGCGTGCGGCGATCGCACAGCCGATCCGCGAGAGCAGTGCGGCGCGTGCGCGATCGGTCGAGCGCGTTAGCAGTTGAACGATGCCGTAGCGGCGCCGCGCGCGCTTGAAGTTGCCCGCTTCGAACGAGCTGTGCGCCGTCCGCGGGAGCCACAACCACACCCACAGCATCGCCAGCATGACGAGCGAAATTCCGGTGACGAGCCCGATCGCACCGGCGAGCGAGGCCAACACGCCGGGGATCAAGAGGATCCCGATCAGCCATCCGGCGAGGCGCACGAGGGAACGCAACGCGTCGAGAATACCGCGGGCAACCGGTGGCGAGTTGGGGCAGTCTCAGGCTTATGTGGCGGGTCGTGCTCGTCTCGCTGGCGGTTCATGCGGCGCTCCTGTCGCTGCTCCGCACGGCGGCTCCGGAGCCCGATTGGCAGTGGCCGGATCTCGAGCCTCCGACGCCGACCGAACACGAGCTCCCGCAGATCATCGAAGTCACGTGGATCGACACGAACACTACGGTGCCGGGCGACGTAGGTGCAGCGGTGGTCGCGTCAGTACCGACGCGCGTCGCGATGGCGTCGGTGTCGCAGGGTCGCGGCGCGTCGCAGGGCATGACGACGGCGGCCGACGGCACCGAACCGGGATCCGGGTCGGGCGAAGGCACCGGTTCTGGATCGGCCGGCGACATGATGAAGATGAGAGGGTCGGGCGACCTCGTCGTCGATCCGGACAAGATCGCGGCGATCGCGAATGCCCCGGGACACGAGCCGAGTCAGTTGCAGCCGTCGGGAAAGTTGCACGACGCGGGCAACGGCAAGATGCGGATCGAGGATTCGTCGACGGTGGTGACCGTCGATCGCGATGGCACCGCGCACTTCCACGACAAGCGCGACTTCGACGCGCATATCGGGATCACGCCGAGCGCACTGCTCCATCAGTTCAAGGAAATGGGTGCGGCGTTCGCGGATGCCGCGCAGGAATCCGAAGACATGAAGCGGATGAACACGCAGTTCGATACGCCGGAGGCGAAGCGCGGGATCAACGAGGTCTGCGCGCAGTACCAGACCGATTGCGATACCGGCGATCTATCGGCGGCGGAGCGCGGCGCGCAGCATCGCGACAATCCGTACAACGACGAGCATCCGAAGCACATGGGCCAGAACGGCATCTCGATCGTCAGTGGCCGGCTCGATCTGACGTCGTATCTGATGCGCAAAGCGGGCATCGATCCGAACGCGTCGAAGAAGCTCGCGCTGCTCGATGCGACGCGCGAGGAGCGTGCGGTGAAGGGTGCGGCGTATAAGACCGAGCAGCTGTCGAAAGCGGACGAGCTGATGCAGCAGAATCTCCAAGCGTTGTGGGCCGGCACGCCGGGCGCGGACGATCGACGCGCGTTCTTGTTCGCGATGTGGGACGAGTGCGACGAAGGTGACTCGCCGTCCGGACACGCGGGTGATCGCGCGCGAGCGATGGTGATCGGCTGGATCCATTCGCACATCACGTACACGCCGGAGCAAGTGAAGACGTTCGATGCGAAGCGAACCTCGCATCAGCACTTCGCGCCTTAGTTCCCCGGATCGTCGTCTTCGGGATCGAGATACGCGAGGATCGACGGATGCGCGTCCAAGCCTGCGACGATGTCGTGCGGCGCGGTGCCGTTATCCGGCTTCGCCGACGCATCGAGCTCGAGGAACGGCCATAGCGGGCCACGTACGCGCGGCGGCAACACGCTCTCGAGATACTCGAGCGCGGTGCCGTGCAACGTGCGGTCATCCGTCGACAGCGCGGCGAGCGCGATCTTTAGCGGTTGCGGTGGCAGCACGAGCCCGAGCAACGTGAACACGTGATCGAGCGCGGTCGACGACCGTTCTTCGAGCGCGCGATAGAGCCGCATCTCCGTCGGCGGACCTTGATAGCCGTCGAGCAAGTTGCGGCCCTTCCAGATCCGGACATCCACGCTGACCTCGCGCAACACCGCGTCGTAGACCTGATCGGGCGTCACCGCGATCTTCGTCCCGGCATCGCGCAGCTTCGCGAGCGCCTTGCCACAGCGATAGCGCACCTCGAACCGCTCGTCGGCAAGCGCGCGCCACAGGCCGTACTGCGCGCGTTCCGGATCGCCCGCTTCGAGGATCGCGGGCAGGCGCCGGCGCACCGTGAAGTCGGTCTCCGGATCGAGGAGCGCGTCGACGATCGTGCCCGTCACGCGCGGCGCGATCTCGCGCAACCGCGCCGCCGCCAGATCGCTCACCGGCTGCCACCCGAGCAGTGGCAACACGAGCGGCACGAGCTCGGGCGTGACCGGATCTTCGAGCACCATCTCGACCCGGTGCTGATCACCACTGCGCAGATCCTCGACAACGGCCGCCAATGAATCGCGCGTCTTCGCGATCGGCCGCGTCGACGAGATGTTGTAGCCGCCACTTCCCGGCACCGCCGGAATCGGCAGCGATGTCGCCGCCACCGGGGCAGGGCCTTGGGCGAGCAGGCTCTTTTCGAGCTCCGCCGTGTACGCGCGCGGCAGGTTGAGCGCCACGCCGATCGCGAGCACGCCGCACCCGATCGCCGTGAGGATGATCGAATAGCGCGCGTGCGGCAGCACGAACAGCAGCAGCGAGATGAGCTGCGATCCGAGGATGTCACCGGCACGCTCCGCACCGACATCGAGCACGACCTTCGCCGGTCGCTTGTCCGCCGCCGGCAACGGCGCGAACAACAGCTCGTAGCCCGCGCGATAGATCGAGCTCCGCATCACGAGCTCTGCACCGCGCGCGATCGCCGTTAGACCTTTCGCGACCGGCAACGCGAGCAGCGCTGCACCGAACCCGGCCACGGTCATCGGCAGTGCGATCGCACTTCCCGCGACGCCGAGCTTCGCGATCGTCTTGTCCGTCGCGACCGCTTGCACGATCGCCGTTAGCACCGACGTCACCGTGTAGTACAGCGCGAGCGCCTTGAGCGGCGTGCCCGTCCGCACGACATCCGCCTTGAACACGTAATCGAGCGCCGCTGCGCCCATCGCGCCGAGGATCACGAGCGCCGCCACGTTGCGCAGTAAGCGCGAGCGCGCGATCACCCGCGTGCCCGCCCAGATCGACGGATCTTTATCGACAGCTGCGACCTGCACGTGCCGCCCGAGCGCGACCAGCAGTGCCGCACACACGAGCTGCATGCCGGCGACGACCAACAGGATCGTCGACGGTTGCATCGTCGCGGCGACGAGCTGGGCGACCAGGCCGCCCGCGATCCCACCGAGCGTGGTCGCGAATCCGACGTTGCCGATCGCGCGCTTCGCCGCGCGCGCATCGAGCCGCTCGTTGAGCGTGGACCAGAAGCCGCTGACGAACACCGGGCCGAGCGCCGCGAGATGGACGTACGCGATCGCCGCCGCGGTCTTGCTCGGCAGGAACCACCACTCGACGATCAGGAAGATCGCGCTCGACGTATTCATCCGCGGGAACAACCACGCGGGGCCTTTCTCGGAGAGCCGCCGTCCGATCAACAGCACGAGCGGGATCGTGATCGCCGCTCCGATCCCGACGAACGTGGGCAGCAGCTTGATCGAGAAGCTCGACAGCACCGTGGCATCGCGCGCGGCCTTGCCCGCGACGAACGCCGCGATCACCAAGAACCCCGTGGCCGCCGCCAACCGCGTGAGTCGCTTGTCGTCAGCCACGCGACTTCGCCAGGATGTCGGGCACGTTCGCGCGCCACCACGCCTCGGCGCGATCTTGCGTCCACGTCTGCGGGCGCGCTTCCAACATCTCGCGCAGCTCCACCGCCGACTGCGGGCGGTTCGCCGGATCTTTCGCGAGGAGCTGCAGCACGATGTTCTCGATCGCAGGCGAAATCGTCAGCTCCGTCAAGCGCGATGGCGGAATCACATCTTCGTACATATGAGCGGCGATCATCGCGGCGTTGGTTTCGGCCTGGAACACCGTTCGCCCGGTGAGCAGCCAATACGCGACGCAGCCGACCGAATACAAATCCGTGCGCGCATCGAACTGGTGCGCCTTCGCACTCTCCGGTGCCATGTACGCCGGCGTGCCGGACACCGTGTGATCGGCGGTCAGATTCAGATCGTGCGCCATATCTCGCACGAGGCCGAAATCGAGCACCTTCACGAAATCGAGGCGCATCCCGAGCGAGGCCGCGAACAGATTCGCCGGCTTGATATCGCGATGGACGAGGCCGCGATGGTGCGCCTCCTCGAGCGATTCGCAGACTTGCTGGAGCAGGTAGCCGACGCGATCGGCCGGCTGCGGCCCGAACCGCGCGACGAGCCGCTCGAGATCGAGGCCCTGCAGCAGCTCCATCGCGTAGTACAGCCCATTGTCGGCGGTCTTGCCGAAATCGAAGATCGCGATCGTGTGCGGGGACGTCAGCTGCGCCGTCGCGTGGACCTCGCGATCGAACCGCTTCTTCAGGGTGTCGCGCGATTCGCCGGCCGTCTCCGCGGAGAGGATCTTGATCGCGGCGGGCCGGAGCAGCTCGCGATGCTTCGCACTCCAGACTTCTCCCATGCCGCCCTGACCGAGCCGTTCGATCAGCGTGTACGCGCCGATCTGGTTCTCGTCGTGGTGACGCTGGAAGATTCTGGGAAGTTTCATGCAGGCTTTGCCGTGAGCTCGTCGAACTGCTTACCCGTATTTCGGGCGAGCACCAACCACCCGATCGTCAACCCGATGTTGATCGCGGCCATCACGTGAAGCCCGCCGCCGAGCGTTTGCACGAACACGAACACGAACCCCGCCGACACCACGTCCGCGCTGCGCACGAAGAACGTATCGATCGCCGCCTTCGCCTTGTACTTGACCTCGCGTGTCGTCGGCAGGAACAGCGCCTGCTTCAACGTGTTGTTGAGCGAGTAATCGATGCTGTTCTCCGCCGTCTTCGTGACGCGCAGCACCTGCAGCATCGCCGCGGCCAAGAACGTGGTCCAGCTGCCGAGCACGATCAACGGCATGATGAACAACGCGCGCCGCACGCCGACGACACCCATCACCTTCGTCACGACGAGGCCTTGGATCGCGAGGCCCGCAAAGTTCACGATCGTGTAGTACTGCGAGTAGAACTGCTCGATGTAATCGCCCTTGTTCGGCGCGTGATCGCCGGCGGCCGAGACCAGCTTGCCGATGATGTACTCGCCGTTCGAGTTCACGACGGTGCCGATCACGATCATCGCCGCGACGTAGCGCAGGTAGCGATCCGTCAGGACGAGTTGGAAGCCGCCCTCTTTGCCGATCGCTTCGTCGGCGTGCGTGGGCCGGCGCTTGTGCTCGTGTTCGGGGTGATGGCGGATGTCGAGCCGATCGGTGGTCACGTAGAGCAGGGCCGATAGCGCGAGGCCGCCCGCGGCGATCAGCATGAGCTCGTACGTGCCGACGTACGAGTGGATCAGCTCGGGCAACACCGCACCCGCGACGGCACCGACCGAGGCGCCGATGCCGATGAGGCCGAACAGGCGCTTGCCTTGCTCTTGCGTGAACAAGTCGGTCGCGAACGACCAGAAGTTCGACACGACCAACACGCTGAAGATGCCGAGCCAGAGATAGAACGCGACGCCGATCGGCACGTCGGCCTTCGCGAGAAAATAGAACGCGATCAGGCATCCCGCGAACAACGTCTGCATGCTGACGAGCAGGCGAATGCGATTGACCTTCGACGCGAGCAGGCCAAAGCCGGGCACGACGGCGAGCAACAGCACCGCCTGACCGGCCGAGGCGTACGACTTCACTTCGGCACCGCCACCGACGAGGATCAGCGGCTCGCGCACGACCTTCAGCAGGTAATACGTGCTGAGGAGGATGAACACGTTCACCGCCATCAACGCGACGATGCCGAGCTCGCCCTCTTTCCACGGAATGAAGCCTTTGACGCCCTTCATGGCCGACTCCTGCGAATGCCGATCACGCGCAATGCGCCTGCTTGTTGTGCGAGGTGCACGCGAACGGGTGAGAGCGCATCGCCGCCGCGATTCGCGGAGATCTCGACGATCGTGTACTGCTCGTGATCGCCGCCGACGGGCACGATCATGCACGCGTGCGGGCCGAGGCTCTCGATCTTCGAGCTGCCGATTTCACGGCCGTCGTAGTTGTAGACGTGTGCGACATACGACGTGCTCGGCACGCCGGAGAAGTGCACGCGCATCAGGTCGTCGAAGCACAACGTGCCTTCGTCGGTGAGTTGGAAGTTGTCGAGCGGCGACAGCGTGCCGAACCACGCGTACGCGGTCTTGCGCGCGCGTTCGTATAGCGTCTTCGTCAGATAATCGACGGCGCGCGGATCCTTGTAGGCGCCCATCTCGACGGCGGCGCGAAGCTGGGGCTCGGTAAATTTGAGGATGATCTTCGATGCCCAAAACGCGTCCGCGGGTTCGATCCGATCGAACGGGCGATACGGATAGCGATCCTTCCAGGTCAGCGGTTGGAAGTGGCGGCTCTCGAACCGGCCGACGCCACGGATCAACGCACCATCCGCGCCTTCCCACGGCTTGGTCCAGAAGCCGAGCGACACCAGCGACTTCAAGAACACCTCGGGCGCGACGGTATTCGCGTATTGGTCCGAAGGATCGAGCTGGTCGTAGCCGTACACGCCGAGGGCGAGGCCGAAATCGACGAGGTAGTGCATCAGGTAGTGGCCACCGGTCTTGTCGGTGATCCACATGTCGAGGCCGTTATCCTCTTTGACGTCCGTGCTGCCGAGCCACGCGAAGAACACGCGTTGCGCGCGCAGCGTGCGGCGATCTTCGTGAACCACGTGATCGTTCGGATCGTCCTCGCGCAGCCCCTCTTGCGTGTAACCGCCGACGGGCTCGCCCGTGAGATAGCGACTGACGAGCACGCGATAGCTGCCGTCCGGTTCGTGATCGACCTTCGCGAGGACGTCGTCGATGTCCTTCACGACCATCTTCTTCTTGTTGCCGAACGTGTCCTCGACCTTCGCCGTCGGCCCGAGCGAGAGCTCGCTACGCTTGACGACACGAATCGCATCTTCCGGCGTGTTGAACCCGGCGGCCCACAAGATCTTCTGGACGACGACGTCGGCGCCGGTTTGCATGTCCGGCTCGCCGTTCGTGTCGAACTTCATGATGAACTTCGCGCCGGCGGCATCCTTCACGACGAAGCCGGGCGACGCGCCACCGACCTTCGTGCCGGTGATCACCCACGGGCCTTTCGGCGATGCGAACGACTCGCGACCTGCGGCCTCGATCTCTTCAGGCGTGAGATCGCGGATGCCGATCCGGTTCTGGAACCACGTCGAGTCCGGAACTTCGTCGAGTGCGTTGACGTCGCCCGCGTACTCGTTGCGTTGGAGCTCCATCATCCGCGGCACGCGGCGCGCGAAGAACACGTCGAGCATGTACAGCGAGCGCGCGAACACGTTCGTGGTCGGCTTCGCCATGTCGTGACGATCGTCGACGAGCTGCGCCGCCGGCTTGTTTTGGAATCGGAGTGGGCTGATCGCGGTCTCGCTCGCGCAGCCGACCATCACGAGTAACAGTAGGGCTTTCATAGCCGCCTCTGCTTCGACCGCGTGTCGGCGATCGGGTCGAGGGCGAGACGAAAGAAGATGCCGTCGCCGGAATATGCGATCTGGCCGCGCACGAGGAATGCGGCGAGGCTCTGGACCTGGATGCCGCCGCCGTAGCCGACGTGGATGTCCGATGGATCGAGATCGCCGACGCTGTTCGCGACGCGACCCATGTCGCAGAAGATGTAGCCGGTCAGGCCGTAGTGAAGTGGCCAGTCGTATTCGGCGGTGACTACGGCGGCCGCGCGATCTCGAAACCGGTCGACCTCGTAGCCGCGCAGGATGTCGTTGCCGCCGATGCGCGGGAGATCCGTGAACGGAATCTCGGAGAGCTTCGCGGTCACGGCCTCGAGATAACCGCGCAGGATCAGCACGCGATCGCCGTGATAGATGTCGATGTAGCGGTGGACGTCGACGCCGTAGCGGACGTAGTCCGACGGATCTTTCTCGATGCCCTGCGTGTCGCCGATCCATGCCGTCGCCCACCATCCCGTCGAGGGTGCGGCCAGCGAGATGTAGCGGTTGCGATACGAGCGCGTGTCGAACGTGACCGAGGCCTCGCCGTAGAAGTTGTCGACGCCGGTCAGGTAGCCGACGAGCGAGGTCGCGTCGTACTGCGCGATCGTCTTCTCGTACTCGTCGACGATCGCGTTCGCGTTGAAGCGCCGCCTCGTGTAGGCGGCCGTGACGCCGAATGACAGCGGGCCAACAGCGGTGACCGTCCCTTGGATCTCGCCGTGGCTGACGTCCTGACCGAACCGCGTGTGGTACGAGGTGTCGTCGGTCAGCGCGTCGACCTGAGTCTCCATCACCGGCGTGCGTTGGTTCGCGTTGCCGATGCCGAAGAAGTTCGAGCGATTCCAGGCCTGATAGCTGCCGCGTGCGCGGATGTGGAACGCGCCCAGCAGCTCGCCGGTCGCGAACGTGCCTTCGTAGGCCTGTTGGAACTCGCCGCCGTAGCTCGCGGCGGCCGTAATCTTTTCCTTGTGGCCAAATGCGTTGCTCTCGATCGCGTGGATACCCACGTTGAAGCCGAGCTGGCTCTCGATGAACGCGGTCGGATAGACGCCGAACGTGCCGTCGTCGTTGAACAGCAGCTGTTCGATCCGGTCGCGAAGCTGATAGCGCTCGAGCAGGTACGCACCGCCGCGAAACGGGGCCATGATGCCGATCGTCAGGTAGCGAACTGGCAGTAGGAGTCCGCGATAAACCGGATGATCCTCGCCGTGTTCGTCGATCGCGACGCCGGACACCTGATCGGGAGCGACCGCGACCGGGGCGGCCGCCGCCGGAACATTCTCACCGGGCGTCTCATCATCGGCCGCGGCGATCCGCGTCATCGCGATGACACCAAGAACGAACGCCAGTCTCATAACTTGGGCGTCCTAAAGCACCGCGCGTGCCGAATGCAACCACCTGTCTTCATGAAACCCCTGCCGTCTTCTCGATACACGGCTGGCTGGTTTTCCGACAGGGTGATCCGCCCGGATCTATCCCAAAGGGCAGTGCGACCGTCCTCGTACCCGTGCTCGTGCTCGTGTTCGTACCCGTGCACGATTCAGCGAAACCGGCGGGGACGAGGGCCGAAACGCCCGTCATGCTCGATCACGAGAAGCTGGACGTCTACCGGTGCGCAATCGAACACCTCGCATTCGTGTTCCGGGCGCTCCCGCGTGTTCCCCGCGGCTACGCGTCGCTGACCGACCAATGGCGTCGCGCCGCGACGTCGATCCCCCTGAATATCGCCGAGGCGTCTGGCAAGACCACCATCGCCGATCGAAACCACACCTACGCGATCGCGCGTGGCGAGGCGATGGAATGTGCGGCCATCATCGACGTAACAGCCTTGCTCGAAATCATTCCTAGCGACGAGCTGGCTGCCGCAAAGGAGCTGCTCGTTCGCGTCGTTTCGATGCTCACCAAGATGTGCCGCTAGTCGCGCACGGCGACGAGCACGAGCACGCGCACGAGCACGTGTACGAATCTACCCCTTCCAGTTCGGACCGAGCTCGGCCTCCATCACATCGCAGGCGAGGGCCACACACTCGTTACACAACGCCGCGTTGCCACGCCCCAACAACTTCCGGACATCGACCTCGAGCTTGCCGCACCACGAGCACACGTTCGTGGCCTGCACGCGCTCACCCGGCGGCGTGATCGCGGCCTCCGCGAGCGCCTCCTTGATCACGTGCGCGGGCACCGTGAACTCCCCTGTCGCATTCGCTTGCAGCCCACCCAGCGCCTTGTGGCAGTTGCCGCAGACCATCACGAGCTCACCGTTCTCCAACGCCTGCGAGCACACCGGGCAATGCACGCACCGAGCGTATCATCAGATCTTGCGACGGCCGCTCGCATCGATCGGGAGCGTCACCGTCATCGTCGTGCCCTTGCCCGCATCCGTTTCGACATCGATCCGCCCGTTCAGCTCCGCAACGACGGCATGGCTCGTCGCGAGCCCGAGCCCCGTGCCCTTCTGCTTCGTCGTCACGAACGGGTCGAAGATCTTCGCGAGGAGCTCCTTCGGGATTCCGGGCCCGTCGTCCGCAACCGCGATCACCGCTTGATCGCCGCGCCGCTTGACCGAAACCGAGACGTGCTTGCCCGCCTGCGTCGCATTGCGCACGAGGTTCCACACGACCTGGCGCAACTTGGCCGGATCGGCGTGGATCTCGATCGGCTGGATGTCGTCGACGATCTCGACATCCGCGGTCTCCGAGCGCGCCACGCGCAGCGTCTCTTCGACGAGACTTCCGAGATCGAAGTCGACCGGCTCCGCGGGCCGCGGATTCGCGTAATCGAGCAAGTCGCCGATCAGGACGTTCAACCGCTGGATCTCGCGATGCACGATCTGCATGAGCGTTTGATCATCCTCGCTCGTTCCCGGCGAGCGCTGGAGCAACTCGATCGAGCCGCTGATCGAGGCGAGCGGATTGCGGATCTCGTGCGCGATGCCGGCCGCGAGCTGACCGACCGTGGCCAAGCGCTCGGCGCGTCGCGCGTGCAATTCGAGGCGGCGCAGCTCCGTCAGATCTTGGAAGTTGATCACGCGCCCGATCACGGCATCGCGTTGATCGCGCAGTGGCGACACCGTGACACCGAGCATCACCATCGAGTGCTTCGCCGGAATCGCGAGGTCCGCGCGCTGGCGATTCGCGTCGACGAGCGCGGCACTGCCGGGCATCACGAGATCGATCTTCTCGCCGACCAGGCCATCGCGCCCGAGGATCTCGCCGGCGATCGCGTTCGCCGACAGGATCTTGCCGTCGGGATCCGTGGTGATCAGGCCCGACGAGAGCGAGCGCACGATGTCCTGATTCAGCGTGAACAGATCGGCCGCGGCGCGCCGCGTGGTCGCGAGCGTTTCGGCACCGCGCTGGAGCTGATCGCCGAAGATGAACGACAGCGCGCCAACGCCGAAGATCGCCGCGAGGTTGATCCCGAGCGTGCGCGCGAGGTCACCCCAGCTTTGCTCCCACGGCCGGATCGATCCGAGCGGCAGGCGAAACGAGTGCGCCGCGAGCGACACCGCGATCGCCGCGAAGATCGACGCAGCGGTCACCAACATCGCACCGCGGCGATACGACAGCGCGCCGGCCGAGACGATCGTCAGCGCGTACAAGAACATGTACGGGCTCTGTGCGCCGCCGGTGATGAAGATCAGCGCCGTCGTCAGCACGAGGTCGTTCGCGTGCATCTGCCGCGCGACGAACTTCGCCGCGACATCGCGACGGAGCTGGATGTTGAACACGATCGACGACAGATACGTCGCCGCGATCACCGACGACTGCAGCCACATCGCGAGCCGCGCCGGGTTCTGGCTGTTCGCGAGGATCCACACCGACAGCCCGAGCACTGCGGTGATCACGAGCGTGCGCAGCAGCAGGTGCCGCGCGACGCGCTTGCCTAGATCTTCGCTCGCTACCGGAAGCGGTGCGCTGAGCGAGTCTGCGGCGGTCGTCACCCGCTGATGGTACCGGCGATCTTGAAGATCGGCAGGTACATCGCGATGATCAGGCCACCGACGACAACGCCGAGGAACGCCATCATCACGGGCTCGATGAGGCTCGTCAGACCCGAGACGGCGGCGTCGACTTCTTCTTCGTAGAAGTCCGCGATCTTCTGGAGCATCGCGTCCATCGCGCCGGTCTGTTCGCCGACGCCGATCATCTGGACGACCATCGTCGGGAACACGCGGCTCTCGGCCAGAGGGCCCGCCATGTCGTGACCTTCGGCGATCTTGTCCTTCGCACGCAGAATCGCCATCTGGACGACCTTGTTACCTGCGGTCTTCGCGCAGATGTCGAGTGCGTCGAGGATCGGCACACCAGACGCGAGCAGCGTGCCGAGCGTTCGCGTGAACCGCGCGACGATGATCTTGCGCAGCGTGGGCCCGATGATCGGGATCCGCAGCAGCGCGCGATCGAACAGCTCTTTGCCCTGCTCGGTCCGCCGCGCGAGGCCGATGCCGACGACGACACCGACGATCGCGCCGAAGATCAGGTACCAGTTGTTGATGAAGCCGTGGGAGATCCGGACGACGAACTGGGTCGCCGCCGGCAACTTCGCATTGCCGAGATCCTTGAACATCTTCTCGAACGTCGGGATGACCTTGATCAGCATCACCGCGATGACGCCGATCGCGACGAACAAGATGCCGGTCGGGTAGTACATCGCCGACTTCAGCTGGTTCTTCAGCTTCACGGCCTTTTCGATATAGACCGCGAGGCGACCGAGGATCGTATCGAGAATACCGCCGACTTCGCCGGCGGCGACGAGGTTGACGTACAGCTCGTCGAACACCTTCGGGTGCTTGCGCAATGCATCCGAGAACGTGGCGCCCTGCTCGACGGAGTTCTTCACCGACGACAGGATCTTCTTGAACGGCTTGTTCTCGGTCTGGTTCGCGAGGATGTCGAGACACTGGACGAGCGGCAGACCTGCATCGATCATCGTGGCGAGCTGGCGCGTGAAGATCTGCAGATCCTTCGGCGTGACGCCCGAACCGATCTGGATCTGGATGTCGCCGAGGCCGCCTTCCTTGCGGACGCGCATGTTCGACAGGCCGTCGCCGCGCAACCGCTCTTCGGCGATCGCCGCGGTCTCCGCTTCGATCAGGCCCTTACGCTTTTCACCGGCGCGGGTCGTACCTTCCCATTGGAATTTGGCCATGTGGTGGTCTCCTTACCGGCGCCCGGGTAGTGGTTGCGGTGCCTTCGCGTATTCGCCGAGGCTGCCGCCCGCGTTCGCGATCATCGTCTTCAGCTCGTCGACTTCGCTCGAGTGACTGATGCAGTCGTCGAGCGAGATCACCTTGCGCATGTACAGATCGACGAGCGCTTGATTCATGGTCTGCATGCCGAACTTCGACTGACCGATCTGCATCTGCGAGTAGATCTGGTGGAGCTTGTCCTCGCGGATCAGGTTGCGAATCGCGGGATTCGGCACCATCACTTCGGCGGCGAGTGCGCGGCCCGAGCCCGAGGCTTTCGGGATCAGCGTCTGCGTGATCACGCCTTCGAGCACGAATGAGAGCACGGCGCGGATCTGCGCCTGCTGGTGCGACGGGAACACGTCGACGATACGGTTGATGCTCTGGATCGCCGAGTTCGTGTGCAGCGTGGCGAAGCAGAGGTGACCGGTCTCGGCGACCGCGATCGCGGCTTCGATCGTCTCGAGATCGCGCATCTCGCCGACGAGCACCACGTCCGGGTCCTGCCGCAAGATGTACTTCAGCGCGCGCTTGAACGACTGCGAGTCGCGCCCGATCTCGCGCTGGTTCACCAAGCAGTTCTTGTGTTGGTGCTGGAACTCGATCGGATCTTCGATCGTGACGATGTGACCGCGCTGCTGCGTGTTGATCCGATCGATCATCGACGCGAGCGTGGTCGACTTGCCCGAGCCCGTCGGGCCGGTCACCAACACGAGCCCGCGCGGGCGATCGCACAGCTCGGCGACCACCGCCGGCATGCCGAGCTCTTCGAGCGGAATCACCTGGTACGGCACGAGCCGGAACGCGCCCGCGACGCACGACTGCTGCATGTAGACATTGGCGCGGAACCGCGCGAGCCCGCGGATACCGAACGAGAAGTCGATCTCGAGATCCTCCTCGAACCGGAGCTTCTGCGCGTCGTTCATGACGGAGTAGCACAGCGTCTTCGTATCGACGGGACCGAGCGGATCGGTCTGGAGCCGAACCAATTCGTTATCGATGCGAAGGCGCGGCGGCGAGCCGGCCGTGATGTGGAGGTCCGATGCTCCCTTGTCGAGCATCGCTTTCAACAGCGCTTGCAGGCTGAGCTGCGCCACTAGTCTTCCACCGTCACGCGAAGAATTTCTTCCGGCGTGGTCATGCCCTCGAGGATCTTCGAGAGCCCGGCCATACGAAGGCTCATCGTGCCGCCGCGGATCATCTCGGCCTTGAGCTCCGTCGCCGAGGCGCCTTGGAGCACGAGCTCCTTCAGCGGATCGGTGAACGGCATGACTTCGTAGAGTGCAACGCGGCCCTTGTAGCCGGTGTTGTTGCAGACCTGACAGCCGCGACCCTTCATGATGTTCGCGCCGCGGATCTGCTCCTCGGTCATGCCCATCCGTGCGAGCGCGTCGGGATGCTTCTCGCCCTGCGTCTTGCAGCCTTCGCAAATGCGGCGCGCGAGACGTTGGGCGACGACGAGGTTCACCGACGCCGTCACGAGGAACGGCTCGATACCCATGTTGAGGAGGCGCGACACCGTCGACGGGGCGTCGTTGGTGTGCAGCGTCGACAGCACTAGGTGACCGGTGAGCGCGGCCTTCACGGCGATTTCCGCCGTCTCGAAGTCACGAATCTCGCCGACCATGACGATGTTCGGGTCTTGCCGCAGGAACGCGCGCAACGCGGCCGCGAAGTTCAGGCCGATGTCGTCGTGCATCTGCACCTGGTTGATGCCGTGGAGGTTGTACTCGACGGGATCTTCGGCGGTGCTGATGTTGCGTTCGGTGGTGTTGAGCTCGGACAGCGCCGAGTACAGCGTGGTGGTCTTGCCGGATCCGGTGGGACCGGTGACGAGCACCATGCCGTACGGCTTCTTGATCGCGGTCTTGAAGTCGCCGAGCGGCTTCACGTCGAAGCCGAGCTTCGTCATGTCGAGCTGCAGCGACGTCTTGTCGAGGAGACGCATGACGATCTTCTCGCCGTACAGCGTGGGCAGCACGCTGACGCGGAAGTCCATCTCGCGGTTACCGCCGATCTTCAGCTTGATACGACCGTCCTGCGGAAGGCGGCGTTCGGCGATATCCAACGACGCCATGATCTTCAGGCGCGACGTGATCGCGTTCCTCAGCTTCAGCGGCGGGCGCATCTCTTCTTGGAGGATGCCGTCGATCCGGAACCGGACGCGGAAGCTCTTCTCGTACGGCTCGATGTGAATATCCGAGGCCTTCTTCTTGATCGCCGAGAGAAGGATCGCGTTACACAGCTTCACGACCGGCGCTTCACCGGCCTGGTTCTCGAGGTCGACGATGTTGACCGAGTCGTCGGCGCCGGCACTGAAGTCGACGTTATCGACATCGAGCTCGCCGACCATCTGGTCGAGATCGGGACCCTTGTCGTAGTAGCGCGAGAGCGCGGACTCGACGCCCGCTTCCGACGCGACGACCGGCTCGATGTTGTATTGGGTGAGGAACTTGAGCTCGTCGATCGCGTAGATGTTCGACGGGTCGGCCATCGCCACGATCAGCGTGGGGCCGTTGCGGCGAACCGGGATGACCTGGTGCTTCTCGCAAATTTCGCGAGGCACGAGCTTCAAGACGGCGGTATCGATCTCGATCTCGCCCAGGTTGATCGACGGCAGGCTGTACTGCTTCGCGACGAACTGGGTGAGTGCTTGATCGTTGACGTAACCCAGACGCGCGAGCGTTGCGCCTAACCGTTTTCCGGTGCGCTTGGCCTCGTCCTGCGCCTGTTGTAGCTGCTGGAGCGAGAGCATTTTCTCTCGCACCAGGAGCTCACCAATACGGCTCATTGTTTACCAGTCTCCCCTGAAAAGACTCGGGTTTTCCATACGGTAACTCCCAAATCGTGAAGGCGTCAAACTAGCTGCCTCCGCCAGAATGTTTCGGCCGCTTCCTCGTCAAATCCAGCAGCTGATTTCGTAGAAAACTTGCCGCGCTTATGAAAGTGAGCGCAGTTAAGCGTGGGCCGCACTTTTGCAACTCACGGAGGTTCGTATGAGCTACGCCGAAGCAAAAGCGATTGCACTACTCCGCCTGGAGCTCCGGGCGTGCTGGGAACGTTCCGACCGCACGGGCGCTGCTGCCGCGTTGGCGCAGCTTACCCAGCGAATCGGAAACGACAACGAGCTCGCCGCCGAAGTTCGACGGTGGAGCGTGAAGCTAGCCGCGTAGACAGCCGGTTACGGCGTCAGCGTCAGCGCGAGCTTGTAGTTACCGTTGGTTCCGTTCGTCGTCGGCTGGACTTGGACGTAGACCACGCCCACCGTCGCGACGTTCTCGGCGACCGAGGCCATACCGGCCGTCGTCGAGCTGCCCATCTTCGAGACCGTGCCGTTCGTCGTGAGCAGGTTCACCGTGAGCGGCGTCTCTTCCGTGACATAGGTGATCGTCGCGGTCAGGGTCTGGTTGTTTTGCTCGGTGGTGACCTTGTAGGTGTCGATATCACCTGCAGGACAGATCGCGAGGCCGGCGAACGTGATCGTCTTGGCGCCGTTCACGACTGGGAACGGGCTGTTGATCGTGTAGGCCGCCATGTAGGTGTTGTTCGGCTCGAGCGGCGAGTCGTTCGCGCACTGACCGGTGCCGGCGTCCGGCACTTCACCGCCGGCCTTCAAACAGACGTTCGTCGTGCCGCTCGGGACACAGTCGTAACCGTCAGGACACTTCGGGTCCGAGGTGCCACACACGAACGGAGCGTCGCCGAGATCCGGCGAGTAGCCACAAGCAGCAAAAGCTAAGAGTGCGAATGCGATCTTCATGACGAGTCCCTAGAACCGGATCGCGGCAGCCGCGCCTTGATAGTGATCACCGACCGACGGCGCGACGAACCACGTCATCTCGTTCGACGACGACTTGGCGGCCGCCGACGTCGGCGTGGCGTGATGCTTCGAATCGCGATACCAGAAGTAACCGGCCGCGACGGCACCAGCGATGCCGACGCCGAGCGTGATGCCCGAGATCAACTGATCGCGTTGGCCCGCGCTCTGGAGATCCGCATCGTAGCTATCGAACGGGCAGGGCAGCGTGGTGCACGTGCCGTGCGTTTGCTTCGTGTCGTCCTCGAGCGCGCTCGCTTGGTTGCCGGCCATCACGTAGAACGCGACGCCGATACCGACGAATGCGACCGCACCGATGGTGGTGCCCCACTTGAGCTTCTCGTACGACGGCGAACCGGCGTCCCAGATGCCCGTGCCTTGTGGACCCGAGGGCTCGGGGTTCGGCTTGACCTCGACGGGCTCGTCGGTGTGCTTGTTCTTGTTCAGCGGATCTTCGTCGTCGCTGTGGCGCTTGGTTTCCGTGCCCGGCTTGTTCTCGGTCGCTTCGACGTTGTCGACGTAATCCGGGAAGAAGTGCTGCTGCGCCGACGCGTCGAGGTTGACCAGGTTCGGGCTCGTCGACTTGCCCGAGCGCGTGACAACCGTGCCGCCTTGATCCTTCACTTCGACGTAGTACTGGATCGACGAGCCGCTGACCTTGGCCGCGGGGATGCGCGCGATCAGTTGCTTGTAGTGCCACGACATCGGCTTCGACACGAACTGCGCGTCGCCGGCGCCGCGGTAGTACAGCGTGACCGTCCAGCCCGAGTCCTCGGGCACGAACGCGCTGATGTCGAGCACCTTGCCCGGAGGCGCGTCCTCGACGACTTGATGTTGGAAGTCCGCGGCCTGGTACGTGCCCGCCGGCTTGACGTTCACTTTCGGGCGGGTGTCGACCGGCTTCGTCGGAACGTTGGTGTTCGTCGACGGATCGGTCTTGTTCTCTTGCGGCTTGCCCGAAGATCCTGCTCGAGCTTCTCTTGCTCGAGCTGCTTCACGCGGTCCGTAGCGGTCTTGCGCTGCGCGGCATCGGCCGGCGCATCCGAGAGGAACTTGCGGTAGTAGAACAGCGCGTTGTCGGTCTGCTTGTTCTCGTCGAGCGTGAGCGCGATGTTGTAGAGCAGGACGGGATTGCGCGAGAGCCGATACGACTCTTTGAACTTCTCGACCGCTTCGGCCAGCTTGCCTTCGTCGTGCAGCGCTTTGCCTTCACCGAAGGCTTTCTTCGCTTGGTCGAGCTGGTCTTTCGTCGGTGCTTCCTGCGCGAAGGCCACGGTGGGCACCGCAAGAGCGAGGGCGATCGATAGGAGTAGGTGACGTGTCACGGGTACCTTCCGAAAATGCGGGCGCTGGCAGAACACCCGGAGAACGTGGCTCTTTATCGCAGTCACACCATCGTTGCAATGGTGAGTTTCCGACGAGGAAAACGCACCAACTAAAAAGGGCTCACGGGTCTGATCCCGAGAGCCCTTACGCAGTTAGAAGTGCAGAACCGTGCACGTGCAGGTGCACGTGCCACGTTCACGTGCACGATCAGAACGGATCGACGATCGCTCCGTTATTAGCCGGCTTTTTCTCCGCCGACTTCTTCGCCGGAGCCTTCGCCGGTGCATCGCCACCGCCGAACGGATCCGCGATGCCACCTGCCGCCGGGGCTTTCTTCGCCGGGGCCGCGGTGTGCTTTTGCGCCGGAGCCGCCGCGTGCTTTTGCGCCGGAGCGGGTGCCGGAGCCGGAGCCGGAGCCTCGACGACAGGGGCCGGAGCCGGAGCCGCGGCCTTCGTGTCGACGGGCGCCGACGCTTCGGTCTTCTCGATCGGCGTCACCGTGGGTGCGTTCGCCGCCGGAGCCGGCGCGGGTTGCGCGGCCGCTTGTTGCGCGGGCGCTTCTTCGATCGGCGTGACCGTCGGCTTCGCCGGAGCGGCCGCCGGTGCAACCGCCGCCGCCGCGGGCGCTGCGATCGGAGCCGGTGCGGTGTCCTTTTGCATCAGCTTCGAGATGCCGAACATGAGGCCGATGCCGACGACAAACGCGCCGGCGACCGCCGCCCAGTTCGTGCCCGACTTCTGCGGGCCGAAATCGCTGACCGCGAGACCGCTCTCGATCGCGGCGATGTCCGCGCTCGACACGGTGAGCCCGGCTTGCGCCGCACGTGCGACCGCGATCGCCTTTTGGGCTTTCGCTTCGGCAACACGGACGCGCTCGTCGGAGTCGCCACCTTCGTAGAACGGCGATTGCGTCACCGCGGTGGTGCCGGACTTCGCGGCCGCCAGCTCATCGGTGAGCTGCTTGATCTTCATGTTCGACTGCGATGCGCGGGCGTTCGCCTCTTGCATCGTCTGCTCGACGGCGACGAGCTTCTCGTCCGACCGCGTGAGCCGCATCTTCAGATCGGCGATCACGCCGTCTTGGCTGCCGGAGCCGGCCACCGCAGCGCGGGCTTCGGCTTCGGCGAGCCGGCCTTGCAGACCGTCCAGCTGGCGACGCAGCGATTGCTCGCGGGCTTCACCCTCGCGCATCTGCTGCTCGGCCGCGCGCATGCGAAGCAGATCCTGCTCGCGGCGCGCGTCATCTTCTTGCTTCGCCGCGTTCTCCGCCGCGTGCCACTGATCGGGATCGGTCAGCGTCTGGTTCGCGCGCGAGATGAACTCGTCCAGCGAGCTCTCGACCGAGGGGAGCGAATCACCGGCCGACAGCAACGAGCTCGGCCGCTTGCGACGGGACTTGCCATTGCCGTTGGTGCCATTGATCGGCGCCATGCCGGTCAGCGTTTGCGCCGGCGACGGCGTCACGTTCGCATCACCCTTGTTGGTTTCGACTGCCATGCGTGTCTTCTCCCAAGAGAACGGGGCGAAATTGTACCACTACGCGCGGTGCGGAGGCGGAACAGTTTCCCGCTCGGAACGCGGCGAATCATCGAAGATTTCCACCACGTCGATCTCGTCATGGAACGCACGAGCCTCGCGTTCGACCACATCGGGCGCGAGAAATCCGTGCTCGACGATCGTGGCGCCGATCCGCGACCGCTTCCCCACGGCCGCCAGGCTCCAGTGCTGCGCGAGCGCCGCCAGCCACTGCTCGTCATTGATCAGGTTCCTGTGGAGCAGGAACTCGCCGAACCGGACGGGCTCGAGCGTAGCGAGTGGTTGAGGCGCGCGCGTGGTCTGCATAACTGCGTTCAGCGAGCGGACCTTACATATCGGTTCTCACACTGTCTACCGAAACCTTTCAAGCTGCTTTCCGTTACGTCGCGGTTCTGCCATAAGGACCGGCGATCCCCATGGCGTCGACGATTTCACGTAGAGGCGGCCGCCGTGCACCCGTCGGTGCGCAGGTCCGCAAGAACACCGTGCGGTTGCCGAGCGACATTGCACATCGAGTGCGCGCCGGGCATCCGTGGGTCTATCGCGAGGCGCTCGGCCCGCGGCCACTCGCGCCCGAGCCGGGCACCACGATCGACCTCGTCGATCCCGACGGCGAGTTCGTCGGTCGCGGGCTCTACGATGCCGACTCGATCATCGCGTTGCGCATCTTCACGCGCAATGCCGAGACCCCGATCGATGGCGATCTCGTCGCCGAACGCGTGAAGGCTGCGGTCGCGCTTCGCAAGGGACTGGTCACCGATGCGATCGGGTGCGCGCGCCTCATCAATGCGGAGGCGGATGGGCTGCCGGGCATCGTGGTCGAGCGCTACGGCGAGTACCTCGTGGTCCAGCTCTACACGTCGGCGGTGACGCCGCTGCGCGATGCGCTGCTCGATGCGTTGGTCGCCGAGGTCAAGCCGAAGGCGATCTACGAGCAGCGCCGGTATCGCTCGCTCGGCGGTGAGGCGCCGCGCCAAGCCGGTGCGGATCTCGTGCGTGGTGATGCGGCGCCGGTCGAGCTCACGGTGCGCGAGGACGATCTCAACTTCACGGTCGATGTCACGTCGCCGTTGTCGACGGGCCTATTCGCGGATCTCCGCGAGGGGCGGCGCGCGGTGCGGCAGTGGGCGAAGGGCCGGCGCGTCCTCAATCTGTTCTCGTACACCGGCGCGATTTCGGTGTACGCGCACGCCGGTGGCGCGGCCGAGGTGTGCTCGGTCGATGTCGCCGCGAAGGCGCATGCGCGGGCGCGGAAGAACTTCCAGGCGTCGGGCTTCGATCCGGAGAAGCCGGAGCACATCGTCGGCGACGTGTTCAAGGTGCTCGCGCGGTTCGTCGAGCGCGGGCGCAAGTTCGATCTCGTGGCGATCGATCCGCCGGCGTTCGCGAGTGCGGCGGCGCGTGGTGGCAAGCCGTGGAGCGCGATGCGCGATTACGCGGAGCTGATCGCGGCGGCGCTCGACGTGACGGAGCCGGGTGGTCTCATTGCGGCGGCGTCGTCGACGCACAAGATGACGCAGCAGGAGTTCGAGCAGTCGCTCGCCGAAGGTGCGCTATCGGCTCGGACGCGGTTGCAGATCGTGGATCGCAGGCCGCTGCCGCCGGACTTTCCGACGCTGCCGGGGTTCCCGGAAGGGAACTATTTGAAGTTCGCCGTCGCCGTCCGCGGGTAGCGCTCGCCCGAGACTCGACCCATCCGGTCACGAAGACCGATCTAGTCTCGAAGTCCGGACGAAGAATTTTTCGAAAAACCTTCGTCCGGACTTCGAGACTAGATTGGTCTTCGTGATCGATTAGGGCGGCGCCGGCTTCTTGCGGTTCAGCTGGATCACGGACACGTCGGGCGTCGCGATCTTCGGCGGCTTGTCGGGCATCGGTTCGAGCGTCGCGATCTGATACTCGGCCGCTGCCAGACTCTTTGCATCCAGCTTGCCCTGTACGCCCAGGACGAGCGTGTTGCACGCCTCCGCGAGCGCCGGCAACGCGATCGCCGGATCGATCAGATCATCGTCGAGATACTCGAGCGTTCGCGCGATCACGAGCGACAGCTTGCTGCCGACCTCGCGCAGATCCGCGATCAAGGCATCGACCGTCGCACGATCGCGACTTGGCGCTTCACGCACGAGCTTCGTGATCGCTGGCTCGATCGCGTCTAACGACATCAACCCATCTCGGGTTCGTCGTCGTCATCATCCGGCTCGGGATCCGGCGCCGACGACAGATCGGCCTGCGCATCCTTGGCGAGCGCTTCGGCGCTGCGCTGCTTCAGGAACTCGAGGAACGCGATCGCGGTCGGCAATTCGATCGCGGCGATCGTCTCGATCAAATCCCGCGCTTGGCGACGCAACGCTTCGCCCGGCGCCTCGGTGCCATGTACGACCGGACGACCGACCGCGGGCAATTCCGTCGGGGCTGCGACCGCGCCCCACGGCGGCTCGTTCGACGTGCTGATCTCGTGTTGCTCGAGCCAGGTCTGGATGTGCCAGTGGAGCAGCTCCGCGCGATACGAGAACCAGCGCTCGCGCTCGGCCGGGTAGGCGAGCAGCACATCTTTGAATCGGCGGAACGCGCCCTTGCCGTCGATCGAGATGATCAACCGCTCGCGCAGCGCTTCGTCGGTCACCGAGCCGACGAACTTTTCCATCCAGCGATACTGCTCGCGCGAGCTCGCCGGTTCGATTCGCAGGTAGTTGCGGATGTTCTCGCTGACGTGCTGGCGATTGATCGCTGCCTCCGGATCGCCGGTGGTGATCGTGGTGATCCGACCGGTCGAGAGATCCAGGTAGCTATCGGTATCGGGACTGTTCCGCTCGACTGCGATCTCGAGCGCATCCCAATCCAGCTCCAAACGAACAGGGCCGCGAGCCGCGGCGGCTACAGGAGGACGAACTGGCATAAGTTAAGAGCTGACGCCCACTTGCCGGTGGGACACTCAGCGCCGATCCAGAGCGTACTGTGTGGTCTCTCACTCGGCAACCCCTGCACTTGACACGGCGCGCCGGTAGAGTAAGGTCCGCCGCTCCATGGCGCGCGTTACCGTCGAAGACTGTTTGGACCAAGTCCCCAACCGCTTCGCTCTGGTCATTCTGGCAGCCGAACGTGCCCGCCAGCTCTCGCGCGGTGCCACGCCGGGCGTCGATTGCGACAACAAGCCGGCCGTGACGGCGCTCCGCGAGATCGCGGAAGGCCTCGTGAAGTTCCGCGAGGATGTCCGCAATACGGTCGTCGAGTTCATCGTCGAACGCCGCAAAGCCGGCTTCATGTGATCCCGGCGCCCATCGAATTTGGGCGCTGCCGTTAGTTAGGGCCGAAAACTGGCCCCGATCCAGGCTCACCACGATGGTTGGGCGTGGACCAGAGGAACCTTCGCCACAACTGCGAGCGTGGCGAGCTCGTGCGCATGCTGTATCGGCTCGGCCGCCAGCACGCGAGTGGCGTGCTCACGATCCGCGTATTGCCCGCGGTCGGCTCGGCCGATCCCGTGCCGCGCCCGCCGGTGCTGCCGCGCGATGACTCCGGCGGAACGCGCGATGCGTTCGGACGCGTGCGCGATGAATCGGGTCGGGTCGCGCAGGGTACGACGTATGTCGGGCGCAATCCGTTGCTCGCGCGTGAGGAGTCCGCGCCGCGCGGCAACACGTTCATCGGTCGTAACCCGCTGCTCGGTCGCGAGATCCCGGGCTTCCCATCTTCCAGTGACGTGTCGGGCGTTCGCGCGATGCCGCCGCCACCACCGGGTTCTCCCGATCGCGCGGGATACATGCGTGCGCGCACGTCGCCGCCGCCGATTCCGCCGGCTCGTGGCAGCCAGCCAAATCCACGCGAGCGTCAATCGATTCCAACCTTGCGTGCCGATCGTCGCGAGCTCGAGGTCGATAACGGTGTCGTCGATCGGCGTGAAGGTGATCGTCGGTCGGCCGGTCGCGTTGGCGAGCGACAGGATTCGGCGCCGAGCACGCGCGGCGAAGTGTTCGTGCTCCGCCGCGGCGCGGTCGTGATGGCCGATGGCGAGCTCGCGAAGCGCACGATGATCTCGCGCCTCGTGCGACTCGCATCCGTCGAGCGCTGCCACATCACGTTCGAAGGTGGCGTCAACATGTCGCCGCCCGGTGCGACGAGCTCGATCTCGCTCGCGGTGTGGGCGCGCGCGCATCTCGAAGCGCAGCTCGACAACACGCTCGCCGAGCGCCTGCAGCGCCAGCTCGCCGGCATGCGGATGTCGATCCGTCCCGAGCTCGCGCCCGACGATGCGCTGTGCGACGAAGCCGACAAGCGGATCCTCGCGGCCATGGCGCAACCGCGCCGCCTCGATCAGATCTGGCCGCTATCGCGCACGCCGCGCTTTCGCATGCTGTCGTTCCTCTGGTTCCTGCGCGCGATCGATGCGCTGGTGGTCGAGGGCGTGGTCGCCGAACGCAGCGCTCCGCAAAAGGCGCCGCCGCGCGCGATCGATCCGCATCGCGAAGCGGCCGCGCGCACGCTCGGTCTCGCCGAGGATGCCGATCTCGAAGCGATCAAGCGCGCCTATCGCCGGCTCGCGCGCACGTTGCATCCCGACATGCAGCCGGAGGTGTCGATCGAGCGTCGCCGCATGCTCGAGACTCGGTTCGCGGAAGTAACCGCCGCGTACGAATCGCTGATCTAGGTGGGGACGGTATCTAGTTTGTCACCTTCGGGTGGCTAACTCCGCGAACGGCCGTTCGGACACGCGGCTATTCGAGCTGCGCGGTGCAAGTCGATCGGCCGTCGCCCGCGGTCGACGTTACGCGCGCAATCACGCGCGATCGTTAGCGCTCGCGATCTGACAGCGCGTGGCACGCTGCGTGAAATCACGCCGGCCATGATCGCCATCTCCAACCTCGACCTCGCGACTGTCAGCGGCGGCGCCGACGACACGTGCACGCTTCGCAACACGTTGACCGAGCCGGTGACTGGCTCGGCGTTCGGCGCGGCCGGCAAGCAGCCGTTCACGATCGCGCCCGGTGACTCGCAGCAATTTCCCGTCGGCTCTTACGTGGTGGCGAAGAGCGATCCGACGATGGGCTACAACGGCCTCCCGTGCCGCGCGGGCGACAAGTACGTCACCGGCGCGTCGATGTACGGCGCTGGCAACACGGTCAATCGCGAGTAGCGCGAACGAGCAATCGCGCAGTTAGATAGGCGAAGTTGACGAAGTAGATACCGTCCCCACCTAGTCGTTCGGAATCGTCCAGCGGATCGGACCGATCCGCCAGTGGTCGTACGGATCCGTCGACTGGTCGCCCGTATCGGTGAGGATCGCGCCGTCGCTGCGCACGCCGATCGGCTCGACCTTACCGAGCGACTTCACCGCGAGCGTGTCGAGATCGAGGCGCACGCGATCGATCGTCATCCAGTGGCCGCTCGGGCCACGGATCCCGCCGTTCGCGAGCTGGATCGGCGCGTGATCGGGCGCGACGAACACGAGCGGCGCCTTGTCGTCGTGCCACGAGCGCAGCGCGTAGCGCGTGTCGTCGTTCCATGCGTGGTGATAGTCCGGCGGCGTCGGCACGGCGTCACCCGACGTCATGTCGATGACCGTGCCGGTCGGCTTCACGTACACCTCGATCCACCGCCCGTCCTCGCTCATGACGAGCGGATCCGCGGGCCCCCGATAGAGCTCGCGATCACCCGCGCCGATCCACTGCACGCTGGTCTCGTTACCGACCTTGCATTGGACGATCGCCGCGGCGCCGTACACCGTGTCGAGCACGCAATCGCCGATCGGGCGCTGTGTGCCGTCGAGCGGACCGATCGCGAACGCGTGATCCGCGAGCTTGGTCATGATCGTCGTGCGATCGATCGCGTGCTCCGCGGTGACGACGCGCCCATCGCTCACCCGCCAGATCGATCGCGCGAGGTCATCGGGATTTTCGATGCTCGCGAGCGCGGCCTCGAGCTTGTGCGGATCGTTCATCAGCGTGCCCGGCAACAGCTCGCTCAACGAGTCGCCGTACTCGCGCTTGTTGCCGCAATCGTGACCGGGCACGCCTTCGCTCGGCGACAGATTCGGGCCGTGCGTGAAGCCATCGCGATTCGTATCGCCGACGAGCGTCTCGAGCTCGACCCACGAGCCATCGTGATTCCACGTCGCGGTCCACGCGCGCTTCGCGATCACCGTCTCGTGACCCGACGCGAGCTCGCGCACGATCGGCCCGCCGTTGCGCCAGTAGAGCAGGCGCGTGCCATCCGGCGAGAACGTCCAGTCGGTGCGGCCGCCGACGATCGACGTGCGCGGCAACGTGCCCGCGAGCGGCGTGCGATGCCAGGTTTGCGAGTCGATCAGGATCGGCGTGCCGTGCTCGACGACGACGAGCCAGCGCCCTTCGCGTTCGGTCGCGAGATGATTGTCGACGATCGACTCGTTGCCCTGCGGATCGACGAGATACGCGAGCAACGTGTCACCGGCATCTTCGCCGTGCATCTCGTTGTAGACGTGGATCTTGCCGTCGTGATTCGTGTCGGCGCGCGCCTGGCAGAACAGGATCCACCGGCCATCGGGCGGCAACGTGACGATGCGATACGGCGTGGCGGTGCCCCACTCGACGGGATGCGACGCGTTCGACAATCCGGTCGGCGGCGCGGCCGAGCCACACGCGACGAGCGCGAGTAGCAGCGCCCTCACGCCGAGGTATCGGGCGCGTAGATCCAACCGTCTTCGGCGAACAGCGGATCCGGAGCCGGACATCCATCCTTCACCCAGCGATACGCGGAGTACGCGCTGATCACCGCATCGAAGCAATGATCGTTGCCGAGCACGTCCTCGCGCGCCATCCGCGACTGCGGCGCGAACGACAGATCGCTCAGCTGCTCGAGGATCACGGCGCGCGTGCGCCACGGGTCGGCATCGTGCTTGTAGCCGCGCGCGACGCGCGATCCACACAACGCGGTGACCGTGGCCGCCGGCGAAACCTCGAGCAGGTTCGCGTGCAACGTGTAGCCAACGCTCGCGAGCCGCTTCTTCAAGTGATGCGCACGTGCGGTGATCGCGGAATTCGCGGCACCGAGCTGCGAGATCGGTAATAGGCCACGCTCGTAGGTGGTGATCACGTCCGTGGCGCGATGCGCGTACGGCGCGAGCCGCGCTTGCGCCGCGAGATGAACGCGCGAGGTGCTCGCCTTCGTGGCGCCGATCGATTCGGCCGCCGCGGCGACTTGCTGGACGATCGCGCGACCGGTGGTGCGCAGCCACACGACCGCGGGGACCTCGCACGCTTCCATGCCGGGGCAGACCGGCAGCGTGCAGCGATTGCAGGCGGTCGCCGTAAGCGCAGCATCGATCGCGATCACGCGATCGGATGAAGCGACGTCACTCGCGGCGAGGCGCGCGAACAACGTGTCATCGGTCCAGCGCTGCTTGTCGGTCGAGCGAGTCGCGACCTCGATGACTTCAGCGCCACCCGGGCCCATCCGGAGCTCCGCAATCGCGGTGGTCTTGCCACGACCGCCCCCGAGATCGACTCCCAGAAAACGTGAAAACGAGCGCAACACCCGGCTTCCAAACCCTTTGTAGCACGGCTTCGGTTTGCGAAATGTTGTTTAGGCGCTGGCATTTGGACGAAAGTCTTGCGATTAAAGGCCCGCCCTGTAAGGGCACTTGGCCTACCGCGTTGATACAGCGCACCTAGCCTCGTCTGTAGCAATGGATCGTCTAGCTACTTTTCGTACCTTCATCGAACGCTCGCCGGCGGATCCGTTTCCCCGGTATGGCCTCGCCATGGAGCACCGCACGCGCGGCGAGCTTCCGGAAGCGTGGACCGCGTTCTCGGAGCTGCTCGAAAAGTTTCCAGCGTACGTCCCGACCTACCTCATGGCCGGCGGCACGCTGGTCAGCTTGGACCGTAAACAGGAAGCAGCTGACATCTATCGGCGAGGCATCGAAGTTGCCACCGCTGCTGGCGATCAGCATGCTCGCGGCGAGTTGCAGGGCGCGCTCGCGGAGATCGACTGAATATGAAGAAGCTGCTCGTCATCACGATCATCAGCCTCGCCGCCGCGTGTGGTGGCAAGGCGAACAAGAACACCACGCCGGCGAACAAGCCGGATCCGAGCACCGGCAGCGGTGCGATGGGTGGCCAGACCTACGGCGGCGGATCGGGCGCGATGGCGCCGAAACCGTCGTCGGGCGGTGGCGACCCCTGCGCGATGTAACTCGCGCTCCAACCAGTTTGCTGTCTGGCAAGCGCCAGCGGCGAAGCAAAACCAGAGAGAGGACTACTGTTATGAAGAAGATCGCGATTGTTCTGTTCGTTGCGGCTACGGCGCTTGCGGCTTGTGGCAAGAAGAAGGATGCGGCGGCTCCGACGGCTCCGGCCGCGGGTTCGGCCATGGGTTCGGACATGGGTTCGGGCGCGCCGGCTGGCGGCTCGGGCGACATGGGCGGCGGCTCGGCCGCGATGTGATTCGCTCGCCCGAGCGTAATCTCGGGCGGTGATCGCATTGGAATGCGCCGGTCTTCGGGCCGGCGCGTTTCGTTTTCGGCGCGGATGCTGTAAAAAGTGTCGCGCCATCGCCGGGATGGAGAAATGGTAGACTCGGGGGTCTCAAAAGCCCCTTCCCCTTAAAGGAGTGTCGGTTCGAGTCCGACTCCCGGCACCAAGCAACTCTCGTGACCACGTACTGCTGCGTGCAGTGTCGCTTGTTGCAGCCGCCGTCGACGACGTGCGCGGACTGCGGCGCTCACATGGTCGCGCCGGTCGAGCTGGTTCGCGAGCTGCTCGCATATCGCGACATGAAGATGACGCGCGGTCGCGATTGGGGCTTCGCTACCGCCGGGCTCGCAGGCGCCGCGATCCTCTGGCCGGTCGTCACGCCGTTCGCGCTCGCGTGCGCGTTGATCGCGGCGCGTGTGAGCTCGCGTGGCAAGCGGATCGCCGCGATCGATCCGCCGGTGATCAAGAGTGGCGCGAGCGCGACCACGATCTACGGCACCGCGCGCAAGTTTCGCTCGACAGTCACGTCGATCGTCGACGACAGCGAAGTCCTCGCCGAGGCGATCACGATCCGCCCGAAGCGCAGCCCGATGGTCCTCCTGCGCCGGATCATGGTCGCGCCATTTCTGATCGATCCCGTCGACGGTGGTGCGCCGGTGTTGATCACCGGTGCCGTTCACGTGCGCGGGATGGTGCAGAGCAATCACGAGTGGGTGCGGCGCGGACATCCGTTGCTCGCGAAGCTCGGCGTCCCCGGCGATCTGTACATCCAAGGTCCGCTAGACGCCCAGGCGATCGTGGAAGCGGGCCCCGTGTTGTCGATCACCGGCACGCTCGGCGAAGAAGCCGTGCCCGAGCTCGCGTTTCATCGCGATGGTGGGCTCGTGAGCGTGATGCGCGGTACGCACGGTGCCCCAGTCATCGTCGAGGATCGCCGGCTGATCGGCGCGATCGTCAGATACTAAATGCTACCCTGCGCGCGATGAAGTCGACCTACAACCTCGTCTCGCTTCCCGGTGACGGTATCGGTGTCGAGGTGCTCGGTTACGCGCAACAGGTGCTCGATCTGGTCGCGCCCAAGCTCGGTGTGACGTTCGCCGTCGACGAGATTCCGTGCGGCGGCAAGTACTACCTCGAGCACGGCAGCGATCGCGATTGGCCGGTCGGCGCCGAAGAGAAGTGCGCGGCTGCGGATGCGATCCTGCTCGGTGCGGTCGGTTGGTCGGGGCCGGACGGTGCACCGGTGATGATGCAGAACGGTCAGATGGCGGGTTGGTCGCCGGTGATCGGCAATCGGATGAAGCTCGAGCTCTACGCGAACATCCGTCCCGTGCGCTGCTTGCCCGGCACGAAGCACGGCATCAGCGGCGATTTCAAACCGGTGTGGTCGTCGAACAAGGTCGATCTCGTGATCATTCGCGAGGGCACCGAAGGCCTCTACTCGGGCATCGGCGAAAAGGACGCGAATCGCGCGACCGACCTGCGCGTGATCACGCGGGCGGCGAGCGAGCGCGTGATCAAGAAGGCGTTCGAGCTATCGCGCCTGCGCGGCAAGGGCGCGCCGAAGGATGGCAAGAAGCGCGTCACCTGCATCGCGAAGCACAACGTGCTGCAGGGCTGCCGGCTGTTCGTCGAGGTGTTCAAGCAAGTCGCGAAGGCGTATCCGGACATCGAGACGGAGCTCGCGATCGTCGACGCGTTCTCGATGTTCCTCCTCACCGAGCCCGAGCGCTACGACGTGTGCGTCACCACGAACATGTTCGGCGACATCGTGACGGACCTCGGCTCGGTCCTGCAGGGCGGCATGGGCATGGCGGTCGGCTGCAACGTCGGCGACAACCACGCCATGTTCGAGCCGATCCACGGCAGTGCGCCGCCGCTCGCCGGCAAAGACAAAGCGAATCCGATGGCGATGATCCTCGCCACGGGCGAAGCGCTCTCGTGGCTCGGCACGCGCCATGGCGACGATCGCCTGTTGCGTGGCCACAAGGCGGTCGAGTCGGCGGTGGCCGCGGTGGTCGCCGAGGGCAAGACGCTGACCGCGGATCTCGGTGGCAAGGCCGGTAGCAAGGCCGTCACCGCCGCGGTCTTGGCACAGATCGATCGCGCGCTGTGAGTGACGAGCAGCCGAAGAACCCGCTGCACGGCATCACGCTCGAGATGATGCTGAACCAGCTCGTCGAGTTCTTCGGCTGGACCGAGCTCGCGCAACAGATCCGGATCAACTGCTTCGCCGAAAATCCGAGCGTGAAGTCGAGCCTCAAGTTCCTGCGCAAGACCCCGTGGGCGCGCGAGAAGGTCGAAGGGCTCTACTTGTTCATGCTGCGCGAGAAGAAGCGCCAGGCGAAGACCTAGCTGCGCTCGATCGCACCGAGCAAGCGCTCGAGTCCGATCGCCCAGCCAACTCCTTCGGCGTAGCGCCCGCCGCCCGCGATTTGCTTTTGCGCGCCCAACGCGTCGCAGCGCGCTTCGAAGCCGGCGTCGGTGTAGTAGGCGAGGCCGCGCGCGACGGCGCTGTCGAATTCGTAGCGCACGCCGGTTCGATCGAGCACCGCACGCAACAGCGCTTCGACTTCGCGTTGATCCTCGGGACCACGCCCGCCGAGATACTCGACGCCGACCTGCGTGAACTCGCGATAGCGCAGATCTTGAGGGCGCTCGTAGCGATAGCAGCGCGCGATGTAGAACAGCTTCATCTGCTCGCGCTGCTTGCTCCACTCGTCGCGCCACATCTCCTGGATGACGCCCGTGACCTCGGGGATGAGACAGATCGGTCGGCCCTTCTTGTCGGGCCACGCGTACATCTGATTCACGATCTCCGGGCCGGCCTTCGCGATGAACGTCGCCTGGTCCCAGAGTGCAGGAACGAGGACTTCTTCAAAGCCCGCGTCCGTGAAGTGACCTCCGTAGCTCCGCGGCAAGTGCGGTGAGCTGCGTGGCCTGCGATCCCGTAACGATTCGAGTTCCTCTCAACATGGTGTTCTCCGTCGAAAAAATGACCTGGAGAGACCACGTGACGACCATCGCCGCGCTGAAGCTCCAGGGCGCAAACGCGCCGCCGGAGCGACGCGACTAGCGATGATGATGGATTGCCATCACCGATCGGATATCAGACCGCGCGACGCCGGCCAAGTGGTTTCGCGATGTCGAGCCTCGGTGCGTGGCCAAACATCCGTGAATACTCGCGAGAAAATTGCGAGGCGCTCGCGTAACCAACCGCGTGCGCGGCATCCGCCACGTCTTCTCCGTAGCCGAGGAGCTGTTGGCCACGCGCGAGGCGAAGTTGCTTCTGATACTGGATCGGGCTCGTCGCGGTGACCTGGTTGAACTTCGCAAAGAAGGTCGAACGGCTCATGCCGGCCGTGCGGCAGAGCGATGTCACGTCGAGCGGATGAGCGAGCCGGTCGCGAATGTGTTGCGCGGCCCGGAGAATGCGGTTGGCGTCGGTGTCGGGTGTCGCGAACCGCATCACGTGCGGCGCGAGCTCGCCGCGAAGGAGCCAATAGATCATCTCGCGGATCGCGGCCGGACCGAGGACGCGCGCGTCATCGGGCGAAGGAAGCAGGTTGGCGAGCCGCGCAGCCGCAGCGAGAAAGTTGGGGGATGCATCGCCGACGAACAGCGCGCGATGCACGCTCGATCGTCGAGCCGCACGTTCGTCGAGCTGAGCAACCACGTCCGCGATCATCGCTGGGTCGAGCTCGATGCGCAGGCAGAGATACGGCTTGGCGCGCGTTGCGTGGGTGACTCGGCTGACAAGCGGGAGGTCGATCGACGCGAGGACGAATTGGCCCGGCTTGTAGGCGAAGCGTTCGCGCTCGAGCAGCAGCTCTTTGGCGCCGCCGGCGACAAGGCAGAGCGAGCGCGTCCACGTGCCGCGAAGCTCGTGCGGATGCGTGAAGTGGACGATCGACACGTCAGGCAGGCACGTGGCCAACACGCCCTCGCTCGTCACTTGGCGCGCGAGGTCGCGTCGAATCGCTTCGAGCACGTTGCGACCGTATCGGATGATCGGGCTTGTCGCTAGGGTAAACAAATCACCGATCGTCAACAATCTGGACGAATAGGCATGTGAATTGGAGGCGCGTGCATGTCGGTGACGGCCGCCGGCGCTATCCGATGTCCATGCGAATCATTCTATTTGGATCGACAGGAACGATCGGCCGCGCCGTCGGAGCCGCGCTGACGGCGGCGAATCACGAGGTCATCGGCGTCTCCCGCAAAGCTGGGCCGCATCGCGTCGACATGGAAGATCGCGTGAGCCTCGAAGCGTTCTTCGCGCGCGTCGGTGCCTTCGATGCGGTCGCGTGCTCCGCCGGCGATGTGGATGCCGCGCCGCTCGACCAGATCACGGCGGGGCAGTGGACTCACTCGTTCGCGGCCAAGGTGATGGGCCAGATCAACCTCGTGCACGCCGCGCTTCCGCACATCGCCGATCGCGGATCGTTCACGCTGATCTCCGGCGTGCTGACGGACGAGCGCATTCACGCCGGTGTGATCGGCACGACGGTCAATCACGCGATCGAGGGATTCGTGAAGTCGGCAGCCGCCGAGCTCTCGAGAGGGATCCGGATCAACTGCATCAGTCCGACGGTGCTCGTGGAGTCGCCCGCGATCCATCCGTATTTCCCCGGCTACCAGCCGGTTCCGGCGGCACGGGTTGCCCAGGCGTATCTGCGCGCGATTTCGAATCCGTTGAACGGCCGTGTGTTGAAGCTTCACGAAACCGACGCGTGAGCTACGCTGGTCTCGTGGCGGAGAGCGGACGCACCTGCAAGCCAACGGATCGGCGCGGCAAGTTGGAAGCCGAGCCGTTCACGGTGAAGCTCGCGCGCGACAAAGTGCTGATCGAATTCCGCGGCCGGCTCGTGAAGGTGCTCACCGGTGCTGCGGCGGACGAGCTCCGACGTGCGGTCGAATCCGGCGATGACGCCGCCGTGCAGATGGTCGCCGCGCGCAAGACCGGCAACTTCAAGCGCGGCAACGAGCGCTGATTAGCGCCGCGATCGACACGCCTCATCCGTACTCGCGCCATAGTCGCCGCAATCGAATCGGCGGTACGGTCAGCGCATGCTTGCACTCGTCACCGGCGCTTCGTCGGGAATCGGTCGCGCGTTCGCACAACGGCTCGGTAAGGATGGCAACGATCTGATCGTCGTCGGTCGCCGCCAGGATCGATTGGACGAGCTCGCGAACGAGCTCTCGAACGTGAAGGTCACGCCCGTCGTCGCGGATCTCGCCACGCCCGCTGGTGTCGAAGCGGTCGCCGCGCAGTGCGGCAACATCGATCTCCTCGTCAACAACGCGGGCGTGTCGCACTACATGCCGTTCGCGGAGCTGCCGCTCGACAAGCTCGCCGAGCTGATTCAAGTCAAGGTCTACGCGCCGACGGTGCTCGCGCGTGCCGCGGTGCCGGGCATGCTCGCGCGCGGCCGCGGCTCGATCATCAACGTTGCCGGCATGCTCGGCTTCTCGGGCCCGGTGAAGTTGCCGCTCAAGGGCACCGTGTATCGCGCGACGCTCGCGCACCTGGTGACGTTCTCGCAGGCGCTCGCCGACGAGCTCGCTCCGACCGTGCGCGTTCAGGTGTGCTGTCCGGGCGTGGTCGCGACGGAGTTCCACTCGCGGCAAGGCATGGATCTGTCGAAGGTCCCGCGCATGACGCCCGAAGATGTCGTGACCGCGAGCCTCGCCGGACTCGCGAAGGGTGAAGTGGTCTGTGCGCCGGGCGTGGAGAACGCGGCGCTGCTCGAGACGGTGTACGAGGCCGAGCGCGCGGCGTTCGGCGGTCAGTCGCCGGCGCTCGCGTCGCGATATCGCTGAGCGTCCGAGATTCGGACTGGTTGACGTAGTTGCGACCGTCCCCGCGCTCGAGCGAATTCGAGCACTTCGCGATCGCAAGTTGACGTAGTTGCGACCGTCCCCGCGCTCGAGCGAATTCGAGCACTTCGCGATCGCAAGTTGACGTAGTTGCGACCGTCCCCGGGATCTACGCGCCGTCCGACTTCGCCGTGTGCTCGCGATGCGTCAGCGACGCCTTCGCGTAGTCGCGGTTGAGCTCCGCGATCACGTCACGCGAGATGTCCTTCGGACACGCCGCTTCGCACTCGTAGTGGTTCGAGCAGTTGCCGAACCCGGCCGCGTCCATCGCGGTGACCATCGCGAGCGTACGACGTGCACGCTCCGGTTGGCCCTGCGGCAGGTGATGCATGTGCGAGAGCTTCGCCGCCGTGAACAACATGGCGGAGCCGTTCGGACAGGCCGCGACGCACGCACCGCAACCGATGCACGCCGCGGCATCCATCGCGAGATCGGACTGCTCTTTCGGAACGAGGACATCGTTCGCGTCCGGCGCCGAGCCCGAGTTCGCGGTGATGAAGCCACCGGCTTGGATCACCTTGTCGAACGAGCTGCGATCGACGCAGAGATCCTTGATCACCGGGAACGCGTTCGCGCGCCACGGCTCGATCCAGATCTCGTCGCCGGTCTTGTAGAACCGCATGTGCAACTGGCACGTCGTGGTGGCCTTCTTGCCGCCGTGCGGACGCCCGTTGATCATCAGCGAGCACATGCCGCAGATGCCTTCGCGGCAGTCGTGATCGAACGCGACCGGGTCTTCACCCTTGGTGATCAGCTGCTCGTTCAAGATGTCGAGCATCTCGAGGAACGAGGCGTGGACCGAGACCTTCTTGACGTCGTACGTGACGAACTTGCCCGCGGCATCCCGCTTCGGTTGCCGCCAGACGTGGACGCGGATATCGATATCGCTCACTTGTAACTCCGGGTCGCGAGCTTGACGTTTTCGAACACGAGCGGCTCGACGTTGCGAATCGGCTCGTTGCCTTCGCCGGTGTATTCCCACACGGCGGCGTGACAGAACTTTTCGTCGTCGCGCTTCGCTTCGCCTTCGACCTGATGTTCGACGCGGAAGTGACCACCGCAGGACTCCTCGCGAACGAGCGCGTCCTTGCACATGATCTCGGAAAACTCGAGGAAGTCGGCGACGCGGCCGGCCTTCTCGAGCGATTGGTTGAACGAGTCCTGCGTGCCTTGCACGGTGACGTCGTGCCAGAACTCTTCACGCAGCTTCTGGATCTTGCCGATCGCGCGCTCGAGCGATTCCTTGCTGCGCGCCATGCCGCAGTCTTCCCACATCGTGTGGCCGAGCTCTTTGTGGAACGAGTCCACGCTGCGCTTGCCCTTGATGTTGAGCAGGCGATCGAGCTTCGCTTTCACCTCGGTCTCCGCCGTCTTGAACGACGCGTCCGACGTGCTCGACAGCGACTTCGCATCCACGCCGGCGAGGTAGTTGCCGAGCGTGTAGCTGATGATGAAGTAGCCGTCCGCGAGACCCTGCATCAGCGCCGATGCACCGAGCCGGTTCGCGCCGTGATCCGAGAAGTTCGCCTCGCCCAAACAGAACAGACCCGGGATGGTCGTCTGCAGGTGGTAGTCGACCCACAGGCCACCCATCGTGTAGTGGACGGCCGGGTAGATGCGCATCGGCTGCTTGTACGGATCCTCGCCGGTGATCCGCTCGTACATCTCGAACAGGTTGCCGTACTTCTCGGCGATTTTTTCCTGACCGTCGCGTTTGATCGCGTCGCGGAAATCCAAGTACACGCCACGGCCACCGGGGCCGACGCCGCGCCCGTCATCGCATTGCTCCTTCGCCGCACGCGACGCGATATCGCGCGGGGACAGGTTGCCGAACGACGGATACTTGCGCTCGAGGTAGTAGTCGCGCGCGTCGTCGGAAATATCCGCGGGACGCTTCGCGCAATCCTCGGCCTTCTTGGGAACCCAGACGCGGCCGTCGTTACGCAACGACTCCGACATCAACGTCAGCTTCGATTGGTAATCGCCGCTGACCGGAATGCACGTGGGATGGATCTGCGTGAAGCACGGGTTCGCGAAGCCGGCGCCCTTCTTGTACGCGCGGAACGTGGCCGTGACGTTGCAGCCCTTCGCGTTCGTCGAGAGGAAGAACGCGTTGCCGTAGCCGCCGGTCGCGAGGATCACCGCGTGTGCCGAGTGCGACGTGATCGTGCCGGTGACGAGGTCGCGCACGACGATGCCGACCGCGCGACCGTTCTCGGTCACGATGTCGAGCAGCTCCGTCCGCGGGAACATCTTCACCTTGCCGGCGCCGATCTGACGCGACAGCGCGGCATACGCGCCGAGCAGCAACTGCTGGCCGGTTTGTCCGCGCGCGTAGAACGTACGCGACACCTGCGCACCACCGAACGAGCGGTTCGCGAGCGTGCCGCCGTACTCGCGCGCGAACGGAACGCCCATCGCCGCGCATTGATCGATGATATCGACCGACACTTCGGCGAGGCGATGCACGTTCGACTCGCGCGAGCGGAAGTCGCCGCCCTTCACGGTGTCGTAGAACAAGCGGTGAACCGAGTCGCCGTCGTTCTGGTAGTTCTTCGCCGCGTTGATGCCACCTTGCGCGGCGATCGAGTGCGCGCGACGCGGTGAATCTTGGAAGCAGAAGCACGCGACGTCGTAGCCGAGCTCCGCCAACGTGGCTGCGGCACTTCCGCCGGCGAGACCACTACCGACGACGATGACCTTGTACTTCCGCTTGTTGGCCGGGTTGACCAACTTCATGTGGAACTTGGTCTCCGACCACGCTTGTTCGATGGGCCCGGTCGGGCTGCGCGAATCGAGTTTCACTGGATCACTCCTGCGAGCACCGCGGTGGGCGGCACCATGTAGCCGATGAACAGAACCCAACCGACCACGGGACCGATCTTGTCGATCGGATATTTCGGATGGCGCCAGCCGAGCGTCTGCAGCCACGACGACGCGCCGTGACCGAGGTGCAGCGACAGGAGAGCGATGCCGATCAGATAGACCACGTAGATCCCGATCTGCTGGAAGCCGGCGACGTACATGCCGTACGCGTCGAAGCGCAGCGGATCGTGCGGATCGGGGTGATGGAACGTGCCCGGTTGGATCTGACCGAGCGTGAAGTGAAGGATGTGAAACGCGAGGAACGCGAACACGAACAGGCCGCTCCAGATCATCGCGCGCCCGACCGGGCTCGAGACGACCGGCACGTACTTCGCGTAGGCCGTTGGCCGCGCCGCGCGATTACGCGAGCTGACCGCGATGCCCGCGACCAAGTGGATCAGCAGGAACGCGAGGAGGCCGACGCGCGTCGGCCACTTCACTTCCCACAGCTCCTGCAGAAAATGCGCGTAGCCGTTGTACATGGCCCGGCCGCCAAACATTTGCAGGTGGCCGAGCATGTGGACGATGGCGAACAGCACGAGGAACAGGCCAGTGACGGCCATGGCCTGCTTCATGCCGATCGAGGAGCGGGAGTAGCGTGCGAACCACGACACAGTGGTGGGATGCCATCACAAACCGTAAGGTTGCGAAACGCTTGGTGCGGCGTTTTTAGAGCACCGCGGCGATCGCTGCCGCGAATTCTGGGATGTAGCGGCCATAGCCGCCGTGCCCACCCGGAAACGGCGTCGCCGGACGACCGAGCGCAGCCGCGAGCGCGGTGCCGGTGCGATGCGCGAGCTGACCGGCCGATTCGGTGCCGACACCGACGACGATCGTCTTCAATCGATCGAGCTCCGGCCGATACGAGGCGATCTGGCGCAGACCGTGACGAACGAAGTAGGTCAGGTTCGCGCGCATCCGATCCGACGTTTCTTGTTTGCGACCCGGTGGCGGCGCCATGTCGATCCCGGTCAGCTTCATGAACTCGGTAAAGCCGGCCATCACGTCGGTCTGCCCGAGGTCTTGTGCGCGACCCATGCCCGCGAGCACCTCGTCGGCATCCGGCAGGAGGCGAATGCACGGCGGCTCGTGCGCGATCAACGTCCGGATCGCTTCGGGGTGGCGCGCGGCGCAGTTCATCGCGATCTGCCCACCGCCGGAATTGCCGAACACGTGCGAGGCGCCACCGACGTGCTCGATCAACGCGGCGAGGTCATCGCCGTGGACATCCATGTCCTGATCGAGATTCGGATCGTCCATCACCGATCGCGAGTTGCCACGCGGATCGTACGTGACGACCCGATAGCGATTCGTCATCACGGCGGCGATCCCCGAATAGACGTCCGCATCCGTCGGGCCGCCGCACACGAACACCAACGTCGTCGTGCCCGTCCCGCGAACCTCGTAGTAGAGCTTCGCGCCCGGTCGATCGAGCAGCATTACTTCTGCTGCGCGTGAGCCGCCAACACGTCCGCGACGCACAGCGTGAGCCGGCGCGCCGTCGGAATGTGCAGGAACTCGTTCGGGCCGTGCGCGTTCGAGTTCGGACCGAGCACACCGGTGATGCAGAACTGCGCCTTCGGGAACTTGTCGCCGAGCATCTGCATGAACGGAATCGTCCCGCCTTCGCCCATGAACATCGCCGGCTTGCCGAAGTACTTCGTGGAGCCGTCCTGCAGGATCTTCTCGAGCCACGGCGCCATCTCCGGCGCATCCCAGCCCGCGTTCGATCCGACATCCGTGAACGCGACCTGCGCGCCGTACGGCGGATCCTTCTCGAGCAACTGCTTCACCGCATCCGCTGCCTTCTTCGCGTCGACGCGCGGCGGGATCCGGATCGACAGCTTCAGCTTCGTGAACGGACGCGACACGTTGCCGGCGTTGCCGATCGGCGGCCAACCATCGGCGCCGGTGATCGCGAGGCCCGGGCGCCAGGTCCGGTTGAGGATCAACTCGACGTTGTCCTTCGTGACCGGCTGCGCGCCCTTCTGGAACGGGAACTTGTCCCAGACTTCGTTGCCGATCACCTTCGCCGTCGCTTCGGCCTGCAGGATCCGTTGCTTCGGAATCTGCGTGGCGAGGGCGTCGAGCTTGATCTGGCCGGTGTGCGAATCCTCGAGCCGATCGAGCAGCATGCGGATCACGCGCTCGCTGCCCGGGACCACGCCGGTGCCATCGCCGGAGTGAACGCCTTCGGTGAGGAGCGAGACTTCGAGGTTGCCGATCACCAAGCCGCGTAGCGACGTGGTCGACCACAACTGGTCGTAGTTCGCGCACCCCGAATCGAGGCAGACCACGAGCGATAGCTCGCCGATCCGATCCTTCAGGTGATCGATGTACGCGGGCAGGTCGTAGCTGCCGGACTCCTCGCACGCTTCGATCAACACGACGCAGCGCGCGTGCGGGAACTTGTCCTTGCGCACGGCGTTGATCGCGGTGAGCGACGCGAAGATCGCGTAGCCGTCGTCGGCGCCGCCGCGGCCGTAGAGCTTGTCGCCCTCGAGCACCGGCGTCCACGGACCGAGGCCTTCGCGCCAACCCGCCATCTCCGGTTGCTTGTCGAGGTGGCCGTACAGCATGACGGTGTCACCTTGCTTGCCGCCGGTGCCGGGCACGTCGATGAAGATCACCGGCGTGCGATCGCCGAGGCGAACGACTTCGAGCGTGGCGCCCTCGGGCAACTGCTTCTTCGCCCAGCCGGCGAGCAGCTCGACCGCGCGATCGACATGGCCGTTCTCGCGCCACTTCGGATCGAACATCGCCGACTTGTTCGGAATCTTGATGTACTCGATCAACGTGGGGACGATCGACTGCGTGAACAGCTCGTCGACCCATTTCGCGGTTGCGTCGGTCACGGACATGCGCGGACTCTACCCTAGATGGTGAGGATCGAGGACGAGGTCCGGCGGATCGCGACCGCGCTGGGCCGCCAGTTCGACGTCGAGGGCGACATGAGCGTGCGCGTCGCCCAGCACTGTCCGCTATGCGATGCCGTGCTCGCCGTCCGGATCAACGCTCGCCAGATGGATGCCGAGAAGTTGCAGCGCGAGCTGTTCGGATTCTTCGACCAGCATCGCTGCCTCATCTCGACGCCGCCGTTTCAGATGTTCGAACGCGCCGAACGCGCACTCGTCACCGCCGCGGATCGAATCGCGAGCTGCGATCCGGATCTAAAACACCGCGCCGAGCACGAGGCGGACCTCATGGCGGCGCGGTGTGAAGAGTTCCGGAAGTTGATCTAGCTATTTGCCGGGCGCCGGACCGCTCGGATTTTGCGGCGCCGGATTTACCGGAGCGCCGGGACCCGGTCCCGGGTTCGTCGGATTCGTCGGGTTCGTGGGGTTCGTCGGCGGTGTCGGGTTCGTCGGGCCCGGCATGCGACCGCCCGATCCCGAGCCGCCGCCCGGCAGTTTTCCCGACCCCGAGCCGGGGCCTGGCCGCAAGCCCGATCCCGAACCGGAGCCCGAGCCCTTCCCGGGCGATTGCATCGGCACGTTGTCGTCCGCGACCACATACGCGCTCGCGCTCGCGAGCACGCCTAAAATGACGAGGTTCCTGATCTTCATGCGGTGATGAAGTGCGAACCGCGGGCCACTCCTCACCGTGCGCGTGCGCTCAGCGAGAATTCACCAGGATCGTACCGAACGAGTTCAGCATCCGGCCACCATCGTGGTTTCCGGGCGCTCCGAACAGGTGGATCTTCTGTTCGCCCGAGGGCACGCGGCAGTCGAACACCGCTTCGTCGTCGGAGTCGGCGGTCGTCTGCGCGCACGCGTCCGTTTCGGTCTGTGCGGCGAGCGCGGCGTGGAACGGGTTCTTGATCCGGACTTCGACGTGGCCGTCGGTCGTCGTGATCTGCGAGCGCTTCGGTGACACGAGTGACGCACCGAGCACGCCGATGTACGGATTCGCACCAGGTTGGCGCGTGAATTCTCCTACGCCGATCGGGCGGGCAAGCATCTGCCAGCCCGGCTCCTCGGGGAAATGGTCGTAGATGAAGTAGCGCGGCGGCGTGAACAGATACGTCGTGTGATAGCTCTGCGCGCCGTCGGGACTGACCGGATCGTCCCACGTGGTGTCGACGGGAACCCACGCGCCGTCGAGCTTCACCGCATTCCACGCGTGGCCGAGGCCTTCGAGGTACGCCTTCTGGATCGCTTCGTCGGTATCGTTCGCGGTGCGCGGCATCCGGCCATCGTTGCGCACCCAGCCGGTGACGAACGCGACCTCGAGGCCGGCCGCCTTGCCCAGCGCTTCGTACAATCGCGCGTAGCCTTCGCACACGCCGGTCTTCGCCGCGAAAACGTCGGTGGGAACTTGGCTCGCGAATCCCGACTCCGCGTGGCCCATGATCTTGTTGTAGGTGTCGACGTCGTAGTGCAACCGCTCGACGACGTAGTCGTGCAACGCCTTCGCGAGCCGGCGCTTGTCCGTGATTCGCGACGAGAAGTAGCGCGCGACCGTGTCGATCGAGGTTTCGTCGTCGGGGGTGATCTGCGCGACGAGCTCGTCTTCTTGTTCGGCGTACGGCCAACCGTTCGGATCCTTCGCTTGGATCGGGCCGTCCTCGCTGATCGTGGGTGGAGGCTGATCGCTCTTGCCGAACCGATCGACCTCGACGTGCCAGCGCTTGCCGAACTTGTCGGCGAGGCCGAGCATGCCGCTGCGCAACGGATCGACGAAGCCGCCTTCGTAACCGTCGAGCATCCAATCGCCGCGCACGACGAGCGCCTTGAACGCGACGTGCGGTGCGCGCCAGAACAGGATCCCGAGGAACAAGCCGTTCACGATCAGCGTGCGCAGGACCAAGCGATCGAGGCGCGTCAGCGTGGGCTTGGTTTCGTCGCTGCGGCGGCGTCGTCGCCACTCGTAGAACAGCTCCCACCCGACGGGGACGAGCGGAAAGCACGCGAGGCCGATCAACAGCGCATAGATGCCGCTGACGTTGCGATACGCGGCCAACGACGATGCGACCCAGAACCCGAACAGCGGCACCGCGATCATCAGCGCGACCCAGCCGCCGTAGATCAACTTTCCGAAGATCCACGCGAACACCCGTAGGCCACGTTGCATCTTAGGTATCGTGCCATCGATGGGTGGTGGTGCAACCCGGGGTAACCCCGCGCTCGAGCAGGCGATCGTCGCCGCGCCCGACGATCCGGCGCCCCGCATGGTCTACGGCGACTGGTTCCAGCTAGAGGGCGATCCGATCGGCGAGTGGGTCGCGATGTCGACCGCCGTCGAGCTCCGTCCAGATGATGTGCCGCTGAAGAGCGCAGCGATCGCGTGGCGCACCGAGCATCGAACGAAGTTATTCGGCAAGGCCACGGCTGGCCTCGCGGGCTCGTACTTCGGGTGGCGGGGCGGGTTTATCGACGAGCTGCGGCTGCAACAGCATCCGAAGCTCACGCTCGCGATGGTCGTCGAGCTGTTCGCCAATCCACTCTTGCGCTTCGTTCGTCACATCGCGATCGCCAATATCAAGCCACCGTTGCCGAAGGTGATCGACGCACTCGTGGCGGCGAAGTTTCCGTTGCTCGACGAGCTGGTCGTCGTCGATAGCTTGCCCGAACCAATGCTGGAGCTCGACGTGATCGCGACGCTGCCGCTGAAGAAGCTCGCGCTCAGCAAGGTCAAGCTCTCGACGCCGATGCCATCTCTGCGCGAGCTCGTCGTGTTCATGGATTTCGAGCAGCATGCGGCATGGATCGAGCGCTGCCCGAACCTCGAGCGCGTGATCGCGATCGACATATCGGAACCGGCGAAGCTCTCGACGACCGTGCCGGTCGAATACATGTCGGGCGAAGAGTACGTGATGGTCGCCGATAACGAGTTTCGCAGTTCGGTCGAGCCATTCGTGCACGCACGTGACCGCGCGACGTTACGGATGTTCCCCGGCGCAGGCGAGCCGATCCACGCGCTCGGGTTTCACTACCTCGATACCGATCTGACGCGCGCGAAACAATTTCTCGAGCTCGCGGTCACCTTGCCGGTGCTCGGTCAAAAGGCGTTCAAGCTCAACGCGGCGATCGCGAACGAACGGCTCGGCGATGCGGTGCGCGCAGAGCTCTATGCGCGCGACGCACTCGCGGACGTGCCGGGCGACGAGGGCTTCTACGAGATCCTGATCGATGCGCTCCGCCAGCAAAAGCGTTACGACGACGCGTTCGCGCTGTTTCCGAAAGCGATGGCAGCGATCAGGAAGCCGAAACAGACCGACGGGCGTGATCGCGCATGTTTGTTAGATCTGATGCTGACCTATACGCTCGCGGGCAAGACGGATGAAGCGATCGCGCTCGTCGAGAAATTCTCGAACATCATCGCGGACGAGCATCGTGCGCTCGTGGCGATCATCTATCTGCAACGCGGCGACACGAAGCGAGCAAAAGCGATGTGGCGCCAGGTCGGAACGAAAAAGGCGAGCGCGGAGGGCTTGATTCATCACGCGCGTGCGTTGTTCGCACTCGAGCAGGGCAAGCCGGAGATCGCACGTGAAGCCGTCCGCGCGGCGTGGGACGCTCACTACACCGACATGGCGTGGCTCGCGCAGGACAAGCGCTTGGCGAAGTACGTGCCCAAGAAGCGCAAGGTGAAGTCGTGAAGCGCAACCTCGAGCTCGAAGCGGCGATCATCGCGGCGCCGGACGATCCGGATCCGCGGATGGTCTACGGCGACTGGTTGCAAGCCGAAGGCGATCCGCGTGGCGAATGGGCGGCGCTGCGCACGCGGCTCGAGGCCACGCCGACCGATCACACGATTCGCGTCGCTGCGATCGACTTCATCACCGATCGCCGCAAGCAGTTGTTCGGCGCCGGTGCGCCCGCGTTGGTGCACGCGTATCTCGGGTGGAAGGGCGGCTTCGTCGACGAGCTCCGGCTTCAACCGTGGGAAGCGGGCCAGGACGATTCGGCGCTGCCCGCGTTGTTCGAGCATCCGACGATGCGGTTCGTCCGGCACATCGCGCTCGGCGCGCTGGCTCCGAATGTCGACGCCGCGCTCGATGCGATCATCGACGCGGAGCTCCCACTGCTCGAGGAGCTCGTCGTCCACGACGCGCTGGATGTCACCACGCGCAAGCTCGATGCAATCGCCGAGCTCCCGCTGACGAAGCTGAGCCTGTCGCACGCGTACGTGACGAAGCCGATGCCCACGTTGCGAGAGCTCGTCGTCGTGGTGGACGATGCAACGCCGCACACCTTCGAATGGTTGACGCGTGGTGGTGCGCCGGCGTTGGAGTGGCTCCAGCTGTGGCATCGCACGACCGGACATCCGAGCTTGCAAGGCGTGCGAGCGTCGCTGCCGAAGCTCGTCGTCGAGATCGTTCACGCCCCGGCCTTCGATCCGGCGTCGATCACGGCGAGGAGTCCGCTGATCGATCGCGCGAAGCTCGGCCGCGAGAGGCTGCGGCAGATTCCGGGCGCGGGTCGCATCGTGTCGGATCTCGCCTGGGAGTACATCGATCCGGGGAAGGATCAGAAGCTGGCGCTCGCGCTGCTCGATGTCGCGGCGACGCTGCCGTTCGGTCGCAACACCTGGTACCACGGCCGCGCTGCGCTCGCGCAAGAACGCGCCGGTCTCCTCGATGAAGCGGAGCTGCGCGCGCGCGAGGCGCTCGTGTGGTCCCCGGACCCTTGGTACTGGAGCATCGTGATCGATACGCAGCGCCGGCAGAAACGATTCGCGGATGCGTACGCGTCGTTTCCGAAAGCGTTCCACGCGATGGAGAATCCACCGAAGCACGGGCTCTACGAGGGTCCGAAGGCGTGCCTCCTCGATTGCATGCTCGCGTACGTACAAGACAAGCGGCCCGACGATGCGCTCGCGTTGTTCGACCGATTTCCGGATCTCGTCGACGGACGTAACCACGCACTCGCGTCGATCATTCACATGCATCGTGGCGATCGCGAGAAGGCCGAAGAGGCGTTCGCGAAGGTGGCGGACGGCGAGGGCGACAACCGGATTCGCACGCACGCACGCGCGGTGATGGCCGCGTACACTGGCGACGAAGAAGGCGCGCGCACCGCGATTCAAGAGTGCAAGGACATGGTCTACAACGACATGGCGTGGCTGCGCACGGATCCGAAGCTACGCCCGTATCTCCGAAAGAAACGCAAACGCAAGCCAAAGGCCGAGCCGTGAAGCGCAACGCCGAGCTCGAAGCCGCGATCGTGGCGGCGCCGGACGATCCGGAGCCGCGGATGATCTACGGCGATTGGTTGCAAGCGCAGGGCGATCCGCGTGGCGAGTGGGCGGCGTTGCGCACGCGACTCGAGGCGGCGCCGGACGATCACGTGGTGCGCGTGGCGGCGATCGACTTCGAAGCCGACCACAAGAAGGATCTGTTCGGCGCGGGTGCGAAGGCGATCGGGCGCTCGTATATCGGTTGGAATGGCGGCTTCGTCGATGAGCTGCGGATTCATCCACACACGACGAGCACGGCCGCCACGCTGAAGGCGTTGTTCGCGCATCCGACGGTGAGGTTCGTGCGGCACGTCGCGATCGGTCCGTTGCCGAAGGCACAACGCGTCGCCGCGGTCACGGCGATGGCGCACTTGCCGCTCCTGCAGGAGCTCGTGATCCAGGATGCGGTCGTGTGGTCGGATCGCGGAGCGCTCGATGCGATCGCGAAGTTGCCGATCACGAAGTTGTCGCTGTCGGGCACGTGGCTGACGAAGCCGATGCCGGGGTTGCGCGAGCTGACGATCCTGTTCGACGAGAACGACATCCTTCCGCTCTGCCGATGGATCGGGAACGGTGGCTGCAAAGGGCTCGAGAAGCTGACGCTCGTCGAGAATTATGGCGAGCGCGACTCGCAACCCGGCGTGCAACAAGCGCTGGCGCGCGGCGCTCCGCAGGCGCGGCTCGAGCACATCTATGCCGATCAATTGTTCGAACCCGATCGCTTGCGGACGGACAATCCGATCCTCGCGCTCGCGACCTCGGGTGGCCGCACCGCGATCCGCCACATCCCGATGGCCGGCGCCGCGCTGTACAACGGCGCGACGCATCACATGATCAAAGCGTACAAGAACGCGCGCACGGCGATTCCGCTGATGGACATTGCCGCGACGTTGCCGACGTACCTGACCGGTACCTACCAGCTCGCGAATGCGGCGATCGCACACGAGCGCGCGGGCGATCTGATCGGCGCGGAGCTGCGCGCGAGAGAGGCGTTGCTGTACTCGCCGACGGAGCCGAACTACTACGCGATCGCGATCGATGCGATGCGCCGGACCAAGCGACTCGATGAAGCCGTGAGGCTCTTGCCGAAAGCGATCAAGTCGCTCGTCAAGCCGCCGAAGGACCAGCAAGCGGGTGGCGATAAGGGCTGCCTACTCGACTGCATGATGTTGCTCGCACAAGTCGGCAAACCCGACGAGGCGATCGCGCTTGCCGAGCGATTCCCGAAGTTGGTCGACGCGCGGATCCACGCCGTGCTCGCCGTGATCCACATGCAAGAGGGCAAGCTGAAGCTGGCGCGGGCTGCATGGAAACAGGCGGCGCACGGTGAGGAGTTCGGGATCTGGCATCACGCGCAGGCCGTGCTCGCGCATCACGATGGCGATGCCGCGATGGTGAAGCGCGCGATCGCGGGCGCGAAGAAGGTCGGCTACGGCGACATGCATTGGTTGAAGGAGATGGTCGCGAAGAAACCCGCCAAGGCCGCGCGGTGAAGCGCAACGCGGAGCTCGAAGCGGCGATCCTCGCGGCGTCCGACGATCTCGAACCGCGGATGATCTACGCGGACTGGCTGCAGGCCCAGGGCGACCCGTGGGGCGAGTGGGTCGCGTTGCGTGCGGCGGCGGAAGCGGGCGATCAGGCGTTGCGGATCGCGGCGATCGAATATCAAGCCGCGCATCACGAGGAGCTGTTCGGTGCGGCGGCGCCGGCGGTCAAGCGCGCGTACATCGGCTCGCGTGGCGGCTTCTGCGAGGAGCTTCGCATCAACCCGCACGAGGACATCACGCCCGCGTCGGTGAAGGCGTTGCTCGCGCATCCGAGCATGCGGTTCGTGCGGCACGTCGCGTGTGGTGAAGTGATCCCGAATGCGGTGGTCGATGGCTTGGTCGCCGCGAAGTTGCCACTGCTCGAAGAGCTCGTCGTGCAGGATGCGGCGGGGATCGCGCCGATCGTGCATCTGCGAGGACTCGCGGCGCTGGGCCTGCAGAAGCTGTCGGTGAGACGCGCGGCCCTCGAAGAGCCGTTGCCGGGCTTGCGCGAGCTCACGTACGTGATCGACGGCGAGATGGCGCTGATGCTGCGAGCGTGGCTGGGCGCCGGCCATGGCGATCGACTCGAAGCACTGACGCTCGTCTCCGATGGTGGTGATGTCGAAGTCCCTCTGATCGGAACCAACGCGCCGAATGCGCGGCTGCGCCGCTGGGACTCCGGCGATATCTACGAGCCGCGCTCCGTCCTCGAGAAGAATCCGATCCTGCAACTCGCACGCGAGCGTGGTCGTGCCGCGATCCGGCACATCCCGGCGGCAGGTCACGCGCTCGCGAAGGCGATCGAAGCGGACTTGCGAGCACCGAGCGGTGATCCAGGCGCGGCGATCGCGTTCGGGGACATCGCCTTGACGTTGCCGGTCAACGGCACGCACACCGCGTTGTTCGCGGGCCTCGTGCGCGAGCGCGCCGGTGATCTCGCCGGTGCTGAGCTGTGTGGACGTGAAGCGCTCGTCAGCACGCCGAACGATCCGAACCTGCACGCGATGGTGATCGATGCGATGCGACGTACCGGGCGAATCGAAGGTGCAACGAAGCTCATCCCGGCCGCCATGAACGCGATCGCGAGCCCGGATCCCGACGCGCTACCGGGCGCCCGGGTCGCATGCTTGGTCGATTGCATGCTCACGCTCGCGCGTGCCGGGCGGTACGAACAAGCGCTCGTGTTGCCGGCGCCGTTCACGGCCATCGCCGACGACGCAAAAATTCATGCGATCGAGACGATCGTCTACTGCTTGATCTCCGATCCGGTGAACGCGAAGGCCGCGTGGAAGAAGGCGTCGCGCGGTCAGGGCGGCCTGATCGAGCACGCGCGCGCGATGATGGCGAAGACGCCGGGCGATCGCGACAAGGCGCTCGCAGCGGCGAAGCGAGCGAGCTACGGCGATCTGGATTGGCTGATCGCGACGGTGTCTTCGTGAAACGCAACGCCGAGCTCGAAGCCGCGATCCTCGCCGCGCCCGACGATCTGAATTCGCGGATGGTCTACGGCGATTGGCTCCAGGCCGCCGGCGATCCGGTCGGCGAGTGGATCGCGATGCGCGCACGGCTCGAGATGAATCCGGCGGATGTCGCCACGCGGCGTGCGGCGATCGCGGTGTTGGCGAAGAAGAAGAAGCAACTGTTCGGCGAAGGCGTCGGCGTGCTCGAGCGCGCGTGGATCGGTTGGAAGGGCGGCTTCATCGACGAGCTGCGGATCCAGCGCTCGCCTGCGACCGTCGCGGGCACGCGCACGCTCGAGGTGTTGTTCGCGCATCCGCTGATGCGGTACGTGCGGCACGTCGCGTTCGGCGAGCTCGCGCGGAGCGAAGATATGCAGGCGGCGATCGCGGCGCTCGGCGCGGCACGATTTCCGTTGCTCGAAGAGGTGCTGCTCGGCGACCAATGCGATCGCGGTGATCGGTTCATGGTCGACGCGATCACGAAGCTGCCGATCAAGCGGCTCACCCTCGGCTTCGTCGCGATCGGTGCGCCGATGCCGCAGCTCGAAGCGCTGACGTACCTCGATCAAACGATCGACGCCACGCGGCCGAGTAAGTGGATCCTCGACGGCAAGGGACCAAAGCTGACGAAGGTGACGATCGCGAGCGGCATGCACGGCGCGACGACCGACGACGAGATCGAGATGATGCGCGCTCGTGGGATCGAAGTCGTAGTACTGCGCGATCCGGTGATCGACAACCACTACGATCAGGCGGCGAAGTCTCCGATCGTGGCGCTCGCATTCTCCGGCGGGCGCGAGGCGGTGCGGCACATCCCGCAGGCGGGCATGGTGCTGAACAACATCGATTCGGACATGATCAGCCGGAAGCAGGCATCCGAGAAGATGTTCTGGCTCGCGGACATCGCGGCCACGCTGCCGATCGGCGTGAAGGGCTACTCGGCGTACAACGCGGCGGTGGTGCGCCAGAAGGCCGACGATCACGACGAGGCGGAGCTCCGTGCGCGCGAAGGCCTGATCTGGTCGCCGAACGAACCGAACTGGTATTCGGTCCTGCTCGATGCGCTGCGCCGGAGCGGCCGGCTCGCCGAGGCGAAGAAGGAGATTCCGCGCGCGCTACGAGCGATCGCCGATCAGCCGGAGGACGCGCACGCGGATAGCGACAAGTGGGCGCTCGTCGACGCGATGCTCGTGCTCGCGCAGCTCGGCGATCACGAGAGCGCGTTTCATCTCGCGGGCACGCATCCGCAGCTCGTCGATGGCATGCATCGCGCGGTGATGGCGATCTGTCTCGCGCTGCAGGGCGATCTCGTGAAGGCGGAGCGGCAGCTCGCGCTTTGCGATACGAAGGAGCCGGTCGCGGAGCACGCGCGCGCGGCCCTCGCGATTCGCGACGGTAAGGTGGAAGAGGCAAAGAAGCAGATCGCCGCCGCGAAGCGCAAGCGCTATGGCGAGATGCATTGGTTGGCTGCGGATCCGTTGCTCGCGCCGCTGTTGGCAAAGAAGAAGTGAATGGGCAAACGCGAGGACAAAGCGCTCGAGACCGCGATCCGTAGCGGATCGGTGCCGGCCGCGCGCGCGGCGTTGAAGGCGGGTGCGAATCCGAACGCGACCGACGAGGGGTATCCATTGTTGTGGCTCGCGGCGACTCGTAACGCGGCGCTCGTGAAGCTGATGCTCGCGCACGGTGCAGAGCCGAATGTCTTGACGTCGACGGGGCAGAGCCCACTCGCGGCGGCGTGCGTCGCGAAGGCGCCGGTGGCCGTCGACGTGCTGATCGCAGCAGGTGCCAAGGCCGAGCTGCGCAGCGGGCTCGAGGATCCGTTATTGATCACGGCGGTGCGGAGTAAGAATGTGCGGATCGTGAAGGCCGTACTCGCGGCAGGTGCACGCGATGTGGCGAACGTCTCGGGCCATCGCGCGAGTACGTACGCGACGCCGGCGATCGCGAAGCTGTTGGCGAAATCGCAGCCGAAGTCGAAGAAGAAGTGATGGCGAAGAAGCACGACAAGGCGCTCTACGCCGCGATCTACAACGGCGATGCCGCGGCGGCCAAGCTCGCACTCGCGGCCGGCGCGAGTCCCGATGCCGTCGACGATGGATTCCCGTGCCTGTGGGTCGCGGCGTCGAGCATCCGGCTGACGAAGCTGCTGCTGACCTCCGGCGCGAATCCAAACGTGCTCACGCGCGGCGATGGCGGTCAGACTCCACTCGGTGCCGCGATCGAACGGAAGAAGCTCGCCGTGATCGAGGCGCTACTCGCGGCGGGCGCAGATCCGAATCTCTATCGAGGGCTGCAGAACCCGCCGCTCGCCGATGCAGCGCGCATCGGCAACGCGAAGATCGTGAAGGTGCTCGTCGCTGCCGGTGCGCGCGACCTGCCGTGTGTGAATGGTCAGCGCGGGCGCGACTTCGCGACGCCGAAAATCGCGAAGCTGCTGCCTAAACCAAAGAAGCGGAAGTGAATCGCAACCCGGAGCTCGAGGCCGCGATCATCGCCGCGCCCGACGATCCGGGTGCGCGCATGGTCTACGGCGATTGGTTGCAAGCCGTCGGCGATCCGCGCGGCGAGTGGGCGGCGATGCGCGCGGCGATCGAGCACGACCCGAACAACTATGGCCTGCGCTCGGCGGCGGTCGAGTTCCTCGAAGCGCATCGCAAAGACCTGTTGGGCGACGGCTCGAAGGTGATCGGGACCGGCTACGTCGGGTGGAGCGGCGGCTTTGTCGACGAGGTCCGGCTGTTTCCGACCGCCCGCACGCTCGAGCCAGAGCGCGTTCGCGACCTGTTCCGGCATCCGACGATGCACTTCGTTCGCCACATCGCGATCGCGCGGATGGAGACGAAGGACGCAGCGCGGGTCGTGAAGGCGATCAGCGATGCGGGTCTGCCGTTGCTCGACGAGCTCGTGATCTTCGACGACATGAACCCGGGGCCGGATGCAACGTTGCCGGTGATCGCGAAGCTGCCACTCACGAAGCTGACGCTCGGGAACGTGCACGTGAAGAAGCGCATGTCGCGGCTTCGCCGGCTGACGCTCGTGCAGGCCGAGTGCACGGCACAGCTGCAGTGGGTGCTCGACGGCAACTGCCCGATGCTCGAGCGCCTCGAGATCATGGCGGGGCCAGGCTTGCCCGGCGATATCGGCTATTGGAGCGAAGCGATCGGCGAGCGCGGTGTCGACGTCGAGGTGTTCGCCCATCGCGCGTTACTCGCCAGCACCGGTGACCGAAGCGACCCGATCGTCGACGCCGCGCTCACCCACGGCCGAGCCGCTGTTCGCCATCTTCCTCATGCAGCGACGAGGCTGGTGTATGCGAGCGGCCTTGCACCCGACGATCGGCTGCGCGCACTCGATATCGCGGCAACTCTGCCAGCCGTTCACCTCGGTCCGTCCACCCTCGCCGGTGCCGCGGAAGCGCATCTGCGTGCCCGCGCGTACCCGGCCGCGGAGCTCCGTGCTCGCGAGGCGCTCGTGCACACCACGAACGAACCGAAGCTGTACGCGATCGCGATCGACGCGATGAGACTGCAGGGCCGCTATGTCGAAGCGGACAAGGTCGTGCCGCTCGCGAAAAAGTCGATGGCGAAGCGGCTCAGCGCGGGTTATCCCGGTGGCGCCGAGGAGTGCTTGTTCGCGTGCATGATGTTGTACGCGCGGATGCGCCGGTTCACCGACGTGATCGCACTCGCGGGCGCGTTCGACGCGTTGCTTCGAGATGCGCATGTCGCCGTGCGCGCGATCGCGTACCTCGGCCTCGGCGATCGCGCGCGTGCGGAGCGCGAGCTGAACGAGATGTTGCTGATGACCGCGCGGCTGATTCCCACGTTTCATCACGCGCGAGCGCTGGTCCTGATCGAGAAGGGTAATCGCGAGGAGGCGCGTGCCGCGATCGCGGAGGCGAAGGCGCTCGGCTATCGCGACGAGGATTGGATCGCGGAAGACACGCGCTTCGCCGGCCTAGTCTAGGTGCTCGGCGATCGTGTTCTTGAGGATCTCAGACGAGCCGCCCGCGATTTCGTAGGCCTTGGCATCGCGCAAGTAGCGCCCGAACGGCATCGACTCGAGCATGCCTTGGGCGCCACAGATCTGGATCGCCTTGCTCGCCGCATCGACCGCAACGCGCGAGGCCAACAACTTCGCCTGCGCCGGTAACCGCGCGAGGTCTTCACCCCGATCGACGGCGCGCGCGGCGGCATACGTGAGGTGACGCGCGGCTTCGGTCTCGGTCACCAGATCGGCGAAGTACCACTGGATGCCCTGCAGATCGCTGACGTGCTGATCGCCGACCTTGCGAGCCCGCGCGAACGCGAGCGCACCTTCGATCGCGGCGCGCGCGATGCCGAGCGAGATCGCCGCCGCGAGCACGCGTGAATGATCGAGGCAGATCGCGGCTTGCTTGATCCCCTTGCCCTCGATGCCGAGCAGATGATCTTTCGGGATCGTGGCGGACGTCAGGCGAAGCGTGAGGTGGGGGCCGTTGCGGAGCCCGAACGTCGTTGCCGCCGATGACAGCTCGACCTCCGCGCCGGGTGCGTCACGCGGGACGATGAACGACGACACGCCGACCGGTGTCTCGGCGAGGATCACGAACAGCTCGGCCGCGGACGCGCTCGTGACGTACGCCTTCGCGCCATCGATCACCCACTGATCGCCGAGCAGGCGCGCGTGGGTATCGAGGTGGCGAACGTCGGAACCATGTGCCGCCTCGGTCATCGCGAACGACGCCGCGAGCCCATCGCCGAACTGGCGCAGGTAGGCCTGCTTCGCCGCCGCGGTCCCGTAGAGCGCGATGCTGGTCTGCGCGAGGAAGCTCGTGATCAGGGACGCTCCCGCGGCACCACTCGCGCGCGACACTTCCTCGAGGACGGCGACGGTGTCGGCGAGTGGACGTGCGGCACCGCCGTAGTGCGCGGGCAGGTACAACGTAGCGAAGCCCTCACGGGCCAGATCGCGCAATTCGTCGACGGGATAGCGATTCTCCCGATCGATCGCGTCGCAGGCTGCAGCGGGGAGCGTTTTTGCCACGACCTCCCGGACGCGCTCGACGAGGACGGGATCTCCGAGCGGTTCGAACACGGTTCCACCCTGCCCGAAATCGCGGCCCCATCACAGCCCCTGCGGCACTTCACAACCGACCGTAACCCCGTACAATTGTCGGGTCATGGCGGACGAAAAGAAGCCCCCTCCTGCGAAAGGCGATCGGCAGACGGGCCTCGTTTTAGAAGAGCGCACGCGGACGAAAAAGCCGCCGATGTACAAGGTGCTTCTTCACAACGACGACTACACGACGCGCGAGTTCGTCGTGTGGGTCCTCCAGACCGTGTTCCACAAGAACGAAAGTGACGCGGTCGCGGTCATGAGCCACGTGCACAACAACGGCGTCGGCGTGGCCGGCATCTTCACGTTCGAAGTGGCAGAGACCAAAGTGACCAAGACGATGTCGCTCGCGAAGCAGCAGCAATTTCCGCTGCAGCTTTCGATCGAGCCTACCGAGTAGGGCAGTAACGCCAGGCGGCGCCGGGCCGTAGAATGTAGGAGCTCATGCTGTCACCCGAGTTGCAAGCAACGCTTCAGCGCACCGTGGACGATGTTCGCGGCCGCCGTCACGAGTACCTGACGCTCGAGCATCTGCTGCTGCAGATCCTCGACGATCCATCCGGCGCCGATATCGTCATCAAGTGTGGCGGCCAGGTCGACCCGCTTCGCGGGGAGCTCGAAGAGTTCCTCGAGGAACAGATCGAAGAGCTGCCCGATGGCGAAGAGTCCGGCCCCGATCAAACGCTCGCGTTCCAGCGCGTGTTGCAGCGCGCGGCGATGCACGTCCAAGCCGCCGGTCGCCAGCAGATGACCACGGGCAACGTGATCGCATCGATGTTCCGCGAGCGCGACTCGCACGCGGTGTACCTGCTCGAGAAGCAGGGCATCACGCGGTTCGATGTCATCAACTACATCTCGCACGGCGTGTCGAAGGTGGACGCGGGCAATGGCCCGGCGATCCAGCGCCGCTCGACGGGCGTGAACGAGGATGGCGAAGAGGATACGAAGGTCGCGAACCCGCTCGAGTCGTTCTGCGTGGACCTCACGCAGCGCGCTCGCGAAGGCAAGATCGATCCGCTGATCGGTCGCGCGGACGAGATCGAGCGCATGGTTCAGGTGCTCTCGCGCCGTCGCAAGAACAACCCGCTCCTGATCGGCGAGCCGGGCGTCGGCAAGACCGCGCTCGCGGAAGGCCTGGCGCTGCGCATCGTCGAGAAGGCGGTGCCGGACAGCCTGCTCGAGTGCAAGGTCTACTCGCTCGACATGACCGCCGTGCTCGCGGGCACGCGCTATCGCGGTGACTTCGAAGAGCGCTTGAAGGCCGTGATGAAAGTGCTGATCGCGGATCCGAAGTCGATCCTGTTTATCGACGAGATCCACAACATCGTCGGCGCGGGCGCCACGAGCGGCGGCACCATGGACGCGGCGAACATTCTCAAGCCGCCGTTATCGAATGGCGAGCTGCGCTGCATCGGTAGCACCACCTTTAAGGATTACCGCCAGGCGTTCGAGCGCGATCGCGCGCTGCAGCGCCGGTTCCAGCGCATCGATGTCGGCGAGCCCACGGTGCCCGAGGCGATCGAGATCCTGAAGGGCCTGCGCCCGAAGTACGAAGAGCACCACAACGTGAAGTTCACGGATGCCGCGATCGAAGCGGCGGTGGAGCTCAGCGCGCGCCACATCAGTGACTCGCACTTGCCGGACAAGGCGATCGACGTGATCGACGAAGCCGGTGCGAAGGTGCGCCTGATGAAGCCGGCGGATCGCCCGGACGAGATTCGTCCGGAACCTGATCGAGCTCGTCGTCTCGAAGATCGCGCGCATCCCGGCGCGGTCGGTGTCGACGCAGGACAAGACCAAGCTGGCGAACCTCGAGGGCGAGCTAAAGCAGCTCATCTTCGGTCAGGACGCGGCGATCGAAGCGCTGTCGCAAACGATCAAGCTCGGTCGCGCGGGCCTCGGCAATCCGAACAAGCCCACCGGTAGCTTCCTGTTCGCGGGACCCACCGGCGTCGGTAAGACGGAATTGGCGAAGCAGCTCGCGAGTGTGATGGGCATCGAGTTCATCCGCTTCGACATGTCGGAATACATGGAGAAGCACACGGTCTCTCGCTTGATCGGCGCGCCTCCGGGCTACGTCGGCTTCGATCAGGGTGGCCAACTCACGGATGCGGTCAACAAGCACCCGTACTGCGTCGTGCTGCTGGACGAGATCGAGAAGGCGCACCCGGACATCTACAACATCCTGTTGCAGGTGATGGATCATGCGACCTTGACCGACAACAACGGTCGCAAGAGCGACTTCCGCAACGTGATCATCATCATGTCGTCGAACGCCGGCTCGCGCGAAATGGCCGTCGGCAAGATCGGCTTCGGCGATTCGATCGCGGACGGCAAAGACGGCAAGAAGGCGCTCGAACGGGTGTTCACGCCGGAGTTCCGCAACCGCCTCGATGCCACGGTGATGTTCGGCGCGCTGCCGGTCGAAGTGATCAAGAAGGTCGCGAGAAAGTTCATCTTCGAGCTGGAAGGTCAGCTCCAGGAGAAGAACGTCGACCTCGAGGTTTCGGACGCGGCGCTCGATTGGTTCGTCGACAAGGGCTACGACAAGGCGATGGGCGCGCGGCCGATGGGTCGGCTCGTCCAGAACACGCTGAAGGCGCCGCTCGCGAACGAGATCCTGTTCGGAAAACTCGTACAGGGTGGCACCGCACGGATCGACGTGAAGAACGGCGAAATCGTGATCGACTGCGAGAGCGGACAGCCCGCGAACTAGTTACAGTTGTTACATGGTGGATGACACCCCGAAGGGTGCCACGATCGTGACTCGCGCCGCGGCAGGTGCTGAAACCGCCGACGGCGCGAGTGATTTTGTCGCCACCCAAGGAGTCGGCGACTCGCCCGAGGGCACCACGATCATCCCGAGCTGGGGGCAGACCACGTACGCGTCGCTTCCGGATCCGGGATACCAAGTCGGCGAATTGATCGGGCGTGGTGGGATGGGCGAGGTCGTCGTCGCGCAGGATCTCCGGATCCAGCGCGAGGTCGCCGTGAAACGGATCCGGTCGAAGGCGCCGTCGCACGATGCGGTCGAGCGGTTCCTGCGTGAAGCGCGGATTCAAGCGCGCCTCGATCACCCGGCGATCGTGCCGGTCTACGAGCTCGGCACCGACGAAGATGGCCTGCCGTACTTCACGATGAAGCGGCTGACCGGCGAGACCATGTACAAGCGGCTCGCCGATGGCGGTCCGGTCCAGCCGCTGCTCAACGCGTTCGTCAACGTGTGCATGGCGATCCAGCTCGCGCACGAGCGTGGCGTGATCCATCGCGACTTGAAGCCGTCGAACATCATGCTCGGCGACTACGGCGAGGTCTACGTGCTCGATTGGGGCGTCGCGCGCGTCACCTCCGATCGGACTCGCACCACGAATTCGCAGATGGCGATCGTGGAGCACGAGCACGATGCGATGGAGGACGGCACTACGTCCGGCGCGATCCTCGGGACGCCTGGCTACATGGCGCCGGAACAGATCCGCGGTCACGAGCTCGGGCCGGCGGCCGATATCTACGCGCTCGGATCGATCCTGTTCGAGATCCTGTCCGGCGAATGTCTGCACCCGCGCGGCGAGACCGCGTTGGCCACCACGCTGACGCGTCCGCAGGCGGCGCCGTCGTCGCGCAGTCGTAAGGCGGTACCACTCGAGCTCGATGGCGTGTGCTTCGATGCGCTCGCCGAAGATCCGGACAAGCGGCCGAGCGCACGCCAGCTCGCGACGCGAATCCAAGCGTACCTCGACGGCGATCGCGATCTCGAACGTCGCCGGGGCATGGCCGCCGAACAGCTCGATAGTGCGCAGCAGGCGATCGAGGAGGGCGGCGTCGACGCGATGGCCACGGCAATGCGGCGGGCGGGGCGCGCCCTCGCGCTCGATCCCACGAACGAAGCAGCGGCGGCGCTCGTGACCACGCTGATGCTGAAGCCGCCCGAAGCGAAGGACTATCCGAAGGAGCTCGTCCAGCGGATGGAAGACGAGGCGCGATCGGTCAACAAGGAGCGCAGCAAGCGCGCGTTGATCTCGTACGTGACGATCTTCGTGCTGTTCTGCGCGGTCACGCCGTGGCTCGCGATCAAGAACTGGACGCTGTACGCGTGCTTCATCGGCAACATGGCGGTGCTGTGCCTGATCGTGCTCGAGGGCATGCGCTCCGGGAAGACCCCGCTCGTGCCGGCGTTCATCGCGAACCTATGCGGCGTGATCATGTTCTCGCGCATGCTCGGGCCGTACATGCTGACGCCGATCGTGACGATCGGAATTCTGTTGTCGTTCACGGCGAGCCCGCGTCTCCTCGCACGGCCGATGTGGATCTGGATCTGGGTCGGGCTCGCGGTCGGGATTCCGATCGGGCTCGACCTGTTGGATGTCATGCCGTCGACGACGTACGCGGCCGCGGGCAAGGTGCTCGTGGGCAGCGACTACTTCATCCTCGGCAATCTGACGATGGTGCTGCTGTGCTTCGCGCAGGTCGGGTTCATGTTCATCATGATCCGGTTCATGCTGGCGACGAGTCGGCGGCGCGAGCAAACGCGGATCAAGGCGCAGGTGCAGGCGTGGCACCTCGAGCAGATGTTGCCGAAGCAGAACAAGCCGTGGGCCACACGGCCGCGGCAGAGCTTCCCGGTGATCGAGAAGGTTTGAGCTCGCACGTCTGGATCGTGCACGTGTTCCGACGGTCACATGCGACCGATGCGGTCATGCGGCTGCCGACGCCGTACCGTCGTCCCGAAGCGCGGTCACGCGTCTGATGCGATCATGCGACGCAGCCACCGAAGCACGCCATTAGACGCGGATTGCTTAGGCTTACGCTTAGGGCTTACGTGATCACGTTTCAGAACCGTCCGCCGAACGCGAAGCCGTTGCTCGTCGGCGCGACGTACAACGCGTGTTCGGTGGTGCTGGCTTTGGGCGCGATCACGTAGATCACGATGCCCGTCACCGCCGCCGCGGCACCGACACCGAACACGATCGACGCGAGGTTCGCCTGCGACCGCGCATCGTGCGTATCCGTCAGGCCCTGCGCATCGCACATGTTCGTCATGCCCATGCAGTGCGACGACAGCGCATCGTTGTACTTGCTGCGCGCCGCGAGCGCGAGATAGCTCCCGACGCCGATCCCGACGACACCGACACTCGCGACGACGACCCCCGCCACGCGCTGCCCGTGACCGACCTTCGAAGGCGTCTCGACTGGCTCTTCCGGTTCGGGCGGCTTCTTCTTGATCGGCTTTTCGTCGGCGACCTTTTCCTTCACCTTCGGCAGATCGAGCGTGATCTCCGACGTGCCGCCGCGCTCGACGGGCACGAGCTTCGACTTGCGCGTCCCACTTCCAAGCGCGTACTCGACCTGCTTCGGCCCCGGATCGACGAGCTGCGGGCTCGATAGATCATCCGTATCGATGGCCTGCCCATCGATCGTGACCTGAAGATTCTTGGTCTCCGCACCCTCCGGCACGTGAATTAGAATCTTCGGCACGTTCGGCTCGAGCTTGTCGATCAGCGCGGTGATCTTGCTGACGCGATCGTCGTTCGCATCCTTGGCCTGCTTCAGCGCGACCTTGTACGCGCGATACGCCTTACCGAGCTTGCCCCACTCCTCGTAACACCGACCGACGTTGAGCTCGGTGCCGATCGCCGGGTCCTGCTTGTAGCTGTCCTCGAACTTCTTGCACGCTTCGGCGTACTTCTTCTCCGCCATCAGCTTCTTGCCGGCTTTGAACAAGTCATCCGCTTTGTCGGCGTACGCCAACGAGCTCACGAGCAGCAGTGCCGCGATCGCCTTCATTGTGCCGCCACCGTGAACACGCCGGCGTCGAGATAGCCGACCGAGTAGGGCAGGTTGCGATCGAAGAAGTTTCCCGTCGAAAAACTCGGATATCCGCCTTTGATGCAATGCGCGCGAATGAAGTAGGTCTTGCCGGCCACGAACACGTCGCTCGGGACCGTGACCATGGTCGTGTCACTGACCGCCACGTACGCGACGTGGGTCTCGAGCGCGGTCGCCGCCGCGTTCTCGCGCAGCTCGTAGATGTTGAATTGATAGAACAGCGGATCCGGCGTGCCGTCCGTGACCATCGACAGCGTCACCGACTTGCCAGCCGTGAGCGAGATCGTGTTGCCGTCGACGGACAACGGCATCGAGTTGATCGACACGAGCACCGGCAGTGCCGCCGGCGTGTCCATCGTCAGGCCCGGCCCGACTTCCGCGATCTGGTTGAGGCCGGTGTAGAACGTGCCGACGAAGTTGCCGAGCCCGGGCACCGCGTACGTGCGCGAGCTGTTCGTCCCGAGGTTGAACGTGGTCTTCCACCCCTTCGCCGAGAACGGGTTTCCCGACGGCGCCGTGATCGCACCGCTATCGGTGGTGAGGATCGTCGCCGCGTTCAACTGCGGCCCGGTGCCGTTCGCGAGATCCGCGGCGGGCGATGCGTTCGTGGACCAGCTCATGCCGACCGCGGTGCCGTGCGGCGTGGGCATCGCGAGCCGCGCCGCGATCGCCGACGGCGAGAGGTGGACATCGAGCGGTTGGGTCGTGACATCCGCCATCGTCGCGGTGATCGCGTTCGCCCCGTCGGCCTGCGCGAACACCGGAAACTCCGCCGCACCGACGAGCAAGTTGCCGTTGTAGTGGAGGCCGACGACCGTATCGCCCGTGGTGATCTTCGTGAACGGCCGGCCCGAGAGGTTGCCCCACGTCGCGTCGCCGAACGTGGTGGTCGCGGTGATCGTGCTCGTCGTGCCGGCAACCCACTCCACGTTTTCCGCGAAGTCGTGATAGGCCCACGAGCCGAGCGAATAGATCCGATACAGCGTGGCCGTCTGCGCGAGCTCGGGCAGGTTCAACGTGATGTTCAGCGTGTCGACGGGCGGCGTGGGCAGGAGCGCGGCGCCCTCCTGCTCGAAGATGCCGTAGAGGATCTTGAGGTTGCGCTGTGGCAACGCGTAGAGCCGGCGGAACACGTCCGGCAGATCGAGGCCGAGCGTGATCTCCGCAGCCGGCGTGCCGTCGGGGATTTGCGCGGACCACGTGTCGCCGACGCCGGTCGCCTTCACGCGCGTGAACCCCGCGGCCGAGCTGTCCGGAACCAGGTAGTTCGCGGTCAGCATCGACACGTCGTACGGCGTGCGGGTCAGCGTGGTGCCGATGCTGTCGCGCTGGACCTCGGTCGTGACCGCCGACGGGCTCGCATCGGGCTGGATGCCGGAACCGTCGCCGCTCGTTTCGTCGAGCCCGAAAAGCTGCGCACAGCCGGACAGCAGGCAGAGTGCCGCTAACCCTCGCATTACGAAAATCGTAACACGGGACGCGGGATTACTTGTCGTCGGGCTTGTCGACCTTCTTCAACCGAACGGAGGCCTTCACGTCCGGTTCTGACCCCATCAGGCGCTCGCTATTGGGGATGAAGCGGACCTCGGTCTTGATCTCGAACGACAACGTTGTGAGGATCTTCGCAATCTCCTCGGTCAAGTTGAGGTTCGAGAGGAATTCCTTGGTCTGTAGCGCGATGATTTCCCAGACCTTGTCCTTCGCATCGCTCGTGGCCGAGGTCGCGTATCCCACCACGTCGGGCAAGTTCTCACGTGCGATCCGGCGGATGCCTTCTTCGGTCTGAAACACGGCGCCCATGCCGGCCGCGAACGTCTTTTTGACGAGCTCGGGGACCAGATGCTCGAGCCGCGCGCGAATCGATTCGGTCAGCTTGTCGTCGGCGTCTTTTTCGGCGGGCTTCGGCGGAATCGTCCCGCCGGTCGATCGGATGCGTTCTGCGAGGCGCTCGGCCATTTTTTCGTCGGCAGGGTCACGCGGTGGGCCATCACCATCACCTTTGCCGTTCGGAGTCGCCATATGGTGTGGGTAGCACAGATGGTAAACTTCCGGGATGGTAGAGCCGGCGAGGGACGCTCATAAGGACGGCGATCCGCCGCCCGCGCGTTCGCTCGCCAAGCAGATGAGCGAAGGCGGTGGCGTGCCGCAAGCCGGGCTCGATTCGATCCATCGGATCGCCCACGAATCACGGCGGTATCGCGCGATCGAAGAATCCCGGCCGGCACCGCTTCGCAGTCGCAGCCTGCGCGCGTACTGGGCGACGTGGCGCGTGATCTGGAGCTATCTGTGGCTGCGGTTCCGCTCGCGGTTTCATTCGGATGCGTGGGTGACGCACAAGCTCCGCGAGACCCACCTGCGCAACGCGAAGCGGATCGAGCGCACGATCATCGAGCTGCAGGGGCTGTTCATCAAGGTCGGGCAGTTGATCTCGATCATGACGAACTTCCTGCCGGAAGAATTTCGGCGCGAGCTGGAAGGTTTGCAGGACGCCGTGCCGCCGCGCCCGTTCGCCGACATGGAGAAGCGCATCGTCGAAGAGCTCGGCAAGACGCCGGATGAATTGTTCGCGAGCTTCGAGCCGCGGCCGATCGCGTCGGCGTCGATCGGGCAAGTCCACCTCGCGCGCCTGCACGATGGCTCGAAGGTCGCGGTCAAGGTCCAGTATCCGGACATCGACGAGATCGTGAAGCGCGATCTCAACACGCTCCGCCGGATCTTCCACATCGTCGAGTGGTTCATCCCGTATCAAGGGCTCGAGGATCTCTATCGCGAGATCCGCCTGATCGTGATGGAAGAGCTCGACTACCGCGCCGAGGCCGAGAACGCCCAGCGGATCGCGGCGAACTTCGAAGGCCGCACGGATGTCGGGTTCCCGCGCGTCGTCGCCGACCTCTCGACATCGCGCGTGCTCGTGACCCACTTCGAGACCGGCGTGAAGATCACGGACAAGCCGGGCACCAAGGCACTCGGGCTCGAGCGCAGTCAGCTCGCGCGTCAGGTCGTCGAGATCTACTGCCAGCAGATCTTCACCGACGGCGTCTATCACGCGGATCCGCATCCCGGGAACTTGCTCGTCCGCCAGTCGCCCGACGGTGGACCGCCGCAGATCGTGTTCTTGGATTTCGGTGCCGTCGCCGAGATTCCGGCGAACGTGCGCGGCGGCATCGTCGAATTGATCCAAGGCGCGCTCACGCGTGACACCCGGCGGATCGTCGGCGCGATGAAGCAGATGGGCTTTGTCGCGCGCGGTGCGAACGAGCAGGTGTTCGAGCAGGTGATCGAATACTTCCACGAGCGGTTCCAAGAGAACATCCAGCTCGATTCGTTGAACTTGAAGGACATCAAGTTCGATCCGCAGAAGGGCCTCGAGTCCGTCGCAGATCTGCGGCGCATGGATATCTCGCTGCGCGAGCTGTCCGAGAACTTCCACATCCCGAAAGAGATCATCGTCCTCGAGCGCACGCTGCTGCTGCTCATGGGCTTGTGCACGGAGCTCGATCCCACGCTGAATCCGATGACGGTGATCCGGCCGTACGTCGAGCGGTTCGTCCTCGGCGACGAAGGCGATTGGTCGCAGCTCCTCGTCGAGACGTCGAAGGATCTCGTGATGTCGGTGACGGCGCTGCCGGCCGAAGTCCGCAAGTTCATGCGTGCCGCCCATGCGGGCGAGATGCAGCTGAAGTTCAAGAACCTCGAAACCTCGACGCAGCTGATCTACCGGCTCGGCCATCAGGCGATCTTCGTGGCGATCGGGATCAGCGGTGCCGTGCTGGCGACCGTGTTCGAAGGTCGCGGCGAGCTCGATCGCGCCACGTGGGGCTGGTGGACCGCACGGCTCGCCGGTGTGTTCTTGGTGTGGAGCTGGTGGTCGTCGCGAAACCTGTTGAGGAAGCGTTGAGAGCTGTCCTGCTGGTCGTGTTGGCCAGTTGCAACGGATGGTTCGGGCTACACGCGGGCGAGGTCCAGCTCGACGCGCCGACGCCCCTTCCCGGTGACGAAGACGGCGATCGTGTCCTCGATGCCGACGACAACTGTCCGACCGTTCCGAATGCGAACCAATTGGATACCGATCACGACGGCGTCGGCGATGCATGCGATCCCGATCTGAGACCCGGATCGGCCGATACGATCGCGATGTTCATCTCGTTTACCGACGGCACCGAGAGCCACGCCACGTCGATCGAAGGCAAATGGACGATCGATCAGGGCGCGATCGTCGTTACGAACGCGAACGATTCGATCGTCGAGTTCGGTGCGGCGCCAGCGGTGCCCTACGCCGTCGAGACCCACCTCACCATCGAGAGTGACGTCACCGGGACGCCCACGATCTCGCTCCTCGCTACGTACATGACGACGAACATGGTCGAGGACAACGGCAGCGCGGAATGTCAGATCGCGCGCGACGGTAATGGCAAGGACTACGTCGCGGCGATGATCCGCAACAACAACAACTACGACACGGGCACGACGGCGACCTTGTCACCATCCTTCTTCGCCAACGCTTCCGGCTACACGTTGCACTCGACGGTCCGGCAGAGCTCGGAGATCTGCGCGGTGCATGGCGATCTCGGGGATAGCGGCACCGCGAACAACGACAAGGCGATCAAGGGCGGGCAGATCGGCCTCGAAGCGCAGCAGATCGACTTCCGCGCGGACTACATCATCGTCTACGCGCTTCAGTGATGATGGCGCAGTAGCTCGACGAGCAAGATGATGCCGGCGATCACCGCGGCACCGGCGAGGATGAGGCCGATGATCTTCGTCCAGTCTTTCGGCGCGTTGCCGAACACCTGATCGGCGCGCTGGCCGTTGATGATCGCGCGATAGGGCGAGCCGCGATAGCGATACGCGAGCACCCACGCCGGCAACGCGACGCGATCCGTGGTCTGGCTCTGCAACATGCACGAGACGTGGATGTTGCGCACCGAGCTGCCGGGGACGACGTGCTTCACCCGGACCTTCGCGACGGATTCGATCGCGGTCTGGACCGTCGCGCGTGCGGCGGAGCGCTGGGCGTCGAACGATTCGATCTGCGCGGGCTCTTCGCCGGGGATTTGCTCGCTCGTGCCGATCGCCTTGCCGAGGTCGTAATACGGGACGAGCCGCGCGGCTTCCAGATGTTCGAGGCCGCGCGTGGCCGGCACGGCGATGTTGGCGAATTCGATCGATTCGACGCCGGAGTGCGGTGCCCAGCTCGAGCGTCGCGAATCGTGATCGCTATCGGCGGTCCACGCGACCGCGGCCTTCGCGTTGACGATCCACGCCGCCCAACACAGCGGCTGCATCGAGTCGATCACCGCTTCGTCCTTCAGCGTCTTCGGAGCGAAGAAGCCGCGATTGCCGAGCCACGCGCGCATCGCACGATGCGCTTCGTCGCGCGAGACCGAGAACGGCACGCGCAGCACGGCCTGCTCGATCGGATCGACGGGCTGCTCGACCTTCATCGTCGCACCGCAGAAGCCGCAGCCGGGAGCCTGCTTGTTCGCGTCGTACGCGATCGCGGCGCCGCATTCGGTGCAGCGCAGGATCTGCGAGCGCGTCTTCACGGCGGTGTTCGCGAGCGGTGGCACCGGCAACGCACACACGGCGCAGCGGAGGTCGCCTTCTTCGAGCGGCGTAGCGCAGCGGGTGCAGCTCATTGGTGGGGTCCGTGGTGATGACCGAAGAACCAGATCAGGCCCGCGATCGCGGCGAGCCCGACGACGATCGCGAGCGTGATCTTCCACCACGACAGCGGCACCTTGCCGGCGATCTGGCCGGTCTGGCCGTTGATCAACACGCGCAGTGGTGGCTTGTCCTCGCGGTAGCGCACGGCGAACACCCATACGGGAACGAGGATCGGTTCCATCGACTCCCAGCTGATCGTGGTGCGGTAGGCGAGGTCGGAGTACGAATCGCCGGGCATGAACCGGCCGAGCTTTTGCCCGACCTGATCGCTTGCCTCGTGGCGCGACAGCTTCATGCACTCCTCGCGTTCGCGCGAGAACTCCTCGGTGATCCAGCCGCTGATCAGCTCCGGCGAGAACCGGCGCATCTGCTTCAAGTCGAACGGCTCGACCCGCTGGAGCTCGTCATTGCCGAGGCCCTTGCTCGCGGTGACGATGACGTCGCTGACGTACCCGATGTGCGTACCTGCGAGCGGGCGGTACTCGGTACGCGTCACCGTGCGCGTGCGGGTCTCGGACTTGCCGTTGACGGTCTCGGTGTAGGTTTCGGTTTCGGTGTAGTTCTCGCCGATCTGCGCGGTGTATTCCGTGTTCGCGATCGAGCTGTACAGGTAGGACGGGACGTACACGCCGCGCAGGTCTTCGACCTTGGCATTCTTTAATGCGGCGTCCGCGAACATCGTCCGGCTGCCGAGCCAGCGGTCGAGGGCGCGGTGGGCGACCTGATTATCGCCGATGAACGTCACCAAGAACGAGGGATCGGGGAGGCCGGGCGTGGCAGGGCGCTCGACGAAGTTCGGCGAATCGCAGTACGGGCAGCGCTGCGTGCGGACGCCGTCGAAGGCGAGGGTGGCGCCGCATTGGCCGCACGCGAACGTGGTCGCTTTATTCGGCTGTGCGCTAGCGCCCGTAACCGCCATTCGGATCGAGGGTATCAGCGGTTTTTTGGACTTGTGGCCGCGGACCCGCGAAAATTTTTCTTCGTTCTCGGACGTTCCTTTTCCAGGAGTAGTAGATGGTCGCCGTTATCGGAAACATGATCGCAGGACTCGGTGTTGTCAGCCTGTTCACGGCGACGTTACGACTGACCAAGAAAGTGTAAGCTCGTGATCGGTGGCCACCACCGTCCTACCGCGCGTTGCACGTCCGCCTGCCGTCGAGGAGCTCACGAACCTCGATCGCCAGGCGGTCCGCCTGCTGTTGCGCGGGGATTCGGTGGTCGATTGGCACCGCCTCTCGTTCGAGGATCACAGCGAGGTCGATCGGTTCCTGCGGTTGAACGAGTTCGACCCGGAATCCGATGAAGAAATCGGCCGGCTCGAAGAGCTGCGCTCGGACGCGGTCGATTACCTCACGCGCGCGTTCAATCTGAACCTATCGGACGAGGTCGCGAACGAGCTGCCCGCGCGGGACCTGTTCATGGTCGCGTCCGCGGATGGTCCGCACCAGAAGCTCGCGTGCGTGGTGTTGAAGGTGATGCACATCCTCCATCACATCGCGGGGCGTGCCGCGCTCGTGAAGATGTCGGTGTCGGACGAGCTGATCTTCCGCGAGATCGAGCTGAAGGTGATGAAGGTGGTCGAAGAGCTGCGCGCGGCGGGGGCGCCGATCGCGGAGTTCGAGTGGAGCCGCAAGTCGCTCGATTCGCAGATCACGAAGCTACTCGCGAAGCGGTCCACGCTCGCGGCGAGCATCTACGACAAGCTGCGGTTCCGGCTGATCGTGCCAAGCGATCAGGACCTCGTGCCGATGCTCGGGTCGTTGATCCGGAGCCTGGTGCCGTTCAACTACGTGGTGCCGGGCGAGTCGGTGAACCAGCTGGTCGATCTGCGCCAGCAGCTCTCGGCGAGTAATCCGCGCGCGCCCACCGCGATGCCGTTCAACGAGTTCTCGGGGCCGGAGTACCGGATCATCAACTTCGTGGCGGACCTCCCGTTGCGGGTCGAGCGGTTGTTGCCGCGCGCGGAGATTCCGCCCGAGCTGTGCCACGTGGTGTTCGTGCTCACGGAATTTCAGATCTGCGATAAGGCCACGTCGATTCGCAACGAATCCGGGGCATCCAGTCACGAGGCGTACAAGAATCGCCAGCACGAGCGGGTGCGCGAGCGGTTGTTTCGGGACGACGATCCCGTGAAGGACGATTAGTCCCGAGGTCGGCAGGCCTCGCGGGGACGGCTGTCCCCAACAGGTTTTGCGCAGGAATCTGCGGTTGGGTGGTGTCGGCGAGGCATGGCAGGTGCACTAGCCACCTGGCGTGGGAACGCCGATTCATCTCCGAGGACCCGGTGCGGATCTTCAGGAAGGCGACCGGATCGGCATGTTCCGGATCACGCGGCGAATCGCGCCCCAGTATTACGAGGCGGAAGACGTCGCGCAGCGGCACCGGATCGCGATCGAGATCGGGCAGAAGGATGACACCCGGCTCGTCGATGTGAGGTTCGTCCGTGCGGCGTCGTTGCTGGAGCCGATGAAGCATCCCGGCATCGCGCGCGTGATCGATCACGGCGCGCTCTACGACGAGCGGCCGTGGCTCGCGATGAAGCGGCCGCACGGCGTGCTGCTGTCGGAGTTGTTCGGCGCCGGTCGGTTGACGACGGCGGAAGCAACGGCGGTCGTGCGTGGCTGCGCGAGCGTGCTCGCGTATGTCCATGCCGAGAAGATCGTGCACGGCAATCTCCGGCCGCATCAGATCGTGGTGGTCGATGACGAGCCGCACGCGCTCACGCCGGTGTGCATCGGTGGCTGGGGCTCGCTGCGATCGCCGGGGATCCCCGCGTTCGGTGATCCGCCGGCGGTGAATATCTATGTCGCGCCCGAGCATCTCGTCGGGCCGATCGATCAGCGCGCGGACATCTACACGCTTGGTGCGATCGGGTATCGCGCGTTGACAGGCGTGTTCCCGGACGTGTCGGGTGATCTGACGGAGCCCGGTGACCTCCTGGGTGAGCTCATCAACGGCATGTTGTCGAAAGATCCGCGGCGGCGGCCGACGGCGAAAGAGATCGTCGAGGCGCTCGTGGCGGAGTCGCCGACCTTGCGCAGGTTGATGGCGGTCAGCGCGTGATGAACACGGCCAACGCTTTTGCGTCGAGATCGTAGGTCGCGGTCACCGCGGTCTCGTCGCCGGGCGCGACGAAGTTGCCAGTCGCCTCGAGAAAGCTCGCCGTGTTTGCCGCACGGACCCACGTCCCGGGCGGGAACGTAAACGTCGCCTTCGCGGCGCCGTGGTTGTACGCGACCAAGACATCGCCTTGTTGCCACATGATGATCGAGCGGGTGGCGTCGTTCATGTAGGTCGCGGTCGCGACGACGCCGGTGTCGGTGAAGAACGTCGGCGCGATCCACGTCGTCGGGCGCAGGGCGGCATGCGCGGCGCGGAACGCGAGTAGGCGTTGCGTGAACGTCAGTAGTTGATCGGGTGCCGAGTAATCGATCCACGTGCCCGTGGAGTCGAGGTTGTACGAGTTGTTGTTGCAGCGAATGCCGTGCGCGACTTCATCGCCGCCGGTCATCATCGGCACGCCTTGCGACAACATCTCGAGCGCGAGGCCGGTGCGCGTGGCCTGGCGTTGCGCGACCGCATCGCCACCGTGCGCCGAGGAATGATTCGTCGTCGAGCCGCCGTTCGACGGACCGTACGGATACGCCTGGTTGTTCGCGCTCGCGTCGCACGCGTAGAGATCGTGAAGCGTGAAGCCATCGTGCGAGACCAGGTACGTGATGCCGGCTTGCGGTGTGCGTGTGGCGTACGCGTCCTTCGATCCGCCGATGCGTGTGGCAAGCGTGGCGGGCGTGGCGACGGCTTCGTTCTGGTCGGCGCGGATCGTGTCGCGGAACTTGTCGTTCCACTCGGCCCAGCCGGCCGGGAATTGACCGACCTCGTAGCTGTTCGCGACGACGCCCCACGGCTCGGCGATCAGCACGGCGTCGGAGAATTGCTGCGCGATCGTCGTCGGTAACGCGGTCGGATCGAAGTGGAAGCCGCCGACCGTCGCGTTGCCGAGCACGGGCGCGAGATCGAAGCGAAAGCCATCGACGCCGAGCGATTCGTGCCAGTAGTGGAGCGAGTCGAGGATCAGGCCCTGTGCGAGCGGCTTCTGCGCGGCGACATCGGCACCGACGCCGTTCGAGTTCGTGAATCCGGTGTTCGCTTGATCGAGTTGGTAGTAGCCGGCGTTGTCGAGCCCGCGCAACGAGAGGAGCGACGAACCGCTGCCTTCGGCCGTGTGGTTGTAGACGACGTCGACGAGGACCTTGATCCCGCGATCGTGGAACGCCTTCACCATCGCGCGGAATTCACGCGTCGGGCCGCCCGGCGTCTTGTCGCACGCGTAGCGGCGATCCGGTGCGAAGTAGGCGAGCGTGGAGTAGCCCCAGTAGTTGTCGCCGCTGTCGCTGGTCGGATCGACATCGTTGCGATCGTTCTGGGTCTCGGCGAGCGGCATGAATTCGATCGCGGTCACGCCCAACTGCTGGACGTAGTCGGCGCGTGCAGCGGCGGCCGCGTACGTTCCCGCGCAATCACCGCCGGCGAGGTTCGTGAAGCCGCGGACCTGCACTTCGTAGATCACGTCGTCGGCAAATGCGCGGCTCGGGTGTGCGCCGAAATCGCTCGCGCCGAGCGGCAGGACGATGCCCTTCGGTGCGACGAGCGCGGAGTCGTCATCGCGGTGGCCGCCCACGGCGTACGGCGTGCCATCACCTTGCGCGGGCGTTTGTGGATCGTGCGAGAGCTCGACCGCGTACGGATCGAACACGAGCTTGTTCGGATTCATCCGATTGCCCTGCGCGTCGACGTCGGTCAGAAAGCCGGTGTTGCTGCCGGGCGTCCACGCCGGATCGTAGGTCCAGTTCGGTCCCCACACGCGGTAGCCGTAGTAGGTCTGGGCGTCGGCCGCGGCGACGTGCGCGGTGAATGTCGAGCCGTCTTGATCCATCGCGATCGACTTCGTCGCGGCGGCGCCGGTCGGCTGATCGAACAGCTCGAGCTCGATCCGCGTGGCGCGCGTCGACGCGATCTTGAATACGACTTCCGATCCATCGGCCGACCAATGCGCGCCGAGCTCGGGCACGAACGGCGGCGCGGCGTCCGGCGGAGCTGCATCGGGATCGACATTCGGCGTGCCGCCCTGGTGCGCGCACGCGACGAGAAACACGGCCAGCCCGATCCGCATCGCGTGCATGGAATCCACGATGCGTGCCGTGGGGGGACGGTATCCAACTCGTCAAAGTAGACGAGCTAAGTACGTGACTGCGCGTATGGGGACGGTATCCAACTCGTCAAAGTAGCCGCTGCAACTCCGCGAACACGCGTGCCGATCCGGTTCGGCGCGTTGTTTTCGGCAACGTCGTCGCCGATCGCAGATTCGCGTGGTTAAGGCGCGTACTTTGACAACTTGGATACCGTCCCCGCCTCGTGAACGCGGACTTAGCACGTCTACTTTGACGAGTTGGATACCGTCCCCAATTCAGCGCGGGATCATCAACTTGATCTCGACGCGACGATTAGCGAGCCGACCCTTCGCCGTGTTGTTGTCCGAGACCGGGTCCTCGGCACCAACACCATCGACGACGATTCGACCCTGCGGCACGCCCGCCGCGACCAACGCTTGGCGCACCGCTTCGGCACGACCGTGCGAGAGCTGCGTGGCGATCGATTCGAGATCCGGCGCGGGCTGACCCGGCTCCGGCGTGGCGAACGCCTTCGCCTCGCGATCATCCGTGTGACCGATCAAGATCACCTTGATCGACGGATGGTCGGCCATGATCTTCGCGATGTTCGCGATCGACTTCTGCGCCGAATCACGCACCGCGGTTTCACCCTCGGCGTAGATCAGGCCTTCGATCGTGCCCTTCAGCGATTCGACATCCGGCGGCACCGTATCCGGACAACCGTCGTCGTCCTCGAATCCGTTCATGGTCTCGGGCTGCATCGGGCACTTGTCCGCGATGTCGAGCACGTGATCGCCATCGTTATCGATGTCCGGACAGCCATCTTCGTCTTCGAACCCGTCGAAGTCCTCCGGCCGATCGGGACACTTGTCCTTGTCATCCGGGATGCCATCGCCGTCGGTATCTTTCGGGCCGACCGGCATCGTGGTTTCTTCGGCCGGCTTCACCTTCTTCTCGCCGAAGTGGAAGTCGATGCCGATGTTGAACTCGGCCTCGTAGCCGAGCACCGGCGGATTTTCGCCGGGGATGATCGCGAACCGCGCATCCGCACGGATCGAGAAGCCCTTGTCCGTATTGATCCGCACGCCGGCGCCGGCATAGCCCTCGCCGATCACGCCGGAGTTCAGTGTCTTCGTCGCATTCGAGATCCCGATCGGCGCACCACCACCCACGACCACGAACGGCTGGAATTGGCGACCCGGGAGGATCTCGAACCGCAGTTGCAGGCGCGGGTCGAGCCAATAGATGTCCGCGCGGATCGCGCCCATCGGGGTGTCCGTGTGGGTCGGCGAAAACGCGAGCTCGAACTCCGGGAAGAACCAGTTCCAGATGAACTGCTTCGCGACACGCGCACCGAACGCCACGCCGTTTTGGAGCTGCGGGTGGGCGGGTTGTTCGTCGTCGTAACCGAGCGCGGAGTGCTGGCTGAAGATGCGCGGGCCGACGAACGCACCGAGCTGCGTGGGATCGGCGGCGGCGACCGTGGGTGCAGCCAAGATCAACAGTACAGATGCGGCACTAGCCCGAGGCATCGTCAACATCATAACGCCTTACGTACGGCTTACATGGCTCGTGACACAATTCGCGTGTGCGAGTCCTGGTAGTCGAAGACGAGACATCCCTGCGTGAGGGCATCTCGGACCTCTTGCGCGGTGACGGTCACACGGTCATCGCGGCGGCCGACGGCAAGGCCGGGCTCGATAAGGGTACCGGTGAGAATTTCGACGTCGTCGTGTTGGATCTGATGCTGCCGCGCTTGGATGGCATCGAGGTGTGCCGGCGGCTACGTGCGGCGAAGCCGGGCCTGCCGATCCTGATGCTGACCGCGCGTGGTTCCGAAGACGACAAGGTGCGCGGGCTCGGTGAAGGTGCCGACGACTACGTGACGAAGCCGTTCTCCGCGCGCGAGCTGTTGGCGCGGGTGCGTGCGCTCGGGCGGCGTGCGCCGCAGGTCGCGGATGATGAAGTCGCGATCGCGGGTGGCACGATCGATCTCGCGCGCATGGTGATCGTGCGTGGCGACGCGCGGACGGCGCTGACGCCGCGCGAGGTCGGGATCGTGCGGTGGTTGCATCGGCATCGCGATCGCGTGGTGTCGCGCGCGGAGTTGCTCGAGCAGGTGTTCGGCCAGCGCGGCGATCTGCAGACGCGTGCGGTCGACATGGCGATCGCGGTGCTGCGCAAGAAGCTCGGGCCCGATCTGATCGTGTCGGTGAAAGGCGCGGGGTACGCGTGGCAGGAAGTGACGTGAGGGACGGTCGCAACTACGTCAACTTGCGATCGCGAACCGCGCGGAATTGCTCGGCGGTGGGGACGGTCGCAACTACGTCAACTTGCGATCGCGAACCGCGCGGAATTGCTCGGTGGTGGGGACGGTCGCAACTACGTCAACCAAGAGCGAACGCTGATGCGGCGTAGCTCGCGTCGTGTCTTCGCGGCTGCGTTCGTGATGGCGTTGCTCGTCGTCGGCCTTCTCGGGGCGTGGTTCGCGACCGGCTGGCACGACGTACGCGCCGAACAAACGCGCTTGATGAACGCGCCGGTGACCACGGCGGCGGCGCGCGCGGGCGAGCTCGCACGTGGGATGCGCGAGCAACTGGCGCAGCTGATCGATCGCGAGGCAGCGCGGCCGTACTTCCACTATCAAAATCTGTTTCACGATCCGCGCGCGTCGGCGGGCACGAGCGTGACGCCATCGCCGCTCGCCACGGGATCGAGCGAGCCGTTGATCGCCGGATATTTTCAGGTCGATGCCGATGGCGTGGTGACGTTGCCGACGATCAACGATCAGTTTCCCGAGCTGTCGGACAAGCTGCACCTCGCACAACAGTCCGAGTTGCGGACGCTCGTCGCGCACGAGCTCGCGAAGAAGCTCACGCCGGATCGCGCGCCGCTCGTCGCGATCGAGACCGAGTCGATCACGATCCCCGGGACGGCGCCGCCGACGGTCGACGTGGGATCGGGGAGTGGCGCGCGCACGAAAGGTGGTCCCGATTCGGTCGGGATCGAATCGGCGACCGTCGAGAACACGTACGTTACGATCGATTACGGCTCGTACGCGCAGAACGCGAACTCCAATGCGGTCTATGGGCAGAACAACCCGAAGAACGCGCCGCCGAAACGCGACGAGCTGCGCGGCTATCCCGGTAGCGATGAAGGCGCTCCGTCGACGGCGAACGTCGGCACGCCCGGCGAGCTGCGCGGGTATCCGACGAATCCCGGCGAAAAGCCGAAGCCGGCTGGTACCGGATCGGATTCACCAACGAAGCCGGGGGCGAATTCCGGCGGCACCGGATCAACGAAACCCGGCCCCGGGACGAATTCACCTGACTCCGGCGAGCTTCACGGGTATCCCGGCGCTGGAGAGAATCCGAAACCCGCGCCACCGAAACCTGCGCCTGCGCCGAAGCCGAAACCGATCGTGATCAAGCGCGTGAAGCCACGCCAGGTCACGATCTCGATCTCGCCGCTCGAATGGAAGCAGCTCGGCTTCACGCGAGGCCTCGTCGCGGCGCGCGCTGTCCAGACGCCCGACGGCAACTTCACGCAAGGCTTTGTCGTGCCGCGCGCCGCGCTCGAGAAGTGGCTCGCGAGTCACGCCGGTGATGTCACGGCGGAGCTTCACGCCGATGCCGGTGGTGCGGAGGTGTTGCCGAATCTGTCGATCACGACGGCGCCGAACGCGGCCGAGCTCGCCACGGCGACCGCCGACGCGAACGATGTCAGCGCGGCGTTCATCCAACGGTTCGTGATCGTCGGGATGTTCGCGTTGATCGCCGCGATCCTGGTGGTGACGCTCGTCGCGCGCGCGGAACGGTATGCGCGCGAGCGTAGTCAATTTGCGGCGGCGGCAGCACACGAGCTCCGCACGCCGCTCGCCGGTATGCAGTTGTATGGCGACATGCTCGCCGACGGGCTCGGCGATCCGGCGAAGTTGCGCGACTACGCGCGGCGGATGAGCGAGGAGGCGGCGCGGCTCGGGCGCGTGGTGTCGAACGTGCTCGGATTCTCGCAGCTCGAGCGCGGCAACTTGTCGATCGATGCGAAGCGCGGTGATGTCGCGCCGGTGTTGCGCGCGATCGTCGAGACGGCGCAGCCCACGCTCGATCGCGAAGGCGTCGTCGTCGATCTGTCATGCCCGGAATCGCTCGAGGCGAAGTTCGATCGCGATGCGCTCACGCGGATCGTCGGCAACCTTCTCGACAACGCCGAGAAGTATTCGCGCGGCGCCGATGATCGAACGATCCATCTCGAAGCCTCGCGCGTCGACGGCAAAATCGAAGTGCGCGTGCGGGATCACGGCGCGGGCGTCGCCGATCCGGCGAAGTTGTTCGCGGCATTCTCGCGCGGCGTATCCACCGACGGGCCCGCCGGTTTGGGGCTGGGCCTGGCGCTATCGCGATCGCTCGCGCGCGCGATGTCCGGCGATCTCGAATACCGTGCAGGCGAGGGCGCTACTTTCGTGCTCGTGCTGCCGACGTAGTCGCGAACTTCCCTAACTTCAGACCGTCCCCATGGTCGAAGAGTTTCGCGTCGATGCGCGATCGAACTTCCCTAACTTCAGACCGTCCCCTTTGATGTCCGAAACTCGGACAGTTGGTTGACGTAGTTGCGACCGTCCCCACCCTCGAGCGAATTCGCAGAGATGGCGATCGCAAGTTGACGTAGTTGCGACCGTCCCCACCCTCGAGCGAATTCGCAGGGATGGCGATCGCAAGTTGACGTAGTTGCGACCGTCCCTACTTCTTGCGACCGAATAGGCCGCGCTTCTCGGCCTTCACGTCTTCACCGAGCTCCGTCGCGAGCGAGCGCAACAGCTCCTCTTGCTTGGACGACAGCTTCTTCGGGATTTCGACCTTCCACTGGATCACTTGATCGCCGCGCCCACCATGCCCGATGCGCGGGATGCCGGCGCCACGCCGCACGAGCACGTCGCCCGGCTGCGTGCCCGCCTTGAGCTCGACCGTGGTCGACGCCGTGACGTTTTCGTCGAGCGTGTAGATCTCGACTTCACCACCGAGCGCCGCCTTTACGAAGCTGATCGGCACCTCGGTCACGACATCTTCCCCATCGCGCTTGAACCGCTCGTCGCCTTGGACGTGCAGCACGACATACAGATGTCCGGTCGTGCCACCCGGCGCCGTCTCGCCTTTGCCCGCGAGCCGCAACGTCTGACCGTCGTCGACACCAGCCGGCACCGTGACCGCGAGCGTCGACGTCTCCGGCACTACACCACGCCCGCGACAATCCGCGCACGCTTCCTTGATCTGCTTGCCCGCGCCACGACACTGCGGACACGTCGACTGGACCATGAAGAAGCCCTGCGAATGCACGACCTGACCTTTGCCCTGACACGTCTTGCACACGTCCGGCTTGGTTCCCGCCGCTGCACCCGAGCCGGTGCACGTCGCGCACGGGATATCGCGCGAGACCTTCACCTCTTTCGTGATGCCCCACACGGCCTCGGGAAACGTCAGCTCGACATCGACGCGGAGATCCGCACCCCGCGGTTGCCGCCGACCGCCGCCACCGCGACCGCCGAAGAAATCACCGAACAGATCGCCGAACGCCGAGAAGATGTCCTCGACGTTTTGCGGCCCGGCTCCACGACCGCGCAGGCCATCGAAGCCGTAGCGATCGTATGCGGCGCGCTGTTCTTCGTCGGAGAGCACCTGGTATGCGTTCGCGCATTCCTTGAACTTCTCCTCGGCCGCTTTGTCGCCCGGGTTTTTGTCTGGATGGAATTCCTGCGCGAGCTTGCGATAGGCCTTTTTCAAATCGGCCTGGCTCGCGCCTTTTTCGACCCCGAGGACTTCGTACAGATCACGCATCGCTAAAGATTTTCAGGGCTTTGGGTAATGCGGCGACGGGCGACTGTCAAGGTATCGTGCCGGGCAGTGGTAGCCCCGACCGATCTGGCAGCCGGTGCGCCTGACGAGGCGGATGCCCTGCGTCGGGCCGAGCGGCTATTCGAGTCAGGCCAGCAACTCGGCCTGGATTTCACCACGTTGGACGGTGACGCCCTCGAGATTGCACGGTTGGCATGCCAACGCGCACCGTACCTGGCGACCCTCCTGACGCGCGATCCGAACCGCCTCCATCGCGTCGCGTACGATTTATATCTTCACCGCGAAAAGCCCCGGGACGTCCTCGATCAGGAGGTCCGCGCCGCCCTGTCGGGTCGGTCACTACACGCCGGCCTCCGCCAGATCCGTGGCGACGAGCTCGTCCGGTTGGGCGCCCGCGAGCTCGAGCTCGGGCTCGAGACCGAGGTCGGTCGCGAATTGTCCCGCCTCGCCGAGGCGTGCTTCGACGCCGCGATCACGCACGTCGATCGCGAGCTTCGCGCTCGGTACGGCGCACCGATCTACACCGATGACGACGGCATCCAGCGCGACGCCACGCTCACCGTGATCGGCATGGGCAAGCTCGGCGGCGAGGAGCTGAACTTCAACTCCGATGTCGACGTGATCTACGTCTACTCGTCCGATCACGGCGAGGCCGGATCGATCTCGCTCCACGAATACTTCGCGAAGCTGTGCAGTCAGGTCACGGCTGCGATCAGCGAAGTCACCGAGGACGACTTCGTGTTTCGCGTCGATCTGCGCCTCCGTCCCGAAGGTGCGAAGGGCGCGATCGCGAACTCGCTCGCCCAAATCGAGCGCTACTACGAAACGTTCGGTCGCTCGTGGGAACGCCAGGCGTGGATCAAGGCGCGCGCGATCGCCGGCGACAAACAGCTCGGCGCCGAGATCGCGAAAACGCTTCAGCCGTTCGTGTGGCCGCGCCACACCTCGCCGACCGTGATCGACGATGTCGTCGAGCTCAACAAGAAGATCAAGCGCGAGCTCGTTCGCAAGACCGATGGCTTCGACGTCAAGAACGGCGCCGGCGGCATTCGCGAGATCGAGTTCTTCGTCCAAGCGCTCCAGCGCATCCACGCCGGCCGCACGCCGACCTTGCGCGTCCGCGGCACGCTCGCCGCACTCGACGCGTTGTTATTCGCCGGCCTCGTCACCGACGACGAGCACCTCGCGTTGTGGCGCGCGTATCGTTGGCTTCGCCACGTCGAGCACGTGCTCCAGCTCGAGGCGGGGCTTCAAACCCAGACGATTCCACCCGAGCACGACGTCCTCGCGCGCCGCCTCGGCTACGCGACCACGCTCGCCTTCGACGACGAGCTCCGCACGCACACCTCGCGCGTCGCCGCGTTGTTCGCGACGCTCGGCGAAATCCCGGCCGACGAACGCCCCGACATCGAAGCGATCCTCGCGAACGAATTATCCGACGACGACGAAGCCGCCGCGCTCACTCGCCTCGGGTTTGTCGATATCACCGCCGCCCGCGCCGAGCTCGCGCGCGCACGCCGCCGTCCCGGATCTCCGCTCTCGCCGGCGGCGACCGGCCAACAAGCGCGCGTCGGTAAGTTGCTGTTCGCCGAGCTCGCCAGCAGTGCGGATCCCGATCAGGCGCTGCGTTCGCTCGGGGATTTGATCGCCGGTCGTGGCGAAGCGTGGTCGATCTGGCGCTTGCTCGACGAGCAACCCGCGATCGTGCGCCTGCTCGGATCACTCCTCGGCGCGAGCGCGTATCTCGGTCGCACGCTCGTCGACACGCCGGAGCTGATCGATCTGTTGGTGTCGCTCGGCCAGCACGCACCGACGCGCACGATCGAGCAGATCAACGCCGATCTCGAACGCCGGCTCGCCGCCACGGATCCGTCGGATCCGGAAGCGCTGTGGTCCGCGATCGCCGAGGTCAAGAACGGCCACGTGCTGCGCGTCGGGCTCGGCGATTTCGCCGGCGCGTTGGATCCGCTCGCGGTCGATAACGAGCTGACCACGATCGCCGAAGCGTGCCTCCAGGCCGCGCTCCGCGTGATCGAAGTACAACTTGGCAAGCCTAGTGGCGCGCTCTCGATCCTTGGCCTCGGCAAGCTCGGTGGTCGCGAGCTCGGCTACGCGTCGGATCTCGACGTCATCTTCATCTACACCGGCGACGACGACGCGATCGCGCCGTTCTCGCGCCTCGCCCAGCGCTTGCTGGGAGCGTTGCGCCAGCGCACACCTCGCGGCCGGCTGTATGAAGTCGATACACGCCTGCGGCCATCCGGGTCGCAGGGACTGCTCGTCAGCTCGCTCGCCGCGTGGCGGCGGTATCACGCGGAATCGGCGCAGTTGTGGGAACGCCAGGCGCTGGTGAAGCTCCGTCCGGTCGCGGGTGATCCGGGTCTCGGCCACGAAATTTCGCAGCACGCGCGGGAGACGATCTATCAGCCGAACGATCCGGTCGCCGTGGCTACGGCAATCCGCACGATGCGCACGCGGATCGAAAAAGAGCTTGGTGGTCCAAACGATTTAAAAACGGCGCCCGGCGGTGTGATCGATATCGAATTCGCCGCGCAGTTTCTCCAACTCGTGCACGGTCACGCGCATCCCGCGCTGCAGACAACGAGCACCAGTGCCGCGCTCCGAGCGGCCGGAGCTGCCGGGATCGCGCCGCTCGACGTGACGCGGCTTCTCGACGAGGGCTACAGGTTTCTCCGGCACGTGGAGCACAGATTGCGCGTCGTTCACGATCAACCGATCCATCGCTTGCCGGATACGAAGACGGAGCTGGATCGCCTCGCGCGCAGATCGAGTTTTGCCGACGGTGCGGAGCTACTCGCACATGTCGAACGCTGGCGTCGCGATATTCGCGCCGCGTATGGATTTCTTCTCGGTGCGTAGCATCATGCGCAGCCGCACCGCGTCACGTGTAGATGTTTAAGCCGGCTTGTGATCTGAGTGCTGGGTTGGTACGAAGCTGAATATGGCCATGAAGAAGGTCGACACGATCTGGCTCGACGGACAGCTCGTCCCGTGGGACGGCGCCACCGAGCACATCCTCGCGCACACGATGCACTACGGCGTCGGTGCGTTCGAAGGAATCCGGGCCTACCAACGCGCGGACGGCAAGACGCAAATCTTCCGGTTGCGCGAGCACATCGATCGGCTGCTCGATAGCTGCACGATTTGCACGATGGACTGCACGTTCACGCGCGAGCAGATCATGCAGGCGTGCGTGGATGTCGTGCGCTCGAACAAGATGACGTCGTGCTATCTGCGCCCGCTCGTCTACTTGGGCTACGGCGCGCTCGGTCTCGGCTCGTTCGATCCGCCGGTTCGCACGATGGTCGCGTGCTACGAGTGGGGCAGCTATCTCGGTGATGACGGTTTGAAGAAGGGGATCAAGTGCATGATCTCCGGGTTCCAACGCGCGAACTCGAACAGCGTCATGAACAAGGGCAAGATCTGCGGTCAGTACGTCGGCTCGGTGCTGGCGAAGCGCATGGCCGTGAAGAGCGGCTTCGAAGAAGCGCTGATGACCGATCCGCAAGGCAACGTCGCCGAAGGCACCGGTGAAAATATTTTCATCGTGAAGGCCGGCGTCGTTCGCACGCCGCCACTGTCGGCCGCGATCCTGAACGGCATCACGCGCGACACCACGATCCAACTGTTCCGCGAGCAGGGTGTGGAAGTTCGCGAGGAGCACATCGCGCGGGACGAGCTATATGTCGCGGACGAGGTGTTCCTCACGGGCACCGCGGCCGAGATCACCCCGGTTCGGGACATCGACCATCGCAAGATCGGTCGGGGCGAGGCCGGCCCGCTGACGCGCCGCCTCCAGGAGTCGTTCTTCAGCATCGTGAAGGGCAACGATTCCAAGCACGACCACTGGATGACGTTTATCTGAGGCGTAGGGGCCGTGGGCCCTGCTACACTTAGGTGCTGTGGTAGCGGCTGCTGGCTCTAGCGCCCAACCGGGGGAAATCCTTCTCGGGAAGTATCGCGTCGAAGAGGTAATCGGCGTCGGTGGCATGGGGCGCGTCGTGAAGGCGAGCCACCTGTATTTGCAGCAGCCGGTCGCGATCAAGATCCTGCTTCCGCAGATGGTCGAATCGCACTCGACCCAACAGCGGTTCTTGCGCGAGGCGCAGGCGACTTCGAAGCTGCGCAGCGAGCACATCGCGCGCGTGATGGACGTCGGCTCGATGCCGGATGGCGCGCCGTTCATCGTGATGGAGTTTCTCGATGGCTTCGATCTGAACCAGATCCTGCGCCATCACGGTCCGCAGATGGCGTCGCCGGTCGTCGACCTACTGTTGCAGGCGTGCGAGGGCTTGGCGGAAGCGCACTCGGTCGGCATCGTTCATCGCGACATCAAACCGTCGAACTTCTTCGTCACGCGCCGACCCGATGGATCGAATCTGCTCAAGATCCTCGATTTCGGCATCGCGAAGACGCCGGCGGAATTGAGCGAGCTCACCGGCACGCAGACCGTCGTCGGCACGCCCACGTACATGGCGCCGGAGCAGATGCGCACCGCGCGGCAGACGGATCCGCGGAGCGATATCTGGTCGCTCGGCGTGGTCATGTATCAAATGCTCGCGGGGCGGCCGCCGTTCGAGGCGGAGACCTATGCCGAGCTCGTGTTGAAGGTCGGGACGGAGCCGCCGTCGCCGCTGCATGTCGCGTTGCCGCCGGGGCTCGATGGCGTGGTGATGCGCTGCCTCGAGAAGGATCCGAAGAATCGCTATCAAACCGTCGGCGAGCTCGCGCGGATGATCGCGCCGTACGCGAGTGATCCGGTTTCGGCGCAGCAGAGTGCGGAGCGCGCGTCGCGGATCCTGATGGGTGCGCGTGCGTCGATGATGTCGTTGTCGTCGGTCTCGGTCGGTGGCAATGGCATGGGGCTGACGCCGCCGCCCGCGTTGACGCCGAAGAGTTGGTCGCACACGGGTGGGAGCTCCCTCGGTGGTGCGGCGGGACAGATCGGCCAGACCAAGGTCACGCGTGGTGGTCGCGGTCTCGTGATCGGTGCGGTCGCGACCTTGATCGTTGCGGCGGGTGCGGGCGGGTTCGTGATCGCGAACAAGGGCAACAAGGATCCGAACCGGGTCGGTGCACCGAATCCGCTCGAGCAAACGATGTCGGGTGACAAGCCAACCGAGACGGCGACACCGGCGACGAGCCCGGACCCGACGCCAGCGCCGGTGAAGATGGAGACCGCGCCGCCGAAACCGGATATCGGATCGACGGTCGGTGCGGGTGTCACGGCAGAAGCGCCGAAGGTGGATACGCCGCCGGCCGAAACGCCGAAGCAGCCGGATCCGCCGAAGCAAGCCGATCCGCCGAAGCAACAAGCGAAGGTCGATCCGCCGAAGCAGCAAGCGAAGGTCGATCCGCCGAAACAAAAGCAGGCGGATCCGCCGAAGCAGAAGCAGGCCGATCCGCCGAAGCAGAAGCAGACGTCGTCGACGAAGAAGAAGGGCGACGACCTCTTCGACGATCGCCACTAGGGGACGGTCTGAAGTTACGGAAGTTGGATCGTCGAAGTGCTCGAACTTCTTCGAGCATGGGGACGGTCTGAAGTTAGAGAAGTTGGAAGAATCCTCCAACTTCCCTTACTTCAGACCGTCCCCTCACCCGAGACATTCCGCGCAATTGGGCGCACGAACTTCCCTAACTTCAGACCGTCCCCTCTTAACGGTGCGCGAGCCAGCTCTTCGCGAGCGCGAGCTCCCGGTCATCGACCGAGTGATCGCGACCTTCGAGTACGTGAAACTCGACGAGCACGCTGCGCTTCCGCAAGACCTCGACCGATTCACGGACACGCGCGATCGGAACCCACTCGTCGATGTCACTCGTCGAGAGGAAGGCTTGATGACCGATCAAGCGCTCGGGCCAGACCGTACCGACGGGACCGATCAGGCCACCCGTGAACGCGATCACGTCGAGCGGCGAGCGCGTGCGCGACAGCCATTCGAGCGCGAGACACGCACCTTGCGAAAAGCCCAACACCACGTCCGGTCGATACGTCGTCACGAGCTCGTCGACACGCGCGAGCGCCTGCGCGAGCCGCTCCGCATTTTGCTCGACCGGCGCCAAGAAGCTCGCCGGATACCAACTGCGATCGTCCGCTTCCGGGATCACGAATGTCCCGACACCGAACCGATCCGCGAGCTCGACCATCGACGGCGCCCCGAGGTTCCGCCCGTGCAACGCCAAGATCTTCAACTCGCCGTCACCACGCGTGATGACCGGTGTCATTTCGGGATCGGCTCGAGGTAACGCGCGAGCTCGTCCTTGCGCGCGAGGAACGGCGGCGGAATCTGCAGCTGCGTGCCGAGCTCCTCGTACGGCTCGTCGATCGTGAACCCCGTCGACTTCGTCACCGTCGCTTCGAACAACGCGCCACCTGGCGTCCGCACGTACACCGAATCGAAGTAACCGCGGTCCTTGCGATCCGAAACATCGGTGTAGCCGAGCCCGACGAGGTGGTGCTTCACCGCATCCTGCGCCTCGTAGCTATCGGTCTCGAACGCGCAGTGATGCGGGACGCCTTCGCCGTATTGCCACGAGCCCGCCGACAGACCCGGCTGGACATCGAACTCGACGATCGTGCCGCTGCCGCCATCGCCGACTTCGTAGCGAACGTGGTTGCGCTCGGTGCGGCGCTTGCCGCCATTCCAACCGGCTTGCATGAACTCGTCGGAGTTCTCGATATCGCGGACCGCGACGACGATCCCGTGCGTGCCACGAATCGCGTGCTCCTGCGGAATCGGTGACTTCGAGAACGGCACGCGCGGATCGTTCGCCGTCTCGACGAGCTCGTACTTGATCCCACACGGATGCGCGAACCGGAGGATCACCTCGCCGAACCGCTCGTCACGCTGCACGGCATAGCCGTGGTCTTTCAACCGCTGCGTCCAAAACGCCGACGAGCCCGACGGCACCGACAACATCACCGTGCTGATCTGTCCCGTCCCCGGCCGCGCCTTGCGCCCGGATTGCCGCATCGGGAACGTGGTGATCAAGGTCGAGACATCGCCGCGATCGTTGCCGTAATAGAAGTGGTAGATCGGAACGTCACCGTCATAGAGCGCGGTCTTCTTGATGTTCTTCAGACCGAGCAGCCGGGTGTGGAAGTCGAAGTCTTCCTGCGCCGTGCCCACGCTCAACGTGAGGTGGTGATGCCGCGTGACTTGGTTCATAGAACGACGATGGACCCGTTCTCGGCAACCCGGTAGCCGCACGTCTTGGCTTCACTGTTCGGAAAATCCGAACAGACTCACCGCGTCACGGCGATTAATCCCCTCGACACCAGCTCGCGATCCCACGGCGCCAAGCCCCGCTCGCCCGCGAGCTCGGCCAGGAACAACTTCAAGCGCAGCATCGACGTGGCCTGCGCCGGATACACCGCCGATAGCCAGAACGCGGGCAGGGCCCACTGCCGCAATACCGGCACGAGCTCGCCGCTCGCGAGATCATCCGCCGCGATCAACGTGGGCAACGCCGCGATCCCGTCGCCCGCGCGTGCGAAGTCTCGCAACAGCTGGACGCTCGTACTGCGTAGCGCCGCCGCGAGCGCCACCGTAGTCGCGGTCTTCCCCCGGCGAAACTCCCACGCGTGGGTACGCGGATAGCGCGAGTACAACGCGACGCGATGCTCGGCGAGATCCTCCGGTGTTTTCGGCAGCGCCTTCGCGTACGACTTCGCCGCGCAGAACACGGGCCGCCACGGCCACAGCTTCTTCGCGACGAGCGCCTCCGACACCGGTTCGAAGATCTGGATCGCGCAATCGAAGCCCTCGCGCACCGGATCGATGATCGCGTCCGACACCACGACCTCGAGCTCGACTTCGGGGTGCTTCGCACAAAACGCGCGCAGGTGCCGATCGTAGAGCCCGAACGCGTAGCCCGGCAGCACGTGAATCCGCAGCGGCCCCGCCGCCGAGCCCTTCATCTCGCGCATCCGATCGAACATCCGCGCGGTCTGCGCGAGCAGCTCCGTACACTCCGGTTGGAACGTTCGGCCGAGCTGCGTCAGCTTCACGGTGCGCGTGGTGCGGTGAAACAGCGGCGCGGAGATCCACTCCTCGAGCTGCTGCACGCGCATCGACACGACCGACTTCGCCACGCCCAACCGCTTCGCCGCCGCGGCAAAGCTCGCCGTCTCCGCGACGAGCACGAACGCTTCGAGACAGCGAACCTGATCCATCTACTTGAAGTTGTTCTTCCACTCGCGGCGCCGCGCGAACTCGTCCGAATTACCCGCTCGAATGAACGGATTCGTGGCGAGCTCGTCGCGAATCGTCGACGGCGTGGACGGCATCTGCAGGCCATCCAGCTTCTCTTTGACGGCACCGTTGTCCGGCTCCGCCGCCGCGGCGAACTTGAGATTCGCGACGGTGTACTCGTGCCCGAAGTAGATCTTCGTGGCATCCGGTAGCTTCGCGAGCTTCAGCAGCGAATCGAACATCATCGGCGGATCGCCCTCGAACACGCGCCCGCAGCCCGCCGCGAATAGCGTATCGCCCGTGAACACCGAGCCCGAATCGACCGGGTGCTCGGGGATGTGAAAGCTGATCGCACCGAGCGTGTGACCGGGGTTTTCGATCACGTGCGCGGTGATGTTCGCGAGCGAGACCGTATCGCCCTCGGAGACGAGCCGGGTGATGCACCGCCGGGTCTCGGGCTTGAGCTTTTCGGAATCGACCTTGCTGATCACGACATCGATCCCGGGATGTGCCGCGGCCAGATCCGCCACACCACCGACGTGATCCCAATGGTGATGCGTCAGCCAGATCGCGGCGAGCGCTACGCCTTCTTTGCGCAGCGCCGATTCGATCGGCTCGGCTTCACTCGGATCCACACACGCGGCCCGCCCGCCATCGATGATCAGATAAGAAAAGTTGTCGCTGAGGCAGGGGATGGTGACGACACGCATGCCCGCAGGATGGCGTATGGTCGCGTCCATGTCGACGATGAGCGCGATGGTCTTGCGCGAGCACGGCGGGCCCGACGTGTTGCGCCTGGAGCAGATCGAAACGCCCGAGCCCGGCCCCGGCGAAGTCCGCGTGCGCGTGCGCGCGGTGGCGATCAACCACCTCGATATCTGGGTCCGCAAGGGCGGCCCCGCGTTCAAGCTCGAGTACCCGCATCGCCTCGGCAGCGACATCGCCGGAGAGATCGATGCCGTCGGGCCCGGCGTGAAGTTGAAGCCGGGCACGCCGTGTGTCGTTCAACCGGGCGTGTCGTGCATGCGATGCGCGCAATGCCTCGCGGGCGATGACAACTTGTGCCGCTGGTATCGGATCCTCGGCGAGAACACGCAGGGGGCCTACGCGCAGTACGCGGTCGTGCCCGAGGTCAACATCGCGCCGTATCCCGGCACGCTGACGATGCCGGAGGCCGCGGCGTCGATCCTGCCGTTCCTGACGGCGTGGCAGATGATCGTGCACAAGGCGCGAGTCCAGCCCGGCGATACCGTGCTCGTCCAAGGCGGCGGCTCGGGGGTCGGCACGGCGGCGATCCAGATCGCGAAATTATTCGGCGCGAAGGTGCTCACGACGGCAAGCACCGCCGACAAGCTCGCGCGCGCGAAGGCGCTAGGCGCCGACGAAGGCATCAACTACACGACCGAGGATTTCGTGGCGGCGGCGCGCGCGGCGACCGGCAAGCGCGGTGTCGATGTCGTGATCGAGCACGTCGGTGGCGAGACATTCGAAAAGTCGATCAAGGCGGTGCGCAACGGCGGCCGGATCGTCACGTGCGGTGCTACGAGCGGGTTTCACCCAGCGATCGATCTGCGCCACATCTTCTTCCGCCAAGTCGAAGTGCTCGGCTCGACGATGGGGCGCAAGGCGGATCTCTTGAAGATCCTCGACTTCGTCGCCGCCGGGAAATTGAAGCCGGTGATCCACGCGGTGATGCCGCTCGACCAGGCGGGCGAGGCGCACCGCATGCTCGAAGAACGCCACGCGTTCGGGCGGATCGTGCTGGAACCGCAATGACCGCGATCCTCGAGCTGAAGGGGCTTGGAAAAGACTATGGGGAACGGACGGCGGTGAAGTCGCTCGATCTCGTCGTCGAGAAAGGCGAGATCCTCGGCCTGCTCGGGCCGAACGGTGCCGGCAAGACCACGACCATCTCGATGGCGAGCGGCGTCGTTACCGCAACGCGGGGCACGGTCGCGATCGCCGGCATCTCGCTGAAGGACAATCCGCGCGCGGCGAAGGCGAAGCTCGGGCTCGTGCCGCAGGATCTCGCGCTCTACGAAGAGCTCTCGGCGACGCAAAACCTCGAGTACTTTGCGGCGCTCTACGGGATCAAGGATCGCGCGAACATCGAGTGGGCGTTGAAGGTGGTCGGGCTGTCCGATCGCGCGAGCGATGTCGTGAAGACGTACTCGGGCGGTATGCAGCGACGGTTGAACATCGCCGCGGGCCTCGTTCACAAGCCGGAGATCCTGATCCTCGACGAGCCGACGGTCGGCGTCGATCCGCAGAGCCGTAATCACATCTTCGAGACCGTGAAGAGCTTGCGCGGGAACGGGATGACCGTGATCTACACGAGCCATTACATGGAGGAGGTCGAGGCGTTGTGCGATCGGGTCGCGATCGTCGATGCCGGTGCGATCGTCGCGCTCGGGACGGTTGCCGAGATCGTCGCGCGCTATGCCGGTAAAGGCATCGAGATCGAAGTCGCCGATGGCGACAAAGCCGCGGCCGCCGCGCGCGCGTTCGGTACGGTCACCGTCGACGGTCACATCGTGCGGGTCGAGCCAACCGCCGGCCTCGCGCCCGTGATTTCCGCGATCGAAGCCGTCACCACGATCGCGCGGATCGAATCGCGCTCCGCATCGCTCGAAACCGCCTTTCTCGCGCTCACCGGGCGCGGTCTGCGAGACGTTCCATGATCGGTGCATCGATCTTGAAAGAGGTCCGGCTCCTGCTCCGCGATCGCGGGCGGTTGATGAGCCTGTTCCTGTTGCCCGTCGTGTTCATGCTCGTGTTCGGCATGATGTTCAAGTTCGGGCCCGACAAGGGCGAGGCTCGACAGATCGCGATCTATCACGCGCCGGATGATCCACGCGGCATCGCGATCGAGAAGGCGCTGAAGGACTCGGGTGCGTTCAACCCGCTCGCGTATCCGTCGGCGGATGCAGTTCGCGATGCCGTGAAGTCCGAGAAGCTGACTGCGGGCCTGATCGTTCCGCCGGACTTCGATCCGATCAAGGGCAATGTCGTCGAGCTCTCGATCGATGAAGGCATGGCGATCCAAGTGCGCGGTCCGCTCGAAGGTGCGCTGACCGGCCTCGTGTCGCGTGCGCTGTCGCCGATTCCAGCCACGAACCTGCCGCCCCTGGTCAAGCCGCGCACGCCGCCGGGCCTCGCGCATCCGCTCGAGAACATCTCGGGCTTTCAGATCACGGTGCCCGGCAATGCCGTGTTGTTCGCGTTCTTCATCGCGATGGCGGTCGCGATCACGTTCGCGCACGAGCGTCACACCGGTGTGTGGAAGCGCCTGCTCGCGGCGCCGGTGCCGCGCTGGCAAGCGCTCGTCGGCAAGCTCGTGCCGTACTTCCTGATCTCGTGCGTCCAGCAGACGTTTCTGTTCGGGTTGGGTGTCGGCGTGTTCGGGATGCACATCGCCGGGAGCGTCGTGGCGCTCGTCGTGTTGTCGCTCGTGCTCGCGGCGTGCGCGACCTCGTTCGGGCTGCTCGTATCGAGCTTCGGCGCGACGGAACGACAGATCGGTTCGACGGTGTCTGTCGTGATCCTCGTGATGGGCTTGCTCGGTGGCGCGATGTTTCCGCGCATCGCGATGCCGGATTTCATGAAGTCGATCGGCAACGCGGTGCCGCAAGCGCACGCGCTCGATGGCTACGCGACGCTACTGCTTCGCACCGGCACGGGGCTCGCGGATATCGCGCCGCAGTTGGGCGCGCTCGCGGCATTCACGGCCGGGTTCTTGATCCTCGGCCTGTGGCGCTTCAAGTTCGAAGATTAGCTACTCGAGGATCAGCGCCGCATCGCTCGCGGCGATGTGCTCTTTCGCGCCCGTGTTCGTGTCGCGCTCGTTGAAGTAGATCCAACCGTCGCTGCGGAAGTGCGGCATCACCGCGTATTGGCCCGGGCTCATGTTCGTGATCCGCTGCGTGATGCCGGTCGCGAGGTCCATCAGGTAGACGTTCGCGCCACCCTTTTGGGCGTACGGCAAGAAGCCCGCGTCGGTGCGCGCGGTGAAGCCGAGGTCCTTCGCATCCGCGTCGGTGTTCTCGATGTAGTGGTGATAGACGATCCAGCGCTCGTCGTACGAGAAGTTCGGCTTGCCACCAGACACGCAGTAGCGCGCGATTTCCGGCGTCGCGATCGAATACGTCGCGGTGCCGGAGTTGTAGGTCGCGTTGACCTTGCGGAGCACGTAACCGAGCTGCGTGCTTTGCGAGTTGGCGAGGCGCGAAATCTCGAGCGTTGCCGACGGCGACATCACCGAGTCACCTTCGTACGCCTGCTGGACGATGATGTCCTGGCCATGCACGTAGCTCGTGCCGTCGAAGATGAACGTGTTGAACTCGGCTTCGGAGTTGCTGTCGAAGAACGCCTCGGGTTGCGTGTTCGTGAGGCTGTGACCACCGGTGTCGGAGACGAACTGACCGTTGATCGTGAAGTAGTCGCCGTTGTTCAGCGCCTTGCCGACGTGTTGGTACAGGCCGATCGAGCCCTGAACGGTGCAACCGGTTTCGGTCAGCGTGAGCTGCGTCGGCGCGCCCGTGGTGAGGATCGTGTTCGGGCAGACGTGCGGCGTGCCGCCGTTCTGGAACACGAAACCACTGTTGTCCGGGAAGAAGCCCGGATCGTAGGTCGCGGCGACCCACACGTTCGCGCGGTCGCGTTGGAGATCGATGATGTTCGCGCTCGTGGTGCCACCGCTCGACACGCCGTGACCGACGAACCGACCGTCCGGCGAGCTCCGCGTCCAGTACGACGTGCGATAGGTCAGCTCGTCGAGGATCCGGACGTGGCCTTTGCCGGCGACATCCCACGTCGCGCCGTACGTCGTGCCCGACGCGAGCGCATGGTTCTGCAAGCAGTCCTTCGGATCGGTGGCGGCGCCGCAGTCGAACATCGACATGTTGCTCATCTTGTTGAGCGAGCGCCAACCGGTGGTCTTGAGCAAAGCGGTGTGCGTGGACACGTCCGACGAGATGCCGGCCGTGCAATCCGTCGGCGCCGGATCCTGCGGCAGGTCCGTATCGAGGAGCGGGAGGCCGCGCACGAACCACTCGGCGACGATGTCGAACTGCTGTTGCGTCAGCGGTTGGATCAGCGAGTTGTGCGGCATGCCCGCTTGCGCGATGAAGTTGTTCTTCTGGGTCGGATCGCCCGCGCCGTACGCGAGGTCGAACACGTAGTTGAACCACGGCAGGCGCGACGCACTCGCGTAGATGCCGAGCTTCTGCGGCGCGAACTGCGAGCTCGGATCCGTCGGCGCGAGGCGCAGGCAGTTGACGATCGCGAGCGCACCGGCTTGCGTGGTGGGTGCGAGGTCGGTCAAGCAGCTCGACATCGCGGTGTCGCCGAGCGCGCGCCAGTACGCGATGTGCTGCTTCGTCATGCCGTGGCACGAGTTGCACGAGCTCGTGTTATGGCCGGCGACGTTCGCGCCGAGGATCTGCAGCGCCTGCGTGGCGAGCTGATCGTCCGGCATGGTGACCGCGTTGCGGAACACGGGCGCGACCGCGGCATCGATCGGCGCATCCGGAACGATCGAGCCATCGTCTTGTTGGTGCGCATCCGCGGGTTGCTGCTTGTTCCCCGACCCACAACCCATGGCCACCACCAAACCGATCACCAGGGCACGCTTCGTCGTCACCATCAGGGCCGGGACAATGCCTGAAACGCCCCGTTTCTGGCAAAGTGCATTTTCTATGAAGCTACCTAGCGTGATCTTTGCCATGTCCATTGCCATCGGTGGAGCCGCGAGCCCGGGTTGTGTCGCAAGCGGACAAGCAACCATGGGCGTAGAAACGACTGGCACGGTCTATCAAGAGCCGCCTCCACCCCGCGAAGAGACGTATCAAGCGCGTGCCGGCTTCGTTTGGGTCAAGGGCCGGTGGACCTGGGGCCAAGGGAAATGGAACTGGACGGACGGTCATTGGGAGCGCGAGCGCGCTGGCTACGCCTGGAGCGATGGCCACTGGGAGCACCGTGGAAATCGCTGGGAGTGGATCGAAGGCACGTGGGCCGTGTCGTCGGCACCGCCGCCGGTTGCTCAAGGTGGCGTGACGGTCACGACGACGTCGGAACCGCCGCCGCCGCGCCACGAGCCGCCGCCGCCGGAAGGTCCGCGCCAGGGCGGCGTGACGGTCACGACGACCACCACGTACGGCGAGTATCCGAGTGAAGCGCCGCCGCCGCTCCGGTCGGAAGCGCCGGGCACGAAGGCGGGCTTTGTCTGGGTGACCGGACGCTGGAACTGGCAAGCCGGGAAGGGCTGGGTCTGGGTCGACGGTCACTGGGAGAGGGAGCGGGCGGGATCGATCTGGGTCGCGGGGAAGTGGGAGATGCAGGGGAATCGGTGGGTGTGGACCGAGGGACGCTGGGAGAAGTCGACGGCGGGGCCGGTCGTTCGGGATCACCGCTAGACCACGCTAGCTCGTCCGGATCGGTCTTCCGGATCGTGCACGTGCACGTGCACGTGCACGTTCCACGATCAGCGCTGCAGCGTTGCGGTCGCGATGCCGCCGCGGCTGTCGCGCAATACGACGAAGATCGTCGCCGCGGTCGCGCCACGTAACGTTTGTGTGACCGAGGTCGTGAGATCGGTTTCGTCGACCGCCGTCGCATCGACATCGAACGATCCGGACGTCGTGAACCACGACACGCGCATGCTCTCGCGCCGCGTGATCAGCGTTTCGGAGTCCGGGTCGTAATACAGGTATTGCTCGGGCGGATCCCAGCTCGCCGTGATCGTGTCGCCGTCGATCGTCGCCGTGAGGACCGGATTCGCGTTGGCGACATAGCTCAGTTGGTAGTCGTGCGCGACGTCGCCGGGTGCCGTCGGCAGATCGCACGTGATCCGCGCGAAGCCAAACGCGAGATCGAGCCCCGTGATGTCCGCGCGAACCGGTTGGTAGTAGCCACCGGTGCCATCGGGATCGCGTGGTCGAAATCCCGTCTGCGCGACATCCGGACCGTAGGTCTGGCACGCGTTCATCGGGATCACTGGCATCTCGTCCGTCGCGGTGACCTGATTCTCGACGCACCCCGTGGCGACGGCGTTGTCCTCGGTCGGCGGCTTCGGCGCCGTGCACAGCGACCACGCGATCGGATCCATCCGCACGCCCGACGGATCCGCGATCAGCGCCGACATCATCACCGGCGTGCCGGGCACGACCTCCGGCGGCTCGCTGATCACGGCGAGCACGCGCGGTTGATCGATCACGTCGAGCCGTTGATCGAGCGCATCGCTACAGCCCGCCAGCACCAGCAGTAAGCGCTTCATGGCTCCAACCTCACGCCCGCGATCGCGAGCAACGGCAAGCTCGTGAGATAGCCGCGTTGCGAGAAATCGGCGCTGTAGATGATCTCCTCGGCATTCTCGCGATTCGTCAGGTTCTGGACCTCGAGATACACCGCGCCGTGCGGAAACCGATATTCCGCGCGCGCATCCGCCGCGAAGAAGTCCGGCAACCGCACGCCGTTGTGCGGACCGTAGATCGGTTGATAGCGCCCGCTGCGACTATCGAAGAACGCACCGATCACGTCCGTGCGCGGCTCGCCCGTCGCGTACCGAATGCGACCGCCGAACGTCCACGCATCGTGCGTCCAGCTCGCGACCGCGATCACGCCGTTCGTCTGATCGTGATCGAAGAACCGCTCCGGTTGATCGGCGGCATCTTGGCGCCGGCTCCGCGACCAGTTGTACGACAGCCATCCCGACACGCCGTGCCAGTCGAGGAGCCGCGCGGTCAACTGCACACCGTGCACGGTGCCGATGCCATCTTGGGTCAACGCTTGCGCGAGCATCGGCGTCACCGCGAGATCGCGCGCGACCAGATCGTCGAGCCACCGCGCATAGCCGCTGATCTCGAACGCGAACGGCTGTGCGAGGTATTGCGCGCCCGCGACCGCGTGCCACGCTTCTTCCAACCCGAGATCCGGCGTCCCGAATACCGCGCTCGTATCGCTCGCCGATCGCGCTTGGTGATAGAGCCCACCACTCGCATCGAGGTTGATCGCGTCGGTGATGCGCACCTTGACCGAGCCGCGTGGATCCGGCGTGAATTCTTCGCGCTGACTGCCGACGTTCACGAGCCCCGCGACCCGCGGCGTCAGCCGACTCGCCGTCAACACCCACGCATCGACGCGCGCACCGACGGTCGCGGTCACCCGCCCGAACGCGAGATCGACGGCAGCGTGGCCCGCGGCATCGATCGTCGTCGCGTGCCACGTGTCCGCGTTGACGTCATCGCCCGGCGGTTGCCCGAAAATGTAGAGGTCGCCTTCGCGCGCCGGGATCGTCAGCGAGCCGCGCCGATAGAGCGCGGCGCGCTCCGCATCGAGATCCAGGCCGACCGCGAGCGCTGCGTGATTGCCGAGCTGGCGTTGCTGCAGCGCACGCGCACCGCCGAGCCAGGTCTGCGTCGTCGACGCCGCCGTGATCGTGCCGACCGCGAGATCGTTCACCTGATGATCGCGACCGAACCACAGCATCGCGCGGTCGAACCCGCCAACGACATCGTGCTGGAGCGACACGCTCGCTCGCACCGTCTTGTTGTCGATGTGATTCGTGGTCTCGGTCGCCGGATCCGTCGAGGTCAGCGTGCGGTCGAGCGTATCGATCGACCCGAGCGCCCACGCCTTCAACTTCAGATCGTCCGCGATCGGATACGTCGCCACGATCTGCGCATCCGTCCACGACGGCAGCGGTGCATTCGGCGCGAGCGTGTGCGGATCTTCGATCAACCCGATCGCGTGATCGAGCCAACTCTGCCGCACGGCAGCCGCGATCGTCGCATCGCCGAGCTTCTGCTTCGTCTCGACGGTGCCATCGAGCACGTCCGCTTGGATCCGATACTGCGGGATGTGCGTGTCGAGCCCGATATCGATCACGCCGCCGATCGCACCACCGCGATCGACGCCGAACGCCGCCGGCACGAGATGCAGCGTGCTGATCAAGTCGCTGCCGATCGCCGAGCGATACCCGCCCTCGTGATACAGCGCCGGCACCGGCACGCCCTCGACGAACGTCCGCGTCTCGTTCGGCGCCGCGCCCCAGATCACGATGTCCGTCGATCCGGTCTGCGGTCGTGCGACCGATGGCAACGACTGCACGACCTTGCCGACATCACCACCGCCCGGAATCCTCCGCGCGAACTCTGGATCGACGATCAACTCACCGCCTTGCGTCGGCACGATCGACTTCACCTCGATCGTCTCGCCCGCGATCTTGATCTCGATCGTGAGCGCGATCGGTGCACCGGCGACCGTCACTTCGCGCGATACGACGGCATCACCACCACGCGCGGAAATCGTCGCGCGCCCGTCGGAGAGATGGAGCGTGCACACGCCGTTCTCGTCGGTCGCCCAACACATGTCGCCGGTCAATCGATCGTTCAGCGAGTTGACGATGATGCCCGGCAGCGGGTCCTTCGTCTCGGCATCGATCACCGTGACCCGTACGTCGCCACTCGCACTCGCCACGCCCGCGAGCGCGCACGTGATCGCGAGCGCCTTCACTGCGTGAACGTCAGCGCGGTGACGCCGGCGCCGTAGCTGTGTGTGCCACGCACGTCGTCGGGAACGGACACGCCGCGCGCCGATCCGATCAGCGAGCCTTCGGACAGCACTTCGACGTACCACGCCGCCGACGCATCACCGCACATCTCGCGGGTGTCGACGCGCACCGTGTAGGTCCCCGCCGGGATCACGGGCGCGTGCATCTCGCGCGTGGTCCAGATGATCGCTTCGTTCGGCGAGCCATCGCGATGGCACTCCGCGTTGCCATCGTGATCGAGGCTGCCGCTCTCGTCGACGGCGAACGGATCCTGCGGTTCACCGGGCTTGGCCTGCGGTGCCGTCGATGGCTTCGCGCTCCACGCTTCGTTGCCGTTCGGATCGACGACGTGGAGATCGAGATCCGCTGCCGAATCCCACACGAGATGCACCACGAGATCGCCGGCCGGTGCCGGATCGATGTCCGCGACGATGTCGTACGACATGCTCGTGCCGATCCGGCCGTCGCCATCGACGCCGGCCATCAACAACGTCTGGGGCCCGGGCGTGACGCTGTCGCCGAGGCCGAACGTCGCATCGATGCTCGGTTGATCGGGCGTCTCGAACGAGGGCGGTCCCGCGACGACGATCCACGCACCGTCTTCGCCGGCGAGGCCGATGATCGCCGAGGTCGCCGACTCCGCGAGCACGCCATGCAACGTCTCGCGAAACGTTCCGATCGTCACGGTCGCGTGGCTCGGTACGAACATGTGCGTGTCGGGGCCGCCGCTCGGATCGGGAAACGCGCCCGGCCGAAATTGCGCGCGCGATACTTCGAGCGGTGTGCCGTAGCCCGGATCGCTCGTCGCACCACCGCACGCCGCAAGCATGACGAGGAGCGCCTTCAAAACTCGACCTGCCCGCGAATCGTGATCCGATCGGCGCGCTCCGTCGTGGGCTGGCCGCTATCGCTGCGCCCGAACGGATTCGTCACGTGGTCGTACTGCACGGACAACCGCGCGGTATCGATCTTCGCGGCGGCAAGCACGGACACCGTCGAGAACACCTCGTGCGTGTAGACCGTTGCCGCGCCCTCGGTCTCCGCGGCATCGCGATCGGCGTTGTAGCGATCGTAGCGCACGCCGGCGAGTGCGTACTTCCCGAGCTCCTGCACGAGATCGACGACGAATCCGAGCTCGCGCACGTTCCGCGAGCGCGCGATCGGATCGGCGTAGACCACGCCGCGATCGAGATTCTTCGCGATCGCGCCTTCGAACTGCAGCTTGCCCTTGCCGAGCGCGCACACGCACCAGTGCACCGCGACATCGACATCGACGGCATCGCGACTGAATTCCTGCGACGGCTCGCCCGGCGATCCGGGCACGACCGAGAGCTCGCTCGATTGGACGATGCCGTCTTGATTCGCATCGACCCACTGGAACGAATCCTTCGTCGGTGGCTGGCCTGGATGGATGCCCTTGCCGGTCACCGCCGACACGCCCGCGACGACGCGCCAGTGATCCGGCAACGGCACGTCGGCACCGAGTCGGCCCATGACATCGAAGCTCGACGACGGATCGCGACCGGCCCATTGCGCATCGGAGACCGGCGCGCCGTTCATCGCCGATGCCGACCACCGCACGTACCCGTACTGACCGTCCGCACTGACACCGCCATCGACATCACCCGGAAACAGCGCGCGAATGAACGTGGGCTGCTCCATGAAGAAGCGATCGCGCGCGTTCGTCGGCGTGTACGAACCGAACGGGATCAGGAGGAGTCCACCGCGCACGCGCACGTAGTCCTCGTAGTGCCAGCCGACCTGACTCGTGACGACGCGCGCGGCCGGTCCCTTGACCGTGTTGCCGTCGAGCTCGAGCTCGGCGAAGTACGCGTCCTTTTCCGCGATCGCGCGAAAGAACGCACGCCGCAACGTCAGCGTCTCTTCGTTGAGGATGTTGCCATCGGCATCGACCTCGTCGACAGAGTGCTGACTCCACGGCACCACGTCGACCTGCACGAACCCGTCGAGCGTGGTCTTCCAACCAAGCGCGGTTTCGGCAGGATCAGCGTGCGCGACGCCGCTGCACGCGATTACTGCGGCAACGCCGGCACCGTGCCATCTGGATTTAGCAGCGGCAGGACCGGGTTCTTGTAGATCTTCTGCGCGTCGGTACACGCGTTAATGATCTCGTCGTTGGTCGTGGGGTTGGTAAAGCACGAGGCGTCGGGCGTGGGACCCGCATCTTGGACGTTCGCAGGAGCGTCCTTCGGCGTGTCGGTCGAATCTTTGCCGCACGCAGGCGCGAACGCGAGCACGAGGGTCGTAAAAATCGCGATGCGCATCTTAGTACTCCTCGCAGAAACCGTTGCGGCAGACGCCCGAGGCGCATGCGGCCGTGGCCGAGCAAACTTGGCACGAGGTCGTCGCGACCGTGGCCTCGTACGCGCACACGCACGACGTGGTGGGCTTGTAGAGATGAAGCGGTCCGCCTTCTTGATCGCGAGCGACGCGCATCGCGCAGTCCGGCACGAGGCCGACGCGCGCGACGATCTCGTCCGCGGCGAAGTTCGGCGCCGGCGTGACGTCGTGCCCCGCGATCAGGCCGATCACGTAATCGGCATCCGCCTTCACCGGCGTGTTCGTGCCGTCGACAAACTGCATCCAGATCGTCGGCGACCACACGGTGTAGTGGCCGTCGCGGAGGTTCTTCTTGTCGCGCGCCGTCGCCGTCGAGTCGGGGTAGTACGCCGCGTACTGGTGATACGCGCGGAACGCCATGATCGTGAGCTTGTCGCGCTGCGCGTCGTAGACCTCGCCGCCCATGATGCCCATCGCGGCGCTCGGGTTCGGCGACGCGAGCAGCGCCGGCGCGATATCCGGGATGTCGAGCGGCGTGGTGCCGTCCGCCTTGAAGCCGTTGCCCTTCATCTTCGCCGCCGGGATGCCGAGGTTGAACGCCCAGGCGAGCAACGTCGACTTCGTGGTCGGCAGGATGTAGAGCTGCATCTGATCGACCCACGGCATGATCGCCGCGTTCATCGATGCGAGCAGCGTGGGGCCGAAGCCGAAGATGAAGTACGCCTCTTCCGCGGTGATCGCCGTGGTGGTCGTCGCGCCGCGGACCATCGCGAGCACGTAGCTCTGCTTCGGACCCTCGGTCAGCGTGACGTTCGCCGGCGGGTTCTCCGCGGTGCACGCGCTATTGAACAGCGCCGAGTTTCCGATATCCGGAAAGAACGGTGCCGCGGGCGGCGTGCAGGTCGGCGGCGTCGTCGACGGCGTGTAGTTCGGATTTTCCGAAACCGGCGGGATGTAGTTCATCGGCTTCGTGATGCCGTTCGCCGGATTGTGGTGATAGATGAGATCGATGTTCGGGCACGAGCCCGCCTCGATCCACACGAGCGTGATCGGCTTCGCCGTGTTGTCGCGCAGCTTGATGCCGAGCGACTGCATCAAGTTGTGCTGGGTGGCGCCGACCTGGAGATAGATCGGATTCGGTAAGTCACTACAGTTGCCCGCCATCGCGGGTTGCGCGAGCGCGAGCACCGCGCCCACGACCAAAGCCATTCTCATGAGACGCGTCGTATCACGCGAACCGCTTGCGCGGGTCACGCAATGATTGCGCGAATTGCGACAGTTATTTCGAGAGTGCGGCGATCGATGCCGCCGCCTCGACGCGAACCAGCCCCGACGAGTCGGCGAGCGCGGCGACGAGCGCGGGCGTGACGATGCGTGCGGTGCGATGTGCCGCGGCGGCCGAGGCACGTTGCTCCGGCGTGCGCTTCGGATCGCTCGTCAATTCTCCGAGCGCGGTCAGGCCTTGCGGATCGTGGAGTGCCGAAAGATCGGCGGCCGCGTCGATCTCCGTGAGGGCGGCGGCGAAGATCTTCTTCGCGTCGTCGCGCTCGCCGGCGTGGAGCAGGGCGCGTGCGGCGGCGAGCCGAACGCCGACCTCCGGATCCGTCGCGAGTTGCTTCGCGATCGTGATCGCGGTGGCGTTATCGACCGCGCGTGACAGCGAGTTCGCCGCACCCGCGCGGATCGTCCAGTCCTCGGATCCGATCGCGGTCTTGACGGCATTCGCGGCGAGCTCGGGCCGGCGAACCTTCACACGAATTGCGGCTTCGAGCGCGATGACCGGATCCGGATCCGCGGACAGCGCCTCGAGCTTCATCTCGTCATCGAGGATCGCGACGCCCGCGAGCCGGACGGTCCGCGACTTGTCTGCGAGTGCGGTCTTCGCGACGGCCGGCGTATCGCCGAGCCCGATCTGCGCGAGCGCGGTCGCCGCGGCGGCACGCACGGACTCGTCCGGATCGTGGAGGCGCTTCGTACAAATCTCGACCGCGTCTTTGTCCTGATACTTGCCGAGATAGCGCACGGCGATCGCACGCACGCGCGGATCGTGATCGCTCGCCGCCTTCTCGATATCCGGCAACGCGGGCTTGCCGATCTTCTTCGCGACGCCTGCGAGAGCGATCGCTCGCGCGGAGGCATTCTCGCTGTGCAGCATGTCGTCCGCGACTTGCGCGGCTTGCTGGAACCCGTGGAGCACCGCGACCGACGCCGCGGCTTGCACCACGTCGTCCTTGTCGCCCATCGCCTGCGCGACGTCTTCCGACAGATCTTCGAGCTGGATGTCTTCGATCGTTTCGATCGCGCGCAACTTCAGCTTCGACGACGGCGATTGGATCGCCTGGATCAGCGTGGCCTCGGCGAGGTCGCGCAAGAGCTCTTTGTCGTCGTCGCCGCGCTTCGCGGTGTAGTCGCCGTACGACTTCGCGACGGTCGCGCCATCGCCGAGCGCGAGCGCCGACCGAACGCGCATGCCCCACAGCGTGTCGTCGTTCGGATGATCGGCGAGGCCTTCATCAGCGGCCTTCGCGGCACCGGCGTAATCGCCGTGCTCGTACAGCTTCACGGATTCGGAAGCGTGACTGCAGGCCGTGACCAGGAGGGCAAACAACACCGCGCGCATGTGGGCCATGACACTAGGACAGTGCCGGCCGTTGCGCGCGCGGTTACATCGATTTATTGCCGCGGCTGACCGTCGCAGACGATCTGTTGGCCGCTCTCTTGGTAGAAGCCAACGGCGTCGCACATTTCGTCGGGGAACGTGATCGGCGTGGTGCGCGTATTGTTCCACGTGCAGCTAACGTGCATCGTTTCGCCGGCTTTGATCAGCCTCGGCGCTGCGTCCCACATCGCCCATTCCGGGTTGAATGCTTCTTCAGCGCGCCATTGCGTATCGGCGACGAGCATGTCCTTGGTGCCATCGGTGTGAATCACTTCCGAGTAAACCGACGTGCCGTATTCGTGCTCGTGGTTGCTCCACATCATCAGGCTTGTGTCTTGCGGCCACGTGCAGTACGCGTCCGTCGTGTACGACGGCGTGCTCGCCGGAATCGTGAAGTCGAGATAGTTGATGACGGCCATGCCGGCCGGTTTCAGATCAGGACTCGGCGGAGCGAGCTTGAGGTCGATCACCGATTGAACCTTTTGGACCGAGTCCGTCGCGTTCAGGTAATGGACGTTCGCCATCAGGCTGCGGCCTTTTTGCTGACGGAACACGTAGCCATTCGGCAACACCGTGCTGCTGCCACCCTCCTGGCCGAGTCCGCCCAGGTAGTTGACCGAGACCATATCGTCGGTCGTGCACTCGTGGTTCTCACCAACGGGTTGGGTTTCGGAGGTCGAATACAACACGACGTGATGTCCGGTAACCGTCTGATACCCGCCGATACCTACGACATCGACGTCATCGGTTGCAGGAACCTGGAGCCATTGGCAGAAGATCTTGTCTTCGCCCGGCTGCATCTCCATCGGTGCCGTGATGTAGCGCGTGTACCCATCAGCAACCGGCGGCGGGTTGAAGCCATCGACGTACTGATCCGAACCGTTACCGTCATCGCCCGAATCGGCCTTCGTGCAACCGACGAGTGCGAGCACACCGCAGATCAAGAAGAGCTTGTTCATCTTCATCTCCCTAGTTCAGGCACGCGTTGGGCGTGCAGCCGCATTGGTTCGAGTCATTGCAGGTACACGTCGCGTCGGTGCCGCATTGATCGGCACTGCCGGTCGACGAGCAGGTCGTCGTGCAGAAGTGCGTCGACGTATCGCCGAGCACCGAGCACAACGTCGCGCTCATGTTGCCGGTGCAATCGCTCAGCACCTGACAAAACTTGCCGACGCCTTTGTCGTTACCGGTATCGCCCGGATGTCCGCATTCGCTGGCGAACGCATCGACGGTTGACTTCGCATCGGGATGCGAGCCGCCGCTGCTGTCCCCACCGCACGCGGCGAGCACAATAACCATGCTTGCCGTGATGACCCTCATGGGTAACAGCGCTAACACGCGCGTTCGTGAGACCGTGATGACTGGACCTGAAATGATCTGTCTTTTCGAACGATTGCGCACGATGCGAACCCCTTCGCACGAAATGGCGTACGACAACTGCACTATCACGGGTCGGATGGGTACCTGCGAACACGCGTGTTACAACGCTCCGCGGTGACACAGCGCGTGATCAGAGGGTTCCTGTTCGATCTCGACGGCACGCTCGTCGATTCGGAGCGCGAGACGGCCGAAGCAATGGCGCGCGCGTTATCGCGGCTCCACCAGATCGAGGTCGAGCAGTACGACCGCGACTTCATCATCGGCAAGTCGTGGATCGCGATCTACGACTCGTTGAAACAACGCTATCCGCACATCACGTGGTCGCGCGCCGAGATGATCGAGAAGACTGCGGCGATGCGCGACGAGGTCATCGCCGAGATGGGCGTGACGATCCTGCCCGGCGTCCTCGATCTGCTCGCATGGACCGCCGGCCACAAGCGCGCTCTCGTCACCGGCAGCTCGCGCGCGGAGGTCAAGCAGATCTTGCCCCGCCTCGGCGATCCCAGATTCGACGTGATCATCGCGGCCGAGGACGTCACGCGGAGCAAGCCCGCACCGGATGGCTACCTGGCCGCGCTGGAAACATTGCAGTTACAACCGCGCGAGGTGATCGTCATCGAGGACTCGGTTGCCGGAATTCAGGCCGGGCTCGACGCCGGCTGCATCGTGCTGGCCGTTCGGGCTGGGAATTTTGGCGGGTGGAAGCAGGACCATGCGCACCACGTGATCGGATCGCTCGAGGAGCTGACGCCGTCGCTGGTCGAGACGCTCGCGCGGGATTATCCTTAGGTCGTGAAGCTCCCGCCGGAGGTCACCATTTACGAGGTCGGGCCGCGTGACGGCCTGCAGAACGAGGCGCGCACGCTACCCACGGCGGACAAGATCCGTTTCATCGATGCGCTCGTCGCGGCGGGGATCAAGGCGATCGAGATCACGAGCTTCGTGTCGCCGAAATGGATCCCGCAACTCGCGGATGCCGCGGAAGTCGCGCGCGGCGTGGCGCGGCCACCGGGCGTGCGGATGAGTGCGCTCGTGCCGAATCGTCGTGGCCTCGATGCCGCGGTCGCGAGCGGCATGAAAGAGATCGCGGTCTTCATGTCGGCGTCGGAGACGCACAACAAGAAGAACGTGAACAAGACGATCGCGGAAACGCTCGCCGCGTTCGAAGAGGTCGTCGGGCCGTCCGTCGACATGGGCCTCAAGGTCCGCGCGTATTTGTCGACGGTGTTCGGCTGTCCGTACGAGGGCGATGTCGATCCCGAGGTCGTCGTGAGGCTGATCGATCAGCTCGCGGGCATGGGCGTGTTCCAGATCTCGATCGGTGACACGATCGGTGTCGCGAATCCCGCGCAAGTCGAAGACGTGCTCGGCCGCGTGATCGCGCATCAGCCGCTCGAGAAGCTCGCGGTTCACTTTCACGACACGCAAGGCACGGCGCTCGCGAATTGTCTCGTCGCGATGCAGATGGGCATCACCACGATCGATTCGTCGGCGGGTGGGCTCGGCGGTTGTCCGTATGCGCCGGGCGCGTCGGGAAATCTCGCCACCGAGGATGTCGTCGCGATGCTGCACGCGATGGGCGTGAAGACCGGCATCGATCTCGACAAGCTCGTGGATGCATCGCGCACGGCGAGCACGTTCGTCGGTCACGAATTGCCGTCGAAGTATCTGAAGGCGCACCTCGGCAAGCAGGCTCGTAACCGTCGCCGCGCCGAATCACTGGGACACTAGTCGCAAGGTAGGCGTAAGCGTAAGCCTAAGCGACTCGCGCGTTGGCCACCCGAGTCGACGACGAATCGGATCCGCGAAGTGACGCCCTCGAGTTGCCGGCGAAAAAGCAGCGCGGCGGGCGTACGCGCCCTACGGCGTCATCTTGCGGACGAAATCACGCTAGCGCTTACGCTTACGTTTACGCCTACGAGTCGATAATCTCCGCGACATGTCGAATGACATTGTCGTCGAGGAGAAGAATGGCGTTGCCACGGTTCGGTTGAACCGGCCGGATGTTCGCAACGCACTCAGCAAAGCGGTCAATCTGCAGATGACCGACATCGCGCTCGAGCTGGATCAGAAAGACAGCGTGCGCGTGATCGTGTTGACCGGCACCGGCGACAAAGCGTTTTGCGCGGGCGCGGATCTGAAAGAGCGCAAGGGCGTGCCGTCGAGCGAGGCGGCGCCATACATCAACGCGATCGCGACGGCGATCGAAACGTGGGGCGAGATCCGCAAGCCGGTCGTGTGCGTGATGAATGGCTCGGCGTACGGCGGCGGCCTCGAGCTCGCGATGGCGTGCGACTTCCGGATCCTCGCGGACGACGCGGAGGTCGGGCTGACCGAAGTCCGGCTCGGCATCATGCCCGGCGCCGGCGGCACGCAACGGCTGCCGCGGTTGATCGGCGAGGCGAGGGCGAAGGAATTGATCCTGCTCGGTCGCCGGATCAAGGCACCGCGCGCGGTCGAGATCGGCTTGGTCAATCAGGCGGTGCCGCGCGCCGAGCTCGACAAGGTGGTGGCGGGCATCGTCGGCGAGCTGGCCGGGTGCGCGCCGCTGTCCGTGATGTCGGCGAAGTCCGCGATCCAACGGGGCTACGGCAAGGACCTCCCGGACGCGCTCAACATCGAGCGCGAGTGCTACGAAGTCACCCTGTTTTCCGAGGACCGGGACGAGGGCTTGGCCGCATTTGCGGAGGGGCGTCCGCCTCGGTATCAGGGGCGCTAGGACCCCATGGGGACGAGGTTTATCGTCCCCAGCGAAATGCCCGAGACCTGGGGCTACCCGGCGATCGTGAATCGATCTGCGCAGATCGCGATCGGGCGTCGGCTGGAACGGAGCGTCGACGGCAGCCGGAGCCTGGCGCGCTAGCTGCAAATGACAGGGCTATGGCATTTGGTAGCCTCCTCCGCCGGTTGGGGTACGCGAAGCTCGACGACTACGGCTTGGTGCTAACCGCCGAGGGCCGGGTCCTATCTACGCGACCCACCGTCCTGGACGACGGGTTGGGCGGCAAGATCGTCGGCTGGCGTGAAGGTGACCTGGCGGCGATGGAGCTGTCTCACTGGGAGCCGTCGCCGGCTGCTCGACCTGCCAAGCCGGCGTCGCCGCTCGCGCCGACGGTCCCGCAGATGATCCATGCCGGTGCGCCGGTCGCGCCGATGGTCATGTCGCCGAGTGGCCGCACGAATGCCGCGACCGTTCCACCGCCGGTGCCGGCCAAGCGCGCGCTGCCAGGTATGACCGCGCCGATGGCCGCGCAAGCGCCGATCGCACCGACCGCTCCGGCTCCGATCGCGAATGCCGCGCCGCCGATGACCGCTGCGGTCGCGGTCGCGCAATCGCTCACGCCGATCGCCGCGCCGATTCCGGCCGCGACGAAGCGTCCACCGACACCACTGCCACTCGAGACGTCGCAAGTGCCGCGGATGGAGAGCCAGTCGGATGTCGAGCCACCCGAGGACGAGTGGGAATGGCAGATCGCGGTCGCGCGTGCGCGTGCCGCCGCGGAATGGGCGGAAGAAGAAGCGTCGAAGATCGCGGCGACGCCCTCACGTCAGATGATGCCGGCCGCTGCGCCGTCGGCTCCTCCGCCGCGCATGATGCCGGCCGCGACGCCATCGCCGATCGCCGCGTCGCCGAGCGCTCCCATTATCGCGCAACACCCCGTCGCGCAGCCACCCGCGCGCCCGAAGCGCGAATCGCAGATCACGGGCACGTCGACGACCGTCGCCTTGCCGAGCGCGCAGACCGCGATGCTCGCCGCGAACCGCGCGCAACGCGATGTCGAAAGCTCGACGCAGTCGGCGCTCGCCGCCGCGGATCGCGCACACCGCGAAGTCGCCACGCAATCCGGGTTGACGCCGCGTGCACCGATTGTTGCCCAGCCGCGCACGAAGGCGCCGACGCATCAAACGTTCTCGGCGCGCGCACCGCTCGTCGGCAAGAACGAGCCCGCGCCACTGCCGCCGGCCGAAACCCAACCAGTGCCACGCGTGTCGGCGGAGTCCGCGTACGGTCGTCCCGCGTTGCGGCCGAAGCGCGCGACGTCGCCGGGCTTCGCCCAGGTCACCAACCAGAACACGGCACGTACGGCAACCCACGAAATTCCGCGCGTGCGATTCCCGAGCGCGACGCCGGCCACGGTGCCGAGCCACATGCTCGAAGAGGACTTCGTCGGCGAGGACAACACCTCGGTGACCGCGCCGCTCGTCGACGACGACGCGACGCGCCCGGGCTTGTTATTGCCGTCGCCGGCATCGACCTCGCGGCGAGTGGCTGCCAAAGAGCGTTAGTCACCATTTCGCCTCGAATCGAGGCATGATGGATCCTGGTGGGACGCACAGGGATCCTATTCGCGCTCGTGCTCGCGAGTTGTGGTGGTGGCGCTAAGCCCGAAACCACGGCGCCGAAGCGCGAGGCCGTCGACGAAGGCACCGCGGAAAAAGACGCGAAGGGTCTCCTGAAGGAGATCTACGACACGATCGATCACTCCGACACGGACGGCCTGATGACGCTGTTCGCGGAGCCGTTGATCGTCTACGGGCCGCGCAAGTCCGATACGCATGCCACGCGCGCGGATGCGTTGGTCGCGCTGAAGTCCGTGATGGATCCCAAGAAGAAGAAGACCGCGCACATCGGCTCGGGGCAGCTGACGATCGTCGCGTCGCCGGGCGGCCGATCGGCGTGGGCGTTCGACATCGTCGATGTCGCCGGGCAGCCGATGGCGCTGACCGCGGTGCTCTCGAACGCCGAGGACGTCTGGCAAGTCAGCGCGGCTGCGCTCGCCGAGACGCCGAAGATGAAGCTCGTCCGCGAAGAGCTCAAGAAGGATGCGGTCGTGCCGCCGGGCATGGCGCCGATCGCAAAGCAGGATCCGAAAGCGGCGAAGGCCGTCGACAAGTTGCAGAAGGGCCTGACCGCGCCGGCCGTCTGGGGCGACGAGCTCGGCAAGCGTTCGGATGCCGTCGTGATCGGGCCGGGCTCCGGTGATGTCACGAAGGGGAAGGGCGAGATCAAGAAGCTGTTCGAGCACCGCGCCGATGCGCACGTGCGTGCGACCGCCGCAGGTCAAGTCACGTCGGCGGTGACGGCGGATGGCGAGCTCGCGTGGGCGAGCGTGCCGGTCGTGCGCTTCGAAGATGATACGGATGCGCTGCCGCTCCGCGTGTTCGCGGTGTTCGAGAAGGCCGGCGATGACTGGTCGATGATCGCGCTACAGGAATCGCTCGCGATCGACGAGCCGAACGCCGGCGCGCAGTTCAAGACCGTGGTCGCACCGGCGTTGCCGAAGCAACCGGAAGCGGCGCCGGCCGCGGCTCCTGCCGATGACGAGGCGAAGCCGGTCAAGAAGAAGAAAAAGAAGAAAAAGAAAAAGAAACCGCCGCCGCCCGACGACGATAGCGGGAACTAGCTACCAGGCGCTGCTAAACGTCAGCATGCCGCCGCTGTTGTCGTGGAGCGGCGCGAAGCCGACCTGCGGGCCTGCTTGCACGCTCTGCTCTTCGTACACGGTGCGGCCGCGATTCATGTAGAGCAACACGCCACCGATCACCGCTGCCGCGGCACCGACGGACATCACGCTGATCGCCGCGATGTTCTCGGCCTTCGCCGTGTCCTTCTGAGACTTATCGATCCGCGGATCGTCCGCCGCGCAGCCCGTGCCGGCGCAGTTCGTCGACACCGAGCGATCGTACGCGTCCATGCGCGACGACGCATCGACCTGCATGAGCACGCCGAAGCCCGCGACCACGAGCCCGCCACCGAACACCGTCCACGGCATCCACGTGGGATAGCGATGGACGACCTTCGCCGCCTTGCCGAGCGGCACGAGCTCGACCTTCGCATCCGACTGCTTCGCACCGATGACGAACACCTCGGTCGTCTTCGTCAGATAGCCGTCCTTCACACCGACGAGCTGGTGCTGGCCCGGCTTCACGCGCCGGTGCTCCTTGCCCGGACAGTTCATCAGCGCTTGGCCATCGAGCGTGACCTTCACGCCCGGTTGTTGGCATGCGATATCGATCTCGCCGATCTGATCGGCGAGCAGCTTCTGATAGCTGAGCGCTTCGGTGTAGACCGCTTCTTCGAGCGGAGCCGCGCCGTACTTCAGCGCGAGCGCGAGGTCATCACTCGCCTCGACGTTCTGGTTCAACTGGATCTCGCAGCGCACCATGTTGAAGCGAATCGCCGGGTGGTCCCAGTGCGTGGTCGCTTCCTTGTACTTCGCGAGTGCGGGTGCGTAGTCCTTCTTCAAGAACAGCGCGTTGCCCTCTTCGAGCAGCTTCTGCGCGGACGCCTTTTGATCCGCCGTGACGCCGACCGCCCACGGATCCTCGGCATGCGCGACCGCGGGCGCGAGCGCCAGCATCCCCACGACAACGAGCGACAAACCCCTCATAGGCCCAGTATCTCACGAACCATACCGGTCAAACGCCGGATCAGATGAATCTTCCCGGGCTACTTCAGGCTGTGGGACAGCTTCGAATTTTCGCTCTTCAAGCGCTCGTTCTCGCCCTTCAGCGATTCGTTCTGCTTCGCGAGCGCGTCCTTGGCCTTCTTCGCCTCGTTCGCCGACGTCTCCGCCCGCGCCTCCGCCGCCCGCGCTGCATCGAGCTCGACCTTCAGCTGCGCCGCCGACTTCTCGTTGTCCGCCTTGTGTTGCGCCGCTTCGGCCGCCTGTTCTTTCTCGGCTTCCGTCGCCTTCGCCGACGCCGCGTCCGCGAGCTTCTGCGCCGCTTCCTTTTCCTCGGTCTTCTTGACGAGCGCATCCATCGCCGTCTTCGTATCGGCCATCGCCTTCATCGCCGCGGACTCGGACTTCTTCGCTTCCTGTTCTTTCTCTTCCGCGGTCTGCTTCGCCGACCGGATCGACAGCGCCGCCGCCGATGCCGCGAGCGCCCCACCGCCGAGCACCACGAACGTGATCGCGAGCAGCGCCGTCCGCACGCGCTTGCCTCGCCGCGCGAGCGAGAACACCGCCTGGAGATACGCGTGATCGCGCGGGGTCAGCTCGCGAGGCCGCTGGTTGTACCAACGTCGCGCCTCTTCCATCGCATCGCCTCGCCACAGGAGGCCCGACGCGTGCCCCTTCTGCTCCCACTGCTTCGCCGCCGCCGCGAGCTGTGCGAGGAACGCCGCATCTTCCTGATCCTCGTCGAGCCAGCGCCGCATCGTGGGCCAGCGATCGATCAGCGATTCGTGAACGATCTCCGCCGAGCCACCACCCGCATCGCCGCGGGTCTGGACCACGAGCAACCGCGCCGTCACCAACTGGTCGATGATCCGCGCGACCTCGTTGCGATCGTTCGACAGCTGATACAGATCCGCGAGCTCGACGATCGCGCGCGTGCGCTCCGGCGTGACGAGCCGCCGGAAGATCTTCTGGGTCAGCTTCTGCTGCGGATGCGCCATCTGCGCGACGACGTCATCGGCATGCGTGGCGAGCGCGCCTTGAATGCCGCCGATCGCCTGATAGCTCGACATCGTCAGCAAGCGATTCGTGCGATCGCGCGCGTCCCACAACTTCGACGCCGCGAACTGCAACAGCGGCAACGCGCCCGGCATGCCGGCGAGCGCTGCGAGCATGTCGTCGACCATCGCGTCGGTCTCGAACCGATAGCCGACCATCTCGATCGGTTGGGTCAGGGCTTCGCGCAGACCCGCCGCATCCGGCGGTTGCAGGAACACGAGCCCGCGCGAGAGCTCCTCCATGAATCGCGGGTCTTCGCCGATCCGATCCAAGAAGTCCGATCGCATCGACACCACGACGCGCATCGGCGCCGCCGTGTCATCCGCGACACCTGCGAGCGCCGCCGTGAACACCCGCCGCTCTTCGGCATCCGGCACGAGCGTGTAGAGCTCTTCGAACTGATCGACGAACAACAGCAGCTGCTGATTCGTGGCGCGCGCGCGATTCCGCAACAGCGTGCCGACGTAGCCGGGCTCGTTGCGCAGGCGATAGATCATCTGCGCGTGCTCGACCATCTGCTTTTGCGCATCCGCACCGGTGCGGGTGGTCAGCCGTTGCACCACGCTCGCGAGTGCCGCGAGAGGTTGGCGACCCGGCCGCAACGTGATCACGTCCCAGTGCTCGCCGCTCGCCTTCAACGCCGGACCAACACCCGCGCGAATGAACGAGCTCTTGCCGACGCCCGACGGTCCGACGATGCCGGTGATCGGCAGCTCGCGCACCTTCGCGACCATGCGCGTGACATCGCGACTGCGCCCGAAGAACCGATCGGCATCGTTCTCTTGGAACGCCGTGAGTCCGGGATACGGACTCTCGCCTTCCGCGAGCTGGCGGCCGACCCGGCCCGGCTGCATGTCTTCGAGCCGGCGCACGATCTCCGCCGCACTCGGGATGCGCTCTTCCTGGCGCTTGCGCAGACACCCGGTGACGAGTGCGATCAACGCTTCCGGAAGATGCGGGGCGACATCGCGCAGCGACGGCATCGGCTCGTCGTCGATCGCGTTCGTGATCAAGCGATCCGTGGTCAGCGGCTCGATCGGATGCTTCCCGAGCAGCATCTCCCAGATGATGATGCCGAGCGCCCAGATATCGCTGCGCGGATCGACCTCGCCGATGCCCATCTGCTCCGGCGACATGTACGGCAGCGTGCCGACCATCGCGCCTTCACGCGTGAGGTTGAGTGGCTCCTGCGGCGCGTACATCGTGCGGTTCGCGCCACCTTTCGGTGTCGGGGCCGGCGTCTTACCGAGCGCCTTCGCGATGCCGAAGTCGAGCACCTTCACCTGACCGGTGCTCGTGACGAACACGTTCTCCGGCTTGAGATCGCGATGGACGATACCTTGCGCGTGCGCGGCGGCGAGCGCCTTCGCGATCGGCAGCACGAGCTCGACGACGCGTGTCGGCGCCATCATCTGTCCCGCGTTGAACGAGCCCATCAGGCCGCGCATCGGTTGGCCCTCGAGGAACTCGAGCACCATGTACGGCATGTCGGGGTTGTTGTCGTTGACCTCGTGGATCGTGACGATGTTCTCGTGGTTGAACTTCGCGGTCGCCTGCGCCTCGGCGATGAACCGATCCGCGACGAGCCGCGTGGCGTTCAACAGGAACTTGATCGCGACGCGGCGCCCGAGCTTCATGTCGCGCGCCGCGAACACGATGCCCATGCCGCCGCGCCCGAGCTCGCGGATCAGCTCGTACTTGTCGATGTTCGTGCCCGCCTCGAGCCCGATGCCGGCGATCGCGACATCCATCGGCGGCTGTGGATCGCGCGTCTGCTGTTGCGGCAACGCGTGCGTGCCATCGGCGGAGCCCGGTGCGGTTTGCATCGGCCGCTGTGCGACGACCGGCCCGGTGCCGACGCGCGTCGACTGCGGCACGACGACCTGACCGCCGGGTTGCGGCGTCCCGACGACTTGGCGCGGTGGCGGTTGCGGCGTGCGTTGTGCGGGCATGCCGGACGTGGGGCCCGGAATGCCGTACACCGTCCGCTTGGGCTGCCCGTCGTCGTTCCCCACGTCTAAAGCGTAACACGCTAGCTTTCCTTCTTCTCGTGCATCGGGAGGACGGCGCGAACGATCAAGCCGATACCTCCGACGAGAAGCACCAACATCACCAGCGTGTTGAACAGTGATGTCGTTTGGAAGTGGATGTCGAGATTCATGATGATGCCGGCGAGGATGATCAGTGCACCCGCGCCCGTAAGGAACCGTCCGGCAAAGGAACGACCGTTTGCGAACAATATTCCCACGCCCAAGAGCAGCGGGATGAGCGTGATGCCGAAGCTGCGACCGTAGCCCCCGAAACCCCAGTTCCAATAGCCACCGTGAACTTGGACTTCCTGTAGGAGCAAATAGCCCCCGACGATCGCCATGCCGAGCCCGAGCAGGAAGATGCGTAGTCCACCCGGGGTCCCACCGACGTTCTTCATGTCCATCCTGTAATGATAGCCTGGGGATCGTGGGGAAGCAGATCGTGTGGTTGTGCGCCGTCGTGCTCGGCGCATGTGTCGACTCGTCCTCGGTGCAGTGCGGATTCGGGTTATGCCCGGAGGGGTTTGGTTGCGACGAAGCCGACAAGCTATGCATCGCGCCCGGCTGTGGCGATGGCGTGCAGGCGACGAACGAACAGTGCGACGGCACGATCAATGCTGCTGTCGACTGCACGTCGTATGGCTACTACTCGACGACGGGACTCGCGTGCACGGCCGCATGTACCGTCGATACGAGTGGCTGCGTCGGTCGCTGCGGCGATCACGAGATCAACGGTCCGGAGACCTGCGATGGCGTGCCGCCCGAGGATCGCACGTGCGGCGACTACGGCTTCCAGATCGGTCACGTCGCGTGCTCGCAGACCGAGTGCGCACCGAGCTTCGACGCGTGCGACACGATCGGCTGGCATCGCGGCATCGGCGTCGCGCCGAACGATCTGCGCGGGATCTGGGGCTCGTCGCAAACCGATATGTGGGCGGTCGGCCTCGGCGGCGCGATCATGCACGGCGACGGTGCGCATTGGGTTCCGTTCACGTCGCCCGTGACGGTCGACCTCACCGGCATTTGGGGCGCCGCGGCCAACGACATCTGGGCCGTCGGGTTTCAAGGCACGATCATCCACTTCGACGGTACGTCGTGGTCGACGATCGCGTCGCCGGTCGCGTCGACCATCGCCCTGCGCGGCATCAGCGGTCACCTCGTGAACGGCCACTATCAAGTCTGGGCCGTCGGTGGCATGGGCACGATCGTGACCTCCGTCGACGGCGGAACGTGGACCGCGGAGACGTCGGGCGTCACGAACCTCCTCGTCGGTATCGATGCGCACGATGCCTTCGTGATCGTCGGTGGCTACGCGGCCAGCGTCACCGGTGGCACGTCCACACCGATCGCGCTTCGCCGCGAGCTCGCGTCGGCGACCTGGACACCGATCATCAACATCCCGGCGATCACGCTCGATCCGTCGGTGCAAAACCCGGATCCCGCGGTCCTCGCCGGCGTCTACGTCCACAGTCCGTACTTCATGCTCACCGGCACCGCGTCGTACGTGTTCGGCAGTGGACAGACGACGGTGTTGTTCGGCAGCGGCACCTCGAATACGAAGACGACGTACCTGCCGACGTCCGGTGATGGGCTCGCGATCTTTGGCTTCGAGACCAGCGACTCCGCGCATCCCGACATCTACATCGGTGGAACGCTCGGCACGATCGTTCGCTACGATCTGTCGCAGCAGGCGAGTCACTTCGAGCCGATGCACCTCGGCAACACGACGCTCGGGATCACGGGGCTGTGGGGTACCGGCCCCGACTTCCTGCGCGCGTCGATGTTTGCCGGCGAAGTGTTCGAATACGACGGCACCGATTTCGCGACCGAGACCGTCGGCGAAACCTCGCAGCGCTGGCTCTCGGTGTGGGCGAGTGGAAACACCGGGAACGCGTTTGCCGTCGGCACGAACAACATGATCGCGCGCCGATCGGGAGGCAAATGGGGAGTGCCCTATACGTTGCCCGCCAACCCGACCGGTAACGACATCACGACGTGGACGGCGATCTATGGTTTCGGCGCTACGCCGTTTACGACCTCGACGCCCGGGACCGACACGATCTTCGTCGCGGGCACTGGTGGTGGAATCTACTGGGTCAACAACGGTGACGCGGCGAATGCGGCCAACTGGACGCTGTCGACGGGGATCGGCGCGAACAAGCTCTACATCTGGCAAGGGCTCTGGGGAATCTCGGCGTCCGATATGTGGGCGTGCGGCGCGAACGGTCACATCGCGCGCTGGAATGGCACGACCTGGACGCTGGAGACGCCGCAGACCTTGCCGATGATCAACCTCAACGCGATCTGGGGCACGGGCGACAACGACGTCTACGTCGTCGGCAACATGGGGTTGTTCTATCACTGGGATGGTTCGACGTGGACGCAGATCCCGACGGGCTTCACGCTCGCGTTCGACGGCGTGTGGGGCTCCGCCACGAACGATGTCTACCTGACGAGCGGCACGGGCGTGATCTATCACTACGACGGCATGAAGGTCGCGCGGGTGTCGTCCGGCGTGACGAACGACTTCGCGACGGTCGGAGGCACCTCGGCGGCCGACGTGTTCTTCGGCGGGCGCTCCGCGCTCCTACATGCGAGCCACGGTGGTCAGTTGCAGCCGATCAACTTCGGCATCACCGATACGTTCGGCGAGTGGATCACGCCGTCGGTCTCGTACTTCGCGGGCAGCGGGCAGATCGCGCGACTCGGGCGCACGCGGACCGCCACCGAGACGCGGTGTTCGGACCCGTGGGACAATGACGACAACGGCAAGGCCGGTTGCGAGGATGCGGCGTGCGCGACCGATCCATCGTGCGTGGAAGGTGGCTTGTGTGCGCCGGCGAAGCCGTTGCAATGCGGCGATACGCTCGCGACGAGCAGCTACTCGGGCATCACGCGAATGGATGACTATCCGTGCCTCGATCACGCCGATCCTGGCCCCGAGGCGACGTTTCGATTCGTCGCAGAGACGGATGCTTCGGTCGCGATCTCGATCGACGATCCGAGCGGCAAGCTCGATCTCGTCGCGCTCGATCCGTACGACGCCACCCGGAGCGCGTGCGATCCTTCGCATTGCACGGCGGCGAGCGGCGGTGCGATCACGTTCGACGCGCACGCCGGCCAGATCTACTACTTCGTCGTCGATGGTCCGCAATACACGGCCAGCGACTTCGGGCTCCACGTCGACTGTCAGTGATCGGCTTGGCGCATGCCCGGCGCTTCGTGACCGGTCGACTGCACGTATTCGTCGTAGCTGCCGCCGTAGATCCGCGGCGGACCGCCGACTGATAGCTCGAGCACACGCGTCGCGAGCGCCGAGAGGAACTGGCGATCGTGCGACACGAACACGAGCGTGCCCTCGTAGTTTGCGAGCGATTGCACGAGCGCGCGCTTCGTCACGATGTCGAGGTGGTTCGTCGGCTCGTCGAGGACGAGTAGGTTCGGCGCGTCGTACATGATCTTCGCGAGCGCCACGCGAGCCTTCTCGCCGCCGGACAGCACGGTGACCGGCTTGAACACATCGTCGTCGGAGAAGCCGAACATGCCGGCGAGGTTGCGCAGGGTGCCCTGATTCGCGAGCGGCGCGTGCTCCTGCAGCTCTTCGAGGACGGTGCGATCGCCCTCGAGCCCGTCCATCACGTGCTGCGCGTAGTAGCCCATCTTCACGGCGGCGCCGATCGTCGCGGAGCCGGAATCCGGCGCGAGCTGCCCGGCGATCATCTTCAGCAGCGTCGACTTACCGGCGCCGTTCTCGCCCATCACCGCCCAGCGCTCGCCGCGCCGCACGGTCAGCGTGAGGTCCTTGTGGATCGCGCGCGTGCCGTACGCCTTCGATAGCTTGTCGAGCTTGACGACGTCGTCGCCCGAGCGCGACGGCTTGTTGAACTCGAACTGCTTCTCGACGATGCGTTTCGGTTCGGCGATCTTTTCGATCTTGTCGAGCTTCTTCAAGCGCGATTGGACCTGCGCCGCCTTCGCGACGTGCGTCTTGAACCGCTCGACGAATCGGCTCTCCTTCGCGAGCATCGCTTGCTGGCGTGCGTACGCCGCCTCGCGCCGCACGGCTTCTTCGGCGCGCATCTTCTCGTAGAAGTCGTAGTTGCCGGTGTACGTGCGGAGCTCGCCGCCATCGATCTCGACGATCTTGCCGACGACGCGATTCATGATCGCCTTGTCGTGGCAGGTCATCACGACCGTGCCCGTGTAGTCCTTCAGGAACTGTTCGAGCCAGAGGATCGATTCGAGATCGAGGTAGTTCGTCGGCTCGTCGAGCAGCAGCAGCTCGGGCCGGGCGAGCAGGATCTGCGCGAGCGCGACGCGCATCTTCCAACCGCCCGAGAGCGTGCCGATGTCGTTTTGCATCTGCTCTTGGTGAAACCCGAGCCCTGCGAGGATCTCCTGCGCGCGCGCCTCGAGCTCGTAGCCGCCGAGGTCCTGATAGCGCGCTTGGACATCCGAGAATCGCTCGACCGTCTGTTCGAGATCCTCGCCGGTTTCCATCTTCGCGGTCAGCACGGCGAGCTCGTCCGCGAGCTTCGCGACTTCGCCGGCGCCCGCGCACGTCTCCGCTAGGATCGAGCGGCCCTTCAGATCGCCGACGTCCTGCCGGAAGTAGCCGAGCGTGAGCTTCTTCGGCTTTTCGACGTTGCCGTCGTCCGGGTGCTCTTCGCCGACGATCAGCCGGAACACCGTGCTCTTACCGGCTCCGTTCGGACCGACGAGCCCCACCTTTTCGGACGGGTTGATCTGGAACTGTGCGTCGACGAACAGGATCTGGCCGCCGTACTGCTTCGAGACGCCTGCGAACGCGATCACGCCGCGCGTATAGCATTAATCGTCGTCGGAAGGTTTACCGGGACGCGGTGCGTATTTCTTGGCTTTGGCCCGCTGGGTTTCGGCGATCCGGCGCGCCGTCTTCTGGTCGGTGACCGCGACGGTGTGCTCGACGGACAGCTTCTGGAAGTTCGCGAGCCGGTCGAGCGATAGCTTGCCCTCGACGACCGCCATCAACACCGCGCAACCCGGCTCCGCGATGTGAAAGCAATCGCGGAACTTGCAGTCCTGGGCGAGCGCGTGGATGTCGTCGAACGAGTCGACCTCGTCCTCTTCTTCTTCCTGGGCCCACCGGCCGAGCTCGCGCATGCCCGGCGTGTCGATCCACAACGAGCCATCCTTCGCGATGAACAGCTCGCGCCGGGTGGTGGTGTGGCGGCCCTTGTCGTCGTCGCGGATTTCCTGGGTGGCCTGGATCGCGTCGGGGAGCATGGTGTTGAGCAACGTCGACTTGCCGACGCCGGAGCTGCCGAGCAGCACGACGGTCATGCGCGGCCGCACGAGCGACTGCAGTACGTCCAAGCCCTGCGGCTCGACGAGGGAAATCGGGATCACGAGCGTGTCCGGCGCGCTCTCCATGATGGCTGCGATCAACGGCATCGGGTCTGGAACCAGATCCACCTTCGACAGCACGATCGCCGCCGGGATGTTGCTCGCCTTCAGGATGTCGAGATAGCGATCGAGGCGAGGCGCGTTGAGCTCGTTGTTCGCGGACGTCATCACGAGGCCGAGATCTACGTTCGCGCCCATCGGTTGCGGCACGCTCGCTTCACCGGCCGCACGCCGTACGAGGAGATTCCGTCGCGGCAGGATCTCGCGAATCACCGCGTTGCCCGCGCCGGCGAGCGCCTTCTCGGCGCCATCGAGGATCACCCAATCGCCCACCGTGGGCAGCGCGCGCTTGTCCTCGGCGACGTGAAACGCGTGGCCGGTCGCTTCGCACCATAGCGGGCCGTCTGCGCAGATCGCCTGATAGCTGATCCGGTGCTCGGCGACGATGCGCGCAGGAATCCCGTTCTGGACGTGCGACGCCCATTCGGGGTCCCAGCCGAGCGCCTCGAGCTGCATCGCGATACATTAGGGTCGCTCGTGCCCGACGACAAGTCCCGCCATCAAACCGTGCTCCGCGGCTTCCACGAGGGGATCCCGCACAACAAGGCGCTGGGCATCCATGGCCTCGAGATCGAGAAGGGAACCGCGCTATTCGTCCTGCGGTACGACGAAAAGCTGATCGGCAATGCCGAGACCGGGACGATCTTCGGCGGCGCGATCACGGTGCTCCTCGACACCACGAGTGGCGCGGCCGTATTCGCGGCGCTCGGCGAGTACAAGCCGATCGCCACGCTCGATCTCCGGATCGACTACATGCGGGCCGCACCCGCCGGCAGCGATATCCATTGCCGGGCGCATTGCTACAAGGTGACGAAGAACGTCGCGTTCACGCGCGCCGTTGCCTACGTCGATGACGAGGCCGATCCGGTCGCCACGTCCGCCGGCACGTTCATGCTCGGTACGAAGCCGGGGGCCAAATGAGTCTCGTCGACATGATCGCGGCCGCGAAGGCATCGGGCGACTGGAACGCGATGTGTGACGTGGTGCCGTACTCGAAGTTCCTCGGCATCTCCGCGTTGCGCGAAGGCGACAACCTCATCACGAAGATGACGTACAAGGCGAACCAGATCGGCAACACCGGGTTGCCGGCGATCCACGGCGGCGCGATCGGATCGTTGTTGGAATCAGCCGCGATCTTCGAGTTGTTATATCGGTCGGAGACCGTGGTGTTGCCGAAGACGATCACCTTGACGATCGACTACCTGCGCTCCGCGGGCCCGGTCGATACGTTCGCGCACGCCACGATCACGCGGCACGGCAAGCGAGTCGCGAACGTTCATGTCGAGGCGTATCAAACCGATCGCGCACATCCCGTCGCGACGGCGATCGCCCACTTCTTGGTGATGAGGGATTCGTGAAGCGCTATCTCCTGGTGTTCGCGATCGCGTGTAGCAGCAAGCCGCACGACCACCTGCTGCACACCACGCAGACGAAGACGCACCTGACGATCGAAGGCGATGCGGTGCCGCTCGCGGATGCGGTCCCGGCGAGCGTGAAGTCCGACCTCGTGCTTCCGCTGGCCGGCACCACGGATGTCGCGATCGATGTGGACAATATCGATCGTCCGGCCGAGATGAAGGGTTCGCTCGCGATCACGTGCACCGCCTGTCAGATCGGCGACGACAAGACGCCGCTCCACATCGCCAACCCCAAGACCAGTGAGTTTGGCGGCGACGTTAGCTTCGGTCACCTCGGCTTCGACAAGTTGACGATCGCGGTCGATGTCGATCACGGCGATGCGAAGATCAAGACGTTCGAGGTCCGCTCGCCGGATGTCGAAATCCATGTCACCGGTGACGTCCGGTTTCAGGCGAATCACGACGCGGAGCTCGATCTGTGCGTGCGCTTCAAACCGACCGAGGCGTTGAAGAAGCGAGACGAGAAGATGGCTGTGCTGCTCGACATGACGGGCGCGCCGCGTGCCGCCGATGGCATGTACAACATCAAGATCGGTGGCACGGCATCGCAGATGCGGCGCATGGGCCTCGTGTGCGATGGCTCGGCACCACCTCCGCCGGCGGTCGATCTGTCGCGGCCGAGCCTGCCGGCGCCGTCCGCCGACGAACCGCCCGTGTCTCACGAGATGGATCCGGCGACCGCGAGCGCGCTCGATGCCGCGATCAAGTCGACCTCCGACGCGCACTACGACGTCGACATCGCGGCGGTGAAGAAGATCGATCTCGAGGCACTGATGAAAGGTGCGCGTGTAGTTCCCGCGATGAAAGACGGCAAGGCCGACGGCTTCAAGCTCTACGCGATCAAGCCGGGTTCGCTCTACGAGCACCTCGGCTTCACGAACGGTGACACGATCAGCACGGTCGATGGCGCATCGCTCGCGTCGGCGGACAGCGCGCTCGAGGCGTATCAGCGCGTCGTCGGGCTCGCAGCGGGCAGCAAGGTCGAGATCGTCGTGATCCGAAAGGGCGCGCCGGTGACGATCACGTATTCGCTCAAGTAGGTTTCCCGATCACGTTGATCGTGTACGTCGAGCCGGTCTTCGCGAAGCCGAACAGATGGGTCGCATCTTGGACACCCGTAGCGCCCGTCGAGAAGTTGCACCACACCGCTTCGTCCGCCTGCAGCGGTTCGAGACGATCCGGCGAATCGATCGCACGAGGCGCATCCATCGGCGTGTTTCCCGGACTGCTGCAACCAACCAACAAAACCGCCCACCATGACGTCATGTGCACCTCTTATGTAGCGGGGACCGGCGGAAGCCGTAACGTGATCACCGTGCCGCCACCCGCGCGGGGCGTCAGCTCGACATCTCCGCCGAGCGTGCTCGCGACCGAGCGCGCGACCGTGAGGCCGACGCCGAACCCGGCACCGCGCGCTTCCGAGCGGAAGAATGGATCGAACACGTGCGGGACTTCGGAGGCGGGCAGGTCGGGACCGTTATCGCTGACCTCGACGATCACCCAGCCGCCGCGCTCTTCGACGGCGACCACGATCCGCGCTTCCGGCTGCGTGCCATCGAAGCCGGAGCAGGAGAACAGCAGCATCGCGAGCACTGCTTGGCCGATGCGCGCTTCTTCGCCGGCGACCGGACCGACCGGAAAGATCTGACGGATCACGTGCGCGCGACTCTCGAGCGTGGGCAACGCGAGCCGCAACACGGCACTCGTCACGGCCGCGAGATCGAGCGGCTTGGCATCACCGCGCGAGGCGAGGGTCTGGAACGCGCGGACGTTGCTCGCGATCCGCTCGGCGCCGGTCGCGATGTCGTCGAGGATGCGCAGCGCGGCGGTCTGCTTGGCATCGGTCAAGTGCGTCACGAGCTGCTTGCGCAACGAGCGCAGGTTCAACAGCACGGACGTGAGCGGGTTGTTCGTCTCGTGTGCGAAGCCGGCCGCGAGCGCGCCGACGAGCGCGATCCGATCGGCCTCGAGCAACGACATCCGGTTGCGCGCGAACTCGCGATCGGTCCACATCATCACGACCGCGACACCACCACCTTCGTAGGCCGTGCGACCGAACGAGGCTTCGATCGGTAGGAACGAGCCATCTTTGCGCACGAGCGACATCTCGATCACCGTCGGCACGAAGTCCGGCGACGTCACGACCTTCGCGAACAGGGCGGCGATGTGCTCGCGCTGCTGCGGCGCGACGAGGTTCAGGATCGGCTGCGCGAGCCATTCTTCGACGGTGTAGCCGGTGTGGCGCGAGGCGGCGTTGTTCGCGTGGAGCTTCTCGAACTTGCCGTCGTGGAACCGCCACAACGCATAGCTGATATTCGAGCGCTCGAGCGCATCGAGTAACGCGGCGGTGGACGGATCGTGTTTGTTCACCGCGCCTTCACGAAGGTTCCCGCGGTGCGATCCTTCACCACGCCCGGGAACTGCAACACCTGATCGTGCATCGCCACGTAGACGCCCGGCTGCACGAGCTGGACGGCGAGCAACGCCTCGGTCAGGTTCTGGAGCGCGTCGGTCGCGCGCAATTCGTAGGGCCGCATCGCGCCGGTGAGGACGATCGGCGTGATCGGCGTGCCGACGAGCTCGCAGATCCGCTCGCCGGTGTGCTGCAACCGATCGGTGCCGTGAACGACGACCACGCCATCGCACTCGCGCGCTTGCTTGCCTGCGTGCTCGGCGATCAGCGTGTGATCGGCGTCCGACATCTCGAGCGAGTCTTTGTTCATCAGCGCGACGCGATGGATCGCGACCCCACGGAGCTCGAGCGATGCGAGCATGACGTCGAGCACGGAGACCTTGTTGGCGAGCACCCCCGACAGATCGTCGTAGGTCTTCTCGATCGTGCCACCGGTAGAGATAAGGGCGATGCGCTTCATTGGACGTACGGCAGGCCGAAGTAAACCACGGCCCCCGACGCAGCTGCTGCCACCAACAACAAAAGCATGATCGTCAGGTTGCCCATCCGCTTCGTCGCCGCAGGCTCTGCGTGGGGAGCTTGGATCGGCTGCGGAGCCGACGAGCGAACCATCGGCAACGGTTGGCTGATCACGATCGGCCCGGACCTCATGAGAGGCGGTGGCTGGCTCGCGCCGCCGATCAACGTGCGCATCGGCTGATCCGGCGGATTCGTGAGGGGTGGCGCGCGCAACGGCATGTCGCGAGGTGCGATGGAGAGCGGCGGGGGCTCGCTCGGGCGCATCGCGGACATCCGCAAATTCGTACGCGCGAGCTCGGACAGGCTATCGCTCGCGTGGACCTGCGGCCGCGCATTCGAATGACCCGGCGACGTGCCCTGATCGAAGGTCTGATGCGTGAACGAGGCGGAGGCCGCGGGCTCGACCCCAGCTGGCTCGTAGATCCGTTCGATCACGACCGACTCTTCGGGGTTCGGCTCCGTCGGGATCGAAGGCGCGGTGCCGAGCACCCGGGTCGGCGCGGGCGTCGAGACATCACCCATCGCATCTTCGAACACGCGCTCGACCCACGCCCACACTTGTTGATCGAGCACGGTCAGGTTGAGTCGGCGGATCTCGGTCGCGAGGGCCACGCGCATCGCGGCCGCTCGTTGCCAGCGCGCGTCCGGATCGCGTTCGAGCGCCGTCATCACGATCGAATCGATCTCTTCGGGGATCTCGGGCTTCCACTTCCGCGGCGGATCGATCTTCATCGACTTCACGCGATACAGCGTGTCCATGTCATCGCGGCCCTGGAACAGCGGGCGCCCGGTGAGTAGCTCGTGCGCGATCACGCCGAGGGCGAACAGATCCGCGCGTGCGTCGATCTTGCCGGCGAGATATTCCGGCGCCATGTAGCCGAACTTGCCTTTGATCGTGCCGGACATCGTCTGCATGCCGTGCGCGGACGCCTTCGCGATGCCGAAATCGATCAGCTTCACCGTGCCGGCTTCGCTGACGATGATGTTCGACGGCGAGACATCGCGATGGATGATGCCGAGCGCGGTGCCCGAGTCATCCGTGAGGTTGTGCGCGTAATCGAGCGCGTCGCAGATCTGCGTGAGCACGTTCAGCGTGATCCCGATCGGGATCGCGAGGCCAGCCTTCGACGTGACCTTCAGGACATCGCGCAACGTCCGCCCGACAACGAGCTCCATCGCGATGAAGTAGATGTCCTCGACTTTGCCGAGCTCGTAGGTCTGCGCGACGTTCGCGTGGTGCAGGAACGAGGCGAGCCGTGCTTCGCGCACGAACGCCGCGACGAGATCCTCGTTCGCCGCGACGTGCGGCAGCATTCGCTTCAGCGCGACCGGTCGACGAAATCCGGCGACACCACGCGCTTCGGCGCGATGAACCGTGGCCATGCCGCCGATGCCGAGTTGCTCGTACACGAGGTACGGCCCGAACTCCTCGGCAGCACGGAGCACCACGCCCCGAGGGTACTACGGACAGGCCGGAATCGGATTGCCGTGCGAGACGGCAACGAGCGAGTCGTAATTGTGTTGGACACCTTTCAATACGTCGTCCACGCCACCGCCCGCCGATTCCAAGTGCTCGACAAACGCCAGCTCGGTGACGTTCGGATCGTCGGTGGCGGTGACCTGGATGGTGCCTTCGGACAGCGTGATGAACGAAGATCCCTGCGTCTTCTGGTGTTTGATCATCCCGAAGAACGCGGCGTCCGACCCCGATCCGGTGCCGTCCTGAATCGTCCCCCACCGCCACTGGTCATCCCACTCGACGGTGAGGATGTTGTTGACGACGTAGTGGACGAGGAAGCTGAACTCGTACGCCGAGTCATTGTTCGGCGTGATCTGCTGCTGGTTCGTGGAGCACACCGCCACGTTCGCATCCGGATTCTTGGTCGCGGTCCACACGGTTTGCGGATCCACGAGCACGTAGCCGCGACCGTAGATCTTGATCTCGTCGCCATCGGACGACATCGTCTGCAGCATCTCGGTGCGATTGCCGCCCTGTTGGGTCGGCACCGGGTTGTCCTCGAGCGGCTCGAGCCCGGACGGGAACGGCGTCGAGATGTCGTCCTGACATCCGGTCCCCAGCACGAGAGCGAGCGCGAGGTACTTCATTGCAGGAACTTACTCCTTGTTACGGTACCTGGCGCGCGCCGTGGGGGCAATCTTACGGTTGACGAGTACAACCGTCGCGATGGGGATCACTAACGCGAGCGCGAGCGGACCGAACATGAGTGCGAAATCGTTCGGGTCACCGACGTGTTTGATCTCCTTCATGAGAGGCCACGCGGTCCACAGCGTGAGTCCGGTCGCGACCACGCCGAACACCGACGCGACCGCACGCGCCTGCGGGCTCATGCGTACCAGCTCGAAGCCGGCCCACCCCTGAAGTAGGACCATGCCGACGCTGAACCAGATCGAGCGCATTCCGAACGCGCTGAACAGGTTGAAACGTGCCGCCATACCGGCACCGCTTCCACCGATCATCTGCACCACGAGGAACGACGCTTCGAACCCGGCGTACGCGAACAAGAACCAACCGAGCCAGGTCAGGCCCGCGTCCGGCGAACGACGATGGATCGGCGCCTGATCGCCGGCGAGGATGTCGTTGAACTGACGATCGCTGAAGAATCGGCGGATGATCATCGGCCACGTGAGCAGCATCCAGGTGACGCCGACGATCGCGGCCATCCCGTCGACCGACGGCCGCGAGGTCATCATCACGAGGATGAGCATCAGGCCACCGACGCAAAAGCCGCTGATGATGCCGAAGTTCGTGTAGCGATTCGCGAGCTCGACGGAATGATCGACCGACGTCTCGCGCAACCCGGAGATGCCGGCGTGCGCGTGGAGCGCCGAGCGGATCACGAGCAGCACGAGGCAGAACAACAGCATGACGACCGGGCCGCTCTGGAGCTCGCGCGTCGACAAGCTCTTCATCATCAACACGAGCCCGGTCGCGGTGGCGATCGTGCCGCATACGCCGAACACGGTCATGAGGATCGCGGCACCTTCGAAGCCCTTGTCTTCGGGCACCGGCATCGGTTGCGTCGTGAACCGCGCGAACCGCGGCAGCTTGAACAGGATCGCGAGCGTGGTCGGCCACACGAGGAGGCCGGCGAACACGGCGATCGTGGTCCGGATCTCGTGGAAGACCGAGACCTGCAGGATCAACGCGACCACGCACGACTGGATCAACGCGACGGCGATGTAGCGGCGGACGCCGAGGAGATGACTGTTCTCGACGCGCGGGTCACCGTGGACGAGCTGCGACCCGGCTTGGCTGTGAATGATCGAGCGAACGATCGAGCCACCGACGACGAGCAGCATCAGGAACAAGTCGTTGCCGCGCGCGCCGCGTGCTGACATCAGGAGCGTGACCGCAAACAGCGAGCCGAGTGCGGCCATGACGTTGCCGCCGAGCCGCATCAGCATGCCGAGCGCGGCGAGCCCTTGATCGGCGGGAACCTCGGCATCGACAAGGTTGACGACGCCACCGTTATTGTCGCTCATCGTGTTGATTTTTAACACGCGGCGCCAACCCACACACGGACTATTCCGGCAGTGCGTTCCGACGCAGACGGTCGGCTAGAAGCGGCAACCGATCCTGGCCCCACGCCACGAAATCCCCGAGCCGGATCGACGGCACACCCCACAGCCCGTAAACGGCCAGGTCGGTCGCGTTCGTGTTCGCCCACTTCGCCGCTTCGGGATTCGCGAGCTGGGCTTTCGCTTCATTCCAATCGAGACCCGCACGCTCGACGACGTACTTGAGATCGACGTACTCCGCCATGTCGCGCGCCTCGGACCAGATGCCGCGCATGATCGACTTCACGAGCGGTAACTGATTCGCGCGCTGCCAGTACGCGAGCGCGATGCAGTGATCGACACCCGGACCGATCGGATCGCAGATGTTGCCGAACGGAACGCGCAAGCGATCGGCTTCGCGCTTCGCATCGCGCACGACGTACATCCGCTTCTCGTTCGGGAGTTGCACGCCGCGCTGGACCATCGGGAACACCGCGCGCAGCTCGAGCGGGATGTTGTACGGCGCGAGCACCGCCTCGATCTGCTCGAGCGCGATGTACGAATACGGCGAGCGGAACGAGTACCAGACCTCGCACGACTTCGCGTTTTCGAGTGGCAGCTTCGCGCGATCGGCGCGCGGCGACACCACGTGCGCGAGATCGACGTTGAAGTCCTTCGCGAGGACCTCCTCGAGATAGGGCAGGCGATCGATGCCCCAGTACCACTCACCGCCATAGCTCGCCATGCCCGCCATGTAATGACCGGCCTTGCGCAACCGCGAGTACGACTCGTTCAGGATCGGCGGCACCGAGCCATGCGCCTCGTGGCCCCAGCTACCGAGGAGCTTCGCGAGCGTCTTCTTGTCGTTCGTCCACACCGATTCCGCGAGCTCCAAGAACGCGCGGAGTTGATCGCGGGCGGGGCGCTCGCGAACGAGCACCGTCGATGCATCGCGAATCGCACCCGGATCCGCTTCCTTCTTACCGGGAAATTCGACGTCCCAGTACTCGACGAGTTGCTGGGCATCGCGCACGGCGTGCTTGCTGCGCAAGAGCGGAAACGGATCGACGTCCGATGCGGGCGGCGTTACGACGTGAACCTCCAGCTCGACCGGGTAGTGCTCGATCAAGCGCTGCGTGGCCTGCGCGAGCAGGTAGCTCCACGGCTCGGCGATATCGAGATAGATCGCGAGCTTCTTGCCGGACTTGCCGACGCGTTCGCGAACCTGCTCGAGCGCGCGGCGCGCACGGTCCCCGGCGGGGCCGAGCCACGCTTCGATCGCCTTACCCTTCAAGCGCTTGGTGATGATCACGGGCGGACCCTACTTCGACGGCGGATGATGCGCTAGCCTCCGCCGCCCATGTCGGACACCCGCGACCGCGCAGTTCAGGCGATCGAGCTCCTCGAAGAGCTGGCGGGTGATCTGCGCAAGCTCGCGGACCTCGACGAGGATTTGCGGATCCGCCTGTCGACGGCGGCCGGCCAGCTGTCACGGCCCGACAAGCACATGCGCAAGCAGCTGGGCAAGGTGCTCGCCCGCCAGCGGTTCCACGCGAAGCGCGAGGCCGATCGCGCGCTGCTCGACGAGACCGGCATCCGCCAACTTCGCAAAGAGACCGTGTTTCGCACGCCGTTGCCGAAGCCCGAGTTTCAAGCGCTCGATGAAGCCGTTCGCGATGACGACGGCGAGATCGATCCGTGGGCCGAGGCCGAAGCGCGGCGCGAGGACGGCAGCCCTCGGGTCGAGACCGCGCGCATGTGTTACGTGTGCAAGCGCGACTTCCACGAGCTGCACCACTTCTACGATCAGATGTGCCCGGAGTGCGCGGCGCTGAATTGGCAGAAGCGCGAGCAGACCGCGGACATGCGCGGGCGCGTCGTGATGATCACGGGTGCGCGCGTGAAGATCGGGTACCAGGCCGCGATCATGCTGTTGCGCGCGGGCGCGGACGTGATCGTGGCGACTCGGTTCCCACGAGATGCCGCGCGCCGATTCGGTAAGGAAGTCGATGCACGCGACTGGATGCATCGCCTGCACGTCTACGGGATCGATCTGCGGCACACGCCGAGCGTCGAGTTGTTCGCGCGGCATCTGCTGTCGACGCAAACGCGCTTGGATGGCCTGATCAACAACGCGTGTCAGACCGTGCGGCGCGCGAGTGGTTGGTATGATCACGTCGTCGACGGCGAAGGCGAGCCCGAGGATGCGTTCGCGCGCATGGTGCTCGATCGCAATCACATGATGCTGGGCTCGGGCGAAGGGCTCGAGCACGTCGGATCCCACGCGATCCAAGCGACCGGCCTGTGGAAGAGCGCGGTGCTCTCGCAGGTGCCGCTCCTCGCCGAGGATCTCGAACGCGGCGAGCATCTCTATCCGCAGGGCCGGCTCGATCAAGATCTCCAGCAGGTCGACATGCGCGATTCGAACACGTGGCGGATGACGCTCGCGGACGTGCCGACGGCGGAGCTGCTCGAGGTGCATCTCGTGAATGTCGCGGCGCCGTTCGTGCTGAACGCGCGGTTGCGGCCGTTACTCGCGGCAGTGCCGACGAACGATGCGCACGTCGTCAACGTGTCCGCGATGGAAGGCCAGTTCTATCGCCGGTGGAAGACCGACAAACATCCGCACACGAACATGGCGAAGGCCGCGCTCAACATGATGACGCGGACCTCCGCGATCGATTACGTGAAGGACGGGATCCACATGAACTCGGTCGACACCGGCTGGGTGACGGACGAGGACCCGCAGCACCACGCGCTCCGGAAGCAAGCGGTGCACAACTTTCATCCGCCGCTCGACATCGTCGATGGCGCGGCGCGGATCATCGATCCGATCTTCGACGGCCTGAACACGGGCAAGCACGTGTGGGGCCTGTTCCTGAAGGACTACAAACCCGCGCCTTGGTGATCGATCGCTGCGGATTTCGCAGCGCGGCTGCGGTTTCCGCATGCGGATCCTGCAGTCGCGTGTTGGCAATCGCGTAGTTACGGGTGGCGCGCCGTCTGCAATCTCACTCTTGGCCCGTCCAAGGAGATTTGAGATGTCGATCAAAGCCATTGTCGCGTCGTTGGTCCTCGGTTCTGCATCGCTCGCGGCCGCGGGCCCGGTCGGTCGAGACGTTCGCGACGTCCGTCACGATCGCGCCGAGATGCGCTACGACCGCAACGAGATCGGTCGCGATCGCCGCGAGCTGTTCCGCGATGAACGCGCGGGTCGCTGGGGCGAAGTCCGGCACGACCGGATGGAGCTGCGGCGCGATCGCGGCGAGCTCCGCCACGACCGGCGCGAGACGTTCCGCGATCAACGTGACCTGCGGTTCGATCGAAATCACCGCAACTGGCGCTAAATTGCGCGAGTGAACAAGTCGGGCGAACGCCCGGGCGTAGCGGCGCCGCAGGGATGGAAGGTAAATGACAAGCCGCTCCATCTGACCGATCGCGCGGCGTGGACGGCGTGGCTCGAAACGAATCACGCCACCGCGCCCGAGGTCACCTTAGTTTTTCATAAGAAGCATTCGCGCACGCCTTGTGTCGCCTATGCGGAAGCCGTCGAGGAAGCGCTGTGCTTCGGCTGGATCGACGGCATCGTCCATCGCCTCGATGACGATCGCTACACGCATCGGTTCACGCCGCGTCGCAAGACCAGCGTGTGGAGCGACATCAATAAGGCGCGCATCGCGGCGCTCGAAGAAGCCGGCAAGATCCGTCCTGCGGGCCAGAAGGTGATCGACGAAGCGCGCGCGTCGGGTGCGTGGGAGAAGCCGTGGCGCGCGGTGATGCCGGACGAGATGCCGGCCGAGCTCGTCGCCGCGTTCGCGAAGTCGAAGAAGGCGCGGGCCGCGTACGACGCGCTTCCGCCGGGCCAGCAGCGCGATTGGCAGCGTTGGGTCCATCAGGCCAAGCAGGACGAAACGCGCGTGCGCCGTGCAACCAAGGCGGTCGCGACGCTCGCCGACGGCGGTCCACATCCGTGGCTGCTCGGGCGCGTCGACGAGAAAAAGAAGGAAGCCGCGCGCCAGAAGAAGAAAGCTACGAGCCGGCGTCGCGGAAGTTGAAGCTGTCGAAGTCGGTCGTGTTGAACCAGTGCCAGATGTAGTACGCGATGATCGCGACGAGCAGCGCACCGACGATCACGAGCACCTTCGTCAGCACGTCTGACTTCTTCTCACCCACCATCGCCGCATTGGACCACAGAATACGTTCGGCCATTGGCGCGAATGTGGTCGCGCGATCGACAACGCACGTAGTACGAGCGCCATATGGCGTGCTTCTACGCGATCGTCGGCAAGCGGTTCACGCCGGAGCACGAGGCGAAGCGCGCGTTCGGCGGTGAGGGCTTGTATCCGGTGCGTGCGGCGGTCAACACCGGCGAGTTCGCGACACGAATCGGCGACGTCACGGTCGTGGTGGGCAACGACGACGCGATCGCACGCGCGGCGGTGACCGCGTCGGTCGAAGCAAAGGCACGGGCGGTGTATCTCGTGGCGCGCACGGACGACGCGATCGAGATCCGGTTGTTTCAGCACGGTGTCGTGTGGTGGATTCTCAGCGCGGATCGGCAAGGCGTTCGTCACAGCGGCAACCGCGCGCTCGGCTGGGAGTCATGCACCGATCTGCCGGCGGTGCTCGAGCGCTGGAAGAAGATCGTCGACTTCGATCTGAATCGCCGCGCGTTCGACGCCGTCGTGATGACACCGACGCCACCCCCGAAGAAGACGCGCACCTGGGAGCTCGTCGTGGGCGATCGCACGATCGCGAGACCGAAACGCGCCGAGATCGCAGCTGCGCTCGCCGCGATCGAACCGGGCATCCCGGTGAAGGTGCAACGATATGTCGGTGGGCAGAGCGACGTGTGGATGCGTGCGGCGCACGTCGGTGGCGAGCTCGCGCTCGAGGCGCTCGACAAGGACAAGCAGCGCTACCGGTCGACGAGTGCGATCGATGCCGCGCGAGCGGAGTGGGCGCTCGCCGATTTCGTCAGCAGCGCATCGCGCACGACGTTGGTCGAATGGGCGAGCTACTGAGGCTTGCGGCGGAACCTGCGCGTGATCCGACCCGTGAACGCGCTCGCTTCGGGCACGCGCGCGACCGACATGATGCCGAGATAGACGATGCCGAACACGGCGATCGCGGCGATCGAGCGCGGCCATACGCGCGCGGTGTAATTGCCGGCGAACCAGTTCGTCGCGTAGGCCGCGGCACCGGCGATCACGGCGACGGCCAACGCACCGAGGCCGAGCTTCGTCGGGATCGGGACCGCGCCGATCTTCTTCGCGAGCCAGTGGCGCAGCAACAGGAATTCGACCCACGCCGCGAAGCCCGCGGATGCGGTGAGCCCGAACGCGCCCCACACTTCGGAGTAGCCGAACGCGGTGCGCAGCGGGAACGTCAGGAGCACGCCGGCGACGCCCGTGATCGCGACGCGCACGAGCGCGGCATAGAGCGGCGTACGCTGATCGTTCATCGCGTAGAACGCGCTGTTGAGCAGGCGCCCTTGCGTGCCCGCGGATAAGCCGAGCGCCGAGCCCGCGAGGATGATCCACGCGACGTGCGAATCGTCGGCGGTGAATTGGCCGCCTTGAAACAGCAGCGCGACGATCGGCTGACCGATCATCGCGAACGCGACCGCCGACGGGACGACGAGGAATACGACCCGGCGGAGCGCGTTGCGCAGGCGATCTTGGACCGCCTTCGCGCGCGCGTTCGCATCACCGGTCGCGCTCGACATCTCGGGGAGCTCGGCGGCCGACACTGCCATGCCGAACAACGAGACCGGCAGCAGATAGATGATCTGCGAGTTGCCCATCGCGGCGACGATCGCGGGACCGAAGTAGCTCGCGAGCGCCTGATCGATGAACCCGCTCAGCTGGACCGAGCCGCGCCCGAGCAGGACGGGAACGAACGCGCGCAACGTCGAGCGCACGCCCGGATCGTCGATCGCGAGCGATGGCCGGAGCGAGCGCAGGATCGCGATCACCGTCGGCAATTGGATCAGGAATTGCGCCGCCGCGCCGATCACCGTGCCCCACGCGAGCCACACGACCATCGTCTCTTTGTCACCGGCGTAGCGCCGCGCGGCAACGAACAAGGTCGCGATCATCGCGGCGTTCCACAACACCGGCGACACGTAGCTGAGGAAGAACTTGCGATGGCTGTTGAGCACGCCCAAGCACCACGCCGACAGCACGAGCAACGCGACGCCCGGAAAGATGATGCGAACGAGCGTGATCGTGAGCTCGCGGTATTCGGCATCGAACCCGCCGGCGAGCAAGTCGACGAGCGGGCGTGCACCGATCACGCCGATCGCGGCGATCGTCGAGGCGACGAGCGTGAGCAATGTGCCGACCGCACGCGCGACGCGATTCGCATCGTCGTGATGGCCCTCCGCGCGGAGCCGCGAATAGACCGGGATGAACGACGCCGAGAGCACGCCCTCGCCGAACAGGTTCTGCAACATGTTCGGGATCCGCAGCGCGGCGTAGAACGCGCCGGCGGCACCCTTCTGGCCGAGGTAGTGCGCCATCACGCGCGTGCGCATGAACCCGGCGACCCGCGACAGCAAGATGCCGGCCGCGACAGCCATCGCGCCAGACAACGAGCGCTTGGGTGCGTCGGGCATTACGAGATATCTATAACGACTCGAGGCGCGCGTGAATTTCGTTAGTGGTCGGAGACAGCTGTATCGCGAGCTGATCGCGCTCGGACCCGTGCGACCCGAGCTCAGCCCGTTTTGGGGCTTCGATTTACAGCTCCAGTGGCAGCAGGCGAGCGGGCGGCTGGGGCAGGGCGATGACATCCCGGCCGAGAGCTGGTGGGGTGCGTGCAACTTCGCGCTGTCGGTGATCCCGTATGCGGCGGCGATGGCGCTGAAACTGGTTCCGGACGTGGCGCTCGACACGCGGGGCTACGAGCGGGCAATGCCGCATTGGCACGGCGCGTTTCATCGCCTGACCCAGCTCGAGCCGGATGCGGATCTCGAGCCGTTTCGCTTCGCGATCTGGCGCGCGCACCTCGCGTCGATCACGATCGCGGTCGAGCGCAACGCGGCGCGGTTGGCGCGCTTGCCGCTGGATGAACAACGGTTTGCTCGTGGCTGGGTCCGGATGGTCGACCTGTTCGGCGCCGCCGCACTGCGCACCGATCGCGAGTATCTCGATCCGCGCCCGGCGTCACTGCCCAGGCAGATCCTCGACGGAAATCTCGATCAACTGACGCGCCACGAGCGGAGTAGCGCGCGGCGGATCACGATGCTCGGCGATCGCCCGCGCTATTCGTGGCCGGTCGAGCTCGCGATCTGGAAACGGATGATGCACACGCGTGCCGCGCGCGATCACATCGATCAGGCGCTCGCCGATATTTTCGGACCGAGCAAGCGCGGCAAGCTGCGCGCGCTTCGCCGATTACTTTAGCCGCAGCGTGATATCGAGCGGCTTGTCACCGCGCGTGCCCGCGAGCTCCACGTTGTTGATCGTGTCGATCCGCGAGTAGATATCGAGCAGCTGGTTGAGGTTCTCGATCTTCTGATTGTTGATCGCCTGCAACGTGTCGCCGTTTTGAAGACCGAGCTGCGCGCCGATCGACGAGCCGCGCACACCGCGCAACTTCAGGCCGACGATGCCGGAGCCATTCGGATTCGGCAGCGGCATCATCTGCATCTGGCCGGGCTTTGCCGCGCCGCTGACCAGATCCTTCACGAGATCGCGATCGACCTCGAACGTGTGGGCGTCGATCTTGCGAATTCTTCCGGCGAACGGGTCATCCTTCGCGGGCGCACCTGTTGCCGCAGGTGCGACCGCCGCGAGCTGCTGGTCGAGCAAGTTCAAGTGACCGATGCGTCCTGCCTCGTCCACGATGTCGATCGAACGCCAACCGATCCGCGTCACCTTGCCAATGCCGACGATCGTATCGCCTTCACCGTAAGAGCCTTGCACTTCGGAGACGGGCACGCGCACGGTCGCGCTCGGCTCGTCACCGATGCTGGTCGCGATCAACATCGCGTTCGGAGTAAACGAGTCCATCGGGCCGGCTGAGTCGGGTTTGGCGGGCGCGCACGTCGAGCAGAACATGTTCCGCGCGACGAGCCCTTCGCCATTGCCCTTCGACGTCGTAGCCGGCACCACCCGCGGAACCTTTGGGGATGAGGGGAGACTGGGTGCCTCCGCGGGTGGGGCCAGATACGACGCTTCCAGGAACGAGCTCGTGGCCGATGCGGCAAACGCCACACAGATCACGAACGCGATCGACCCGAACAGCCAGGTCCGACGGACGAAGCCAGCGACCAGCGTGTGAAGCGCCTGTCCAACGGTCGCGAGCATCTGACCCGATGCTTCATCAAGCTGCGTGCCATGGATTTCGCGCCCGGCAACCCAGCGGACTTCGGTGATCCACAGCCACAGATCGCGTCACACAGACGAGCACGAGCGCTCTAAAGCTGACAAACTGGCATCCCTAAGAGCTGTATGACCGGGCCCACCCCCAAACAGATCGGGAAGTACCAGATCCTCGATCGCCTGGCGGTCGGCGGTATGGCCGAGCTGTTCAAGGCCCAGCTCCAGGGCGAGCTCGGCTTTTCGAAGCTGGTCGCGATCAAGAAGATCTTGCCGCACCTCGCCACCGACAAGTCGTTCGTGGAGATGTTCATCGATGAAGCGCGGATCACCGCGCAGCTCGATCATCGCCACATCGTCCAGGTGTTCGAGCTCGGCACCGATGCGGACACGCCGTACATCGCGATGCAGTATGTCGATGGGCTGGACGTGCTCGCGCTGCTTCGCGAGTGCGCGCGTGCCCAGATCCGATTGCCCGCCGATCTCGCCGCGCTGATCGCGCGCGACGTGTTGGACGCGCTCGATTACGCGCACCACGCCACCGATGCACGCGGCCGCTCGCTCGGCATCGTCCATCGCGATATCTCGCCGGGCAACGTGCTCCTGTCGTGGCGCGGTGACGTGAAGCTCACGGACTTCGGCATCGCGCGCGCGGCCGAACGCCGCCACAAGACCGAAGCCGGCACGTTGAAGGGCAAGTACGGCTACATGTCGCCGGAGCAAGTCAGCTCGGGCGATGTCGATGCGCGCAGCGACTTGTTCTCGGTCGGCATCTTGCTCGCCGAGATGGTGATGGCGCGCCGGTTGTTCACGAGCACGAACGACCTCGACATCTTGCTGATGGTTCGCGACGCGCGCTTGGATCGCCTGCACAAGTACGCGCAGGAGTTTCCCGTCGAGCTGCGCGTCCTGACCGTGCGTGCGTTGCAGCGCCGCCCGGAAGATCGCTGGCAGAGCGCAGCGCAGTTTCGCGATGCGATCGACGAGTGGATCCGCCGGACCACGCGCGTCACATCGCGCGATCTCGCGAGCCTGATCGGCCAGGTCATCAACGCACCCACGGCGGATCTTCACGGCGATGGCGCGGTGATCGAGCCGACGGATGAAAACGCCGGCCTCTCGGGTCCGATGACCCGGATGTCGATCGCGAAGGCCGAAGCCGAGGCGAAGGCCGCGCGTGCGGAGTTCATCGCTGGCGAAGGCATCCCCGAAGGCGTCGGCGCGTTCGAGGGCAGCTCGGGCGTGATCAGCGTCAGCGAATCCGTCGACGACGCGCTGCCCGCACCGCTCGATACGAGTGGCGCGCGCGAACAGGGCGAGCTCAAGGACACGCCGATGCTGCGCTTGATCTATCGCCTCGCGAAGACCAAGGCCACGGGCATGCTGTCGCTCGAAGGCCGCGCCGGCGTGCTGAAAGAGGCGTACGTCACCGAGGGCCAGCCGCAGTACGTCAACTCGAACGTCGAGACCGAGCGGCTCGGGAACTTCTTGCTCGAGCAAAAGGCGCTCACGCCGCAAGCACTGCAACGTGCGGTCTCCGTGATGCACCACTTCGGTGGCCGGCTCGCCGACACGCTCGTCGGTTTGGATCTGCTCGATCCGCTCGAGGCGTATCGCTTGCTCGCGAAGCAAGTCGCCGCGAAGTTGATCGAGACGTTCTCGTGGCCGAAGGGCCGCTACACGTGGTTGCCGCGTGCGCCGAACCCGTATCGCTCGCGCGCGTTGCACCTCGATCCGTTCCGCGTGATCGGCGCGGGTGCGGCGCAGATCGGCGAGCCGCTCGTCGACGAATGGCTCCAAGCGAACAACCGCGCGTTCGCGATCCGCGAGCCCGTCGTCGATGGCGAGCTCGCGCAGTTTGGCTTGGGCGAGGCGCTCTTGCGCGTCTACTCGCTGCTCGATGGTCGGACGCGGTTGGGCGATCTCGCGGCACGCGTGCGGTCGCCGGAAGCACGGCTGAACCTCCTGCGCCTCGCGTATCTGCTCGTGCAGACCGATCTCGCGCGCCTTACTTGAACGGAGATCGTTTCGCGAGAGCGCGCTTGTCGGCGAGCGCTGCCTTCAGCTTCGCCGCGACGGGCGGATTTGTCTTGAACACATTCGTGCGCTCGTTTGGATCCATGCGCGCGTTGTAGAGCTCCTCCGCCGTCCCGGTCTCGATCAGCTTCCACTGACCCATCACGATCGCGCTCACGCCACCGGGATTCGACCGATCCTTGATCATCGCCGAGTACGCGACGCCGCCTTGAAGATCCTGCACGCGCTTGCCGGTCGCGAGATCGGCGAACGATTTCCCGTCGACGTTGACCGGAGCTTGAAAGCCGCCCAGCTCGAGTAGCGACGGCACGAGATCGATGAGGCTCACGGTCTCCGCGATCCGCTGTTGCTTGACGCCAGGTCCCGCGATCACGAGCGGGACGTGCGTTTGCGAGTTGTAGAGATCCGTCGAATGGAACGGCTGGCCGTGCTCGCCGAGCGCTTCGCCGTGATCCGCGCTGATCACCACGATCGGCTGGCGATCCGGCGCGCGATCCGCGAACGGCGCGAGCAGATCCGCGACCATCGAGTCCGCGGTCGCGAGCGTCTTGTCGTAGAGCTTCGTGCGTTGCTCTTGGTTGACCGGATCGCCGGTCGCCATCGCCCAGTTGTGCGGCTCGAGGATGTGCATCCACAAGAACAGCGGCTTGCGATTCGGCTGCTTTTCGCGCTCCTCGAGCCATTGCCGCGCGGCCTTCGCGAGCGCCAACCCGTTCGGATCGATCTCGAGATGTGCCAGGCCACGCGCCCAACCCGTGTGCATCACCGAGCCGTAGAGGCCTTCGCAGCAGACAAACCCGGCGGTGTCGTAACCGCCCGCGGCAAACCGTTCGGCGACCATCACGTTGCGTGGATCGACGCGCAGCGCCCACCCGACGACGCGACCTTTGATCCGATCCGGCGCGCGGCCGATGATCATCGACGGGATCGAGCGACGCGTCACGTTGCTCGGCGAATACGCCCATTCGTAGACGGTGCCGCGCTTGCCGAGATCCCGCAGGACGGGCATGTCCGCGCCGCCGTTGTACGGAGGCGTGTGATCGGCGCGCACGGTATCGATCGTGACGAGGATGATGTCGGGATGCGCGGCACCCGGCTGCTCGACCGGCCGGAGCTCGGTCGGATCGATCGAATCGCGAATGCCATCGAGATCGAACAGCGAATCGATCGCGAAGCCGGCGAGCGGGCGATCGCCCCAGACTTCGAGCGTGAGCGACGGCGCGGCCTTCCACGCGACGAGCGCGCAGACGACCACGCCCGCCGCGAGCACACCCGTGATGCCGCCGGCGATGGCACGCGCGCGCGGCAGCTTGGCCCAGATCAGATGACCGATCGCGAGGCCGATCACCGCGGCGACCGGCGCGTCGAGCACCGAGAGATCGAGTGGCCCGACGCGCTTGCCGATCACGAGCTTCCACAACACGGCGACGACGATCGCGATCCCGATCCCCGCGGTCGCGACGACCTTCATCGGCGCGAGCAGCGCGGGACGCTTCCTGAGCAGCCGCCGCCACATCGCGGCGAAGCCACGCGCGAGGGGACGCGAGACGGCGATCGCGAGCGCGAGCGCGACGAGTGCTAGCGCGGGCTCCGCGAACGACATCGGCAACGGCTTGAACGCGGTCCACCGCGAGAGCAGCCACGTGCCTTGCCACATCACCCACGCCGTCCCGGCGCCGATCGCGATCACCGCCGTGGCCCAACCCGCGAACCGCGGCGAGCCACCACCTTCTTCGATAAGTGCGAGCTCGTCCGGCGCCCAGGCGGTCCACAAGCCGCGGGTGGCCGTCGAAATCACGAGCAGGGCGGGGAACACGACGAGCGCGAGAAAGCCCGCGGTCGCGAATCGCGCGAGCACGCCGTCCATGTCGAAGGCTTCGACAGCCCCGGCGAGCAGCGTGCCCGTACAGGCGGCAACGGCGCTGGGCGCGAGCCAGCGAGCGATCTTCCGAAACGACGGCAGGATTTAATTTTACCCGGCATCCGAAACTTTGCGCACTCGGCGCACGCGCGAGTAGCGTCATGAGCATGCGGCCCTGGTACGTCATTCCGGTGCTGGCGATCGCCTCGATCGCGGCAGCGTGGCTGATCACGCATCACGTGCCGCTCGCCATCGCGATCGGCGCCTGCGCGGCGGCCCTGACCGCGGCGATCCGCGGCGTGCTCGGACCGTCCGGCGTGGCGGCGGTAGCGGCAGCCGGTGGTGGCGCGGTCGGGATGTTGGGCGCGCTCGCGTTGCACGTCACGATTCGCGATGCGATCGGCGGCGCGGCGGCGATGTTCTCGATCTACGAGCTCGCGCGTGACAAACAAGTGACCGAATCACCGTTGCCGGCAGCCGGCGCGGCCGTGCTCGCGGGTGTGATCGATCCGAGCTACGCGGGCCTCGTCTGCGTGGCCGGGATCGCGTGGCTGCGATCTCCCGGATCGAAGCCGCGCGGCGCGATCGCGTTGCCGGTGATCGGTGCGATCGCGGCGCTCGTCGCGATCAGTTGCGCGCTGACGAGCCCGCACTCGTCGCTATACGTCCATTGGTTGGGACGGACGCCGGCGCACCGCGACATCGCGAACACGTTGCTGCGCACGGGAGATGTCGTCGGCGCGATGCCGGCGTTCGCGGCGCTGGTCGGCCTCGTGTCGTGCATCCTGCGCGATCGCGTCTCCGGTTTCGCGGTCGGCGCGATCGTCGGCATCACCGCGATCACGTCGCTCGCCGGTGGCTTTGTCTCGCCGGCGGCACCGCTCGTCGCCGGGCTCGGCACCGGTGTGGCGATCGGGCGCCTCGCGATGCTCGTCCGATTGCCCGTCGGCCAACAGTTCGTCGGCGCGACGTGCGGGTTCGTCCTCGTCGTCGCCCCCGCGTGGACGCTGATCGCATAAGCTCCGCGCATGGAGATCGTTCGCGGCCACAAGCACGCCCCGGCGTGGCAGGCGGCGGCGATCGCGATCGGCAACTTCGACGGCGTTCATCTCGGGCACCGCGCGTTGGTCGCTCGCGCGAAGCAACTCGCCGACGCGCACGATGCCCGGACGGTCGTGCTCACGTTCGATCCTCATCCGTCGTCCGTGTTCTCGCCGAACACCGCACCGAAACAGCTCACGTCGCTCGCGCGCAAGCTCGAGCTGCTCGAACAAACCGGCGCGGATGTCGTCGTCGTCGAGCCGTTCACGCGCGAGCTCGCGAGCTCGGCCCCGAACGCGTTCGTCGATGACGTGCTGCTCCACTCGTTGCGCGCGCACGCGATCGTCGTCGGCTACGACTTCACATACGGCGCCGGTCGCACGGGCACCACGGATGCGTTGCGCGCCCACGGCAATCGCGCCGGGATCGAGGTCGATATCGTCCCGGTCGTCGAGCTCGGCGGCGAAACCGCGAGCTCCACGCGGATCCGCCAGCACCTGCGCGAGGGCAACTTGCCCGCGGCAGAGCGCTTGCTCGGCCGTAAATGGGACGTCGACGGGATCGTGGTCCACGGGGCAAAGCGGGGCCGCACGATCGGCATCCCGACGGCGAATATCGCACCCAACTCGGATCTGCCGATCGCCGGCGGCATCTACGCGGTGACCCTGCGCGTAGATGGAAAGGACCTTCCCGCGGTCGCGAGCCTCGGCACGAACCCCACGTTCGTCGAGGGTGGCGCGCAGACCCTCGAGGTCCACGTGTTGGATTGGGCTGGAGATATCTACGATCGCGAGGTCCGAACCACGTTCCTCGGCCGGCTCCGCGACGAGGCGAAGTTCGACTCGATCGATGCGCTGGTCGCGCAGATCCACGCGGATATCGCGGCTTCGAAGCGATTTTTCTAGCGAACCCCACACCGCACTTGGACGGCGGTTGTCATGCGCGGCGCCATACCATCCGCGCGACTCCTCGTGTTTAGTCCCTCCTTCTCGCTAAATGGGGTCCACTAGCATGCGTTTCAAGACTTTCGCGATCGCGTCGGCGCTCGCCGCGTCACTGGTTTTCGGGCCAGCGACTGGCCACGCGTTCACGCCGCACAAGGGTTCGGAGAAGCAAGTCATCTCCGCCGGCACCACGCCACGCACGCACCGCACGGTCGGTTCGACCGCGCCGGCGCACCTCGCGATGCGGCTCGGCACGTTCGCCGATTGGCAACAGATCTGGGATCGCGACACCGACGTGCCGCTTCGCATGTGGGGACCGAGCATCCCGTTCTTCGCGTCGACCGCGAACGCGACGACCGCCGAGAACGCCGCGCGCCAGATGCTCGCGAAGTTTTCGTCCGTGCTCGCGCCCGGCGCATCGGTCGCGGACCTCCAGCTGATCACGAACGAGCTCGACGCGTCGCAGACGATCCGCACGGTCGCGTTCCAGCAGTACGCGCAAGGCATCCCGGTGCTCGGCGGCGCGGTCGCGTTCACGTTCGAGCGCGATCACCTCGTGATGATCAGCTCGACCGCTCTCCCGAACGTCCGTGTCACGACGCCGGCGGCGCGGCTCGCACACGTCGATCTCGAAGCGAGCGCACACCAGTTCCTCGCCGACGCGAACATCGCGACCACCACGCTCGGTCACGGCGATCGCGTGATCGTGCCGATCGTTCGCGAGCGCGGCGCGCGCAAGACCGTGGCGATCGAATATCACGTCGCCGATACGGTCACCGTCCAGTCGACCGGCGAGGCCGGGCAGTGGGACGTGTGGCTCGACGCGACGACCGGCGCACCGATCGCGCGCAAGTCGAACCTCCTGTTCGCGAGCGGCACCGTGTTGTTCGATATTCCGAACCGCTATCCCTCGAACGGTCGCGTCCAAGTCGGCGCGCCGAACGCGGATCACGTCGTCAACGGCGCGGTCGCGACGAGCGATGCGAACGGCCTCGTGACCTGGACTGGCGTATCGCCGGCGACGGTCGCGCCCGTGACGGCGGGCTCGCTGATCAGCGTGACCACCGCACAAGGCACCGCGGATACCGGCAGCCTGTCGCTCGCCGACGGCGGCTCGGTGACGTGGAACGAATCTGCGGATGGCATGGCGGACGCGCAGCTCGACGCGTTCGTGTTCGCGTCGACCGCGAAGCAGTTCGTGCGCGATCACCTGAACCCGAGCGCGCGGACCACGACGTTCCTCAACAAGAAGAACAGCGTCACGGTCAACGAGAACGACGTGTGCAACGCGTTCTCGACGGGCAACGCGGAGCACTTCTTCGCGGCCGGCGCGTCGGGCAACACGAATTGCGAGAACACCGGCCGGATCGCGGATGTCGTCTATCACGAGTTCGGTCACTCGGTTCACAACAACTCGTACATCCCCGGCGAAGGCGCGTTCGATGGCTCGCTGTCGGAAGGCCTCGCCGACACGCTCGCCGTTTCGATCACCGGCGATCACGGCATGGGCAAGGGCTTCTTCGTCGGCTCGGATGAAGCGCTGCGCGATGTCCAAGCGACGCACCCGAAGGTCTGGCCGCAGGATGCCGATGGCGAGCCGCATGACGAAGGCGAGATCATCGGCGAAGCGCTGTGGGACACGCGCGTCGCGCTGCAGGCGAAGTACGGCGACGCCGCCGGCTTCGACGTGTTCAAGGCGGTCTACTACACCGGCGTGATGCAGCACGCGGCGGACATTCCGTCGTCGCTGCCGGCTGCACTTCTCGGCAACGATGACGACGGCGACCTCTCGAACGGCACGCCGGACTCGTGCGAGATCACGGCGGCGTTCGCGAAGCACGGCCTCGCGAGCACCGAGCAAGCGGTCACCGCGCTCGTCGGCCTGAAGCCGCCGACGCTGACGAACCTGACGGTGTCGCTGCCGCAGAATGCGACCGGTGGCAATCCGGCGTGTCCGACGCCGACGATCACGTCCGCGACGCTGAACTGGCATGTCGCTGGTGGCACCGCGACGGACATCCCGATGACGGTCGACGCCGATCACTACACCGGCGACCTTCCGAGCCAGGCCGATGGCACGGTCGTGCTCTATCACATCGCGGTCGTGCTCTCCGACGGCACGAAGCTCCAGTTCCCCGACAACAAGGCCGATCCGGACTACCAAGCGTTCATCGGTAAGGTCACGCCGATCCAATGCTTCGACTTCGAAGCGGACGCGCAAGGCTGGACGCACACCGGCACGGGTGGTGGTCGTGGTTCGGTCGCCGACGAGTGGGAAGTCGGCATGCCGCTCGGCATCGGCGGCGATCCGACGGCAGCGCACGGCGGCAACAACGCGCTCGGCCAGGACTTCGGCGATACCGACACCGGCGATGGCGATTACGACGACGGCACCAAGTCGTCGGCTTCGTCGCCGCAGATCATGATCCCGGCCGACGCGACGAACGTTCGCCTCCAGTACTACCGGTGGCTCGGCGTCGAGGACGGCGCGTACGACCAGGCGCAGATCTTCGCGAATGACATGTCGGTCTGGCAGAACTTCACGAGCCCGGGCGATCCGCAGACGAACGAGGTCAACCACGTCGATCGCGAGTGGCGGTTCCAAGACGTCGACATCACGGCGCAGGCCACGCCGGGCATGCCGCTCACGCTGAAGTACGAGCTCGACTCCGATCAGGGGCTGACGCTCGCCGGCTGGAACATCGATGACGTGTGCGTCGTGACGTACAGCGCGAGCGGTGTCACCACGGGTGGCGATGATGGTGGCGGCGGTGGCTGCTGCTCGTCGAGCCGCAGCAGCAACGGTGCGATCGGGTTGTCGCTCCTGACGCTCGGTCTCGTGCTCCGGCGCCGCAAGCGCTAGAGTCGCGGCCGTGCCGCTCGCGTGGACGATTCCCGAAGGTTGTCCTGCGGAGTCGGTGTTTCGCGAAGCGGTCGCCGCGCGTGTCGAGACCGAGCCGTCTCGAGGCTCGATCGCGATCGCGTCACGCGATGGCGGGTTCGTCGCCGAGCTCGCGATCGCCGACGAGCATCGCGAGCTGACCGCGAAGACCTGCGACGAGCTCGTCGGTGCGGTCGCGGTGATCGTCGCCGGGCTCGCGAGCGAGGTAGTGCGTACGTTCGTCTCGGTGCCTCGGATCGTGGCGTCTCCGCCGCGGTGGAACGCCGCCGTCGGGATCGAAGCGATCGGTGGCCAAAGTGCGGCACCCGATCTCGATTTCGGCGGCGAGCTGAACCTGCGTGGCAGCTACGACGCGTTCGATGCTGCGATCGGAGCGGCGCGGTGGCTCGACAAGTCGCAGGCCGGCGTTGCGATCCAGCCCAGCGCGATCACGCTCCGTTTCGGATGGCACGCGACGCACGTTCGCGCGTGGCTCTCTGGCGAGCTCGATCACGTGACCGGCGATGCGGCGATGGCCGGGAGCGCGAATGCGTACCTGCTCGGGGCCGGCGCCGGCTACGCGATGTTACTTGCCCGTCATATCTCCGCGGTCGGGACGATCGAGGTCGAGGGTACGGTTCACCGCGTGAGCTTCGCGGCCGGCGACGTGATTCTGTACGAGACACCACGGGTTACGGCTCGCGCCGGGCTCGGCGTCGAATTCGCTTGGTACTGAACGATTTCGTGACGAGTCGCCATGGCTGTCCGCACCAATGCTCCCGAAATGGCGACGCTGGCGGTACCGCTCTCGGACGAAGGTGCAAAGGCGCTCTCGTTCGACGAGGTGTACGAGCAGCACGTCGCGTTCGTGTGGCGGGTGTTGCGATCGCTCGGCGTGCCGCCGGTGCATCTCGAGGACGCTGCGCAAGACGTGTTCGTGGTGGTGCATCGCAAGCTCGCGGACTTCGAAGGCCGCGCGGCGATCACGACGTGGCTGTTCGCGATCACGCGGAAGGTCGCGGTCAAGCATCGGACGCGGCCGCTCGCGGCAACGGCGATCGAAGCGATGTCGACGGACGATCCGTTTCGCGATGCGGCGCGCGCGGAAGCGGCGGCGAAGATCGCGGCGATCCTCGATCGGATGGATGACGATCGCCGGATCGTGTTCGCGCTCGTCGAGCTCGAGCACCAATCCGTGGCGGATGTCGCGCGCATGCTCGGCATCAATCCAAACACCGCGGCGTCGCGGCTGCGCCTCGCGCGCGAGGACTTCGCGGCGGCCCTGAAGCGCGAGCACGCGAAAGGAGCAGCGCGATGAGCGAGTGGACTAGCGACGTGCAAGCGCTCCTCGATCACGGTCGTGCCGCGCTCGGTCCAGATCGCGATGAGATCGCGCGGGTTCGCCAACGGGTCGCGGTCTCGGTGGGAGCGGTCGCGACGACGAGCGCGACGGCGCATGCGGCGTCGGCGAAGATCGGGATCGCGTCGATGAAGGCGCTCGCGGTGAAGCTCGCGATCGTCGTCAGTATCGGAGGTGCCGTGGCCACGACCGTCGCGGTTCGCCACACCCATCGCGTCGCGATGACCGCGCCGGTGGTCGACGTCGCGCCCGCGCGCGAGGCGATCGAGCCGGTGCAGCCACACGTGACGATCGCAGTGGCCGAATCGCCCGCGCAGCCACAGCCACCTGTCGCGATCGCGACGAGTAAATCGCCACGCATCGCGACCGCGACGCACTCACCGCAGCAGCCCATCGCGAACGCGACGAGCGAATCGCCGGCGATCGCGCACGCGTCGCTTGCCCGCGAGACCGAGCTCGTCGATGCCGCGACGCGTGCGATGCACGCCGGCGACTACGCCGACGTTCGCCAGATCATTTTCACGTATCGACGCGAGACGGCAGGTACCGGCCAACTCGCGAAAGAGATCGCGGCTGTCGAGGTCGAGGCGCTATGTCGCGCCGGCGATCCCGCAGCCTCAACCGCGCTCGCGGCATTTGCCGACAGCTGGCCTCGCGCGAGCCAGCTCCGGCGCTTGACCGCGGCATGCAAAGGATCCCGATGAAGAAGCTACTGTTCGCACTGCTGGTCGCAGCATGCGGTAAGTCGACGGTCACCGTCGGCACGATGCAAGAGATCATGATCGAGCCCGAGGTGCCGAACACCGAGCTCGATGTCCTGTTTGTCGTCGACAATTCGCCGTCGATGATGCCGAAGCAAGACGCGTTGCGCGCGAGCTTCCCGAAGATGATGGAGCAGCTCGCCGCGTTGCCCGGCGGCCTACCGGACCTTCACATCGCCGTCGTGACCACGGATCTCGGTACGAGCGATCGCAACGGCAACATCGCGCCCGCGATCCCGGGCTCGGTCGGCGGCTGCTCCGAGCAGGGCGACAACGGCCTGTTTCGTACGGCGCCCGATGTCGTCGCCGACAATTACATCGTCGCCGGCGCGACGCAGAACTATACGGGCTCGCTCGAGGACGCGTTCTCGGCGCTGACCGAGGTCGGTGCGATCGGCTGCGGCTTCGAGCAACCGATCGGTGCCGCGGTGCGCGCGCTGACCTCGACGGATCCGCATAACGCCGGATTTCTGCGACCGGAGGCGAACCTGCTCGTCGCGTTCATCGGCGACGAAGATGATTGTTCGCTCGAGAATGCGGCGATGCTGACGACCGACACCAGCCGGCTCGGCCCGCTGCAGAGCTTTCGCTGCACGCGCTACGGCGTCACGTGCGACGACGGCGGCGCGACGCCGGACGACATGAATCAAGACGGTTCGAAATCCGAATGCCACGCGAGCACGGACACGACGTATCTCGTCTCCGTCGACGGCATGGCCGATCAGCTGAAAGCGCTGAAGGTCGATGCATCGCAGATCATGGTCGCCGCGATCGCGCCGCCGTCCGATCCGGTGACGATCGATCTCGAGGCGCCGGCAGGATCGTCGACGCCGATTCCTGCGGTCGAGAACGTGTGCGATCCGGCGAACGTGCCGGACGGCTGGCTCGGAGCGCCGGGCGTTCGTTACGCGGAATTCGCGGCGCAGTTTCCGACGCGCAGCTCGGTCGAATCGCTGTGCGCGAGCAGCGATCTGACGTTGCCGCTCACGAACATCGGGATCACCGCGCGCCAGATGATGGGCGATACCTGCATCGACGTGCCACTCCTCGACACGTCCGACGTGCCCGGCGTGCAACCGCAGTGCGATGTCGAAGAGAACGGCGCGAAGCTACCGATGTGCGATGCGACGACGCGCACGGACTGCTGGGTCGTCGCGACGAGCCCGTCGTGTCAGCTCGCCGATCATCTCGCGCTCACGCTGATCCACGCGGCGCCGATCGCCGGTGTATACGCGCACGTCAGTTGTTTGACAGACTAGCGAGCGACCACTGGGCGAGCGGAATCGTCCACGCGCCGTTGTCTTTCACGACCACGAGGAACACCCGATAGGTGTGCTTCAGATAGTCGACGTTCGCGAACGCGAACCCGGCATCGTCGGCGACGCGCTCGACGTGGATCCCGTCATGGATCTTGAAGTCGCCGCCGAGCTTCGCGAATGCGGTCTTGCCGGCGCCGGCGGGCCACTCGTCGCCGAGATAGTTGCCGTGCGCGATCGAATCGGGCCGATTCGACAGCGCGGTGATGAAGCGCTTCCGCGACGACAGCACGCTCATCGTGAATTGCTCGAGCTCTTTGTCGCCGTGGTTGTCAGCGATCGCGGCGGGCGCCGGAGATCGAGCGGCATCCTGGTCCGAGATGCTGTCGGCGATCATCATCGCGCGGATTCTGTATTCGCCGTGATCTTCGACGACGAGCTCGCCGACCGCTTGGAGCCCGTGCGGTTTGTGGATGGGCTCTTCCAGGTTCCACATCACGCGACCGTGGACGCCGCGATGGGTCGTGACGTTGCCGTCGTACGCGCCTAGCACGGCGATATTGCGCTTCGCGGTGTCGGCGATCGGCGTGCCGACGTCGGTGGCTTCACGACCGATCACGAACGCGTCACGGGTGAAGATGTCCGGATCATACGAGCCCGTCCAATGCCCGACGTGAAGGTACGAGAGCGGCGCGGTGAACGCGTTGCGAATCCGTTTGTCCGCATCCGTGCGTTGCTTGCACGGCACGCAACCCGTGGTCCACAGCTTCTCGAGTACGTCGACATCGCTATCTCTGAACGAGCTAGCTCGGAGCTCGTCGAAGGTCGCGAGCACAGCGGGCCGCGCGTCGTCGGCACCGTCCCGTGCGAGGTCCAGGCGAACGCGTTCGAGCAGAAAGTTGTCGTACTGGCGATCGACCGCCGTTTCGAGGAGGGCGATCAGACACGGGCGATCGCCATGACACGCGAGCACGCGACGCACGAACTTGATCGTCTCCGTGAACCCGAAGAAGTACGGCGGATTTTCAGGCGGAGCCTTTGTCAGCTTGTCCAGCTCGGCATCCGTCGTCGCGTACAGCGCGTACAACGTGCCGGCGCCGTCGCTCGGATGGTTTCGGTCGGTCGCATCGGCGAGCAACTTCGCTTTCTGTGCCGCCGTGAGCGTCTTCGCGACGAACGGAATCTCGCGATACAGCGAGCGGTCGTCGGGATAGGTAACCTTGTCGTCTGTCGACCACGCGTAGTCGAAGAAGATCTTCGCCGATGCGTCGTCGAAGCCGAGCGATTGCAACCCGGCAAGTGCCGTCGCGTGCGTCAGCGATCGCGGGTCGGGCGGCCGCTTGGCCCGGCCCTCGAGCAGCGGCGGCTCCTTCAGCATCGCAACCCAGATCGGTCGGAGCTCCGGGACGTGCTCGTAATACGCGAGGTGTTCGAGCACCGACAATCGGACGTCGCGATTCGCGGGCGTATCCGGCTGTTTCGCGAGCGCGATGTACGCCGGCATCGCGGCCTGATGGACGCGCTTCTCGGCCTTGTCGACGCGCGCGAACGGAATCTTCACGGTCGGCGCGTTCCAATCCATGTGCGTGATCGGCGCGAGCAACGCGACCGTCACCGATGGATCGTTCGGACCGAGCGCCACGATCGCGTCGAACGCGGCATCGATCGCGAAGTCGTCGACGGTGAGCTGCTTCGCGAGCACCGGCACCGCCGGCTTCCAATCGTGCGACGCGTGCGCCTGATCGATCGCCTTCTGCACAACCGCGTGATCGTCGGCGTGCGCGCTACTCGCGAGAGCCGCGAGCGCGATCAGCCATTTCATACCGCGACGGGCAGTACGCGCCGGCGCACGAGCTTGATGCTGAGCAGCCGGTACAACATCTTCGACACTTCGAACGAACCCATCCGCGACTTGCGGACGATGTCCTTCACCGTGTTCTTGCCGTTGACGAGCTCCAACACCGCGAGCTCTTCGCGCGTGAGCCGGCCGCGACCCATCTGCGCGACCGAGTCTTCGTTGCGCAGGAACACGACATCGAAGTTATCGATCGCGCGCTCGATCAGATGCCACTCGTCGACGCGACGGTAGCCTTCCATGAGCACGGCTTCGACATCGAGCCCGAGCGCGGCATCGATCACCGGCGGCGGCAGTTCCATGCCGGCGGAGAATCGGAACCGGCCGTGACGCCAGCGCAGGATCTCGTAGATCAGCTCGCTCGATTGGCGCGTGAGACACGCCTTGAGATCGGCTTCGGCGAGGTGACCGAGCTTGACGAGCGATTGTCCGATCAAGCGTTGGCCCGAGCCACCGGCGCGCGATTCGAGGAAGCCTTCGAAGTCCGCGCGGGTCATCAGCTCGGCGTCGGTCACGAACCGGCCGAGCAAGAATTCGTCCGGAACGCCGTCGGCGATCGCCTGATCGACGCGACCGCGGCGGAAGTAGATATCGACGCGTGCACCCGAGCGCTCGACGGTGAGCACGCCGGATTGCTCCTGGACATCCAGGAGCTGCAGCACTTCGGCGAGCGGAACGACCCGCAGATCACCGCGCAGGCCGGGCATGCCTTCGCCGAACAGACCGAGATCGATCGAGGCGAGCGTGCGCGACAGCGTGCCGTCATCGAGCGCGGCCTTGATCGCATCGGCGATCGCGGCGGCATCGGTTTGGACCTTCGAATCGGCATCGCCGGCCGACTCGGCCAGCTGGAACAGGCCCGCGACGCGCGCCGCGACGACATCCGAAACTTGGCTGCGCAATTGGCCGAGCGCGGCCGAGCGGGCGTGCGCGCGATCGGCGTCGTCGGTAGCCGCGAGGTCTTCGCCGGTGACGAGTGACGGATTTTCTTCTTCGTGCCCGGCGGCGTACTTGCCGATCGCGTGCTGGACGACGGCGGTGATCGCCTCGGGCGAGAACGGCTTGGTGATGTAGTCGACGATGCCCATCACCTTCACGAACCGTTCGCCGACCTGGTCGCCCTTCGCGCTCATGAGGACGACCGGGATGTCCCGAAGTTTCGGATCGGAGGTCAGCTCTCGGCAGAACTGGTAGCCGTTCATCCGCGGCATCACGAAGTCGAGCAGGATCAACTCCGGACGCTTCTCGCGGACGGCGACGAGGCCTTGCTCGCCATCGGCCGCCGTCTGGACTTGGTAGCCGGCCTTCGTCAGTACTAGTTGCACGACCTTGGTGATGGTCGGGCTGTCGTCGATCACGAGCACGAGCTCGCCGGCCATGTCGGTCTTTCCCTCACCCCGCGGCACAAGCGCCGCGAGATCGACATCCTATGTGTTTGCTTGCCGAATTGGTAGCGCGCTGGCGCACCCCATCGAGTCAATGGTAGCTTCGTTGGGCGTGCCGTCTCACGAGGGAGACTGGGAGCAATATCCCAAGAAGTTCGGCAAGTATCACTTGCTGGCGCCCCTCGCGCAGGGTGGCATGGGCGCGCTTTATCTGGCCGTCACGGGTGACCGCGGGCTCGAACGCTTGATGGTTATCAAAACGGTTTTGCCGCATCTCGCGGACGCCGAGTACGTCGCGCGATTCCGCGATGAAGCGAAAGTTGTAGTGAAACTGTCGCACGGCAACCTCATCCCGGTGTTCGATGCCGGGTTGGTTGGTGGCGAGCTGTTCCTCGCGATGGACTTCGTGGAAGGCCGCGATCTTCGCGCAGTGTGGAACCGCTGCGCGAAGAAGCAGGTCGCGTTTCCGATCGATGTCGCGGTCTACATCTGTAAAGAGCTGTGCCGCGGCCTCGCGTACGCGCACTCGTTTCCGGATCTCAACCTCGTCCATCGCGACGTGTCGCCGCCGAACGTGTTGGTCAGCTACACGGGCGAAGTGAAGCTGACCGATTTCGGTCTCGCATCGTCGACGCTAAAGCTCGAGAAGACCGCGCCGGGCATCATTTACGGCAAAGTGGCTTACATGTCGCCGGAGCAAGCGCGCGGCGAAAAGCTCGACGGCCGGAGCGATATGTACGCGGCGGGCATCGTGCTGTGGGAGCTGCTCACGGGCCGCCAGCTGTTCCCTCCCGGAAAAGATCAGCCGCAGGATCTGCTGTCGCGCGCGAAGAATCCCGAACCGCCGCGGCCGAGCAAGCGCGCGCCACGTGTTCCCGTCGAGCTCGACGAGATTTGCTTGAAGGCCCTCGCCGCTGAAAAAGCGGATCGCTACAAGGATTGCGACGAAATGCGGCAGGCCCTCCAGGGCTGGCTCGCGGTGAACGCGCCCACGACCGATGGCACGCGAATGTCGACGTTCCTGCAGGAGCTGTTCGCGGAAGACATCGTGCGCGAGCGCGCCGAACGCGCCGAGATGATCTCTCGCGTTCGCACGCGGGCGCTGACGATGCCGCCGACCGACGAGCTCCGCTTGATGATCGAGCAGAGCGACAAGGTCTCGCTCGACGAGATCGACAAGCTCGCGTCGTCGGAATCGCCGGTGCGCAAGCCCGGTTCGCAAGGTCGGCGCGCGAGCGATCGCGGTGTCGAAGGTGAAGATCGCCGGCGTGCAGCGGATGGCGATCGGCGCGGTGATCGTCGCCCGCAGTCACGCCCGTCGGCGGATGGCTCGGCGGCGATCGCGATGCAGGAGCAGAGCGAGCCGAACGCGGAGCTCGATGTCGGCTCGGAGATCGATGGCCGCTATCGCATCGTCGAGCTGATCGGCGAAGGCGGCATGGGCAAGGTCTACCTCGCCGAGCACGTCGAGATCGGCAAGCGCGTCGCGCTGAAGGTGTTGCACCCGAGCTACTCGCGGATGCCGGATCTCGTCGAGCGGTTCCGTCGCGAGGCGCGTGCCGCATCGAAGATCGGTCACCCGAACATCGTCGATGTCACGGACTCGGGCGCCACCACCGACGGCAGCGTGTACTTCGTCATGGAGTACTTGGAGGGCGTCGAGCTCGGCTCCGTGATCGAGCGCGAAGGTGCGCTGGATGTCGCGCGTGCGCTCCGCATTACCGGCCAGATCTGCCGCGCGCTGTCGGCGGCACATCGCGAAGGCATCATCCATCGCGATCTCAAGCCCGAGAACATCTTCCTCATCACGCGCGGCGGTGAAGCCGATGTCGTGAAGGTGCTCGACTTCGGCATCGCGAAGACGACGGAAGCGGAAGCCGCGCGCGAACGCCGGTTGACGTCGCCGGGCATGGCGATGGGCACGCCCGAGTACATGGCGCCGGAGCAAGCCGCAGGTCGCGCGGCGGATGCCCGCACGGACATCTACTCGCTCGGCGCGATCATGTACGAGATGACCACGGGGCTGCCGCCGTACACCGGCGACAACTTCATGGAGATCCTGACCAAGAAGGCGACCGTCGATCCGCCGGTGCCGATCACGGTGCGCACGGATCTCCCGCTTCAAGTCTCGCAGCTCGTCGCGGCGGCGATGTCGCGCAACCCGGACGAGCGTCCGCAATCGATGGACGCGCTCGAATACGAGCTCAACAAGTGCCTCGCCGGTCGTGGCGTCGCGGTCGCGCAGATCCTCGGCATGACTACGGATGCGAACGTGGTCGCGTCGCTGAACTCGGGCCTGTCGATGCGCAACCTCGACGACGGCATCGTGCGGCCGGCGCAGAACCAAGGTCGCGCGGGCACGTCGGGGATCTCCGAGGTGTGGGAAACGCGCTCGGGCGTGTCGCGCCAGATGCCGCCGCAACCGAGTCAGCCGGTGCGCGCGTCGAGCGAGCCCGTCTCGTCGCCCGGCTACAAGATCGGTTCGGATCGCAATGCGCGTCCGGGCACGCCGTCGCCGGTGCGCGCGGCGTCGCAAGATGACCGCTCGCCGGCGGCCGTCGTCGTCGCACCGGCCACGCCCGCACCGTCGCTCGCGGTGCTCCAGCACGAGCCGAACAACACGAGCTCGCTCCTGCTCCAGAAAAAGAGCAGCGCGCTCGGCCCGATCCTGTTGCTCGTCGTGTTGCTCGGCGGCGGTGGCGCGCTCGCGTACATGATGTTGAACAACGCCGACAAGCACACGCCGGCGGACCAAGGTCCGGGCAGTGCGGCGCCGGTGGTCGAGAACGTGCAAACGCCTGCGGTGACGCCGGATGCGCAGGCGAAGGTGCCGGACAAGGCGATCGTCGAGACGCCGAACCCGAACACCGAAACGCCGAAGGTCGTCGATCAAGGTTCGAACAGCGGTGCGAAAACCACGAACACGCAGAAGGCGCATCCGCCGGTGAACGGCGGCCAGGTGAAGAAGAACGTCGCGATCGCGGACGACGTGAAGGCCGAGCCGAAAGCGGTCGTGTTGAAAGAGATCCAGGAAGCCGAAGCGAAGGCGGATTGGGCGAACGCGCGCGTCGGTTATCAGAAGCTGTTCAAGGTGAAGGGCATGCAGCAACAAGCGCTGTATGGGGAAGCGCTCGCGGCGTTCCAGATGAACGACTCGACGGCGGCCGAGCAGGTCTCGACGAAGGCGGCCGCGATCAACGGGCCGTGGAAGTTGAAGGCGCTGCTGCTGCACGCCGATGCGATCTACAAGCAGGGCGATGCGAAGCGCGCGAAGGACAACTACATCTCGCTGCGCGCGCTCGCCGGTGACAAGGACTTCAAGGCGACGGTGACGAAGAAGATCGCGCTGTGTAACTCGAAGCTCGGGCTCGCCGAGCGCGACGGCGTCATTAACTAGTACACCTCGACGGTCTCGCGGATGCCGAGCTCGCGTGCGATCTCGGCGCCGGTGCGGCCGTCGATGTTGCCGAGCACCAACGAGAGAATTTTCAGGTTGGGCAGGCCGGTCATGTGGCCGAACGGTCGAACGCCGTCGAGGCCGAGCTCGTTGTGGTTGAGGTAGAAGTGTTCGATCGGCAAGCGTGATTCGGCGAGCGCCGCGCAGACGTCGCGATCGATGCCGGTCCCGTTGAGGTTCAGCTCGACGAGCGCGGGCAACGGCGCCGACGCGATCGCCGCCGCGAAGGGGCCGAGCTTCATGATCGACAGATCGAGCTTCTGGAGTCGTGGCGATCCGTTCACGATCGAGGCGACATTCGACAGCACGGGCGACGTGCTCAGGCCTCGCCCGCAGATGCGTAGGTCCCGGAGCTCGGGCATCGGGTGCGCGAACAGCCGACCGAACCCGGTATCGGAGAGTCCGCCGCGCGGTTCGATGTCGAGCTTCTCGAGTGCGCGAAACCACGGCACGGCCGCGAGTGGTTCCGAATGATCGTCGGTGATGGCTCCCCACTTCGCCTCGAGCGCGCGCGGCGCGATCGGTGCTCGCGCGAGCGCGTCGACGAGCTCGCGAGACACGCTCCACGATTGGAGCACGAGCGTCCGGATGTACGACAGGTCCAAGAACGCGGGGAACTTGTCGCGATCGCGAACCCCCAGCGTGGTGATCGGAAACCGCGCGACGACATCGCGAAGTCGTTCGAGCGATTTCGTGTAGCCCGAGACCGAAACCGGTAGCCCGCGATCGAACGCGATCCAGGAGTCGGGCCAGGCCGCGCCGAGCTCCTTTTGCCACTTCGCTTCGATCTCGTCATCGTGGGATGTCGACGAACGATGCAACGCGTGCTGGATGTACGTGCCGCGCGGGTCGCCGCGCTCGATCAACCAATCGGCGTAGATCGCGCGCGGCGCATCGTCGTCGGGATCCGCGCGGATCGCCGCGAGCAGATCGGCCTCGGTCGTCACACCATCGAGCCGGCGAGCCAGTCCGCGAGCATGTCCACGGACGACAGCATCTGATTCGCGCGGCGCAGGCGATCGGACAACGTCTTCACGACCTGCACGAGCAACACGGCGGACGCGTTCGGATCGTCGGCGATCAATTGGCGAAGCGCATCGTGCGGCAGGCGAAACAGGAACGTGGCCGACATCGACGTGACCGTGGCCGAGCGTGGCGCCGGCTCGACGAGCGACATCTCTCCGAAAAACTCGCCACCGCCGAGCGTGGCGAACGTCTGCGCACCGCGATGGACGGCGACCTGACCGCTGAGGATCAGGAACAGCGCGTCGCCGAGGGAGCCTTCGTTCACGATCGTTTCGTTCGCGTTGTAGCTCTCGACCTCGCCGGCGGCCGACACCCGCGCGAGCTGGTCTGGTGACAGGTTCACCAACAGCGGGTGCTTCTCGAGCAGCGTCGGGTTCGGCACGTTGGGATTATAGATCTGCTACCGTCCGCGCGGATGCGCCGCGTTTTGCTGTTTAGCTTGGTTCTGGTCGGCGTGGCTCACGCGCAGGCGGTCGACCGGCGCTACGCCGAAGAGCCCACGGACGGGCTCGCGCTGCCGGCGCAGTCGATCGCCGGTGAGTTCGACTCGCGGTCGGTCGTGCTGAATCCCGCCGGGATGGCGTTCATGCACGGGCCGGAGCTGTCGCTCGCACTCGATCTCGAGGACGATGCGGTGGCGACCAGCGGTGGCCCCGGCTTCGGGATCTATGCCGCGACCGACCTGTTCGGGGACGTGCTGCCGAAGATCGGCATCGGCCTCGGCCTCGAGTGGTTGCGGCCGCCGCGGACCCAGCTCGCGCAGGATCCGGGCGAGCCGTTCCGCCTCACGGTTTCGCACGCGAACGCGATCGGCAAGCACGTCTCGGTCGGTCTGTCGTTTCACTACTTCATGGGCGGTGGGCCGCTCGAGGGCGTCGACACGTTCGATCTCGCGCTCGCGATCCACGCGAACAACTACTTCGCGATCGGCGCGAACCTGAAGGATCTCGATACCGGCGACATCAACGGCGTGCCGGTGCAGCGGCGCTACGAGCTCGAGCTGTTCGGGCGGCCACTCGGCACGGATCGACTCGAGCTGTCGGTCGGCGGTCGGATCGGCGAGACCCGTGGAGATGTCGATGGTTGGGCGCGCGTCGGCGTGCGGGCCACGCGCGGCGTGTACGTGATCGGTGCGGTGGAATCACGCGCGCTGCACGAGATCGACGAATCGCCGGCGGGCGTGCTCGACAACGATATTCGCGAGACCCGGGCGACCGTGGGCTTCGAGCTGTCGCTCGGGCAGCTCGGCATCGCCGCGTACGGCACGGGGCTGCGCTCGACGGCGACGGGCACGAAAACGCTCGGTGGCACGTTCATCGCGAAGGTGTCCGCGAATCCGCCGGCGTCGGTGATTCCGCCGGACGATCACATCGAGCGCGTCGAGCTCACGGGCACGTTGAACGTCCGCGCGATGACCGCGATCATCTTGCGGCTGCGGTCGATCCTGCACGATCCGTCGGCGAAGGGTGTGGTCGTCGTGTTCGACGGTGCCGAAGCCGGGTGGGGCGCCTTGCAAGAAGTCCGGCAGGAGCTGCTCGCGTTGCGCGCGGCGAAGAAGAAGGTGTTCAGCTACATGGTGTCGGGCACGTCGCGCGATTACTTCGTCGCGTCGGCGGCCGACAAGATCTATCTCGATCCCGCCGGTGGCCTGCGGCTCGTGGGCATGGCTGGCCAGACGTTCTACTTCAAGGGCGCGTTCGATCTCGTCGGCGTCGTGCCGCAGTTCGAGAAGATTGGCGAATACAAATCGGCGCCGGAAGAATTTACCGAGACCGGTCCCACGCCGATCGCGGCGCGCATGCACGACGAGTTGTTCGAGTCGCTGTGGCAGCAATGGCTCGCGGCGGTCAGCTCGGCGCGTCACCTCACGCCGGCGGAGCTGAAGAAGATCATCGACGACGGTCCGTACACCGCGGGCGAGCTCGCGCAAAACACGAAGCTCGTCGATGCGGTCGCGGCGCCCGACAAGGTCGCGCAGCTGATCATGCAAGAGCTCGGTGCGGTGATGCCGGTGTCGGTGCCGCCGTCGACGCGCTCCGAGCAGTGGGAGCATCCGCAGGTCGCGGTCGTCTACATCGATGGCGACATCACGGATGGTGCGTCGCGCTCGATTCCCGTCGTCGGCGAGCAGCTCGCGGGTGGCGAGTCGATCGTGCAAGCGCTCGCGGCGGCGCGCGAAGATCCGAACATCCAGGCGGTGATCCTGCGGATCGATTCGCCCGGCGGAAGTGCCCTCGCGTCGGAGCTGATCGCGCGAGAGGTGTTCGCCACGCGCGGCGTGAAACCGATCATCTGCTCGATGAGCAACCTCGCGGCGAGTGGTGGCTACTTCGCGGCCGCGGGTTGCGATGCGATCTTCGCGGAGCCGATGACGATCACCGGCTCGATCGGCATCTTCTTCGGCAAGTTCGACGTCTCGGGCCTCGTGAAGAAGCTCGGCATCACGATCGATACGTTCAAGCGCGGCGCGCGCGCCGATAGCGAGAGCCTGTTCCGGCCGTACACGAATGAAGAGCGGATCGCGCTACTCGACAAGCTGCGCTACTCGTACGCGCGGTTCGTCGGTGCGGTCGCGGATGGTCGTCACATGACGAAGGACGCGGTCGATGCCGTCGGTCGCGGGCACGTGTTCACGGGTGATCAGGCGCGGCCGATCGGCCTGGTCGATCGCTTCGGTGGCCTGGGCGATGCGCTCGACGAAGCGCGGGTTCGGTTGCACATGGCGCCGAACACCCAGCTCGACATCAAGGAGTTCCCGAAAGTCCCGGTGTCGTGGTTGTCGTATGTCGAGAAGGTCGTATCGGCGTCGCAGCCGGAATTCCCGCTGTCGGAGCTCCCGGTGTTCAAGGAGCTGGTCCGGGGCATCCCGGCAAGTGTCCTGGTTCAGCCTAGTTCCGCACAGATGCGCTTGCCGTACGTGATCAAGGTCGAATAGCGCAAAACCCGGCACCGAGCGCCCACTACCGTCATGCGCACAAACTTGGTGGTCCTGGCGATCTTGGTGGCGAGTGTCGGTGCCGATGCCGGCGGCGACAAAGAGAAGTGGTCGGGCGAAAAGACGATCTCCGACAAGGATAAGAAGGCGCTCGTCGCGTTTCGCGCGTGGGCCTATCCCCACAACGGTTGGAAAGACACGGACTATCCGTCGAACGGCATCGACGAAAAGGATGTTCGCGTTCTCGATAGCGATGCTGTGATCCAGGGCGAGCTCGTCGACGAGCGGCTGAAGCCGACGGACGATCGGAGCTTCCGGTTCTGGCTCGAGCGCTATTGCGGGGTGACCACGATGCCGGAGGTCCGGATCGACATGGCCGTCGTGAAGCTGTGGCGGTTCGGCGCGACCTATCCGCGGCATCTCCAAGCGAATCCGGCGGAGTTCATGGCGGGTGCGTTGCCGCAATGTCCGCAGCGTCTCGACCTCGGCGACGTGCCGAACGCGCAGAAGATCGCGATGGCGCACTGGAAGAAGATCAAGGTGCTGCACTACGTGCTGCCGGCGGATGTCGACGGGAAGCCCTGGTACATCGCGTCACCCGCATCGAACAATCTCGAGATGTCGTTCGACGAAAAAACCGGCGAGCTCCGGATCGCCTACAACCAGCACGCGATGAACATCGGCGATCAAGGCGAGCGGTGGTGGGCCAATCACTGATTAGATAGCGGGATGAAGATCGGGATCGTCGGCGCCGGACTGATGGGAGCGAAGCTCGGCACGCTGTGGGCACGTGCCGGTCACGACGTGGTGTTCAGCTACGCGCGTGATCTGAAGAAGCTGGCGAAGCTCGGGACGCCGGCGACCGTCACCGAGGCCGCGCAGCGCGATGTGGTGCTGCTCGCGGTCAATTGGGATCGGATCGATGACGTGCTCGCGCAAGCGGGCCCGCTGGCGGGCAAGACGGTGATCACGACGTGCCTCGCGATGAAGGATGGTGCGCCGCTGTTCGGTGCGGATTGGTCGGCGACCGAAGAGCTCACGAAGCGGTTGCCGCGGGCGCGCGTGGTGGCGGCGTTCGGCACGATTCCGAGCGAGTGCTTGTTCGGCGTGTACGCGGGGCGGAAGAAGGCAGCGCGGCCGTCGCTCCTCCACTACGGTGCGAAGGTGCCGGCGGCCGTTCGGTTGATCAAGGACCTCGGCTTCGATCCGATCGATGCGGGCGATGCGTCGGTCGGTCGCACGGCGGAGGCGTTCACGCTGCTCGTCGCTCATCTCGCGTACGAGCGACCGGGTGGGGCAGGGCTCACGTATACGTTCGCGCGGCATCGCGAGCTGAAGCGCTAGCGGCGGCGCCAGATCAAGCAGTGGTTGTTCGCGGGCATCGCGATGGTGTTCGCGAGCTCGAAGTCGTGGGCGGCCTCGCGGAGTGCGGTGACATCGCGAATCCCCCAGCGTGGATCGCGCGAGCGGAGCGATTGGTCGAATGCTTCGTTCGAAGGCGCGGTCACGCCGTCGAAGCGATACGGACCGTAGGTCATCATGAGCCCGCCTTTGGCGAGCGTGCGCGCGGCACCGGCAAACAGGCCGAGCGTGGCCTCCCACGGCGAGATGTGGATCATGTTGATGCACGTGATCGCGTCCGCGGTGGGCCACGGCTCGCTCGTGACGTCGAGTGCCATCGGTTCGCGCAGATTCGCGAGCTGCGCTTCGGAACGCCAGGCCGCGATGCTTTCGCGCGCTTCCGCGGACGGATCGCTCGGCTGCCAGATCAGGTGCGGGAACGCGGCCGCGAAGTACACGGCATGCTGGCCGCTGCCTTCGGCGAGCATGAGAACGGTGCCGGTGGCGGGCAGCTCGCGCGCGAGGACCTCGCGAATCGGCTCGCGGTTGCGTTCGGCGGCGGGCGAGGTTTGCTTCACGACCGGACTTTGCCACGTGTTCACACGTGTTCGCGTGAACGCAACGCATGTGCACGAACGATGACGCATCGTAGTCGACATGAAGCAATGGCTAGCGCTAGTCACGCTCTCGGCTTGTACGTACGCGCGCGTCAACTCCGGCGAGGTCGCCGTGATTCGTACCCCCGCTGGGGTCGATCAACACGTCTACACACCCGGCGATTGGCGGATCGGTGGCGATGATGTCGCGACCACCTACAGCGTGCGCTCGCAGGAACACACCGAGCGGTTGGAGGTTCAATCGTCGGACGGCCTGGGCATCACGCTCGATACCTCGATCCGGTATCACGTGATTCCCGACGAGGTGCTCGGCCTCGATGCCGAGCTCGGCCCCGAGTACTACCAGGTGTTGATCGGGCCGACGCTGAAGTCGCAGGCGCGCCGCGTGGTCGGGCAATTCAAGCCCGAGGAGATCTACTCGACGGAACGCGACAAGATCGAGCGCCAGATCCGCGATGGCGTGGCGAACGCGATCAAGGGCCGGCATGTCCAGCTCGAGGCGGTGCTCGTGCGGAACGTGACGCTGCCGCCGTCGTTGCAAGCCGCGATCACGGAGAAGCTCGAGGCAGAGCAGTCGGCGCTCAAGATGAAGTACGTGATCGCGCAACAGGAAGCCGAGGATCAAAAGGCACTCGAGGAAGTGCGGGCCAGCGCGGATCGCAAGAAGATCGAGAGCGAGGCGCAGGCGAATTCGGCGCGCGCGACCGCGGAAGCGCAGGCCGATGCAACGCGGATCGCCGCCCAGGCCGCGGCGGATGCGAAGCGCCTCGACGCGCAAGCGACCGACGAATACGAGAAGCTCGTCGCGCAGCACCTGAGCACGGCGATCTTGCGGTTGCAGGAGATCGCGGCGCAGAAAGCGTTGGCGGATTCGCCGAACGCGAAGCTCGTGTTGATGAACGGTGCCGCCGGCAAGACCGTGCTGGACTTGCGCGGCGAGAGCGAGCGCTAGTTCCGCGCGACGATCGCGATCAGCTCCGTCGGCGAGAGCGACGAGATGCCGATGCCATCGGTGACCCACGCGACCGACGGCATGAACATGTACGCGTGCTCGAGCTCGCCTCGCGCATGGGCAGCGAGGACGGTTTGCGGGCGCGGTTCGATCGTTTGCACGAGGCGCGCACCGATGTAGTTCGGATCGTGGGGCGCGGGCTCGGTCAACGTGCGGTTGAGCTCGGCGAATAAGCCCTCGACGACGATCGGTCGATCGACATCACCGATCTCGAGCATCCAGATCCGCACGGGCAAGCCCGGCGTCTCGTCGTGATCGAGCGTCGCCGGATCGAAGCGCATCAACGCGCATTTCAGATCCATCTGGACCAGGCGCGTCGGCACGCGTCCGAGCGCAGCGTTCAACGTGCGATCGAAGCGCAGGCGATTGACGTACATCGCATCGAGATGGGCGCGCGCATTCGCCGGATCGAAGCCGATGTGATGCGCGATCAAGGTGGCGCGCCGCTGCAGCGATTCACCACGGCACATCTCGCCGGCCACGTGCGCGTAGTGCGCTTCGAGCAGCAGGAGCTCGTAGTAGGACAGGGTGGCTTCGCCGTGCTCGATCAGGGACGTCGCGAGCTCGCGTCGTAGATAGGCCGCGTTCGGCGGATCGTGGATGTAGCTATCGCGCAGACGGTCGAAAGGGTCCATGGCCGGCGTATCGGCCCGAGCGTTCGGCGGTTGCGTGCGTGCTATCTTGTGGAAATGGCGCGATTCCTTTGGGTGGTGCTCGTCGCCTGCAACCCGAACAACGGTGACGCACCCCTCGGCACCTCGCGCGCTGCACAAGCGCCGCCGAGCGCGTGGCTCACGCCGGGCATCGACTACTTCTGCCAACTCGGCCGCGAGTGCACCAAAGCCGCCGAGCCCGGCACGCTACCTACGAAGCACGTCATCTGTTTCGGCCCCGATGAAGCGTCGGCGCGCGACGCCGTGATCGCCGGCACCGGCCACTGCTTCCTCTCGTTTCCCGAGTGCGAGGCCGCCCGCGGCAGCGCGAGCAGCTGCCAACCGTATTAATCGTCGCCCACGAACGCGCCCGTGGCATCGAACGTGGCGTGATGCAGCTCGCCCCCTGGTGGAAAGCTGATGATGAAGTTGCCGTTCACCACGACCGCACCCGCCGGGATCAGCCGCGGATACTTCTGCGTGAACGCGCGCATCACGTCCGCCGGCAGATCCTTGTTACCGATCGTGCCCTGCGCATCGACCCCGGCATCGCGCTGATGGAGGTGGAGCTCGACCTTTTGCGGATTCGCCGGCATCGGCTTGTAGGACTTCAGGCCGAGCACGATGTTGATGATGCCGATCACGATCATGCCGCCCATCACCGGGATCCAATACCGGCGGTGCTTCCGCGAGAACGGCGCAGCGCGATCTTTGATGGCCACCGATGACTGGCTTACCACGTCACGGAGTCAGGGCGAACGTCGTCGACGCCATCGTCCGCTTCGTCCCCGCCGGCGGCGGCGTGATCGGCGGAAAATCCCCGGTCGCCGACGACACCTGCGCTTGCACCCCACCCACGACCGCCTTGCCGGCGACCAGCTGCAGCGACGGATTCCAGCCACCGAGCTGCGAAAAATCCGGCATCTCGAATGCCGGTGCTGCACCGAGCACGCTGGGGGACAATTGCGCAGCCCACACGATCGTCGCCGTGCCCGGCCCACTCGTCGCGGTTTGCGTGATCGCCCAGGTGTAACCCGTGGCGTTCGCATACATCGGCCAGCTCGATTGGAGCTGCGGATACGGTTGTGCCGCGCCGACCGACGTGGCGACCGCACCCAACGTGGGCACGTCGGTCCAGGTGAGCTCGCCGGGCGTGGCCGTCGCGAGCGTTCGCGTCGACATGGCGGTCCCAGACGTCTCGCTCAGTTGCAGATCGTAGATATCGCCGGCGCCCATCTGATCCGTAGCGAGCGACATCACCGTGTAGCTACCGGACGTCTGCGTGGCGAGCGGCGCCGTGGTCCCCGCCGCATAGAGCGTGGTGGTCGCACTTTGCTTCGTCCCGCCATCGAGATCGCTGACATCGAACGCCTGCAGATCCTCGACGCCATTCGCATCGAGATCGACCTCGGTCGCCGCATTGACCGTGACGTTGCGCTTCACGAACGCACCCGAAGGTTGCGCGTCACCGATGCTGATCGACGACGCCTCGAGCAACACGAGATCGTGCGTGCCCGGCGGCACCTGCATCGTGTACGAACCGTTCGCGACGGTCGCCTGGCGATCGCCCCACCGCACGACGTAGTTATCCGTGAACCCACCATTCGCGAGCGTGCCGTGCAACGTGACGAGACCGGCCGCCTCCGCACATCGCGGCGGCACGTCCGCCGACAACGACGTTCGATCCGACACCGCGAACGACATCATCGAGACCTGCCGAATCGTCGCGTTCTGCGCCGACGCTCCGATGCATGTCCACATCACCGAATACACCGGCGAGTAGATGTGGAACGAGTAGTCATCGCCCGTCGGCATGTCCGATAGCGTCCAGGGCCCGGCACCATCGCGATACGCGACGATGAATGAAAATTGCGCACCGTTTGCGGGGCGATGATTCAGCGTGAGCTTGACGGTGGCGAAGCCCTGATTACCGCCGCCGTCGTCATCGCCGCCACCACCGCCGTCGGAGTTGCCGCCATCATCGTCATCGCCCGCCGCCGACGAGTTGTGCCCACAACCACCCGCGAGGATCGCCACGGCGACCACCAGTGCGTAACGCATGCGCCGAGTGTAACGTAGACGCGTGAGTCGTTGGCAGCGCTACTGGTTCGCCGAGGGCGGGCGCTATGCGGTCGCGATCGTTCGGATCGCGATCGCCGCTGCGGTGTTGCTCACACTCGCGCGGCTCGACAACAACGTCTCGACCGGCGACGTCCCCGGCAGTCACACGTTGTATCGCCCCGTCGGGATTTGGATGTTGCTCGGCAGAACGCCACCGCCCGCGATCGTGGTGAGCGCGCTGTGGGTGATCGCGTGGACGGCCACGGTCGCGATGCTGGCCGGCTTCCAGACGAGGATCTCTACGGCGGTCAGCTTCGTGACGGCCCTCGCGCTGGCCTCACTGTCGTTCGCATCGAGCACGCGGTGGTCGCACCAATACAACGTGGTGTTCCTCGCCCAATGCGCGTTCCTCGGCGCGCGCGGCGGTGACGTCCTCTCGATCGATGCCCTGATCCGGCATCGCCGGGGCCTGCCCGCGATCGATCTGCCGCGCGCGTATCAGTGGTCGCTCCGGCTCGTCCAACTCGCGGTCGCCGTGATGTTCGCGTGCGCCGCGTTCCACAAGATCATGCACGGCCACTTCACGCTGCGCTGGGCGGTCAGCGACAACCTGCGCCACCAGTTACTCGCGCGGTTCGATCTCGCGGGCCTGCCGCGCCCGCAGCTGGTGAACTGGATCATCGACGATCCGTGGAAGTACCGGACCGTCGCCGTGTTGAATCTGATCTCGCAGGCGGCGCCGCTCCTCGCGTGCTTCATGACGCGTCATCCGCTGATCCGCGCATTCTGCGGCGCGTTCTTCCTACTCGAGACCGTGGCGCTCGCGTTCGTCGTCAACCTGTGGAACCCGCACTGGCTGCCGCTCTTCGCGGTGTTCGTCGATTGGGACTGGTTGCTGCGCCGGCCGAAACCCGTCGAGGTCGTGCCTCCCCCGACCTGGCAACCGAAGCTCGCGATCCGGATCTGGATCGTGGTGTTCGTGAGCTACGACGTGCTCACCGCGCTGATCCCGGCGCTCGATCAAAAGCTCAACACGTATCCGTTCTCGGGCTTCCCGATGTTCTCGACCGTGCTCGCGAACGAGCCCTACACCGGTCACTCGGACTACGTCATCCCCGGCGATCACTTCGAGGTCACACCGGCCGTCGACGTCACGATCCAGCGCTGGTTCGATCACTCCAACCGCGGGATGTTCGACGAGCGCGATCCCAAGCGCCTCGAAGCGCGGATGCGCGCGATGTGGGCGCAAGCCCAGCGCCGCTATCCGGACGTGAAGTTCGAGCGCGTCCGCCTCTACTACACGATGTTCGTCGCCCCGGCGTATCCCGCGCCCGCGCACTTCGACATGAAGCCGATCGCGATCGTCGGCGAGCTCTCCGCCGATGGCTCGTTCAAGACGCACGTCGGACCGTATCCGGATCGCAAACCGCTGGGCTACTACAAGAACAACACGCCGGTGCTGATCCCGTTCGATGGCACGCTCGACGGCGATCCGATCGTCACCGTCACCGAGGACGAGGGCATCGCGTGGGTCACGTCATCGCACGCCGACTGGCGCTGGCAATAAACCGAGCATGTCTGCCGGCAGTGGTGCTTCGCCGGTGACCTGACCACCATCGGGATGCGGCACCGTGATCCGCGCGGCATGCAGCGCCTGACGCGGCAGCACGAACAGCTTCGCGAGCTCCGGCGTGAGCCCGCGATCGCAGTAATCGATGAACGCCTGGTCGCCATGCGCGTAGATCTTATCGCCGACGATCGGAAACCCCGCATGCGCGAGATGCACGCGGATCTGGTGCTGCCGGCCCGTCAACAACGTGCAGCGCACCAACGACATCTCGCCGCGTTGTTCGACCTTCACGCGGGTCGCCGCCGTCATCCCCGCGGGATCCACGAGCACCTTCACCGTCGGTAGCTTCGTATCGTCCTTCTCCGTCGAGATCCGCAGCGCTTGATCCAACGTGATCTCGTCCCAATCTGGCGCGCCATACACCACCGCGAGATATTCCTTCGTGGCGCGCTGCTTCTCGCTGATCGCCTGCTTCAAGTACGCCGCCGCCTCGCGATCGCGCGCGATCACCATGCAGCCACTCGTCTCGCGATCGAGCCGATGACACATCTGGAGCTCTCGCTCCGTCGGATAGCGCTCCCACATCACGCGCGCGAGCGTGTTGAAGTAGAACTTCGCGGTCGCGTGCACCGGCAGGCCCGCGGGCTTGTCGATGATCCGCATCCGCGCGTCTTCGTAGACCACTCCGAACGTGCGCGGGCAGGGCGGCTCGGCCTTCGCCTCGCGACGAATGATGTAGTGCTCGCCCTCGGCCACCTTCGTCGCCGGTTTCGGCGCGTAGCCATCCGCGCGCCGCAACTGGGTCTCGATGATCGTCTGGATCTTCGTCCGCGACAGCCGCGCGATCTGGGTCTTCACGAAGTGATCGAGGCGCAAGCCGGCGAGCTCTGCCGGGACGATCAGATCGCGCTTGATGATCTTCGGCTTGCCGTTCGCGTCGAGATGCGAGCGTTCGCCGAGCAGATCGTTCGGATCGACGGGCGCACTGGCATCGAAGTCCAGCTCCTCGTCATCGTCCGCGCCGTCCCCGCGCTCCGGGTCACTCGTCGGCGTCGTCATCGCCGGCCGCCGACGCGATGTCGTACTTCTTCATCAACTTTCGGAAGTACTTGCGATCGATATCCGCGTGGCGCGCCGCATGCGAGATGTTGCCGTTGTTCCGCCGCAGCATCTGCATGATGTAGTCGCGCTCGAACGTGGTGACCCACCGCTCCTTCGCATCCTTGAACGTGATGCCCGTCGCGAGCAGCTCTTCCGGAGTCGGCGGCGGTTGCGCCGCGAGGCTCGCCGCCGGCGGGACGCTCTGCGCACGCTTGAACGTGTTCGGCACCTGCTGCGGCGGCGACTTCGCGCTGCGGATGTAATCCGGGAGCTGCTCGAGATCGATGACGCCGCGATCGCAGAAGCTGACCGCGCGCTCGACGACATTCACGAGCTCGCGCACGTTGCCCGGCCACGGATAGTTCTGCAGCGCCATCAGCGCCTCGCGCGACGCATTGCGCACGCGCTGCTGGCCATTCGGCAGCTTGTTATAGAAGCCGGTGTCCAGGAAGTGTTGGACGAGCAGCGGGATGTCGTCTGCGCGATCGTGCAGCGATGGCAGGTGCAACCGCACGACGCTCAAGCGATAGAACAAGTCCTGCCGGAACCGCCCGGCCTTGACCTCGTCCTCGAGGTTGCGGTTCGTCGCGGCGATGATCCGGACGTCGACCTTTTGCGACTTCGCACCACCGACGCGCCGGACCTCGCGCTGCTCGAGCGCGCGCAGCAGCTTCGGTTGGAGATCGATCGGTAGCTCGCCCAATTCGTCGAGGAACAGCGTGCCGCCGTCCGCCATCTCGAACAGGCCTTCGCGCGACATCACCGCGCCGGTGAAGCTGCCCTTCTCGTGACCGAACAGCTCGCTCTCGATCAGGTTCGGCGGGACCGCACCGCAATCGAACACGACGAGCTCGCCCTTCGCGCGCGGCGACAGCGAGTGGATCGCCTGCGCGACGACTTCCTTACCCGTGCCGGTCTCGCCATCGATCACGACCGTGGTGGCCGTGGGCGCGATCTTCTCGATGATCGAGTAGATCTCGCGCATCTTCGCGTTGCCGCCGATCAGGTTCGCGCAGCGATTGCTGTGCGACGGGACGATCTGGACTTCTTCCTCGTGTGCGTTGAACCGCAGCTGGGTCTGACCGACGCCGATGATGCAGCCGGGCTTCAGGAACGCCTCGCGAACGCGGACCTTGTTGACGAACGTGCCGTTCGTGGAGTTGTTGTCCTTCAGCACGTAGCCGGAGTCCTCTTGGACGATCCGGCAGTGCGAGCGCGAGACCGTGTCGTCGCCGAGGATGATGTCGTTCGATTCGGTGGATCCGATCAGGATCTCTTCCTTGTCGAACGTGTAGTTGACGGTCGGATCGTCGACGCCTTCGAGCGTGCAACGCCGCAGGTGCAGCGTTGGACCTCGGTCCAAGTAGCTGACCTTCGTAGGCGGTACGAAGTCGGGGAACTTCTTCACGGAACCGGGCGAATATAGCCTCAAACGATGGCTTCTGAACCGTTCCGGCAGCTGCCTTTCGAGGAGGTCCCCGAACGGCCACGCGTGGCGCATCGCTGGGCCGAAACCACGCCGTCCACCGTCGAGATCGAGACCCCGGATCTCGGCCGCGTGTCGATCGCCGTGCGGACGTTTGGCGCGGGCCCGCCGCTGCTCCTGATCCACGGCGTCATGTGGTTCAACTACACGTGGCGCTACGTGCTCGAGTCGCTCGGCGCGAAGTTTTCGCTCGTGATGCCCGATCTGCCGGGTGCCGGTCACAGCGACAAGCCGGACGTCTACCTCGGGCCGGACGTCCTCGCGCGCGCGATCATCGCGATCGCCAAGGAGACCGGCACGTACGGTGTGCCGGCGATCGGAAATTCGATGGGCGGCTATCTCTCGATGCGCGCCGCGCTCCTCGATCCGCACGTGTTCTCGCGGCTCGTCAACGCGCACTCGCCGGGCGTGCCCACCGGCCGGATGCACGCGCTGCGCTGGGCGATGAAGCTCTTACCGAGCTGGACGATCTTCGATCGCTTGATCCGCCGAGACATCGAGCGCTGGGTCCATCGCCAGGTCCACTACTACGACGAATCGTTGAAATCGAAAGAGGAGCATCGCGAGCTCGCGGCACCGCTCTCGTCGCGCGAAGGTCGGCGCGGGTTCTATCGCCACCTCCGCGATGGCCTGGACGCGAAGGAGATGGCTCGCTTCGTCGACAAACTAAGAGCGGGACCGTTTCCGATCCCGCTCCAGTTAGTCTATGCGGACAGAGACCCGGTCGTGCCACCGGTCGTCGGCGATCGGTTACGCGCGCTGGTCCCAGCGGCCGAATTCGTCCAGCTGGACCGCGCGTCGCACTTCGCGCATGTCGACGCGGCAGACCGGTTCGTGGCCGCCGTCCTGTCATTCCTTACTTCGTGATCGACAGCTTCGTACCGCGATCCGACCACGCCACCGTCTCGGCGCGCGTCTGATGGACCACCTGCTGGACGAGCACGTCACGCGGGCGATCCGACGCGTACACGATCACGCGGCGATCGTTGTGATTCTCGAGCTTGTGGGCGCCGCGCTCGCCGAACGTCGCGGTGATCACGCGATCACCACTGATGCCCCAGCTGCGGAGGTGCGCACGCACCGCGAGGGCACGGCGCTCGCCGAGGTCGTAGTTGTAGTCCTTCGTGCCGAGGCGATCGGTGTGACCCTCGACGACGAGGTTCTGCTCGGGATGGTGCTTCATCCATTTCGCGAGCACGTCGAGCTGGCTCAACGCGGCCGGATCCAACGAGGTCGAATCGAGACCGAACATCACGATCTCGAGCGGCTCGATCGGCTGCAGACCATCCGAGGCAGCGACCGACGGGTCGACACCATGCGGCGGCTGGACCGCGACGAAGTCAGGCCCGCGCGTCGCGGTATCAGCCGACGCGAGAGCAGGGAGGGCCATCAACGAAGCGATGATGAGAGCTTTCATGGCTTCCGGTAGAGCAGTGGTCGTGCCAGGCGCCGCAACTCCCCAAAATTGCGAGCAAGCGCGCGCCTGCGCACACGTGCGGGCGGAGCGTCACGTGCGACGACGCAACACGAGTGCGACGGCGCCTAGCACAGCGAGAGCGCATCCGATCGCCACGTACACGAGCACGTGAGATCGGCGCGCCGGTGCCGCGCTGCAGGTCGCGTCGGGCGTGACGGTCGATTTCGGACCCGCGTCGATGATCAGCTCGAGGCCGTCATCCGTCAGCGGGCCGCCGGGGCCGGCAAACTTGTAGTCGTGCGTCGGATCATCGGCAGGTCCGACGTGTGCCTTGGCGATCGCGATGCCCATCCCATCCTCGATCTTGATCTCGGTCTCGCCCGGATGCGGCATCCGAAATCGATCGTGGAGGCGGATCGTGTGGTGGCCGCGCGCCGTGGTGAAGCATCCGCTCGCGACGAGATCGATCGAGAACGAGCCCGCGGCGACGGCGTTTGTCCCCAGGCCAACCTCGACGTTCGACCAAATAAATGGCGACACCACGCCATCGACCTCGAGCTCGAGCCCGGCCCGGACGTCCTCGGCCAGCTTCTCTCCCAACTGCTGCGCCTCGGGCTCGCTGACCTGGCCATCGTGGTTGGCGTCCATCTCTCGGCGTTGGATCGCGCCCGGAACCTCGCCGAAGAACACCGTGTACGCGATCCGGACGCGATCGCCGAAAGGCGTGACCTTGAGGTACCGGTTGTTGTCGTCGACAGATGGTGCGACGTGTGCCGCAGCGCGTGACGTGATCATCACCACGGCGAGACAAACTATTGACGTTTTCAGATCCGCCGTGGTCAAGTCGCCGTCGAGGGTAGCCGCATGAAGCAGCTTTTGCTTGGTCTAATTGTTATTGGTGCATCCGCTGCGTGTGGAGGCGATGACGGTGGCAACACCAAACAGCCTCTGTTCCCGGAGAAGCCAGAGTGCATGGGCGATGCGGTCACGCCGTACGCGGGCACGTTCCCGCAGGTGATCAACACGCTCGCGATCGGCGGCGTCCAAGACGGCTTCGATCTCGACGGTGACGGCAAGCCGGATAACAAGCTCGCTGCCGTCGGCTCGCTCGCGATGAGCGCGATCGAAGACTCGCTGAAGAACTACGAGATCATCATCCCGCTCGAATACTTCGACATGCCCACGCCGGGTCCCGATTCGTGCGTGAAGTTCGCGCTGTACTACGGCGACTACGACACGGACAAAGATGGCGATGGCAAGCGCCCCGGCATCTCGGGCGGCGATTGCGACGACAACAACCCGAACGTCTACCCGGGTGCTCCGGAAGTCGTCGGCGACGGGATCGATAACGACTGCGATGGTCTCGCCGACGAAGACGGCCAGAACATGCCGAACACCACGGACACGGCCGATGCAGACCACGACGGCCAGACGGTCGCGCAGGGTGACTGCAACGATCACGATCCGGACATCTACAAGGGCCACGCCGAGATCTGCGGCGACGGCAAGGACAACGACTGCGACGGCGTCGCGGATCGCACGGTCGACGCGCAGGGCAACGCGATCGCGTGCAGCCCGTTCGATGCGACGAACCCGCCGGACATCACGCTCGACCCGCTGTCGTTCGACGGCGCGTCGCCGCTGATCTCGTTCAAGGACGGCGTGATCGATAGCTCGAACGCGCTCGTCGCCGGTCCGTCGCTGTTCAGCGTCAACATCCCGGTGACCGATGGCATCACGCTCGATCTCAAGATCACGGGCGCCACGATCAAGGGCACGGTCGGCGCGAACGGTGCGATCTCGAATGGCCACCTCGGTGGCGTGATCGATGCGAAGACGGCGGACACGATCCGCGGTCTCAACGTGACGGAGATCGGCCTGACGCCGGATGACTCGCTGCTCGACGCGATCTTCGCGAACCTCCTCGGGCCGCTCCTCGCGCTGCCGAAGGCGAACGACGAGATCCAGAAGACGTACCCGAACTGCCGCACGCCGGATATCGACGTCGACGGTGACGGCCTCGAGGCGTTCTGCGATTCGAACCCGAACGACGACATGAAGGTCGTCGACACGTGCATCGATGGCGATGGCACGGTCGTGAAGGACACGCTGAACCCGGACGGCTCGGTCGCGATGCACTGCACCGAGGCGATCGGTCCGAACGGCAAGCCGCGGTTCGTCGACGGCGTGTCGGTCGAGCTCAACTTCACCACCACCCCGGTGAAGTCGCTCAAGATGCCGTAGTGCTGATCCTGGCTTCGGCGTCGCCACGGCGGCGCGAGATGTTGGAGCGCGTCGGCGTGGGGATCGAAGTGGTCCCTGCCGATATCGACGAGACGCCGCGGGATCGAGAAGATCCGGAGGCGTACGTCGCGCGGATCGCCGCCGCGAAGGCCGCTGCCGTGGCCGCGCGGATGCCGGGCCGTTGGGTGCTCGCGGCGGATACGACCGTCACGATCGACGGCGAGATCCTCGCGAAGGCCGCCGATGGTGCGGAAGCGACGGCGATGCTCGAGAAGCTCGCCGGGCGGACGCACGCGTGCATCACGGGGTTCGCGATTGCGGGGCCGCGATCGTTACTGCAGACGGTGACGAGCGAGGTCGACTTCGCGCCGATGTCGGCGGCGACGATCGCGGATTACGTGGCGAGCGGCGAGTGGCGCGGGAAGGCCGGCGCGTACGCGATCCAAGGCATCGCGGCGGCGTTCATCTCCAGCGTGCGTGGATCGGTGACGAACATCATCGGTCTTCCGCTCGCGGAGGTGCTCGAGGCGTTGGCCTCGCTCGGTGCCGCGCACGCGCAGTTGGCCAAGGGCATCGCGTCGTGACGATCGCGGACAACTGGGCCGGCGTTCGCGATCGCGTGCGTGTGGCGTGCGAGCAGGCGGGGCGGGATCCCGAGTCCGTCACGATCATCGCGGTCGGCAAGACGCACCCGGCGGCGCTGATCCGCGAGGCGTTCGACGCGGGCGCGCGGGATTTCGGCGAGAACTACGCGCAGGAATGGGCCGAGAAGCAGGCCGCGTTGGATCTGCCGTTGCGTTGGCACTTCATCGGGCGGTTGCAGAGCAACAAGGCCAAGCTCGTCGCGGGAAAGGTCGCGTTGGTGCATGCGGTCGAGTCGGTGTCGCTGGCGACGGAGCTCGGCAAGCGCGCGGGTGGGGTGCAGCCGATCTTGATCTCGGTCAACGTCGGTGGTGAGGTGACGAAGGGTGGCGTGACGGTCGCGACGGCGCCGGAGCTGTTTCGGCAGTTGATCGAGGTGCCCGGCGTGCGCGTCGACGGCGTGATGACGATGCCGCCACCGGATGTCGATCCGGCACCGCTGTTCGACGAGCTGCGCGGGCTGCGGGATCGCTTACAAGATCAGGCAGGGCGGGCGTTGCCGGTGTTGTCGATGGGGATGTCGGGCGATTACGAGACGGCGATCCGCTGCGGCGCGACGCATGTCCGGATCGGCACCGCGATCTTCGGCAGCCGGTAATTTCGGCCTGTCAGACCACTGCTGTAATGTTCAGGGGTGCGCATCCTCGGACTCGACCCCGGCAGCCGCTATTGCGGGTACGGCGTGATCGAAAATCACGGGGCGTCGCTGCGTTACATCGAGTGCGGGATCCTGACCGCGCCGGAATCGAAGCCCATGGAAGCGCGGCTCGGCGAGATCGCGCGGGGCCTGAAAGAAGTGATCGAAGAGCTCGCGCCAGAGATCGTCGCGGTCGAAGACGTGTTCACGCATCAGAATCCGCGGAGTGCGCTCGCGTTGGCGCAGGCGCGCGGCATGGCGCTGGCGGTGATCGGGCTTGCCGGATTGCGCGTCGCCTCGTATCCACCCACGGTGGTGAAGAAGGCCGTCACCGGATCGGGTGGCGCGGATAAAGATCAGGTCGCGCGCATGGTGCAGGCGCTGATCGGGCTGCGCACGTTGCCGCGGGCGGATGCCACGGATGCGCTCGCAGTCGCGATCACGCACGGGCGATCGACCGAGCCGCGGGCAGCCGTGATGGTCGAGGCGATCCGGAGGGCTACGTGATCGCGCGGTTGTCCGGCACGTTGATCGAGCGCGAAGTCTCGAACAATCCGCACCTCGTCGTGGATTGCCACGGCGTCGGGTATGACGTGATCGTGTCGCTCTACACGTACGGTGCGTTGCCGGCGGACGGCGAGCCGGTCACGCTGAAGATCTTCACGCACGCCACGGAGAGCCGGATCGCGCTGTTCGGATTCCTCGAGGCCGAGGAACGCGCGTTGTTCGATCTATTGATCACGGTGAAGAACGTCGGGCCATCTACGGCGATCGCGATCCTCTCGGGGAGCTCGCCGCACCACATCGCGGAGCTGATCTCGCGCGAGGATGTCGCCGGGCTCACGAAGATCAAAGGCGTCGGCAAAAAGACCGCAGAATTGCTCGCCGTCGAGCTGCACGAGAAGTGTGCGGAGCTGCTGCTGCACTCGAAGATCGGTAGCGCGCTGCAGAGGCCGTTGCCGAATCGCACCAAGTCGACCGGCAATCCCATGGTGGATGATGTCCGGCTCGCGCTCGTCGGGTTGGGCTGGAGCGCGAACGAAGCGGAGAGCGCGATCTCCACGTTGCCGATCACGGCGGACGCGACTACAGAATCGTTGTTACGGCAGGCGCTGCGGAGCATGCCCAGATAAATGGCGCGCAAGAAGCACATCGATCCGGAAGGCGTTGCGGCAAACGACGAGCGCGAGACCACGGGCACAGATCGCGGCGGTGGCGAGAAGGCGTGGCAGGCCACGCTGCGCCCGCGCAGCTTCGACGAGTACATCGGTCAGCGCGAGCTGATCGATAACTTGAAGGTCGCGGTTCACGCGGCGAAGCAGGGCAAGTGGACGCTCGATCACTTCCTGTTCGCGGGCCCACCGGGTCTCGGCAAGACCACGCTCGCGCACGTGATCGCGAACGAGATGGGCGTGAACCTGATCGTCAGCTCGGGCCCCGCGATCGACAAGAAGGGCGATCTCGCAGCGCTGTTGACCAGCCTCAACGAAGGCGACGCGCTGTTCATCGACGAGATCCATCGTCTCCATCCCGCGATCGAGGAAAACCTCTATCCGGCGATGGAAGACTTCAAGTTCGACGTCTTCATCGGCGACGGGCCGCACGCGCGCGCCATGACCATGCAGCTACCGCGGTTCACGCTGCTCGGCGCCACCACGCGGATGGGCCTGTTATCGGCGCCGCTCCTCGATCGGTTCGGCTTCCATTGGCAGCTGCGCTACTACGACTTGCCGGACATGCGATCGATCGTGCAGCGGTCGGCGCGGCTGATCGACATCGCGATCGACAACGACGGCGCCACCGAGATCGCGCGGCGCTCGCGCGGCACGCCTCGGATCGCGAACCGGCTATTGCGCCGTGTGCGTGACTTCGCGAAGGTCGAGCGAGATGGTGACATCGACGGCGATATCGCCGCGTCCGCGCTCGATCGGCTGCAGGTCGATCACACCGGCTTGGATGCACTCGATCGCGCGTACCTGTCGGTGATCTGCGAACGGTTCGATGGTGGTCCGGTCGGCATCGAAGCGGTCGCCGCATCGCTCTCGGAAGAGCGGGGCACGCTCGAGGAAGTCGTCGAGCCGTTCCTGCTCCAGGTCGGATTTATCGCGCGCACGCCGCGGGGTCGGATCGCCACCGCCGCAGGTTTCCAGCACATGGGCCTGGTCGCGCCGAGCAAAGCGCCGACGGGCGGTGGTGGAAACAGTCCGCAGGGCCGCCTGTTCTAGTAAAATTGAAGCGTGCGAATGGCCCTTTGGGCGGTGGTGTTGTTGTCGGCGTGCGAGCCGATCGCCACGTTCGCGTGCAGTGAATCCACGCAATGCCGGCTCGGCGATGCGAGCGCCGGTGTATGCCAGCCGACCGGGTATTGCAGCTTCACCGATACGACGTGCGCGTCCGGTTATCGCTACGACTCGTCGGCAGGCGCGGGCTTGTCCGCGGCGTGCGTTCCCACGGTTGCCGCGGATCGCGATGGCGATGGCGTGCCCGATGGCATCGACAACTGTCCCGACAAGGCGAACTCCGACCAAGCCGACGAGGACAAGGACGGCGTTGGCAACGCGTGCGACAACTGCCCGCACATCGCGAACGCCGATCAAGCGAACGCCGATGAAGATGGTGTCGGCGACGTGTGCGATCCGCGGCCGACCGCCGCCGACAAGATCGTGTTCTTCCTCCCGTTCGATGCGCAGTCCGAGATCACGGACTGGAACATCGCGGGCACGAACGCGGACTTCACGGTCGCGAACAGTCAGCTCCAACAAGTCGGCAACAGCGACCTCGCCGTGTTCTGGAAGAACGACATGGCCTCGCTGAACATGTACGTCACGACGCACGTCACGTTCGGCCCGGTCAACAACTCGTTTTCGACACGGGGCGTGGTCTTGATGACGATCTTCGGGCGCGATCCGACGATGCCGGTCGCGGACTTCGGCGTCGGCGATGGCTGCGGCCAGCTCAGCACGCACAATGGAGCGAGCACGTACGATTGGCTAAAGTTCGACGCCGGCGCGTACGACAACGCGACGTTTGGCTCGGCGCCGACGCTCGCGCAGGGCTATGCCGTCACGTACACCACGCTGAACGACGGTACGACGACAACGTGCACGTTCCCCGAAACGTCGAAGATCGGGATGCACGCGGCGACCGTGACGAACGATCAAGGCGTCAACCTCGCGGTATTCGGGACGACAGCGCAGTTCGATTACTTGATCGGCATCGACTAGTTGTCACGTTCGCGTATCCAAGTCCGCGACTTCGCGATCGAGGCGTGAGCGCACTACTCGACTCGATGTGGTTGCTCACGCGAGCGCCGTCCCAGACGAAGATAGCCACGAAGCTTCGAAGTTGGTCGAAGGGATTCTCAAACCAGATCCTTCGCCCCTTCGCACGCTTCGACGCTTCGTGGCTACCTTCGTCTGCGGAGCGCCCGCGCCAGCTGGGCATGCGCGTTCAGACGTATCTAGTCGTCGTCGAGATCCTCTTCGTTTCGTCGACTCGTCGGAAGTGACCTGCTAGTCGGCTTCGTCATCGTCGTCATCGTCGCCGTCTTCGAGATCATCGTCGTCGTCGAGCTCTTCCTCTTCCTCGTCGTCGAGGTCTTCCTCGTTCCACCAGCCCGAGGTATAGCCATCACCGCGTTCGGGGTTGTCGTACGGATCGTAGAAGCGTTCGTCGTCGACCGCGTGGAGCGCGTTCGCGAGGAGTCGCGCTTCGGCGAACCGCGCGACGTCCGGGTTGATCTTGACCAGCTCCGTCCACCACGTCGGATAGTTGTCGGCGCGCGCGAGCAGCGCGACGATCACGCCAAAGCCGAGCGCGACGCGATCGGTCACTTCGCGCGTCACCAAGATCAGCGGCAACGCCTTGCGAAACGCATAGACGAGATTCGGCTGTGGCGTTCGCGGGACCTGATTCCACAACGCGCGCCGCAGCGCCGCCGCGAGTGCACACGCGAGGTCACCACGTCCCTGCGCCGCCGGATCGCCCGCGATCGCGACGAGCGCCGGAATCGCGTACACCGCGGCGGGTGTCGAGGTCTCGCCGACGAGCTCGTGGTTCACCATCACGTCTGCGGCGAACGGTCGGAGTGCCTCGGCGCTCGCGAACTTCGCGAACGCGGTGCGATAGGCGAACTTGGCCTTCACCGCCTGCTTCGTGTCGAGCATCACGCGCTCGCACACATCGAGCGCGGCCGCGATCGTCGCTTCGCGCGGCACGCGCAGATCTTCGTAGCCTGCCAACACCGGCACGTCCGGAACCTCGACCGCGATCCAATCGCGCGTTCGCGGCACGTCCCAGAACAACGGCGCCGTCGTGACCGGCTCCTTGTCGATCGTCCGGAACTCGCGCGGCGGCTTCAGCGCCGTCATCGTCGTGCCATCCGCGAGCTCGACGCGAGCCCAACCGTTCGGCGGCCACAATCGATCGATGGCCCGCACCGGATCGGAGGTGCCGGTCGTATCGACCTCCAGCGATCCCGATGCCGTGACGACCTGGTCCTTGCGCCACTTGCCGCGCGCGGCATCGATCGCGAGCTCGGGTTCGCGCGTTGCGAGGATCGTCTCGATCGCCCAGCGGACCTCGTCGAACACGATCGCGCGCCGCAGATCCTCTGCCGGCACGACGAGCACCGATGGCGAGCGCAAGAACACGACGAACCCGGGTTCGACATACACCGCGCCGGACAGCGAGCCCGACATTCCACCGGTCACGCGATCATGTAGATCGATCGGATCCGGTACCTCGAGCCGGCGTACGACTGCGTTCGCGCGATCGAGCAGCACGACCTCGCGGGTCTTGCATGCGAGCACGAAGTCGTCGTCGCCGAGCTTCAGATCGATCACCGCATAGTCGATGACCACCGGGCGACCGCCCCACGTGATCGCGCGGAGCTGCGGCTTGTCCGCGTACCCGAGCTTTGCCCCGGTGGTCTCGACGAACGGCATCGTCGGCTGGACGAGCGGCGCGTCGTGACGCTGTTCCGGCTCCGGCGTGATGCGCGCACCGGTCTCGAGGTTGAGCCCGTAGATCTTGCCTTCGGCTTCGATCCGCAACGTCCCGCGCGCACCTGCCGTGACCTTCGCGAGTTTCGGGAAGCCGATGACGAGCTCGCGAGCGTTGATCGTCTCCATCTATTCTTCGTCCGGATCGTAGTAGTCGTTTTCGTCGGGCGCGCGCTCGGGCAGCGAAGGAATCGCGGCGGCGGCGGCGTTCCACCACGCCGGGTCGTGTTCCTCGCGCGCGAGTGCGCGAATGATGTTGCCGAACGATCGCGCGAGGCGCTCGGTCACCCGCTTGGCGCTCACGATCAGCGGAAGCGCGATCCGGAACGCGTGGATCACCTCGGGCTGCCGGGTGTCCGCGAATCGCGCATGCGTGAGCACGCGATCGAGCTCGCCGGCCAACTCGACCCGGCACTTCGTCGTCGGATCGGCCGCGATCGCGACGAGCGCTGGAATCGCGTACACGCCTGCCGCGGACAGCTTGCGATTGCGCTTCCCCACGAGCTTCGCGAGCACGCGGCTCGCGGCGGACGCGCTCGTGCCGCGCAGTGCCTTCAGATCCTTTTTGTAGTCGAAGTTGTCGCTGGCCTTGCGCTCGCCGAGTCGGACGCGCTTCGCGTAGTCGACCGCGGCCGCGTAGGTCGACAGGCGCGGCACCGTGACGAGCTCTTTGTAGCCGCGCGGCGGCGCCGCCGGATCTGGGAGGTCGACGCCGGGCCAATCCACGAGCGACGGCATGTCCCAGAAGGCGTCCTCGATCGTCGCGTCCGCCTCGAGCGTCCGGAAGCCTTCGGGTACCGGGAACGCGGGCATCGTGGTTCCGTTCTTCAGCTCGACCGTCGCCCAGCCGTTCGGCGGCCACAACCGATCGACCACGCGCACGGGCTCGCTTCGCTTGCGGGTATCGACGTGCAGCGAGCCCGCGTCCGTCACCACGTGATCCGCATACCACTTGCCGCGCGCCGCCGGCAGCGAGAGCGCGGGCTCGCGCGTGGCGACGACGGTCTCGATCCCCCAGCGAACGTGATCGAAGATCAACGCGCGCTCGAGATCCTCGACACCGACGACGAGCAACGCCGGCGTTCGCATGAACACGAGGAAGCCGGGCTCGACATAGAGCGGCAGCGCTTCGAAGTTGCCCGAGATGCCACCGGTCACGCGATCCGCGAGATCGATCACCGGCGGAATCTCGATCGAGCACGCGCGATTGCGGGCGCGCTCGAGCAACGTGACGGTCTCGTAGCCGAAGCTCAGGACGACATCGCCACGGCCCATGATCATCCGACCGCGCACGTGATCGTCGACGACCGGGCGATCGCCCCACAACCACATGTCGAGATACGGCTTGTCCGCGTAGCCGATCTTCGCACCCGTGCTCGCGACGAACGGCGAGGGCGGGGCCTCGTGGTCTTGCTCCGGTTCGGGCGGTACGCGCGCGCCGGTCTCGAGGTTGACGCCGTAGACCTGACCTTCGGATTCGATCCGAATCGTGCCGCGCGCCGCCGCCGCGATCTTCACGTACTTGGGAAAACCGATCACCAGCTCGCGCGCGCCGATCGTCTCCATCGCCGGCTCACTTCAACGGATGATCTTTGATCCACGCCGCGATGATCGCCTTGCGATCCGGGACCGGATGCTCCGCCATCGCTTGCGCGGCGAGCTTCAGCGCGCGCGGTCGATCGAGCTTGGCGTCCCACATCGCGCGCGCCATCACGTACCGCGTATCGGCGAGCTCCAACGGATCCGCGCCCGCACCGTGACTCTCGATCACCTCGATCGCTCGCTCCGCATTCGGAATGCACGCCGCCGGCTTCGCTTCGGCGATCTGGACCTCGCACAGATCGCTGATCGCACCGGCGAGCCGCTGTTCGCCATCGGCGCCTGCAGCCTCGATGATCTGGAGCGCGTGCGTGGCCGCGGCATCGGCCTCGGGCAACCGGTTCAACGCCCCGAGTGCAACCGAGCGATCGCGCTCCGGCCCTGCGGTGTACAGCGCGTTCGGCCCGATCGCCTTCACGAGGATGTCGTACGCCTTCGTCGAATCCGCGAGCGCGGCCGTGTAGTCCTTCATCGCGAGATCGACGTTGAACAGGTTGCCCTGCACCGACGCGCGAGTGACATGGACCTCGCCGTAGATCTTCGCGAACGTGGCATCGGCCTCGAGCAACAGCTTCTTCGCGTCCGCGAATTGTTCCTTGTCGATCAGCGCCTGTGCGAGCGCGAGCTTTGCACCGGCCGTGGTCGGATGATCCTGACCGAGCGTGTCGTTCGCGATCGTCACGCACTTCTGCGCGGCCGCCGTGGCCTCGTCGCGTTTGCCCTCGGCGTTGTAGATTTGCGAGAGCGCGCCCCACGCCGACGCGAGATACGGATGCTCCGCGCCGTACGCCTTCTCGAACAACGGAATCGCCGCGGTCATCGCCTTCTCGGCATCGGCGAGCTTCGATTCGTCGGCGAACACCTGCGCCTCGGTCATCGCGAGCCGCGCTTCGATCGAGGTGTTGCCGCCGATTCGCGCGAGCTTGGCCTTCGCCATCCCGAGTTGACGATGCGCGAGCGCGTGATCGTGGATCTCGGTCCCGCTGGTCTGCGCGATCCGATCGAGCGCCTCGGATGCTTCGAGGTCACGACCTTGCGCTTCCGCGAGTTGCTCCGCCAATTCGAGATCCGCGATCGACTGTTTCGGATCGATCGTGGTCTCGAGCTCGGCCACGAGGAGGAGCGCGTCGAGCTCGAGCGCCTTGTCCTTGCGCGCGCGAATGTCGGCGAGGAACGCTTGGCCGACTTTCAGGCCGTCCTTGAACTTCGCGGTGTGGACGTCCGCGCGGAGCTCCGACAGCTTCGCCTGATCGTCGGGCGCATAACTCGCGTTCGGCCTCACCGACGCATCGCTGCACGGGTGCGGATCGAACAACGACCACGCCGTCTGCGGGCCCTGCGCGATGATCGAGCGATTCTTGACCATCGAGAGCGCGAGCACCGCGTGGTTCAGATCCATCCCGAGATGGACGAGGCACGCTTGCTTCGCCTGGCGCTCCTTGAACGGCGCGTCGTGATCGCGGCACGTCGCGACCATCGCATCGGACAGCGCGTCCGAATAACGATCGAGCGTGGCCGCGGTGCGTTCGAACGAGCTCGTTGCCGCCGTCGCGCCGTACGCCTGAAACGTCGACGCCAAGATCGCGTGCGCCGGTCCCGACCAACCACCTCGCACGCGGGCGGCGGCGGCATCGCACGCCTCGGCCTCGTGGCGCGACGACACCGTGGCGGCCGCCGCATAGCCACCCCCGGCGAGCACCGCGACCGTCGCCGCCGCGATCGCCGCGTTGCGCTTGGTCCGCGGCGTCGCAGCGCCTCGCAGATCCGCGAGCAACGCGGCGAGATCCGGATAGCGGTCCGCCGGCTTCGTCGACAAGCCCCTCTCGACGACGCGGCGGACGCGCTCCGGTACTTGCGAGGACACTTTCGGGAGCTCGTGGCGCTCGATCGCCTCGAACAACGTCGAGATCGTCGGACCGAGCCAAGGCCGCTTGCCGTACAGCGCTTCCCACGCGACGACCGCGAACGCGAACTGATCGCAGCGCGCGTCGACGGTCTCGCCGGCGAGCTGCTCCGGTGCCATGTACGCCGGCGTGCCCGCGATGCCACCGGTGACGGTGAGCGCGACCGCGAGCGAGTCCGGATCGACCTTCGTCGGCGCGCCATCACTGCGTGCGAGGCCGAAGTCACCGACGCGCGGCCGGCCATCGACACCGACGAGCACGTTCTCCGGCTTGAAGTCGCGATGGATCAGGTTCGCCGCATGCGCCGCCGCGAGGCCTCGCCCGGTCTCGACCAACATAGCGACGATCGCACGCCAGTCTCTCGGAGCTTCCGCGAGCCAGCTGCGCAGCGTGCCGCCCTTGACGTACTCCATCGCGACGAACATCCGGTCGTCGTGCTGGCCGATCTCGAACACGTTGACGACGTTCGGATGCGCGAGCTGCGCCATCGCGATCGCCTCGCGTTGGAGCCGGTCGCCACCCGGACCCGAGCCCGCGCGGTGCAGCTTCAACGCGACCTCGCGCACGAGCGTGCGATCGTTCGCGAGGTACACCGTGCCCATGCCGCCGTGCCCGAGCTCCTTCACGACCGCATAGCGATTCGCGATGATGTTGCCGGCGACGAGATCGATGCCCGAAAATGGGACGTGCTCGTGATCGAGCGTGGGTCGCGAGCCGAGCGCGAGCGCGGCGACCATCTTGCGACAGGTCTCGCAACTATCGAGATGGTGCTCGATCTCACCGAATCGCCCCGGCGGAAGCGACCGCTCGACCATCGCGAGCAGCGTTTCGTCGTTGGGGCACGTCACGGTGCTGTTACGTACACCAGATCCGGTTTGCGCAATCAGGTAAAGTGAACGTCCATCGTGGCTAGCTCGAGCTACACGGCGATCGGCGGGAGCCGGCTAACTGCCCGGGACGGCACGATCTACTGGACCGAGGCCGATCCTGATGCTAGCGGCCTGCACCGGATCATCTCCGCCAGCTCGCGCGGCAAGCAGCCGGTCGTGCGCGGCATCCCACTCCCGCCGGCACGCATGCGCGGACTCGCGGCGACCGAAGCGGAGCTGGTCTGGCACGACGGCGCGATGTTGCGCGTCGCCGTCAGTGGCGCGGTCGCGCACGTCGAAGAGCCGGGACTCGCGTGGTTGACCTGCCTCGTCGCCGATCGTCACGCGGCGTACTTCGCGCGCGCGGCCGAAGGCGAAGGCTCGGTGATCGGCCGACTCGTCGGCGGCGTCACGCAACAGATCACGAGCGTGCCGGGCACGATCGATCAATTGATCATCGCGGGCGAGTTCCTCGCGTGGACGCTGCACGGCAAGAGCGATGTCTACGTGCAACGCGGTGGTCGCACGGCCGCGCTCGCGTATTCGGCGAACGAGCCATTCGCGTTGTGCGCCGCCGGTAACGAGCACTTGTTGCTCGCCGTTGGTCAGAAGTTGCTGCGGCTCGCGCTCGCCACGAACGCGGTCGACGAGATGGCGGACAAGCTCGCGCCCGGGTGGCCACACGCGGTCACGTGGCACGCGGGTGTCGCGTATATCGCGCGGCACGAGACCGTCGTCGCGGGCGCGCGGTATGGCGCGTGTCTCGAGCGCGTCGATCTCGCGGAGGACGGCGGCACGATCATTCATTCGAGCAGCGCGGATCGCACGATCGATCAGCTCGTCGCGAACGACTTCGGCGCGTTTTGTCTCGAGAAGTTGCGCGGCTCGACCGATGTCGCGATCACGCATTGCACGCCCGGCCCGGTCGAGCGCTCGGTCACCGAACAGCGCGCGGCGCGCACGGGTGGTGGGATCCGGATCGACGCGCAGTTCGGCAAGTTGCGCGCGGGCTTCACGAGCGAGGTCAGCTCGTGTGCGGAGCTCGTCGCACGGATCGCGAAAGATCAGCCGCGCCGGCTCGAGATCCTGTGCGCGCCGGCGAGTCCGGGCGAGTTGTTCTCGAGTGCGTTCGTCGGGCATCCGGTGCCGTCGGTCACGTCGTTCCTCGCACCGAATCCGGGCTCGCTCGGTCAGCTCGCGGATTACCTCACGGCGATGCCGGCCCTCGAACGCGCGTACATCGTCGGCGATCTCGCGCTCGAAGCGTTCGAGCATGCTGCGCTGTTCGAGGTGCATCTCGAGAGCGACACGATGAAGCCGACGTTCGCCGCGGCGTTGCAACGATCGAAGTTGGACGCGCTCGAGCGCTGTGCGTTCGCGTTCAAGCGATCGTCGACGGCGCAGCTGCTGAAGTTGGTCGAAGCGCTACTCATGATGTCGGCGCCGAAGCTCAAGGAAGTGCATTTCGGCGGCCTGCGTGGCCCCGATCAGATCCGCGACGTGACCACGTATCTCGCCGAGCGCCGCGCGGGCGTGCCGTGGGAGCTGGTGTCGTTCAACGGCGCGCTCGGCGGTGAGGACGCGTGGCTCGACGTGTGCGAATCGATCAAGCCACCGGCCACGTTGAAGGTCGCGTTGCCTCTCGGCGACATGCTGTCGGAAGAGACGCAGAAAGCGCAGCAGCGGCGGCATCGCTGGCTCGTCGATGTCGCGTCGCTCGCATGGTCACCATGTGATGTGCGCGCGACCGCGAATTGGTGATGTCCGACGGATCTCGGACAAATGCGGCCGAGGGACACGCGGTGACGAGATCACCGGGAGTTAGACGGGCACACCAAATGCTGTGTTGCTCCCGCATGGCCGCAGGTACAAACAATCTCGTGACCCAGGAACAGTTCGATCAACTCTGGCGCCTGATCGCGAACGGATTCTCGAACATCGACACACGTTTTGTCGGGCTCGAAACGCAGATGCAGCGCTTGCGCGCCGAGGTTCGCTACGACCTTGGCGTGATGCGCGCCGAGCTTCACGAGGATATCGCGACGTCGATCGGCGCGATGGAAGAACGCCTTCGCGCGGACTTCTTCACCGCCCGGTAGTTACTCGTCTTCGCGCTTTTCGACGGCGGTCAGGATCACGAGATACAGATCGTTGTTCTTCGTCACGTACAACGTGTGGCCAATCACCGGCGGCCAGTTCATCCCGCCCGATTCGATCGCGCGCGTGAACCGGGACAGCTCGTCCGCATCGAGCGTACCGACCCGGCCGATCTTCATCGAGTGCAGCTCGACCTCGGCGGGTTCATCGCCCTCGCGATAGCCGATCGTCAGCATCAGCTTGTCCTTCGACACCGCGCAACCGACCGACTTCGGGCTGACCTTCTCCTTCGCCGCCCACGCGATCACGTCCTTCGCCAGATCGTTGACCTGGCCGGCATCGTCGAGCGCGCCGATAAAGAGCTTGAACCTGTCCTGAACGTTGTCAGCCATCGGGTCGATTGTATCGAGTAAGGTCGGGTCGTGGGCTTCCCCGGCAGAGCTATCGCGATCCTCGTGGTCGCGTCATGCGAAGCCGCGTCGCCGCCGGGCCCGCCACCCGCACCGGTGCCGAGCTCGCACTCGAACATCGCGCGCGCCGACTACATCGGACCGAACGCGTGCGGTGCCTGCCATCCCGACGAATTCGGGCGGTGGTCGCAATCGCTCCACAAGGTCATGAACGCGGGCCCCGAAGGCGTGATCGGCGACTTCACGCAAACGATCCACTACGCCGGCGGCGAAGCGACGTTCGCACACGACGCGTCCGGCTACACGATGGCCACGCGCAAGGGCACCACGACGACGCGCTATCGGATCACGCGCACGATCGGCCGCCGCGGGCTCCAGGAATACGTCGGCATCGAGGACGGCCACACCGACGAGGTTCGCTTGCCATTCGGCTGGTGGCCGAAGCGCGGCGGCTGGTTCGCGCAACCGTACTTCGATCCGTGGCTCGGTGAAGAAGCGAACTTCGATCCATACACTCCACAACGCGAGCCGTGGGCCGAGCGCTGCCCGTGGTGTCACTCGACGTATCCGTTCGACCAGCGGATCGCGCGCTCGAATCTGCCCAAGGGGCTCGGCCACGGCATGGAGCAGTGGTTCCAATCGCCGCCGGGTTCCGAACGCCTCGCGGTCGATCAGCAGATCACGACGGGCATCTCGTGCGAGAGCTGCCATCTCGGCGGACGCGAGCACGCCGCCGGTGGAGCGATCCATTTCGTGCCGCAAGGTGCGACCGCGAATCGCGATGTTCCGCAAAAGCCGTGGTCCGAGGAGCGCAAGGATCCGGAGATCGTGAATCACGTGTGCGCGCAATGTCATTCGGGACCGTCGCCGCGGCTCCCCGATCACACCGCGCTTCGCAACTCGAGCGAGGCCCTCGATCTCGAAGCGGCGCCATGCAAAGGCATCAAGTGCACCGACTGCCACGACCCGCATCGCGCGGATTCGCGTGCCGACGAAGCGCGATCGATCAAAGCGTGCACGGGCTGTCACGATTCGCTCGCGACACCCGAGGCTGCGCGCGCGCACGCGGGCCACGCGGACACGAACTGTCTTAACTGCCACATGCCGCGCATGGTGATGGGCATCGATCACATGGTGCGGACGCACCGGATCAGCTCGCCGACGGATCCCGCGGTGATCGCGACCGGCGGCCCGAACGCGTGCAACTTGTGTCACCTCGATCGCACGATCCAGTGGACCGCCGACGAGCTCGCGCGCGGCTGGGACGTGAAGCTTCCGGCGAAAGCACTCGACAGCTACGACGACGGCGCCGTCGGCGAGCACTGGCTCCGCGACAAGACGCCCGCCTATCGGATCATCGCCGCGCACGCGTACGCCGCATCGCCGTTCGGCAAGCAGATGCTGCCCGAGCTGCGTGCGGGGCTGACCGACAAGCTCGCGTACGTGCGGAGCTGGTTCCAGCTGGCGATCGACCAAATCAAGTAAGCCGCACGGTCGCGTCGCCAAGACACCGAATCCGCCGCTCTTGCCCGGGCGCGAGATGGAAGAAGTTGTCGTCGGGAGATCCACCATCGATCCGGACGAACCGCGCGAACCGCTTCGCCGAAATCACGAGGTCATCGCCATCCCGCGTCGCTTGAAGGCCAACGTCCGGATCGCGCGCGACCGGAATCCCGGCCGGGAAGTAGAACGCCTCGAGCTCGCCCAACCGCGCGTGTACGACATCGCAGGTCGGCGGTCCGAACCGATACGCGTACGACAGGTCGTACCAACCTTCGAACAGCTCGCTCGCTTCGATCTCGAACCGATCGCCTGGCTCGATCCGGACCGACCGCGACGCCCGACCGACACTATTACTGTCCCGCCACAACGCGACCTCGAGTGTGCCTTCGATCGGATCGCGCTCGCAGAACCCGTGCAGCACGAGACCGTTCGTGCCCTCATCGGAAAACGCGAGCGCGCTCGATTGCAACGCGCGGCGCAGCACGTACCACGCGGGCTTCGGTTGTCCGCTCGAATCGATCACGCCCCAACCCGCGCTCGGCCATAGATCGCGCAGGAACCACATCAGGCCCCCGCGCGTCACCGACTTCGCGCGCCGCCACTCCGCGAACGTTCGCGCCATCACCTCACCCGTGATCACGCGACCGAGCTCCGCATCACCGCCGACGAGCAGCTTCGTATAGAACTCGCGAATGTCCGCGAAGTCCCAGCTCGCGCCGAGATCTTTCGGCACGCGCGTGGCCTCACCATCGGCAGACAAGTTCGAGAAGCCGAGACACTCCGACGCGAACACGACCTCCGCGCGCCGCGCATCCTCGAGCGGACGCATGTACGCGCCGACGCCGTAGTACGACGACGGCCCGATATTCGACGTGTGCGGGAACGCGCCGCCCGTCGCCGACGACGGCACGTACGCGACGTCACTTCGCGCCGCTACGACCTCGCGCAACACCGTGTGGAACAGCGGCTGCTCCCACTTCTCGCGCCCGGCGCCGAACATCGCGGCCTGCTGCTCGGCCTCGGAGGAGCCGCACACGATCGCGAGCGACGGACGCGCCGCGAGCCGCAGCACCTCGCCGTCGACCTCCGCGCGAACATGACCGACGAAGTCCGGATCGTCCGGATAGTCCATGTTCGCGAACATCAGGTCCTGCCACAGCAGCACGCCGTGGCGATCGAGCGCGTTGTAGAACGCGTCGTCTTCGTAGACCATCGTGCCGCCGACGCGGATCATGTTCATGCCGCCGCGCGCGAGCTGCGCGATCGCCGCGTCATACTCGGCCGCGCTGCTTCGCAGGTCGACGACATCGAGGGGCGTCCAGCACGCGCCGCGCGCGAACACGTGCTTGCCGTTCACCCGGATCGTGTAGTCGCCCTCGACGACGAGCTCGCGAAAGCCGATCGAGTGCTCGCGAATTTCGTACGACCGATCGCCCTCGCGGACATCGAGCATCACGTCGTAACGCGCGGGCGTGCCATGCGTGTGCGGCCACCACCGCTCGCAGTGATCGACGATCGCCGTGCCGTGCCAGCGATCGCCTTCGCGTACGAGCGGTGCGATCACGCGAACGTTGTCACGCGCGATCACGACCGTCACGTCCGTCGCATCCGGGAGATCCGCGACGACCTGGACGATGCCGCGCTCGCCATCCACCCGCGGGATCACTCGGACCTCGCCGACGCGATGCACGCGATGCTCGAACCACACCGGTCGCCACGGTCCGATCGCGGGACAATTCGGCGACCAGCCAGGTGTGCGGCCGAGCAGGGTGGTCCGGATCCAGCGCAGTTGTTGCTGCTGGAGCATCGGCACCTTCCACCGTGGGCGCGGGCGCTTCTTCGCGAGCTCGGTCGCGAGCGCGCCGCACTTGATCGTCAGCTCGCCGCCGTGCGGAATCGCGACCTCGCGACGCGCCCACATCGAATCGCTCTTCGCGAGCGACGTCCCGTCGAGGAACGCCTCCCAGGTCGTGGCGACACCGTCGAAGCCGAGCACCGCGCCGGCCGCTTCGGCGGGCACCACCGTGCGAAACGTGACCTCTTCTTTGTCGAAGTCGCGTGCGGTATCGAAGCTCCACTCGCCGGCCGCGCGCAGTGCACCCGCGAACGTCCCCGGAACGCGCGCGGGGATCCAGCGGTCGCCGAGACCTACTTCCCACTGTTCGAGCGCGGTTCGAGAGTGACCGCTAACTCGCACTCGTGAGCTCGTCGACCGCCGCCGAGATCGCGGCAATGCTCTCGAACACGCTGCGCTTCAACATCGAGTCCGGAAACTCCACATCGAACTCGCCTTCGAGCCCGAGCATCACGTTGACGCTCGCATGCGACGTCATGCCGGCCGCGTACAAGTCATCGGCCTCGCCCAACGAGTCGGCGTCTTTCGTGAGCCGGCCATGTTCCTTCAGGATCTTGCGAACGCGCGTTTTCGTTTCACTCATGGTGTTACCTGCGCGACCACCACCGCGGTCGCGAAATCTGCCTCGTGACTGAGCGAAACCGCGAGCTCGGCAGGACCTGCCAAGCGCGCCGCTTCGCCGTGAAGTTGGATCGAACATGCCCCGCTGTCCGCACGCACGACTTCGACATCCCGCCAGCCGACGCCGTCGAGCGCGAGGGCCTTCTTCGCGGCTTCTTTCGCGGCGAATCGAGCCGCGAGACTGTCGGGTTTGTCACGCGCGTAGGCGAGCTCGTCAGGTGTGAATACACGTGCGAGGAAGCGCTCGCCGAATTGCGCGACCGAGCCTTCGATACGGCTCACCTGTACGAGATCGATTCCGATCGACAGGCGCGCCATGGGCGACGATTGTGCCATACGATCGACGGGGCGTGCGTCAGGTGGTCGTTGCATTGATGGTGTCGGGTTGCTTCTTCAAGCCGTCGCCAGAGAGATCCAACGGTGACGACGCCGGTTCGATCGATGCGGTCGACCTCGATGCCCCTCCACGCATGCACGATGGTGCCTACCGGGACACGAACTACATCTTCGTGAGTCCGATGCCTGTCCAGTCGATCGGCACGACGACGACCAAGGAGTTGACGGACCTGTGCACGGGGTGGGCGAGCGGGCTCGGGCTTGCCCGCAGCGACCAATACATCGCAGCCGTCCAACACACCGGCGATCCGCAGGTCTCCGAGTTGATCGGAGCCGAGACCGTCGGGTTCTATCGCTTGGACGATCAACCGGTGGGTTCGGCGTGGTCCGACATGACGGCGGGGAAGATCCTGTACCCACCGAACATCGACTTGAATGGTGCCCCAGTCGCGTTTCAGGTGTTCACCGGGATCGATCTGGGAATCTCGGGGACGCAAGGGAACGACTGCAGTCTCGGGCAAGGTCGCTTCGGATTCTCGTTCGCGGGAGGACGCTCGTGGCTCTCGGAGCGGGCGGACCGGACCTGCAATCCAGCAGAGTATTTCTACTGCGTCGGGCGTGGCGCGAACGATCCGCTCGGGCCCGTGGCCTCTCCTCCCAATGCGCAGCTCGCGTGGATCACGGTCGGCGCGACGTTCAACGGCAAGGACGTTGCCACGACGACGAACTGCAACGGCCTACCGAACGCGACCGTGCTCGCATACAACTCGTCGGGGCAGTTGATCAACACCCCGCAGGGTGGCCCGTGGTACCGCGCCGACGGTGTGAACCTGGGGATGAGTCTCGAGCAGCCGGCCGCGCCGATCACGACGACGGATGGAGGCGGCTACGTCGCCGATACCGAGACGGCCTGGCTGGGCCATAGCAACGTGACGTGTACGAACTGGAGCACCATGGACAACGTCACGAAGGGAACCGTCGTAACGATCGATAACCCCGTCGGAAGCACCGCACAGCCCACGTGCAATACGCCACATCATCTCATCTGCTTCCAGCAGTGATACGATCATGATCGTGAGGGCATCGTTCGCGATCGTCTGCGCGCTCGCCGTTCCCGCGTATGCGGAGCTCACGGCAGCAGAGCTCCAAAAGACCGGCGAAGACCTCGCGAAGAACGGTCGTTACACGGAAGCGATCGACGCGTTCAAAGCGGCCGACAAGAAAGAGGTTCGCGCGAGTCACGCGTGCTTGATCGCACTCGCGTACGCACGCAAGAACGAGTGGACGCCGGCGGAGATCTGGGATGCGGTCTGTCACGCGCGCGCGAGTAAGACCGATCCGTTGCCGGAGTGGCAGGGGGCGCTCGAGCAACAGATCACGCAATCGGTCGGCACACTCACGCCGGTGACGTTCCTCGCCGAGCCCGAAGCCGCGAAGGTCGCGCTCGATGAATATCCCGACTCGCCGTTCGGCAGCGTCACGATTCACCTCGCCGCGGGGACGCATGCGGTCACGACATCGGCTCCGGGCTTCGTCGACGATCACCGATCGATCGAGGTGAAGGCCGCGACCCCGCAACAGGTCTCGGTCAAGCTGACCGCCGCGCCCACGACCGCGCCTGCCGAGGAGACGACCACGTTCAACAAGAAGCTCGTGCTCGCGGGCGGCATCGTCGCGGGGCTCGGCTTCGTGTCGTACGGGTTGATGTCGTACGAGTATCACCAGCTCGATCAGAACAAGGGCTTCAATGGCACGCCCGAGCACGTCTACGACGTCACACGAATCTCGACGATCGGTCTGTGGGCGGTCGGAGGCGGCATGATCATCACGGGCCTCCTCATGCGCCATAGCGAGACCGCTCCGGCAGTCGCGATCACGCCGCTCCAAGCGGGCGGTGCGATGGTGAGCGTGGGATGGCAGCGCTAAGCCTCGCGCTCGTTGTTGTCTGCGCCGGTTGTTTCGTGAAGCCGTCACCGCTGCGTGATGATGGTGGTTCCCCGTCGATCGATCGGATCCGGATCGGGAGCCGGACCGGATGCGAGTACCGGTTCTGGCTCGAACATCGACGTACCGGCCGACGCGAACTTCATCTTCGTCTCGAGCACGATGTATTCGTTCGCCACCGAGCAAGATCAACCGACGCTCGATGGCGAATGTCATCGGCTCGCCATGATGAATCCACGCATGGCCGATCGCACGTTCATCGCGGCCTACCAGACGCGCCACACGATGACGGTCCAGGATCGACTCGCAGGGGCGCACGGGTTTTATCGTCCAGATGGTCGTCCGGTCGGCGATATGTGGCTCGACATGCTGCCCGGCCGGATCTGGTATCCGGTCTCGCTCGACGAGCTCGGCAATCGCTTGTACGCGCCCGTGTTTACCGGCTTGGACGAGCTGGGCCAGACCGGGGACGATTGCTTGATGACGGAGACGACCGGCGTCTTCGGTCTCTCGGACACCGCAGGGACGATCTGGATCACCGGTCATGCCCCGCGAGGCTGCTCGCAACCTGCACACATCTACTGCATCAGCACGGACTTCGCGGCCACACCGACGGCGCCGACCGCGGATCCGAGTGGCAAGCACGTCTGGTTGAGCAAGGCTCCCTACCCGGGCAATGGCCCGACGACGGCCAATGCATGCAATGCCGGTGGACTCACCGGAAGCCCGTTCGTGTTCGACAAGAACGGTGTGCCGCTGGACCCGGTGCCACCGGCCGACTGGTACCGCAGCGATGGCGTGTTTGTCGGCTCCGATCTCGCACACCTATCCGCGCCGGTCACCACGGATCAGGGCGGTGACTATCTCGGGGCTGGTGTGTGGCGCGGGAAGGCCGGTGTGAACGGTGCGACGAACGACACGTGCGACAGCTGGACCGGCTCGACGATGTTGACCGGTGACTATGCCGAGTCGGGCGATCCGCAGTTCCTGACCACGGTGCCGTGCACCATGTCGAACTACCTCCTCTGCTTCGAAAACCCGTGAACCCACGCATTCTCCTCATCGCGTTATGCGCGGGCTGCTTCTTCAAACCGAAGCAGCGCGTCGACGACGGCGGCGGTCCCGTCTCCGACACGGGCGTCGACGACATGCCGGGCTTGATCGATGCGCCGAAACCGCTCCTCAACAACGTCGTGTTCGTGACGAAGGGCGTGATCGACAACGACGTGATCGGTTCGAAGAAGCTGCGCGAAACCGCGGATGACCTGTGCAAGATGGAGGCGCCGTTTAGCGGCACGTTCTTCGCGTGGGTCGGCGACAACACGATGACGCCGCGCGCGGATGTCGAAATCGGCGCGAGTGCGGTGACGAAGGGCTGGGTGCGGCTCGACGGCAAGCCCTTCACGCATACGCTGTCGACGCTCGAAACGAACAACGAGGTGTTGAATCCGGTTGGCTTCTTCAGCGACCACACGCCGATCACGTTCGATGATCCGGCACCGACGAAGGTGCTGACCGAGGCCATGCCGACGGGCGCCGCCTCGATCGACAGCACCTGTTTCATGACGCCGGGCAGCAACGGGACGATGGTGATCGGCGATCCGATCCACACGTCGGTCGACTGGACGGATGGCATCGACGACGAGCCGTGCGGCAAGTATCACGTCTACTGCTTCCAGACCGATAAGAGTGCGGACCTCCCGATCACGAGACCGACGAAGCGCATCGCCGTACTCTCGCGGGTTCATAACCGCGCGACCGACTACGATCCCGTCGAGGCCTGCAACACCGATACGCTGGGCATCGTGTCGGGTGCGTCGGGATGGACGCCGTTGATCGCGAAGACGAACATGACGCCCGTCGAGTACGCCAACATCGGCCAGAACGAAGAGCTCCAGCGCCTCGACGGCGTGCCGGTAACCAAGACGGGAATGCGGCAGCTGATCTCGTCGATCAACGAGGACGTCGACGGCAATTACACGAACGATCCGATCATGGTCGGCTCGACGGACTTCGCGACCATGTCGACGATGAACTGCAACGACTTCGTGACCCACGACGGGTCCATTCCGGCCGACGGGCTCGTGGCTTCGCACCTGGGCTTCGAGAACCATCCGCTCTCGATGACCTGCGATTCCGCCGTGCGCTACATCTGCGTGCAGAACTAGGTCATCTCGGCGAGCCCGGCTTCGATCGTCTTCGCGCCGGTGTAGCCGAGCTCGCGCCGTGCCTTCGCATCGATGACGGTGACCTCGCCGCCGACGAGCGCGATCGCGGTCTTCGTCACCATCGGGTGCTTCATCCAGCCCGTGGCGGTGGCGGCAAGCTTGGCGACCCACTTCGGGACCGAGCGCGACTTCGAGGCATCGCAACCCTGGGTCGCGAGGAGCTTCGTCAGGAAGTCGCGAAAGTCGACCGGTTCGCCGTCCGTCAGGAAGTAGACCTGCCCGGGCTTGCCCTTTTCGGCGGCGAGGAACGCACCTTCGATCACGTTATCGATGTTGCACGTCGACGTGAGGAAGTGGCCGCCGCCGATCCAGCCGAACCGGCCTTTGTTCACGGCTTCGATCAACGTGGGCATGAGTGACGTATCGCCGCGACCCCAGATGAAGCGCGGGCGGATCACGATCGCGTTGCCAGCAATCGCGATGCGCTCGGCTTCGCCCTTCGTCGTCGGATAGAGGCCCGCCGGATGCTTCGGATACGGCGTGGTCTCGTCGGCGCGAATGATCGGATGGCCGTCGGCGAGCACCGCCTCCGTCGACACGTGGACAAACCTCGCGATGCCGGCCTGCTTCGCGAGCGCGAGCATCGCCTTGGTGCCGCCGACGTTCGTGGTCCAGAACTCCTCGGCATCGCCGTACTCCTTCGTCGTCGCGGCCGAGTGAAACAGCACGTCACACCCGCGCATCGCTTCGACGACGGCGGGTTGGTTCTCGTCGGACAGTGACCCGATCACGGCCACCGCGCCGCGATCGCGAACCTTCGCCGCCGCGGTCTCGCTGCGCACGAGCGCGACGGACTCGACCCCGCGCGCCTTCAACGCCTCGAGCAGGGCACCGCCGACGAACCCGGATCCACCCGTGACGAACGCTCGCTTCATTGATACGAATCTACCTGTGAGTGACGTCATGGAGCACGCGGATGGCCGCGTAGAGCTGAACGATCCGAAGCAGCTCGAGTCATCGCCGCTGTACAACCACGATCTCGCGCCGGTCGCCGTGAAGGATCGGACGTGGAACACGTGGGACTTCTCCGCGCTGTGGATCTCGATGGCCCACTGCATCCCGACCTACACGCTCGCGAGCGGAATGATCGTCGCGGGCATGGCGTGGTGGCAGGCGCTCGTCACGATCCTCCTCGGCAACCTGATCGTGCTCGCGCCGATCCTGCTCAACTCTCACCCGGGCACGAAGTACGGCATCCCGTTCCCGGTGTTCGCGCGCGCGGCCTACGGCACCGTGGGTGCGAACGTGCCGGCGATCCTGCGCGCGATCGTCGCGTGTGGCTGGTTCGGAATCAACACGTGGCTCGGCGGTGAAGCGCTGCAGGGCTTCCTCGATACGGTCTGGCCGGGTTGGGCGGACCTGATCGGCACCACGCACTTCGCGTGGCACGGCCACGGCAAGGCGGTGTTCGAGAACACGCAATGGATCTCGTTCGCGCTGTTCTGGCTGATGAACATCGCGATCATCTTCCGCGGGATGGATCTGCTCCGGCGGATCGAGCGGTTCGCGGCGCCGTACGTGTTGATCATGACGGCGCTGCTCGTCGGCTGGGCGATTCACGAGGCCGGCGGGCTCGGCCCGTTGATCTCGCAGATGTCGTTCCACGGTGAAGGTAGCTTCTCGACGATCTTCATCACGTCGTTGACCGGCACGATCGCGTTCTGGTCGACCTTGTCGCTCAACATGCCGGACTTCACCCGGTTCGGTCGATCGCAACGAGAGCAGGTGATCGGTCAAACGGTCGCGCTGCCGACGACCATGACGGTGTTCGCCGCGATGGCGATCCTGATCACGTCGGCCTCGGTCACGATCTTCAAAGGCACGGCGGTGGGCGATCCGCTCGCGATCGTGACGAAGGGCTTCACGAGCAAGTTGATCGTCGCGATCGCGATGTTCACCGCGGTGATCGCCACGCTCGCTGTCAACATCGCCGCGAACGTGGTGTCGCCCGCGAACGACTTCGCGAATGCGTTTCCGAAGAAGATCGACTTCAAGCGCGGTGGCCTGATCACCGGCGTGATCGGCATCCTCATGATGCCGTGGCAGATGCTCGCGAGCTTCGACGCGTACGTCGGCAAGTGGATGGGCAGCTACGGCGCCGCGCTCGGCTCGGTAGCCGGCGTCCTGATCGTGGACTACTGGGTCATCCGCAAAAAGGTCCTCGACCTCCCGGCGCTCTACACCCCGACCGGCGCGTACACATATAAGCGGGGCTGGAACCCGGCGGCCATCATCGCGACAGCAGCGGGTTTTGCGATCGCGTTATTAGGCGCGTTCTGGCCACCCTTGGCGGTCATCTACCACTGGTCGTGGTTTGTAGGATTCGGCGTCTCGGCAGCGTTGTATTGGTTGCTGATGTCTCGCATGCGACAATGATCGTGAAGTGGCACGCCATCGCACGGCGACGATGGCTCGGTTCGCCCCGGATTCGCGCGTCGGCGATTATCGGATCGAACGCGAGCTCCGCAGCGAAGACACCGGCATGGTGTACATCGCGAAGCACCTCGTGCTTCCGCGGCGCGCTGCGCTGAAGGTGATGCATCCGGCGCAGGCGTACATGCGTGCGCTCGCGGTCCAGATCCTTCGCGAAGCCTGCGTGCTCGAAGCGCTGTCACATCCCGGCGTGCCGCGCGTCTATGAATGCGGTGTGCTCGAAGACAAACGGCCGTGGGTCGCGCTCGAGCTGATCACCGGTGAAACGATCGCGGAGCTCGTGACGACGGAACCGCTGTCGCAAAACGATCTCGTCACGATGATCGTGACGATCGCCGGCGTCCTCGAGCACGCGCACGCACGCGGTGTGATCCACAACCGGTTGACCGATGCGTCGATCGTGCGCACGCGAGACCGCGCGGTGCCATTCTCGCTACGCGGTTGGGGCGATGTCGTCGCGCACGATTCCAATCTCGCCGCAGATCCGAGTGGCGATGTTCACGATCTCGGTCTCGTCGCGTTTCGCGCGTTGACCGGGCAGATGATGCGCGAAGGTGATTCCGCGACGGCGCTCACGCCACATGTCCCCGAGCTCGCGCGCTTGATCGACGACATGGTGATGCCCGATTCGATGCATCGCCCGACGGCAGCAGACGTGCGCGAGCGCGCATCACGTGTCGTGATCGTCGATGCGCCACGAGCGATCACGAGCGACATTCCGAAGTTCATCGAGGACGAACCGTCGTCGTTCACGATCCGGATCCATCGCAGCGGGTCTGGCGGGTAGGGACGGTCGACCCCGGGGTCAGTTGACTCCACCGTACGTTCCAACGCTGGCGAGTTGTTACATCGGCACGCGCACTGCAGTTTGCAGACGGCGTGGGGACGATCGGCGACTACGCCGCAGAGCGCGAGCTCCCGGGACCACCCGGTGAAGCGTGTTACGAAACGACACACAAGATGTTGCCGCGACGTGCGCGCATGCGCGTCGCGAAGGATCTCGATGCGGGCAAGCGCCTGATGCGCGAGGCCTGCATCCTCGAAGCGCTTCGCCACAATGGCGTGCCACGCGTCTTCGAGATCGGAATCGAGGATGGGCTGCCGTGGATCGCCGACGAGCTGATCGTCGGTCAGCCACTGTCGGCGCCGATCGCGGTGAACGAGCTCGCGACCGTGTTGCGCGAGACCTGCACGATCCTCGCGCACGTGCATCGGCGCGGTGTGATCCACGATGGCATCTGGCTCGATGCATTCGTGCGCGTTCCCGAGCGCGGGTTGTGCCTCGCGAATTGGCGGCGTGCGCGACTCGGCGATCCGGCCGAGGGTCGCGAAGATGTCCACGCGCTCGCGATGGCGATCTATGCCGCGCTGCCCGGATCCGCGCCGGTCGCGATCATGGAGTTGCTCGAGAAGATGCTCGCGCCCGTCGATCGCTTGACCGCGCAAGACGTCGTCGACCAGGCGACGCACCTCGGCGAGACGCTCGGGTTCGATGATCCGGACATCGAAGAGGTCGTGCTGCTCGAGGATCTCTCGCGCGACGTGCCCGCGCCCGTGCCAGCGCATGTGATCGGCAAGCCGAAGTGGACGCCCGCGCCGCCGATCACCGAGACGATGGCATCGGTACCGCTGCGGATCAGTGTCCCGAAGCCTGCGTGACCGCGTCGACGATGTCGATCACGTTTTGCGGAACCGCGATGCCATCGCACTCGCAGACTGCCGCGTACAGGTACGACGGTTGGACATCGTTGTAGAGGCCCGTGGAGTCGTCGACGGCGACGACGTTCTGATCGTTGTTCTCGACGCCATCGGCGTTGTCGTTGGGTTGGCTCGTCTGCCACACCTCTTGCGGAACCGGTTGCCCGTCGAAGCCGAGCCAGCCCGTTGACGGCGTGGCCTGATCTTTCGGCTGGACCGCACCGGCGTAGAAGATGCTGGTGCTGATCGCGGCGCGGATCTGCGCGCCTTCGTTGGCGCTGTTCAACGTGATCAGGTGCGTCCAGCCGACGTGGTCTTGGCTGCAGGCGTAGTACTGCGAGCCGAACGAATGCCCTTGGCCGCCGAGGAACCGATAGCGCGAATTCGGCGAGCTCGTTATCGTGTTGTTCGTATACGACGACGGACATTGCGTCACGTCGAAGCTCGACGGCGGCGCATCGCGATAGACCTTCGCATCGATCGCCGCATCGATCGGATCGACCTGTTGGGTATCCAGATGCGCGGTGCCATCGCGCGGTCCGTCGTTGGGTGCCGAACCGGGCGAGAAGCTGCATCCCCCGAGAAGGAGCGCTATGGCAAGCGCACGCTTCATTTGTTCGTGGGGAAGCCCAGGTTCACGCCGCGATGGCTCGGATCCGGCCACCGCGAGGTCACGGCCTTCGTCCGCGTGTAGAAGTGCACGCCGTCGCGACCATAGATGTGGTGATCGCCGAACAGCGACGCCTTCCAGCCGCCGAACGAGTAGTACGCCATCGGCACCGGAATCGGCACGTTGATGCCGACCATGCCGACCTCGACCTCGTGTTGGAACTTGCGCGCGGCGCCGCCATCGTTCGTGAAGATCGCGACGCCGTTCGCGTACGGGTTCGAGTTCACGAGACCGATCGCGTCCTTGTACGAATCGACGCGCGTCATCGACAACACCGGGCCGAAGATCTCGTCCTTGTAGATCGTCATGTTCGGCTTCACGTTGTCGAACAAGCACGGACCGAGGAAGAAGCCGTTGTTGATCGCGAGCGAGCGACCGTCGCTGACGAGCGTGGCGCCTTCGGAGACACCGGCATCGACGTAGCCGCGAACCTTGTCGAGGTGCGCCTTGTTGATGAGCGGCCCCATCTCCGACTTCGCGTCGAGACCGTCGCCGACCTTGAGCTTGCCGATCCGCTCTTTCAAGAGCGGCAGCAGCTTGTCGCCCGCGTTGCCGACGGCGACGAGCATCGAGATCGCCATGCAGCGCTCGCCGGCCGAACCGTAACCGGCCGACACCGCCGCGTCCGCTGCGAGCTCCATGTCGGCATCCGGCAACACGATCATGTGGTTCTTCGCACCGCCGAGCGCTTGCACGCGCTTACCGTGACGCGTGCCGGTCTCGTAGATGTATTGCGCGATCGGCGTGGAGCCGACGAACGAGATCGCGGCGATCTTCGGATGCTCGAGCAGGCGATCGACGGCGACCTTGTCACCGTGGACGACGTTGAACACGCCCGGCGGCAGCCCCGCATCGGTGAGGAGCTGCGCCATCATGTTCGCCGCCGACGGATCGCGCTCGCTCGGCTTCAACACGAACGTGTTGCCGCACGCGATCGCGATCGGGAACATCCACATCGGCACCATCGCCGGGAAGTTGAACGGCGTGATGCCGGCGACCACACCGAGCGGTTGGCGAATCGAGTACGTGTCGACCTCGGTCGAGACGTTTTCCGAGAACTCGCCCTTCGAGAAGATCCGCGATGCCACACGCGAACTCGATGACCTCGAGGCCACGCGCGACTTCACCCATCGCGTCGCCGGTGACCTTGCCGTGCTCGAGCGTGAGCAGCTTCGCGAGCTCCGCGGTGTGCTTGTCGACGAGCTGGCGGAACGCGAACAACACCTTGGTGCGCTTCGCGATCGAGCTGTGGCGCCATTCGAGCGACGCCTTGTGCGCGGACTCGACCGCTTCATCGACGATCGCCGGCGTCGCGAACGCGACCTTGGCCTGCGCCTCACCGGTGGCAGGGTTGAACACGTCGCCGCTACGTTCCGGCGCCTTCGAATAATCGCGCCCGTCGATCCAGTGGTTGATCAGCTTCGCCATGACGAAGCCCCTGCCTACCACACTAGGGCGGGGCAATCTCGATGAAATCCGCTGTCCAACCGCTGCCCGTACCGAGCGCACCGTTGCCGTTATCACCCCAACAGGACAACGAGGTTCCCGATAACGCGCATGTCACATCGCCGCCCGCTTCGATCGCGTCGGCTGTCACACCAACGACTTGGGTTGCTGCCCCGACCGGCGCAGAAGGTGCGCTGCCGAGCTGACCGTGTCGATTATCACCCCAGCACCACACGGTCTTGTCGATCGCGAGGGCGCACGAGTGGTACTGGCCGAGCGCGACCTGCGTGAACCGCGTGCCGGCGGACACCAGCGTCGCGACCTCGATCTTGCCGTGCGTGCCGTTTCCGACTTCGCCCTCGTAGTCGCGGCCCCAACAATAGACATCGCCGGTGGCGGCGAGCGCGCACGAATGCGACCGCCCCGACGAGACCTGCGTGAACTTCGGCAGGCTCGTCCCGCCGATGCCCGAGAACTCGGGACGGTCCGGGTTCGCGAGCTGACCCTGATCGTTCACGCCGAGGCACCGCACGAGGCCCGCGGTATCGACGACGCAGTCGAACCCGGCCCCGGCGCTCACGCCGATGTAGTGGATCGTCGTGACCCGATCGATGAACGCCGGGATGAGCGTGGTCGTCTGGTCTTTCAACTGACCCGACGTTCCGGCGCCCCAGCCGTAGAACGCATGCGGATCCGTCGCGAACGTCTCGGGTGTGGTCGCGACGACGAACTGATCGCCGCACGCGATCGACGAGAACTCGATCACGCCGCGGGTCAGGCTCGCCTGCACCGAGACGGGACTCGTCGAGCCACTCTGATTGCCGTTGCCGAGTGCGCCGGCCGGGTTGTTGCCCCAACACCAGGCGTGATTCGCGGAATCGATCCCGCACGCGTGATCGGTGCCGACATCGATCGTCGCGAAGTTTTGGTCCTGCGCTGCGACGGGCTCGAGCTGGATCTTCGCGTATCCGCCGACCGCGAGCTCGCCACTATCGTTGTCGCCCCAGCACGACATCCCACCGTTCGCGAGCGCGCACGCGGACATCGAGCCGACGGAGATTTCGGTCACGCCATCGAGCACGGGCTCGGCGGAACCGGTGAGCGCGAGCGCTGGCGTGATCTCACCGGCGTCGCCATCACCGCGACAGAACAGGCTACCGACCGTATCGATCCCGCATTGATGCGTGGCGCCGACGGACATCGTGTGCCACGTGTGTTCGGGCCGGCGCGTCGGCGTCGCGACGACTCCGGTGCCCGCGAGGTCGCCCCAGCAGTCGACGCGCGTCGGCGCATCCCACGCACACGCGCCGTAGTCACCGACGGCGAGGAAGTCGTACTTCGCAGATCCAGACACGACGCTCGGCGAGAACGCGGGGCCGCTTGTCGAGCCGCGCCCGAGTTGCCCGATCGCGTTCTGGCCCCAGCACACCGCGTGATGATCGGTATCGATCGCGCATGAAAATCCGCGCCCGGCTTGAACGTCGAGATACGTGCCGTCGACGAGCGTCGGCGCGAGGTCGCCGGAGGCAGGTTGGGCGCTTTCACCCGAGCCGTTCGATCCCCAGCAATAGAGCGAGTGATCGGCGAGCACGGCACAGGTGTGCGATCGGCCCGCGGCGATCGCGATGCCCTTCGCCGGGAGCGAGACGAGCGTCGGTGGCGCGGCCTTCGACGGCGCCGTCGGGTCGGCTTCTCCGTCGTTGTTGTTGCCCCAACAGTAGATGTCGCCCCCGTCGGTGAGCGCGCACACGTGCTCGTACGACAGCGAGAGGGTCGTGACCTTCGCCGGCAAGGACACCGGCATCGGTCCACTCGAGATGAGCGACAGATCATCGGCGGTACCGAGCTGGCCGACGATGTTGTGGCCCCAGCACGAGACCTGGCCGGAGGTGTCGAGCGCGCACCCGCTCGTGGTGCCGAGGACGACGCTCGTCCATTTGCCTCCGATCGCGATCGGCGGCGCGATCTGCGGGTCGTCGCTCGACACGCCGAGCTGGTGTTCGCTGTTATCGCCCCAACAATAGAGTTGTTGATCGAGCGTGATGCCGCACGTCCCGTGATCGCCGGCTTCGACGAGGTACCAGCTGTGAGGCGCCGGCTCGTCGACGTCCGACAGGCCGAGGACCCAGTCGCAACCGGTCAAGAGCGTCATGACCGCGACGAGGCGCATCCGTCCCCATTGTCTCCGAAAACGCTGTTGAGTGGTATTCGGGCCAGTGGTACACGAGCCGTTTCCCCATTTACTGGAGAGCGCCCGTGGCTGACCTATCGATCACCGTCAACGGTATGAAGTTCGAGAACCCCTTCCTCTTGGGCTCGGGCCCACCCGGAACGAACGGCAAGGTTATTGCCCGCAGCTACGACCTCGGCTGGGGCGGCATGGTGTGCAAGACGTTCTCGCTCGATGCGAGCAAGGTCATCAACACGGCGCCGCGCTACGCGAAGCTGCGTGGTCGCACGAGTGAAGAGGTGATCGGGTTCCAGAACATCGAGCTGATCAGCGATCGTCCGTATGCGGACTGGTTGGATGACCTGCGCCAGCTGAAGAAGAACTATCCGAACAAGATCCTGATCGCGTCGATCATGGAGGAGTACCGGAAGGAAGCGTGGCAGCAGATCGTCCGTGAAGTGCAGGAGACCGGCGTCGACGGGTTCGAGCTGAACCTGTCCTGTCCGCACGGCTTGCCGGAGCGCAAGATGGGCATGGCGATGGGCGAGAACCCGGACATCGTCGAAGAGGTGTGTGGTTGGGTGAAGGAAGTCGCGAAGCTTCCGGTGTGGGCGAAGATGACGCCGAACGTCGGCAACCCGACGGTGCCGGCGGCGAGCGCGTTGAAGGGCGGTGCGGATGGCATCGCGATGATCAACACGATCCTCTCGGTATCGGGCATCGATCTGAAGACGCTGCGGCCGATGCCGACCGTCGAGGGTCATTCGGTGCCGGGCGGTTACTCGGGCCAATCGGTGCGGCCGATCGCGCTGCGCCAGGTGATGGAAGTCGCGCGCGCGAATCCGGGCGTGCAGATTAGTGGCATCGGCGGGATCGAGACCGGCTTCGATGCAGCGCAGTTCTTCCTCTTGGGCGCGTCGACGGTGCAGGTGTGCACGGGCGCGATGCTCCGCGGCTACGAGATCATTTCGGAGCTCAAGGAAGAGCTGTCGAAGTTCATGACGGATCACAAGTTCGCGAACCTGCGCGAGTTCATCGGCAAGTCGCTGCCGTACTTCACGACGCACATGGATCTGGTCGAGCGCCAGAAGGCGTCGCGCGAGGCGAAGGAAGCGAAGCGCACGGGTAAGGATGTCGAGACCTGGAAGGGCGACATCGCGAAGGAGACCTCGACGCTGGTGACGAACTAATGGCGCGCCAGATCCTGTCGGGGTTGATCCAGGCCAGCAACCCGATCAACGACGAGGCGAAGTCGGTCGCCGAGATCCAAGCGGCGATGCTCGAGAAGCACCTGCCGATGATCCACGACGCCGGTAAGAAGGGCGTGCAGATCCTGTGTCTGCAGGAAATCTTCAACGGGCCGTACTTCTGCCCGGGGCAAGACAAGCGCTGGTACGACGCGGCGGAAGCGGTGCCGGGTCCGACGACGGAGCGCTTGGCCGTGTTGGCGAAGCAATACAAGATGGTCATCGTCGTCCCGATCTACGAGCGGGAGATGGCGGGCGTCTATTACAACACCGCGGCCGTGATCGATGCCGACGGCACGTATCTCGGGAAGTACCGCAAGAACCACATCCCGCAGACGAGCGGGTTCTGGGAGAAGTACTTCTTCCGGCCGGGGAACCTGGGGTATCCGACGTTCCAGACGCGGTATGCGCGGATCGGCGTGTACATCTGCTACGACCGCCACTTCCCGGAGGGCGCGCGTGCGCTCGGGTTGAACGGCGCGGAGATCGTCTACAACCCGTCGGCGACCGTCGCGGGGCTCTCGCAGTATTTGTGGAAGCTCGAGCAACCGGCGCATGCGGTGGCGAACGGCTACTTCGTCGGTGCGATCAATCGCGTCGGCACGGAGGCGCCGTGGAACATCGGCAAGTTCTACGGCAACTCGTACTTCTGCGATCCGCGCGGGCAGATCATCTCGTGTGGATCGGAGGACAAGGATGAGCTGGTCGTCGGCACGCTCGAGATGGACATGATCGAAGAGGTGCGGCGGACGTGGCAGTTCTTCCGCGATCGGCGGCCGGACTCGTACGGGATCCTCACGGAGGATCGCTAGATGACGATCCAGATTCACGGCGGTACCGTCGTGACTGCGTCGGACACGTTCAAGGCGGACGTGTTCATCGATAACGGCAAGATCACGGCGATCACGTCGCCGGCGGTGTCGCCCGCGGGACCGTCGTTGCAGGTGATCGACGCGACCGGGCAGTACGTCATCCCCGGTGGCATCGACTGTCACACGCACATGGAGATGCCGTTCGGCGGCACGTTCGCGTCGGATACGTTCGAGAGTGGAACGATCGCGGCGGCGCACGGTGGCACCACGACGATCGTGGACTTCGCGATCCAGTCGAAGGGCTCTTCGCTGCGCGCGGGCTTGGATGCGTGGCATCAAAAAGCCGAAGGCAATGCCGCGGTCGACTACGGCTTCCACATGATCATGACGGAGGCGAATGCCTCGACGTTGGAGGAGATGGGCGGGTTGGTGAAGGAAGGCGTGACGTCGTTCAAGATGTTCATGGCCTATCCCGGCGTGTTCATGGTCGACGACGAGCAGATCTTCAAGGCGATGCTGCGCGCCGGCGAGCTGGGCGCGTTGATCACGATGCACGCGGAGATCGGGCTGCCGCTCGATATCTTGATCAAGCGGGCGTTGGCGCAGGGCCACACCGCGCCGGTCTATCACGCGTTGTCGCGGCCGGAGATTGCGGAGGCCACGGGCACCGAGCGCGCGATCGCGCTGGCCGAGATGGCGAAGGTGCCGGTGTACATGGTGCACCTGTCGGCGCAGCGGGCGCTCGAGCGCGTGATGGAAGCGCGTGATCGCGGGCTGCCGGCGTACGCGGAGACGTGTCCGCAGTATCTGTTCCTCGACGAAGATGCGCTGCGTGGCGATCCGGGGGACGAGTTTAAAGGGGCGGGGTTTGTCGCGACGCCGGCGTTGCGGCAGAAGCATCACCAAGAGCATCTATGGCGTGGGTTGAGGAATTATGATCTGAGCGTGGTGGCGACGGACCACTGTCCGTTCTGCATGAAGGATCAGAAGGAGCTCGGTCGCGGGGACTTCTCGAAGATCCCGAACGGCATGCCGGGCGTGGAGACGCGGTTGCACCTCTTGTGGGAGGGCGTGACGAAGGGGAAGATCTCGATGAATCGGTTCGTCGAGATCACGTCGACGGCGCCAGCGAAGATCTTCGGCATGTATGGCCAGAAGGGCACGATCGCGCCGGGTGCGGATGCGGATGTCGTGGTGTGGGATCCCAACAAGCCGAAGACGCTTGGCGTTTCGACGTTGCATATGAAGGTCGACTACTCGCCGTTCGAAGGGCGCACGGTGCCGGGTAGTCCGTCGCACGTGTTCTCGCGCGGCGAGCTGATCGTGCAGAACGACAAGTGGGTCGGTAAAACTCAAAAAGGCCGCGGCAAGTTCGTGCGGCGCGGGACGTTCAATCTATGAAGGAACCAGTTGCGGTGAAGACGGATGCGGCGTGGCTCGACGCGCATTGGATGCCGTTTACGGGCAATCGCCAGTTCAAGGCGAATCCGCGGATGTTCGTCGGTGCCGAGGGCGCGTACTACATCGATAGCAATGGTGGGCGGGTGTTCGATGGGCTGAGCGGGTTGTGGTGCACGGGCTTGGGGCATGGCCGTAAAGAGATCGTGGAAGCCGTGCAGAAGCAGGTGGCCACGCTCGATTACGCGCCGGCGTTTCAGTTCGGGCATCCGGCGTCGTTCGCGCTCGCGAACAAGATCAAAGAGCTGACGCCGGCCGGGCTCGACTACGTGTTCTTTTGCGGGTCGGGGAGCGAGGCGGCGGATACGTCGTTGAAGATGGCGCGCGCGTATTGGCGGGCGAAGGGGCAGGGGACGAAGACGCGGTTGATCGGGCGCGAGAAGGGCTATCACGGTGTGAACTTCGGCGGGATTTCCGTCGGTGGCATCGTCGGCAATCGCAAGGTGTACGGGCAGGGGATCGAGGCCGATCACTTGCCGCACACGCAGAAGACGGGTTCGTTCGTGCGCGGGATGCCGGAGCATGGAGCAGAGCTCGCGGACAAGTTGTTGGATCTGATCGCGCTGCACGATGCGTCGAACATCGCGGCGGTGATCGTGGAGCCGATGGCCGGGTCGGCGGGTGTGATTCCGCCGCCGAAGGGCTATCTGCAGCGGCTGCGCGAGATTTGTACCGCCAATAACATTTTGCTGATCTTCGACGAGGTCATCACGGGCTTCGGGCGGATGGGCGCGAACACGGGCGCCGAGGCGTTCGGTGTGACGCCGGATATCCTGAACTTCGCGAAGCAGGTCACGAACGGTGTGCAGCCGCTCGGTGGTGTGGTCGCGAAGAAAGAGATCTACGAGACGTTCATGGCGGCGGGTGGGCCGGACTACATGCTCGAGTTCGCGCATGGCTACACCTACTCGGCGCATCCGGTGGCGTGTGCAGCGGGTGTGGCGGCGCTCGATCTGTTGTCGTCGGACAATGGCGTGGCGCGCGTGAAGGAGCTCGCGCCGCACTTCGAAGCGGCGGTGCATGGCCTGAAGGGAACGCGGCTCGTCGCGGACATCCGTAACTACGGGCTCGCGGCGGGTCTGACGATCGAAGCGGTGCCGGGTGAGCCGGCGAAGCGTCCGTACGAGATCGCGATGAAGTGTCTCGAGAAGGGGATCTATGTCCGCTATGGCGGGGACACGATCCAGCTCGCGCCGCCGTTCATCTCGACGAAAGACGAGATCGATCGGTTGGTCTCGGTGCTCGCGGATGCGCTAAAGGCCGTCGCCTAGGGACTAAAGGCTGTCTCTTTAAGGGGACGACTGAAGGCTGTCTCTTTAAGGGGACGGTCTGAAGTTAGGGAAGTTCGATCGGCTAACCGATTGGAGTTCCAGATGCGAGGGGACGGTCTGAAGTTAGGGAAGTTCGTTCGCGCAACCTGGCGAATTTCTTAATGCGAGGGGACGGTCTGAAGTTAGGGAAGTTGGAAGAAATCTCCAACTTCCCCAACTTCAGACCGTCCCCTTGGTCGAACGAATTCAGCTAGTTTGGCGATCGAACTTCCCCAACTTCAGACCGTCCCCTTGGTCGAACGAATTCAGCTAGTTTGGCGATCGAACTTCCCTAACTTCAGACCGTCCCCTAGCTGCCCTAGCTTGCCATCGCCCTCGGCCTCTTGTGATCCAAGACCGAGCGCACCTTGCCTGCCAGCGTATTTACCCGGAACGGCTTCTCGACGAAGTCGACCTCACCACGCGATACACCGTGATGGATGACCGCATCATCCGTGTAGCCACTCATGTAGATGATCGCGAGATGCGGATGCGCCGCCGTTGCCAACTCGGCCAGCTCGCGCCCATCCATGTTCGGCATCACCACGTCCGTTAGCACCAGATCCACACGCTGCCGATCGAGCGCACGCAACGCCGCTTGCCCGTTACTCGCCTCGAGCACTTTGTAGCCTCGCGCCGACAACGCTCGCGTTGCCGCCTTGCGCACGAAATCATCATCATCCACGACCAGGATCGTCTCGTGCCCGCGCGACGCCTCGAGCACCGGAATCTCGATCGTGTTCCCCGTCTCCGGCACCGCCGGGAACTTGATCTGGAACGTCGTGCCTTCGCCCGGCGCCGACGTCACCTCGATCGCACCATGCGCCTGCTGCACGATGCCATGCACCACCGACAGGCCCATGCCCGTGCCCTTGCCGACACCCTTCGTCGTGAAGAACGGCTCGAAGATCCGCGCCCGCACATCCGCCGGCATGCCCGTGCCGGTATCCGACACCATCAAGATCACGCTCGAGTTGGTCGCCCGCGTCGAGATCGACAACTTGCCACCACGCGGCATCGCATCCCGCGCATTGACCGCCAGGTTCATCACGACCTGCACGACCAACCCCGGATCGATCATCACGTGCGGCAGATCCGGCTCGTAGCTCGTCACCAGCCGCACGTCCTCACCGATCATCCGCCGCAACATCTTGTGCGTGTCACTGATCGTCGCATTCAGATCGAGCGACACCGGCGCCGCCACCTGCTTCCGCGAAAACGCGAGCAGCTGCCGCGTCAGGCCCGCCGCGCGCGTCACCGTCGTCTCGATATCCTCGACGAGCGACTTCCCCTCGTCATCCGTTACGATCTCGCCGAGCACGCTCGCATTCGTCGCGATCACCGCGAGCAGATTGTTGAAGTCATGCGCGATGCCACCGGCAAGCATGCCGAGCGAATCCATCTTCTGCGTCTGCCGCAGCTGGTCTTCACTCGTCCGCAGCGCCGCCTCGGTCTTCAACTTGTCCGTGATGTCGATCAACGTCGTCAGGCTGTGTGGCTCGCTGCCGATGAACAGCATGTCGAGCGACAACACCACGTCGCGCAGATCTCCATCTTTGCGCCGTAGCTTCGTCGGATCGTTCCGCACGATGCCCGTCCGCTGGAGCCGCCGCGACATCCGCGTTTGATCCGGGAAGATGCCGAGCTCCGTCACCGACGCCCCGAGGAGCTCCTCGCGCGGACGCCCGCTCAACTTCACGAACGCCGCATTCACTTCGGTGTAGCGATTCGTCGCGAGGTTCGTCAGCGTCAGCGGCAGCGGGCTCTGGAAGAACGACGCCGAGAACCGACCTTCACTTTCCTTCGCCTCGCGCGCCGCGGCTTCCGCACGCGCCTTCGCCGACCTCATGCTCTGACACAACGCCGACACCAACACGCCGGCGATGATCAACGCGAACCACTGCAGGATGTCCTGCCAGCAGTCGTAGTCGGGATCCATCGCGAACGCCGTGCCCTCGCCGATCACCGTCGCGACCACACCGAGCGCGAAGCCCTCGCGATACGCGCACAACAGGATCGGCAGCACGAGCAGGATCAGCTCCGGCGAATCGTTCGCGAACCGTTGCGTGCACGCGACGATCACCGTCAGTGCCAGCAATCCCGCGATCGGTACCCACCGTTTCCAACCCTTCACGGTGATCTGAATCGGCCAGATCCCGATTCCGGGCACGGCCTCACGTCGATTTTATGGCTAACGCTTAGAACCGTTTACGCCACAAGAGATCCGCCCCGTCGAAGTTCCGATCACCGGCTTTGAGCTCGAGCTCGAGCCGCCGCGTGAACCAGTACTCCAGCGTGCCTTCACTCGAATTCTCGTCGGGCTGCGGGTCGACGTGCTGGGTGAACGAGAAGAACAGCGTGTGGGTAATCCAGCTACCCACGGTGATCGCCGCCGACGTCGTCGCCGTCGCCGCCTCGTACCGGATGACATCGATATCGAACGGGAGCGCCTTCTTCACGTACCCCGCGATCTGATTCGCGACCAAGCTCGACCCGAGCTGCGCCGCCTTGTCGCGCGCCGTACCGCTGTTCGGATCACCATTCGGCTCGCCACCGAGCAGGAAGCCCAACAGCTCGGCCTGCGAATACAGCCCCGGATCCGACGACAGCACGAGCTCCGGCTTCGACAACCGCCCGCGCACTTCGGTCACCGTCTCGACATCCGGGAAGTCATACGTGATCCGCACCGACAACATCGGATCGACCGTGCCATCGAACGTGACGCCCGCGTGCTCCACGCGATAGCGCCGATCGAACAGGTCGAGGTCACCACTCGTCGCCGTGATCTCGCCGCGCACGCCCATCGAGTCCGCATCCAGCGTGACGTCGAGTGCGCCCGCGAGCGTGGTCCGGAACTCCTTCGATTCGACCTGCGTCTTGTTCAGCTTCACGTGCGCGATCAACACCGGATCCGCAGGCGGCGGCGGCGCGTTCGGCGCGTTGCCGGGCTGCAGCTTCTTCACCGGCGCCGGTGGCGCACCGCCGATCCGCATGTCCGACGGCGTACCGACCGGCTTCAGCGCCTCGCCACTGGTCTTGTCGATCTTCACGAACGTCTTGTCGACCGTCACGTTCGCGACCCACGTCGTGTTCTTGCGCGTCATCTGCAGCGTGACCTGCGAATCGATCAGCGGCTCGACCGAACCGATCGGCGACACGTGCTTGAGCGTCAGCTTCGCCTGGCCACCGGTCAGGTCCGCGCCGTTGATCCCGATCGTTCCGTCGAGATCGACATCACCCTTGCCGAGCTTGCCGACCGCCTTCAGCTTGATCTGCTTCTGATCGATCGCGATATCGATCTGCCCCTTGCGCAACGTTCCGACCGCCGGCGCGATCGGGATCCGCGCATCCTTCAGGTGCAGGTCTCCCGTGATCTGCGCCGTCCGCGGATCGAAGCCCTTGATCGCGACATTCGCATCGAGAAAGCCCTTCGCCCCCGACGCCGGCCCCGGCGCGAACGCGAGCAGCGGCTTCATATCGAACGTCTTCGCCTTCACGGTCGCCGACCCGCTCGCGAGCGAGTCCGGGTTGAACTTTGCATCGACATCGAGCGAGCCACCGTTGTCTTCGTTCGCCTTCAGCGTCAGCTTCCCGCCCACGCCCTGCGTGTAATCGGCATCGAGCGCGAGCTTCTGCACCGTCGGCGTCTTCGCGCCCGTGATGCCCGGCCGCGCCTTCAACTGATCCGCCTCGACGTGAGCCACGAGCTTCGGCGCGAGCATCGTGCCCGTCACGTCGATCTTGCCGTTCAACGTACCCGACGTGATCTCGGTGTGCCCCACCGTGTTCAGGAGGTCGGCCGCTTGCGCGTCCTTTAGACTCAGCGTCGCCGTGATCGGCGCGGTCTTCAGCGCCTCGGGATGCTGGCGCAGCTCGTCGATCGTCATCGGGATCTTCCCGTCGACGGTGATCAGCGTCGTCTTGCCATTCTTCGTCGTCATCGTGAGGTTCGCGGTCGTCTGCTTGCCATCGAGCGCGGCCACGACATGCAGCCCCACCGGCTGCGCGACCGGCGAGCCACGCAGATCCTTCACGTTCGCCTCGAGCTTCACGGTTTCGCCGCCCTCGCCGACGGTCAGCGTGACGCCGGCCTTGCCGCGCATCGACGCCGTGATCCCGAACCGCGCGAGCATCGCCGGATCGAACGCGATCTCGTCGGTCTTCACCTCGAGCGCGTGTAACGCGTGCGTGCCGAGCCGTTGCCACTCGACGGGATTCGTCATGTCTTTCGGCAACGCGAGCTCGGCCTTGGCCTGGACGCGGCCGACATTTTGCGCGGTCACCGTCAGCGTGGTTTGCATCGCCGTCGGCGACGTCGAACCGATCACGAGATCCGCATCCACGCGCTGGAGCCCACGCACTTGCGGGATCTGGAGGTTCTCGATCGCGAACGCTCCCTTCGTCTCGGTCGGCGTGATCGTGAGCTGGCCGTCGAGCCGGCCGCGCATCTGCGGCTTCACAGCGGTGACCGGCGTCGCGCGGTCCGGATGCGAAAACGCGAGCGCGCGCGATAGCACGACGAGGTGATCCGGCACCGGCACGCGCTCGTCGACCGGTTGCGCGAGCAAGAGACTGACCTGCGCGAGATCGACGGCATGCACCGCGAGCTTGGCCTGCTTCACCATCTCGCGACCCGTATGCTTCCACGCGACCACGTTCGTCAGGTCCCGCGGTGCCGCGAGTTGGACGTCCAACGTCGCCGCACCGAGCTTCGCCTTCGCCTGCGCCGCGACGACGACGCTCCCCGGCCGCGCCGTCACCTTCGTCTCGAGATCGACCGGCGGCTTCGTCGGATCGATCGCGAGCCCCTTCGCCGCGAGATCGACATCGCCCTGAAGTAGCCCACCGTTGCGGGCGACCTTCGCGTGCAGATCGATCGCGCCGCGATACTTCGGCACGATCGCATCGAGGATCAGGTGATCGATGTCGAGCTTCGCATCGAGATCGCCGGATTTGCGCTCGAGCTTCGCATCCGCGGCGATCGCGCCGTCGGCACTCTTCGACTTGAAGTCGCTGACCACGATCTCCTTCGGGGTCATCACGAACCGGCCGGTGTCACCGGTCCAGTCGACACCATTGCCCGCGCGAATGCGGTGATGCGTCAGATCGACCGTCACGGTGTCGCCCGTGCCCGGCGGCGTCACGAGCGCGGCCAGCTCGACCAACCACGGATCGCGATACGGATGCGACGTCACGCCGACATCGATCTTTCCATCCCGGCGATCCTTCGCGTTCACCGTCAGCTTGCCGAGCGCCATGTCGCCGCGCACGAGGTCCGTGATCTCGACGAGCGCCGAGCCGTGCGGCTGGCGTGGCAGGTTCGTGCCGTCGATCGCGACGTGCAGCGTCGACGCGCGCAGGTCTTGGATCTGGAGTCGCTTGCCGTCGATGGTGCCCTTCACGGCGAGGCTTTGCGTCGGCGTCAACGCACCACTGGCGGCGAGGTTGACGTTCAAGCTGCCGTGCGCCGGTGCGATTCCACCACTCGCGTGCGCGACATCGGAGAGCGACGCCACGATCTTCGACGAATCGAGATGGATCGCATTGCCCGCCTTGGTCAACGCGGCATCGAGCTTCGCCTTCATCGGGCCGGTGACGGTGACCGAGCTCGTGATCGTCTGACGGGTCGTGGCGAGCTTCGCGACAAACTCTGCCCGCGGCACCTTCTCGTACGTGCCGTGGCCGGTGATCTCGGCGTGGGCCGTCGGCAGATCGCCATCGGCACCCTTCGCGACATCGAACGTCACGTCGACCTGACCGGTCGCGGGAACGTTCGCGAGCTTCTGCAAGTTCAGCTCGTTCGTCTTCAGCGCGCCTCGTGCCGAGAGCTTGTCGAGGTCGATGTCCTTCAGGTTCGCGACGAGCGTGGCGTCGTCGACCCGCCCCGAGAGATCGAGCGTGGTCGGCGTGAACCGCACGTCCACACCGACATCTCCCGGCAACTGCACGCGTGGCAGGAGCCGAGCGACCTCGGCCTTCGGCGCGTTGATCACCACGCGACCGGTTCCTTGCGGATACTTGCCACCCTTGACCAGGTCGACGTCGCTCGCGGAGACCGAGACGCCGCCGATCGCGATGTTCACGTGGCTCGCATGTGTGCGCTCCGCCGAATCGTTCGCGGCGGCGAGGATCATGATCGGTGCGTTCTTCTGGCGCCAGGTCGCGGTGATCGTCGCGCCGCCCGACTTCGTGCCGCTGTGACGGAGGTGAACGTTCGCATCGATCGTCAGGTTGTCGAGATCGATCACGCCGAGGTCGGGCTGACCGGTGTCCGCCATGATGTGGGCGGTGCGGATGTCGACGTCGTCGAGATCGACGTCCCACGCCAAGGGCTTGCCGTCGTCGTTCGGGTCCGGCTTCATCAGCTTCGCGAGCTGGAACGTGCCATCGGGATTGCGCTTGACCGCGATATCGACCTCGTCGGCGGCGATCTCCTTCAACTGGATGTCGTGCTTCAGCAGATTGAAGATTCCGACGGCGACGGTCGCGCGCTTGACGGAGATCGCCGGCTTGCCGTCGGGGCCGTTGATCACGACGTCGTGGACGATCAGATCGCCGAACGGCGAGCCATCGATCTTTCCGATCGAGCCGCCGCCGGTGAACATGCTCGCGAGTTGCTTGTTCGCGATCGAGCGAATCTCCTCGCGGCCGGTGTCGGTGTGGATGAACACCAGCGCGCCGACGACGACCAGCACGATAAATGCGAGGAGGCCGAGCACCACGCGCTTCGTGATGCGAAGGCCGCGTCGCCAGCCATGCGGCTGATGTGTTTGATGCCGAGGATGTTCTTTCGGAGCGACCATTAGAATGCCTCGCCGAGGCTCAGGTGGAACGCCCACTTCGACAGCGGTTCCGGATCATCCGGCCCCGTGCGATTCAAGCGATAGCCGAAGTCCGTTCGCACGGGTCCGACGACGGTGAGCAGGCGCAGGCCGAGGCCCGCCGCCCAGTTGAGGTTGCTCGGGTCGAGCTCGCTCACGCTGTTCGTGACGTCGCCGCCATCCATGAACACGACGCCGTGGAGCGGCATGCTCTTGATCTTCGTGATCGGGATGCGTGCTTCGAAGCTGGAGTCGAGCATCGCGGCGCCGCCGTACGGAATCGTGATCGCGGAGCCACCGGTCATCGGATCGACACCGGTCACCGACGGAGATAGCTCGCGCTCGGAGAAGCCGCGGTTCGAGGATGCGCCACCGGCGTAGAACCGTTCGGTCGGCGGGACGTCGCCGTAGATGTTGCCGTAGCGAACGCGCGCCGCGAGCTCGATCGGGCCGAGCGGGGCGTACGCGCGGAGCTCGGGCGTGATCTGTTGGTATTCGTATTCGCTGCCGGCGACCTTCGTGCCGATCGCGACGTTCATCTCGCCGTAGAGGCCCCAGTGCGGCTCGACGGGATGATCGCGGAAGTCCATCACGAGCGACGCCTTGTACGCGCCGAGCAGCTCGCGATGATCGATACCGAGCATCTGGATCGTCATCTGATCGAGTAGATCGGACGCGTGCGAGAACTGGTATTCCTGGATCTGGTAGCCGACCTTCAGCTTCAGGCGCTTCGTGCCGAGCGGAATCTCGTAGCCGAGCTGGGCCTCGGGGCCGTATTCGGTGAACGCTTCGTACGCGAGGTACGTGTAGCCGACCTCGACGGTACCGGTCGCGTGGGTCATGAACAGATCCATGCGATCGATCTTGGCGAGCGCTCGCATACGCGGCTCGAAGCCGCTGCCGTCGCGGAGGTAGGCGTAAGCCGGGCGAAGATCGAGCGTGAACGTGTCGAGCGGCGTCGGCCAGCCGGACACGACGTAGCCGGCGCGGCCGCGAACTTCGTAGCTGATCGGATCGATGCCGAAGCCGCCGCCGAACGTCAGTTGGTGCGGTGCGGATTCCGAGACGGCGACCTCCATGTCGATGACGTCGCTCTGGTCTTCGCCCGGCACGGGTTGGACCTCCACCGTCGAGAACCGCTGCATGCCGTAGATGTCGCGCTGGGTCTTCGCGACGGCGCCGGTCGAGTAGACCTGACCGGGCTCGAAGTGGAGGCGGCGCTGGACCGCGTCGCGAAGATCGTCGGGCAGATCGCGGCCGGTGATCTTGGTCTGGCCGAACTTGCACTTCGGGCCGGCGACGAACGCGTACGTGATCACGGCGGTGTGGGTCGGGAGATCGCCGTCGACGGTCGCGATCAGCTTCGCGTGCGCGTACCCGGCGTCTTGAACGGCGCCGAGGACCTTGACCTTCGAGTCGTCGTAGACCTGGTAGTTGAACGGCGCGCCGTCGAGTTGAGGCATCTGCGCGCGGACCTTTTGATAGAGGCCCGGGTCGTCGGGGACGCCGGTGATGCGGACGAGGATGTTCGCGCGGACGCCTTCTTCGATCTTGTACGTGACGGTGGTCGCGTCTTGGATCCGGTCGACGCGCGGTTGGACGTCGATCTCGAGGAAGCCGTCGCGCTGGTACTGGCCGCGAAGGCGGTCGGTGTCTTGGGTGATCTGGTAGGGATCCGGCGCGCGGCCGGCGTCCTTGGTGCGGTGGAGGGCAAGGCCGTTCTTGAGATCGCTCTTCGAGAAGTGCTTGTTGCCTTCGAAGTTGATCGCCTTCAGGTACTCGTCGCCCGGTTTATGAGGCGGCGTGTGGTGACACGCGGCCAGCACGAGCATCGAGATCAGGGCGAGACGCACCTGGCGCGTAACTCCAACAAAGGTGCCAGCGTAACTGCGCGATCACAGGTGGCCTCGGTGTGCGCGTCGGCGCGGCGAGCGCTATGACTCGTCTATTGACTTTAGTTTAATAGCGAGTACCGTAACGACATGATGCTCGATGCGATCGTCGTCGGTGCAGGATTCTCCGGGATCGCTGCGGGTCGAGAGCTGCGGCAGGCGGGCTTTCATGATTTCGTGATCCTCGAGAAAGGGCCGGGGGTTGGTGGCACGTGGCGCGAGAACACGTACCCGGGGGCGGCGTGCGATATCCCGTCGCATCTCTATTCGTATTCGTATGCGCCGAACCCGGCGTGGTCGCGGGCGTACGGGGCGCAGGCGGAGATCCTCGCGTACCTCGAGCGGTGTGCGGATCGGTTCGGGCTGCGGCCGCACCTCAAGTTCGATCACATGGTCACGAGCGCGCAGTTCGACGACATCACGGGCACGTGGCGCGTGAAGACGAATCGCGGTGACTTCTCGGCGCGCGCGCTGTTGTTGGGGAACGGGGCGTTGCACGTGCCGTCGTTGCCGGATGTCCCCGGGTTGGCGACGTTTCGAGGCAAGACGTTTCATTCGGCGAAGTGGGATCACTCGTATGATCTGCGCGGCAAGCGCGTCGCGGTGATCGGGACGGGCGCGAGCGCGATCCAGTTCGTGCCGAAGATCGCGGACCAGGTTTCGCAGCTGCACGTGTTCCAGCGCACGGCGCCGTGGATCGTGCCGAAGCGGGATCGCGAGATGTCGGCGCGCGAGCAGTGGGCGTTCGAGCACGTTCCCGGGGCCCACTTCGCGCGGCGGACGGCGCAGTACTGGTCGCATGAAGCGCGGGTGCTCGGGTTCGCGTACTTTCCGAAGTTGCTCGAGGTGGCGGAGCGGCTCGTGAAGAGGTCGATCGCGGCGCAGGTGCACGATCCGGTGTTGCGCGAGAAGCTGACGCCGAACTATCGGCTCGGATGCAAGCGCGTGCTGATCTCGAACGACTACTACCGCGCGATGCAGATGCCGAACGTCGAGCTCGTCACGGACGGGATCGATAGCGTGACGGAGCGTGGGGTGCGGACGAAGGATGGGCGCGAGCGCGAGGTCGACGCGATCATCTGTGGCACGGGGTTTCGGGTTTCGGAATATCTGTCGGCGATCGAGATCCGTGCGCGGGGCGTGGAGCTCAACGATGCGTGGCGGACGTCGCTGCGGAACTATCTCGGGATCACGGTGAGTGGGTTCCCGAACCTGTTCCTGTTGATGGGGCCGAACACGGGGCTCGGGCACAACTCGATGATCTTCATGATAGAGTCGCAAGCGCGGTACGCGGTGCGTGCGCTCTCGACGATGCGGCGCGAGCGGCTCGCGTCGATGGATGTGAAGCCGGCGGCGGAAGCGAAGTTCCGGGACGAGCTCGCCGAAAAAATGAAGGGCACGGTTTGGACGACGGGGTGCCAAAGTTGGTACCAGACGGCCAGTGGCGAAGTGTTCCTGTGGCCATCGGCAACGCTGGATTACTGGATGCGAACGCGAACGGTCGCGCTCGGTGACTACGAGGTAAGAGCGCTAGCAGCGGCTCGGCAGCAGTTGTCGGCCGCGTAGGGACGGTCTGAAGTTAGGGAAGTTCGATCGCCGAACTAGTCGACTCTCTTGGAGCGAGGGGACGGTCTGAAGTTAGGGAAGTTCGATCGCTGAACTAGCCGACTTCCTTGGAGCGAGGGGACGGTCCGAAGTTAGGGAAGTTCCAAGGCGTGTCCGGCCGATTCTCGGACAACGCGTCCGAGTAGCGGACGTTTCGGACAAGCCGACGCGAGAATTCGCGTTGTTAGCGCGGCACACGAAATGGATTCACATCTGCGCATGCGAATCGCTCGCGTTCATGTTCCCGGCGTCGTTCACCATCTCGTTTGGCGCTTCGTCGATCGCAATTGGTATTTCCAGGACGACGAGGAGCGATCTCGATACCTCTGGCTGTTAGGTCGTGCGCTCGAAAAGTCGGACTGGCTATGCGTTGCCTACGCGCTCATGAGCAATCACATCCATCTCGCGCTGTTTGCCGGAAAGCACTCGCTCGCAAGTTGGAGTCGACGAGTGAACTCGCCGTTCGCGTTCTGGATGAACGAGCGGCATGGACGGCTCGGCCCAATCTTCGCCGACCGTCCTCGAGACCACGCGTTAGGTGTTATCTCGCAGAGCACTGTCGTCGGATACATCCACAACAACCCCGTGCGTGCGCGAATCATCTCATCGGCGCGGGACTCGGAGTGGACCAGTCATCGCGCGTATATCGGGCTTGCACCGGTACCACGCTGGCTCCACGTATCGCGAGGCATGGAGCTGTGTGGGGCTACGGACGCCGCTGATTTCGAGCGGTACACCAATGGCTGGCCGGAACTTCCCGAACTGCCCGATGTTGGTCGAGTGCGAAAGGCCGCCGCACGACACGGCGCGCTTGACGTCGGAACTCCGTGCGACAACTCGGTGTCGATTGTCGCTCGCGAGCTCGCGCGTATTCGGCCGGCGCCCTTGGCGATTATCGAGACGATCGCAACCGAGTTTGATGTCCCGCCGGCGCTTGTTGCGTCTCGTAAACGCGCCGAGTCGCTTTCGAACATCAGGACCTTGATTGCTAGAACTGCGGCTGCCGCAGGAATCACATCGACCACGATGGGAACCGCGCTCGGTATCAGTGGGAAAGGTGTTCGGTATTTGGAACAACGTGAATGCGACGACGCGGATCTCGAGCGCGCGATGAACGCAGTCATCGATCGAGGTTGCCTTCACGGCCCTCGACGTGAGGTCGTGGTGGGGCGTCTGGATAACGAACTTCCCTAACTTCAGACCGTCCCCTTGCCTTAAGGAGATCGGGCAGTTGGGCGATCGAACTTCCCTAACTTCAGACCGTCCCCTTGCCTTAAGGAGATCGGGCAGTTGGGCGATCGAACTTCCCTAACTTCAGACCGTCCCTTATTTGGGGTCATTCAGCGTCGTGAGGAACGCGGACAGGTCATCCAAGTCCTGTTGCGTCAGATGCAAATTCCCTACGGCATGCGTCACCGTCGACGGCACTTCCGGCGCCGGCCACATACACCGCGCCTCGCCCGCGCTCGAACGGGAGCACGTGCCACCGACCATCGCCGAACCGACATCGCGCGTGTTCAAGAAGTCGAGCATGTAGCTGAGGTTCGCGAAGTAGCCGTTGTGCCCGTACGGCGCCGTGCGCGCCACGTTTCGCAACGACGGGATCCGGAACAAGCCATCGTACGTCGCATTGTCGAGCGTTCGACCGAGCCCTCGATCCAGAAACTTTTCACCATCCGCATTCAGCGGCTGCACGTAGAACAGGTTGTTCGCATACCGCGGCACACCGATGTTCGCGTACCCGAACGTCGTGAACATCGGCGGCGCACCATCCGCCCCCGGCCGCGACGGATGACAACTCGCACAATTGCCACGCGCCGGATCTTCGAAGATCGCCAGCCCGCGCATCTCGCTCGACGACAACTTGTCTTGCCCCGCGAGATACCGATCGTACTTCGACGCGAACGGCGCCAGCTGCGGCGACCGCTCGTACGCACCGATCGCATCCATCAGGTGATCGAACGCCGTGTCGACATCGTCGAGCGCATCCGCACCATAGACCTTGCGAAAATCATCCGCATACCGCGACAGCCGCAACTTCATCACGACCGTCGCGCGATCCGGGTTGTTCATCTCGAGCGGATTCAACATCGGACTCGCCGCTTGGAGCTCCAACGTGTCTGCGCGCCCATCCCAAAACAACCCACCGATCATCTCTCCACCCTCGAGATGGAGATTCGGAACCTGCGCCGTGTACATCGCACTCGGCGAGTTCCGCGAACCGAACCGTCCGGGCACCACGCCCATCGACGACGTGTGATCCGTCTCCGGATCCCGGAACGCCTTCGAATCATCGTGACAGTCCGCGCACGCCTGACCTGCCGGCTCCGACAGATTTTGATCGTGAAACGCGAGCTTGCCCAGCTCGACCGGCGTGCCGACCGTCCCGACCGACGCTGTCGGCTTCGATCCGGCGGAGCACGCCGCCAGCACCATGCACGCGGCCCACTTCATCGCGCCGCCACCTCGCCGTGGATCGGCTTCGCGAACAAGTCGTCCATCGTCGCCACACCCGCTCGCGTGTTGTCACACGGCAGCATCCCGAGCCCGAGGATCGCCTCGACCGTCTTCAAGTACGACGACGTGTCGTAGTCCTTCTTCGACACCGTCCCCGCCTCGATGTTCGGCGACAGCGCGATGAACGGCGGATCATCTCGCGCCGGCGTCCCGCCACCTTCATCCCACAGGATGAACAACACGCCGCCCTTCTGGTACGCATCACTCGCGAGGATCTTCGGCACCTCGCGCGACAACCACGCATCGCCCTCCGCCACCGAGCCATCGTGCATGTCGTCATCGAGGTTCGGCGTGATGAACGCGTACGCCGGCACGGTGCCGTTCGCGATGTCCCGATCCAACGTCGTGTAGTCCACCACGTGATCGATGCACCGCTCCGATCGTTGGAACTCCGTTCCATCCCAGCCGTTGACGTCGTTGAAGAACACGAACGGATCGTGCTTCGCGGCGTACCGCCCGTGCGAACGAAGGCCACACGGCGCGCCCATCGATTCCTGGTACGACTTCCACGTCAGGCCCGCCATCTCGATCTGATCCGCGAGATGCGACGTGCTCTCTAACGAGTGCACCGCCGGATCTTCATCGTCCAACACGCCGAAGTTCTCACCCGACACCATCCATAGATAGTTCGCTTCACTCGGATGGACGTACGGGTCGTGATAGCCCGTGGCGATCGCCCCGCGCTTCGCCAACTGGTTGATGTAAGGCGCGTGCTTATTGCCGAGGATCTGACTGCGCGAGTGGTTCTCGAGCGCGATCGTGAAGACTGTCCCGTGATACCCGTCCGGCGCCTTCGCGGGCACGGGAACGAGCTTGTCGCAGGTCGCAAACGTGCTGCCCGAATCATTCGGACTGCAGGCTGCCACCGCCAGCAAGACCAACCACTTCATGACCTGTGCACTGTGGTCACATCGTGGCGATCGCGCAATTGGACGACTGACTAGGAAAAACTTTGGCCACCTCTTTGCAAACACGTCCGCCACGTTGCGTAACGCTCGTTTAGCCACAACCGTTTGTGTGGTCGCCATGCTCTGGTGTGGCGGATCCGCTCACGCAGACGACCCACCACCGAATCCACCGCCTGACGCGGAGCCAAAACCGGACGTCGAAAAGCCCGCGGCTGCACCGCAGCCATCCCGTCAGGATCCCAAAAGGGAAGTGCCGAACTACGACGGTCGCGGCAACCCGGACGCCGAAGCCGGCTCGCCCGTGCTCTGGGTCCCGCGCGTGATCCTGTTCCCCGCGTGGGTCACGTGGGAGTACGTGCTTCGCAAGCCGATCGGCGCGTTCGTCACGACCGCCGAACGCCATCATTGGGCCGATACGGTCGAACAGATCTTCACGTTCGGCCCGCAAGGCAACAACGTCATCTATCCGACCGCGCTGTTCGACTTCGGCCTGCTGCCATCCGTCGGCGTGTACTACGGCGGCCGCGACTTCCTCGTCAAAGACAACGAGCTTCGCCTTCACTTCGCCACGTGGGGCGCTCCCTGGATCGCCGCCACCGCCGCCGATCGCTACACGTTCGACAAGAGCGACAACATCGAGGTCCGGTTCGATTTCAAACGCTCCGAGGACAACATCTTCTTCGGCATCGGCCCCGACGTGAAGACCGGCACGCAATCGCGCTACGGCCTCGAACGCATGGAAGCGAGCGCGAAGTACATGCGCCGATTCTGGGGCCCGGACAACGAGTCGAAGCTATCCGTCAAAGCCGGCGCCCACCGGATCAGCTTTGTCAGCGGCGGTTGTTGCAACGATCCCACGGTCAGCCAGCTGATCAACGAAGGTGTGCTCGCCGCGCCTCCCGAGTTCGGCGACGCGTACGCGACGGCGTTCGGCACCTTGGATCTCCAACTCGACACTCGCGCGCCGAAACCCGCACCCGGCAGCGGCGCCTATCTCCACGCGTACGCCACGCCGAACTTCGATCTTCACGAGGCGCGCTCGTGGGTCCAGTACGGTGGAACGCTCGGTGGCGCCGTCGATCTCACGGGCAAGCAGCGCGTGCTGAAGATGCAACTCGCGCTCGGCTTCGTCGATCAATCGAGCGGTAACGGCATTCCGTTCACGGAGTACCAAGTCCTCGGCGGCGAGCTGATGCCGGGCTTCATCCAGGGCTGGATGACCGGCCGCTCCACCGCCGCCGCACAGATCGGTTACACCTGGCCCGTGTGGCTCGGCCTCGACGGCCAGACCCGCGTGACGTTCGGCAACGCGTTCGGCGAGCACCTCGAAGGACTCGGTCCGAGCAAGCTGCGCATGTCATTCGACATCGGCCTCACCACCAGCTCGGTTCGCGATCAGGGCTTCGAGATCCTGTTCGGACTCGGCACCGAAACGTTCGACCAAGGCGCGGGCATCACGTCGGTTCGCGTCGCCTTCGGCTCGAGGCAGGGATTCTGATGAAACGCTTCATCCTCTTTGTCGCCGCCTGCGGTTCGTCCCATCACCCGTTCCCGAACGCGGATCCCATGACGAAGGATACGGACATGCGCGATGTCAGCGTCGCGTGTCGATCGGATCCATCGAAGGACGATCCGAAGCACATGAACTGCGCGCCCGAGGAGTACATCTCGCCGTTCATCTGGGATCAGGTCGACAACATCGGCTTCGCTCGCGTGTCGCGCGGTCTCTCGATCACGGTTTCGGGCGAGGCACGTAACGTCAACGCGTTCGACGAGGTGCCGGATTCGTCGTGGTTCACGAACAAACCGCGCGACGAGCACACGCGCGATGATGCTCCCGGCGCGTGCAAAGCCGCCGACATGTTGCCGTCCCCGGATCAGGTGCAGCCCGGCGAATGGGTGATCGATCACGGCAAGGATAACGGCTCCACGCTCGGCTTCCGGATCAACATCAAGGGCAAGGGCAAGTTCATGCTCAAGGCCGACGATGAAGGCCTGCCCGAGCGTGCGTCCGCGGCGAGCGTGATCGGCGCCGCGATCTACGACGAGGTCGGCTACTACACGTCGTGCGAGCAGGTCACGTTCTTCAAGAAGGAACAGCTAAAGCTCACGCCGGGCCTGAAGGTCATCCTCAACTCCGGCGTCAGCCATCCGTTCGACGAAGAAGCACTCGACAAGGCAATCAAGTCGACGACGCACATGCCCGATGGCTCGATCCGGATGCAGGCATCGAAGTGGTTGCCCGGTCAGACGATCGGCCCGTTCCGCTACATCGGCACGCGCGAGGATGATCCGAACGATGTCATCCCGCACGAGGATCGTCGCGAGCTCCGCGGCGGCCGGATCCTCGCGGCGTGGCTCGATCACTGGGACGCGCGCGAACAGAATTCGATGGACGTGTGGTTCGCCGCGAACGAGAAAGCGAAGGACTCGTCGCCGGGCCACGTCGTTCACTACTACCTCGACACGTCCGACACGATGGGCGGTGCCGTCGGCATCGACGACGCCAGCCGGCGCCTCGGCCACTCGTATAACTTCGACTTCCTCGACGTCGGCCGTTCGATCATCACGTTCGGGATCGAGGAGTATCCGTGGGACCGCGCCGTGAAGTTGGAGGGCAAAGAAAAGTTCCAGTACTACTCGACGCGCGACTTCGTGCCCGGCGACTGGAAGCCGTTCTATCCGAATCCCGCGTTCCTCCGGATGACCGAACGCGACGCGGCTTGGATGGCGCGCAAGCTCGCTCGGTTCAAGCACGAAGACATCGTTCGCTTGGTCCAGCTCGGCAAGTGGCAGAAGCCAGGTGACGAGCGATTCCTCACGAACACGCTCGAGGTCCGGCTGCAGCGCATCTTCGAGCGCTACTTCTCGCGGATTTCGCCGCTCGGCGAGCTCCGCATGGCGGACGGTAAGATCTGCGCGACCGACTTCGCCCGGCTCACGAATTCGTTCCCCGGCCAGTACCGGTACGTCGCGCGCGAGCACGGTAAAGAGCTCGTGATCCAATCCGGTGACGACGGCTCGGTGTGCATCACGCGTCCACCGGCGGCGAGTACGCCGACTCCGATCACGATTCGCGTCCGCAACGGCACCCGCGCAGGGGCACTCGTGATCCACGCGTTCGATGAAGGCAAGGAGATCCGGCTCGTCGGCGTGGATCGGCCGGAGGACTGATGAAGCGCAGTGCGATCCGCTGGCTCAGGGCTCTCAACGCGCGCACGTTCGCGTTGTTCGGCGGCGCCGTGATCGCGAGCGTGTTGTTCGGGATCATCGCGAGCCAGCTGCGCAAGCCGGCGTTCGATCTGCTCGACAAGAACGTCGAGCTCGCCGTTCACAAGCTCGACTCGACGCCCGCCGACTTGATCGCCGCGGCCGCGAGCTTCATCGGCTCGAATAAGGTCCTGATCCCGGTCGTGCTCGCCGTGATCGGATACGCGATCTACAAGAAGCAGCGCACGATCGCGGTGATCGTTTCCGTCGATGCGATCGCCGTCATCATCGGCAACCTCTGGTTGAAGAACCTGTTCGATCGACCGCGCCCGCAGTTGTTCGACAAGATTCCGCTGCCCACCGACTACTCGTTCCCGAGCGGTCACTCGATGTCCGCGGTCGGCGTGTGGGGCGTGATCTTCTGCGCGCTGATCGCGTTGTTCCCGAAACACCGCGTGCTGTTCTGGATCTGCGGCGTCACGTTGATCCCGCTGATCGGCCTGTCCCGGATCTATTTCGGGGTGCACTGGCCATTCGACGTGTTGGGCGGGTTCCTCGCGGGGACGCCCGCGCTCGTCGTCGCCGTCTATCTCATTCACCATCGCAAACAGCCGGGCGCGAGCGTCGGCGATCTAGTCGTCAAGCACGCTGTGGAGTCACCGTGATGATCTGTCCTCCGAATCGTCGAACCGCCGAGCTGATCGCCCGCCGCGATCTCAAGATGGCCCGCAGTGCCCACGCGTTCGTGCGTGGCTCGACGGACCAATTCTACGAATGGCTCTCTTCACCGAAGACCACGATGATCCCCTCGGGACCTCCCGTGTGGATCTGCGGCGATTGCCACATCGGCAACCTCGGCCCGATCGGACATCACGAAGGCACCGCTGTCGTCGAGATGCGCGATCTCGATCAGACCGTGATCGGCAATCCCGCGCACGATCTCGTGCGGCTCGCGTTGTCGCTCGCGATGGCCGCGCGTAGCTCGGATCTCCCGGGCGTGACCACGGCGCGCTTGACCGAAGATCTCGTCGCCGGGTACGAGCGCGCGTTCGAAGGCGACGCGGTGTCCGAGGACATCGAAGATCTGCCATCTCCGATCCGCGTCGTGATGAAGCAAGCGGTCAAGCGGACCTCGCGCCGGCTCCTCGACGAGCGGATCGGTGGGCGTCGCTCGAAGTTCAAGCTCGGGCCGAAATTCTGGCCGTTGTCGACGGAAGAAGCGCAGGCGGTCGGCCAGCTCGTCGGCAAGGAGCCGATTCGCGAGCTGATCACGCGCCTCGAAGATCGCGATGCCGAGATGCCGGTGCGCCTCCTCGATGCCGCGTTCTGGGTCAAAGGCTGTAGCTCGCTCGGCCTATGGCGCGTGGCGGCGCTCGTCGAATTTCACGTCGAGGGCAAGAAGCGAGATACCGAGCTCGCGTTGCTCGATATCAAGCAAGCCGTCGAGCCATCGGCGCCGTGGGCCGCGGGCAGCGATCCGGGCCTCGCGCCTGGCTTGCGCGTGCTCTCGGGTGCGAGGCGCCTCGCACCGGCACTCGGGTCGCGGATGCTCGCCGGCAAGATCCTCGAGCGCTCCGTGTTCATTAGAGAGTTGCTGCCGCAGGATCTCAAGGTCGAGCTCGATCACATCGATGCCGACGAGGCGCGCCGCGTGGCCTACTACCTCGGCAAGGTTGTCGGGCGCGCTCATCGTCGTCAGCTCGACGTGACGGCAACGCGCGCTTGGCTCGCCGAATTGCGCGCACAGCGGACGAAGAACATCGAGGCGCCGAACTGGCTGTGGACGGCCTTGATCCAACTCGTTGCGCTCCACGAGCACGCGTATCTCGAGCATTGTCGCCGGTATGCGCTACCGGTCTCGCGGGTCGAAGACCGAGCGGATCCGCGCACCGAGCCCGAGAGCGCAGTCTAAGCGCTGTAACCACGTACGAAAAATTGGCGGACGCATTGCAGTAGGTGACGCGCATGGACATCGCGGAACCCGCGGGAAGTGGCATCGGGCATTGGCTTCGCGGGGTCTTCCCGGTCAAGCGTAACGAGTTGCTCACGGTCGCGCTGCTCGCGCTGAACGTGTTCATCCTGCTGAACAGCTACTACATCCTAAAGGTCGTCCGCGAGCCGCTGATCCTCCTCGGCGGTGGTGCGAACTGGAAGGCGTACGCGTCCGCGTTCCAGGCGCTGCTCCTCCTCGGCGTCGTGCCGGCGTTCAGCTATCTGTCGGCGCGCGTCTCGCGAATCCGCCTGCTGACGATCATGCAGGTGATCTTCATCGGCTGCTTGATCGTGTTCTACCTGCTCGCGCAGGCGAAGGCGCCGATCGGCCTCGCGTTCTACGTCTGGCTGGGCATCTTCAACGCGCTCGTCGTGTCGAACTTCTGGTCGTTCGCCAACGACCTCTATACGGAAGAGCAGGGCAAGCGCGTGTTCGGCCTCATCGGCGTCGGCGCGAGCATCGGTGCGATCGCGGGCGCGTTCCTACCGCGTGTCCTCGAGCCGATCCTCCAGATCCACGGGTTGATGGCGCTAGCGGTCGCGTGTCTGGGCGTCTCGATCGCGCTGTATCGCATCGTCGATGCGCGCGAGTCCGAACGTGCAAAGCGCGAGGTCGCGAGCGCGAAATCAGACGAGTCCCACGACAAGAGCGGCGGCTTCGGCATGGTCATGAAGAACCGCTACCTGCGCTTGATCGCGTTCATGCTCCTCGTCGCGACGACGGTCAATTCGACCGGCGAGTTCATCGTCGGCGAGATGGCCGAAACGCACGCGAAGGCGCACGTCCAAGAAGTGTTCGCGACCGATCCTCCGCCGGCGGACAAAACCGCGCGCGAAAAGAAGGAAAAGGAGATCGCGGGAACCTACCTGTCGAACTTCTATTCCGAGTACTACACGCTCGTGAACCTCGTCGGCGCGCTGCTCCAAGCGTTCGTCGTCGCGCGGTTGCTCACGTGGCTCGGCATCCGCAAGGCATTGTTCATCATGCCGGTGATCGTGTTCGGCGGTTGGATCGCCTGCGTGTTCTTCCTCAACACGATGATGGTGCGAGTCGAGAAGACAACCGAGAACAGCCTCGACTACTCGCTCCACAACACGCTGCGCCAAGCGTTGTTCCTGCCCACGTCGCACGATGCGAAGTTCAAGGCCAAGGCCGCGATCGATACGTTCTTCTTCCGCATGGGCGATGTGGTGTCGGCGTTCGTGCTGGTGCTGATCTTCAGCGACCTGCTCGGCATGGGGTTGCGCGTATTCGCAGGCATCAACATCGCGCTGTGCTGCCTGTGGCTGTTCTTGGTCTGGCGGACCGGCAAGGCGCATGACGAGCTCGTGGCTCAGCAGCACTCGGACGAGCACCAGGCGGCCTAGTGGTAGCGACGAGTCCACAGCTGGGGCAACAACGCCTCGCACGGCTCGCGACCGTTTCGGCGTTGCTCGTCGTCGCGTCGTTCCTCGCGGCGAAGGCCGCGCGAGACGCGATCCTGCTCCAGCACTTTTCGATCGAGTCGCTCCCGTTGTTCACGGGCCTCTCGGCGGTGTTGTCGCTGCCGGTGATCATCGGTACCGGGCGGTTGATGACGCGGCTCGGCCCGCATCGCCTCGTGCCGTGGATGAACGCGCTGTCCGGCGCGGTCGCGATCGTCGAGTACTTGACGATCCACAGCTATCCGCGCGCCGTGTCGGTCGTCGTGTTCTTTCACTTCAACACGGCGAGTGCGGTGTTGGTGTCGGGGTTCTGGTCGATCGTCAACGAGCGCTTCGACATCCACAGCGCGAAGCGCCACATCGGTCGGATCGGAATGGGCGCCACGCTCGGCGGCATCGTCGGCGGTGTGATCGCCGAACGCACCGCAGTCTATCTCGCACCGGACGCGATCCTGATCGTGCTCGCGGGACTCCAGATCATTTGCGCGACCATGTTGGCGGCGTTCTCGCGTGGCGCACCCGAGCATCACATCGAGGAGTCGGCCGCGTCGAACTGGTCCGCGCTGACCGGCGTGTGGAAGTCGCACTTGTTGCGACGCGCGGGCCTGATCGTCGTGCTCAGCGCCGTCGCGGCGGGCGCGCTCGATTACGTGTTCAAGTCCGACATCGTCCACGCGCAGGGCAAGGAGAACCTCTTGCGGTCACTCGCCGTGTTCTACACGGTGACGAACGTGATCACGGCGATCGTCCAGGTCGCGCTGTCGGGACCGATCCTGACCTGGTTCGGTGTGCCGAAGAGCGTGTCGTCGCTGCCGTACACGGTGACCGGCTTCGGGATCGTGTCGCTACTCGTGCCGATTCCCGCGCTCGCGGCGGTCGCACGCGGGAGCGAGCTCGTGACTCGCAACTCGATCTATCGCGCGGGATACGAGCTGTTGTACGCGCCGCTGCCGCCGGAGCAGAAGCGTCCGACGAAGGTGATCCTCGACGTCGGCGCCGACAAGCTCGGCGATATCCTCGCGGCGCAGCTCGTCGGCGCGGTCGTGTGGTTCGCGGCGGACGATCGAACGGCGTTGCTGTTCGCGACCGTCGTCGCCGGTGCGATCGCGGTGATGGCGACGATCCGTCTGCCGAAGGCGTACACGAAATCGCTCGAATCGTCGTTGCTCGAGGCCGCGGGCGAAAAGCAGGACAAGCAGGACGACACCCAGCCACAGCCGTGGATGTCGATGACCGGGATGCCGACGTTCGGTCATCCGGGTGAAGTCGTTCCGCTGCAGCTGCGCAATCGCCGGCGCAAGCAACAGCAGCAGAAGCGCAAGGCCGCGCCACCGGAGCCGAAGCGCGATGTCGTCGAGGTGATCCGGCAACTACACGCGAATCCGCAGCAAGCGCTCGCGCAACCGCTACCGGCGGCCGCGGTGCCCGTGGCGATCGATCTCTTGGATCGCGATGACACGCTCGCGAAGCAGGCGTTCCTCGCATTGCAGAAGGCGGCGCTGCGCAATACCGGCGCGCTCGTCGACGCGATGCTCGATGTCGATCGCAGCGTGACGATTCGCCGGCGGTTGACCGCGATCGTCGCGGCCGGTCAGCCGGAGCTCGCGGCGTGGGGCCTATGGCACGGCATGCGCGATCCGAGCTTCGAGGTTCGCTATCACGCGAGCGCGCGACTGGCGTTGCTCGCCGGTGATGTCGACTTGAATCGGTTGCGGCGCGAAGAAGTGTTCGACTACGTGCGCGACGAGCTCCTCGCGTCGCCGGCCGAATGGAACGATCGCAAGATCGCGGCGGATCCGGTGATGGAGATCGATATCCAGGCGAACGTCGGGCTCGAGCACGTGTTCAGCGTGCTTGGCTTGGTGTTGCCGGCGGAACCGCTGCGCGTCGCGCTGAAGGCGGTGCAAACGGATGACGCGGGCTTGCGCGGAATGGCGCTCGAATACCTCGAGAGCATCCTGCCGCCGGACGTGCGGGCGCAGCTGTGGCCGCTCCTCGACGAGAGCGCGACCGGCGTCCCCGTCGGCCCGATCGTGGAGACCAGTGCGTCACATAGCCGCGATCTGCTGGCTAAGATGCGGGAGTCATACGAACACCATCGGGTCGGTCGCGGCCGAGTCTCATGATGCTCTAATCTCGGGTGCGCGAAGCTTCATGCTTCTTCATGCGCGCACTCGTAATCGAAGACTATCAACCAGTTCGCGTCGCCGTTCGGGATGGCCTCGCGGAGAATGGCTACGCGGTCGATGTGGCGTCGAACGGCGAGGACGGCCTATGGCTGGCGCAACAGAACCCGTACGACATCGTCATCCTGGACGTGATGTTGCCGGTGTTGGATGGCCTCGAAGTGTTAAAGCGGTTGCGGTCGGGCGGCGCGAAGACGGCGGTGTTGTTGTTGACGGCGAAGGACACGGTCGAGGATCGCGTGACCGGCCTCGACAGCGGCGCCGATGATTACTTGGTCAAGCCGTTCGCGTTCGCGGAGCTGCTCGCGCGCGTGCGTAGCTTGGTTCGCCGCCGCTACGAGGTGAAGGATCCGATCGTGAAGGTCGACGATCTCGAAATCGACACCACGAAACGGCAGGTAAAACGCGGCGAATTGACCATCGCGTTGTCGCCGCGCGAGTACGCGCTCCTGGAATATTTGGCAATGCGCGCCGGTGAGCTGGTCACGCGGACAGACATCTGGGAGCACGTGTACGATTTCCGCTCGGAAGCGCAATCGAACGTGGTCGACGTCTACGTCTCATACCTTCGCAAGAAGCTCGGTCCGCCGCCGCTGATCCATACGCGGCGAGGGCAGGGCTACGTCCTCGGCGGCGAAGCTTGACCTCACTGCGATCGCGGCTCCTCGTAGGCACGGCGCTCGCGGTCACGGTCGCGATCGCGGCGATCGCGGCGGTCGTGATCACGTCGACGCGCGCCACGCTGCTCGAGCAGTTCGACAACACGCTCGAGTCCGACGTGCGCGCGATCGCGACGCAGGTCGAGCAAGATGGCGACGAGATCGGCGTCGAATTCGATCCGAAGACCCTCGAGCCCGGCGAGCAGTACGCGGTGTGGGAAGGGAACAAGTGGCTGGCGGGTGGCACCGAAGATTCGCCGCAACCTGCGCCGGCGCGGACGATCACTCCAGGCTTGTCGAGCACGACGGCGTCGCATGTCGAGACGATCGGTGATCCAGCTCCACTCGATGGGCCGCCGGTCGACAGCGTGGTCTCGTTGGGCGGCAAGCGACAGGTGACTCTGCACACGTTCGCGCGGCAACAGCCCGGCGAGCACGATCCGAAGGTGCCGGTCATCGTCGCGTTCGCGCGGCCGACGGCGTCGGTGGATGCGGCGATCGCACATGTCACGTTCGTGTCGATCGCGGCGGGTATCGGTGGCGTGCTGCTGTCGTTGTTGCTGTTGCTCGCGAGTGTGCAATCGGGGCTGCGGCCGATCCGCGAGCTCGCGTCGGCAATCGCGGCGATCCGAGCGGCGGATCTGGCGACGCAGCTGACGTCGCCGGGGACGCCGGCGGAGTTGTTGCCGATCACGAGTCGGCTCGACGAGCTGCTCGCCCGGGTCGAGGCGGCGTTCTCCCGCGAGCGCGAGCTGACGGCGGAGGTGGCGCACGAGCTACGCACGCCGCTGTCGGGGTTGCGCGCGACGATCGAGCTCGCGTTGGATCGCGATCGCGCGGGCGAGAAGTACAAGACGGCGCTCGAGCAGTGTCTGTCGATCACGTTGACCACGCAGCGAGTGGTCGAGTCGTTGTTATCGCTCGCGCGGCTCGACGCCGGTCAAACGCCGGTCACGGTCGCGCCGGTCGATCTCGACGAGCTGGTACGTCAGGGCCTCGAAGCGGTGGCGCCGCGTGCAGCGGAGCGTGCGATCCAGATCGTGACGGAGCTCGAGCCGGTCACCGTAAACACCGATCCGGAGAAGCTGCGCGTGATCGTCGCGAACCTCGTCGAGAACGCGGTGACGTATACGGATCAAGGTGGCGAGATCCGGGCGACGCTGCTCGGCGGCACGCTACGGATCGCGAACACCGGTTGCCACTTGGCGCCCGATCAGATCAAGCGCGTGTTCGAGCGGTTCTGGCGCGGCGATCCATCGCGCGAGCCGGGTGGCCACGTCGGGATCGGTCTCGCGCTGTCGAAGAAGCTGACCGAGCTCGTGGGTGGCAACCTCGAGGTGTCGGTCCACGATCAGCGCTTCACGGCGACCGTCACGCTCTGAGGGGACGGTCCGAAGTTAGGGAAGTTGAAACCTTCAAGTCGCCGAACTTCCTAATGCGAGGGGACGGTCTGAAGTTAGGGAAGTTGGAAGAAACCTCCAACTTCCCTAACTTCAGACCGTCCCCTGGGGTGAACAGATTCAGTCAGTTCGGCGACCGAACTTCCCTAACTTCAGACCGTCCCCTTTAGACTTTGATCTTCGCGTTCGTCGGGTCGAAGAGCGGCTTTAGCGACACCGTGATCGGATGGCGCTTGTCCGCGATCTCGACGTCCCACGCGCCGGCATCGATGAACTTTTGATCGATCGGCACATCCGCTTCGATCATCGCGAGCCCGACGGCGCCGCCGAGCGTGTGGCCGTACGATGCGGCGCGGACATAGCCGAGCGCCTTGCCATCCCGGCGGATGATTTCGGCGTGGAACAGCAGGGCGTCCGGATCTTTCACGAACACCTGCACCAGGCGCTTCTTTAGCGGACCCGCCGCCTTCTGCGCGGCGACCGCGTCTTTTCCGACGAAGTCTGGCTTCTTCATGTCGACGGCGAAGCCGAGACCGGCTTCCAGGACCGTGTCCGTGTTGTCGATATCGTGACCGTAGTCGCGATAGCCCTTCTCCATGCGGCAGCTCGCGAGCGTCTTTAGGCCCGCATGCACCAAGCCGATCGGTTCACCGACCTCGACGATCCGATCGTAAACGGCGAGCGCCTGCTCCGTCGGGATGTACAGCTCGTAGCCGAGCTCGCCGAGATACGTCACCCGCAACACGAGCACGCGCGCGAACCCGATATCGATCCACTTCGCCGCCCGAAACGGGAACGCCTCGTTCGACATGTCCACGCTCGTTAGCGCCTGCATCAGCTCGCGCGACTTCGGCCCCTGGATATTCAGCTGCGCGTACGCACCCGTCATGTCGGCGACGAACGCGTGCGCATCTTCGAAGGCGCGCTTCATCCACGTCTCGACATGCCGATGCGCCGTATCACTTGCGACGACCCAGTACGTTTCATCGGCGAGCTTCGTCACCGTCAGATCGGCTTGCAGCTTGCCGTATTTATCCAGCCACTGCGTGTACGTCAGCATCCCCGCATCGCCGTCGACGTGATTGCCCGAGATGTGCTCGAGCAACCGCCCCGCATCACGCCCCTCGACGAGGAACTTCGCCATGAACGACATGTCCATGACGATCACGCCTTCACGCGCGGCCTTATGCTCGGCCGCCCACTGCGCGAACCACGTCGGCTTCCCGAACGTCAGCTCCATCTCGGGCTTCACACCTGCGCCGGCGTAGTAGTCCGCACCTTCCCAACCCGTGACATCCCGGAAGTACGCACCGCGCGCCGCCAACCGATCGTAGAACGGCGATCGCTTCGCACCACGCGCCGTCTGCGGCGTCCGCGTCGGGTAGTGCGTCGAGTACACCCAACCGAGCGACTCGACGGTGCGCAGCCGCCGGTACTCGGGATTCGCTTGATAGGCATGTAGTCGATCGACATGGATCGCCGTGACATCCACATCCGGCGAGCCGTTCAAGATCCAATGCGCGAGCATCCGACCCATGCCGCCGCCGGTGAGAATTCCGATCGAGTTGAGGCCCGCGGCGACGAAGTAGTTCTTCACCTCCGGCGTCTCGCCGACGATCGGCTGCAAATCCGGCGTGAACGACTCCGGCCCGCAGAAGAACTTCTTCACGCCGACATCCATCGAGATCGGGACGCGCGACATCGCCTTCTCGACGTACGGCCCCATCCGATCCCAATCCGGTTGGATCTCGCCGAACGAAAAGTCCGGCGGAATCCCACGCACGTTCCACGGCGCACACACCGGCTCGAACAAGCCGATCATGAGCCCGCCAACTTCCTCGCGGTAATACCCGTACGAGCCCGGATCCTCGAGCACCGGCCAGTCCTTCTTCAGCTCGGGAATCTGCTCGGTGATCAGATAGTAATGTTCGGCCGCTTGATTCGGGATCGTGATCCCGTTCTGCGCGCCGAGCTGCCGCGCCCACATCCCCGCGCAATTGACGACGACCTCGCACGCGATATCGCCACGCGCCGTCCGCACACCGGCGACCGCACCGCGCTTCGTGATCACGCCCAAGCACGGCGTGTCTTCGAACAACTGCGCACCTTGCTGCCGCGCACCCTTCGCGAGCGCCATCGTCGCGCCGACCGGATCCGCGCGACCGTCTTCCTTGACGTAAAAGCCCGCGAGCAGGTCATCCGTCTTCGCGAGCGGGAACAGGTCCTTCACCTGGCCCGGCGAAATCTCGTGAACGTTCACGCCGCAGTGGCGATTGAACGCCGACACCCGCCGATACTCCTCGAGCCGATCTTTATCGCCCGCGACCTCGATGAAGCCCACGGGCTTCCATCCCGTGTTCTGCCCGGTCTCCGCTTCGAGCCGGCCGTACAAGTCGCGCGTGTACTTGCGCATCTCCGTCGACGTTTCACTCGTCGAGCCGAACGTCACCATCAGGCCCGCGGCATGCCAGGTGGTGCCACTCGTCAGCTTGTCGCGCTCGAGCAGCACGACATCCTTACAGCCCATGTGGGCAAGGTGATACGCGACCGAACAACCGATGATGCCGCCGCCGACAACGACGACACGCGCCTGCGTGGGAAAGCTCATACAACGACTCCAGGAATCCGCTCGGGCCGAACCAACAAACCCTCGACCGAATCGATCGTGATCACTTCGGCGACCGAGCTCTGCGGCGTGGTCACCAACCGGCGCGCATCGACCGGCGTGGGCTTACCACCCGACGCGATGCCGATCGCCTGTACGCCATTACTGAACCAGAACAGCGACGTCGAGATCGAGTTGCTCGTGCCGAAGCCCAGCCCGACGGCGAGATCGATCCACATCGGCTTCTGCGGCCGCTTGTCGAGCAACTGCCAGCTCGGATCCAGGACGATCGGGAACCGCAGACCCGGCGCGCGAATCGCCGTGTTGTGGACCGCGAGCGTGGGTACCGGAATGCGCATCGTCCACGTGGTGCCACGGCCGCGCACCGAGCGAGCCGTCACCGCGCCGCCGAGATCGATCGCCGCCGCACGGACAGCGTCGAGGCCGATTCCGCGCCCGCTCACGTCGCTCGCTTCGGTTCGCGTCGAGAACCCGGGCCGGCACATCACCTCGATCAACTGATTCTCGTCCGCCGTCGCCGACGCGAGTTGCAGCTCCATCGCACGCGCACGCACGCGCTCGAAGTCGATGCCCATGCCGTCGTCGGCGACGTTCAACACGTACTCGCCGTTCGTCACGCGCCCCGACAACGTGATCGTGCCCGCCGGCTTCTTGCCCGCAGTGACCCGGCGATCCGTCTTCTCGATCCCGTGATCGACCGCGTTGCGGATCAGGTGCAGCACCGCGAGATCGATCGCGTGCAACACCTCGCTCGTGACTTCCGCCGTCGATAGCTCGAACCCGACCTCGACCTCTTTGCCGAGGTCTCGCGCGAGCGCCTGGATCGACGGCCGATACTTCGCGAGCTGTGCCGACGACAGGATCGCGCGCTGGATCCCGACGAAGTCCCGCATCTGTTGCCACGAGCTGCGCAACCGATCGCGCCGCGGGCCCTGCGCCGTCGCGTACTCGATGAACGCGTCGACCGCCGCCGGCCCCAACTGCGCGCGCAGCATGGTGGTCAGGCGCCCCGTCGACGACATCCGCATGAGCGGCGGCACGCTCGACGGCCGGCCACGCCCGCGATGTTCGTTGCGCGAGAGCACCTGCTCGATGTGTTTGATAAAGCCGGGCACGTCGCGACCGGTGCGCGCCTCACCGTGCGTGCGGATCAACATCGCGATGAACTGCAGCGCCATCGTCAGCGAGAGATCGAATTCGTCGTCGACGCCGTAGCCCCGCGCGCGCGCGACATCGATCAGATCCTCGAGCTTGTGACAGACCTGATTGACGTCGAGCATCCCGACCATCCGGGACTCGCCCTTCAGCGTGTGGACCTCGCGCTGCATCGCGAGCGACGCTTCTTCGTCGAGCGAGGTCCGCACGTGCAGCCACGCTTCCTCGATGCCCGCGATGCGGACCAGCGCCATCGCCCGGAACTGCTGGATGATCTCTGCCGGTAATTCCACTACGACTCCACCGTCACCAACGTCGTATCGAAACAGGAGAGCGCCGGAAGCGTGGTGCGTTGCCACTGGATCGCCGGGTTGCTGCGCAGCTTGATCGTGTACCGGTCGGCCACGTTCTCGAGCTGCGCGAACCAACCCACGAGCTCGCGCACGCAGCCGTTGCCCATGAATTCCAGGTCGCGCATGTCCACGGTGATCTGCTTGGCCTGCTTCATCAGCAGCTCTTCGTGCAAATCACCTAACAACCGGGCAAGGCCTGGCGCGGTGGCATTGTCTGCACTGCCGACGAGGCGCAACGTCCGCGACCGTTCGTCGTAGTCAGCGACGAAGTCCGGATCGTCGACGGCGGGCACCCGCAACCGTACGGACATTGCCAAGGGAGCATACACGTTCGTGATGTAGATTCTGGCTACGTGAGCGCGCTGCAACGCACCTTGGGACCCGTCGCGATTTGGGGTCTAGGCGTCGGATATGTCATCTCGGGGATGTACTTCGGCTGGAATCTCGGGCTCCCCGAGGGCGGGCCGTACGGGATGCTCGTCGCGACCGCGGCGGTGACCGTCCTCTACATCGCGTTCGTCCTCGGTTACGCGGAGCTAACGAGCGCGATCCCACGCGCCGGTGGCGTGTTCGTCTACGCGGGGCGCGCGTTCGGGCCGAACGTCGGGTTCGTCGCCGGGATGGCGCAGCTGATCGAGTACGTGATGGCACCGACGGGTATCGCGTTCGCGATCGGCGGCTACATCAATCAGGTCGCGCCGGCGATTCCGATCCACGCGGTCGCGATCGCCGGTTACATCCTGTTCACGCTGATCAACATGTGGGGCGTGAAGCTCTCGGCGGTGTTCGAGATCGCGTTGACCGTCATGGCGGTGATCGAGTTGTGCGTGTTCGGCTTCGTCGTGCTGCCGCACTTCTCGTGGGCGGCGTTCTCGCTCGATGCGCTGCCGAATGGTTGGTGGGGCACGTTCGGCGCGTTGCCGTTCGCGATCTGGTTCTATCTCGGCATCGAAGGGCTCGCGAACGTCGCCGAGGATGCGCGCGATCCGCAGCGCGATCTGCCGCGCGGCTTCTTCGCCGCGATGGTCACGCTCGTGATCCTGACGGTGATCACGATGTTCGGCGCCGTCGGGACGGCGGGCTGGCACGCGGTGGTCTATCCCGATCCGGCGATCCTGAAGACGAGCGATTCGCCGCTGCCGCTCGCGATCGGGCATGTCGTGTCGCGCGATAACCCGGCGTTCGTCGCGCTGACCGGCGTTGGCCTCATCGGCCTACTGGCGAGCTTCCTCGGGATCCTGATCGCGGCATCGCGCGCGATCCTCGAGCTCGGGCGCGCGCGGTTCCTGCCGGCGAAGCTCGGCGAAGTTCACGCCACGCGGCACACGCCGATCGCCGCGCTCGCCGCGAACCTCGTCGTCGGCCTCGTGATCCTCGTGATCGGCCACACCGAGCAGATCATCGTGATCTCGGTGTTCGGCGCGCTGACGATGTACGCGATGTCCGCGGCCGCAGTGCTCCGGCTGCGCAAGGTCGAGCCCGATCTGGAGCGCCCCTACAAAGCGCCGCTCTATCCGTACGCGCCGATCGTCGCGCTCGTCCTATCGCTGATCTGCATGGCGGCGATGGCCAAGAGCCATCCCTATTTGGCACTGCTCTATCTCGGCCTGCTCGTGGTGAGTTGGGTCGGTTTCGTGCTGATCGTGCCCGAAGACCGTCGACTTACGGCATTTCGACGCTAGGATGCGCGCCTCATGCGCAAGTACCTATTCGCTTTATTCCTGATCGCCACGGCGTGCGATCAGGGCAAGAGTGCGATGGACCAGAACGTCCGCGTCAAGAACGTCGGTTCGGGCTCGGCCGGTAGCAATGGCATCCCGCCGAAGACCGCCGCGATCGATATCGATTCGAAGGACATCCTCGGTCGCGCGGTTGGCGACAGCGAAGAGGTCTCGGTCAAGCACGTGCTCCTCGCGTGGAAGGAGCTCGACGCGACCATGTATCACGGCAAGATCGATCCGCGCGCGAAGAACCGGACGAACGAAGAAGCGGCGAAGCTCGCGCAGGACACGTTGGCGAAGCTCCAGGCGAACCCGGACGCGATCGACGAGCTGGCGAAGACGATGTCGGAAGACCCGGGCTCGAAGGCGGGTGACCCGTACGTCGTCGACAAGGACACGCCGTTTGTCCCCGAGTTCAAGAACCTGGCGATGCGCCTCAAGATCAAGGAAGCGGGCATCGTCAAGACCGCGTTCGGTTACCACGTGATCGAGCGCGTGCCGCCGGCGCCGCTCGACCCGCTCGAGAGCAAGGACATCCTCGACCGCAAGCCGGATGACTCCGCCACGATGCAGCGCGTGCTGATCGGGTGGAAGGAAGTGAACCGTACGAACGACCCGCGCGCGAAGGATCGCACGAAGGAGCAGGCGGACAAGATCGCCTCGGACGTGCTCGCCAAGGCGAAGGCCGGTGAAGACTTCACGAAGCTGATGAAGGACTTCTCGGAAGATCCGAACAGCAAGGACACCGGCAAGACGTTCGACGTGATGGCGGGTGGACCGTCGGATCCGTCGAAGAAGCTCGCGCTGCGCCTGAAGGACGGCGAAATCGGCATGGTGAAGACCCAGGCCGGTTGGCAGATCATCAAGCGGATGCCGCCGGATCCGCTCGAGAGCAAGGACATCCTCGCGCGCACGGACGTGGCGCCGAAGGCCAAGGTCAAGCACGTGCTGCTCGGCTGGACGGATGCGCACGCGGAGGATCCGCGGGGTGTGAAGCGGACGCGCGCCGAGCTCGAGAAGCTCGTCAAGGAGACGGTGGACAAGCTCAACAAGGGCGCGAACATCGACGACGTGATGAAGGAGCTGTCGGAGGATCCGGGCTCGGCGAAGCTAGGCAAGGCCTATGACGTGGCCGCGGACTCGCAGTTCGTGCCGTCGTTCAAGAACCTGTCGTTGCGGCTGAAGGTGAACGAGGTCGGTGTGGTGAAGTCGTCGTACGGCATGCACATCATCAAGCGCATCGAATAAGAGCTGCGCAGAATGAACAAAGCCCGCCGGTGATACGGCGGGCTTTTTCACGTCCGGAGTCAGGCCTCCGAAACGAACAAAGCCCGCCGGTGAAGGCGGGCCTTTTTTCCGTCCGAGTCAGATTACGGCGCGGGCGCCGGAGCCGGAGCTGCCGGGGCAGCCTCGGGCGCTCCACTGATCAGCTTGAACTCGACGCGGCGGTTCTTGGCGCGGGCCGTGTTCAGCTTCGCACCCGTCAGGCCCTTCGGATCCTCGACCGGCGTCGTATCGCCGAAGCCCTTCGCCGACAGGCGCGACTCGTCGATGCCCTTCTTCACGAAGTACGCCTTCACCGAGTCCGCACGCGCCTGCGACAGCGCCTGGTTATCGGCGAACTTCTTCGACTTGAGCGGGATGTCATCCGTGTGGCCCTGGATCTCGAGCTTCACGTCCTTGAACTCGTTCATCACCGCGACAGCCTTGTCGAGCGTGGTGGCCGAGCTCGGCGCGAGGTCCGCTTCACCGAGCTTGAAGTTGATGCCTTGGATGGCACCGGTGAACTGCTTCACCTTCTCCGGGATTTCATCCGGGCAACCGTCGTCGTCCTGATAGCCGTTCTTGGTCTCCGGCTGATCGGGGCACTTGTCGGCCGCGTCGGGGATGCCGTCACCGTCGTTGTCCGGATCCGGGCAGCCGTCGTCGTCCTGGAAGTTGTCCTTGTCCTCGGCTTCCATCGGGCACTTGTCTTGCGCGTCCGGGATGCCGTCACCGTCGTTATCCGGATCCGGGCAGCCGTCCTCGTCCTGGAAGCCGTCCTTGTCCTCGGGCTCCTTCGGGCACTTGTCGACGTTGTCCGGAATTCCGTCGCCATCCGCATCGGCGACCGGTTTCGGCTTCTCGACCGGCGGCGCTTCGACGACCTTCTTCTCGCCGAACGCACGCGCGAGCGAGAACAGGATTTCGTAGTCCGTGGTCAGGCCGCCCTGCGACGACGGCGGGAGGATCAGGCGAGCGTCGACGCGGACGCTCCAGCCACCACCGGTCTTGTACGCGGCGCCGAGGCCGATGTGCGGCATCCAGTCCGTCTCTTTGCGGATGATGTCGCTGTTGCGCGTGTAGAACACGTGGTCGAAGCCACCGCCGACGAGCGCGAACAGGTTCAACGGCTTCTCGGGCGGCAGGAACCGGTAGACGAGCTGGGCGCGACCGATCACGTTATCGACGTCGAGCGTGATGTTCGACGGCTCCGTCGGGATGATGCCGCCTTCGATCTCGACGCCGACGTGCCCTCCGAAGAACACGCCGAGACGCGCGCCGAAGATGGCCGAGTTCTTCTGGCTGACTTCCGCGCGCATCGGGTCGACCGACGAGTCCGGAACACCGGTGCCGTTCGTCGACGAGAACCCGTGGAAACCGGCGAAGCCACCGATCTCGACGCCGGCCGAAGCGGCGGTCGTGCCGGCAACCGTCACCCCGGCTGCAGTGAGAAGAAACACCCCTACGCGATGCATAGGCGGGGGTTTTCGAACAATCCCGCCCTGATCCGCAAGAGGAATACGTAGCTAGTTCTAACGATTTCGCCTTACTTGCGAACCGAGGCTGCCAGGCGCTCTTCCGCCATCAGATCCGACACCTTGTAGGTGGGGGCGTTGAGCTTCTTCGACCGCTCGAAGATCTCGTACATCGTGTCGTAGATCTTGAGCGTCTTCTCGCGCGCGGCCTTCGCGTCGTACCCCTTCGCCTCCTGGGCGACGTTGACGAGACCGCCCGCGTTGATCGCGTAGTCCGGAGCGTAGAGGATGCCGCGCGCGTGGAGGTCGTCGCCGTGGCGCGGCTCGAGCAGCTGGTTGTTCGCCGCACCCGCCACGATCGCCGCCTTGAGGTGCGGGATCGTGTTGTCGTTCAGACCGGCGCCGAGCGCGCACGGCGCGAACACGTCGCAATCGACCTCCGCCACCTTATCGATCTCGGTGACGGCGGCGCCGAACTCGCGCTTGGCCCGCTCGCTCTTCAGCTTGTCGACATCGGCGACCGTCAGCTTCGCGCCCGCCGCGTGGAGCTCCTTGCACAGGTAGTAGCCGACGTGACCGACGCCCTGAACCGCGACATGAATGTCCTTGAGCGCGTCTTTGCCGAGTTTGAACTTCACGGCCGCTTCGATGCCGCGGCGGACGCCGAGCGCGGTGAACGGCGACGGATCGCCCGAGCCACCGTGCGACGGATCGATGCCCGTCACGTGCTTGGTCTGCGCGCGGATGATCTCCATGTCCTCGAGCCCGGTGCCCGAGTCTTCCGCGGTGATGTAGTGACCGCGGAGATCCTCGATGAACCGGCCGAACGCGCTGAACAACGCGTTGCGATCGAAGTGCTTCTTCGGCTTGATGATGACGGACTTGCCGCCGCCGTGCGCGAGGCCGGTGATCGCGGCCTTGTAGGTCATGCCGCGCGCGAGCCGGAGCGCGTCGATGTACGCCGCTTCGTCCGTATCGTATTCGATGAACCGGCAGCCGCCGAGCGCGGGGCCGAGACGCGAATCGTGGATCGCGACGATCGCCTTCAGTTGGCTCGCCTTGTCGAGCTTGAAGTGAACCTCGCCGAAGTCGTAAGTCGTGAGCGGTCCGAAGACGTCCATAAGCCGGGTGGATATCAGATTTCTGTGAACCCAGCACAGTGTGTCCGCGCAGATACGCGTGGTCTGTTACGTGCAAACAGCCTCGACCATGCGCGTCATCGCATTGGTGTTGTTGCTGGGGGCATGTGGCGCCGGCGACGTCCTGCTCGGCAAGGACTGCACGTCCGAAGAAGACCAGACGTTCGTCATCACGAGCCCGGACCCGGCCACCTCGTTCCGGATCGAGCAATGCCGGCTCGACGGCGACGCGTGCTTGCCGTTGTGCCAGCTCGTGATGACCCAACGCAACGTCGAGTCGACGAGCGGCGCGACCGCGTGCGAGGTCACGTTCGATGGCGCTACGACCAACGCGAAGGCGACCTACACGGTGTTCAACGGCGGCGGCAACTGCAACGTCGCCGAACCAGGGGAGGCATTCTGATGAAGAAGCTGATCGCGATCTCGTTATTCGCCGCCGCGTGCGGCACGGGTGATTCGCCGAACACCGATCCGCTGCCCACGTGGGGCGTGCCGATCAGTGGTGGCACCATGATCACGAGCGCGGATGGAACGCGCGCGATCATCGCGGATCCGGATCGCGATCGCGTGATGATCACGGATCTCCTGGCAAGCACGACCACCGAGATCGCGTTGACCGCGAACGACGAGCCCGGTCGACTCGTCGAAGATGCCGCCGGCCGGATCCATGTCGCGCTCCGGCGTGGAGCCGCGATCGCGACGATCCAAGATGGCGCCCTGATCGCGCGGCGTGCGGTGTGCGCGGAGCCCCGCGGCATCACGTACGACGCCGCGAACGACAACATCCTCGTCGCGTGTGCGACCGGCGAGCTCGTCACGTTGCCGGCATCGGGTGGCCAAGCGACGCGCTCGGTGTTCGTCGATCGCGACTTGCGCGACGTGGTCGTCGTCAACGGCACGACGTTCGTGTCGCGGTTCCGCACGGCCCAGTTGCTCGAGCTCGACGCGACCGGCGCGATCGTGCGGCGGACGGCGATCCCGGATGCCCAGCGGTTCGATAACACCGGCGGCTTCGACGACGGTCAAGGCACGATCGCGGCGAAGGCAGCCGTCGCGTGGAAGACGATCGGGCTCGCCGATGGCTCGATCGCGATCGTCCATCAACGCGGCGTGGGTCGGATGCTGTCGACCCAACAGGGTGGCTACGGTGGGATGGGCTGTGGTGGCACGCCGATCGAGAGCACGATCACGATCGTGAAGCCGGTCGCTGGTGCCGAGCCGACGATCACGACGTACGCGCCGATCAACGGCTCGCTGCCGGTCGACCTCGCGATCCAGAACGGCCAGCTCGCGATCGCGCTTGCCGGCAATCAAACGGTCGTGCAGTCGCTCGTCGGCTCGCTCGTACCCGATGGAAATCAGGGCTGCCCCGAGCTGTTCGGCGAGTCCGACAACTTCGGGTCGCCGACGTCGGTCGCGTTTGCGGATGCGAACACGCTCGTCACGTTCTATCCAGAGCTGCCGGGCCTCGTCATCGATCGCAATGGCTCGAAGAATGTCGTCCAGTTGCCCGGCGACATCGGCTACGACGCCGGCCGGAACCTGTTCCATCGCGAGGCAAATGCCGGCATCGCGTGCGCGTCGTGTCACCCCGAAGGTCGCGACGACGGCCTGGTGTGGAACTTCGAGGAGCTCGGCCCGCGCCGCACGCAGGTGCTCGCCGGCGATCTCTTGAAGCGTGCGCCGTATCACTGGACCGGCGACGAAGCGAACCTGCCGACGCTGATGGACGACGTGTTCGCCGTGCGCATGGGCGGCGGGCAACCCACGAACAACGAGCATCGCTCGCTCGGTCCGTGGCTGCAGCGCGTGCCGGCGCCGGCGCCGATCACGGTCGATGCGGACGCGGCAGCGCGTGGCAAGGCGATCTTCGAGGATCAGGGCACGCTGTGCACCACGTGTCATACGGGCGAGCTGATGACGACGAAGCAAGTCGTCGATGTCGGCACCGGTGGCAAGTTCAAGGTGCCGAGCCTCGTCGGTGTCGGTGCACGCGCGCCGTTCATCCACGATGGTTGCGCAGCAACTCTCACCGATCGGTTCAGCGCGCAATGTGGCGGTGCCGACGCACATGGCAAGACGAGTCAACTGACGGCAGCGCAGGTCAGTGACCTCGTCGCGTATCTCGAGACGCTGTAGCGTTTGATTCGACCGCGGCTACTTCGTTTTTCTTCGAGTTTCTGTGCGTCGAAGTAGCTGCGGTCACTTTTACCGGCGCGCCGGCCAGTCCTCGAGCCGCGCCCGCACGCCGAGCACGTCCTCGGTCACGCTGGACCAGATCAGCTCCTGCACGCGCGTGGGCTCGTCCTTCTGCAGGATCTTCACACAGCCCGCGAGGTCACCCGTGATCGCGAACGCGATCCGATCGGCCGCACGCTCCGTCGCCGCGAGCCAACCGAGCGCCGCGCTCATCGGATGCACGGCACGCTCGCGCAGCTTGCTCCCGATCGCACGCGCTTGCTCGAGCTCGACGGGATGCAGCGACGTGGTGAGCCAGCGCTCGCCATGCTTCGCCGGATCTTCGGGCGACGACGCGAGCTCGATGATCTGCGCGAGCTCACCGGCACGCGGGCAGAGCAGGCGCGCGATCCGATCCGTGCGTAGATCCGCGAGCTGGCGCGCGATCCGCCACACGAGCTCGAGCTCGGGCAGCTTGTCCTGCAGTTTTCCGACGACGAGCACCGGCGTGAGCACACCTGCACGCGCACGCATCGCCATCTTCACCGGCGCGATCTGGTCGGGCTCGACGTAGACCGGCGGGCGCGGCGTGCCGAGCAACTTGATCGCGCGATCGAGCGCACGCCGCATCGCCGGTGGCACGTCCGGTTCTTTCGGCGGGACCGCGATCGGCGGCCGCATCCGCGCACGCTCGACCGCGAACGGCGGCGCGACGATCGCGAACAGCACCGAGAGCTGCATGTCGACATCGACCCGCGACAGCGCGAGCCAGTCATCTTGACCGAGCGCGCGCTGTGGCGACTCGCGGCGCGGGGCGAGCAAGATCGGCGCGTGCTTGCCGCTCGGCTCGAACAACGAGTTGATGCCGGCTTCACCCTGTTTCGAGGTATCGAGCCCGGTTTGGCCGAGCGCGATCAACGCATCGTCGACGGCGCGCGCTTTGTCGAGCTGCCCGGTGCGACCGTACAGCGTGCGGAGCTGGGTGTACGAATCGACGCGCGCGTGGTCGTCCTTGATCAGCGCCTGGTGATGCGCGATCGCGGTGTCGTCGTGCTTGGCGTCCGCGTTCGCGTACAGATCGACGAGCCGCTCGCGCCGCTGCTTGTGATCGGTGGTCGCGAGGCCGAGCGCGACCTCGAACGCGACGAGCGCGTCTTCGTGGCGCGAGAGATCGAGCGACAGCTCGCCCAACCGATCCCACAGGCGGAGACGCTCGTTGCCACGCCCTTCATCCGCGCGGACCTGTTCGAGCCGGCGATAGTAAAACCGCACGAGCGCATCGCGATCGGTGCCACCGCCGAGGAGCGATTCCAGATCATCGGCGGCGCCGAACGCGTGCGGGTGATCTTCGATCGCGCGATCCAACAGCAGCACCGCCTGATCGTGATCGTCGAGCTCGTCGCGCGCGATCATCGCGGCGAGGTGCCGGTAGCGAGCGCGGACCTTCGGATCGCCCTCGGTCTCGACGAGCTTTTGCACCACGTCGAGCGAGTAACTCCAATCGCCGTCCTCGGTAACGAGCTCGAGGAACTTCGTCAGCAACAGGTGGTCGCCCGGCTTGTGCGCGAGCGCTTCGCGGTACATGTCGCGCGCGGCGAGCCGATCGCCGAGCTCGTTGTAGCGATCGCCGATCGCCGCGAACCGTTGTGCGCGCTCTTCCGGCGGCGCGATCGCGGCGAGCGCGAGCTGATCCTGGATCTTCGTGAGCGGATCGCCGGAGCCGAGTAGCGTGCGCAGCTCGAGCGAGGCGCGGTGATTCGGATCTTGGATCAGCGCCATGTCGACGTGACGCGCGGCGGCCTCGCGATCGCCGAGCGCGTTCGACGCGTTCGCGTAGCGGTAGTGCAGCTCGATCGCCTTGCCCGGCGGCAGCAGATCCTCGTCGGCGAGTAGGTTCTCGATCGCGCCACGCGCCTTGTCCCACTGCTGCGCGTCGTACAGCATGTCCGCGAGCTCGCCGCGCGCACCCTTATCCTCGGGATCGAGATCGAGCACGCGCGACAGTGCCGATCGCGCTCCGGTCTTGTCGCCGAGCTGTTGAGCGACCTTACTGCGCTGGAGCAGATACTCGCGGAGCTTGTTCGGATCGTCCGTGATCCGGACCAATTCATCGAGGATCGGCGCGAGCTCGACGAGCTGGCCCGAGTCCATCGACAGCTCGACCACCGCCGCACCCGCCTTGTGATTCGTGGGATCCGCCGACCTCGCCTCGAGGTACAGCTGCTTCGCCATGTCGGTATCGCCGAGCGCGACGCAGAAGTCCGCGGCGTCCGTGAGCCAGCGCGATTTGTGCGCGGGGATTCGCTCGGCCGAGCGCTGCAGTAGCTCGATCGCGTTCGCGAGCTCGCCGCGATCACGCAACAGCGGTACGAAGCCATCGACCGCTTCGACGAGATCCGGATCGTCTTTCAACGCGGTCTCGAACAGCGATTGCGCGCGATCCCAGTTCTCGAGCTTCGCGAGCTCCGCCGCACGCACGAGCACGCGCGCGCGAACCTTCGGATCGACGATCGCACGGCCCGATCGCTCGAGCACGTCGAGCGCTTCTTGCTCCGGAACGCCGACGAGGATCGTCAGACGCGCCAGCGCCTCCAGCGTATCCGGGCGATCGGGCAACAGGCGATCCGATTCGCGATACGCGTCGAGCGCGCCGGGTTGATCGTCGAGCTCGCGCTCGTGGATCTGGCCCATCTCGAACAACAGCTCCGCGCGTTCCTGGTCCTCTTGCGCGTGCATCGCCCGGCGACCGAGCAGATCGATCAGCACCGGCCATTCGCCCGTCGAGCGATAGAACAGCTCGAGCGCCTCGTTTGCCTTCGTATTCGAGGGCTCGATCACGAGCACGCGCTCGTAGCAATCCGCCGCGTAGTAGCCGCGCCCGATCGCGGTCCACGCATCCGCGAGCGCGAGCAGCCGGCGCGCGGCGTTGTCGTCGTGGATCTCGATCAACGAGCTCATCTGATCGAGCGGCAGCTCGCCGTAGCGATCGGTCAGCTTCGCGAGCCGCAGAAGCGGATCGAGATCCGCGGCCGTGGGGTGCTCGCCGAACGCCGAGAGCCGGACGACGAGCGCGCGATCCGCGTCTTTGCGTAATTCCAATTGCTCGCCGAGCTCGCGCAAGATCTGAGCGCGCTCGTTCGCTTCCTCGGTCGCCTCCGCACGCTGGAGGTGCATGTCGACGACCTGATAGCCCTCGGTATCGAGCTTCTGCGACGCGATCCGTGCCGCCGCGCGCTCGACGGCCATGCGCAAGCGCTCGCGATCGAGCTCGGGAAATTCTTCGGCCACGGTGCGAACGATGACGTCGACCGAGCCCACCCCGAGGGCAACGCCGGTGCTGGGACCGCGCATGCAATAAGGGTAACAGGTAACGTCGTTGGTATGAGCTTGAGGACCCTATTGATCGCGGCGTTGGCGTTGGCCGGCTGCCACAAGAAGACTGCAGAAACGGGCTCGGGCTCGGGCTCTGGCTCGGGCTCGTCGGTTGCGCCACCGGACGCCACGCCGAAAGTTACGATCGACGCCGCGCCACCGCCGGCGACGTTCGACATGTTCATTCGCAACGATGGCGTCGGGCCGATCACGAGCGGCACGGATCCCAAGACCCTCGAATCGATCTTTCCGGGCACGAAAGTCGACGACAAGCACTGGGAAGGCGAGGCCACGCTGACCGACACGTACACGGTCTCGAATAACGGCACGAACCTCGTCGAGGCCTTGCTCGATCACAACGCCGACGAGACGAAGTTCTTGTACGTGACGGTCGTGTCGAGCGCGTTCGTGACCAAAGAAGGCGTCCGGATCGGCACCACGGTCGCGGACTTCATCGCCAAGGGCGGCGGCGACTGCAAGCGCGTCAGCTATCACACTGGCGATAACGAAAATCTGCCCGAATACACGCACACGTTCGAGTGCACCGCGAGTGCGTATCCGAACGTGAAGTTCATGCTCGACGAGACCAAGCCGAGCAATCAGGGCGAAGACGGCAAGGTGATCGCGGCGAAGATCCAGGCCGAGAAGATCGTCCGGATCGTGTGGTTCAACCCCGACGCGAAGCTGAAGAGCCCGCTGTCTCAGTAGCTACGCGGTCTGCACGGTCACGCCGGCGAGCAACATGCGCAGCTGCTGCTCGGAGAACGGCTTCTCGAGCCGCGGTGCGCCGATGGTCTCCAACGCTTCGCGTGCCTGCGACGTGAACGCGCCGCCCGTCATGAACACGATGCGCTCGGTGTAGGCGGGAAACCGGGCCTCGAGCTGGCTGTACAGCTCGATACCGCTCATCTCCGGCATCATCACGTCGCACAGGATCAGATCGAAGCGCTCGCCCGCGGCGAGGAGCTCGAGCCCCTCCAGCGCGCGCGTCACGTTGATCACCTCGTGATCCGGGGCGAGCAGCAGGCGAATCGATCGGCCGACTGCGGCTTCGTCGTCGATCATGAGGATCCGCGTGCGCGGTTGCGCGCCGAGCGCCGGCTCTTGATCGAGCGCGAGCGGCAACTGCGCGGCGACCGGTAGCGACACCCGGAACGTGGTGCCGAAGCCGAGCTTGCTCGTCACGGTGATCGCTCCACCGAACGATTCGATGATCCGATCGCAGATCGATAGCCCGAGCCCGACGCCGACGCCCGACGGCTTGGTCGTGAAGAACGGATCGAAGATCCGTGGCAACACGCTCGCTGGAATTCCCACCCCCGTGTCCTCGATCTCGACATGCACCCGCTCGCTATCCCCGGTCACCCGGATCCGGACCTCGTTGCGCTCGACGTGACCATCTTCGATCGCGTGCGCCGCGTTCGTGAGCAAATTGATGAACACCTGCGAGAGCCGCGACGCGTTCGCGTTGACCGGCGGCACCTCTTGATACGCGGTGACGAGGCGCGCGCGATGGCGCATCTCGTTGTTCGTCATCTTGATCGACTGCGCGAGCACGTGCAGCACGTCGACGGGACCTTGCGCGTGATCCTCGGGTCGCGCGAGCGCACGCAGATCGCGAACGATCGCCGAGACTCGCACCGCACCTTCTTGCGCGTCCGCGATCACCGATTCGAGCTCCTCGGGCCCGAACCGCAGCGTGCCGTCGCCGTACAGGATCTTCGGCAGCTCGGTCGCCAGGATCTGGAGATTCGCCGACACGTACGCGAGCGGGTTGTTGATCTCGTGCGCGACACCGGCTGCGAGCGTGCCGACGGACAGCATCCGATCCGCGACCGCCATCCGCGTGAACAACGCGCGCCGCTCGGTCACGTCGTCCGCGAGCACGACGTGCGTGGGCTCGCCATCGTAGTCGAGCAACACGGCCTTGCCGGCGACGTGCACCGTCGAGCCGTTGCGCCGGAGCATCCGCACTTCCATGAGATCCGAGCTGCCACTCGTCATGGTCTGCGCCATCGCCACGCGGAGTGATTCGCGATCCTCTTCGTGCACGAGCTCGAGGGCGGGCCGGCCGATCAGATCCGACGGGCGATCCCACCCGAGCATCGCGACCGCTGCCGGATTGACGTAGATGAACTTGCCCGCGCGATGGACGAGCGTGGCCGTGGGCAGTCGCTCGATCAACGTGCGGTTGTTCGCTTCGCTGCGCCGCAATCGTTCGTCCGCCTCGTGACGCTCGGTGATGTCGCGAAAGTTCGTGACGTGCGAGGCGATCGCCGGATCGTGCGACATGTTCGTGGTCACCGCTTCGACCCACCGCCACTTGCCGTCCTTGTGCATCGTGCGGTGCACGTTCGTGACCGTCTCGCCGGGGAGCGCGCGCACGATGTTGCGAACATCCTCGGGATGCATCCGGTTGATTCCGGATTCGCCGATGATCTCTCCCGACTCGACGCCGAGGATCCGCTCCGCGCCCGGGCTCATGTACGTGATCCGCGCGAGCGGATCCGTGAGGATCACGCCATCCGCCGAATGCTCGACCAGGACCTTGTAGCGATGCTCGAGCTCGGCGAGCGGCCGGATGTCGAACACGAACCCGAGCTCGCACGTATTATCTGCGTACGGGATCGTGTTGAACACGAGCTCGACCGCGAGCTTCACACCGGCCTTGGTCGTCCCGGCGTGGAGCTCGGCCATCGACTGCGCCTTGACCTCGTCCGGCGTCCGTTCGAACAGCTTGCACCACGCCTCGTTGACCGCGATCGCGCGACCGTGCTGCACCACGATCATCGGTCGCGGCGAGAACTCCCACAATAGACGATAGGCGACGTCGTCCACTGTGGCGCACCGTATCACGTACGCTTTTGGCGGACGTGCAGCACGAGCAACGTGATCGCGGTGAGAAATGCACCCACCGCGGCTACCGGGAGGACGGTCGCCGCGCTCCCGATCGTGACCACGCTCGCGCCGATCTCGTCGTTCGCTTCGTACACGGCCATGTCCATGCCGATCCGCACGCCGACGCACAGCGCCGCTTGGAGCAACGCGAGGATCAACGCCACGACGAGATGCCAGCGCTTGAACACACCGTTGATCGAATCGGGTCCGACGGCGAGCACCATCAGGATCGCGAGGCCGATGATCGTCCAGCACAGGATCACGAGCGCTTGGCCGGCGCGCTTGGCATCCTCGTCGGAGATTCCGGATAGCGTGTCCATCGCATCGCCGGCATCCTCGAGGTAATCCTTCGTGTTGCCGTGGAGATGCGGCAGCACCTTGCCGAGGTTCTTCTCGAGGTGATGGTGGTTCGCGTGGCGATACGCCGTGAGCAGCCGGCGGACGAGCGTGCGTTGTTCGCTCGCGTGAAACAGCGACATCCGCTCCCGCTTCGTGAACATCACGCCCGAGGCGGAGACGATCGGTAGGAACACACCGAGCGCAGCCAGCGCGCTGCACACGACGAAGATCCACGCGACGAGCCTCATGGCGAAATTCTAATCTATAGTGAGTGACGTGGACGAGCGACGCACGCGACTAGGGATGGGCGCGGTAGAACCGGAGCAAGAACCGGCACCCGACATCGCGGCCGCGATCGTGAAGCCGGTCACGAACGTGAAGGCCCAGGCGCTGTCGCGCAGCTTTCTCGGCATTTCGATCAAGCGCGGCTATCGCCTGAACATCCTCGCCGACGAGGTGCTGCCGTCGGAGCGCGCGGTGCTCGAGTCCGAGGCGCGCCACATCACGGATCCGGATCAGCAGGCGTTCCTCGCGTGGCGCCGGTCGGTACTGCTGCTCGTCGCGCTGATTTTCATCCCGCTCACGGTGTCGCGGTTCCTCGAAGCGTTCGATGGTCCGTCGCTCGGCACCACCGGCCGCGTATTTCAGATGCTGCCGGCGTTCGCCGAGGCGCTGTTCTGCCTCGTCGCGCTCGATCAGTTGAAGAACTGGGCGCAGTGGAAGAAGCAGCGCCGGATCCTGTTCTTCGCGTGGGGCTTGTACTTCCTCGCGCCGTTCATCGTCTATCTGTTCCCGTTTCGCGAGGTCATCACGCACTGGCAGGACATGGTCAAGGCGGCGAAGCTCGGCGAGTTCTCGATCGCGACGAAGGACAACCTCAAGATGGTCGTCGGGCTCGCGTTCGGCTTGAACGCACTGCTCGCGCTCGGCCCGAAGATCATCTCGTTGATGCCGGGCCTCATCCGCGCATCGATCGTGACAAAGCTGCTGTTCCCGGGGACCACGGCGCCGGGTTGGCTGATGATGCTCGCGGCGCCGTTCTACGCGCTGTTCGCGTACATCATCGTGCTCATCCCGTATCAGATCACGGGGAGCTGGCAGTTCATCGTCGGCAACGGTGGCCTCCTGATCGGCCAGATCTTCATCGCGACCGCGGGGCGCAAGCTCACGGTGCCGCTGACCCACGACGAGTCGAATCGCCGCGTCCATCAGACCTGGGGCATCTACATCGGGATCCTGGTCGTGTCGCTCGGGTTCATGACGTACGGCCTCGCAGACTTCATCAAGGCGCTGCACCTCGGGCCGTGGCGCGTCGTCTCGAGCGTGCTCGGCGTGGTGTCGAACGTCCTCCTCGACACGCTCGTCGGGACGGACGCGATCGTGAGTGCGATGGGCTACTTCCGGCGCAAATCGGTCCCGGACCCGAATCACGAGATGCTGATGCAGGAAGCAGAAGCTAAACTCGACGTGTTCACGGCCTGATGTCGAAACTAGACAACATCGTCGAGCGCAATGTCGCGGCGAAGAAGCGCGATGCCCGCAAGGTCTGGATGGCCGTCGGCGGGTTCGTGTTCGTCGTGCTCGCGATCCTGTCGACCTGCACGAGCCTCGGGCGTCCCAAGGCGCCTCCACCGCCACCGAAACCCACGCACGTCGACGGCATCTGGCTGAAGCACTAGTAAGCTGCGCGCATGAAATACGCGCTGATCCTGCTCGTGGCGGTTTGCTCGCTCGCTGGAACTGCTCACGCGAAAGTCCAGAACAAGCTCGTCGAGTACAAGCTCGGCGACGTGACGATGGAGGGCTACATGGCGTGGGACGATGCCGTGAAGGGCAAGCGTCCCGGCGTGCTCGTCGTCCACGCGTGGATGGGCCTCGACGACAATGCGAGGAAGCGCGCCGACATGCTCGCCGGGCTCGGCTACGTCGCGTTCGCGGCGGACATCTACGGCAAAGGCGTTCGCCCGAAATCGCCGGATGAAGCGGGCAAGCTCGCCGGTCAGTACAAGAAGGATCGCAAGCTGCTTCGCGATCGCGTGAACGCCGGCTTCGCGGAGATGTTGAAGCAGCCGAACGTCGACGCCGCGCGCACCGCCGCGATCGGGTTTTGCTTCGGTGGCACGACGGTGCTCGAGCTCGCGCGCAGTGGCACCCAACTCGCCGGCGTGGTCACGTTCCACGGCGGGCTCGATTCGCCGGCGCCGGCCGATGCGAAAAACATCAAGTCGAAGATCCTCGTGCTCCACGGCGCCGCGGATCCGCACGAGCAACCGGCGGACTTCACCGCGTTCCAGAAGGAGCTGTCGGACGCGAAGGTCGACTGGCAGTTGATCTCGTACGGCGGCGCGGTGCACTGCTTCACGGATCAGTCCGCGGGTACGGACACGTCGAAGGGTTGCGCGTACGACCCGGTCGCGGATGCGCGGTCGTGGGGCGCGATGCGCGCATTCTTCGACGAGATCTTTGGTAAGAAGAAGGCATGACGTTCATCCTCGGCGGGGTTCAGAGCGATTTCGCACGCAACCTCGGTCGGGAGAACATCGGTGTCGGCGAGCTCGTCGGCGAGCTCGTGGATGGCGCGCTCGCCGATTCGCAACTCGAAGCGAGCGACATCCAGACGATCCACGTCGGCAACGCGTTCGGCCAGCTGTTCAACGGGCAAGGCCAGCTCGGTGCGATGCCGGCGACGGTGCGGTCCTCGTTGTGGGGAATCCCGGCGGCGCGTCACGAGGCCGCGTGTGCGTCGGGATCGATCGCTGTCTTGGCGGCCATGGCCGAGCTCGCCGCGGGCATCTACGACGTCGCGCTCGTGATCGGTGTCGAGCAAGAGCGCAACGTGCCGGGCGATCAGGCGGCGCGGAACCTCGCCGCCGCGGCGTGGGTCGGTCACGAAGGGCAGGGCGCCACGTTCATGTGGCCGCACATGTTCTCGAAGATCGGCGATGCGTACGCGGAGCGGTGGGGGCTCGACGACAAACACCTCACGGCGATCGCGCTAAAGAATCTCGGCAACGCCAAGGCGAACGCGCACGCGCAGACCCGAACGTGGACGATCGATCTCGAGAAGAATCCGATCGTCGAGGGTCGGCTCCGTCGCTACGATTGTTCGCAGGTGACCGATGGCGGTGCGGCGATCGTGCTCGCGTCGCCGAAATTCGCGGACGATTGGGCGCGCCGGCGCGGTCGCGATCTCGCGAAGACCCCGCGCGTGCTCGGTTGGGGCCATCGCACGGCAGGTCTCGGGTTGGAGCAAAAGCTCGCTCGTCATCGCGAAGGTCTGTTGGTGCCGCACGTCGCCGAGGCGATCGCGGATGCGCGCGCGCGTGCGGATCGCGGCAAGGATCAGATCAACGCGTACGAAGTCCACGATTGCTTCACCACGACCGAGTACCTCGCGATCGATCACCTCGGCCTGACCGCACCGGGCGAGAGCTACAAGGCGATCGAAGATGGCTCGATCGCGCGCACCGGTGCCACGCCGATCAATCCGAGCGGAGGCCTGATCGGTGGCGGTCATCCCGTCGGCGCGACCGGCGTGCGGATGGCACTCGATGCGGCACTGCAAACAGCTGGCATCGCCGGCGATACCCAGGTGCCGGGTGCCCGCACGGTTCAGACGTTAAACCTCGGTGGGAGTGCGACCACCGTCGTCAGCTTCGTCATCGGCGTGTAAGCTCTGCGCATGCAGATTCGCGAGGTCGGGCGGATTCCGACGCAGCTTCCGGCCGACGACGATCATCCGTATCGAATCGGCGCGTGGAAGCCGCAAGAGGTCGAGTACGACGCCGACGATTGCGACGTGATCGAAGGCAAGCTTCCCGCGGAGCTCTCCGGCACGTACCTTCGCAACACCGAGAATCCGGTGATGCCGGCGATCGGTCGCTATCACCCGTTCGATGGCGACGGCATGTTGCACGCGATGCGGTTCGCCGACGGCAAGGCGAGCTACAAGAACCGCTTCATTCGCACGAAGGGGCTCGCGGCGGAGCTCTCGGCGGGAACGCCACTGTGGGCGGGCATCATCGAAAATCCGGCGAAGTCGCAGCGCGAAGGCTGGGGCGCGCGCGGCAAGATGAAGGACGCGTCGTCGACGGATGTCGTCGTCCACAACGGCAAGGCGCTGACCACGTTCTATCAATGTGGTGATGCGTATCAGCTCGATGCCGCGCTCGCGGATCGCGGTTGCGCGCCGTGGGTTCCCGCGGAAGGCATCAGCGCGCATCCGAAGTTGGATCCGCGTACCGGCGAGCTGATGTTCTTCTCGTATTCGACGAAGGCGCCATACATGCACTACGGCCTCGTCGCGCCGACGGGCGAGCTCGTGCACTACCAACCGGTGCCGCTGCCCGCGCCGCGCTTGCCGCACGACATGGCGTTCACCGAGCACTACGCGATCTTGAATGACTTCCCGCTCGCGTGGGATGTCGAGCTGCTCGCGAAGGGCGCGTATCGGCCGAAGCTGCACGATCTGCCGTCGAGGTTCGGTGTGGTCCCGCGTCGCGGTGGCGAGGTCCGGTGGTTCGATGCCGCGCCAACGTACGTGCTGCACTTCATCAACGCGTACGAGCAAGGCGACGAGATCATCTTGGACGGTTACTTCCAGGAAGATCCGATGCCGCGTCCGGATCCCGCGGACGGGCAGTGGGCGGGCCTGAAGAAGATGGTCGACCTCCATTCGATGAAGGCCAAGCCGCATCGTTGGCGCCTGAATCTAAAGACGGGCAAGGCGACCGAAGAGCGGCTGTTCGACGACATCTCCGAGTTTCCGTCGATCCACTACCAGCGGCCGGGCACCGCGCATCGCTACGTGTGGTCGATGACCGCGCCGAATGGCTGGTTCCTGTTCGACGGCATCGTTCGCTACGACATGCAGACCGGCGCGCAGCAGCGCTATCAGTTCCCCGACGGCGTGTACGCGAGTGAAGCGCCCATGGCACCGCGTGCCGGCGACGAAGATCATGGCTGGCTGACCACGTTCGTCACGAATACGAAGACGGACACGAGCGAGTGCCAGATCTTCGATGCCGCGCACGTCGATGCAGGACCTGATCGCACGCGTGGCGTTACCTGCTCGAATCTCGAGCGGTACGCATGCCGCGTGGGCGCCTAGCGGGACTTTCTAAGCGACAACAGCGCGTCGAGCCCGAGGCCATTCACGGCTTCGGTCGCCGAGCGACGAACTACGTACGCACCGTCGAGCGCGCGCGCCGGCGTGGTCAGCGTCGGATACCGGCCTTCGAGATCCGACGTCACGCGACCGCGACGCATGACCTGGTCGCGCTCGACTGCGACCGCGGCGAGCTCCTTGTGATGGACGATGCCTTCGCGCACGATCGTCGCGAGCTGATTCGTATCGAACGGTTTCGGCACGAACCGAAACACACCACCCTTGTTGATGCCGCTCATCGCCGCATCGGCGGTGACGTGGGCGGTCATGAGGATCCGCACGGTCGTCGGGCGCAACCGCTTCACGCGCGACGCCAGCTCGATCCCGTTCATCGCCGGCATCTCGTTATCCGTGACGAGCACGGCGACCTCGTTCTCGAGCACCCATTCGAGCGCTTCTTCGGGCTCGGTCGTCGACATCGGCTGCAGGTGCTCGCGCTTGAGCGTGCGCGCGAGTGTGCGAGCCACTTCGGGATCGTCGTCGACACATACGATCAACGGATTCATTTTGCCGCCTCCAACGCCTCGACCAATGCCGCCATCGACGTGTAACGCATCTTGGGATGCTTCGCCAAACACCGCGCGATCACCGTCGCGACCGCGGCGGGAACCTCACCGAGCGGTGACTTCACGCGCGGCGCCGGCTTCTTGACGTGACCGATGCAGATATCGGTCGTGGTCTCGCCTTCGAACGGCGGATAGCCGGCGATCATCTCGAACAGCACGCAACCGAGCGAGTACTGATCGCTCGCTTCGATCGCGGCGTAGCCTTGCAGCTGTTCCGGCGACACGTAGCTCGGCGTTCCGGTGATGTGCTCCGCCGGTTCGAGCGGCGCGGCGGTCTCGTGAAACCGCGCGAGGCCGAAATCGATCACCTTCGCGACGCCGGATTCGACGAGCACGTTCAATGGCGATACGTCTGCGTGGATCACGCCGCGCGCGTGGGCAGCGCCGAGGCCCGCCGCGATCTGGATCGCCGTCTCGACGGCGTGCGAGACCGTCATCGGTCCGCGATCCATGATGTCGCCGAGCGGCTCGGCGTGGAGCATCTCCATTACGAAGTACGGGCGGCGATCGGGCAGGTAGCCGAAGTCGTAGATCTCGACGACGTTCGGATGCTTGATCCGCGCGGTCGCCTGCGCTTCGAAGATGAAGCGGTCGTGGCTATCGGCATCGCGCTTCGCCACTTCGGTCTGGAGGATCTTCAAGGCGGCGCGGCGGCGGAGCGTGGTGTGCTCGACCTCGTAGACATCGCCCATGCCACCGGCGCCGATCCGGCGGATGACCTGGTAGTTGCCGATCCGGCTATTCGGTTCGGGATCTTTCGGCGCCTGCGCGTCACCGGGCGACACGAACATCAGCTCGGCGCGCGGGAACGGGATCGCGGTGATCGTGACGACAAGATCCTTTTGCGTATCGATCGAGCGCACGCGAGCACGTCCGGTCGTCGCTCGTGTCGCCGCCGGATCGACCTGACAGACGTAGCCGAGGCGCGCGATCGTGTGGACCGCGAGCTCGGCTTCGATCGTCGACACCGCGAGCAATTCACCCGCGCGAGCGACCGCGATCGAGTAGCGCTCCGGCTGCGCAGCGGGCTCGATCGTGACCGCGTCAGCGCCAGCTGCGAGCGCAGCATCGAGGACGACATCGGCAACGACGATCGGGTCGCTGTGGACCATACATACGTAGTCGACCAGTTCTTACGCTGATCTATCGGTGTGTTTTGACTACATCAGGCGATCGGCCACGGCTGCGGGCGCAAACCCGCTTGCCAATTGTTATGGCGGCCGTCCCAGTAGCCGGCCTCGAGCGTGTTCGGGTCGAAGTCGTCGAGACAGTTGACGTTGATCGACACGAACGGGCCATTCGACCACTCGCCTTCGCCGCGCCCGAGCGGATGCGCGCCGCAGGTCTTGCAGAACAGGTACTCACCACGTCCGCCCATGACCGGGTACGACGTCAGGTTCGACTCGCCGGCGAGGATCCGGAGCGCTTCGGGTTTGCCCTGGACCGAGAACCGCGCGAGCTTCGTGCAGATCCGGCAATTGCAGCGCGTCGCCGATTTGATCTCGGGCAGATCGACTTCGAAGCGGACGGCGTTGCAGTGGCAGCTACCGTGATAGGTCTTGGTCATGGTCGAGACCTTACCTCCCCGGAGTGACAGCTATCTGTCAGTTTAGGTCGATCTCAGTTCTGGCCGAACATCGAGCCAACGCCGAACACGAACGAGGGTTTTCCCGACAGCTTGTCCCACGCCCAGTAGCCGCCGATCGGACCGATCGGCGAGTGCCACACGATCCCGAAGCCGGTCGTCATCGCGGCCTCGCCCTGACGCTGGGCGTTCGCCATCACCCCACCATCGAGGAACGCGACTCCGGAAAGTCCCGAGTGGCCGAACAGCGAGTGCTCGAGCTCGACTCGGCCGAACGCCGCCATATTCGCGCCGGTGTGCATGCCGTCGCCGTCGACCGGACCGAACGTGTTCGGTGCATAGCCGCGCAATTGGCTCGAGCCATCGAACTGCAACAGTTGGCCGGGATACAGGTAGCCATTCTCGCCGGCATCCATCGTCTCGAACGATCCGTACGCGTTGACCCGCAAGCCGCCGACGAGCGCGTGATGGGTCTCGCCATACGAGCGCGTGTGGATGAATTGCTCGTACTGCTCGCCGCCGAGCGAGGGTGATCCGACCTCGAGATACGAGCCGATCCGGGTGCCGCGTGTCGCGCCGCCATCTCCAGAGGGGGGTGCGTTCAACGTGTTGTACTCGAGTCCCGCGCGCAGGCTCGCGACGTCGTAGCCCGCGGCTTGGAGATTCGGATCGGTGATGCCGTCGTCGACGGTATCGGTGTCGTGCTCGAACACGAACGCGCCGTACATCTTCAGGTGCGGCGCCACCAACTTCGAGAGTCCGACCTGACTGCCGACGCGATCGTGCCAGAACCCGTCGAAGTGCTTCGTGTCGTTGAACAGCAGCGCATCGAGTTGTAGCGACGTGCCGAGAAACTCGGGATCGCTGTACCTCATCACGAAGCGCTGCTCGCGCGCGTCGATCATCGCGTCGAGCGATAGCAGCTTGCCCATGTGGAACAAGTCGGTCTGGGTGACGCTCGCCTGCGCGCCGAACCCATCATCCGTGTTGTAGCCCGCGCCGATCGCGAACGATCCGGTTGGCGTGCAATGGCAAGTCTCGTCATCCGCGCGCGCGTTTCCAGCGAGCACGAGGAGCGACGCGACTGCTCCGAAGAACAGTTTCGCCTGCATTGCCGGTACTGACCGGCGAGCGTTTCAGACCGTTGCTCGGGAATTCACCCGCGTGATCAGTTCCGCAACCGGAATCGATCCGGCTTCGATCTTGTCGCGTGCGGCTTCGGCGGCGAGCTCCTGCAGCGCTTCGTTGACCGGGGTCGGGACACCGTGGAGGCGTCCGAGCATCGCGATCTCGCCATTCAGGTAATCGGTCTCGAGCGAGCCGCCGCGCGCGAGGCTCTGGAACGTGGAGCCACCGGCGCGGCGCTTGCCGGCGATCTCTTTCAACACGAGCAGCTTCCGGCGTTCGGCATCTTCGGCATCGGACGCGCACGCGAGGTTCGCGGCGGCGAACACGGCACGACCTTCCGCGCGCGCCCGCGGCAACAGCTCGGATTGGCCAACCGCAGCGCCGCTCATCGCTTCAGCGCTGTTGAGGAGGTTGTTGAGCAGCTTGACCCGCTTCCAGCGCATCACGTTCGGGCGAACTTCGACGGAGAAGCCCGCCGCGATCAGCTCGCCGGCGATCGCATCGGCATCGCCGACACCGTCGGGATAGCGTCCGAGATCGAAGATGCCCGGAATCGGCGACGCGTACACCTCGACAATACCGGGCGTCGTGTACAACGACGGCATCAACACCACGCCGGCGTAGACCTCGCGGGCATGGCGAAGCGCGATTCGCTCGGCTTCGACACCGTTCATCATGCACACGATCGGCACGCACGCCGGTGCGCCGAGGTCGCGCAACGCGGCGTCGAGATCCTGGGTCTTGGTCGCGACCATCAGCACGTCGCCATCGCGCCACTCGACCGGGCCGGTCGGGACCTGCACCGTGAACGGTCCGTCGGGCGTCTCGACCCGAAGGCCGTTCGCGCGGATCGCGTCGAGGTGCTTGCCGCGCGCGATCACGTGGACGTCGCGTTTCGCGCGTGCGAGATGACCCGCGATCACACCGCCGATCGCGCCGGCGCCGAGGATGACGATTCTCATGGGAAGCCGACTGTAGTAGAAGCCAGGCATGGGTGCTCTCGATCAACCGGGCTTCGAAGCCGCGATTCACAACGGCTGCCCCGCGTGCGGTGGCGCCACGCTCGAGATCAAGAGCTTCATCGATTACGCGGTCGGCACCATGCTCGCGGATCCCACCGGCACCGGTCGGTTCGTGCACGATGGCGAGAAGTTCGTCGATGGCACGTTCCAGATCACATGCGCGAAGTGCAAGCACGCGGTGTTCACGAGCGCGATGTGCCCGCGGTGCAACACCGAAGACAAGCTCGGCGCCGCGCTCGCGGACGATCACGGCCTCCACGTGCCGAAGCGCTGTCCCAAGTGCAACGAGCTCGAGCTGCTCGCGGTCGCGTTGATCCCCGCGGTCGCGCAGACCGGTGGTGGCGCCACGCCGAAGCCGAAACCGCTCGTCGAATTCGGCGAGCCCGGCTTCCACGTCATCGCATTTGCCTGTGATTCGTGCAGTCACGCGGTCGTCGCCGAGGGCTGTCCGCTATGTGGCACGGGCGGGAAATTGCGTGTCCGGCCGTAGGCTGGGACAATTTTTTCGTGACAGTTTCCCAGCTGCGCTTATCGAAGAGCGAAACACGTGACATGGCCGAACACTGGCGGCGTAGCGCCCGTCAAGTTCATCTCGGCGAGTCGAACGAGTGGCGCATGTCGAACCATACGTTCTTTACCGCGTTCTGCGTGATCGCGGCGGCGCTCGCGATCGCGGCGCTGCTGCTGTCCGGATGTGGTGGCGGTGGGATGCTGAACGTGAAGCTCCAGAACGGCACCGACCGCAACATCAAGGAGCTGTACGTCTACAAGGCGGGCAGTAAGGACAAGGGCAAGTCGCTCGGGGCGCTCGCGCCGAACCAGAGCACCGTGGTCGCGATGCCGAAGGGCGCGGTCGAGGTCTACGCGGTGTCGGAGACGATCAAGATCGACGAGCACACGCGCGATACGCCGACCGCGTCGCAGGGGCTCGAGCTCACGCGGCCGCTCGAGGTGATCTTCTACGACGGCAACAAGGACAAGCCGACGGCGGCGAATCAGCCGGATGTGATCGGGGTGTCGTTTATCGTGTCCGATAAAAAGCCCGCGGGTGAAGCGGGCGCGCCGACCGAAGCTCCGGAAGCTCCGTAAGAGACGGTTCGTCGAACGTACACGTACACGAGCACGTGCACGTGGCACGTGCTCGATCTGGCGCGCCGGACGCGGTCATCGCCGGACGCGGTCATCGCCGGACGCGGTCATCGCCGGACGCGGTCATCGCCGGACGAGGTCATCACCGGACGCGGTCATCACCGGACGCGGTCATCGCCGGACGCGGTCATCGCCGGACGCGGTCATCGCCGGACGGACGCGGTCATCGCCGGACGCGGTCATCGCCGGACGCGGTCATCGCCGGACGCGGGCATCGCCGACATGCCGGACGTCATCGCCAATCACACGCCGGATGTCATCGCCCACAACCCATTCGCTCGCTCCGCTCGCTCGATCTTGACTGAACGGTGAATGGTGAAGCGAAATTCGGAAGCTGAATTGATTACGCCTCCGGACCACGTGTCTTACAGAATCGGGTGATGGCACATGTCACACCCGTCATTCGGGTCGTCATTGCCGTCGTCGCATTCCTCGTGCTCCGGCTGCACGATGCCATCGCCACAGCGCGGGCCGAGCGTGCAGTTCGGATTGCAGTGACCATAACCACCGGTGTTGTTCGCACCGTCATCGCACTGCTCGTGATCCGATTGCACCGTGCCATCACCACAGCGCGGGCCATAGCCTAGGCAGTCCGGCGTACACGAACCGTAGCTGCCATCGTTCGTGCCGTCATCGCACGCTTCGTTCGTCGAGGTCACGCCATCGCCGCACGTGTCATCGCACGTCGAGTGCTGCGCGTTGAAACCCTGGAGCGTTAGCTGATACGTCGACGCCGTCGTGTGGCGCTCGGCCTGGAACACGACCACCTCGTACGTCTTACCGACGGTGAGGCCGAGGTTCGACGCGACGTTCGCGAGATTGACCTCGCCGTTCGTCGAGCCGTGGACGCCACCGATGTCGAGCGCGAGCTTGTTGTTGATGAACACCCAGACGTCGTCATCGCCGAAGAACTTGAGGTCCTCGGTACCGCTGTATTGGAACCAGTAGCGAAGCTCCGACGTGAAGTTGAAGTTGTGCCCGTTGTACTTCGGCTCGGCCGGATTCGCCGTGACCCAACCACGCGTGTCTAGCGGGAAGAACGCGCTGTTCGAATAGACGTACGTGTGCGAGTTCGTCGCGCCCGAGTGCGGGATCGCGAGCGTGTCGACGAACGTCTTCGACATCGCGCTGTCCTTGTACCACTGGTCGAAGTTCGCCTGACCCGACGTCGTGTTCATCGTGGTCGGGTTGTAGACGGGCTTGTGGTTGGCGGCGAGCGGCGAGTAGAGAGCACCCAAGATGCCGCTCTCCGCACCGTTCTTGCGCTCGAAGTCCATGTGACCGCCCGATTGAACTTGGCTGACGCCACCGACGGTCTTGCACGTGCCGTTGTCGTTCGACTGGCCTGGATTGCAGTAGCCCTTGAAGTCGCGATAGACGACCGGCACGTCGAACTCTGTCGTGTCGCCACCACCCGACGCCGAGCAGTGGAAGCCCGTCTCGACCTTGCAGTCGTGCGAGCAACCGTCGAAGTCACGCGTATTGCCGTCGTCGCATTCTTCGCCGGCTTGGATCACGTTGTCGCCGCAGACCGCCGTGCAATCGCCGTTCGAGCACACCGGTTCGCGCGTGCAGAACGGCGTGCAGCCATCGCCGAGATCGTTGTTACCGTCGTCGCATTCCTCGAGGCCTTCGGCGACGCCGTCACCGCAATGCGTCTGCACGCACGCGACGCCCGGATCGCACTTCCAGCCGACTTGGATGTTGCAGTTCGCATCGCAGCCGTTGTTCGTCCCGACACCCGTCATCGGATCGCTGCCGGTGTCACAGGTCTCGGTGCCGGCGACGATGCCGTCACCACACTGCGCCGCTTTGCAGCGAATACCGGCGACCGGACAGGTCCAGCCGGGCTCGAGCTGGCAGTTCGCGTTGCAGCCGTCACCGCCGTTCGTGTTGTGGTCGTCGCAACCTTCGGTGTCTTCGACGATGCCGTTGCCGCACGTGTGATCGGTGAGGCACAGCGTTCCGGGATCACCGCACGCGTAGCCGCTCTCGATCTGGCAGGTCGACGAGCAACCGTCGTTCGAGGTCGTGTTGCCGTCGTCGCAGGTCTCGCCCGAGTCCATCCGGCCGTTGCCGCAGTTCGGGCCGGCATCGGGCGGAATCACCTGGCTGCCACCGCCGGCGTCGTTCGTGTTGATGTCCCCACCTCCGCCGCCACCGCCACCACATGCTACGAGGAACAGCGCGAACGCGAGTTGCTTCATCGACAATCCACTTTACGGATCGTCGACGAGGGCGCTAGGAGGGCAGTTTCCGACGATGTGCGACAACGCCGCCTCGATAAGTGGTGGCGTTTTTCGGATTCTCCGTCGAGGAATCGCGTTGGCGTCCCCGATCGTTACCCGACAGATCGGCCGGATTTCGTTACCCCGTTCGTAACCGTGTGGGTGGTAAACGCCGGCGGTGGCCTGCGGCCACGCGCATCCTGCGGATGCGCCCGCTGCGCGGCGCCGGCGTTTGGAACCACACTCGCGCCTTCGGCGCTCCTAGTGGTTAACAACGTCGGGTTTCATCCCGTTAAACGCGCCGATGACCTCCATCGCCTCGCGCTTCGGCACCTTGAAATGGGCGAGCGTCTTCGTCAGGTCGTCCATGAACGCGGTGAACGCGTCGTCGGGAAGGTGCATGCCGGTGTGCGCGTCGAGCATCGACTTGCCGGTGTACGTGCAGCCGCCGCCGGTGATCGAACAGATGTGGACATCCATCGACGCTTCGAGCTTCGCGGAATCCGCGTTCGCGAAGAACTGACTGATCCGCGGGTCGGCCTTCGTCGTCTGGACGAATTCGTGGACGACCGCGTTGATCGCGGGCTGACCGCCGAGCCGTTCGAACAACGTGCGGTTGTCGGGCGGCGGGTCGGTATGTTTGCCGCCACAAGCGACGAGAGCAACCAGGACCAAGGAGCGCATGGAAACCATACTAAGAGGTTCGTCACCTCTTAGGATTTGGATGCAGGGACTAAAACCGGGATGTGTTGCGGGCAGTTGCCGTCCCAGGCCTTCACGTGGAACAGGATGACGGCCTCGGGCTCGGCGCGGTAATCGGGCGGCATGAGGCGGGCGATCAGCGCCGGATCATTCTCGACCACTTCCGCCGTGCCCCAGAACTTGATCCGCTCCTGGTGCTCGTAGTCCATCACGAACAGGTGGGCCTTCGCGTTGTCGGCGAGGTTCCCGGCGGTGATGAACTGGCGGTTGCCGGCGTATTCGACCCAGCCGAGCGTGTGCTCGTCGACCACCTTCAAGAAGCCGGGCGGCCCTCCGCGATGTTGGACGTACGGCTGGCCATCCGTGCTCGCGGTGGCGAGGTACGACGTGGTCTGGCGTGCGAGCCAGTCCGCGAGCGGCGGCGTGATCGTGTCGCGCCAACCGCCGCGTGCCTCGACGCGCGCGTAGGCCGTCCGCGAGCCCTTGCGCGCCTGGATCGCTTTGACGGACGGCGAGAACGCGATGTCGGTGGTAGCCATGCCGTTAACGATGAGCCCTCTCGCAGTTTGTCGGTAGTTGGCAGATCTGCGATGCTTCCTCTCGAATTATGAGAGGTCAGCTCGAGAGCCTGATCGCGTTCGTGACGGCGGCCGATGCCGGCAGCTTGTCGGCGGCGGCTCGCGTACTGAAGCAGCCGCTACCGACGGTGTCGCGCAAGGTGGCGGACCTCGAACGGCACGTCGGCACGCCGTTGTTCGTCCGGACCTCGCGGCAGCTCCAGATCACGGATGCCGGTGCGGCATATCTCGTCACCGCGCGGCGCGTGCTCGAGGATCTGGCGGCCGCGGACAACCTCGCGCGTGGCGAGCAAGATCATCCGCGCGGCGAGCTCGCGATCGCGGCACCGCTGGTGTTCGGGCGCTGGCACGTGTTGCCGATCGTGACCGAGCTGTTGCGCAGCTATCCCGAGATTCGCGTTCGCCTCGTGTTGTCCGATCGGATCGCGAGCTTCGCGGACGATCACCTCGATGTCGCCGTGCGGATCGGCGCGCTCGTCGATTCGTCGCTGATCGCACAGCGCGTGGGCAGCGTGCGGCGCGTGATGGTCGCGAGCGCGGACTATCTCGCGAAGCGCGGCCGGCCTCGGAAGCTGGAGGATCTCTCGAAGCACGATCTGATTTCATTCGACACATCGTGGGACGTCCGCGCGCGGTTGATCGTGAACACCGCCGAGGCAGCGATCGATGCGGCGCGTGCCGGGCTCGGCATCACGCGGTTGCTGTCGTATCAAGCCAGTGCAGATCTCGAGCGCGTGCTGAAGTCCGCCGACTCCGAGCCCATCCCGGTCCAGCTCGTGCGCACGACCCACGCGGTGCCGCGCAAGGTCCGGGTGTTTCTCGATCTCGCGGCCGAGCGGTTACTGCACGCCCTGGCCGGTATTCGTGCGTAGATCGTCCGCCGGCGCGGCGAGCTTCATCCACACCGCGGCCGTCCCCGGCACGTCCGCCGACGTCGTAGCACCCGTCGCCATGTAGAAGTCCGGCGCGTCGCCGTAGCTCACGACATCGCCTTGATGGAACACCGCCGGATGATCCGGATCGGACACCGTCACGGTCGCGACCCACGCGGTCAGGTGATGCCCGGCGCTTTGATACTGGAACGGGAGTTCCGTCACGGGCCCATTCGTGTTGTTGGTGGTGGTGATGTTCGCGCCGGCGTTGACGAGCTTGTCCGTGCCTTCCCACGTGTTGTTCGAGAACGCGATCGGTGCCGCCATCGCGTTGTTGATCCCGAACAGCACTTTCGGATCGGTCGCCGCCGAATCGATCGGCGTGTACGCGAACACGGCGCCGCGAAATTGATTGTTCGCGAACGTGAAGCTCGAGCTGGCGTCGCTCGTGCCGTTCAAGTACAGCCCGAGATCGATCGTGTTCGCGAAGTAGTTATCGTGGAACGTGACCTGACGCGGCCCATCGTTCGTCTCGGGTGAGCTGAAGAAGTTGACGAGCGTGCCCGCGCCGTCGACGAAGATGTTATGATCGATCTCGATCTGGCCCTGGCGCGTCAGGATCTGCGAGTTGTTGTCTTGATAGCGGCCGAGCCCGTTGTCGAGCCAGTGCAGACCGCCGGCGACGATCGTGTTGTTGTAGATGTGGCTGCCGTCACCGAGGTCTTGGATCTGCAGCGCCTCGTTGCCCGTGCGCAGGAGGCGGTTGTTGTAGATCTGCAGGCCCGGTAACAGGTTGCTCGGCGGATTGCCGGTCCACCCGAAGTAGTAGCCCTCGCCACCGGTGTCGTGAACGTAGGTGTCGTGGACCTTCACGTTCGCCATCACGCGGACGACTTGATCGTATTGGTTGAGCAGGCGAATCCCGGCGAAGCCCGAGCGCTTGACCTCGACGTATTCGATCTCGAAGTCGCTCGCGTTGCCGACGCCGAGCCCCATGTGGAGATACGGCGCGGAGAATGCGAACGCGTCGTCGGACACGATGCCGTACTTGCTCTCGGCGTACGCACCGCACGCGTGACCGGGAAAGTTGACGTCGCCGGTTTGCGACATCGGATCGTAGCGACCCGTGAGGATCCAGTTCGAGCCGCCGGTGAACGACCAGATGTAGTTCGCCGTCGGCGCGGGGCCGATCTGCACTTGGCCGCCGAGGTTCGTGATGATTAGCGGGCGATCGGCGCTGCGGTCGGGCAGGTTGCCGAGCATGATCTGCGTGTACACGCCCGCGGGCAGGTACAAGCGATCGAGGTTTTTCCAATCGACGTTCGGGAACTTCGCCTGGACGTCGTCGTACGCGAGCGTGTTGCCATTCGCCGGTAGCGTGAACGTCAACGCAGGCGCGCCGCCGAAGTGACCGGGCGGATCGCACGACGACACCGGTCCGGCATCGATGACACCGGCACTATCGCCCGGAGTGGTTTGATCATCGTCGCCGTGGCCCCCACAGGCGATCAGGAATACGAACAGCCAGCGCACGCCCGAATGATCGCATCGCTCGATGTAGGTGCGCGGCGAATACTTTCTACGCCTCGGGAACGCCCCAGCCGAAGCGCTTCATGACTTCCGCGCGAATCGGCTCCGGGTAGTTCCACGGCTCGCCGTCGACGACGAGTGTCCGGACTCCCCTAAGCCCAGGTGACCGTGCGATCGCCACGATCGCTTCTTGGTCGAGCTTGTTGCCGGACACGTCGAGGCGCTCCAACGTCGGCGGTAGCTGGAGGCTCGCGATCACGCGCCCGGGCACCGCGCAGCTCGCGATCGAAAGTTGCTGGAGGTGTGCACACGCGGGTGTCTGCACGAACGCCGCGAGCCCGACGCCAAATCGATTGCGCGAGAGATCGAGCGCCGAGAGGTGCGGCACGCGTGCGTTGCCCAATAGATCGATGCCGTCGTCGGTGAGGTTGCAGTTCGTCAGGTTCAACGTCTGGAGCCGAACGCCCTCGCGCATCACCGCGAATCGTTCGAGTGCGGCGTCGCCGAGCGGATTGTTCGACAGATCGAGCTCGTAGAGATGCGGCCAAAACCGCGCGAGCGCCGACGCATCCGCGCGATCCATGCCGATCGCCCCGAGCATCAGACGCCGCAGCTGATCCGGTGGCAGCGCGCGTAACAGCAACGCACCCTTGCCGAGCTGGTTGCCGCTGACATCGAGCGAGAGCAACTGACCGAGCCACTTCACCTGCGCGAGCGCGTGATGCGCTTTCTCGTCGAAGTCGCAATCCGCGATCGCGAGCGTGTGGAGGCTTGGCGGTGGCGCGACCTCGGTCAGCACCCGCGCGCCGCCGGTGCCGAGCGGATTCCGCGATAGATCGAGCGAGCGCAACGTCTGCCACATCGGCGCGGCCGCGATCGCCTCGAGCGCGAGCCCGGTAAGCTCGCAGGTGTCGAGCGCGAGCTTTCGCAACGAGGCGAGCCGTGGATGGATCGCGTTCGACTTCCACGCCTCGGGCTTGAACGCGTTCTGCGAGAGATCGAGCTCGAGAAAGTCATCGCCCTTGCCGAAATCGATCTTGCCGCCGCCGCATCCGCGCGCCGACAGCACGCGTAGCTTCGGCAGCTTCTTGCACAGCTTCGCGAGGCCGGCACCGCTGACCGGCTGGCCGTCGAGCACGAGGCGTTCGAGCGCGGTCAACTTCGTCAGCGAGGTGACGCCGTGATCGCGCAAGCGCGGATCGCCGTAGTAGCCGGTGTTCGTGCCGTCGTGTCCCGTCGGGATCTCGAGATCGGTCAGCTTCGCGGCCCACGCCGAATTCGCGAGGTGGTCGGCGAAGTCGTTGCCGACTTGATCGTTTCCGGAGATCTTGAACCGCGAAAGTGGCCGCTTCCGCGCGAACGCCGGCGGATCGTAGCGGCCCGACCATTCGATCGCCGTGCCGAGCTGCGCGAGGTCATCGTCGTAGATGACCGAGCTGATCACCGTCTCGATGAAGCCGAGCGATTTCGGCGCGATCTCGCCCTCGTTCTCGACGAGCTCGACGCGATCGACCAACCCCACGCTCGCGATCTGCGTCGCGAGCTCGCACAGCACGTCGAGGTTCGCGACGCGCACGCCGATCGGGAGCCCGAACGCGAGCTCCGTCCACTCGATACCCGGCAACACCGGCAGCTCGGCTCGCCAGCGCGCCGCATGTTCTGCGACCAACGCGCGGAGCTCCCACGCGACTTCGACCGCGCGCCGATCGTAGGGCTCGACTTCCATGCGATCGGCTTCGAGTTGGATCACCGAACCACGTGCGGCATCGCCTTGTTGCTCGAGCCAGTCCGCACACACGCGCAGCTCGCGCACGTCACCCGTTGCACGCGCATCGCGCACGGTGGCCACCAGGTCCATGTCCCGAGCTTACGCCGCGCGCGCGTGCACGAACGACGCTTCGTCGCGGAATCGCGCATACGCTCGCGCTCCCGCGTCGAGCTGTAGTAGCGCACCTTCCGCGACGAGTGGCGCGACATCCGGCCGCTCCGCGATCGTTGCCGCGATCGCGTCGACATGCCAGGTCGTGCGTGGCGCCATGAAGTAGGCGCGCGTACTCGCGGAACAACCGACGCGTTCGAGCGCCGTATTCAACGCATGATCCCGGTGTTCCGCGGTGAGTGCCGACACGGCGAGCGCACCGATCGCTTGATACGTGTAACAACGATTCGCCGCGAGCCCGGATGCGAGGTTCGCGATCGCGCGACCTTCCCAGAGCAAATCATCCGGCATCGCCGCGAGCGCGAGGTCTTCGGCGAGCGTGGCGAGCAGGGGCGTGCGATGCAGCTCTTCATCGTAGCCACGGGCGAGCGCCAACTTCGGCATCGCCGGTAAGCGCGCTTGCACGAGTGCGATCAGGTCTTCGGTGCCGCCGTCGCAGTGGAGAAACTGGCGCAGCACCCAACGGATCTGCGCGAGTGAAGCTTCTTTCGCGGTCCAATCCCACAGCGGATCGGTCTCGTGGAGCTCCGCGAACCACGCCGAGAATTGCGCGGCATCGCGCGGTGCACGATCGGCGATGGGCGCGATCCGCACGCGTTCGGCCTCGATCCAATCGAGCTCCATCGCCTGCAGCGCCATTTGTTCCGCCAACACCTCACGCCAATCGTCTCGCGGCAGACCAGGAGCGAGTCGCATCCGCATGAGGCGCGTCAAATGGAGATGAAGACGTGCGCTCATGTGTGTGGAGTTTTGCAAACGAGAGGCCCACCGCTAACCGTGTCAGGTCAGCACGGTGTGCCATCACCGCCGCAATTTGCGGCGTAGCCAGCCCCACATCCCGCCTTCGTGATGCGCGTGGACACGGCGGAGGATCAGATAAATCGCGATCAAGATGTTCACGACGAGGACGATCGCTTTAGCGACCGAACCCTTCTCGATCACTTCGTAGATCTCGAGCGGGATGAACGAGCACGTGATGACGATCGTGAGCCACTCCGCCCAGATCCGGCGATAGAGCAGCCCCACGCCCTCGGTCGTGAATAATGCGGCATAGACCAAAAGGCCCGTGCCGATCACCTCGCGGGTGTGCGGACCCTGGTTCGTGAGTGACGCGTACGCATGCGTGAGGGATTCGCGACCCGATCCGGATGCGAGCTCGCGCAGATAGTCGCGCACGCCGTTGTGCAACGTGGCGAACACGCACACCGCGGCCGCGATCAGGACCAACGCCTTCACGAGCTTTGCGATCCCGATCAGGATGATCAAGCGGTCGCGACGCTGGTCCATACCAGAGTGTACTGCACGGCGCGTGCTCGGTATGGTTCGGATCGATGACTCCGCGGTTCGCGGTGATAGCGCCGGACCTCTCTCGAGGTGTCCGTGCGGCAATCGCCGTGGTCGTGCCATTTTACCTCGCGGCGCAGTTCGATCGGCCGGAGCTCGCGTGGCTTGCCCTGGGCGGATGGCTAGGGGCACTCGCGGACCCGACCGGCACCCGCCGCGCTCGCGTCCTCGCCATGACCGCGTTCACGCTCGGTAGCGCAGCGGCGATCGCGATCGGTGGAGCGATCGCCACCACACCGATCGCGGCGGCACTGTTCATCGCTACGGTCGCGTTCGTTGGCTCGTTCGCACGCGCGATCAACGGGCCGGCGGGAACGATCGGCAACTTGATCGTGCTCGTGGCCGCGATCGGTGCGGCACCGGCCGCGCATCCGTTGCAGAACGCGTGGCTGTTCGCGGCCGGCTCGCTGTGGGCGATCGGCTTGTCGTCGATCGTGTGGCCGGGATGGCCGCACCTGCCGTTCCGGATCGCACTCGCCGACGTATTCACCACGCTCGCCGATTATTGCGACACGTTGGACGAAGCGACGGTCGATCCACGCGCGGATTGGTCGGCGCTCGCGCGCGAACATCAGCGTCGCGTCCGTGCCGCGCTCGAACGCGCGCGAGAGATGATGCTCGCGTTGCGCCAGCGACGATCGGGCGAGACGCCGGTCGGCACGAACCTGCGCGTGTTGCTCGGAGATGCCGAGCTCCAGCTGTTCCGCGTGATCGCGCTCGCGGATGCCGTCGAGGCGGGCGCGGATCGCCACGTGCTCGGCGAATTGCGCGAGACCTATCGCCGGATTTCCGAATGCCTGATCACGCGCGAGCCGGGCGAACCGGTCCACACGAATCCGATCACGGGGAGCGTCCTCGCGAAGGGCCTCGTCGAATGGGCGCGCAAGGCCCACGCACGTGCCCGCGATCTCGATCAACTGTCGAGCGACGATCTGCCCACGACGCTCACGCCGGCGAAGAAGCTCGCGACCGGTCAAGCCGTGAAGGATCTGCGCGATGCCGCGCATCTGTCGTCGCCGATCTTCCATCACGCCTTGCGCGTCGGGATCACGTGTCCCGTCGCGTACGCGATCGGCCGGATCGCATCGCCGACGCATTCGACCTGGGTCACGGTGACGGCGATCGCGGTGTTGCAGCCGTATCTCGGTGCCACGTTGAAGCGAATCGTCGAGCGCGTGGTCGGCACGATCGTCGGCGGCGCGATCGCGGTGTTGATGATGGAGACGATCACGGATCGCCGCGTGATGGCGATCCTCATGGTCCCGCTCGCGGTCGGTGCCGTGATCACGCGAACGAAGAGCTATCGGTTGTTCGTGTTGCTGCTGACGCCGGTGTTCGTGCTCGTCACCGATCGCTGGCATCCCGGCATCTACACGGCCGGTGTCCGGATCGCGGACGTCGCGCTCGGCGGTGCACTCGCCGGGATCGCGGCAATGATCATTCCATCGAGCGAGAAGCAGCGCCTGCCGGATGCGTTGGCGACGATGCTCGATCGGATCACGGCCTATGTCGAAGCGTACGAGAAGGGCATCGATCTGACGGTGGCGCGGCGCGAGGTCGGCATCGCACTCGAGAATGCCGAGCTCTCGCTCGAGCGCATGCTCGCGGAGCCGAAAGCGTTGCGGCGGGGCAACGCGGACGCCGTGGTGTTGATCACCTACGGGAGGCGAATGACCGCGGCGCTCACGTCGCTGGCCGAAACTACGCGACCCACGTTGCCACCGGCGTTGGAGAGCGACCTCCTGGCCGCGATCACTGCGGCGAAAGCGCACGTCACGACAGGTGCGCGAATTCCGCGAGAAAGTGCCCGTGCGCAGCCCGCGCCGTTCGACAAGCTCTGGCACTACACCGCGCTCATGAGACAGATCGCCGTCGACGGTTAGTCAGTCTCACCTAGCGCTCACTTGCTGACCACTGTTCAATAACGACTCGCACGGTCATTGTCACGGGCATGTGGCGCTTCGCAGTCGTGTCCGCATTCATTGGCTGTGCCCCGGCCTTCGATGACACGCGCACGGATTCGGATCCGGGCACGTTCGGTCACCACGTCGTCGACCTGCTGTGCAATCGGCTGTCGTTCGAGGCGAACCCGACGGACGTCTCGGGCTCGCTCGATCACGATGTCTGCCACGGCGGTGATGACCTTCGCCCGGATGCGCCGGTCACGCTCGAAGCGTTGATCGGCGATCGCCCGCGCACGGTCGCTGCGATCGATGAAGCGGTCCCACCGGATCAGACCGACGCGCTCCAGCTCTACCTGACGAGTGATGACGTGTTGTCCGCGTACGACGACAACACGATGGCGAACTCGGTCCAGTCGCTCGGCGACATGCTGTCGGAGCTCGGCGATGACCCGGATGCGATGGTCGCGCTCACGCGCTACGGCGCGCGCGATGGGTATCGCCAACCGGATGTCGTGCTCGGGCAAACATCTGTGTTGGTGAACGCGCCGGAGATCACAGCTGTGCTCGATAACGTGCTGCCGGCGATCGCGAGCAACGGTCCCGCGCACGAATCGTGGAACGCGTTGATCCGGGCGATCGGCGCGACGATGGCGAGCGCGGCGCCGAACACCGATGCCGATCGCACGGCGGTGATCGCGGACAAGCTCCTCCTGACCGAGGATGCCGAGGTCGCCACGGGCACGTCGCAGTTCATCGTGCGTCGCGATAATCGCGGTGTCGCGCGGCTGACGACGATCGCGCCGCCGTTCGTCGATACCGATGGCGATGGCCTGCCGGATACGAATGCGCTCGGACAATACGTCGGCGCCGATGGCACGCCGATCCTGATCGCGACGCCGTTCGCGACGGCCGGCGATACCTCGGCACGCGATGCCAACGGGCTGTCGACCGTGGCGCCGTACGTGTACCTCGATCTCGATCGCACGATCCTGGGTGCCCTCGCGCGCGATAGCCAACAGCTCCTCGATCCGACGAAGCACACCGCGTTCGATCTCGTGCGGAGCTCGTCGATCCTGCTCGGCGATCGCGTGCAGGCAGTGCGCACGTTCGACGACGGCAGCTCGCTCACCTACCAGGGCTACGACACGAGCGATGCGCCGCTGCTCGATCTCGCGTACGGCTTCTCGCAACTACTGCGCGACTCGCTTGCCGACGACACGCTCGCGCTCGCGCAGCAGTTGTTCACGTCGCACGAGTCCGTGATGGCACGCCTGACGGAGGACATGATCCTGACGGCGCGGCTCGGCGACATGTTCCCGGATGCGCAGATCGCAGATAACGCGCCGCTGTGGGACGACATGCGGCCGCTGCTCCAGAAGATCACGGCGGATCCGAAACTCGTCCACGATCTGCTCGTCGCGCTCGAGGATCCGGGCGTCCAACAGCTCGGCGATCGGTTCCGCGAGGAGATGACGTACAACGATCAGTTCGACATCGCCGCGGATCAGACGGTCACCGGCGCGTTCACGTCGATGCCGGATCGCACGCGGGTCGACGACGGGTTCAATCGCTCGCTGTTCGAGCGCCTGTTGAACGTGATCAGCGATTCGCAGGTCTCGCAGTGCAACAAGCAGGGCGCGAAGCTGTCGCTGATCGGCCTGGGCATCGCGACCTACGATCAATGCGCGTTCTTCTCGATCCCGAATCTCGCCGTGTTCTACACGCAGGCGATCGCGTACGCGAAGGACGCGAACGGCAACATCATCTGCGAGGACAACGGCGGCGAGTTCGATGCCACGCACACCGCGACGACGGGGGCGGGCTGCGCGGCGTTCGGCTCGGGCTGGCGGCCGCGTCCGAAAGCGAACTTCAACTACAACTGGAACAACGGGCTCTCGAATACGACCGCGGTCGCGTTGCTCGGCGGCGATCACTACGTCGAGACGCAGGCGGGTATCACGGGCTTTCGCACGCACCCGACGCCGGAAGCGTTGAACCGCGTGCTGTTCCTCGATCCGACGCCGCAGACGATCCAGGACACCGCGGATCCGATGCGCGACAAGTACGGTCAGCTGTTCAAGGTCGCGCACACCGGGACGTTGCCGGTGTGGGAGAAGAACAACTTCTACGCGGAGATCCGGCCGATCGTGCAGGCATTCGCGGACGCGAATCAGGAGCAGACGTTCGTCGATATCCTCTCCGTGCTGCACAAGCATTGGGCGAGCCCGAATTCGACGACGACGCAGCACTCGGATCCGAACGGCGCGAACTACACGTTCGGATCGAACGGCGTGTCGTGGGAGCCGTTCATCATCGCCGTGCTGCAGACGGATCTGTATCCCGCGCTGACGCAGAGCGCGGCGGAGCTCGTGTCGGTGACGGCGAACGGCAAGCCGATGACGCAGATCGCTGCGCATGCGGCGAATTATCTGGTCTCGCCGCTCGCGGGGCTCACGGATCGTCAGAACAACCCGACGGGCAAGACCGCCGACGGGCAGACGATCACGACGCTCACACCGTGGAACCTCATCGCGGACGGCTTCGTCGGTAAGCGCCGGCGGTTGATGGGTGCGGGTGCGATCGGCTCGGCGATGTGGACGGATTCGATCCACGAGCTCGCGGACATCTTGATGCGTGGCGATAACGACGCGAGTGGCTGGCACTTCCACAACGCGCACTTCGCAGCGACCACGCGGGCGTTGATCCAGATGCTGCGCGATCGACTCGCCGTGCACGTCGCGGATCGCGATCAGTGGATCGCGACGGACCTGCCGAAGAAGGTCGAGGACACGCTGACCCATCCGGTGCTCGCGGGCGCGGCAGATCTTCTGGTCGCGCTCGATGACACGTCGATCGGCGCGCTCGAAGCGTTGCTCGTCGCGGTGCTGGATCCGACGAAGCCGAGCTTCGCGACGATGCGCGCATCCGCGGCCGAGCTCTTGCAGTTGGGGCGCGACGATCAGGATCTCGTGCCGGTCGCGCGCGTCACCGGGCGGTTGCTCGGCAAGCAGTACCTGCCGGATCAGATCAACCTCCTGAACCGTCTGCACAAAGCGGATGTGAACAAGACGTTGAACGACATCGTCGCGCGATTGTTCCAATCGGAGGCGGATGCGCCGGGCGTGCCGCTGATCTCGGCGATCGCCGATGGCGTCGGTGACGTCAATCGCGTGACACCGGCGCCGGGCCATGGCGTGTGGAATGCGGACGATTACGCGAGCGTGTTCCACGTGACCGCGGACTTCTTGCGCGAGCAAAAGCATGGCCTCCTGCGGTTCGTCGCGATCGTGAAAGGACGGAACCCGTGAAGCGCGTCGTCGTCCTAGCAGCGCTCGGCGGGACCGCGCATGCCGGTGGCATGTTCCTGCCGATTCGCGGCGTCAACGGGCTCGAGCACGCCGGTGCCACGGTCGCCGGCTCCGAAGATGCGGACTCGTTGTTCGACAATCCGGCTGGGCTCGCGCATCTCGGCGGCAGCGGCCACAAATGGGAGTTTTCCGTCGACGGTACGTACGTCAATCAAGCGGTCGACTACACGCGCACGGATAGCGGCGGCAATGTGCTGCCGATGGTGTCGAGCGACTATCCCGGCATCACGGCGCCATCGCTCGCGATCGCGTATGCGCTGACGGACAAGCTCGTGATCGCGGGCGGGTTCTACGCGCCCTACGCGGGTATCGGGCGGTATTCGCCGAGCGGGCCCGAGCGCTATACGTCGGCGAGCCTCGCGGAGTCGTTGTTCGTGACGCTCGTCGCGGGTGCGTCGTGGAAGCTGACGGATACGTTGCGCGTCGGTGCGACGGTCCAGAACACGATCTCGAAGCTCGAGTCGCGCGTGACGTTGTCGGGTTGTCCCGGCGAGACGATCTGTGCGCCCGAAGATCCGGACTTCGATGCCGATACCAAGCTCAGTCAGCTCGGGCTGTTCGCGCCGGCCGCGAGTGGTGGCATCCAGTGGGACGCGCATCCGATGGTCACGCTCGGCGCGTACGTGCAAACGCCGACGCGGATCACGAATGCGACGGGCAAGCTCGAGACGAAGTTGCCGTCATCGTCGTTCTTCGACGGTGCGAGCGTGCAAGGCGATGAAGTCACGTTGGAGATGAACCTGCCCGCGATCGTCAAGTTCGGTGCGCAGCTCCGGCCGACGAAGCACATCGATATCGATCTCGCGATGGATATCGAGCTGTGGTCGATCCAGCGCGCGATCACGATCGATCCGCATAACGTCACGATCCAGAACTCCGCCGGCGTCGGGACGTACACGCTCGGAGAGGTCACGATCCCGCGCAATTACTCGAACTCGTACGCGCCATCGATCGCGTTCGAGTATCACCAGGATCGCTGGCAGGTCGGCGCCGGATATAGCTACGAGACCGCCGCGGCGTCGCCGGAGTACGTGTCGACGCTGACGGTCGATTCGTCGAAGCACATCATCGGCGTCGGTGGTGGTTATGACTTCTGGGGCTGGAATGTCTCGGGCGCGTTCGGCTACGTGAAACTGAACGACGTGAACCTCGCGCTTGCGGACGCGAAGGTCGGGCAGTTATCGCCGATTCGCGATCAGCCGGACTTCGTCGCAGTGAACGCGGGCGACTATCGCAGCCACTACGTGCTGTTCGGCGCGCGCCTCGCGCACAAGTTCTAGCGAAACTTTATTAACGCGGTCGTGGTCAGCACGTAGAGCTTGCCGCTCGCGACCGTTAGTGCGATCGCATTGGCGACGGGCAATTTCCAGTATGGCGTGCCGATCGAGCTCAATGCATAGACGGTCGTTGCCGTCGCGACGTACGTGGCAGACGGCGTGACGAACGGCGAGGTCGTGAACGCGCCATCGAAGCTCCACTGGAACGCGCCCTTGGTGTCGAGAACGGTCAGGCCTCGGCTCGTCGCGATGGAGAGCTCGCCGCCGGATAACGTCGGCGCCGGGTAGGGGCCCGTTTGCGGCAGCGCATATTCCCAGCGCACGGCACCCGAGCTGGGATCGAGCGCGACGATGCCACCGTCGACCGCGACGTAAAGGCCGGTCTCGTCGACAAGCACCGTCGAGACCAGGTGATCCTTCGTGTTGCGATCCCAGCGCACCTTGCCGGCCGTATCGAGCGCGATCACGTGGCCGCCGTGCGTGCCGAGGTAGAGATTCTCGTCGTGATCGAACTTCATCGCGGTGATCGTGTCGTGCTCGTCGACCGCAAACGTCCACGCGCGCTTGTCGTGCATGGTGCGGACGACGCGCTCTTTGCCATCGATCGAGAGGACGCTCGCAACGCCCGACGAGCTCGTCGCGATGTTCGGCACGTTCACCGGCGGTGCTTCGTCGAGCGAGAGCGCTTCGCCGCACCCATCGACCATGCTGTTGCCGTGGCCCGCCATCGTGACGTACACGAAGTCGCCCATGAGGATCGGCTTCGTGTGAAGCGCGGGCGCGCAGCCGGCGGGGCGACACAGCGACGCTAGGTGCCACGCGATCGTGCCCGGGAATTCGATCGCGACGATGTCTCGCTCCGCCGTGACGATCGCGTTACCCGAATCGGTCACGGTAAACGCCATCGGGTGATCGATCGGCACCGTCCACACCGGCGTGGGATTCGGCGCTTGGCGATACCAGTCGGGATAGCCATCGGCGTCGTACGGTGGAACGTGCGGATACTCCATCTCGGAGATACACGTGTCCGACTTCACGCTCGCGAGCTTCCTCGTCGGTGGCGATGGCGGCGGATTCGTCGTGCGACGGCGATGGAGCCTCGGGTGGGTGAGCGCACGCGGCGAGCGCGATGACAACGACGTGCTTCACGGTTCCTGCTTCAACGATCGCACGGTCGGCGCTACCTCGCGCAACAGCTCGAGCCCGCGTTCGCTCAACCGATTGCCGGTGACATCGAGCGTGACGAGCTTCGGGAAGTTCGCGCGGCGGCGATGGAGCTCCTGCGCGTTCGCGTCGGCGAGCTCGTCGTAGGACAAATCGAGGTTCTCGATCTGTCGCGACATCGCGCTGTCGGCCAGCTCCATCACGAGCTCGCGGGGATAGCGCGTGTGGACGAGCGCGAGGTTGCGCAGGCTCGGCAGATCCTTCCGCGCGAGGAGCTCGAAGACGTCATCGATCGTGGCGTCGCCCGTCATGTAGCCGTGGCCGAAATCGATGCGCACTTGCTCGAGCTTTGGAAACTGGCCTCGTGCGAGCACGCGCCCGGACGCCGCCCGCATCTGGCTGTCGACGAGCTCCAAGCGCTCGAGCTCCGGAAGCACGACGTTGCCGAGCTCCATGGCGCGACCTTCGAGTGCGAGACGACGCAAACGCGGCACCGCCGGCCACACCTTCTCGAGCTTGGGATTGCCGACGGCCCACAACCGCAGCGCACGCAGACTCGCCGGTGCGCGCCGCGCGATCACGTCGATCGCTTCTTGGATCCGCTCCTTCTCCGAGAGTGAGAGCTCGACGAGAAACCGCCCGCTCGCGTGGCTCAACACCTGTTCGAGGACGGCATCCAACGGCCGCTGGCGTTGCGCGTGGAGATACGCGCGATGGATCACGCCGAACCGCCAGCCGAACACGTCCGGGTTGCCCTTTTGCGCGGTCGCGTAGGGTGCGAGCGGACCCAACAAGTCGTGGACGTGCTTCTTCAACGCGCGCGCGAACACCTTGTCCGCATCCGGCTGACCATCGGCCGCGATCGCCGCCGCCATCACCGCGCCGCGCGGATCGCCCTGCGCCTGCAACCAATCGGCATAGACCGAGTAGCTCGCCGGCAGTTCCGGATCGGCATCGATCGCGGCCTCGATCTCGCGATGGCGCTGGTCGCGCGCGAGTGGGGCGAATCCGGCGGCGAGATGGTCTGCGACGAGCTTCTCCATCGCGCCGGTCGCCTGCTCCTCGCCGACGAACGTCCGCGTCGAGGACTTGCCGCCGCTCTTGATCTCGAGCTGCTTGCCGATCCGTTCGATCTGCCAGACCTCGCCGTCACGCTCGTAGCGCGGCATTCGATCTACTCTAGCGTCATGTCCAGGATCCAGCTCGTCCGTGATGGCGCAATTGCAACGATCTGGCTCGATCGGGCCGACAAGCGCAACGCGATGGACGGCGCGATGATGAAGGAGCTCGGCGCGGCGTTCGACGAGGTCGGCGCGACTCGCGATGTCCGCGTGGTGGTCCTGCGCGGACGCGGGCCCACGTTCTCGAGCGGCATCGATCACACGCTGCTCATGGAAGTGATGCAGGCGACGCAGCAGACGCCGTTCTTGCACCTGCATCACCAGCTCCAAGACACGTTCCATCGGATGTCGCGATTGCATCAGCCGGTGATCGCCGCGCTTCACGGCGCATGTGTCGGCATGGCGCTCGAGCTCGCGCTGGCCGCCGACTTCCGAATCGCCACCGAGGACACGGTTATGGGCCTCCCCGAAATCGCGTTCGGCATCGTGCCGGATGTCGGTGGCACCACGCGCTTGGTACGTGCGGTCGGCGAGCCGCGCGCGCGCGATCTGGTGTTGACGGGCCGGTTGATCAAAGCCGCGACCGCCGAGCGCTACGGCATGATCCACGAAGTGGTCGCGTCGCTCGATGACGCGGTCGCCGCGCTCGCGAATCAGCTCGCCGCGCATTCGCCCGCCGCATTGTCGTCGGCAAAAGTGCTCGTGCAAGCGAGCGCCGATGTCGATGCGGCGACGAGCTTTCGGTTGGAAGGCGCATTCCAGCAGGCGTTGCTCGCGCAACCCGATATCGCGACGCGCTTCCCGCAAGCGCTCGCGTTCATCAAGGCGCAGTTCGCCGCTGCGCGCTGAGGGCACAGTCGCAACTACGTCAACTTGCGATCTCATTCGCCCGAAACTGTTCGAGAGTGGAGACGGTCACAACGACGTCACGAAGACTTGCGATCTCTATTCACCCGAAACTGTTCGAGGGCGAGACGGTCGCAACTACGTCAACTAACCGTCCGAGATTCGGACGCGCGTTGACGTAGTTGCGACCGTCCTCGTGCCCAACACAATTCGGGGCTTCGCGTCGCACGTTGACGTAGTTGCGATCGTCCCCTGTACGCTAAGCGGTTTCCACGCACGAACGAGCGCGACGGCGAGAGCGAGCCGTTGCCGCGCACGCCCCGGGATATTCACGTCGACATCTCCATACGTGGCCACGAGCTCTTCGAGCGACCCGAACTTCTTGTGCAGCAAGACGATGCGCCGCAGCGCGGAGATCGATTCGATTCGCCGGCAACAGATCCGTCGCCAGGTTCAAGCCGTGCGTTCCCCACGCGCACACCACGTCGGTCGGCCGAAAAAACGCGCGCAGCCCGGCTTCGAGCTCCGCGCGCGGCGCACCCGCCTCGAACACCTCGGCGCCGAGCTTCACGTGAAACGTTGTCGCCGGCGCGAGCCCGTGCTCCGGCTTCACGATCATGTCGAAGCGCTCGCCGGTCGCGACACGCTCTGCGACGAAGTGCACGACCTCGTCGGGATGCCGATCGGGTCCATCGGAGTACGGCCACGCATTCGCCTCGGCGACGATGCACACGAGATCGTCGTAACGCCGGGTGAACAAGTCCGGCAGCCGCCGCTGACTCGGCTTCCGCGGCTTCGCGATCCGATACGACTCGCGCCGCGGCGACCTCTGCTGCGCGTGCAACTGCGCATCGACCATCGCGTTCAACGGATCGAGCAGCGCGCGAAACCGCGCCGGATCACCCTCGAGCACGCCGAGCACGTGCATCAACGCTTCGATCGTCGAGACGTACTCGGCCTTCGGCTCCTTGCGGATCCGATACTGCGACGGCTCCGGTGTCGCGAACGCATACCGCGGAAGCGCCTGCAGACACGGGTTGTCACGCACGACCGTCTTCGCTTGCGACCAAGTCCCATCGACGACGACGAGCGTCACCGGTCCCTCCGGCGGCTCGGTCAAAATGTCTTTGGCCGTGGGTCCCGGCGACAAGAGGATCGCTGGCCGCGCCGGATCACTGATCACGCGCTGGAACGCCGCGCTCTCACCCCAGCGAATCCCGACGTGAAGCTCGCTGTCCTCGAGGCACAGCGACGCCATCCGCGCCGTGCCGATCGGCATGTCCTTCTCGCGCGGATGTTGGAGGATCACGACCTTCGTCCGGGTCGCGAGCTGCGGCACGGCCGCGCAGTAGCAGACGCGCAACGGCCGCCGACACCGCGGGCACTTCTCGCGCGGCTGGAACGTCGGCTGGTCGGACAACACCGGCCATCTTCTAGCACGTCCAACTTCCCTAACTTCAGACCGTGCGATGGACGAGCCTGCGCGCCCGCGCCGACCGCCGCTTCGAAATCTCGACACCGATCGCGTCCAACCGAACGCGTTCGCCGCCGCCAGCGCACTTCCGACACCGCAGAACGGATCGACGACCGTGGTCATGCCGATCGACGCGCAGAACTTCACCGCCATCTCGCACGCCGCGGCACCCATCGCGCGCGACCAACTCATGGCCCCGAGCGCCGGTAACACGTCCGGCGTGGACGCGCCCGGATCCACCGTCCGCGTGCGCGAGACGCAGATGCAGTGCGCGTACGCCGGCCGCCCGAACGTGGTCATGCCCGCCGGCACGCGGCACACGATCTTGTGCCACAGCGCGGCCGACCCGGCGGCATCCGCACCGAGCATCACGAGGTGGCCCTTATCGATCCACCGGCCATCGTGCTTGATGTCCGTTTGATAGAAGATCGCGACCGCGTCGTCGGCAACGGCACGGCAGGCGAGGGCGACCGTCTCGATGAACCACGTGCGCCACCCGACAAAGCCGAGCAGCGGTAGCTCGCTCACGTCTGGCAACGACGTGATGATCGCGTGATTGGCAGGCAGCGCCTCGTTCAAGAACGCGACGCCATCACTACAGTGAACGATTCGTTCGGGCACTAACGATCAGAACGGCAGATCGTCATCACGACCGGCACCGAGATCGCCCGGACGCGGCTCCGCGTACGAGAAGTCGTCACCGCCGCCGCCGCCACGACGACCATTCGTGGGCGCGTTCTGCCCGTAACCGCCACCGTTGTTGTTCTCGCGATAACCGCCACGGCCTTGGCCCTGGCTCGCGTTCGCCGCTTCGAGCTTCCACACGTCCAGCGAGTTGAAGTACTTCACTTCGCCCTGCGGGTTGCGCCACTCGCGGCCACGCAGGTTGAACGTGACGCGGAGCTGATCACCCACGCGGAAGTCATCCAGCGCGGCGGCGCGATCGCCGGTCAATTGGAACGAGACGAACTGCGGATACTTGCCATCCGCGACTTCGAGCACGAACTCGCGCTTGGTAAAGCGTTCCGAGACCTGCTTGATCTCGCCCGCGACATGGAGCTTGCCGACGACGTCGAATGCCATGCGCACACGTTACGCGCGCCGTCTGACACCGACCCGCATGGGCCCATTTCGACCAGCGAAACTAGCTACTTCGCCTTGGTCTTCGTCTGCGAGTCGATCAGCGTCGACGCCATCGCTTTCGCCCGACCCGCCGCCGTCAGATCGCGTTCCATCGACGCCGCGACCGCGGCACCGTCGTACAAGCACACCAGCTGGCGGCCGAGCTCGTCCGGATCATTCGCACCGCAATTGCGCGCGAGCTCCGTGAACAACCCGCGCACCCACGTCCGCGATTCGAGACAGACCTGCGAGACCTTCGACGCTTCATCGCGCCGACCCTCGGCACTCGCGTTGATGAACGCACAGCCTCGATATTTCGGATCCGCCGTCGCTTCGCCGAGCGAATCGAACAGCGAGAGGATTTGCTCCCGCGGATCTTCATGGCGCGCGATCCGCGTGCTCATCCGCAATTGCCGTTGCTCCGCACGCTGCTGCAAGTACGCGCGCACGAGCTCTTCCTTGCTTCCGAACGTCGAATACAACGACGCCTTGGCAACGCCCGCTCGCTCGATCACGCGATCGATGCCCACCGTGTGGACGCCCTCTTCATAGAAGAGCTCGTTCGCTGCGGCCAACAGCCGTTCGCGAGCAGACCCTTCTGGTTTTGACGTCGACATGGCTTGACTGTACTGACCAGTCTGTCCATAGTCAAGGAGTAGACAGACCGGTCTGTATGGAATCGAGTGGCCATGAAACTATCGAAATCTATCGCGTTCTACCTCCAGGCTTCGATCATCCTATTCTTCCTGGCGGGTAGCTCGGCACCCACACCGCTCTACGCGATCTATATCAAGCCGCGTGGGGATTCACACCGATCACGATCACGATCGTCTTCGGCATCTACGCGCTCGCGGTGCTCGCGATGTTGCTCGTCGCCGGCTCGCTCAGTGACTACATCGGCCGCCGTCCGATCCTGCTCGTCACCACCGCGATCCAAGCGGGCGTGATGCTGCTGTTCATCTACGCGCAGAACGTCCAGATGTTGATCGCCGCGCGGATCGTTCAAGGTCTCGCGACCGGCCTCGCCGCCGGTGCGGTCGGTGCCGGCATGCTCGATCTCGATCGCGCACGTGGCACGATCGCGAATGCCATCGCACCGATGATGGGCACCGCGACGGGCGCGCTCCTATCCGGGCTGCTCGTCGCGTTCGCCCCCGCGCCCACGGTCACCGTCTACATCGTCCTCGCGATCATCTACGTCGTGCAATTCGCCGGCGTGATCGCGATGCCCGAGACCGTGGAGCGCCGCGCCGGTGCGCTCGCGTCACTCCGTCCACGCATCCACGTTCCCCACCATCTCCGCACCGCGATCACGATCGCGATCGCCGCGCTGATCGCCGCGTGGGCACTCGCCGGGTTCTACGGCTCGCTCGGTCCCACGCTCGTGAAGAAGTTGCTCGCGACGCAGACGCACCTGATCGGCGGCGTCGCGTTGTTCACGCTCGCGTTCTCCGGCGCGGTCACCGTGTTTATTCTTCGCAAGGCCAGTGCACGCTACTTCATGACCTACGGCACGATCGCACTCGCGCTCGGCGTGGCGATCACGCTCGCCGCGATTCCCTCGAGCAGCGCGATCCTGTTCTTCATCGGCACGATCATCGCGGGCAGCGGTTTCGGCGGTGCGTTCCAAGGCGCGATCCGCTCCGTCGTTCCGCTCGCAGCCGCGCACGAGCGCGCCGGCGTTCTATCGATCATCTACATCGTCGCGTACGTCGCGATGGGCGTGCCCGCGGTGATCGGCGGCCTTCGCCTCGTCCACACCCACGACGTGTTTCGCACGGCGATCGAATACGGCGTCGCCGTGATCGCGCTCGCGGTCGTCGCGCTCGCAGGCAGCACGCTCGCCGCGACTACTTCTTCGCGGGCGGTTGCTTCGCGATGACGAGGTCCTTGATCTTGTCGTACGTCGCCTGCGGCACGATCTTCTTCGAGACCAGTTGATCCTTCTTCGCGTACGGGCGGCCCGCGATGATCTTCTTCGAGTACGCATCGCCGATGCCCGGCAGCGCCTTCAGTTGATCTTCGGTCGCGGTGTTGAGATCGACCGGGTCGGCCTTCGGCGCCTTTTCAGCAGCCGCGGAACCCGAGCCTGCACCGGCCTTCGGCTGGGCGAGACCCACCGCCGGGACCAACAACGCGAACGCCAGAGCGAGAGGAGCGAGCAGTTTCTTCAGCATCGACAAGTCATACGTACGAGACGGAGATCTATTCAAGCGGCGAAACGCCCCTCAGGGTTCCCCATCGGGATCCCAGCCAGTTGCGAGCCCTTCTTCGAGCCCGTCCAGCTTCTTCATCTGCGCGGCCGATAGCTCGAAGTCGAGCTCGGCATTCTCGGCGATCCGCGCACGCGTCACCGATTTCGGCAGGATCACGTGACCGTGTTGGATGCCCCACCGCAGTAGCACCTGCGCCGGCGAGCGTTTCGATTCGGTCGCGATGCCACCGACGATCGGATCGTTCAGTCGGGCGCCGCGGGTCAGCGGCGAGTACGCCTCGACGACGATGCCGTGCTGCTTGCACAGCTCGCGCGTCTCGCGCCGCTGGAGAAACGGCGTCAGCTCGATCTGGTTGACATGCGGCTTGGTCTTGGCCTGACCGAGCACTTCCTTCAGGTGCGGCACGAGATAGTTCGAGACGCCGATCGCCTTCGCCTTGCCGTCGGCATGCGCCTGCTCGAGCGCTCGCCACGACTCGCGGCGCTTGTGCGGCACCGGCCAGTGGATTAGATAGAGATCCACGTAGTCGAGCCCGAGGCGCTTCAGCGACGCGTCCAACGCACGCAGCGCCGAGTCATAGCCCTGGTCGTCGTTCCACAGCTTCGTCGTCACGAACACGTCCGCGCGCGGAACCGACTTGATCGCCGCACCGACATCCGCCTCGTTGCGATAGATCCGCGCGGTATCGACGTGGCGATAGCCGAGCTCCAACGCCGCAGTCACGGCATCCCGGGTCGCTGCGCCTTGCGGGGATTGCCATACGCCGAGGCCAATTTGCGGAATCGATGCTCCCGTCGCGAGCGGCAGCCGTAATCCAATCGCGTTCGACATCCGCTAGTGACTATACCCAGGTCTCGCGCTTGCGCAGCGACCCCAGGCGGTCGCCGAGGTGAACGCGGTCGACATACTGCCCCCGCTTCTTCTCGGGCTTGCGCGCGACCTCGTTGATCAGGTGGAACAGCCCCTGGTCGAGTCGGTTGCTCGAATCACCGCGCAACGGCTTCTGCGGCGCCGACCGAGTTGCACGAGACAGGATCGCGCACGCCGCGATCGTGGCAACGCATGCAACGACGATGATCTCCATGGCATCCCATCTAGCAAGCAGCGTGCTACAGGAGATACGTGACGTTCTTACCGGGCATCACGAGTGACGCGCGAACCGGCCTCCTGTTCGCGATCAACGGCCAGAGCCTCGCGGTCGCTGGCAAAACCATTCCCACGGCGCCGATCGAGAACGACGTGTATCTCGGCGAGCTGAATGGACATCCGTGCTTCGCGCGCGTGGTCGACGAGCCGCTCCCGGACACGCAGCTCGTGCCGTTGCGCCAGTTATTCGGAGCGATCTCCGACGAGGAATTCGGTATTGCAGGTCGCGCACTCGGCCTCACGGCATGGGATCGCGACCACGCGTTCTGCGGGAGATGCGGAACCGCCACGCAGCGATCGACGACCGAACGCGTGCGCATTTGTCCTCACTGTGGCTTCGCTGCGTATCCACGCTTGTCGCCGGCCGTGATCATGCTCGTCGTGCGCGACGGTAAGGCGCTCCTCGCGCGCAACGCGCGGACGAAGATGCCGTTTCACTCCACGCTCGCCGGATTCGTCGAGGTTGGTGAAACGCTCGAAGAAGCGGTCGCGCGTGAAGTGAAGGAAGAGGCGGGCATCGCGATTTCGGACATCCGCTACTTCGGATCGCAGCCGTGGCCGTTCTCGGGCTCGCTGATGATCGGCTTCATGGCGAAGTGGGCGAGCGGCGAGATCACGATGGACCCCGTCGAGATCATGGACGCGCAGTGGTTCGGTCCCGACGAGATTCCGGTCGTGCCGCCGAAGCTGTCGATCGCGCGCGAGCTGATCGACGCGTTTGTCGTCGAGCACAGCCGAAAATAGCGAAGCCCCGCCGAAGCGGAGCTGCGCCATGTTCCCGATCTGGATCGGTTAGTTCGCTGCCGTACGCGCGGGGTCGACGATGATCTCGACGCGGCGGTTCATCCCGCGACCTTCCGCCGTCTTGTTGTCGGCGATCGGACGCGTCGAGCCGAAGCCCTGCGCGGTGATCGTCTCGGACGCGACGCCGTGGATCACCAGGTAGTCACGCACCGCTTGGGCGCGGCGCAACGACAGGTCGTTGTTGATCGCGTCCGTGCCTTGGTTGTCGGTGTGACCCTCGACGGTGAAGTGGTGCTCGGCCTGCGTCTTCAGCGCATCCGCCACCGAGTTCAGCGACGCTTGCGCGCCCGGCAACAGCGCCGCTTGACCCGTCGCGAACAGCACGCCGCCCGACAGCGTGATCACGGTGCCGCGCGTGTCGGCCTTCACGGCCATCTGCTTCGACAGCGCGTCCATCGCGTCTTGCGCCTTCTTCTCGGCTTGCTCACGCGCAGCGCGTTCTTGCTCGGTCATCTGCTTCTGCTTCTCGAGCGCCTCGTGCGACTTCTCGAGCGAGCTGTGCGCGTTCTGCAGCTGATCCTGCTGCGCGGTGATGATCGCTTCTTGGGTCTTCGAGCGATCCTTCACGCTGAGCGCGAGCGAATCGTTCGCCGACGCGACGACGCCGAGAGCCTCGGCCCGCTGCGCCTTGCGCTGCGCGATATAGGCGAGATCGACGACGTCCTTCGAGTCCGGATCGTCCGCGAACTTCTTCTCCGCGGCATCGAGCGATTCACGCGCGACGTGGACCTCCGCCGGCACCGTCTTGGACGCGGGCGAGGAGGCTGCGTGATCGTACGCGGCACGTGCGTCGACGAGCTGTTGCGGAGGCATGTGCGCTCCACAAGCGCCAAGCGCGAACACCAAAGCGAGTTTGAGGGATTTCATTGCGCAGCCTTTTCCTTGAGGTCCTGGAGTTGTTCCGTCGCGGTGTTCGCGTTGTTCTGAGCCGTGGCCGCGCGGGCGAGCGCGACCGCGAGCTCGGCATCCGCCTCGGAGCGCGCGAGCATCATCGTGGCCTTGTGGTTCTCGTCGTCTTTGACGTACTCGAGGCCCTTCGCGCGCTCTTCTTCTGCGAGCTTCAGATAGAGCGTCGCTTGCGGCACGCCATCGGCGCCGGCTTCACGCGCGCCACGAATCGCGCCCTCCGAGGACGCCATCCGAGCTTCGGGCTTCGGGGTGCCGCCACACGCGGCGAGTGGTGCCGCGATCGCCGCGGCGAGCGAAATCGACAGGAGTCTACGCATGCACAGCGCGTATTGCGCTGCGCGTGCCAAATCTTCTGGGAAGGAAATCAGCTGTTACGAGGGCGCACGCGAGAAAAGATCTGGGTCCATGCGCGCACTGTGCTGCGCTGCTGCGCACTGGAAAAATCTCTTAGAGATCTTGCGAGCGCAGGAACTGCTCGATGCCGCGCCACATATCGAGGCACGAGTAGTCGTTGCCGAGTCCCGGATCTTGACCGGCGATCTGACAGACCTCGTCGAAGTGGTCCGCCGGAACGCAGCCGAGAAACTGGCCCCACTGCGCGGAGTCGATCGTCACGAGACCATCTTGCACCGGCGTATCCGGCAACGCCGCGAGCGCCAGGATTCCGGACACCGGCGACAGCACGGCCTTCATCGGATCGACACTGCTATCCCACGTGGTCATGAACTGCGCGGCCGCCGGCGGGCATGCACTCGCACCCGCGAGGTTCGAGCGTCCGGCGATCGAGAAGTACGGCATGCCGGCGACGTTCGGATTGTCCGCGTTGAACTGCGCGGCACCATCGCTCGAGAGATCGTGGAGCGCGCCCGCGAAGCTCGTCGACGAACCATCCGTGTCGAGCCCGATCAGGTTGCCCAACACGTCGAGCGCGGCGGACGAATCACCCGGCAACACGCCGAGCGCGACATCCGCGACCGGGCTCCCGCGGTGTGGCGTGGCAACGGTGACGACGGCCGCGATCGATCCGGGATCGTGGGCCGCGGCCCAGCGCGCATCGAGGCCGCCTTGCGAGTGGCCGATGATCACGACCTTCGGCGCGCCCGTCATCTGTTTGATCATCTCGATCTGATCGACGAGCTGCTGACCGCGGACTGCCGCACTTTGCACGGCGTCGACGCGCGGCGTGAACACGGTGCGACCCTGGTCTTGGAGCGCGCCGGTGATTCCGTAGAAATAATCGAGCGGGCCTACATTCTTGAACCCGAACAAGCCATGCGCGAGCACGAGTGGATACGGACCATGCGGGACCGGCGGCGGAGCATCCGGTTGTACCGGCGGAGCATCGGGTGACGGCGTGTCATCACCCGATTCGGCGCTCGGATGAAACGAGCATGCACCGACGAATAGCATCGCGACGAGGGCCCCTGACCGCATCGCGTCGCATCCTATCCCCTATTGGACCGGGTTCAATAGAAATCGGCGTACGCTCCGGGGCAATGCGCGTCGTGGTGCTCGTGATGATGTTCGCGTGTGGGAAGCCGACCAGCCCGAACGCGCCCGTGATGCCGGACTTACCACCGGCAACTCCCGTCGCTGCGCACGACGATCCGCATCCGACGGACAAGCCGGCGATCGACGTCGACAAGATCGTGTGGCCGGCGTTCCCCGAGCTCGCCGCGATCCCCGCGAACGCGCCGACCGGGGCTCAGATCGTGGTGCCGAAACCTGCCGCGCCGAAGATCGGGGACAAGCTCCATCGCTCGATGAATGCAGTCTTCGAGACCCACAGCACCACGAAACATCAGGACTCGCGCTACCAGAAGACGAAGACCACGTTCGAGATCGATCAAGAGGTGAGTGGTGTCACCGGCGGCTCGATCACGCAGTTGAAGATCACGGGCACCGGGCAGGAACAAGTCGCGCTCGCGAACGCGCCGACAGATACGCTGCGCGAGGACATGCCGTTGATCAGCGGTGCGTACACGATCAGCGCGAATGCGGACGGGCGGATCGATGTCACGGGCGCGAACGGCACGCGCGAAGTCGAAGAGCTGCAGGGCATCTACACCGGCGAGCTGGCGGCGAAGTACACGCCGGTCGATTTCGTGCGCGAGAAGAAGCTGCGTGCCGGCGAGGTGATCACGCTCGACGACCGCGATCGCGCGGCGCTCGGTGGTGGCGATCTGAAGGATCCGGACTTCAAGCTCGCGCTCGTGTCCGCGGATGCGAATCGAGCCGTGTTCCAGATCGATGGCACGTCCACGGCGCAGGGGATGTGGACGACCGGGCAGGCGACGATCCGCGTCCAGTTCCAACTGACGTTCGATCGCAAGACCGGGCGCCTGCTCGAGCAGCAATCGCGGGCGTTGAATCGCGAGAAGGACGCCGACAGCTTCAGCGACGAGTATCACCAGCAACTCGTGACGTTTACGTACCGTTGACGAGCATGGTGAGCGTGCCCACATTGCGGCCATGATCAGGACGTGCGCGTGCGGCGCGAAGAATCGGATCCCGGCTGGACGGCTGGCCGATACTGGCCGTTGCGGTAGCTGCAAGGCTTCACTGGGCGCTTCGTCGGCACCGATCGACGTCGACACGGTCGCCGACTTCGACACGATCGTGAAGGACGCGAAGGTCCCCGTCCTCGTCGATTTCTGGGCCGCGTGGTGTGGGCCGTGCCGGATGGTCGCGCCCGAAGTGAAGCACGTCGCGGCGGATCTCGCGGGCAAGGCCGTCGTTCTCAAGGTCGATACCGAGAAGCTGCCGCAGCTCGCGCAGCGCTATCAGGTGCAGGGCATCCCGAACTTCGCGGTGTTCAAGGACGGCAAGCTCGCGCGTCAGCAAGCGGGCGCGATGAAGGCCGCGCAACTCGCGACTCTAGTTCGCTGACTTCCCGTCGCCGCCGAGCACCACCGACAGGTTGCGGCCTTCCGGCACGAATACGTACTTCGATGCGGGATTGGTGAGCGCGCGCATCTGCACGAGCAGCGGCGTTAGCGTCTTGCCGAGCATCTCCTGCGCCTTCGCATCGCCTTCGGCGCGAATCCGCGTGGTCTCGGCATCCGAGGTCGCGGTGATCTTTGCCGTCTCCGCTGCAGCTTCTGCCTTGATGTGAGCGATCTGGGCATCCTCGGTCGCGATCTTGATCTCCGCTTCTTTCTGCGTCTCCTGCTGTTGGACGACGAGACGTTGCTCGATCGCCTGCTGCACCGCCGGCGGATAATCGATGTGCTGGAGCGCGACGCGTCCGAGCTCCAAGTGGTGTCCCACGATCCGCGCGGCGACTCGCTCGCGAATCTCGGCCTCGATCTTTTCGGAGCTCTCGGGGATATCGACCATCTTGTAGTGCGCGAGCACCGAGCGCGTCGCGGTGAAGAACGCGCTCTGCACGATCGTGTCGTAGTAGCGCGTGCCGAGATCACGCTCGAGTGCGTACAGCTCCTTCACGTTCGGGCGCACGGCGATGCCGAGTTGCATCTCGAGGTGGACATCGTCCTCGGTCAAGACGTGCATCTTCTCTTCGCGTTCGTCCCACTGCGCCGGGTACTCGATGATGTGGTTCCACGGCATGTGCCAGTACAGGCCTTCGGAGAGGACCTCGGTGTCGAGACCTTTGCCGGCGTAGACGAACAAGCCGACGCTGCCGGCGGGAACACTCGTCGCGCAGCCGACGAGCAACGTGAGAAGGACGGTCTTCATCATCGAATCACGATGAAACGGCCGTTGCCCGGGCTCCCGTTAGGGATCGATGAAGCCCGATTACGAACGCATTAACGGCGAAACCCGAGACGAAGACACGGCCACGACTCACGCAGCGTGCTTCTGCCCGAACGTTCGCTTCGCCCACGCCGTGGTTTCCGCGATCTGCTGCGCGAGCGGAGTCGGCTCGGTTCCAAACCGCGCGCGATACTTCTGATCGTCGATCACGAACGGCTGCTCCCACTGGTAGCGCATCTCCGGCAACTCGCGCATGAACGGCACGAACACGCCCGCCATCCGCACCACGAGCGGCGGCATCTGCTTGATCGTGATCAGCAGGTTCAACGCCTGCCCGATCTTCGCCGCGAGCTCGCGCGAGGTCATCGCCGGCAACGTCGGCACGTGCCAGATGCCGGTCTCCTCGACGGCACCGAGCTGGACGAGCGCGGTCACCACATCCTCGGCGTAGGTGTACGAGTGCGGTTGATCCGGATCGCCGAGACACTCGGTCGTCTTCCCGGCGAACGCGCGCTGGAAGAACCGATCGCCGAACCATGCGGCCGCCAGATTCGAGCCGAAGAAGTCACTCGCGCGCACGATCGCGACCTTCGCCTTACTCGCCATGCGCAGCTCCGATAGCTCCTTGCGCAGCTGGCCCTTCTTCGACGGCGGCCACATCGGCGAGGTCTCGCTCATGTGATCGCTCGGCTCGTACATGTAGAGACAATCGAGCGCGACCAACTTCGCACCCGTGACCTCGGCCGCGTGCAACGAGCCCGCGCCCATCGGCAGGAGCTCGGTCTTCCACTCGTTGTACGGCGGATTCATCGTGTCGTAGATGACGGTCGCGCCCTCGGCCGCCTTCGCCGCGGCCGCCTTGTCGCGCGCATCCACCGATGCCTTGTCCGCGCCCTTCGGCGGCTTCGGATTGCGCGAGAGCACGCGGACCTGCTTGCCGGCCGCGAGCAGGCGCTCCGCGAGCCGCGTGCCGATCTGACCCGAACCGAAGATGACGTGGAGCTCTTTCATGCCCTCACGATGAGGCTTGCGCAGATGCAACGCAACGCGCACGATTGCAAGTGGCCATGGCAAAACTGCAAGACGCCCCCGAAGGCCCGCGTTGGGACGACGTCCGGATCTTCCTCGCGGTGCATCGCCAGCGCACGCTCGCGGGTGCCGCCCAAAAGCTCGGCGTCGATATCTCGACGGTGAGCCGCCGGCTCGCCGCGTTCGAAGACGAGCTCGGCGAACGATTGTTCGATCGGACGCGCGAAGGCCTCGTCCCCGCGCAGACCGCCGAACGCGTGCTCGCGGCCGCGGAGCAGATGGAAGCCGCGCACGCCCGGTTTACCCGTGAGGCGAGCGCCGTGGAGAACTTGGTCGAGGGCATCGTCCGCGTGACCACGGCGCCGGGCATCTCGAGCACGTTCATCGCGCCCGCGCTCGTGAAGCTGCGCAAGCGCTATCCCAAGCTCGCGATCGAGCTCGATGCCGGCGTCGGCGCGCGCGATCTGACGCGTCACGAAGCCGATATCGCCGTGCGTTCGGTGCGAAGTGCCGGCGCAGAGCTCGTGACGACGAAGCTCGGATCGTCGCGCTGGTTCGCGGTGAGCAACGGCAAGTTGCGGCCGGCAAAAGTGCAAAGCTGGAGCGACGTGCCGTGGATCCAGTGGGATCGCAACATGGCGAGCTTTCACGCCGCGAAGTGGATCGCGCAGCACGTCCCGTCGAGTCAGATCGCGCTGCGCACGAGCGATTTCATGTCGCAACTGAACGCGTGCAAGAGCGGGCTCGGCGTGATGCTGTGCCCGAATCCGTATATCGAGACGCTCGGTCTACAAGCGCTCGAGTACGCACCCGCCCTTTCGGGATCGACCGAGGCGTGGCCCGTCGACGATCTCTGGCTCGTGGGACATCGCGCACTCCGCGACGTGCCGCGGATCTCGGCCGTGTGGGACTTTCTCGTCGAGGAGTTACGAGGTTAGGTCGACTAACGCACCGATCGCTCACCGGCGCCTAACCACTTCGCATCCCGCGCGTCGCGCGAACGTTGCTACGCTTGAAACACATGCAGAGTAGTGAACAGCTGACGAAGCTCGCCATCGCGCTGGGCGGGCTACCGGTCCTGGGATGTCGTCCAGGAAGTCCAGCAGCGCGCGCCGGTGTGCGGTACGGCGATGTCCTCTTGACCGTCAACGGGATCAAGACTCCCGACTGGGCCACGTACATCGAGGCACGTGCGGTGAAGAAGGGCGAGATGACCTTGCAGGTGTTTCGCTCCGGCGAAGAGCTCGAGCTCGCGATGGTGTTCGATACGCACGCGCCGAATCCGCAAGACTGGCTCGACTACTTGTCGGGCGACGAATACAGCTAGCTGCGCCAGCGCTTCAGCCGCACGTACAGCGCGCTGCGCGAGATGCCGAGCCGCACGGCCGCGGCTTCGACCGATCCGGCTTCGTGCCGGAGCACGCGCTCGACATGCTTGCGCTCGAGCTCTTCGAGCGTGAGATCCAGATCGTCTTCGAGCGGCTCGCTCGAGATTTCGAAGCGCAGATCGTTCGCATCGATCACGGCGGCGCCATTGCTATTCAGCAGCGCGCGCTCGATCACGTTGCGGAGCTCGCGAATGTTTCCCGGCCACGCGTAGCTCTGCAGCATGTGCATCGCCTCCGGCGTGATCTCCGCGCCCCCCGGCCGGAGGTTCGCCGCGATCTCGCGCGCGAGCTGAGTGATGTCCTCGATCCGCTTGCGCAGCGGCGGAATCGTCAACGCGACCGTGCTGATCCGGAAGTACAAGTCCGACCGGAACTTGCCTTCGCGCGAGAGCCGCGCCAGATCGCGATTTGTCGCCGCGATCAACCGGACGTCGACGAGGTGATCGCGGACATCGCCGAGCCGCCGGAACCGCTGCTCCTCGAGCACCTTCAAGAGGCGTGGCTGGAGCGCCGGATCGATCTCGCCGATTTCATCGAGGAACGCGGTGCCGCGATGCGCGAGATCCAGGAGGCCGAGCTTTGCCGTGGCCGCGCCGGTGAACGCGCCGCGCTCGTGACCGAACAGCTCGCTCTCCATCAGCTCGCGCGAGAGACCCGCGCAGTTGATATCCACGAACGCCTCTTCCGCGCGCGGCCCGTGGCGATGCAACCAGCTCGCGAGCACGCCCTTGCCCGTGCCGGTCTCGCCTTGGATCAAGACCGGGGCATGCGAATCGAGCACGCGGTGGGCATCTGCCGCAAAACGCTGCATGGCATCGCTGCGCCCCGAGAACGGATCGACTTGGTTGCGTCCGGCGTGCGCACTTGCCGCTACTTGTCGCCTGCGATTGCGGTAGCTCTCCAGCACGCGCCGCACGATCACGAGCAGCGCGGGCAGCTTGACCGGCTTCTCGACGAAGTGATCCGCGCCTTGCTTGACGGCTTGGACCGCGAGATCGATCGAGCCATGGCCGGTGACCATCACGATCGGGACGCGCGCGTCGATCTGCTTCAGCACCGGCATCAGCTCGAGCCCATTTCGCTCGGGCAGTCCGTAGTCGAGGATCGCGAGGTCCGGTGGCCGGACGCGGAACTCCTGTTCGGCGGCACTCGCGGAGTCCGCCTCGAGCACTTCGAAGCCGTTCGCTTCGAAGAATCGTTTCATCCCGATCCGAACCCTGGCTTCGTCGTCGATCACCAGGATTCGCCCCATCTCCAACCTACAAATTGAACAATCGGGACGAACTCGTCAAGACGACGGTGAGTTTGGACTTACGAATTTATGTATCGATTTGTCCTGTGCGTGAGCGCCCGATCCTGAATTCGAGATCGTCACGTCCCGTAATCGAGATGCCGAAACTGAAACTGCACTCGTAACCGTCCGAACGCCGAGCGCTACCTCACTGGCACCTCACTTGCGATCGCTCTCTCACGTGGGAGGAGCAGCGTTCGTCGACCTACATGGCGAGAGCTTCGTGCGACTGCACGACGTCGGCGTGGCGATGGCCGTGCTCGATCCTCACTACGAGCTCGTCTCCGCGACGCCTGCAGCGGTCGAGCTCCTGCGACGCTTCGAGCTACCCGTCGACGCACATGCGACGTTGCCGCCGAAGCTCGCGCACGAAATCGCCTGTGCGCCGCTCGGCGAAGCGATCATGTGGCGTCACCCGTCGGGAGATCTGGGTGCAACATTAGGCTGCACCCGCTACAGCCTCGGCGACGAGCACCTGCTGTTGCTGATGCGCGAGATCACCGAACAGCAGCGCGCGCTTTCGAGAAAAATTCACCGCCAGCGGTTGGAAGCGACGGGACGTCTCATCTCGCACATCGCGCACGACCTTCGCGCGCCGTTGTCGTCGATCATCTACAGCGTCGACGTTCTCGCGAAAGGTGGGCACACCGAGGAGACGCGGACGATCGAGCTCGCGGCGTTGGCGCTTCGCGACACGATCGCCGGACTCCTCGACTTCGTTCGCATTGGCCCACCGGTCACGACGACCCAGTCGCTGGGACGCACGTTCGAGCGGATCAGCGGGCTGCTTCGCCCCGCGTTCCGGCGCGGCCGCCACGAGCTGGCGATCGAGCTCCACGACGATGCGGTCTGCGTCCGCGGCAACACGATCGCGTTGGAACAGATTTTTGTAAACCTGCTGATCAACGCCACCGAATCGCGCCCGGAACGCGTACACGTTCGGGTTACCAGCGAACAGAGTGGGTCGAATGTCATCGTCCGCGTATCGGACGACGGACCGGGGATCCCGAAAGATCGTAGGGCGTCGATCTTCGACGAGTTCGTCACGAGCAAGCCCAACGGCACCGGCCTCGGTCTTACTGTCGCTCGGGAAGCGGCACTGTCTCTGGGGGGTGAGCTCGAGCTCGAGGCCGCCGATATCGGCTGTACGTTCGCGGTCGAGCTTCCGGCGGTGGCGGCATGACCTCCGTGTTGATCGTCGATGACGACGACTCGTTCCGCAAGACGATCGGTCGCGACCTCGGCAACCAAGGTTTCGAGGTCGCGCTCGCGTCCGGGGTCGATGAAGCACTCGCCGCTCTGTCTGCAAAACCGATCGACGTGCTGCTCACCGATCTGCGGATGCCGGATGCCGATGGCATCGACTTGCTCGCGCAGGTTCGCGAGGTGTCCGCACGCACGCGCGCGATCTTGATGAGCGGCTTCGCGACCGCACGCGACTATCAACGCGCGATCGAATGCGGTGCGGTGCGCGTGCTGTGCAAGCCGTTCACGTCGAGCGAGCTGATGCAGGCGATTCGCCAAGCGGTCGATTGCGAGACCGGCTTTCGCGGCAACATCCACGGGCTCTCGCTGATCGATCTGCTCCAGATGTTCCACTACGCGCGGCGCTCGGTCGCGATCGTCGTCGACAGCTGGGCCCCCGGACACTTGTTCCTCGACGAAGGCCGGATCATTCACGCGATCTATCGCGAGCTCACGGGCGAGCAAGCATTACGCGCGATCCTCGCGATGCCCGCGGGCTCGCTGCGCACGATGGTCTTGCCGGACGGCACACCGTGTTCGATCACACGAGATTTCTCGACGCTGTTGCTCGATTCGTTGCGCACGATCGATGAAGCGACTGCGGGTTCGGGTGAATGGGATCTGTCGTCGCTCGCCGACGATCCGATTCCCGTGCGCTCGCCACTCGCGCCATTGCGCGAATTAGAGGGCTGCACGGCTGCGTGTTTGGTCGATACGGAATCTGGGGTGGTGCTCGGCAGTGAAATCGCGGACGCGGATGCGGAGCTGCAACTCGCAGCCGCGGGCTACGCGGAGATGTTCCGTCGCGAACGCGCGACGGTCGCCGCACTCGCACTCGACGATCATCTCGAGGACGTGTTGATCACGCTCGGGCGCGAGTACCACATCTTGCGTGCGGTCGCGGTTCGTCCGTCGCTGTGCATCTACGTCGTGATCGATCGCAAGGTGGGCAATCTGGGGATGGCGCGGTTCGCGTTGGCGGCGGCGGAGGCGGCTTTCGATGCCTGAGCGTGTATTAGCGATCGCGAACGCGTTACTCGACGCGGTCGAGTGCCTGCCGCCCGATGCGGTCGGCGCGTTCATCGTCACGAAGCAAGGCGTCGACAAGGGCATGCTCGTCGCCGAGCGCAATCGCGTGTGCTGGGCGATGACCGCCGGGCTCGAAGAGCGGCTGAAGCACTTGATGGTGCAGCACGCGGGCACCGGCCTCGATCGCCGCACGCTCACGACGACGCCGGGCATTGCCGCTGCACTTCGCCAGCATTCGGTCGAGTCGCTGATCGCGCTGTGCGGTCCCGATCAAGGCGTGATCCGTTGGGTCCCGCGCGATCAGCCACTCGATTCGTCGATCTCGTTCGCCCCGACGGAATTGCTCGCGGCGGTCGGCGCCCATCTCTATTCGAACGAAGCGCAGAGCGCTCGGCATTCCTTGCAACCGACCGGTGCCGCGGGTGCGTCGTTCGCGATCGGCGATGACGACGAGCTCGCCGTCGTGCAAGAGCTCGCCGGTTCGCGCTTGGGTGTCAGCTCGTTGCTCGAGCTCGGTGATTGGGCTGCGGCCGCGCTCGACGCGTCGCCGGGCTTCGCACCGCAGATGATCGAGCGAACCGTCGCGAGTGCCACGCACGTCGCGATCGCATGGCGCGCGGCTCGTCGAGTCGTGCAGGCCGTGATCTTGGATGACCGACCCACGATCGATCACGCGGTGGCCGCGTTGAGAGATCAGCGAATTCCCGCCGTGGTGTCGATTTGTGTGCCCTGGAAACTCAACCCGTAAGAGGAGAACTGCATGGCGTCCGTTAAAGACACGCTTCCGAAGTTGATGGAAATCGATGGCTGCGTCGGCTGCTGCATCGTCGATAGCAACAGCGGCATGATGCTCGGCGCGGCTGGTGGCGGAGCGATGTCGCTCGAGGTCGCGGCCGCCGGCAACACCGAAGTCGTGCGGAGCAAGCGCAAGACCATGAAGGCGCTCGCGCTCGCGGATCACATCGAGGACATGTTGATCACGCTCGGCAAGCAGTACCACCTGATTCGCCCGCTGTCGGCGAACGATTCGTTGTTCATCTATCTCGTCCTCGACAAACAGCGCTCGAACCTCGCGATGGCGCGTCACCAACTCTCGGCCATCGAAAAAGACCTCGTCGTTTAACCAAGGAGACTCACATGCCCAGTGAAAAGCAAATCGTCGACGCATTCGAAAAGATCGCAGCCGATATGAACGGCTTCATGGCCGCTTCGTTGGTCGATACCGAGTCCGGGATGACCCTCGGCCTCAAGTCGAATCGACCCGACTTCGATCTCGCCGCGGCCTCCGCCTACAACAGCGAGATGGTCAAGCAGAAGCAAAAGATCATGAAGGCGCTGAACCTGCGCACGACCCTCGAGGACATGTTGATCAACCTCGGCGACCAGATCCACGTGATCAAGTTGGTGTCGCCGACCACGTTCATCTACCTCGCCGTCGATCGCAGTCAGTCGAACCTCGCGATCGTGCGCAACGTCCTCAACAAACACGCGGCGGCGTTCGTCTAGCACCGCCATGGCGATCCACGACGTCCAAGCGAACGAGATCGTGATCCGCGTCGTTTACGACGGGGCGCCCGAATCCGGTAAGACCACCAGCCTTCGCGCGTTGGCCGGGAGCCTCGCGCAAACCACGGTGACGCCCGAGGAGGATGCGACCGGTCGCACGCTCTGGTTCGATTGGATGGAGTACGTGGGCGGGCGCTTCGAAGGATCGCGCATCCGCTGTCAGATCGTCAGCGTGCCGGGCCAGCGGGAGCTCGATGCACGCCGGCGCGCGTTGCTCGCGAGTGCCGATGTCGTGGTGTCGGTCGTCAACACCGGTGCGACATGGTTCGAGCGCTCGCTGGAGTACGTGGGCGAGCTGCGCGAAGCGGTCACCGGCGACGGTGTCGGCATCGTGCTGCAAGCGAACAAGCGCGATCTTCCCGATGCGGTCGCACTCGCGATCGTGCGCGAGAAGCTCGGCGATCCGTCGATCGGCTTCGTCGAATCGATCGCGGCCGACGGCACGGGCATCCGCGAAGCGTTTGTCTATGCCGTGCGGCTCGCGCTCGATCGCGTGCGCGATCTGACGGTGCGCGGCGCGCTACCGACCGGAACGCCGCACGGTGCCGCAGAGCTCCTCGCGGAATTGCGTGGCTCCGCCAAGACGAAGGTGGTCGACGTGCCAAAGATCGCGACCGATGCGACGAGTCTCGCAGCAAGCATTCTCGAAGGAGTGCTCGATCAAGAGGAGCTCGCGACCAAGCGGGTTGGCCGACCGAAGCCAAATCGCATGCCGTGTGCCCCGGATCGTTCGGTGCCGAGCGGTGCGATCTGGCCGCCCGTCGAGGGTCGCGCGATCATGACCGAGGTGGCCGACCTCGAGTCGACACCGCATCAGTTCGGCAACGGAGATTGGGTGATCGGGCTCGGCTCCGGCTGGCGGGTCGTGTCGCGACACAACGCCGTGTTCGCGTCACTCGATGAAGGTCGTGCCGCGTTGATCCAATGGGCGCGGCTACACGCGGCGAGTGCGGCGGTGTTGTCGCCCCGTCGCTGCATCGTACTCTCGGAGTCCGGCGATGGGACGTGGCGACTCTGGCAAGTCGTGCGCGTCGAAGAATCGCTGCGCGAGGCGATGGCCGATGCACTCGACGAGGGAAAGCCGGAGCAGGCGATCGAACGGCTGTGCGAAACCAGCAAGCAGTTGCTGGACGTGGTCGCTCGGGTCGCCGCGTCGCCGTTAGATCTGGTCTGCACGCTCGATACGGTCGGGATGGGAGATGGCGGGCCGGTCTACATCGGCCTGATGCCGCAGACGATTCCGGATCAGCCGCGCCAGGTCGTGGCACCGCAGGCGCTGTTGCGCAGCCAGCTCGAGCCGATCGTCGCGTACGCCCGGATCGGGGATCGCGGGGCCGCGCTCCAGCAGGTGATCGAGCACACACCGCGGCCGATCGTGGATCGCGATGGAATTATGAGCATGCTGGTCAGCCTGTTCGCGTGATACGAACGCCCTCATGAGGGCAGCGCTGGGAATGATCGTCGTCGCGGCGTGTGCGATCGCCGCATCGTGCTTCGGACGATGGTGGCAACGGATCGGGCGGCGGGCCCGATGCGTACGTCAACATCTGCAAAGTTCAGGACGACGACAACGGCACGCCGAGCTGCACCCAATCCGCGCCGGCGAATAGCTTCGATCCGGACATCCAATGGGCGTGGGCCGGCAACACGCAAAACGGCGAGACCAACTCGATCGTCAGCGCGCTCGTCGCGAACCTGACGGACGACAACGGCGATGGCGCGATCGACCTGTGCGATACGCCGGATGTCGTCGTCGTCGCATCGACGCTGAGCGGCAGCCCCGACGAGCCGGGCCACATCTACTTGCTCGACGGCAAGACCGGCAACATGGAGCTCATGATCCCGACGGTGATCGACGGCACCGTGACGCCGGCAATCGGCGATCTCGATCACGATGGCGTGCCCGAAATCGTCACGGTCGATCCGACCGGCAAGCTGTACGCGTTCCATCACGACGGCTCGATCCTGTTCGGGCCGGCGGGGCAGTGGGGCGGCACCACGCCGGCGGGCACGGACCCGTGGTACTCGGCCGCGATCGCGCTCGCGGATCTCGATCACGATGGCGAGGTCGAGATCATCGGTGGCAACACGGTGTGGGACTCGCACGGCACGGTGAAGTGGACGGCGCCGGTCTCCGAGGCGAATTGGAACGCCACCACGGCCGCCGATCTCGATGGCGATGGCTACATGGAGGTCATCCTCGGCAACGCCGCGTATCACTACGACGGCACGCTCGCGTGGCAGACCACGCTATCGCCGGGCTATCCGCAGGTCGCGAACCTCGACGATGACCCGCAGCCGGAGATCCTGCTCACGAACCTCGATGGTCTATCGGTGATCGAGCACGACGGCACCGTGAAGTACTCGAACCTGCGGCCGACCGGCGTCGCGTCGGGCTTCGATGCGTGGCTGCGCCCGGCGACGGTTCACGACTTCGACGGCAACGGCAAAGCCGAATACGCGATGAGCTCGGCCGACTTCTATACCGAGTACAACGCGGACGGTTCGATCAAGTGGAGCGCGCCGGTCAGCGATCAATCCGGCATCGCCGCCGGCACCGCGTTCGACTTCTTGGGCGATGGCACGGCCGAGGCGATGTACGCGGACGAGACGAACATGTTCGTGTTCGATGGCTCGGGCCATGTGATCTTCCAGATGCCGCGGTCGAGCGGAACGCTCAGCGAGTACCCGATCGTCGCGGACATCGATAACGATGGCTCGGCCGAGATCGTGGTGGTGTCGAACGCGTACGGCACGCCGTCGCCGACCGTCCAGGTGATTCGCGACAAGCAGGACCGGTGGATCCAAGCGCGCCGGATCTGGAACGAGCACGCGTATCACGTGACGAACGTGCGCGAGGACGGGACGATCCCGCAGTTCGAGAAGCCGTCGTGGCAGAACCTCAACACGTTCCGCACGAATGCGCAGATCAACGGCGGTCAGGCGTGTGCGCCGCCGATCGAGCGACGCTAGTAGCGTCGGCCTTTCGCTTGCAGAACGAGCCGGCATGCGTTGGGTGCTGATCCTCGGGATCGTCGGGTGTGGTGACAACGTGCCGATGCCGGTCGGCGTCGTCCAAGGGTCTCGGCTGTTCGCCAAGGGGTGGACGTTCGATGGCGCGAGCATCTTCACCGGCTGGCACGACGTGAAGCTCGATATCGATTGCCGGTTTCAAGTCGACGTGAACGGTGAGTTTCGGTGTTTCCCGGTCACTCCCACGTACTCGTTTGCGGATTCGAGTTGCACGCAACCCGTGGTCGTGGCCGATGCGTGCTCGCACCCGAGCTACGTTACGGGCCCGACAAAACCGCTGCCGGCATGTTCGACTGATACCGGCTCGACCGTCTACGCAGTGGATGGCCCGACAGCCGACCGAATATCGTACTCGTCGTCATCGGGGCACTGCACTCCAGAATCCGTACCGACGAGCTCGACGGTCTTCTCGACGCACGAGATCGAGAGCGGACTCTTCGTTCGCGCAACGCGGGTCCAGGCGAATGGCGTTGGCTCGTTGGTGCCTCTGTCGTTCGTGGCAGACGACGGCGCGATCGAACAGAGCTCGACCTGGAATCGTGATCGCGACGAGGAGTGTTCGACGCACGATGACGTTCACGCGTGCATGCCCGCGAACACGGCATTGAATCTCGAGAATGTTTCGAGCGACGACACGTGTTCCGACCCGCACGAGGTCGCCGTGTTTTATGGATCCCTCACACCCTGCACTCGACCAACCGTTTCGGAAGACGTGGCTTCGAGCCCGCCGACCTTCCGGACGCTGGTAGCGCCCATTCCGGGGCCGATCTACAACAAAGCTTCTGGCGCGTGCGAGCAGATCGCGATCGGGCCCGAGGCTGTCGTCTACTCCGAGGGAGAATACATCCCCCAAAGTAGCTTTCCCGTCGAGACAAGAACGCTCGATGGCACTGGGCAACTGCGGGCGACACGATACGAGGAGACTCCTGGAACACCCCTGGTCCTCGCATCTTCGATGTTCGATCTCGGCAACGTTCGAGATTGCGCGCCCCAGACCAACATCGATGGCGCCACGCGATGTGCACCAACGGCGGCCTACGTGTCGTCGAACCTTTCGAACGACTACTACTTTGCCGATTCGGCGTGCACGGAACCGCTCGCACAGATCACGGGAGAGCAGATTATCCTCGTTAGCTCCGAACCCGCCGAAGGAAGTTGCGCTCCGACGCAGTACTTCGCGCACGCGATCGGAGACGACTATTCCGGCCGGCTATGGGGCGGTAATGGCACGTGCGGCCAACTCGGCGTGATCGACGGGCGCTGGGCCCGAGTCGGTGATCCGATCGAATTGCCCATCCTAACTCCGCTCTAGCCGGCAATCATTGCTGACTCGGCAATCTTTGCCGTCGGAATCACACGAACGAGCGCGATCGGGGCCGGCCCGAATTCTGCTGTTGAACGAGACATGCGCCCGCTGCTGTTCGTGGTCCTCACCACCGCTTGTGCGAGTACGTTTCCGCCGGTCACCCAACCATTGCGCTACGAGTGCGGCGATCGGCAGTACGTGCGGATCGGCGACCAGCTGGCGCTGGGCTCCGCTGCACTCGTGCTTCGCGATCGAGGCGACGACCAAAACGTGTTTGCGACCTCCACCGGACCACGCACGATCGAGGTGGCACTACCGAGGGATCCTCGACGCGATGCGACCGAGCGCGTGTTCGCCGACGGCGCGCAGGTCCGAACTGAGCTGTGCCGTGTAACAGGTGGCTATACGGACCTTCTCGTTCACTACGTCAGTGGCGAATCGATCGACCAGCTCGCCCGCGAGCACACCAACGGGGACCGCCAGGCCGCATACGACATGCTCCACCAGGGAATGATCGATTTGCAGCGCCAACTCGCCCACGATCGATCGATACTGTGGTGACACGTCGAATGACAGATGGGGTGGAGCGAACAGCGACGCGGCTCGCTCGCGTCGGCAAGGACGGCGCGCCTGGTAGCGCCTATCTCTTGATGATCGCGGGCGCGACGTCTTCGATCATCGACTTGCCCACACACGGCGCCGTGACGATCGGTCGTACGCAAGAAGCCGAGATTCACGTCGATCACTCGTCGGTCTCCCGGCGTCACGCCGTGATCCGGATCGAGGATGGCTCGCTGTCGATCGCGGATCTCGGAAGCCACAACGGCACGCAGGTCAACGGTGAGGTGATCAAGTCGGTGCGAGCGCTCGCGACCGGAGATGTCGTCACCATCGGAGACGTCGTCTTCGTCGTCCATCTGTTCGCGGCACTGCAGCCGCGGACGATCGAGGACGAAGACGGGTTTCGTGCACGGCTCGGGCAGGAGCTCGCACGCGCGATCAGTTTCGGCCGCTCGGTCGGTGTGCTCGCATTACTCGATGTCCGCGCCAGAGAGCTCGATGCCGCGCCCCTCGCCGTGATCGACGTGCTCGGCGCGACGAAGGATGGCCACGCGCTCGTCCTCTTACCCGAGGTAAGTGTAGAACACGCGCTGGCCGTGGCGAAAGCGATGCCTCGCGCTCGGATCGGATTTGCGGCGTGTCCGGACGACGCTTGCGATGTCGACACGATCCTGTTCGCAGCGCGTTCGGCTGCGCGCGCGGCCACGCCCGGGACGGTAAAGGTCGCACGCGACGCGGCGACGCGGATCGAGCTCGGCGAACGCCACGTCGTCGTAGCCGACCCTGCGATGGCTCGGGTCTACGCGCTCCTCCAGCGCATCGCCCCGTCGGAGATTCCGGTGTTAATTACCGGCGAGACCGGTGTCGGCAAAGAGAACGCCGCGTTCGCGGTGCACCACTGGTCGAAACGAACGGGTCCGTTCATCGCCGTCAACTGCGCGGCGCTCGGTCCTGAATCTCTGATCGATAGCGAGCTCTTCGGTCACGATCGCGGTGCGTTTACCGGTGCCGCGTCGGCGAAAGCCGGACTGTTCGAGAGCGCCGCGGGTGGCACGCTGTTTCTCGACGAAATTGGGGAGCTTCCCAATTCCGTGCAATCGCGGCTCTTGCGTGCGCTCGAAGCGAAGACGATCACGCGGCTTGGCGAGAATCGCGAACGACCGATCGATGTCCGGGTCGTCACGGCGACGAATCGCGTGCTCGAGACCGAAGTCGCGAGCGGTCGGTTCCGACAAGACCTGATGTACCGCTTGATGGGCGCGAACGTCGTGCTCCCTCCGTTGCGTGATCGACGCTCCGAGATTCCACTGCTCGCGCATGCGTTTCTGGTCGCTGCGTGCGCGCGCACCGGTCGGAACATCATGACGATCAAACCGTCCGCCATGCAGGCGCTCGTCACCCACACGTGGCCGGGCAATGTTCGCGAGCTCAAGCACGCGATGGAGTACGTCAGCGCCGCCGCGCCGGATGATGTCGTCGAGCCAGGCGATCTGCCGGAGCGTCTCGGCGGCGCTGGAACGCCGCCGCTCGCTGCCCCGAGCTCCGTGAGGATCGAGCCCGCGGTCGCCGCGACGTTTCGGCCGATCGCTGACGAGATTCGCGAGTTAGAGCGACGTCGGATGGTCGAAGCACTGGCTGCCGCGGACGGCGTGAAGACGCGAGCGGCTCAGCTGATCGATATGCCGATCCGCACGTTCACGCTGAAGGCGAAGCAGTACGGGCTGTGAGGATCCTCTTCATCGTTGTTGTCGTCGCGGCATGCCTGCATCCGAACGCGAACGATTGTCCCGGCGGTGGCGTCTGTCCGGTGGGCCTGAAGTGCGTGATGGCGCCGAGCGGTCAGGTCTGCGTTCCGCCGACCTGCGGCAACGGCATCGTCGATCCGGGCGAGGCGTGCGATGACGGCAACAATGTGTCGGGAGACGAGTGTCCTCTTAATTGCACGCATTCGTGCGGCGATGGCGTGGTCGATCCAGGGGAGGACTGCGATGACGGCAACAACATCTCGGGCGATGGATGTCCGTTCGATTGTTCGCGTCATTGCGGCGATGGCGTGCTCGATCCCGGCGAAGAATGCGATGGTTCCCCGGGGTGTTCGGCGACGTGCCAAGTGGCGGACCACTGCGGCAATCGGATCGTCGACGCCGACGAGGAATGTGACGACGGCAATCACTCCGAACAGGATGGCTGCTCGAGCACGTGCGAGCTCGAGTTGCCGACGTGGCATACACGCGAAGTCGTCTCTGGGCGGGTCATGGCGGCGATCGCGTTCGATTCGGCTCGCGGCCGTCTCGTCATGTTCGGAGGCTGCGCGAGCCTGAATGGAACCGACTGCCCGGGCGGGCCGCTCGACGACACGCTCGAATGGGATGGTGTCAGTTGGCGAACCATCGCGCCTGCGTCGGTAAGCCCTCCTGCTCGGATCGGTGGGGCGATGGCGTTCGACGCGCGGCGAGAGCGCATCGTGATGTTCGGCGGCTGCCCCAACAGATCGCTGATGCCATGTAACGGGCTTGACGATACGTGGGAATGGGACGGGCAGACCTGGACCGAGGTCGTGCTCGCGACCAACCCGAGCGGACGGTCGTTTCATTCGATGTCATACGACTTCGTTCACCACGAGGTCGTCTTGTTTGGCGGGTGCCGCACCGCGTTCATGATGGGACTCGAGTGCGAGATGCCGCTGGACGCGGACACGTGGACCTACGACGGGACATGGCACCAGCGCGCGCAGAACCAGCCGGGGCCGAGCGGACGCGGTCTCGCGACGCTCGCGTTCGATTTCCTACGCGGCGACACCGTGTTGTTCGGTGGGAGCACGATGCGCACGGGCAACACGAGCTTCATCGGCGATACGTGGGGCTGGAACGGCTCGCAATGGACTCCATACGTTTCGTCCGAGAGTCCGCCCGTACGCGCGGGACACGTTTCGTTCTTCGACCCGGAGCTTGGCAAGCTGATCGTTGCCGGCGGTTGCCCGGACACGACGTGTACGACGACGCTCCACGATACGTGGGCTTGGGACGGTTCGGATTGGAGCGCTGTTGTCCCGAACCACCCGTACTACGGCAGCGCTCTCACCACGGCGATCTACGATGTCGTGCGAGAGCGCGGGATTGTCCCGGTCGGCAATCCCGATGCGTTCGCGACCCACGATGTTTCGATCTGGTCGGATCTCGATTGGGCTGGATCTGGGTCGAACGACGATCCAGATCCGCCGCCGCGACAAGACTTCGCGCTGAGTTATGACCCCTTGCGAGCCACGACGTTGCTCGCGGGTGGCACGAGTCAGGACTCGGGCGATCAGTCGGATACCTGGACGTGGGACGGGCTTCGCTGGCATTCCGTGACCGTGCTCGGTCCAAGCGGAGCGGGGCGCAGCGTGTATGACGGAGCCCACGATCGCACCGTGTGGTTCGGCGCGAACAACGAGACCTGGCTGTGGGATGGCGCATCGTGGCAGCACACCAGCGGTGTCCATCCGACCGTCACGTCGTTCGCCATGGCGTTCGATCGCGCTACCGAAACGATCGTTCTCTTCGGCAACGACGCGGGTGCGTCCGAGACGTGGCAGTGGGATGGCAGCACCTGGCGCCAGAACATGACAACGGCGAATCCTTCCGCTCGATCGGAAATGGCGATGGCGTTCGATCCGCACACGTTCGACATCGTGCTCTTCGGCGGCACGAGCAACGGGACGTTTCTCGACGAAACATGGCGGTGGGCAGGTGGATCCTGGATGCAAGCCATTACTTCCAGCAATCCATCCGCACGAGCCGGCGCGGGGATGGCGTACGACGCGAGACTTCAGAAGGTCGTTCTGTTCGGTGGTTTGACGGCCACAGGAGAGTCGAACGAGACGTGGACCTGGGACGACGCCGCGTGGGTGCGATTGCCCGCGAACGACGTACCCGTCGGACGCCACGACCACGGCATGATCTACGACGCGGCGGCACGCCAGATCGTGATGATGGGCGGCAGATCGAGCGCGTTCAGCTCGGGCTTCGACGCGAATATGTATTTCTTCCAATACGAGGGTGCCCGAGGTCGCGATGACGTGTGTACGAGCTCGATCGATCTCGACGGAGATGGGCTCACTGGATGCACGGATCCCGATTGCATCGGTATGTGCGATCCGCTGTGTGACACGCTCGGAATCTGTGCGGACACGCGACCGATCTGCGGAGACCACGTTTGCAGTGCGATGGAAACCTGCGCGTTGTGTCCGGTGGATTGTGGGATCTGCCCACCGGTCTGCGGTGACACGCTCTGCACCGGTGGAGAAACGTGCGCGAGCTGTCCCGGAGACTGTTGCCAATGAAGTGGGCCGTGCTCGTGGTGTTGCTCGCGACATTCGCCATCGCGCATGCCGACGATCCGAGCGCGCCATGGGCGGCAGGCGTTTCCGAGACCGAGCAAGCAACCGCGCTCTCGCTCTACGAGCAGGGCAATGTCGAATTTCAAGCAGCGAGGTTTCGGCCTGCGCTCGTCCTCTACACGCAAGCACTCACCCACTGGAACCATCCCGCGATTCACTTCAACATGGCGGTGTGTTTGATCAACCTCGATCAACCACTCGAAGCATTCGAGCACTTGCTCGAAGCACTCGCATACGCCGAAGCGCCGCTCGGTCCCGAGATGTATGCGCGAGGCCTCACGTATCGCCACGCACTCGAGGGTCAGATCGCGCAGGTTTCGATCGCGTGTAACGAACCAGGTGCAACGATCTCGCTAGACGGAGTGTTCGCGTTCACCGCACCTGGCAGCGTTCGACGGCGCGTGTTGCCCGGCAACCATCAGATCGTCGCGACGAAGCCCGGATTTCAGACTGCGACAAAAAATCTCCAGCTGTTTGCCAAGAGCGACAACACCTACGAGCTTTCGCTCGTTCCGCTCGAGCCGGCGACGACGCAGATTCGTTACTGGGAGGCCTGGAAACCGTGGACGATCGTCGGCGGAGGGATCGTGGTTGGCTTGGTGGGAGTGTTGTTCGAGACGAATGCCTCGGAGAGCCTCGGACAATACGACCGCGACGTCGCGAGCAACTGTCCGCATGGCTGTACGGCGGAACAAGTCCGCGACCTCGATCTTCGTGCACCCCAACGCCGTGGCGAACGCGATCAGACCACTGCGACGGTGTTGTTCGCCGTTGGAGGTGTCGCTCTCGCGACCGGAATCGTCGGCTCGATCATCAACATGCCGCGTACCGTCGTCGAAAAACTCCCCACCATTTCCCCCACGCAGGGTGGGGCGACCGCGCAGGTGGGATGGCGCTTCTGACTACTTTCGCAGCTTCGTCGTGATCTCGCTGGCCGGCGCGGCCTCGAGTGCTTTGGCTCGCGCTCGTTCCTGTTCGGCGAACCGACGCGACTCGTCTGCGGTCCGTTTTTCAGCGGCCGCAGCGGCCTCGGCCCGCGCTTCGGCATCACGCGCTCGTCGCGATTCTTCCTCGGCGTGCACCTTCTCCTGTTCGGCCACCGCGCGTGCTTTCTCCGCTTTCGCGAGTGCGTCTTGCAGTTGTTCCTTGGTGAGCTCGACCTCGGTTCCGCGGGTTCGCGCGACTTCCTCGGCTTTCGAGCGCGCATCCTGCTCGGCTTTGATCTGAGCGAGTTGCGCCGTCACGCGTGCTTCCGCTGCGCGAGCGAGCTCCGCCTGGGCCTCCGCACGGTGCTGTTGATCTTCCGCGGAGGTTCGAGCTCGAATGATCCGCTGCACGCTCATCACCGACACGATGGCGAGCGCGACGATCATCACGGTCGCGATGCTCACCGTGGCGCGGTACCGACGCAGCCAGCGCCGCGCCAGCTGCCACATCGTGTATCGATGCGATCCGACCAACTGGCCGGTTTGAAATCGGCGCAGATCGTCCGAGAGCTCGCGGGCAGTCGGGTAGCGCTCGTCCGGATCGCGCTTCATGGCCTTGCGCACGATCGTGACCAGGTCGGATGGCGCACCTGCAGCGGACACCGCAATGTCGGGTGGTGGCCCCTCGAGAACGGACGCGATCACCGCGTCACTCGAGGCTCCGCCGTACGGAGGCTTGCCGGCTAGCATGTAATAGAGCAACGAGCCGAGCGCATAGACGTCTGCTCGCGCGTCCACCACCTTTCCCTGCGCCTGCTCGGGCGGCATGTACGCGGGTGTCCCGAGAACCGTTCCGATCGCTGTCTCTTCGGCCGAGCCCGAACCGAGAGAAGGCATCGCTCCTTCGGGCATGCCCAGGTCTTTCGCGAGTCCCCAGTCGATCACGACCGTCTCGCCAAATTCTCCTACCAGCACGTTCGATGGCTTGAGATCGCGATGAATGATTCGCTGCGCATGTGCGTACGCGAGTGCGTCGGCGACCGCGATCACGTGTGGCAGCAACGCGAGGCGCTCGGGCAGTGAGACCGTCTTCCCGATCACGTCGCCGAACGGTCGCCCGACGACGAGCTCCATCGCGTAGAACGGCTCACCCCCGGGCCACACACCGGCTTCGTGGACATTGACGATCGCCGGGTGATGAAGTCGAGCCGTGATTCGCGCTTCGCGCTCGAGTCTCGCCGCGAGCTCCGGATGGTTCTTGATCAGCGATTTGATCGCGACTTCGCGCCCCAACCGCCGATCGCGCGCACGCGTGACGAGCCCCATACCGCCACGAGCGAGTGGCTCGGCCATGATGTAGTGCTCGCGCGAAATCAGCTCGAGCGACGGATAGTCATCACGGACGACCTCGCGTCCCCCCGTCTCGGCTGCGCGATCGCCAACTCCAATCGTGCTGTCCGAATCCGCCACCGGCCACATCTTAATTCACCTGGGGGGCTAGCGCAGTTGCCAGCATTCGATCGGCGAGCAGGTCGACTAGCCGTCGCGCGCGGTAGACGGTTTTCGGCAAACGGATCGCCGCTCACAAATCGGTTGCACGATCGCCGGATCGACCGAACACCACAGGTTACGCACACATGTCGTTTGTGGCGGACTGGCTGCTGGCACTGCCACTGCACTAATGGTCGTTCATGACGAAGACGACCGACGAATTCGAAACCCTCACGGATGAATCGCTCGAGACCGCCAACGGCGCCATCTCGGCATCGGCTCGCTACATCATGATGCACGAGTCGGGTGGCAGCACGACGGCGGGCCATCTCTACGCGCAAGGCCGCGGTGACGGCACGCGTGGCAACCATAGCTCGGCGTTCGGCGCGTTCCAGATGATCAACGCGACCCGCAAGCACTACATGGGTAAGAACTACCAGTCGACGAACTTCAACACCCAGTACCAAGCGGCGACGCACTACGTGAACGATCGCTACGGCGGTTGGGACAACGCCGCCGCGTTCTGGAAGAAGCACCACTGGTACTAAGCCAGCGGCGCGAGCAGATCGTCGATGTCGCGATCGGTAAGCGCAGGCGCGGCGCCGGCGGTGTCCGCGAGGATCGCGTTCGCGAGCGCGCGCTTGTGCTTCTGCAGCCCGAGCATGCGCTCTTCGACCGAGCCCGCCACGATCAGATCGTGGACGAACACGGGCTTGGTCTGGCCGATGCGGTGCGCGCGATCCGTCGCTTGCGCTTGCGCGGCGGGGTTCCACCACGGGTCGTAGTGGATCACGGTGTCGGCACCGACGAGGTTGATGCCGGCGCCACCCGCCTTCAGCGAGATCAGGAATACGTCGGCGCGGCCCTGCTGGAACGCATCGATCGGTTTCTGGCGATCCGGGGTCGAGCCCGTCAGCGTGACGTGACCGATGCCCTTGCCGAGCAGGCTCTCGCTGATCAACGCGAGCATCCGCGCGAACTGCGAGAAGATCAGGATCCGGTGACCATCGGCGAGCTGGTTCTGGACCATCTCGAGCAGTACGTTCAGCTTGGCCGAATCGTGAACCTCGCGCGCGGCTTCGCTCGAGACGAGGCGCGGGTCGCAGCAGACCTGGCGAAGCTTTAGCAGCGCGTCGAGGATCGCGATCGTCGAGCCGGCGAGACCGCGTTGCTTGATGTGCTGGCGAACATCCGCGTGCGCGGCGACGCGAATCGTCTCGTAGAGCTCGCGTTGCGCGCCCGTGAGCTCGACCGCGTTGACGAGGCAGGTCTTCGCCGGTAGCTCCTTCGCGACCGAGTCCTTCGTGCGCCGCATGATGAACGGGCGGACGCGCTCGCGGAGCGCTTCGAGGCGAACCTTGTCGGCGCGCTCTTCGATCGGCTGGCGGAACTGGACGGTGAACTCGTCCTTGGCGCCGAGCAGGCCCGGGTTCAAGAAGTCGAACAGCGACCACAGCTCGCCGAGGTGGTTCTCGATCGGCGTGCCCGACAGGCAGACCTTGTTGCGCGCGTCGAGCGTGCGGATCGCTTCGGCGGCTTGCGCGTCGTGGTTCTTCACGGCGTGCGCTTCGTCGAGGACGAGCAGGTGGAGCGGACGCTGGGACAGGGTCTCGCGATCGCGCGCGACGATCGGATAGTTCGTGATGATCACGTCGCAGTCGTCGAGCGTCTGGTCGTGGCGCTTGGGACCGTGGTGGATCTTGACGGTCAGCGACGGCGCGAATTTCGCGATCTCGCGCTGCCAGTTGCCGATCAGCGAGGTCAGCGTGACGATCATCGCCGGGCGATCGAGCCGGCCGTGCTGCTTCTCGAGCAGGATGTGCGCGATCGTCTGCAGCGTCTTGCCGAGGCCCATGTCGTCGGCGAGGACGCCACCGGTACCGTGCTCGCGCATGTGCTGGAGCCAGGCGATGCCGTCCTTTTGATACGGGCGAAGCTCGGCCTGGAGATCCGTCGGCGTGATCGAGGGCGACGATTTGCGCGGACCGAGCGCCATCGCATACGCCTGCTCGCGAATCGCCGAATTGCCGATCCAGCGCACGGGTCCGATCTCGTGGAGCGTGGCGCAGAGATCCGCGATCAGCGGCGCGCGGACGACGGAGGTCTTGACCTTGCCGTTATCGCGATACATCTCGAGCAGCACCTTGCCGAGCAGGCGCAACCGCGACGGCGGGATCGGGAGCCAGCGCTTGTCGTCGACGCGGACCGCGATGTAGCGACGCGACGTGCGGGCTAGCGCCGATAGATCGCCGGCGCCTTCGAGCAGCTCCAACAGCGCCGGCAAGAGGTTCACGCGCTGGCCATCGATCTCGACACCGAGCTCGAGGCCGAACCAATCCGCCTGCTGATCGGCCTCGACGTAGATCGGCGATTGGCTCGACACGATCTGCCACGGGTAGTCCGAATCGATGTCGACTTCCCAGCCCATCGCGCGGAGCTGCGGAATCGCGTGCGCCGCGAACGTGCACAGGATGTTCGGATCACCGTCGACGGCGATCACGTAATCGATCGGCGAGCCCGGCGTGACCGCACAATCCTCGAGGCTGGCCAGCTCCAATGCGCCGAGGCCTTCGAGGATGCGTGCCGCCTGGAGCTCGGCCGCGCGATCGCGACCGGGGCGCTGGGGCGCGCGAGACCGAACGCGCTTGCCGTCGTACGCGAAGTCGAGGCGGAGCATGGCCGTCTTGATCTCGTCGCCGTGCTTGGTGCCGTCGTCGACGTACAGCGTGTCCGCGAATAGCTTCAGGCAGGGTACGCAGCGCGGTGCGGCTGCAACCTGTGCCCCCTCGAAGTACTGCATTAGGCAGGACCGAGTGTGCGTAGGTTGGTGATCCGCGTCCAGTATTCCGGATCACCGCGATACTGATCAGATGGATCGTGGTGATCCGGAATGTTCTATTCCGATCGCACGAGTGTGATCGCGGGGCTTGCGACACCGATAAACGTGTGACCGGCGAGCGCGAACTTCAACCACGGCGAGGCCGCGAGCTCCACCGTATCGCCGTTCGGTGCCGACACGCGGGCGCCATCGATCTTCCAGCCGGCGGGAACGTGGCCGAGCGCGAGGATCAAATCGGTATCGGTCGCGACGGAGATGGTTCCGGACTCCGCCTCGATCACGACGTTCGTGCCGGTCGCGATCGCGAACGTGACCTTCGCGGGCAATTCGATCGAGTAGGTGTGGCGGAGGTTCGCGTTGTCCTCGACCGCGAGCGTCCACCGGTTGTGATCGCCATCGACCTCGGCGGCGAGGTCGGCGACCTTGCCCTTCAACGCCGGGTCGTCGACGTGCTGGGTCGGGAAGCTCGCGGGGCCATCGATCGGGGTGGTCTCCGTCGAGACCAGGCCATTTCCGGCGGGCGTGACGACGCCTTTCGGGGCTCCGGAACATCCTAAAACGACGAGCAGCGCGGCGCGCATGTAAGCGAAATGGTAGCCGACGTCCGCGCGTTATGTTCGACATGCGGATCGCGTGCGTGCTTTTGGTCGCTTCATGCGGCAGCACCGAGGAAGGAGCCGTGCCGGTGCAGGCGCCGGTCGCGATCCCGATGGTGGCCGACGCCGGCAGTCCGGACGCGTCGGGCGCGAACACGATCCTCGTTCGGCCGATGGAGATGACCGGTCCGTTCAAGTCGATCGAAGCGGCATGTCTCGCCGCGAAGCCATGCGGCTTTCTCGACATGGATGCCGAAGGCATGGGCGAGATTCATCCGGCGACGAAGACCGAGTGCGCCCTGGGCCCCGATCGCGTCGACATCAACGCGATCCCGTTGGACTTCGATGCCGAGAAGGGGCGGACGTCCGTTCGACTCGCGAACGGCAATCTCCAGATCGCGTCGCAGAACTGCACGGTGCCGAAAGGGCTGCGTCGCGAGCACTCGATCTACTACGGGTTCGTGAAGGCCGCCGATGGCTGGTGGCGGAGCGAGGCGTTGTTCGAATACGACTACAACGACAAGTACGGCTCCGGCGCCATGACCACCCACTGGAACAATCGCGCGAAGGCCGGGCATCCGGAAACCACGTTCCTCGGGATGCAGGCGGTGTTCATCGGCGAGACCTGCAGCCGTCAGGGCACGGAAACGAATACGCTCGAGCTGATGGTGCGGTTCGAAGAAGGTGGCGCCAAACCGATCGTGTATCCGCCGCTCGTCGTCGGGCAACGGTTCAAGCAAGAGCGAACCGAAGGCTTGGGCGCGGACGAGCAAAATTGCCGGACGATCAAGCGCTCGGTCTCGCTCGACGAGAAATGGACCGGGACCGACGAGCTCGAGCTCGTGGGGCCGCCGGCGTGGGACGCGTTGGTCGCGCACGACGGGACGTTGATGATCGAAGGCTCGAGCGAGCAGGCGCCGTCGTCCGCGGGGCACTACCGGTTCGTCAAATGAGGTGGCTCGCGATCGCGCTGTTGATCGCGTGTCAGGCGAAGAAGACCGAGCAAGTGCCGGTACCGGTGGAGCAACCGGTGCCGCACGTCGTGGATGCGAGCGTGCCCGATGCCGAGCCGGAACCTCCGGACGATGCCGCCGTGCCGCAGGTGACCGAGATCCATGCGATGAAGCTCAAAGGCCCGTTCAAGTTCATCGACGACGCGTGCGAGGCACTGACGCCGTGCGGGTTCACGAAGCTCGATGGCCGTGGCAATTCGATCGATCCGCCGAAGACCCCGACCTGCAATCTGGATCACGATCCGAACTCGACGGAGGATCTGTCGCACGATCGCGAGGGCACGGCGACGATCCGGATCATGTCGCAAGCGTGCGGCATTCCGGAGGGCCTGCGCTTCGTCGACAACGAGTACTACGTGTTCGTGAAGCGCGGCGATGCGTGGTGGGTGAGCGAGCCGGTGTTCGACTGGAGCTATCACGAGAAGTGGGGCAGTGGCTCGATGACCGCGCGATTCAACGACCAAGGTGGCAACACGATCATCGGGATCCAAGCGAGCGATTCGCTCATGACCTGCGATCAATTCGCGGGCGAAGAAGTCGTGACCGACGAGTGGATGGTGCGCGTGGATGTCAGCGGCAGCGTGCCGGTCGTCTATCCGGGCCTGCTCGTCGGCGAGCGCTTCGAACGCAAGAAGTCGTGGCTGTGGGACAAGGCCGATACGATGCCGAAGGACTGCAAGCTCGAGAAGCAAGCGGTCTCGATGGACGAGCATTGGCACGGCATCGACGATCTGGTGCTGACCGGGCCGTGGACGTGGCAGACGCGGTCACGTGGCGCCGATAACGTGCCGATCATCGGTGGGCGCGGTCCGATCGGGCCGTCGAACGTGGGCCACTATCGCTTTGTTGCACCGTTGTAATGACCCTGCGGCTATAACCCGCGCGTGAAAGCGCTGGTCCTGGTCGTGCTCGCGGCATGTGCCACCAAGGGTGGTGCGCCGAACCCCGAGAGCCCGGATGCGATGCAGGGCAAGTCGGATGGCAGTGGGAGTGGCGGCGACGACACGGGGACGTACATCCGTTACGAGAAGTTCAATGCGATGACGACCGGCGCGGCGCCGACGGGCTTCGATGGCCAGTACGGAAACGTTGGCGTGATCCGTGAAGTTCCGTTCGCGCAGGACAAGAGTGTCGAGCTCGCGACGCCGGCGACCCTGTCGACGACGTTCGGCGCGCAGCACGGCCGGATCGTGTTCGAGGCGAAGGTGCTCGCCCGCGAGACCGCCGGCTTCAAGGCGATCCCGTACGTCTACGATGCGAGTGGCGCGGCGGTCGCGTCGATCGCGTTCCAAGACGGCAACCTCGTGCAGCACGTCGGCGATGCCACGCAGATCGTGATGCCGTTCGTGCCGAACACCTGGTATCGGGTGCGGCTCGTCGTCGATACCGATCGCGACGTGTTCGATCTGTTCGTCGACGGCGTGCGCAAGTCGCACGATCTCGCGCTGCGGGCGGCGACGGATGCCGTGACGCGCGTCGCGTACTACACGGATAGTCAGCCGGCGGGCACGCTCGTCGTCGACAACGTGAAGATCTACAACGAGGCCACGTTCATCGGTGCGGCGCCGCAGCCGGTGTTCGATGCGCGTGACTACGGTGCGGTCGGCGATGGCACCACGAACGACACGGCGGCGATCCAACGCGCGATCGATGCGGCGAAGGGCACGGGCGGATCGGTCGTCCTGCAAGGCGGAACGTTCCTCTCGGGCGGCCTGTCGCTCGGTAGCCAGATGACGTTCTACGTCGCAGCTTCTGCAACGCTGCTCGGTTCCACGAATCCCGCGGATTATCCCGACGAGGTGCCGAACACCGGCAACACGCAGTTGTTGAATTGCAAGAGAGCGCTGCTCTACGCGAACGGCGTCGATCACGTGCGGATCGATGGCGGCGGCACGCTCGACGGGCAGGGCGATGCGTTCTCGGGTGCGGAGGGCACGCGGCCGATCCTGATCTGGGCCGTGCTGTCGCAGAACGTCGTGGTCCGGAATCTCTATCTGAAGAAGGGCGCGGTGTGGTCGCTCGTCAGCATGGAGTCCGATCACGTGCAGATCGGCAACGTCAACGTGCAGTCGGACAACATCACGCACGATGGCATCGATATCGTCGACGGCTCGGATGTGGTCGTCGATGAAGTCGCGGTCAAGAGTGGTGACGATGCGATGTGCATCAAGAGCGGCGTGCGGCGCGGCGTCGATGGCCTGACCGTGAAGAACGGCATGTTCGGCGGCTCGGGTCCGAACGGCGGATCGAACGGGATCAAGTTCGGCACGGCGACCTACGGCGCGTTCACGCACATCGCGATCGAAGACTCGGTCGTGAAGGACGTGCAGTACGCGGCGATGGCGGTCGAATCGCGGCAGGGCAGTGACATCGATGGCGTCGCGTTCTCGCGGATCGAGATGACGCACGTCGGTGCGGCGTTCTTCGTCTATCTCGCGCAGCAGGCGACCACGCATCCGATCGGCGATACGCCGAAGCTCGGCTCGATCACGAACGTGTCGTTTACGGACATCGCGGGCGCCACGGCGTTCTGGAACGCCTCGCCGCATCAAGGCTCGCTGATCACCGGTCACATCTATAACGGCGTGACGTATCCGATCACGAACCTCACGTTCACGAACGTCCACCTCACGTTCGATGGTGGGCTCGCGACGATTCCTGCCACACCGCCCGAAGCAATGCCGGATCAGTATCCGGAATCGAACATGTTCGGCGACCTGCCGGCGTGGGGCTATTACATGCGGCACACGCAGAACGTGACGTTCACGAACTGCACGGCGGCCGTCGCCACCACGGACGCGCGTCCCGAGCGCGTAACGGACAACTAACGCAGCAATTTGCGGCGCGCGCGTTATCCCGTGCGTACCTCAAGATTTATGGAGCACTGACTTACTGTCGAAGTGAGGGAGGGTGGAAGTGATCTGCATCGTGCAATGTCACTTGGAAGGCGGGACGGACTACAAGCACATCGTGCGAGTCCGGTGGCGGCGCACGGGCTCGACGGCTCCATACGATCGCGAGACCTCGGTCGAGGAAGTCGTGGGCTCGTTGCTCGCGGGCGAGAAGGTCTGGTCGGATCCGCAACGCGCGTTCGTGCCGGTCGCGTCGGTCCACGTCGGACGCGCGGGCAAGCAAGCATTCCTCGAGAGCCGCGCGGACACGAGCACGACCGCGAACAACTTGCTCGCGCTGCAGCGGTTCTAGTTCGGCGGGTGCGGTGGATTCTGTAGATCGACGACGACATCACCGACGTCGATGGTCTTGTCATCGACCACCGTGATTCCGTGCTTCGTCGTGGCCGTGGGCCCGAGCACCACGAGCATGCGTGCGCCCGGTGAGCCCTGCACCGTGAACCGACCATCGGGACCGCTCGTCGGCGGCGTTTCGTGGACTTCGATGCGAAGGCCGGGACCGTCTTGTTCGGGCATCACGAGGACGCCCATGCCGGGCACCGGTTGACCAGCCGTGTCGACGAGCCTGCCGGTGACGATGCCGTTCGCGATCAGCGTGACGTCGCACGTCGCCGCTTGCTCGGCCGCGATCGTGATCTTCGTGCTGCCCGTGCCGTCGGCCGACTCGACGACGATCTTGTAGCTGCCCGGATCGAGGCGCGGGATGTCGAACACGCCGTCGGTGAACGCACCAGCGATCACGGTCGGCTCGGTCGGCGGCGGAAACACCGGCTCCGACGCGTTCGGAAACCGCTCGAGCGGACCTTCGACACGCACGCTGAACAACTCGGTCGGGCCACGCGCGCCGTGAACGGTGCCGTGCAACGAGCTCACGCCCGCGAGATGAATCGCGACCTCGGCATCGGTCGAGACGTCCGTCGCACCGCCGCGCAACTTGCCGGCCTGCGCCTCCGCGGCGACTTGATAGCGACCGGGCACGAGTCCCGTCAGCGCGAAGTGACCGCGCGAATCGGTCAACGTCGGCGGTGGTTCGCGCCCACCGGTGCCATCGCCGGTGATCATCATCTGATGCGGTCCGTTATCGTCGTCGTTCGCGCTCACGGCGGCGAGCTGATCGGCCACCGACTGGTGGAGTGCGACCCACGCGTCGGCCACCGGCGCGCCATCGGGCCCGGTCACGGTCCCTTGAATGACACCGCTGGGCGTCTCGACGGTGATCTCGATGTTCGTCGCGTGTTGCGCCGCCGCGAGTGGGACCTTGATCGGCTTCGTCAGCTTCATCGAGCGACCGACATCGAGCACGGACATCCGATACGTGCCCGCTTCGAGGCTCTCGATCGCGAACGTGCCGGTCGCCGACGTGATGCCGCGAAACCCACTCACGACGGCGCCGTTCTCGATCCGCGTCGAGCGATTTGCGGCCGCGCTGACGACGACACCCGCGACCGGCTTGCCATTGCGGTCGACCACGCGGCCCGCGATCGCACTACCGGCCGTGACCGGCAGTGCGACATCGCTGGCACCGACTTGAACGTCGAGCGAGCCCTGATCGCCGTTCGGACACCGCGCGGTGAGCGTTGCCGTGCCCGCGCCGAACGATCCGAATTCGAACTCGCCGTCCGCTCCGGTCGTCATCGCGCGCGATTTCGGAACCGCATCATCGTGCTCGACCTTCGCGATATCGACATCGCAGATCTGCGGCGGTTGGACGTGGCCCCTCACGCTCGCGCCGCGATGAACGCGGACGACGATCCCGTCGACATCGACCTTCTTGAGCTCGACGATCGATTTGCCCTCTTGGACGTGGCGATCGCCGGTGCCGTGCAATGCGTAGCGACCCGGCGCCAAGCCTTCGAACACGAACGTGCCCGCGGCATCGGACGTGGTCTTGTTCGCTTCATCCGCTTCGCCCGCCGTGGCTGCGGCGACGGTGACCTTCGCGACGGGCGCACCGGTCTCGTCGACCACGCGCCCGCGCAGCGTTGCCGTTGCCGCGATCGCGACCTCGATGTTCGTCTGTTGTTCGGCGACACCCACGCCGACGCCAACCGGTGATCGCGAGCTGCGCTTGCCCTCGCGCGCGACGACGACATAGCCACCGGGACGCAGGCCGGCGAAGCGAAACTTGCCGCTCGCATCCGACTTCACGACGCGTTCGCTGACTTCCGCGAGCTCGAGCACGGCGAGGTCGCTGTGCGCGCGCACGGTGGCATTCGCGACCGGCTCCTTGGTTTGCGCATCGCGCACGATGCCTTCGATCGATCCGCCGGGAACGAGCGCGAAGCTCGCCGTCGCACCACCGGCACCGAGATCGACGTACTTCGTTTGCGACGCGTACTCGGGATGGCTCGCGCCGACGAGGATCTCGCCACCGGCGACCGCGAGCTTGTAGTGGCCGGTCTTGTCGGTGAACGCCACGGCGATCGCGTTTCCCGCCTTCGTGTTCGCGTGGAGAGCCGCCGCATCGATCCGTGCGCCCGCGATCACGCCGCCGGTCATGTCGGTGACGGTGCCGGTGAGTGTTTCGCCACCCACCGCGAGCACGATCTGGATCCGCTCGTCATGGCTCACCACGAGTGGTTGCGCGTTCGGCAGGTGGCCTTCGGCGGATGCAGCGATCGACCACGAGCCCGCTGCGAGATCGACGGACGCTGTGCCGTCACCACCGGTCGTCACGACGACGATCTCGCCATTGGCCGGCGCACAGCGAACCGAGGCGTTCGCGATCGGGCCCGCTCGATCGGAGACCGCGACGACGACGTGCGATCGGACCTCACCGGCCGCCTGCGATGTGCGCATGACGTTCGATCCACTCGTGGCGGCGATCGATGGCGCTGACGGCGCGGAGTGATGCTTGAAGAAGTGTCTGCCGGCGAAGAACAAGCCGACGACAACGATGATCGCGGCGATTAGCTTTTTCACGAGAACAGCTCCTAGCGCCGTGCTTCCGACGGAAGCCGCGCCGTTTTGAATAGCGATGGGTGCGAGAACAGCGACGACGGGTTGCCCCGTCTTCTTCTCTTCCGCATGGAGTCGACCGCGCAGCTCGTCGAGCGCGACCTTCAGTCGTCGGCGTACCGTGCCTTCGGGAACGCCCGACCGCCGTGCGATTTCGGCGCTCGAGAGATCCTCGAAGTAGTGCAGCAGGATCGTATTTCGATAGGGCTCCCCGAGCCGCAGGACTTCATCGGCGACCACTCGCTGCGCGCGCAAGCGATCGACGAGGTCATCCGGCAGGGTCGTGGCGTCGGCCTCTGGAACGGCAGCTTCGCGAGCGCGTGCCCGCTTCGACGATCGGCTGCGCATGCGCACGAGGTTCAAGGCAACGCGGCTGAGCCACGGCTTCAACGGGCGACCGTCGGTCGGCGCGTGCTTCGACGCCACCAACCAGGTCTCTTGCACGAGATCGTCCGCCTCGGTCTCGTCGCGAACCAAAGCGCTGGCGAGGCGCTTCAGCCACGACAGCTCGGACATCAGGGTTTCGACCTCCATCGGCGATCACCCTAAAATGCCGCCGCGCGGGAAACCGTTCACCGAATTAGATCACGCAGCCGATGCGGTCTTTATCGACCGCGATCTCGTCGACCCACATCTCGAACTCTTCCGTCGAGGTCTGGTATTCCTGCCAGCCGAACCACGCGGCGGTGATGTCCGGAATGTCGTACGGGTTGGTATTGCCGCCGTGGTCGCTCGCCGTCGTATCGAGCGAGGGATGCGCCACGTCGTCCCACCACACGTGCGTCACGTTGTTCGTGCTGTCGTGCTGCCACTCGAGGCATTCCCACTCGCCCGTCGGCACGGCGCGCGGCTGATTGTTCGGATCGGCATCGCTGTTCGTCCAATCGCCCGTGCCGGCCATGTTGTTGCCGCTATCGGTGCCGACGCCGAACAGGTTCTTGCCGTTTTGCATCTGCCCGCTGATCCGGATCTCGCCGATCGACGTGGTCGACGCGAGGATCGTCCAGTGCGAATACGTGAACGCGCCGGAGACCACGGGCAGGTGCGCGAAATAGACGAACGCGCGCCCGTAGTAGTTGCCCTTCAGCGCGGGGAACGTCTTCGTCTCTTTGATGTACGACGCGCCGTTCGCATTCAGGTGGACGTGCAACGCGTGCGTGCCGCGTGCGGCCTGCACCGTATCGATCACGGGCGCGGTGCCGACCGTCTGCCACGTGCCGGTATCGAGCGTGCCGGACTCGAAGTCTTCGCACAGCATCACGTTCGCATCCGCGCACCGCGACGCGCCGAAGAACTTCGTGCGATCCGTCGAGAGGTCACGTCCAGCGGGCGCATCGATCGATTGCGAGGCCGGTGCGTCGGCGCTGCCCGCGGCCGAGTCACTCGGATGGTTCTGGTCGCCCGGGGCGGATCCAGTGCACGCGACGAGACACGCGAAAATCCATGCTCGCATCCCACAACGGTATCACTTGCGCTGTTTGTACAGGCCTCTTTTGACGAGGTAGTCCCGGATCGCGAGGCGGTTCTGCGTCTCGTTCTTGCGATCGTCCCACTGCGCGATGTGATCGGGGAACTTGTTCGCCCACTCGTTGATCGGATCGGTACCGATGTAGCTCGTCGGAAAACACGTGGGATCCATCGGCCACTCGCTCACATCGATCGTCGGCAGCGTGATCGGCTTGGCCCAATCGCCCTTCGCGAGGCGCTCCATGTCGATGCAGTCCTCGAGCGTGTTCGCGTTATCGGAGCGCGTGGTCAACCGCTCGGTCCCGAACGTGTCTTGGATGTGCTTGAGCGGCGACGTGTGATCGTATTGCACCGACGACACGTAGTTCTGCTTCACGTACGGCCCGATCACGATCGCCGGCACGCGGAAGCCGAGTTGGCCGAAGCCATCGGCGGTGTCGTCGTCCGGAACTTGCGGCGGCGAGACGTGATCGTAGAAGCCACCGTGCTCGTCGTACGTGATGATCAGGAGGCAGTTCTTCCACTGCGGCGATTCAGCGAGCGCTTGGTAGACCTGCGCGATCAACTCTTGGCCGTTGATCGGATGGACCGGCGGATGGTCGTCGTTCGAGGCGAACGATGGATCGATGTACACGATCGGCGGCAGCGTGCCGGCCTTCGCGTCGTCGGCGAACGTGCGATAGCGGCGGACCTTCGTATCGAGATCGTTCAGCCCTTCGATCGCGGCGACGACCGGAATGTTGCCGTAGTAGTAGGCCCAGTCGATGCCCTTGTCCTGGAGGCGATGAAAGATCGAGATCTGGTTCAGGCTCGAGGGCAGCGTGTCGTCCTTGAGGCCGAAGCAATCCGCGGCGAACCAGTAGAACCGATTCGGCCAGGTCGGGCCCATGACGGAGCAGAACCAGCGATCGCAGATCGTGTAGTTGTCCGCGAGTGCGTAGCTGACCGGCACGTGCTCGCGCGTCAGGTACTGCATGGGATCGATCGAGCCCGGATGCGCCATCTGCGTGGTCGTGACGAAGCCGTCTTGCAGACCGCCGTTCCACTGCACGTGTGACTCGTCCCAGCCGTGCGCGGGATCCGGATCGCACATGTGATCTTTGACGGCCTCGTGCAACGCGACGGGATTGCCGTCGAGATCGTTGTTCGTGGCAGCCGGATCGGGACCGTCGCCCGCGAGCCCCTCGGTGAAGATGCGCGAACCGAACAGGTGATCGAACGATCGGTTCTCCATCATCATGAACACGTAGGTCGTGATGCCGACCGGACCGTCGTCGTCGCTGCTGCACGCCGGTAAGAACTTCGAGAGTCCCACCGCACCCGCAGCCGCACCCATGCGCTTGATCGCGTCCCGTCTCGTGATCATCGACGGCACTGTAGCAGGCGGCTAAGTCTGCGGAGTCCCATTCTTGGCATGGCGACATGGCAGCGTGATCGTGGCGACACGGTGACATCGGTTGGCACGGCTTCGCTTTGCAAGGGCGGTCGGCAAAGCTTTGGGAATGCAGCTCCGTACCGTTCGCGATGAAGAGCTTGCCGAGCTATCGGCCCTCAACCGTGCGGCTTATCCCGATCTCGTCGAGGACGGTGTCGTGTTCACGGTCGACCAGCTGCGCGCGCATCGAGACCGATTTCCCGAGGGGCAGATCGTCGCGGTCGACGATGCCGGAAAACTTCTGGGTGCGATCACCACGTTCATCCCGCCCGCGGCGTTCGATCCGCTCGCGCAACACACGTGGATGGGCATCACGGATGCCGGCACGTTCGCGCGCCACGATCCGCATGGCGACACGCTCTATCTCGCGGACATCTACGTCGATCGATCGGCGTGGGGCACCGGCGTGGGACCCGCGCTGTACGCGGAGCTGTTCGCGTTGTGCCGGCGACTTCGGTTGGCGAATGTGGTCGGTGGCGGCCGGATGTACAGCTACGTCGATGCGCCGGCCGAGCTGACGCCACGCGAGTACGTGGCGCAGGTGCTTCGCGGCGAGCGCAAAGATCGCGTGTTGAATTCGCAGCTCCGCGCGGGCTTTCGCGTGCGCGGCCTGCTCGACGGCTATCTCCACGATTGGCGGAGCCGTCACTGGGCCACGTTGATCGTGTGGGACAACCCGGATCGCCTGCAGGTGGTACCGGGATTGGGGCCGGTTATGATCAGTAAATGCGATGGCTGATCTTGTTGTGGTGCGCGGTCGCGTCGGCGGCACCGCTCGCGTTTCACGTCGGCTATGACACGCAGCACCTCGATCTCGATGGCCACGTCCTCCAGATCACGATGACGAAGCCGGCCGGCTCGGCCACGCTCGTCGTGCTCGGCGAAGACGGTAGCGAGATCGGAAAGGGCAGCGCCACGTTCGCCGGTGAAAAGCCGGGCACGTGGTTGAAGATTCCGTGGACGCAAACCGACGGGCGCGTGTTGAAGATCAAGGTCCACGTCGAGGATCAGGCGGGTGGGGTGGTCAATGTCGAGCTCGTGCCGTGGTCCGTGACGATCGATCACGAGGATGTGAACTTCGCGACCGATAGCTTCGCGATCGCGGAGACCGAGGAGCCGAAGCTGACGGCGAGCCTCGACAAGGTCAATGACGTGATCAAAAAGAGCGAGAAGTTCGTGGCGATGCAGCTGTACGTCGCCGGGCACACCGATACCGTGGGCTCGGCGGCGAAGAACAAGAAGCTGTCGCTCGATCGGGCGCGCGCGATCGCGACGTGGTTTCGCAAGCACGGCGTGAAGCTACCGATCGTGATGGCGGGTTACGGCGAGGATGCGCTGAAGGTGAAGACCGCGGATAACGTCGACGAAGCGAAGAACCGTCGTGTCGACTACGTGATCGGGCCGGTCGGCGCGCAGCCACCGTTCGCGATCAAGGCGAGTTGGTCGGAATTGAAGTGATCTCGTCGGCCGTCAGCAACCGGTCGTAGATCGCGACGTCGTCGATCCACACGTTCGCATACGAATCACCATCGCTCGTGCCGACGCGAAGCTGCGCGTTCGTCGGTCGCGGATCGATCGACCAGCACACCTCGTGCGAGGGCGTGCACGGTGAGGATTGGTAGTGTGCGCCCGCATCGTCTGGAACCTCGGCGCCGTCGACGTACACCACGACGCGTGCATCGCGATCGCGAAAGTCGCCGGGCAGGAGCTCGAGCACGAGGTCGTACGTGTGATCGAGATCGATCGTGGTGGCTTGGCCGGCGCCGTAGCCGCCCTCGGTGTCGAACACGTACCACTTGAGCTTCTGATCGGCATCGAGGCGCAGGTGGTACTCCTGTTCGTCGGACCACGTGAACAGGCCCGCGCGATCGCCCTTGCCGAGGATCTGGACGCGCGACGCGGGCTGCTCGGGATCGAGGCGCACGCGGGCGTGGATCGAGAGGCCGAGCTGTTGGACGCGAACGTGCGAGATGCCGACCAGCCCCTGCGTCGTGAGCGAGATCGGTCCCGCCGTGTGAGGTGATGCGGCGGTCAACCAGTCGGTCGGTTCGTCGGCGTCTGTGAGCCACGCGCGCGCGTTGATCGACGTGTCGTCGACTTGGAAGCGAAGCCAATGGGCGCCGTGCGGAAGCGGCATGCGTGCGAGCTCGTCGCCGTTTTCGATAATCGCGAGTGAATCGTCGCGAAGCTCTGCGCGAGCGCTGCCGATCTGGAGATCGATCGATCCGGCTGCGAGCAGCTGGACGTTCGCGTTCGGCAGGTCGATCGGGAGCGTTTCGGTACCGTCGAGATAGCCGTAGCCGTTCCTCACGAACGCGTGCACGTGATCGCTCCACGGTCCGCCCCATTGATCGGAGAGCTCGCGATCGAAGTCGTCGGTGAACCGGGTGAGTGAAAACTCGTCGCGATCGCCGAGGTCGAAGGCTTCGCCGGTGAAGTGATCGACACCGGCCAGCGACCAGGACGCCACCGGCGCTAGAGCCAGCAAAGCATCCGTCTGAGCGGATGGCGCGCCCATGTCATCGAATTCGCGTGAGTGGAGGCAGCCGCTCGCGACGGAGATCAGCACCGCGACGTCCACTATTCGCGCCATCTCGCGATCGGTTCTGATAGTTTGCCGGCCACTGGGTGGGAACGGATTCGTCGTGACGATTTCTCGCGACCGGGTTTCGGTTCTTGGCTCATCGAGTACATCAAAAAGGAAACCCCGATGAAGATTCGCAACGTGTTCGTGTGTGTCGCGCTCGCTCTCGCCCCCGGCTGCTCGAAGAGCCCGGACGCCATGATGGACAAGATGATGGACATGATGGACGAGCTCGGTAACGCCGTCGAAGGCGCCAACGGTGACTGCGCCAAGATGGCCGATGGCGTGAACGCCGTCGCCAAGAAGTACGAAGGCGACATGAAGGCGATGAAGGAGATGGGCGAGAAGATGAAGGGCGACAAGGCGAAGGCCGAGGAGCTCCAGAAGAAGTACGGCCCGCGCATGGAGAAGGCGATGCCGAAGATGATGGGCATGATGAAGTGCGCGGACGACCCGAAGATGAAGGAAGTCCAAGAGAAGCTGAAGGGCATGATGTGATCCGCTTCGTCTGAAGCAATTCAGACGAGCGTCACGTGCAGGTCGAGGAAGTCCTCGGCCATTCGAAGTCGCGAGCGCCCCTGTTGCAGCTCGCTCAGGAATTCCAAGACCTGCGGATAGGTCATGATGAGCTCCTGAAACACGCTGGCCGGCAGACGCAGGGCCAGCAGGCGCGTGGTCGCGCGCACCGTCGCCGTCGAGCCGCGGTTCGCCATCAGCGACATCTCGCCGAACACGTCGCCGCTCGCGAGCGTGGCGACGTGAGCTTCGCGCGTGACGTCCGCGCGGCCGGCGAGCATCACGTAGAGACCATCGGACTTCACGCCTTCGGTGATGAGCGTGGTGTCCGGATCGACCTCGATGAATTCGAAGCGACTCGCGAGCTGGGTGCGTTCGTCGTCGGAGAACGGCCGGAACAGCGGCGCGGTCCGGGTGACGCGATCGACCAACCGATCGCGGACGAAGTGCAAGAGCGCGTTGACGAGGTTCGCTTCGACGAGCGCCGCGCGATCGAGCGACAGCAGCTCGACCTTGCCCTTCGCGCGCACGGTCGCACTGCGCGGCAGATCCGTGACGAGCGCGATCTCGCCGAAGAATTCGCCGGCGTGAAGCGACGCGAGGGGCTGGCCCGCGGCCGTCACTTCGACCTCGCCTTCGGAGATCACGTACATCGTGGTGCCGCGATCGCCCTCGTGAAACAGCTCTTCGCCGTTGTAGAGCTCCTTCAGATCCAAGTGCTCGATCACGGCTTCGAGCGTGTCGGTGGGCAGGGCGGCGAAGATCGGCGTCTTCAACAGGGCCATGCGGCGCGGATCGACGACTTCGATCTCGACCTCGTCGAAATCGAGCACTGCGACGCCGGAGCTCACGCGATGCGAGTCCGGCACGACCATCGCGAGTGGAATCGCGTCGAGCGCGGCGCCCGGCGGCAACGTCACGCGCTTCGTTCGCTCGACAATCGGCTCCTTGATCAACGCGCCGATCGTGGGGCGCTTCGTGCGCGTGCGCGCTTCCGCCGGTTGCGGCGTCGCGAGCTCCGCCAACCGCGTGGCAGTCGCCGTGCGATTCGCGTCGAGCTGGAGGATCAACTTGCACACCGCGATCGCCTGGACGAGCAGGCCATCGTGCGCGTACTTGTCGACGGCGCGCTCGAACGCGCTCACCGCCGCGGCGACATCGCCCATTCGCCGATAGGTCTCACCGACGCGCTTCGGCCACGCGGCGGCCATCGGCTCGAGCGTCTCGAGCTCCTGATAGAGCGCGAGCGCATCACCGAAGTTGCCGCGCGCGACCGCTGCCGCCGCCTCTTCCCTCAGCTGGTGAGGATCCCGCACACCACGAGCGTACTACTTGTGGAGCGAGATATCGGCGCGATCCGGAAGCCGGCTGTTGAAGCCGCCCGGCATGTACAGATCGGTCCGCATGTCCTTCTCGGGCGCGCGATCGTCCACGCGCCGGGTCAGGACGCCGCCGCCCTTCAGCTTGATGTCGACCCACTGCGGGCTCGACCGAACTTGCTGGCGCGAGAGGCCGAGCGCGCGCAGACCGGAATCCGTGAGCGCGATCGAATCGGCGTTGAGGTTGTGATACGCGCCGTGGCCCTTGCGCGTCTCGCTATCGCTGTACGGGTCGTGCGGGTAGCCGTACTGCGTGAGCTTCATGTTGATACCGCCGTAGGCAAGCTCGAGGTCTTCGGTGATCGTCACAAACGGATCTTGGTTCGACATGACGGGGGCCTTTCTGTGGTTCGACTGGCCTGCACTCGTAGTGCAGCGGCGATGCCACGTCGTGAATGCAACCCGCGGTTTTCGGATCGATCGCGAGCTACGTGTTTCCTCGTCGACCCACTGCGACGTCGTCTACCGCTGGTAGCGCGAGAACCTGGCGCACCTGGCAGGTCTATCAGCCGGTCTTGACCTGGGGGCTTCGCGGCCCCACACTGCGTCGTTCTTTGAAATTGGGGGCGTACCGGATTCGACGGGGTTGTTGACGTTCGGACTGCGCGTCGTGGCGCCCATGGCCACGTAAAAATGGGCAAATCTGCAACTGCGAACGATAACGCTGTTGCCCTCGCCGCCTAATTAACTAGGTAGCGACGGTGTCCTCGGCTTCCGCCTGGAGCTGGGTGACACCGACACAATCAGGCTGGATCTCGTGAGTCGCCAACGGCACGAGGTCGAGATTAGTTGGCTTGTCGAGCCTGAAGGCCGGTTACCGCCGGCAGGTTCGAGACCTTAAATGGTGACACTACACGCGTAGACGTTCGTTCGAATGCAACTTCGGACGTGGGTTCGACTCCCACCGCCTCCACCATATTTTTCACACGCCGCACTGTTAAGGTGCGGCGTGTCTGTTCGATGGGTTCGTACGCTGAAGGAGCTCGAGGAGCTCGCCCGTGAGTTGCGCACGTGTCGCGCGATCGGGCTCGATACCGAGGGCGATAGCCTGCATCACTACGCGGAGAAGGTCTGCTTGGTCCAACTCACCGCGTTCGGTGGTGGCTCGTGCTTGATCGATCCGCTCGCGCTGAAGGACTTGGCGCCGCTCGCTCCGATCATGGCGGACCCGCGCGTGTTGAAGGTCGTGCATGGCGGCGATAACGACGTCACGGCGATGCGCCGCGATTTCGGCTTCACGTTTCACACGATGTTCGACACGTCGATCGCGGCGCGTCTGCTCGGCGACACCGAGCTCGGGTTGCAGGCGCTCGTGCGCAACGAGCTCGGCGTCGAGCTCAGCAAGGGTAGCCAGAAAGACGATTGGTCGAAGCGGCCGCTCACGCCGAAGCAGGAGGCATACGCGCTCGCTGATGTCGATCATCTGTTCGCGCTCGCGACGAAGTTGACGGCGCGACTCGCCGAAGCCGGTCGAACCGAATGGGCGCGCGAGGAGTTCGAAGCGCTCGCCGCGTTGCCACCGGCGGAGAAGAAGCGCGGCCCGGATGACTTCCGGCGCGTGAAAGGCTCGGCGAAGTTGTCGCGCCGGCAGCAAGGCGTGTTGCGCGAGGTCTACAACTGGCGTGAAGCGCGAGCGGCCGCGGCGGATCGGCCGCCGTTCAAGATCGTCGGGCCGGAGGTGTTGCTCGCGCTGACGGAGCTCGCGGATCCGACGATCGAAGATGTCGAGGATGCGCTCGCGTCGTATCCGCGCGTGGCGCGTGCGGCCGATGATGTGCTCGACGCGATCACGCGCGGGCTCGAGATGCCGGACAGCGAGCTGCCGCGACCGGAAGCGCGAGATGCGTCGCCGCGGATGTCGGCCGCCGCGCAAAAGCGGGTGGAACGGCTGCGCGAGTGGCGGACGGCGCAGGCCGCGAAATCGAAGCTCGATCCGTCGATCGTGATGTCGCAACGGCTGCTCGAGCGGGTCGCGGTCGCGGATCCGAAGACGCTGCGGGAGCTCGCCGCCGTCGAGGGGATTCGCAACTGGCGCGTGACGGAGTGGGGGGCTGCGATACTCTCGATCTGATGGATGCGACCCACGAGTGGCTGCTCGCGCAGGTTCGCGAAAATAGTCGGCCGAACAAGTCGGCGAGCGTCGATTCGCTCGCGCGTGCGGTCGAAGCGATGACCACGCTCTCGGGGCAGGCGTTCGGGATGGTGTTCCGGCTTCCGGAGAGCGACGACCTCGCGACGATTCGCACGGAAGCGATCCGCGCGTTGGCCGCGTGGGTCGAGATCATCGATGGCGATTTGTTGACGAAGATCGAGCGGCGGATCGCGCCCCTCGGTGTGATCGATTTTGCCGCTAGGCGTGCGCGGATCGCGGAGAAGGCAGCCGCGCTCGAACGCGCAAACGATTCCGCGTTGATGGAAGAGGAAGCGCGAGACTTCGCGTGGCGGGCAGCGCTCGCGCGCCAAGCGGATCCGCAAGCGCCGCCGCTCGAAGATTCGGTCGAGGTCTACGCCGACTATCTCCAGCAACGCGGCGATCCTCGAGGCGAGCTGATGGCGTTGCAGCACGCGGCGTCGACGAACTCGGCGCTCCAGCCAACGGTGACCGCGTTCATCCGCGACCACTGGGCCGCGTTGCTGGGGCCGCTCGCGGAATTTCATCCGCAGGTCGTGCGCTGGAAGCTCGGTCTCCTCGATCACGTCACGATCGCCTCGGCGAATGCGAAGGCCGCGTTGGGCATGTTGTTGACGAAGTCGATCGGCCAGTCGGTCCGATCGTTGTGCATCCCCGCGGATCCCGCGCTCGTCACGCTGATCCGCGAATTCCCGCCGCACTACGTTCGCGAGCTGACGATCGGACCGGAGTCGTTCGCGGTGCCGCGCACGATCGGGACGCAGCGCGTGGGTGATCTCTCGCGGCTCGTCGAGGCGCTGCCCGATCTGCGATCGCTCGTGGTCGAAGGCTCGCAGATCGAATTCGCGCGGCGGCCGGAGAGCGATTCGCTCGAGCGGCTCGTCCTTCGCACGGCGGGCCTTCCGTACGACGCGCTCGGTGGCGTGGTCGCGATGCGAACGCCGAAGCTAAAGGAGCTCGAGGTCTGGTTCGGTCGTCGGCTCGATAACAATCCGCCGGCATGGAATCGCATCGCCGCGCTGATCGCACGGCGCGATCTGCCGGAGTTGCGCACGCTCGGGCTTCGCAATGCCGAATTCTCGCTGGCGATCGCGCAAACGATCGTCGAAGCGCCGTTGTTGCGGCAACTGAAGGTGCTCGACCTCTCGCTCGGCGTGTTGAGTAGCAGTGATGCGTACTACCTCGTGCGAAGCCGCGATCGGTTGCGGCATCTCGCGCGGCTCGATATCTCGCACAACTACGTCAGTCCGGCGCGCGTCGCGGAGATCCGGACCGCCGTCGCCGACGTTCGTGCGGACGGTCAGATTCATTTCTCGCCGGCGGATGACACGCGCGCGCCCTACACCGCGCGAACGTAGCCGTCGCGATCGATCGTGACTTTGCCGGCCTTCAACAACGTGCCGACGGCGCGCTTGAACGCCTTCTTCGACATGCCGAACAAGTCGCGCACGAGGTCCGGATCGGAACGATCGCCGACATCGACGTTGCCGCGCGCGATCACCGCCAGGATTCGCGTGGCGTCATCGGCGAGCTCCTCGTGGGCGTGCTTGCGCAGCGACAACACGATCTTGCCGTCCGGTTGAATGTGCGCGACGCGAAACTTCGCGGGCTCGCCGCGGCGGAGGCGATGGGGCTCGCTCGCGGGTACGAGCCCGACGAATTGCTTCTCGAGGATCGCGAACAAGCCGATGTCCGGATCGTTGCGCCACGCGACGCCATCGATCCACTCGCCGTGCGAGACGCGGCGGTTCGCGGTCAGCATCTCGGTCACGTACATCGTGCCGGCGAGGCGCTCGGACTTGTCGAGGTAGAGGCCGATCGGCTGCTTCTCGCCGACAAACGGCTCGCGCGATTGCTCCGCGAACGGCACGAGCAATTCTTTCCCGAGGCCCCAATCGACGAACGCACCTACGCGCTCCACGGCGGTGATTTCGAGAAACGCGACCTGGCCGAGCGTCAGTGCGGGCTTCTGGAGCGTGGCAGTCGGACGATCTTCGGAATCGAGATAGACGAACACTTCGAGCGAGTCGCCAACCTTGGCGCCGTCGGGAACCTCGCGATTCGGCAGCAACAGCTCGTCATCACCTAGCAACGCGCCGGGTGGCGCGAAGCGGCGAATCGGTAGCTTTACGTAACGGCCGAGCACGGCCCGCTATGTAGCAGGCTTTCCGGCTACGCGCTGACCTTTCGCGGCATCACGGACTTCGCCCGATCGAGCACGGTCCTCACGTTGTAGATCACTTCGCAATCGCAGAAGCCGCCGTGCTCTTCGAGCCATTCGCGCACCGGAACCGCGTCGTGGCCGCGCTCGGCGAGCCACATCTCGGCCAGTCGAAGGCTGCCGTCGCAGCCGTCCTCGGAAACTTCGACGCCGAGGTGCTCGAACATCGCGTCCAGATCCGCGATGGGTAGTGGCAATTGGCGCAACTCCTGTACACGCCGAGTTGCCTTGTTGTCGCTTAGAACACGTCCAATCTTCTTGCTGTACAAGCGGCTCCATTTCCGCTCCCTCGTCAGACAGTCGAGCATGCCGCTATGACATCGCGGTGTGGCCGATGCTCCAGGTGGATCGGAGCAGGCTGTTTGGACGCAGCCTTCGCGAGAAAGTTCGGACTACGCCTCGCTCACTCTGCTCCGCCACCTGGCACTTCGAACAGCGAGATCAGCGGATAGCGCTTCTTCCACAGCACGCGGATCAAGAAGCTACGCGGCGATGTAGTGATCGGAGGTTGATAATTCTTCGGCAACACCGCGAGCGCCGCCGGGGTCCGCGCCATCGGCGCGCCGCGACACTCGAGCCAGCCCGTGAATGCGAGGCCGCTCGAATAGGGATCGATGTTCCACTTGGTATCGCGATCGCCCGCGTGATGGCGCCAGTTGTTGAGGATGTACGCGAGCGTGTTGCGAACTTGGCGTGGCGTGGCGAGCTCGGTTGCAAAGTAGCGATCGCGAAAGACAGAGCCGCGCCGGCGCCGAGCATAGCCGCGAGCCTTGCTGATGGCGGCGTTCACGCGCTTCGAGCACGAGCTTTCGAATGCCTTCATGCTGTTCGAGAGCGCTGCCTTGTCGCTCGCTTCGACGAGCAGATGGATGTGATTGGTTTGAACGCTGAACTCGACGATCCGGAACGAGTCCTCGTAACGCGTGGCCATGAACGTGGCCGCGCGGATCGCGGCGAGCACGGTGGGCGTGCGGAACGAGCCGAGCTCGGGATTCGTGCGCAAGACGACGTGTAGAGGACGATCTTTGCGAACACGTTTGCGCTTGGCGTGTGGCTCCTTCGAGCCAGGGCCCCGGACTTTGCGTGGCCGGCCTGCACCGATGCGTTGACCGCCACGGCGTTGCCCGTTCTTGTCCGGGCGTCGTGGGCGCGTGAACACCTTCGGGAGATCGAGCTGGCCACGTTCTTTCACCATCCGCACAGCTCGTAGATACCTCGCCCTGGAGTGAAACAGATTGAATTCGGCGGATATTTTATATCGGTCGATGAAGAAACTTGGCACGCGAAGTGGCACACGGGTTTGTAAGTTGGGTCGAATGATTGCCGCGACTTACAACTCGTAGTTCTGAGGCACTTCGATGCACAGGACTCGATGCGAGGCACACCTCGTTGGTGCGTGCGTAATGTTGATACGATCGAGCTCGATGACGAGGCCGACACCCGAATGGGTCGCCAAGAAGCGCGTGGTCTTCGTGTACCCGGATGGTCATCGCGCGGCGGGCCACATCGCGATCGGCAAGCCGTACACGCTCGGCGACGGCGTGGACGAAGGACTGAATTACGAGGCGCACTGTCCGGTCGAGATCACCGGGATTCACAAGTCGAGTCATCCGCCGATCGGGGCAGGTACGCTGTCGGCGTTGCTGCATGCGGTGCACCTCGTCGAGTTTCACCTGCGCGGTTTCATCGAGCAGGGTGGACGGATCCTCGACGCCGACGGCGAGTCCGACATCGAAGTCGATACGCTGTTCGGCTAATCCGGCAGCGTTCCGAGCGCGGATTTCGCTCGCTCGAGCTCCTGCGTCGCGTTCATGACCACCATGCAGTCACAGTTGCCGGCGTGCGCATCGAGCCAAGTCAGCACGGGTTCGGCGTCGTGACCGTTGGCGGCGAGCCACGCCTTCGTGAGCCGGCGTGTGTGATCGCAGCCGCGCCGTGGAATCTCGGCATCGAGATGGTCGAACATTGCCTCGAGCTCGGCGATCGCGAGTGGCAACGCGCGGAGGCTCGCTTCGCGCTCCTGTTCGCGCATGCCCCGTCGCAGCAACTTGCGCGTCGCTTTGTCCACTACGGCTCGTTCGACACGGCCGACCGCACGCGCTCCGTCCGGATCACGATCGGATTGGCCTCGTCGCCGACGATCTTGATGGTCGGTGACGTCACGAGCTTGCCGGCAACCGTCACGGTCGCACCGATCTCGACGACGGTCTCCTCGCATCGCGATGCAGCCGACGCGGTTTGAACCCCGAGCTCCGTGAACAGCTTGTGGAGGTCCGCGGTCTTCGGCGGCGGCGTGGGCCCGATATCGAGCAGCGCGTGCGTGGCCTCGACCGTGATCTTCGTGCCGTCATCCTCGATCACGAACGGCTTGATCTGGATCTTCTCGACCATCTCGCCCGACGGGCCACGGCCTTTGCGTACGAGCGCACGCATGTGCAACACGACGCAGCGGATCTCGCTGAGCGGCGAAACGAACCGATCGCCTACATCCTTGAGGCCGACCTTGCCCGTAGACTTCACGAGCGCACCGGCCTTCGAATCCGAATCGAGCCAGTCCGCTTGATCGAGGCGCTTCTTCGCGGCATCGCGCGAGCGGCCCGGCATTCGGAACACGATCGCGTGGATCAGCGAGTACAGGAGCGAGATGCCTGCGCCGATGAAAACGAGGAGCCGGAGTTTGTTCATCGTGACCCGGCCGTACCGTACCAAAGGGTTGGCCGGTCGCTGACGTGGTGGCGGCACAACGTTCGCGCGGGGTGCTAGTTTGCGCGCGTGGCTTCGCTGCGTGCGGTGCTCGTACAGAACCGCGACTTTCGCCGCCTCGTGATCGCGAGCGTGGTGTCGCTCGCCGGCGATTGGTTCACGTTCGTCGCCGTGGCGTCGTTGGTGACCGAGCTGACGGGGCATGCGGGGGCGCCGGCCTACATCTACGCGGCGACAGTGCTGCCCGTGTTTCTGGCGGCGCCACTCGCGGGTGTGATCGCGGACCGGTTCGATCGTCGGCGCACGCTCGTGATCGCCGATCTGGTGCGCGTGCCGATCGCGCTGGCGATGTGCTTCGCGCATAGCGTGCCCGCCGCCGTGGCACTCACCGCGCTCCTCGCCGTCGGGGCCAGCTTTTCGGATCCGACCATGACCGCGGCGACACCGAACCTCGTGCCGAAGGAGCACCTCGCGACCGCGCAGGCCTTGATGGGCGCGATCTGGGGATCGATGTTGTTGGTCGGCGCGGGCCTCGGCGGCGTGGTGGCGGAGGTGTTCGGTCGCAATGCCGCATTCGTCGTCGACGCCGTGTCGTTCTTGGCGTCCGCCGCATCGATCGCGACGATCCGCGCACCGATGCAAGTCGAGCGCTCGCAGGATGGCTCGTTGCGCGAAGCGTTCGCGTTCATCCGGCGATCGCCGCGCGTGTTACGCCTCGTGTTCGCGAAGGGCGGCGTCAGCGTCGCGAACGGCATCGTCGGCCTCATCCCCGTGTTCGCCGCGCGGCGCTACACGAGCCACGTCGCGACCGGGCTATTACTCTCGGCGCGCGGCTTGGGCGCGATGCTCGGCCCGATCGTCGTTCGCTACGTCGTCGGCGCAACGCCGGGCCGGCGCGCGGTCGTTCTCGTGTGCGGCATCTCGTGCCTCACGTACGCGGCCTCGTACGGCGGCTTCGTCGCCGCGAGCTCGTTCGTCGTCGCGTTGATCTTCGTCATGGCCGCGCACCTGGGCGGTGGCGCGCAATGGGCGCTATCGACGTACGGTCTCCAAGTCGAGACGCCGGATGCCGTGCGCGGTCGCGTGATGGCGATCGACTACGGCCTCGCGACGCTCGCGATCGGTGCATCGGGCATTGCCGCCGGCGTGCTCGCCGATCACATCGGCATCGTCGCGACGACCGAATGGTTGTGCGTGATCGGCGCGGTGTACGGCATCGCGTGGACGCTGTGGAGCGTGTAGGAAATTTCTGACGACGAGGAACCCTGCCTCTGCGGAATCGTCGTCGGAAAAGCGTGCGTTCACGAGGTGCACACTTGTTGACCTACACGCAGCTGTAACGCCAGCTACCCCACTGACACCCTAACGGATCACGTCAACGAAAAATCGTTGCGGTCCCGACACCGATTTACGCAGAGTGAATGTGGGGGGACCAACGCATGTCAGCTCGACTCCTGATCGCAGCAGCGTTACTCGTCGCACCTGCAGTCGCGAATGCGACCGTGTACGACATCCACATGGGTGGCATCTGCTCGACGGGCTTCTCGGGAGGGAACGGCAACGGCCGTTTGGGAAACTGGGCGGGTGAAGTCTCCGTCGACGCGTATGTCGATCAAAACAACAGCATGGCGACGGCCTCGGCTCAGTTCGCGTCGGTACTCGACACGTACTGCACGGGCGGAAACCTTTGCTACGTGTACACGTACTCGAACGGTGGCGCCGTCCTGTCGCGCACGTTGTCGTTGTACGGCAACACGTGGAACATCGGTTACGCCGTGATCGCCGCGAGCAATGAAGGCGGCAGCGAGCTCGGCGGCACCGGCTGGCTCGGCCAAGTGTTCGGTGGTTGCTATCTCGCCGGCCACATCGGCCCGAGCGATCATCGCAACGGCTGGAACCACTACGAAACGCGCGGCGACGTGTTCGGCATGATCGGCGGCGACGGCTGGCTCGCACCGTATGCGCAATCGTCGATCCTGCCGGGCCATGACGACGGCGCCGTCAGTGAAGCGTCGTCGGGCGGCTACAACACGACCGGCAGCTTCTCGAACATCTGCGGCGGCGGCAAATACACGAACCATCAAGCATGGTGGTCGTGCGAATACGGCAGCCTCAACCACTACGACATGAAGGAAAAAGGCGTCTGCAACGATGGCGGCGCGTCGGGCTGTAGTAATTAGCGTCGCCGCACTCGGCTTCATCGCAGCGTTCGCGATCCGACATTGCTCGTCGAGCGCGAATCAAACGCACGACGAAGCACCGGCGACGCAAACTTCCTCGACGGTTTCCCCAGCGACGAGCTCGTCGCCGACGACAGCCCCGACCATGAGCGGTCACGGGCCGGTCGTCGCGTACAACGAGCTCGGCCAAGAAGGCCTCTCGCACGACGATCCGGTGACGGCGTATCGCCGCGCGAACGTCTATCCGCCGAGCTCGCGGCCGTTGACGCTCGAGCACGACGACCTCCTGCATCCGAACAAGCGCCACGAGAGCTTGCGCCCGACGGAAGCAGATGACGGCGTCGAGTTCTTGTTCACTGCGGACAAGTACTTCGTCGTCGGCGATGACGTGTTGAACACGCGGCTGACGATCATGAAGGGCGGCTCGCCGGTCGTCGGCGCGAAGATCGTGCAGGCGTTCGCCGCGATCGCCGATCCGAATCAGCCGAACCCGGCGCAGATCCCGATGCAATACACGGCGGGCGAGGGCGGCTTCAACGCGGTGCTCACTCCGTCGACGATCGGTGTGAAGCGCCAAGCCGCGATCGGTGTCTACGTCGAGTTCGACGACGGCACCGGTCACGGCACGCAGCGCGGCCACTTCGACTTTCAATACGATCCGAGCGGCGCGATTCCAGCGCGCTTCAATGGCACGTTCTCCGACGCGATCGTCAACGGCTCGCTCGTCGTCTACGCGGGCATCGACGTGAAGCTCGCCGGCAACTACATCATCGACTGCAACCTCTACGACAACGCCGGGAGTCCGGTCGGCTGGACGCGGTGGAAGCAACCGCTCGCGCAGGGCTCGCAGAAAGTCGATCTCACCTACTTCGGGAAGGTGATCGTCGACGCGAAGGCGAGCGGGCCGTTTCATATCGGCGAGCTTCGCGGCGCGCGCTTCGTGCCCGGTAGCGATCCCGATCTCGAGCAGATGGCCGACTTCACCGGGACGTACGCGACCGCGCCATACAAGACGAACCAGTTCTCCGACGCCGAATACGACAGCGCGCAAAAGCAGCAGATGCTCCAGATGCTGTCGGACCAGGCAGCGAAGGGCGTCCATCAAGGCGCCGCGACCGAGACTCCCGCAAGTCATCCTGGCGACGAGCACTAGCCCGCGCTACCGTTTTCGGATGGGGAAACTGCTGTGCTTGGGGTTTGTCTTGGTATCGGCCTGCCAACCGCTATACGGCGATCCACCGGAGCGTCCGCACACGCCGGAGGTGAAGCCGCACAAGGACGTGATCGAAGCGCCGCCGCCGGTCGCGTATGTCGACAAGTGCGATGTCCAATTCCAAGACGATCCGAAGAAGTGGCATCCGCAGCCGCCCGCGGCGAAGCCGATCATCGATAGCGGTGATGCGGCGAGTGCCGAAGCCGACAAGGCGACCGATGAAAAAGTGAAGGTCAGCTACGAGCGGACCGCCGTCGACAAGTATCGCAGTGCGCTGATCAAGGATCCGTACAACGCGGATGCGACGCTGAAGCTCGCGCTCGCGTACGACAAGGTGCTGCGCCGCGGGTGCGCGCTCGCGATGCTAAAGCGGCTCGCGTCGCTGACGAACAATCCGAAGTTCGCGGTCGATGCTAGTCACTCGATCGCGGCTGTCGACGACAACGCGGCGTGGTTCAAGAATTATCGCGACGACGCGCTCAAGGCCGTGGGCCACTAGGCTTCTCGATAAACGTGAACGCCTGCGGCAGCTTCATCTCGCCGCCGGGCTCGAAGATCACGAGCACGTCGACGACTTCACCAACCTTGCCGCCCGGCGCCTCGACGATCAGCTCGGTATCGCTCGCGAACCGCACGACCGTGCCTTGGCGGTTGCCGAAGTAGACCTTCGCGTTGCGTGCGCCATCGGCGATGAAGCGATTGCCGGTGATCCGGACGTACGTGCCACCGTCGACGTCGCCCTTCGCAGGCTCGATGCCGGTGAGCTTCAGCTTGCCCGTTTCAACAGGCGCGGGTGCCGGTGGTGGCGTCGACTTGATCGGCTCGGGTGCGGGCGCCGGCTTCGAACACGCCACGATCAAGAACAACCACACGATTCTCATCCGGCGAGCCTACCGCTGAAGCACGCCGTACTTCTTCAGCTCCCAGTCGTTTACGGATAACCGCGTTGTCGCCATCGACTTCAACACCACGACCTCGGAGCTACCGACCTCGACGAGGAACGGCCCGGCGGCTGGCTCCATCGCGAACACGAACGGCCCGTTCAACCCGCCGCCGCGGAGCTCTTCTTTGACCGCGAACCGGACGCCCGGCCGATCCGCGGCGAGCCTGCCGATCACGAGCGCGAGCGCTTCATCGCGAGTTTGGGCCACGTGCGGTGATCCTTTCACGGGAGCCGGCGACGCGCATGCCACGAGCGCGAGCATCAGCCAGTTCATCGCGATCGAACGCCTCGCAGGCTCGACCTATTTCGCGAGGACTTGCAGTGCCCGCGGCAGCGCCACGCCTTCGGTGATCATCGGCATGTGCCCGACACTCGTCCGCACGTAGAGCAGGCGCGCCGCCCGCGCTTCATCGGTCCACGCTTCGGGCAGGCCGTACATCTTCTTCATCTGCGGCAGGTACATCGCGATCCAGTTCGATTCCTGGACCGTGTCACTCGCGACGTTGATCAGGCGATGCGACGTGTCCTTCGCCCACTCCATGAACTGATCCTCTTCGCCGTACGCCGCATCGAGCAGCACGAGCGTGTGAAGCGACGTTTCACCGAGCCAATGCACGAGCGTGCGATACGCACCCGAATGTCCCGCCGCGATCAGCTCGCCTTTCGGCAGCGGTTGTCCGAGCTCGGCAACGACCGTGGCGAGTAGGCCGGTCAACGACGACCACATCACGGGCCGATTCAACGCGGACGGCGCCGCACACGCGATGAACATCGCATTCAACTGCGAGTGCTCGAACTGCTCCGGCAGTTTGTAGTCGCTCCACGCCGCATCGACGTTCGTGTTGTAGCCATGCACGAACACGATCGTCATCGCGGTATCGCGATCGTAGTTGTCCGGAATCCAGACATGGATCGGGCCGCGCTGCGTGCTGAGCCGCCAGTGCGTACCTGCCGCGTACACGTGCGACGCCACCAGCATCGCAATGGCAAACGCGACTCGGTTCACGAGACTAGTTTCCCGGATCCGGCGGCGATTGGCCAGAAAGAGATAATGTGTCGCAATGCGCCGGCTGCTCGCGTTCGCCTTGTTTGCCGCATGTTCGGGACAACCCCAGAAGGTGAGTCCGGTCCCACCCACCGCGGAACCACCTGCCGCCCGCCCCGCGGACCCGGAGCTTCCGCCCCGACTCGACGCACTGCGCGACCACGGTCACGTGAAAGGCTGGCAGGTCTCATCCGTCTGTACCGACGACAATGGAAGACGGGTCGGCGCGCGTTTCGTTCACGACACGACCGGCTTCACGCTCGATTGGTTCCAGATCGAGACCGCACCACAGGGCTACATCTGGGTCACCACGTTTCCGACCTCGGACATGGGCGAGCCGCACACGCAGGAGCACTTGTTGCTCGGCAAGGGCAATCGCGGGCGGCGGTTCGGCTCGAACGAGGTGATGCGGTTAGCCGCGAGCACCGCGTTCACGAGCCAATGGCACACCCAGTACGCGTTCAACACGATCGGCGGGCCCGACGCGTATTGGGACGAGTTTGCGGATCAGCTCGATACGTTGCTCCACCCCGACTACACCGACGAAGAGATTCGCCGCGAGGTCCGCAACTTCGGCATCGAGAAGACCGGCCTCGAGGAGAAGGGCACGGTCTACAACGAGATGGTTCGGGCGTACGAAGGGCCGGACGCCGTCGTGAACCGCGCGATCGGCCAGCTGGTCTATGGCGTCGCGCACCCGCTGTCGTACGAGGCCGGTGGCTATCCCGAGGCGATCCGGCGGATGACGCCGGCCGATATCCGGACGTATCACCACGACCACTACACGCTCGGGAACATGGGCCTGATCGCCGCCTACCCGTCGACGATGCCGCTCGAGAGTGTGCTCGCGCGAACCGACGCGATCCTGGCGAAGCAGGGCGGTCCACGCGGGCACGTCTTTACGGAAGCGGAGATGCCGGCGGTCAAAGGTGCGATTGCCGGCTCGGGGACGGTCGTCGAATTTCCCGATGCGGATGGCACGGGGCAGGGCATCGTCGAGATCGCGTGGCCGGCGACGCGGAACCTCGAGCTCGCGGATCGGACGCTGCTCGGCTTGTTCATCGATGCGTTCGCCGGGGACGAGGCAACTCCGCTCTACGCCAAACTGATCGACGGCAAGCGTCGCGTGATCGACACGGGCGCGACTCGGTTGATCGCGAGTGTCAGCCGCGATCAGGGCCAAACGGTCGCGATCGAGCTCGATGGCGTGCGTCCCGATCACCTCGATCGCAAGACGCTGGACGACCTTCGCGCGATCATCGCGGGCGAGCTCACACGCATCGCGAAGCTCCCGGACTCCGATCCGGAGCTGATCGCGTTCGACAAGCGCGTGAAGGCGCGGGTCGTGGCCAAGCGCCGCTCGCTCGCCCGGTTCATGGATCAACCACCCGGCTTCGGCGAGCGCGGCGAAGATGATCGGTGGCTCGTGCAGGTGATGGACCTCGCGAAGGTGCCGGGCTTCGAGAAATCGATGACGATGAAGCCGGCGCTGACGGCTGTCGAGGACGTGCTCGCCCAGTCCGGCAATCCATGGCGCGACCGGATCGCGAAGTGGGGCCTACTCGAGAAGCCGTATGCGGCGGCGGCAAAGCCGAGTCCGCAGCTACGCAAGCAACTCGACGACGCTCGCGTGAAGCGCGGCACCGACGAGCTGGCTCGATTACAGGCCGAGTACAAGACGCCCGACGCGGCCGCAACACTCGCGAAGTACCAGACCGTGTACGACGCCGCCACGCACGAGCTCGAAGCCTCGCAAGCAGCCGTCGCGATGCCACCGCTCGTGCCTTCGCCGCCGATGACGCTCGATGGCGGGCTGAAGTACGAGACGGGCGAGCTGTCCGGAGTCCGGACGTTCACCGCGACCTTCGATTCGATGCAAAGCATGAAGGTCGATCTCGCCTTCGACTTCGCGAGCGCCGTCGATCCCAAAGATCATATGTTCCTCGCGGGATTTCCGGGACTGCTCTCCGGTTCCGGGGTCATCGTCGACGGAAAACCGATCAGCGCGGCCGACATGGCGGACCGCCTACGCGACGAGCTGCTGGCGTTCGAGGTGAGGTACATCGGCAACAACCGCACGCTCCGCGAAGAGCTCCAGTTGAGCGGGCAGGGCCTCGGCGTGGGTGAGGCGAAGCGCGCGCTCGAATGGATTCGTCGCATGATGCTCGCGCCGGATTGGCGGATCGAGAACCTGCCGCGGCTACGTGATGTCGTCTCGCACGAGCTCGCCGCGCAGCGCAAGCGCATGCAGGACTCCGAAGAGATGTGGGTCGACGACCCGCGCGATGCGTGGTGGCACCAAGACGCGTTGCAGGCGCACACGAATTCATTCCTGACGCAGGAGTGGGATCTCCAGCGGCTCGCCTGGATGCTCGCGGATCCGGGGGAGGCCAAGCAGCGAGCGGACGTGATCGCGCAAGTCAACGCGATTGCGGCGCCCGCCAAGCGCCCGCAGCTGGTCGCGGCGGCGCAAAAGCTCGCGGCGAGCTCGTCGCCGGTGGTGAAGCAACTCGGTGCCGACCTCCAGGTCCTGCTCGCCGAGATTCCCGACGATTCGCTCGCGCAAGACTGGCCGTTCGTGTGCCGGCAGTTCGTGAAGGACTTCTCGAGCGGTGCGCCCGCGGCGCTGAAGAAGCTCGAGGCGATTCGCGCGCAGATCGTACGAGCGGGCAAGGCGCGGATCGTCGTGGTCGGCTCGGCGGCGAACGAACAGGCGATCGCTGCGGATCTGAAGACGCTCGTCGACGCGATTCCGACGACGGCGCCGGTCGCGATCAAGCAAGCCCCGAAGGGTCAGTTCCGCGCGCGCGTGACCGCACGAACGAAGTCGACCTCGCCGTACGTCGGGTTGATCGCGCCGTCGACGAGCTCGGGCGTTCACATCAACCTCGCGCCGCTGCCGCACTACGCCGATACGCGAGACGATTCGGTGCTCGACTACCTCGCTTCGAATCTCTACACGGGACATGGCGCGCACTCGATGTTTTCGCAGACGTGGGCCGCGGGCCTCGCGTATTCGAACGGGCTGCGCCCGCACATCGATCAGGGCTACCTCGAGTACTACGCCGAGCGCTGTCCGCTGTTGCCGACGACGCTCCAGTTCGTGATCGATCGCCTGCGTGCCGCGAAGCCCGACGAGAACATCGCGCGCTACGCGGTCGCGAGTGCGTTCGGCTCGTTGTTCGGTGCCCGAGTGTCGCGAGCCTTCGAATATCGCGCGGAGAAGATGGCGGCGGATCTCGTCGACGGACAACCGCCGGATATGGTGCGTGCGTTCCGCGCGAAGATCTTGGAGCTCGCAGCGAAGCCGGGGTTCGCGAAGACGCTGTTCGATCGGATGCTCGAGGTCTACGGTCACGTGTTGCCGGGCGTCGGCAAGTTGGCGCCGGCGGATGTACCGTTCGTGATCGGCAACGCGAAGCAGCTCGCGGCGCAGCAGGACTATTTGACGAAAGCTGTCGGGAAATCCGCGCAGTTGACGATCTTGTATCCGCGGGACTTCTGGATCCCTTGACCCTCACGTGACGTGAGGCACCAGGGTGATGGCATGGCATTCACGGTAGGAGACCTCGCGCGGCTGACCGGTGTCACCGTGCGGACGCTGCACCACTACGACGAGATCGGGTTGGTGCAACCGTCTGCGCGGAGCGATGCCGGCTATCGGTTGTATAGCGAGGGCGATGTGCGCCGGCTGCAACAGGTGCTCGTGTATCGCGAGCTCGGGTTGCCGCTCGACGAGATCGCACGCGTGATCGATCACGGACAGGCGCGTGGCGCGCTCGAGAAGCATCGCGAGATGTTGATCGAGAAGCGTGCGCGCATCGACGCGATGATCCGCGGACTCGATACCGCGCTTCGCCACCAAGGAGGAGCCATGAGCGAGACCGACGTGAAAGACATGTTCGACGGATATCAGGAAGAAGCCGAGCAGCGCTGGGGCCACACCGACGCGTACAAAGAATCGGCGCGGCGGACGAAGTCGTACGGCAAGGCGGAGTGGGATGCGATCAAGCGCGAAGGCGAGCTGATCTATGCGCGGTTCGCCGAGCTGATGGGCGAGGGCGCGCCGCCGTCGGATGCTCGCGTCCAAGGCGTGGTCGCGGCGCATCGCGCGCATATCGATCGCTGGTTCTATCCCTGCTCGATCGAGATGCAGCGAAACCTCGCCGCGCTCTACGTCGGTGATCCGCGATTCGCGGCGAACATCGACAAGACCGCACCTGGATTGGCGCAGTTCGTCCACGATTCGATCATGGCGTGACGCGCGCGATCGCTGCATCGAGCGGCTCGTCGTGGCCGGCCGCGAGTCCATCCGGCGTCGGTCCCACGACGAGATCCGGGGCGACGCCGTCGTCTTCGATCGGCTTGCCATCCGGCGTGGTCAGGTTCCACGTCGGAATCGCGAGCGAGCCCTTGCTCGCCGGGAGCGCGACATCGACCGGCGCGCCGCTGCTGCCACCCGTGATGTCTCCGACGAGCACGGCGCCGATGTCCGCGCGCAACGCGGCCGCGACGACCTCGCACGTCGAGATACATCCGGCGTCGACGATCACTGCGACCTTGCCGGCATACGGCTGATCGAGGCCGTCGACCGTCGTGGTCTGCACGGCGGAGAATCCATCGGCCTCGGCGACGAGATCCTTCCACTTCGGCCGGCGCGCGAGCGTCTCCGGCGCCGCGAGCACGCGATAGGTCGCGACCGCCGCCTTCCCCGGAACGAGGCCGGCGACCACGCGATGCCCGACCGTATCGATGCCACCGCGATCACCGCGCAGATCGATCACGATGCCCTTCGAGCTGCGCGCATCCGCGAGCACGGTATCGATCGCCTTCTGGCGCGCTTTCCCGCCCTCGAGCGACTTCAACGTCACGATCGCGACGTCACCTCGCTTCTCGATCGCGACGACATCCTTCTTCGGCGACACCGGCGGCTTCGGCGTGATCTGCACCGTCACGTCACCACCGGATCGCTTGCGCACGCCGATCGATCGCTGCCGCGGCTTGTCGCCCTTCGTCACCAGCACGGAGGTCCACGTCTTCGCGAACGACACGAGCGCCGATTCCGGCCGCGCATCGCCACGCGTCCCGGTCTCGCGCGCGAACACGCGATCGATCGGCTTGTCGTCGATCGCGATCACCGCGTCGCCGGGTCCGACGCCCGCGGCCGCGACCTCGCTCCCCGGATCGACCGCCGCCACGAGCAGCGCGCCGCCACCGATCACGGTCTTTAGCCCCAAGCGCACGCTGTAATAACCGCGCTTCGGCGCCGCGGTCTGCGGTGGGTGATAGCTCAAGTGGCCATCGTGAAACGCCGCCATCACCGCGTAGAGCGCGGCGTCGTACTGGTACCAACTCGTCGCCGCAGCGATCGACTTCTCGGCGGCCGCGAAGATCTGATCCTCGTCGAGGTGATAGCGCGCGAGCTTCGCCAGGCGATGCGCGTACATCGTATCGAGCGTGTGCCGGACGAGCGCGAGCTCGTTCTTGCGCGTGTCGACCGACGGCAGTTGCCCGCGCGCACCATCGGGATCGTGATACGCGCCGGGCTTCTTGGGAGCCGGAGCCGCGGCACTTCCACAGGCCGCGACGAGTAAGATCAAACCTCGCAACTAGCGACGGTGATCGCGAACGACCGGACGCGAGCCGCCACCACCGCGATACACGGTGGCCGGCGCGCGATAACCGCCACGGTATCCACCGTCGACGCGAACGCCACCTTGGCGCGCGCCCCATGCGGTGTTCGGGCGATAGCCACCACGGTACCCACCGTAGTAACCGCCGCCGCGATAGTGCGAGTAGTACTCGGGGTGGCCGATGCCACGCACGCCGACGGGCACGTTGTACGAGACCGCCCAACCGCGGTTGTAGTAGCCGGACCGGTACCACATGCCGCCGTCGTACCGCCAATAGAAGCCATCGCTGTAGAACACCGGGTAGTCGTAGTCGGCGATTACTTGGACGCCGGGCGACACGTACGCCATCGACGGGCCAGCGGCGACGTAACCACCGCCACCGTAACCAACCGCAACACCGGGGTCTTCGCTGTAGCAACCTGCCAGGGCGGCAGAGGCTACGACTGCAAGGATCAGGTTCTTCATAAAGGGCTCCCTCTTAGACGCGACGGGCAACCAAAAGTTTACCACGTGAAAAGCTGATCCCCGACCGTCAGATAGATCACACCGCCGGTGACCGAAATGTCCCAACGGTTCGTTCTCTCGACGGTTTTTGCCACGTCATCGAGGAAGGTTTGCGGAATCTCGTGAATCGCAATCTCGTCACCGCGATGAACGCCCCGTTCGTCGATCGCGGCACGCAGCCCCGGCTTCCAGGTGTAGACCGCCACACGTGGCGACGCCTTCGCGGCTTTGTGCAAACGATCGGGCGACGGCGAGCCGACCTCGATCCACGCCGTGATCTCGCCGCGCAGGTTGCGCTGCGTGATCGCCGGCTCCGAATCATCCGATACGCCACCCTTGGAAAACTCGAGCCCTTCGCCGTGCTCCAACACGCGAGCGAGCACACGGGCCACGAGGAACCGCTCGTTCTCCGACGGATGCTGCGCGACACGCAGCTCGATCGTTTCGTAGATCTCGGCATCGGCGTTCGCCAACGCGATCTCGAACTTTCGCATCGTGGCTTGGAGCGCCATCTAGATCACGTCCGCCAGCGCGATGCAGCTGTTGCGCGCGCGCGTGAGCTTCGCGATCCGCTCGGGCACGTAATCGAGCGCGGCGGTCTCGACCGACCGATTCGCGACGACGCGAAACCCGCGCTCCGCGAGATACGCCGGTAGTTGCTCGTGATCCCAACCCCACACGAACGGCTCGCCGATGCCGCGCACGGCGGTTCGCACGATCCGCATCATCCAGTGCGGGCGATCGATGCGCTCGCGCTCGAAGTACGTCATCGCGAGCTGGCTCCCGGCGCCGCCGAATTCCCGAATCGCCGCGAGCGACGCTTCGATCGCACCTTCCGACAAGTACATCGTCACGCCTTCCCAGATCGTGAGCACGGGCTTGTCGCGATCCAAGCCCGCATCCGCGAGCGCGTCGGCGAGCTCGTCCATCGGACGCTGTTCGAAGTCCCACGTCACGTAGGTCGCCGGCGAGTGCGTACCCAAGCGATCGAGCACGCGCTGCTTGCGCCGCTGGGTCGCCGGATGATCGACCTCGAACACCCGCATCCCCAGCGAGAGGCGTAGCGCGCGCGTGTCGTAGCCGGCGCCGAGCAACACGAGCTGGGCGCCCTCGCGCTTGGCAAATGCCCGCGCGATATCGTCGAGCACACGCGTTCGGACCTGCATGTACATGATCCACGTGCCGAGCCCCGGCGACAGCGCGAGCGTGCGACCGATCTGCGTATCCCGGAGCCGTTCGTGGAGGCGCGTCTTCGCGAACGCGGCGCCGTACGGATCGTCGGCGAGATGGAGCTCGTCGGGCAGCAGCTCCCCGAACGTGCGGGCCGCGGCCACCCACGCCGCCGTGAAGCTCGGCCGCTCGTCTTTCACGACGCGCGCTTCGTCAGCTTGTGCGCCCACCCGCGCGGCTGCTCGACGATCGTGAAGTCCGTATCGCGGGTCGCGACGCGCCCGGATTCCTCGTGCACGAACGCGAGGTCGTAATCGATCTCCTGGTCGTCGAAGCCGTCGATGTGCTTGCGGTCGGGATGATCCGTCGCGTAGCCGACCATCCCGGCGAACGTGACGAAGAACGCGCCGTCGCCGCCTGCCGGATCGGGGTGGCTCTGCTCCATGATCGCGCTGGCATCCATCTCGAGCTTCTCGCCGGTCGGCAGCGTGATCGCGGTGACCTGCGGCTTGTAGCCATCGCCGGGGACGCCATCCGTGGCGAGCCACCGGAGGCGCAGTGGCTTGTCTTTGTCGAGGCGGTAGTTCACCAGGACGTTCGGCTCGTCGCTCATGGCGCGATGATAGCGAAGAATGCTACGCAACGGTCATGCGCTACCTGCACACGATGATTCGCGTGAACGACCTGCAGGCGGCGCTGCGGTTTTTTTGCGATGGGCTGGGCCTCGTCGAGACGCGCCGGCGCGACCACGAAAAAGGTCGGTTCACGTTGGTGTTCCTCGGCGAGAGGCCCGGCGATTCGCCGCTGATCGAGCTCACGCATAACTGGGACAACGCGGGTGCCTATTCGGGTGGGCGCAACTTCGGGCATGTCGCGTACGAGGTCGACGACATCTACGCCGCATGCCAGCGCTTCATCGATCTCGGCTACACGATCAGCCGCCCACCGCGCGATGGCCACATGGCGTTCGTCCGGTCGCCGGACCTGATCTCCGTCGAGCTGTTGCAAAAGGGTGGTTCGAAAGAACCCGCCGAACCGTGGACGTCGATGCCGAACGTCGGGGAGTGGTAGTTGCGCGCCGCCGAATCAGAGATCACGAAAGTCATCGCCACGAATCGCAAGGCGGCGCATGACTTTCACATCCACGAGCGGATGGAGGCGGGCATCCAGCTCGTCGGATCCGAGGTGAAGTCGTTACGCGATGCGCGCGTCGTGATCAGCGACGGTTGGGCGGAGATTCGCAAAGGCCAGGCGTATCTCCACGGCGTCCAGATCAACGAGTTCGCGCAGGCGAACCGGTGGAATCACGAGATCACGCGCGTGCGGAAGCTGCTGCTGCACAAGCATCAGATCGAGAAGATGTTCACGCAGACGCAGATCAAGGGCTACACGCTCGTGCCGCTCGCGCTGTACTTCAAGGGCCATCGCGTGAAGGTCGAGCTCGGCCTCGTCACGAACAAGAAGCAGTACGACAAGCGCGCGACGAAGAAGGAAGCCGACGACAAGCGCGAAGTCGATCGGGCGATCAAGAACGCTCGTAAAAATTAGTCACGGTGATACGGCTCGCCGCGGACGATCTTGAACGCGCGATAGATCTGTTCGAGCGCGAGGATCCGGACGAGCCGGTGCGCGATCGTCATCTTGCCGAACGCGATCAGCTTGCGTGCCTTCTTCCGAACCGCGTCGCTATGGCCGTCTGCGCCGCCGATCAAGAACGCGATCGGCGCACCGCCACCGTGGGATTGCTCGGCCGCGATCATGTCCGCGAGCTGTTGGGACGTGATCATCTCGCCGCGCTCGTCGAATGCGTAGACGTGCGCGTTCGCCGGCAACGCAGCGAGTAACCCCGCTTCGTCCTTCGCCTCGTGCACGTTCAGCGTGCAGATCGGCTTCAATCGCTTGAGGTACTCGGCTTCCGCAGAAACCAGGTACGCCTCTTTCAATTTCCCGACGACGCCAAGGTGCAGCTTCACGAAACTAGCGACGGCTCGTACTGCTCGTCGAGCGGGATCCGCGCATCCGGCGGCACGTCGATCGGAATCCGCGGCGCGTCGTTCCACAACCCTTCGAGGTCGTAGTGCTCGCGCGCGGAGTGCAGGAACACGTGCACCACGAAGTCACCGTAATCGAGCAACGCCCACTGACCACTCGACCGCGCGGCCTCGGCACCGATCGGGCGATAGCCCTCGGCCTTCAGGCCCGCTTCGATGCCATCGGCGATCGCGTCGACCTGCCGATCCGACCGCCCCGAGAGCACGAGCTGGTAGTTACAGAACGAACACAGCTGACGCACGTCGAGAAGGACGGGCTCGAGCCCCTTCTTGTCGAGGCCGAGCCCCAACGCCTTCATCGCGCCGTCGAGGCCTTCTGTGGTCGGAGCTGCCGGCGCCGCAACCTCTTCATGCGCGCCCGGGCGTTTGCCGCGCCCACGAGACTCTGGCGAGTTCTTCGCTACTACCTTCGCTGCCGTGCTCTTCTTCTTGGTCATGCTTGGCCTTGTGGCTCCCTAGTTGTTTACGACCGGACTTGCCCGGTCCCGCGAACAACAAACTTGGTGGTGGTTAACCCTTCCGCGCCCATCGGTCCATAGGCATGTAGGCGCGTGGTCGAAATTCCGATCTCCGCCCCGAGACCCAGCTCCCCGCCATCCGCGAACCTCGTGGATGCATTGACCAAAACGGTCGAGGAATCCACGTCATGGACGAACCGCTCGGCGACCGCTCGCTCCGTGGTCACGATCGCCTCGGTATGGTTCGAACCATAGCGCTCGATGTGGGCCACGGCATCCTGCAAATCATCGACGACCCGAACCGCCAGGATTAAATCGAGATATTCCGCGTACCAATCGTCTTCGGTGGCGGGTTTTCCAACCCCGAAGCTCACGGCATCTTCGTCCCCCCGAAGCTCGACCTCGGGCAGCGCGGCGATCAACTTCGGGATGAACGTGTCCGCGATCGCGTGATCGATCAGCACGGTCTCGCACGCGTTGCACACGCCCGGCCGGCTGACCTTCGCGTTGCGCACGATCGCGAGCGCCTGCTCTTGGTCCGCGGCCGTGTGGACGTAGACGTGACACACGCCTTTGTAGTGTTTGATCACGGGCACACGCGCGTGCTCCGACACGAACCGGATCAGGCCTTCACCACCGCGCGGGATGCAGACATCGATCAGGTCCTCGAGCTTGACGAGATCCGCGATCGCCTCGCGATCGGTGACCGGCACGAGCTGCACCGCTTCCGCCGGAAGCTCGGCCGCGGCCAACCCCGCGTGCACGGCTTTCAGGAGCGCGCGATTCGTTTCGATCGCCTCGCGACCGCCGCGCAAGATGCACGCGTTGCCGCTCGCGAGACACAGCGCGGCTGCATCCGTGGTCACGTTCGGGCGCGCTTCGTAGATCATCGCGACCACGCCGAGCGGGATCCGGACGCGCGACACTTGGAGTCCGTTCGGCCGGACCTCGGTGTGTTCGACCCGACCGACGAGCGCCGGTTGCGCTGCGATCTCGCGCACCGCGACCGCGAGCTTCGCGACACGCGCATCGTTCAACATCAAGCGATCGCGCATCGCCGGCGCGAGCTCTTGGTTCATCGCGAGGTCGCGTTCGTTCGCCGCGAGGATGTCCGCCGCCTGGGCTTCGACCGCATTCGCGATCGCCAATAACGCGGCGTTACGCTGATCCTGGCTGGCTCTCGCGACGATTCGGGACGCCGCGCGCGCCGCGAGGGCCACGCTCCGTACCAAATTTTGTCTCTCCAGTGTGGAGGTCACGAGTTGTCTGGTCTGCCTACTCCCGAGCGTGGCTCCATCGGGATCCATTTGCAAGGCCTATACGATCACCAGGTCATCGCGATGGACGACCTCGGCCACCGACGGGACGCCGAGCTTTGCCGCGATCGCCGCGGATTTCATGCCGCGAATCGCCACCAATTCCTCCGCACCGTACGCGACGAGCCCGCGCGCGATCTCGCGCCCCGCATGAACGATCGACACCGTGTCTCCAGCTTCGAAGTCTCCGGTGACAGCCACGATGCCGGCCGGTAACAACGACTTCATCTTCTCGGTCAGCGCGGTCACCGCACCGGCATCGACCTCGACGGTTCCCGACGGCTTCGCCCCGTACGCGATCCAGTGCTTGCGCGCGTTGAGCTCTTTCTTCGGCGGCACGAACAGCGTGCCGAGATCGTCGCCGCGCAGCACGCGCACGAGGACATCTTGCTCGCGGCCGGGTGCGATCACAGCTGGCACACCTTGCCGCGTGACGATCCGCGCGGATCCGACCTTGCTCGCCATGCCGCCGGTGCCGACGCCGCTCGTCGAGCCGCCCGCGACCGGCGCCGCTTCGCGCTCGATATCGCGCACGATCGGCATGCGCACGCCCGTGGCATCGCGCACGCCCTCGACGTCCGTGAGGATGATCAGCGCGTCGGCCGAGATCAGATTGCACACGAGCGCGGCGAGCTGATCGTTATCGCCGAACTTGATCTCTTCGGTCGCGACCGTGTCGTTCTCGTTGATGATCGGCACGCAGCCGTGATCGAGCAGCGCGCGCAACGTGAGCCGCGCCGACAAGAAGCGTCGCCGATCGCCCATGTCGTCGTGGGTGAGCAGCACTTGCCCGATCTCGATCCCGTGCGCCGAGAACGCGTGCTCCCAGTGCTGCATCAGGCGCGATTGCCCGACGGCGGCGGCCGCTTGGAGACCCGGCAATTCCGTCGGCCGTGCGGCGAGCTTTAGCCGACCGATGCCGAGCGCGATCGCACCCGACGAGACGATCACGACCTCGACGCCACGCTTCTTCAGCTCGACGACTTGGTCCGCGATCGTCGCCGGCCGGCTCGCGGGCGATTCGGCGATCAACCGTGACCCGCACTTGATCACGACGCGCTTCGCCGCTTGGAGCAACGCGCGCTCGGTCACTTGATGCCCTGACGTGCCCGCCACCGCGTATCGAGCGCGGCCAGCGCGCCATCGAGATACGGGTTCACGTCCGCCGACAGCTGCATCTCGACCGCGGTCACCGCGCGCGACAAGAAGTTCGTCTTCTCGGCGAGCGCGGCTTCGATCGCGACTTCGGTCTGATCGACTTCTTTCGCGAGCGCGACGCCATCTTCGTTCTTCGCGACGAGCCGGCGCAGGGCGCCACGCGAGGCCAGATCCGCGAGCTCGAGCGGTGCCTTCAACGTGGCCCGCGCCGCCGACAGCACGCCGCGCCGGAACGGATGGAACGCGAGCGCGCCCGGCGTTTGATCGATCGCGCGATTGATCTCGTCGCGCAGGAGCAGCGCGGTCCCGCCGTCGATCGCGAGGCCGGTGTGGAGCTTCGCGCAGTAGTGATCGAACAGCGTCATCGCGACGAACGTGCGTGCCGCCGAGCGCGCGCGATTGACGGTGGCGAGCGCGACCATCATGCGCTTCGCCGCCTTGCTCGCGAGCCGGAGCACGATGCCGCTCGCGGCGATGTCCATCACCGACGGCGGTGGCGTGGTGCCGTACGTGAGGTTCGCGGCGGCTTCGTCGGTCAGATCGACTTGATGCGCGGCCGCGATCTTCTTGTAGCCGTTGCCGACGATCTGGCCGATCGCCCAATCGTCGACGAACGGCAGTGGCACGATACCGGCGAGCGCGCCCATCAACGAGCGCGCGATGATCATCCGCCGCTGACCATCCAAGTAATCGCGGCGCAGGACGATCGCGGTCATTTCTTGGACCCGCTACCAGCGGCTTTCGGCTGCGGCGCGACGGCGGTGCCGTCGGTGTTTTTGCGCAACGGCGGGGCGATGCCGTTCAGCAAGAAGTCCCGGTCGTCGACCTCGCGCAACCGCTCCGGCGTGGTCACGATTTCTTCGGTCGAGGCCATCGCGACCTGCGCCGGGCCCATCGTGACATCGCTCTGCACCGACACCTGCATCGAGTACTTCTTGCCCTCGCGGGTAAACCCGATCGTGCCCGAGAGCCGGACCGAGAGCGGCACGCCCTTTTGCGCGTCGAGCACGACCTCGCCGGTGAGCCCGTCGATCGAGCGGCCCTCGCGCCACTTGCGCTGGGTCAGCGGCTCGGGCGGATTCTTGCGCGGCGACGGCGCCGGCTTGATCTCGATCTTGCGGCCCGGTCGACCGGCGACCGTGGCGGCACCACGATCGGCGAGCTCGGCACCCGGCGCGACGAGATCCCAGGTCGCTTCGATCGGATCGTAGAAGCTATCGACGATCTGGAGCGGCTCGTCCGGCGTTTCCGGACCGCGCTCGTGCCACCGCTGATAGCGCGGGCGCAGGTAGAGCTTGCCGTCGACGAACGTGACCTCGCGCCCGTAGTCCGCGCTGTTCGTGTAGACCGCGTGGAACGTGCCCTTGTCGCCGATCTCGATCGCGGTCTTGTCATCGAGGTCGGTGACCGGCTTCTGCGCGCCATCGACCACGTGGGTGGCCATCGAGATCGTGGTGGTGTGCGGGCCCAGCGCCGCGTTCACGACCCGCGCCGGTTGTGCCAAAGCGGCACTCAGCTCGTCGACATCTTTTGCCGCGCGATCGACATCGATCGCCCGCGGCTTGGCCGAACCGCCCTCGACGAGGCCGTTCAGATCCTTGTCCGGAACGCCGCTCGACCGGCCGCAGCTCGCCGCGACAAACAGGCTCACGACGGCACAGCGCATCGAGGAGGTCTTAGCCGGCTCGACGTGGAAAATCAATCACGCTACCGTTTCCTAGGTTGTCGGAAGCCGGGCTCTACATCTTCACCGAAACGCCGGGGCTGGTCCTCGCGGTGATCCTGGGCCTGCTCTGGGGCAGCTTCGCGACGGTCTGCATCTATCGCTGGCCCGCGCAGCTGTCGGTCGTGAAACCGGGTTCGCATTGCGATGCCTGCAAGCACCCGATCCGTTGGTACGACAACATCCCGCTGATCTCGTATCTGTGGCTACGTGGAAAATGCCGGGACTGCAAAACCGAATTTTCCCCACGTCACCTCGTGATCGAGGGCGCGATGGCGATGCTGTTCGCCGCCGCGTGGTGGTTCACGCTCGGGCCACCGGGCTTCTTGTTATCGATCAACCTGCGCGTGTTCGAGTTCGTGCTGTACGCGGCGTTCATCTTCACGATGGTCGTCATCACGTTCATCGACATCGACACGATGCTGATCCTACGACCGCATCACCTATCCGTGCGCGATCCTGGCGTACGGCGCGACGTTCCTCTTGCCCGGCTACCGCTGGTACGACGGCCTGATCGGCGCCGCGATCGGCTATGGCGTGCCCTGGCTGATCGGCGAAATCTACCTGCGGGTCCGCGGCCGCGAGGGCATGGGGCTCGGGGACGCTACCTTGTTGATGTATGTAGGTGCGTTTTTGGGCTGGAAGGGCGTCGTTTGCGCGCTGTTTGGAGGCTCGCTCGTGGGGACCGTCGTCGAGTTGACGAAATTGATGCTCGCGCCGGACGACCCCGAGGATTCCGACGATTTCGTGGGCCCACCCAACCCGAACAAGGGCGAGCTGCCGTTTGGCCCCTATCTATGTATCGCCGCTACGTTCTATCTGTTCGCGGCGCCATGGATCGAGGTGCACGCTAGGTTATAGTGAGGTGTGGCGACTGCGCCGGGTGGCCAAGCGGCCGAGCAGATCATCGCTGGCGTTGTCCTCTCGGAGCGCCTTGCGGTCACCATGTATGGCGCCGTTCATCGCGCGCAGTTCAATGGTCAGCGCAACCTGCGCGGCCTGATCGTCGATCCGAAGATGCTCGCGGAGGATTCGTTCCGCGGGACCCTGACCGATACCCACGTGATCGAGAGCGTCACCGCGCTCGCTCACCCGAACACGGTGCCCACGTTCACGGTCGAGTCCGGCGGTCCGGATGTCGTGATCGTGACCCGCGGTGTCGGCCGGTTCGTCACGGTCCAAGACCTGATCACCGCCTCGCGTGCGCGCAAGGGTGGCGGCGGCAAGCTGCCCACGCCGGTCGCGGGCCTGATCGCCAAGTCGGTGATCGAAGCGCTCGCCGCCGCGCATCAAGCCGGCGTGATCCACGGCGCCGTGCATCCGCGCAGCGTCCTCATCACCGACGAGGGTCAGGTCCAGCTCGGTGACTTCGTCGTCGGCCGCGCGCTGACCACCGCGGTCGCGCAAGGTGCCGATTCGTCGCTGTGGCGTGGCCTGACCGGCTATGTCGCGCCGGAGCTCGTCGTCGGTGAAGAGCCCACGCCGGGCTCGGACGTCTACGCGGTCGGCGCGATGTTGTTCACGATGCTATCCGGCGATCCTCCGCCGGGCTCGTTGCGGTCCACGCCGGCCGTCGAGCGGCTCGTCCAGCGCGCCACGGATACGGATCCGAAGCGGCGCTACAAGACCGCCACGGACCTCCTCGAAAACTTCATCGAAGCGATGGAGGACGATCGCTGGGAGCTGGCCGATCGCGGCGAGCTGATCAAAGAAGCGGGCCTGTCGCAGACCGACACGAACATCGACGACGCCACGGAAGATCTGCTCGCCTCGCTCGGCAGCCCGGCGATGCAGGTCACGCCCACGCGCCCGAGCATGGACATGCGCGCGGAGCAGGTCGTCGCGCGGCAGAGCTCGCCGGGCGTGGCGAACACCACGGGCCGGTTGGACGCGCTGCTCACGGATCTCGCGAGCGATCACACGAGCGTCACCAACATCGACGACACGCCGTATCGCCGCGATCCGATCTCGGAGCTGATCTCGCTCGATCCGCGCAAGCGCGAGGCGATCGTTCAATCCACGAGCCGCGTACCGTCGCTCGACGATCCGGACGATGACCCGCCGGCGCAACGTCCCGCACGCGCGCAATCGCAGCCGGCGATGACCCGACCGTCGTCGTCGGACGAAGCGGCGGCGTTCGCGGCGATCGGCGAGCTCGACGAAGGTGCGCGCCGGATCAACAGCGTCGGTGATCAAGCGGCGATCGCCGCGATGAAGCTCGAAGAAGCGGCAGCACGCGCCGAGCGAGCCGCGCAAAAGCTCGAGACAGGGCAGGGCAAGGCCGTCGCGAAGCCGAAATCGGTGCCCGCGGTCGTGCTGCCGGATCCGATGCCGGAGGTCGACGCGTCGCAGATGCGCGTGAAGAGCCGGTCGGGAACGATCATCGGCATCCTCGTGCTCGCGATCGCCGGTGGCGCGATCTACATGATCGTCCGCAACTTCGACAAACAGGATCAGGCGAACGACGAAGCGAAGAAGCAGCACCTGATCGACGAAGAGAATGCGGCGAAGAAGCAGCACGATCTGATCGAAGCGCTGCCGGATCCCGGCACGATCAACGTGACGTCCACGCCGCCGCAAGCCGGTGTGTGGCTGAAGCTCGGCACCGGTCGCACGCCGATCGATTCGATCCCACTCGGGTCGGAAATGATGCACGAGATCCGGCTCGAGGGCGTCGACGGCTACGATCCGATCGACGCACAGGTGATGGCCGCGAACTGGACGGCGCCGGATCCGAAGGACAAGCATCGCTCCGCGTCGATCACGGTCGCGATGACGAAGTCGGGCAAGGATGGCCCGGCGAAGCTGCCGGCGATGCCGCCGAAACCGCCCGAGGGCGGCACGTTCACGCCAGGCCGCGGCATCATCCACATCGACTCGACGCCGAAGGGTGCCGAGGTGTGGATGTACATCGGGATGACGAACAACGTCGCGCTGTCGGGCATTCAAGCGGGGCAGCCGTACGAGCTGCGCGTGCTCGCGGATGGCTATCTGCCGGGCTACATCTCGGTCACGCCCGACGAGTGGCGACAGAATCCGAACGACAAGACGCCGATCGATAGCGCGAAGAAGAAGTCGTCGCTCGACAAGGACGTCCAGCTCGTCGCGGATCCGAATGCGGCGAAGGGATCCGGCGCGGGTAGTGGTACCGGGTCGGCGGCGGACAAAAAAGAGCATCATCACCATCACCATTGAACATGCCGGCGCGAACTCTTCACGTGCGCTGCACGACCTGGGAGCAGGTCGACGTGTTCACGACGCGCAAGCTCCGCAAGGGCAAGCTGCTGTCGATGAAGGTGCCGTTCGACGCGCGCGCCCAGCAGCAGGTCACGCTCGGCCTCGAGCTCCCGAACCAGCTCGTCGTCGCGATCGATGGCGTCGTTCAACGCGCGTCGCCGGTCGAGGGCGATGCCACGCGCACGTGGATCGAGATCGAGCTCGTCGGTCTAACCGAAGAAGTGATGGCGCGGCTGAAGTCGATGGTCGCCGATGGCGGCCTACCCGACGACAAGACGCCCGCGCCGGTGCGCCGTCGCCCGCAGACGCCGCTGCCCACGAGCGACGATCTCCCGGCCGACGAGAAGCAATTGTTCCAGCACTTGTCGACGGAGCTGCGCCGGATGCGCGGTGCCGCGGTCCACGACGTGCTCGGCGTCGCGCCCGATGCGGATCCGGATCTCGTGCGCGCGAGCTGGAAGAACCTCGTGCGCCGCCATCATCCCGATCTCGTCGCGCGGCGGGCGGCGCCGGCGATCACGCACCTCGCGGAGGAGCTGACGATCCTCTCGAACCGCGCGTACGATCGGATGCGCGTCGCGCTCGTCACGGAAGGTCGCGGCACGATCGTCGGGCCCACGTTGACCACGCCGCCGGGTTGGCTCGTCGGGTTCGAGGACATGGCATCCGGCGAGCTCGGCGTGCGCAAGTCGCAGCGGATGATGGCGATTACTCCAGAAGCAACGCCGCGCCCGAAGAGCACGCCCACGCTCCCACCGTCGACGATTCAGGGCGGCGAAGCGTTCGAGCAGCGCGCGCGCACGATGTTGGCGGGTGGTGAAGCGGCAAACGCGCGCGAGGTGTTGGCGGCGGCGCTCGTCGTGTATCCGAAATCGAAGTCGTTGCGCTCGCTGTATTACGTGGCCACGGCGCTCGTCGCGCTCGGCGATGGCGAGGTCATGTTGGCGACGTCGCAGCTCGAGACCGCACTCGCGCATAACGATCAGTGCGAGGAAGCGGCGCAGTTGCTCGAGCACGTACGCCGGTTCGGTGCGGAACGTCCGGACGAGATGCGCGCGGTGTTTCAGTGACTCGCGCCGTCGGCATCGATCTCGGAACCACGAACTCCGTCGTCGCGGTGATCGATCGCGATGGCGCGCCGCGCATCCTCACGACCGAAGAAGGCTCGACCACGATGCCCTCGCTCGTGTGGTTCTCGCCGGACGGTCCCGTCGTCGGTGACGGCGCGCGCGCCGGGCTCGATCACAGCCCCGATACGACGATCTTCGGCGCGAAGCGACTGCTCGGCCGGCGCTTCGATCATCCCGAGATCAAGAAGCTCGCGCGCTCGCTGCCGTACGAGCTGACCGAAGCACCGAACGGCGATACCTGGATCCAACTCGGGCCCGCGGGTCGCGCGGTGTCGCCCGAAGAAGTCTCGGCGCTGATCCTCGTCGAGCTCCGCAAGACGGCGGAGCGGTTCTTCAAGGAGCCGGTGACCCGCGCGGTGATCACGGTGCCCGCGTGGTACGACGCCGCACAACGCCAGGCGACGAAGGATGCCGCGCAGATCGCGGGCCTGTCCGTACTACGGCTCGTCAGCGAACCGACCGCGGCGGCGCTCGGTCACGGCGCGCATCGCGGTGCCGATCGGCGCTACCTCGTGTGCGACTTGGGCGGTGGCACATTCGATGTCGCGCTCGTCGATGTCGAGTCCGGTGTGTTCGAGGTGCTCGCCACGACCGGCGACCCGTTCCTCGGCGGTGACGACATCGATCGCGCGATCGTCGAGAACTTGATCCGCGATGTCCGGACCGCGCGCGGGATCGATATCTCGTCGGACACGATCGCGATCGAGCGGCTGCGCTTGGCGTCGCAACGCACGAAGCACGAGCTCAGCGATCACGCGACCGCGAAGCTGCAGATCGCCGAGCTCGCCCAGCTACCGTCGGGCAAGGGCGTCGAATACAACCGGACGATCCGGCGCGACGAGCTCGAGCTGTGGAGCTCGCCGCTCGTGAAGCGGATGGAATCGCCGATCACCGAGGCGCTCGGTCGCGCGGGTCGGCGGCGGGAAGATGTCGAGGAGATCCTGCTCGTCGGCGGTTCGACGCGAATCCCGGCGGTGAAGAAAGAGATCGGCAAGATCGTCGGCAAGGATCCATCGGTGATCAAGAATCCCGAGGAGGTCGTGGCGATCGGTGCGGCGCTCGAAGTGGCGCGGCTCGATGGCGTGATCGATGGCGTGCTGCTGATCGATGTCGCCGCGCGCGGGATCTCGATGTCGACGGCGGATAGCGAGTGCGAGATGGTGATCGCGCAGTCCGCGATCGTGCCCACGCGCGAGCATCGGCTGTTGGCGACGCGCAGCGATAACCAGCCGACGATCGAGTTCGATCTGTGGGAAGGCGAGTCGCCGGATCCGTCGCGCAATCGCCACCTCGGGCGCTACGCGGTCGTCGATCTGCCGCTCGCGCCGACGGGAGACGTGCTGGTGCTCGTCGAGGTCACGCTCGATACCGATGGGACCGTGCGGCTCTCCGCGAGCGAGATGGTGTCGAGCGATCGCTTGACCATGGAACAGTTATTCCACGCAGGTCTCTCGCGCGCGGAAGTCACGCGGCTGGCAAGATCGTTCGCGTCGTGAAGGCGGCGTTCCTATTCCTGATCGCGTGTGGTGCGAGCGCACCGCCGCCCGTCAAGGAGACCGATCTCAACCACGGCGGCGCGATGACGAAGGTCGAGGACGGCACCGTCGCCGGCTACGTCACGATCGTGGATTTCTGGGCCGAGTCGTGCGGGGCGTGTGTCCCGGTCCACGAGCAAGTCGCGAAGGGCATCGCGGATCAGCCGCGCACGATCCTGCGCAAGGTCGATGTCGGCGATGGCCTCAACGAGCTCGCGAACCTCTACGAAGTGACGGCACTGCCGCACTACAACGTGTACGACACGAAGCGTCGCCTGCGGTTCATCCTCGTCGGAAACGACTGCCTGCGTGCGCCGGCACTGGCGAAGCAGCTGCTCGCGGAGTGACAATCCCGAGCGATGTCCGATCACGACACGGTGGGTGATGTTCCGGGCACAGATGGGCTGATCGCGTTGCCCGCGCCGGGCTACGACCTCGGCGAGATGATCGGGCGCGGTGGGATGGGTGAGGTGTTGCGCGCGCACGATCGGCGGATCGATCGCGAGATCGCGATCAAGCGGATGCGCACGGCGCCGAATCCGGGGGCGGTCGCGCGGTTCTTGCGCGAGGCGCGGATCCAAGCGCGGCTCGACCATCCCGCGATCGTCCCGGTCCACGATATCGGCGTCGACGATCAGGGCCGGCCGTTCTTCACGATGAAGCAGATCACGGGCACCACGCTCGCGAAGCGGCTCGAGGAAGGTTACGCGCGCAATCGCCTGCTCCGCGCGTTCGTCGACGTGTGCCAGGCGATCGCGTACGCGCACGAACGCGGCATCGTCCATCGCGATCTCAAGCCGGCGAACATCATGCTCGGCGATTACGGCGAGGTGTACGTGTTGGATTGGGGCATCGCGCGCGTGCTCGATGGCGCGCCGGAGCCGGCGTCGGCACCGACCGGCGAAGCGATCGACACGGCGACGCGCGCGGGCGACGTGCTCGGGACGCCGGGCTTCATGGCGCCGGAACAAGTGCGCGGTGAAGCGGCGGGCCCGGCGAGCGATGTCTACGCGCTCGGCGCGATCCTGTTCGAGATTCTCACGCTCGAAGAGCTGCATCCGCGTGGTCCCGCGGCGTTCGAGACCACGCTCGGCAAGCCGCAACAGTCGCCGCAAGCGCGCGTGCCCGACGAGCGGATCGCGCCCGAGCTCGATGCCGCGTGCTTCGCAGCCTTGGCGGAAGCCTCGTCGGAGCGGCCCACCGCGCGGCAACTGGCGGAGCGAATCCAACGCTACGTCGACGGCGATCGCGATCTCGAGCGCCGCCACCAGCTCGCGCTGTCCGAGCTCGCGATCGCACGCACCGCGTTCGAGGCGAAGGATCCTGAAGAGCACGCGCACGCGATCCAAGCGGCGGGTCGGGCGCTCGCGCTCGAGCCGAAGAACCTCGAAGCCGCGGCGATCATCGCGAGCCTCGCGCTCGAGCCGAGTGGCGAGCAGCCGAAGGAGCTCGTCGCGGAGCTCGCACAGCAGGAGTCCGACTACGGGCGTCGCCACGCGCGGACCACGGCCGCAGCGGTTGCCAGCGTGCTCGCGCTCGGCCTCGTCACGCCGTTCATGGAGATCCGGAACTGGACGACCTGGGCGATCGTGGTGGTCTCGCTCGCGGCCGCGTCGGCGTCGATCCTGGTTATCGCCCGCAAGCGCTACCTACCGGCGCCGTTCGTGTTGATCGTCGCGGGCGTCGTCGCGGTCGCGGTCTCGCGGATCGCAGGCGTGTTCATGCTGACCCCGGTGATCATCGCCGGCAGCGTGGAGGCGATCTGCGGCAACAAGTGGGTGCGCGATCGCCGGCTCGTGATCTATGGCTGGCTCGCGCTCGTCACGTTCGCGCCGCTCGTGCTCGAGCGTTTCGGCGTGTTTCATCCGAGCGTGACGCTCGATGCGAACGGCCTTTGCACGCTGTCGCCGGTATTTCGCGGCCGAGGGACGATCGATGCCGTCATCCTCCTGGGCGCGAACTTTGCCCTGTTGATCACGCTGGCAAACTTCGCGATCGCCACGAATCGGCAGATCGCCCTGGCAAGAGACGAGCTGCGCGCGCAAGCGTGGCACCTCGAGCAGCTGTTGCCGACGAAGATCCGGTAGAGTCCGCGCGTGCGACATGCAGTGATCCTCGCGGGTGGTAGTGGCACTCGCTTGTGGCCGGCGAGCCGGCGTGCGCGGCCGAAACAACTGATCGCGCTCGCGGGTGAAGATACGCTCGTAGCGACGGTCGCGAAGCTGGGAGCGGAGCTCGGGCAGGTCGTGATCGTGACGGCCCAAGAGCAGGCCGAAGCCACGATCTCGGCGGCGCCGGGCATCGAGCTGATCGAAGAGCCGTACGGGCGCAATACCGCGGCGGCGATCGGGCTCGCGGCGGCCGTGCTGATCGAGCGCGATCCAGATGCGGTGCTCGCGGTGCTTCCGGCGGATCAGTTCGTGACGGATCGCGCGGGCATGATCGCGGTGCTCCAAACGGCGATGACCGCAGCGGAGCAGACGAACGCGATCGCGACGGTCGGGATCACGCCCACGCGTGCGGAGACCGGCTTCGGCTATCTCGAGATTTCCGGACCGGCGGCGCCGAATACGGTCGTGCCGGTGCAACGGTTCGTCGAGAAGCCGGATGCGGCAACGGCGGAGCAGTACGTGGCGTCGGGCCGCTATCTGTGGAACGCGGGGATCTTCTGCGCGCGCGCGTCACGCCTCCTGGACGAGCTCGCGGCACACCTCCCCGCCACGCACGATGCCGTTCGTGCGATCGCGCGCGATCGAGCGATCGCGGGTGAGCGCTACGAAGCGTTGCAAAAGATCTCGATCGATCACGCGGTGATGGAGAAGGCGGCGAACGTCGTCACGGTGCCGGCATCGGTCGGCTGGGATGACATCGGTTCGTGGGCGGCGTTGCCCGCAGTGCGCGGCGTCGACACGAATGGCAACACGGTGAGTGGCGAGGCCGTGATCCTCGACGGCACGGGCAACATCGTGATGACCGATGGCACGCTCGTCACGGCGATCGGGGTTTCGGATCTCGTGATCGTGAAGTCCGGCGATGCGATCTTGGTGCTGCCGAAATCGCGCGCGCAGGACGTCAAAACGATCGTCGATAACCTGCCCAAGAAATACTTGTAGCGAGCGCGCCCGCACGGGTGCGCGCGGCTAACTCGCAGTAGAGACGAGGTAGCTCTCGGGTATCGAGCTTGCACCAGCGTCAGGCATCATGAAGCTGACGAACCTTCTGTGTGCGGTGGCGCTCGCGGTTCCCGCGGTCGCGTACGCCGAACCCCTCTCGGAGCTCGACACGTCTGTCGTCGCCCACCAACACGTCGTCAATCAGACGGAGATCGAGATGGGCAAGCTCGCGCAGGCGAACAGCTCGTCGGCCGGCGTGAAGAAGTACGGCGCGATGCTCGTGAAGGATCACACGGCGGCGGATACGAAGCTGACGACGTTCGCGAAGGGCAAAGGCCTCGCCGCGATTCCGGCGGACAGCTCGCAGACCGATGCGGACAAGAAGGACATGGCCGACATGAAGGCCAAGCTGAAGGCGGAGCACGGCGCGGACTTCGATCGCGACTTCCTCGACATGATGGCGGGCGCACATCAGAAGGAGCTCGTGAAGATCGATGCCGATATCGGTGTCGTTGGCGACAAGACGTTGGTCGCGATGCTGAAGAACATCAAGCCGGTCCTGCAGACGCATGCCGATACCGCGGCATCGCTGAAGTCGGGCGCAACCTCGAGCAACCCGTGAGGTCGATCGTGATCAACTTCAGGCGCACGCTCGGAGCATCGACGTTGACCCACGATCGCGTCGTCAACCTCGATGGCGATGACATCGGCCGGGTCGAAGAGCTGATGATCGACGTCATCACGGGGCGCGTCGCGTACGCCGTGCTGTCGTTCGGCGGCGTCCTCGGGTTCGGCGGCAAGCTGTTCGCGATGCCGTGGTCGGCGATCACGGTCGACGAGTCCAAACAGCGGTTTCTCGTGAACGTTTCGAAGGAACAGCTCGAGAAGATGCCGGGTTTTGACAAGGATCACTGGCCCGACTTGTCCGATCTGGATTACGCGAACGGCGTATATCGGCAGTGGGGCGTGACACCGTATTGGGCGTGAATTAAACCCAGCGGGTGAACCCACGCGTCTTTCGCGAATACGACATTCGTGGCGTTGCCGATCGGGACCTCGACGATCGGCTCGTGCGCTGTCTCGGGATGGCGATCGGCAAGAAGGTTGCCGGTGGCCAGGTGGTGGTCGGGCGCGACTGCCGGCTGACGTCGCCGCGCCTGTTCTCGGCACTGACGGATGGCCTGCGCGTGCATGCCGAGGTCATCGATATCGGTGTGGTGCCGACGCCGGTCACGTACTTCGCGGCGCATCACTTGAAGCCGGCGGCGGCGGTGATGATCACGGGCAGTCACAATCCGCCCGAGGACAACGGGTTCAAGATCATGATCGGGCCCGAGACGATCCACGGGTCGGCGATCGCGGAGCTGCGCGATCGGGTGGCGGAGCTGCTCGAGACCGAGGCGCCGCATCCGGGGTTCGCGATGCACAGCCGCGATGTGATCGGTACGTACGTCGAGTTCGCGGCGAATCAGTTGGAGCTCGGCAAGCGGAAGTTCCACGTCGTCGTCGACGCGGGCAACGGCGCCGGTGGGCCTACGGCGATGGCGCTGTACAAGAAGCTCGGCTTCGATGTCACACCGCTGTACTGCGATCTCGATGGCCGGTTTCCGCACCACCATCCAGATCCGACGCAGCCCGAGAACGTCGCGGACCTGATCGCGACCGTGAAGCGCGAGGGCGCCGAAATCGGGATCGCGCTCGATGGCGATGCCGATCGCGTCGGCGCGGTCGATGCGACCGGACGGATCCTGTGGGGCGATCAGTTGATGATCCTCCTCGGTAAAGCCGTGCTCGCGGAAGTGCCGGGTGCGAAGTTCGTCGGCGAGGTGAAGTGCAGCCAGGCGATGTACGACGAGCTGAATCACGCCGGTGGTCATTGCGAGATGTGGAAGGTCGGCCACTCGTTGATCAAGGCGCGGATGAAGGAGACCGGGGCGCAGCTCGCCGGCGAGATGAGCGGGCACATGTTCTTCGCGCATCGCTGGCTCGGCTTCGACGACGGCGTCTATGCCGGCGCACGCCTGCTCGAGTTGCTCACGCGGAGCAAGAAGACGCTCGAGGAGCTCGCGGCCGAGCTGCCGGTGATGATCAACACGCCGGAGCTGCGGATCGATTGCCCGGACGATCAGAAGATGGCGGTGGTGCAGGGCGTGACGGCGGCGCTGAAGAACGATCCCGAAACGCGCGACGTGATCACGATCGATGGCGTGCGTGCTCGGTTCGACGGTGGCTGGGGGCTCGTGCGCGCGTCGAACACGGGCCCGGTGCTCGTGATGCGATGCGAAGCGGAGAGCGACGCAAGGCTCGCGCACATCCGCTCGAAGATCGAAGGCTACGTCGCGGCCCACAAGAAGGCATGATCGGCATCGATCTCGGCGGTTCGAACCTGCGCGCCGCGTTCTTCGCCGGCGATCAGAAGGTTCGCGAGCATCGATCGCCCGTCGGTGACGATCGATCACCCGCGGCGATCGTCGAGCGGGTCGCCCGCGTGATCGAAGAGCTCTCGGATGGCACGCCGTGCACCGCCGGCATCGGCATCGCTGCGTTGCTCCGCGATCGCCGTGGCAGCGTCGCGAGCTCGCCGCACCTCGGCTGGCGCGATGTCGCGTTCGGCGAGCTCGTCGCGACGCGCCTGCCGGCGTACAAGCTCGGCATCTACAACGACGTCAACGCGGTGATCTGGGGCGAGGTCACCGCCGGCGCGGCCCGCGGCTGTCACGACGTCCTCGGCGTCTACGTCGGCACCGGCATCGGCGGCGGCATCGTTGCGAACGGCCGGCTCGTCGAAGGCGCGACGAACACCGCCGGCGAGATCGGCCACACGAAGATCGTGTTCACCGACGACGCCGCGCCCTGCCAATGCGGCCAACGCGGCTGCCTCGAGGCCTACTGCGGTGGCCGCTACGTCTGGGATCGCGTGCGCGCCGTGTTCGGCGATCACGTCACCCCCGACGAGTGCGATCGCCGCGCCACCGACGGCGACCCGAAAGCCCTCGCTCTCTGGGAACCGATCGCGACGATGCTCGGCGCTTCGCTCGCGAACGCCGCCGCGATCCTGAATCCGCAGATGATCGTCCTCGGCGGCGGCTTACTCTCGCGCTGCCCGCTCTTGTTCGAGCTCGTCGAAGCCGCGATCGACATCGCCGCTCCCACCGCCATTAGCGAGAACCTGCTCGTTCGCAGCGCCGAGCTCGGTGACGACGCCGGCATCGTCGGCGCCGCTCACCTCGCGACGAGTGGCGTCCTCATCGCGAGCTGACGCCGAAACGAAGACGAGCCCGCCGAAGCGAGCCCAAACCGCGATCACGTAAGCCTAAGCGAAAGCGTAAACGAAAACGCCCTGCTTACGAATCCGGCGATTACTGCTGCGGGAAGGTGGCCATCTCGGCCGTAACCTTGATGCCCAACGACAGCGCCTTCACGCCGTTGATCGTGACGTCCGGCGCCAAGAGGCTCGAGACGACGGCGTTATTCACGACTTCATCCTGCGTGATCATGCAGTCGACCGGGTTCTTGTCGAAGATGCCGAGGATCGTCTTGCCCGTCGACGACGCCGCGCAACCGCAATCCGGCGGGTTGTTGAGCATCGTGCAGTCACGCGCGATCGTCGGCTGCAGCTGCGTCACGACGGCCGGAATGACCTTGTTGTTGATGTCGTCTTGCGACAGCGCACCACCGAGGATCATGCTGCCGATCGTGGCGGCGCTCATCTGCGACGCCTTCACGCGCGCGCCGATCAAGTCGAGCTCGATCGGGGCACCGCTGAGCGCGATCTGGATCGTCAGGTTGCCCGGGCCACCGTTGAACGTGCCGCCGACGATCTTGCCGGCGAGCGCGAGGTCGCTGTTGCCAGCCATGACGTCGAACGAGCCGCCCGACGGGCTCAGCTGATGACCGCAACCCGTGCACGTGTCACCGGTGCAATCCGCCATCTCGCCGGTGTTGCACGCGGCCGGCATCGGGTTCTGACCGAGGTAGACCGAGAGGCCCGTCGCGCTATCGCTGGCGAACGTGGCGTCGCTGGTCTGGACGTCGGCAAGCAGAATGATCGAGCCGTCGAGCACGGCCTTGTTGATCGTGCCTTGGATGTCGAAGCCGCCGAGCGACGGCGACGCGAGCTGGCTGAGCACCATGCCGAGCTGGTTATCGACCGGCGCCTTGCCATCGAGGTCCAAGCCGTACTCGGTGGACTGCTGGTTGTTCGTGGGGACGTCGACCTTGTTCACTACGTAGTGGTAGTGCGTGCCGGCGGGCGTGGGCTGGGAGTCGTCATCTCCACCGCCGCAAGCGATGAGCGACAGCGGGAGAACAGTTGCGGCGAGCAAAAACGGACGTAGTAAGGCCATTGGAATTCCCCTATTCGTGTAGCGGTGTTCTATCGCGAATCACCGTCGAGGAGCAAGTCTGCGAAAGTGTGGCATTTGCTACTGAGCCGCCGTCGGCACTTTCTCGAATCGGACTTTCTCGTCTTTCGTGACGCCGTGCGCACGCGTCCAGCCGCCATTCGTCTCGACGACATACAGCGAGCTCTCGCCGACCGTCCGTAGCGTGTCGGTCTTGGGCTCCGCATTCTCGACGATCCCGGCGATCGTCAGGTCCTTGCGGATGAAGATCATGTCGAGCGGGATGAGCGTGTTGCGCATCCAGAACGTCCATTCCTTGTCGATGCCGAGCAGGAACAGCATCCCGGCATCCGGAGCCATGTGCTGGCGATACATGAGGCCTTTTTCGATCTTGGCCTCCGTCGCGACGACCTCGACCTCCACACCCACATCGCCCCTCGGTGTCGCGAAATAGACCTTCGGGCCGGTGTACGGGGCTTGCGCGGTGGACGGTTGCACCGGCGCATCGCCCTTCACGTGTGGCTCGGGCTGAGGGGACGAGCACGCGCACACGACGGCCGCAAACAGGATCCAGCGCACGAGCGCACGCTACCATGAGGCGTGCTCCGGGCCGTGCTCACGCGTGACGACGTCGACAGTTACGCCGCCGCATTCAAGCCCCTCCACATCGACGTGATCGCGATGCCGGTAACCCAGCAGCTCGCGGATCTCGAACAACGCGAGGCGTTAGCGCGTGCGGTCGCGGCGGGGCCCTATCACTACACGATCGTGGCGAGCCGGCACGCGGCGATCTACCTCGCGCTCGCGTTGAAAAAAGCCCGGCGCGCGTCGAGCGAGGACCTCGCGGCGTTGGAAGGGCGCCTCGGCGAGATCTGGGCGGTCGGCCCGGCGACGCGCGAGGCCCTTTCGCTCGAGGGCCTGACCGCGCAGCTCGCGAACGTTCACGATGGTGCCGCACTCGCGACCGAGCTCGTCGCCTCGCGCGAGGTTCGCGATCAATCGATCCTCGTGCCGCGCGCGGAGGCAGGCCGCACGGAGGCGATCGAAATCCTGCGTGCGGCCGGCGCTGCGATCACCGACGTCTCGACGTATCGCACGCACGCGATCGAAGCCACCGATCCGGCCGTATCCGCCGGACGCGAGCTCCTGACCGGGTACGGCGCCGCCGTGTGTTGCGTGTTCGCGCCGTCACAGGTCTCGGCCCTCGCCGCGATCGTCGGTCCGCTCGCCGAAGTGCCGGCCCAGTTCTGCGCGATCGGCGAGACCACGGCGGCCGCGCTACGCGATGCCGGTGTCACGTGTGGAGTTGCCGCGACACCTACACCGGCGGGCTTGGCCGAGGCTGTTCGCGTGATGCTTGCTACACTACCGCCAGCATGAACTTCCCCGACTACCGGCCCCGCCGGATGCGGCGCACCGAATCGCTTCGTCGCTTGGTCCGCGAGACCCGGCTCTCGCCCGACGACTTCATCTATCCGCTGTTCGTGGTGCCGGGCCAGGGCGTCGAAAAGCCGATCGCGTCGATGCCGGGGCAGTTCAACTACTCCGTCGAGAAAGCGGTCGATGCGGCGGCCGCGGCCTACGACCTCGGCATCCCGGGCGTGATCCTGTTCGGGATTCCCGAGAAGAAGGACTCGGTCGGCAGCGAAGCCTGGAAGGATCAGGGCGTCGTCCAGCGGGCGATCCGCGCGATCAAGAAGCGGACGCCCGAGCTCGTCGTGATGGTCGATAGCTGCTTCTGCGAGTACACCGATCACGGTCACTGCGGCGTGCTGACGGATGGCGAGCTCGATAACGACGCGTCGCTCGAGAACCTCGCGCGCACGGTGCTGTCGTATGCGAAGGCCGGGGCGGATGTCGTCGCGCCGTCGGGCATGCTCGATGGCTTTGTCGGCGCGTGCCGCGAATCGCTCGACGAAGAAGGCTTCGATCAGGTCGCGATCATGGCGTACTCGGCGAAGTACGCGTCGGGCTACTACGGCCCGTTCCGCGAGGCCGTGGATTCCACGCCGCAGTCCGGCGATCGCCGCGGGCATCAGATGGATCCGGGCAACGTCGCCGAGGCGCTGCGCGAAGTCGCGATGGATGCCGAAGAGGGTGCGGACATCGTGATGGTCAAGCCGGCGCTCGCGTACATGGACGTGATCCGCGCGGTGTCCGACGAGATCAACTTGCCGATCGCGGCGTACGCGGTGTCGGGCGAGTACGCGATGATCGAAGCCGCCGCGGCGAATGGTTGGATCGATAAGGAGCGCGTCGTCATGGAGACGCTCCTCGGGATGCGCCGCGCGGGCGCGGACATGATCCTCACGTATCACGCGCCGTACGCGGCGAAGCTATTGAACAAGCGAGCCCGTTGAAACCGATCGAGTACAAGTTCGTCGAGCTCTCGGTCGTCACCGATGAAACGATCGAAGAGGTCGTCAACCTGTGGGTCGGCAAGGGCTGGCAGCTCGACGGGATCAGGTTCGTGACGAGCGAAGCCTCGCGCCGGCCGCAGATGGCGTTTGTCAGCTTCGTTCGTGAAGCCGTCGTCGAGCAGGATACGTCGCCGCGTCCGCCGCCCCGGCTCGTTCGCGACGACGATTAGTCAAATCACGTAAGCGTAGGCGTAACGCGTAAACGACTCTTCGCGGTCGTTCGACGAGCATGCGTCGCGACCGACTCGTCGCGCATGCGGTCGGGGACGCCTGGTCGTCGTGACCGCATCAACGACCGACCGACGAACCGCTTCGTCGCCGCTTACGCGTTACGCGTTACGTTCACGTGATCAGCTCGTCTGCGTCGCGTGGAACACGCCGAGCACGCGCGCCGCCCGATTCGCGACCGCGGCATGCAGCTCGCGATAGCGCTGCTCGCCGCGGATCTTCTCGAACAGTGGGCAGTTATCCATCCACACCACGTCCATGAGCCCGATCTTCGACGCCATCGACAACGCGTCGTACGCGACATCCGGTCGCTCGTGCATGAGCGCGCCCTCGATGATCAGCTGCAGTCCCATCAGCTGCTGGCGCTGCGGCGAATGCTTCTCGCTCGTGGCACCGACGAACACGTTCCAGGCGTCCGGTGAGAGCTCGCGCTTCGCCGCGATCTGACCGACGACGGCCGCGATCCGACCCGCGTTGTCACCGATCGTCGGCGAGAACTGCGCTGCACCTTTGATCATGTCCTCGCTGCGCCCGCGCCATGCGGCGAACCGCGTGAACGACACCCAACCGCGCTGGACCATCGCCGGATCGCGATCCGCGAGCAGCCGATTCACCGTGCGATCCGCATCGTCCCAGAACCCGGCGAGCGCATCGATCCGCGCGATGTCGCCGGCTATGATCTGCTCGCGACCCGGGTCGAGCCCGATCGCGGTTTCGAAGTAGTGTCGCGCCGAATCGAGGCTCTCGATTTCGACGGCGATCCGGCCTGCGAGCTCGTGTGCGTGCGCCGACATCGGCGAGCGAACGAGCGCGGCCCCGAGGTTCTGCGCGCCACGCTCTTGATCGCCCTTGTTGAACCAGAACGATGCCGCTGCGAGATACGCATCACCGTGGCCATAGGGCAGCGCGCGATCGAGGGCGCGTTGCGCTCGATCGTGATGCTCCGGTCCGCGCATCACCCACGCCTGCACTGCCGCGAACGCGTACGCGCCGAGGATCGCCGGCGAGGTCGGCGCGAAATCGACGGCCTGCTCGAGCATGTCCGTCGCCGTGATCATGTGCCCGCCCCAGAAGTGGCGCATCTCGGCACGCGCGCGCAGGAACAGCTCGACGGCGCGCGGATCCGTCGGCTTCTCCGATTCGGTCGCGCGCGTCGACAACGCGTTCGCGATCCCGCCCGCGAGCGCTTCGGCTTGTTGAAGGATCTCGGCCTCCGGTACGTCCGCCTTGTTCGCCCAGATCTGGAAGCCGTCGCTGACGTTGATCAACCGCGCCGCGATCCGCAGCCCGGTCGGCATCCGGCGCAGCGACGTCACGACGACATGCTCGACGGACAGCTCGCGACCGAGCTCGCGCGGATCGGTCTGCGCAGTCATCGTCACGTGGTTCGCCGGACGCACGCGGAGGCCCGCGGTCGTCGACAGCGTGTCGGTGAGATCCTCGCGCATGCCATCGGCGAGCCACTCGTCGCCCGGTGCGCACTGCGTGGGCAAGACGGCGAGCGTGGTGATCTGCAGCGCCTTGCCCGGTGGTGGTGCGGTGTTGTCGCGCGCACGCCGGTTGTCGATCTTCGGCGCGGGCTGCGGCTTGAACAGCCCGGTCGTTCCCGACGAGATCGCCGCGCCGACCTCTTCGGCGGAATGTGGGCGGTGCGCCGGATCGATCGCGATCAGCCGTGCGAGCACCTCCGCAAATGCCGGCGGAATATCGCTGCGCGTCTGGGTATCGAGCTGCTTGGCTTCGGTGGTGGCCTGCGCGACGGCGACCGCGATCGCGTTATCGCCTTGCCACGGCCGCTCGCCCGTCGCGAGCTCGAACAGCATGACGCCGAGCGAGAACAAATCGCTCCGCGCATCGACCTCGGCGCCCGAGAGTTGCTCCGGCGACATGTACCGCGGCGTCCCGATGATCGCGCCGACCTGTGTCATGCCGCCGCCGTCTTGCGTGGTCCGCGCGATCCCGAAATCGGTGATCACCGCGCGGCCGGTCCCGCTCTCGAGCAGGATGTTATCGGGCTTGAGATCGCGATGGACCACGCCGACCGCGTGCGCCGCCGCGAGCCCCGCGCAGATCTGTTGCGCGATCGATTGCAGTTGCTTCCACGGCACCGGCGCCGCCGACGGCTTCAGCGATTCGCCGACGACGAGCTCCATTGTCAGGAACTTCTCGCCCTGGTGCTCGCCGATATCGAACATCCGCGCGACGTTCTTGTGTTGGATCCGGCGTGTCAGCTTGACCTCGCGACGGAACCGCTCGATCGCGTCTTCCGACATGCCGGGCCGCAAGACCTTCAGCGCGATCCGCTCGTCGAGCTCGACGTCGATCGCTTCGTAGACCCGACCCATGCCACCGCCGCCGAGCCAGCGCACGATCCGGTACCGCCCGGCGACCAGCTCGGTGGTTTCCGTGATCGAGCCACCGGTCCCGGCACCTAACGTGTTGCCGGCGATCGTGTCATCGGTCCCGCCTGACATTCGTGGTTTTAGTTTAGCCTGACGGCAGTGCGACGTCTGCTCGTGGCCGTTTGCTTAGCTGGGTGTATCGGTGAGACTCGACCTCCACCCACGGTCGGGTTCGGCGAGCCGTATCACGGCACGGGTCAGGGTTTGTACGTCAAGGATAGCCGCGGCGACTGGGCGATCTACGAAGGCGCGCAGCCGATCACGAGCGAGCAGGCCCTCGAAGCGAGCGGCGATGCCGAATACGAAGCGCGCCGACAGATCGCGCGCGACTACAACGTCAAGCTGTACCGCGAGGGGCTCGCGCATCGCACGGTGGGCTACGCGTGGATCAGCGCCGGTGTCGTCGGGTGTGTGGCCGGCATCGTGCTCGGCTTGATCGTGCCGAAGCATCTGCAGGAAGAGACGACCACGCCTGCCACGGCAACGTCACCGGAGATGCGCGTGACCACGTCCGGCACCGCGGCAACGCTCACGGCGAATCTCGGCCTCGCGCTGTTCATCGGCGGCATCGCCGGGATGGCCTACGGATCGTACGGCATCAACAAGGTGCCGCCGTACGTCGAGTGGCACACGCCGCCCGCGTTGAATCGGCCGGCGTACGTTCGCCAACACACCGAGCCTTATAACGAGAAGGTCGGCGCGCCGCCGATCTCGACGGAGCAGACGCGATGAAAGCCGCGCTGCTCCTGATCACGGGCTGCTTCAACTTCTCGCCGCCACCGCCGGAGCGGCCGGCACCGGAGCTGCGCAAGCTCTCCGACGCGCACATCCTCGACATGCATCCACACCTCGGCAAACAACCGGGGCTGTGTCCGGGGCAGCCGGGCAAGTTGTTCGTGACGGCGACGGTGCAGTGGCCGGGTGGTCATCCCGTGATGCGCTCGCTCGGCAGCGATGTCGATTCGCTCGATCCGCAGACGTTCTCCGTCACGGGCCCGTTGATTCGCGGCGACGCGAAGGCGCAGCTATTTCCCGACGCGAATCTGCAGAGCTCGATCGAGACCGGGTTCGAGGCGACGGTCGTCTACACGCCGAATCCGCAGTTCACGTTTCACGAGACGTGGAAGCCGGAGTACTCGTGCTTTCACGGCGTCGGTGAAAACGGCGGCGGCGGTAGCGAGGGCTTCTCCGGCGGCTCGGGCTACGGCGGCGATCAAGGTCGCAACGGCTCGTCGGGTGGCAATGGCGAGCACGGTGGCAACGGCCAGAGCGGCGGCCACATCCAAGCGCGCGTCACGATGGTCTCGACGAAGTTTTACGACAAGCTGATCGCGGTCAGCGTCAACGGCGGGTTCTTCCTCGCACCGGTCGAACAGGGCGTCGGGTTCTCGGCCGCCGGCGGACGCGGTGGCAGCGGCGGGCGCGGTGGCGGTGGTGGTCACGGCGGTGATCAACCGACGAAGTCCGTCGAAGAGACCGACGACCAGGGCAACAAGAAGACCGTCACCGTCGGCAACGGCTCCGTCGGCAACGGTGGCAACGGCGGCAACGGCGGCTACGGTGGTGACGGTGGCAACGGCGGCGTCGTCGAGGTGATCTGACGATCCGATGTTCCCGGAGCTGCAGAACCTGATTTCGGTCAACGTCGACGGCGGCGAAGGCGGGCAGGGCGGCGAGGGCGGCAACGGCGGCGACGGTGGTCACTCGAGTGCGACGAAGGATGCTCGCCAGGGTTCACCCGGCGGCTCCGGTCAACCCGGTGGTGCGGGACGATCGGGTCAGGCCGGCCGCGCGATCGTCCAAGCCGGTCCGGTCTCGCGTTACTTCGCGAACATTCGCGGCATCAAGATCGTGGGGACGAAATGAGAGCGCTCGCGGTGATCCTGATGACGGCGTGCACGGTCAAGGGCTCGTCGGAAACCGGGCCGACGGTGCACATCTCGCTCGCGACGTTCCTCGATACCGTGACGGATCAATCGAGCAATCGCGTGCTCGGACTCGAGTCGGGTGAGACGTCGTACGTGATCGACGTTTCGATCACGTCGTCGCAGGGCCAAGAGATCCAGGATGGCGATTCGCTGCCGAACTATCACGACCTCGCCTCGTTCAACGCGAGCATCACGGTTCCCGGCGTCACGGTCCCGGCGTTGAACTGGCAGGACGATGGTTACGGTGACGGTGGCTATCAGCTGCAACCCGCGCTGCAGCTGCCGACGAGCGCGAAGGGCAAGATGATGGCGGTCCACCTCGACGGCGTGTCCGACGACGGGCTCGCCTCGAACGTGATCGATCTGACGATCTCGTTGCAGTAGTCAGCGCGGCTCGAACGCGTACAGCTTCGAGACGTCGCGATTGTTGAGCCAGCGCGGATCGTTGTTGGAAATCTCGCCCGCGTTGATCTGCCGGCGCAGATCCTTCTCGAGCTCGCCGAGCTTCTTGATCTCGGCCATGAACCGATCCGCGCACTTTTTATAGAGCGTCGGCCGCGGCTTCTCCGCGAGCAGATCCGAGTAATCGATCGGCTTGCCGAACTTCACGATCACCGCGTGATCCGTGCGCGCGCCCTTCGTGTAGTTCTGGCGGATGTCCTCGAGGATGTTGTTACCGAGGCCGTGGATGAACGCCGGGATCACCATCGGCTTGCCCACGAGCGCGAGCTTGCCCACGCCGGGCTGCGCCGGCAGGAACGTGTACGGATCGGGGCCTTTGCCGCGCGTGCCTTCCGGATGCATGCCCAGCACGTTGCCCGGCGTCCGCACGATCTCGACCATCCGATCGAGCGCTTCATCGTTGAGCTGACGGCGCTCGGCCTGGCGATAGACCGGCGGATACATCGCGCCGCCCGCGACCGCGGCGTTCACGAACATCCCGAGCGGGCTGTCGTAGAAGAAGTTCGCCCGCACCGGGAAGTACAGGTGCTTGGACCACGCCGCCTGCCCCATGTAGCAAGCGAGCAGCATGATGTACTGATCGAAGAAGCTTCGGTGATTCGAGACCAGCATGATCCCGGTCTCGGGTCGAACGTCGAGCAGGTCGTCCAAGCCGTCCGCCAGGATCCGGTCGGCGATGCCCGCGCGGACCCAGAGGTACGAAACTCCGCGCAAAAACCGGCTCTGCAGCCATTTTCCGCGTGGATCGTTGTTCGCCAGCTCCGCAAACCGCAGCGCGACGCGCTCCATCCGGCTGAGTGGGGCGTCTGTAACGTCGGCCATGGGCCGCAATTAACACAGATCTCAGGACATCTTTAGATCCGCGCGTCCGTTGACGTTGTTGCGCGTGCCTCATATGTTTCGCCCGCTCGCCAGAGCACGAGGCAACACCCTGATGTCACTCGAATTCTCCGCGGACGGTCAGAAGAAGATCAACGCCCTTTGTGAGCGTTATCAGGTCTCGGGAAGCAAGAAGCCGGTGGTCCTCGCCGCGCTGCACTTGGCGCAAAAAGAGTTCGGTCACCTCTCCGACGACGCACTGCGCTTGGTCGCACGCACGTTGGACTTGCCGTACGCGCACGTGTTCGGCGTGGCCACGTTCTACACGATGTTCCGGCGCGAGCCGGGCGGCGTCACCACGATCCGGATGTGCACGAACATCTCGTGCATGTTGCGGGGCGCGTACGACGTGCTCGGTGCGTTCGAGAAGAAGCTCGGCCTGAAGAAGGGCGAGTCGAACAAGCAGTTCTCGCTCGTCGAGGAAGAGTGCATCGCGGCGTGTGCGAACGCGCCGTGTGCGGTCGTCGGTACGAAGTACCTGCTCGACATCAAGCCGGAACAAGTCTCGGCGATCGTCGACGAGCTCGCCGCTCATCCGCATCCCGAATCGGAGGTCGTGTAATGCCGACCGGTCGTGACACGAAGATCGTTTCCGCGAAGTTTGGAAACGAAGAAGCCAAGACCCTCGCCGGCTACGAAAAGCTCGGCGGCTACGCGATGCTGCGCAAGGCGCTCGCGATGCGCCCGGAAGACATCACGAACGAGGTGAAGGCCTCGGGCCTGCGTGGTCGTGGCGGCGCCGGATTCGCGACGGGCGTGAAGTGGGGCTTCGTCCCGCCGAATTCGCCGAAGGTTCACCTCGTCTGCAACGCCGACGAATCCGAGCCGGGCACCTGCAAAGATCGCGAGCTGATCTACTGGGATCCGCACCTCTTGATCGAGGGCATGGCGATCAGCGCGCACGCGCTCCACAGCACGCACAACTTCATCTACATCCGCGGCGAGATGATGCGCGAGTACGCCGTGCTCGCGAAAGCCGTCGAGGAAGCGTACGCGCGCGGCTATCTCGGCAACAACGTGCTCGGCACGGGCATCGCGATCCACCTCACGGTGCATCGCGGCGCGGGCGCGTACATCTGCGGTGAAGAGACCGCGCTGTTGAATTCTCTCGAAGGCTTGCGTGGGCAGCCCCGCTTGAAGCCGCCGTTCCCGGCGGTGAAGGGCCTGTTCGGCAACCCCACGATCGTCAACAACGTCGAGACCCTGATGAACGTCCCGGCCATCCTCGAGAAGGGTGGCAAGTGGTTCATGGATCTCGGCATCGGTCGTTCGGGCGGCACGCGCATCGTGTGCGTGTCCGGTCACGTCAACAAGCCCGGCGTGTTCGAGCTGCCGATCGGCATCACGTTCAACGAGCTGATCAACGAGGTCTGCGGCGGCGTGTGGAAAGGCCGGCAGGTCAAGGCCGTGATTCCGGGTGGCGTGTCGATGCCACCGCTCGACAAGGACGAGCTCGATGTTCCGATCGAGTTCGACGCGCTCCAGACCGACGAGCGGATCAAGCCGGTGCAATACCTGCCCGGCAAGCAGTTCGATCTCGGCGGCGGCAAGGCGCTGCGCACCATGGCCGGCTCGGGCGGCGTCGTCGTGATGGACGACGAGACCGATATCCCGAAGGCGCTATGGCGGATCCTGAAGTTCTTCGCGCACGAGTCGTGCGGTCAGTGCACGCCGTGTCGTGAAGGCACCGGCTGGATGGAGAAGGTCTCGCGCCGGATCGCGGACGGCAACGGCAAGCCCGGTGACCTCGAGCTGCTCGGCACGATCGCGCACGGCATTGCCGGCAACACCATCTGCGCGCTCGGCGATGCCGCGGCGTGGCCGGCGATGGGCTTCCTCACCAAGTTCTGGGGCGACTTCGAAGCGAAGATCCGGAGGGCTGCATGAAGGTCCTGCTCATCGCACTGGCGTTCGTGATCGCGGTCGTCGCACCGCTCTCGATCGCCAGCGCGCAACCCACGCCGAGTGCGCCGCCTCCGGGCATTCGGGTCGTCGAGAAAGCTGAAAAAGGCGGCGTGACGCACATCCAGCCGTCGGTGATTCACGCGCACAAGGACATCGTCGAATCGAACGGCGGTGGCATGGCGATCCTGTTCTGGATCTTCGCGCTCGCGTGTGTCGGTGGCGCGTTGTTCGTCGTCACGCGGCGCAACCTGATCGCCGCGGTCATGGGCATGGTCGGCAGCTTCATCGGCATCGCCGCCGTGTACATGATGCTGTACGCGCAGTTCCTCGCCGTGATCCAGATGCTGGTCTACGCCGGCGCGATCATGGTGCTGTTCGTGTTCGTCATCATGATCCTCAACCGGCCGGAGGACGAGCCGGTCGCGCCCACGGGCCGCGCCGGTCAGATCATCGGCGGGCTCGCGATCCTGTACCTCGTCGGCCGCATGGCATCGGTGTTGATCAATGTCGTGCCGCCGGACAAGGCGAAGGCGCTCGCGGCACCGGCCGCGATCACGCTCGCGCCGTACGGCACCACGCCGGCCGAATCGGTCGGGTGGGGCACGGTGAAGGCCGTCGGCTTCGACCTCTTCGGCTCGGGCCTGTTCCCGTTCGAAGCGATTTCGATCCTACTTCTCGTCGCGGTGGTCGGTGCGATCGCGATCGCTCGGCCGCTTCACCCGCATGACGGCACGGACGCCGACCCGGGGATCCATCCATGAACGACCTGTTGTTCGACGTCGGCTATGGCCACTTCTTGGTCCTGGCGGCCGTGCTGTTCCTGATCGGAATGGCCGGCGTCCTGATCCGTCGCAACGCGATGATCATCTTGATGAGCGTGGAGCTGATGCTCAACGCCGCCAACATGACGCTGCTGACGTTCGCCCGCATGTGGGGTGACGAAGGCGCGCTGTCGGCTCACACCTTCGCGCTGATCGTTATCGGAGTCGCCGCCGCGGAAGCCGCGGTCGGTCTCGCGATCGTGGTGGCCGTGTTCCGCGGTCGCCGTAACGTCGACGTCGACAAGCTCACCACGCTGAGGCACTAGCGATGGATTGGCAGAATTTCCAGATCCTCGGACTCCCAGCACTGCTGTGGATCCCGCTGTTGCCGCTCCTCGGCGCAACGATCAACCTGATCCTCGGCAAGCACTTCGCGAAGCCGGTCGTCAACGCCGTCGCCGTCGGCTCGGTCGCACTCGCGTGCGTGCTGTCCGCGGCATTCGTGTTCGGCGGCTTGATGTCGCACGCGAATGGTGCGGCCGATCCGCTGTGGAAGACCGGCGGGATCTATCAGAACGCGTGGTCGTGGATGGAAGTGGGCGGCTTCAAGGCCGAGCTCGCGTTCCGTCTCGATTCGTTGTCGGGCGTGATGATCATGATCATCACGTTCATCGGCACGCTGATCCACATCTACTCGACCGGCTACATGGCCCACGACAAGGGCTATCACCGGTACTTCGGCTACCTGAACCTGTTCACCGGATCGATGTTGATCCTGGTGCTCGCCGCGAACCTCCCGGTGATGTTCATCGGGTGGGAAGGCGTCGGTCTGTGCTCGTTCCTGTTGATCGGGTTCTGGTACGAGAACGATGCATTCGCGTATGCCGGTCGGAAGGCGTTCGTCGTCAACCGCATCGGCGACTTCATGTTCCTGCTCGGCATGTTCCTCCTGTTCTGGGCCGTGAAGTCGCTCGACTTCAACGACATCAAGCAGGTCGGCAACATCAAGATCCTCCACGATCCGGTGTGGGGACCGCACGACTCGCACGTGTGGATCAACGAGCGGCTCGCCACCGCCGCGGGCATCTGCCTGTTCGGTGGTGCGTGCGGTAAGAGCGCGCAGCTGCCGTTGTTCGTATGGCTCCCGGACGCGATGGCGGGCCCAACCCCGGTCTCCGCACTCATCCACGCTGCCACCATGGTCACCGCCGGTGTCTACATGGTGTGCCGGCTGTCGTTCCTCTATTCGATCTCGACGACGGCGATGATGGTGATCACCACGGTGGGCCTCCTCACCGCGTTGGTCGCGGCATTCATCGCGTTCGCGCAGACCGATCTGAAGAAGGTCCTCGCGTATTCGACCGTGAGCCAGCTCGGCTTCATGTTCGTCGCCGCGGGTACGGGCAACTTCACCGCGGCGGTATTCCACCTCGGCACGCACGCGTTCTTCAAGGCGTGTCTGTTCCTCGGCGCCGGCTCGGTCATGCACGGCATGGAACACGGCGGCTCGCACACGCCGGGTGACATCACCACGATGGGCGGCTTGCGCAAGCACATGCCGATCACGCGCGCGACGTTCCTGATCTCGTGTCTCGCGATCGCCGGTGTGTTCCCGTTCGCGGGCTTCTTCTCGAAGGATGAAATCCTCGGCGGTGCCTGGGCCGTCGCCGGTCACGGTGCGCCGCAAGGCTGGTCGCCGGCGTGGGGCTACGTGCTGTGGGCAGGCCTCCTGATCGCGGCGCTCGGTACCGCGTTCTACATGTGGCGGCTCTACTTCCTCGTGTTCAGCGGCAACGAGCGCAGCGAAGAAGCGAAGCACGCGCACGAATCGCCGGGCTCGATGGTCGGCGTGCTCGCAGTGCTCGCGCTGTTCGCCACGGTCATCGGCTTCATCGGCGTCCCGCACCTCGAGGCGCTGCACGGAATTCCGGAAGGCTTCCACGCGCTGTCCGCCTGGCTCGCGCCGTCGGTCCAGCACACGTGGATCATCAACGAGACCACGCAGGTGCCGATCGGTGGTGAAGCCAGCGACGGCATGACGATCGCGCTGATGGCGATCGCGCTGTCGATCGGTCTCCTCGGCATCGGGCTCGCGTGGGTGCTCTACGGACGTGGTCCGTCGCCCACGGTCGGTAAGCTCGTCGATGGCCCCCTGCATGGAGCGTGGGACGCGTCGAAGAACAAGCTCTGGATCGACGAGTTCTACGACATGGTGATCGTCCGCCCGTTCAAGGCGGCGTGCCGTGGCCTGTTCGAGATCGTCGATCGCTTCATCATCGATACGGTCGCCGTCAACGGCGCCGCGTTCGTGGTGAGCTTGTTCGGCCGGCTGTCGCGGTGGTTCCAGAACGGCCAGGTCCAGCGCTACATCGCGGGCCTCGTCGTCGGTGCCGCGGCGGTGTTCTTCGTGACGGACTGCCACCGTCACCCGCAGTTCGGGATCACGCGTCACGGCGACCAGATCCATCTCCACGCCGAACCCGGCGCGGGCATGGTCGGTGCGAACGTGAAGCTTCACTGGCACCTCGACGGCACCCGGGATTGCTCGGGTGACAAAGACAAACCTGGTGATTCGCCGGACCTCGATGTCCGCGCGGGTGATGTCGGCGCGAGCGTCGCGCTGTGTATCGACGATGCGATCGCGAAGACCATGACCTCGGTCGTGCAACGCGTTCCCGAAGCTTCGGAAGCGGAGGTGCAGAAGTGACCGCCGGTGGTTTTCTCCTTCCGCTGATCCTGGGGATCCCGCTGCTCGGCGCGATCTTCGTCATGTGCACGCCGAAGACCGAGAGCTCGCTTCATCGCGGCATCGGCATCTTCTTCACGGCGATCACGTTCCTGGTGTCGCTCGCGATCTTCCGGTTCTTCAACGCGAAGGAGGCGGGCTATCAGCTCGTGTTCGATGCCGAGTGGATTCCGGGCCTCAACGCCCACTTCAAGATGGGCATCGACGGCATCTCGATCTTCCTCGTCATCCTGACCACGTTCCTGATGCCGCTCACGCTGCTCGGGACGAAGAACTCCGTCGAGAAGCACCAGCGCGAGTTCGTCGCGGCGATGCTCGTCCTCGAGGTCGGCATGCTCGGCGCGTTCCTCGCAACCGACCTGTTCCTGTTCTACGTGTCGTGGGAAGTGATGCTGATCCCGATGTACTTGCTCATCGGCATCTGGGGTGGTCAACGCCGCCTCTACGCGTCGATCAAGTTCGTCGTCTACACGATGGTCGGCTCGCTGTGCATGCTCGTCGCGATCTTCTATCTGTACGTGAAGGGCGGCCAAGCGCTCGGTCACTACACGACGGACCTCGACGAGCTTCTCAAAGTCTCGCTGCCGTACAACGCGCAGGTCTGGTGCTTCGCGGCGTTCGCGCTCGCGTTCGCGATCAAGGTCCCGCTGTTCCCGCTGCACACGTGGTTGCCGGATGCGCACGTCGAAGCGCCGACGGCAGGCTCGGTGATCCTGGCCGGCGTGCTCCTCAAGTTCGGCATCTACGGCTTCCTGCGGTACGCGTTCCCGCTGTTCCCCCATGGCGGCATGGTGTGGGCGCCCGCGCTCGCGATCCTCGCGGTGATCGGCATCATCTACGGTGCGTTCACGGCGTTCGCGCAGGACGACGTGAAGAAGCTCGTCGCGTATTCATCCGTCTCGCACTTGGGCTTCTGCATGCTCGGTGTGGCGGCGATGTCGACGATCGGCATCGAAGGATCGATCTACGCGATGCTGTCGCACGGCCTCACCACGGGCGGTCTGTTCCTCGGAATCGGCGTGCTCTACGAGCGCCGTCACACGCGGCGCATGGCCGAGTACGGTGGCATCTGGAAGCAGATGCCGATCTTCGCGGGTCTGTTCCTCATCATCACGATGGGCTCGGCCGGTCTGCCCGCACTGTCGGGCTTCATCGGTGAGTTCCTCTCGATCATGGGCACGTTCCTCGCCGGAGATTCGTTCCCGGCGAACCACCCGAACTTCCTGCCGGCCGTTCGCGTGCTCGGAGCGCTCGCGGCCACGGGCGTGATCTTCGGTGCGATCTACCTGCTGTACATGTTCCAGAAGGTGTTCTTCGGAAAGCTCGACAAGTCGCGTAACGGCGGCCTGCCGGATTCTGAAGACCCACGAGCTCGCGGTGTTCATCCCGCTGTGCCTCGCGATCCTCGCCGGTGGTCTGTTCCCGAAGCAGTTGTTGAAGACGATGGAGCCGTCGGTGAACAAGTTCATCAGCGACTTCCAGCGTCACGTCGACGAGCCGGATTGCGGCCCGCACATGTACTCGGCGGGTTGTAACGCGCCGGCGCCGGCGGCTCCGGCCGCGGCCGCGCCTGCGAACGGTGCCGTCGATCCCGGCGATGCCGATGCCGAAGGAGGTGCGCAATGAGCTTCAACCCGGGTGACCTCGGCTGGATCTCGCCGTTTCTAATCCTCGCGATCGCGGGCATGTTGCTCGTGCTCGCCGAGGCGTTCTTCAAAGGTCGCGACCACACGACCCTGGTCGGCCTCTCGGTCGCCGGTTCGCTCGCGGCGGCCGTCGCGTCGATCATTCTCTACCGTCAGCTCGGCCCCAACGAAATCCATCCGATCTTCACGGATGCGAAGTCGGGCGCGATGCTCGTCGGTGATCGCACGGGCTACGTGCTCACCGCGCTGTTCTCCGTCACCACCGCGTTCTGCGCGTTGATCTCGCCGGCTCACCAGCGCGAGCACGGTTGGCAGATCGGCGAGTACTACGGAATCATGCTGCTCTCGGCCGCGGGCATGGCGATCCTCGCGCAGGCCGCATCGCTCGTCACGATCTTCCTCGGCGTCGAGACGATGTCGATCGGTGTCTACGTGATGTGCGCGCTGCGCCGCACCTCGCGCCGTTCGAACGAAGCGGCCATGAAGTACTTCATCGTCGGCGCGTTCGCGACCGGCTTCCTGATGTACGGCATGGCGCTGCTCTACGGTGCCTCGGGCACGCTCTCGCTGCTCAACATGCAGGCCGCGCTCGCGAAGTCCGGGAACCCGGGCCTCGTCATCATCGGCGCGTTCATGCTGATCGTCGCGTTCGGCTTCAAGGTCGCCGCGGTCCCGTTCCACATGTGGGCTCCGGACGCGTACGAAGGCGCCCCGACGCCGGTCACCGCGTTCATGGCTGCCGCCGTCAAGTCGGCCGCGATCGCCGCGATGATCCGTCTGTTCGGGCTCGCGCTCGGCGGTGACGTGATCCCGTTCGGCACGCTCGGCTGGGCGTCGCCGCTCGTCGTGATCGCGGGCATCACGATCACGATCGGCAATATCTCCGCGGTCCGTCAGGACAACATCAAGCGGATGCTCGCCTACTCGTCGATCTCGCACGCGGGTGTGCTGCTCGTCGGCATCTCGGCGATGGGCCTCGGCTCCACCACGGCCCAATCCTCGGTCGTCTACTACCTGATCGCGTACTCGGTCTCGACGCTCGGTGCGTTCGCGGTCGTCGCCTATGTCGGCTCGAAGGGTCGCGAGCGCCTGCTCGTCGATGATTGGGCCGGCCTGGCGTCGCAACACCCGGGCGCCGCTCTGGCGATGACGATCTGTCTGCTCTCGTTCGGTGGCATGCCGCCCACGGGCGGCTTCTTCGGAAAGTTCTACCTGTTCAAGTCGGCGATGGACGTCTACGACGGCCAGCTGCTGTGGGTCGTGATCGTCGGTGTCGTGAACAGCGCGATCAGCATCTACTACTACCTGCGGATCGTCACGGCGATGTACTTCCGCGAGTCGACGCAGCCGTTCGAGGTCACGCGGTCGCCGGGCCTCCTGTTCACGATCGCGTTCATTCCGCTGCTCGTCCTCGAGCTCGGCATCATGCCGGGCTGGTGGTTGAAGCTCATCGGTTGAACCTCGGCGCAAGGTAGCGCTCGCGCGAGCACCCGTCGTGGCGTCGCGGGGGCGGCACCGCCGCCATCGCCGTCGCCGGTACACGGCTGCCCATTTCGGAGGGCAGCCTTTTCGCTCGCGGCGCGCCCAGTTCGCTCCTCTGCTCGCGGTCGGCCGTCGGCTCCGCAGCTTCGCTGCGTAGCCTCTTTCGGCCAACCGCTCGCAGGAGTGAACTGCTCGACGACGCACCCGAAAAAGCCACCCTCCTCAGGGACGCGCCGTGCGCCGGTGATGGTGATGGTGGTGGTGCCGCGCCCGCGACGCCGCGACGAGTGCTGCGCGCTCGCGCTCGGCCTTCGGCCGCCCAGATCGATCGCGCCGCCGTGAGCTTCAGCGTTTGTGTGGGCCGCGCTTTCCATCGGCGAAATTGAATCACGGCGACTCGATGCAGTTGCACGGATTAACCGCTGGCCTCGCGCGGGGGCTCGGCAATGTATGCTTCGGCCGATCTGGGCGGCCGATCTGGGGACGGTCTGAAGTTAGGGAAGTTCGCGCGCCGAAGTGCTCGATCTTGTTCGGGCACGGGGACGGTCTGAAGTTAGGGAAGTTCGCGCGCCGACTTGCCGGCTGCTGTGCTCGCGTGAGCATTGCCGCTGGGATCAGAGTCACGGAATCAAGACGGGCTTGCCGTCATCCTTGCCGACGTGTGCGATCGCGTCGGTGATCTGATCGAACGAATACGTCTTGCCGAGCGGCGTCTTGCTCGTCGGCAAAGCGAGCAACTCGCCGCAACGGCGCAGCGCTGCGGCAAGGTTGTCCGGATCTCGGACCGTCGCGCTTGCCGCGTTGTTGAAGCCGCGGATGGTCAACGCCTTCATCACGAGGAGCGTCATCGGCAGCTGCAGCGGGACGTCGTAGCCGCCGAGATAGCCGTAGCTGTAGACCGTGGAACCGAGGGCGAGGTGCGGGACGAGGCGCGTCAGCAAAGCGCCGCCTACTCCATCGAACACCGCGGTGGCCGCGCGGCGCGCGATGGTCGCCGTCGCGTCGGCGTCGAAGCTCGCATCGCTGGACACGATGATGTCGTCATCGGCCACGCCGAGTGCTCGTAGCTTGGCGCGGCCACTGGCGTTGCGCGCGACGACGACCGACGGTAGCCCGAGCTCGCGTGCGATCCCGACGAGCGCGAGCCCGGTCGCCGACGTGCCGGCGGTGATCAGTACGCCGCGGTGGCCCTCCGCCCGCGCCTGCTGCGCGAACGCGTAGGCGGTGATCACGTTGACGAGCGAGCCGCAGTAATCGCGCGCCTCGAGACCCGTGGGGATCAGCGCGCAACAGCGCATCGGCATCTGCGCGATCTCGCACCACGTCCCGATCGTGTGCTCGCTCGGCGCGAGCGTTCGGTACACCGCGACGTCGCGACCGACCCACTCGGCGGGAACCCCATCGCCAACTGCGGTCACCGTGCCGACGCCGGACGCGCCGACGACACCATGCGCACGCGCGACGGCACCGGGCAGCGCGGGCGCGCTCAGGAAGAACTTGTCGCCGGGGTTGATCGCGCACGCCATCATGCGCAGCAGAACGTGGCCGCTTGCTGGAGCGGTCGGCACCGGGAGGTCTCGGACGACCAGCGTGCGCTCGGCGGTGACGCAGACGGCTTTCATGACGCCACCCTACCGCGCGAGGTACGCCACGGCGATCGAGAGCCTCTACAAGACGACGCGCTTGATCTCGCGCCACAGCACTTCGCTGTTGAAGTTCATGATCAGGCCGAGCCGCAAGCCACTCGCTCGCAAGTAGGTCAGCACTTGCATGCGATGTGCGATCGAGATTCGCGACACGACCTTGAGCTCGATGATCAGCTTTCGCTCGACGACGATGTCCGCGTAATACGAGCCTACGGGCTTGCCCTTGTACATCGCTTGAACGCCGACCTGATTCGCGCAAGACAACCCGCGAGACCGAAGCTCGTTGCACAGCGCGTGCTCGTACACCGATTCGTACTGACCGGGCCCGATGAGGCGATGCACTTCGATCGCGGCGCCATTCACGGCGTAGGCGAGCTCCGCATGTATCACCTTCGCAGTCCGATCTGGCTCACGAGAAGCGGGCTTCGTCGGACCGAGTGCGTCCGCGATGCGTTCCATCACGTTCGATTGGTCGACGCGCTCGAGCTGGTTGTGTGCCGCGCGATGAGCGGCCGCGCGATTGCTGATCAGATATGCCGTTTGCTTGAACTGCATGCTGTCCTTCCGACGAGGAATGGGTCTCGTCTTGACACGTTCGTGTTCGGCGCAAGGCCTCGCGCGTGGCACGGTGTTCGCGTCAGGTTCTGTAGGGGGCGGGCCCCCGGAGCTGGTCGGGGAGGGTGGCCTTCGCCCGAACGCGGCGGGCGCGCCAGCGGGCGTGACGGGCCGTCTGCACCCACGCTCGCGATCACACGGGAGCTCGCATGCGGGCCGGCAGTTGGCAGGGGCACGGTGTTGTAGGCCCGGCGCGACCGGTGCGCGCCAGCCGCGAGGGCAAGGCCACCCTCCCCGACCAGCGGAGGCGTGATTGAACGTGTTGCAACCGACCTTCGTGGTGTTGTTCGCGCGAGCGCGGAGTCGTGGATCAGCACCACGCACGCGCGAGCACTGGGCTGCACCGCTGATCTAAAATTTCCTGGATCGGTCCTTCGTGGCGCCTTCGTGAACGGTGTGGACAAGCACCGGTGTTCGCGCACGGCGTCCGGCGTGTGCAGGGCATGGCAGGCATCGCGGATTTAGAGGCGTGACGCCGCTCTCGTCCGTCGTCTGGCGAGACTCCGCGAAGGATGTTTTGTGAAACGGCGGCGCCAAGCACCGGTGTTCGCGCGCGGCGCCAGACGTGTGCACGGCACTGTAGGTACCGCGCAACATTCAACGCAACCGCGCCATGCTCATGCCGATACCGACCCCATGAAGCGTATGTGGGTCGCCGTGTTCATTGCCTGGGCTGCAACGAATTCGTTCTCGGCGCCGCGGACCGGTGACCAGGCCCTGGCCGACGCACTCGCCGTATTCAACGCACCCGACGCCAACGATCATCGCGACCGAGGCTTCGCCCTGCTCGTCGAGGCGTGCACGCTCGGGAACCACCACGCGTGCGAGGACGTCGTCGACATTCCGTCGCGTCGCGTGGACGATCCGGATGTGCTTCACGCGTTCGAGCAGCTGAGCAAGTTCTGCAAACAAGGTGACGCGTTGAGTTGCCGAGTCGCCAGCTCACGGGTGCTCTCGAGCGAGGGGCCCGACACTTCGACACTCGAACATGGCTGCAACGCCGGATACGAAGCCGATTGCTTCGCGCTCGAAGGGTTGGCGCGCGAAAGCGCCGATCACGCCAAGCGCCTCGCGCGGCTGCTCGCGGCCGCCGCTAAGCGGTGCGACTACGGTGTGCCGAACGCATGCATTTTCGATCAGCGCTCGAATCCGACAAACCTGACTCGGTTGAAGCGGGCGTGCGCCATCGATCGATACTTTTGCGAGACCTACGACAAAGTTCGCAGCCAACCGAGCCCGTAGCGTCCGAGCAATGCGCTTCAGGACGCGAGCACACCCGCCAACTGATCGAACGTCTCGCGCATGCAGTCGAACTGCGCTGCCGCTTCGTCGAGCGCTTCCTTCGACGGATACAGATCGCGCATCACGACCTTCGTCGTGTCGCCGTGATCTTCGAACGTCACCGTCGTGACCGCCGCGTTCGGATCTTCTTCGTTCGTCCACACGAGCCGAGCGGCGGGCGCGACCTCGACATACTTACCGAAGAACGCCGCGGGCTCCGAGTCGCCGTGCTTGAGCACGAGCTTGTAGTTGCCGCCGACGCGGACATCCATGTCACACGAGACCATCGTGATGCCGAACGACTTCGGCAACCACCAGCGCGCGAACAGCGCCGGATTCGTCCAGGCCTCCCACACGATCCGTGCGGGGCCATGGAAGTTGCGAGTGATCGAGAGCTCGCGCTCGGAGGTTCGTTCGACCGTCGTGTCCATCATGGTTGATCCTTTATGAAGCGAGGACGGCCGCGAGTTGGTCGAAGGTTTCGCCCATGCCGTCGTATTGCTGGGTCTCTCGCGCCTCGTCGAGCGCCGCCTTCGTGGGGTAGAGGTCGCGCATCACGACGCGCGTTTGCGAGCCGTGCTCCTCGAACGTCACCGTGGTGGTCGCCGCGTTCGGATCTTCCTCGTTCGTCCACACGAGGCGCGAGGTCGGCACGACTTCGAGATACTTGCCGAAGAACGCCCTCGGCTCGGCATCACCGTGCTTGATGACGAGCTTGTACATGCCGCCAACCCGGATGTCTTGCTCGCACGAGATCAGCGTCAGACCGAACGACTTCGGTAGCCACCAACGTCCGAACAGCTTCGGCGTCGTCCAGGCTTCCCAGACGAGCCGGACCGGGCCATCGAACGTGCGGGTGATGGAGAGCTCGCGCTCGGAGGTTTGTTCGATCGTGGTTTCGTTCTTCATCGCTTCTTGTCCTTGTCCCTCTGTTTGAGCTCGGCGATCACGTCGTCCAATTCGGCGAACCGTGATGCCCACATTTGGCGGTAGGTCTCGATCCACGCCGTCGCATCGTCGAGCCCGCGCGGGCCGAGCTTGCACGTGCGGACGCGTCCGATTTTCTCGGTCACGATCAGGCCCGCGTGCTCGAGCACGCCCACGTGCTTCTTCATGCCCGTGAGCGTCATGTCGAACTTCGCGGCGAGATCCGTGATCGAGGCATCGCCACGACCGAGACGTTCCAGCACGCCACGCCGCGTCGCGTCCGACAGGGCGGCGAACGTCTCGTCGAGCGCTCTCGCATGCTGAACCATATGGTTCATTGATAATCCCGGCGGGATGCGAGCGCAAGCGAAAACTGAACTAAACGGTGCAGTATGTTAGAGCGCGATCATCACGTCGCCGAGCGCGAGCCCAGTCGGGCCGGTGATCACGTCGAGCGGCTCGTCGGATTTACCGTCGACAAAGCCACCCGCGATGCCGTCACCATCGTCGCCACTGGTGGCGAGGACCATCACGGCGAGCGAGTCGCGGTCGATCTTTCGGATGTGCGGGATCAGCGCCTTCGCGAGCCGGCGACACCGGCCGTGTTTCGGCCCCGCGATCACCCCGGCCGTCGTGCAGCGCGGCCAGCTGAGCGCGCCGGCGATCTGCGCGGCTTCGCGCTCGGCGGTGTCCTTCAAGAGCTCCTGCAACGTGGTCGGCTGATGAGGTCCGCCGATCTCGCCCGCTTCGAACACCGTGTCGACTGCATCGGCGAACGCATACGGCGTCGCGATCGCGATGCCCTGGATCAGCGGTGTGGTCTCGCCATCACTCATCACGATCCCGTTGATCGGCGCTTCACATGCGACCGCGAGCGCAGACGGACTGAGGAGCTCGTGCTGCGCGAGCATCGGGCCCGCGGAGCACAGCGCGAGTACCTTGTCGTCACGCCGCACGCTCGCGATCAGGTCGACGATCGCGATGCCGGCCGCCACGCCACGCTCGTCCTCGCCACCGATCACGAGCTCCCAGCCGGCTGGAACATCCGCGGGCTCGCGCGCGACGACGATCCCGCGAGATACGGGCCCGCAACCACGCGCCATCGCGATCGCAGACACGCCGATCGCGAACGCGATATTCGGACGAGCGATCGGTGGCTGCAGGCGTTGCCAACTGCGCAAATGAATGTCGACGAGCCGCGCAGGCTCGATGCCGGCTACGGCCTCTCGAAAGATCCGTTCGAGCTCCTGAAACGGTGTCATCGCGTGGCAAACCAGATGTCGCGAGCACCTTGGGTGGGCGGCCGATCCGAGCCCCAATACATCGTGTGACCATCGATCGTCAGGAACGGATTGCCATCGTCACCGGCGGTATCGAGCGCATCGACCCGCGTCGCGGCCCCGAACGGCGTCGCGAGCGAGCTCCGCGTGGCCATCCAGATATCGTACGTGCCCTGCGTGCCCGGCCGATTCGACGTGAAATAGATCGTCAGGCCTTCGGCATCGAGCGTCGGGCTCGACTCGTTGTCGGCGGTCGACAGCTCCGCGATCAACACCGGCGTGCCCCACGTATCATGCGGACTGATCCGGCGCGCCTCGTACAGATCACCATTACCGCCCGTGCTGATCTCGACGACGGTGATCAGGCCATTCGGCGTCACCGCGAGGTTCTGCGCACCGGCACCGAGCTCGGTCACGATCGCGGGCGCCGACCACGCATCCCCACGCGTCGCGCGCGTCGAGACATAGATCCGATAGTTGCCGCCGCGATTACTCGCCTGCCACAGCGTGAGTCCATCGGCACTGACCTCGGGCGAATCGTCGTTCGACGCCGACGACAGCTCCATCACCAGAGCGGGCACACCCCACGCATCCGCCGTCGAGCCACGGACGGTCCGATAGATATCGGTCGCGCCAACGCCCGGTCGATCGGACGAGAAATACATCTCGAGCTCGTCGGCCGTGAGCGTGGGATCGGCATCCTGGCCACCGCTATCGAGGATCGTGATCGGCTGCGCCGTCGACCAGGGGAGGGCATTGATGTCCGCATCCGCCGCCGCATCGAGCGCGTGCGCGGCGAAGTCGACCCGGCCACACCCGGCCAGCATCGCGAGTGCGAACACACCCCGCATGAGGCCAACCTAGCACGCCGTGCGAAGTCGCTCGCCGTGACCACGCGCGCGTGGGAGCTTTGCCGATCACGTCGGCTAACTCGTCGAAACGAGCGTGTCAGTGACCGGCACGCCGAGTGCTCTTGCACGTCTTCCATGAAGACGCTGATCGCCGCCGTTCTGCTGTGCGCCGCCTGCCACCACGAGCCGGAACCGCAAGCCGCGCAAGCGCCGCTGCCGCCGACCGCCGCGGCGGAAGGTGTCGACCCGACCCTGCCGTCGTGGGCACCGAACGAGTGCGCCGCCTATCACGCGGCCGTCGTGAAGCTCGCGCACTGCAACGAGCTCGACGTGACGATCCGCGATCGCGTCGCGGCGAAGTGGGACGCCGACGCGAAGTCGTGGCACGACATGTCGAACGCGCAGCAGTCGGATCTCGACCAGGTGAAGCTCGTCTGCAAGGACGAGTACGCCTCGGTCAACGCGCAGATGACCGGCAAGTGCGAGAACAACCCGGTCGAAGCGCAGAAGTAATCGAACAGGTGGAACGTCCAGGTTCCACCGCGGATGTGAATTCGGGCGCCTGCGCGTGGCTACGCACTTGCACGTGTGAGGGGGCTCGTGGGGCAGCTCTACAGCGTCGTAGCGATCTTCGGTGGCGTGTCTCCGACGGAGATCGCTCGAGCACTCGCGCCGGTTGCAGACGATCTTCACCGCGAGCTCGGCGGTCGGTTCCATGTCACCGGCGGCGATCCATTCGCGCTCCGCTGGTTCGTGTCCGCTACCTCGGTCCATCGCGATCAGGATCGAGGCGCGGCGTACGCCGGCCGTTATCTCGAGGCCGCGATGCTCACGCAGCACCTCCGCTTCGGTTGGTTCGCGACGGACGAACGCTTCAGCACCGCCGCGTGGGTGAACCAACAACTCGACGAGCTTCGCGAGCGCAGGCTCATCGACCCGGGCTACGAGCTGACGTTCGATGCGAGCGGGATCGTCCGGCGCAGCAACTGGTACCGCGAGATTCCACGGCACGTGCCGGCTCCGATCCCGATCGTCACCTCGAGCCGTGTCGAGCTCATGATCCACTCGGTCACGATCACTGGCGAGCTCGTCCGGATCGCGGGGCTCGTCATCAAGGGTACGCTTCGCGACTCGATGGACCTCGCCTGGCTGCTCGAACCGCACGGCATCCGTCCCGTCGCGCTTCGCGTGGCGCGGATCGAAACCTATCGTCGCTCGGTCGACGAGCTTCCGGCCGGGATGACGGGCGACGTGGTCCTCGTCGGACCGGCGGGTACGTGGTTCGACGACCTCCGGGCGAACGAAGGAATCCTCTCCGCATGACCCGAGTCGCCGTATGTTGCATCGCGGTCATCGTCGCGTTCGCGTGCGACGAGGGCCACCCTCGCGTCGCGCCGACCGTCGCTCCACCGACACCCGCGGCCGCCCGACCCGACGCCGGAACCGTGACGTGTGCGACGTGCGCCGCCGACGAGCAGTGCGTCGAGTTCTTCAACGGAGCGTGCGGCCTGATCGACACCCAGTGCATGCATCGCGTGCCCGACCATGTCGAAGGTAAAGACTGCGGTGTGATGGCCGATCCGTACTGCGGCTCGTTCTACATGCCGTCGTCGTGCGCGCCCGGCTGCCCATCCGTGGGCTCCGGCGCGTACACGTGCCGCGGGCCCTAAGCCTTCCGCGCCGCGACCACCGCCGCGACGGTTGCCGAGGCGACCGCCGTCGCGCGCTTGTCGTCGAGCGCGTCCTGCCACCCGATCACGCGACGCTGCCAGTTCGGCCGCTCGCTCGTGGTGCCGGGGACGTTGTGCGGCACCGGCTCGAGCGCCAGATCGTCGAGCGCGATCAGCACGACCTCCGCGGGGCCGGCCGCCAGCTCCGCACTGACGCCGACGAACGCGCGCTCGACATCCGCGAGCTGCAGCTCCGGCGCCGCGTCCAACACGACGCGCTTGACCGTTTCGCGCTCGGCTCGCTCGCGCATCGCTTCGTCCTCGGTCGCCAGCTTTAAATCCACCTTGTCGGCGATATCCGCGCCCGACCACCAACCCGCGAACGTGGCCGTGTCGTGCGTGTTGAGCGACGCGATCGAACCGGCCGGCGCTTCGTCGGAGTGCTTGCCCGGCTCCGACGGAAATCCCCATTGCCCGACGTGCAGCCGATACATCCCGTGCCGTTGCATCGCCGGCCGTACGTACGGCGGCACCGTGCCGAGATCTTCGCCGGCGATCGCACACGTCGCACGCCGCGATTCGAGCGTGAGGATCGCGAGCAAGTCCTCCGCCGGATACCGCAAGTACACGCCATCCGTCGCCGCGCGACCTTCCGGCACGCAATACAGCCGGAACAGACCCATCACGTGATCGATGCGCAGCATGCCGGCGACTCGCATGTGATGCCGCACGCAATCGATGAAGTACTTGTAGCGACCGCGCCGCAACGCGATCGGCGACATCGGCGGCAAGCCCCAGTTCTGGCCGCCCAAGAACAGCGCATCCGGCGGGGCACCGGCAGCGAGCGACGTCAGGAACAACCGACGCCAGCGCCAGACCTCGTAGGCATCTTGCGAAACACCGACGGGCAAGTCCAAGTACAACGACACGGGGCCGCCCTGCAGCGCCTGCAACTGCGTGTGCATCGCCCATTGCGCGAACACGTGCGTATCGACGCGCGCGCCCTCGGCACCGAGCGCGACCGCTTCGTCCCGCGTGCGCGCGCCCTTCGTGCCATCGCGAACCGCCGCTGGCCACGATCGCCACGAGGCGCGCTCGCGCTCGCCGATCGCGCGGAACGCCGCGTAGTCGAACACGCCGTGATTCGTCGCCCACTGCCAGACCGCTTGCGTGCGATCGCGATCGGCGAAGAACGTTTGCGCGAGCCGATCGATCACCGGCCGACGCCACGCGTACTGCGCGCGATAATCGATCAACCCGGGACCCGGCACCGGCGCCGCGGGGACGCTCACGCCGAGATCCGCACCGAACCGCGCGAGATCGAGATAGAGCTCGTTCCAGTACAACCGGCTCGCGGGCGAGTACGGCGAAAACGCGCACGGCTCGTCGAGAAATGCCGCGAGGATCGGCAGCGTGGCGACGTAGGCACCACCGCGCGCCTCGACCTGTTCGAACAGCGTCCGCAGCGTGCCGAGATCGCCGGCATCACCACTCGCGCGCGACGACAACCCGTACACCGGCGCGAACACGCCCCACCGCCGCGTGAAGTTTCCCGGCGAACCCCACGCGCGCGTCGGCGCCGAGATGATCAGCGCCTTGCCGGTGGCCGCGCCGACCGACCAGGTCATCTCGTGATAACCGAGCGTGCCGCCGAGATCGAGCTTCGCACGCCGCACGCAATGAACCTTGCCGTCGGGATATGCGTGCGAGTCCGACTCGAGCGCGAACAACGTGCCCCGTGCCGCGAAGTCCCGACCGTCTTCGGTGCGGACCGCAAGCTCCCACGCGGCGTCGACATCGGCGGCGACGCGAAACGGCACCACGAGCTCGCCATCCCACGCGACGACGACCGGCGGGCAGACTTCCTGCCACTGCTTCGCGATCAGCTGATCGATCGCCTGCTGCGGCGAGATCGCCAGCACGTCGACCCCGAGATCGGGGATCAATGCCGCGAGTGCGGCGCGAACGCTGTCATCGCTCGCCGACGTGGGCTCGCCACGCCAGCTCGTGTAGTCCTGATCGAGCCCCGCGACGGTCGCGAGGTCACGTAAAGTTGCAGCCACGCGGCCACTATAACGGCGCTATGCTTTGGCCGTGAAGCTCGCCGGCCCGCTGTTCGTCGTCGCGATCGCGATGCCCGCGTCGGCCGACATTGCCGTCCCCGGCGACTACCCGAAACTGACCGTCGCCGTCGGCAAGACCGTCGAACAAAACGTCCAGAAGGCGCGCGGCCGGTGGTTTTGCGACGACCCCTCGATCCTCAGTGCCGATCTCGTCACCCGCGGCGACTCGAACATCTGGATCGTCACCGGCAAGCAGGTCGGCTCCACCCAGTGCCGGATCGGCGATCAGCTGACCGGGCCGTCGATCGTCTTCAACGTCTACGTCGTCGAGAAGAAGTCGTGATTCGCGCCGCGCTGCTCTCAGCGCTGGCCGGATGTTGGACGCAGGTCTCGCAACCGCCGCCGGCACCACCACCGTCCGCGCCGGCACCCCAGGTCGCTCGCCGCATCGTGTCTCGTTCGCAGTGCGAGATCACGGTCGATCACCTCGTCGACGTGATGGGTGACGAACTGTCGAAGGTGCCCGACTTCGTCGGCAAGCTCGACACGATTCGCGACCTCGCCGTCGCATCGTGCGACGAGACCCACTGGTCCGGCGAGCTGATGAATTGCCTCGAGACCACGAGCGATAGCTCCGTGATCCAGCAATGCGCGGTGTTGTTCAGCGCGGAGCAGACCCAGGATTTGATGCAGCGGATGACCGAGGCGTTGACGGGGATCGGAGCTCCACCGCCGATCGGCCCTTGAGCCGAACCTCGCGACAGGCGCCCGGCGTGCACACGCGATACATGCCGTACGGCAGATCGTCGAACGTCACGCGATCCGCATCGCACGTCGCCGTGTCGATCTTCACGTGGGCCGCGAGCTCGCCCGGGCGTGCGCCGTCGAGCTCGATCAGATCGCAGCCCTTCGCGTGCACGTCTAACGATCCACGCTGGGTCGGCACCGTCAGTTTCACCGTCGATGTATGCGCCGCCGTGACCGTGACGCGCGCCGGCGCCATCAGCTCGTCGTCGAGCGCCACGTCGTAGTCGCCGGCCGGTACGTCGACGGTGAAGTGCCCGCGATCGTCGATCCGGGCGAGGTCCGCGACCGCGATTCCAGTGATCGATGTAACCGTCACCATCGGTGAGCGCGCGACGACCGCATGCGCGACCTCGCCGGTGATCGAGCCCGACGCGGCGATCGTCAGCTTCACCGCGCGATCCGGCTCCGGCCACATCTGGATCGGCGAGCGCTGCGTCGCCGTGAACGCGACGATTTTGGGAATCCCGCTTCCGATGCCATCGATCGCGAACTCGCCGCGATCGTTCGTGGTCACGAGCTGCGCCGCGGAGTGCCACAGGTGTGCCTGCGAATCGCTGGTCGCGGCCGGCCACGTGTACGCGAGCACCGAGGCATGCGCCACCGGTTCGGTCATCTCGTCGACGACCTGCCCGGTAAGGTGCGCGCCACGCTCGACATCGATGTTGCACGTCGTGTCGTCGCCAACCGTCACCCACTCGTCGTGCGTGACAAACCCCGGCCCGGCGAACGTGACGAAGTGCTGACCCTTCGTGACATCGACGCTGTAGCGCGGTGCGATCGTCTGGAACGGCTCGGCGTCGATCGAGAGATGGATCTCGAACGTCTCGGTCTTGCCACCGCGCGTGACGAGGCCGTGAATCCGCGCGGCCGTTGCAGTCGACGCGAGGAGGCACAAAATCAGGAGGCATCGCATACCCGTTCAGGTCGACACCGCGCGACCGAGTGGACAGGTCGCAATATTCCTTCGCAATCAGTCCGAGTACGGATCGATCGTGGCGTTCCAGTCCCAGTCCTGGATCGGTGGTGGCATGTGCTTCACCGTCGCGCGCTTCGCCTTGACGGTCACGGCTTCGCACGGCCGGTCGCCGTCGACGCACACCCGATACGCACCGAACGCGACGTCCTGAAAGATCGCGTGCCCCTGATCGCAAATCCCGGTGACGAGCGTCGCCTCGGTCCCGGCCTCGAGCGTCGCGATCGTGCAATCCGGCGCTGCGACGACGATGTCGCCATGTCCCCGCGGCGCCGTCATCACGGCCTCGATCTCGCCGCCCGCCGGCACGACCACCCGCGTGGGCGCACCGATCTCGTCGGAGAACGCCACATCGTACGTGCCGGCGGGCAGGTCGTCGAACCGAAACGCGCCCGTGGGATCGACGCCGCCGAGGATCGGCACCTGTGCCGGCTCGCCCGGAATCACGGCCTGCGCGATCACGGCCGGCGTGCGCAGCTTCTTGCGATCCTTGACGCGACCGGCGATCGATCCGACCTCGGCGACGACCAGGTTCACGCATCCCGTGTGCGGCGGTGCGAGCTCCACGATCGATCGCCGCACCCCATCGATCGACCCCGCGTTGCCATTCGGCACCGCTGCTCCGGCCAGCAAAGCCGGCCTCGCGAACGCGCGGACCTTCACGACCGCGTCCTCGGGGAAGCCATCGATCGCGAACGTGCCATCGACAAACGTCGTGCCGAGATGCGCACCTTGGCGAAGCAGCGTGTCCTCGTCGACAAACGGATTCGCGATGCCATCGGCGTACGCGATCACCGTCGCATCCGGCACCGACGTCCCGTCGAGATCCGCGACGCGTCCATAGATCCTCCGGCCGCTATCGACGTCGATGATCTTCAGATCGAGCGCGCCCTTCACGGTCACGATCGGCTGCACCGTCTGGAACGTCGGCCCGGCGATCGTGACGACATGCGTGCCATCGGGCACATCGAGATCGAACACCGCGCGCTCGTGATGAAACGGTCCGCCATCGACCGAGATCCGGACATCGAGCGGGCCCGCGACGCGATCGCGCACGACCTTGCCGTGGACATGCCCGGCGAATGCCGTACCGGCGAGCGTACAGATCAGCGCAATGCTTCTCATATGAGAGTCAGGTCGGCGAACCGACGACGCGACCACAAAAATAGTGGTGTGATGCGCCCATGAAACGCGTCCTTGCCTGTGTCTTGATCGCCGCGTGCGGTGGATCGCCGAAACCCGCGCCGGCTCCCGCGCCCGAAGCACCCGCGCCGGCACCGGCACCCGCACCGGGACCTACACTCGCGCATCAACCACCGGCCGCCGAGCTGCGCGCTCCTCCTCCCGCCGCCGGTCCCGACGTCAAGGCGTATTGCGACGCCGAGCTCGCCGCCGCGAAGGCATCGCGCGATCAGGTCTATGCCGCCGCTGCTCCGCGCACGATCGACAACACGCTCGTGCCGTACAACGAGCTCCAACGTCACGCCGCGAACGCCGCGATCCGCGCCAACCTGCTCCAAAACGTCAGCCCCGATGCCGCGGCCCGGGATGCGAGTCGCGCGTGCGGGCAGGCCGCGCAGCAACTCGCATCCGAGGTCGCCCTCGACAAGAAGCTCTACGATGCCTTGAAGGCCGTCGATGTTTCGAAGGCCGATCCGGATACGAAGCGCATGGTGTTTCTCTCGCTGCGCGACGCGAAGGTCGCAGGCGTCGAGCTCGACGATGCGAAGCGCAAGCGCGCGCAGGAGATCGACGATGCGTTGACCAAGGTCGGTCAGGACTTCGAGAAGAACATCGCCGAGGACACGCGCTCGATCGACGTCACGACCGATCGATTGAAGGGCATGCCCGCCGATTGGATCGCCGCGCATCCGGTCCACGACGGCAAGATCACGATCACCACCGACTATCCGGACTACATCCCGGTCCAGACGTTTGCCGACGACGATGACCTGCGCAAGCAGCTGTACATCCTGTTCCTGTCGCGTGGCGACAAGGGCAACGATGCGGTGCTGAAGCAGATGCTCGCGTTGCGCGCCGAACGCGCGAAGGATCTCGGCTACCCGAGCTGGGCGGATTCGGTCAGCGCCGACAAGATGCTCGCCGGTGGCAAGGCCGAAGCGGACTTCCTCACGCGCGTGACCAAGCTCGCGAAGGCGCGCGGTCAGCGCGATTACAACGAGCTGCTCGCACAGCTGAAGAAGACCGATCCGAAAGCGAAGACGGTCACGAGCTGGCAGAAGGCGAAGGCCGAACAAGAGGTGAAGCGCGACAAGTACGCCGTCGACGCGGCGGAGGTTCGCACCTACTTCTCGTACGACGCCACGTTGAAGGGCCTGCTCGACATCACATCGCGGATCTACGACATCCAATACAAGCCGGTCGCACACGATCCGCTGGTCTGGCATCCCGATGTCCAGGTGTTCGACGTCATGCGCAACACCCAGACGCTCGGCCGGATCTATCTCGACATGCATCCGCGCGCCGACAAGTACAAGCACGCGGCAGAGTTCGGGATCCTCGACGGCAACGAGGGCACGCAATCACCGTCCGGCGCGCTCGTCTGCAACCTCCCGGATCCGAAGACCGCGAACGGCCCGGCGCTGATGGATCACGGCGACGTGGTCACGATGTTCCACGAGTTCGGCCACCTGATGCATCACATCTTGGGCGGTCATCATCGCTGGGAGCGGCTCGCGGGCACGTCCGTCGAGCAAGACTTCGTCGAGGCGCCGTCGCAGATGTTCGAAGAGTGGGCGTGGAGCTACGACACGCTGAAGCTGTTCGCGAAGAACGGCAAGGGCGAGACGATTCCCGAGGACTTGGTCAAGCGCATGCGAAAGGCACGCGACTTCGGCCAGGGCACGCAGACGCTGCAGCAGATGCTCTACGCATCGCTCTCGCTCGAGCTCCATCGCGCGAACCCGAAGACCGTCGATCCGCTCGCGCTGACGAAGAAGCTGCAGGCGCAGATCACGCCGTTCGCGTACGTCGAGGGCACGCACTTCTACGACAGCTTCGGCCACCTCAGCGGTTACTCGTCGATGTACTACACGTACATGTGGTCGCTCGTGATCGCGAAGGATCTGCTCACGCCGTTCGAGAAGACCGGCCTGATGGACACCGCGATCACGCAGAAGTATCGCGACACGATCCTCGCGCAAGGTGCCGCGAAGCCCGCCGCGGATCTGGTGAAGGACTTCCTCGGCCGCCCGTACAACTTCACGGCGTTCGAGAAGTTCCTCAGCCAGTAATCACCAAGTTCGGGCGAGCAAGCCCGACGGCGCGCTTGGCGCGGCGGCGGATCAGCGCAGCGAGAACGGACGGAAAAGAATGAAGACTTGCGCGGTCGCTGTGAGTCGCGAGCGCGCAGCGCGAGCGCCGAAGAGCGACCGCGCTAGTCGTCGACTTCCGACGCCTTCTTCTCGAACCGCTTGCGCACGTTGTGATCGAGGACGATCTTGCGCAGGCGAATCGACGCGGGCGTCACTTCGACGAGCTCGTCGTCGTTGATGAACTCGAGCGCGTACTCGAGCGTGAGCTGACGCGGCGGCGCGAGGACGAGCTTCTCGTCGGCGGCCGTGGTGCGGATGTTCGTCAGCTTCTTCGCCTTGTTCGGGTTGACGACGAGGTCGTTATCCCGTGCGTGGATGCCGATGATCATGCCCGAGTAGTTCTTCACGTTCGGGCCGATGAACATCTGACCGCGCTCTTGCAGATAGAACAGGCCGTACGCGTTCGAGATGCCGTCTTCGCTCGAGATCAACACGCCGCTCTGGCGCGTGCGGATGTCGGCGCCCTGCGGACCGTAGTCGGCGAACTGCGTGTACAGCACGCCGGTGCCGCGCGTGTCCGTCATGAACTGGCTGCGGTAGCCGATCAGGCCGCGCGCCGGAATCCGATATTCCAAGCGCGTGCGACCGACCGACGACGGCCGCATCTCCGTCATCACACCGAGGCGACGGTTTAGCTCGGCGACGACCGGACCCGAGTAGGCCTCGTCGAGGTCGATGACCGCGTTCTCGTACGGCTCGAGCAGCTTGCCGTTTTCGTCTTCCTTGAGAATGACCTGCGGCTGGCTGACACACAGCTCGTAGCCTTCGCGGCGCATCGTCTCGATCAACACCGTCAGGTGGAGCTCGCCACGGCCCGAGACCTTGAACACGCCGGCCGTCTCGGTCTCTTCGACGCGAAGCGCGACGTTCGACTTGATCTCGCGATCGAGCCGCTCCTTCAGGTTGCGCGACGTGACCCACTTGCCTTCTTTGCCGGCAAACGGACCATCGTTGACGCGGAAGTTCATCGTGATCGTCGGCGCGTCGACCTTGAGCAACGGCAGGATCGTCGGGTTCTGGATCGACGTGATCGTCTCGCCGACGTTCAGCTCCTGCATGCCGGTGAACGCGACGATGTCGCCGGCCACGGCCTCCGCCAATTCGAAGCGCTTCAGGCCCTGGAAGCCGAGCACCTTCTGGACGCGGAACTCTTCCTTCTTGCCATCGCGGTGCGCGAGCAGCACGCGATCGCCGACCTTGCTCTTTCCCGAGCGCATGCGACCGATCGCGAGGTAGCCGAGGAAGTCGTCGTAATCGAGCGTGGCGACCTGCATGCACAGCGGCGCCTCGGTATCGCCGGCGGCCGGCGGCACCTTCTCGATGATGAGGTCGAGGATCGGCGATAGATCTTTCGGCTCGTCGCCGAGCTCGCGGATCGCGTAGCCCTGACGGCCCGACGCGTAGATCACCGGGAAGTCGAGCTGCTTGTCCGTGGCGCCGAGCGAGTCGAACAGCGCGAACACCTGGTCCATCACGTCGTGCGGGTCGACGCCCGGGCGATCGATCTTATTGACGACGACGATCGGGTTCAGGCCCATCTCGAACGCCTTCTGCGTCACGAACCGGGTCTGCGGCATCGCGCCTTCGTACGCGTCGACGAGCAGGAGCACCGAATCGACCATGCCGAGCACGCGCTCGACCTCGCCGCCGAAGTCCGCGTGTCCGGGCGTATCGACGATGTTGATGCGCACGCCCTTCCACGTCACGGCCGTGCACTTCGACAGGATCGTGATGCCGCGCTCGCGCTCGAGGTCGTTCGAGTCCATCGCGCGTTCGGCGACGACCTCACCCGTGCGGAACGTGCCGGCTTGCTTCAACAGACCGTCGACGAGCGTGGTCTTTCCATGATCGACGTGCGCGATGATCGCGACGTTACGAATTTCCGGCATCTACAACTCCTGCTTCTGCGAAAGGACACGTTCACACGCGGCGAGCATGCGAACTTCCGGTGCGAGCTCCGGCGCGGTCAGCACCGATGCGAGCACGAGATCGTTGGTTCCAGTGACCTTCAACTGCGGCTTGGTCACCGTGATGGTGTTATCTGCGAGGGCGAGCGTGCGCGCTTGCGTGTTCGTGCCGTCGGTGACGGTGGCCGCGGTCGCGGTGGCCGCGATCGAGACCATCTTCGTGCCGGTCGGATCGAACACGGTCAGCGCCTGCGTTTGGTCGACGAAGCGCGCGAACGTCTCGGTGTTGCGCGTGAGCACGACGCCATCATTCGCCGCGCTACCTTCCCACCGCGTGTCACCGAGCTGGCTGACGAGCGGCGGGCCGCCGATGATCATTTCGTTCGGTCCGATCGTCGCGCGACACGGCTTGCCGATCCGGACCGATGCAACGATCCGATCGTGATCGGACGTGTCCTTCACCATGATCATGCGATCCGCTTCTTTCGCGGCCACGGGCTCGGACTTCGAGCACGCGCAAAGCGCTATGAGGGTTAGGAAACGAGCCGTCACGGGGGCGGCGGTCTATAACCCGCCCGGGAGTATCGGGCAAGCTGTCACAAGAGCTGACCGGGCCGTGCTACCTCTACCGGCAGAACCGTGAAGATCCCGTGTGGCATCGCGCTGTTGACCGTCATCGGGACGAGCGCCTGCCGTGACACGCCCGCACCCGAACCGACACCGGCCAAGCGCGACGCGGGCTCAGCCATTCCGGATGCGGCAGGGCGCCCGGCCGCGCCACGATCCGAGCGTCCGTTGGGGCTCGCGGATCAGCAGGCCTGGGAGTGGCGCGCGCGGGCCGGACATCCGGTGTTTCGCGAAGCGCGCAAGCTCGAAGACGCGCACGATTGGGCGGGCGTCGCGGCCGCGTGTGATCGCGCGCTCGCGGCGGATCCCACGAACCTCGAAGCCGCGTGGTTGGCGGCGGTCGCGTACGCGAAGATCGGGCAGAACGATCGCGTGACCGCGCCGCTGATCCTCGCGGGCACCGGTGATTTCGGAAAGTGGGGGCTCGCATCGCTCGAGCAACCGGGTTTGAAGCCGTATCTCGAGACCGACGCGGGCAAGGCGTGGCGCGCGGAGGTCGAGCCCCTTCGCTCGCGGTTCGTCAGCGCGATCAAAGATGGCGTGCGCGTGATCGCGCATGGCGACGTGTTCGCGGTGACGAAGGATCGTTGGTATCGACTGACGCGCACGTACGGCTCGGTCGTCGCGGTCTACGGAGTCGATGACACGCATCTCGCGTACGTCACGCGTGGCAAGAAGAGCGGGCGGCGCGGCGTGGGCTATATCGATTTGTCGACGGGAATTACGGGTAAGCCGCAACCGATCGGCGACGGTCCCGCGCAACTCGCGTGGTCTGGAAAAGACAACGGCTTTTACGTCGCGCAAGACAAGCTGAAGAAGCTGCTGACGCTCGCCGACGGTCCCGCGCAAGGCACGTTGATCGCGACATCGCTCACCACGCGACCGAGCGGATCGTGGCTCGAGATCTACAAGACCAGTGGCACGCGCCTCCATCGCACGGCGCCGAACATCGCCGCGGATTGGGATGGCAGTGGGCTCGCGAGCGCGATGCGGATCACATCGTCGAATCGCACCGTCACGTTGCCGGGACAGATCGTCGGCGATTCGATCGTGTGGTCGGCGGATAAGAATCGGCTCGCGACGCTCGTCGTGATCGATGCGGCGCCGCGCGCCGAGACCTGCACGGTCGACGTGTTCGCGATCGATGCAACGACCGGCGCGCAGACGAAGCTGTCGAGTGGCGGTCGCAATATCGGGGTCGCGTGGATCGCGAATCGCACGCTCGCGATCGCGGGTGACGATCATGTCGAGCTCCGGAGCTTGGACGGAGCGACCACGCCGATCACCGGTGCCGCCAGCCTGGCGCAGGCGCGGTTCACGCCCCATTGCCGTGCCGAGCCCGAACCCGAGCCGGCAGAACCTGACGAGCCTCCGGACGATACTGGCGAATCGGCGACCGAAAACTAACAGGTCCAACCACTGTGAAATTCTAGCTACAGCTTTGATCCCGGTGACTTAGCTGCACTCCCGGGATGGCACATCCGGTGCTTTTTAGCTCGGCATGCGGCAAATGTTTCTCTCCGGGTTGGGTGGCGCCACGGCCACCGCCGTCGATGTCGGAGCGCTCGTCGTCCTGACGCACGCCGGGCTCGCGGTTCCGGTTGCCGCGTTCATCAGCGCGACGCTCGGTGCGTGCGTCGGCTTCACGATGAACAAGCTCGTCGCGTTCCGTGATGGATCGAAAGTCACGGCATCGCAGCTCGGTCGGTTCGGCTTCGTCGCCGTGCTCACCGCGTTGTTGATGGCGCTCGCGATGCAGCTCGTCGCCGTGAAGATGCACGTGCCGGTCGTCGTCGCGAAGTTGATCTGTTCCGCGATCGTGTTCTGCGCGTGGACCTATCCCGCGCAGCGTCGCTTGGTGTTCGCAGCTTCTTGAGGAGAAAGTCATGTCGAATTTCGTCGATCTGTCGATCATCGTCCCCGCGTACAACGAAGAGCTGCGCATCCCGCCGACGCTCGAGCGCTTGCATCGCTATCTCGCTCATCAACCGCTCCGTTACGAGATCGTCGTCGTCGACGATGGCTCGAAGGACAAGACCTGTGACGTCGTGACGAAGCACATGTCGTGGATTCCAAATCTGCGGCTCGTGCGTCAGACGCCGAACAAGGGCAAGGGCGCGGCGGTGCGGTTGGGCATGCTCGAGGCGAAGGGCCAGATCCGCGTGATGTGCGATGCGGATGGCTCGATGCCGCCGGAACAACTGCCGCGCCTGCTCGAGCCGATCGTCGCGTGCCGCGCGGAGATTTCGATCGGCTCGCGCTACGCCGACGGTGCGAAGACGGACAAGAAGCAGCCGTTCTATCGCGTGATGTGGAGCCGGCTCTGCAACAAGGTCATCCAACGCTCGCTCGTGCCGGGCGTGCGCGACACCCAGTGCGGCTTCAAGGCGTTCACGGCGGAAGCGGCGCGGGACCTATTCCGGGTCGCGCGGATCGATGGCTGGGCGTTCGATCTCGAGATCCTCGCGCTCGCGAAACGCCGTGCGTATGTCGTCGAAGAGGTCGGTGTGGAGTGGGCGGACGACGGCCGTAGCCGCGTGAATCCGCTCAAGGATATGTACAAGGTGATTCGCGAGGCGCTGGTGATTCGGAAGAACCTCAAGGCGGGCGTCTACAACTCGCAGTTGCCAGCTGCCGCCTGAATCTGTAGGGTCTGCCTCGCTCACACGTCGGAGAAGAACAGGCTACCGCCGGCAGCAATGCGGGAGGAAAGTCCGAGCTTCATAGGGCAGGGTGCTAGCTAACGGCTAGTCGAGGTGACTCGCAGGACAGTGCAACAGAAAGTAAACCGCCAGCGAAAGCTGGTAAGGGTGAAACGGTGCGGTAAGAGCGCACCGCCTCGGTGGTGACATCGAGGGCACGGTAAACCCCACCCGAAGCAAGACCAGACAGGGGTCGTGTTGCCCGCACGATGACTCCGGGTTGGTCGCTCGAGCCCGTCGGCAACGTCGGGCCTAGATGAATGGCAGCCACGACACAGAACTCGGCTTATGTCCCTCTCCGCCGTGTGAGCACTTCTGTTAGGCTGGGTCGAGGGTATGGAGCCGCGTTCACCGGTCCACGAGATCGTAGGTGTGCTGTGGAAGGCGCTGCACGATCTCGGTGCCGATTCGTCGACTGCGCAGATCGAGCACTGCGGGTTCTCGATCCACGGTGCGATCTCGGCGCCCGGTCGCGAGTACCACAATCACGATCACGTGATGTCGTTGACCCACGACTGCGAGCCGCTCGAGGTGATCGCGGCGCTCTATCACGACGCGGTCTACATCCAGGTCGATAAAGACCTGCCGAAGTCGATGGCCGGCGAGCTCGCGCGCGTGCTCGAGCCGGTCGACAAGGGCTGGCGGATCCTGCCGGCGGCCGGCGATGACCAAGTCACGGCGGACGTGCTCGCGGTGTTCGGCAAGCAGGCCGGCGAAGAAGTCTCGCCGCAGCACGGGTTGAACGAGCTCGCGAGTGCGCTCGTCGCGTCGATCCAGATGGCGGACCTGCTCGATCGCAATCAGCGGCTATCGATCGCGGCGTGCATCGAGCAAACGATTCCGTTCCGCCCGGATCCGGTGCCGGTGTTGCGCGATCGGCTCGCGAAGCTCGGGTTGTCGGGCGAAGAGCTCGAGACCACGGTCGCGCGTGCGTTGCGGGTCGGCAATCGCGATGTCGAGAACTTCGCCGATAACGATGCGGCGCGGTTCCTCGACAACACGTGGAAGCTGTTGCCCGAGAGCAATCCGGCGCTGCATCTGCCGCACGTCTACACGGTGCGCGATTACCGGATCGCGCTGATGAAGATGGAAGGCTTCCTCGCGCAGTTGCGCGCGGATCGCGTGTTCCATGCGTACAACAACGAGCCGAGCGCGGGCGTGCATGCGCGGCGCGTGGCGCGAGCGACCGGCAACATCGAATTGGCCGTGCGGTATCTGCGCGCGAAGCTGTATTCGATCGCGCTCGTCGAGGCGATCGCGGAGCTCACCGGTGGTGACGTGCCGCTCGACTTCTTCATGGGCGGCGCGAAGGACTCGCAAGCGCGGGACGCCGCGAAGCGGATCGAACAGTTCCTGCCGCATCTCGGATCGGTGAAGGCACTCGATCCGCCGCTCCATCGTTTGCTGCAAGAAGGTCGCGCGAGCGAATCGAGCTTCGATACGCGGCCATCGCCGGTCGGTGCGTTCTTGCACTCGACGATCGGCGAAGCCACGATGATGTCGGGCGTCGAGCGCGCGAAGCGGTGGTGGCATGGCGCCGGGGATGCCGAGGACTTCTTGTCGTCGCAACCGGCGAAGCCCGTCGCTGCGATCTGTCGCGCGGCCGCGCACATCATGGATACGCGCGGCGATCGGTTGTTGGCGCTCGCCGATCGACTCGATCAAAATTGAGCCTCGACGAGTACATCGCGCTCGCATCGCAGCTGGTGACGATGGAGCCGCCGGCGTACTTCGAGCTCGCCGTAGAGGCGCAGGCGCTGTATCGCGCGCATCGCGATCGGTGGAAGCCGATGTGGGGGATGCCGGATGCGAACGTGAAGCTCTACGCGGGCATGCCGTCGCGAATCGCGATCGACGGGCGGAAGGATCCCGATCTCGGCAAGGTCGGAGACGTGATCGCCGATCAGCCGGTCGTCGCGGTGACGCTGAAAGAGATGACGCCGACCGCGATGAAGAAGGTGCTCGCGCGATGCGAGCGGGTGGAAGAGCTGTCGCTCCAGACCGACAAGCTCCAGGCGGCGGCCGCGAAGAAAGCGCCCGCGCTGTTCGCGAAGGCGAAGCTCCCGGCGGTGCGTTCGTTGACGCTCGATCGGATCGAGCTCGACGACGACGATCTGATTCACGTGATGGATGCGCTCCCGGCGCTCGTCCGCTTGCAGGGCCAATTCCGGAAATCGTTGCCGCGGTGGTCGCGAGCGGCGCAGCTCGAGCATGTCGGAGGCTCCTCCGTGTGGACATCGACGGTGCGCGAGCTCCGCGTGAAGAGTGTCGGCGCGGCGAACCTCATCGTCGACGATCCGGGCGCACTGACCGACGTCACCGCGATCGGCGTGTCGATCACGCAGGCGCAGCACTGGTTGCGGCTCGTCCCGAACGCGACGACGGTGCGGATGCTCGCGGACCTAGTCGACGCGGATCGCCCGGTCATCGATGCAAGCCCGGTCTGGGAGCACGTCGAAGAGCTCGTCGTCGGCTCGAAACCGAATCCGAACCTCGTGTGGTTCGTCGAGACGATCCTGCCGCGCTGCACGGCGCTGCGTTCGTTGCGGATCGCGGCCATGCCGGGCATGACGCTCGATCACATGCCGCACCTCGTGAAGCTCGAGCTCACGAATCCGCGCGGGATCGATCTCGCGGATATCCCACCACCGACGGTGAAGACGTTGATGCTGAGTGGCGACGTCAAAGGCGTGCCGGCGCTGATCGCGCGCGGGCTTCCACTCGTCACGCTCGGGTTGTGGACCGGGCACGTCGCGTCCGAGTGGATCCACGCGCTGATCGCGGCGACGCCGACGCTGATGCGGATCGAGACCGCGGCGATCCTGCAGGATCTGCAAGACGCGCCCTCGCACGGCTGCTATCTCGGGCCGAGCTGGGACATGGTCGGCCCGCAGCGCGAACCGATCTGGTCGTACGAGCCCTGATCAGTAGTAACGCGGCTGTTGCGGCTGCTGCGCGGGCTGCTGCTGCACCGGCTGCTGCGGATACTGTTGCGGCTGCTGCGGCGGATACTGCTGCGGCTGTTGCTGCGGCGGATATTGCTGCGGCTGTTGCTGCGGGTAGTACGGCTGCTGCGGATACTGTTGCGGCTGCTGCGGCGGGTATTGCTGCGGCTGCCCTTGCGGGTAGTACGGCTGCTGGCCCTGCGGCTGTTGCGGATACTGCTGACCGTACGGCGGCTGTTGCGGGCGCGGATAGCCGTACTGCTGGCCACCGTACTGACCCTGGCCTTGCTGCTGCTCGCCGCCGTAGTAGTCCGGCTGTTGGTTACCGGTCTGGCGCCAACCATTCCAATCGCCGACGCGATCGCGTTTATCGCTCCACCACCGACCGCTGTACTGGCGACCGGTTTGTTCGAACACCAAATAGCCTTCGCCGGTGAGCGGCGGATTGTTCGGCTCCTGCCAATGGAACTTGAGGACGTTGCCCTGCAGCGTGCCGTAGAAGTAGCCGATCACGTCTTGGCCCTGACGTTGGTACTCCCAGATGCCTTGCAGCGATCCGGCTTGCAGTCCGCCGTGCGCGTTGTCGGCTTCGATCTTCACGGCGCCGAACGTGGAGCGCCACAGGCCGAGAGCGCGCGCGGAATCCATTTCTTGCGCGGGCGGCGGCGAGCTCGGCGCATTCGCCGCTTGCTGTGGTGGTGGTGTCGAGTTCGACGTCGCCGAACCAACACCCGCGATGCACGCACCCGCGACCAACAGCACCCGAGCCAGATTGCCGAGATTCATCGTCGAACAGTATAGCGCTGCACCTGCAGGTAAGCGCTGGACAACTTGCCTCGGAGGTTGTCGTTTTCTGGCAACCTGATAGTGTCCCTTCGCGTTACGTGCGGCCCACCACACATGGTGGCAACCCTCGTCGCGGGCCCATAGCTCAGCGGTTAGAGCGGCCGGCTCATAACCGGTGGGTCCCTGGTTCAAACCCAGGTGGGCCCACAACCTGAAAATGAGTGGAAGTTGCAGTAGAAAGGCAGTCCCTTGCGCGAACAGTTATTGAACCTTCTCCGCCTCCAAACGTTCGACGTCAAAGTTCGCGAGCTCGACACCGCTGCCAAGCAACTCCCCGCCAAGCTCGATCCGCTGCGCCGCGATCTCGCGAAGCTCCAGGGCATGCTCGACGCCGAGCGCGCGAAACTCAACGAAACCGAAACGTGGCGCAAAGGTCACGCTGAAATGATCGAGCGTGATCGCGAATCGCTCAAGGCCGCGCAGGCGAAGCTGCAGCAGAGCAAGAACTCGAAAGAGTTCGGTGCGGCATCGCGCGAGGTCGAGAACAAGCGCAAGTCGATCGCGGATCGCGAAGCCGAGCTGAAAAAAGTTTCGGACACGATGACCGCGTCGAACACGGCGCTCGCGGCGCGCGATGCCGATGTCCAGAAGCTGCGCGATCAGCTGACGGAGAGCGAAGCCGCGCAGTCGGGTCAGCAGCAAGAGCTCGACACCCAGCTCGCGGAGGCGCGGACCGAGCGCGATGCGGCACGTGCGGGCGTCGACAAGAACATGTTGAAGACGTACGACTCGCTCGTCGGTAAGCGCGGCTATGCCGTCGCGCCGGTGATCAAGGGAACGTGCCAGGGCTGTCACATGGCGTTGCCGCCGCAGCTCAACAACATCCTCGCGCGGATGGAATCGATCGAGCAGTGCCCGCGGTGTGGCCGGCTCGTCTATCGCAAAGAGTTTCTCGATCCGCCGGCGGATGCCGCGGCCGCATCCGACGACAAAAAGTAGATCTCGGGGAACCTCGCCCCGCAGGGAAATTTTCCCCGCGCTACATCTCTCGTCGTGAGGTGGCTCGCGCTGGCGGTGTTGTTTTGCGGGACCGCGCACGCGCGTCGTCATCCGCAATTCGAGCCGACAGATCTCGAGCTCGAAAATCCCGGCACGGCGGAGTTCGATTTCCAGTTCGGCCTCGTATCCGGCGCCGATCACGAACATCGGATCGTCACGCCGGACTTCGAATTCGATCTCGGCTTGCTCGACAACCTCGAACTCGATGTCGATGGCACGTACAACATCGCCGGCCAGCCCGATAACCATCCGCTGTTCCTCGATCACAGCCAGCCGGACAACTTGTGGGTGTCGGCGAAGATCGGGCTCTACGACAATCACGATGACGATCGGAAGTCCGGTTGGGCCGCCGGGCTTCAGGTCGGACCGAAGATTCCGACCGGCAACGACGAGCACGGCATCGGTGTCGAGGGTCTGTTCCTCGTCGGCCACGTCGACGGGCCCGTGCATCTCGTGCTGGGTGTCGGCGGCCTGTGCGACCCGCACAACACGGACACGCCGCGCCCGTGGGGATTCGAGACCGGGCTCGATCTCGAATACGACATCGTCGACGACAAGTGGGCGATCCTCGGCGAGGTCGCGTTTCAGGTGTTCGGCTCGCCGGACCCGACCCAGTTCAACGCCACGTTAGGCATCCAATATTCGCCGTCCGACAAGCTCGACCTGTCCATCGTGGGAGAGAAGGGCTTTGTCGACGGCAGCGATCCGTACGGAATCTTCTTCGGTGTCTCCCCGAAGGTCGCATTCTGGTAAACCAGGGGTATGCACTTCGCGAAGTTTCACGGGGCGGGTAACGACTTCGTCGTCGTCGACCTGCGCACGGCCGATGCGGCGACGGCAGCGGCGATTCAAGAGCCGGATGTCGTGCGCGCGGTGTGCGATCGCCAGTTCGGCGTCGGCGGTGATGGCGTGCTCGCGATCCTGCCGGCCACGCGCGCGGATTCGGTCGCGCGGATGCGCGTGCTCAATGCCGATGGCAGCGAAGCAGAGATGTGCGGCAACGGCATTCGCTGCGTCGTCGAGGATTTGACGTCGCTCGGCGTCACCGCGAATCCGATGGCGATCGATACCGGGGCAGGGCAGCTCCTGTGCGAGCGCGTCGCGGCCGGTAGCGTGAAGGTGATGATGGGTGCGCCGCACCTCATGCGCGGGGAGATTCCGATGGCGGGTCCGGCGCAGGAGCGCTGCATCTCGCAACCGCTCGAAGCGCGTGGCAACACGTTCGCGGTGACCGGCGTGTCGATGGGCAATCCGCACGCGGTGATCTTCGTCGACGATGGCGCGGCGAATCTGCGCGAGCTCGCGGAGACGTTCGGACCGACGATCGAGCATCACGCGATGTTCCCGGCGCGTACGAACGTCGAGTTCGTGCGGGCGCGCTCGCGGACGGAGTTCGACATGCTCGTGTGGGAGCGCGGTTGCGGGATCACGCTCGCGTGTGGAACCGGTGCATGCGCGACGGTCGTCGCGGCGATCCTGAACAATCGCGCCGACGAGAACAGTGATGTGAAAGTGAATCTGCTGGGCGGCACGCTGACGATTCGCGTGTTGCCGAACATGACGAACGTGTCGATGACGGGACCGGCGCTGCACGTGTTCGACGGCGAGCTCGATCCGAAGAGCGTGAAGCCGCGGCCTCGCTGATCGCCACGAAGACGATCTAGACACGCAGATCGGACGAACCCCGTGATCGCCACGAAGACCGATCTAGACACGTAGATCGGACGAACGGAATCCGGATCCATTCGTTCGTCCGGACTTCGAGGCTCGATCGGTCTTCGTGCGCGTTTGCGTAGCCGCCGGTGGGTCAGCCGTACAAGCCGATGAGCAGCGCGGCGACCTTGCCGTCGGCATCGAGACCGAACGCGACGCTGATCTGATCGCTGCCGGACGGATCGTCGATGAACACCGTCCCGTGTGCGAGCGGCACGACCCACGCATGTAGTGGACGTTGCGATGGCGAAGCCGTCGGGAGTTTTTCGACGGGCATCGGATCCGGACCGATCACCACACACGAGTCGTAGTCGAACTTGACCGGAACGTCGCGCCACGTCGCTACGGTCGCGCCGGGACGGCGAACGATCACTGCCGCCAGCGATCCGAGTGCGAGTAGCTCGTGCGGTCCAGGAATCCAGGATTCGTCGACGCCAACCCGCGAGGGCGCCCAATCCGCTGTGAAGCCACCGTCGGTCGCCACGAACGTCGTGAACGCATCCCATACGACGAGGCGTTCGCCGACATCGATCGACGTGATGAGCTTCAGCTCGAAGTCATCGAACAGACCGGGCGACGCTGAGAGGAGCTTCGCGCGATCCATTCGCGAGCTACTGCGCCGGGGTCGGAGCAGGAGCCGGAGCGGGCGTCGGTGCCGCTGCAGGCGCGGCCGGAGCCTTCGGAGCATCGGCCTTCGGCGCATCGGCCTTCGGCGCGGCCGGAGCCTTCGGAGCATCGGCCTTCGGTGCAGCCGCCGGACGCTCCGGGTGCTCGACCGATTGCGTTCCCTGACCTGCCGGCGCCTTCGGAGCCGCGGCCGGCGTCGGCGTCGGCGATCCGGCCGAACCCGTGGTCGGCGTTCCCGCCGAGCCGCTGTTCGGATGATCCGCCGACGGCGTGGGATTCGTGGCCGGACCCGGCGCGAAGCCCGAGCCCATGATCGGCGTGGTGTCACCCGAGCCGACCGGCTCTTCCGCCGATCCGGTATCGACCGACATCGACGAGGTCGACGGCATGATGTTCACCGCACCCGAGCCCGAACCCGCCGAGCCATTCGGCGCACCTTCGAGAGCGCGCTCTTTCTCTTTTTCCTTCTGCGTCGCGAGATCCTGCTGCTGCGCGCCGAACTTCTCGAGCGCATCGCCCGAGTTGTGGCTCGCGAGGAACGCCAACGTCATCGACGTCAGCATGAACACCGTGCCCGCGCCCGCGGTCAGTCGACGAAGGAACGTCGACGCACCCGAGCCACCGAACACCGTCGCGGTGCCGGCGCCACCACCGAGTGCACCCATGCCGCCACCTTTACCGGACTGCAGGAGCACCGTGAGCATGAGGAACAAGCACACGACGACGTGCAGGATGGTCAGTAGGGTGCTCATTGCGGCAGTAGCTTTTAGCCCGGTGAAAGCCCGACTGCAAGCATGCTAGCCCTGTCGCGCGGCTTTAACGATCGCAACGAAATCAGCGACTTCGAGCGATGCACCACCCACGAGTGCCCCGTCGATATCGGGTTGACTCATGAGCTCGGCGGCATTAGCCGGCTTGACCGAGCCACCGTACTGGATCCGGATCGCCGCGGCGGTCTCGCTGCCGTAGCGCGCGCCGAGCTGCTTGCGGATGTGCGCGTGGACCTCCTGCGCCTGCGCCGGAGTTGCCGTCCGGCCAGTTCCGATCGCCCACACCGGCTCGTACGCGATCACGAGGCGATCGCACTTCTGGACATCGGCGAGTGCGCCGGCGAGCTGCGCGTCGATCACCGAAAGTGTCCGGCCGGCATCGCGCTCCGCGAGCGTCTCGCCCACACACACGATCGCACCGACGCCGGCGCCGATCACCGCATGCGCCTTCTTGCCGACCGATTCGTTCGTATCGCCGAAGTGCTGCCGGCGCTCGCTGTGGCCGACGATGATCCAGCTCGCACCTGCGTCGGCGAGCATCATCGGCGAGAGCTCGCCGGTCCACGCGCCACTCGGTTCCCAGAACGCGTCCTGCGCGCACACCATGATCGCGCTGTCTTCCAAGCGCTTCGCGACGGAGTTGATCGCGGTGAACGGCGGCGCCACACCACATGCGACGCCCTTGACCGCGCCGAGCTGGTTCTTGAGCTCGGTCACGAACGCGAGCGCTTCGGCGATCGTCTTGTTGAGCTTCCAGTTACCGACGACGAACGGGGTCCGCATGCGGCGGTCTTATCACAAACGAGCCCGAGCCTCAGCCCGTGCCCGAGCCTTCACGAGCCGGACGATGGGCGCGACACTCGAGCTTCGTCTTCGCCGGCGACGCGCTTTCGTTTCGGGCTCGGGCTCGGGCTGGCGCTCGGGCTCGGTTTTTACGAACCGGACTGCCGCATCTGAGACGGCCGGTTCGATCGGAACCAGCTGACCTGGAACTCGCATAGCTTTGCATCGCTCGTGCACCGGCACATCGCGTGATGCGACGCCGCGTGCGCGCCCGTCAACTCGACGATGCGCTCGAGCTCCGCCGCGATCAGCGCGCACACGTCCGTCGAACCGGAGTAGCCGGTGAGCGAGATCGTCGCCGAGCCCGCATTGACCGTGACCTCGACCTCGCCCCAATCGTGATAGCGCGGCCAGAACGTGGGCAGCGCCGCGAGCACGGTCTCCGGCGCGAGCGAGCTCGGATCCGCGCCGAACAACCGCGCGAACGTCGCGCTCATCGTCCCGCGCCCGACCTTGCGAGGCACCGCCGCACCCGGCAACAACACGGTCGTCGCCTCGAGCGCCTTCACCAACTCGTCGAGCTCGACCCACGCGAGCGGCGCGAGCGTCGCCGACAGCGCGGTCGCGAGCTCCGGCCGCTCCGTCGCGAGCTTTGCCATGCCGGGCTCGCCGACATGATGTTGAAGGATGCGCGACAGCACGCGCAGGTGCGCCGCGCGCACGCGCCCCGCGACCGTCGGCTTGACGAGCCCGCGCCCGGTGCCGGTCAACACCGGAAACACCTGCGAGACCTCGTCGATGCCCTGCGTCGGCTTCAACACCGAATCGACGGTCTGCGCGACGACCTCCTCCGCGACCGGCGGCGGCCGCATCTCGAGATCGCTGCGTTCGAGCGCGCGGCCGAGTGCGATCGCGAACGTCGACGCGCTCGCCCACCGCTTTTTCGGATTCGGCGACAGCGCCTTCGCGAGCACCGCGTCGACGGCTTCGGACACGCCCGGCCGTAACGCCGACGGTGGCGGCATCGGATCGTGGAGCTGGCGCTGGATCACCTGCGGCGCCGAGCCACTGCCGAACGGCGGCCGCCCCGTCAACAAACAGTAGAGCGTGGACGCGAGCCCGTAGACATCCGTCGACGGTCCGCCTTCTTGCTCGAGGAACGATTCCGGCGCCGCGAACCCGGGCGTACCGGCGGCATCGCGTTGATCGCCGGCCTTCACGGCCACGCCGACATCGACGAGCACGGCGCGATCGCGCTCGCGATCGAGCAGGATGTTCGCCGGCTTGACGTCGCGATGGATGAGGCCGAGGTGGTGCATCGCATCGAGCGCGTCGCCGATCTCGAGCGCGATTTGCGCGATCGCCTCGACGGGGAACCACTCGCGCCGCTCGAGCGTGGCGCGCAACACCTCGGACAGCGGTTGACCCTCGACGAGCTCCATCACGAAGTACACGTCGCCGGACTGTTCGCCGAGCGCGTAGACCTGCACGAGGTTCTTGTGATGGAGCGAGGCGAGGATGCCGGCCTCCGCGCGGAATCGATCGACGAGGCCGCGATCGCTCGCGAGATCCGAACGCAACACCTTGATCGCGACCGGCCGGCCGAGGCCGAGATCCTCGCCGCGATAGACCACGCCCATCGCACCACGCGAGAGCTCGTGGACGACGCGATACGTGCCACCGAGCGTGGTGCCCGCCGACAGCGATCCGGTATCGACGCCGAGATCCGTGGTGTCCTGACGATCGTCCGGCGGGATCACGCGGACGTCGCCGATCGGCGCCGTGCGCAACGCGCCGTAGCAGCGTGCGAGTGCCGCCTCACCACTGCGCTCGCCGGGCGCGAGCTCGGTCACGACCGAACGAAGCTGGACCGTGATCTCCGTCGTGTCGTCGACCTTGAACGCTTCGGTCTGGATCCGCAGGATGATCTTGCGAACGACGAGGATCGCCTGCGCGTCGTTCGCGCCGACGAGCAACACCGCGAGCTCGTCGCCGCCGGGGCGACCCATCGCATCGTTGCCGCGCACCGTGGCCCGCAACCGCGCCGCGACTTGCGCGAGCACTTCGTCGCCGGCCTTGTGACCGTGCTGCAAGTTGATCCGGCGGAGGCCGACGATGTCGAACAGCGCGAGCGACAGCTTTTCGTTGCGCCGCCCCGCCGCGGCAACCTCGTGCGCGATCGTTTGCTCGAACGCGCCGCGCGCCATCGCACCCGACAACGGATCGTGCAGCGATGCCGCGAGCAAGCGCTCGCCCTCGGCAACGATCCGGCGATGCGAGGTCAGCCACGACAGCTCGCGCGTGAGCCGCGTGGCGATCGCCTTGAGATCGGTGCGCTCGGCCGCCGAAAACCGCCGGCCGGAATCGCTGACGATCGCGACGAGGCCCGCGATCTCCGTCGGCGTGGAGCGCAGCGCATCCGCGATCACCGAGCGTGGCTCTGGCCCGCCGACGATCACGGTGCCGCCACTCGCCGCCGCGATCCGGGCGGCCGCGGCGATCTGGGCGCGATAGCCCTCGCTCGGCGCTTCGCGCGACATCGTCGGCACCATCTGCGCGCCGTCCTTCCACCACACGACGCAATCGTGCGCGGTGAAACCTTCTGCAACAGCACGCAACGTGTCGGCTGCGGCACCGGTCAGATCGACGAGCGACGTGGCGATCAGGCCGCGCGCGCGTGCGAGATCCAAGTCGGCATTTTGCGAATCCGATCGCGCGATCGATGCGAGCCCGGCCGCCGACACCGGCGTGAGCAACACGCCCGCGGCACCTGCACTCGCGGCCGCACCGGCGACGCGCGCCGCGTTTTGGGCATCGCCGACGATCCAGCGCGCCACTTTGCCATGCTCCGGTGTAGGTCCCAGGTCACTGGCCAGTGCCGGAGGTACGAGCACGCCATCGAGTTGGTCGTTAAGCGCTTCTTCCGCACCGATCTCGAGCAACTCGATGTCCGCTTTATCCGCGGCACCGGAGAGGTCATCGATCAGCCTGCGTGAAGGATCGAAGATCCCCAGGCGCTTCACTGCCACGTTACGAGTGTAGCCGAGGCGCACACCGAAACACGCGAATCACCGGCCACAAATCCGAGCGACAATAACGAAACGTGATGGACGACGACCAGACCCGGCGCGAAGGTCCCGTACGGGATCCCGCAACCAGGGTCGAAGGCGTCAACCCGACCGTCGCTGCTGCCTACCTCGCGCGCGGCGCGCTCGTCGGTCGCTACGTCGTACTCGACGTGTTGGGCACGGGTGGGATGGGCGTCGTGTACGGCGCGTTCGACCCGGAGCTCGACCGCAAGGTCGCGATCAAGCTGCTCCAGCCGAACGATGCCGGCCCCGCGTCGGGAAACGGCTCGTCGGATCCGCGCGCGTGGCTCGTACGGGAGGCCCAAGCGCTCGCGAGGCTCTCGCATCCGAACGTCGTCGCGGTTCACGACGTCGGTACGTTGGAAGACGGCCAGATCTTCATCGCGATGGAGCTCGTCGAGGGTGTGACGTTGCGCGAGTGGCTGAAGACGCCGCGCTCGTGGCGCGAGATCATCGCGATCCTCGTCGCGGCGGGCGAGGGGCTCGCGGCGGCGCACGATGCCGGGCTCGTGCATCGCGACATGAAGCCGGACAACATCCTCGTCGCCACGAACGGTCGCGCGCGCGTGATGGACTTCGGGCTCGCACGACCGCAGACCACCGCGGACGACGAAGCTGCGAGAACCTCCGATCTGGCGATCGAGACGCGCAGCCCGCTCAACCAGCAGCTGACGCAAGCGGGCGCGGTCGTCGGCACGCCGGCGTACATGGCGCCGGAGATCTATCGCGGTCACGCCGCGGATGCGCGCAGCGATCAGTTCGCGTTCGCGGTGACGGCGTTCGAAGCGCTGTATCGCGCGCGGCCGTACAAGAAGGCCGATCTCGCGCCGCCGGCGAAGCCGAGTCCGCCGGCATCGGTCACGCGCGGCGATGTGCCGATGGCCGTGCAACGCGTGATCGATCGCGCGCTCGCGTGGGAACGTGACGATCGCTATCCCGACGTTCACGCGATGCTCGGCGATCTGGCGCGGGTCACGGCGACGAAGAAGACCTCGCGCGTCGTGACGGTCGCGCTGGTCGGCGCCGCGGTCGTCGCGGGTGGAGGTGCGTTCGCGATGCATCGCGCCGATCGCTCGGATCTGTGCACCGGTGCTGCAAAGCGACTCGCGGGCGTGTGGGATGACGGTGCGAAGGCGAAGATCCAGACCGCGTTCTTGGCGACGAAGAAGCCGTTCGCGCCGCCGGCGTTCGCGGGTGTTTCGCACGTGCTCGATCGCTACACGCAACAGTGGTCGACCGCGGTGACCGAGAGTTGTCAGGCCACGCATCACGGCGAGCAAACCGCCGAGGTGATGTCGCTGCGGCAAGCGTGCTTCGACAATCGCCTCGAAGAAGTCCGCGTGTTGACCGGCCTGCTCGGCAACGCGGATGCGGCGATGGTCGAAAAGGGCGACAAGATCCCGCTCCAGCTCACGCCGCTCACCGATTGTTCGAACGTCGCGAAGCTGCTCGAGCCGAGTAAGCCGACGTCGGCGCAGCAGGCGCGCGTGACCGAATTGCGGAAGAAGCTCGTCGAGGCGAAGGCGGATATGGCGGCGGGCCAGTACGTCGCGTCGCTCGTGGCGTCAGGGGCCGCCGCCGACGGTGCGAAGCAGATCGGCTACGAGCCGATCGTCGCGGAGGCGCGAATCGTTCACGGCGCGACGCTCCTGACGAGCGGTAACTTCATCGATGCGAGCAACGACTTTCGCGAAGCCGTGTGGACGGCGATCCACAGCAAGGTCGATAGCCTCGCGGCGTCCGCGGATCTGTCGATGGCGCTCGTCACGACCGATGCCGGTGGCAAGCCGGCGGAAGCCGCGATCTGGCTCGGTCATGCCGAAGCGATGGCGAGTCGGCTCGGCGTCGATCGCGACTTCGAACGGCGCGAGCTCGAGATCGGCGGGCTGATCGCGGCGGAGTCGGGGGACCTGCCGACGGCGATCGGCAAGCACGAGAAGGCGCTGATGGTCGCGAGTGCGATGTTCGAGGACAACGCGCCGGAGCTCCTGACCGACGAGATGAACCTCGCCACGACCTACTCGCGCGCGGGTGCCTACGCGAAGGCAGCGCCGCACCTCGAGAAGTCGATCAAGCTGCGCGCGGCGTCGGTCGGGCTCGAGCATCCCGATATCGCGTTGATCGAGAGCGACCTCGGCGCGGCGTACACGCACATGGGCGAAGCGGACAAGGCGCGCGCAGCGTTCGAAGCCTCGCTCGCGATCCGCGAGAAGTTCTACGGTGCGCAGTCGCCGCTGTTGGTCGCGCCGCTCGATAACTTCGGCGAGCTGCTCCGCAAGCAAGGCGATATCGAAGCCGCGCTGAAGTATCAGGAGCGCGCGATCCCGCTGTGCAAGAAGGTGCCGGGTGAAGCGCACCCGATGTATCACCAGCTGCTCACCGATTACGTCGACACGCTGATCGCGGCGAAGAAGTTCTCCGAAGCGCACGCCTGGCTCGATCAAGCGTTCGAGCTCGAGCGAGAGAATCGGTCGCCGACGTTGCCGGCGACACAAACGACCGCGGCCGAGCTCGCGCTCGCGGAGAACGATCCGGGCAAGGCGGCGACGCTCGCGATCGACGCGATCAAGAACTACGAGAAGGCGTCCGGCGAGCAAAATCCGGCGCTGTGGCGGCCCTTGACCGCACTCGCCCGAGCGCAGATCGCGACGAACCACGGCGCGGAAGCAAAGACATCGCTCCAGCGCGCGATGACGATCGGCAAAGCGGCCTCGATCAGCGCCGACGATCTGGCGCCGACGGAAAAACTACTCGCGACGCTCTAAACGGTAACTACGTGCACGATCAGGGTTTGAGGGCCTCGATACCGGGGAGCTCGAGACCCTGGACGAACTCCAGCGAGGCACCGCCACCCGTCGACACGTGACTCACCTGATCGGCGAGCCCTGCCGCCGCGATCGCCGCCGCGCTGTCGCCTCCGCCGACCACCGTCAGCGCGAGCTTGTTCTCCGCGAGCGCCTTCGCGACCGCGAACGTGCCCTTGCTCCACTGTTCCTTCTCGAACACGCCCATCGGGCCGTTCCAGAACACCGTCCGCGCATCCGTCAGCACGCGCCGATACTGCTCGATCGTGCCGGGGCCGATATCGAGCGCCATCTGGTGATCGCTGATCGCGTCGACCTTCAACACCACGACGTTCGTATCGTCGATGCCCGTGCCACACGCGACATCCGTGGGCAGGTGGACGGCCTTCTTCTTCTCGACGGCCTTGCGTAGGAAGTTTCGCGCGATCGGCAGCTTGTCCTTCTCGACCTTCGACGCGCCGAGCGACTTGCCCTGTGCCTCGAGGAACGTGTTCGCCATCGCGCCGCCGATCACGATCGAATCGACGCGCTCGAGCAACGCATCGAGCACTTCGATCTTGTCGCTGACCTTCGCACCGCCGACGACCGCGACATACGGACGATCGACCTTGCCCACGAGCTTCGACAGGAACTCGATCTCCTTCGCCATGACGTAGCCCGCGCCCTTTTCGGCGACGAACTTCACCATGCCGGCGGTCGACGCGTGCGCGCGATGCGCCGTGCCGAACGCGTCGTTGACGTAGACATCGCAGTACGACGCGAGCGTGCGCGCGAGTTGCTCGTCGTTCGCTTCTTCGCCCGGATTCCAGCGCAGGTTCTCGAGCATCGCGATCTGGCCATCGCGCAGATCGGAGACGACCTTGCGCGCGCCATCACCGACCGGCTCGTCCGCGAGCGCGACATCCACGCCGAGCAGCTCCGCCAACTTCGCCGCTACCGGCTCGAGCGACAGCTCCGGCTTCACCTTGCCGTCGGGACGACCGAGGTGCGAGCCGAGGACGATCCGCGCGCCGCGATCGATCAGGTGCTTGATCGTGGGCAACGTCGCCCGGATCCGTGCGTCGTCGGTGATCTTCTTCGTCCCTTTTTCGAACGGGACGTTGTAGTCGACGCGCACGAACACGCGCTTGCCTTCGACGGCGAGCTCTTCGACGGACTTGATGCCACCGGGCAGGGCCATTACAGCTTCTCCGCCACGAACCGCGCGAGATCGAACGTGCGCTGCGCGTAGCCCATCTCGTTGTCGTACCAGCTGAACACCTTCGCGACGTCGCCGACGACGGTGGTCAATTCGCTATCGACCGACGAGCTGAACTTGTTGCCGTTGTAATCGACCGAGACCAGCGGCTCGTCGACGACATCGAGCACGCCCTTCAGGCCCGCCTTCGCCGCCGCGCGGAACGCGTTGTTGATCGAATCCTTCGTCGCCGCCTTCTCGAGCTTCACCGTCAAATCGACGAGCGAGACGTTCGGCGTGGGGACGCGAATCGCCCAGCCATCGAGCTTGCCCGCGAGCGCCGGCAACACTTCCTTCAACGCCTTCGCCGCGCCCGTCGTGGTCGGGATCATCGACAACGCGGCCGCACGCGCGCGCCGGATGTCCTTGTGCGGGAGGTCCTGGACGTTCTGATCATTCGTGTACGAATGGATCGTCGTCATGATGCCGTTGATGATCCCGAACTGCTCGTGCAGGACCTTCGCGATCGGCGCGAGGCAGTTCGTGGTGCACGACGCGTTCGAGATGATGTGGTGCTCGGCCGGCTTGTAGGCCTCGGTGTTGATGCCCATGCACAGCGTGATGTCCGGCGACTTCGCCGGCGCCGAGATGATCACCTTCTTCGCGCCGCCGTGGAGGTGCTTGCCCGCGCCTTCCTTGTCGACGAACTTGCCGGTCGACTCGATCACGATGTCGACGCCGTGTTCCTTCCACTTGATCGCGGACGGATCCTTCTCCTTCGAGATCGCGACGTGCTGGCCGTTCACATCGAACGCGCCGTCTTCTTTCACCGAGACCGACCCCGGGAACTTGCCGTGCACCGAGTCGTGCTTCAGCAGATGCGCGAGCGTCTTCGAATCCGTGAGGTCGTTGACGAGCGCGACTTCGAAGCCGCTGTCCTTCGCCTCCGCCATGCAGCGAACGAATCCACGGCCGATGCGGCCGAAGCCATTGATGCCGATGCGAACCTTTGCCATGGCGCGCACCGTAGATCAGCGGATTGCGTTGCGCCAGGGACAGACAGCGAGAGACAGCGCGTCTCGGATCGCTGTTTAAAAAGTGAACGTGTTACGCGAGTTGCTGGGTCTTGATGTCGGGCGAGCTGGCGCGCGACGACGTCATCTTCGACGTCACTTCCGAGATCAATTCGGTCGCGAGCGACACGATTTGCTTCTCGTCGAAGCCCTGCGCTTCGAGGTCCCGATAGATCGACTTCGCCAGAATCTTTACCGCCCGTGCCTTCGCTTCACGATCACTCATTGCGTTTGCTGTTATCAGCACTGTTTGTGCCAGCCGTGTCACATTCGTAACCCCGCGGAGTTACATGCGGGATCGGCCTTCACTGGATCCTTCATTCCTCGGTTTGCCGCGTAACGAATCACCAGGTGTATAGGCCCGTACGCACACGGTCGGACCATTGGATCGATATGATCGACGCGATGGCGAGTGTCATGGCGATCGTGAGCAAGGCGGTGTTCGAAAAAGCAGCGCGTGATCTCGGTGAAGGCGATGTCTGGGATACCGATCATTACGCGAGCGCGAACAAAGGGCTCGCGCCGTTGGCCGATGGCGGGAGCTTGTATTTGGTCACGGTTCGGCCAGGCGAAGTCCTCTGGCTCGTCGCGGTTCTGAACGATCCGGAGCAGACCAAGGACGGGTGGGGTGGGGCGGCGAACACGCGACCGATCGGCTCGATCGATTCCGTCCGCTCCCTGATCAAGTTCGAGTCCGGCACCGGCATCACTGCCAAAGCAGGTGCGCTCGGCATGTCGTTGCAGACGCCGCGCGTGCTGACCGAGGACGACGTGATGTTGCTCGATGGCGCCGCCGCGGTGCCCGCGAAGAAGAAGTCGAAGGCGAAGCCGGACGCGACATCGAAGGCGAAGCCGGACGCGGCGACATCGAAGGCGAAGCCGGACGCGACATCGAAGGCGAAGTCGGGCTCGAAAGCGAACGCGTCGGCAGCGACGCAATCCGATGCGCGCTCGCCAAAGCCGTCCGCCAAGCTCGCTGCGCCGCCGAAGCCGAAGCCCGGCGCGACGCTCGCCGATGCCCTCGCGCTCGCGACCGACGACGATTGGGACAGCGCGCTCGCGACCCTGCTCGCGATCTGGCGCGACGCTCCGAACCCCGCGCTCGCGGATGCGATCTGCGCGATCGGCGCGATGCTGCCGAAGACCGAGATCGAGCCGTTCGGTTGGCTGTCGTTCGGCAACGGCCATCACCCGCGCCACCTCGACTCGCTCCTCGCCGCGATGTTCGACAAGGGCTCCGTGAAGGCGCGCGACTACCTCGAAGCCCTCGCGCGTTGGGATCCCGATCCGCGCATCGATCGCTGGGTCGCCGGCCTGTTCGAGAAGCCTGTGTTCTCATCGACGGGCGCGCGACCGATGTGGACGCGCGTTCAGCCGCTCCTGAAGCGAATCATCGACCAGTCGTCGATCGCTCGAATCGAAGCCGCGCGCCCGACGTGGAAGCGCGGCGGCTGGGACTTTCTCGTCGAATACGCCGATCGCGCGAAGCTCGTCGCGCAACCGATCGCCGATGTCGACGCCCAATCCCTCGCGAAGCTCCAACCACTCCTCGGCACGGCCTCCGCGAAACCTCCCGAGGGCAAGCGCGCCGATGCGTTGCTCGCGACGTACCTCGCCGATCCGAATCCCGAAGCCTTACCGGTCCTCGCCGACGCGCTGATCGAAGCCGGCGATCCTCGCGGCGAGGTCATCAACACGCAGCTCGCCGGGAAGAACGCCGATGCGCTGATCAAGAAGCACCTCGATCATCTGCTCGGTCCGCTCGCCGGCGCGATCGTGAACCCCACGTTCGAAGGCGGCTTCCTCGTCCGGTGCAAGTTGCGCGAAACGAACACCAACTCGAAGGCCGGCCGCGCGAACAAGGAGTGCGTCGGCCATCCGCTGTGGGCGACGGTGCGTTCGCTCGACGGCGCGGTCGAGGATTACGACATCGTCCGCCACCCGGTGATGAAGAACATCGTCGAGCTCGCCGATACGGCGTGCGATCTCGCGTTCGTCTCGAAGCTCCCGCGTCTCGAGAAGCTCGTGCAGTCGATCGATCACACGAAGGAGCTGGCGGCCGTGCTCGGCAAGGGATGGCCCGTTCTGAAAGAGCTCGTGGTGCCGACGATTCGGCCCGAGGATGCGGTGACGGTGATCGAGTCCGCACTCGCGAGGAAGCTCGCGAGGCTCGTGATCATCCCGAGCCTGCACGACCTCCGGCACTACGAACAACGCGACCAGATCGCGCGCGACGAGCGAGCGCAACTCGCGAAGCTTGTCACCGGTGCGACGAAGCTGTCGTCACCGGTCTTGGTCGAGCTCCGTCGCGCCGATGGTGTCCACGCGAAGATCGCGATCCAGGGATCCGCGATCGAGGTCTCGATCGTCGATGGCCGGCGCGACGCGCAGGCGAACACCGCCCAGCCCGAGGTCCTCGCCGACGTGATCGCCGCCGTCGCGAAGCGCAAGGTCACGCTCGCGAAACCACCGACCTCGCCGAAACAGAAAAAGGCGCTCGAAAGCGCCCTTCTCACGACCTGATCGAAACGATCAGTTCTCTACGAATGCCTTCAGGCGCTTGCTGCGCGACGGATGCCGCAGCTTGCGGAGCGCCTTCGCCTCGATCTGGCGGATACGCTCGCGGGTGACCTCGAAGTCCTGACCGACCTCTTCGAGCGTGTGATCGCTCTTCTCGCCGATGCCGAACCGCATGCGGAGCACCTTCTCCTCGCGCGGCGTGAGCGTGGCGAGCACCTTGCGGGTCTGATCCGCCAGGTTGACGCTAATGACCGACTCGCTCGGCGAGATGATCGACTTGTCCTCGATGAAGTCGCCCAAGTGCGAGTCTTCCTCTTCGCCGATCGGCGTCTCGAGGCTGATCGGCTCCTTCGCGATCTTCAAGACCTTGCGGACCTTGTCGAGCGGCAGCTCCATGCGCTCGGCGATTTCTTCCGGCGTGGGCTCGCGACCGAGCTCCTGCACCAAGTAGCGCGTGGTGCGGACGAGCTTGTTGATCGTCTCGATCATGTGGACCGGGATACGAATCGTGCGCGCCTGGTCGGCGATCGCACGGGTGATCGCCTGGCGGATCCACCACGTCGCGTAGGTCGAGAACTTGTAGCCGCGCTTGTACTCGAACTTATCGACCGCCTTCATGAGGCCGATGTTGCCCTCCTGGATCAGGTCCAGGAACTGGAGGCCGCGGTTCGTGTACTTCTTCGCGATCGACACGACCAAGCGAAGGTTCGCCTCGACGAGCTCTGACTTCGCGCGATCCGCCATCCGCTCGCCTTCGTGCAGGTCGCGGTAGGTGGAGCGGAAGATCCGGAGCCGTCGAACGCGACTCCTCCTCGACGACCTGCACCTTGCGCATGGCCGTCTTGATCATCTCCTCCATCTCTTCGAAGTCGGCGACCGTCATCATGGTCTTCTTGCCGACCGCACGCGCCCGCGCCGGCGACGCGCGCATCTCGCGCAGCGTCTTGCGGATCTCGTTCGCCGGCAGACCCGCGCGGCGCTCGCACTCGCGAACTTCCGACTCGGCCTTGTCGAGCTTGACGATGATGTTCTTCAGCTGGAGGACGATCCGGTCGACCGTGGGCTTGTTCAGGCGGAGGTCCGAGAGCTCCTCGAACATCTGCGCGCGGTTCGCCTTGGTCGCTTCCTTGACCTTCTTCTTCGACGCCTCGCTCGCGCCCTTTTCATCGAGCTTCTCTTCGAGCTTCTCGGTGTCGCGCTGGAGCTTGCGGACCTTGTCGATGATCTTGCAGACGCGATCGACGTAGAACTGCTCGTTGAACTCGGCCTCGTCCTCGTCGATGTCCTTGACGACATCCTTCACGCGGACCTTGCCCTTGCGGAGGCGCTCGCCGATCTCGAGCAATTCCTCGACGGCGACCGAGCTGTTGAGCACGGCCTGGAGCATCTTCCGCTCGCCGTCCTCGATCCGCTTCGCGATCTCGACTTCGCCTTCACGCGTGAGCAGCGAGACCGAGCCCATCTTGCGCAGGTACATGCGGACGGGGTCGCTCGTGCGCGAGTACGCGTACTCTTCGTCCTCGTCGACTTCTTCTTTTTCTTCCTTGTCGCCGATGCCGAGACCTTCTTTTTGGTTCGGCTGGTCGACGATGTCCGGGCGGCGGCCACCCGCGCCATCGACGACTTCGATGCCGTGATCGCCGAGCGCCGACAGCCAGCTATCGATCTGATCCGTCGACACCACGTCCTCGGGCATCGCGTCGTTGACTTCGTCATACGTGACGAAGCCCTTCTGCTTGCCGAGCTCGATCAGCTTGTCCTTCGCGCTGGTCGCCGCGTTGTTGCCGTTGCCGCCACGGCCCTTCTTGCCGGCGCGACCTTCCTCGGCGAGCGCTGCTTCGTCGGCGGCTGCGGACGAGTTGCGACCGCCGCGGCGATCGTCGTCGTCGTCATCGTCATCGTCACCGAAATCACCCGCGGCCGGGACGGCGTCATCGTCGTCGTCGAGCAGGTCGGGCATCGCTTGCTGCTTGCCAGCCTTGCCGGGCTTACCGGGCTTACCCGCTTTCGGTTTCGGAGCGAAATCGTCGTCGTCTTCGTCGTCGCCGTCGCCACCGCCACCATCACCGTCTTCATCGTCCCCACGCGCCTTCGCCGGCTTGCCAGCCTTCGCCGGCTTCGCTGCGGGCTTCGCAACTTTGCCAGCAGGCGCCGGAGCACCGAGCTTCTTGACCTTCTCGTCCTTTTTATCGGCCTTGTCGGCCTTCGCCGCTTTTGCAGCCGGCGCCGGCTTCTTCGCAGCCGGGGTAGAGGTCTTCGCTTTGGTCGGGGACTTCGCCATTTACTCTGCCTTTTTTCGTTTGGACGAGATCTCACCCTCGAGCTGTTCGACGAGCTCGAGGTTTCCAGTTCGACGTGCCACTGCCAGCTGCGCTTCCAACCGCACCAGCTCCGGATCGCTCGTACCGCGTTTTGCGGCCTCGAGCTTCTTTTGCAACCCCACTTGCTCGATCATTCGCTTGCGCGTCTCGAGGTTCCCCGCCATGTCCGCGAGCGCGGCGCGAGGATCTTTATGCTCGGAGTATTTTCCGGACAGCACGGTCTTCGCGATCGACGGTGGGAGCAACACGGGCGCAAGCTCCAGGAAGGACTGCCCGTCCCGAGCCGCGGAATACATGGCGCGAAGCGTTTCGTCCGTCAAGAGCCAAAAAGCCTTGTCTGCCTCGGGACTTCCGATCAACGAAGGGTGGTCCGTGAGCACCTGGATGACCTCCACCTCGTGATTGGGTGGAGCAGCCGTTTTTACTGGCTCGGCCGGACCTTGGGCCCGTGTAGGTTCCGGCGCCCGATATCCGTGGCGTTCACCTTGCACGGGACGCCCGGAGGCCCGCTCGACGGCCGCCCGGACCAGGCCCGGCTGAACGTCCATCGCCTTCGCGAACGTGTCGACGAACATATCCCGCTTGATCGGGTTGCCGATGCGGGCCGCCAACCGCGCCGCGTCCTCGAGTGCCCGGGTCCGCGCGTCGACGTTCGCGCGCGCCTTCCCCCACACCTCGAAGCAGAAGTACTCGATCCCGCCCTGCGCGTTCGTGATCGCCGACCGCAGCAGCGCACCGCCGCCCGACGCGACCAGGCTATCCGGATCGACGCCATCGGCGAGCGTGCCGCCACCACCCGACGAGCCCGATCCGGGCCGCCGTGCGACCAGCGCTTCGACCTCGTTCTCGACGCAGATCTGGAGCGCGTGCATCGTGGCTTTGTAGCCGGCGCGATCGCCGTCGTAGACCAGCACGACCTTGTCGGTCAGCCGCTTGAGCGTGAGCACTTGTTCGGCGGTCAACGCCGTCCCCAACGGCGCGACCACCTCGTTGAACTCTGCCTGGTGCAACGTGATGACGTCGAAGTTTCCCTCGACTAGCACCGCGCGGCCATTTTGCTGCATGCCCTCGCGTGCCTGGGCGAGCCCGAACAGCAGGCGCGACTTCTTGTAGACCGTGCTCTCGGGGCTGTTGATGTACTTCGGGGGCTCGCTGCCATCCGGTCGCGGCGTCGACGCACCGACGACGCGCGCCGAAAATCCGACGATCTCGCCGCCCGGCACGACGATCGGGCAGACGAGCCGCTCGCGATACACGTCGTAATAGCCGCCCGCCCGTTCGCGCGGCCGGATCAGGCCGAGCCGGGTGGCGAGCTGGAGGTCCACGCCCTTGGCCTTCAGGTAGTCGCCGAGCGCGCCCCAATCCGCGGGCGCGTAGCCGAGCATGAACTTCTCGCTGATCGCATCGCCGACGCCGCGCTGGGCGAGGTACTGGCGCCCGATCTCGCCGCGCTTTTCATCCGCGAGGATCTCGCGAAAGAACTGAGCCGCGTGCTTGTTGATATCGAGCATCGCGACGCGTTCGCCGCGCGCCCGCCGAACTTCCGGCGGCTCGTCGATTTTCGGCACAGCGATCCCGAACCGCGCTCCGAGATTCTCCGCCGCTTCGACGAAGCTCTTGCCCTCGAGCTCCATCACGAACGTGAACACGTCACCGTGCTTCTGACAGCCGAAGCAGTGGAAGAAGCCCTTATCGGGGCTGACGTTGAACGACGGTGTCTTCTCGCCGTGAAACGGGCAGAGGCCCTTCCAGTTGCGCCCGGCCTTCTTCAGCTGGACGTGCTGGCCGACGACCGCGACGATGTCCGCGCGCGCGCGAATCTCGTTGATGATGTCGTCGGCAATCATGAGCTACGTGTCGCATCTCCCCCTGACGCGACAGCCCTGAACCATGACCGATCTCCGTCGGACTTGCTAGTGAGTGACGCCGACGAGCGCGTACACGATCAGACACACCGTCAGGGCGATCCACAGGCCCAACATGCCTTGGATGGCCTTGGTCGTTCCGGCGGCGAGCTTGGAGCCGTGATCCTCGTGACCGAGGTCATGGCGGTGCTTTTTCCGAACGCCGTCGGGTCCTGCTTCGTCGCTCACGTGCGAGGGATAACACGTAGGCGTAAGCCTAAGCGTAAGCGCAAGCGCGATTTCGGCCGGCGCCCGTCGCGATCGTCGTCACACGAGCTCTCGTCGCCATCACGTAACAGAGCGCTGGTGGAGCCGAATCCTCGTCGGTACGCCCAGATCGGCCGAGCGTCTCAAACGCCGCTTGGGCTTACGCGTTACGCGTAGGTTTACGTGGTCACCTTCCGGCATCGCGCATCAGACGCGCGAACGCGGTTCCCGCCGAGGTCGCGATGGTCTCGACGGGAGTGATCTCGCCGTCATTACACGCGAGCGCGAGCACGCACATCACGCGGCCATGGATCGCGATCGGGACGACCGCGAGCTCCTCGCAGGCACTTTCTGCGCCCTCCGCGCGCGCCGGGGCTAGCTCCGCCACGAGCTTCGCATCGAGCTCGGTCAGCTCGCCGACGCGCTTGCGCTGCGTGGTCCCGAAATCCGCCGCCTGTGGGACCAAGCCCGGCTGCGTCATCGGTACCGCGAGCTCCGGCTGATCCGCACCCGAGCGCGAGAAGTACTTCCAGCTCGTCGCCGTGCCACCGCGGATCACGAACAGCATCGCCGCTTCGCAACATGGCGCGTGCTTCACGAGCCCCTCGATCACGAGCTCCGCGACGCGATCGCGATCGGGGCTGCGCCGGATCGCCTTCGCGATATCCGCGAGCGAGTCGGTATCCCTCTCCTCGGAAGCCGCCGCCATCCCCATCCCCGTCGGGGATCCGGTGCGCGTCATCTTCTTGATCGCGATCCGGCCGAGCTGCTTCCGCGGCCGCGACGGCTCGCGCTTGCGCTCGTGCTGGCCACGCGGCACCGCACCTTCGTCGATCGTCTTGATGTACGCGCGGCGTTCGCGCCCACTCGGCTCGGTCTCGAGCGTGGCATTCGCCGCGGCTTGCTCGATCGCCGCCGCGAGCGCATCGGTATCCGCGCGCGGGATCGCGATCGTCGGATCGTCGTCGCCGGGAATCTCCTGCTCGATCGGGATGTCGAGGTCTTCACCCTCCACATCGATCGGAATCTCGACTTCGCTATCGGCTTCTTCCGAGAAGTCGCCGAACTGCGGGAACGGCGGGATCGAGCCACCGCGCGAGCGCAGGTACCGCGCACTTCGCCGGATCCCGTACACCCGCTCGAGCTGGTATCGCATGCGTTGCTCGGCCGCGATCGACATCACGAGCGCCGTCGGCGCCACGCACAACGCGCCCGCGATCTCGGCGTAGCCCTTCGGGTCGAGCGGATCCATCCCCGCGAGCGCGATCTGGCCCTCGGCCAGACGAAGCAGCGGGACGAGCGAGTGCTTGTCGGCGAGCGTGGCCGGCAGCTGTTGCTGGAGCTCCGGATCCGCGCGTTCGAAGTGGCGAGCGAGCGCGGCGGGCAGGTTGTGCTGCTTACCGAGCTGACGCGAGAGCTCGTCGAGATCGATGAAGCCCAGCTCGATCAGGTTGGTTCCCAATCGACCGCCCCACACGACCTGTGCACGCAACGCCTGCTCGAGCTGCGTGCTCGAGATGACGTTCGCGGCGACGAGCAGCTCGCCCAGCCGAGGCACTACGCGACCGTGACGTCTTTCGAAAGGTAGACATCTTGGATCGCGTTCAAGAGCTCCACACCTTCCTTGAACGGCTTCTGGAACGCCTTGCGTCCAGCGATCAGGCCCATGCCACCCGCGCGCTTGTTGATCACGGCGGTCTTCACGGCATCGTGCAGATCGTTATCGCCCGACGCGCCACCCGAGTTGATGAGACCGATCCGGCCCATGTAGCAGTTCGCGACTTGCCACCGCGTGAGATCGATCAGGTTGTCTGTGGTGAGGTCCGAGTAGACCTTCTTGTGGGTCTTGCCGAAGCCCTTCAGCTCGGGGTCGTTGTAGCCGCCATTTCCCTCGGGCAGCTTCTGCTTGATGATGTCCGCTTGGATCGTGACACCGAGGTGCACGGCTTGGCCCTCGAAGTCCGCCGACACGTTGTGATCCGCGGTCTTGGTCTTGAACGCGTTGTTGCGGACGTAGCACCACAGCACCGTGAACATGCCGTACTCGTGCGCTTCGGCGAACATCTCCGAAACCTCTTGGAGCTGGCGACGCGATTCCGGCGAGCCCCAGTAGACCGTGGCGCCGATGCCAGCGGCGCCCATGTCGAAGCACTGCTTCACGTTGCCGAATGGAACCTGATCGTAGGTGTTCGGATACGAGAACAGCTCCGAGTGGTTCACCTTCACGATGAACGGGATCTTGTGCGCGTACTTGCGCGCGACCGAGCCGAGCACGCCGTACGTCGACGCGACCGCGCTGCAGCCACCTTCGATCGCGAGCCGGACGATGTTCTCCGGATCCATCATCATCATGTTCGGCGCGAACGACGCCGCGGCCGAGTGCTCGATGCCCTGATCGACCGGCAGGATCGACGTGAAGCCGGTGTGCGCGAGCCGGCCGTGCGACATCATCCGCTGATACGACCCGAGCACGCGCGTGGTGCGATCGGTCTGCGAGAACACCTTGTCGATGTACTCGTTCGAAGGAAGGGTCAGGTCCGCCTTCGCGATCGTCTTGCACTGGTGGTCGAGCAGGTTGGCCGAAGGGCCGAGGATCTCGCGGATGCGTCCAATCTCCATGACAGGGTTTTAGCCCCCGGATGTAAATGGTTGCAATCGGTGGCGACCCCTCGCTAAAAACCACCGGTCGGGAGGGACGACACCATGCGCATTACCTTTGCTTCACTTTTGTTCGCGACCGCTACGATTACCGCCGCATGTGGCGGGGATGACGGCGGCGGTACCAAGACCGACGCCGCGGTCGACGTCGGATTTAACAAGCCGGCCGGTAAGCTCGTCGCGAACTCGGGAAACCAGGCGATGGGTGACGTCGACCTCACGAGCTGCGCGACCGACGCGGCGACGACGGCCGAAATCTCGCTGACCACGAAGGTCGTCGACTTCCAGAACCAGACCCCGGTCCCATCGGCGACGGTGACGGCGTTTCAGAACATCGACGTCGGCACGGCGTTCGCGACGGCCACGTCGGACGGAACCACCGGCAACATCACGATGACGATTCCGACCGGGACGAAGCGCTACGGCTTCAAGATGACGGCGGACGGCCAGTTCCCGACGTTGCTCCTCAACCAGTACTTCGCGGATGGCACGACGGCGGCCCAAATGGACCCGACGACGATCCAGAGCGTGTCGAACTCGACCGCTCAGCTCCTGCCCGCGATCATCGGACAAACCCGCACGGCGGGCACGGGCGTCGTCGCCGGCGCGCTGCGCGATTGCAACCGCCACGAGATCTCGAACTTCGTCGCGACGGTGTCGTCGACGTCGCAGAAGTACACGCCGCTCGCCGGCGAGAGCGCGTTCTACTTCTCGCTCGACCCCGAGCTGCCGGTCCACCACACCCAGGCCGAGTCGGCCGCGGCGAATGGCCTGTTCATGGTGATCCAGGTCCCGGCCACGGACGTCGCGTACGTCCAGGCGTGGGGCTTCCCGACGGATGCCGACGTGACGGGCGGCGAGATGAAGCTGATCTCGGAGCTCAAGGCTCCGGTTATCGGCGATACGGTCGTGACGGGATCGTTCGAGCCGATCCACAATTAGTTATTGCGGGAGCGCCTCGCCGAATACGTTCGAGATCCGGGGCGCGCTGCGTTTTTGACCTGGGCGGTCGTGCTGGTCCTCGTGACCGGCCTCGTCCGGATCGACATCACGCTCCCCGGCATCGGTCATCTCGGATCGGCGCTGGTCGCGGTGTTGTTCTTGTACGCGCCGGTGTTCGTCGGCTGGTTGCGCGGCGAAGAGCTCGAGGAGTACGGGTTTCACGCCGAGCCGATCAAGAAGGGCCTCGTCACCGCGATCGTCACGATCGCCGTCGTGTTCCCGATCTTCGTCGCCGGCTACTTCGCGTTCATGGAGATCGCGTGCAAGTCGAACCTCCTCGGGCACCTGGTGCCGCACGGGATGTGCGCGCAATACGGCGGCGTCGCCGGGATTCACGCGCCGAAGCTCGATCTCGATTTTGCCGAGTTCGCGCTCGTCCAGCTCGTCGTCGTCGCGTTGCCCGAAGAGCTGTTCTTCCGCGGCTTCCTCCTGAAGCTGCTCGAGCAGAAGTATCCGCCGAGCCGGCGCGTGCTCGGTGGCGGGATCGGCAAAGCACTCGTGCTGTCGGGGCTCGCGTTCGCGTTGATCCACCTGCCGAAAGACGGCGATCCGCGTGCGCTCGCCACGTTCTTCCCGGGCCTCGTGTTCGGCTGGATGCGCTCGGCGACGGACTCGATCCTCGCGGGCACGATCACGCACGGCGCCTCGAACATTTTGATCCGGCTGCTACAGTCCGCCGTGAAGCGATGATCGCGGCGTTCTTCGACATGGACAACACGCTCCTCAGGGCCGACAGCGGCATGTCGTGGACGAAGTTCCTCTACAAGCGCGGCGAGCTGCCGGTGTCGATGATGGCCAAGGCGATCTATTGGACGTCGCTCTACAAGCTGGCGCTGCTCGACATGGAAGCAGTCGTCACGAAGCTCGTCGCGGATCTCGAAGGCGATCGCGAGTCCGAGATGATCGCGAAGTGCAACGAATGGTACGCGTCCGATATCGCCGCGATGGTCGCGCCTGCCGCGCGCGTCGCGATCGAACGCCATCGTGCGCAGGGTCACACGATCGTGCTCGCGACCGGATCCACCGTGTACGCGGCTCGTCCGGTCGCCGCCGGTGTCCAGATCGATCACGTACTGGCCACGTCGCTCGAGGTCGAGGGCGATTTGTTCACGGGCAAGCCAGGCGTGCTGTGCTTCGGGCCACACAAGGTCGCGCTCGCCGAACGCTGGGCCGCCGAAAACGGCGTCGACCTATCGCGCAGCTACTTCTACTCCGACAGCTACAACGATCTGCCGATGCTCGAGCGCGTCGGCACCGCGATCGCGATCAACCCGGACGCGCGGCTACGCCGGCATGCGCGAAAGCGGGGCTGGCAAACCGCCGTTTGGGCGTAAGCTTCGCGCATGAAGCTCGCGCTCGCGCTCCTGTGTGTCGCCTCGACTGCGTTCGCTGGGGATAACTCGAAGTCGATCGGCAAGCTTTCGATCACGGCGCCCAAAGATTGGAACCTCGCGGCCAAGCCGCAGGGGATCACCGGCGAGTCGAAAGATAAAGAGGTCGCGTTACTCGTGTGGTCGCTCGACGGCAATCAAGATGCCGCCGCCGCGGAGAAGAAGCTCGAAGGCGAGCTGTACAGCGCGATCGCGTCGATCAAGTGGGACGCGGTGACGAGCGGCAAGGCACACGATCTCTCGGCGACGTATCTCAGCGGGCAGGGTCACGCGAAGGGTGGAGACATCGTCGTGAAGGCGTCGCTCGTCGGCCCGCTCGCGGGTGCGAACAACGCGAAGACCTGGATGCTCGTGGCGTGTGCGGTTCACACCGACAAGCTCGAAGCGCACAAGACCGAGATCCAATCGATCTTCGACTCGGTGAATCACTCGAAATAGATCGTATAAAGCGGATCACGATGGGTGCTGATTTCCGCGGCCTCGCCGCCATCCCTGCGGTCCGCCGCTTGATCGAGCTCGCTCTCGACGAAGATCTGGGTCGCGGCGACATCACGAGTCAGGTCACGGTCGGGACGAACGGCCCCGTGATCAGCGCCGACATGATGGTGCGCGAGCCGATCGTGGTGTTCGGCGTCGATATCGTGGCCGCGGTGTTCGCGATGGTCGATCCCGACATCGACGTCGACATCATCGCGCCCGATGGTGCGCGGCTCGATCGCGGTGGGGTGATCCTCAGCGTGAAAGGTCCAGCGCACGGCGTGCTCGCGGCGGAGCGTCCGGCGCTGAACTTCATCCAGCGATTGTCCGGCGTCGCCACGATCTCGAAGCGCTATGCGGATGCGGTCGCGAGCGCGGCCGGCAACAAGTGCAAGGTGATCGATACGCGGAAGACCACGCCGGGCTTTCGCGTCCTCGAAAAAGCGGCGGTGCTCGCCGGTGGGGCGGCGAATCATCGCTTCGACCTCGGATCGGGCATCCTGATCAAGGACAACCACATCGCCGCGCTCGGCTCGGTCCGTGCGGCGGTCGAAGCGGCGAAAGCGAAAGCGCCGCATCCGCTGCGGATCGAAGTCGAGGTCACGAACCTGGGCGAGCTCGACGAAGCGCTGCAGGCCGGCGCCGAGATCGTGCTGCTCGACAACATGACGCCGGCGCAGGTCGAGGTCGCCGCCGCGCGCGCGCATGGCAAGGGTGTCACCGTCGAGGTTTCCGGTGGCATCACGCTCGCCACGATCGGTGATTACGCGCGGGCGGGTGCAGATCTGATCTCGGTCGGTGCGCTCACGCATTCGGCGCCGTCGGTCGATATCGGATTGGACGTCCGCTGATGGCGACCTGGCTCGGGCTCCAGCGCATCGATCTCGAATCGTGCGGGAGCACGAATGACGAAGCGGCCAGGTTCGCGCGCGCGGGCGCGAGTCACGGCACCGTCGTGATCGCGGAACGCCAAGAGAATGGTCGCGGTCGCGATGGTCGTGCGTGGGCATCGCCGCTCGGCGGTTTGTACTTCTCGGCGGTGATGCGCCCACCATTGCCGCTCGCGGATGTCCCGCCGATGACGCTCGCGATCGGGATCGCGGTGTGTGATGCGGCGCGCGCGTTCGGTGCGGATGCGAAGCTGAAGTGGCCGAACGACGTGCTGGTCGGCGACAAGAAGCTCGCCGGCGTGCTCGTCGAAACCCAGAGTCAGGGCGGCAAGCTCGAGTCGATCATCGTCGGCATCGGGGTAAACCTCGAGGTGCTACCGGAGATCGCGCACGCGGCGCGCTTGGACGCGGAACGCGAGACGTTTATTCGAGCGCTGATCGCCAAGCTCGAGGAGTGGGTCGATCGCTACATCGCGTGCGGTGTGGAATCGATCGTGCCGGCGTGGCAGCAGCGCATGGCGCACGGGTTATCGGCGCGCGCCGTGATCGATGGCACGGCACGGGTCGGCAGACTCACCGGCATCGATCGCGATGGCGCGCTGTTGATCGATGTCGAAGGTGCGATCCATCGCGTTCGCTCGGGAGACGTCGAGGTGATCCGCCCGACCACCGTGCTATCACCTACGGCATGAAGGCTCTGATCGCGATCGCAGCAGTCCTCGTGATCGGAGGCGTGGCGCTCGTGCTGATCATGTCGAGCAGCGATCCCGACAAGGCTCCCGCCGCGAAGCCCAAATCGGATCGCGTGGTCGCCGATAACGGCACGCCAGAGACGAAAGGTACGGGACCGGGCGGTGCGCCCACGGTCGCGCCCTCGCTCGATACCGGCAAGACCGGGAGCGACGCGTACACCGAGTACATGATCGGCGACATCAAGGTCCGCGATCATCGCAAGGGATCGAACGCGCCGCTCACCGTACCGCCGAACCCGCATCCCGCGAATGCGCGTGAATTGCCGCTCGAGCTCACGCACGACATCACGTCGCAGGTGAACAAGGCGATCTACGCATGTTCTGCGTCGGTCCCGAAAGAAGCGCGCGGTGACAAACCGAAAGCGGTGGGGCAGCTGGTCGTCAGTGTCAAAAATCACCAACTGACCGTCACGAACCTCACCGTCGAAACACGCGATATTACCGACGAGGAAGCGGCGAAGGCGCTGGTTGCCTGCTCGCAGGAAAAAACCGCAGCGCTGACGGCGAACGCGAAAGACGTCGACGACATCGATGGCTACAAGATCCAGCTGAACTACGCCCTGCCGTAGCACTTGCGACCCAGTTGCAACGATGGCATCACACCTCGTCAGCGCGTGTCACGCGCGCGATGGATCACTGCGACTTCACACGTAGTACAGACCGATACGGATCCGGTTGATGCACCCTACCCACATATGTATATTCGCGCGCCCCATGCGGAATGCCGACCGCGCGACGATCGTGACGATGCTGCTTCTAGCAGTGGTCGGGTGCGATCAGCTGGATGGACGTAGCCAGAACCGGAAGGGCAACGCGGCATTCCGCGATCAGCACTTCCTCGAAGCGGTCGCTCATTACGAGCACGCGATCAAGACGGTTCCTGATCCCACGATCCATTACAACCTGGCGCTCGCGTACTCGAAGGTGTTCCACCCGGGTAGCGACGAGACGGTGCTCCTCGATACGACGGACAGCGACAGCGAAGCCTGCAAGCTGATCCCGAACGTCAAGACAATCCAGAAGCAAGTCTGCGTGAAGCCGGGCGACAAGCACTTCATGGACTGCGACGCGAAGAACGTCTGTCCATCGAGCTTCACCTGCCAGAACACGTCGATCTGCACGCTCGAGAACAAGCAGGTCGCGGACCTCGTGACCCTGCACTTCGCCGAGTGGATGAAGGCGCACCCGGATGATCTCGAGACCCGCGCGCTGATGACCCAGGCGTGGATCGACTCGGATCAGTTCAAGAAGGCGATCGACTACTGGGAAGGCCTCGACAAGGCCAAGCCGAACGACCCCACGATCATCGGCTCGCTCGCCGGTATCTATACGAAGGCGAACGATTGGCGGAAGTCGATCGAGTGGTACCTGAAGCTCACGGCGATCACGCCGGACCCGTCGGGGAAGGCCGCGGCGTACCAGTTCATCGGCAACGTCGCCTGGGCCAAGCTCAACTCGCACACGTTGACGCGGGAAGACATGGAAGAGCTCGCAGACCGCGGTATCGGCGCGCTCCAAGCCGAAGCCGCGATTCAGCCGGAAAACCCCAAGCCTATCGGTCTGATGGGCTCCATCTTCAATTTCCGCGGTCAAGCACAGGGCGTCTCGTGGGCCAGTGCGATCGACCGTGCAAGTGCAGAAGATCTGCGGAACACTTCGCGCGTTCTTACGAAGAAGGCGAAAGACGCAGCGGGACAAGCTACGCCCGCAACGGGATCGGGCGCACCAGCGACCGGTTCCGCGACGACCCCAACCAAGGCCGGCGGCTGATTCGCCCATAAGGAGAACGAATGGCCACCGTAGACCCATATCGCGACAACGCTGCGTCGGCTCCGCTCGATGGCAGCATGTTCGGAAACTTCGCCGCCGCGAAATCGCGGAAGGCACCACCGTGGGCCGCGCCCGTGTTGATGGGTGCTGTCGCGCTGCACGTGATCCTGTTCGTCTCGATGTGGATCAAGACGATCTGGCAGATCGATCAGCTCGACAAGCCGAAGACCACGATCGACCTCGCGGTCGCGCCGCCGCCGCCGCCCCCGCCGCCTCCGCCGCCGGGCTCGACCAAGCCGCAAACGCAGCAGGTCGTCGTCAAGAAGATCAAGGTCAAGGACATCGTCCAACCGGTCAAGATCGAGAAGCAGGAAGTCCAGCAAGTCTCGACGGAAGCCGGCGATCCGAACGGTGAAGTCGGTGGTGAAGAAGGTGGCGTTGCCGGCGGTGTCGTCGGTGGCGTTGTCGGTGCACCGCCGCCTCCACCGCCTCCACCGCCGCCGCCCGCGCCGCCGCAGAACGTTCCGCCCACGATGCTCGAAGGCTCGCGCATCGCCGGCGACAAGAACATCGCGCCGGACGACGTGACGAAGACCGAGATCCAACGCTCGGGCAAGGACAAGATCGTCGGCTCGTTCAAGCTGTGCTTGACGGTCAGCGGCGACATCCAACAGATCACGATGCTGAAGTCGACCGGGTTCCCCGCGTACGACACGAAGATCCAGGGGAAGATGCGCGGCGAATGGCGCTACAAGCCCTACAACGTCAACGGTAAACCCGTGCCGGTGTGTACTGCCGTCACGTTCATCTACTCGCAGAAGTAACTAAACCAACCAGGAAAGTGCCATGGGACTCGACCTAGTACAGATCTTCAAGGACGCGTCGATCGTCGTCCAAATCATCACGATCCTGATGGTTTTGATGTCGGTGTTCATGTTCTACGTGATCGCCGAGCGTCTCCTGACGTTCCGCGCGGCGAGCGATCAGAGCATCCGCTACGTCCAAGCGCTGGGTGAGTTCCTCCGCCAGCACAAGGTGAACGAGGCGCTGCAAGCCGCTCGTCACTCGAGCAAGAGCCCCGTCGCGAAGGTGATGGAGTCGGGTCTCCAGGCGCTGCTCCAGGGTCGTGAAGCCCTGAAGACGGAAGGCCCGGATGACGTCGGCGACTTCGACCTCGTCGATAGCGTCAACCGCGCGCTCGAGCGCGTGAAGGAGCGCGAGACCGCGAACCTTCGCAAGGGCCTGCCGTACCTCGGTACGGTCGCGTCGGCCACGCCGTTCATCGGCCTCCTCGGTACCGTCGTCGGTATTCTCGGTACGTTCCAGCTCCTCAAGGGCAACAACGTGTCGATCACCGAAATCGGCCCGAAGATCTCGGAAGCGCTCGTGTCGACGGCGCTCGGCCTCGGCGTCGCGATTATCGGCGCCATGTCGTTCAACTTCTTCACGTCGCGCGTCGAGAACTACGTCATCGACATGAACGACGTGTCGAGCGAGTTCATCGACTACGTCCTCCGCGAGGGCCGGAACTAGTCCCATGGCGCACGCTCGCGCAGGGCACACGCATCGCCGCTGGCGGCTTTCTGGAAAGAAGGCGCACGTCGATCACGTCCGGAATGACATCAACGTCACTCCGCTCGTCGACGTCATGCTCGTGCTCCTCATCATCTTCATGCTGATGACGATGGTCATGGGGCGCGGAAAAGACGTGACGCTGCCGAAGGCGCGTAACTTCTCCGAGGAGAAGGACAAGATGCAGCCGATCGTGTCGATCGACAACGACGGCAACTTGTACGTCGAGAAGAACAAGCTCGGCCCGATTAACGAGGCCACGCTGAAGGAAATGGCGTTGCAGATCCAGGCTGCCTGGGCTGCACCGAAGAACCCGGATGGCGTCGGTCGCGTCTACATCAAGGGTGCCGAGCTCGTCGAGTACGGCAAGATCAAACCCGTGATCGTCTACCTCAACAAAGAGCTCGCCATGCAGCAGATCGACCTGGCGATCGCTCAGGCGAAGGACAAATAGCCGCCATGGGAATGTCAGTTGGCAACAAGCAGGGTGGTGTCCAGAGCGACATCAACGTGACGCCGCTGATCGACGTGCTGCTGGTGCTCCTCATCATCTTCCTCGTGATCATGCCGGTCATGATGAAGATGGAGACGCTCGAGGTCCCGCGTAAGCTGGACAACGACAAGGAGATGCCGGACCCGAACGCCAGCCTCTTGACGGTCAAGGTCAAGCGCGATCTCCAGATCACGTTCAACGACGGCGACCGCGACATCTCGATCCAGTTCATCGACCTGGCGAAGACGCTGCGCCCCAAGCTCGAGGCAATGCACGCCGGTACGGACAAGGTCGTGTTCGTCGACTTCGAGCCGGAGACCCCGTGGTCGGGTGTCGTCGAGACGATGGATACGATCCGGTCGATCGCATCCGACGTGAATCACGACGAGATCAAGGTCGCGCTCAAGACCGAAGAAGACAAGCCGGCCGCTACGCAGTAGTCCGCGCCAGCCTGACACGGCAACTCGATCAGCCAGATAGGCAGCCAGTTCCTCGACGGGAACTGGCTGTTCTGTTTTCGGCGGGTGCGACAGCGACAGCGGCGTCTGATGAGGCGTTGTCACGTCGTGCGATCAGATCGACGTGTTAGTCGATGAGCCGTCTCTGATACACAGAGACGAACTGCTTGACACATTGTCGTGACCTTCGCTACAAGCGGTCGATTTTTCTCGGGTGACTTCTCGTCGAGGAGCTTAGCTATGTTGGCTCGTTTTGGGATTTTTGTAATTGTCGTGAGCTCCATCGGTGCAGGGTGCACCGATACGTCGAGCTTCACGAACCTCAATCCCGACGGACCGCCGGCGATTGCCGAAGTCCGATTGAAGGAGACGTACACGAACACGAACGCGCCGACCACGTTCTTGGCGCGTCGCACGTTCGCATTCGGCACGTATCCGGACGCCACGCAGGATGAGGATCACGCGGTCACGACCGCGTCGGTCACCAACCAGTCGATGCGCATCATCATGGACGAGCTGCTCGTCGGCAACGCGCTGGAAGAAATCCAGTGCCGCGGCGTGATCGACGGCGACTCGTACGACTCGGTGCCGGCCGGCGCCACGCCCGATGACATCGCGGCGTGCTCGGTCAACGACAACGCGCTGAAGGCGTCGTGCTCGGGCCCGCATGCGGTCTGCCTCTGTCACATCGAAGCCGGTTGCGCGGGCACGTCGGGCGCGGTCGCATTCGGCGATCCGGTCGGCGTTCTCGACGTGAACCAAGACGGCGCGGCCGATAACACCAGCTTCAAGGCGGGCGCGGTCGGCATCAGCTGCCAGAACGGCGCGATCACCGTGCCGATCGATCTCGACGCGAGCTACTGGAACCCGTCGGGTAACCAGCAGGTTCCGGCCGCCGGTGGTTATGACGCCCTCGGCCCGGCGATCATCCTCGTGCCGGCAAATGGTGGCGTGCTTCCCACGAACGCCACGTGCGGTCTCACGTTCGCCGACGACGTGTTGGACAAGCAGAACAACCGCGTGTGCGCGCCTACCGCGGGCCGCCCGGCGAGCTGCACCGGCGCGATCGATGAGTGCTCCGCAGACCTCGAGTGCACCCCGGGTGATGTCAGCGCGTTCTCGTTCGGCACCGAAGCACTGCGCATCAGCGCGCTCGGCGTGACGGACGGCGAGATGAACGTCAGCATCATGAACGCGATCTTCATCGGCTCGAACGCACCGCTCGATCCGAGCGTCGTCACGAAGGCCACGATCACTCCGTCGGCTGGCGTCACGATCACGCAGCCGATGCCGACGCAGCTCAAGATCGCGCCGGACACCACGTTCGCACCTAGCACGCTGTACAAGATCACGATTCCGACGACTGTGACCGACACGTTCGGCCAGCCGTTGCCTGCCGAGTTCACGCTTTCGTTCACCACCGGGACGATGTGAGGAGCCGACCGATGAAAACCCGCAATCTACTCGTCGCGGCACTGATCGGAGCTTCCGGGCTCGCCGCTCATTTGTACGCTCCGAACCTCGCATCGGCCCAAACCGCCACCAGCGGCGCCGTTCAAGGCGTCGTCACGGATCAAAAAGACGGCTCGGCGCTCGCCGGTGTGACCGTCATCGCCACGTCGCCGGCTCTCGCGCAAACGCAAACCGCGATCACCGACGAAAAGGGCGAGTACAAGATCAACGACCTGCCGCCGGGTGACTACCTCGTCACGTTCTACTACGCGGACATCACGGTCGAGCGCGCGAACATCCACGTCGGCATCGGCAAGACCACGCCGGTGTTCCAGAAGATCAACCAGGCGCAGGCCGGTGGCGAAGTCGTTCACGTCACGGCGACCGCGCCGACGATCGACCCGACGTCGACCACGCAGGGCATCACGATCGACAAGAACTACATCAAGAACATTCCGGTCCCCGGCCGGACGTTCGAGTCGGCACTCGGTGCCGCGGCAGGCTCGCAGGGCGATGCGCTCGGCGTGTCGTTCTCCGGTAGCTCGTCGCTCGAGAACCAGTACTTCGTCGACGGCGTCAACACCACGAACCTGACGTACGGCACGGTCGGCTCGCCGGTCATCAACGACTTCATCGAAGAGATCGAAGTCATCACCGGTGGCTACAACGCCGAGTACGGTCGTGCGACGGGCGGTATCGTGAACGTCGTCACGAAGTCGGGATCGAACGAGTTCAAGGGCTCGATCTTCGGTTACTGGCAGCCGGGTGCGCTGACCGCCGCCGCGAAGACCACGCCGGTCAACGCGTCGTCGATCGACGTCACCGGTAACACGGTCTACAACGCAGACTTCGGCTTCGAGCTCGGCGGTCCGATCATCAAGGACAAGCTGTGGTTCTTCGTCGGTTTCGCGCCGCAATTCGCGTCCGTCGATTACACCCGCCAGATCAAGCGCCAGACGGACTGCCGCGTGACTGCCAATGCCGCGAACGGGATCCCGGAAGGCAACATCCCGGGTCTCTCGGCGTGTCAGAGCCAGTACGCAGACGCCACGGCGGATATCGATCCGCGCACGGGCTTCTACATCACGGACAACGTCGACAGCGAGATTCGTAACGCGTCGTCGACGAACTACAACATCATCGGCAAGATCAACTACGCCGCCACGCCCGAGCATCAGGGTCAGTTGACGGTGGAAGCGCTGCCGAGCCACACGCTGAACCCCGGCATCTACGGTCCCGCGCAAACCGGTTACACGGTGAGCGGCCTCACCACGGACGTGTCGGCGAAGTGGACCTCGAAGTTCAACGACAACAAGACGGAAGTCGAAGCTGTCGTCGGTTACCACCGCGATTCGCTCAACACGGACGCGGTCGACCCGAGCGACCCGCAGTACGGCAACCAATCGCCGAGCCAGGTGCTCGTCGACGGTGACCTGAACCACTGGGGCCCGGGCTTCGGCGAGTCGGCGATCACGAACAGCTACGCCGGTTGTAAAGACGGCGCGGTCGGCACGGACGATCCGTATCCGCAGATCACGAACTGCCCGATGCCGAACGAGCCGTACTACATCGGCGGTCCGGGCAGCATCGTCCGCGATGTCGAGCAGCGCCGCAGCGCCAAGATCTCGATCACCCACCGCGTGAAGGCGGCGGGTAGCCACGAGATCAAGGCCGGTGTCGACGCGGAAGACAACCTGTCGGACAAGGCGCGCATCTTCTCGGGCACGGCGGACAACGCCGGCTTCATCACGAACGACGTCAACGCCGCGCAGATCGAAGTGCAGCGCTACGTTCAGCTGACCACGATGGACAACACCGAGGCACGGTTCGACAACACGTGCCGCACGCCGAACCCGTCGGGCACCACCGGTATCGCCGGCTCGGGCACGCTGTCGTTCAAGTGCGACTACCTCGGTGGCGTTCCGGGCTCGCCGGGCACGCAAGTCGTCGGCAACACGTTCAACTGGGCCGCGTACGTTCGCGATTCGTGGCAGATCCAGCCGAACCTGACCCTCAACGTCGGTCTCCGCTACGAAGAGCAGCGGATGCGCTACGCGGACTTCTTGCAGAACACCGTCGACCCGCTCACGGGCGAGACGCTCGGCCAGAACGCGATGACGCTGACCGGCAACTTCGCTCCGCGTATCGGTCTCCTCTATGACTGGACGAAGGAAGGTCGCTCGAAGATCTACGCCCACTGGGGTCGGTTCTACGAGTCCGTCCCGATGGACATCAACGACCGCTCGTTCGGCGGCGAAGTGTTCTACCAGCAGTACTTCGCGGCGAACGGTGCGAACTTCGGCGCGGGCAAGCAGTGTGGCTCGGCCACGGCGAACCACGCGGCGGAAATCGGTGGCCCGGACGGTCTCGGTTGCTTGCAGAACCCGCAAGCGGTCGGCGACATCGAGCGCCTGATCGGCGCCTCGGGCGTCCTCATCGCCCCCGGCATCAAGTCGCAGTACATGGACGAGGTCATCGCCGGCATGGAGTACGAGATCTTGGACGACCTCAAGATCGGCGTGTCGTACCAGAACCGCCGCCTCGGTCGCGTGATCGAAGACGTGTCGACGGACGGCGCGAACACGTACATCATCTCGAACCCCGGCGAGTGGGACAGCTCGGAAGAGACCAAGCTGATGAACCGCATCGCGAACACCGACGATGCGAAAGAGAAGGCGCGCCTCTCGAACGAGCTGAAGCTGTTCCAGGGCATCCGGATCTTCGACCAACCGCGCCGCGACTACAACGCGTTGCAGTTCACGCTGACCCGCCGCTTCTCGAAGAAGCTCTACGTCCAGGGCTCGTACACGTACAGCCGTACGGAAGGTAACTACCCGGGCCTGTTCTCGTCGACGAACGGTCAGGTCGATCCGAACATCTCGTCGCAGTACGACTTGATCGAGTTGCTCTCGAACCGCATCGGCGCGCTGCCGCAGGATCGTCCGCACTACATCAAGCTCGACGGTTACTACACGTTCGACCTCAAGAAGGCCGGCGACCTCACGGTCGGTATCCGCTTCCGCGCGCTGTCGGGTGTCCCCGAGAACGCGCTCGCGGGTCACTACCTCTACGGCAACAACGAGTCGTACCTGCTGCCGCAGGGCTCGCTCGGCCGTACGGACTTCGACCACGGCCTGGATCTCCACATCGGTTACGGCCGCAACCTCAACAAGAACATGAAGCTCGAAGTGTTCGCCGACATCTACAACGTCTACAACCGCCAGGGCACGGCCTCGGTGGATGACAACTACGCGCCGTACTACAAGCTGTCGGCGGGTGGCATCGGTGGCGAGCAGCAGAACGCGAACCCGGTCTCGGGGGGCACGTACTCCGACCTGATCTGGGTCAAGGAGATCGACATGAACGGTGTCGAGTCGGCCAAGCCGATCGGTCGCAACCCGAACTTCCACAACGTCACCGGTCGCTACGCGCCGGCGTCGGCTCGCCTCGGTGTGCGCCTGACGTTCTAATCACACTCGGTCGGGAAGATTCGAAAGCAGGCTGCGTTTCACATGCATGAAACGCAGCCTGATTGTTGTTTCGGCCCTGTTCGTTGGTTGTGTGGATTCGGGCGAGCCAGCGGATGATGTGGCCGAGCTCGACCAAGCGTCGACGGTGCTGAACGACTGTGCCGTCGCGAAGGCGGCGAATGCGACGGGTGTCGTGGGGCCGTTGGCAGCGTCGGATTCATACGGACGCCAGCCGGTGAAATCGAATCGCGACCCTATGGTCGGTGGTTGTGGATGCACGGACTGGCAGGCGATCTACGACTCGCAGGGCCAGGCGGCGGCCGACGCCGCGGTGCCGAAGTGCCGGCCGTACATCATCTTCCAGGTCCAGAACACGTCGACGACGCAGCTCGTGAAGTTCCACGTCGATTCGGAGCTGACGGATCTGTTCCTCAACGATCCGGTGGGCTGCTCGCAATCGAGCGTCCACATGGAAATCTGGAAGAACACCGGTGGAACCCAGTACCAGCAGGTCTGGGAGAACACGTTGACCCCGACGTATTCGGGTGGTGCGTGCGCGATCCACAACATGGGCGTCTACTCGCCGGCGGAACCGGCCGGTCTCTATCGCGTGCGCGCGGTTGCGAACGTGCCGGGCGAGCAGGGCTACGGTGGTGTGGTGATCAAGGCCGCACTACAGTGAGGCATGACCACGGCGGAAGCGTTGGCGCGATTTCGAGACTTCTACGACACGTTCGGTGAAGCGTGGCTGCCGCGGCTCGAGGAGATCTACGCGCCGGGGTTTTACGTCGAGGATCCGTTCAAGAAGTTCGATGGCGATTTCGGCGAGCTGCGGGCGTACTTCACACGCGTCACGAAGCTCAAAGACTCGAAGTTCGTCGTCGAAGACATCGCCAGCGGCAGCGATGGCCACTACGTCCGCTGGACCTGGACCTGGAAGCGCGCGGTGCCCGGTGTGACCCACCTCCGGCTCGATCGCGAAGGCCGGGTCACGTATCAGCGCGATATCTTCGATGTCGTCGATTCACTGCCGGTGCTCGGGCGGGTGATTCGCGCGATCAAACGCTGACATCCCGTTGTCAGTCATGCGTGCTAGCTATCGGTTGTGGAACGCGAATTTCTCAACCCGGAGCAGCGCGCCGCCGTCGAGCACGGCGATGGGCCGCTCATGGTGTTGGCGGGAGCCGGCACGGGCAAGACCCGCGTGCTGGTCCACCGGATCGCGCACCTCGTCGAGACCGGCTGCGATCCGCGAAGCATCCTGGCCGTCACGTTCACGAACAAGGCGGCCGGCGAGATGCGGCATCGCCTGCGTTCGCTGTTGGGCGCGCGTGCGGATGCCATGTGGATCGGCACGTTCCACGCCACGTGCGCGCGCCTTCTGCGCAAGTACGGTGACGTGCTGGGGCTGACCCGGTCGTTCGTGATCTTCGATGACGACGATCAGATGAAGCTGGTCGAGAAGTTGCTGAAAGAGAACGGGCTGGATGACCAGGTCTCGGCTCGCACGATCCTGTCGCGGTTCGATCGCGCGAAGAATCGCGGCGTGAATCCGGTCGAGGTGAAGACCGGCAACTTCGATGACGTCGTCGAGAAGATCTACCCGCTGTATCAGAAGCAGCTCGCGCGCGAGAACGCGGTCGACTTCAACGACCTGCTGTTGAAGGTGCTGGACCTATTCGAGGTCGAGTCCACGTCGATGATCCTGCGCACCCGCTTCACGCAGGTGTTGGTGGACGAGTTCCAGGATACGAACCTCGTCCAGTACAACCTGGTGCGCTCGTTCGCGGAGGCCACGCGAAACCTGACCGTCGTCGGGGATGACGACCAATCGATCTATGCGTGGCGCGGCGCGGAGCCGCGGAACCTGCTCGATTTCGATCGGGACTTCGCGGACGCCACGGTGATCAAGCTCGAGCACAACTATCGCTCCACGCAGGTCATCCTCGATGCCGCGAACGGCATCATCCAGCACAACCACGATCGCCACGCGAAGCAGCTGTGGACGGATGCCGCTGGTGGAGATCCGATCGAGGTCTACACCGCGGGAGATGAACGCGGCGAGGCGTACTTCGTCGCGCAGACGATCCGGCGGATCATCGATGAAGGCCCGCTGTCGCCGAGCGATATCGCGGTCCTCTATCGTACGAACGCACAATCGCGCGTCCTCGAGGAGCATCTGCGGGCGGCGCGCGTGCCGGCGAAGGTCGTCGGTGCGGTGTCGTTCTTCGAGCGCAAAGAGGTGAAGGACGTGATCGCGTACCTGCGGCTGCTCGCGCATCCAGGTGCGGACATGGCGTTCGAGCGCGTCGTCAACGTCCCGGCGCGCGGCCTCGGCGAGACCACGGTCGATCGGTTGCGCGGGGCGGCGCGTGCGGGTGACGGCTCCATGTTGGATGCCGCCCGGCTCGCCGCGCGTGGCGATGTTGCGGGTATCGGGCCGCAGCCGCGGAAGAAGCTCCAGGGGTTCGTCGAGCTCGTGGATGGCCTGAAGGATGTCGTTGCGGGCGGCGCGTCGGTCGCGGAGACCATCATCCAGGTCGTCGATCGCAGTGGCCTGCGCGGCAAGCTCGAGGCGGATGATTCGTCAGATGCGCGCGATCGCTTGGACAACTTGGCCGAGCTCGTCACGATCGCGTCGGACTTCGACGAAGAATCGGTCGACGCGCAATCGATCGATGCGTTCCTCGAGCGGATCGCGCTCGCGGCGCCGTCGGATAATGCCGGCTCGTCCGAAGCGGTCGTGCTCATGACGATCCACATCGCGAAGGGGCTCGAGTGGCCGGTCGTATTGATCACCGGGCTCGAGGACGGACTGTTTCCGTCGCTGCGGGAGCGTGAAGGCGTCAGTGAAGATGCGCAGCTCGAAGAGGAGCGGCGGCTCGCCTACGTGGCGATCACGCGGGCGCGTAAGCAGCTCGTGCTCACGCATGCGCGCACGCGTCGCGTCTGGGGCGAGGTGCGGTTGCAAGGTCCGTCGCGGTTCTTGGATGATCTGCCGCCGCAAGTGCTCGCGGCACCGCGGCGCTCGGTTCGGCAAACACCGCGTGCGCCGGGCATCGTGGACGGCAACTGGCACGCGCAACCGCAACGGCGCGGCAAGCGGTTCGGGCGCGGCACCGTCGATGAATTCGATCAGCGGATGCCGGATGACGAGCCGGTGTTTCGCGTCGACGAGGATATGGACGAGGCGCAGGCGTCGCCGTTCCGTAGCGGAGATGCGGTCTCGCATACGATCCTGGGTGTCGGTCGCGTGGTCGCGGTGTCCGGTAATGGCAAGGACATGCGCGTGATCGTCGACTTCCCGGAGGCCGGTCGTAAAACGGTGTTGCCGGGCTTCCTGCGAGTCACGGAAGACTCGCTGAACTAGCGCAAGGTAGCGCTCGCGCGAGCAGCCGTCGCGTCGTCGCGGGCGCGGCGCCGCCGCCATCGCCGTCGCCGGTGCACGGCTGCCCATTTCGGAGGGCAGCCTTTTCGCTCGCGACGCGCCCAGTGCGCTCTGCTCGCGGTCGGCCGTCGTCTACGCAGCTTGCGCTGCGCAGACTCTTTCGGCCGACCGCTCGCAGGAGTGCACTGCTCGACGACGCACCCGAAAAAGCCACCCTCCTCAGGGACGCGCCGTGCGCCGGTGATGGTGATGGTGGTGGCGCCACGCGCGCGACAGCGCGACGGCTGCTGCGCGCTCGCGCTCGGCCTTCGGCCGCCCAGATCGCGCACGTACACGCGTTCGACAACTCGGCCCCGCGCGGGGCGCGTTCGAATTGTTCGTAACGCCGAATCATCGACGGCGCTTCGGCCACCTCGTTCGAATTGTTCCTAACGCAGGCGCATTACGATTGCTCGATTACAGTCGGCCGCGCGGGGCGCGTGATCTCGCGCGTGCGCGTGCTCGACAGTTCGGCCCGCGCGGGGCGCGTTCGAATTGTTCGTAACGCCGGATCATCGAGTTCGCCTTTGCCACCTCGTTCGAATTGTTCCTAACGCAGGCGCATCACGATCGCTCGATCAAACTCAGCGACGCGCGGGGCTCGCCTCGGACGATCACTCGTGAAGACCCGCGAACATCTTGTGTTCGAGGTCGCGATTCATCGTCTTGCAGTCGGCCTGCTTCGCCGGCGCGACTGGGTCGACCCAGCAGGTCTCGTCGAGCTTCATCAGGTTGCACACGCCGATGAACTTCTCCTGGGCCGCGGCGGACTCCTTCGCGGCGTCCGCGGTATCGCGGTCTTTGTATTTCGGATCATCCTCGTCGATCACCTTCTTCACGGTCGCGTCGTGCCACGCGATGTACTTCGGCTTTAACGCGGCGCAATCCTGCGTGCTGCCCGTGGAGCCCTTACCGCACGCCGCGACGAACAACATCATCATGACCAGCTTCATGCGCTGATTGTATCGCGCGAGACCTCCCCGATCCTGGAGGTACCCATCGTGGCTCGAAGCTTCGAAACTCGGCGCATGGATCGGTTCGGCACGATATGAGCGCCGTGTGATCTACCGATACGGGCTCTCCGGATCGGCACTGCCGTCGAGCTCTCGCACGTTCTCGCCATCCACCACGACCTCCGAGAGATCGGGTACGTGCCACTCGACCAACCCGCACGTCCGGCAGATGTGGATCTGCAGCTCGCCAATGCTCCGATCGCGGAACATTCCCTTATGTGCGATCGCGAGCGTCCTGCCGCCGCCGTGATCACGGTCGAGGACCGTGGTGACGAGGAGCTTTCGGCCGCCGCAGCTCGGGCAGCGGATTTGTCCGGCCATGGTCAAGCCGCGAGTCGTCGTGAGTGCGTCGAGCTGTGCCCGCAACGCGCCGAGCTCTGCCTTGACCGCGGCCAGCTGAGCGCGAAGATCTTCGTCGGCATTCATGGGCCGATCATACGACAGGTGTGCGCATCCCCACGGTGCGGACAAGTGGGGGGCGAATGCGCGTCGCGAGAACACGTGCGCGGGTATGCTCGGCCACGTGAATAGGTTGCGCGGGCTCCTCCTGGTCTTGGCCGGATGTCATTCGTCGCCCACCGAGGTTGGGCCTGCGGTCGACGCTCCACCGCCTGCCGCCACGCGGAGCTGCACGTTCGGCGTCACGCGTTACCTCGTCGACGGCGCACTGACGATCTCGAAGGTTGCATCGGACGGCACGAACCTCTACGCCGCGATCACCACACGCACCGCGGGTAGCGAGGTCCAGATGATCGGAGGCGCGGTGATCGCGAACGGCGACTTCGTCGATATCGCGGGCGCCGACGGGACCGTGTTCTACGCGGTGCGATCGGGATCGAGCTTCGAGCTCCACGCGTTCGTTCCACCGGCGACCGATACCAAGCTCGCCGATGTTCCAGCGGTCGGCCCGTCCATCGCGATCGATGCGAGCGCGACGACCGTGTACGTGCGCGGCTCGAGCGACACCATGACCACGACGGTATGGAGCATCCCGCGTGCGGGCGGCACGCTCGCAACCGTCGCGAGCTACACGCCCGCCGGCACGCTGGGCGCGATGCGCGCGAACGACGACTACGTGACGTGGGACGAGACCGGCGCGCAGGGCACGCACGCGATCATCGTGACGCTCTCGTCGATGCCCGCCACGATCGGCCCCGATGGGAACGATGTTGGCGCTCTCCATCACACGGTGTGGAACGACGACGTCTACGGCGCGCGCCTCGAACAGCAGACCTCGCACTACAGCGGCTACGAGATCTATCAACTGACGCCCGCGTTCCGCAGCGTCTCGATGTCGCAGGTCGCGAACGACACGTTTCGATCGCAGACGTTCTTCGGTGACGGCGAGCTCCTGTTTCAAAGCACCGGCTCGTCCGGCGACGCGGGGATCGGTTGGTCGGGTGGCGATTGCAACTTCGATCCCGCGGCGCTCTACCACGGTGATGCGAATCACGTGCTCGCCGTCGACGCTGGCGCCGTCTACGCGATCCAGACCCACTAACGAACGATCGCACGAGCGAGCACTGCGCCCGTCGTGATGTCGATCGTCGCGACCTCGAGCTGACGATCCGGCCGCACGAGCGAGACTTCGATCCGGTGATCGCGCGCGTCGAGCACGCGGTCGATCGTGGCGTCGTGGATCACGGCATGGTTGATCGGCGCGCCACGCGTGAGGTCCACGATCTCGGCGCGTCCGACCAAGGTCAGCTCGTCGGGACTCGAGATCTGTGCGCGCACGTCGCTGACGGTCTCGAGGTCCTGCCAACCGTCGACGATCACGAGATGTGTGACCTGGTCCCGGCGCACGAGCGCGACGCCGCCACCGAGCCACATCGGATCGTCGCGACCGATCACCGAACCGCGCTCGAGCTCGATCACGCGCGCCTCACCACCGTGCGTGCGGAGCACTACGTGCGTGGGATCGAGGAACCGCGCATGCGCGCAATCGCCGAGCGGCGTTTCGGTGCCGTCGGCGCGGACGTCGAAGCACGCCCCGTGACGCCCGGCGATCACCCGATCCACGCCGGTCGCTCGAATCGCCAGATCGCTCGCGATCGGGAACGCCGGATGCTTCGGGCCCACCTCGTACGCATCGGCCGACCACGGATGCCCGACGATGCAGCCCTGATCGGGCGACGCGAACATGCACGCGATCGTTCCGTCGATCGTGCGTGGCTCGCCGGCGCTACCGCCGCGAACGACCAACTCGGTGAGATGCTCGGTCTCGGCGCGCGGCCGCGCACAGCTGAACCGACCGATCGACTCACCGAGCGGACACGGATCCTTGTAGTCGACGAGCTCCGCGACCGACACCCGCACGTCACTCGGCTCGAGCCGGGCCGACAAGATCGTCGGCGTCCGCGACAGCTCCTTCGTCGACCCACCACACGCCGCTGTAACCACCAGCAGCATGATCGCTCGCGTCATCTAGGCTAGACGCGACACCCTTGAATCACGACACCCGCAAACAGCGGCAAATCAGCCGCAGCCGCAGGGACCGTCGAGCAGCGGCGTCAGGCCGACCAGCTCGAGGGCATCCAAACAATCGACCGAGGCCTCGCGGTTGAGGATCTTGGCCGCGCTGGCAAGCAGCGGGGCGCGCTCCTCCTCGGGGCGGGCGAACGCGTCCAGGAGGGCCATACGGGCACCTTCGGGGATGGCGTCGGAGTGGATCAGTAACGGTGCGATGGACAGCGCCATGCCCCTAACTTGGATCCGCACTGGCGAACGTCAAGCTACTTTCTTTTGGAAAGTTGATGGCTATAGTAAAGCCCATGGGCAAGAACCCCGTCGATTGCCACTGCAAGGCCTTCCAGGCCGCGGTGGACATTCTGGGCAAGCCCTGGAACGCGTTGATCCTGACGGTGTTACAGCCGGGACCGATGCGGTTTACCGAGCTTGCCGAGAAAGCGGCAGGGCCGGGTGACAAGGTGCTGTCACAGCGCCTGAAGGAGCTCGAATCGGCCGAGCTGATCGAGCGCACGGTCGATCCCGGTCCGCCGGTCAAGGTCTCCTACGCGTTGACGACGAAGGGGCGCGGGTTCAACGACGTCGCGTCGTCGATCCAGCAGTGGGGCCGCTGCCTCAAATAGCTACGGCTTCATCGCGAGCGCTTTGACGAACGCCGGACGCGCCGCCAGCTCGTCGAGCCAGCGCACCAGGTTCGGATACTTCGTGTAGTCCATCCCGAGGAACGAGCGGCCCGCGTTCAGCCACGTGAAGTTCAACATGTCGGCGAGCGTGAGCTCGTTGCCCGCGAGGTACTTGACCTGGCCGAGTCGATCATCGGCGACCTTCGCGATGCGATGGCATTCCTTCTCGTAGCGTTCGATCGCCATCGGCACCTTCTCTTTGGCGAACTTCGAGAAGAAGCCGAGCTGACCGAACATCGGGCCGGGCCCGCCGATGTTCCAGAACATCCACGACAGCACGTCGTAGCGCGCTTGGCCGGACGCGGGCAGCACCTTCGTGTTGCCGGCCTTCTCGGCGAGATACATCAGGACAGCGCCGGACTCGAACACGTCGATCGTCGTGTCGCCATCGACGATCGCGGGGATCTTTCCATTCGGATTGACCTTCCGATATTCGGGCTTGTCCTGATCGCCTTTGCCGATGTCGATCCAATGCGCGCGATACGGGAGGCCGAGCTCCTCGAGCGCGATCAGCAGCTTGAAACCGTTCGGCGTGGTCCAGACGTACGCATCGATCATGCGTGCAAGCTAGCGCGCCGATAACACGATTACTTCTTCACGCCAGCGGTCTTTTGCGCATCCACGAACGCGACCCGGAGATCGTAGACCAGGCTCGCGAGCAGCTTTTGCTCGGCTTCGTCGAGGTTGCCCTTGGTCTTGGCCTCGAGCATCGCGAGCACGTCGATCAGATGACGCGCGGTCTCCAGATCGAGCGGATGCGTGCTGCCGTCGGGAGCGGGCATCTTGTTGAGCGCGATCAGCGCGGTCGATGCGAGCGACAGCACGTGGGTCGAAAAATCGACCGGCGCGGGCGCGACAGGGGCTTGATCCGCCATGGGTACGACCATATCGCACGCATCGCAGGTGGTGCGGGCACGCCGCGGGAATCCGTGCCACCGTAGAGGGGTTCTATGGATACGTTGCGCGACGCCGTCCCCCCATATCCCGGTGCGGCCACAGGCCTTACCGTCACCGAAGCTGGTCCGGCACGTCCGCCGGTCGATATTTCCGGGCTGACCGACCAGGTCAAGTCCGCCTCGGGGTTCTGCGATCAGGTGTTCTCCGAGGTGGGACGCGTGGTCGTGGGCCAGAAGGAGATGATCGAGCGCGTGATGATCGGCCTGCTCACGGGCGGTCATTGCTTGATCGAAGGCGTTCCCGGCCTCGCGAAGACGCTGACGGTGAAGACGCTGTCGCAGACGCTGAACGCCAGCTTCTCGCGCATCCAGTTCACGCCGGATCTCCTGCCCGCGGATATCACGGGCACGATCATCTACAACATGCACACCGGGCAGTTCACGCAGAAGCGTGGCCCGTTGTTCGCGAACCTCGTCCTCGCCGACGAAGTGAACCGCGCGCCCGCGAAGGTGCAGTCGGCGTTGCTCGAGGCGATGCAGGAACGCCAGGTCACGATCGGCGATTCGACGCACCAGCTGCCGGATCCGTTCCTCGTGCTCGCGACGCAGAACCCGATCGAGCAGGAAGGCACGTTCCCGCTGCCGGAAGCGCAGCTCGATCGGTTCATGCTGTTGATCAAGGTCTCGTATCCGACCGCGAACGACGAGCGCGCGATGCTCGATCGGATGAGCGGCCTCGAGGTGCCATCTCCGTCGGAAGTGGCGACCATGGATCAGGTCCGCGCCGCCCGAAAACTGGTCTCGCAGATCTACATCGACGAGCGCGTTCGCGACTACATCGTGCACATCGTCCAAGCGACGCGCCGTCCGCGCGAGTACGGCCTGGGCGAGCTCGCACCACTGATCGAGTTCGGCGGATCGCCGCGCGCGACGCTGTGCTTGGCGGCCGCCTCGCGGGCTCACGCGTTCATTCGCCATCGTGCGTACGTCACGCCGGATGACATCAAGGCGATCGCGCTCGATGTCATGCGCCATCGCGTGCAGGTCACGTACGAAGCGGAAGCCGAAGAAGTGTCGTCGGAAGACGTGGTGCGCCGCGTCTTCGAATACCTCCCGGTGCCGTAACCGATGGCGTCGTTGCAGACGGCGGAGCTGTTCAAGAAGGCGCGCAAGATCGAGATCGCGTCGCGCCGGCTCGTGGACACGCAACTCGCGGGGCAGTACCACGCGGTGTTCAAGGGGCGCGGCCTCGTGTTCTCCGACGTGCGCCCGTACTACGCCGGCGACGACGTTCGGACGATCGATTGGAACATCACCGCGCGGATGAACGCGCCGCACGTCAAGCAGTTCGTCGAGGAGCGCGATCGCACGGTCAACCTCGTGATCGACATGAGCGCGTCGGGGTTCTTCGGCTCGCATGGCGCGACGAAGCGCGAGATCGCGGCGGAGCTCGCGGCGGTCGTCGCGTTTTCGGCGATCAAGAACAACGATCGCGTCGGGCTGTTTCTCATCACCGACAAGGTCGAGAAGTTCGTGCCGCCGAAGAAGGGCCGGCGCCACGTGCTGCGCGTGATCGGCGAGATCCTCGCGTTCCGGCCGACCTCGCGCGGGACGGATCTCGCGAAGGGGCTCGACTTCTTGGGCAAGGTGGCGAAGCGGCGCTCGGTCGTGTTCTTCGTCAGCGATTTCCTGTCGGAAGGGTGGGAGCGCGCGATGCGGATCGCGTCGCAGCGCCACGAGATCGTGCCGGTCGTCGTGCGCGATCCGATGGAGCAGACGCTGCCGGATGTCGGGCTGCTCCTGCTCGAAGATTTGGAAACCGGCGCGGTTGTCGAAGTCGACACGAGCAAGAAGGCGCGGCGCGAGTTCGAGGCTGCGGTTCAGCAGTCGCGCGAGTTGCGGGATCAGGCGTTGCGGCGCCTGGCGCTCGATGTCGTCGAGATCTCGACGGACGAGCCGTACGTCGAGGCGCTGATCGCGTTCTTCCGGGCGCGGCAGAAGAGGATGTCGCACGGATGAAGACCGTGACGGCAGCGCGTGCGTTGAAACGCGAAGTGGAGGGACGGTCGCAACTACGTCAACTTGCGATCGCGATCTCCGCGAAATCGCTCGGGGGTGGGGACGGTCGCAACTACGTCAACCAAGCGTCCGGCCTTCGGACAGCGCGCCGACTTGCGGTGATCGCGCTCGCGCTCGTCGCGGCGGTCGCGCAGGCACAGCCCAAGGGCGATCCGCTTGGCAATTCGCCGATCGACCCGAATCTGGGCTCCTCCGGATCCGCGAACGGTGGGTCGGCGAATGGCGGTTCACCGAACGGCGGGTCTCCGAGTGGCGGGTCTCCGAGTGGCGGGTCGAATGGTGGCTCCGCGAACGGCGCACCGAACGGTTCTGCGAGCGGCGGTTCCGCGAACGGCGGCTCGGCAACCGGTTCCGGCGCGGGCTCCGGCTCCGCGATCATCATCCAGCTCGCGCCCGAAGTTCCGGAAGTAAGCGCCGCGGCATCTCCGACGGAGCTCAAGCTCGGCGGTCGCTTCACGCTGTTCGTCCGCGCGACCGCGAGCCCGACCGTCGAGACGAACATCCACGAGCCGCTCGATCTCGGCGGCGCGTTCGAAGTCGGCAAGCGCGTCAGCCAAGATCACCTCGAGCCCGATGGCCGGCGCACCCGCGAATGGCAGATCGACGTGCGGGTCTGGGAGATCGGCGACGTTCGGATCCCCGGCGTCACCGTCACGTACACGCTGCTCGGCAAGGCCGCGCAGACCGAGAGCAACACCGTGCCGCTCCACGTCACCGGCGTGCTCGGCGACTCCGACGATCCGAAATTGATGCGCGAGAGCGCCGCGCCGATGGATCTCCACGAGAAGAGCCTGCTCGCGAAGATCGTCGACTGGCTCCGCGATCCGCTCCATCTCGGCATCGTGATCGGCGCGCTCGTCGGCGCGTGGGTCGGCTGGCGGTTCCGCAAGCTCCGCCGGCGTCGCGTCACCCGGCTCGTCGGCGGCCTCGTCCCGATGGCGATGGCACGCCGCAAGATCGACATGACGAGCGAGCGCGCGTTGGAACGCCTGCTCGAGCTCGAGCAAAGCGGCCAGCTCGCCGCCGACGACAAACGCCGCGGTGGCTACGCCGAGATGACCGACGTGATCCGCGACTACCTCGGCGCACGCTTCAACGTCCTGACCACCGAGATGACCTCGGCCGAATTGAAGAAGGCGCTCGAGCAAAAGGCGAACGAGTCCGAGCAGCACCTCGTCGAGGATTGGCTCGATCGCGCGGATGTCGTGAAGTACGGCAACTTCCCCGCGACTCGCGATCAGGCATACGCCACGCTCGAAGGCGCACGTCACCTCATCATCACGACAACGAAGGCGCAGGGGGAGGCGGCGTGAGCGACGAACCCGAGCCGCAACAGCCGCCGCCGCAGCCGGATCGCGTCCTGCGCGCCGTGTGGCCGTGGATCCTGGTCGTCGCGATCGCGATGGGCATCGTCCTCGGTTGCATCGCGTACTTCCACGTCAAGGTCGGCGTGCTCACGCACGAGCTCCATCGCGCGATCACGCTCGCGTTTCACCCGGATTCCCAGGAGGGCGAGCTCGTCGAGTGGAAGTCACCGAAGGCGCTCGTGCTGGTCGTCGGAGCGGCGCTCGTCGGCGTGCTCGCGTTCCACCTCCACAAGCGGCGCAGCGCCGTGATGGGGTTCTCGCAGGTCGCGCTCGTTCGCAAGCGTGGCTGGAAGTCGTGGCTCGCGGATCTGCCGGCGGCGTTGCGCGTCGTCGCGATCATGGCGCTCGCGATCGGGCTGTCGCGGCCGGAGACGTATCGCGTGGTGAAGCACGATGTCGACTCGATCGACATCATGGTCGTCGTCGACATGTCGAAGTCGATGGAAGAGACGGACATGCAGCGCGATCGGCTCGATGCCGCGCAGCGCGTGATCCGTCGCTTCATTCACAAGTCGCACAACGATCGGATCGGGCTCGTCGTGTTCGGCCAACAGGCGATGCTGCAGTGCCCGCTGACGCAGGACATGAAGCTGCTCGAACAGATCGTGAGTGACCTCGCGATCGGTGATGTGCCCGAGCTCGGCACCGCGATCGGAGATGGCCTCGCACTCGCGCTCGCCCAACTGCGGCGCAGCGATGCGAAGAGCAAGGTCGTGATCCTGCTCTCCGACGGCGATACGAACTGGGTGACGCGCTTCGATCCGGATCAAGCGGCGAAGGCCGCGAAGGATATGGGCGTGAAGGTGTACACGCTGCTCGTCGGTAGCGAGCAAGCGGACCTGTTCGGCGGGATGTCGGTCAACCCGGATACCTTGCGCAACATCGCGGCGACCACCGGCGGCGAGTTCTTCCGCGCGGCCGACTACGAATCGTTCGATCACGGCTTCCAGACCGTGCGCAAGAAGCTCGATACGACGAAGCGCACGATCACCGAGCGAATTCCGGATCGCCAGCTCTTCGTACCGCTCGCGGTGCTGGCGGCGATCTTGTTACTCGTCGAGCTGATCCTGTCGAACACGTGGCTCCGGAGGTTCCCGTGACCTTCGTCCATCCGAACGTGTTCATCCTCGCGTGCGTCACGCCGCTCGCGGTGTTCGCGCTGTTCATGTACGACCGTGCGCGCCGCAAGCAACTCGCGGCGCGGATCGGCGAGCTGCCGATCGTGAAGAAGGTGATCGCGTCGGCGTCGCCCGGGCGCCGGTTGGCGAAGGCCTTGCTCGTCGGCTTCGGGCTCGCGCTCGTCGTGGTTTCGCTCGCGCGCCCGCAGCTCGGTGGCAAGCGCGAGGTGAAGCTGCGCGGGTTGGATCTCGTGGTCGCCGTCGATGCGTCGAAGTCGATGATGGTCGACGACGTCGGCCAGACCGCGGCGATGCAGCAGAAGAAGATCGCGGCGTCGCGGTTGGGACGTGCGCGCGAGCTCGCGGTCGCGTTGATCGATTCGCTCGATGACGATCGCGTGGGCCCCGTGGTGTTCGCGAAGGTCGCGGCGCACTTCCCGTTGACCGAGGATCGCGAGGTCGCGGAACGCTTCATCTACGATCTCGGGCCCGCGGATCTGACGCCGGGCTCGAACCTCGCCGAGGTGTTCCGCGTCGCGCGGTGCATGTTGCGACCCGACCTGTACGACGACCTCGGCTGCTCGCGAATCGGGCATCGTGGCCACGGTGGCGATCCGTTGCCGGGCGACAAAGTCGATCCCGCGGACAAGATCGAAAAAGAGGTCGTGACTACGGACAAGGAGGAGCGCGGCAAGGCGCTCGTGGTGTTCACCGATGGCGCGGATCCCGACGAAGAAGCGATGAAAGAGGTCGCCACGTCGCGCGAGCTCGGCATCGCGTTGTTCATCGTCGGCGTCGGGACGACCGGCGGTGGCGTCGTTCACGAGATCGACGACGACGGCAAGGCAACGGCAACGCCGAAGCGCGACCGCAGCGGCCAAGCCGTGGTCTCGAAGCGTGAAGACGCGCCGATGCGGCAGCTCGCCGAGATCGGTGGGGATCCGGCGCGTTACTTCGTCGCCTCGGAACGTGGCGAGGTCGATCCGCAGCCGATCCTCGATGCGCTGCGCAACGTCAATCGTGGCCTCTCGACGAAGCAGGTGTGGGAGCGCCACGACATCTTCCAGCCGTTCTTGTTCATCGGGCTCGTGCTGCTCGTGATCGAGGCGGCAATTTCGACGCGACGTCGTAAGCTACATCCGGAGGAGCAATGAAGAGATTGGCTTTATTGCTGGCGCTTGCCGCCTGGGACCCGTGGCATTCGACGAATCGCGATGTCGAGGCGGGTAACAGCGCGTTCCAGAGCGGTGACGTCGACAGCGCGCTCGAAGCGTACGACCGCGCGGGTAAGGACGGCACCGTCGATCCGGACGGGCTCGCATACGATCGCGGCACGGCGGAGATCCGCAAAGCCGAAACGTCGAAGGATCCGGCCGAGCACGACAAGTGGATGCAAAAGGGCATGGACGACCTGAAGCAGGCGTCGCAGAGCAAGGATCCGCGCGTGCGGGGCAACGCGAGTTACAACCGCGGTAACGCCCTATCGAATGCCGAGCATTGGGACGACGCGATCGAGGCGTACAAGCAAGCGCTCCACGATCAGCCGAACATGGACGACGCGTCGATCAACCTCGAGCTCGCCCTCAAGCACCGCAAGAAGGAACAACAGCAACAGCAGCAAGGTGGCGGCAACGGCCAGGGCTTGCCGCAGCATCCGCAAAAGGGCCAGGGGCAGCAGGGCCAACAAGGTCAGCAGGGCCAGCAAGGTCAACAGGGTCAACAGGGTCAGCAGGGCCAACAAGGTCAGCAGGGCCAACAAGGGCAACAGGGCCAGCAGGGTCAAAACGGATCAAACGGGCAGCAGGGTTCGAACGGGCAGCAAGGCTCGAACGGGCAGGGCCAGAACGGCGGCTCGGCGGGTTCGAATGGCTCGAACGGATCGAATGGCTCGAACAATGGTTCGAACAACGGTCAGGGTTCGAACGGCTCGAATGGCTCGAACGGATCCGGTGGTGGCTCCGCCGGCAATCACCAGCCGATGAACGGCGGCTCGAACGGCTCGAATGGCTCGAATGGATCCGCGAATGGGTCGGCCGGTTCGAACAACGGCCAGAACCAAGGTGGCGGGAACGCGGGCTCCGATGGCGCGAACAACGGTGCGGGTGGAGGCTCGAATGGTCAGAAGGGCAACCCGAATAACCAGAAGGGCCCGCGCAACAAGGATCGCGGTGGTCAGGGGCCGAAGTCGCCGAACGATCGCAAGCTCGATGACCTCGAGGACTTCTCGCGCAAGATGCAGCGTGATGAAGCGCGTCGTCGGACGCTGAACCAAGACCAGCACAACGACGAAGACAAAGACTGGTAGCGGTCCAGACCGAGCGAAGCCCGACGGCGCGCGAAGGCGCGGCGAGGGATGGACGGAATAAGAAGGCTAGGCAACAACCCCTAGCGCGGAATCGCGGACGTCTTCGGATCGCTGTAGCCGTGATCTGCGATCTGGACGGCGCGTGCACCGTACGCTTCCGTCGACGGCGGCGTCTGAGCGCGAAAGCCGTCGACGATCCGGTTGTACATGCAGAACGCGGCCGCGATCATGACCGCGAGCTGGGTGTCGGCATCGCTCGCGCCGTATGCCAGCGCTTTCTCGACGTGCGCACGCGTGAGCAAGCGCGCGTTCTCGCGGACGATCAACGCGATATCGACGAGCGCGGCGAGCTTGGGCGTCAGACGCTCGCAGTTGCCGGACTTCATATCGTCGACGAGCACGCCGAAGTTGTTCACGTTCGCGCGCTTCAGGAGCTCGCTCGCGAACGCGCCGTGCGTGTCCATGCAGTAGAAGCAGTTGTTGCCGCCGGAAACCGCCGTGGCGATCAGCTCGCGCTCGCCTCGCGAGATCGTCGCGCCGGGATGATCGACGACGAGCAGTTGATCGGCCAAGCCCGACAGGTGCGTGCCCAAGCCTGGCGTCAGGCGCAGCGCCGTCAGGATGCCGGGCACCGCGGGGAGGCCCTGAACGATTTGAGGTTCCGCGGCGCGGGCCGCGCGTTCTTGATCACGTGCCATCGTTCGAGCATAGCGCGTGGTAGATCGATCGCATGGCCGATGTGCTGATGCTTCCGACGCTCCTCGAGGACATCGCACATGGCCGCGCCCACGTGACGTGGATCGGCGGCACCGACGACACCCACTTCGACGACTGGCTCGCGCACAACCCATGGCTGATCGACGCCTCGACGGAGCTCCTCGAATTCTGGCGCGTCACCGGCGGCGGGACGATCCGTGGCGATTCGATGTTCGGCCCCACGACAATCAAGGCCGAGGCCGACACGCTGTACGCCCGCGGACTCGATCGATCGCTGATCCCGTTTCATCACAACGCCGACTTCATCAGCGCGTACAACGCGAGCGACGACGAATACGTTCTCCTCGACGCAAACACACGACACGTCGAAGCCCGATTCGCGACGCTCGACGATTGGTACATCGAGCTCGCGACGACGAAGGCGTCCTGAACAACGCGAGCTCTGGGCGGCCGAAGGCCGAGCGCGAGCGCGTAGCCACCGTCGTGGAGGCGCGGCGCAATGCAACCGCTGCCAACCGGCCGTTCGCGCGCGGGGTGTCCCCAAAGGCGGGTGCGTCGTCGAGCAGTCATTCGCACTCGGGTTCGGAGGATTTGCGAGCGCTCGGCCGCCTGAGTCTCTCACCGAAGCGGCGTGCAGGCGGCCGAGCGCGAGCAGAGCCGCGCGAACGCGAGCGCGAACGACTGGGCGCGCCGCGAGCGCCGGGGGATGCCCCGCGCACGAGCGGGAGCCGGTTGGCCTGCGGTTGCTTGCGCCGCGCCTCCACGACGGTGGCTCGCGCGAGCGCTACCTCACGCCTTGAACTTCCCGCGATCGAGCCCATGCCGCTCGACGAGCGCCCACAGGTTCTTGCGATCCATGCCGGCCGCGCGCGCCGCCTGCGCGAGGTTGCCGCGATGCACGCGCAACAGCTCCGTCAAGTAGGCCTGCTCGAACGCATCGATCACGTCCTGCTTCGCATCGCGAAACGGCCGCGCGACATCGACCACCGCACGCGCCGACGGCGACGGTTGCGGCAGCGAAATCTCCGACGCCTCGACCATCGTCCCCGACGCGACGACCATCGCCTGATGGATCTTGTTCTCGAGCTCGCGCACGTTACCGGGGAAGTCGTACGCGGCCAGGCGTGCGAGCGCCGCCGGCGTCACACCCTCGACGACCTTGCCGAGCCGCGCCCGATATTTCTGGACGAAGTGATGCACGAGCAGCCCGATGTCCTCCGGTCGCTCGCGCAGCGGCGGCATGTGCATCGGAAATACGTTGATCCGGTAGTACAGGTCTTGCCGGAAACCGCCGCGCGCGACGAGCTGATCGAGATCGCGATTCGTCGCCGTGATGATCCGGACATCGACACGGCGATCGTGATCGTCGCCGATCCGGCGGAACTCCTGCGACTGCAAGACGCGCAGCAGCTTCGCCTGTAGCGGCAACGGCATTTCGCCGATCTCGTCGAGGAACAGCGTGCCGGTGTGCGCCGCCGCGAGCAGACCTTCGCGATCGCGCGACGCATCCGTGAACGCACCGCGGACGTGACCGAACAGCTCGTCCTCGAGCAGGTTCTCCGGTATCGCCGCGCAGTTCACGACGACGAACGGCGCATCGTGCCGCGGCGACGAGTTGTGGATCGTCCGCGCCACGAGCTCTTTACCCGTGCCGGATTCGCCGAAGATCGCGACCGTGACATCCGTCGCGGCGACCATCGCGATCCGATCGTAGAGCTCTTTGATCCAGGTGCCCGAGCCGATGATCACGTCGGACTTGCGTGGCCGTCGCTTGTCGATCGCCGGCACCGCACGCGTGACGCGAAAGATCAGCTCGCTCGGCACGAGCGGTCGCGAGACCACGTCCGCCGCACCACACCGCGTCGCCATGCCGATCGGATCACTGCCACCCGCGAGCAGGATCACGCGCGCGCCGCCACTACCGAGCGCTTGCACGATCGCGGCGGTCGGTGGCGGATCACCGTCGAGCAACACCACGTCGAACGCCGCGCCCGCATTCGCCGCGAGTTTTAGCTGCGCCGCCGCACCTTCGCGCGTGGCCCACGCGACCTCGGCGCGATCACCGAGCAGCTCGACGACGCTGTCCCGGGTCGCCGCGAGCTTGTCGACGACGAGCACCCGGACGGCCATATCAGTAGCCTAGCGCACGAACTCGCTCGGCGATCGGCTTTAGCCATGCACGCACCGTCGCGCGCACCGTATCCGACTCGCCGATCACACCCGCGAACGCCGGCCCGAACGTGTAGTACGCCTCGACGCCGAGCTCGCCCAACACGTTCGTCGACAACGCGCTATCGCGGAAGTGGCGCAGGCTCTCGACATCGTTCGCCAGGATCGAGCCGTACGCCGCCGTGGCGATGAAGCACGCATCGACCGATCCGGACTTTCGCTCGTCCGTGAGGATGTGCGTGATCGCGATGTCGCCGGCGTTATGACAACCGTCGTACGCGCGAATGCCGACCCAATAATCGGTCTGCGGCAACAGCGACGTGAGCTGGAACGTCGTCGTGTGGCCCGGATCGTTGACATCGACCTTCGCGGTCACCGGCATCGAGTCTTCGAAGTTGTCGGCCGTCATCTCCGACGATGCACGCACGCGGACTTCGTATCCGGCGACGCGCTCGCCAGACTCACCCGGCGCCGTAAATGACATGTCCGCCGTCGACGTCGCGACGTCCGTGGCCATGAGATTCGCCGGCATGTCCGGGAACGTGGTCGCCGCCTTTGGATTGACCGTGACCTTGAGCCGGTACATCTGCGCGCCTTCGGCGATCAGCTGCAACCGCGATCCGCCCGAGCCCGGCGTATCGATCGTGATCGTTTGGTCCGGAGGCCGGACATTGCCATCGGAGCCGGTCTCGTCGCCGTAACCCGCGTAGTCCGAGCCGGTCGCCGTGGTCACGTCGGTATCGCTGACCGTGAACGGCACCGAGTACAGCACCGATGGCTGGCCACGATACGGCCGCCCGAAGTCGGACCACGGGATGCCCATCGGTGCCGGGAAGTTGTAGTACGCGTTGAAGTCGTACTCCTTCGCCACCTCGACGTTGAGGATGTAGTTGCCCGCGGGTAACGCCTGCGGCACGAGCCACGGCGCGTGCGTGAGATCGCCGGCGGCCGGCGTGGGCTGACTGACAGCGTCGAACGGGTTCATCGACTTGTACTGATTCACCGACGTGACATCGTCGCCGTCGAGCCCGTTGATATCGGCGCGCGGTGGATACCCGGTGCGCTTCGCCGACGTGGAGATCTTGCCCTTGTCCGTGCCGACGTTCGCGGTCGGGCAGGTCATCGCATCCCAGCCGGGATAGTCGCTCGGCAGCGGCTGGCAATAGTGCGGCTCGCGCGAGCTGTTGTTCGCCGGATGGCTGAGATCGTTCTCGCCGCACAGCTTGTAGTCCGAACCGAGCGCGGCCTGATCGAAGCAGCCGTCCGGATCATCGGTGGGATCGTTGCGATAGATGATGAACGGAAACGACTGGCCGTTCTGATGCGACCAGATCGGGAACGTGTTGATCCGACGCCCGTACGGCCAATTCGGCGCGCTGTTGAAGTCCCAGCGCCCGGGGCGATTGCCGAGACCGAACGTGCCGGTCTGTTGCGTGATGTAGATCGTGTCGATGTACGTGCCGTCCGCCTGCGTGACCCACGCGACGAGCTGTTCGCGATCGCTCGGCATCCATTGGACGTCGAGGCAGCGCTTGTCATCCGCACTCGCAACACCTCCCGCCAGCATTGCTAGCCCGACGACAAACTTCATGGCCGCAATCTAGCGCAGCTTCGCCGACAGCGCCGCGAGAAGGTCGTGATCTGCCGCGATTCGCTTCACTGCGGCACTCGTCACGATGTTCTGCTCGATCAGGCGTGCCAGCGAGCGCTCCAGCGGAATCATCCCGGCATCGCGCCCCGATTGGATCGCCGAGGGCAGCATGTGGAGCTCGCCCTTCCGGATCAGGTTCGACACCGCCGTGACGACCGGCACGACCTCGACGGCGGCGACCCGCCCGGAGGTCCGCCGGGGGAGCAAGAACTGCGTGACCACGGTCTTCAGCGCGCCCGCGAGCATCGTCCGGACCTGACGCTGCTGGCCCTCGGGGAACGCATCGATCATGCGGTCGATCGCACCGACCGCACTCGGCGCGTGCAACGTGGCGAGCACGAGGTGCCCGGTCTCCGCCGCCGTGAGCGCGGCCGCGATGGTGTCCGGATCGCGCAGCTCGCCGAGCAGGATCACGTCCGGGGCTTCGCGCAGCGCGGCGCGGAGGCCGGTCGCGAACGCGTCGAAGTGGGTGCCGAGCTCGCGTTGATGGATCAGCGAGCGCCGTGCGGCAAACCGATACTCGATCGGATCTTCGAGCGTGATGATGTGTGCCGAGCGCCGCTGATCGAGGAGGTCGATCAGCGAGGCCAGCGTGGTCGACTTGCCACTTCCCGTGGGGCCGCACACCAGCACGAGGCCATCGCGCATCTCGACGATCGACGCGAGCTCCGGCGGCAACCCGAGTTGCTCGAGCGAGGGCACGTGATCGTTGATCAGGCGTGCCGCTACCGCATAGCCACCCGCATGATCGAACGCGTTGACGCGCACCCGAATGCCGGCGATCTCGAGCGAGAGATCCACGTTCGTTCCCAAGCCACGGACCGCTTGCGCGAGCTCCTCGTCGTCGATCGGGATCTCGATCTGCTCGAGCCGGCCGTCGATCTTCATCCGCGGCGTGTGGCCCGTCGACAAGAACACGTCCGCACCGCGGACCTCGTGCGCGTGCACGACCGGACCGCGCAGCAGCGCCGCGAGTTGGTCGCGCGCGCGATCCTTGTTGGTGGGCGGCAACGCGACCACCTGCGGTGCCGGTTGGATCTCGAGCTCCTCCGGCTCGACGACCGCCACTGGCTTCGGAGGCGCGACCGGTTTCGGCGGCGCCGGACGCCCGCCTTTTCGCGCGACCACGCGCAACCCGTTCGCCCCGCGCTCGACCGTCACCGGATAGGTCACGCCATCGTCGTCGGTGAACGCGAGCATCAACGGCCCGTCATCGAGCGACTTGCCCGCGAGCATCGGCCGCGCGAACTCTTCCAGCCACTCGCCATCGAGCGCCGGGACCGAGAGCTGCTCGACGTTGCCGCGCCGGCGCAGGGTCGGGACGCGTCCGGCTTCCATCGTGATCGCCTCGGCATCGCGAAGGGTCATCACGCGCAGGAGGGACACGATGGCAGACATGCGGGAGACCTTAGCAACACCCACGCCGCGCGTAACCCGCCGTCTTAACTCGGCCCGAAATGCCGTCGGTGCCAGCCTGGCAGTTCTCGGTGCCGGCCTCCGCGCACCACCTGCCAAACGTGCAAAGCTTCGCGGATGCGCCTCGCTGTCGTCGTTGCCGCTCTGTCGCTCGTCGCATGTCACAAGAAGCCACCGTCCGACTGCGCCCCGGCGATCTCGTCGGCGATGGACAAGATGGTCATCGAGATGCGCAGCAAGATGGGCGAGACCGCGGTCGCGAACGTGAAGCGGATGCTCCCGGAGATGAAGAAGTCGATCACCGAAGCCTGCGAAACCGACCACTGGTCGGCGGCCGTGATCGAATGCATCAAGAAGGCGCCGGACAAGACTGCACTCGGCCTGTGCGACCAGATGTTGACGCCGCAGCAACGCCAGAACGAGCACAAGCGGGATGACGACCTGCTCCGCGCCGCCGTCCAACCGCTGCAAAAGCCGGACGCCGACCGCGAGAAGAAGGACCCGCACGCCGGCCTCGGCATCCCGCCGGCCGACGAGCTTCGGGCCCGCGACGAGGCTGGCTCGGCGATGGCGCCCGCGCCGGGATCCGCCGGTAGCGCCGTACCGTAGCCGTATCTGCGAAAACGGCACCTTGTGGTAACGTGCCGCAGAGATGGCGGTTGACGACCTGCGCTCCGGTACCTGGGTCACCTATATCGGTGGCCGCGCGACGAGCGCTCGCCTTCGCCGGTGTCGCGTCGAAGTGCTGAGTGGTCCGGATGCCGGACTCGTTCGCGATATCGAAGCGTCCGTGATCCGGATCGGCGCGCGGCGTGGCAACGACGTCCAGCTCTCCGATTCGAAGGTGTCGGGCCTGCACTGCGAGATCCGGTTGGACGATCGCGGGTACCGCCTGCGGGACCTCGATTCCACGAACGGCACGTACGTCAGCTCGCTGCGGATCAACGATGTCTACATCGGTGCCGGATCGCAGATCGCGCTCGGCGGCACGCGCCTGAAGTTCGAGCCGCTCGGCGAATCCGTCGAGATCGAGCTCGCGGATACCGATCGCTACGGCGGCATGATCGGCCGCTCGGTCAAGATGCGCGAGCTGTTCGCTCGCCTCGAGAAGCTGTCGCGCACGGACACCACGGTGTTGGTCACCGGCGAGACCGGCGCGGGCAAAGAGCTCGTCGCCGAAGCGCTCCACGAGAACTCCGGCCGCGCGAAGGGGCCGTTCGTCGTCCTCGATTGCGGGTCGATTCCGCCGAACCTGATCGAGAGCGAGCTCTTCGGTCACGAGCGCGGCGCGTTCACGGGCGCCACCGGTTCGTATGCCGGCGCGTTCGAGCGCGCGAACGGCGGCACGGTGTTCCTCGACGAGATCGGCGAATTGCCACTCGCCATGCAGCCGAAGCTCCTGCGCGTGCTCGAGCGCAAAGAAGTGCGCCGCGTCGGTGGCACCAAGACGATCGAGGTCGATGTCCGGATCGTCGCCGCCACGAATCGCGATCTCGGCGTCGAGGTCAACCGCGGCCGGTTCCGCGAAGACCTCTACTATCGGCTCGCGGTCGCGCGCATCCACGTGCCGCCGCTGCGCGATCGCAAAGACGACCTGCCGCTCCTGATCGAGCACATCCTCGCGACCACGCCGGGGGGCGAATCGTCCCAGATCGCGCAAGAGACGATCGATTTGATGATGAAGCACGACTGGCCCGGGAACGTTCGCGAGCTGCGCAACGTGATCGAGCGCGCGGTTCTGCTCGCGGAGTCGCCGGACTCGGAAGATGCACTGCGTCGTGCGCCGGCGCCGGTGCCGCGTGCGGAGCAGTCGATCACGGTCACGCCGTCGCAGACCGCCACGTCGACGGACTCGCAGATGACGGTTCCCGTCGACGTGACGATCCCGTTCAAGAATGCCAAGCAGAACGTGATCAGCGAGTTCGAGCGCCGCTACATCTCGCGGTTGCTCGCGCAGCATGATGGAAATATCAGCGCTGCCGCTCGAGCCGCGGGCATCGATCGGATGAGCATCCACAAGATGCTGCATCGGCTCGGCCTCGCGAATCCTGGTAGAGAGTAACTACGTAAGCGTAGGCCTAAGCGTAAGCGCAAGCGGCAGTTCGGCGACGTGTCGACCATGGCTCGTCGCACGGTATCGAAGCGCGTCACGACAGATAGGCGTCGACCGAATTCCGTCGCGGGCGTGGAACAATGCGACGCCCGATCGATGGACGCGATCGGACGGGACACGATCGGAGATCGCTTGGGCTTACGCTTACGCCTGGCTTACGTGATCAGCTGCGCAAGCTTCGTACATTGCGCGCGACGCGCACATGGTTAATCGTCGCGCGCGATGAGGGCTCACTACTTGGTACCGATGGTGCTCTTCGCGGCGTGTGCGCCACATCGCGACGGATCCGGCGCAGGAGACGACGACGGCAACGGATCACCCGATGCCGGCGCGCCGAGCACGTTGTGCCAGCAGGCGATGCAAAATCCGTCGAACCTCGGCTGCGAGTTCTGGGCAGTCGATCTCGATAACGAGGCGACCTCGATCTCGAACGCCGCGAAGGAACAGTTCGCGATCGTCGCCGCGAACAACAACGACGGCCCCGTCACCGTCACGGTCACCCAGAACCTCGCACGCGTCGGCGCTCCGGTCAGCGAAGACATCGTGATGACCGTGACCGTCCCACCGCGCACCGCCCAGCGCATCGATCTCCCGCAGCGCGAGGTCGATGGCTCGATGGGCCAGAACAGCGGCTACGTCATGAACAGCGGCACCGGCACGTTCGTGTCGCCGCACGCATTCCACGTGGTGTCCTCGGATCCGGTCGTGGTCTATCAGTTCAACCCGATCATCCAGGACTTCTCGAACGACGCCTCGACGCTGATCCCGCTCCAAGCGATGGGCGCGGACTACACGATCATCGGCTTTCCGACCGCGAATCCGTGCGCACCGGTTCCGGTCGATCCGAGCATCCCCGATCACACCGCGATCACGATCATCCCGACGCAAGACGACACGCACGTGACGATCGTCCCGAACCATCCGATCGCCGCCGCCGGTGGTGATACCGGCATCGCGATCGCGATGACGCCGAAAGGCACGCCGCTGAACCTGACGCTGTCGCGCTACGACGTCGCGAACCTCGAGTCGTATCAACCCGGCGATATCGGCTCGTGCGCGACGAACGACGGCGACTTCACTGGCTCGACGGTCCACTCCGACAAGCCCGTCGCCGTGTTCACCAGTGCCGAGCGCGCGATCGGCTTCGGCGGCGCCGACAACGTCGTGTATCCGCCGGACTGGGTCGCGAGCGGCGAGGGCGCGAACAGCATCTGCTGCACCGATCACCTCGAGGAACAGCTGTTCCCGGTCACCGCGCTCGGCCACGAGTTCGCGATCGCGCGCAGCCCGATTCGTTCGACGAATCCGAACTGGAAAGAGCCCGACATCGTTCGCGTGATCGCGACCGTCGACAACACCGTGGTCACGACGAACCTCCCGGCGCCGTACAACTCGATCTCGCTGAGCCGGAACCAACAGAAGACGTTCGCGTCGACGACCGGCTTCACGATGTCGGCGAACAATCCCGTCGAGGTCTCGACCTATCTCGTTCCGAACGACTTCGTCACGCAGGGTTGGATCGGCGATGCATCGCAGTTGCTCATGCCGGCGGCGGAGCAGTTCCGCAAGGACTACGTGTTCCTCGTCCCGGGCTCGTTCACGAACAACTACATCGTCGTGGCGATGCCGACGAACGCGGCCGTGATGATCGACGGCGCTCCGATCGGCTCGCAGCCCGGTTGCTACACCGGCCCGATCGGCGACGTGATGGGCATGACCTACCAACAGGTCACGTGCCCGGCGACCGAAGGCCACCACACCGTCGCGGGCGATCAACCGATCGGCCTCTCGGTCTACGGCTATTACGTTCACGGCAGCTACGCCTTCATCGGCGGCAGCGACGTGAAGATCATCAACCCGATTGAATAGCAGAAGGGCGAGTGAGCTGCTTCCTGCGCTCTTCGTAGCGCGGGATCAACCGCTCGCGAATCCCCTCGACGAGCGACGCGTCTGCCGTGCGCGGATGACCGGGCAGGGCGGGCTGTGGATCGTATTCGAGGTTTAGCGCGATCGCCTCGGCGACGGCGCGCCCCGCGGTCTCGACGATGATCTGCAGCGCGCAATCGATGCCGGCCGTCACACCGCCACTCGTGATCCGATTGCGATCGATGACGACGCGCTCGTGCGTGGGAATCGCACCGACGAGCGGCAGGAGGTCCATGTACGCCCAATGCGTGGCGGCACGGTAGCCATCCAACAGGCCCGCACGCCCGAGCAAGAGGCTCCCGGTGCACGCCGACGTCACCCACTTCGCACGCGAGCCGACCGCGCCGACCCACGCGACGGTTTCCGGATCATCCGTCGCCGCGATCTGACCGAAGCCGCCGGGCACGAACAGGATGTCCGCCTCGCCGACATCGCGAAACGTGGCGTTCGGCAGGAACGCGAGCTTGGTCTCCGAGACGACCGGATCGCGCGTCTTCGCGACCATCATCACGTCGGCGCCTGGATATCGCCCGAGCACTTCCTGCGGCCCGGTGAAGTCCAACTGCGTCAGCTTGTCGAACATCAGCATCGCGATCCGCATCTACTCGGCCTCCGTCGCTCCCGCACCATGCGAGCCATGTGGCAGCACCGGATCGTACTTTCCGTTGCCGTTGACGTCCAAGAAGATCGGATTCGTCAGCGCGAACGGACGCACTTCGATGTCCTTGCCACCACCGACGACCGGCGTCAGTGGTCGGTCACCTTCGACGCGCACGAGGACGTACGTGTCGTGCGGCACGTCGATATCGAACGTGTCGTGGAACCGCTGGATCTCGACCTTGCCGAGGAGTGGCTCGACGACTTCCCAGCGCTTCACTTCTTTGCCCGCGACATACACGATCACGCGCGACACCGAGATCCACGGCGCCGCACGGACGGTGATGTCGGCCTTCGCCTTGCCCTGTGGCGCCGGCGCGAGGTCGCCGATACCAATCGTGCCGACGGTGAAATCGACGATCGGCCCGGTCGTGAAGAACGCGTGGTGTGCCTTCACGCCCTTCGCGACATCGTCGCTCGTCACGAGCTGCGGGTCGTCGTTCGGCACGAGCACGTAGTTTCGCGGATAGCCGCCGAGGTTGTAGTTGAGGTGATGCGTGTCGGAGTTGCCGGTGGCCGTCACGATGTGACCGCGATCGAGTAGCGCGAACCAATCCTGCATCACGCGTTCGATCGTCTTGCGATTCGTATCCTGGTAGCCGTTCAACACCTCGATCGCGTCGAAGTCGTACGAGAAGCCCTTGCGGGTCGAGCGATCGTTCGCGTCGTCGAACTTGCCGAGATAGAAGTAGCCGATGCCTTTCTCGAGCCGCGGGTGATGGACGTCGATCACCGCGGTCGGCGCGGTCTTGCGCACGGACGTGAAGATGTCGATCGCCGACTTCTTCTTGACCGGAATCGCGCCGTGACCCTCGGTCTCCATCTCGTGCGGGAGCGGGAACGCACCGAAGTGGCCCCAGCTTCCGGATGTGATCTCGTCGCCCGTCGACGACGCGAGGTACTTCTCGGCGTGGAGCTCCTGGATCACCGGCGCGTAGTTCGAGACCACGTTATGATCGGTCGCGACGATCATGTCGACGCCGTCGGACACGAACTCGTAGACGCGATCGCGCATCGGCACGTGCGAATCCGGGCTCGGAGCGGCGTGGACGTGAAAGTCACCCGAGACCCACTTCGGCGTCTCGATCACGTGCTGGAGCTTTGCGTGGAGCTCGACGCCGGACGTGGTCATCGTGATCCGCTGCGTCGCGATCGTCCATTCCATGCCGCGGCTGAACGTGACGTCGTACGTGCCGACCGGCAGCGCGACCACGCCAACCCCGGAGAGCGAGAACACCCGGTTGTACGCCTCGAGCGAGTCATCGATCTCGACGCCGATGTCCTTGCTGAATTTCGGCTCTTTCGTGCCCTTCGCGCCGAGGATCGTCAGCTTGCCCGGCATGCGCTGGCCGGTGGCCGCGTCGAGGATCTCGAACGACAGACCGCCCTGCTGTTGCAGCTTCGGCAACGAGTTGCCGAACGTGACCTTCACCGTACCGCTACCGCTCCCACTACCTTCGGTCGGCGGAGGCCCCGCCGAAACGACCGAACAGCCAGTCACCACGACCAACGCGAGCCTGTACATTACGAACACTTTATGTCGAAGGCGATCCGATCGGCGTACGACCCCGAGCGATTTCGGCGGGAGGGCCACGCGGTGATCGATGCGCTGGCGGATGCGCTTGCACGCCAGCAGGATCGGCAGGGGCCGGTGTTGCCGTGGCGGGCGCCGGAAGCGTCTCGTGCGGAATGGGGCGCGATGCCGCTTACAGGTGGAAACCTCGTCGACGATCTCGCGCACTTCGTCCAGCGATCCACGGCGCTCTATCACCCGCATTGCATGGCGCATCAGGTGCCGCCACCGCTGCCGAGCGCGGCGTTGGCGGAGCTCGCGTCGGCGGTCGTCAACAACGGCATGGCGGTCTACGAGATGGGTCCGGCGTCGGTGCCGATCGAGCTCGCGGTGATTCGCTATCTCGCGGGCAAGATCGGCTTCGGTCCGGACGCCGGCGGTGTGCTGACGAGCGGTGGCTCGCTCGGCAATCTGACGGCGCTCCTCGCGATGCGCCAAGCGCACGCCGGTCACGATGTCTGGAAGGAAGGCTCGGCGCCGGACCTCGCGATCGTGACCTCCAACGAGAGTCACTACTCGGTCGCTCGCACGGCCGGGATCATGGGTTGGGGCGAGGCCGGTGTGATCGCGGCCGACGTCGACGCGAATCATCGGCTGACCGCACGTGCGGTCGAAGCCGCGCTCGCGAAGACGAAGCGCAAGGTCATCGGCATCGTCGCGGCGGCGAGCTCGACGGCGACCGGCGCGTTCGATCCGTTTCCCGAGCTCGCGGATCTCGCGGCGGAGAAGGGGCTGTGGCTCCACGTCGACGCCGCGCACGGTGGCGGCGTGGCGATGTCGGCGGCACATCGCGAGAAGCTGCGCGGAATCGAACGCGCGGACTCGGTCGTGTGGGATGCGCACAAGCTGCTCATGATGCCGGCGCTCGTCACCGCAGTGCTGTTCAAGCGCGAGTCGAACGCGTACGAAGCGTTCGCGCAGCGTGCGAGCTATCTGTTCGCCGACGCGCGGCCGGATTCGCACTGGTGGGACCTCGGCACGCGCACGCTCGAGTGTACGAAGCGCGCGATGGCGGTCGAGTTGTGGAGCTCTCTGCGCGCGCATGGCGAGGCGCTGTTTGGCGAGATCGTCGATCGCCAGGCCGCGTTGACGGCTGCATTTGCCGCCAAGATCAAAGCGTCGTCGGACTTCGAGCTCGCGATCGAGCCGCCGCTCAACATCATCTGCTTCCGGCACAAGACCGCCGATAACCGCGCGCTGCGCCAGAAGGTCGTCGAAGACGGGCGGTTCTATATCGTCGGGACCAAGCTCGGCGAGGACTACTGGTTGCGGTCGACGATCATGAATCCCCTGATCGACGAGTCGGACTTCGATCATCTGCTAGACCATCTGCGCGCATGCCTCTGATCACGATCAAAGATGTCGGGACCGTCGAGATCACGGCGGGCGGCTCGCTGTTCGAGGCCGGTGCACAGCTGTCGGCGCAGATCGATACGTCGTGCGTCGGCAAGGGTACGTGCGGCTTGTGTCGCGTCAAGATCCTCGACGGCGCGGAGCACTTGAACGCGTACACCGAGGAGGAGCTCAAGCACCTCGGCAACCTGTATCACCTGACGAAGATCCGGCTCGCGTGTCGGACCAAGCCGACGGGCCCGGTCACGATCGAAGTCGTGCGCAAGAAGAAGTCACTTCGGTAGCTGGGTGATGCAGGTCGTGGTGACGTTCTCGACGACATCGCACGGCCAGTCCCACTGCTTCCCCGACGGCGGGTTCTTGATGTGAAGCGTCTGTCTCCCGACGGGGAGCTTCAACATCATGGTCCGGCTGTTGTTGCCGATCTTCTGACCCTTGAACGTGACATCGCCCCATCCGGTCGAGAAGCTGAGCTTCACCATGCCGAACCGCTGCTGCGTCTTCAGCGTTTCGTCGATCTCCATCGGATGGCCGATCACGAGATCGATCTTCTGGCGCACCGGCTCGTAGCCGGACTTCGAAATCTCGAGCGTGACACCGACCGCCGGATCGAGGCTGTCGTTCTTGAACGGCGTCTCGCCGAGCAGCTTGTGATCGAGCGACACACTCGCGCCGGGTGGTGTGGTGGTCACGTGCAGGCCCGCGCGCTCGCGCGTGAACTTCGGCGTCAGGCGCATTGTCTCGTCGGGCGCGACCGTGACGTCCGTGTCGAACGCCGCGAAGCCGGTGAGCTCGGCATGGACGTGCAGCTTGACGTTCGCGTCGACCTTGAGGCGCGTCGGCTTGTCCTTCGTCGTCGGTCCGAACGGATATTCGACGCCCTTGCTGTCGGTGATCGTGCCGTTCGCACCATCGACGCCCGGATCGATCGCGAGGACGCCCTTGGGCTCCTGGGGCGCTGCATCCTTCACGACCGGCACCACGATCTGCTCGGGCTTACCCGACGTCACGCGCCACACGATCAACCCGGCACCGACCGCGATGATCGCGCCGATGCTCAACCACAGCCGGCCGCGCTTCTCGCCGGTGAACGTGGTGATCGACTTACCGCCGGTATTCGTGACCACGAGCGCCGGCGGCTCGATCTTCGGTGCCGCACCTGTGGGCGGCGCACCCGGCTCGGTCCGGCGATCGTTGTCGACCTTCTCGAGCAAACGATGCAGCCCCGAGTCCGGCGACTTCACCATCGGCTCGGTGTGCCGCGGCGGCGCGACGCCCGTCGGATCGACATCGATCTCGCTCAGCTCGGAGACGCCGTCGCCGCCGATCTTGCGGAACAGGCCCGTCGAGTGCTCGCCGCGATCCATCGTCGCCGTGCCGGGCGGCTTGTTATCGGTGACGGCGGTGCGGCGCGCGACCGAGCCCTCTTGTTGGGCTTGGCCGATCTGCTTGCGCAGGAAGTCGTCGAGTTGGTGGCCGGTGCCGCTGATCCGCTTCGCCGGCAGCACGCTCGCCACGGCCTCGGCCACGTCGAGCGCGGTCGCCATGATCGACGACTCGTACGACAGCTCGATCAGCGATCGCAGCATCTGCGCCGGGCGTGTCGGGCGGTCGATCGGCTTGCGCGAGAGTGGTCCCGCCAAGATCTCGTCGAGCCGCGACGGCAAGCCCGGCCGCACGGAGCTCGCGCGCGGAATCGGCATCGATTCGATGTTCTTGATGATGTCCTCGGCTTCGTCGCCGGGGAACAGCTTCTCCGCCGTGAACAGCTCGAACAGCACCGACGCCGCCGAGAACAAATCGCTGCGGGTATCGAGCGTGTCGCCGCGCGTTTGCTCCGGCGACATGTAGCGCCACTTGCCCATCACCTTGCGGATGCCCGGGCCACCGGCCTTGTGCGGGGCGGCGGCGACCGCGATGCCGAAGTCGCCGATCTTCACTTCGCCCGCGCGCGAGATCAGGATGTTCGAGGGCGAGACATCGCGATGGACGACGCCGTGCTGGTGCGCGAAGTCGAGCGCGCGAATGATCTCGATCGCGATGTGGAACGCGGCCGGCAGCGGAATCTGCCGCTTCTCGTCCTTGAACTTGCGGATGAGCAGCGCGAGGTCGAGCCCGTCGACGTACTCCATCGCGATGAACAGCGCGTCCCCGATCCGACCGAAGTCGAAGACCTGGACCACGTTCGCGTGGGACAGCTTGACGGCCACTTTTGCCTCGGCGATGAACCGGGCGGCAAACTCGGGATCGCGGGCCAGCTCCGGGAGGATCCGTTTGATCGCGAGCGTCTTCTCGAAGCCGTGGGCACCGTAGGCCTTGGCCAGAAACACCTCGGCCATGCCGCCGACCGCTATGCGATCCAGCACATCGTACCGCTCGAGGCTTTTCTGAAGGGGTTCGTCCATTGCTTGCCAGGCCCACCACGGGCCCCCGCATCCCCAAAACGTCGCATATAGTAGAGGAATGACGACCAGGTTGCCGGCCTGGGTGGCGATCTGTGCAGTCTTCGCTGCTCAGTTTGCACGCGTCTATGCCGACGCCCCGTTCGCAATCCCCGGAACGCAGCCTCTGGTTCAGGATCCGCCCGCGCGCCGCCAGATCGCGGTCATCGACCTTTCCGAGGATCCGACCGCGTATGACCTGTCCGGCAAGATCTACGCGTACATCAACCAAGGCCCCGATCGCGACCTGATCTCGATCCCCGACAAGCGGGGCCTCGACGCGTACTTGGTCAACCAGCTCGTCGACGAGGAGAGCGATTACATCGACCGCGCGAAGGACGCGCGAAAAGCCGCGAAAGACGCACTCGATGCCGCGAACGCCGAAGAGGCGCGATCCAAGGCGCAGGACGGCGAGCGTCAACTCGCGCACACGGTCCCGAGCGCGGCCACGCTCAGCCTCTATACCGACCTGACCATGGTCGAGGGCCTCGCGCAGCTCGAGCTCGGGAAAAAGCAGGAGGCCGAGTGGGCGTTCGCGCTGACCCGGCGGCTCGATCCGAATCGCACGCTCGATGCCGCCGCATATCCGCCGGATACCGTCGAGATGTTCAATCGTGCCGCCGCGACGAAGACCGTGCGGTACGAAGTCCAGGGCAAGGGGCGGGTGTGGATCGACTGGGTCGAACGCGGGCAGGGGCCGGGGACGTTCGATGTCGAAGTCGGCGAGCACGTGATCGTCGTGGCCGGTGCCGATCGGATGACCACCGCGGTGATGCCGGTTCCGGGCGAGTCATTCATCGAACGCCCGGGACAAAAGATCGTGAAAGACGATCCGGCTGGCGATGCGGTCAAGGTCAAGCGTGCGCGCCTCGCCCTGTCGCGAGCGCAGGCCAAGGGTGACGATGCCGCGCGTGCATCGGCGATGAATCAGCTCGCGGATCTACTCGCGGTCCACGACGCCGTGCTCGTCAGCAAGCGTGCCGACGGCAAGCTGCAGTGGGAAACCTGGCGCGATCGCGCACCCGGATTTTCGGCGCCGCAGATGTACACCACGCAAAAACCGGCCGAGATCCTCGAGCCGCTCGTGCCGGTCCGCCCGAATCCTCCCATCGAGCAAAACCCGACGAAGCTGCCGCCATTCCGGCCCGTCACGCCAGAGGGCGAGCAGCAGTGGTACCAGAAGGGTTGGGTCCAAGCGTCGATCGCCGGCGGCGTGATCCTCGCGATCGTCGGTGGGGTGTTGATCGCGTCGCGCGATCGCCCGATCCAGTTCATGACGGACGTGAAATCGCAATGACGCGCGCGTGGCTCCTCGTCGCGATCACCGCGTGTAGCGATCCCACGTTCACGCTGCGATTCGGCATCACCGATGGCCAGGAGGCCGCATGCCTCAACTCGTCGGGTGAGCAAGTCACGAGCTGCGAGCAGGTCACGATGTCGTGTCGCGCCGCCGTCAGCATCCGGGTGTTCGCGCCGAACGATCCGAATTCGCCGTACATCTCGATCTGCAAGGAGCTGTCGGGCCAGCCGGACGCGTGTTCGATCGCGAGCGTCGATCTCATGAACCCGTCGACCCAGGTCAACGCGCAGACCCTCGAGGTATCGATCGCCGTCTATCGCGCCGACCAGCTGCCGACGAACGATCAGGGCGAGCTGCAATGCCCGACCGGCGTCCAGTTCGACGCGCGCGGCTTCCCCGTGCAATCGATCCAGCCGTGTGTCACGAACGATCTCGGAGAGTGTGATCCGCCGCCGTCGATCGGTGGCGTCTCGTTCTGGCATCCCGGGGATGACGAGGTCGTCGTCAATCTCGGCTGCACCGATCTATCGACGCTGAACGATCCCACGTGCACCGGCGAGAGCTCGATTCCGGTGACCGCCTCCGTCGACGACTTCGATACCGAGGTCTCGGTCCAACCCGCGCTCGCGCCCCACCTCGGCGTGTCGATCGGCGAGCCGATCGGGATCACGATCGGCACCGATACGCACTATCAGCTGAGCCAAGAGGACAATCCGCTCGCGTTGACCACGCAGATGCCGGTGCCGGGGTGGAGTGGCAAGGTCACGCCGCCGTTCATGAGCCAGTGCGTGCTCGTCCGCGAGGACGCCGCCGCCACCACGGCCGCGGTGCGCTGCATGCCGTATTCGTCGGTGCCGCCGAACGTCGACATCACGGGCATCCGGCTGTCGAAGGATTCGCTCGCGCAAATCCTGACGGCGATCGGGCAGGCCTCGTTCCCGACGGATGGGCTCGTCGTCGGCATCGCGCTCGATCCGTTCGGCAACCCGATGGCGAACGTGCAGGTCGCGCCGTCCGACGGCTCGGTCCAGTATCTGTCGGCCGATCGCACGACGGTGACGGGCATCTCGACCTCGACGAACGGCATCTTCATCTCGAAGGATGCGCCGTTCGGCACCACGTTCCACGCGACGGCGTCGAATCAATCGGTCACCGCGTTCGGCGGCCTCATCGACGAAAAAGTGACGGTCGTGATCCTCCAGTTCCCGCCGCAGACCGGAATGTAGGCTAAGAACAGATCGTGAAGAGTACGAGTTGGTTTCGCGTCGCGATCGCGACCTCGTCACGCGATCCGGAGCTCGTGCTCGCGAGCGGCGAGCATCTCGGCGAAGCGATCCAGAAAGCCGAGAAGAACCTCGACGGCTGGGTGATCGCCGTCGATCCCGCAACGACCGAAGAGATTCCGCTCGGCGAGTCCGTCGGCAAGGGCCAGATCGTGAAGCTCGGGCCGGCACCCGCGGGACTGGCGACGTTCAAGTTTCCCGTCGGGATCGTGCCCGCGACGAGCGGCGGAATCACGAACCCGCAGCGCGGCTGGGTCGAGCGCACCGGCGAACAGCTCGCCGTGATCGAAGCGCAGACCGATCGCGAACGCGTGATCGATCTGTTCTTGTCGATCGTCGAGCGGTTGCCGAGCGCGGACAACCTCGAGGTCCGGATGCTGCCCTCCTTCGATGCCGGCGCCACCACCGACGTGTGGCTGACGAGCCGGGTGAATGCGAAGAAGATCATCCGCCTTCTCGACGATCACGATACCGAGCTGTTCGGCAACGGCTGGCTCGAGCTCGGCGTCTACGTCCGCGCGCACAAGGGCACGCTGCGGCTCACGTCGAACAAGACGATCGCGTGGATCGCGGAAGAGCGGGGCCTCGTGACCGAAGTGACGCGCTGGTTCGGCGAGCTCGATGTGCCACCGATCGCGAACCTCGTCACCGTCGACGAAGGCGCGCATCATCGCTATCGCCCGGCCGGCACGCGCAACCGCAGCAAGCTCGGCGACGAGCTTTATCGCCAGCGCCTGCGCCGCGTGGATCAGATCAAGGTTTCGTGACGCTCGGGTGGTCCTTCCACCAGAACCGCAGCTTGCGCTTCGCCCACGCACCCGCATAATCGACGCCGATCCGCGGGCCGACCGCGACCATCGGCGGCGTGACGTGTGCGCGCACGAACAACTCGCCCTCGGCCAAGTCGCGCCGATCGTGCGAGCGATCCAACTTCAACGCGCGCGTGACCTTGCCCGGCCCGCGCCCGATCTTCGAATCGTCGCCGAGGTTTTCGAGCGGCGCGATCGCGCGGATCAACACCGCCTGACCTTCGCCTTCGGTCCCGGTCACGATGTTGAACATCTCGTGGATGCCGTAGCAGAGGTAGACGTAGCTGCGCCCGGCCGGCCCGAACATCACCGACGTTCGCGCCGTGGGACCGAACCGCGCGTGACTCGCCTTGTCCTCGGGCCCGAGATACGCCTCGGTCTCGACGATGATGCCCGCGCGATCGCCATGCACCAACGCCGTGCCGATCAGCTCCTTCGCCACGATCGGCGCGGGCCGTGCGAACCACTGTTCGGCGAGTCTCATGCGGGGGCGGTGCTCACGAGGTGGCCACGATTGGTCCCCGCGAGCACGTCCGCCACCCTAGCATCACCGGCAAGTGCGTCGAGCAGGCCCTTCGCACAGCGCTCGTAACTCTCGGGTGAGAGCCCACCCTGGAGCAGGCGAAACCGCAGCAGCAACATCGCCGTTTGCATCACGTCCGAGAGGCAATACGAGCGAATCTTTTCGAGCTCGCCGGCCGCATACAAGCCCTCGACCTGCGAGCCATCGATCCCGACCTTACCGGGCAGGCCGATCAACTTCGCGATCGCATCCAAGCTGCCCGATCGCGTAGCGCCGTGATCCGCGAGCCAATCGCACAGATCCAAGTGGCCATCGTCCGAGTAGCGCGCGCGGACGTTCTTCTCGCGGTAGTACCAGGCAAGCGATACGCCGTGACACAACGCCCGCAACGCGATCACCGGCAAGTCGAAGCCGCGGCCGTTGTACGTGACCAGGATCGGCCGCTGTTTTCCGACGAGCTTCGAAAACTCCGAGAGCAGTGCGCGCTCGCGTTCGTCTTCCGACCCGGTGGCCGCCGGATCCCCGAGCACGCCGAACTTCTTCAACCGGTAGCCGTGATCGAGCCACATCATGCCGATCACGACGACGCGATGCGCCCACGTGGGCGGGAACACCGCGGTCTGTTGCTCGGCGGGCGGCTGCCAACGCTGCGTGTCCGGAACGGTCTCGATGTCGAGAACCAGGTATTCGGCGCTGGGCGCTCTAGCCACGCCCGGACGCTACCAGCCCCTACTGACAGTCCGGAATCGAGTCGTTCCCCGGGCACGCCGGCGGCGTCATGGCCTTGTGGATCGACACGTCGCAGCCGTTTCCAATGTTCGTGAACGTGTTGCCGGTCTTGAAGTCCGGGCCCGCCGTATCGCTGACCCAGCCCGATACCACGCCACCCGCAGCGCTATCGATGATCGTCAGGTTGGACATGAACGCGTCCGCTGGCGTCCAGTTCATGATGATGATCGCGGCATCGTTATCGTTGGGGCCGCAGCCGAACGATTCGTCGCCGCGCACGCCACCCGCATCCTCGATCCGCAGGTTCGAGATCGCGTTGCCCGAGGGCGGACCACCGGCCCACTGAATGCCGCCCCAGTCACCCGGAGCCTTCGTCGGGTACTGCGACGTCAGCACGATCGGCTTTTGTGCGGTGCCATTCGCGACGAGCTTGGTCGGATAGATCAAGTCTGCGGTGCCTCCACCCGACGTACCGAGGTTCAAGCCGAACGACACGCCCGAGCCATGCGCGAACGCCATCGTGACGCCCGGATCGATCGTCAGCGTGAGGAGGCCCCCGTTTGCCTCCGACATCGCCGGCGTCATCGAGAGGTTCGCGATCATCACGTACGGCACGCCGCGATCGTGAATCGTCTCGTCGACGCGGACCACGCCCGGGTCGTAGACGAGGAAGCCATCCTTCGCGTTGCCGGTATACGTGCCCGTTGGAATCGTGTGCAACGCCGGTGGTGCGATGTACAGCGGATACTCGGAGTCGAGCGCCGCCGACACCGGACCTTCGACGCCCGCACCACTGATCACGACGTCGTGCGAGTCGTCGCTAAACGCTGCGTACGACTGCACGTTGACGCCGAACCCGCCCGAATTCATGACGGCCACGTTCTGCAGCTTGAGGTTCTGCTCGAGCGGCAACATGTTGTGCCCGACGACGACGATCGTGCCGCCGCCGTTTTGCGCCGTGGAGTTTTCGCCGCCATCCGTGAGCGTCGTCGATTCGAAGTCGAGCGCACCGGTCTCGAACACGCGAAGCATGCCCCAGTGCGTGCCGGCCGCGTTCGCGCTCCACGTGATCGGATGCGTCGCATCGCCGCGTCCATTGATCGCCGCCGCGGGCGCGCCTGCGGTGCCACCGATCACGATCGACTTGCCGGCGGCGACGCGAACCGTGGCGCACGGCTCGATCGTCACGGTCGCACCTTTGATCGAGATGTCGGTTGTCACGATGTGCGGGCTACCTGCCGCCGTCCAGGTCTCGTCCGCGCTGATCGGCATCGAGTGCATCGTGCCGGCACCGGTCGGAACTGCGCACGCGGGCGCGGCGTCGACCTCCATCGGCGCCGCATCCGTGATCTCGCGATGACCGTCGTCGCCGCCGCACGCGGCCAACACCACCAATCCCAGGGCTAGCTTCATAGATCTCTAGGAGCGTGCTCCCGGAATCCGTCGCGAAGATCGTCTAAGTAGTGAAGACTCTAGGCGACGCGCATGACCGCGACAACCTCGTCGAGGATTCGCGTCAGCTTCGCCGGCTTCGGCAACACGCGCACACCGATCGGTGCACCCGTGGGATCCGCGGCATGCACGACCACCGGGATCGTGGCGAGCTTCGGATGCTGGCGCATCGCGCGGTACGTGGCGTTGCCATCGAGCACCGGCATCTTGAGATCGAGCAGCACCACATCCGGTAGCGGCCGCGGGCTCATCATGAGGTCGAGCGCTTCCTTGCCGTTCGCCGCGGTGACGACCTGAAACTTCTGGTGCTCGAACGCATCGCGCAGGGTCTCGCGCAACGACGGCTCGTCCTCGACGATCAACACGCTGCGATGCGCGGTTTGCGATTCGGCATCCGGATCGAGCCGGACATCCCCACGCCGCGGCAGCGTGACCGTGACCGTGGTGCCGGTGGCGGCCGTGGACTCGACGGTGATATCGCCACCGTGACCGCGCGCGATCTCTCGCGCGATGTACATGCCGAGGCCGAGACCGCCGCTCGACGGACGATTCGATCCGCGGAACGGCTCGAACAGCACCGGCAACAGCGCAGCGGGCACCACGCCTTCGTTGCGGATCGCGATCAAGATATCGCGCTCGCGCCCGACCACGGTGACGCCGATCGGTGCTTCCTTCGAACCGTGTGCGACCGCGTTCGAGATCAGATTCGAGAACAGCTGCAGCAGGCGCTCGGGGTCGCCGGTGGTCTCGCAATCGCCGACCGCATCGAGCGCGAACATCCGATCGGGATGCGTGGCGCGCAATTCATCGCACGTGCGCGTGACGAGGCCCTTCACGTTCACGGCGACACGCGAGCGCACGAACCCGACGCCACCGCCCAAGCGCGCGCGTGTGAGATCCAGCAACTGACCGATCATCGAGGTCATGCGATGACCGGCTTGCGACATCCGCTCGACGGTGCGCTGCGCGATCGGATCCTTGACGAGCTCCGCCAACAGCTCCGAGCCGGCGATCATCGCGCCGAGCGGGTTGCGCAGATCGTGGCCGACGATGCCGACGAACAGCTCGTTCAACCGCAACGCGTTCGCGAGTTGCTGGCGCTGTTTCGCGAGCTCGACGAACACGTCGACCTTGCTGCGCAAGATATGCGGATCGATCGGCTTGAACAGGAAGTCGACGGCGCCCGTGTCGTAGCCCTTGAACACGCGATTCGGATCGCGCACGCCGGCGGTGACGAAGATGATCGGCACGTGCTTCGTGCGTTCGGCGCCGCGCATCAGCTCCGCCAGCTCGAAGCCATCCATCTCCGGCATCTGGACATCGAGGAGCGCGAGGCTGATGTCGTGGACGAGCAGGATCTCGAGCGCCTCGGCGCCGGAGCGGGCTTGCAACAGCTCGACGCCATCGCGGCGCAGGAGTGCATCCAACGCCACCAAGTTTTCCTCGGTGTCGTCGACCAAGAGCAGCTTGATCGGATCGGGCGTCACGCGTGTCCCTCACGGTAGGTAGCAGCTGGCAGTCTTGCAAGCGCGTTCGCCAGATCCGGAATCGACATCACCTGTGCGCGATCGCCCACTTTGGACATCGCCGCGATCGGCATGGCGGTCTGACTGGCGGTGACAGGCGCTTGCACGAATGCCTTCCCGCCATGCATGACAATTCGTGCAAGGCCACGCGCACCGTCGTCGTTCGCGCCCGACAGCACGATCCCCGCGCATCGCGCACCATATGCGTCCGCGGCAGATTCGAACAGCACGTCGATCGATGGCCGCGAGTAGTTCACGACATCGTCGACCGACAACGCTAACGAACGTGTCCGTTCGATTAACAAATGATAATTCGGTGGCGCGATGTAAATCTCGTTCGGCCGGAGCGGCATCTTGTCCTCGGCTTCGAACGCGCGGCGATCCGTCACGCCGCGCAGGATCTCCGGAATCAAGTTGCGGTTGTTCGCGCCGAGGTGAAGCGCCACTGCGATCGGCGGCTCGAATTCCGGCGGCAGCGCCGGGATCAACGCGAGCAGCGCCTCGAGGGCGCCTGCCGATCCTCCGATCACGACGAGCTCGATCATAGGAGCTGATAGACGCGCGCCTCCGCGTCGATCTCCTTGTAGCGCGGCACGAGCGGCGAGAACCGGAGCGTTTCCTTCATGCCCAGCCCGAGGAAGCCCTTCCGGCACAGCGCATCCGTGAGCACGCGCAACGCACGATCTTGGAGCGCCTTCTCGAAGTAGATGAGGACGTTGCGACACGACACGAGCTGGCACTCCGCGAACACGGTGTCGGTCGCGAGGCTGTGATCGGAGAACACGATCGCCTTCTTGAGGTTGCGATCGAACACCGCGCCGCCATACGCCGCGCTGTAGTAATCCGAGAGCGATTTCGTGCCGCCGGCGAGCCGATAGTTCTCGGAAAACCGCGCGAGCCGCTCGGTATCGTAGACGCCGTCTTGCGCGACGCGCAGCGCATCCGGGTTGATGTCCGTCGCGTAGATCAACGTGCGATCGAGCAGGCCCTCTTCGCTCAACAGAATTGCGAGCGAGTAGGCCTCTTCGCCGGTCGCGCAGCCGGCGACCCAGATCTTGAGCGACGCGTACGTCCGCAGGTACGGCACGATCTTCTCGCGCAGCGTGCTGAAGTAGATCGGATCGCGGAACATGTCGGAGACCTGGACGGTGAGGAACCGCAGCAGGTCGTTGAACATCGCGGGCTCGCGCATGACGCGATCCTGGAGCCGCGTGATCGTCGGGACCTTGAAGAACACGAGCGCGTTGCGCAGGCGCCGCAGCAACGACGCTTCGCTGTACGAGCGGAAGTCGTAGTGATACGCGTGATAGATCGCGTCGAGCAGTGCGGTCAGCTCGGGGTCGCGTTCGCTCGTTACTTCCGGATCCATACTCTCGCCAGCGATAGGAGTTTATCGACATCCAGCGGCTTCGCGATGTAATCGTTCGCACCTGCCGCGATGCAGCGATCGCGATCGTCCTGCATCGCCTTCGCCGTGAGCGCGATGATCGGCAGCTTGCCGTACTGCGGCTCTGCCCGGAGCGCGCGGATCGCCTGGAGACCATCCATCTCCGGCATCATGATGTCCATCAACACGAGGTCGATGTCGGGGTTCTTCTTCACCGCCGCCACGGCCTCGCGACCGTTGCGCGCGATCTCGACCTTCGCACCCTTGGGCTCGAGTACGCTCGTCAGCGCGAACACGTTGCGGACGTCGTCTTCGGCGATCAGGATCCGGCGGCCTTCGAACGCCTGCTCGCGGTCACGGGCATCACGCAACATCCGTTGGCGCTCCGGCGGCATCGCCGATTCGACCTGGTGCAAGAACAGCGTGACCTCGTCGAGCAAGCGCTCCGGCGACCGCGCACCCTTGATGATGATCGAGCGCGAGAACTTCTCGAGCTGGTGGACCTCGTCGGGCTTCAACGTGCGGCCGGTGTAGACGATCACCGGCGGGAACGCGTGCTCGCCGTCATCGCGCGACATCTCTTCGAGTAGCTCGATCCCCGAGCGATCGGGCAGCGAAAGATCGAGCACCATGCAGTCGAACGTCAGCCGCTTGAGCTGCTCGAGCGCCTGCGCCGTGGTGCCCGCCGTGATCACTTCGACGTCCTCGCCGGAGAGCAGGCGTGCGGTCGACTCGCGGAGCAGCGGATCGTCCTCGACGACCAAGACGCGCCGGAGCTTTTGCGTGAACTTCTCTTCGAGCTTCTTGATCGCGTCGACGAGCTTTTCGCGTTCGACCGGCTTCAGCGCGTAGCCCGCGGCACCCATCGCCAGTGCGGTCTGCGCGAAGTCGTCGATCGATGCCATGTGCACCGGGATGTGCCGGGTCCGCGCATCGCGCTTCAACGCATCGAGCACGGCGAGACCCGAGCGGTCGGGCAGGCCGACGTCGAGGACGATCGCACTCGGCAGGTAGTGGCGCGTGAGCGCGAGGCCATCTTCAGCGTTCGTCGCGACCAGCACCTTGAACTCGAGCTCGTGCGCGAGATCGAACAACACGCGCGCGAACGCGATGTCATCTTCGATCACGAGCAAGCTGCGCGACGACGGCGTGAGGGTCGAGCGATCGTCCGTGAACGGCGCGTTCGTCGTGGGCTCGACGGCGATCGCGTGCTCGGCCGAAACCCGCGGCTGGATGTTCGTCACCGGGCGGTGGAGTGGAATCGGTTGCGGCGTCACGACCGCGGACACGCCGGCGTAGCGCTTCGGCAGCGACAGCGTGAACGTCGAGCCCTTACCGGTCGCGCTCTCGACGACGAGGTCACCGCCGAGCAGGCGCGCCAGATCGCGCGAGATCGATAGCCCGAGGCCGGTGCCGCCGAACTTACGCGACGACGTGCCATCCGCTTGGCGGAACGCTTCGAAGATCAGCGCCTGTTGGCTCGGCGCGATGCCGATACCGGTGTCGCGCACGCGGAAGTGAAGTTGCTCGCCCACGGCGGCGACCTCGACGGTGACGCCGCCGGTCTCGGTAAACTTCAACGCGTTCGACAGGAGGTTGCGCAGGATCTGGGTGAGCCGCGTCGGATCGGTATCGATCGACTCCGGTGCGCCCTTCTCGACGCGCAGCTCGAGCTGGAGGTTCTTCTGGTTCGCGACCGGTTGGAAGACCTTCTGGAGATCGTCGGTGAGGCGCGCGAGGTTCACGGGCTCGGCGCGGACGTCGAGCATGCCGGCCTCGATCTTCGAGAGATCGAGGATGTCGTTGATCAGCGTGAGCAGATCGTTACCGGCCGTGTAGATCGTCTCGGCGAATTTGATCTGCTCGGCGTTGAGGTTCTTCTCGCGGTTGTCGGCGAGCAGCTTCGCCAAGATCAGCGACGAGTTCAGCGGCGTGCGCAGCTCGTGGCTCATGTTCGCGAGGAACTGGCTCTTGTATTCCGAGCTGCGTTGGAGCTCCGCCGACGTTCGCGCCAGCTCGTCGCGTTGGACCTCGAGCGAACGGGTCTGCTCCTCGAGCTGCTTGTTGATCTGCTCGAGCTCGGCCGCCTGATTCTCGAGCTGCGTCTGCGACAGCTGGAGCGCGCGGCTCTGTTGTTCGAGCTCTTCGTTCGAGACCCGCAGCTCCTCTTGCTGGGCCTGGAGCTCTTCGGCTTGGCGCTGCGTCTCTTCGAGCAGCTCTTCGAGCTTGGTCCGATCTTGCGCGCCGCGAATCGCGATCGCGATCGACTCGGACACGCGATCGAGCGCGGTCTTCTCGATCGGATCGAGCGGCTTGGCAAATGCGAGCTCGGTCACCGCCACGACCTTGCCGTCGACGACCGCCGGTGCGATCGCGAGCGCTTCGGGATCCGCGCTGCCGAGCGCCGAGCCGATCTTCAAGTAGCCCTTCGGCAGCTTGTCGATATGCACGGTGGTATCGCGCTGCGCGACCTCGCCGATGATCCCGTCGCCGAACTTGCGCGTCGACAGATCCGTATCTTTCAACACCGACGCCTTCGCGATCGGTCGCAGGCTATTGCCCTCGACGACGTACATCACACCGGTCGGTGCACCGAGGCGGCGCGCGAGCGTGCGCAGCACCTTGTCGCCGAGCGATTCGAGCCGGACATCGCCCTGCATCTCGCCTGCGAGCACCGCCTGGACGTTGCGGACCCAGCCTTCATTCGACACCGCGCGGTAGTCACGCGAGGCGAGCACGCCGATCAACACGATCATGACGATCAACACGCCGACGCCGCCGAACACGATGTACGCCGACGACGTCACCGACGATTCCCAGTCCTCGCTGCGCACGGCGAGCAGCGCCTGCTCGTGCTTCGTCATCGCGTCGATCAGCGCGCGCGCGTGATCCATCGTGTTCTTGCCCTTGTCCGTGCGCACGAGCTCGAGCGCTTGGTCGTGATGCTTCTCGCGCTCGAGCGTGATCGTCTCGTTCAGCTCCTCGAGCTTCGTGGTGACCACGGGCTCGAGCTCGTTCAACCGACCTTGCTGCTCTGCCGAATCGGAGGTGAGCTGGCGCAACGTCGAGAGCTGGCCGGGCAACTTCTGGCGGGCTTGCGTGTAGGGCTCGAGATAGCGCTCGGCACCCGTGAGCAGGAACCCGCGTTGCCCGGTCTCGGCATCGGTGATCGACGAAACGATCGCGTTCAGCTCGGCTTCGACTTGTTCGGTGTGATGAACCGCGTCGGCGGCGGCCGATCGCGTGATCAGCGAGCGCCAGGACAGGCCGGCGATGATGGCAGCGGCGACCAGTGCCGCAATAATTGCGGCGAGCGCCTTGGGTGGAAGAACCTGCTTCGACCGACGCTCGGAGGCTTGAAACTGGACCACGCGCGCGCGAGCGAGTGCAGGCAATGTGCCCGAGCGCACGGCGGGAAAATCAGTAGTTTCACCTCACAGGCGCGACGTATACGCTCGGTGTGCGAATTCGCGCGTCCGCGTACTCCCGTAGATCAGCCATGTAACGCGCTACTTCGTACGTCATCTAACCGGGTCGGGATCATGCATACTTGGTCGATGTTTCGAGCGTCGCTCGCGCTAGTTCTGGTGAGTGGCCTCGCCCACGCCGATGACGGTGGCAAGTGTGTGGACGTCGAGTTCACGCCAACCGACGGTCTCCAGATCGTCGTGTGGCTGACCGATTCGACCGGGAACTACAAGGACACGCTCTACATCACCCAGCAGACCGGTACGTTCGGGCTCGGCAATCGCCCCGGTCGGTTCGATTTCAACTCCGGTCCGATCTGGCCGTACGGTCGCCGGATCACGACGTTCCCGGTGTGGTCGCATCAAAACGGCCAGGCGTTCCCGCAGGTCCTCTATCAGAACGACACGTCCGACGATCCGGACGCGTGCTTCGGCCTCACCGGCACCGACTACCAACAGTGCGGCGAGAACAACCTCAGCCACCCGTTCAATCAGAGCTCGCGCGAGTCGCACTTCTGTCGGCCGCTGATGGAGAGCGAGATGTCGTGGGACACCGGCACGTGCGCCACGTCGGCCTATTCCGACAAGGGCAAGCTGTCGATGGCGTTCACCACCGGCTATCCGCCGCGCACGGACATCACGCAGACCACGAACGATTCGGCATCCGTGGCGATGTACAAGGCGATGAACCCGTTCGATGCGGTTTCGCAGCCGACGCCGTCGGGCGGCGAGGTCGCGCACACGCCGTGGCCCGTGCCCACGGATCTGCCGGCGGGTGATTACATCGTGTGGGTCGAGACGTCGAAGGAGCAAGACTTCAACGACTCGTACAACGCGACGAACTATCCGTCGCCGGCGGGCTTGTTCTGGAGCGAGTACGGCGTGCCGTATCGCGGTCAGCCGTCGGTCGTGTATCAGGTGCCGATCCGGATCGATGGCACGCAGCAGGCGGGCACCACGTCGAGCTACATCGGCTACGGCGATCCCGACGGCAAAGACGGCAACCTCCGCAATCCCGACTCCACGATCACGAGCGACACGCCGGGCACCGGCGCCGCGCGGCTCCAACTGACGGCCGACGGCAACGACATGTATCGCGTGCGCGTCTCGATCTCGGAAAACTCGGCGTCGACGTTGCCGGGCGTGCCCGTGAACCTGACGTCGACGAACGTGACCAGCTCGGGGATGTCGATGACGTTCACGGCGCCGGGCATCGGCACGGACAACGCGCGTGTCGCTGGCTACGAGATCCGCGTTCGCGCGAACGACGCGATGACCGCGGACAACTTCGCCGACTCGATGCCGGTGACCGCGAAGATCACGCCGGACGATCCGGGACACGCGCAGACGTTCGATCTGACGAGTCTCTTGCCCGAGACCGATTACTGGGTCGGCGTGCGCGCGTACGACGGCTGCCACAACTTTGGCGATATCGCGATCACGCACGTCGTGACGGATGCGCGGCAGAGTGGGTCGGTCGATGCCTGCTTCGTCGCGACCGCGGCGTACGGCTCGATCCTCGCGAACGATGTCGAGCTGCTGCGGCACTTCCGCGATTCGAAGCTACAGACGAACGTGTTGGGCGAGCTCGGCGTCGAGGCGTATTACACGTTCGGTCCGGCGTTCGCGGGTGTCGTCGGCGAATCGGATCTGATGCGGAGCTCGGCGCGCGATGCGCTGCGGCCGCTCGTCGAGTGGGTCAGAAATCTCAAGTTCTGAACGTCTACCAACGTTGACGGCAACTTGGCTCGCGGTCAGGCAAGTCGAGTCGCCACGCGGATCGGGCTCTGCGCTGCGAATTGCGTGGCACCGCGGCTGCAATTCGGTCCGGCATGACCGACATCACCCTGGAGCTAGCCAACGTCACCGGCGGTGCGACCGCCAAGCACTACTCGCGTCCGGCGCAGACGGCGCCCGCGCCTCAACCCGCGGCTCCGTCGCGTAACCCGGTCACCGATTGCGCGATGGGCGCGATCGTCGGCGGGTTGTTCGGCGCTCCGCTGTCGGGTTGTGTCTCGGGTGTCCGTGGTGGCGGCGGCAACGATCTGCTCGGCGCGCTGCTGTCGATGTGAGCTTCGGGAATCGTGACGTGGCACGTGGCACGTGCACGTCCACGTACACGATGCGTCGGATGAAGACCGCGTCGGACGATGACCGCGTCGGACGATGACTGCGTCGGATGAATGACCATGCGTCGGCCGCCTCGGCCGATGACGTTCACTCGTCGTGACGAGCGCGGACAACGGTAAGCGGTGAAGCGGAACCGGAATTTGAATTCGTCGCCGCGGTTTCGGAGGCCGATCGCTTCCGCTTAGACGCTTACGTTTACGCCTACGTAATTACGACGACGGCGCAACGGAGACGTTGCCCGTGATTCCCACGCTCAACGAATCCGTCGACGTCGGACACGTCCGGCGCAGCCCGATGAAGCCGTTGAAGTTGAGGCCAAACCCGGCCTTGTCGAGACCATTGCCACACACGCCTTCACCATCGACGGTGCCCGTCGGGACGTGGCCCGAGTCGAGCGCGTAGCTGCAGCCGTTGGCATCCATCGCCGTGAGGTCGATGATCTTCACGTCGGTGCCGAGCTGGACCTCCGCGTTCAGCTTGTCCGGAACGTGGGATGCACAACGTGATCAGGCCTCCGCCCGAACCCATCTGCGAGCCGTTGATCGTCAGCGACACCACGCCGCTCGGCGCGGCCGGATCCGGACAATCGTTATTCGCACCGGCGACGAGGCCACCGTAGACGAACGACACCTCGTCGGACGAGACCGACATGCCGAACGGCGCAGCGGTCGGCGAGCCACAGCTCGCGTCGTCGCTGCACGCGGCGATGAAGGGACTAATAACTAAAAGGCAGAGTGAGCGCGACATGGGCCACCACGGCATTGCCGAAAGCGTTGTGCTGGATGATGTACTCGATGATGCCTTCGAAGCGAGCACCGGCCCAGTTGCCGGACATCCCGAATTCCTCACCGAGAAATCCGAGCTTTGCTTCCATCGTGAAGCCATCGTAGCCGGACATCTTGGGATCGTCTGTGACGTAGTTAATCTTCGAGGTATCCAGCGTCGGATAGCGCTCCATGTAGAAATAGGACGCCGTCTGACGGTAATAGCGCACGCGAATCGCGGCATCGGCGAGGTCGCCGATCTCTTGGACGATGCGTAACTCCGGCGTGTGTGCCTGAATGTGCCAGTCGTCGCGATAGTAGCGATACGCACCGATCAACGTGGTGTGCGTCGCTTCGACGTAGTAGCGCGCCGACGCGGTGATCGCGTGACGCAGCCGCGAGTTGGGATGAACCTCGGGGACGAGGCCGCTCGCGGTCACGACCGTGCGATACGGATTGGCCTGATAGCCGTCGAGGTACGCGATGTCGTACGCGAGCGCGACGAGCGCGTCCTTCGAGAGGATCTGACTCGCGGAGGCGGTGCCGAACACCGACGTCAGGCTGCATTCGTTCGCCATCGCCGTCGACGTCACGTCGCATTGGATCTGCGGCCCACCCATCGGCGATTGCGCGCCGGCATTCGTGATCGTGTCGGACGACACGCCGCCACCGAGCGAGAGCACGGCGTTCTTTTGGGCGACATCCGCGTCGACGTGGCCACCGAGATAGAACGACGTGTAATCGGACTCCGTCGAGTACTTCGTGTCACCGCCGACGCGCACCTTGTCGAGCCACGAGTCCGTCGGGCCGTCGAATTCGTGGGTGTAGCCGAAGCCACCTTCGTAGCGGCGCTCCGTGAACGGCGTCGCGTTGTTCGCACCGGAGCCGGCCGACGCGGACGTGATCGCGTCGACGAGGAAGTGCGCGGTCACCACGCCCCGCGTGCCGGCGTCGAACATGCCGTCGAGCATGGGCTGGACGACGCGCGTCGCGCGCTCTTTGTAGTAGACGCCGCGCACCGCGAGCTCGCCGTCCGCGCGCGCGGTCCCGGCCATCGCGATCACCACCAGCGCGATGACTAGTTGCAGCCGCATCCGCCACCAGGCTGACCGGTACCACCCTCGGCCGCCTCGCGGGCACCGCGTTCGTGTGCGCTGAAGCGCGACTCGCCCGCGTCCCGGTCGTTCGTCATCGCACGCTTCGCGAGATTCTCGCGCTGATGGGCACGCACCACGACGCACCCACCGAGTCCACCTGACAGGAGGAGCACGACCAACAGACGACTGCGGAGCACGGGGGCGCAACATATCACTGGGGATTCCGGCGGGGGCCGTTCCGGTGTACACATCCGCGCATATGAAGCAGCTGGCCGGTCTTGTTGCGACGCTCGCAGTGGCTTGCGGTGGTGGTACCGCGGAAGGTCCGAAGACGACGACGGGTGGTGGCGGCACGACCGCGAAGCCCGGCTCGGCTGGTGACGTGTCGTTCGACGTGCCCGGCATCGAAGTAAAGGGCGTTTACTTCGAGCCCGAAGCGCTCGGCCGTCCCGGCATGCCGCTCGTCGATAGCAAGCGTCCGACGACGATCGAGAAGCAGCGTGCGGTCGTCGCGTCGACGAAGGACCTCGTGCAGCGCGAAGCGCAGGCCGCCGTGCTCGCGACGATGCTCTACAAGAAGAGCAAGGATGCCAAGGGCGACGAACAGCAGAAGCTGCTCGAAGAAGCGCGCCAGACGTTGCGCGATGCCGCTGCGGCGTCGGGCGACAAGGTCGACGAAGTCACGCTGCGCCTGCTCGGCTCGTACGAGCTCATGCTCGGCGATTTCCCCGCCGCGGAAAAAGCGTGGGGCAAGCTCGTCGAGATCGCGCCGAAGGATAAGGACGCGCTGACGAACCGCGCGTGGTGGGCGTACTCGCTGTTGAAAGTGAACCGCAACGCGGATGCGCTCGCGGCGGTGAAGGATCAGCCGGTCAGCGAAAAGACGCCGGAGCTCGCGTACGTGACGGCCTGGGCGAAGTGGCGCACCGGCGACAACAAGGGCGCGTGGGACGCGATGGTCGCCACCTCGAAGGGGTGGGGCTCGAATGCGAACAAGGACGTGATCGATCGCGACGTGCTGTTGTTCGCGGGTCGCGTCGGTGGCTCGGTGGACGAGACGTTGAACACGCTCGCGCCGAAGACGCCGGAGCAGAAGTACGAGCTGCTCGCGAAGCTCGGCCTCCAGGGCTATCAGTTCGCGGGACGCTGGCAGGACGGCGTGACGGCGATCGACAAGGCGTTTGCCGCGATCGGCGACAAGGTGCCGGCGAACGACAAGCCGGTGCTGCGCTACACGCAAGCCGACTACACGGTTCGCCTCGACGATCCGGTCAAGGCCGCGGCGTTCGCGAAGCAAGCGGTCGAGTCGTTGCCGGGCTGCGGCGCGAAGTGCTCGGACCAGGATAAGGAGAACGTCGTCGAGAGCGTGTACGTGATGGGACGTCTGTTCCACATCCTCTACGCGACGGCGCACGACGATCGCTACTACCAGCCGGCGACGGACCTCTATCAGTTGGCGGTGCCGCTCATCACGATGAACGGCAAGGTCCACGATCAAGCGGCGGCCGATCAGAAGAACCTGTCGGACACGTTCCGCGGCATGAAGGCCGGCTACGGCATGCACGACGGTCAGGCGATCGGCGCGCTGCTGAAGCGCCACAACCAGGAAGTCCAGGCGTGCTACGAGCAGGCGCTGTCGGGCAACCCGAAGTTGGCGGGCGCGCTGACGGTGAATCTCGAGGCGGACAACACCGGTGCGGTGAAGGGCGTCTCGACGGATCCGAAGGGCGGCGCGGCGGATATGGCGATGGTCGCCGCGTGCACGGCGGAGCATGCGAAGCACTGGACGCTGCCGAAGAAGGTCAACGGTACCGGCGCAGCGTCGGTGACGCGGATCAAGCTCGGCTACACGCTCGCGCCCGCACCCGCGGCGCCCGCGAAGTAACTACTTCGACGCAGCGTTCTTTTTCGAGCGCTTCTTCTTGGAGAGGCGCACACCCGCGAGCCGCGCACTGCGCTCGAGCTCCGGGATGATCTTGTTCGCGAGTGCGATGCGCTCCGCTTGATCTCGGATCGCCCGAGAGCGCGGTCTTCAGCGCGCTCGTCATCACGAACCGCGTCAGCGCGTGATGCTCGACGACGAGATCGTTCACCTTGTGCGCGGCGGCGGCGAGGTTCCAGTGATGGAGCGGCCAGCCCGGCTCGAGCTCGATCGCGTGGACGAGATGCACCATCGCCTCGATCGCATCGCCTTCTTCGAGGTAGCAGGTGGCGAGCGCCGCTTCGACATCCGCGCTGACCTCGCACCGCGACAACAACTTCTTCGCGCGCACGAAGTCGCGCTCGGCGATCAATTCGATCGCGCGGCCGGCGCACGGAATCGCGGGTGCGTCGGCGGGCAGATGCGCGCCGGCGAGATCGAGGAGATCGCGGCCGAGATAGAACGCGGACGGCAGATCGGCGCCGGTCGTGCGCGCGGCCGACGTGATCAGCTCCTTCGCACGCGCGGGCTCGGTCGAGGCGATGCGATAGCCATCGCCGCACAGGTTCGCGATCAGCGTGGCGGCATCGCCATCGGTGCCGGCATCCTCGTGGAGACAATCTTCGATCTTGCCATCGCCCGCGATCAGCACGGCCCAGCGGCGATAGCGGCGCTCGCCGGTGACCTTCTTCGTCGCGACGACGACGACGCGCGCGGCGCCATCGACCAACACCGTGACCGAGGTCGGACGCGCGATCTTCGGAAGGGCTTGCGCCGGCGACGCCGCGGGATTCAACGCGACTTCGGCGATCCGCTCGCGCAATTCGGGCGCGATGTCGAGCCGGGCATCGAGCTCGGTCGCGAGCACGTGCGCGCGATCCGGCGTGGCCTGCGCCATGATCGCGAGCAGCGCGACCATGTCATCCGGCGCGAGCTTCGCGACCATGAGATCCGCCGCGCTAGCGACATCCGCCGGAGTCTCGAGCTGGGCGGCGAGCTTCTCGGCGGACGTGCGTTGGATCGCGTCCGGATCGTGAAACCGTGCGGCGCCGCGCTCGCCCAATTCGCCGAGTAGACCGAGCGCGCAGACCTTGCCGTGATCCGGTGCCGCGCCTTCGGTGATCGCGCGAAGCTCGGCGAGCACGCGTGGCCGCACCGCGCGATTCGAAGAGGCGAGTTGGTTCAACGCGGCACGCGCCGCATCACGCCGCGCTTCACTCGCCGAACAGAGCTCGCGGCCGAGCAGCGGTACGCACACCGCACCGAGTCGCTCGACCAACCGCTCGACGTGGAGCGAGGGGCGGGTCGGGAATGTCGAAAACCAGTCTGCGAGCCGCCTCAGCTCTGCAAAGGACGACGTTCCCATTCGTGGCCATACACTAGATGTATGGTCACGCCACCGTCAATGAAAATTCGGGATCTTACGGGGTATGTACGTGGGCTGAGACCCGGATTTCTCAGGATCTGGGATCACTTGGACACACATATTTAGGTGCGGGACTGAAGCATTTTCGTATTGTCCGCGGCCATGGCTTCGAAGAACGAGTCTACGGCGATCAACAAGCTGATCGATCTGGTGAACGAGAACCAGAAGACATCGAAGCCTGTCGTTCATCCCGATGACGATCTGTTCGCGCAACCGCCGCCCAAGCAGGCGCGCGTGAAGGCGCCGACCCCGGCACCGCTTCCGGAAGCAAAGAAGCCGAAGCGCGCCGCGAAGGGGACGTCGCGGCTCGGCCTGTACGACAACCTCCCGGTGGCGACGAACCCGAGCGCGCGGATGACGCCGGCGCCCACGCCGCGTGGCAACACGATCCCGCCGCTGCCGTCGGCCAAGCGCGCGCAATCGCCATCGGTGCTCGCGGGCAAGCCGATCACCGCGACGTTCTCGGCGGTGACCGTGCCGTCGCGGATGCCGGATGCCACGCCGGCGCCGGAGCTCGCGCATCAGCATCGTCTCGTCGAACCGAAGGCGCTCGCGACGGTCGCGCCGCTCAGCTATCCGGTCGTCCAGCGTCCCGCGACGATCGACATGACGAAGGACGCGCCGTGGTTCGAGGTCACGCCGAGCCAGCCGGCCGTGAAGTTCGACGACGAGACCTACGTCGGAACGTCGCCGCACGTGAAGCAGGATCGCGAGCGGGAGAGGTTCTCGCTCGCGAAGAAGCTCGTGCTGCCGGGCGTCGGCTTCATCATCCTCGGCGCGATGATCGGTGGCTTCATCGCGTTCAACGGTGACAAGAAACCGGCGAAGGCGGCCGCACCTGCACCGGCGGCCGCACCCCAAAAAGTGGTCGAGGCGCCTGCGCCCACGCCGGCAGCTGCACCGGTCGCGACGGCACCTGCACCAGTTGCCGCGGCACCGACGACGGAGATCCAAACTACGCGCGGCGTGGTCCAGCTCGCGGACGTCCGCATCGACTCGAAGCCGAGCGGCGCGACCGTGACGCTCGTCGACGAGAAGGGCAAGTCGACCGTGATCGGCTCGACGCCGATCGCGGCGAGCGTCGATCCGAACCATCAGTACGACATCACGCTCGCGCTCGGGGCGAAGACCCAGACCGTGCATCTCGATCCGGCGAAGGACGATCTGAAGCTGTCGATCGATCTCGGCGGCAAGACCGCACCCGCGCCGAAGCACGAGATGCCCGCACCTGCGCCGGCGCCTGCGCCGAAACACGAGGTCGCCGCTCCGGCGCCGAAGCACGAGGTGCATCACGCCGTCGCCGCCGTCGAGAAGGCGCCGGCCGACGCGGGTGAAGGCACGCTGATGATCTCGAGTAAGCCGCCGTGCGAGATCTACGTCGACGGCAAGGCGACTGGACTCTCGACGCCGCAACGCGCGATGTCGCTACCGGTCGGCGCGCACAAGATCACGCTGAAGAACGCGGCCGAGAACGTCGACAAGACGATGATGGTTCAGATCAATGCGAACCAGTCGACGAAGCTCGTCAAAGACCTGCTCGCTCCGTAGTCACTGCGACTGCAACGCGCAGTCGTTCTGTTCCGCGGGCACGCACAGGTTGTTCGTGCAGGCCGCGGCGTTGCCGGTGTCGTCGGCGGGGCACGGCGTAGTGGTGTCACACGCCTGCGTGCAGACCTGGAACGTGCCGAACGGCCGACAGTTGCCGCCCAAGCAGTCGTGCTCGTCGACGCACTTATCGTAGAGCGCGCCGGTGCACGTGGTGGGGCCGTCGGGTGAATCACCGCTGCATGCAGCGAGCAACAACACGAGCACGACCGACGTCCGCATGCTGCCATCGTACATTTAATTTGGTGTACCGTCGCGACGAGGAGGCTGCGTGGCACACATCGACGTGTTCAAGAGCTGGGCGGATACGATTCGCCAGGATATCGAGGCGTTCAAATCGTTGCTCGAATCGCACAAGGCGGACGCGAAGGCGCGCCAGCTCGCAGGCGGCACGCTCCAGTATCTAGTCTCGAAGATGGATCTCATCCCGGACTGGAACGAAGGCATCGGCGTGATCGACGACGTGATGATCCTGCGCGTCGCGTCGCAGCTCGCGTTGGACATGAACCGCGGTGATGTCTCGGGCAGCTCGGAAGCGAGCTTCGAGCGGTTGAACAACGAAGCGGATAAGATCACCGCGTTCCTCGGCGGACCGGTCTACGACAAGCTGAAGGCGTACGTCGCCAAGCTCGGCGAAACCACGGTGCGTGGTCGCACGCCGACGCAGCTCTCCGAGGACGAAGCGTTGCGCAAGCAGCTCTACAAGGAGCTCGACGAAGAGCTCGAGAAGACGGTGCCGATCGTGATCGAGGATCCGGCGGACGCCGAGCTGCGCTTGAAGTCGTATCTGACGCAGAAGCTGAAATGAAAGCTGTTTTCGTGCTCGCGCTGTTCGCGCGGATCGCCGCGGCCGACGATTCGTTCGAAGCGCGCGCGCAGACCGCGCAGCCTCTCCACCGGATCGAGAGCCTGGTGTGGGCGCTGACGAGCGCGTGCGACCAAGGCGACGACGTCCAACAACGCCAGTGCAAGCGCGTGCGCGATGCGCGAGCGAAGGACGTTGCCGCGGGGACATGGCTCGTCGAAGCAGACGCGGATGCGTTCGATGTCGGCGCGTGGAACGAGACCAAGAAGTCGCTGCCGATCAACCTCGCCGCGTGCATTCGCTGCTCCGGTGTCGAGGTCGACGGCAAGACGTACTTCATCACCGGTTCCGGTGCGACGAAGCTCGAGGATAAGAAGGTCCGCGGCACGTTGCTTCACGACAACGCGCGCACGTTCGCGGACGCGCAGACGGCAGCGATGTGGGCGAAGGCGGTCTCGAAGGTCAAGGTCGAGATGGTCGTCCGGCTCGCGCCGAAGTGGCTGTGGCGGAACCTCGACAAGCAAGGCATCTCGCTCGACGTGATCGCGTATCGCGTCGTCGTGCCGTGTGATGGCACGGTGATCCTGGCGAATCCGCCGTCGAGTCCCGTCGAGCCGGACAAGAAGCAGTGTCCACTCGCACCCGAGGTCACGGTCGCCGAAGCCGAGGCTGGGCCCGCGGTCGAACAGTTGACCGCGCAGATGATCGACGAGGCGATGCAACCGGTGCTCGATCAAGCGTGGCGCTGTTACGAGCGGATCGCGGTGACGGGTAAGGCGAAGCTGAAGATCCAGGTCAGCTCCGATGGCGGCATCGCGAAGTACGAGCAGCAAGGCGACTTCGCGAACACGCCGATGGGCGCGTGCATCGACAAGGCGATCAGCAAGGCGCACTTCCCGCACGTCAAGAAGGCGAAGACCACGGTGGTCTTCCCGATCACGATCCAACCATGACGCCCTGCTCATGAAGATCGACGAGATCCTGACAGCGCTGTGGGCGGACTACGTGTCGCTGACCCCGCAAGCGGACAAGATCCACGCGTTGCTCGCGGCGCGCGGCGAAGCGATCGTCAACGATCATGTCGCGCTGCGCACGTTCGATTGCGCCGGCGGGTTGGCCGCGCTCGCGGCACCGTTCGAAGCGGTCGGTTACGTGTGCGCGGCGGATCGCTATCGCTTCGCCGACAAGAAGTTGAACGCGCGCTACTGGAAGCATCCCGATCCGGCGCGGCCGAAGCTGTTCATCAGCGAGCTGTGTACGCGCGAATTATCGACGGGCGCGCAGCAGATCATCGATGCGCTGGTGGCGCAGTTGCCAGCGGCATATCTGCAGCGCGCGGACCTGCCGTGGGCCGGGCGACCGTGGGCGTGTACGCGCGCGCAGTACGAGACGCTGCTGGCCGAGAGCGAGTACGCGGCGTGGATGGCGGCGTTCGGATTTCGCGTCAATCACTTCACGGTGCTCGTGAACGCGCTGACCACGTTCGCGGATCTGCCGGCGTTGAACGCGTTCTTGATCGCACACAGCTTCACGCTAAATGCCGCGGGCGGTGTCATCAAGGGCACGCCGAGCGATCACTTGGAGCAGAGCTCGACGCTCGCGGATCGGGTCCCGGTCGAGCTCGCCGGCGAGATGGTGTCGCTGCCGAGCGTGTACTACGAATTCGCGAAGCGGTATCCGCTCGCGAACGGCGAGCTATTTGCCGGCTTCGTGCCGACGAGCGCCGACAAGATCTTCGAGTCGACGAACGCTAAGGCGTGAGGCTCGAGAAGTAGTCGTTCAGCTCGAGCAACACGTCGACATCGACATCGACGAACTGCACACCCACGCCACCTTCGGCCGCCGCCCACCGGACCACCGCCGGCAGCGCGAACGCTTGGTCGGACGTGGGCAACGTGAGCTCGAGCGAGATCGTCGTACCGACCGGTGGGCACGTGCCCGTGCCATCGGTTGGAGCCTCGAGGAACGCGCCACCGACGCCAACGTTGCGGGTCTTCGTCGCGATCCAGGCATCCACGCCGGCCGGGCGGAACCGCACGGACATCACCCGGTCGGGATGGGACTTCCCGCGAAAGTGGTGCCTGCGTTCGTGCCTCCGACCCTCCATTTCCGCAACAAAATCATAGCCGATCTTCGTCGACCACAGGGCTTTACCCGACGGTGCGGCCCCGGGTAGGGTCCGCTGCGATCGTGAAGGTGCACTTGATCGGCATCGGGGGGACTGGCATGGGAGCCGTCGCGGGCTTGCTCGCAGCGGCCGGCCACGACGTGCGTGGCTCGGATGCCGCCGTGTACCCGCCGATGAGCGAGCAACTGGCGAGCCTCGGGGTACCCGTGATGATGCCGTACGCGGCCGCGAACCTCGACTGGCTGCCGGACCTCGTGGTCGTCGGCAACGTCCACGGCAAGGATCACGTCGAGGTGAAGGCGGCGCAGGAGCGCAACTTGAAGCTCACGTCGTTCCCCGCCGTGATCGAAGAGCTGCTGCTGCCCGGCAAGACCTCGATCGTCGTGGCGGGTACCCACGGCAAGACGACCACCACGTCGCTCTTGGGGCACATCTTCCTCGAGGCGGGGCGGGATCCATCGCTGTTCGTCGGTGGCGTGCCGGTCGGGCTCGGCCACGGCTGGCGACTGGGGCAGGGCCCGTTCGTGATCGAAGGCGACGAGTACGACACCGCGTTCTTCGACAAGGGATCGAAGTTTCTCCACTACAAGCCGAACGTCGCGATCCTGACGAGCATCGAGCTCGATCACGTCGACATCTTCGCGTCGTTCGATGCGGTGCGCGACGCGTTCAAGAAGATGGTCGCGTTGATCCCCGCGGATGGATTGTTGGTCGCGTACGCGGATAGCGCGGATGTCCGCTCGGTCGCGAAGACCGCACACGCGAAGGTCGAGCTCTACACGGTCGTCGGCGGCGAGATCGGGCCCGACGGCGAAGACTCCGACGGCGGTATGGCGTCCGATATCGCGTGGTGGGCGCGCAACCTCGAGGTCGGTAAATCCGGTCGCGTCGCGTTCGACGTCTATCACTACGGCGAGCGGATCGAGCGATTCGAGACCTTGCTCGTCGGCCGGCACAACGTCGGCAATTGCCTCGCTGCGATCGCGGTCGCGCACAACCAGGGCATCCCGGTCAAAGACATCCAGCACGGCGTCGCGAGCTTCGCCGGCGTGCGGCGCCGCCAAGAGCTGCGCGGGATCGCCGGTGGCGTCACCGTGCTCGACGATTACGCGCACCATCCCACCGCCGTGCGCGAGACCTTGAAGGCGCTGCGCAAGCGGTTCCCGAAGCGCCGCCTGATCGCGGTGTACGACCCGCGCTCGGCTACGTCGCGTCGCAAGACGTTCCAGGCCGAGTTCGCGGATGCATTCGCGTACGCGGATGAAGTGTTCGTCGGTAAGCCGTTCGATCAAGCGAAGATTCCCGTCGAGGATCGCTTCGATCCGGAAAAGCTCGCCCTCGATCTGCACCGCAACGGGACCAAGGCCGCATACATCCCGGAAGTCGATGCGATCGTGAAGCAACTCGCCGAGAGTGCGGCCCCCGGCGATGTCGTCGCGGTGTTGTCGTCGGGCTCGTTCGACGGCTTGCACGACAAACTGCTCGACGCGATCGGCGATGCGATCCGACCGGCGCAGCGCGCGGACATGAAAGACGTGCGCTGTGTCCTCGACATGGTGAAGCTCGCCGACGAGCAAGCGCGCGACGACCAGTTCCCGAACTTCTTCGTGCTCCGCAACGAGAAGGGCAACGTCGGGTGCGTCGCGCTCGAGGTGTACGGCGACGACGCGGTGTTACGCGCACTCGCCGTCGATCCGGAATTCCGCGGCGCGGGGTACGGCTGGATGCTCGCGGACATGGCGGTCGGGCAAGCGCGGTGGCGCGGCGTGAAGCGGATCTATCTGCTCACGGAGAGCGCGAGCGACTTCTTCGCGGCGAAGTTCGGGTTCCGCGTCGTCGATCGGACCACGCTCGGCAAGGCTGTCCTGACATCGGAGACGTTCGCCGCGCACGAAAAGGCGAGCCGCGTCGCGATGCGATTGGATCTGTAGAAATGCACGAGATGTTGGAGACGGCACGCGTGGCGGCGAGGGCAGCTGCGGGCGTGCTCGCCGGCGCACGTGCGCGCGATATCCGTGCGAAGGGCAATCCGAACGACCTCGTCACTGAATGGGACCTGAAGTCCGAAGAGGTGATTCGCAAGACGTTGGAAGAGCGCACGCCGGGCGTCGCGATCCTCGGCGAAGAGGGCGGGCAGTCCGGCACGGGTGAGATGCGCTGGATCGTCGATCCGATCGACGGCACGGTGAACTTCGCGCACGGGTTTCCGATCTGGTCGATCGCGATCGGGCTCGAAGATGCGACGGGCACGCTCGTCGGCGTGGTCGCCGCGCCCGCGCTCGGCTGGTGGTTCGAAGCGTCGCGTGGTGGTGGCGCGCGTGATGGTTCGGGCGAGCTGCTGCGGGTGTCGACGCCGGCAACGTTGGAAACGTCGATCCTGACGACCGGCTTTCCGTACGATCGCGCGACGAACCCGGATAACAACTTCGCGCGGTGGGAGCACATGCAACGCGTTGCCGGTGCGTGCCGGCGGCTCGGCTGCGCGTCGATCGATCTTTGCCTGGTCGCGCGCGGGTGGATGGACGGGTACTGGGAGCGCCGGCTCAAGGCGTGGGATATCGCCGCGGGTGCGCTTATCGTGCGCGAGGCCGGCGGAACCGTGACGAACATGACGGGCGGGACGTTCGACCCCCACGCGGGCGAAGTGGTGGCGACGAATGGTGCTATTCATGACGCTCTGGTCACCGAGCTGCAGAGGAGCTGATCATGAAGGCGTTTGCATTGATGCTGGCATTCGCGGCTGTGGGCTATGCCCAGCCGGCACCTGCTCCAAAGACGCCCCCCGCTCCGGCTCCGGCGAAGAAAGCGCCCGCGCCGAAAGCGGCGCCTGAAGATCCGTATGCGGAGCCGGCGAAAGCCGATCCGAAAAGGACGCGCCGAAAGACGCACCTAAAGATCCGCCGAAGAAGACCACGCCGGTCGATCCGTACACGCCGTCCGCGGATAACCCGCAGCCCGCGCGTGTCGGCCTGTCGGATCTCACGGCGGTGCAGGGTCTGTTGGCGGTCCAGCGCCTCGATGGATGGTTGCTCTACGATCGCGATGGCAGCAATCCGATCGCGGTGAAGCTCGTCGGTCCGTCGGGACATCCGCAGCGGCCGTGGTTCTACTTGGTGCCGGCCGCGGGCGATCCGATCACGCTGGTCCACAACTCGGAGCTGCGTCAGTTCGATCACCTGCCGGGCAAGAAGCTGACGTATCTGCGCTACAGCGACTTCGCGAAGCAGCTCGCGGTGATGTTGAAGGGTGTGAAGCAGGTCGCGATCGAGTACTCGCCGAAAGCGGCGCTGCCGAACCTGTCGCGCGTCGATGCCGGCACGCTGGAGCTGATCCGCGCCACGGGTGTGGCGGTGCGCTCGTCGGAGACGCTCGTGCAATACACGAAGGCGATCTGGGGCGACCCCGGTCGCACGGCGCATTACATCGCGGTCCATCACATCGCGGAGCTGCGCAAGGAAGCGCTCGCTCTCGTCCAACAGCGGATGACCGCGCACCAGCCGATCAACGAGCTCGAGGTCCAGCAGAAGATCATCCGCGGGATGAGCATGCGCGGGCTCGTCGGGCCGCCACCGGTCGTCGCGGCGGGTGCGAACACCGCGGATCCGTACTACGTGCCGACGGCGGCGCGGACGGCGAACATCCAGCTCGGTGATCCGATCGTGATCTCGATTTCGGCGAAGGTCGACAAGCCCGAGGGCATCTATGCGGCGCAGACCTGGGTCGCCGTCGCGGACAAGACGGTGCCGGAGAAGATCGCGCAGGCGTTCCAGACCGTCAGCGCGGCGCGCGATCAAGCGGTCGTGATGATCACGGATCGCGGGCGCAAGCATCGGCCCGTGACCGGCGCCGAGATCGATCAGGCCACGCGCGCGTTCATCAAGAAGGCGGGCATGGGCGATCAGATCATGCACCGCACCGGGCACTCGATCGATTCGGATCTCCAAGGTGGCGGCGCGGATCTCGACGACTTCGAGGTCAAGGACACGCGCATCCTCACGCCGGGCACCGGCTTCACCGTCGGCCCGGGCCTCTACTTCGCCGGGCAATTCGGCGTGCGCTCGGAAGTCAGCGTGTATCTCGCGCCGAGCGGGCCCGAGATCACGACCCCCGGCCAGGACGACGTCGAAGCGCTCTTGAAGTGATACGGTCGGCGCGATGGCCGCCGCACACGTTCCGGGGAACGTCTCTCCCCATCGCATCCTGATCATCACCACGTTCACGCCGCCGCCGAACCAGCAGGTCGAAGCGGTGCTGGGGCCGTGCTGGGGCATCACCGTGCGGTCGCGGTCCGTCGTCGGGCAAGCGTGTGCCGGATGTCAGTCGATCGCCGGTGGCGAGATCACGGCGCTGACGCAGCTCGCGATCGATTCGCGCAACGAGGCGATGAATCGGTTGGAGCAGCACGCGATCCAGATGGGCGCGAATGCGGTGTTCGGGCTCGCGTTCGATTCCGGCGAGCTCATGCAGAACACGAACGAGATCGTCGCGTACGGCACGGCCGTGCGGTTGCGTCAGGGTTAGTGGAAACGTTCGTTCCAGCGGCGCGGTTGCCGCGGCGACGGTTGTCGCGGACGACGCAAAAGGCGCTCGACCGGTTGTCGCGTCGCGCGCATCGGTTTCATCGGTTCGCGCACCATCCGCTGTGCGAGCAGTACGCGGGTGAGGTCGTGCGGATCGGCAAGACGCGGCTGTGTCGCGGGTGCACGTTCGCGGTGGTCGGTGGTGCGGTTGGTGGCGCTGCGGGGCTCGTCGTCGGTGGCGATGTGCGGCTCGCAATCGCGGCGGTCGGCGTCGGCGGGTTCCTACTGCTCGCGACGCTGTATTCGAAACCCGGCGCTAGCGATGTTGGCAAGCGGCACTCGAAGTGGATCACGCGTCTGATTCCCGCGGCGCTGTTCGCGTTCGCGATGACGACGAGCATGTTGACGTTTCGCACGGCGGGCTTCGCGCTCGCAGGTGGCGCGGCCGCGATCGTCGGCGGGCTTCGCTTGCTCTACGGCAGACGTGGCGCGGATCGCTCGCCGTGTACGGCGTGTCCTGAGCGGACGCAGTCGCCGTGTTCGGGCTTCCGCGCGATCGTTCAGCGCGAGCGTGCAGTCCAGCGCGTCGCGCGGTCGATCATTTCGCCGTAGTGGATCGCGTAACTCCGCGAAGCGCGGGTGGGGACGGTATCCAACTCGTCAAAGTAGCCGATCTAAGTGCGCGATCACTCGTCGCGCGCCTCAGGCGTGCGCGAACGCGATCAGCTCGGCGTTTACACGGTCGAGATGCGTCAGGAACACGCCGTGCGCGGCGCCATCATAGATCGACAGGCGCGCACCGCGGATCGCGGCAGCCGTGCGCTTGGCGCAGTCGAGTGGGACGCTCGCGTCGAGATCGCCGTGGATGATCAGCGTCGGCTTGTCGATCGCGCGGCAGTCTTCTTGGAGGTTCGCGGCGACGATCGTGTCGTCCATCTGGATCGCGGCATCGGGCGCGATCGCGAGGATCTCCGTCGCGATCCAATCGAGCATCTCCGGCATCGCATCCGTGGCGAAGAACGCGGCCTTGTTATCGGCGACCCATTTGGCGTAGTTCGTCGAGAGCTGCGCGTGGAGCAGCTTCGTGATGTCCGGCGTGCGCGGTACCGACGGCGTGGTCGGCGCGATCAACGCGACCTTGGCGACGCGCGTGGTGCCGTGCTTCGCGAGGTAGCGCACGACCTCGGCGCCGCCCATCGAGTGTGCGACGAGCATCGCGCCTCGTAGATCGAGCGACGTCATCACCGAATCGAGGTCGTCGGCGAGCGTCTCGAGATCGAAGCCACTCGTCGCCGGCGTCGACCGGCCATGGCCGCGGCGATCGAACGTGATGCAACGCAGGCCCGCCGCGCGGAACGCCGGGACCTGGAACTTCCACATCGTGCCCGGCAAGCTGCTCGACGCGACGAACACGATCGGCATGCCTGTACCGCCGGTATCGGTGACGAACAATTGCTCGCCATCGCGCGTGGTCACGAACGGCGACTTCGGCGTGGTGGGAACATGATCGAGAAAGCCGACGACGTTCGCGATCCGATCGCCGTCGAGCGTCACGATGTCCGTGCCGCCCGCGGGGCCGAGCGACCACGAAAACCGCGCGAGGTTGTTGTGCGTATCCACGCCACCGCGCTGCGTGAACGCGAGGCCGGGAAACTTCGCCTGGACCGCGCCGATCAGCGCGCTCAGTTGATCGTGGCCGGCAACCGCGGCGAGCGGATCGACGTAGCGCGCGTCCGGGGTGAACGTCTGCGCGAGCAACGCCGCGCGGCGCGTCGGATCGGTTTCGTTCCAGGTGGCGAGATAACGGTCGACGATGTTTTGCATGCCCTCACGATGACGATCCGCGCGCAAACCCGCGATTACCTCCCAGGTAGGTTTCGGTTTACCTCCGAGGTAATCGCGCAAATCGGCAGGGCAGGTACGCTACGGGCATGCAGGTTCCCGAGCAGCCGGTCGGCGAATTGTTGCGGCAGTGGCGCGAGCGCCGGCGGATGAGTCAGCTCGCGCTCGCGCTCGACGCGCAGATCTCGACGAAGCACGTCAGCTTCCTCGAGTCGGGCAAAGCCGCGCCGAGTCGCGACATGGTGATGACGCTCGCCGAGGCGCTGGCGTTGCCGTTGCGTGCGCGCAACGCGCTGCTGCTCGCGGCGGGCTTCGCGCCGGTCTACACGCAGTACGCGTACGATGCGCCGGAGCTCGCGCAGACGCGGCGGGCGGTCGAGCTCGTACTCGCGGGTCACGAGCCGTATCCAGCGCTCGCGATCGATCGGCATTGGACGATCGTGGCGTCGAACCAGGCGTTCGCGCCGTTCCTCGACGGTGTCGCGCCCGCGTTGTTGCAGGCGCCGGTCAATGCGTTGCGAATGTCGCTGCATCCGGAAGGGCTCGCGCCGAAGATCGTGAACCTGCCGGAGTGGCGCAAGCACGTGCTACATCGCCTGCAGCAACAAGTGGATGCGAGTGGCGACCCGGTGCTCGCGGCATTGTACGAAGAGCTCGGTGGCGGGCCGCGGTTCGCGCACGATGCGCCGCCGGACCTGCTCGTCACGCTGAAGATGCGGCTCGGCGATCGCGAGCTAACGTTCCTATCGACGACGACGATCTTCGGCACGCCGCTCGACGTGACGAGCTCGGAGCTCGCGATCGAGAGCTTCTTCCCGGCGGACGAGGCCACGGCGAAAGCGCTGCAAGCATGATCGATGCCCTCATCCTTGCCGGTGGCCGCGCGACTCGCTTCGGCGGCATCGCGAAGCACGAGCTCGTGATCGATGGCGAGCGGATCATCGATCGCCAGGCAGCACTGCTGCACCCGCGCGTGCGCGAGATCTTGGTTTCGGCGCGTGAGCCAGTGTCCGGATTTCGGACCGTCCAGGACTACCTGGGCGAAGGGCCACTCGCGGGCATCGCCGCCGGCCTACAAGCGAGCGATGCCGAGCGCCTGCTCGTGATCGCGGGCGACATGCCCGATGTGACCGGCGAGTTGCTCGATCGTCTGATCGCCGGATCGGGGACCGTGGGCGTGAAGATCGATGACCGGATCGAGCCCCTCGCGTGCGTCGTGATCCGATCGCTGCTCCCGGAAATCGAGGATCGGCTGCGCACGAATCGCTGGAGCGTGGGCGAGCTCCTGACCGCGAGTGCGACGACTTGGCTCACCGATCTCGATTCGCGTTGGCTGCGCAACGTCAATTCGCCCGCGGATTTGCGGGAGTAAACCGGCGCGACAATTACGGTTTTCGTTTCGATTTACGTTTGCGATCGGTTCCGGTAAATACACGCTGCCGTGCGTATCGGACCGATCGACATCGACGTTCCCGTGATCCTCGCCCCCATGGCGGCGGTCACCGATCTGCCGTTCCGGACCGTGGCCGAAGAGCTCGGGGTCGGCTTCACGATCACCGAGTTCCTCTCGGCCCACGCCCTGTCGATCGGCGACAAGAAGACCACCGGCAAGCTCACCGCGTCGTTGAACGGCCGCAAGTTCGGCGTCCAGATCTTCGGTCGCGAGGAGCACATGATGCACGACGCCGCGAAGATCGCCGTCGCGATCGGTGCGTCGCTCGTCGACATCAACATGGGCTGCCCGGCCAAGCGCGTCGTCGCCGGCGAGTGCGGCAGCGCGCTCATGCGCGAGCCCGAAATCGCGCAGATGCTCGTGCGCGCCGTCGTGTCCGCGGTCCCCGAAAACGTCCCCGTCACCGTCAAGCACCGCGCCGGTTGGGATCAGGGCCACAAGAATGCGCCCGAGTTCGCCTGCGCCATGGTCGAGGCGGGCGCGAAGATGATCACCGTCCACGGTCGCACGCGCACGCAGGGCTTCTCGGGCAAGTCCGATCCGGAGATCATTCGCCTCGTTCGCGAGGCCGTGCCCGCGCACATCCCGGTCGTCGGCAACGGCGATGTCACGAACGTCGAGGAGTTCCTGCGCCTGCGCGAGCTCACCGGTTGCGATGCCGTGATGATCGGCCGCGGCGCGCTCGGCAACCCGTGGCTGTTCTCGCGCCTCCGCGAGGTCTGCGAAGGTCGCCCGGATCCCGGTGCGCCCACGCTCGAAGAGCGGCTCTCGGTCTATCGCCGGCACGTCGATCTGATCGAGCAACTTCGCGGTGGCCCGCGCACGTTGCACGAGGTCCGCAAGGCCTGCGCCTGGTACGCGCGTGGGCTCTATGGCTGCAACGCGCTGCGCTTGCGCGTGTGGGAAGCACCGGATCTCGCGTCGGCGCGCGCGCTCGTCGAGGACTACTTCGCGCAATTGATCGAACGCCAGCGCCGGCTCGGGCTCGCACCCGAAGGCGAGCGCGGCTCGATGGACGCCCAGTTCGCCGACGATTCGGAGAACGCCGCGTAATGCTCCGCGCGTCGCTGCGGGCGGACGATTTTCTCGTCGCCGAAAGCAAAGCCATGCGCGAAGTTGCCGCGCAGGTCGAGGCGTATGCGGATGGCACCGCGCCGGTCTTGATCACGGGCGAGCACGGCACGGGGCGCGAGCTCGTCGCGCGCGTGTTGCACCAGCGCAGTCCGCGCAAGGCCGAGCGCTTCATCACGGTGCGCCCGACGTTCGAAGGCGCGGATGTCCAGAAGATCGCCTCCGAGGACGATTGCGATCGTGCGCATCGCGCGTTGAAGGCGGCGGCGAACGGCACGCTCGTCGTCAAAGACATGATCGATCTGTCGGCGCCGTCGCAGCGCACGCTCAAGAAGGCGATCCAGCAGAAGGAAGGCCACGACGTCCATGTCGTTGCCACCGCCGATGTCGATATCGAGCACGCCGTCGATGCCGCGATCGTGAAGCGCGACTTCTACGATCTGTTCGCACCACGCAAGATCGAAGTTCCGCCGCTACGCGATCGGATCGACGATCTGCCCTCGCTGTTCGAGCGCTGGATCAAGCACTACGCGGCCGAGGTCGGTCGCGCGAAGCCCTCGATCTCGACGCGCGCGCACGCTCGGCTCGCCGAATATCCGTGGCCCGGCAACGTCGGCGAGCTGAAGTCGATCGCGCGGCGCCTGATCGTGCGCGTCCAGCGCAATAAGATCGAGGCCGGCGATGTCGACGAGGTCCTGCCGGTGGTCGCCACGCGCGTGCCGCTCGAGGATCTCGCATTCGAAGAGATGGTGAAGGCGAAGCTCGCGGGTCTGATCGCGCGCATCGATGGCTATCCCGCGCACGATCTCTACGAGAAGGTGCTCGCGCGTGTCGAGCGGCCGCTGTTCGACGTGGTGCTCGCGCACACCGGTGGCAATCAGGTGAAGGCGGCGGAGCTGCTCGGTCTGAATCGCAACACGTTGCGCAAGAAGCTCGCGGACCTCGGAATCGAGAGCAAGAAGAAGCCGAGCCGCGAGGATCGCGCGCTCGACGAAGCCTAGTCGACGCGGCTGGTGGGGAAGGGTGGAATCGATGACGCTGCTCGATCAAGTGATCGCGAATCTCGACGACGACACCGTTCGCCGCGTCTACGCCGATTCGCTCGGCGACGATCCGTACGGTGAATTCATCGCGGTGCAGCTCGAGCTCGCTGCGCTCGGGCATGACCAAGCGAACCGCTTGGAGCTCGTGAAGCGCGAGAACATGTTGTTCAGCGCTCACAGCGACGAGTGGTTGTCCGCGTTCGGGCTACCGGCGACGGTGCAGATCTATGCGCGGCTGCCGTACCGCCCGCAGATCCATCACGTCGGCCCCGACATGGTGCTCGTCGAGCGCGGTTTTCCGGACGCGTTACGACTGCGCGGCGACGCGCTCGAACACGCGAACACGCCGACGATCCGGACGCTCGTGGTCACTGGCGTGTCGCCTCGGGTGCTCGGCTTCGTGACGCCCGAGCGGTTTCCGCGGGTCGACGAGTTGTATTTGGTCTCGGGTTTTCCGACGCCGATCACGGAAATCGCGTTGCGTGAGCAACTTCGCACGCTGAAGCTGGCGAACATCGTCGCGGATGCCGACTGCCTCGTCGATCTCACCGGATTACGCGAGCTCGTCATCGATCAAGCCGGGTTGACGAACCTCGCGGCGCTCGAGCGCGGGACGTGGCGACGCGACGTGACCGCGCTGACGCTGAAGGTCGGAAACCTGCCGCCGATCGGAAATGCGCTCGATGTCATGAGCGTCGTTCGTGCGGGTTGGCCGGCGCTGTCGAGCTTGTCGCTCGATGGTCGAGTCGCCGACGAGGCACTCGCTACACTGGCGCAGGTCCGCGATGTCCGAAATCTCGAGACACTCGTGCTCGACCGCTGTGGACCGGTGACGGCAGCCGCCTTCGCGAATGCCGAGATGCCACGCTTGAAGCGTTTCGTGATCGCGGAACCCGATGCTGGCGTCGACGAGGCTGCGTTACGCGCACGGTTCGGAACGAATTTCCTGACACAGCTCGACCTTCACCGCACTGCTCGGTTCGCATAGATGACGCTTCTCGAGGACATCTACGCGAACCCGGCGGACGACACCGCACGCCGCGTCTACGCCGACTCGCTCGGCGACGATCCGCGCGGCGAGTTCATCGCGGTCCAGCTCGAGCTCGCCGCGCGCGATCCACGCGATCCCACACGAGTGCCGCTCGAGCGTCGCGAGGCCGATCTGCTTCGCGAGAACGGAGCGCGGTGGGTCGAAGAGCTCGGCTTCCCCGAGCGCGTGATGGCGAGCGCGACGACCTCACCGGTCGAAACCTTGCGCGGCCCGATCGTGACGTTCGCACGCGGCTTCCCCGAGCAGCTCAAGCTCGACGCCCGGGTCCCGGCGATCACGGGCAACGCCTGCGCGACCGTGCGCTCGCTCGTGTTGACGAGCTTCACCGGCGAGATGCTCGAAGCGTTCGACGAAGCGCCGTTCCCGTGGGTTCGCGCGCTTCATCTGCATGCCTGCGTGATCACGCCCGGCAACCCGATTCCGTTTCGCGATCAGCTGACGACGCTCGGCTTCCTATCGACGCGGTTCGAGCTCACGAGCATCCCGGCCGTCCCGACCGTCGTCGATCTTCGCCTCGAGCACGTCGATGGCTTCGTCGATATCGCGCGCATCCTGGAGCAACATTGGCCCGCGCTCGCAGCACTGACGATCCAAACGGTCCGCTCCGACGCCGACATCGCGCGCCTCGCGTGGATTCCCGCGGTTCGAAACCTCCACTCGTTAACGATCACGGCTCCAGCATTCGATACCGAATCCGTCGCCGCCTTCGCATCCAGCGCGATGCCCCGTCTTCAGCGCTTCACGCTCCTAAGCTACAAGTACGGCGTGGACTACGGACCACTTCGCTCGCGTTACGGCGCACGCTTTTCGCGCTGACTGCCCGGACGCGCGATCGCCACGATCACCAGCGCGACCACCGCACTGGCGGCTCCGAGCCAGAACGGCGCCGCCGGCGACACGCGATCCCACAGCACGCCCGCGACGACCGACGAGATGATCGTGGTGACGCCGATGCCGACATTGAAGATACCCATCGCGCGCCCGCGATGCTCCTTCGGCGCGACATCCGCGATCAGCGCCTTGCCCACACCGTCCGTCAACGCCATGTACACGCCATAGAACAAGAACGCCGGCCAGATCGTCGTCGCATCCGCGAACGCGAACACCACGTAGACGCCCGCGTAGATCACCCAGCCGATCACGATCACCTTCCACCGCCCGAGCCGATCCGAGAGCACGCCCGCCGGATACGAGATCGCCGCATAGAACACGTTGTAGGCCGCATAGGCCGCCACGACAGCCCACGCCGACAACCCGACATTCTGCGCGCGCAGGAGCAGGAACGTGTCCGACGAATTCGCGAGCGCGAACGCCATCAGGATCACGAACACCTTCCAATACGCGGCCGGCAACTTCATCGCACCGGGCGCATCGGGCTTCTTTTCCGCAGCGACCTCGACGGGATCCTTCACGAGGAACGTCAGGCCCGCGCTGCACAACCCGAGCACGGCCGCGACCGCGAACACGATCCGATACGGCCGCGCTTCGGTCGTCGCCACGCCCTTGCCATTCGGCGTCCCGCTCAACCACCAGAGCAGCACCGCCGCGACGACGACACCGACGACCGCACCCGCCGTATCGAGCGCGCGATCGAGGCCGTACGCTCGCCCGCGCGTCTCCGGCGTCACGACATCCGCAATCAACGCATCCTTCGGCGACCCGCGGAAGCCCTTGCCCAACCGATCGACCGTGCGCCCGAGCAACACGAACGGCCACGCCGTCGCACCGACGAGGATCGCCTTGCCGATCACGGGCAACGTGTAGCCCGCCCGCACCCACGGCACACGTCGCCGGAACCGGTCGCTGCGAATGCCGGCCCACGCCGTGACGAGCGCGACGATGCCTTGTGCACAGCCCTCGATCCATCCCATGTCCGTCGCCGACGCGCCGAGCACTGCCACGATGAACAGCGGCAAGAGCGGATAGATCATCTCGCCGCTCACGTCGGCGAAGAACGACACGCCACCGAGCAGCCAGACTTGTCGAGGAAGCTTAGTCACGCAGACGTGGATCAATCCACAAATACGCGAGATCGACCAGCAGGTTTGCGACCGCGATCGCGATCGCCGCGACCATCACCACGCCGAGGATTAGAGGAATGTCGATCTCTAATACGGCCTGCAGCACCTCGCGCCCGAGCCCCGGCCACGAAAAGATCGCCTCGGTGACGACCGCGCCACCGAGCAGCACGCCGAGATCGAGCCCGATCAGCGTGACCAACGGCCCGAGCGCATTGCGGAGCGCGTGCTTGCCGATCACGTCGCGTTCGGCGAGGCCTTTCGCCCGGGCCGTGCGCACGTAGTCTTCGCCGAGCACGTCGATCATCTCGCTGCGGATCACGCGGGCGTAGTAAGCGACACCGACCGCCGCCAACGTCATTGCCGGCAGGACCAGGTGATGGAGGCGCGAGAGAAAGCCATCCCCGTAGCCACCGATCGGGAACCACCCGAACCGATAGGCGAGCAGGTAGAGCGCGATCGTCCCGACGAAGAACGTCGGCGCACTCTGGCCCAGTAGGCCCAGCAGCGTCGACGCGTGATCCGGCCATCGCCCTCGCCGGATCGCCGCCCACACGCCGAGCGGCACGCCGATCAACAGCTGCAGCACGATCGCCGCGAGCGCCAGTTGCACCGTCGGCCACACGTGCTCGCGGATGATCGAGGTCACCGGGCGCTTGCTGCGGTAGCTCTCGCCGAGATCGCCGTGGATCACGTGATCGACGAAGCAGCCGTATTGGTGCAGCCGCCCGCGATCCAAGCAGTAGTGCGCACGGACGCGCTCGATCGCATCGGGTGTGGCATGCGGTCCGAGCAACGCCTTCGCCGGATCCGCGGGAATGAACGTCGTCATCACGAACGTCGCCGTGACCACGAACCACACGACGAGCGCGGACCATGCGAGCCGTCGCAGGATCATTTGTCCAACCACGCGCGCGTGAAGTCGCGCAGCCGGATCGGGTGAATGCCGTAGCCCTTCAAATACGGCTGCACGACTTCGGTGAGGCTCTGGTGGTATTCCCAGATCCACGGCGCGTCGTCGTACACGATGCGCTCCGCCTGCCGATACATCTCCGCGCGTTTCGTCACGTCGGCTTCTGCTCGCGCGTCCTCGAGAAGTTGATCTAAGGCCGGGTTCGAGTAGAACGAGCTATTCGACGAGTTCTCGTCGCCGATCGATTTCGACTGGAACAGCGGATCGAAGAAGTCCGCCGGATCCGGATAGTCGCCGACCCACGTGCCTTTGCCGAACGCGGCGCCGTGACGCTTGCCGATCGCCGTCGCGTACGTCGCGAGCGTCACGACCTGCAGATGCACGCGCACGCCGACCTCCGCGAGATCCGCTTGCAGTGATGACGCGAGCCGGCTCGCTTCATCATCGCTCATCACCACGTAGTCGACATCGAACCCGTCGGGATAGCCGGCCTCCGCCAACAGCGCATGCGCTTTTGCCGGATCGTGAGGGTAGGGCTGGAGCTTGTCGTCGCGACCGAACACGCCCGGCGGCAAGATGCCGTGCGAGATCGTTGCCGCGCCCATCAACAACTTCACCTCGTGCTGCTTGTTCACGGCGTAGTTCATCGCCTGCCGCACGCGCCGATCCGTGAACGGCTTCATCTCGACGTTCATCCGCGAGCCGTACGAGTACATCATCGCGCGCGACTGGACATATGGCGCCCACGCCGGCTGATCCATGATCCACAAGTAGTCCGGCGCCGATAGCCGTTCCGCCGCATCGATCTCGCCCGCTTGGAACATCAAGAACTGGGTGTCGCGCGGCACGTTCTCGATCATCTCGATCCGATCGAGATGGATCGCACTCGCGTTCCAGTACCGCGCGTTCTTCTTCAAGACGAGCCGGCGACCCTGTTCCCAGGTCTCGACCTCGAATGGCCCCGTGCCCAGCGCCTCGTGCTGGATTTGATCGCCGACCTTCTCGACCCACGCACGCTTCATCGGCGTGGCGAACGACAGCGTCAGCGATTCCAAGAACGATCGATTCGGTTTGTCGAGATGAATGACGAGCTCGCGATCGTTCAGCGCTTCGAAGCACTCGCAATGCGGCTTCTTCTGATCGATGACGTCTTGATAGCCGGCCACGCCCGCGAGGAAGCCGAGATAGCCCGAGTCCGGCTTCGTCAGTGCTCGATCCAACGCGTAGACAAAATCGCCGGCGACGACCGGTTCGCCGTCGGAGAACGTGATCCCGTCGCGCAGCCAGAAATGATACGCGAGACCGTCTGCCGAAACCTCCCAGCGTTCCGCGAGCCGTGGTTCGAGCGTGTAGCCGCTGCGGTCGTCCTCGCGTCGCGCCGGCTCGAAATCGATCAGCGTCTCGTACACCGGATGCACGCCGTAGCTCGACGTCTCTTCGTATTGCACGGTCGGATCGAGCGTCCGCACCTGATCGGTGACCGCGAACCGCAACGTGCCGCCATCGACCGGCGACGAATGTCCAGCACCCATGAAGCGCGGTCCGCGATCGGGCGAGCTGCACGCGACGATCACCAGCAACGCCCACCTCATCGCTGCTCCTTCGGATCGAGCACATCGCGCAGGCCTTCGCCGAGCAGGTTGAACGCGACCACGGCGACGAAGATCGCGACACCCGGCGCGATCACGAGCCAGGGTGCCGTCCGGTAGTACACGCGGCCTTCGAACAGCATCCGGCCCCAGGTTGCCGTCGGTGGCGGCACGCCCAGGCCGAGATAGCCGAGTAGCGCCTCGGCCAAGAGGTTCTGCGCGAACCCGAGCGTCGCCACGACGATCGTCACGCCGAACACGTTCGGCATCACGTGCCGCGTCACGATCCGCCACGGCGATGCGCCGAGAGCGCGCGCGGCCACGACCATTTCGGATCGCGAGAGCGCCATCGCCTTGCCGCGAATGACGCGTGCCATCGTGGTCCAGCCGACGAACCCGAGCGTGAGGATCACCGCCGCATTCGAATCCGCGGCGACGAGTGCCGCCAACATGATCGCGAGTAGCAGATAGGGAAACGCCAACACCAGATCGACAAACCGCATCAACACGTTGTCGACCCAGCCGCCCGCGTAGCCGGCGACGAGACCCACCGACAACCCGATCACGAGCGAGATCAGCGTCGCGAGCGAGGCGATCTCGAGCGAATTTCCTGCACCACTCGCGACGCGCGACCAGACATCTCGCCCGAGGTGATCCGTCCCGAGCCACGCGGCGCCATCACCGAAGAACGAGGGGCCGATCGGGGCGCCGCGTTCTGTCAAACCATGATCGATGTCTTGCGCGATCGGATCGCGAGCGCCGGGACGAAACGCAGCGATCACGATCAGCACGAAGATCAGTAAGGCTCCGACAACCGCGCTTCGCTTTGCGAAGAACTTTTGCGCGGTTGTAGTCACGTCTTCACATTATATCGAGTCGCTCGCGCACGCCGCACACCGGCCGTGCGCGGACACGCTCGCGATGCGCTTAATAATCGCCCTCGAACTGTACTCGCGATCGCATCACAGCCATTCGCGGGCCATAGGTCACACAAAATCACGAGGCATCGTCACTGCACGCTTACATCGTTCATGGGGAACGACATCTTGTCGCTTTTGCGCCGTGATCATGAAGACCTCGATAAGGGCCTCATCACGCTGCTGAACCGCGAAAAGAACCTCAGCCAAACTCGCACGGCGCTCGACGGTGTTCGGCTCGGCCTGACGGCTCATGCCGAGGCAGAAGACATCGTGTTTTCGTCCGTGCTCGCGCACCTTCCAGCGCGGGATGCCCTCGACGCGATCATTCGTGAAGCAGCGGCGTCGCATCGCCAGCAAGAGACCGCTCTCGCTGCGTTGGTGTGTACGCCACTCGATAGCCGCGAGTGGTTCATGCGAGCGGGCCGCCTCCGCGACATGGTGCGCGAGCACGCGACCTATGAAGAGAACGCCGTGCTGCCCGCGATCCGCGAGCTCGCACCGAACGTGTACCCGGCGCTCGCCGGAAAGTTCGCGACCGAACGCCTGCGCCAGCTCTCGATGCTGGTGCCGTCGGCCCCCGTTTACATCGCAGACCTAGCCGCGTGTTGATCTGACTACAGCTCGATCTGGAGGCCGAGCTCGACCACGCGATTCGGCGGCAAGTTGAAGAACGCCGTCGGCGGACGCGAATTACGACTCAGAAAGGAGAACAGGATCTTTCGCCAGCGTGCCATGTGCGTGCGTCCCGTCGTGAGCAACGTTTGGCGACCGAGATAATACGTCGTATCCGAAGCGTTCACCGTGAGGCCATGCTTCTCGCAACGGTTGAGGATACGCGGCACGTTCGGTTGCTGCATGAATCCAACATTCGCGAGCACGCGATAGAACCCGTGCCCGAGCTCTCTGACTTGCAGCGACTGGTTGCCGATCGCGAACGGAAAGTTTTGCGTCACGATCGACAACAGCACCACCTGCTTGTGCAGCACCTTGTTGTGCTTCACGTGGTGCAAGAGGACGTTCGGCATGCCATCGGTGCCGGACGACATGAACACCGCCGTGCCCGACACGCGCGGCAGGTGTTGGTCGGCAACATCCGCGAGGAACAATTCGTCGGGGATGCTGCCGGCCTCCATCGTCTTCGACAGCTCGTGGCGACCCCGCCACCAGGTCGTCATGATCACGAACACCGCCGCGCCGACCGCGAGCGGGAACCAACCACCGGCGGCGATCTTCACGACGTTCGCCGAGAAGAACGACAGGTCGATCAGCACCATCGGGATGAACAGCGCGAGTGCGAGACCCCAGCTGTAGTGCCAATTGCGCCGGCACACGAGGAAGTACAAGAACGACGTGATGCCCATCGTGCCGGTGACCGCGATGCCATACGCCGCCGCGAGGTTCGTGCTCGACTTGAACGCGATCACGAGCGCGACGCACGCGACCATGAGGCCCCAGTTCACCTCGGGGATGTAGATCTGGCCCTCGGCCTTGCTCGAGGTGTGGACGACGGTCACGCGCGGCGCGTAGCCGAGCTGCACGGCTTGGTTCGTTAGCGAGAACGCGCCGGAGATCAGCGCTTGGCTCGCGATGATCGCGGCCATCGTGGCGAGGATGATCATCGGGATCAGGAACGGCGTGCCGCTCACCAGGTCGTAGAACGGGTTCGAGACCTTGTTGCCTTCTTCGAGGTAGAGCGCGCCTTGGCCGAAGTAGTTGAGCAGGAGGCCCGGGAACACGACCGTGGTCCACGCGAACCGGATCGGCGTCTTGCCGAAATGACCCATGTCCGCGTAGAGCGCTTCACCGCCGGTGATGCACAGGACGACCGAGCCGAGCAGGAAGAACGCACGCCAGCCACCGTGCATCAGGAAGTAAATCGCGTAGTGCGGGCTGATCGCCTTGAACACTTCGGGGTGCTGGAGGATGTGCGGGATGCCGACGAGGCCGATCGCGACGAACCACAACAACATCACCCAGCCGAACACGTTGCCGATCTTGTGCGTGCCGAGCCGCTGGACCATGAACAGCGCGATGAGGATCGCGACGCTCACGGGCACCACGAGGTAGCGGAGGGTCGGGTTCGCTTCGGCCACGCCTTCGACGGCGCCGAGCACGGACACCGCGGGCGTGATCACGCCGTCGCCGTAGAGCAGGCCCGCGCCGAACAGCGCGAGCAGGATCGGGATCGCGAGGCGGGTGCGGTTTTGCTTCGTCTTGTCGTCGACGAGGGCCGCCAAGGCGAGGATGCCGCCTTCACCTTTGTTGTCCGCGCGGAGCACGAACACGAGGTACTTGATGACGACCACCAACAGCAGCGCCCAGAAGAACAGCGACACGATGCCGAAGATGTTCTCGGGCACGATCGTCTGGCCGACCACCGTACCGGCCTTGTCGACGATGTTGGTAGCCGCCTTGACGGCGTGCTCCTTGGTCGGGTCGGCGGAGATACACTCGCCCATCGCGTAGAGCGGGGACGTACCGATGTCGCCGTAGACGACGCCAAGTGCGCCTAGCGACAGCATCGCTAGCTCTTTGCGATTATGCGGCTCGTGGCCGTGTGCGACGTGCGTGGCCGTATGACGGTGGCCGGTCGCATCGACTCGATGGGAGCCGGACATGCCTGCGCTGGGTTCGGTCACAGTGACGCCCCTGGGGTATCACACAAATGCGCCCTGCGCGCGCACCGGCTGGCTGGTCTGGCACCCGTGGCCGGACTCGTGGTACCGACACATCTCGGTGCGGTTTTGGGCCCTGATTTGCGTGGTGTTCGCACTCTCGTGCGATCGCTTGTCACCGCAGACAAGTGCGGCGGCTAGCCACGACTCCGGTTCGGGCACGATCCTGATCGGCCACTACGGATCGATGACCGGCTCCGAAGCGACGTTCGGTCAATCCACCGATCGCGGCGTCCGCCTCGCTGTCGACGAACGCAACGCGAAGGGCGGCGTGCGCGGCGGCCGGATGATCGAATTGATCACGCTCGACGACGCCGGCAAGTCGCAAGAAGCCGGCACCGCCGTGACTCGCCTCATTACCGAACGCGGCGTCCGCGCCGTGATCGGCGAGGTCGCTTCTTCATTATCGAAGGCCGGTGGTGCGGTCGCCCAAGCGTATCGCGTACCGATGATCTCGCCGTCGTCGACGAACGAGACCGTCACCCAGATCGGCAACATGATCTCGCGCGTTTGCTTCATCGACGGCTTCCAAGGCTACGTCGTCGCGAAGTTCGCGCACGACAACCTCCACGCGCAAAAGGTCGGCATCCTCTACGACCAGCAGCAGGCATATTCGAAGGGCCTCGCGATCGAGTTCGACAAGGCGTTCCGCGCGCTCGGCGGCACCGTCACCACGATGCAGACGTACACCGGTGGTGACGTCGAGCTGTCCGCACAGCTCCAGTCATTAAAGGATACGAACCCCGAGGCGATCTTCTTGCCGGGCTACTACACGGATGCCGGCAACATCGCCCGCCAAGCTCGCAAGCTCGGGATCACGGTGCCACTCCTCGGCGGCGATGGCTGGGATTCGGAGAAGCTGACCGAGATCGGCGGCGACGCGATCGAAGGCAGCTACTACGCGAACCACTACTCGTTCGAAGAGACGCGCCCCGCCGTTCAAGAGTTCGTGACGAAGTTCAAGGCGAAGTACGGCACGGTGCCCGATGGCCTCGCCGCGCTCGGCTACGACGCCGCGCTCGTCCTGTTCGACGCGATGGAGCACGCGAAGTCGCTCGACGGTCCGGACCTCGCGGCGGCGATCGCCGACACCAAGAACTTCCCGGCGGTGACCGGCGTGATCACGCTGAACGAAAACCGCGATCCGGTGAAGTCGGCCGTGATCCTGAAGGTGCAGGGCGGCAAGCCACACTACACGGCGACGATCTTGCCGCCGACCTCGCCGCTGCCACCGGTTCCTGAACGCACGGCCGATACCGGCGGTGAAGATGCGAGCTTCTTCGCGAAGCTGCTCCAGACGATCGTCAACGCGCTCGCTCTCGGTGCGTTGTATGCGTTGATCGCGCTCGGCTACACGCTGGTCTACGGCGTGCTGCGGTTCATCAACTTCGCGCACAGCGACGTGTTCACGTTCGGCGCCTGGATCAGCTTCACGTTTGCGGGCTGGTTCGGATGGACGAAGGCGCCGCCGGCGATCGGTCTGCCGGTGATCCTGATCCTCGCGATGCTGACGTGCGCGGTGCTCGGCGTGACGATCGAGCGACTCGCGTATCGCCCGCTTCGCAAGGCGCCGCGCCTGAACGTGTTGATCACGGCGATTGGCGTGTCGTTGCTGCTCCAGAACACCGGCACGCTGTCCTGGGCGTTCGGTCCGAACCCGCAGCACATGCCGCCGCTCGTCAAGGACAGCTCGATCGCGACGATCGCCGGCGTTCACTTCCGGTTCGTCGACATCACCGTGTTCCTGCTCGCGATCGCGCTCGTCGCGATCCTGCAGTTCCTGGTCTATCGCACGAAGCTCGGTCGGGCGATGCGCGCGGTCAGCTTCGACGAACGCGTCGCGAGCCTGATGGGCATCAACGTCAATCGCGTCGTCACGATCACGTTCGCGGTCGGCTCGGCGCTCGCGGCGGCAGGTGGCCTGTTGTTCGCGCTGAAGTACGAAGCGCTCCAGATCACCGCCGGATCGCAATGGGTGTTGCTCGGCCTGACGGCGTTCGTCGCCGCGGTCGTCGGCGGCATCGGTGACGTGCGTGGCGCGGCCGTCGGTGCGTTGCTGATCGCGGCGGTCCAAGAGTTCGGCTCGGCGTATCTGTCGACGCAGTTGCGCGATGTCTACGTGTTCACGCTGCTGATCCTCGTGTTGCTCGTGCGGCCGAATGGCCTGTTCGGCAGGAACGTGATCGAGAAGGTATGAAGACCCTCGCCGAACGCGTTCGCCCGGAATCGCCGATCGCGGCGATCGGCAAGTCGATCTGGCCGCTCGTCGCCGGGTTCGTCGTCGCGTGGTTCCTGCAGCAAGTGCTCGCGCCGGTGTTGGGACCGTTCCCGGCGAAGCTCGTGCTCGATATCGGCATCGCGATCGTGCTCGCGGTGTCGCTCAACATCGTCAACGGCTTCGGCGGTCAGTTCTCGATCGGTCACGCCGGCTTCATGATGGTCGGCGGTTACGCGGCCGCGTGGCTCACCTATTACGGATCGATCCAGCTATGGGGCTCGCCGGAATTACACGGCGGATTCTTCGGCGGCGGCGACATCCTGTTCTTGTGCGCGTGCGTGCTCGGCGGCGTGATGGCGGCGGTCGCGGGCCTCATCGTCGGCTTGCCGTCGCTGCGCCTGCGTGGTGACTACCTCGCGATCGTCACGCTCGGGTTCGGCGAGATCGTCCGCGTGTTGATCCAGCGCACGAGCGACGTGTTGCCACCGAAGCAAGTCACCGGGATGGCGTCGAGCGTCGGCAATCTCGGCGGCAGCCTCGGGTTCGGCGGCGTGCCGACGTATACGCGGATCTTCTACGTCTATTGCTTCGTCGCGATCGTGTTGATCGTCGCGTATCGCTTGAAGACCTCGTCGAAGGGCCGCCAGTTGCTCGCGGTGCGCGAGAACGAGATCGCGGCCGAGGCGATGGGCATCAACACGGCGCGCGTGAAGGTCGTGTCGTTCGTGACGAGCGCGTTCTTCGCCGGCATCGGCGGCGCGTTGTTCGCGCACGAGCTCGGCACCACGCTCAATCCGCGCGAGCTCGGGTTTCAGAAGTCGATCGATATCGTGATCATGGTCGTGCTCGGCGGTATGGGATCGATCAGCGGCGTTGTCGTCGCGGCGATCGCGCTCACGATCATGCCGGAGCTGTTCCGCTCGTTCAGCGACTACCGGATGCCGGTGTATGCACTCGCGCTGATCATCGTGATGATCGTGCGGCCGCAGGGCCTGTTCGGGATCCGCGAGCTGTGGGACATGTCGTGGTGGCCGGGCACGAAGACGCGTGCCGCGGGCGATCCGGCGAAGGCGACGATCCGGAAGAAGCCGCCGGAAGATCCGACCGGGAAAGAGGATCGTGAGTAAGCCCGCGCTCGAAGCGAAGAAGCTGTCGCTCGCGTTCGGCGGGTTGAAGGCGGTCACGGACTTCTCGCTCGCGATCGAGCCGAAAGGCCTGTCGGGCCTGATCGGTCCGAACGGCGCGGGCAAGACCACGGTGTTCAACCTCCTGACCGGCGTCTATCAGCCCGACAGCGGTGACGTGATGCTCGGTGGCGAGCGGATGAACGGCAAGAAGCCGTCGGCGATCGCGCACGCGGGCCTCGCGCGCACGTTCCAGAACATCCGGTTGTTCGGCGAGCTCTCGGTGATCGACAACGTCCGCACGGCGGCCGGCACGCGCGCGAAGAGTGGCCTCTGGCGATCGCTGCTTCGCACGGCGCTCTACAACGCCGAGGAACAGGCGATCACCGAACGCTCGATGGAGCTGCTCGACGTGTTGGGCATCGCGCATCGCGCCGACGAGCAGGCGAAGTCGATGCCGTACGGTGATCAGCGACGGTTGGAGATCGCGCGTGCGCTCGCGACCGAGCCCAAAGTGCTGCTGCTCGACGAGCCGGTCGCCGGCATGAACACGCAAGAGAAGAAGGACATGCGCGCGCTGATCGAATCGCTCCGCGAAGAGTTCGGCGTGGCGATCCTCTTGATCGAGCACGACATGGGCCTCGTCATGGATATCTGCGAGCACATCACGGTGCTCGATCACGGCGTCACGATCGCGGCGGGCTTGCCGGATGCGATCCAGAACGATCCGAAGGTGATCGAGGCCTATCTCGGGGCTCCGGAAGAGGAAGCCGCGTCGTGACCACACTCCTCGAAGTGAAGGACATCGACGTCCACTACGGCGGCATTCACGCGCTGAAGGGCGTGAGCTTCACCGTCGAGCAGGGCCAGATCGTCACGTTGATCGGCGCGAATGGCGCGGGCAAGACCACCACGCTCCGCGCGATCAGCGGCCTCATCGGGTGCACGAAAGGCTCGGTCACGTTCGGTGGCAAGCCCGTCACCGGGATGCCGGCTCATCAGATCGTCGCGCTCGGCATGGCGCACGTCCCCGAGGGTCGCGGGATCTTCGCGAACCTCACCGTCGAGGAGAATCTCCAGATCGGAGCGTTCCTGCGCAACGATGCGGACGGGATCGCGAAGGATAAGAAGCGCGCGCTCGAGCTGTTCCCGCGGCTCGCGGAGCGCCTGTGGCAAAGTGCCGGCACGCTCTCGGGCGGCGAACAACAGATGCTCGCGATCGCGCGCGCTCTGTTGACCCGGCCGAAGTTGCTGCTGCTCGACGAGCCATCGCTCGGGCTCGCGCCGCAGATCGTGCAGGTCATCTTCAAGATCGTCGCGCAGCTCGCGAACGAGGGGACCACGATCCTGCTCGTCGAGCAGAACGCGCACATGGCGTTGAAGGTCGCGCAGACGGCGCACGTGCTCGAGGTCGGCGCGCTGGTGTCGTCGGGAGCTGCGGCGGATCTGGCCAAAGACGACAAGATTCGTAAGGCCTACCTCGGCGTGCACTGACTGCTAGACTGCTCCCGTGCCACAGCACGACCTAGCCGCCCACGTCCATCACGAGGACGAACAGCACAATCGCAGCGGCGAGCGGCGCACGCGATGGGTCGTGTTGCTCACGGCCGGGATGATGGTCACCGAGCTGGTGATCGCGCACTTCACGAAGTCCGTCGCGCTGCAGGCCGATGGCTGGCACATGGGCACGCACGTGCTCGCGCTCGGCCTCACGCTCGTCGCGTACTGGTATGCGCGCACGCGCACGAACAGCGACACGTTCAGCTTCGGCACCGGCAAGATCTACGCGCTCGCCGGCTACACGAGTGCGGTGCTGCTCGCGATCGTCGCGTTCTGGATGGCGTACGAAGGCGGCGAGCACCTCCTGCACCGCGAGGCGGTCGACTACAACGATGCATTGATCGTCGCGATCGTCGGGCTCGGCGTGAACATCGCGAGCGTGCTGCTACTCGGCCACCAGCATCACTACGGCCATGATCATGGCCACGGTCACGATCACGATCATCATGACCACGATCATGATCACGACGATCACGATCATCACGAGCACAAGCCCGAGGCCGGCACGCTCGACTTCAACCTGCGCGCCGCGTACATCCACATCTTCGCGGACGCGATGACGAGCGTGCTCGCGATCGCTTCGTTGGCGTGCGGCAAGTGGCTCGGCCTCTGGTACCTCGATCCGCTGATGGGATTTATCGGCGGCGGCGTGATCGTGTGGTGGGCCGTTTCGCTGTGCCTCCAAGCGGCGCGTCAGCTGCTCGATGTCGTGTCGTCGCCGACGTGCGAAGGTGTCGTTCGCAAACAACTCGAAGCGATCGACGACGTGAGGGTTGCGGACCTACATGTCTGGGATTTGGGGCCAGGTCGGCGCAGCTGCATCGTCTCGCTCGTGACGGCCACGCCGAAAGACGTCGAGGTCTATCGCACGGCGGTGTTGCACGCGTTGGATGTCGCGCACCTGACGATCGAAGTGCATCGCTGCACGCTCGCGCATTCCGATCACGGACACGAGCATGGGACTGAGACTGCGCACGCGCACGAGCACTGACCACGACAGTTTGCAGATCGATCGCGCCAACTGCGCTACCTACATCGCGTAATGCGTAAGAGCTGGGGCACGATGCGTGGCGCATCCCTTGCTGAAGCACGCGCGCGTGAAGTCCGTCATTCTTTCAGCGCTCGCGGTGGCTGCTTGTGCAGAGAATTCAGCACAACCGGCCGCGGGTGAGATCGATCAAGCCGCGACGGTGTGTGGGAAGGGCCCGACGGTAAAGGGCATCGACGTGTCCGTGTATCAGGGCACGATCGATTGGGCGAAGGTGAAGGCCGACGGCGTCGTCTACGCGATGATCCGCGTGTCCGACGGTCTCAACTCGCCCGACAGCAAGTTCGACGCGAACTGGAGCGGCTCGCGCACCGCCGGCGTCTATCACGGCGCGTATCAGTTCTTCGAGCCCGGCCAGGATCCGATCGCGCAGGCCGACATGCTGCTGAACAAGATGGGCGACTTCAAGGCGGACGATCTGCCGCCGATGCTCGACGTCGAAGTCACCGGCGGCCAATCCGCAGCGACGATCGCGGCGAACGCGAAGAAGTGGCTCGCGCACGTCAAAGCGAAGACAGGTCGCGATCCGATCGTCTACACCGGCTTCTACTTCTGGCGCGATTCGGTCGGCGGCGCGAACGTGTTGCCGTCACCGTTGTTCCACGCGCAATACACGACCGCGACGTGCCCGAACATCGCGGCGCCGTGGACCGATTGGGCGTTCTGGCAGTACACGTCGACCGGCGCCATCAACGGCATCTCGGGCAACGTCGATACCGATCGCTGGAACGGCACGAAGGCCGAGCTCGAAGCCTTCCTCGGCCCGCCGGGAACGTGTGGCGATGGCACGTGCGGCGCGAACGAGAGCACGTGGAGCTGCCCCGAAGATTGCGGACCGTGTGACACCGTCGCCGCCGAGGGTGGCGAAGTCGACGACAGCGGCAAGTGCTTCGAATCGGGTGGCCCGGCGGATTACATGCGCCACGTGTCCGATACCGGCGAGGACAACACGCTGCAGTGGACGCGCACGACGTCCGACGCACAGGAATACAACTACGGCACCTGGTATCCGTACTTCGCGGCCGCGGGCATGTACACCGTCGAGGTCTACACGAGCGCAGCGTACGCGCAGTCGAAGAAGGCGAAGTACGTCATTCACACCGCTGCCGGTGATCAGGACGTGACGATCGATCAAACCGCGGTTGATGGCTGGCAAACGCTCGGCGACTTCGCGTTCGATGCGGGTGGTCATCAGACGATCCATCTCGGTGACAACACCGGCGAGGATGCCGCTGGGATGACGCAGCTCGTGTTCGATGCGGTCCGGTTCACGCCGGTCGCGGGCGAGACCCAAGGCTCGAACTTCGACGGCTCGGCGCCGGATGCGCAGCACTCGGGCTGCAACGCCGGTGGCGCCGGCTCGGGTGCACTGTTCGCGTTCGGGTTGCTCGGCCTGATCAAACGCCGAAAGCGCTGAGCGCCGCGCGCGTCATCGCGGCGTTCGTCGCGATCGCGATCCGTGGATCGTCCACCGCGATCGCGCGGCGGCCATACCAGATCGCGTTCCACCCGGCGGCGAGCGCACCGGCGACATCAGCGGTGTACGAGTCGCCGATGTGGACGCGCGGCTGCTCGTGGGTGTGGAGCTGATCCAACGCGAGCTCGAAGATCCGCGGATCGGGTTTCTCGATCCCCACGCGCTTCGAATCGAGGATCACCTCGAACGCGTCCGCGATGCCGACCTCGCGCAGGAGATCGGCGAGCCCGCCTTAGGAGTTCGAGACGATCGCGGTCCGCACGCCGGCGCGCCGGAGCTCGTAGGCGAGCGCGACCATGTCGGCGATCGGCCGCCGAAATAGATTTCGGGTTGGCTGCTGCTCCCACAGCCAGTCGATATGTGTGCGCGGGACGTCGTGGCCGACGATGTCGTGGATCAGGGCCTGCCACAGGCCATCGTGCTGGCCGGAATCCGCCCGTTCGTCGTAACGGCGCCATGCGGCAGGGGCGTTGGCGCGCAACCTGTCGGGATCCACGACACAACCGCGCTCGCCGAGCCGGTGTGCGAGGAAGTCAAGGTCCAACTCGACCAGTGTCATGCCGGCATCGAACGTCACTACCGCCACGAGCCGGGTATACTCGACGGGATGCCGGATGGGCCTGTTCCAGGCGTTGTAGTTGTTTGGAGCGGGGCGCAACCCACCATGCAGGCGTTTCGGGTGCCGGCCGATGGGCTCGTGATCGGCCGGGAGCTGTTGCAGGCCACGTCCGATGATCGGATCTCGCGCCAGCACGCCCGCGTGGTCTGGAAGGACCGCCGCTACGTCGTCACCGATCTCGGATCGCGTAACGGCACGTACGCTGGTGGCCACGCGCTGATCGATCGCGAGGTCACGGTCACGGCGCCTTCGGTCGTGCGCACGGGCCGCACGGTGTCGGTGCTGCTCGATGACATTCGCAAGTACGAAGGCGGCAAGATCGAGCATCGCCACGATGCGGTGATCGGGCCGTCCACGCTCGCGATGTGGACGCAGATGGAGCAGCTCGCGCAAGCGGGCACGAACATCGTGATCCTCGGGGAGCCGGGCAGTGGCAAGGGCAAGGTCGCGCGCGGCTACGCCAAAGTTCGCGGCAAACCCGAAGCCGTGTTCAATCCCACGATCCAAGCGGTGCCGCTGGAGCGCGTGGTCGGGCCGAACGTCGAGACGTTGATTCTCGAGCAAGTCGGCAAGCTCGGCGCGCCGAACACGGCCACGTTGAAGAAGCTCGTCGACAAACCGAACATGCGGTTCGTGACGACGGCGGTGATGAGCCTCGAGAACCTCGGCGTGCCGCCGGACGTCGCGGCAAAGCTGAACGGTGCGCTGCTCACGGTGCCGCCGTTGCGCGATCGGCCGGACGAGATGGCGTTCCTCGTCCACGATGCGGTTCGCCAAGCGGAGCCGGCGCTGCAGATTCACTCCACGCTCGTCGAGGCGTGCCTGCTGCGGCCGTGGCCGGGGAACTCGCGCGAGCTCGCGTTCGAGGTCAGTCGCACGGCACACACCGTGGCGTCGCAGGGGAAGAACAATATCCGCGGCGAGGATCTCGATAACGATGCCGGTCACCTGATGATCGGTGCGCCCACGTTGAATGCGGCGGTGACGCCGACGGCGGTCGGCAAAGCCGGGCGGAAGCGCAACACGCAACGCCCCGAGTGACTACAACGTCAGCGTCTGCGACGTGCTGATCGATTCGGTGCCGTCGAAGCTCGGGATGTTCGCCGTGCGTAGTGCTTTCGTCGCGCATTGACCGAACGTTCCATCGCCGGCGCTGGTCGTCAGCGCGGTGATCGCACCCGATGGCGCGACCGTCATGTCGACGTTCAGTTGCACCGCGGTCGGCGCGTACGCGGATCGGCAGAGCTCGATTGCACGCGCGACACCAGGCGACGTGATCGCGTGCGCGAGCGTGGCATCGGTCGGCGCGGGGCGCGGCGCCGGCTTTTGCGCGAGCTGCTTCGCGACGTGGCGAATCTCGGCCGGATCCGGCGTCCCGTAGTAGGTGTCGTCGGTCGGATACGAGACGTCTTGCGAATCGACCGAGCCGACATCCTCGTCGTGGCACGTCGACGTCGGATTGCCGCGACTGTCGAAGTCGCACTTCGTCATCACGAGCGTGCCATCTCCAGCCTGATGGACATCCGCGACGTAGGTGGTGGGGACGCAGCCGGCGAACAGAATCGAGATAAGCAACGCTTTACGCATGACCTATCCGTACGCATGGGTTTCTGGCGATGTTTTGCGCCGACATGTCGAACCTTGAAGCGAGTGAATTCGCTAAATTCGACGCGTGCGGACCTGGCTGCGCTACGTCGTTCCACTGACCGTGGTGTCGGTCGTCGCGATGTTGCCGTTCGTGTACTTCGCGCTGATCGTTCGCGCTCCCGGGGATGTCGCCACGGCGCGCGCCCAGATGAAGCTCGGTTGGGAGCTCGTGGCGATTGCCTGGATCTTCCAGCTCTGGCTCGTCGGCGCGGCGGCACCGCTCGTGCGTCAGCCCGCGCTCTCGCAGTGGGATGCGGTGAAGGCGGCGTTCATCGGGCTCGGCAACATGGCCGTGCCGGTTGGCGTGGCGGTGATCGCGATCCTCGCCGGCTGCGTCGCGCTCGTGATCCCGGGCCTGGTCCTGCTCGTGATGCTGTCGCTCACCGGTGCGAGTCTGCCGGCGCAGTTGCCGAAGCCGCTCGTCGAATCGATCGCGGTCGCGCACAAGCATTGGAAGCAGCTCGCCGTGTTGGTCGCGGCGATCGTGATCGCCGATCTCGCGATCACCGCGATCGCGCATGTCGTGCTCGTACCGAAGATCCCGGCGAAGGCGTCCGGTGCGATGTTGGCGCCCACGCGCCTGTTCGTTCGCATCGTCGCCGGCGTGCTCGTGATTGGAAGCGCGCTGCCGGCGTGTCTCCTCGCGCAGTTCAAGCACGCGCGCGATGCTTGATCTCGTTCGCGAAGAAGCGTGGAACGAAGCGCTCGTCGCCCTGCTCGCGAAGTGGCGCGAGACTCCCGCGGCACCGATCGCAGATGCGATTCGCGCGGTCGGCGAACGCGCGCTCGAAGACGTGCCGGCGATCTGGGGCAACTCCGAAGGGCTGCGCTGGAACCGCATTCGTGCGCTCGCGACGTCGTGCACGCCTGCCGAGACCGGGCGCGTGCTCGCCGAAATCGCACGCACGCGCTGGGCGCTATCGATCGGTGTTCTCGAAGCGTTAATGGAGCAGGGCGACGATCCACGGATCTCGGACGCGATGTTCGATTTCGTCGAGCGACGACTGCGCGTGCGCGCGATTCGCTACTCGGACTGCTGGCCCAAGTTCTGGAAGCTGTTCGCTCGATGCTCGGGGATTCGCGAGCGCGTCGAGCGAATTGGATGGAGCTGGCGCGATACCCGGTGGGCGCCGGGGCGTCACGAAGCGGTCGATCCGGATCGCGACCGATTGCTCGAGATCCTGCGCCCGTCGCCAGAGCTCTCCGCCGATGACACGGCGATGTATCGCGAGATCGTGGAGCTCGCTCGGACGTGCACCTCACGTCGTGATCGCCGGGAGACCGAGCGGGCGGCGCTGCTCGCTAACATCTACGCGGATCCGAGCCCGGGCTCGAAGGCGATCTACGGCGATTGGTTGCAACAGCACGGCGATCCGCGCGGCACGTTCATCGCGCTGCAGCTGAAATCGCCGAGCTTCACGGCCACGGAGCGCGCTCTCGTCCGGCGTCACGATGCCGAGTGGCGCTGGCCGTTGCCGAAGCGCGCGCTGAACGTGGAGTATCGGCATGGGTTTCCGATCACCGCGCACGAGACCGGGCCGATCGACGACGAACCGGCATGGGCGACGATCGAATCGGCGTCGGGCCCACCGCGTACCGATCACGCGAACGTCCGGTCGCTGCGGCGATTCCACGGGTTCTCCGACGACAGCATGATCGAGCTCGTCCACCTGACGAAGCCGTTGCCCGTCGAGGAGCTCGAATGGACCGGCGGCACGCGCAACGCGGCGGTGTTCGACGCGCTCGCGAAGATCACGGTGCTGGCGGCGTTGTCCACGCTGCGGGTCCGGCGTGGGATCCTCGCGCGGCACGAGGTCGATCGCGTGCTCGCGGCGCCGTTCGTGACGGATCTCGACTACATCTCGATCCCGGTCGAGCTGATCGACTTCGCGACTATCGCGACCCGCGTGCCGGAGCTACCGCAGGGCGTGGTCACGCTCGCGCTGCCGAACTGGCTGAGCTGGACGGCCATGCCGGATGCCGAAAATCGCCTGACCCGGATCGCGCTGCGCATGCGCGACTTCCCCGGCGAGCGGATCACCTCGATCTTCATCGACGCGCTCGCATCGCTGCCGACCCGCGTGGTCACGAGCCTCTCGCTCGAGATCGACCCGCGGTTCGCGGTCACGACGGGGCAGCGGATCCGCGACGCACTCGGCGCGCAGACCGAAGACATCCGGATCGTCCCGTTCTTGTAGAATGGATCGGATGCTCGAGCTCGTACGCGCGGAGGCCTGGCACGAGGCGCTCGACGCGTTGCTCGCGGTCTACCAGACCACGCCCGCACGCGTGATCGCCAATGCGATCCTCGCCGTCAGCGAACGCGCGCTCGAGGACACGCCGCGGATCGCGACCGGATCCGTGGGGGCCACGTGGCAGGTCATTCGCGCGCTCGCGCCACGTGCGAACGCCGCCCAGCGTGCGCGGATCCTCCAGACCTCACCGACGAGCTGGCGGATCGGCATCGTCGTGCCGCTGTTCGAGACCTTGCGCGCACACGGCGACGACCCGCGCCTGACGCACGCGATCATCCAATTCCTCGACCACCAACGCCATGGCCTGCTCCGGCACTACGCGGTCTGGCGCCGGTTATGGGACCTCGTCGAGCGTGCCGGCGGCGTTCACGAGCAACTCTCGAAGATGACCGTGCGTCGCGCCGGCGATTGCGAGAGCGATCGGATCGAATTCGAGCGCCGCCGCCAAGCCGCACTCGTGCGGATTCCCGCGGATCCCGTGCTCGCGCCGGCCGACGACAAGCTGTATCGCGAGGTCCACGCGATCGCGAAGCTGTCGCACGTCGCCCGCGATCGTCGCGATGCCGAGGGCGCGCAGTTGCTCGCGCGGGTCTACGCGAACCCGGCCGCGCGCGAGCCGAAAGCAATCTACGCGGACTGGTTGCAACAGCACGGCGATCCGCGCGGCGAGTTCATCGCGCTCCAACTGAAGGACAGCTTCACGAGGCGCGAGCGCGCGTTGATCGCCGCGTACGATCACGAGTGGCGTGGGCCGATCGCGATCGGTGCCGGCGTCGCGCGCTATCGCCACGGCTTTCCGATCGGCGATCGTACCGCGGACATCGACGACAACCCGTGGTGGGCGACGATCGAGCACGCGACGACGGTCCCGAATACCGACGACGCGCGCGTACCGATGTTGCGCCGCCTCACGATCACCGAGCGCGAGGTCGGCCAGCTCACGCGCCTCGCGCGCGCGTTGCCCGTCGAATCGATGGTCCTGCGCGTGCGACTACCGGCCGTATTCGCAGAGCTCGATCGCACGACCGTGTTGCCGAAGTTGCGCTTCCTCACCGCGCGTGGGTATTCGCTGAACCAGCAGCAAGTGAGCGCGCTGCTCGCCGCGCGATTCGTCCAACGCCTCGAGGGGCTGACGTTCGATCTCGAGCCGCGGTTGTTCTCGACGATCGCGCCGCGCGTGACCGGCTGGCCCCTGCGCGCGGTCACGATCCTGCTCGGCGACGAACGCACTGCCGACAACGGCACCGCGTGGCGGATCCGGCCCGACCGCAGCGTCGACGCCTATATCGGCCGCGACGTCCGGATCAACGCACAACTTTACGCCCAGCTCTCGATGCTCGCTCCCGGCGTCGTCACGCGGGTTTCCGCCATCGTGCATCCGAACCTCGACCTCACCGCCGTGCGCGGCCACCTCGCGCGCGCACTCGACTTCGAGCCAACGGTCGCCACCGGGCCGGCCTGGCGCTAAGCTGCCGCGTGCTCGACCAGGTGCGCGAAGAACAGTGGGCGGACGCGCTCGACGCGTTGCTCGCGCGCTATCGCGCCACGCCTGCGCCCGAGCTCGCCGAAGCGATCCGCGCCGTCGGCAAACGCGCGATCGTCACCGTTCCGATCACGTTCGGCACGAGCGATGGCGCACGCGCGAAGAAGATGCTCGCTCGGATTCCCACGTCGACGGGCGCCGAGCGCGGCCGACTCCTCGACGAGATCAAGCCGATCCGCATGGCGCTCCGGCTCGATCGTCTCGAGGCGATGCTCGCCCACCACGGCGACGATCCTCGGATCAGCGATCAGCTGTGCGAGATCCTCGAAGCGATCGTGCGCGCGCATCGCCTCGATGCGAATCCCGGCGTGTTGCCGCGCGTGTGGTCGATGATCGAGCGGTGCGGTGGCATTCGCGAGCGCATCGAAGCACTCCCGTTCGTGCCCTCGGAAGTCGCGTACACCGCCGCTCGCGACCACGCGTTGTCGGTGCTCGTTCCGGCCCCGGTGTTACCGGCGGCGGAGGTCGCGCTGTATCGCGAGGTCACCGCACTCGCGGCCACGCTACACGCCAAAGACGACCAGCGGGCGCGTGAACGCGCGGGCCTGCTCGCCGCGATCTATGCCGATCCGGCGGCCCCCGCACCGAAAGCGATCTATGCCGACTGGCTGCAACATCAGGCCGATCCGCGCGGCGAGTTCATCGCGTTGCAGCTCGCATCCGATAGCCTGACGTCCGCCGAGCGCGCGCTGATCAAGCTCTACGACAAGGACTGGCGCTATCCGTTCCCGGCGGGCGCCGGCTACGTCGAGTATCGCGATGGCTTTCCCGTGCGGGCGGCGTACGACACCGGGCCGATCGACGACGATCCGGCGTGGTCCACGGTCGAATCGGCCGCCGGCGTGCCGACCAGCGATGGCTCGCACGTGCCACTCCTCGTCGAGCTTCGCGAGATTCGCGACATGCACATGTTCATGCTGACGCGGCTGACCAAGCCGCTCGCCGTGCGCACGTTGCATTGGCGGCAATCGCCGCACGTGCGCTCGACCGCCGAGGCCGTGCGGATCGACATGTTCTCCGAGCTCGACAAGATCACGGTGCTGCCGGCGCTGCGCGTGTTGCACGTGTTGCGCTGGGTCGCTCAGCGATCGCAAGTCGAGCGCTTGATGGCGTCCGTGATCGGTCGCCAGCTCGAGCATGTCTCCGTCGATGTTGCCGTCGCGGACTTCCCGGCGGCCCTCGAAGCGATCGTCGCGTCGCCGCGTCTCGAGTCGTTCGAGATCTTCATCGGTCAGGACAGCGTGTCGGCCGCGCACTGGAAGTTCACGCGCGATCCGCACGGCAAGCTGACGCACGTCACGGGCCGCATCGTCTGGCGTCACAACGATCCGGAGCTCGCACAATTCCTCGTCGCGCTCGACGCGATTCCCGCCGGCCGGATCACGAGCCTCGAGCTCATGTACGGCACGACGACCGATCCCGTCGACGTCGAGCGTCGTCTGCGTCACGCGTTGCAGCGGCAGACGCTCGCGCAACTCCGGTTGTTCCCGTATCGCTATGAGTGATCTGCTCGCGCTCGTCCGTGCCGGCGCGTGGAGCGATGCGCTCGACGCGTTGCTCGCGCAATTTCGCGCGCGACCGGCTCGCGAGGTCGCCGACGCGATTCGGGCGGTGTCGGCACGCCTGCTCGAACAGGTGCCACCGACTCGCGGCGCCGATAAGAAGCGCCTAGTCGGCGAACGAATCCCGAGCGCGATGCCGGCGGACCTCGGGCGGATCATCCTCGAGATCCAAGAATTGCGACCGGGTCTCCAGCTCGATCTCCTCGCGGCTGTCCGCAAGCACGGCGACGATCCCCGCTGGTCGGATGCCGTGATCGCGTTGCTCCAACGTGTCCATCGTCGAAAGGCGTGGCTCGATGCGATGTGGGACCGCGGGCTGGCGATGCTCGAGCAGGCGGGTGGGGTGCGCGAACGGCTTCACGCGTTTCCCGAGACGCCGGCGAGCGCTCGCGATCCGCGATCGGTCGAGGTCGCGCCTGCGCCGCTGTTGCTCGACCGCGAGGCGGAGACCTATCGCGCGATCGTCGATACTGCGAAGCGCGTAGGCGCAGCGATCGCGGCACATCGCGAGACCGAACGAAGCGGCTTCCTCGCCGCGATCTACGCCGACCCGGGCGCGCGCGGTCCGAAAGAGGTCTACGCCGACTGGCTGATGAGCCACGGTGATCCGCGCGGTGACTTCATCATGCACCAGCTCGCCGGCAAGCCGTGGCGCGACGAGAGCTCGATGATCGCGCGTTACAACTCGATCTGGCGCTATCCGTTCACGGGGGCGCACAGGACGGTGTGGTATCGGAACGGGTTTCCGGTGCGCGCGACGCACGGGCTCTGGCCGACCGACGACGATCCGGCGTGGTCACTGATCGAGATGGCGACGAACATTCCGAGCGACACGCTCGACCTACCACTCCTCACCGAGCTCCAGTTGGTGGCCGAGGTGGCCGATCGACTGGCAGCTCGCACGAAACCGCTAACGGCGACGCGCGTCGTGTGGCGGAGTCCGTGCGATCGGATGGTCGAGCTCTTGGATCGGATCACGATCGTGCCCGGGCTGCGCGAGCTTCGCGTCGACGAGTGGAGCATGGATGCCGTGCAGCTCGAGCAGCTGTTTCACTCACGGTTCGCGGCGCCGGCAACGCACCTGCGGGTCGTGATCGATCCGCGGGAATTCTTGCTCGGGACGGCCCTCGCGCAAGCCTCGCCGAGGCTGCAACAAATCACGATGCGCATTCAAGGTGCCGCCGTGTGGCAGTGGGGGCGCGCCGAGGATGGCTCGCTCACACGTGCGCGTGGGGCGTTCCACGTCAACCCGACCTCCGAGGAGATTCGCGCGTTGTTCACGCAGCTCGTGGCATTGCCTCGTGGCGCGGTGACCTCGTTCGCGCTCTCGCGATCCTCGTCGGATATGTACGCTGCATGGATTCGCGAAGCACTCGCGGCGCAAGGACTCGCGGACATCGGCGAGACCGACAGTATGACGTTCGACTAGCGTTTGACCCAGCGCTCGAGCTGGCCGCGCACGCCGCCGAGATCGATCGGCGAGCGATGCATCTGCACGAGCCCGAGCTGTTCCGCGACCGGTGCGGTCTCGCGCGGCGCCGGTGTGATCCACACGAGCCGGCCCTTCTTGACGAGCCGGCGTGCGATCACGGGCAAGATCGCTTTCAAGAGCGGCGCCGCGGCGACTTGCACACGACTGCCGAGCGGGGGATTCGTGATCACGAGATCGAGATCGCCGGCGCCACCGACATCGCGCGAATCGATCTTCTGGAGATCGATCGTCAACCCGGCGGCATTCGCACGCGCTGCATCGAGTGCCTTCGCATCGAGATCCGTCCCCGATAACCTGACCTCGGGTGCGAGGCGCGCGCACTCGATCAGCTCCAAGCCCGATCCACAAAACGGATCCCACACGCGCTCGAGGCCGGTTGGCTGTGCAAGTCGGGCGAGCGCCGCCGCGACCGTGGGATGCGATGCCGCCGGGACATCGGCGACGCGATAGGCGAACCGCGGATCGTCCATTCGCCGCGGGCCGAGCTCCAGGCCATCGTCGACGACGCGCACGTCCCAGGTGGTGTCCGCCGGATCGTTCACGAGCTCGGATGCCTGCGCCGCGACATCGCGCGCGACCCGCCACACGACCGCGCGTTGCTTGCCCTCGGGCATGTCCATCCGCCAGCGAATCGGACCATCCGTCAGTGCAGCGAACAGCTTTCGTGCACCCACGATCCCGTCGACGATCGATGGCTCGAGCGGACCACCCGGCCGCGGCACGCGCAGGCCCATCGTGATCCACAACCGCGAGCGAAACAGCGTGGTGATCGGTCCGTGCAATGCGAGATGCACGGTGTCGTCGCGCTGCGCGATCGCTTCGATCGCGAGCGTGCGCAGCTCGTTGACGAGCACATCCGCGAGCCCGCCTTTGCAATGCAGCACGCACGCGACAGGCGAGGGCGGCGCGACCTCCACGCGAACGCGCGACTCGGTTCCGCGCAACGCACCGCGATCCGTCATCACGAGCGCGCGATCACGGCGCCGTGCGAGCTCGGCATCTCCCGCCGGATCCAACGCACGCAACCGCGCGATCGCTTCATCACCGCCGAGCTTGCCGAGCGCTTCGGCGAGCGCCCGCTTCTCATCCGCCGGCGGCGACGCATCCCAGCGTGCGACCAGTGCCGCTCGAATGTCATCACCCTCGAGATGTGCGAGCCCGCTGATCGCCGCGCGCCGCACCCGCACGCGCGGATCGTGCAACGCACCGAGCAACGCCTCGCGCGCCGCGGAGTCGGCTTTGCGCGCGAACAAACCCGTCGCTTGCACGAGGCGCGCGGCTTCGCCCTCGTCGGTAAATCGCGCGGGTCCCGCATCGTCGCCCCGCCAGGCGCCGATCAACCGCGTGCGCGCGATATCACCGAACGGCACGAGCGCGGCAGCGGCACGATCATCGCCGGCGGCGACCAATTCGACGAGCGCCGGCACGTCCTTGACCGACGGCGTGAAGTTCTTCTGCTTCAGCGCGGCGGCGAGATCGAAGTCGTCTGCGCGGGCCATTAGTCGGTCACCACAGGATACCGCTCGCCATCGCGCTCGTCTCGCTGATGGTCGGCGACACAGCTCGGCAGGGTGGCGCGGAGCTCGGCCCGGATCTCGCGGCCGAGGAAGTTGCCTGCGAGATCGATCTTGTCGAGGTGCGCGAACGCACCGGCGTGCGCCATCATCCACCGCGCGCCACGCTCGCTCATCGTGCCGTTCGACAGGTCGAGCGTCTTCACGCGCTTCATCAGCTTCGACGATGCGACCGCACGCACGAGCTCGTCGGTATCGTTCGCGTTGCAAACCCCGAGCGTATCGAGCTTCGGAAACGTTCCGCGGTCGAGGATCTTCACGCATTCGTCGACGGTGAAATCCAAGCCGTAGTCTTCGACGCCGAGGTACACGGTGAGCGAGGTCAGCGCCGGCCAGGTCGCCGCGACCAGCTCGTGCAACACCTGCGCGCGCAAGCCGCCGGTGATCATCGCGAACGAGCGCAGCTCCGGCAGGTCGACCTCGCCGAGCGAGAACACGCCGGCTTCGATCTGGAGAAACTTCACTCCTTGCAACTGCGCGATCGCGAGCGCACCCATGCGCGTCCACGAGATGTCGTTATCGAACGACGAGAACGTCAGCCGCTCGATCGGCAACGGCGCATCGCGCAGCGCTTCGAGGATCGAGACATCGTCCGCGCCGGTGTACGAGTGATGGAACACGCCGGTGCCGAGCGTGACCTCGCGCATCACCGCCGCGACCGGTTGGTCGGCGAGATGGCGATACGCGTATGCGGTCTCGGTATCCTGGTAGCAGTGCGGCACCGTGATCGCGTCGAGAAATCCGCGCCGCCACTGCCACCGCGGCTCGCGGGTCAGCCACTTCAACATCGAGGCATCGGCTAGATCGAGCGTCCCCAACAGCTCCTGCTCGCGGGCGACGAGCGCCGGTGTTTGATTCGCCTCGAGCGCGAGCTGGACGTGGATCAGCTCGCCGCGCAGATCACCCTCGTGCAGCAACCAATCCGCGTAGACCTCGTACGGAGCTCGCGCATCGCGGTCGGCGAGGATCGCGGCTTCGAGCTCGCGATTACGCGACAAGCTTTACGACCCAGCGGATCAGTAAAACGATCGGCACGACCAAGACGACGATCGTCACCCACATCGCGATCTTGAACTTGCGCTCCTGATCGGGTGGGACGTCACTCATCGCTCGCCTCGCCGTGCGGAAAGCTCGGGCCCTCGCTTGCGCTCGGTCGCTTCCCCACGGCTGCTCGCTCTCTCACCGGCGGTTCTTCTTACGCGCGGCCTTCTCGGCCTTGCGCTTGTCACGCGCGCGCTGGCGATCCGCTTCACGCGTGGCGCCGACATGGCCCTTCGAGCCCGGCGGCGTGTAGCCCTTCGGCATGCCCGGGATGTTGCCCGTGGGCAGACCCGGCATGTTCGGCATCCCCGGCATCCCGCCCGGCAACGCCATACCCTCGGGCAAGCCACCGCCACCCATCAGCGCGCCGATGTCCATGTTCGCCAGCTTCTTCATCTGACCGAACTGCTTGAGGCCGGGGATCTTGCCCATGAGGCCCGTCGACGCGCCGAGCTGCACCATCATCTGGCGCATCTGCGCGAACTTCTGCAGCAGCTCCTTCACTTCGACTTCGGTGCGACCCGAGCCCTTCGCGATGCGTTTCACGCGGCCGGGATGGAAGTCCGCACGGCGGCGCTTCGCATTCTTGCCGGACGTGGTCGCGAACTCTTCCCAGCTCGTCGACACGAACACCTGCGGATCGATGCGCTCTTCGATCGTCATCGACGAGATCATCGCTTCGATCTTCACGAGCTCGCGATCGTCGAGGTTCACGCCTTCCGGCATGCCGCCGCCGAAGAACGGCAGCTTCTCGAACAGGTCCTTCAGCGATCCCATCTTCTGGATCAGCCGGATCTGCTCGAGGAAGTCCTGCATGTCGAACTTGCCCTTCAACATGCGAAGGGCGTCTTCTTCCGCCTTCTCCGCGTCGACGACTTGTTCGAAATCCTTGACCAGGCCGACGATGTCGCCCATGCCGAGGATGCGCGACGCGAGACCCTCGGGCCGGAACTCCTCGAGCTTGTCGAGCGACTCGCCCATACCGAGGAACTTGATCGGCTTGCCCGTGATCTCCTTGACCGACAGCGCCGCGCCACCGCGGGCATCGCCGTCGAGCTTGGTCATGATGATGCCGGTCAGGTCGAGGCGCTTGTTGAACGTCTCGGCGACGTTCGCCGCTTCCTGACCCGTCATCGAGTCGAGCACCAAGAAGATGTTCGCCGGCTGGACCGCCTTGTCGATGTCGTCGAGCTCCTGCATGAGCGGCTCGTCGATCGCGAGGCGACCTGCGGTATCGAAGATCACGACATCGCAGCCCTGTTGCGCGGCGGCTTCGTTCGCTTCTTTGCAGATGCGAACCGGATCCTTGTTCCCGTCGAGCGTGAACACCGGCATCTCGAGCTGACGACCGAGAGTCTTCAGCTGATCGATTGCGGCCGGGCGATACACGTCGGCAGCGACGAGCATCGGCTTCTTCTTGTGGGTCTTCTCGAGCCAACGAGCGAGCTTGCCCGTGGTGGTCGTCTTACCGGAGCCTTGGAGACCGCACATCATGATGCCGGTCGGGCCCTTCTTCGCCCACTTCAGCTCGGTGTCGACCGGGCCCATCATCTTGACGAGCTCGTCCTGCGCGATCGAAACGAACGCCTGCTCCGGCGTGATCGTGCGCGTACCGTATTCGGCGCTCTTGGCGCGGAGCTCGACCTGCTTGCCACGCGCTTGTTCGCGGACGCGGTCGAGGAAGCGCTTCACGACGCGGAATTCCACGTCGCCTTCGAGGAGGGACAACCGGACGTCGCGCAGCGCTTCGTCGATGACGTCGTCGGTTAGCTCCGCCACGCCGGTGAGGCGTTGGCGAGCGGCACGGAATCCCTTAGCGAGCGTCTCTAACACGGCGTGGATATAGCATTAACCGCGCTTCGCCCGTAGCGCGATCGACCGGACATCTGCGTCGGAATCGCCCGCCAAACGGTCCAGAACCGCAGGCGAAACCCGACGGACCCAGGCAGCCCGTGCGGCAGCCGCTCGAATCGCGGGATCCGCGTCACCCGACAGGTGGTCGATGATCGTGGCGTCGCACATCAGCGTGAACGTCCACTCGAGCGAGCGCGCGACCGCCAGCCGGCGTAGCGGATCTTCGGACAACGCCCAGGTTGTCGCGAGGTGGATGCCATCCAGCGCGGGCAGCTCGGACAAGGCGGTCGCGAGCGAGCGACCGAGCATCGCCGCCGCATCGCGCGGATCGACGTGCTCGCGATCGATCGGCGAGTCGTCATCCAATTCTTCTTCGATCTGCGCACGTGCTGGCGATGCGAGCACCGCCGTCGGCGCCGCCGTGGACAACGCCAGGACGGTCAACTTCGACAGCAACCTGCGCAGGGACACTCGACGCATTTCTGCCACGGTGATCACGACCTCCTCGACGTCAAGACAGTCCGATCGGGCAGGCTATTCCTGTATAACGCTGTTCGTGCGTGTCGTTTTGTTGCTGGTGATGCTCACGAGCGTATCCGCACACGCCGGCACGCCGATACGCTGCGACGATACGAGCAATGCGGATCTGTCCGTCGACGGCATGCTCGACGATTGGAAAGGTTCGACCGTGCTCGCGCGGATCGGTGCCCCAACCGACGGGGCGATCGAGCTCAAGTGCTCGTGGGACGGAACGTCGCTCGGGCTCGCGCTCGATCTCGCGGACGATCGCGTCGTGCGGGTTCGCGGCAAAGGCCACGAGGATCGGGTCGATATCTCGCTGTCCGTGACCGGCGGCAAGCCGATCGCGATCGTGGTCTATCCGGGCAACGCGATCGCGAAGGAGAAGATCCTCGCGCCCTCGAAGGTCGAAGCCGCGGATTCGCTCCAGCCGAAGGGCTTCTCGGTCGAGGCGAAGATTCCCGCGTCGAAGATCCCGGGCTTCTCGCCATCGACCCCGAGCCTCGAGCTGCGCGTGAACTTTCACGACGCGGATCAGGCGACCGGCGGCGACGATACGGATCTCACGCTGACGAACACGATCGAGCTCGGCGACAAGAAAGATCTGCTCGACGATTTTCTCCGCACATCTCACCTGAAGAAGTCCGAGATCAAGCTCGACACGATGGCGGAGCTCGACCCCGATCGAAAAGGCAAGGAGCGCCTCGTCGCCGGCGGCACCGTGATCGGCGTGCTCACCGATCAATTCGGCTACGTGACCGTGCCCGGCGAGATGCGCGAGGTGAAGCTCCTGCCGCTCGGTCCAGGCGCACAGCAAGTCGTCCAAGCACTCGTGCGCCAGAGTGGCAACGGCGGCACGCGCGATCTGCTGATGCTGTGGACCGTGTGGAGCGGCCAGATGTCACCGCTCGCGCAGATCGAAGTGCGCAAGCAGATGGGCACGAACATCCTCGAGGACGAGTGGAAGGTCGTGAATCACGAGCTCCTCGTCACGCCGAAGCCCGCGATCGGATTTACCGAGCAGACCTGGAACGAAGAAAGCGCAAGCGACGCTGATTCCATCGTCTTGCCCTGGGACAAGAAGGGTGGAACCGGCTATCGCTTGCGCGGTCACGAGATCGCTCGACGCGATCTAGCGAAACGTAAGCACTAGAGGCGGACGTAGATGCCCGGGCTCCAGATCCATTCGCCGCCCTGCCAGTTGTAGCGGCCTTCCTGCCAACGATAACCACGGCGATACTCGTGGCGCTCGTACCGCGCCGCCGGGCGATGATGGTAGTCGCGGTAGTGCGTCACGACCACGCGATCACGGGGACCGCGCTCGTGGACCACGACGCGTTCGTGGTAACCGTCAGCCATCGCCGTACCGGCGCCAGCGGTGATGCCAAGGGCAAGCAGAGCAGAGGTGATGATCTTCGTCATGACCAGAGATAAAGCAGTCTGCGTGCCATAGCTAACTACCCGATCTGTATCGGGTATGTGGCAAATGCGCACTGCGAGCTTGGCAGTCGCTATGCGGATTCTGCAGAGGTGTCCGCGGGCACGTCGTCGTAGCTCTCTTCTTGGTAGAGCGCCCCGAGATGCCTCGATACGAACACCTCGATGAGATCGGGGTCGTACATCTTGCCCGCGGTCTTGCGGAGCACCGCCTCGCACTCGTCGAGCGGGAGCGCCTGCTTGTACGGGCGATCGGTCGCCATCGCATCGAACGCATCCGCGATCGCCACGATCCGCGCGACCAGCGGGATGTCTTCGCCGACCATCTTGTCGGGATAGCCGGAGCCATCCCAGCGCTCGTGGTGATTTCGCACCGCCGGCATGATCGGATGGAGCATCGCGATCGCCTTCGCGATGTCGTAGCCCTTCACCGGATGCTCGCGCATGTGACTCCACTCGGCGTCATCGAGCGGGCCGGGCTTTAACAGCACCGCATCGCGAATGCCGATCTTGCCGATGTCGTGCAGGAACGCGCCGAACTCGAGCGTCTCGAGTCCATCGACCGGATAGCCGGCTTCTTTCGCGAGCACGAGCGAGTACGCGGCGACGCGACCGCAATGACCTTTGGTGTACGGATCCTTGGCTTCGATCGCTTCCGCGAGCCCGAACAGCGCCTGCCGATTCGCGATCTTTAGCTGCTCGTACGATTCCTCGAGCTCTTTGGTGCGTTCTTTGACGACGGTGTCGAGCAACGTCTCGCGGCGCTGCAGCTTGGTTTGCTCGAGCGACAGCTTCTTCACGAGGTCGCGCTGTTGTTCGACGAGCGAGAGCAACTTGACGCCTTCGTTGACGAGCGCGACCAACCGCGAGCGTTCCGACGGACGCGCGACGAGCCGGATGATCGTGCCGGCGTGCGCGGGCCGATAGTCGAGATCGACGGCTTCATCCGGCGATGACACGAGCGCGATGCGCAGCGCTTCGGGCGCGTGAAGGATCGACGCCTCGAGCATACCGACGCCGTCGAACGTGCCCGTCGCTTGCTGCGAAACGATCACGTGGACCGGATGCGAGCGCAGCTTGTTCAGCGCCTCCACCGTCGACCGCGCGGTTTCCACAGCCAACCCAGCGCTGCCGAGGAGCTCGGCTAATTCGCCCAGCGCCTCGACGTGCGGATGGGCAACGAGCGCCCTGAACCTGCCCTTCACTCGACGGACTATATCTATGGCGAAAGCTGTGACAACAAGTAGATTTGGACGCTCGTGCAGGAAGAGGTAACCGGCAATACGCAAGGGCTCAAGGCCAGCGAAATCAAATCGCTGGAGAGGCTGTACCGACGGCGGGTCGCACCGACGGAGATCGTGTCGAGCGAGCTCGCCCAACAGATGGCGATCCAAGCGGCGGAGCTCCACCGGCAAGTTGGCGTGTTAATCGACCGCCGTGGCGCGATCCAACACGTGATAGTCGGCGACGCGTCGAAGATCACGCTGCCGGATTTCGGCCGTATTCGTGGTGGTCAGGGTCGGTTTCGCGGCCTGCGCCTGGTCCACACGCACCTGCGCAACGAACCGCTGACGCGCGACGACATGACCGACCTCGCGCTCATGCGGTTGGATGCGGTCGCGGCGATCGCGGTCGATGCCGCCGGCAATGCCGGAAAGCTGTTTATCGGGCACCTCGTGCCGAACGCGGCGCCGGTCGAATTGCCGGCCGAGCAGGCGACGAATTCGAAGACGAACTTCCTCGAGCTCATCACCCAATTGGAGCAAGCGTTCGGTCGCGAGCATCGCGTCGCGTCGACCGACGTCGGGAAAGACCGTGCGCTGTTGGTCCATGTGGATATCGGCGGCACGAAAGATTCGGAAGCGCGTGTGGCAGAGCTGCGCGAGCTATGCCGCACAGCGGGCGTGAAGGTGCTGGACGTTCTGATCCAGCGCAGGCCGGCGCCGGATCCGAAATTCCTCGTCGGGCGCGGCAAGCTCGACGAGATCCTCCTGCGTGCGATGCAGCTCGGTGCGGAGGTGGTGATCTTCGATCCCGATCTGTCGCCGGGCCAAGCGCGCGCGATCAGCGAAGCGACGGAGCTGAAGGTCCTCGATCGGACGATGCTGATCCTCGATATCTTCGCGCAGCACGCGACGAGCCGTGACGGCAAGCTGCAGGTCGAGCTCGCGCAGTTGCGCTACGCGTTGCCGCGATTGATCGAGAAGAACACGATGATGTCGCGGTTGACCGGTGGCATCGGCGGGCGAGGTCCGGGTGAAACGAAGCTCGAGATCAATCGTCGCCGCGCGCGCGATCGGATCAACCTGCTCGAGAAGCGGCTCGCGGATCTGGCGGACGATCGGCGGTTGCGGCGGAAGCAACGCGAGCGGCGGGACCTGCCGATCATCGCGATCTGTGGCTACACGAACGCGGGCAAGTCGACGCTCCTGAACGCGGTGACGTCCGGTGCCGAAGGTGGTGGCGATGCGCTCGCAGCGAACAAGCTGTTCGCGACGCTGGATCCCATCTCTCGGCGCCTGCGGTTTCCTCACGAGCGCGAGGTGATCATCACCGACACGGTGGGGTTCATTCGCGATCTCCCGAAGGAGCTGATCGCCGCGTTCCGCGCCACGCTCGAAGAGATGGAGGACGCCGATTTGCTCGTTCATGTCGTCGACGCGAGCGATCCGGATCGCGATCAGGAGATCCGCGCGGTCGAAGGCATCCTCGCGGATCTAGGGTTAGGCGAAAAGCCGCGCATCCTCGTGTGGAACAAGGCAGACAAGATCACGCCGGAGGATGCGGATTACCTCGCGCGCGTCGGCGGTGGGTTCGTCACGAGCTCGTTGGATCGCGCGACGTTGGGACCGCTGTTGCTCGCGATCGAGCGCGCGCTGTGGGAGCACGGCAAAGAAGCGTTCGTCGCTCGCGTCGCACACTAGGTAAAATCTATTTGCAGCTTGATTCGGCGTAGCGGTGTTAGCTACGCGCATGAAGTGGGGAGCTTTGTGCGCGGTGATCTGCGCGTGTGGTCCTGCGGCCCGACAGCACGGCGAAATCGACGCGGCCGCGGGGCCGATGGACGCCGCACCCAAATGGGATGCACCGACCGGCATCGGCGGTCCGTACGACAGTCCGGCCTCCGGACCCGTCGACGTCGTGATCACCGCCGACAATGCGTACAGCTTCGGCTACGGCGACTCGACGCAGATCACGCACTTCACGCAAGGCCAACGCGCCACGCTCGCGAGTCAGATCTTCAGTTGTCCGATCGGCGAGGGGCCCGAGGAGTACACGATTCCCGAGGCCGACGCGCCGCCGGGTGCGTTCCTCTACATCGTGTCGTGGGACGATCACGCGGTCACGCAAGGTGTGATCGGGCAGTTCACGCGGGACAGCGGCACGGTCACGACCGGCGATGCGCCGTTCGAAGTGTGTGCGACCGGGCTCGACTACGTGACCGGCACCGATTCGATGACCGGTCCGACGCAGGCGATCATCAACCAACAGATCGCGATCTGTAACGCAGGCACCGGCGATCCGTCGACGACGAGCCAGGGCTGGGTCTCGGCAACGGCACCGAACGCGGGTACGCCGAACGCGAAGGGCCTACTCGCGATCGGCGAAGCGAACGACTCGAACGATGGCGCGTTCCAGATCGTGTGTCAGCCGACGCAGAACAGCGCGGGCGTCGCGAGCACGGCAAAGTGGATGTGGTACGACCCGACCGGAACCGGCGCCGACGCGTTCCACTCCGACGGCACGAACAAGTACAAGGCGTTCCTGATCTTCCGGCTCGCCGCCGATCAGATCGTCATCGAATAGTCAGAACGCGAGGCGAGGTTAACGCGGTGCCGGATCCGGTTTATTCGCGAGCTCGCGTAACTGCTCGATCAGGCGAGCATTCGCGATCGCGGTCGCGGCATGCGCGGCGATGTCGTCGAGGAGCCGTTGGTCGTCGACGGTAAACGGTGGCATCTCGCGCGTGCGACCGACGATCATCACCGCGACCGGTGCTTCATAGACCATGATCGGAACCGCGATCAGGCTCGCGTGACCGAGCGTGGTCAGCAGCGCACGCACCGGCGCTGGCATCGTCGCGAGGAACTCGGGCGTGATCTGCGCCATGATCGACGTGCGCGTCGCGATCACGCGACCGGCGAACCCGGTCGGCTCTCGCTTGAGCGGAGCGAGGAGCTCGAGGTGGCGCGTGGCCAACTCCGGGTCGCGGTTGTAGACCGCGGTGTGGACGGCGTACTGCGCGCCATCATCGCGCAACATGCGAACGGCGCAGCTATCGCCGATCGTCTCGCCGACGCGCCGTGCGATCAGATCGAGGTGATCCTGATACGTGGCGGACACGCGCGAGAACTCGCGAGACAGCGTCGCCAACAACTCGTAGCGCACGGCGCGGGCTTGCGCCTCGGCCACGAGCTGCGCGTTCGTCACGGCAAGCGCCGCGAGCTCGCCGAGCTGCTCGGCAAATTCGATATCCGCGACGTCGAACGGCGTCGAGCCTTCGCCGCGTCGAAGCAGCGCGAGCACCGCGATCGCCTTGCCTCGCGCGCGAATCGGGACGAACAGCGCACCGCCGAGGCCCATCTTGCGGGCGAGGTCGCGACGCTTCGGCTCGTCGGCATAGCGCGCTTTCAGGTGTTCTTCCGTGATCTGCGCGATGTGGACGGTCACGCCCGTACGCGCGGCGCGGGCGGCGGCACTCGTGCCCGACACCGGCAAGCGATCGCCGAACAGCATCGCGCGCGGGTCGTCGGCGGATGGGCGGGGCAGGGCGTTCGCGATCGGCACGAGCTCGTCGCCGATCACGCGGGTCAGCTCGCAACACGCATCCATCGCGGCGGCTGCCATGCTCGGGACGGCTTGGATCAGGCTCTGCGGATCGCGAGCTGCATTCGCGAGCTCGCGAACCATTCGCGCGAACACGCGCGCCTTGTCACCACCATCCGCCACGAACCCTCACGTTATCAGGTTTCGTAGCGGCTACGTCTTCATGAGTGCTTGCCGAGATGCTGCCGGATCAGATCCGCGAGGTGCGCTTCGATCCGATACGAATCACCAGGCGCCTCCGTCGCACCGACACCGAGCCCCGTGAGGAAGTCGTGAATCACGCCCGGCGACATGCCTTCGATGGCCGCCGTGATCTTCGGCCCGACGACCTCTTCATGCCGCTTCAGGATCGGATGGTCGCCGATCCGTTTCGCGCCCGGAACCTCGTCTACCTGCGCGCCTTTTTGGTCGACGACCGGTGTGTTCCAGCTCGGCACCGCAGCGAGTGCCTCGGTCACGATCACGCCGAGTGCGACCCCGAGCGCATGTCCGCCCGTTGCCACGACTCCCGTCGGAGCCGCATGCGGATCCGCGATCACGCGGCCGACCGCACCCTGCGCCGCACGCTTCACGACACTCAGCTCGCCCGGTGCACCGTACGCCTGCTCCGAGGCAGTAAGCCTCGCACTCCCGCTGGTCGTCGACGGAGGCGGCAACTGGCCGCCCGTGGTCACGAGGCGGGTTGGCGAATCCGTCGCGACACTTTCGTGGTCTGCCGCATCTTCGGCTCGATCAGGTCGTTCGGGCGAAGTGAGAAACATATGTGTTTCTTACACGGTCTGCCCTAGCGTGTCACGGCCAAATCGATGCGGAGCCGCTCCTGGCCGGCGCCCGCGCGCAGCTGGTCGATGAGGCGAGCATTCGTGATCGTGCAACCGGCGTGGGCCGCAACATCGTCCAGGAGATCGACGTCTTCGGACGTGAACATCGGCATTGCCGATGTTCGTGACACGAGCAGGATCGCCACGGCGGAGCCATACACCTTGACCGGCACGATCACGACGCTGTCCATCGCCAGCAGCTTCATCTGGTCGCGAACCTCCGGCGATAGCGATGCCAGCACCTTGGTATCGATCTGCTGGAGCAACAGCGAGCTACCGACCTCGAGCACGCGGGCCGCAAGCCCCGAGGGTTCGCGGACCGGCGCGAACAGCGCGAGGTGGCGCGCGGCGAGCTCGGGATCGCGATTGTAGATCGAGGCGTGCGTCGCGTAGGTCCCGTCTTCGCGCAACATGCGAAGCCCGCAGCTGTCACCCATCGCTTCACCGACGAGTCGGGCAACGAGATCGAGCTGAGCCTCGTAGCTCGTCGTCGGACGGGAGAATTCGCGCGCGAGCTTGGCAAGCAACTCGTAGCGAGCCGCTCGGCGCTGGAGTCGTGCGTTCGTGACCGCGAGTGCGGCCAGCTCGGCGGCCCGTTCGGCGAACTCGATATCGGCCACGTCGAACGCTTTGGCGCCTTCGCCTTGGCGATAGATCGAAAGCACGCCGAGCACTTTGGAGCGCGCTCGGATCGGAACGAAGAGCGCACTCGCATACTCGAGCTTGCGAACACGTGCGAGCCGCGTCGGATCGTTCTCGTAACGAACGCGAAGCGCCTCGTCGGTGACATGCGCGACGTGGATCGTCGTGCGTTCGCGTGCCGCCCGGGCGGTGTTCGTGCTACTCGCGATCGACAGCGGATCGCCGGCGAGCATTACCCGTGCGTCGTCGGAATCATGGCGCGGCAACGAATACGCGACCGGTACGAGGTCCTCGCCGATCAGCTCGACGAGCTCGCACGCCGCGTCCATGGCCGCCGATGTCATCACGGCGATCGAGCTCACCAAGCCGGCAGGATCGTTCGCCGCGGCAGCGAGTTGCCGCACCATCCGATCCAACACCGCATCCTGCCGATCGCCACCCATCCACCTCGACGATATCTCGTGCGAGCGGACTCCGGATGACCGATCAGGACGATTTCACTCGGGCGGTTTGGGATTGCCCTGGTCGTCGAGCACGGTGAGTGCGATCGCCATCGCCTTGCGAGCGCGAGCGACCATCGCCTCATCTGTCTTAATCTTCTGGTAGGCCTTCAGCACCTGGTCCTGGTACCCGGTGTTCTCGAGCTCGAGCGCCTCGATCTCTTTGCGCAATTCCGCGATTCGCTGGTCGCGCTCCGCGATCGCCGAGGCGTGCTGCCGCAGCTCGGCATTGCGGTCCGCGATCGATTGCACCGCCGAGGCAAGCTCACCCTCGCTGCGCTTCAACGAGTCGCGCGCCGATGACAGCCCGCGCTTCAATTCATCGCGCTCGCCGCTGACCTCGCGCAGCACGCGCGAATGCTCGGCTTGGAGATCCGTGCGCTGCTTCTCCGCGTCCGCCGAGGCCGCCGCGATCGCCTGCTTGTGCTCGGCGTCCGCCACCGACTTCTGCTTCAAGAACTCGCCGTTCGCGATCGCGAGCTGGCGCTCCACCTTGGCCTCGACCTCGGCCACCTGTTGGACGTGAGCCTTGTCGGCCTCTTCGCGCTCGGCCTGGAGCTTCGCGACGCTGTCGTCGGCAGCGCGCTTAGCGGCGACGGCTGCGGCCTTGTGCTCCGCCACTTCGCGTCCGGCCGATTCGGTGATCTGCTGGACCTCGGCCTGGTGCGTCTGCTGCGCCTCGGCGAGTGCGCTGCGGTGCTGGGTCTCCGCCCGCCGCGCCGCTTCCGCGAGCGCTTCGCGATCCTGCGCGGCCTTCGCGAGCTCTGCCTCGTGCTTGTCGCGCAGCTCCGCGAGTGCCCCGCGATGCTGTTCGATCAACTGACCGCGCGCTTCTTCGAGCTGGCGATCCTTCGCGTCGAGCGCGTTCTCGTGACCGGCGCGCGCCCGCTCGAGCGCCGCGTTTGCATCCGCGACTTGTTGCTCGGCCTGGCTCGCCGCCGCTTCTTTCGCCGCCGCGACATCTGCGATCGCGAGCTTGCGTTGCTTCTCGAGCTCCGCGATCTGCGCGTCTTTATCGGAGAGGCCGGCGCGGTGTTGCTTCTCGAGATCAGCAACCGCCTCGCGGTGCTGCGCGATCACCTCCGCCGCTGCGGCATCCATTTCTGCGATCGCCGCGCGGTGCCGCTTCTCCAGATCTGCTGCCGCCGCATCCTTGTCGGCAAGTGCTGCGCGGTGCTGCTTGACCAGCTCCGCCGCGGCGTCGTCCTTGGCCGCGAGCGCCGCGACGTGTTGCTTCTGCTGCGCGGCGATCGCCTCTTCGTGATCGCGCTCTTTCTCTTCGATCGCGACGGCATGCGCGGTGTTGAGATCCGCGAGCGCCTTCTCGCGGTCGCCCGCGAGCTGCGCCGCCGCCTGCGTGGTCTCCGCGAGGAGGCCCGCCTGCACCTTGTCCTTATCGGCGATCGCCGCCGCGTGCTCGCGCTCTTTCTCTTCGAGCGCGACCGCGTGCTCGGTCTTCTGCTTCGCGAGCGCCTGCGCATGGGACGCCGCTTGTTGCTCGAGCGCGCTCGAGTGCTGCGCCATCGCCGCCGCGACCGCATCTTCGTGCGCGGCCTTCGCCGCACCGAGCGCCGCCTCGAGCTGCGTGATCTGACCACCGAGCTCGCTCTTCAACCGGCTCTGTTCACCAGCGTGATCCGCCGCGAGCGAGACCGTCGTCGCCGAGTGCGTCTTCTCGAGCGCGGCGACCGCGGCCTCGTGCTCCGCCGCGTTCGCCTTGCGCAGATTTTCGATCTGCTCCTCGAGCGCGCTGCCGTGCGCGGTCTCGAGCTCGTCGCGCAGTTGCGCGAGCGCTGCCGTCTTCTGGGTCTCGCCCTCGGCGCGCGCGTCCTTGAGCTCCTGTTGGTGCCGCTGCACGAGTTGCTCGCGCTCGGTCCGCAGCAGCCGCTCGGCCTCCGACGCGGACGCCTTGCCCGTCGCGCGCTCGGTCGCGAGATCCTTCTCGAGCGCTTGGCGCGCGGTCTCGGCCGTGTTCGCCGCGCGCGTCAGGCGATCGACCTCACCCTGGAGCTGCGCGACTTGATTCTCGGTCGCCTTGCCACTCGCGGCGAGCTTCTGCGCCTTCGCACCTTCGTCGGTCGCGCGCTTCTCGAGCTCCGCTTGCTTCTGCTCGAGGTTCGTCCGCGCGCTAACGGCTTGGCGGAGCTTTTCGTTCGCCTCGGCGAGCCCTTCATCCTTTTGCGCGAGGTCCGCCTTCAGCTGCTTCAGCTCCTTGTCCTTCGCGAGCATCGACTCGCGGAGGTGAAGGAACTGCGCCTCGCGTCCGCCCTTGGCCGCGGTCTCGCCGGCCGCACGTGCGCGTTCGAGCTCGGTCTTTAGCTGCGAGATCTGGCGTTCGAGCTCCCCGATCTTGCGCAGCGCGCGCCGGTCGTACACGCCCGATTGCTCGGACTCCGCACGCTCGGCGACGACATCCAGCCCGAGATCGATCGACGGGTGCGATTCGCTGCCCGCCCGCGTGCGCGCTCGCGAATCGCCTTGCGCCGACGCGTTCGCCGGCACGATCGGCGGCAGTGGTTGCGTGGTGTCTGGAGGTTGCGGCAGTGGCTGCGCCACCGACGGCTCGACGACTTCGACCGGCACGTCCTCGTCGAGCGCGATCAGCTCGTCGTCGTCGATCGCGATCGCCGGTTGGCTCTCGAGCCGCGAGTGATGCTCGTCTTCGACGACGGCATCCGCGACGAACACGTCCGTGTGCTGCGCGACCGGCTCTTCGTGAACCTCGTGATGAACGTCGGCGGGCATCTCGGCATCCGCGAGATCCGACAGCACGCCGATATCGACGGTCCCCGACAACGCGTCGGCGACGATCGGGTCATCCGTTTGGCTACTGTGACGAGCAAACCCGGCCTCGTCGATCACCGGTTCGGGCGCGGGCTCGCTGAACTCCGGCGGCAGGGCGGGCTCGAGATGCTCGACCGGCTCGGGAATCGCCTCGGCCTCGGCTTCGACGTCGCGAATCGGCGCGATCGCCTGCGTGCGACCGTGATGATCATCGGAGATCGCCGGGCGATCGATGATCAGGCCCGGCACCGACTCCGCGAGCAGCGGCGGCGGCGTGGTTCCGCGCCCGCGACCATCCAAGATCGGCTCGGGGACGACGCCACCGACATCCGACAGCGCGGCATCGACCGGGTTGTGCTCCGGCTCGACGGGAGGCATCGCCGTGCTCTGCTCGCGATGCTCTCCCGCTTCGGCGACTTCTTGTGCGCTCGGCTCGGCCAATTCTTCGCCGAACGCGCCGCCCATCAGCGCGTCGAACGCGGCATCGGTCTCGGCCTCGACGACCGAGTCCACGCTCAGGCCATCTTGCGGGCCGACCGTGCGTGCTTCGTGCTGATCGAAGTCGTGATTCTCCTCGGGCTCCGCGGCGGGCTCGTGCGCGAGCATCGCCGGCTCGTTATGTTCCGCCTCGAGATCGCCGACGACCTCGTCGAGCACGACATCGCCTTCGGCGATCTCCATTGGGATCTCGTCCTCGACGGGAATCGACGAATCCTCTTCGTCATCCGGATCACCGAGCGCGATCAAGCCATCGATCTTGCCAACCAGCTCGTGCGTCGACATCGTTCGCTTGTCGATGTACTCGTCGGCGTGGACCTTTAGATTTCGGTGCTTCGCGAAGCTGTCCGCCGGCATCGATCCGGTGACCAGGATCAGCGGAACCTTCGAGAGCGCGCCCTTCTTGAACTTCTCGAACACCCGGAAGCCGGCCTTCTTGTCGGCCTCCTCGATGCAGAGCAGCACGAGGGCAGGGGCGTCGCTATTCGCCAGCGCCAAGGCGCGGTCCGCCTCGGGCTCGGTCATCACGACGACCTTGTAGCGAGCGAGCTCGCGGGTCAGGGTGTCGCGAAACGCAGGATCGCTATCGATGAGCAGAACGCGGCGGTTCATTCCCGCTCGCGATCATAGCGGAAGTAGCCGGGATTTACTGCTTACCGACCAAGCTCGTGCGACCCACGAGGTTGATCAAATCCGCGACCGGTAGCTCGTCCGACATGAACATGTAGCCGCGGTGGTCCCCATCCGTGCAGGTCACGACGGTCTTCCCATCGCTCTGGACGACGCGAACCATGCGACCGCCGGCATCGACCTCTTCGCCATCCGAAAGTTCCTCGGGGCGAACGTCTTCGACGACGAGCACCGAGAGCACCGCCGGGCGCTGGTTGAACGTGATCTGGTAGCTGAGCAGCGTGCCGTCGTGGCCGTTGACGCCACCCGGGAACATCCGCGCGCCGAGCAGCTGGCTCGTGTTCGCGGCCGGCATGTGCGGCGGATCGACGGCCGCGAACTGGCGCACCCACGTGCCCGTCGACGGGCCTTGGACCTCGAGCGGCAGTGCTCGCGATTGTTGCTTCAGTCCCGCACGCGCGACCGAACCGACCATGCGCTGCTGCTGGCTCGGGGCCGACTTCATGTTGACGCCGACGAACACCGCGATCGCGGCCGCGGCCGCCATCATCGCCGAGCCCGGCAGCACCCATTGCGAGAACCGCTTGCGCTGGACCTTCACCATCTCGACCGCCGTGTCTTTATCGACGGTGTCGAGCGCCTTCATCATCCGCATCCGCATCGTGTCGGTTGCGCGCGGCGCGACGAGCGACGTCTGGATCAGTTGCTGATCCGCGCGCGCGGTATCGATCTCCGCCTTGCAGCTGGCGCACTCGGTGAGGTGCAAATCGAGCTCGCGGCGCTCTTCACTCGCGAGCTCGTCGTCGAGATAGGCCATCGCGAGCGTATCGATGCTTTCACACAGGCTCATCGGCTTACTTCTCTCCACGTGCCTTGCGGTAGTCAGCGAGGTTAACGGTGTTTGAATCTTTGACGTAGCCCTCGTTGACCGCGAACTCGCGCAGCGCTTGGGCAAGCAGCTTGCGACCGCGGAACAAGCGAGACATCACGGTGCCGACCGGGCATTCCATGATCTCGGCAATCTCTTTGTACGACAGGCCCTGCATGTCACAGAGGATCACCGCCGTGCGGAAATCTTCGGGCAGTTGCTCGAGCGCCTTCTGAACATCGTCCGAGACGCTCGCTTGGAGCATCGCTTGTTGCGGCGATTGCTTGTCGCTCGCATTCGCCTGCACCAACACGCCGTCGGTGGCGTCTTGTTCGGCGCTCGCGGCATCGAGGACTTCGCGCGATCGTTTCTTGCGCTGGTACTCGTTGATGAACGTGTTCGTGACGATCCTCAGCAGCCACGCCTTGCAATTCGAGTCCTGCTGGAACGAATCCCAAAACCGATACGCGCGCAGGAGCGAGTCCTGGACGAGATCCTCGGCATCGCGCGCGTTGCGCGTGAGCCGGTAGGCTGCGCCGAACAGCGAGTCCATGTGCACCAGGGCCTGGCGCTCGAACTCGCTGCGTTTTTGCTTCAGCGCCTGCATTCAAGAGTAGTTACCGGCTGACCCGGGGGATGCATTCCCGGCGATCGGCACTTTGTAACTCCGTAATTATACGACGAAACGGGGCCGTTTGCGTTGACGACCGCTGACCGCCAGGTTCGGCGTCGCCACTTGGGCGGCTTCCCAACCGATCACGAAGACCGATCTAGACGCGAAGTCCGAACGAAGGTTTTTTCAAAACCCTTCGTCTGGCTTCGTGGCTAGATCGGTCTTCGTGGCGAAAAAACGAACTGTTCCGGCTTCGTTTGTGCGGCTACGGTGCGAGCTCGACGGCCACGCGAAGCGTGTTTACGCCTTGAACGGGACGTGCTGGACGCCGAGCGCCTCGGCGACCGCCGCGTGCGGGACCGAGCCCTTGTACGTGTTGATGCCGCTCACCATGTACGGGGTGGTGGCCACGGCCTTCTCGAGGCCGAGGTCCGCGAGCATCTGGACGTAACGGATCGTCGCGTTCGTCAGCGCGTACGTCGACGTCCGCGGCACCGCGCCCGGCATGTTCGCGACGCCGTAGTGGATCACGTCGTCCACCAAGTACGTCGGGTTGTCGTGCGTGGTCGGACGCGCGGTCTCGATGCAACCGCCCTGATCGATCGACACGTCGACGATCACCGAGCCCGCTTCCATCTCCTTGACCATCTTCGCCGTCACGAGGCGCGGCGCGCGCGCACCCGCGATCAGCACTGCGCCGATCACGAGATCGCTCTCGAGGCACGCCTTCTCGATCGACAACGGATCCGAGTACTGCGTGCTGATGCGACCGGCGTAGATGTCATCGAGGTACGCGAGCGTCTTCAGATTGACGTCGAGCACCGTGACGTTCGCGCCGAGACCGACGGCCATCTTGCACGCGTTCGCACCGACGACGCCGCCGCCGAGGATCGTGACGCGACCGCGCTTGACGCCCGGCACGCCGCCGAGGAGGACGCCCTTACCACCGCGCTCGCGCTCGAGGTACGTGGCGCCGGCTTGCACCGACATCCGACCCGCGACCGCCGACATCGGCGTGAGGAGCGGGAGGTCACCCGGGGTGGGCTCGAGCGTCTCGTACGCGACGCCATTCACGCCGCGCGCGAGCAGCTCTTTGCCGAGCTCCGCGGCCGCCGCGAGGTGGAGGTACGTGAACAGCAGCAGGTCTTTCCGCATCCGCGCGAACTCGGGCGCGATCGGCTCCTTCACCTTCACGACCATGTCCGCCTGGCCCCACACCTCGTCCGCGGTGTTGAGGATCTTGGCGCCCGCCTTGACGTACTGCTCGTCGGGGATCGCCGAGCCCATGCCGGCGTTCTTCTCGACGAACACCGTGTGGCCGCGTTGCGTGAGGATCGCGACGCCCGACGGAGTCATGCCGACGCGATATTCTTGAGTCTTGATTTCTTTCGGAACGCCGATGCGCATGTGGATGGCGCAGCATTGCTCCTGAATCGGCGGTTTTTCAATGCCGATTCGTTTGAGATTTCAGGCGTCTAGATTGACGCGTCGCGCAAGCTTTTGCGCGAGTTACGCAGCCTTCTCGTTGCCGTCGCCTTCGTCATCTTTGCCGTGGCACTTCTTGTACTTCTTGCCACTGCCACACGGACACGGATCGTTGCGCCCGACTTTCGGCCGCTCGCGCTTCACCGGCGCCGTCACCTGACCGTCGCCGGCCGTACGTGCGCCCTTGGGACCGCGCGCTTCCTGCGCCGCGACTTCACCTTCATCCTCGTTCTTGTCGGCGACGCCACGCTCCTGCAATTCGCCGAGCTGTTGCTCGCGCACCGCTGGGACGGCCTTCGCTTCTTCCTGCTTCTGGATCTGGACCGAGAACACCTTCTTCGTCGTGTTCTCCTGAATCCGCGCCATCATCTCGGTGAACATCGAGAAGCCGGCCTTCTTGTATTCCTTCTTCGGATCCTTCTGGCCGTAACCCTGGAGACCGATGCCTTCGCGCAACGCGTCCATGGTCTTCAGGTGCTCGATCCACTGCTGATCGATCTCTTCGAGCGCGAAGTGGCGCTGGAAGTACAGCATCCACGCGCGCGACAGATCCTTCTCGCGATCCTTCAGCTTCTCTTCGATCTTCGGCCAGACCTGTTCCGCCGCTTCATCCGGCGTTCCCGGATCGACTTCGATCTTGATCTGGAACTGATCCGTCAGCGCGTCCTCGAGCTGATCCCAATCCCACTCGTCCTCGACCTTTTCCGGATCGAGCACTTCATCGATCACCGAGGTCATCCGCGCATACGAGAGGTCGTACAACCGCTCGCGCTGCTGGATCTGCGACGCGATCACGCCGTCGACGCAGATCTTCTGCAGCGTGTCCGCATCGCCGTCGTACGCCTTCTCGATATCGAGCAGCGTGCCGAACTGACGCCACATCTCCGCGCGGAGGATGCGCCAGCCCGGACGCGTATCGCCGACGTTCTCGCCGCGCGCGACCGCGGCATCCCGCTCCGCCACCTTCTCTTTGATCACCTTGATCATTTCCGCGACCTTCGGCTCGAGGTCGGGGCGTAGCGAGTCCGGCGTCCAATCGCCGCTCTCCTTCACGGGCTCGGGAACGATGCCCGCTTCGGCTTCTTCCTTCGTCGGCTCCGCGTGGTAGCGACCGTCGAGGACCTGGCGGCGCAGCGCGTAGATCGTCTTGCGCTGCTGATCCATGACGTCGTCGTATTCGAGGACGTTCTTGCGCTGATCGAAGTTCCGGCCTTCGACCTTCTTCTGCGCGTTCTCGATCGAGCGCGTGACCATCGGCGATTCGATCGGCACGTCCTCTTCGAGACCGAGGCGCTCCATCAGGCCCGCCATGCGGTCGAGGCCGAAGATGCGCAGCAGGTCGTCCTGCAACGACAGATAGAACCGCGACGAGCCCGGATCGCCTTGGCGACCCGCGCGACCGCGCAGCTGGTTATCGATCCGGCGCGATTCGTGGCGCTCGGTGCCGACGATCTTCAGGCCGCCCGCGGCGAGCACTTCCTGCTTCTCGGCATCGCACTGCTCTTTGAACTTCGCCATCAGCTCTTTGAGCCGCGCGTCTTCGTCGAAGTCCGGCTGGGACGAGCCGCGATACGGGCTGCCATCATCGCCGGCTTGACCCGCCGCGCTCGCTTCCGCGGCGAGCTTGTCCTTCTCCTCTTGCAGCGCGTCCTTCGCCATCGCCTCGTGATTGCCACCGAGGAGGATGTCGGTACCGCGACCGGCCATGTTCGTGGCAATCGTGATCGCGCCCTTGCGACCGGCCTGCGCGACGATCGACGCCTCGCGCTGGTGGTGCTTCGCGTTCAACACGTTGAACGGCAGGCCCTCTTTCTTGAGGAGGTTCGCGACGACTTCCGACTTCTCGACGGAGACCGTACCGACGAGCACCGGTTGGCCGCGCTTGTAGCAATCCGCGATGTCCTGCGCTACCGCGCGGAACTTGCCGGCTTCGTTCTTGTAGACGAGGTCCGACATGTCCTTACGGCTGATCGGCTTGTTCGTCGGGATGACGGTGACCGCGAGCTTGTAGATCTGGTGGAACTCCGCCGCTTCGGTATCCGCCGTACCGGTCATGCCGGACAGCTTCTTGTACATGCGGAAGTAGTTCTGGAACGTGACCGTGGCGATCGTCTGGTTCTCTTCTTCGACGGTGACGCCTTCTTTGGCTTCGATCGCCTGGTGGAGACCATCCGACCAGCGCCGGCCCGGCATCTTGCGGCCGGTGTGCTCGTCGACGATGACAACCTTGCCCTCTTCGACGAGGTAGTTGACGTTGCGCTTGTACAACGTGTGCGCGCGCAGCGCCTGGTTCACGTGGTGAACGAGCTGGATGTTCTTCGCTTCGAACAGGTTGTCGACGGAGAGCAGCTGCTCCATCTTTTCGACGCCGTCGTCCGTGAGCATGGCCGAGTGCGCCTTCTCGTCGACGGTGTAGTCGACCTCGCGCTTCAGCTTCGGGATCATGCGGTCGACCTTCTGATAGAGGTCGGCGCTCTCTTCGGCCGAGCCGGAGATGATGAGCGGCGTGCGGGCTTCGTCGATGAGGATCGAGTCGACCTCGTCGACGATCGCGTAGTTCAGGCCGCGCTGGACCATGCGGTCCGGCGAGGTCTTCATGTTGTCACGCAGGTAATCGAAGCCGAACTCGTTGTTCTGGCCGTACGTGATGTCGCAGTTGTAGTTGGTCTGGCGCTCAAAATCGTCGAGGCCGTGAACGATCACGCCCGTCGAGAGCCCCATGAACTTGTGGATCTGACCCATCCACTCGGCATCGCGGCGAGCGAGGTAGTCGTTGACGGTGACGACGTGCACGCCCTTGCCGGTGAGCGCGTTCAAGTAACAGGGCAGGGTGGCGACGAGCGTCTTGCCCTCGCCGGTACGCATCTCGGCGATCTTGCCCTGGTGCAGGATCATGCCGCCGATCATCTGGACGTCGTAGTGGCGCATGCCGAGCACGCGGCGGCCGGCTTCGCGACAGACCGCGAACGCTTCGGTGAGGATGTCGTCCAGCGTGGCGCCGTTATCGAGCTTCTGCTTGAGCTCGCCGGTCTTCGCTTGAAGCTGGCTGTCTGACAGCTCTTTGAGCTTCGGTTCGAACGCCGCGATCTGGTCGACGAGCGGTTGCAGCTTTTTCAGCTCGCGCTGGTTCTTGCTACCGAAGATTTTTTGAATCAATCCCATGTGGTACCGCCGTCGCGGTTCTTACCACGTGTTCACGATTTCTCCCCCACACAAGAGCCCCTATCGGATTGGCTAGGCCCGCCTGAAGCTCCGCAAGAATTTCCACAGCGTGCGGGGATCGAAGTAGGTGAGGGCGCTCCCGACTTTCTTACCGGCGCCGTCGACGAGCTCCGCCGGGAGCGTCGTGAACGTCTTGAATAAATGACGGTACGAGATGTCCTTCTGACCCACGAACCGGTAGTGCTGGCCGTCGTCGGCGACGAACCCGAGATCGTAGCGAATGATCCGTTGGCCGATCGGGCGGATCACCATCGTGCCTTCGGCCGGCGCGGCCCGCGATTTCGGCGGCGCGTACATCGTGCCGCGAATCTGGACCTCACCATCGGCGAGATGGGCACGCGTGGAGTCGGCGTGCGCCGTGATGTCGAATCGGATCGGCTGCCTGCGTCCCGGCTCGGCATCCCATTCGACCGTCCCCGCCATCGTCTCGGAAAACTCGAACCCCATAGATCGAGTGATACCCGAAAATGAAAAACGGCGGCGCCGTTTAAGGCACCGCCGCTTCACACGCTCACGTTTGGTCGTCGCTTAGCGAGCGACGCAGCTGGCGAACTCGAACATCTGGCAGTTGCAGTCCGGGTCCGCGCCCGACTGACACGCCGAGCCGTCCGAGTGGGTGCAGTTCAGGCCGGTGTACGTCGGCGAGCAATCTTGCGCGCGAGCGACGCAGTCGTCCTGGTCGTTGATGTACGAGCAGCTCGGCGCCGTGGTGCACGACGCGACCGTGCCGCAACCGCCGGTGTAGCAGCCGTTGTACTCGAGCGGGACCGAGCCCGACGGGCAGACCGGCGCCGCGATGTTGCAGGTCACCGTGGTCGAGACCGCGCAATCAGCCTGCGCACAGGTGTGCGAGGTCGTATCGCAGGTCTGGTTCGTGCCGGTGCAGTCCGCATCCGTCGAGCACGTCGGAACCGTGTTCGGCTCGCACGAGCTGCGGTTCGTATCGCAGTGGTAACCGTTGCCGCAGTCGGCATCCGTGGCGCAGAAGCCGCCTTCTTCGCAAACGCCACCCGAGGTGCAGTAGCAGCCCGCGGCGCAGTCGGTGTTCGAGGAGCACTCGAAGCCCGAACCGCCGTTGCTACCCGGCTCCGTGGAACCGCTGCCCGAAGACGAGCCGTCGGGGCAGCTCGGGCTCGTCCATTCGCAGTTGTCGCCGCTACACTGGTAGTAGCCATCCGACCCGCAGTAGTTCCACGAGTCGCTGTTGTGGTCGTTGCCGAAGTAGAGCTCGCAACCGGCGAGGGTGCTGAGGGCGCCGGCGGCAACCAGCAGCGAGAACGAATTGAGGAGCTTTGTCATGGGGTGTTCCTGAAAGGGGTGGGCGTGCGTGTCGCTGACCAAAGCAGAGGTCGTGCCATTCGGGCAAAGGGATCGAACTCGTTGAGAAAACATTACGCTTTGAACACTCGAGCGTGGAGATTTGAGAACCGGCGTCCGAAGTCTGACAAAAATGCCCGGAAAATCGGGCACCCAGCGAATCAGACGGGCGAGACGGCTAGATGGTTGCCGGAATCGGTCGATTCATCGGGCGCGGCGGGAGCAACTGTCTGAATTGACGGTGTGAACGTGGGGTCACACCGGGTGTGGCCCGGAGATACAAACGGCAACTGGCAAAACGCGACCGACATCACCTAGTTGGGCCCTTTCTCCGTCCGTTATTACGCCGATTCCTCTACCGCGCGGATGGTCTCCCGAAGCCCGAACCGGGGGCGAAACCCCAGCTCGGCGGCCGCGCGGCGACCATCGACCATGCAGACGTAGCGGATGAAATCGAGCTCCGCGACCGGGAAGCTCGATAGGCCCGCGGCGAACGCGAGCCGCAATGCCAGCCCGGCAATCGGGTGCGGGATCGCACGCGGCACCCGACCGAGCTCGCGCAGGATCGCGGACAGCGGCACCTCGCCGGGACCGGTGATGTTGTAGATGCCGCGACGACCGGGTGCGAGCGCTTGCACGATCGCATCTGCGACATCGCTCACGTGAACGAGCTGGACCATCGGATCGAAGCCGAGCAACACCGGCGGACGATCGATGCGGAGATAGTTCGATGGCGCGTTGTGCACGGGCCCGACGATGTGGACCGGGCGCAGGATCACGGTCTCGGTTTCGCGCGCGCGCCACAAAAACGTGGAGACCAGGTGATCGATCTCGACGAGATCGCGCATCCGCGGAAATCGCTGAGCGGCAAGAAGCGGCGCGTCCTCGGTCAGGAACTGCGGATTGTCCGGACGCGGCCCGTAGACGTTTGCCGACGACAACAGCACCACCTTCGGCACCTTGAACGTCTGGCAATACTCGAGCAGCTTCGTCGTGCCGGTGATGTTCCACGCGTAGAGCTGCTGCGCGCGCGCACGTGGATCGTGCATCACGCCGAGATGGAGGAGCGCGTCCGCATCGCGGAACACGTCTTTCGCTTTGCGAGATCGCAGATCGACTTGATGGAGCTCGATGTCTTTCGGGCGACCTGGCATCGGGCGGCGATCGAGCCCGACGATCTTCCAGCCGAGCTCGTGATGAAGTCGACGCGCGACGATCCGTCCGAGCCGACCGCTGATCCCGGTGATCACGACGGTCTTGGTTTCGGACGTCACCAGAACACGTGCTTTCGCCCGCGCAGACCCATGTGGATCATCGATTGGATGCGATGGCGGACCATCTTCACCTTATCGGCGAGAATGTCGTCGTCCTCGTCGGGATCGCCTTGGAAGTGCATCGGCTCGCCGAAGTAGAGGCGATATTTCACCGGTAGTGGCACCGCGGCGACGAACGGCGGATACGGCACGATCGGTAGCGCCGGGATGCCCATCAGCTTCGCGATCGGCTTCAAGTTGATCGCGGGTGCTTGTTCTTCGGCACCGATCACGGCAACCGGCAAGATCGGTGCGCGCGACTCGAGTGCGAGCCGCATGAAGCCGGTGCCGAACTCCGCGAGTTGGTAACGCTTCGAAAACGGCTTCGAGATCCCGCGCGCGCCTTCTGGAAACACGAGCACGGCTTCTTCGGCGGAGAGCAGGCGGCGGCAATTCTCGGGCGTGCCCGTGATCTGGCCCCACCGCGCGAACAAGTACGACGCGAACGGCACGGTCGGGACGAAGAACTCGACCATCGCGCGGGGCAGGCGCGGTTGCGGTGGCTCGAAGAAGCACGCGCTGCCGATCACCAGCGCGTCGAATGGCAGTTGGCCGGAGTGATTTCCGACGATCACGACGCGTCCGGTCGGCGGCAGGTTCTCGATCCCATGCGCTTCGGCGCGGAAGTAGTGCCGGTACATGAACCGCGCGACCTTCATCGCGCTGTTCAAGTGATCGCGCGACATCCCGAACGGATCGAAGCCGAACTCGTTGCCCTGGACGACCAAGGCCTGGGTCCGCTCGTCGACGTCATCGCTCGCCGCGGACGGTCGGAGTTGGCGAAGGCGGTCGAGCAAACCCACGGCGCGCACTATATAGTGGCGACATGAGCGAGATGACGGTCGACCTCACCTATCGCGGGTTGTCGCTCGGCAAGAAGTTGAAGCTGACGAACGTTCGCCCCAGCACCGGCTTCGTGGAGACGGCGATCCCGATGCCGGTCGGCACGACGATCGGTGTGATCGTCGACGAGTACCAATTCGATGCGAGCGTGACGGATGTCAAAGAGCAAGTCACGGGTGCGAGTGGCGAGGCGCCGGTGCCGTCGGGGATGACGATCCGGCCGAAGCTCGATGACAAGGCGAGCGCGTGGTGGAAGGGCAAGGTCACGTTGCCGGATGTCCAGCGCGTGGAAGCGGCGCCGGTGGTTGGAATCGTGCGGAGTAAGCGGTCGACGGGTGCTGGCGTGCCGGAATTGATGGACGACGGTCGCAACACCGCGGTTCAGCAAGCGGTGAATCCGGCGGATCTCGAGCCCGAGGAACCGAAAGATACGCAGGTGATCCCGGTGATCGATTCGAATCCCGCTCTTCCGGCGATCCAAGATGATGGGCGCGCGACGGTGGCGATGGATGCGATCGATCTGAAGGCGCTGGGGTTGGATCCGTCCGTGAGTGGCGAGATTCCGACGATCAAGGAAGACGATTTGGAGTCGGGCCCGACGACGAATGGTGGTGGGACGAAGAAGAAGAAACGCCGGCGTTGATGTTGGATCCGGAGATGCACGTGGACGTGCACGTGCCACGTGCCACGTGCACGTATCTACGTTTCGGCGGCGTGCGATGAGCGCGGTGATTCCACAGCGGATGAAGCGCGGTGACAAGCTCGGCGTGATCGCGCCGGCGGGTCCGATTCGCGACATCACGCGCCTGCATTCCGGGCTCGCGGTCATCAAGAACGATTTCGATGTCGTGATCGCGCCGTCTCTGCTCGCGCCGCGCGGCGATGTGCCCTCTTATTTGTCCGCGAGCGACGAGACGCGCGCGGCGGAGCTGAACGCGATGATCCGGAATCCGGACATTCGCGGCATCCTGCTCGCGCGTGGTGGCTACGGCCTCATGCGCATCTTGCCGATGCTCGATGCAGCCGCACTGCGAAACGATCCGAAACCGATCTGCGGTTTCAGTGATGCAACGGCATTGCTGGCGTGGGCCTATGTCAGCGCCGGCGTGCGAGGCATTCATGGACCGCTCGGCGTTCAGTTGCACGAGCTACCGACAAGCGATGTCACGGCGATGATCGAAATGCTCACCGAGACGAAGCCGCGCGGTGTGCGTTCGTGGTCGCTCGCGAGCTCGCCGCTGAACGTCGGAGCGAACGCGACTGGTACGCGACGTGGTCCACTGTTCGCGGGCAATCTGACGCTGATTTCCGTGCTCGTCGGCACGCCGTGGGCGCTCCCGCTGCGCAATTCGATCACGTTGATCGAAGAGATCGGCGAGCGGCCGTACGAGCTCGATCGCTATCTCACGCAGCTCATCCTCGCGGGCGAGCTGCAGAAACCGAGTGCGGTGATCGTCGGCGATCTCACGCGCTGCGTGGATCCGAAGCCACCCACTGGAGTGCCGGATCCGGACGAAGCCGCGCTCGCGACGATCCTGGAGCGCTGTTTTGCGGCGGGAACGCCCGCGGCATTTGGTGCCCCGATCGGACACGGTGACCGCAACGAGCCCGTGCCGTTCGGCGGGGAAGCGGTGCTCGATCTCGATCGTAATACGTTCGAGATCACTGAATCCGCGGTTCAGTGAGTCGGCGGATCCTCGTCGGGCCCGAGCTCGATGCGACCGTACTTGTCCTCGAAGCGCTCGAGATTCTTCTGCAGCGCATTGAGTAGTCGCTTCGTGTGGCGCGGCGAGCTGATGATTCGTGAACGCACTTTTGCGCGGCCGTTCGTCGGCTGGATGAACGCGAAGTCGAGGACGAACTCGTTTTCGGTGTGATTGATCAACACCAAATTCGCGTAGGTGCCCTGCGCGATGTCGTCGTCGAGCTGCACGGACATCTTCGGTGGTACGGGAGGCGGTTCCTCGGACATATTGCGCAACAACAATAGTTTATTAATCGCGCGCGTGAACGGTGATCAGCCAGGTGGCCAGGACAGTCGCCAGCACAGAGAACAACCGGTGACAGATGTAGTCGCCGTCTGAGCACTCCTCGTCGGTAAGTGGGCGTTTCTTGGTCGTCGATCTCGCGGCTTGCGCTGGCACCAAACATGCTCATGTTTTGGTGCAACCGAGAACGAGTCCGACGCCTCTAAAGGAATAACGGCGGCCCTTTCTCGGTACTGACAATCGAATCCAACGCGCGACGCACGAGTGAACATTTCGACTCGGCAGATGACAGAGGTCCCTCCCCTCATCCCTCTGTCTCCCCCACTGTTTGAGGCAACCAGTAACTCGCACGATCTGCGCCCGAGCCCCTGCAATCCCCCTTGCAGGGGTTCTTTTTTGCGCCAGCAATTCCCTGTTCACTGTTCACTATTCAAGGGATACGACTGCGGCGAGAGAACGTGGGAACGATGAAGATCCTGGGGCTCGATGTTGGCCAAAAGACCATCGGCTTGGCCATCACTGATGATGCGTTGATCGCAGCTCATCCGATCGGCGTGATCGAACGTGCCGGAACCGACAGCGACGTGTCGAAGATCCAGACACTGTGCGAAGAGCGTTCTGTCACGGATATCGTGATCGGAATGCCATTCGAGCTATCCGGAAAGATCGGACACCGCGCTCGCAGGGTTAAAGAATTTGCCAGCGTGCTCGAAGCCAAGCTCCCCGCGCTGAAATTTCACGAGCAGGACGAGCGTTTCTCGACGGCGGAGGCGACGCGTGTCTTGCTGAATGCCGATTTGTCACGCGGCAAACGCAAGGAAGTGATCGACCAGCAAGCCGCGTCCATCATCTTGAGCAGCTGGCTGGCGACGAACAAACCTCAGGTATAACCGAGCTCCGGATGCCGCAACGTCAGTTCAGAGTCGCGCTCGCCATCGTGATCGGAACGGTGGTGCTCGTGATCGGGCTCGCGGGTTTCTTCGTGCATCGCGCGCTCGCGTATCCCGATGCCGCGCACGCGGGTGCCGGCAAGGATGTCGAGATCGAGATCAAGACGGGCATGACGTTCCCGCAGATCGCGACGATGCTGAAGGACAAGGGCGTGATCGATCGCCCGACGTGGTTTCGGATGTACGCGATGTGGGAAGGCGACACCACGAACGTCAAGACCGGCAAGTACGTCATCAAGGACAACCTCACGCCCGCGCAGGTGCTCGCGGTCCTGATCGCCGGTGTGAAAGAGCTGACCACGAAGGTCACGCTGCCCGAGGGCAAGAACATGCTCGAGTACTTCGCGTTACTCGAGAAGGCGAAGGTCGCGAGCGCGAAGGAGCTCGAGGCGCTCGCACGCGACAAGGACTTCCTCGCAAAACACGCGATCACGGGCGATACGGTCGAGGGCTACTTGTTCCCGGACACGTATGACTTCCGCGTCGCCGAGAAACCGCAGAACGTGCTCGATCGGCTCGTCGCCCATCATCAAGAGGTGTGGAACGACCTGCTCGCGAAGCACCCGCGCGATGCGGCGAAGATCAAAGACAAGCTGAAGTGGACCGATCGCGACATCCTCATCATGGCGTCGATCGTCGAGAAGGAAGCGGTCGATCCGGCGGAGCGCCCGCGGATCGCGCAGGTGTTCATGAATCGCCTGACGTTCTCGGACTTCAAGACGCATCGGCTCGAGACCGACCCGACGATTCGCTACGGCTGCGAGGTGCCAATTCAGAAGTCGGCGGCGTGTCAGGGCTGGAACATCCAGGATCGCCTGCACAGCGCCCAGCTCCACGATCAGGACAACCCGTACAACACGTACGAACATGCGGGCCTGCCGCCGGGCCCGATCTCGAATCCGGGCAAGCGCTCGATCGAAGCGGTGCTCGCGCCGGATGGCTCGGACTACCTGTACTTCGTCGCGAAGGACGCGCGTAATCACGTGTTCTCGCGCACGTTCGAAGAGCACAAGCGCAACGTCGACAAATACGCGAAGTAGCGCGCTAGGCTTGATCGCGTGAAGGCGCTGCTGGTGTTGCTGGTCGCGTGTGATGCGGGAACGCCGAAGACATCGCCACCCGGACCCGCGCCGAAACCGGCGTTCGATCCGGCGAACGCGTTCGTCTTGACCTTCGATCCGGACGTTGTCGGCACACTGACACCGCAGCCGTTTCCCGAGCACGTCGAGTGGCTCGTCGATCTCGCCGCGACCTCGTCGGAGTTCCCCACGCCGGAGCTCCACATCACGTCGAGCCTCCAGGGCACCGCAACGCTCACGATCGCGCCCGATCATCACGTCACGTTGTGTTTGACGAAGACCGGCGAGCACGGCGCGGCGGGCCAACGCCAGTACGAGCGCGATCCGGCGAAGCGCCAGCCGTATCGCGGAACGAAGGACCAGGCACATCTCGCGTACTACGGCATGGTCGCCGTCGCCGGCGGCGTCGCGACGATCACGCTCGATCACGTGGCGGAGCAGTGCGATGCCGCGAAGTCGCGTCCGATCGTGACGACGGACGTGCGCCTCGTGGAAGAACCGCAGCACGAGATCACGTCGGTCCTGACCTGTATCGCGACGACGGCGACGTCGAAGATTCCGGTCGACGCGATCGCGTGTCACGCGAACGACGAGCTGTTGCTACATGGACTCGGTCAGTGGTTGGCGAAGGCCAAGCAGCCTGACCGGATGGACGGCCGTGGCCCGAGCGGTCACGAGATCGTGTTCGGTAACGGCCTCACATTGACGGTCAATGCCGACCACAATAACGCGACGACGTACGCGTTTGCCGTCCGGCGCTAGCAGCTCGGGCAGGCTGCGACCACGACGTCGAGCTCGGTGCGGACGCCGACAGTGAATGTCGAGCCGGCTGCCGCGCCGGCGGGCGTGACGTGGTTCGTGCGTTCGAGGCGGAGCGTGTTGGTCCGCGGTTTGTCCTGGTCCGCCTTCAGCGTGCCTGCGGTGATCGAGTAGGTGCCGGTGTCGTCGATCGTGATGCCCGGGCCATCGCCGGCATCGAGCGTCGCGGTGTCGGCCGCCGCGGCGCGTGACCAGGTCGCGGTGATCGGAAGCGTGGCATCGACGGTCGCGCCCTTGGTCGGTGAGGTGAACGCTTGGATGTCCGGTCCGTCGACGATCACGCCGTGGATGTTGTCACTGCCCACGTCGATATCGAGTTGGTAGACCTCGTCGTAACCGGGCACCTGACCGGTCCACCGGGCCTCGGCATTCGTCGTCGTGTAGGTGAGTGGCGTCGAGCCAGCAGCCGTCGTGATCGCGACCTTTCCCGTCGAGACGTCTGCGCCGGAGAGCGCGACGCGGATCGAGAACGCCGTCGAGAAATCGGATGAGAGCGTGCTGTTCGCGACGGCGGATGTCGCGAGCGCGTCTCCGGTCACGAGCAAGGTGTTCGTACCCGTACCGGCGTTATCTCCGGCGCCGGGATCGAGTGGCGAGCTGGTGCAAGCGGCGAGCAGGCTAAGAAAGACATACTTCATTCTGGAAAACCCCCTATCGTTACTTTTCTCGACGACGACCGGGGATTCAACCGACGAGGTTTGCACAGCGTAACCGTCGCCACGTTGTGCAGACATGGTACTTTCGGTTCATGACGCTGGTGGGACAGATCGCGGAGCTGCAGAACTACGCAACGTACAAAGAGTTGTCGTGGGAAGGGTCCTTCGAGGACTACCTCGCGCTCGTACGCAAGAACCCGCAGATCACGCGCAATGCATATCAACGCCTCTACGACATGGTGCTTTCACATGGCGTGGAGGAGTACATCGACAACAAGAAGAAGCTCGTCCGCTACAAGTTCTTCAAGGACGACTCGCATGGTGGTCGCGATGCCGTGTTCGGCCTCGACGTTCCGCTGATGCGCCTGATGAACGTGCTGAAGAGCGCGGCGCAGGGCTACGGCACCGAGCGCCGTATCATCCTTCTCCACGGTCCGGTCGGTTCGGCGAAGTCGACGATCGCGCGCCAGCTGAAGAAGGGCATCGAGGACTACTCGCGCACGCCGGACGGCGCGCTCTACACGTATTACTGGACGCTACCGGGCCAGCTGTCGGAGCTCGCTGGTGGCTCGGAAGTGTTCCCGTCACCGATGCACGACGAGCCGCTGCGCCTGATTCCGGCGGAGTGGCGCGCGGACGTGATCGACAAGCTGAAGCTCGGCAGCGATGACTTCCGCGTGAAGATCACGGGCGACGTGAACCCGGCGTGCCGGCTCATCTTCAAAGAGCTGATGAAGCACTACGGCGGCAACTTCGAGAAGGTGATGGGGCACATCAAGGTGAAGCGCCTCGTCCTCTCGGAGCAGGACCGCATCGGCATCGGCACGTTCCAGCCGAAGGATGAAAAGAACCAGGACTCGACGGAGCTGACCGGCGATATCAACTATCGCAAGATCGCTACGTTCGGATCGGACTCGGATCCGCGCGCGTTCAACTTCGACGGCGAGTTCAATATCGCGAACCGCGGCATCCTCGAGTTCGTCGAGATCTTGAAGCTGGACGTCGCGTTCCTCTACGACCTGCTCGGCGCGACCCAGGAGCGCAAGATCAAGCCGAAGAAGTTCGCGCAGACGGACATCGACGAAGTCATCATCGGCCACACGAACGAGGCCGAGTACAAGAAGCTCCTGAACAACGAGTTCATGGAAGCGCTCCGCGATCGCACGATCAAGGTCGACATCCCGTACATCACGAAGGTGTCCGAAGAGGTGAAGATCTACGCGAAGGAATTCACCACCGCGAAGGTCGGCAAGCACGTCGCGCCGCACACGCTGTACGTCGCGGCGCTGTGGGCGGTGCTCACGCGCCTCGAGGATCCGAAGAAGCACTCGCTGTCGCTCCTGCAGAAGGCGAAGCTGTACGACGGCAAGACGCTGCCGGGCTTCACGCAGGACAACATCAAGGAGCTCCGCAAGGAAGCGCAGCGCGAAGGCCTCGACGGCATCTCGCCGCGCTACATCCAGGACAAGATCGCGAACTCGCTCGTCAGCGACAAGGCCGATGGCGCGATCAACCCGTTCATGGTGTTGAACGAGCTCGAGAGCGGGCTGCGCTCGCACTCGTTGATCTCGTCGGAAGATCAGCGCAAGCGCTTCTCCGAGATGCTGTCGGTCGTGAAGCAAGAGTACGAGGACATCGTGAAGAACGAGGTCCAGCGTGCGATCAGCGCCGACGAAGACATGATCGCGAAGCTGTGCGCGAACTACATCGACAACATCAAGGCGTTCACCCAGAAGGAACGCGTCAAGAACCCGTACACCGGTCAGGATGAGGAGCCGGACGAGCGGATGATGCGGTCGATCGAAGAGAAGATCGATATCCCGGAGTCGCGCAAGGACGACTTCCGCCGCGAGATCATGAACTACATCGGTGCGCTCGCGATCGAGGGCCGGCAGTTCGACTACAAGACGAACGAGCGGCTGCACAAGGCGCTCGAGGCGAAGCTGTTCGAGGATCAGAAGGACTCGATCAAGCTGACGTCGTTGGTGTCGAGCGTCGTCGACCGTGACACGCAGGCGAAGATCGACGTCGTGAAGCAGCGCCTGATCAAGAACTTCGGCTACGACGAAGTGTCGGCGACGGACGTCCTCAACTTCGTCGCGTCGATCTTCGCGCGAGGTGACGTCAAGTCGTGAGTGATGCGCTGGGAGTAGGGACCGTACAGGTCGAGCTCAACCACACGCTGGCGGAGCTGTTGGCCAAGCTGTGCATCGAGCTCGAGACCGAGGACTACACCGGCGTGATCAGTCGAGCGTTGGGGCTGTTGGAAATGGTTCAGCGAACCAAGCGGCAGGGAGGGCGGCTCATGTTCGTCAACGAACGCGGTGAATCCGCGGATGTGGTGTTCTAGATGAGCCAGAAGATCGACCTCGACCACGGACGGTTTCGTCAGATCATCCGCGGCAAGATCAAACAGAACCTGCGCAAGTACATCTCGCAGGGCGAGATGATCGCGCGGAAGGGCAAGGACTCGGTCTCGATTCCGATCCCGTCCGTCGACATCCCGCGGTTCAAGCACGGCGACAAGCAGCAAGGTGGCGTCGGGCAGGGCGAGGGCGAGCCGGGCGATGCGCTAGGTCAGGGCGAAGAGCAACCGGGCTCGGGCCACGAGGCGGGTGATCGTCCGGGCGAGCACTTGATGGATATCGAGCTCAGCGTGCAAGAGCTCGCCGAGATCATGGGCGAGGAGCTCGAGCTCCCTCGGATCCAACCGAAGGGGACCGAGAAGATCGTCGCGTACAAGGACAAGTACTCGGGCATTCGGACGGTCGGTCCGGAATCGCTGCGGCACTTCCGGCGCACGTTCCGTCAGGCAATGCGGCGGCAGATCTCGATGGGGACGTACAACCCGCAGAACCCGGTCGTCATCCCGATCAAGGAAGACAAGCGCTACCGGTCGTGGCGGAGTGAGCCGTTGCCGCAGTCGAACGCGGTCATCATCTACATGATGGACGTGTCGGGCTCGATGGGTGACGAGCAGAAGGAAATCGTCCGGATCGAGAGCTTCTGGATCGATACGTGGCTGCGCTCGCAGTATCACGGCATCGAGAGCCGCTACATCATTCACGATGCGATGGCGAAGGAAGTCGATCGCGATACGTTCTTCCGCACGCGCGAGTCCGGCGGCACGATGATCAGCTCGGCGTACAAGCTGTGCGCGAAGATGATCGATGACGAGTATCCGTCGGATCTATGGAACATCTATCCGTTCCACTTCTCGGACGGTGACAACTGGTCCGTCGACGACACGCACACGTGCGTCGAGCTGTTGAAGAAGGAAGTGCTGCCGTACGTGAACTTGTTCTCGTATGGCCAAGTCGAATCGCCGTACGGCTCGGGGCAGTTCATCAAGGATCTGACCGAGCACTTCGACGAAGACGACCGCGTGGTCACCAGCGAGATCAAAGGCAAGGACGCGATCATGGACTCCATCAAGGAGTTCCTCGGGAAGGGTAAGTAATGGTCAGCGCGCTCAAGCGACTGCCGGCGTACCTGCGCGACATCCAAGAAGAGGTCGAGGGTCACGCGCGCAACTTCGGATTGGATTTCTTTCCGATCCTGTACGAAGTGCTCGACTACAAGACCATGAACGAGGTCGCCGCGTACGGTGGCTTCCCCACGCGCTATCCGCACTGGCGGTTCGGCATGGACTACGAGCAGCTCTCGAAGAGCTACGAGTGGGGTCTGTCGAAGATCTACGAGATGGTGATCAACACCAATCCCGCATACGCGTACCTGCTCGAGGGCAATAGCACCACCGACCAGAAGCTCGTGATGGCGCACGTATGCGCGCACGTCGACTTCTTCAAGAACAACTATTACTTCTCGAAGACCAATCGCAAGATGATCGACGGGATGGCGAATCACGCGTCGCGCGTGAGGCGTCACATGGCGCGGTGGGGACAGGATGTCGTCGAGGAATTCATCGACACGTGCCTCTCGCTCGAGAACCTGATCGATCCGATGTCGGCGTACATCGTGCGCAATCGGCCGCCTCGAACGGCGGAGCAGCAGCGCGCGGATGAAGAAGCCGAGCCCGAGGTCGGGAAATTGAAATCGAAGGGGTACATGGACTCCTTCATCAATCCGCCGAGCTACCTCGAGGCGCAGAAAAAGAAGAAGGAAGAAGAAGCGAAGAAGCAGCGGCGCCGGTTCCCGGAGCAACCGAATCGGGACGTGCTGCAGTTCCTGATCGAGTACGCGCCGCTCGAGCACTGGCAGCGGGATATTTTAGAAATCATTCGCGACGAGGCGTACTACTTCGCGCCGCAGGCGATGACGAAGATCATGAACGAAGGGTGGGCCACGTACTGGCACTCGCGGATCATGACGGAGAAGGCGCTGACCGCCGCCGAGGTGATCGACTACGCGGATGCGTGCTCGGGCGTGCTGGCGACGTCGCCGGGCCGGCTCAATCCCTATAAGTTGGGCGTCGAGCTCCTGCGCAATATCGAGGACCGCTGGAACAAGGGTCAGTTCGGTAAAGAGTGGGACGAGTGCGACTCGATGGATCTCAAGAAGAATTGGGATCGGCGCACCGGGCTCGGGCGGCAGAAGCTGTTCGAGGTTCGCAAGCTCTACAACGACATCACGTTCCTCGACGAGTTCTTCACGCTCGAGTTCTGTATCGAGCAGAAGTTCTACACGTTCGGCTTCCAGGAGCGCTCGGGCAACTGGGAGATCATGAGTCGCGAGTTCAAGAAGGTGAAAGACCAGCTCTTGAAGATGCTGACGAATCGCGGGCAGCCGGTGATCGTCGTCGAGGATGGCAACTTCGAGAATCGCTCGGAGCTCCTGCTCAAGCACATTCACGAAGGCACCGATCTCGATGGCAATCAGGCGCGCGACACGCTCCGCAATGCGGCGAAGGTGTGGACGCGTCCGGTCAGCCTGCTCACGAAGATCGAGAACAAAGGAAAGCTGCTGCGCTGCGAGGATGGCAACATCTCCGAGCGCAGTGCGGAGTACACGTGAAGCTGTACGCGTGGGGGCAGTCGGACCCCGGGCGCAAGCGCGAGCGTAACGAGGACAGCTACCTCGTCGATCCCGAGAGTGGTGTGCTCGCGGTCGCCGATGGCATGGGTGGTCATCAAGGCGGCGCCACGGCGTCGCGCATGGCGGTCGAGCAGCTCGCGAAGGAGCTCGGCGAAGCGCGCGGTGACTTCGACGGTGCGCTCGCACGGATGCGCGCGGCCCCGGTGCGGCACACCGAAGAAATCCCGGCGGTCGAGGAGTCTACGGCCGACGTGATTCCGCTGCCGCGCACCGACGAGATGCTGCTCGGTGGTCCGGCGTTCTCACCGGCGCTCGAGCTGCTACGTGGTGTCGTCCGGCGCGCGTCGGGTGCGATCTTCGAGCACGCGTGGCAGAAGCCGGAGCTGCGCGGGATGGGCACCACGCTCACGGCGGTGTTGATCCATGGTGGCAAGGCGCACTTGGTTCATGCCGGTGATTCGCGGTGCTACATGTTCCGCGACGGGCAGCTGCGGCAGGTCAGCGAGGATCACTCGTGGATCGCGGAGCAGATGCGCGCCGGGTCGATCACCGCCGAAGAGGCGAAGTCGTCGAAGTTCCGGCACGTGATCACGAAGTCGATCGGGTTCGAGCGGGATACGGATGCGGATCTGAAGTCGGTGCCGGTGTCGCCGGGAGATTGCTTCCTGTTGTGCTCGGATGGGATGTCGAATTACGTCGAGCACAACGAGCTCGAGCGGATTATCGCGATGACGTGGTATCGGAAGTTGCCGGAGACGCTGATCGCCCTGGCGAATGACCGGGGCGGCGACGACAACATTACGGTCGTCGTTGGTTTGATCTCCAATGCGTAGGTAGCGCTCGCGCGGGTAACCCGCGGGCCGTCGCGTCGCCCGCGCCGCCGCCGTCGTCGTCGCCGGTGCGCGGCTGCCCATCTCGAGCGAGGGCCTTTTCGCTCGCGGCGCGCCCAGTTCGCTCCAATGCTCGCGGTCGGCCGTCGCCTGCGCAGCTACGCTGCGCAGGCTCCATTCGGCCGACCGCTCGCAGGAGTGAACTGCTCGACGACGCACCCGAAAAAGCCCCCGCTCTCGGGGACGCGACGCGCGCCGGTGATGATGACGGTGGTGACGCGGGTGATGCGCCCACCCGCGAGCTACCTCGCGCTCGCGCTCGCGCTTCGCGCGCCCAGATCACGCGCCGCTCACGCTTTCGTATGGCTGCTCGATTGGCGCGTGCCCTTCATGACATCAACTGGACCGGCGTCTTTATCCGCCGGTGAGGGTGGCGCGTAGCGTGTCGTCGAGCGGAGCGCCGTTGAAGAGCATGCCGATCGTCCTGCGTGGAATGTCGCGGCCGAATCGTTCGCGCGCTTGGGCGCAATAGATGTCGACTTGCCCGGAGGGAATCTCGAGGACGTCGCGGGTGTCGCCACGAATGGTCCACGTTCCGTCGGCATAGAAGCCTCCGAACGTGTGATCGCCGTCGGCGAACGTCGCGAGCGAGCTCGGCACGCCGTGAAACAGCTCGGCTGGATGGATCACGGGTTCGCCCTCGAGCGAGCCTTTCAACAGTGCCGATGTCGAGTTGAAGATGATCGTGCAGCTCGGCAACACCGCAGTCGTGTTGATGAACTGGTACATCGGTGCGTGCGGTGCGAGCACTTCATCGACGAGTGCGAGCGCCCGGCAGATCGTGATCAGTGCCAATGGTGGCGGCAACTTCGGGACATCGTAGTAGTCGCCTTTCTCGGCGGTGAAGATGTGGTGCTCGAGGTGTACGCCAGTCGGCGTATCGATCGCGCCGAGCGCGATGCCTACGCGGGAGGCGCCGATCGGATCCCAGAACAAGGACGAGCCGCAGGACGCGCAAAAGCCACGGCGAATACGCTCGGAGCTCTGCCACCAGCGAACGTCGCCGTGAATGACGAGGTCCGCGCGCGAAACGGCGACGGAGACCCAGAAGTGGCCGGACTGCTTTCGGCATTGCACGCAGTGGCACGCATCGGGTGCGTTCAAATCCCCGTCCACGTCGAACGTCACCGCACCGCACGCACACGAGCCTCGAGCCATGTTCGAGAGTCTATGGTGTCGGAGGATCGCAGACGACATCGAAATCGGAACAACTGATCTTGTGCACGTAGCGCGAGCTCGTCGTTTGGAATGTCTGGAACTGGTTGTTACACGTCACGGTCCAACTCTCGGCGACCGCATCGTGCGTCACCATATCGATGTCGTCCCACAGGATCACGCTGCACGGCGGTGTTGGTGTGCCGTAGCCGCCGCAGTTCAGGTTGAACTCGAGCGTTTCGCCGGTAATCGTTCGCGCCGCATCGGGTGCGGTTCCATACATGAGCGTGATGTCTTTCGTCGTGCATGACCGCGGCGCGGGCGCGTCGTTGTAGATGTGCGCATCGTGATACTCGTGCGCGTCTTCGTAGACCTTCGCGTCTTCGTACCTCGAGTCGTTGAAGACCTTCGCGTCGACGGGTGTGTCACCCATCGATCCACCCGTAGCTACCGGTGCATCGTGGTGGCTCGAACATCCGGCGATTAGCGCCAACACTGCAAAACGAATTTTCATCACGCCCTCCGTTCCCAGATTCCGTCAAAACGCCACGCGCGAGCAAGGTGCTTAACAATCGACGAACGAACGCGGACGCGCCGATCGATCTGGGCGCGCGAAGCGCGAGCGCGAGCGCGTGGTAACCCGCAGGGCAGGCGCATCACCCGCCACCACCACCATCGTCATCACCGGCGCGCGGCGCGTCCCCGAAGCCGGGGGGGTTTCGGGTGCGTCGTCGAGCAGTCATTCGCACTCGGGTTCGGAGGATTTGCGAGCGGTCGGTCGCCTCACGTGATCACCTTAGCGGCGCGACGGCGGCCGACCGCGAGCAGAGCCGCGCGAACGCGAGCGCGAACGACTGGGCGCGCCGCGAGCGAAAGGCCCCCTGGCTGAGAAGGGCAGCCGCGCACCGGCGACGACGACGGCGGCGGCGGCGGGCGACGCGCCTCCCGGCGGGTTACCCGCGCGAGCGTTACCTACGCCAATACGGCGGCGACCAAGGCGGCCCGAGATTCCACTTGGGCGCGCTCGAACAACTTCGTGATGTGCAACTCGACGGCCCGCGTCGTGATCCGCAGCTCGCCCGCGATCGTGGCGGTGCCGGTGCCACGCACGACGAGCTCGAGCACCTCCGATTGGCGCTTCGTCAGGTTCCAGCGCTGCGCCGCGCGATTTAGCGCCGAAGCGACCCGTGTGTCGGCGGTCCGGAGGATCGCGAGGAACATCGCTGGGGCGCCGGTGTCCGTGATCCGGACGAGCTCGAACGGCGAGGGGCCGCCGGCGAGCGAGGCGAGCAGGTGATCGTTGATGACCTCGCGCCGCGTCGCGGGCTGATCGAAGAGGCCACGGCCGGCCGCGTTGGCCTCGATGATCCGCCCCCGCGGATCGACGACGAGCGTGGCCGCACCGATCTGGTCGAGGACGCGCGTGAGCACGGCGCGGGATGCGGTGGCGAGCGCGGCATCGCGTTCGAACCGGAGACGGCGGCGGAACGACGGGGCGAGCGCATCGAGCAGCGCGTTCTTGCGTGCATCGAAGGCGTCGCGATCGAAGGCTCCGATCCAGGCCAGCAGGGAGTCGCCGTCGCAGATCAGGATGCGGGGTTGGTGATGCTCGTGGAGCCCGGCGGGCTCGATCACGGATTGGTAGAGGGGGAGCGCTTGGAATTGCTCGGGGCCCATCTCGATCGGCGCGTCGATGACCTTGTTGCGCTGCGCAGGCTCGGGCCGCGAGGCGTCGTACCAGGCGTAGCGCGGTGGGGCGCTCATGAAGAACTCGCGGACGAGCCGATCGATCCGCTTGGTCAGCGTGTGCTCGGTGATGTCGAAGCGCTCGAGCGTGTAGCCGGACGCATCCTCGACCGGACAGTAGAGCGCGGCGATCTCGACATCGAGCAGCTCGCGCACGGCGGGCAGCACGGTCTTGATGCTCGACGGCGCATCGAACCGTACGGTCTCGAGCTCCGCCTCGATCTCGCGTAGCGCGATCACAGCGACGCCATCCAGTCTGCGATCGCGGCGCGATACGCGATCGGTTGTTCCGCGAACGCGAAGTGGCCGGCATCTTCGATGATCGCGGCGCGCGCGTTCGGCGCACTCGCCGCGATGCGCTCGGCTTGTTCCGGCGGCGTGATGAAGTCTTGGCGGCCCGTGATCGCGAGGATCGGCACCGTGATCGCGCGGAGGTCAGACGCGAGCGGCACGCCCTTGAACGTCGCGTGCGCGTGGATGTGCTGGCGGCCCGAGAACCGACAGTGCTCGATCAACGCGCGTTGCGGCGCACCGACGAAGTAGAGCGGCAGGACCTCGAGCCAGATCTGTTTGTAGGCTTCGTCCGAGGTCGGCGGCGACGTGAGGCCGGCGACGAGCTTGTCCGCGAGCACCGGATCACGACGCTTGGCATTCGCGACGACGACGTCCGGATAGTCGAACGCGGGCGCACAACCGGACAGGACGAGCCCGCGCACCGGATAGCGTTGCGCGTACTCGAGCATCATCCACGACGCCGACGAGTGCGCGATCACGATCGTGTCGCGATCGATCAAGTCGACGAAGTCCGCGAGCTGGACGTCGACGCGTTGATCGACATACGTGAGCCGCGCATTCAGCGGATCGTGGCCCGCGCGCAGGTAACTTTGATCGAGGCCGTGTCCGTGCAACAGCAACACCGACGACGCCGACATCCCCAGAATCGTAAACCGCTTTGCAGGCGGTCTACTGCCTGTGAGGCACGAACATGCGGGCGATCGAGCCGAAGATCAGCGCGAACGCGACGACGGTTTCGACGGTGGCCATGACTGTCAGACAACAAAGCACGGCGCATGCCGGCCACCGACAATGCAAGGTCCACTACTTAGCGTGAGGTCAGTTCGCCCCGGCAATCGCAGGAGCCACTACGGTTACGACGATATCCCGCTCGCCCTGATGCTCTGTTTTGACGTGCAGCGTGGTCTTTCCGGGCGTTTTCCCGACGACAACCAAGCCCGCTGCGGTCTGCTGCTGTGGCAGGGATGAATAGGGCGATGTCTTCTTTAGCGCGCTCAATGACGCGTTCCGGAGCTCAGCAATTTTCGGATCTGGGCTCGTGATCGTCATGTGCTCGCACGGCGACCCGTTGTTGCAGGTCAGCGCGACCGCCACGCCGGCCGTGATCTCCAGCCGATACCACTGCGTGATCCCGAGCCAGTTATCGACGGAATCCATCCTCGCGACCCGACCTGGCGGCGACGGCGACTCGACCATCAACGTCGGATTGCACGCCTGCAGCACGACGAGCAACGCGAGCACCAACGTCACCCAGACCAGATTCATCCACTCGTTCTTCACGGCATCACCTCCACGTTCAACGTCGTCGTCATGTCCCCGAACGCGACCGTCACGGTCGATTTGCCGGCCGCGTGTGCGCGCAAGCGCCGGCGATCCGTCGAGCCGTCGCGCAGGATCTCGAGCACGTTCGGATTGCTCGAGGTCCACGTCCACTGCGCATCTCCGGTGAGTTGCTGGACGCCGGCCCACAACGCAGGCGCGAGCGTGACGTCGTCACCGACGGCGAGATCGAGATCGTTCGCGATCCGATCACCATCGCGCCGCGCGAGCGACAGGCTCGTCGGCTTCGCGACCCAGACATGAACGAAGTCGACGATCGATCCATCGTCCGTGGTTATCAACACTGCACTCGCACCGGGCGCGTGGCCGACCAACACACCATCCTCGACGCTGACGATCGCCGGATCCGCGCTTTCGAGGCGCAGGTTCGGTGTTGCCGTGCCCGCGACCTCGACATCGACCTGCGGATGAAACCGCGCACCGATCGCGAGAGGCGCGAGCGGATGCGTTCGAGAGCACGTCGCATCCCCTTCTGCACATTGGCCGGCGAGGGTAGCCTGGTGCATCGCTCCGGGGCCGGCACAGCCCGCGGCGACCATCGAGATCAAAGCTAAGCGCATGCCTCACGAACGCGATGCGCCGCGATGGCTTACAGTCCGCCCGTGCGCATCGCCGTGGTCCTGCTGTTGTTTGCCAGCTGCGATAAAGGTCATCCCGCGGAGTCGAATAAATCGGCGCCTCCGCCGTCGAAGCCCGCCGGTTGTACGCTCGCGCCGATCGCGTTGTCGGTGCCGATGCCGAAGCGCGCGATCGCGATCGGCGACTTGCACGGCGACCTCCAGGCCGCGACGAAGGCGCTCCAGCTCGCCGGCGTGCTCGACGATCAGGGCCACTGGAGCGGCGGTGACACCACGATCATCCAGACCGGCGACATCCTCGATCGCGGCGAGGACGAATCGAAGATCCTGGACCTGTTCGATCGGCTCGCGCACGAGGCTCCGAAAACCGGCGGTGCGGTGATCCAGCTAATCGGCAACCACGAGCTGATGAACGCCGCGCACGACTTCCGTTACGTCACGCCCGGCGCGAAGACCGACTTCGACGGCAAGCGCGATCAAGAGCTCGGCCCCGGCGGCGTGTGGGCGAAGCGGCTCGCGCAACACAACATCGTCGTCCAGGTCGGTGACACCGTGCTCTCGCACGCCGGCGTGACCGGCTCGTGGATCACCCACCTCGACGAGATGAACGAGCAGGCGCGGTGTTGGCTCGACGGCCAAGAAGGCGGCCCCGACGCACCCACCCCCGCGCTCGCCTCCGACGACAGCCCGGTGTGGACGCGCGTATGGGGCGGCCCCGATCCGGACTGCGAGGCGTTAAAGGTCGTGCTCGATCATCTCCACGCGAAGCGGATGGTCGTCGCGCATACACCGCAGAAGGACGGGATCACGAGCGCGTGTGACGGCGCGTTGTGGCGGATCGACGTCGGGATGTCGAAGGCGTACGGCGGGCCGATCCAGGTGCTCCAACTCGGAGACCCGCCTCAGATCCTCAAGCTTTGAGCTTCCAGCCCGTCTTGAACAGGTACCAGATCATCGTCAGGCACACGATCAGGAACACGCAGATCGCCGACAAGCTGATCGCGACATCGACATCGCCCTTGCCGTAGAACGCCCAGCGCATGCCGCTGATCAGATACACGACCGGATTGAACAGCGTGAGCTTCTGCCAGAACGGCGGCAGATCTTTGATCGAGTAGAACGCGCCGCCGAGGAACGTCAGCGGCGTGACGATCATGATCGGGATGGTCTGCAGCTTCTGAAAGCTGTCCGCCCACAGGCCGATGATGAAACCGAACGTGCAGAACGATACCGACGTGAGCACCAGGAACGCGACCATCCACACCGGATGCTCGACGTGATACGGCACGAACACGCGCGCCGTGACGAGGATCAGCGTGCCGAGCATCAGCGACTTCGATGCCGCCGCACCGACGTAGCCGAGCACGACTTCGAAGTACGCGACCGGCGCTGATAACAGCTCGTAGATCGTGCCCGACCACTTCGGCAAGAAGATGCCGAACGACGCGTTGCTGATCGACTCGCCGAGCAACGACAACATCACGAGGCCCGGAATGATGAACGACCCGTAGTCGACGCCTTGCAACGTGCCCATCCGCGAGCCGATCGCAGATCCGAACACGACGAAGTACAACGACGTCGACAGCACCGGCGACAGGATGCTCTGCATCCAGGTCCGGAACGCGCGCGCCATCTCGAACCGATAGATCGACTTGACGGCGTAGATGTTCACGCGCGAGCTCCGTGGACGAGATTGACGAAGATGTCCTCGAGCGAGCTCTCCTTCGAGTGCAGATCCTTGAAATCGATCCCGCGCTCGCCGAGCTGCTTCAACAGCGGCCCGATGCCGGTGTTCTCGCTCGCGACATCGAACGTGTACGTGAGCGCCGTGCCGTCCTTGTTCAACGCGAGCCCGGGCGGCAGGCCGTCCGGAACCTTGTCGAGCGGTTGCTGCAACGACAACACGAGCTCGCGCTTGCCGAGCCGGCGCATCAGCTTCGCCTTGTCCTCGACGACGACGAGCTCGCCCTTGTTGATGACGCCGATCCGATCGGCCATCAGCTCGGCTTCTTCGATGTAGTGCGTGGTCAGGATGATCGTGACGCCGCTCTCGCGTAGTGCGCTGACCATCTTCCACATCTCGTGACGGAGCTCGACATCGACGCCCGCGGTCGGCTCGTCGAGAAACAGGATCGACGGCTCGTGCGATAGCGCCTTCGCGATCAACACGCGCCGCTTCATGCCGCCCGACAGCGTCATGATCTTCGAATCGCGCTTGTCCCATAGCGCGAGCGCCTTCAGCGTCTTTTCGATGTGCGCCGGATCCTTCTTCTTGCCGAACAAGCCGCGCGAGAAGCTGACCGTGGCGATCACGGTCTCGAACGCGTCCGTCGACAGCTCTTGCGGCACGAGCCCGATCTTCGATCGCGCCCCACGGAAGTCTTTGACGATGTCGTGACCATCCGCGACGACGGAGCCGGTGCTCGCATTGACGATGCCGCACACGATCGAGATCAACGTGGTCTTGCCGGCGCCGTTCGGCCCGAGCAGCGCGAAGATCTCGCCGCGCTCGATCTCGAGATCGACCTTCTTCAGCGCGACGAAGTCGTTCTTGTACGTCTTCGAGACGCCTTTGATCGAAACGATCGCCGGCACTAGTTCGCCGCGATCACGGCCGCCGCACGCGCCGCTGTCACGAAGTCCATGATCACGATGCCCTGTCGACCCTGTGCGGTCGCGAGATACGAGTCGATCATCGGATCGATCACGTCGCTGACGCTCTCGATATTCGGCAGACCCATCACTGTTTGGTAGCCGCTCGTGAAGGTCAGATACAACGTCGCGGGGTCGCTATCCGCCGTGGCCTGCCCGAAAGCACGGGTGATCGCGGTCCACTTCAGCGAGTTGTCGGTGACGACGTATTCGTCCTCGACATGCAGCGCCGCATCGCCCGCAATATCGAACGTGGCGTTGTCGGTCCAGATCGCGGGATGGCCATCGATGCCGGCGATCGTCGTCGAGTCGAACCGGCGCAGCAGCACGATCTTGCCGCGGACATCGCCGAGCGCGGGCACCGTGGTCCCGAACGACCACTTCTCCGGATGCATGTCCGTGTACTGCGTGAACAGTTGTTCGAACGACAGCGTGGCTTCGTACGCGGCCTCTTCTTCTTTCACCGACGCGATGATCGTTTCGGTCGGATGCGCGTCGAGAAATCCGTAGAGCGTGGCGAGCGTGTCGTCGAGCGTTTGCGATTGATCGATGCCGCCGTGATAGAGCCAGAACTGATCTTGAAAGTTGCGCAGGCGCAGATCGAAGAACCGCACGCCACCGTCGAGCTGCTCTTGGAAGTCGAGATCCTGGGTCTTCGCGACGCCGGGAATCGGCTCCATCCGCGCCGCCGAATCGTGCGTGCCGGGAATCGACATCGCGGCGAGGTTCGTCGCGTCCGGAAGCTTCGCCATCCACGCGGGATCCGGGTCGCTCGCACAACCTGCGGCGACGCAGATCGAAATTGCCAGACGCGCCATATGCGTCTAGCAGTGTAGCCACATTACTTCGGCGGATTCATGTCGAATGTCCACACCACGACGGATGCCACCGGTTTGTCGTCGGTGTCTTTCGCCGGGTCGAACTGGATCCGCTGTGCGCGCGATAACGCGAGCTCGTCGAGGCCGTGCCCGAGCTTGTTCAACAGCGTCGCCTTCGTCACGGCGCCTTGCGCGTCGACGATCAGCTTCACGCGGATCTTGCCGCCGATCGCGAGCTGCTTCGCCTCGGCGGGATAGTCCTTCGACTCCTCGTACGCGTAGTCACCGCGAGGCATCGCGCGCGTCTTGATCGTGGCGACCGACATCGGCGGTGGATCGCCCGAGCCGGATCCGGTGCCTTCACCCGTGCCGGTGCCCGTGCCGCCGCGTCCGATCGGCCCGTGATTGACGGGACCTTTCTTCACGGCCACACCGGTCGCCGCCGGCGCGACGTCATCCATCGACACGACCGGCGCACCGCCTTCGGTCGTCGCTGGCGTCGGATCGGGTGGCGGCGTCACGTCGGTCGGTGGTGCCGGCTCGGCGTGCGTCGAGACCTTCGCCGCGGCGACCTTCACGGGCGCCGGCTTCGTCGGTTCCGGCGGCGGGGCTTTCTCCGGTTCCGGCGGCGGTGGCGGCGGCGGCTCCTTCAAGACCGGCGGCACCTCGATCTCGAACATCTCGAACCTCGGCGCGGGCGGCGGATCCGGTGGCGGCGGTCGCAACGTCACCACGACATCGATCACCGTGACCAAGATGATGTGCGCGGCCGCCGTGCCCAACAGCGCGACGAACGCGTTCGAGTCGTACCACCGCACGCGTGGCTCGGTTAACGGCTCGAACGGCACTGCGCCGTCTAGCGTAGCTCAGTCGAACGGTGCGAGCAGCGCCGCCAGCGCGGGAGCCGCCAGCGCGACGAGGATCACCAAATACGCGACCGCCGGGCGCCACAACGCCAGCGTCATGTCCGCGAACGTCACCGGCGGCAACGAGATCGGTGCCACCGCGGGATTGGCCGCGATCAACGGCGCCGTCGACGACCGGAACGGACCCTCGGTTTGTGTTGGTGGCTCGATCGAGACCGCGACCCAATCCCCGTCGCGAAGCGCGCCGAACGATTCGCCGACCTCGAGCAACGTCGTCGACGGATCGAGCGGCGCGTGGAGCCGTGCGCCGGGCACCACGAGCTCGCCATCCGGCGTGGTGACCGAGAACGAGCGCACGACCGGGCGGGGCGGCCGCAGCCACCCGGCGATCTCGTAGCAGGCGACGACGCGCTCGCGATCCGGTGCATTGACGACGCCGGTCAGCGACGTGGCCTTCGCGCCGAGCTCCTTGCGGATCCGTCGCGCGTTGCGCCACATCGCGACGACGAACATCACCGGCGCGAGCGCCGCCACGATCTGCGCCGCGAGCATCACGTGGATGCAGTTCGCGTAGACCACGCGCGCGGCCGGCGGCGCATCCGCACGCAGCACGAACGCGAACACGAACAGCGTCGCGACCGCACCTGCGAATTGGATCGACCAACGCCGCGCGAGATCCGGAAACTGGATCGTGAACGCGGTGTACGCGACCGCGGTCACGAACGGCGGCACCGTCACGAACACGAGCAAGCGACGTGGATGCTCGAGCACGTACGATGGATCGATCTCCTCGAGCCGCGTGCCGTGACACAGCGCCCACGCCACGAGCGGGAGCCACAGTCCGATGAGCAACAGATCGACGAGCGCGATCATCACGAACGCGTGGCTCGCCGGCGTATCGCGACGCTTGAACGTGAGGATCAACGCCGCCGCACCGGCGAGCACGACCTCGGCGATCACGAACCACGACAGCGGGATCTTGATCGACAGCGTGTACCACCGCTGGATGAACTGGAGGTTCGGCGCGATCAGGTTCAGCCACACCGGCCACGCGATCGCGACGATCATCACGTGGACGAGCGGCAGGAGCAGCGCGACGCGGAGATAGCGCGACAGGTAGAACGACGGCCACGCGATCGCGGCAATGCCGACGACCCCCGCCAGCGCGAGCCCGTTCTCGAACAGCCATTTCGGGATGTGCGTGGCCTCGCCGCCCTGCAGATACAACGTGCGCTCGCCGGCAAACGGCAGGACCACCGTCGCGAGACACGCCAGCACCAACACGATGCGCACCCACGGCTTCAGCGAACCCGGCTGCGCCCGGAACGCCGTCAGCTCGAGGTTGTCACGCAACTCCATACGCATCCGACAGCCGGATTGCCAAACAAGTTGCGAAAAACGTCTATTCCAAGTCGCCGTCGACGTAGATCCAGTGACGCTTCGCATCTCGCCGGAACCGCGAACGTTCGCGCTGGCGAAAGTTCTGACCGCGTGTCATGCCGCTCGCAACGAACTCGACGATGCCGGTGTCGTCGTCGATCCCGCCGGCTTCGGTCGCCACGATCTCGAGCCCGTACCACAGCGTGCCGCGCGTGAACTTCTTGATCTCGGCGCGCGCGTTCGGTTCGACGCGTTCGGGATCCTGCGTCGCGATCAAGTAATCGACGTTGCCGCGCGTGTACGCGGTGTAGCGGCTGCGCATGAGCGCGAGTGCGGTCGGGGCGGGCGTGCCGGCGAGGATCGGGTCACAGCACGCGGCACTCTCGGCGCCGCTGCCACATGGACACGCCTTAGTTCGGGACATTCTCGAGCGCGAGCGACGTGATGCCGGCCTTCGCGGTGAGATCGATCGCGTGCATCACGCCTTGATAGACGACCTTGCGATCGCCGGCGATGATCGCCTTGGGCTTACTCGTGGCCGCGGCGAGATCCTTGATCCGCGCGATGATCTGCTCGTCGGTGGCGTACTTCGCGCCGTTGACGGTGATCGTGCCGTCCGTCGCGACTTCGACGCGCAACGTGCTCTTCACTTCACCGCCGGAGTCTGCTTTCGGGCGATCGATATCGACACCGCGCGCGACGATCAACTTCGCCGTGACCATGAACACGACGAGCAACACGAGCACGACGTCGACGAACGGCGTCACGTTGATGTCCGTGATCCCGCCGCTCGTCTCTTCGTCGTCGTAGAGCGATGCGCCGCCGGCCATTAGACGTTGTCCTTCGGCGCCGGCCCTGCCGGTGTGGTGTCCGACGTAGCGCGCGAGGGCTTCGGCGGCACGTGGGTCTCGCCGTGGACCATCGACAGTACGGTGTGTGCGGCTTGATCCGCGCCGCCGAGCAACACGCGCAGCCGCCGCGAGAAGTAGTTGAACGCGATCACGGCGGGGATCGCGACCATCAGGCCGAACGCGGTCGCCGCGAGGGCTTCGGCGATCAGGTCGAGCGTGCGGTCTTCCGCCGAGGCGGTCTTCTCGCGCAGGTGCTCGAACGCGTTGATCACGCCGAGCACGGTGCCGAACAGACCGACGAACGGCACGTTGTTGCCGAGCGTACCGAGGACGATCAAGTTCTTGTCCGCGGCGGTGCGCCAGCGCGCGCGTTCACCGTGCATTGCTTCGGCGACGGCTTCGGGACCGCGATCGCGTTCCGCCAAGCCGGCGAGCGCGACCTGCACGCTGATCGCCGGATCCTCTTTGTACTTGGTCTCGAGGCGTTCGACCTCGTCGCGTTCGAACGCACCCTTGAGCTCGCGGGTGAAGCGCGAGACATCGGTATCGCGGCGCCGGAACCACAGCGCGCGATCGATCATCACGCCGACCGAAAGCACCGACAGGCCGATCAACAGCCACAGCACCCAGCCGGCGCCTAGCTCCGCGAACGCGACGAAATGGCCGGACAGATCCATGTGCCGGCGAGTCTAGGCTACTTCATCACCTCGCGCATCACGGCCGTCGCATACGCGCCACCGGGCAGCGTGAACGTCACTTCGATGCCACCTTCGATCGCCGTCACTGCGGGAGTCGCCACGAAGATCGTCGCGTCGCGCCGCGTGCCTTCGGCGATCGCGCGGACGGTCGCGAACGATTCGCGCGACAGGCCCGCCGCGTCGAGGATCTGCTGCTCGCGGTCGGCGCTCGGCGAGCCTTCGGCCGGCGAACGCATGTCGGTGCCGAACATCGGGCCGGTCAGAATCACCTCGCCCGCGACGAGCCGAGCGGTATCCGTGGCCGCGTCCTCCGACGTGAACATCCCGCCGCCGACCTTGTGCAACACGTCGCCGGCTAGCACCGTCGTGTAGAGGTTGTCCGCCATCCGCGCGGTCAGCCAGCGATTGAACAGGTCGCTCTGCAACGAGCTGATGAGAAAGCGCGCGAGCTTGCGATCGCGCGGAAAGCCCTCGCCGTTGACGATCGCGCGACCGCGCTCCGCGTTATCACCATCGCGACCGAAGCGCTGCTCGCCATACCAATTCGGCGTGCCCGGCGGCTGGACGAGTCGATCGAGGATCGCCGTGGCCTTCGCGACCGCATCGTCGCCGCACTCGCGCACGCGCAACACGAATTGGTTCGCCTTCACGTGGCCGGTGCGGAGCTTGTGGCGATGGCGAACGACCTCGAGGATCGCGATGTCGTCGAGTGCGAGCGCTTGGACTTGCTCGGGCGCGATCGGTGGCGGGATCGAGATCCACTGCCGCGTGACCGCGTGGCGATCTTTCATCCCGGCCACGCCGATATCGCGCGGCTTCACGGCGAGTGCCTTCGCGAAGCGCTCGACCGCGACCTGCGTGGTCAGCCCGCGCTTCTCGAACCGCACGAACACGTGGTCGCCTTCACCCGCGGCGGGATAGGCGGGCACTTCGTCGACGACGAAATCCTCCGGCTGCGCGCGCAGCACGCCACCGGTGCCGGGCAGGTCGGCGGTGAGATAGGGCAGGTCCACGCGCGCGATGGTGTAGCATCGCTCCATGCTCGCGCGTCTCTTCTGGGTGGCAGTAATCGGCGCGTGTGGCGGAAGCTATGGTGGCGAACCGCCGAAGCATCCGATCCAAGACGGCACGGATCCCGGCAAACCGGGGCGCGGGATCGAAGACGCGGCGTTGCCGATGTCGATCCTCGATCCGAAGACCGGCCACGATGTCGACGCAAACGCGTTTTGGGATCGCCTCGCGAAGTCGCGGGTCGTGTGCGTCGGCGAGGAGCACTCGAATCCGCACCATCACTGGTTCCAGCTCGAGGTCGTGCGTCATCTCGGCAAGACCTGGCCGCACTTCGCGCTCGGGATGGAGATGGTGCAGCGGCCGTTTCAGGGCCCGCTCGATGACTACGCGCAGAAGAAGATCGATGCGGCGGCGCTGCGGTCGCGCGTGGGTTGGGAGGATCGCTGGGGCTTCGACTACAACTTCTACGGCCCGGTGATCGATGCGGCGGTGGCAGCGCATGGCGCGTTGCTCGGGTTGAATGCATCGCGCGAGCTGACGAAGAAGATCGCGCATCACGGGTTGGCGTCGCTCTCGCCGGAAGAACGCGCGCAGTTGCCGGCGGAGATCGTGCTGACCGATACGAAGCATCGCGCGTGGTTCGACAACATGATGTCGGAGATGAGCGGCGGCGGTGATCCGCATAGTCCGCATGGCCACATGGCCGGATCGGGCTCGGACGCGGGCGGAGGCTCGGGCTCGGACGATGCGCATGCGGGGCCGCCGCCGGACATGCCGACCGCTGATAACGTTTACGCGGTGCAGGTTACGTGGGACGAGACGATGGCCGATGGCGCGGCGAAGTGGCTCGCGGCGAACAAAGACGGCCACGTGATCATCATCGCGGGCTCGGGCCACTGCCATGACAGCGGCATCATCAATCGCCTTCGCCGTCGCGGAATCGTCGACGCGGTGTCGACCCGAACCGTGGTCGACGACGGTGAAGGCGGCGTGTCCGACGAGCTGGCGAAGCCGAACAACGACTTCCTCGTCGTGCTGACGATCCCGAAAAAATAGAAACGAAGTGGTCGTCGTCGACGTCGAGGTCGACGAAGACGTGGTCTACGGCGTGGGCTCGCCACCCATCGACGCATCCGATCCGGCCTCGGCGGGCGGCTTGCCCTTGCCGCACGTCTCGTCGCCGTGCTCTTTCCACGGCGCGAACTTGTAGACGTCCAGCGCCAACCGCACGACCACATCCGTGGGGTGCTCGCCATCGGGCGCCTTGCTCTGATCCCACGACAGGTCGCGGATCTTCGTCGAGCCGCACAGGTCGTGGAGGTTCTTCTTCATCGCCGCGTAGTCGGCCTTGTTGCGATCGAGCTCTTCGAACGAGCACACGCCGGGCACGCCGCAGTTGAAGATGAACGTGTCGTAGTACGACTTGGTCTTCGTCCCGAGCTCGCGAATCGCCCACGCACCGGCCGCGCCATCCTTGTTCGACGCGCGGAGCTCGACCGGGACCTTTCCGGTGGGCAGGTCGACGTACCAGCACGCATCGGGGCGTTCGGCGCTCTTGTACAGCCGGTTCGTGCCGATGCTTGCCCACAGCTCGTTGGGGGACGTGAGGCGGACCTCGAACCGCTTGTGGGCATCATCCGAGGGCGTGCCGACCCCGCCATCGCCCCCTCCATTCAAATCCCGGCACTTGCACTCGCTGCCGTTGCACATCGGGCCGACGAAGACGCCCTCCGTCGAGCGAGCCGGCACGGGGCCGATCGAGATCTGGTGGGCGGTACCGCCGCAAGCGACGGCGACAAAGGCAAACAATCCCCAGCGCATGCCGGAATCTTATCAGGCAACCCTGATGCTTCGCGCCGGGTCATAGTCGGGTCGATTCGTGCTATGAGCGGGAAGTTCCAATGAGGCCTGTCCTTCTAGTGCTCGCGCTCGTGCTGGCCGCATGCGGTGCGAAGACCGGATCCGGCACCGTCGATTATTCGGTGTCCGCGCAAAAGAACTACGAAAAGGGCCTGAAGGAGCTCGACGACAAGGACTGGGTCGCCGCGTCGAAGTACTTCGCCTTTATCAAGAGCCGGTTCCCGTACTCGAAGTACGCGGTGCTCGCCGAGCTCCGCCTCTCGGATGCCGAGTTCGGCGCCGAGCAGTACCTCGAGGCGATCGACTCCTATCGCTTGTTCATCAAGTTTCACCCGACCCACGAGATGGTCGCGAACGGGTACGTCAGCTGGAAGATCGGCGAAGCGTATTACAAGCAGCTGCCGGGCGATTTCTGGCTGTTCCCGCCGTCGTACGAGAAGGATCAATCGGCGACGGAAGACGCGGGCAACGAGCTGAAGAGCTACCTCGACAAGTATCCGGACTCGCCGTATCGCGACAAAGCGAAGGACATCCTGAAGGCGGTCGGCAAGCGGCTCGCCGATCACGAGTGGTACGTCGCGCGCTACTACTGGGATCGCGGCAAGCCGATGGGCACCGTGCTCCGGTTGCGCCGTCTGCTCGAGCGCTATCGCGGCGTCGGTTACGATGTCGAAGCGCTGTGGCTGCTCGGTCGCGCGTACATCGCCGTCGATATGCCGGACCGCGCGAAGCTGTCGTGGCAGGAGCTTGTCGCCAAATATCCGACGAGCAACCGCGCGGACGAGGCCAAGACCGCGCTCTCCGGGTTGCCGGTCAAACACTAGCCAAGTTTCCCCGACCGGGAGTAACCTGGTCGTCGGACTCTATGAGCAGTGACCGGATCGAGCAGCTGATCGCACTCGGGCGCGAGCATTACAACGCGAACGAGTACGAGCGTGCAGAGCCGTACCTCGCCGAGGCTGCGTCAGCACGCCCCAGCTTCCCCGACCTCTACAACATGTTGGGCGTGATCTATCACGCGCAAGGTCGGTTCTCGGATGCCGAGGAAGCGTTCGAAAACGCGTTGCGGCTCAACCCGCGGTACACGGAAGCCGCGCTGAACCTGTCGGTCACGTACAACGATCGCGGCAAGTACGAGCGCGCGCGCGAGGTCTACACCAAGGCGGTGTCCGCGTCGGTCGGGCAACCGAATGCGCTCGATCGGTTCGCGCGGGGAAAGCTCGCGAACATGCATGCCGATCTGGGCTCGGCATACGCGGGGCTCGCGATGTTCGACGAGTCCGTCCGCGAATATTCGAAGGCACTCGATCTGTGCCCGGAGTTCGCCGATCTGCGCGTGCGGCTCGGCAACGTGTATCGCGATATGGGCATGTTCCACGCGGCGGTCGCCGAGTTCGAGCATGCAAAGAAGCTCCGGCCGGACTTCGTGCCGGCGCGGATCCATCTCGGCGTCACGATGTTCTCGCTCGGCCGTCGGGACGCAGCGCTCGCGGAGTGGCAGGACGTCTTGAAGATCGATCCCGCGAACAAGAGCGCGCAGCTCTATATCCGAATGGTGCAGGACGAAAACGGGCCGCAGCCTGGTTCCGCGCTGCCGAGGTAGCGAATTTAGGTTCCGGTTTTTTGCGAAGCATCCGACGACGCAGGGGCAGCGTCGAAACAATTCCCACGATTGGTCGTCTGGCAGCCGCGACCTAGCGTCAGGGAAACGGTGAATGGTGAAGCGAAACCGGAATCTGAATTCGATGCGTTCCCGATCTTACTTCGCGACGTGAGCCACGGTCGCCGCCTGGCTGACCGCCGTGAAACCCACGATCGTCGCGAGCGCCACGCACGCCGCAAAGATCGCATCGCGAACGCGCGAGCTCTTCTGGCGAACGGTGATCGATTCGAGGTGGTTGGTCGTCATCATGACCAATCCCTATTTCACGGGCAGTGCCAGTTCGAATTCCCACGATTCCAACTGGTTGGCACTGCGGCGGCCAGCCATGCGATGTCGCAGGCGGTGTCGCAGCGGCAGTCGCCCTAGCGGGCGCTCGGCAGCGCGATGCAGCGATGGCCGATGCACGCCTGCTCGTCGCTGTTGCAGTCGTCCGACGAGCGGCACGTCTGCGCCGTCGGCGGCACCGTCGCCAGGTCGATGCCGAGGTCACGCGCGAGCGCGATATCGGCTTGCGTGAACGACAGTTGCTCGCCACCCGTCGGCGTCATGTGGACGTTCGACGCGCCCGGGGCAGCGACGTTGGACTCGTCGACGGCGGTCAGCTCTTGGTCCGAGGGTTGTTGCACGGTGCCCTGTTGGTCGAGACAGCCGGCGAAGATGGTGATCGTGAACAGAATCGCGTTGCGCATGGTCATTTCCTCCTGCGCTCACTTATCGACAGCCGGGTTTTGCGGTTGCGTGCTAAATCTGCCCGCCGGCGCGCGCGCAGGGGAGTGATGATCTACGAGTATCCCGATAGCTACGACGTCATCGTCGTCGGCGCTGGCCATGCGGGTTGCGAAGCCGGACTCGCTGCGGCGCGTCTCGGTGCGCGCGTGCTCGTGCTGACGGGCAACCTCGAGATGGTCGCGCAGATGTCGTGCAATCCCGCGATCGGCGGTGTCGCGAAGGGGCACATCGTCAAAGAGATCGATGCGCTCGGCGGCGAGATGGCGAGCGTGGCCGATGCCACGGGCATCCAGTTTCGCCGGTTGAATGCGAGCAAGGGGCCGGCGGTGCGTTCGACGCGCGCGCAGGCCGACAAGCGCCGCTATCGCGACGAGATGCGGATGCGGCTCGAGCAGCAGGTCGGCCTCGCGTTGCGCCAGGGCGAAGTCGCGAAGCTTCACGTCGAGGAGCTGGCGTCGGGGCGCAAGCAGATCGTCGCGGTCACGACCACGATGGGCATCACGTATCGAACGAAGAGCGTCGTGCTGTCGACCGGCACGTTCATGCGCGGCGCGATCTTCGTCGGCGAAGCGCGCGCGTCAGGTGGCCGCGCGGGTGAAGCGCCGGCGATGGGCATCAGCGCATCGTTGGCCGAGCTCGGGTTTCCGCTCGCGCGGCTGAAGACGGGCACGCCGTGCCGGATCGATATCAAGACGATCGACGTGAAGGGCCTCGAGCTCCAGCCGGGCGACGATCCGCCGCCGACGTTTCGTTGGCGTGGGGCGCCGCCGCCGTTGCCGCAGATCAGTTGCTGGATCACGTACACGAATGATCGGACGCACGAGATCATTCGATCGGGCCTGCCGCGTTCGCCGCTCTACAAGAAAGAGATCGAAGGCACGGGGCCGCGCTACTGCCCGTCGATCGAGGACAAGATTGTCCGGTTTGCGGACAAAGATCGCCACCAGATCTATCTCGAGCCCGAGGGCATCGATTCGGCGGAGGTCTATCCGAACGGCATCTCGACGTCGCTGCCGTTCGATATCCAGCTCGCGTTCCTGCGGACGATTCCGGGACTCGAACGCGCCGAGATGACGCGCGCGGGTTACGCGGTCGAATACGACTTCATCGATCCGCGCGAGGTGCTGCCGACGCTCGAGACCCGGCGTTGCAAGGGCCTGTTTCACGCGGGGCAGATCAACGGCACGTCGGGTTACGAAGAAGCGGCCGTGCAGGGCTTGCTCGCCGGGATCAACGCGGCGCTGGCCGTGCTCGGTCGCGATCCGTTGATCCTGCGCCGCGATCAGGCGTACGCGGGCGTGCTCGTCGACGACCTCGTCACGCGCGGCACGAAGGAGCCGTACCGCATGCTGACGTCGCGCGCGGAGTTCCGGTTGCTCCTGCGCGAGGACAACACGGTCGATCGGTTGATGCCGATCGGTCGCGAGCTCGGCCTGGTGCCCGATGATCGGTGGCGCGAGTACGAGACATGGCGTTCAGATCTCGATACCGCGATGACCCGTGCACATGCGGCGAGCGTCGTCGGCAATGACGCCACGAATGCCGCACTCGCGAAGCATGGCTCGGCGCCGCTCGTCGGCCGTCGCGCCACGCTCGCCGAGTTGCTGCGCCGGCCCGAGCTCGATTGGCGGATGGTCGAAGAGATCGCGCAGGCGGGTGGCGTAGCCGCGTCGCCGGCAACGAGTGAAGTGCTCGAGCGCGTCGCGATCGAGATCAGCTACGAGGGCTATCTCCGTCGCCAAGAAGCCGATGCGGCCCGGGTCGCGCGTGCGGATGGCGTGCGCGTTCCCGACGAGATCGACTATCGATCGATCCCGGGCCTGTCGAACGAAGTGATCGAGAAGCTCGAGCAGGTGCGGCCGCGCAGCGTCGGGCAGGCATCGCGGATCAGCGGCATCACGCCCGCCGCGGTCGCGATTTTGTTAACGCATATCGGGCTTTTCGCGCGCAAGGCTGCGAAGAATGAGTTAGCTTCGTCGCCGCATGAAAGCTAAGGGGCTGGCTTATCTATTCGTGTTTTCGGCGTCGGGCGTTGCGAGCGCGGGTGGCTTATTTCTACCGGGAGCAGGTGCGGTCTCGACGGCACGCGCGGGTGCGGGTGTCGCGTCGGCGGATGATGCCGAAGCGATCGTCCTGAATCCGGCGGGCATCGCGAAGTCGACGGGCACGGTGATCACGATCGGGATCGCCGCGATCGACTACTACATGTCGTTCACGCGCGCGGGCACGTACGATCCGATCAAAGAGGAAGCGGTTTCGTACGCGGGTATGCATTACCCGACGGTGACGAACGATGCATCGCCTCCACTCGGCATCGGTGGCTATCAACCGGTGCCGGTGATCGGCATCGTCTCGGATCTCGGAAACCGGATCCCGGGCCTCCACGTGGGCCTCGGCATCTACGCGCCGAACGCGTACCCGTTCCGCGACATGAACAAGGTCAACGGCAAGGACTACTTCACCAAGACGTCGACGGGATACGACTTCCCGGCGTTCGGTGATCCGCCGCCGCCGTCGCGCTACGACATCATCGAGCAGGAAGCCGCGATCATCTTGCCGAGCATCGATGTCGCCTACTCGATCACGAAGGATCTCGACGTCGGTATCCGCGGCTCGTTCGGGTTCGCAAATCTGAAGAGCACGGTCGCGGTGTGGGGCCTGCAGAACGTCGAGGAGTGGAACAAGCTGGACGGCCTGTTCACGCTCGACGCGAAGGACAGCTTCGTCGCGACCGGCGGCCTCGGTGCGTCGTATCGGATCGGTCCGAACATCGAGCTCGGCGCGAACTACTCGCTGCCGATCAACATCGATGCGAAGGGTCACGCGTACGCGACGAACGGTCCCGCCGTCGTGATCGGCACCGAGCCGACCGTCGTGCTCCCGCCGCCCGATGCGAACGCGCGGTGCGAGGCGGGCGGCAAAGAGGGTGACCTCAAGGGTTGCGTGAACGTCGAGCTACCGATGAACGCGCAGCTCGGTGGTCGGTGGAAGTTCCTCGACCCGAAGGGCAAGTTCAAAGGCGACATCGAGGTCGATCTCGATTGGGAGCACTGGGGCGCGAAGTGCGATTACACGAAGGATCCGACCTGCCAGAACCCGAGTGACTATCGGGTTGTCGTCGACGGGATCGCGACGATCGCGAGCACGCCGGACCAGGGCATCGCGTTGAAGGACAGCCTCGTCCAACACGGGCTTCAAGACACGTACGCGGTGCGCGTCGGCGGCAGCTACGTGATCGATACGAATCCGGGCCAGGCGTTGATCGTGCGCGGTGGCGTCGGTTACGACACGGCGGCGGCGCGTGACGGTTGGGAGCGCGCGGACTTCGACGGTGCGGCGCGCAAGATGCTGTCGGTCGGTGCGTCGTACAAGCTGCCGAAGTGGAAGTTCGATGCGGGCTTCGCGGTGATCCTCGAGGGCACGCGATACAACAACCGCGGCTGCAATCCGTCGGGCAACGTCGGCGACACGGGCTGTGGTCCGAATGGCCAGACCCAGCCGGTCGACGGTTACAACGGCGACACGCCGAGCCGCACCGGCCCGGATCCGATCAACCCGGCCGTGAATCCCGACGGCCAGTCGGAGAGCCCGGTGAACCAGGGCGAGTACAAGTCCCACTATTTGATGTTCATGTTGGGCGCGCAGACCTGGTTCTGACGCCGCAGAAAATTCAGATGCCGTCGAACACGTGGCACGTGGCACGTGGCACGTGCACGTCCACGTGCACGATCGTCACCGCGTCGGGCGATGACCGCGTCGGGCGATGACCGCGTCGGGCGATGACCGCGTCGGGCGATGACCGCGTCGGGCGATGACCGCGTCGGGCGATGGCGTCCGTCGCAACTGCGCGCAGTCGCTTGGGCTTACGCTTAGGCCTACGTTTACGTGATCACCTTTGGTTCTGAGCTGTCGCATGTAGTCGCAGATGCGCGACGGTGAAATCGGTGTCATGTTCAAGCTATGAGCAACGCGCTGGTGAAGTCGTCGTCGAATGGTGGCGGCAGCGGCATTGTCCCTGCGGCGTGCAGCTTCTTCATCCCCGGCGTTGGCCAGCTGATCAACGGCGAGACCGATAAGGCGATCGGCGTGTTCGCGGTCGCCGCGATCACCGGCGCCGCGTTCTTGGGCGGCCTCCCGATCTTGGGCGGAGTGCTGGGGCTGGTTCACCTGGCCACGCACGTCTACGCCGTCGGCGATGCGTACGTCCAAGGCCGCCGCAAGTAAGCCTGCTATCCTGCCCGACGATGGAAGTTGTCGAGCAGTTTGACCAGTTCAAGGGAACCGACACGTACATCGCGTCGGAGGATCTCAAGCATGCGGTGAACGTGGCGGTCGCGTTGGGGCGGCCGTTGTTGCTCCGTGGCGAGCCCGGCACCGGCAAGACCCTGCTCGCCGAGAACCTGGCGCGCGCGCTCGGCCTCGACCTGATCCGCTGGCACGTGAAGTCGACGACGAAGGCCAAGGATGGCCTCTACATCTACGACACGGTCGCGCGGTTGTACGACTCGCGATTCGGCGGCGACGTCAAAGACATCGCGAAGTACATCAAGCTCGGGCCGCTCGGTCAGGCGCTCGAATCGCAGAAGCGCGTCGTCCTGTTGATCGACGAGATCGATAAAGCGGACATCGAGTTTCCGAACGACCTCCTGCACGAGCTCGATGCGATGCGGTTCACGATCGACGAGACCGGCCGCGAGGTCCAAGCGACGGAGCGCCCGGTCGTCGTGATCACGTCGAACAACGAGAAGGAGCTGCCGGACGCGTTCTTGCGCCGCTGCGTGTTCCACTACATCCAGTTCCCCGATCGCGAGCTGATGTCCGAGATCGTGAAGGTCCACCATCCCGATATCACCGATCGCGTGCTCGACAACGCGCTCGAGATGTTCTTCTCGTTGCGCGCCACGCCGAAGCTGCGCAAGAAGCCGTCGACGAGCGAGCTGATCGATTGGATCCTCGCGCTGAAGAAAGCCGGCGTCGATCTGTCGAAGGTCGGCCACGGCATCCCGTTCCTCGGCACGTTGCTGAAGACCGAGAGCGACGTCGAGCTGATCCAGAAACGAGCGAAGGCGTAAGTGCTGATCGACTTCCTCTACGAGCTACGGGCCAAGAAGGTGCCCGTGTCCACGCACGAGTGGCTCGCGCTCATGGAGGCGATGTCGCTCGGCTTGCACGAAAGCTCGCTCGACGGGTTCTATCGGCTGTGTCGCACGATCTGCGTGAAGGACATCGCGCTGTACGACGCGTACGACGAGGCGTTCCTCGCGTACTTCAAGGATGTCCACGTCAACGCGCTCGAGCTGACCAAGCAGCTCGAAGAGTGGTTGATGGATCCGAAGATGCTCGAGCGGCTCACCGCCGAGCAGCGCGAGATGTTGAAGGACCTCGACATCGAAGGTCTGCGCAAGAAGTTCGAAGAACGCCTGAAGCAGCAGAAGGAACGCCACGACGGCGGCAATCGTTGGATCGGCACCGGCGGCACGTCGCCGTTCGGCACGAACGGGCGCAATCCCACGGGCATGCGCGTCGGCGGTGGAGGTGGGCGGTCGGCGATGGCGGTCGCCGGCGAGCGGATGTTCAAGGAGTACCGGAAGGACATCGTGCTCGATGTCCGGCAGATCGACGTGGCGCTGCGCAACCTACGCCGGCTCGGTCGCGAAGGTGCGATCGAGGAGCTCGATCTCGACGAGACGATCGACAAGACGGGCAAGAACGCGGGCGAGCTCGAGGTCGTGTTCCGGCCGCCGCGCCGCAATCGCGTGAAGGTCATCTTGATGATGGACGTCGGCGGGTCGATGGATCCGTACGCGGAGCTGATGTCGCGGATGTTCACGGCGGCGTCGCGCACGGGCCGGTTCGCGAAGTTCCGCTCGTACTACTTTCACAACTGCGTCTACACGAACGTCTACGAGGACGCGGCGTTCCGGAAGCCGGTGCCGGTCGCGGACCTGATCGCCACGAGTGATCGCGACGAGAAGCTCGTGATGCTCGGCGATGCGTTGATGCATCCGGCGGAGCTGCTCGATCCGGGCGGCTCGATGTACTTGTCGTCGCAGAATCGCGCGTCGGGGATCGAGTGGCTGCGCCGGCTGTCGACGCACTTCCGGTCGAGCGCGTGGCTGAATCCCGAGCCGGATCGGTTCTGGCCGGGCACCACGATCGAGGTGATCGCGAGCGCGTTCGCGATGTATCCGCTCACGCTCGACGGGTTGAATCACGCCGTGCGCTATCTCGTGCGCGGCGGCGAGAAGCCGAAGGTCGGGGACCCGTCGAAATGGATCCGCGGCGTCTCTGGCTATTGAGGTAGCGTCCCCGCCGTGGGGATCTTCGACTGGTTCAAGAAGGCGCCGGGGGTGCCGGTCGGCGAGGATCGCGAGCCGCCGCCGGCCACGGTCGGTGAAGGGCAGGGCATCGGCGAGCTTCGTCGCGACAAGAAGCACGGGCGATGGAAGGAACGCGGGAAGTGGGGATTTTGGACCGCGCTCGATTACGTCGACGGCGTGAAGCAGGGCGATTACGTCGAATGGAAGCCTGAAGGCCCCAAGCACCTCGAAGGAACGTTCGTCGATGGTCTGCGCTCCGGCGTGGAACGGATGTTCGACAAAGAAGGTCGCAAGCGCCTCGAAGGTTCGTACGTCGCGGACAAGCAACACGGGACGTGGACCTGGTGGCACGAGGATGGCTCGTTGTCGTCGACGGGTTCGTACGAGCGCGGCGTGCGCACGGGCGAGTGGGTGGTTCGCGCGCAAGCCGGCACGAGCGAGCGCGGTGCGTACGATCGCGACGAGAAGCGTGACGGCGCGTGGACGACGTTTGCCGCCGACGGCACGACCGTGATCGGGCGCGGCACGTACGCGCATGGCAAACGCGAAGGCGGGTGGACGACGTTCGCGGCCGACGGGAAAACGATCGTCGAGCGCGGCACGTACGTCGCCGATCAGCGCGAAGGCGAATGGGTCCACGCGCGAGCACCGGCTCTTGTCGGCGCTACGGCCGTCGGCGCGGGACCAACATCCGCGGTCGGCACGATCGACGACGGCGAACGCGGACGCGGCTCGTACACTGCCAACAAGCGCGAGGGCGCGTGGGAGCTCCACCATCCCGACGGCACGCTGGCAGCGCGTGGCTCGTACAGCGCCGGCGAACCGTCCGGGGCGTGGGAGCTGTTCGCGGTCGATGGCACGTCACGCGGCGTGTACGCATGTGCCGGCGAGGGCGCGCTCGCGAAGTGGGAGATCCACCTGGTCGCGATCGACCTGCTCGCGAACTACGCGCCGACGCGCGAATGGATCGAACGCGTGACCACTGCGTTCCCCGAGCTGCGCGGACCATCGAAGGTCCAAGCGAAAACGGATGCGGTCGGCCAACGGTGGTTGTCGGCGCCACTCGACGCGTATTGGCAGATGCGAATCGCGGCCGGCGAGCCGATCGATGGTGTGTTGCGCGAGCTGTGCTGGGAGAAGGTGCTCGCACCGATCGAGCCGCTCGCGAACGAGGCGGCGGGCCCGCACGTCGAGCACGTGGTCGCGCGGTGCGGGCGCCATCCCGGCTACGGCGGACGCGAGCTGCTGACCTCGATCGTCGACGGAGACACGGTCGATCCGCGCGCGCAGCTCTACGCGCGATTCGAACCGGGCCGCACGCTGTCGCGCGCGCAATTGCAGCGCTTCGCGGAGCGCGTCCCACACGCCAAGGTGTTGCGGCTCCGCGAGTGCACGTTTCCCGACGGGCTCGTGCCGCTGTTCGAGCGCGGCTTTCCCGAGCTCGAGATCCTGTACATCACGCGCAGCGAGCTCGAGCCGGGTGCGTGTAACGAGCTGCTCGAGCTGCTCGGCAAGGCGCCGTGGGTCGGCGCGCTCGCACGGTTCGCGATCAAGGATCCCGACGAGATCCTCGCGGACGATCGGATCGCGAGCTTCCTCGCGAATCCGGCTCTGCGCCTTACCGCGTTGACGTTGCACGCCGCCAACCTCGGGGCCGCGACGGCGAAGGTCCTGCGCGCGTCGTCGATCACCGAGATCTCGATCTCCGAGGCCACGCTCGACGTCGCGGCGATCCAAGCGCTCGCGTGCATGGCGGCGCTCGAGGAGCTCGAGCTCGAAGCGTGCGAGTTGCCGGACATGACCACGCGGGACGCGCTCGCGTGCGGGCCGGCGCCGCGGTTGAAGCGCCTGTCGCTGTCGCAAACGCTCGGCATCGAGAAGTACGCGACCGACAACGAGCGCAGCGCGTACGCGGTGGCGCGCCGGCTCGCGGTGATGCCGGTGCTAGCGACTGTCGAAGAGCTCGATCTCTCGCACAACGAGATCGATGACGAGCTCGCGATTCGCGTGCTCGCCCGCTCGCCGCATCTCGGTGCGTTACGCACACTCGACTTCGACGGCAACGATGCCGAGCTCGACGAGCTACGCGATGCCTATCCAGCGATCGCGCTCGATGACAAGCCGCGTCCCTCGAACGTGGTGCACATCCAGCTCTGAGCGGTCGATCGGTCGGCGGCGACCAAGCAACATCTTGAGCGTCCCGGCGATCGGCGGTCGACAACCATGCACGTATCCCGAGGTCCCGGCGATCGGTCATCGGGCTGGCGTCGAACGTGTCCTGGATCCCGTCGCTGGCATCGAACGCGTTCTGGATCACCGCATGACGAACCGACGACCGGATTTGTGCGACGCGCCTCCCGTGCACTGCTCGTCGATCGTGCACGTGCACGTGCACGTGCACGTGGCACGTTCACGATTCTCGAATCCCCGACCTATGCCGGGAACGCTTCGATCACTTCGGCCAGTTCGGCGCCGGCTCGTCGCCGCCACCCGAGGCACTGCCACCACCACCGGCCGGCTTCTCACCGGTCGGCTTCTCACCGCCGCCGCCACCCGACGGAGCCGCACTGCCATCGCCCGTTGGCGGCGTGGTCTGCGTAGCGCTGCCGGTCTCCGACGCACTGCCCGTGGCAGAACCCGAGCCCGTGTTGTTGTGATCGACGTGCGGCGGCGGATTGTTCACGACCGGCGCGACCGCGAGCTTGAGATCCGCCGTGCCAGTGACCTTGTCGTCTTCGTCCTTCATCGCGGTCACGTCGACGACCGTGTCACCGAGCTTGTAACCGGCGAGCCGAACTTGGATGTGCACGGCCTTCTTGGCCGCTTGCGCAGCACCGAGCTCGACGTCCGCAGGCGTCTTCTTGCCCGTCGACACGCCATCGATCGCGATCGTGCCACCCGGCGGATCACTCGTGACCGACACGACGTGCGGCTTCGCGACGAGCTTGGCCGTGACCTTGTCTTGGCCACCCTTCACGTCGAGCTCTTGCTTGACGTATCCCGGCGCTTCGACGCGAACCTTGTACGCCTTGTCCTTCTCGAGCTTCGCGGTGAACGGCGCGGCTCCGGTTTGACCGGTATCGACGACGGTGATCGTGGCCTTCGGAATGCTCGACGCGATGATCGTATCGACCGTGGGACCCATCAACGGCGCGATCGCAGCCGAGCCGGCCGAGCCGACATCCGAACCGTTCGCGATCATGCCCGAGCCATTCGAGCCGACCGTCGCGCTACCCGCAGAACCGACCATCGCGCTGCCCGCGGATCCCGAGCCCGTATCGGCGACCGGGTTCTTCGTCTTGTTCGTGGAGTCCTCCGCCTTCTCGCGGAGCACGAGGTACCAGAACGCAGCCGCAGCGACCGCGACCGTGAAGATGATGCCGACGACGATCGGCGCTGCCGACGGACGCTTCGGCGCGGGACCCGACGGTTCCGCGGCGACTGCACGGGGTGCAGGCACGCGCTCGGTTTGCTCGCGCGGCGGCATCGGCAGCTTCGCCGGCTCGAGACCGAGCTTGGTCCCCGACGGAATGTTCTGCGGCTGGACGCTCGGCGAGGACGAGCGCGCGACCGGCGCTTCATCTCGCGGCGACGGCGATGTATCGAGCAGCTTGCCCGTTCGACCCGACGGCTCCGGTGGAAGCGGCAGGCCGGGCGCGGACTCGCGCTCCTGATTCACGGGCGCCACCGACGGCGATGACCGGCGAGCCGCGAGCTCGTCTCGCGGAGGTTGCGTGGCCGCCGCGAGGATCGCGGCACCACCGGCGACATCGCCACCCTCGACGCTCGCGGTTTGCGCGACGAGCTCGTCGAGCGCGCGGACCTTGGTGGCTTCTTCGAACGCTTCCGCGCCGAACTCGTCCGCGTCCGAATGGAACGGCACGGGCTTGGGCAGCGGCGTCTCTTGCGAGTCCTGCCGCGTGCGCCCGGACTTCTGACCGAGCAACGCGTCTTGCACCGGCGCCGGCGCGACGCGCGTGGGCGTGTCCGTGAACAGCGGCGGCTTGGTGGTTTCCGTGGTCCCGCGCTGCGGAGCTTGCTTCGCTTTTTCCGCGAGGATCTTCTCGAGCACGCCTTGGCTGCCATCGGCCAGGCGGTCGAAGCGAACGCCCATGCCGGGCGCGATCGCCGGACGGCTAGGATCGTTCTCGCGGGTCCAGACGACGGTGCCTTCACCCGCGATCAGCGGTGACGCGTCCCGAAGCTGGAATTCGAACTTCATCTGCGTGCCGACAGCGAGCGGTTCTTTGGTGCGGATGAAGATACCGCCCTGGCTGACGTCGACCGCATAGCGCTCGATGAACTGTTCGAGCGTCTCGCTCTTGAACTTGATCTTGAGCGTGACGGGCGTGCGTTTGCCCTGACGGGTGTTTGGATCAGCCACGACGTTCTCCCGAACGACAATTCAGGACCCCCTAAATTGTCGATTCGTTTCGATTCTATGGCGTCACCAACTTCGATGCAACGCAGACGGTAGTAATGTCCGCGGCGATGTCGTCGCAGTTACGTCCGATCCGCCGCGTGCTGGTCGCGAACCGAGGAGAAATCGCGGTTCGCGTGATGCGTACTTGTAAGGAACGTGGACTCGAGACCGTCGCGGTCTACAGCGACGTCGATCGCCTCGCTCCACACGTTCAAGTCGCGGATTACGCGGTCGCGATCGGCCCGGCACCGGCCTCGCAGAGCTATCTGGTGATCGACAAGATCATCGCTGCCTGTAAGCAGACCGGGGCAGATGCCGTCCATCCCGGGTACGGCTTCCTCTCGGAAAACGAGGATTTCGCAGACGCTTGCACGGCTGCCGGGATCACGTTCATCGGGCCGTCCGCCGATGCCATGCGCAAGATGGGGTCGAAGACCGAAGCCCGAAAGACGGTCAGCGCGGCCGGTACGCCGGTCGTCCCGGGTGACAACGGCCCGAACGGTGACGGCTTCCCGGACGCGCAGCTGGCGCTCGGGTCGGCTAAGAAGATCGGCTTCCCGGTACTTATTAAAGCGGCCGCGGGTGGTGGCGGTAAGGGCATGCGCCTCGTCAACAACGAGGGCGAGTTCGTGGCCGCATTCGATGGCGCGCGCCGCGAAGCCACGAGCGCGTTCGGTGATGGAACGGTCTATATCGAGAAGGCGATCATTCGCCCCCGCCACATCGAGATCCAGGTGTTCGGCGATACGCACGGCAACCTCGTCCACTTGGGCGAACGCGATTGCTCGATCCAACGCCGGCATCAGAAGGTGATCGAAGAAGCGCCGTCGCCGGTGATCAGTGCGGACGTGCGCGCGAAGATGGGAGCTGCCGCGGTCGCCGCCGCGCGCGCCGTGAACTACGTCGGTGCGGGCACGTGCGAGTTCCTGCTCGATCAATCGAGCGGTGGCTTTTACTTCCTCGAGATGAACACGCGGTTGCAAGTCGAGCATCCCGTGACCGAGTTGATCTACGAGCTCGATCTCGTGAGCTGGCAACTCGATGTCGCCGAGGGCAAGCCGCTACCACTCACCCAACAAGAGCTCGATAGCCGCCGTCGCGGTCATGCGGTCGAGTGCCGCGTCTACGCCGAAGATCCGGTGAAGTTCTTGCCGTCGCCGGGAACGATCACGCATCTCCGAGTGCCCGATGGTCCGTACGTTCGCAACGACAGCGGTTGCTACGAAGGCGCGGAAATCCCGGTTCACTACGATCCGATGATCTCGAAGCTCGTCGTGTGGGGCGAGGACCGCGCGAGTGCGGTTCGCCGGATGCGCCGCGCGCTCGACGAATATCAGGTGCGCGGGATCGAGACGAACCTCGCGTTCCATCGCCGGTGCTTCCGTCACGCGGCGTTCATCGAAGGCGATTACGACACCGGCTTCATCGGCCGCAACGCCGACCAACTGCATCCGCGCGCCGACGGTGGCGAGCTCGATGCCGCGATCATCGCCGCCGTGCTCGATGCGACGCAGCCGAAACCGGCAAGTGCCAGCAATGGTGCAAGTCGCGCACAGGTTGCGCGGCCGACAACCGCGGAAATCTCCGGCTGGAGACGGGGACTTTAGATCGAACGCGTGCGACTTCGTCGCGATGCTCCACTCTGGGGGCATATGGTTCGAGTCGTTCTTCTGTTCGCTCTCTTCACGGGTTGTACGAATTCGCCGTCGGGCGCGACCTGTCCAGATTCCAACGCGCCGACGTACGGCAGCTTTGGCAGTGACTTCTTCGGCAAGTACTGCACCGATTGCCATTCGGCATCGGCCACGAATCGGCACAGTGCGCCGAGCGATGTGAATCTCGACACGATCGACGACATCAAGGCGCACGCGGATGACATCGATCTCGAGGCGGCGTCCGGGCCGAAGGCGACGAACACCGATATGCCGGAGCTCGATGCGAACGTGCCGAACGCGCCGACGATGGCGGAGCGCGAGATGCTCGGGCAGTTCATTGCCTGCGTCAAAGAAGGCAAGAACTAAGCGGGGTTAGCTCGCACGCAACCGGCGGCGGGTCGTGTCGATAACCAGCGGCATGCCGAGCCTTTCGATCAAGTCGGGTGCCGCCAAGCCGTTCACGCCTCCGGGCAACAAGTTCACGATCGGAACGATCACCGGCAGCAAGCAGATCAACGTCGTCGCGCAATACAACCCGAAGGAGCTCTCGCGAAGCATCCAATCGTCGTGGCATCCGCATACGAACTCGATCCGCACGAAGGCGGATGAGCAAGGCACCACCGGGCAGACGATGGAGTTCGAGAGCACCGCGCCTCGCACGCTCACGCTCGAGTTGCTGTTCGATGGTTATGAAGAAGGCATCTCGGTCGCCGGCACGGTTCGCGATCTCGAGAACCTGACGTTGCCGACGGATCAGCAAGCGAAGAAACCCGAAGATGCGCACCCGGACTTGTGCGTTGCCGTGTGGGGAACGCAACAGCTGAGGTGCGTGGTTTCGTCGGTCCAGACGAAGCTGACGATGTTCGACAATACGGGCGAGCCGTTGCGTGCGTCGTGCACGGTCACACTGACCGAGGCGACGGGGATCTCGTGGGGCTACAACGCGAACACTGATACGCGCACGCCGTTGGTTCAGGCTGCGGGCGCCGATCCATTCGCGCGTCCGGCCAAGCAATTCAAGAGCTCGGTCGTTGCCGGCGTGTCGAGCGGTTGGACTCCGCCGCCTGAAAAACCGCAGAGCTTCTCGAAGTCGCTCGGCGGCAGCACGTTCTCCGCGTCGGCCTCGCCGACGAACATCGATCTCGGTGCGAGCATCAAGAACTCGACCCTCGCGGGCGCACTCGACGATGCGATGAAGGCGAAGGCCGCGTACGACGACGCGAAGTACAAAGCGCAGACCGCGGTTGCCGCGGTCGGTGCCGCGGTCGCGATGGAGCAAGCCGCGGAAGCACTGTCGGCCAGCGGCATCGAGAAGGATCTCGAGAACGATGTCGACGCGGAAGTCGATAGCGTGGTCGACGCGCCGCCGGCACAGGTGAATGTCGGCATCGACGTCGAGCCGGATGCTCCAGCGTCGAGCGGCGCGGGCGCATCGGCCAGTGCGGGCGCGAGCGCGTCGGCGTCAGGTGCGGCATCGTCGAGCGACGGCGCATCGAGCGACGCGTCGGGATCGAGCGACGCATCGGCATCGAGCGACAGCACGTCGAGCGACGGCGCGTCGGCATCGAGCGACGGCGAATCGTCGTCGAGCGAAGGTGGTTTCGAGAGTGGATCGTCGGATGGCGGTGCGGATGCGGTTAGCAGCGCGGACGCCGCGCCCGCGACGAGCGCACCGTCGACGGACGCCGCACCCTCGGGCGAGCCCGATGCGGTCTCGGGCGCGGATGCAGGCGCGCAAGCACCGGCACAACCGCCCGCGCAACCCGCGACGCAACCCGCGACGTACACCGGCGCCGACGGTCAGACCTATCAGCAAGGCACACCGCCGCCGCCGATGACCCACGACGAAGTCGCGAACACCGTCGAGGACTCGCCGAAACCCACGACAACCACGCCGGAAGGTAAGTTCGAGACGGGCACGCCTAGCCAACCGGCGGATCCGAATCAGATCGAAAGCTCGTCACCGCCCGACGATCGCAAGCCGATCCCCGGCTCGAAGCCGCCCCACATGACCGACGAGGAATGGAACCAAACCTTGAAAGACATGGAGTAACCGGGCCGCTCCCGACCGCGTAATCGCGGCGATCTCGGCCATTGTTTTTCGACGACGGCTTCGGTAGAAACCCTCTGGCGCGGGCAGTTCGAAACGCGCCAGAGGAAAACTCATGGCGCAGCAAACGAAGTTCGTGTTCGTGACGGGTGGCGTGGTGTCGTCCCTGGGCAAGGGCATGGTCTCGGCCACGGTTGGTGCGTTGATGGAGAACCGCGGCCTCCGGGTCGCGAACATGAAGCTCGATCCGTACATCAACGTGGATCCGGGCACGATGAACCCGACGCAGCACGGTGAAGTCTATGTCACCGATGATGGCGCGGAGACCGACCTCGACCTCGGCCACTACGAGCGGTTCGTCTCGACGAAGATGTCGCGGCTGAACAACATCACGACGGGCCAGGTGTACTCGTCGGTGATCGGCAAAGAGCGGCGCGGCGAGTATCTCGGTTCGACGGTGCAGGTCATCCCGCACATCACCGACGAGATCAAAGCGCGGATCCTGCGCTGCGCCGAGGGCCTGGACGTGTTGGTCGTCGAAGTCGGCGGCACCGTCGGCGATATCGAATCGCTGCCGTTCCTCGAGGCCGTGCGGCAGTTGCGCGTGGAGCTCGGATCGCAGAACTCGGTGAGCGTGCACTTGACGCTCGTGCCGCACATTCGCGCGGCCGGCGAGTTCAAGACCAAGCCCACGCAACACTCGGTGCAGAAGCTGCGCGAGATCGGGATCCAGTGCGATGTCCTCGTCGTGCGCTGCGAGCAGGCGATTCCGCAGGACGCGCTGAAGAAGATGGCGATGTTCTGTTCGGTCGCGCCGGATGCGGTGTTCCAGTCGATCGACGTCGATACCGTGTATCGGTTGCCGCTCGCGTTGGCGGAGCAAGGGCTCGATCAAAAGCTCGCGGGCCTGCTCAACATCTGGTCGCGCGCATCGCGGTTGGATGCGTGGGATCAAGTCGTCACGCGGATCACGCAGCCGAAGAAGCAGGTGAAGGTCGCGTTCGTCGGCAAGTACGTGCAGCTCGTCGAGAGCTACAAGTCGTTGAACGAGGCGCTGCTTCACGGCGGCATCGCGAACGATTGCAAAGTTCAGATCGATCACATCGATTCCGAAGAGCTCGAGAAGCAGGGCGTCGGATCGCTCGCGCAGTACGACGGCATCCTCGTCGCACCGGGCTTCGGTGCGCGCGGCACGGAAGGCAAGATCGCGGCGGTGAAGTACGCGCGCGAGAAGGGCGTGCCGTACTTCGGCATTTGCTTCGGCATGCAGATGGCGTGCATCGAGTTCGCGCGCAACGTGTGCGGGCTCGACAAGGCGAACTCGACGGAAGTCGATCCGCAGACGCCGCATCCCGTCGTCGACCTGATGCCGGATCAACGCGGCGTGACCGACAAGGGCGCGACCATGCGGCTCGGCTCGTATCCGTGCGTGTTGAAGCCGGGCACGAAGGCGCAGGACGCGTACGCCTCGACGGAGATCAGCGAACGCCACCGCCATCGCTGGGAAGTGAACAACAACTACCGCGACACGCTCGAGCGCCACGGCATGGTGCTTTCGGGGCTGTCGCCGGATGGCCGGCTCGTCGAGATGTTGGAGCTGCCGCAGCACCCGTACTTCGTGGCGTGCCAGTTCCATCCCGAGTTCAAGAGCCGCCCGAGCGCGCCTCACCCGCTGTTCTCGCGGTTCGTGAAGGCCGCGGTCGCGAAGCGCGACGCTGCTAAGTAGTTAGATCCTCGCGGCTAAGCAACTGCCGGGCCACGAGCTCTTTACAAACCTTCAACTGGCTCGTACGCTTAATTCAAGCGTTGTACCAGTTGTACGGCGTTTGTTTCATCTGATCTAACAAGCGGAAAGTCAAGGGAGAAATCATGGGAATGGAGATGCGCCAGGAGCTGAAGCTCTCGCAGCAGCTCGTGATGACTCCGCAATTGCAACAGGCGATCCGCCTGCTGCAGCTCAGCCGGATGGAGCTGGCCGAGCTCGTGCATGAAGAGATGCTCGAGAACCCCATTCTCGACGACGAGATGGACCTCGATAACGAGCGGAGCCCGGACCTGGATCCGGTCGGCTCGGACGAGCTCGTTGCCAGTCAGCTCGAGAACCAGGGCAACTCGACGGAGACCCCGATCGAAGGGTCGATGGTCGATGGCGTCGCGCAGACCGAGATCAAGGGTGACGCGACCGCGGTCAACGAGATCGATTGGGAGAACTATCTCGATAGCTACCAGGCCGGGCCGTCGATGCCGGGCTTCCGCGGCGATGGCGAAGAGATGCCGTCGCTCGAGCAAACGCTGACGCGGCCGCCGAGCCTGCACGACCACCTCGCGTGGCAGTTGAAGATGACGGACCTCTCGCCGGAGAAGCTCGAGATCGGCATGACGATCCTCGGCAACATCGACGCGGACGGTTACATCAAGGACCCGCCGATCGAAGAGCTCGCGGCCGACCTCGGCGCGGATCCGATCATGTGCGAAGAGGTACTGGAAAAGATCCAGTCGTTCGATCCGACCGGTGTCGGTGCACGCTCGCTCGCGGAGTGCATGTTGATCCAGTGCGTCGCCGCAGGTCAGGACGATGACCTGTGCGTGAAGATGATCAAGAGCCACCTCGGCAACCTCGAGAAGAAGAACTACCAGGCGATCGCGCGCGATCTGAAGGCGCCGCTCGAAGAGGTCTACGAGGCGGCGAAGGTGATCATGGAGTTCGACCCGCGCCCGGGTCGGCAATACAGCTCCGACGATCCGCACTACGTCACGCCGGACGTCTACATCCACAAGGTCGGCGACAAGTACTTCGTCGTGCCGAACGATGACGGTCTGCCGAAGCTGAAGATCAGCGGCTTCTACAAGAACGCGATGGGCTCCGGCACCGCGAGCAAAGATTACGTCCAGGACAAGCTGCGCTCGGCGCAGTGGTTGATCCGTTCGATCCAGCAGCGCCAGCGCACGATCATCAAGGTCGCCGAATCGATCTTGAAGTTCCAGCGCGAGTTCTTCGACAAGGGCATCGCCCACCTGAAGCCGCTCATCTTGCGAGATGTCGCGGAAGACATCGGCATGCACGAGTCCACGGTCTCGCGCGTGACCACGTCGAAATATGTTCACACGCCACAGGGCATCTTCGAGCTGAAGTTCTTCTTCAACTCGGGCATCTCGCGCACGAACGGCGAAGACCTCGCGTCGCAAGCCGTGAAGTCGAAGATCAAAGAGCTGGTCGATGCGGAGGATGCCAAGCGCCCGCACTCGGACCAGAAGATCGTCGAGCTGTTGAAGAAGGGCGGGATCGATATCGCCCGCCGTACGGTCGCGAAATACCGCGAGCAACTGGGCATTCTGTCGTCGAGTAAGCGCAAGCAGGTGTTCTAAACACCCGGCCGTACCCCAGCGCGAGGATGCATCTCCGAACCTCGCGCGTACGATCGGGTATGGCTCGCACCGAGGATTCGCCGCCGCCATTCGTGAAGTTCAAGTCGGGGCGGGTCGATCCGACGGAGGTCGCGTACCGGATGACGTTGGACCTCGTGTCGTTAGTCCACACCATCCTCGAACAAACCGACGCGCGGTTTCATCTCAAGGACAAGCTCGACCGCGCGACGACGGCGGTGACGATGGAAATCGCGCGCGCGAACGTCGAGGTCAGAGCGGCGCGGTGGGGCCACTATCGGCGGATCGTCGATCAGCTCGCGGAGGTGGTCGCATCGCTCGACATCATCGATCGCCAGAAGGCAACGAAGCGCACGACCGAATTAGCCGAAGCCCGCACGCTCGCGAAGAAGCTCGGTATCGCACTGCGTCCACTCGCGCGGCTCGGCACCGATTAGGTGACGATCGAGTGATCATGTTGTGGCGATCGGCGTAGAATCGATCACGAACCACACTTTGGAGGCGCTCTGATGCAATTCGCGGTGACGTTCCGACACATGGAACCGACCGACGCACTCAAGGCCTACGCGCGCGAGCGCATGGAACGGGTCAAGAAATACCTGCCAGACCCGATCGCATGTCACGTCGTGTTTTCGACGGAGCGCCACAATCATCGGATCGACGTCAGCTTCCAGCTCCATAACGGGCTCGCGATTGCTGGCCACGAAACGACGGAGAACATGTACAGCTCGATCGACCTCGTGATCGCCAAGATCGAGCGTCAGGTCCGCAAGTACAAGGGCAAGCTCGAGGGCATGAAGGCGCGTCCGCACGGCGTGCAGGCGTTACCCTGGTCTCACTCGATCATCGACGAGACCTTCAACGGCGAGCAGCCGAAGGAAGAAGCCGCCCCGGCGCCCAGCTTCAACGTGGTCAAAACCGAAAAGTTCCACGCGCAGCCGATGTCGGTTTCCGACGCGTGCGTCCAGCTAAATCTGGTCCACGAACCGTTCCTGGTGTTCCGCCAGGAGGGTGCGAATGGCGCGGTCGCGGTCGTCTATAAACGCGACGACGGCAGCTACGGTTTGATCGAGACCTGAGCCGCTAGTTTTCGGCGATCGTGGTACTTATAAGGTCGGCGCATGAAGATCGTCGACCTGATCAAGCGCGACATGGTTGTCCCCGCGCTCGAGGCGACCGAGAAGAAACCGATCCTCGAGGAGCTCGCGGCGTACATGGCGTCGCGGCATCCGCGGATCGATCGCGCAACGTTGGCGCGCGTCCTGATCGAACGCGAACAACTCGCATCGACGGCGATCGGTGAAGGCGTCGCGATCCCGCACGGCAAGCTCTCGGCCGTCGGCGAGATCGTCGCCTGCCTCGGCCGCGCGCCGAAGGGCGTCGACTTCGATTCGATGGACGGCCAGCCCACGTTCCTGTTCTTCGTGCTCGTGGCACCGGAATCGTCGACGGGCGCTCACCTGAAGGCGCTCGCGCGGATCAGCCGCGTGTTCAAGGACCCCGAATTCCGCCGCCGGCTGCTCGCCGCGCCCGATGCCGAGACGATGTACAACGTAGTCGCCGACGAGGATGCCAAGTACTAGTGGCCATCACGATCGCCGAGCTACTCGCTAGAGCCGAGCTTGCCGCGGTCGCGGTGGCCGGGCAGGCGGGGCTCACCCGTACGACGAGCGTGCCGCGGATCCAGAAGCCCGGCCTCGCACTGACGGGATGGCCGGAGCAGCTCCACGACGGACGCGTGCTCGTGATCGGCGGCACCGAAATCGATTACCTGCGCGAGAACGAGCAGGCGCGCACCGCCGGCGTGGCCACGCTGATGGCGAGCGATCCGGCGTGCATCGTCGTGTGTCGCGGCCAAACGCCACCGACCGAGCTCACGGGTGCGGCCGAGAAGGCTGGCGTGCCGGTGCTCGTCAGCCAGCTCGCGACCGCGGACTTCATCGCGCTCATCACCGCGTGGATGTCGGATCGCCTCGCGCCGTCGATGCAGATGCACGGCGTGCTGATGGACGTCCTCGGCATCGGCGTGTTGATGGTCGGCAAGTCCGGCATCGGCAAGAGCGAGACCGCATTGGATCTGATCGTGCGCGGCCATCGGCTCGTCGCGGATGACGTGATCTTGGTGCGCAAGCACGGCACCGCGCTGACCGGACGAGGCAACGGCATCCTCGGTCACCACATGGAGATCCGCGGGCTCGGCATCATCAACATCAAGGACCTCTACGGCATCTCCGCCGTGCGCGAGGCCAAGGTGATCGAGGTCGTCGTCGAGCTCCACGAATGGGACGCGAACGTCGAGTACGACCGGCTCGGCTTCGACGATCAGGTCGAGCAGCTCCTCGATATTCCGGTCCCGAAGCTGCGCTTGCCGGTTCGCCCGGGCCGCAACCTCGCCACGTTGATCGAGGTCGCCGCGCGCAATCAGCTCCTGAAGGCGCAGGGCATTCACTCGGCCCGAGCGTTCCGCGATCACCTAGATCGCGCGCTCGAGCGGGATGCGGTGGAGTAGGTGCAGATCGTGATCGTCACCGGGTTGTCCGGCGCCGGGAAGAGCACGGCGCTGCGGGCGTTGGAGGACATCGAGTTCACCACCGTCGACAACATTCCCGTGCCGCTCGTCAACGGGCTCGTCGATCACCTCGCGCACGAGGGCGATCGGGACAAGCTCGCGATCGCGATCGACGCGCGCCAGAAGCGAAACCTGTCGGCGTGGCACGACACGATGAGCACGCTGCGCAGCGCCGGCCATCGCCTCGAAGTCATGTTCCTGGATGCGACGGACGAGGCGTTACTGCGCCGGTTCTCGGAGACCCGGCGGCGGCACCCGCTCTCGGGCGACGACTTGTCCGAAGGCGTGCGGCGCGATCGCGAGGTCATGAAGGATCTGCGCGATGGCGCGGCGATCGTCGACACGACGAACCTCAACATGCATCAGCTGAAGGCGATCATCCAGGATCGCTACGGCGGCACCGGCAAGCTCGCGGTGACGTTCGTGTCGTTCGGCTTCAAGCACGGCCTGCCGCTCGAGTTCAATACGGTGTTCGACGTGCGGCACTTACCGAACCCGTACTTCGAACCGAGCCTGACTCATCTCGATGGTCGCGATCCGGACGTCGCGAAGTACGTCATGGGGCCGGATGGCTCGGAGCTCGTGCGGCAGATCGAAAGTTTGCTGCGCTTCCAGCTACCGCAATTCCAAAAAGAGGGAAAGCTGTACGTCACGGTGTGCGTTGGATGTACGGGTGGACGGCATCGATCGGTGACCGTCGTCGAAGAGCTGCGCCGCCGGCTCGGATCGGAATGGGATATTCTGGTTCGTCATCGCGACGTCGATCGCGGTGAAGGGAAGGGTCGTTAGAAGTGGCCGAGCAGAAGGTTCTCGTCATCAACGAGCGCGGGTTGCATGCCCGTGCGGCGACGAAGCTCGTCCAACTCGCGGCGAAGTATCCGTGCGACGTCCAGCTCGAGAAGGACGGTCAGACGGTCAACGGCAAGTCGATCATGGGCGTGCTGATGCTCGTCGCGAGTAAGGGCACCACGCTCACGGTCAAGGCGACTGGTGACAAGGCGGACGAGGTCGTCGCTGAAATCGTGAAGCTCGTGAACGACAAGTTCGGCGAAGACATATGAGAGAGGAGCGTCCGGAAGTACGTCGCGTCGGGCTCGGTGTCTCCGCAGGCATCGCGTTCGGGCGTGCGTATCTGATCGGCCGCGACACGCTGAAGGCTCCGCGCCACCACATCGAACAAGACGATATCGATACCGAGGTCGCGCGGCTCTACAAGGCGATCGCGCTCTCGGACAAACAGCTCGCGAAGATCAAAGAGAAGCTCGCCTCGGAAAACGAGAGCGACTACCACATCATCACCGCGCACCAGATGATGCTCCACGACGAGCACCTCGTCGGCGCCGCGGTCGAGTACATCAAAGACGAGAAGATCAACGCCGAGTGGGGCCTGCGCCGCGCCGTCGACGATATCCGCAGCGTGTTCGATTCGATCGAAGACCCGTACCTGCGCGAGCGCAAGTCGGACGTCGAGTTCGTGTTCGAGCGCGTGCTGCGCAATCTGTTGGGGCGTGCGACCGGGCCGCTGCAACCGCCGCCGGATGCGGTCGTCGTCGCGTACGACCTGTCGCCGGCGGATACCGCGCAGCTTCACAAGGCCGCGGTGTCGGGCCTCATCACGGATGCCGGTGGCAAGACCAGTCACACGGCGATCATCGCGCGCGCGCACGAAATCCCGGCGGTCGTCGGGCTCGAGGACATCACCGAAGTCGTCGAGACGGATGATCTGTTGGTGATCGACGGCGCGACGGGCGTCGTGATCGTCAACCCGTCGCCGGCCACGGTCGCCGAGTATCGCGAGGAGCAACGCCGTCAGGTCGCGCAGGGCATGCACCTGCACGCGATGAAGGATCTGCCGGCGAGGTTGAAGGACGGCACCGATCTCGCGCTGGTCGCGAACATCGATGGGCCGGACGAGATCGACGACGCGGTCGAGTACGGCGCGATGGGCGTGGGCCTGTTCCGGACCGAATATCTCTACATGACCGGCGATCTGCCGGACGAAGAGCAGCACTACCAGACCACGCTGCGCGTGATCGAGAAGCTGAAGGGCAAGCCGGCGACGATCCGCACGTTCGATCTCGGTGCCGACAAGCTCGCGCGGTTCGTTCAAGAGGCGGATCTCGACGAGGCGAACCCGGCGCTCGGGTTGCGATCGATCCGGCTGTGCCTCTCGGATCTCGGGAAGGATCTGTTCCGACAGCAGTTGCGTGGCCTGCTGCGTGCCTCCGCACACGGCCCGATCAAGCTCATGTTCCCGATGATCTCGGGCGTTGCCGAATTGCGCGCCGTGAAGGCGATCGTCGACGACGTCAAGATCGAGCTCCGCACGGAAGGCAAAGAGTTCGACGAGAACGTCAAGCTCGGCATCATGATCGAGATGCCGTCGGCGGCGCTGACCGCGGACCTCCTCGCGAAGGAGTGCGACTTCTTCTCCGTCGGTACGAACGACCTCATCCAGTACACGATGGCCGTCGATCGCGTGAACGAATACGTCTCGTATCTCTACGAGCCGCTGCATCCGTCGCTGTTGCGGTTGATCGGCATGGTCGTGGATTCGGCGAAGGCGGCGAACATCCCGGTGTCGGTGTGCGGTGAGATGGCGGGCGAGCCGATGATCGCGTCGGTGCTGGTCGGGCTCGGCGTGCGCGAGCTGTCGATGAGCGCGGTGTCGATTCCGGAAGTCAAAGACGCCGTGCGCGCGATGGAGCTCGAGCACACGCAGCGCCTCGTCGGAAAAGTGAAGGGCGTCGCCACATCGGCGGAAGTTCGCGCGATCGTCAGCGCCTACATGTTCGGGATCTCGGCACCACCGATCACCAAACGGTAAGCGGTGAAGTGGCTGATCCCGCTGATGGCGTTGGTAGCGGTCGCGCGGGCCGGCGATCCGACGCGCGTCTATAAAACCGTCGAGACCGACCACTTCATCATCTATTACTGGGAGCCGCTCGACGACGTAGCGCGCCGAGTCGGCGTGGTCGCGGAGCGCGCGCATACGATCCTGTCGCCAGCGCTCGGCAAGGTGCCCGACGTGAAGACCGTCGTGTTTCTCGCCGACGACACCGATTCGGCGAACGGATTCGCGACGACGTTGCCGCGCAACATGATCCAGCTCTACGCGACGGGGCCGGAGGGGTTCTCGGAGCTCGACGATCACGACGATTGGCTGTACGCGCTCGTCGCCCACGAGTACACGCACATCCTTCACCTCGACACGCTCGAAGGCTTGCCGAAGATCTACAACACGATCTTCGGCAAGACCTGGGCGCCGAATCAGATCATGCCGCGCTGGGTGATCGAAGGCATCGCGGTCTACGAGGAGAGCAAGCGCTCCGCCGGTGGCCGTAATCGCGGCACTCGCTTCGATTCGTATATCCGGATCGCGCGCCACGCGAACCTCGATCTTCGCCTCGACGAAGTCACCGGCAACCCGCGCCAGTATCCGCGCGGCAATGCGGCGTACGTGTACGGCTCGCACTTCCTGCGCTACGTGTTCGATCGATTCGGCGACGACAAGTTGCGGAAGATGTCCCATGTGAGCGGCGCGTATCCCGTGCCGTTCGCCGTCAATCGCCAGATCGCGAAGGTCACCGGCCACACGTTCACGGACCTCTACCAGGACTGGAAGAACTGGCTCCGCGACAAGTACGGGCTCGAGGAGATGGCGGCCGAACGGCGCGGCTTGCACGAGGGTCGGCCGATCACGCACGGCGCGGAATCGGAGCTGTTGCCGCACTACACGGCCGACGGCAAGGAGCTGTGGTGGCTCGCGTACGACGGCTACACGCTGCCGTGGGTCAAAGCGATTCCGATCGGAGCCGACGAGAAGAGTGCGCGCAAGGTCGCGCAGATCGACGCGATGGGACCGTTCGATGTCACGAGTGACAACTCGCTCGTGTACGAACAGGGCCGGCAGTATCGCCGCGACTATTCGTTCGAGGACGTGTTCCGGTGGGACGCGCGGACGCAACAGACCACGCGGATCACGACCGGCAAGCGCGCGCGCGATCCGGCGGTGTCACCGGATGGCCGGCGCGTGGCCTACTCGCGCAACGAGCGCTCGAACAGCGTGTTGTGCGTGCAGGAGCTGCAGCCCGGGGCGACCGAGAGTGTCGTGTATCGCGGCGACCGCTGGGAGCAGGTCTATCAACCCGCGTGGAGCCCGGATGGGACGCGCATCGCGTTCTCGGCGTGGCGGAACGACGGCTATCGCGACATCCTGGTGATCGAAGTCGCGAGTGGGCGCGTCGAAGCGATCACGAACGATCGCGCGGTCGACATGTCGCCGTCGTGGTCGAGCGATGGGCAGACGCTGTTCTTCGATTCCGATCGCACGGGCATCTCGAACATCTACGCGTATCGGTTTGGCGATCACTCGTTGTGGCAGGTCACGAACGTGCTCGGCGGCGCGTTTCACGGCAAGCCTTCGCCGGACGGCACGCGCCTCGCGTACGAGAACGCCGTGGCGAAGGGTGGCTACGACATCTACGAGATGCCGCTCGATCCGAGCACCTGGTTGCGGGCGAAGGATTACGTAGACGACAAGCCGCCGCCGTCGCGCATTCCCGACGACGAAGCCCCGGTCACAGCGCCGCGCCCGTATCGTGCGTTCGAGTCGCTCGCGCCGCAGGTGTGGACGCTGTCGGTCGATAGCGCGTCGCGATCCGCGAGCATCCAGACGAACGGCGCGGACGTGGTGGGCCTGCATAACTGGTCGCTCGCGATCGGCCTCGATGCCGATCAAGGCGATACGAACATCGGCGCCTCGTACGCGTACACCGGGTTTCGTCCGGCGCTGCGATTCTCGGCCGCGCGCACGATGGTCACGCGTGGTGGTTGGAAGATCGACGGCGTCAACCACAACTATCGCGAAGAGGATTGGTCGGGGACGCTCTCGATCGGGATCCCGCTCGAATCGCGCCCGAGCCAGTCGTGGACGCTGTCGTTCGATTACGACACGGACTACTTCCGGCTGACCCAAGCGCCCGAGCAGATGCTCGATCCGACGGCGCCGGTGACCACGCATCCGCCGACGAACTATCTCCAAGCGGGCGTCGCATCGCGGCTCGCGTTTTCGCGCGTGCGGTCGACGACGTTCGGCATCGGCTCGCAAGATGGCTTCGATGCGAGCGTGTCGCTACGGCTCGATCACCCGGACTTCGGTGCGCAGTACAAGGCGATGACGATCAGCTACGCGTTCGACGTGTTCCAGCAGTTATGGGGCGAGTCACCGGTGGCGACGTTGCGTGTCGTGGGTGCGATTCGTGCGGGTGATCGCGTGACCACGGGCAGCTTCGCGCTCGGCGGCGTGCCCGCGCAGGACATCGCGATGTCGATCGTCAATTCCGCGCGGAGCTCGCCGATCGGTTACCTCCACGGGTATCCGACGCGCGCGGTGACCGGCAACCAGTACCACCTCGCGAACTTCGAGTATCGCCAGGAGCTGTGGCGGATCGAGCATGGCGTCGGCGTGTTGCCGATCTACGTGCGGCGCCTCCAGATCGCGGCGCAATCGGATCTCGCGACGGCGTTCGACAACACGTTCGATGCCGGTCGCAATCTGCGTTGGTCCGTCGGTGGTGCGTTGCGGCTCGATGCGTATTTCGGCTTTTACGTACCCGGGACGTTCGAGCTCGGGTATTCACGAGGTCTGCTCGTGAATGGCGTCGGCGAGACCTGGTTCCTACTGACGGGGAGTCTGTGAAGCGACTCGGCGGCGATGTCGCGATCGAAGTGACGCGCGAGCTCGCGACGCCGCTTCGCGATGTTCGCGAACAGCTCGGCAAGATCGTCGATCACCTCGAGCGGTATGTCGCGCACTCGACGGGGCCGACGGCGTATCCGTGGCGCTCGCTCCAGACGCTGCGCCACGATCTGGCGGAGATGTATCTCGAGCTGACGCAGGTCACGCGCCGGGTCGACGAATTGGATCAAGCACTCGCCGGTGGCGAAGAGGCCGCGTTCGACGTGTCGGCCGCCGTCGATCACGGCTTGCGGTTGGCGAGCGGATATCTCGCGACGGGGATCGAGCAGATGTTCGATCTCGGCATGGTGCCGACGGCGAAGGGTGTCGCGGGGACGTTCGCGTTGTTGGTCACCCAGCTCGTCGAGGTTTCGGCGGCGAGCGCGCGGGCGGCTGAAAAATCCGGCATCGCCGTGCGCGTGTTCCAAGAAGAGACGTTCGTGATCGTCCAGATCGCGGACAACGGCGCCGGCGACGAGAGAGCTCCGGAATTGGGAGAGCTCGCGCGGTCGGTGCTGCAACCGTGGGGCGGGAGTGCGGATGCGATCAGCTCGCCGCATGGATGTGCGTTCGAGCTGCGACTTGTCGCTGTAGAGTAGCGGCATGTGCATCATGTCGGCGGAGCAGCGCGCGGGCTGGCTCGCGGGGATTCGGAAGAAGGCCAAGGAGATCTTCGTCGCGAAGACGAAGCTGTTCGCGCGACTCGATGACGACGTTCAATACCTCGTCTATCAGATGAGCATCAACGTCGGCTCGGAGGTGGCGATGGTGTTGCCGCTGCCGGTGATCGAGACGAGTGAAACCGCCGTCGAGTTTCTCGATCTGTCGAAGGCCCCGACGATGTTCGACACGTTGAACTCGGCGTTCCCGGATCACGAGGAGCTCATGCTGTTGTCGTTGACGCCGCAAAGCCGGAGTTTCGGGGAGCGGCCCACGTTGGTCGTCCACAAGGTCGGTTCGTTCGAGGCGAGCTACGTGCCGTCGCTCGGCGATATGGATCGGCTCGACAAGCGGTTCCGCGTGTCCGACGACGTGTGGAAGCAACTACCCGAATACAAGACCTACGGCTTCGCGGTGTTCAAGCTCGCGAAGGGTGATCACGAGATTCATCCGATGGGGATGAAGTGGCGGACGAGCCAGCCGGGCAAGCTGTTCTTCCCGACGGTGCACGTCCATGACGGCGAGCTTCACCAGACGGCGAAGTTCGATCACAAGTTGTACTTCCAGACCGATGGCGCGCCGGATCTGGAAAGCGAGGTCGCGATCGAACGCGCGAGCCGGGTGCCGTACATCGCGAACTGCGCGAACACCGTCGAGCGAGACACGCCGCTCTATCGAGTCGAGCTCGACGGCATGCTGGCGAACACCGATACCTGGGTCACGATCTAGCGACCGGCGTGGTGCCCCGACCACGCTTCGTAATCGGAGATTCGCTTCGACAGCACGGCGATGTCCTCGCCCGCCTGCGCACGCTCTTCGGCGGCGACGACGAGCAGGCCCATCGCGGCTTGCAACAGGCGCCCACCCGGCAACGGTAGGTTCGCACCGCGGAGCGCGTACTCGCGGACTTCATTGATCCGGTACTTCTGTTCGCCGACTTTGAGCGCATCGCCGTCGAGCTGGACGACATCGCTGCCGACGAGGAGTGCGTGCTCGATCTCGCGCTTCGCCGCCGCATCGCCTTTGCCTTCGGCCTGCGCGCGAACGCGACGCTTCGCATCTTCGTAGACCTCGGGGCGTGTGATCGGAGCATCGCGGGTGTACGGCGCGAGCTGCTCGGAGATGCCCTTCGCGGCTTCTGGACCATCGGCGACGTGAAGCGCGACTTCGAGGTCACCTAGCGCCAGGAGGAGATCGCGGCTGCGCGCGCGACGGCGGGCCTCCGAGAAGCGCTCGTGCGCGAGATAGGCGAGGCCGGCACACGCGAACACGCCGCCCGGCAGGAGCGAGAACCCGGCGGCCGCCACACCGGCGATCGCGACGCCACTGGCGACGAGCGGCGCGGTCGGCGAGCGACCGATCAATTCCACGCGATCGAGCAGGCGCGCATCGAGGCGAATGATCGGATTGCCCGGCGGCGCGATGATCAACCACGGCGCTTCGACGCCAATGCCACTGCGTGGCAAGAGCCGCGTGCGATCGATATTTGCGGAGACGTTCAGATTCGCCATCAGCCCAGCTCCACCACGCCCACTTCGGCCAAACGCGCGAACGCGAGCAATGCTTCCGCTTCCCGCACCGTCGCGCTCTTGATCAGCGACAGCAGGTCCCAGCGGCCATCCACGCGGGTGGCCAGCTCGACCTCGGCCGACGACAAGTTGTGCTCGAGCCGGAGCTCGTTCGTGATCTCGCGGAGCTTCTTCGGCACGCGATGGCGCGCGAGCAGGCGCTTGGCAATCTCGGCCACGCGCGCGCGTTCGATCTGCGCGAACGTCTTTCGGACCTCGGCATCGCTCGGATCCTGATGCAGCGCTTGGTTCGCCATCGCGAGCGCACCGGCGCGATCGCCCTGGCGCAACCGACCGCGTGCGCCGGCGGCGAGCTCGATCGCGGAGTTCGTTCGCTCGCGCTGGCGGCGATCGATCACGAGGCGCTTGGCTTCGACCATTTCGACCAGCTTGTCGTACGTCGCAAATCGTTCGGCGGCAAACGCGGCGGCGATTTCTGCGGCGGTTCGGCGGTCACCGGCGAGCTCCCACGCACGTGCGGGATCGACGATCTCGCCCGGCTCGGGCTCCGGCGGCTTCGCGTCGGGTGGTACGTAGAACGTCGCATCGTCACCGCCGAGGATGCCGGCGATTTCGGTCATCCGTGCGGCACGGCGCCGCGCGACGTTCAGGCACACCTCGATCGGGAGGGTGGCCGTAACCCCCGTGGACGGGCCCTGGGTGCGCGGAACCACGTCGAACTGCCCGTCGGTCCAGGTGATCACGTCCGTGATCGTCTCGCGAATCTTCGTGGCGAGAATTTCCACGAGCTCGGCTTCGGTAATCAGCCCTGACATGAGCAGGACCTTGCCCAGCGGCACGCCGGTTTCGGCGCGCGTCCCGAGTGCGTCGGCGAGCGCGCGTTCGGCGACCAACCCCGAGCGCACGAGGATGTTGCCGAGCTGCTCCTCGCGGCGATTGCTGCTCGCCCACACGATCTGGCCGTCCTCGACGACAACCGAGCGCGTGAGGCCCCGTCGTTCGAACGCGATCGGCGCGGATAACCGGCGCTTCGCCACCCAATCGAGCACGTCCTCGGCAGGCATCGTGCTCAGGGTTCCGCGTAGCGACATCGCTTTGAGCATACCCAAACTTCCGGTACATTGTTCGTGATGGCTCCCGCACCGCAACGAACGGGTGTTGCCCTCGACATGCGCGTCCTTGTCGTCGGTGGCGGCGTCGCGCTGTTGGGCATCGTGATGCTCGCGTTTTTCATCTGGATGGTGCCGAACGCGGCTCGGCGCGAGCAGATCAACGCGTGCGCGGGGCTCCACTCCACGCCGCCGATCAACAAGGCCCTGTGCCCCAATGGTGGGAACTGTGACTACCCGATCATGGCGCCGGACTTCACGGCGCTCGATCACAACGGCAAGCCGGTCAAGCTGAGCGATTACCGCGGCAAGACGGTCCTGCTCAATTTCTGGGCGTCGTGGTGTGGCGTGTGCGAGTACGAAAAGCCGCACCTCTTGAAGATGGCGCAGGAGCTCTCGGGGGATGACTTCGTCGTGATCGCGCTCGCGTCGGATCGCAACTGGGCGGACATCCTCGTCGCGATCATCAACGCGCTGGCGCCGGATTCGTGGCGCACGGAGTATCCGCAGGCGAACAGCGCGAACGAGCTCGTGCGGCTCGTCCGGCTCTATCCCACGCAGGCCGACCACATCCTCGCGGCGATCGCGCAAAAGGATCAAGCGCTGGCGATGACCGTCGCGAATGCCGTGAAGCAAGCGCCCGCGCCCACGCTGCAAGAGGTGCTGCCGGTGTACAAGCGCGCGCTGCCGAAGGGCGTGCCGTTCGACGTGCTCATGGACGTGCCGAATGGCGACGACAACATCGGCAAGATCGCTGCGTCGTGGGGCATCAAGGCGGTGCCGGAATCGGCGCTGATCGACAAGCAGGGACGCCTGCGCGGCTACTTCGACAACAAGCGCGATTGGGACTTGCCGGTCGCGGCCACGTGTCTGCGGTCGGTGATCGAGGAGTAACGGATGGCGCGCGTGTTGGTGATCGACGACGAGCCGGATGTCGTCCGGCTGATCGTGAAGGTGCTGTCGGGGCGCGGGCACATCGTGTCGATCGCTCGGGATGGAGCGAGTGCGATCACGCGCGTGCGCAACGAGCAGTTCGACGTGATCCTGCTCGATAGCGACCTGCCGAAGATCGATGGCGCCGAAGTGTGCCGTCGGCTCAAGACGGATTCGCAGACGTCGCAGACGCCGATCGTGATGATGACGCAGGAGTACATCGACATCTACGACGTCGGTGCGGATGGCGGGCCGGATGCGTTCGTGGTGCGGCCGTTCGTGCGCGAGGTGCTCGCGAATGTCGTCGAGCGCGCCCTGTTTAAACGGTGAAGACTCCGTTCACGATCTTGTCGGGGTGGTTGGGCGCTGGAAAAACCACGGCGCTCAATCGGATGCTCGCGGCGGCGAATGGGCGGCGGATCGCGGTGCTGGTGAACGAGCTCGGTCGGATCTCGATCGATACGCAGTTGATCGTGGGTGCAGGTGGCGACGTGCTCGAGCTGGCGGGCGGCTGTGTGTGCTGCAAGGTCGATATCAAGAACGACCTGTGGGAAGGCATCACGGAAATCGTCGAGCGGTCGAAGCCCGATCACGTGGTGCTCGAAACGACGGGCATCGCGGAGCCGGCGGCGATCCTCGAGAGCTTGCACGCGCAAGCAGCGCGCGGTGCGGACTCGATCGCAGCGAAGCGTGCGGCAGAGCAGGCGGCGGCGCGCGAGCGAATCCAACCGGCGGGTGTGATCTGCGTCGTGGATGCGGAGTCGGGTGCCAGCGCCTTGGACGAGCGTGAAGAAGCGGCGGCGCAGGTGATGGCCGCAGATCGGGTGTTGATCTCGAAGTTGGATGTCGCCTCGCCGGAGGCCGTGGTCGCTACGCACGAAAAGTTAGATCGCTTGGCGGCGCATGCCGAGCGGGCGGCGTTCCCGACGGACAAGTCGGTCGAGATGACATCGTGGTTGCTCGAGCAACGCACGGTGCGCGCGTGGAACGATGGCCACGATCACGAGCACCATGAACATCACCCCCAGTTGATCGCGGTCGCGTTCGCGGATGACTCGCCGCTCGTTGCTGCACGCGTGATGGCGGTGATCGATGGGCTCGGCGCGAAGTTGGTTCGTGCGAAGGGGTTCGTGAATGTCGCCGGTGAAGCGAAGAAGGGCTTCGTCGAGCGGGCGGGTATCCGCACGAGCTTCGAGCTACGTGACGAGTGGGACGGCGATCGAAAGACCGAGCTCGTGTTGATCGGCGACGATCTCGACGAGGCGGCGATCCGGCGCGCCTTGTGGGCGTGTCGCGCGGGTACGTGACCCAATCCAGCGCGAGGACGCGCGCTCGGTCGCTTCGCGACCGCACAGAGCTTTTTCACAGAGCCGGGCATGAGAATTTTCTTCCCAGATCGTTTGGGCGATCCGCGAGCGCGAACATCGTGCTCGCGTGTGCGTGGTGCCGAGCGCCGACCACATGTCACAGAGCCAGGTTCCTTTCGCGCGTGCATCAGATGGTGAGCTTCGAGCGTGCATCGAAGGTGTAAGAGGCTAAACCCGGCGCGCAGCCATATGAGTTGCATGCTCGTGCGCGATTGGTCGGGAACATCGCGATCGACTACGTCCGGGCGCTGCGGGCGGTTGGCTACGCAATGGGCTCTGTGACATGTGGCTCGCGCTCGCGTCAGGCGTAGGTGGGAGCACAGGTGGTGGTGTTCGCGGATCGCGCGAACGTCTGGGCAAAAAAGTCTCCTGCTCGGCTCTGTGAAAACCTCTGTGCGGGCGCCGAAGGCGCACGAGCGGTCGCTTGCGACCGTTTCTGAGCTAACGCCAGCTGGCAGTACGCACTTGCGTCAACGCAGCTTCACCCGCGACGAGACCGGCATCGTCTGCATCGTGAATCGCGAGCCCGATCAAGTTGCCACCCGCGGGCGCAGCGCCATACGCAGCGTCGACCGCTATCCACGACCGCCCGGTCCACGACACAGCCCAGCGATGACGAACCAATCGATCGCCATCGACGCGCAAGCCTGTTACCACGCGTGTGGGGATTCCCTTTCGAGTCGCGATTGCCGTGTATGCCAGTGCGAACGTCGTGCAATCGCCAGCCGTCGCCGCGTCGACATCGTGTGTCGAACCGGCGGCGCCCAGGTCCGGCGTGATCCGCGCCCGAACATTCGCGACCAACGATCGAATCTCCGCAGCTCGATCGGGTCCGATCTCCGACGAGGGCAGGGCACCCGGCAACTGCGCGCCGAGCTGGACCTCGACACCCGAACGTGCCGGCACCGCCGCTTGGCCCGGCAGCGCCGGCAGCAGGAGCTGACCCGAGAGGAACAAGTGCGTGCCGTGATGCCCGGTGATCGGGACAGCGGCGGCCGCGACCAGATCGGTCGCCACGAACGGCACGTGCGATTCACGCTCGCTGATCCGCGTCGCGATCACGCCCTCGCCATCGACGACACGCGCGGGCATCGCATCCGCGCCCTGATCGATCGTCGCTTCGGCGAGCGGACCCGCATCGAGCGCGATCCGCGCGACCAACCGATTCGGCGCGACCGGATCGATATGCCCGCGACCCGCCACGAAGTTGCGCGCGGGCATGAACACCGCGCCATCGAACTTGCCATCGCGACGCACCAAGAGCGGCACGAGCTCCGCCGGCGTCGCCGTCGCATCGAGCACGACGGGCCCGTGCCAGCCATCGCGATCGTGCATCGCCTCGGCGGAGTGCAACGCGCCGCCGGTCGCTTCGGTCCACGTGACCTTGTGCGCGACGAGGCCCGCATCCGCCTCGACCTCGATCGTCGTCTGCATCACGACCTCGGCATCACCGCGCAAGAAGTCCATCAGCTCGGTTCGTCGCAACGTCACACCGCGCGGCGACCAGGTCTCTTTTTCCGTCGCGGTTCCGACCCGCGCACCACCGAGCCAGATCGCGTAGAACCGCGTCGCATCGTGATGGACCTCGGGAAGATCCGCGCGCGCAGGCGCGACCGAAGAAGTCGGCGCACATCCGATCAGCAAAGCCAGAACGACGGCGCGCACGGAATATAATGGTAGCTAGCGACGTGGCGTCCCCGCAAACACCGAAGCGCTTCGATAACTGGCTGATCGCCGGCTGCGGCTACACCGGGACCGTGCTCGCACGTCGCCTCGTGGCCGCCGGCAAGCGCGTCACGATCACGAAGCGCGATCGCGCCGAGGCCCAACTCCTCGCCGAGCAACTGCACGCCGCCGAAGCGCGCTCGCTCGATCTCGCGACCACCCAAGCCCGCGCCACCGACGACACGATCGTTGTGTGCCTCGCACCACCGCCCACATCGCAGCTCGCGCATTTCGCCGAGACCGCGCAGCACCTGGTCTACGTGTCATCGACCGGTGTCTATGCGCCCGGCCACGGCCAGCTCGTCGACGAGTCGTATCCGCTAGCGCCGACGACGAAGTCCGGCATCGCCCGCCTCGCCGCCGAGCGCGAGCTTCCACCGAACACGACGATCCTGCGCGCCGCCGGCATCTATGGTCCCGGCCGTGGCCTCGCCGACCGCTTGCGCGCGGGCACGTATCGGATCATCGGCGACGGCACCGCACACGTCTCGCGCATTCACGTCGACGATCTCGTGGTAGCGATCATCGCCGCCGGCGAACAACAACCGCGCGGTGTGTTCAACGCCGCCGACGACGATCCGGCACCGATCGGTGAGCTCGCCGATGCACTCGCGGATCATCTCCACGTCCCCCATCCACCACGCGTGCCCGCCGATCAGGTCGATGCCGAAGTCGCCGGCATGCTCGCCGCCGATCGCCGGATCGATAACACCAAGCTCAAGACTGAGCTCGGCGTCGCTTTCCGTTACCCAACAGCCAGACCGACAACAGGATCGTCCACATGATTCCCGCCGGAGCCGGCGACGAATCACAGCAACCACCGGACTTCTTCGGCGCGGGATCGCCGGCCGCCGGACTATCCGGGACGACGTTCGCGCCGCACGTGGGGCCGGTCGACGCGAACTGCGCCTTCAAGTTGTCCCACAGCTCCTGATCGCACATGTCGTATTCCGCCGTGCCGGCCGGACAGTTCAACGGCCCCGCGAGCTCGACGAAGCGCCACACCTTCGAGAACGTGTTCGCACCATCCGTGGATCGCGCGACCGCTTCGTAGTCCGGCTGCCAGTTCGCACCACAACCGATCAGGTCACCATTCGGCGCCTTGCCCAAGCACGCGAGCTGCGGCGCCGCCGGCATCTGACCGAACGACATGCCGCCATCCGTCGACTGATACGCGGGGCCGCCGATGAACGTCATGCCCGACTGCATCATCGTGGTGACGTACACGGTCGACTGATCCTTGATCACGACGTCCTTGATCGGCCCCGTCGAATCGAACACGTCCGTCCACGTCATGCCGGCATCGCTCGAGCGATACAGCCGATCGCCCGAGCCTTGATACGCGCCCTGCGAGATCATGTAGACGACGTCGGCGTTCACCGGATCGACCGCGACCAACATCAGCAGCGGCGTCGAGCCGTACATCACGTTCGTCAGCGGCGACGGCGTCCACGCGCCACCCAGGTTATCCGTTCGCAGGATGTGCGCTTGTGGCGTGGCGACCTCGTAGCCCGACACGTACGCGCGCGCCATGTTCGTGGGCGCCGTGCGAATGCTCTTCCAGAAGATCGTCGACGACTGCAGCCCGAGCGCCATGAACGACATGCCGTTGTCTTGCGACAGATAGACCTCGTTCGGCTGACCGCTCTCCGCCGTGCCGACCCACACGAGCCCGGTGGGGCCGATGTCCAACGCATCGATCCAGATATCGGCGATCCGATTCGGCGAGCCTGCCGGCAATTCGGTAGTGGCCGTGGTGAAGCTGCATCCGCCATCGCGACTCACGCGCAGACCCGTGTAGGTGGTGGCGAAGATCGTTCCGTCGCTCGCGATCGCGTATTTCGGATCCCACTCGCCGCCGTAGCCGATGTTCTGCTCGCACACCCAGCTCATCGTGCAGCCGTCGTCGTGACTTACGAGCAAGCCGAACGTGGTCGCGACGTACATCGTGTGCGGATCGTCGGCCTTGAACTTGATGCCGTTCGTGAGCGGTGGACGACCGTTCGCGTTTGCCACACCAGCGGCAGCTGCAATCGACAAAATGATGGCGGCGGCGCGCATCCGATCGACACTCTACACGTTTCCAAACATTCCACGACGCGAGATTTTTCGACGAGTTGGCGGCGTGGGCTCGAGCACGGCCATCGACGGATCTGTGGGGGCGTGATAACCCGTTCCTTGCGTGGATCGGTTTTACCTCCTCGCGCCGGCGTTGTTGTTGCTGGCAACGTTCACCGGCGCATTCATCCTCTACGGCGTCCTCGTGCTCACGCGCAGGACACAGCTCCTCAACGTGAAGCACAACCAGGTGCTCGGGAAGTTCTTCGCGAGTTATCTGGTGTGGCTCGTCGGTCCCGTCGAACGTTTGTTGCTCGGCCGAGTCTCTGCAAACGTGATCACCGTCCTCTCGCTCGTGTTGTGCGCGATCACGGGGCTCGCCGTCGCGCTCGGCCACTTGCCCGGCGCCGTGTGGCTCTACGTGTTCGCCGGAATCTGCGACGTGCTCGACGGCCGCCTCGCACGCAAGACCGGCACGCAAACGCCGGCGGGCGCGCTCTTCGATTCGGTCTGCGATCGGTGGGGCGAGTTGTTCGTGTTCGCCGGCTACGCCTGGTACCTGCGCGAGACCAGTTGGTTGCTCGCGGTGTTCGCCGCGATCGGTGGCTCGCTCATGGTGAGCTACACGCGCGCGCGCGCTGAAGGCCTCGGCATCCAGCTCGCCGGCGGCATCATGCAACGCGCCGAGCGAATCGTCGTCGTCGCGGGCGGCACGCTCGTCGCCGCGTGGTTCAAAGACGATGTCGAAAATCAGATCGCGATCGTCGGCGTCACCATGCTCGTGTGCGGCATCGCGTCGTCGGGCACCGCGCTCGGCCGGTTCGTCGTGGGCTATCGCCGGCTCGCGAACAAAGACCGAATCGAAGCCGCCGCCGCGATCGCTGCCGCGAAGTTATCTATTCGATAGTCGCGATCACGGGCGCGTGATCCGACGCGTCCTGACCCTTGCGCGCATCACGATCGATCACGCACGCGCTGATCCGATCCGCGATCGGCTTCGTCGCGAAGATGAAGTCGATCCGCAGGCCCTGGTTCTTGAAGAACGAGACACCGCGATAGTCCCACCACGAGTAGATCTTGCCGGCGGGGTTCTTCACGCGGAACACGTCGGTGAGGCCAAAGCCGAGCACTTCTTGCAGCGCCGCGCGTTCGTCCGGCGAACAATGGATCTTGCCGGCCCACTGCTCCGGCAACGCGACATCGAGGTCATCGCTCGTGACGTTGAAATCACCGCACAGGATCAGCGGCGTGTCGGGCGTGGCGGTCTTGTCGAGATAGCGGCGCAGGCGCCGGTACCACGCGAGCTTGTACGTGTACTTCTCCGAGGCGAGCTCTTGCCCGTTCGGCACGTAGCAATCGATCACGCGCACGCCGTTGATCGTTCCCGCGATCACCCGCGCTTCGTCCTCGGGCTCGCCATCGCCAAAGCCCCGCGTGACGTCCGTGATCGGCGTCTTCGAGAGCAGCGCAACGCCGTTGTAGCTCTTCTGACCGTGCAACACGGACGTGTAGCCGGCGCGCTGGATGGCATCCGTTGGAAATCCCGGATCCTCGGTCTTGGTCTCTTGGAGACACACGACATCGGGCCCCGCTTTGGCCAACCAGTCGATCAGGCGCTTTTCCCGGACGCGAACCGAGTTGACGTTCCAAGTAGCGAGCTTCACTGGCAGAACCCTAACGCAACCCGAGGGAATGGGGGTTGTCTAGTGATTGTTAGATCGTCAAACCCCGTCACGCGTGAGGATCACCATGAAGGCAGCGAACGACATGTCCCTGTGGAGCATCATCGAACGCATGCAACGCCGGCTCGAGCGGCAGGGGATGCGTCCCAGTGAAGCGGATCGCGCGCTAACGATCGCGATCCGTCAGCTCGCGTTCCAGAAGTAAATTTAGTGACTCAGTCTCGGGGGAGTGCGGCCGCGTCGGTCTTCGGATCGAGATACGTGGCGAGCTTGTTCTGGATGTAATCCTTCGCGCGATTACGCCAGAGGAAGCCTGGATCCTCGCCTCGAAAGCGAGCATGTCCGGAGCCCAACGTGAGCTCGCCCTCGATCTTGACGACGAGGTACTTGCCGTTGAACTTGGCCTTTTTGTCGTCCACCCACGTCACCTTGATGCCGTGTTTGTTCGTGAGATAGGTCCCCAGGATCTGCAGGCGCGACAACGCATCCTGGTCCGAGAGCGAGTACGGAAAGTCGATCTCCATCGGACGGTCCTAACTTCTTACCACGTTATTTCGACGCAGGCTGCGGCTCCGCACCGCGATCGAGCCAGTCGCGTTGCGTCGGTGTGAGTTGGGTTTCGCAGGCGAGAAACGCGTCATGCGTGGATGCGCTGCCCATGCACGTGCGCACCGCGGGCTCCCATTTGGAGTCCTTGCAAACAGTCACGAGCTCGTCGCGCATCGCCGGCAGCTGATCCTTCACCCGGCGCTCGGTCTTCGCGTCGACGCTCGCTTTGCCGAGATCGCCGGTCGCGATCCCGTAGAACGTCCCGCCGACGGCTTCGCACGACGGCACATCCGACTTCGCGTGGCAGGCTGCCATTGCGAGCAGGATGAAGACGAAACGCATGCAGCGTTTTTCGTCTGACACTGCCGGGCTGTCAACGCTGTTCGTGCTTAAGTGCAGCGCGTGCCCAGATCGCTCCTCGTCGCGCTCGCGCTGATCGGCGTGGTGTTCGCGATCGAGAGCCGCGTCGTGATCGGCGGCCAGACCTGGGACGACACGATCTACCAGACCACGATCGCGCCACCGCGCATGGCCGCGGCGGAGCAGGCACTGCACGCACGGTTTCCCGCCTGGTGGGACGGAACGGGGCTCGGCGTGCCGCTCGCGGCGGAGCCCACGCATGGTGCCGCCACACCGGCGATGTGGCTCGCGTCGACGCCGTGGCGCCTCGACCTGACGCTGATGGTCCACCTCGTGTGGTTCGCGATCGGCGTTGCGATGCTCGCGCGCAAGAAGGGCTCGAGCGACCTCGGCGCGATGGTCGCGGCGGTTCTAATCGCGACGAGTGGGCTCGTGATGGCGTCGGCGTTGCGAGGTGCGTTGCCGGCGCTCGCACACGTGCCGTGGATCGCGCTGCTCGCGATCCGACTCTCCGAAGCCGAGCTTCGCCGCGATGCCGCGCGGGATGCGGCGCTGTTGGGGCTGCTGATCGGCCTCGTCGGACTTGCCGGAAATTTCACCGCCTTGATCGACGTGCTCGCGATCGCGGTGATCCTCGGTCGCGCGAAACGAACGTGGCGCTATCTCGCCGCCGGATGTGGCGCCGGCGTGCTGATCGCGACCGCGCAATGGGTGCCTGCGTTCGCGCTCTCGACGGCAGGTAGCGATGGCAACGGCGTCGCATTCTGGCGGTTGTTCGAGCTGATCGTCCCGGGCAGCTTCGGCTCGCTCGATCCCGCGCATGGCGTGTCGGCGATGATGTCGCCGGGCTATCCGAGCTTGTTCGTCGGCGCCGCGCTGATCGGGCTCGCGCTGATCCCGAAAGGGTTCTCGCCGTGGGCGATCGGGTTGCTCGTCCTCGGGATCCTGCAACGCGGGCTGCCGAGCTGGTTCGGCGGCGCGGAGACGCATTTGTTCGTGCTGTTCACGTTCGTGGCTGCACGCGCGGCCCGTGGCGTGGACAGTTTTATCGATGGAGAAAAACGCGCGACGATCGTCCTCGCGATCACCGCGGGTGTCGCCACGCTCGTCACGTTCGCGATGGTCGCGCTGCGCGATAGCGGGAGCGGGCCGGATGTCGATCACGTCGTGTTTCGCTCGATCACGCTCGGCGGGATCGGGGTTGCGCTGTTGGTCGGCGCGATCGCGCTGGCACGGCTCGCACCGAAGTTGAAGTTCCTCGCGCTCGCGTTTCTCGTCGCGCCGTCGCTCGGATCGTCGACGATCACCGCCCCGACGACCGACCGATTCGCCACGCCCGCATGGGCAGCGGGGATCGAGCACGATCGCGAGCTCGCGGTGGATGCGATGTCGCGTGATGCGAAGGCGCCACGCCGGATCTATCGCAACGCGAAGCTCGAAAAGGCGGGCGAGCCCGCATTGCACACCGCGCTCGCGACCCTCGCGAACGACACGCCCGGTCGCTACGGGTTCGCGTCGGTGCGCACGGATGATCCCGCGCGATCGATCAACGATGATGCAGCGTGGACCGCGTCGTCGCACGGCGGTGGCGAGCTGCTCGAGCGATTCGGCGTCGGCTACGCGGTGTTGCCGGGTGGCGTGGTCGAAGGCGAGCACCTGCAGGAGCTCGATCCAAAATCGCGCTGGGGCGTGTGGTCGGCCGCGCGTTATCCCGCGGCACCGCCGGCGTCGGTCGCGTTCGATTGGCAGTGGGTGACGAACGACAAGGACGCGCTCGCCACGTTGTTTCCGGCGGCGGGTGGTCGTGGCATCGCGGCGGGCGCGGTGTTGTTGAAGGGTTCCGGTGATAGCCCCGCGGCGCCCGGCAAGTACCGCGCGACGACGTGCGAGCTCGTCGATTGGAATCCGGGCGCGATCGATCTCGCGTGCGTGGCGACGCAAGCCGGCTACGCGGTGGTGTCGTCGTCGGCCGCGCCGGGATGGAGCGTCGAGGTCGATGGCCAAGCGAAGCCGTGGGTCAGCGCGGACGTGTTGCGCCGCGCGGTCGCCGTCCCGGAGGGCACGCATGCGGTGCGTTGGCGGTACGCGATGCCGGGAGCGGGTGCCGCACGCGTGATCGCGATCGCGGGGCTGCTCGTATGCCTGTTGCTCGGTATAACGAGTCGACGCAGATGAACGTTCCCGTGATCACGACCGAGCGCTTGATCCTGCGCGGGCACACGCTCGCCGACTTCGAGGCCGTCTACGAGATGTGGGCAGATCCGGTCGTGGTCAAGCACATCGGTGGCAAGCCGCGCACGCGCGAGGATTCGTGGATGCGGTTGCAGCGCCAGGTCGGGCACTGGGCGTTGCTCGGCTACGGCACGTGGGCGATCGAAGAGCGCGCCGGCGGTGCCTACGTCGGTGGTGCGGGCATCGCGCGCTACGAGCGCAACATCACCGAGATGACGATCTGCGACTACGAGGGTGGCTGGGTGTTCACCGCAGGCTCGCACGGCAAGGGCTACGCGACCGAAGCGATGACCGCGGCGCTCGCGTGGTTCGACGCCAACTATCCGGCGACGCCGACCGAATGCATCATCGACGTGACGAACACGGGTTCGCTGCGCGTCGCGCAGAAGCTCGGCTATGTCGAGATCGGGCGCGCCACGTATCACGACGATCCGATCATCGTGTCGCGCCGCGAGCCGGCGCCGCGAGCTGCTTCTTCGGCGCGGTGATCTTCGCCGCGATCTTCGCGGTCAGCGCACGCGTGACGAACCTCGGCGAGGCCGCCATGATCGCGTTCTTCGCACCGTGGACGACCGACGGGCGCGTGTTGCGCGAGAACGCCGCGAGACCGAGCGCAACGACGGCTTCGGGCTTGGCCTTCGTCCCGATCGCGGCTTGCTCGCCGGCACGCGCGAAGAACGGCGTCTCGGTCGCGCCCGGCGACAGCACCTGCACGCGCACGCCGCGCTGGCGATACTCCGCCCACAGCGCTTCGCCGAACGACAGCACGAACGCCTTCGTCGCGCCGTAGACCGCCATCCGAGGCACCGGTTGATACGCCGCCGTCGACGCGACCAGGATCACGCCACCCTGGTTGCGCTCGATCATCGGCAGGAACAAGTGGGTCAGCTCGACGAGCGTGCCGACGTTGAGATCGATCATCTCGCGTTGCGTCTCGCGCGCGATGTCCGCGAACTCGCCGTGGACGCCGAAGCCCGCGTTGTTGATGACCACATCGATCTCGAGCTTGCGCCGCGAGACCTCGGCGAACACGCGCGAGGCAGCGCCGGCGGCACCGAGGTCTTCGGCGATCCACTGGGCGCTTTGGAGCTGCTTCGCGAGCGCCTCGAGCTTTCCCGCGCTGCGTGCGACCAGCACGAGCTTCGCGCCGCGCTTGTCGAGCTCGCGGGCGAACACCTCGCCGATTCCCATCGAGCCACCCGTCACGAGGACCGTCTTGCCATTCCATTCGTAGTCGCGCATGCCCTTAGCATCGTCACGATCGCGGTTCCCGGGAACGCACATGTACGCTAAGCTGCTTTCCAATTATGGAAAGTTTCGCCTGGGACGATCTGCGCATCCTGCTCGCGCTGCATACCCAGCGGAGCTTCCTGGCTGCGGGCAAGCAGTTAGGCGTGTCGACGTCCACGGTCGCGCGCCGGATCGATGCGCTCGAGGCGGGGCTCGGTCGCAAGATCGTGACGCGGACGAATGCGGGAGCGCTGATCGAGCCGGATGCGATGTCGCTCGTCCGGCTGGCGGAGGAGCTCGAGACGGGGTTGCGCGGGGCGCGCCGCACAGCGGGCGAGGACGCGATCGCGGGCACGGTCCGGATCTCGGTACCGGATGCGTTCGCGCGGCCGGTGACCACGGTGCTCGCCGAGATCCGGCGCCGGCATCCCGAGCTGTTGATCGATTTTCACACCGATGATCGGTTGGTCGATCTCGCGCGTCGCGAGGCCGATGTCGCGCTGCGACCGGTGAAGTCGGCGTCGCGTGCGGTCGTCGATCGGTTCGTCGGCCAGTTTCAATTCCAGCTCTACGCGTCGCCGAGCTATCTCGAGCGGCGGCTCGGCGAGCCGCGCGTGATCCGCTCCGAAGCGAGTCGGCACGACTTCATCGGCTACGACCGCGAGTGGGAGAAGATGCCGTCGCATCAGTGGCTCGTCGCGCTCGGCGCCGCGCGGTTCGTGTTCCGGACGAACAACGACGACGCGATCGTCGAAGCGGTCGCGCAAGGCATCGGCATCGGCGCGCTCGCCGAAACCCAAACGCGTGGCCTCGGGCTCGTGCGGCTCGACACCGAAATCGCCGGCCCGACCTCGCCGGTGTACGTGTCGTTCCACAAGGACCTGCGGAAGGTCCCGCGCGTGCGCCTCGTCATCGATGCGCTCGAGGCGGGCGTGCGTAAGACGCTCGCTTAGGGGGACGGTATCCAATTCGTCAAAGTAGGCACCGTAAGTGACCGAAATCCGGTCTTGGACTGTCCGAACTTGACGAGTTGGATACCGTCCCCCTGATCGAGGTCCTCGACAGAAACCTGCCGAGCGCGGAAACACGGGTGTTTCTCATCATCACACCCTCGGACGCGCTGTCATCGCGATCGTTTAGTCGCCGCAGACCGCGTCGAGCGTGGCGCGCGAGGACTTCTTCTCGCCCTTCGCGATCGCCCACACCGTCGCCACCACGCGATCGTTCGCCGGCGTGGCAATGCCGTGCAGCTTGCCGCGCGCCGACACTTCGCCGTTCAGAAAATCGATCGCCGGCACGCGCCCGCGCTCGATCGCCGCGAGCATCGAGCTTCGCATCCGGCGATAGCGCAACCCGACCGCGAGGATCAGCGCGTGCTTCGCCGTCAGCGACGCCGACATCTTCGCCGTTCGATCGTTATCCGTGAGGGCGATCCACGCGAGGTCGAGCGTGCCCGAGACTTTTTCCAGGCGGACTCCTTCGGCCTGCGCGACCGCGACCGCTTCCGTCATCAGCTCGAGCGCGAGCCGGCGATAGCGCCGTTGCCGAACGAGCGGGCCGAGGTTTTCACCCGCGATCGTGCCCATCGAGCTGACCGCACAATTCAGCGCGAGCTTGCTCCACCGCGCGCCCGAAAGATTCTTCGATACGGTCACCGGCCCGATCGCTTCGAGCAATTCACCGACGCGCTCGAGATCCTGATCGTCTTCGATCGGCGCCAGTCGCCCGATCGAGAATCCGCCCGCCGCCGTGCGCTCGTACTTGCCGGGCTCCGGCATCGACGCACCCCACGCGACGATCGCGCCGATCACGCGCTCTGCGCCGACGATCGCGGCGACGCGTTGCTCACATAAGCCGTTCTGTAAGACGACGACCTGCGCATCCGGCTGCAAATGGGGCAGGGCGGTGCGTGCGGCGTCCTCGACCTGCGGCGGCTGCGTCGCGAGGATACACAGGTCGTACTTGCCCTCCGGCGCCGGCGAGACCCAGCCGCGGATCGTGCGCTCTTCGCCTTCGTCGACGATGCGGAACCCGGCCTTGTCGACCGCCTCGCGGATCGCCGGATTGGTCGAAACGGCCGTTACCGCGGCCCCGATCTCCATCAGCGTGCCCGCGACGATCCCGCCGAGCGAGCCGGCCCCCATCACGAGAATCCGTGGCTGCGGGTTCATCTTATTCGAGCTTTAGCAGAACTTTGGGAACCTCGGGCTAGGCGCTAGAATTAACAGACTCGATGCAGATCACTTTCTGGGGAGTCCGGGGCAGTTACCCGGTGCCCGGCGCAGCCACCGTTCGGTACGGTGGCCAAACGTCGTGTGTCGAGGTGCGCTCCGCTTCCGGCGATTGCGTGATCGTCGATGCCGGCACGGGCATGCGCGCGCTCGGCAACAAGCTCGCGGTCGAAGCCGCCGGCGCGCCGAAGCAACACCACGTGCTGCTCTCGCACGTCCATTGGGATCACATCCAAGGCCTGCCGTTCTTCTCGCCGGCGTACGTCCCGGGCACGAAGATTTCGGTCTACGCGCTCCTCACCGCCGCCGACGAGCTCAACCAAGTGATCGGCGGCATCACGCGCCACGAGTTCTTCCCGATGCCGCTGTCGTCGGTCCCGGCGGAGTTCGATTTTCACGAGGTGAAGCCCGGCGTCGACTTCGTGATCGGCGCGTTCCACGTCACGCCGATCGCGCTCAACCATCCGTTCGGATCGGTCGGCTATCGGATCGATGCCGATGGCACGTCGTGGGCGTACGTCTCGGATACCGCGCCGTTCGATCAGGTCATTCACAAGCAGCACTTTCTCTCGGGCCCCGAGCCACTCTCCGACGACGATCGCGCGGCGCTCGCCCACATGCGCGCGGAGCTCGTGAAGAAGCTGCACGGCGTCGACACCGTCGTCTACGACACGCACTTCCTGCCCGAGGAGTACGCGCGGTTTCCGCACTACGGTCACTCCACGCCCGATCAAGCGCTCGACGTGTGCGCCGAAGCGGGCGTTCGCCAACTCGTGCTCTATCACCACGCGCCGTCGCACTCCGACGAGCAGATGGATCAGATCGCGGCGAGCTATCTCGCGAAAGGTGCCGTGAAGGGCATCGAAGTGCTGACCTCGTTCGAAGGCATGTCGATTCCGATCGGCAAAGAAGACGATTCCGTCGAAGAGCCGACGAATCCCGGCATCGGTGTTCCGGGAACCACGAAGGTGCCCAGGTGAAGCTCCGGTTTTGGGGCGTGCGTGGGTCGTTCGCGATGAGCGGACGCGATTACCTGCGCTACGGCGGCAACACCACATCGATCGAGCTCGTCGCGAACAGTGGCCAGCGCCTGCTCGTCGATCTCGGCACCGGTGCGACCGAGCTGGCGAAGCAACTGATGGGCGGCGAGTTCGGCAAAGGCCAGGGCAAGCTGCCGATCCTGCTCTCGCACACGCACCTCGATCACATCCAGGGCCTGCCGTTCTTCACGCCGTTCTTCATCAAGGGGAACGAGATCAAGATCATGGGCGCGAACCAAGCGTCGGGCCTGTCGCTCGAATCGACGCTGCAGAACCAGCTCGCGCCGCACTACTCGCCGTTGAACGGTCTCGAGAATCTCGCCGCGGGCGTCACGATCGAGAGCTTCCAACCGGGCGCGCCGCTGAGCGTGCCGGGGTTCGACGTCCAGACCGCCGCCGTCCCGCACGGCTCGATGTGGACCACCGCCTTCCGGATCGCGGCCGACGGCAAGATCGTCACGTTCCTCTCGGATACCGAGTATCCATCCGTCGACGAGCCGCTGCCGCAAGCCCTCGCGCTCGCGCAGGATGCGGACCTCGTGATCCACGATGCGATGCACGCGGATCTCGATTACGAGATGCGCCGCGGTTGGGGCCACTCGCCGGCACGTGCCGGTGTGGTCGTCGCCGAGCGCGCACGTGCGAAGCGTCTCGCGTTGTTCCATCACAGCCCGGATGCGACGGACGAGATGATCGATGAAGTCGTCGCGCGCACGCAGGCGCAGACCCAGGTCCCGGTGTTCGCCGCGGCCGAGGGCGCGTACCTCGACGTTTAAGGGAAACAGCGCGCGTTCGATAAACGACGCGAGCGCGGCTTGGATCCGATCGCGATCGATCGCGGTCGGCACGAGATGCACCGCCATGCCGTACGCGCACTGCATCGCGCCGCCGTACACGACGTAAGCATACGCCTCGGGATCCGGCACCGACGAGCGCGGCGTGATCGCGGTGATCAACATCGTCAGGCGCTGGATCGTCAGGAGGTCGAACGCGCGGCGCAGCTCCGCGACGTCGGCATACCGGAGCGACATCTCCATGAACGATCGCGTGAGCGCCGGATGCGCGAGCACGTGCTCGAACAGGAGGCGCAGCGCTTCTTGGATCGTCTCGTGGCGCGTGCGCTGCGCGAAGTGCTCGGGCGTGAGGCCTTCGATCGTATCCGCGTACATCGCACCGATCGTGCGGCGCATGATCTCGATGTAGACGACGTGCTTGTCGTCGAAGTAGCGATAGAACGTGCCGACCGAAACTCCCGCGCGATCGGCGATCTCGGGAGTGCCGACGGCGTCGTAGCCGTGCTTCGCGAACAGCTCCGTCGCGGCTTCGATCAACGCCTCGTAACTTTTCCGTGATCGTTCCTGACGGAACTCGGGGCTGGAAACCTCGCGCAGAACTTCTTCTGGCGCGCGCTTCGGTGCCCGTTTCGCCATCCTCTGACCATTTTGCACTTGACCCAGACGCTTGGCCAGGTCAAAAATTGAAACAAGTTTCACTTTTCAGGGAGCCTGCCGATGGTCGCGACTGCTGAAACCCTTGCCGGACCTTCGATCGAGACGATCGAAGCGCTCCTCGACGTGACCTACACGTGGGGCTACACCGAAACGCGCGAGAAGCTGCGGGACCTCTACGACAAGGCGTGCCGAGCGCAGTGGATCTCGGACGATGTCCTGCCGTGGAACACGGACGTGGATCTCGAGAAGCCGATGGGACCCGAGCAGATGATGCCGCTGTTCGGCTCGGACATTTACAACCGGATGACCGAGCGCGAGAAGCGCGAGATCAACGTGCAAGGCAGCGCGTGGACGCTGTCGCAATTCCTTCACGGCGAGCAGGGTGCGTTGCTCGCGAGCGCGCAGCTCGTCAACTCGGTGCAGGATCTCGATAGCAAGCTCTACGCGGGTAGTCAGGTCGTCGACGAAGCGCGCCACGTCGATGTCTACAATCGCTACCTCCACACGAAGGTCGGCATCTCGTATCCGGTGAACAGTCACCTGAAGACGCTGCTCGATCTCATCCTCAAAGACTCGCGCTGGGACATGAAGTTCCTCGGCATGCAGATCATGGTCGAGGGCTTGGCGCTCGCCGCGTTTGGCCTCATCCGCAACACCACGAAGGAGCCGCTCCTCAAGGAGCTCACCGCGTACGTGATGGGTGATGAAGCGCGGCACGTCGCGTTCGGCGTGCTGACGTTGCGCGACTACTATCGCGAGCAGCCGGAATCGGTGAAGCGCGAGCGCGAGGACTTCGTCTACGAAGCGGCGCGCCTGATGCGCGATCGGTTCCTGTTGCAAGAAGTCTGGGAGCGCCAGGGTCTGCCCGTGAAGGAGTGCATGGAGATCACGCTCCACAGCCAGGGCCAGATCATGTTCCGCCAGATGCTGTTCGCGAAGATCGTGCCCGCGATCAAGAAGATGGATTTGCTCTCGGATCGCCAACGCGAGCGGTTCCAAGAGCTCGGGATCCTGCAGTTCGAGAACTGGGCCGATCCGGTGGCCGATATCGAGGCCTCGCCGAAGGGCGCGACGTCCGCACGGTTCTGAGCTAGAACCAGGGGATGCTGCGCACCGCGCTCCTCCTGATGGTTGTCGTCGTCGGCTGTAAAAAAGAAGACAAGAAGCCGGCCGATCAAAAGCCGGCGGTCGCAACGACCACGGCCGGCACCGTCGACAAAGACGGCGTTCGCAAGATTGCCGTCGAAGCGAACAATGATGGCTACAAGCCGGATTCGATCGCCGGCAAGCCGGGCGAGAAGCTGGACCTCGTGTTCACGCGCACGGCCGAATCGGATTGCATCTCGAAGCTCGTGACGCCGGACAAGCAGACGATCGATCTGCCGTTGAACAAGCCAGTCGACGTGGCCGTGACGGTGCCGGCCTCCGGCGAGCTGGCGTTCGCGTGCGGCATGGACATGTTCCGCGGCAAGATCGTCGCTCAGCCGTAATGGCGGGCTACTCCGGCACGCCGCTGCCGCAGAAGCTCGGGATCAAGGACGACTCGGTCGTCTGCGTGATCAACGCACCTGCGAGCTTCGCGATCACCGGAGCCTCGCTGCGCGGGAAGCAGCTGTTCGACGTCATCGTCGTATTCGTGACGAGCAAGGCGGATCTCGTATCGCGAATCGAGATGTTGCGACCTCGAATGAAGCCGGCGTGTGGCCTGTGGATCGGCTTTCCAAAGAAAGCGTCGGGTCTGCAGACGGACGTGACCGAGCATGTCGTGCGCGAGGTCGCGTTGCCGACCGGGCTCGTCGACAACAAGGTCTGCGCGATCGACGACGTCTACACCGGCCTCCGGCTCGTGATCCGCAAAGAGAACCGCTGACTACTTCTGCGCGGTGAGCGGTTTGCCCTCGCGCGTCGTCGGCGTGCTGTTCGCGTTCGCGTCGAAGTGGATGTAGACGATGCACTCGCTCGTCTTGCCGCACCCGTTGCGATGCACGGCCTTGCCGGGTTGGACGAAGTACGTGCCCGGCGTGAGCTCGACCTCGGCCTTGTCACCGGCTTGTTGTTCGGTGAACGAGCCCTGCAGGACGACGCCGCTGTAGTCCTCGTCGTGAAGGTGCCAGCCGGAATCGGCGCCGGGTGCGAGCTTGATGAAGAACGAAGCCTTCTCGTTGAACTTGCCCTCGACGAACGCGAACGCCGGACCCTTCGGGCCATACGGTTGGACCCACGAGCGGTCGGCCGGTTTCACGGGTTTACTCGGGTTCGCGGCGGCGGTGAACGACAGGGCGGTAATGGCGGCGATAGTCAGTAGCTTCATGGTTCGTTCGACTAGCGCCGCGCGGGTTTTGTGACCGGTCACAAAAATCGTCGTCCGCTGGTCTAACCTGCCATGGAGCTCTCCATGCCCACTCCCGAACAGCTCGTCGAACAGGCCCGTAGTGGCGATCGCGTCGCCTTGGATGCGCTCGTCCGCGAGATCAAGGACCTGGTGTATCGCCTCGCGGCGCGGATGCTCGGCGATCCGATCGAGGCGGAGGATGCCACGCAGGAGATCCTGATCCGGTGCGTGACGTCACTCGGCTCGTTTCGCGGCGAGAGTGCGTTTCGGACATGGGTGTATCGGGTGGCGTCGAATCACCTGCTCACCGTGCGAGGCAAGCGCGCGAAGGATCCGACCCACACGTTCGACGAGCTGTCCGAGAAGCTCGCGACGGGCGTGGCGTCGCCGGTCAAGCCGATCGATGACTCGCTGATGATCGAAGAGGCGAAGCTGATCTGCACGTCGATGATGTTGCAGGCGCTCGATCGCGATCATCGCGTCGCGTTCATCCTCGGTGAAGTGCTCGAGCTGCCGAACGACGAAGCGGCGGTCGCGCTCGAGATCTCGCCGGATGCGTATCGCAAGCGGTTGTCGCGAGCACGCACGCGGATGGAGGAGTTCTCGCGCGCGAACTGCGGCGTCGTCGATCCGGCGAACGCGTGCCGGTGCGGCAAGCAGGTCGCGAATGCCGTCGCGCAGGGGCGGGTGTCCGCCGATCGGCTCGCGTGGGTACACCGGGCGAAGCGCTCGCCGGTGGCCGAGATCAAGGGCCTGCTCGATGCGATGGAGCTGTTTCGGACCGAGCTCGTCGCACCCGAATCGGTCGCCGAGCATCTACGCGCGCTGATCGCGGGCGGCGAGGTCGCGATCCTCAGCTAGCAACCGCATGCGCGGTGTAGTGTCGACCGAGGATGTAAAGCCGCGCGCGCTGATCCTGGCCATGACATCGATCGCGTTCGCGGCACCCAAGAAGTCGGCGCCGTCGGTGTACCGGATCTACAAGAGCGGCATCGAATCGACCGGCGAGAACGTGACGACCTACGAGATCGACGTCGACACCCACACGTTGACCGAAACCGTGATCCAGCGTGCGAAGCACGAAGGCGCGTGGGACAAGCCGACGAGTCGTCAGCTTCACGACGTGACATTCGACTGCCACCCGAGCATCGTCCAGGTCGCGCCCGCCACCGCGAAGCGCACGCGTGTCGACGGCGGTGAAGGAGCGAAGGCGGGCGCGTGGAACAAACCCGCTCGGTCGGCGCAGGTTCGCGATTGCAAGGCGGGCGACATCGACGGGCTGATCCTCGCGGACAAGCCGATCGAATTCACGGTCGCGGACGACAACTGTTGCCGCGACAAGCATCACAGCTACCGCTGGATTCCCGACGACCTGAGCCTCGTCGCGCCGCGCGAGCCCGGGTTCTAGAACTTATCGAGCACCTTCGCGCACACGCTGGCCATCGTCTTGATCCGCATGTCGTCGTCGAGGGTCGACAGTTGCTTCGCCGTCACGACGCTCCGCGTGCCCGTCAAATCGCCGATGCACGTCAGGTGCTTCTTCATGACCGCGACTTGCGGCTCGGGGTTGATCACGAAGATCGCGTGATCGCCGAAGCCATCGAGCGGCTTCGCACCCGTCATCGCGCCCGTCGGATCATTGCGGATGAGCAGGAACCGAACACCGACCGTGTCGTGAAGCAGCTCGCACCCCGAGTTGTTGATCTTGCCCGTCGTGAACGTCACGCCATCGGCGAACAACGTCTTTACCGCGGCCGTGTCGATCGTCGCGCAATCGAGGGGCGGTGGATCGTCGCTATCGGCGGACTCGCTCGGCGCCTCCGCCGATTTCGCGGCAGCGTTGCCGGCGGTCTTGTCCGGAGCTGGGTCTTTCTTCGAGCCACAAGCCGCCAGGGCGGCCACGATCACCAAACAGCACGTCCTCATGCCTCTAGATACGTGATCCGCGCGGCGGACAGGACAGCACGACATCGCCATTTCGTAGGAGCTCGTAAATCCGAGCATTTCGACGAGGCTTTAGGGAACGGTCGCGTCGACGTGCGCGAGGATCTCGACGGGAATCGCCCGCGCATCCGTCAGGCTCGTGAATCGCACACCGGCCGGCGTCGGATCCTTCGCGATCGCGTCGAGCTCGTCGGGTCGGGTCGACTGAAAGCACAGGTCGATCGAGATCGCTGCACCACTCGGAATCGCGGCCGTGTACGTGATCGAATCGCTGCCCGGCAGGAACGTCGCGTCGTTGATCACGCCCGTCGATTCGAGTCGTGCGGCATCCTTGCTCGTCGGTGCAAACCCCGTTGGCAGGATCCGATCGTCTTTCGAAAAGTGCTTCGCATTCAGCGTGCGCGGCGTGGGATTGCCCTGCAGATCGACCATCACCGCTTCCCACACTTGAAGCTCGTCGGCCGCCGCGACCGAATCCCGGTGCGGTTGCATCGCGAGCACGTTGCCTCCCGCGTCGACGATCTCGCCACGCGCATTCGTCGCGCCCGATTCGTAGACCGTCGCGCCACCCTTCGTTGCTTTGACATGCAGCCACATCCGGCGCGTCGGATAGCCCGTGGGCAACTTGTGGCCGGTCTTGTTCACGACCTGGACCGTGAAGCCCGTCGCCGACACACCGCTCACGACGACTTGCGCTGCCGTCGCGAGGTGCGCGCGATCGCGTGCTTCGGCCGCCGCGAGATCGTCTGCCGTGATCCCCGGATTCGCCCACGCGAGCGCATCCGCGAACAACTGGAAGATGTACGTGTTGCCGCCGACAAACCCGTGCCTCCCGATCGGCCGTGGATTCGTCGCACCGGTGTTCGCGATCAAGGTCGTCGTCGGCGTCCCGTTCGTATCGTTGCGCGAGACGTGACAGCTCTGGCACGGCGTGTCGTTCGCCATGAAGCTCGACGACCGCCACTCGAGATACGTACCTTGCTCGACGATCGAGCCGACGATCACCGTGTGGCATGTCCCGCACAGCTCGGCCTGCATCACGTGCGTGCCGTACGTCGGCGTGTACTTCACGAACAGCATCATCGGCGCCGTGTTCGGATTCGCGATCGGTCCGAAGATCTGGCGGTCGTAGCCGATGTCGAAGCCGCCGTTGAACGAGCCATCGGTGCCGAGATCCTGCGCGGCGATCTGGTGACACGCGGTGCACGTGACGCCATCGCGCGCGAGGTTCGCTGCCGCATCGCTACCGGATGCGATGTCGTCGAAGCCGAGCACCGCGTTCGTCTCCGCACGCTCCTCGCTACCGGCAGGCGCATGGCAACGCGTGCACAGCTTGTCGACGGTCACCGGCTCGCCGTGCTTCTTCTCCGCCGCGAACACCGCGAGGTAATAGGGATCGCGCGCGGCCAGCGCCATCAGCGAATTGCGCCACAACAACACCGGCGACACGTTCGCGCCCGTCGCATCGTGCAAGGTATCCGGCTTGTCGTCGCCGGCGAGATGGCATTGCGCACACACCGCGCTATCGCTGAACCGCGTTGTCGTCGCGCTCGTGGGCGCGGGCAGGGCGGCCAACGGATCGGGCTGCGCGACATCGTCGTCGTCACCCGTGCACGCGACGAGCACCATCGCGAGGACAACTGCGCGCATCTCGACATCGTCACACACGACGCACGCTGGGCAGGCGCGTCACATCGTCGCGCGAAAATCATGCGCGGCTCGTTCGTGACAGCACGACGTCACCTTCCTCGTACGAGCTCAGCGGACGTGCCGGCGGTGTGGGTTGTCTCGTGAATCCGAGCGTTTCGACGAGGTGGATCGATCGCGCGTTGTCGGGATGAATCGACGCCCAACACTCCGTCGCGAGTACATCGACCAGCCAGCGCACGCCCTCGCGTCCGTAGCCACGGCGTTGATACGCGGGCCCGATCACGTACGCGATCTCGGCATAGTCGTCGTAACGCGTGGCCTCGAGCCGGCCGACGATCACGCCATCGACGAGCACGACGTAGTTGATCCAACTCGCCGGCCCATGCACGAGCCGATCGATCCGATCGCGCAACGCTTCGAGCGTCGTGACATCCGGTTGCGAGAGATAGCGATGCGTCTCTGGCGGCGACAGCGCCGCGAAGAGCCCTTCGGCATGGATCTGCCCGAGCGGCTCGTAATGAATCACTTCATTCGCATCGTGACGACGAAGCACGCGCTCACCGGCGCGCCCGCCTGGAGATACGGCTGGTACTTCCACGCCTTCAACTGCGTGCCGAGATCCGCCGAGAGCTTTTGATCGATCTTGCCGACGAAGTCGACGCTCGAGACCGCACCCGCGGTGTCGATGCACACCTTCGCGGCCGCGACCGCCGGAATCACGTAGCCTTTCTTCGCCACGTTCGGCGCATCGCCCGAAATCTTGTGCACGGCATTCGGCGCGACCGTGACCGGACCGGCGGGCATCGGCGCCGGCGGTGGTGCGGGCACGACCGGCTTCTCCGGCATCGGCGCCGGGACCAGCGTCGTCTCGACCGCCTTCGTATTCGCGTCGATCGGCGTGGTTTGTTCGATCGTCACGTCGGGCCGCTTCACCGTGGCTTCGACCTGCTGCGGTTGCGTCTGCGGTGGCGCGACCATCGCACCTTGCGGCGCGAAGCTCGGACTGAACTCGTACTCGCTCGCCGCTTCCGCATTCACGCGCTGGCGCCACACCTCGACACCCGCGCGCTTCACGACGATCGTGTGCGCACCCGGCTTGATCTGGACCTTGATCGGCGTGTGCTGCGCGAGCGGCACGCCATCGAGCTCGGCATCGAGCCCGCTCGGCGTGGTGGCGACCGACAACGTGGCTTCGGTCGTAGCGCCCGCCGTGCCGAGCGGCCGGAGCTCGATGTGCATCGAATGCTTGTCCGCCGGCGCGAGCTCGAGCGTGGTCAGGTACGCCGTGTAGTTCGAGCGATGGATCTCGATCTGGTGCGTGCCCGCCGCGAGCTCCGTCGACCACGGCGATCCGGTGTGCGTGGTGCCGTCGATCCGGATCTCGGAATCCGCCGGCGTGACATCGAACTTCACCGTCGCTGGACCCGTGACCGGCGTAGCGGGTCCGGTCTTTCCCGGCTCGGGATTCTCGTGCGCTTGCGTGGTGACGTACACCGCGACCGCTGCGCCGCCGCCGCCGAGCAACAGGAGGCCGAGCACGAGTGGCCAGCGCCGGCGCGGCTTGCTGGCACGTTCCGCGATCGCACCGCCGACGATCGGCTTCTGCGTGGCCGGCGCGATCACCGGCGCACTCTTGCGCGCTTGCGCGGGCTGGACACCCGGACGCGTCCGCGGCGCGATTCCGGCGGATCGATCATGCCCGAGCCCGGCGACGACGCGCGCGATGAAATCTCGATCGCCGGGGACTCGGCGCGCGCGACCGGCATCACGCCGCTCTTCGAGAACCGCACGACCGGCTCGACCGTGACCGTGCATGGCCGCGCCGGTTCCGCGATCGTCGACGCGGCGTCATCGAGATCGTCGAGCCCGAACAGATCGTCGGCGGACAGCCCGCTATCGCGCGCGGCGACCGTGGCCGGTGGTTGGCTCGTGCGCGCGCGCGGCGGATGCGCGGCACTTCCGTGCGACGGCTGCGGCGCCGGAATGTCGCCGACGCTATCGACGGAATCCGAATCGAGCGCCGGATCCATCGTCGCCGTGGTGTAGGTCTGCGCGCGCGCCGCGAGGTGCTTCTCCGAAACATCCGGCACGTCGTCGAGCACGATCGGCCCGCTCGTCTGCCCGGCCTCGTCGGCTTCTGCCGTGCCCCACACCATCTCGACCGCTTCGTCGTCGTCCCGATTGCGACTCGGCGGACGCGGCGTGCCCGAGCGCTGTTGCGACACGGGCTCGACGGTGTTGCCCGAAAATCCCGCCGGGGTCTCGAGCGAGAACGCCCAGTCGAGCCACAGCGCGAGATCCGCGGGCCGGGTCTGCAGCTGGTACTGCTTGCGCACGGCCTCGAGCTCGTCCTTCATCTCCTGCGCGCTCGCGAACCGATCGTCCGGATCGCGCGCGAGGGCCCGCCACACGATCGCGTCGAGCTCCGGCGGACACGCTTGATTGAACGTGGACGGCGGCATGATGTCGCCGCGCTGCACCTTCATCAGCGTCTGGTACTCGTTCTTCGACGCGAACAACGGCCGCGCCGTGAGCAGCTCGTGCAGGATCACGCCGCACGCCCAGACGTCGCTGCGCGCATCGAGATCCCGCGACGACGAAATCGCTTCCGGCGCCATGTACGCGAGCTTGCCCTTCACGCGTCCGGTCTGGGTACGGAGCTGCGACGACTGCGCGCGCGCGATGCCGAAGTCGATCACCTTGAGATAGCCCGTGGGATCGACGAGCAGGTTCGATGGCGAGATATCGCGATGGACCAGGCCGAGCGGATTGCCTTCCTCGTCGAGCCGGGTGTGCGCGTAATCCAGCGCTTCGCACAGTTGCAGCATGAGGCCGACCGTGACCGCGATCGGCGCCGGGCCGGTGACCTTGCGCGCGTGGCGAAGGATGCGACGAACGTCGCGCCCTTCGATGAACTCCATCGAGATGAAGTACTCGGTGCCGACACGACCGAGCTCGTAGATCTGGACGATGTTGAGGTGCGCCAACATCGACGCGAGCTTGGCCTCGCGCACGAACGCCTTGATGAACGACGCGTCCTCCGCGAGGTGCGGGAGCAGCCGCTTCAGCGCGACCGTGCGCTCGAACCCGTCCGCGCCACGCTCGAGCGCGCGGTGAACGGTGGCCATACCGCCCACGCCCAGCCGCTCGTACACGATGTACGGGCCGAACTGTTCCTCCGAGGCGATGTCAGCGCCCATAGTCCGCGGGCAAATCGTCGCACGTTTCAGTCACGCGAACGGGCACCGAATTTACGGATTTTCGGATTCGGCAGGCGTTTTTACGTCGAGGGTGAGGGCATGGATCGGCCCCTTCATCTCCTCGGCTAACGCTGCCATCACCATGCGGTGACGCTGGATCAGCGACTGGCCGGCAAACGCCGTCGAGACGATCTTCGCCTCCCAGTGATCCTCGGTCCCGGTGAGGTCTTTCATCGTGACCTGGGCATCCGGGAGTGCTACCCGAATCTTCTCGATGATCGCTTCCGGCTTCACGCGGCGAGCTCTTTAGAAACCTGTGCAAACGCGGCGATCGCCTGATCGACGTCCGCCTCCGAATGACCCGCAGAGATCTGAACGCGAATCCGCGCTTGGCCCTTCGGCACGACCGGGAACGAGAAGCCGATCACGTAGATCCCGTGCGCGAGCAGGCGCTGCGCCATCTCGCCCGCCAGCTTGGCATCGCCGAGCATCACCGGCGTGATCGGATGCGTGCCGGGCCGAATGTTCAGGCCGGCCTTCGTCATGCCCGCGCGGAACCTGACGGTGTTTGCCTCGAGCTTGTCGCGTAATGCCGTCGATTCCGAGAGCAGCGCGATCGCCGCGATCGAGCCGGCGACGATCGGCGGCGCGAGCGTGTTCGAGAACAGATACGGCCGCGAGCGATTGCGGAGGAGATCGATGATCTCTTTCTTGCCCGACGTGAAGCCGCCCGAGGCACCGCCCAAGGCTTTGCCGAGCGTGCTCGTAAACACGTCCACGCGATCGAGCACGCCGCGCAACTCGGCCGAGCCGCGACCGGTCTTGCCGACGAAGCCGGTGGCGTGGCTGTCGTCGACCATCACCATCGCGTTGTATTTCTCGGCGAGGTCGCAGATCTCGATCGACGCGCGCGATATCGCCGTCCATCGAGAACACGCCGTCGGTCGCGATCATCCGCAGGCGCTTGCCTTGCGTCGCTTTCAGCTTCGCTTCGAGGTCGTTCAGATCATCGTGCTCGTAGCGATGGCGCTCGGCCTTGCACAGCCGGATGCCGTCGATGATCGACGCGTGGTTGAGCGCGTCCGAGATGATCGCGTCGTCTTCGCCGAGCACGGTCTCGAACAGACCGCCGTTCGCGTCGAAGCACGAGCCGTACAGGATCGTGTCTTCCGTCGACAGGAACTTCGAGATCGAAGCCTCGAGCTCCTTGTGCTTGTCCTGCGTGCCGCAGATGAACCGCACCGACGACAGGCCGTAGCCGCGTTGATCCAACGCTTCACGCGCCGCCGCGATCACGCGCGGATGCGACGACAACCCGAGGTAGTTGTTCGCGCAGAAGTTGATCACTTCCTTGCCGTTCGTGATCACGTGCGCGGCTTGCGGCGAGGTGATCAACCGCTCGTGCTTCCACAACCCGGCCGATTCGATCTCCGCCAGCTGTGCGGCGTAGACGGCTTTCGCGTTCGTGTACATGGTCAGTGCGATAGCACGGCGCCGAGGTCGAGCATGCGCCGGACGCGCGGAACTAGATCGTCGGTCATCTGGTCGAGGTCGTACGTGGGCTTCCAACCCCAATCTCGACGCGCGGCGCTATCGTCGATCGCCTTCGGCCACGAATCGAGGATGCCTTGGCGCACGGGGTCCGGCGTGTACGTGAACGTCGCGTTCGGAATCGCGCGCTGGACCGACTTCGCGATTTCATCCGCGCGCGGCGAGAACGCGGCGATGTTGTAGATCGTGCGCGACAGCTTCTCGCGATCGGCGAGGCCGAGCTCGAGGAGGGCACGCACGCCATCCGGCATGTACATCAGCGGGATCCGCGTATCGGCGCGCGCGAACGAGTCGTAGCTGCCCTTGCGAACCGCATCGACGTACATGAACAGCGCGTAGTCCGACGAGCCGCCACCCGGCATCGCCGCCGAGATCAAGCCCGGGAACCGGACGCCGCGGCAATCGATGTCGTAGCGCTTGCGGTAGTACGCGCACAGCAACTCGCCCGAGACCTTCGTGGCGCCGTACATCGTGCCCGGATGGAGCGCGACGTCGTCCGGACACGGATCCGGCAGCGGGCCACTCGGCGGCGGACCGAACACCGCGATGCTCGACGTGAACATCAAGCGCTTCACCTTCGCGCGGCGCGCGGCTTCGAGCACGTTCCACGTGCCGGTCTGGTTGACGTCGTACGCGAGGCGCGGGTTCGCTTCACCGCTCGCGGACAGGATCGCCGCGAGGTGGAACACGAGCTCGGGCCGCTCGTCGGTGAACATGTGTTGGACGGCCGCGGCATCGGTGACGTCGAGGCGGGCCCAATCACCGCCGGCGTGCGCGTGGCTCGGCGGGCGCGGTGCGAGGTCCGTGGACAAAACGGAATGACCGGCGGCGACGAGCGCTCCGATCAGGTCGTGACCGATCTGGCCACCAGCACCCGTGATGAGAATCTTCACGGGGCTGGATATATCTCAGTTTGCTTCGAGCGCGTAGACCGAGCAGACGTGCTGGAACGTCATCACGTTGCCATCCGGCGTACCTGGGCCGGGATCGTTATCGAGGAGCGCGCCGCCGGCCCAGTTGTAGGGCGAATCGCTGAACGCGAGGAACACGCACATCTCCTGGTCGCCGATGCCCCAACCGACGGTGTTCGACGTGCTGTTGAAGTAATCGCAGGTGAACCGCAACCGGCTGTTGCCGGCGTACGAGAACGGCGGATCGAGAGTGCCGCCGAGCGCATCGCCGATCGATGCGGTGGTCTCGAAGATCGACGTGCTCGTGGTGTCGTCGGCGGCGAGCGCGTCGATACTCATGCCGGTGCCGAGCGCGTGATAGTGAGCGAGCGCGTAGTAGATGTGGAAGTCCGGCGAAGGTGCGGTGACGGCGCCGGTGCCGCGCAGGCCATCCCAGGCCGGTTGGAGGTCGCAATCGACCGTGAACGACGATTGCTGGTTCGGCGGCAGGCCGAGCGCATGGTCCTCGAACGACACGCCGTTCAGCTTCGTGGTCACGGCCTCGGGCAGGAGCGGCGTGAGCGTGATCGTCGGAGTGAGGTGAATCGCGGAGTCCGACGCGTTCAAGAAGTGCAGCTGGGCGACGAGCTTCGCGTGCGCGGGAACCGTGACCGCGGCACCGGCCGGAAACTTCTGGATCGACGTGGTGGCTTGCGTGGACTGCGCGAACAGCACGCCACCGCGCAACGCGGCGACCGCTTGATCGAAGCCGCGATCGGCGCACGTGAACTCGCCGTCCGGACCGTCGAACGGGCCTTGCTCGGGCACCCAGAACCAGTTCGAGTGGTGAAAGCCTTTGCCGGTGTCGAGCTCGACGGTGTTCACCGCGAGTGCGGTGTCGTTGTGCATCGTGATCTGGACGCACTGATCGCTGATCTCGGTATCGGCGGCGATATCGAACGGGCCGAACTCGAACACTCGAGGCTCGTCGGGCGTTGGTGGCGACGATGAGCAGCCCACCGAAACAACGAACGCGATCGCGATCCCCCGCATCCGCGTATCTAAACATTGGTCCGGTGGTTCATCCAATCCTAATCGTATTCAGTTGCGGGTGCTGGCCCGATTTCGAAACGCATCGCGAGCCGGACGAGATCGTGTGGGCCGACGGCGAGGCACGAGTGCGGGTCGAAAAGACGATCGAGGACGGGTTCCCGGATTCGCTCGTGAGCTATCGCGTGAACCTCGACCATTTCGGGCGTCCGCCGATCGTCGTCGATGCGCGGACAGTGCAGGTCCAACACCTGATGGTTTCGGCGACGCGTCTGCCGAACGCGGATATCGCGTGGATCATCAATCGCGAGCTCGTGTGTGAAGAGCTACGGGGCGGCGTGATCGCGTGCGACGACTTCGCGGCACCGTGCTGTTCCGATCGCGCGCGTGAGATTCGCTGCACGTGCGAACGTGGACAGCCGGATCAGATCGTGATGCCGCGCGCGTCGAACCGCGGCCGGTAGTCGCGATCGATCGTGCGCGCGAGGATCTCGGCGTAGTCGCGCGGAGCGGCGAGGCCCCAGCTGCGATCGTCATCGGTGATCGCGCCGTCGTCGACGGAGACCGCCGGATTCTCGATCCCGTAGGACCGCTCGAGCTCGGCCTTCCACTGCGGCCACCCGTGCATGACGAACGGTTCGATCTGCATGACCGTCGACAACCAATCGAGCGCGTCCCAGCCGAACTCGCGATGCCTCACTTCGTCGCGGAGAATGCGATCCAACGCGGCGCGCGCGACCGCTTCGGTACACGGCGCGCGAAGGTGACTGAACAGCGGCACGGCGACGGTCTCGCCGAGACAGAACACGCGGACGATCGCCGCGAGCAGATCCTCCTCGACGGTCGCATGCGTGCGGGGCAGGCCGAGGCCATTCCGATCGATCGCGGGCGGCTCCGTACCACCGGCGGCCGTGTAGACCTCGTGCGAGAGCCGCGAATGCTCGAGCTCGTCGGCGACGATCGCGAGACCGTCCGCGATCAGCTCCGGCGGCGCCGCGACCTGGATCAGCCACAGCGTCACCTGCTGGGTGATTGCCGCCGACGTGTATTCCGCGGCGATCCGCGCACGCCACTCCGCTCGTACGCGCTCGGATGCCATCAGCTCACCAGTGCGGGCACGGCACCGAGACCGGCTCGGGCATCTTGCACTTCGCGTTCATCGGACAATCGCGATGCGGGACCGCCGTGCACGACGAGTTGTTCACCATGGTGATCTCGAGCGGATACGAAAACCCGTCGAGGCATTTGTACGGCATCGGCGGCGGCGGATTGCACATCGCGTTCGGCGGGCAGTTCGTCGGCGTCGACGCGCGGCACTCGTTGCCGTTCTTCGACACGTACCACTTCGACTCGACGGGCTTCGGCGTCGGCGGTGCCGGGTTATCGGGCGGCGGCGGCGGCGGATTGCTCGGAGTCGTCGGGCGCGGCGGATTGACGATCACCGTCGGAGATTGCGTCTCCGGGGCCGGCTGCACCGGGCGCGGATCCGTTGTCTCGGGTTGCCCCGGCGCCGGTTGGCTGACCGACTGGCTCGGCGGCGTGCTCGATTGGACGAAGCACGCGGGCGTGGCGGCAAGCGTGACGACAAAACTTCGCGAGAACGAACGCCGTGGCATGCGCGCAGACATGCCCCGACGCTAACATGAGGCGCATGTTCGCAAGGCTCGCCGGGGTGGCGGCCGTGATCGCATCGACAGCGATCGCGAGCGCGGAACCCCTGTCCGCCGATGACCTCGCGAAGAAGGACGAGGGCGGCTACGTCACCGGCCTGCCGCTCGCCGCGTACTCGACGGACATCGGTGTCGGCGTCGGCGCGCGCGCGTATTACTACTGGGACGGCGATCGCAAGGACGCGCGATTCGCGACCACGCCGTACTTGTTCCGTACGTTCTTGCAGGTGTTCGCGTCGACGCGCGGGATCCAGTTTCACTGGCTCGACTTCGACATCCCGAAGGTCTTCGACTCGCCGTATCGGTTTCGCTCGCAGATCATCTACGCGCGCAACATCAACCAGAACTACTTCGGCGTCGGCGACCGCTCGCTCGCGCCGTTGAAGTTCCCCGGATCGCCGAGCTCGTACGACACGTTCTCCGCGTTCAGCGACGCCGAGAACGTGGTGCTCCCCGATGGCAGCACGTACTCGAAGTACAACCAGTACGACCTCCTGAAGCCGACCGCGATCGCGTCCGTCGAGCGCCTGCTCCTCGACGATCGGCTGCGCGTGCTCGGCGGCTTGGGCTTCTCTTACGTCCGCGTCCACGACTACACGAACAAGCAGATCGACGACGCGAACGGCGTGAGCGGGATCGAGAATCAGACCAAGCTCGCCGAAGATTGCGCCGCGAAGACGATCGTCGGCTGCAACGCGCTCGCATCCGGCCAGTTCGAGAACTACCTCCGCTTGGGCGTCTCGTACGACACCCGCGACTTCGAGCCCGATCCGAACACCGGCGTGTTCATCGACGGCGAAGCCGACATCGCGACGATCGCGCTCGGCTCGTCGTACGACTACATCCGGGGCCTGATCGCGGCACGCGGCTACCTCTCACCGTTCGATGGCCACGACATCGTGCTCGCCGGCCGGTTCGTGATCGTCGGCCAGACCAACGGCGCGCCGTTCTTCTCGATGGACAACTTTCCGTTCACCGATGATCCGCGCCAAGGCCTCGGCGGCCATCGCACGCTGCGCGGCTATCGCCAGGACCGGTTCATCGGCTCGGTGATGACCGTGATCAACGCAGAGGTCCGGTGGACGTTCGCGCACGCGACCTGGTGGCGCCAGAAGTTCGCGTTTATCGCGGCGCCGTTCGTCGACGCGGGCCGGCCGTACGACTCGTTGGCGGAGCTGACGTACAAGGATTGGAAGCCGAGCTACGGCGCCGCGCTGCGGATTTCGTGGAACCTGGCCACGATCGCGACCATCGACTACGGGATCAGCCCCGAGGACAGCGGCCTCTACATCAACTTCAATCACATTTTTTGATGCTACGCTGAGCGGTGATGACGACGCGTCCCGATCGGGCTCGCCTGCTCGCGATCGTCGAGCGTTGCGAGCTCGACTTCGGCGAAGTTGCGGGCGCGCGCGATGACGGGGATGCGCTCGCGCTCGAGATCGAGGGTGAGCTCGCGTTGCGGTGGCGCTTGGTCGTGGTGCGCGCGGCGATCGCGAATCCGCCGGATGGCGACGCGGTCCGCGAGCTCTACGGCGAGCTCGTCGATCGCTATCGCGACGATCCGGCGTCGCTCGCGCTGGTGAAGCCACTCGGCGAGCAGATCAAGACGCTCGAAGCCGCCGGTGAGTTGGCGAGCACGATGGTCGCGCGCTCGGATCGCCGACGAAAGCCGGAGTAGCGCAGCTGCTCAGGTGAACGTCACGGTCGCGTCCGGAAACACGCGGCCGATCTGGTATTCGATCTCCTCGAGGTGGTGGCGCTCGGGGCGCCCGAACAACCCGCGCACGCTCTTCACGAGATTGAACGGCAGCTCCACGAGCGCTTCGATTGCGGCGAGCGCGGCATCGAGGTCGAAGGGATAGCTGCTGACCGAGATCAGGAGCGATTCGGCATCACGATCGAGGCTCAGCATCGACTTGGTCGGCGTGTCGGTCAGATGAATCTTGCGCACGGGTGTCGGGACGACCTCGAGGAGCTCGGCGAACGTGGCCATCGGCATCATGACCGAAAGCGTGTGCAGGCGCAGCGCACACGGTGCCGTCATCAGTGACGCGATGTCTTCCAGCGTCTGTTCCTCGATCGAGCAATCCCACGCGCGGTGAATCCCGAGGTAGCCGAGCACGGGCAACACCGTGATCCGGTGAAGCGCGGCCAATCCAGCCGAGAAGCTATCGTCGCCGCGCAGCATCCAGGTGATCTCGCGGACAACCAGCGGTGACGTGCGGGTGGCGAGGATCTCGAGGTCGTGCGTGCGCAGAAAGTCCAACGAGCTGAGTACAGGGAACGCCATGTCGCTCGGTGCCGACCGCGCGCTCTCGAGCGTGCTCAGGCGTGGATCGATCGGCAGTTCGTCGTCGAACGACTTTGCGAGGAGCCCCCGCCGGAACTGGCCCTCCTTCACGGGCGCGAGCCACTCGGTCTCGAACGTCGCGAGCAACGCGCGCATCCGATCGTCTTGTTGCACGGTGCGCGTTGGCAGGAGTTGGAGGTGGATAAATTCGCCGCGCGGATCGTGCTGCTCGCTCAGGAAGTCGGCGTAGATCCGGCGCGGTTCGTCGTCGGCCGGATCGGCGTAGATCGCGGCGAGCAAATCCTCGGCGACCGCGTCGCGGCCGAGCTCGTGCGTAGTTCGGCGGCTTGCGAGCGCGACGATCTCGTTGGTGGTTGCGTGTTCGGTGAATGGTGCGATCGGTGGATACGCCGCGGCGATCGCCGGCAACTCCGCCTCGAGGGCCGCCAGCCGACCTTCGTAATCTGCTTCGTCGCGAAGCTCGCTCCAGAGCTCGGCGAGCGCGGTCAACCGATCGACGACACGCGGATCGTGTAACCGCTTGGCGAGCGACCACAGCGTCCGCCAGAACTCTTTCATCGCTTCGTAGTGAATCTTGTAGTTCGGGGATTCGAGAACGTCGCATACACGCATCGCCACGCGCGGATCGGGCCCGCGATCGACAAGCGCGACCAGCCGGCGTTTGAGATCGGCGGTCTTCGGCGCATCGAACACCGAGCTGATGAGGAACCCGAGCGCGGCATCGCCACCTCGCTTGTGCGCGTCCCACCACACGGTGTTGCGGTGGCCATCGTTCTTGATCACCGGTCGCGCATACGTCGCATCGACGCGCGCGCCGACCTTCTCGATCGCGGTGGCGAGCTCGGGCGCGGGATGAGCCCGCCATGCGACGAGCAGCGCTTCCAAGGCACGAACCCAATCGCCGTCGCGTGCGGCTGCGAGTGCGTCGGCGATCATGCGAGGACTCCATTACGCCAGAACCGGCGCAGGCGCACCTGGCGACGTGCGGCGTCGTGAAAACCGGCCGCGATCTCGCCGCGCGATTGTTCGATCCGGATGTACTGCAGCATGTCTTCGGGCAACCCCGTGACGACATCGATCGCCGGCTGAGAGATCAGGTACGAGTCGCCGGTGATCCGGACGGTGAGCGAGCTGAGCTCGCCGGCTCGACTCCGGCGGAACGTGAAGCGTTGCCCCACGCTACCGGTCGCCAACGACGACATCTCGACGCACTTCACCGCCGGCCGCTTCGCGAGTGCGAGCGCGAAGTCACCGAGCTTCGCGAGCGGCACGCGGATCGAGATGCGATCGATCGGTCGGTCGTCGAGCAGGCGCAGCAGATCGGGCAGCTCGATCGGGCCGCCGAGTTGCAGCGTCGTGTCCGGGACGATCGTGATGGCGGCGACCGTCGGCACGAGCTGCGTCAAGCGATAGGTCCTGCGCAGCGCCTGTAATCGCCGCGTTGCCACACGCTTCAACCGCCGACCGGATCTCGTTGCGAGCTCGAGCGCGATCCACTCGCCGCGAGGATCGCCGTGCTGTTGGAGATAGTCGGCGAGCGCGAGCCACGCGTTTGCGGACGTCGACTCCAGGCGCGCGCGCTCGACGAGTCGGGCGAGCGTCGCGAGATAGACCTCGCGATCTGCGATGCGCTCTCGTGCGAGCTGGACGAGCCCCGTGCAGGTCTTGCGATCGGTGCCACGCGGCTCGTTCGCAGCGAGCTCCTTCGAGATGTCCGTCACGAGCGACCACTCCGCGTGCATGCGAGGGGTCGGCGGGCGCCACGCCATCTCCGGCGAGCCATTCGCGATCATCCGCGCGATCCGGTCGGCGAACCGAGGATGCGAATACGGCCTCAGGGCGTAGAGCAGGCGCAGGCGAACGCGGTCCGAGACGGTGTCGATCGCGGCGATCAACACCGACAACTGCGCGGCATCGGCGGTCGGGATCGCGCTCAGCCAGACATCGAGGTAGCTCGAGGCCGGTGCCGCGATCGGCCAGGTCGTCTCGCGAGCGCGAACCTCGATGGCATCGAACGCGGCGACGATCTCGGGCGCGGGATTGTCACGCCACGCTGCGAGCAGGTGGTCGAGCGCGAGCCGCCACTGGTCCTGACGCGCCGCCTCCAGCGCTGCTTTTATGCTATCCATCGCCCGCCACCATGAGTCTGGTCGTTCTCGACGACGTCACGCTGTTTTTCGGTGATCGCCTGGTCTTCGATAGCGTCGGTTTACGCCTCGGCCACGGCGACCGCGTAGGTCTCATCGGGCCGAACGGTTCCGGCAAGACCACGCTGCTGAAGATCATCGCGGGTGAACAAGAGATCGATGACGGCAAGGTGACGCGCGCGAATGGAGTTCGCGTTGGCTGGTTGCCGCAGGATATCTCGGTCGCGCCCGGACGCACGTTGATCGACATGATCCTTTCGTCGGTTCCCGGCAAGAAGGAGCTCGACGAGCAGCTCGCGCGGACCGAGTCGGAGCTGTCGCGCACGGATCTGCCGGATGATCAGATGATCGAGCTCGCGGGAGAGCTCGGCGTGCTGCACGAGCGGATCGACCACTTCGATCGGTTCTTCGGCGAGCACGAGGCGCTCGCGATCCTCGCCGGCTTGGGCTTCGCAGTCGGCGACGAGCATCGCGACATCGGCGAATTCTCCGGCGGCTGGAAGATGCGCGCGGTGCTCGCGGGCCTCCTGTTCCAACGCCCCGATGTCCTACTCCTCGACGAGCCGACGAACCACCTCGACATGCCGTCGGTCGCGTGGTTCGGCGACTTCTTGAAGGCGTGGAACGGCTGCTTCATCTTGATCAGCCACGATCGCGAGTTCTTGAACGATCAGATCAAGCGCGTCGTCTCGCTCGAGCTCGAGGGCGTGCGCAGCTATCCCGGCAACTACGAGAAGTACGTCGCCGCGCGCGAAGAAGAAGAAACGATCCTGAAGGGCAGGGCGAAGAACCTTGCCGCCGAGCGCGAGCGGTTGACCACGTTCGTCAATCGGTTCCGCGCGCAGGCGAACAAGGCGAAGGCCGTCCAGTCGCGCATCAAGATGCTCGAGAAGATGGAGTCCGTCGAGGTCTACGAAAAGCGCGGCACGCTGCGGTTCGCGTTCCCGCCGGTCTCGCGCGTCGGCGGCGAGCCGATCAAAGTCGACAACCTGACGAAGTCGTACGGCGAGCACGTCGTGTTCGAGAAGCCGGTGAACCTCACCGTCCGGCGCGGCGAGAAGATCGGCATCATCGGGGTCAACGGCGCGGGCAAGACCACGCTCCTGCGGATGATGGCCGGCGAGATTCCGCACGACAAAGGCACGATCAAGATCGCGTCGGGGGTCGACGTCGGTTACTACGCGCAGCACCACGCCGACACGCTCGACATGGACGCGACGATCTACGAGATCGTGTCGCGCGCGGCACCCGAAGCGTCGCCGGCGAAGGTCCGCTCGATGTGCGGTGCGTTCATGTTCTCGGGCGATGACGTCGACAAGTACGCGCGCGTGCTGTCGGGCGGCGAGCGCGCACGCGTCGCGTTGGCGAAGCTGTGCATCGCGCCCGGTTCGTTGATGTTGATGGACGAGCCCACGAACCACCTCGATCTCGCGTCGTCGGATGCGTTGACCGAGTCGCTGAAGTCGTACGAAGGCACGCTCGTGTTCGTCAGTCACAACCGGTCGCTGATCCGGAACCTCGCCACGAAGATCTGGAACGTCGAAGACGGCAAGGTCGAGACCTACGCCGGCACGCTCGACGAGTACATGTACTCGATGGCGGAGCGCCGGCGCGCGGCAGGTGGCGACGAGGTCGCGGCGCTGAAGACGAAGTCGGTCTCGGTGCCGAGCAAGCATCAAACGTCCAAAGCGCCCGCCGCCCCGGCGCCGGTCGTTTCCAAAGACGACGACAAAGCGCGCAAACGCCGCGAAGCGGAAGAGCGCAACAAGCGCAACACGAAGCTCGGTCCGCTCGAAAAGCAGGTCGCGCAGCTCGAGGAGCGCATCAACGTCCTCGAGACCGAGCAGAAGCTACGGTCGTCGGAACTAGCCGATCCGGCGGTGTACGACGACGCCCCACGTCGCAATAAGCTGCTCGCCGATTATCAAGACGCGGCCGACAAGCTCGAGGAGCTCAACACGCGTTGGGAAAAGACAATGGCCGAGCTGGAGACCGCGCGCGCTCAACTCGCCTGAGGTAAGCTCCTACGGAAGGTGGAGCCGACTCCTCAGCTGATCGATGGCAAGTACCAGCTCGTGGAAGTCGCGGGCGAAGGCGGCATGGCCACGGTCTACAAGGCCGTGCAAAAAGGCGCCGCCGGATTCCAGCGCACCGTCGCGATCAAGCACATCAAGCCCGAGTATCGCGCGCTCAAGAACTACATCGACATGTTCATCGAGGAGGCGCGCGTCGGCTCCGAGCTCGCGCATCCGAACATCGTCCAGGTTCACGACTTCGTCAGCCAAGGTGGCTCGTACTACCTCGTGATGGAGTGGGTCGAAGGCGTCGATCTCGGCGCGTTCATCCGGATCAATCGCGAGGCGAACCAAGAGATCTCGTGGCCGTTCGCGGTCGCGATGGGCATCGGCACGTTGCGCGGTCTCGGTGCGGCGCACGCTCGCATCGGTGCGGATGGTTTGCCGGCGCCGGTGATCCATCGCGACGTGTCGCCGCACAACGTGCTGCTCGGCATCAACGGCGTCGTGAAGCTCAGCGACTTCGGGCTCGCGAAGGCGCGTGATCGGATCGCGAGCCTGACGGCGCCGGGCACCGTAAAGGGCAAGCTCAGCTATCTCGCGCCCGAGGTCACGTTCGGTCGGCCGAACTCGCCGCAGAGCGATCTGTTCGGCGTCGGTTCGGTGATCTGGGAAACGCTCGCCGGCGAGCGGTTGTTCGACGGCAAGAACGATGTCGAGATCTTCAAGAAGATCCGCGCGTGCAAGATTCCCCCAATCGCGGAGCGTCGTCCGGACGTGCCGCCCGCGTTGTCGGCGGTGCTCGATCTCGCGCTCGCCGCGGATCCGGCGAACCGCTATGCGAACGCGACGGAGTTCGTGACCGCGCTGTCGCAGGTCATGAAGCAGGCGGTCGGCGTCGATCCGGGCTCCACGCTCGGCCAAGCGGTGCGCGAGGCACGGATGCGGGACAAGCCGTCGCTCGTCAACGCGAGCACCGAGGCCGCGTATCCGATGGGGAGCGATGCGAAGACGATCCCGGAAGGCTCGAGGCCAAAGCGCGAGTCCGTCGACGTGGAGTTCAGCTCGGCGGATATGAATGCCGAGCCGATCGAGCTCACGCCGAAGAAGAAGTGATCACCACATCAGGCCCGAACCCGTGAAGTTCGAGCCGAACGGAACCAGCGTCGAGATTCGCGCGCGGTCACCCGAGTGCCGCTGACAGAACCAGCGCTCGCCGTTGGTCTCGAGCCGCGTCTTCGCGCAGTCATCGCACTGCGGTGACTTGCTATCTCCATCGAGCGTCGCGACCAACACGGGGCAGGGGGCGAGATCCAAGATGTCGCTCGCCATCTTCGCGATGTGACGCCGCGGGTGATGCACGCCGAACCGTCCGATCACGATCAGGTGCGCGTCGACCTCGCCGGCGAGATTCGCGATCTCTTCGGGCGCGTTGCCGGCGCGGACGTGGAGTCGCACCGACCAGTTCGTGCGATCGATCGCTTGGATCGCCGGCAATACTTGCGCGGCCAGGCGATTCTTCGTCGCATCGCAGTCCGCCGGCCGCTCGATCACGGTCAGAAAATGGATGTCGGGATTGCGATGACGTGCGGCTTGGTCGAGTGCGTGCTCGAGCACGATGTCGCTGTATTGCTCGAGATCGAGCGCCACTACCATGCGATGCGTGTGTTCGGTCTCCATGCACTGGCTAGGTGCATCACGCATGCCTCTCAGGAGGCTTTTTCGACGGCTTTGACCTGCGTCACGACGCGTTCGGGCAGCGTGATCGCGGTCAACGCCTTGCCCCACACACAGCCGGAATCGAGGCCGATGTGATGGTGGCCGACATCGAGGCCGAGCGCGGCCCAGTGGCCGAACACCGCCGTGTGCGACTGCCACTTCGCGGGCATGAGAAACCACGGAATCGTCCCCGCCGGCGCCTCGGCCGGGCCGCCGTCGTAATCGCTGACGAGCGCACCCGTCGTCGCGTCCAGCATGCGCGCGCGGACGAAGTACGAAAGTTGTGCGCGCCAGCGATCGGCGCCGGTCAATTGTTCGCTCCACACCGGTGCACCGCTGCCCGAGGTCTTCGCCATGAACTGTTTCCAGTCATCGCCGCGGAGGTGCGGCTCGAGCTCGTGTGCGTGGCGCTGGGCATCGAGCACGGTCCACTGTGGATGGAGCCCCGCGTGGATCAGGATCATGTCGGCCTCGACGTACGCGATCGGTCGCGTCCGCAACCAATCGATCAGCTCGTCGCGATCTGGTGCGTGCAGGATGTCGTCGAGCGTGTCGCGCTTCTTCTCGCCGTGGGCGCCGGCCACGCGTGCGAGCAGGTGGAGATCGTGATTGCCGAGGATCGTCGTGATCACGCCCTCGTTCGCGCGTGCCCACCGGAGCACGTCGAGGGAGCGCGGGCCGCGATTGACGAGATCGCCGGTCAGCCACAGCGAGTCGCGTGACGGCGAAAACGCAATCTTTGCGAGCAGACGCTCGAGGCTCGACATGCAGCCCTGGATGTCTCCGATCGCGTAGCGCGACACGAGCTGTTTGTACTATGGTGGCCGCCTATGAGGGCATTGACCGGGGTGGTCGTAGCCGCTTTATTGGCTGGCTGCTGGAACGTTACCTACACGAATCCGCGCCTCGCACCGAATGGTGCGGTGGTCGCGGGAACCAATAGCTTCTTCATCGGCGGGTTGCTCGGGGACGCACGCGTTCCCGCATATCAGATGTGCCCCGGTGGTGTGGCGCAGATCGAATCGGGATCGGACGCGGTCGACGTGATCCTTCACCTGATCACGTTCTTCATCTACACGCCGCGCAGCTACGTCGTGCACTGCGGTGGCGCTGCGCCGATGAACTACGGCCCGCCGCCGGCGCCGGGATATGGACCCCCGCCGCAACCGGGCTTCGGTCCGCCGCCGGGAGGTGCCCAGTGAAGAAAGCGCTTCTCTGTTTAGCGTTGTTGGCCGGGTGCTATCGCACGCGGTTCGAGCTGCAGCCGCCGGTCGGCTACGCGTCGCCGTCGCCGCTCTACAACGATCACTTCCATCTCAACTTGATCAACATCATCGAGATTTCGCCGCCGGTGGATCTCGCGGCGGCGTGTGGTGGTGCACCGCCGGCAGCGATCGACGAGGACGTCGGCGTGCTGGGTGGCATCGTCAACATCTTCCTCAGCTGGTACATCCCGATCCTGCATATCCACAACGCGACGGTGTTGTGTAATGCGCAGGGTGGTCCCGCGCCGATGGGCGCTGCTCCGCCGCCGACCGGCTACTGATCACGTAAGCGTAAAGCGTAAGCGTAAGCGAACCGATGTTCGTGCACGTGCACGTGCACGTGCACGTGCACGTGAGACGTGCACGGTTCGGGTCGCCGACGCGCTGGTTCGCCGACGCGGTCGTTCGCCGACGCGGTCGTTCGCCGACGCGGTCGTTCGCCGACGCGGTCGTTCGCCGACGCGGTCGTTCGCCGACGCGGTCGTTCGCCGACGCGGTCGTTCGCCGACGCGGTCGTTCGCCGACGCGGTCGTTCGCCGACGCGGTCGTTCGCCGACGCGGTCGTTCGCCGACGCGGTCGTTCGCCGACGCGGTCGTTCGCCGACGCGGGCGCTGATTCGCCGAGCGTTGATTCGCCGATGACGACTGCTCGTGGATTTCGCTCGCTTCGCTCGCTCGATAGTCACTGAATGGTGAATGGTGAAGCGGAAGCGGAACCTGAATGGTTTTCGTTTTCAGACTTCGATTTTCACGTCGAGGAATCCCGTGCGCGCACAACCCACGCGCACGTCGAGCGTGCCCGTGCCGCGAACCAAGTAGGTCGCCCACGCCGCGCTCGTGGTGCCGCGCGTGCCCGGATACGCCGGCAAGTTCACGCCGGTGTGAAGCCCGTGGCCCCAACCATCGAGGTGACCGAGCTTCTGATACGCGCGCCCGGCCTCGACGAGCTCGCACCGTTGCACGCGCGCGGTCGCATAGAGCGGCTCGTTGAAGTCGAGCGGCTTCGCCGACGGCACACCATACGTCCCGAGATAGCCGGTGCTGATCACCTGGACCTCGACGCGCGTGATCCCGTTGCCGACCGGATGGCGATCGATCTTGCCGACTTCGATCCGCGGCGCGAGCGCGGCGACGCGCAGATACACGCTCGTCTGCCGCTCGAGCATCCGCGCGAGCTCGTGTAACGGCGGATTCCAGATCCCGACGCGCGGATCGATGCCACCGATCTCGACCTTGCCGAGCTGCGGATGATCGAACGGACGCCACGGCGGAAAGCTGCGCCCGTTGTTCTCGTCGCGATCCCACCACGCGAGCCGCACGACATCCTCGCGCGACACCTCTTGGTAGAAGTCGACGAACTTCTTCGGCCGCTTCATGCCGAGACGTTGGAACAAGTCCCACAGCTCGATCACGTACGCGAGCGCGCCGCGCTGTTGATACGCGTACTCCGAAAGATCACCGCGCAACGGCTTGTCGGGTTCGTACAAGAACTCGTCGTGCCCGCTCACCGTCGGATAACCGGTGTACTCGGTCATCCACGCTTCGACCTGGCGGAACAGCGCGAGGTCCTCTTGATCCATCTTCGAGTCCGGCGCGTGACCGAGTGGACGGATCAGCACGCCGCCGAACGTGTGGTAGTTGCACCAGCAGAAGATCTCCGGATGCTTCGTCGCGAATTCGACGAGCCCGCGCGACTCCGGCTCGCTCGCCGCGAACGGACCCGCGCCGACTTGCTCGTGATGCGGAGCCCACGACCACGGAAAGTTGCGGTTGAGATCGATCGGGTTGTCGCCGAGGAAGTACGGCGATGGAATGGTCTTGCCGTCGAAGTGCTCGATCGAGCCCTCGGGATAGACCTTGTAGAACGGCCCCGCATCCTCGAGCGTGCGTTCGACGAGCAAGCCCGGAAAGCCCGGCGCATCGACGAGCTCTCCGGTCGGATCGACGACGCGCATCGCGAGCGCGAGCCCATCGCCATCGACGTCACCGGGGATCCACCGCGGCGTGCCGCGATCCGGACGATGATCGCGCGGCACCGATCGCACGATCCGGCCGGTGCGGAGGACCGCTTCGGCACCGTCCGGCGAGATCCGCGGCACGATGTAGAACAGGATCTCCTTCAGCCGATCGATCACCGGCGCCGGTAGATCGACGGACTGCGGATCGAGATGAATGCGCAGCGCGTCTTCCGCGATCGCGAGCGCCATCGACGATCCCGCGAGCTCGCCCGCATGCACGTTGCCATCGGCCCACGCCGCCGGCCGCAGCCGATCGGGATCGGGTCCGATCGTGAGCAGCCAGAGATCGCGACCTTCCGGCGTCTTCGCGAGCGACGTCATCCGCGCGAGCTGCGGATATGCGTCACACCACGCACGCAGCTGGCGGGTCAGCGCCTCGTAATCGAGATAGGCCTCGCGAAACCCCAACGACAGATCACCCAACGTCGTCATGCAGACAAAAACCTACACGGATTTCGCGAACTCCCGACGTCGTGATGAACAGAAACCAGCTGCCGTTCGTTCAACAAAAAACCATACTGGAGTGCAGATGCTTACCTTCGATTCGATTCCGCAAGCACGGGTGGTTCGGAAGGGCGCACAAGAGTTCTCGCCGCCGCCACAGCCCAAAGAGCCTTCACCGGTTCTTAACCACCTCCGCACGCTCTACTCGACAGCCGTTGGATTATGGCCGCTTACGGCCGTAATTCTGTTGATGCTGGGGCTTTTGTGGATGGCAAGTATGGCTGCGATTTAGCGCACGTACACACTGGTTCATCACTCGGCAAGACTCTCGCATCAGGGGCGATGCAATCTTATTGGTGACCGCCCATGTCGAGTAACGCCACCCGCTGGACCCTGCGCATAACGATCGGACTTGTCTTGATCGTAGGCGTGGGGTGGTACCTCCACTCGCGCAGCTCGTCTGCCGCGGGAACCGATCAACCTCGCCACGGTAGTGCGGATTCGCCCGGCGGTGCGGAAGCCAAAGGAGGCGGCCAAGGCCGTGGCTCCGGTGGCGGACGCGTCGTGCCGGTGCAAGTCGCGACGGCCGAGAAGAAGGACTTCCCGGTCTGGCTCGAAGGCCTCGGCACGGTCGCCGCGTATCAAGCGGTCACCGTCCACACGCAGGTCGATGGCCGCCTCGACTCGGTGAAGTTCACCGAAGGCCAGACCGTGAAGAAGGGCGACTTGATCGCGCAGATCGATCCGCGCCCGTTCATGGTGCAGCTCCACAACGCGCAGGGCGCACTCGCTCGCGATCAGGCGCAGGCGCTCGCCGCGAAGGCCGACTACGATCGCCAGAAGAACCTCCACGAGCAAAACCTCGTCGCGCAGAACGCGGTCGATGCCGCCGCCGGCACGCTCGGTAACTACCAAGGCGCGGTCAAGATCGATCAAGCCGCGATCGAGAGCGCGCAGCTCAACCTCGACTACGCCGCGATCAAAGCGCCGCTCGATGGCATCACCGGCGTTCGCCAGGTCGATGCCGGCAACATCGTCCATGCGACGGACACGAACGGTATCGTCGTGATCACGTCGATCGATCCGGCCGCCGTGATCTTCACGCTGCCGCAGGATCGCTTGACCGATGTCACCGAGGCGATCGCCGCCGGCAACGTCGAAGTCGACGTGTTCAATCGCGATGGCAGCGAAGTCCTCGGCAAGGGCACGCTCGCCGTGCTCGACAACCAGGTCAACACCGCCACGGCGACGATGAAGTTGAAGGGCATCATCCCGAACCCCGGCCACAAGCTGTGGCCGAACGCGTACGTGAAGACGCGCGCGCTCGTCGCGACGAAGAAGGATGTTGTCGTCGTGCCCGCGGCCGCGATCCAGCAGGGCCCGAACGGCGCGTTCGTTTATGTCGTCGGCGCCGATAACACGGTCTCGATGACGCCGGTGACGGTGTCGATGACGCAAGGCGATTCGAGCGTGATCGACAAGGGCCTCACCGGCGGCGAGAAGGTCGTGATCGAAGGTGCGAACCAGCTCCGCAACGGCGGCAAGGTCGATACCGGCGATGGCAAGGACAAGGGCGGTAAGCAGCGCTCGCTGCCGCCGGGTCTCGTCGGCAATCCGCAAGACAAGACCAGCACCGGCCACAAGGGCTCGGGCGCGACCAAGCCCGAGCAAGCGCCGAAACCCGCGCAGTAATTTATGCAGCAAGAGATCTCGACCGACCGCTCGATCTCCGAGCCGTTCATTCGCCGTCCCGTCGCGACGACGCTGCTGATGGTCGGCCTGCTCCTGGCCGGTCTCACCGGCTATTGCGGCCTGCCGGTCGCGGCGCTGCCGCAGGTCGAGTATCCGACGATCATCGTCACCACGTCGTTGCCGGGCGCGAGCGCGGACACGATCGCGAGTGCGGTGACCACGCCGCTCGAGCGCCAGTTCGGACAAGTGCCATCGCTCGCATCGATGACCTCGATCTCGAGCTTCGGTAGCTCGCAGATCACGCTGCAGTTCACGCTCGATCGCGATATCGATGCCGCCGAGCAGGATGTCCAGGCGGCGATCAACGCGGCCTCGAACCTGTTGCCATCGACGCTACCGGCGCCACCCGTCTACAACAAAGCGAATCCCGCCGATCAGCCGATCCTGACGCTCGCGGTGAGCTCGGATTCGCTCTCGCTCGCGCAGGTCGACGACTACGCCGACTCCGTGCTCGCGCAAAAGATCGCGCAGGTCGATCACGTCGGCCTCGTCACGATCGGTGGCGGTCAGAAGCCCGCGGTTCGCATCAAGGTCGATCCGCAGGCGCTCGCCGGCACCGGCCTCACGCTCGAAGACGTGCGGACCGCCGTCGCCGCCGCGAACATCAACCAGCCGAAGGGCAACCTCGACGGCAACCGGCTCGATTGGGCGCTCTCGACGGACGATCAGTTGGTGTCGGCGGAGAAGTTCCGGCCGCTGATCATCTCGGCGAAGCCGAATAACGGCGGTGTCGTCCGGCTCGGCGAAGTTGCCGACGTGATCGATGGCGTCGAGAACGATCAGCTCGCCGGCTGGAGCGGGACCAAACGCGCGATCATCATCAGCGTCCAGCGCCAACCCGGTGCGAACATCATCGACGTCGTCGACAAGATCCGCACGCTGCTGCCGCAGCTCGAAGCGTCGATGCCGCAGGGAATCAAGGTCGACATCCTGTCGGACCGCACGGAGACCGTCCGCGCATCGGTCCACGACGTCCAGTTCACGCTGATCCTGACGATCGGCCTGGTCATCGCGGTGATCTACTTCTTCCTCGGAAGCCTGCGCGCCACGATCATCCCGGGCGTCGCGGTGCCACTCGCGCTGATCGGCACGTTCGGCGTGATGAAGCTGCTCGACTTCTCGCTCGATAACCTGTCGCTGATGGCGCTGACGATCTCGACGGGCTTCGTCGTCGACGACGCGATCGTGATGATCGAGAACATCTCCCGTCACATCGAGGAGGGCGAAAAGCCGTTCCGCGCCGCGTTGAAGGGCGCGCGCGAGATCGGGTTCACGATCGTCTCGCTCACGGTGTCGCTCGTCGCGGTGCTGATCCCGCTGTTGTTCATGAGCGGCCTCGTCGGCCGGCTGTTCCGCGAGTTCGCGATCACGCTGGCGATCGCGATCGGCATCTCCGCACTGCTCTCGCTCACGCTGACCGCGATGATGGCCGCGTGGATCCTGAAGCCGCATGAAGAGAGTAAGCCGGTGTGGATCGTCCGCGGCTTCGAGCGCGGCTTCGCGGGCCTGACTCGGTTCTACGACCGCACGCTCCAAGTCGTGCTGCGCCATCGCGCGCTGACGTTGTTGGTGACGCTCGCGACCGTGGTCCTGACGGTGCTCCTCGCGATCATCGTGCCGAAGGGGTTCTTCCCGATCGAAGACACCGGCACGATCAACGCCGTCACCGAAGCGGCGCCGGATGTCTCGTTCAAGCGGATGACCGAGCTCCAGATCGAAGTCGTCCAACAGATCATGGCGGATCCGGACGTCTCCACGGTGTCGTCGTCGGTCGGTGCGGACGGCACGAACCCCACGGCGAACTCCGGCCGCATGCTGATCGCGCTCAAGCCGCGCGACGATCGCAGTGCGAGCGCGACCGAGATCATCGATCGCTTGAAGCCGAAGCTGGCGGCGATCAGCGGCATCTCCACGTTCATGGCGCCGGTCCAAGATCTGACCGTCGACTCGCGCGTGTCGAAGACGCCCTACCAGTACACCGTCGAGGATCCGGACCCGGCCGAGCTCGCCGTCTGGGCGCCGAAGCTGTTGAAGGCGCTGCAGGATCAACCGTCGCTGCGCGATGTCGCGAGCTCGTTGCAATCGTCGGCGCTCGAGCTCCACATCGACATCGATCGCGATGCCGCATCGACCCACGGCGTCTCGGCCGCGGTGCTCGATAACACGCTGTACGACGCGTACGGCCAGCGCATCGTCTCGACGGTGTTCACGCAGCTCAACCAGTACCGCGTGATCTTGGAAGTCCGGCCCGAGGATCGGACCTCGCTCGAGAGCTTGGATCGGATCTACATCCACACCGCGACCGGCGACACGATTCCGCTCTCGCAGGTGGCGAAGTTCGATGTGCGATCGGCGCTCGCCGCCGTCGAGCACGAAGGCCAGTTCCCGTCGCTGACGCTGTCGTTCGATGTCGCGAAGGGCACGTCGCTTGGTGAAGCGGTCAGCTCGATCGACAAGGCGATCGCGGATCTCCAACCTCCGCCGGCCATGCGCGGTCGGTTCGTCGGCGCGGCGCAGGTGTTCCGCGAGTCGCTCGCGTCGGAGCCGATCCTGATCCTCGCCGCACTGATCACCGTCTACATCGTGCTCGGCGTGCTGTACGAGAGCTACATCCATCCGATCACGATCCTCTCGACGCTGCCGTCGGCAGGTATCGGCGCGATCCTCGCGCTCAATATCACCGGCGAGCCGTTCGACGTGATCTCGCTGATCGGCATCGTGCTCCTCATCGGCATCGTCAAGAAGAACGCGATCATGATGATCGACTTCGCGCTCGTCGCCGAACGCGAGGAGAAGAAGACGCCGGACGAAGCGATTCACCAGGCGTGTCTCCTGCGATTCCGCCCGATCATGATGACCACGATGGCCGCGTTGCTCGGCGGTATCCCGCTCGCGGTCGGCAGTGGCACCGGTAGCGAGCTGCGCCGTCCGCTCGGCATCACGATCGTCGGCGGCTTGCTGCTGTCGCAGGTCCTGACGCTGTACACGACGCCCGTCATCTATCTCGGCATGGATCGCGTCGCGCGTTACTTGCGCCGTCTGCGTGGCAAGCCCGAGCACGAGCCGGCGCCCGACGCGGAACCGGGGAGCCCGGCGTGAATATCTCGGCGCCGTTCATCCGGCGTCCGATCGCGACGACCTTGCTCGCGATCGCGCTGTTCCTGTCGGGCGTGGCTGCGTTCACCCAGCTGCCCGTCGGACCGATGCCGCGCATCGATCTGCCGACGATCAACGTCAACGCGTCGTTGCCCGGTGCGTCGCCGAACACGATGGCCACCGCCGTGGCGATGCCGCTCGAGCGCCGGATCGCACGTATCGCCGGCGTCTCGGAGCTCACGTCGACCAGTGCGCTCGGCACCACGAGCATCGTCGTCCAGTTCGGTCTCGATCGAGACATCGAAGGCGCCGCCCGCGATATCCAGGCCGCGATCAACGCCGCCGGTGGTGACTTGCCGCCGAACCTGCCGTCGCGTCCGAACTATCGCAAGGTCAACCCGAGCGACGCGCCGATCATGATCCTCGCGCTTAGCTCGAAGACGTTGCCGCTTCCGAAAGTGTTCGAAGCCGCGAACACCGTGCTCGCGCAAAAGATCTCGCAAGTCCGCGGCGTCGGTCAGGTCGGCGTCGGCGGCGGTGTCCAGCCCGCGGTGCGCATTCGCTTCGATCCCACGTCGCTCGCGGCGATGGGGCTCGGCATCGAAGATCTGCGGACCCAGATCGCGAACGCCACGTCGAACCAACCTACGGGTGGTGTCGGCGCCACGCAGAGCTACGCGCTCGATGTCGAAGATCAGCTGCTAAACGCCGATCAGTGGAAGCAAGTCATCGTCCGCGCGGCGACTACGGATTCGGCGATCGGAGCAGCGCGGCTCGGCGATGTCGCGACGGTGATGGACGACGTCGAGAATCAGCGCGTCGCCGGCTGGTTCGATGGCAACCGCTCGGTGATGGTCCTGATCCGGCGGCAACCGGGCGCGAACATCCTCGAGGTGATCGATCGGATCAAGGCGCTGATGCCCGAGCTCGCGGCTTCGATTCCGGCCGGCATCGACATGAACATCGGTATCGATCGGTCGACGACGATTCGCGCATCCGTGCACGACGTCGAGAAGACGATGGTGATCGCGATCGCCCTCGTCGTGATCGTAGTGCTGATCTTCCTGCGCTCCCTTCGAGCGACGGCGATCCCCGGCATCGTGGTGCCACTCGCGCTGATCGCCACGTTCGGCGTGATGTACCTGCTGAACTATTCGCTCGATAACCTGTCGCTGATGGCGCTCACGATCGCCACCGGATTTGTCGTCGACGATGCGATCGTGGTGACCGAAAACGTCACCCGCCATATCGAGGCAGGTGCGTCACCACTGCGCGCATCGATCGATGGCGCACGCGAGATCGGTTTCACGATCGTCAGCATCACGGCCTCGCTGCTCGCCGTATTCATTCCACTCCTGTTCATGGGCGGCGTCGTCGGCCGGCTGTTCCGCGAGTTCGCGGTCACGCTCGCGATCGCGATCGTGTGGTCGGCGATCATCTCGCTGACGCTCACGCCGATGATGACGTCGCGGCTGTTGGTCGCGCATCACACGAAGAAAGAGCCCGGCATGTTCGGGCGTGCGATCGATGGCTTCCTCGACTTCTTGGTCCGCGGCTACGGCAAGGCGCTAAAGATCGTGTTGCGCCATCGCGCGATCATCGGCGTGGTCACGATCGCCACGATCATCGTCACGGTATTCCTCTACAAGTCGATCCCGTTCTCGCTGCTACCGCAGCAGGACACCGGCATGTTGAACGGCAACACGCGCGGTCCGCAGGACATCTCGTTCGCCGCGATGAAGGAGCGCCAGGACGCGCTGATCAAGATCATCATGCAAGACCCGGATGTCGATCACGTGATCGGCTCCGTCGGTGGCTTCGGTGCGTCTACGATTAACACCGGCTCGATGTTCATCCAGCTGAAGCCGAAGCCCGGGCGCAAAGCCAGCGCCGACGAGATCAAGGATCGGCTCCGCCCGAAAGTCGCGAAGGTGCACGGGCATCGAGATGCGGTTCCAGGCCGTGCAGGATCTCAACATCACGGGCCGGCAATCCGCCGCGCAGTACGTCTACGCGTTGCAGGACGCGGATCTCGACGAGCTCAATACCTGGGCGCCGAAGGTCACGTCCGCGCTCGCGAAGATTCCGCTGTTGAAGGACGTCAACTCGGATCAGCAGACGCAAGGTCTACAGCTCGACCTGAAGATCGATCGCGATATGGCCTCGCGGATGGGTGTGTCGGTCGCGGATATCGACAACACGTTGTACGACGCGTTCGGCCAGCGCCAGATCGCCGTGTTCTACACGCAGATCAATCAGTACCGCGTGGTGCTCGAGGCGTCGCCGCAGAATGGCACCGGGCCCGACGCGCTCGATCGGATCTATGTCCAGTCCTCGACGGGCGCGCAGATTCCGCTGTCGATGATGGTCCATGTCTCGCGGTCGGCGGTCGCGCTCTCGATCGGTCACCAGGGCCAGTTCCCGGCGACGACGATCAGCTTCAACCTCACCGCTGGCGTCGCGCTCGGCGATGCGGTCAATGCGGTCAACGAGGCGATGGCGAACATCGGTCTGCCGGCGAGCATTCACGGTGCGTTCGCAGGTAACGCGCAGGCGTTCGAAGACGTGAAGAAGTCCGAGGGTGGCCTGCTGCTGCTCGCGGTGTTCTTCGTCTACATCGTGCTCGGCATCTTGTACGAGAGCTACATCCATCCGGTCACGATCCTATCGACGCTGCCGTCGGCGGGCCTCGGCGCGCTGATCGCGATGATCGTCACCGACACGCCGCTATCGCTGATGGGCCTGATCGGCGTGATCCTCTTGATCGGTATCGTGAAGAAGAACGCGATCCTCATGATCGACTTCGCGATCGAAGAAGAGAGGCGAGGTGCGTCACCCGAGGAAGCGATCTACGAAGCCGCGCAGAAGCGGTTCCGGCCGATCATCATGACCACGCTCGCCGCGCTGTTCGGTGCGATGCCACTCGCGTTCGGTCACGGCACCGGCGCGGAGCTGCGCCAGCCGCTCGGTATCGCGATCGTCGGTGGCTTGGTCGTGAGCCAGTTGCTCACGCTGTTCACGACGCCGGTCACCTACCTCGCGCTGCACCGGTTCGCGCGCAAGCACCGCAACCCGGATCAGGATCTACCCGTCGAGCGGCATGGCTCGGAGCGTCTTGGGCAGCTCCAGTAGCGAGTCCGTCGGCGAGCCCACCAACATCGCGGGAGACATGTTCGTGAGGCCCCACGGCTCGACCGTGCCGGCCGTCACCGCGAACGCACCGCCATCGATCCGGCCGACGACGCCGAAGCCCGATCGCATCGGCACGCGCGCGGTCTCGATCACGAGATCGGGCAGGTGCGAGACATCGATCTCCATCAGGCCCTTCTCGCACGTGAGCACGAGCCGGTACTGGAGCACGCGGCGTTCGACGAGCACGATGTTGCCCATCTCGCTCTTGAACACTTCTTGCCAGCCGGACGCGGGATTGCCGTTCGTACGGAGCGTCTTCCACTCGAGGTGGTAGAGCTTGTTGTCGTCGATCTTGCGGGCGAGGATGCCGGTGGTCGTGACCACGCAATCCAAGAAGCCGAGCGCGTGTAGGTCCACGACCGGCGACAGGTGATCGACACACCAGTAGGAGCCCGGCACGTGCGGCGTGCAGCCGAGGAACACGTTCTTCGCCGAGCTCCCCTTCAACCATTCGCTGAGCGCGACGGCGACTTCGGGCGCCGAGCCGGTGTCGCCGAGCCGGCGATCGCCGTTCCACAGCACCGAATCACCGGGCAGGCGATGGACCGCGTCGAAGTGAAAGTACCGGCCTTCGAATGGAGGCACGAGCGAGAGCTTGTCGCCGACGCGAACGTTCGCGACCGCGTCGAGATCCTCGGGCACCGCGATGTACGTTTCACCGCGCGGATCGAGCGCGACGAACAGTAGGCCACGCGGCGTCAGGCCCTGCTTGCGCAGCTCCTTGAGGCCAAGGATCACCGCCGCCGGGTCACGGTAGTGATAGACGCGAGTGGCAAACACGCGGCGACTCTACAGCAGGATGCCGGAGAGAAGCAGCTTTGCGATCGTGAAGTAGATGATGATGCCGCTGACGTCGACCAGGGTCGCGACGAGCGGTGCCGACGCCGATGCCGGATCTGCACCAAACTTGCGCAGTGCGAACGGCAACATCGCGCCCATGAGCGTTCCCCACAACACGCAGCCGACGACGGCCACAGCGACGGTAATTCCGACGATCGCATAGTGCTCGCCACCCTGGAGATGGTGGTACGCGCCGAACGAGCCCCACACCAACACGCGGATCGAGGCGATGCCGCCGAGGATCGCGCCGAGGACGATGCCGATCAGGATCTCGCGCCGGAACACGAGCCAGGCGTCGGCGTTGCGAACTTCACCGAGAGCCATGGCGCGGATGACGAGCGTGGATGCCTGCGAGCCGGAGTTACCACCACTCGAGATGATGAGCGGCAGGAACAGCGACAGGATCGGGATCAGCGAATCTTCGAAGAAGCCGAGCGCCGTCGCCGTGAACATCTCGCCGATCAGGAGGATCGCGAGCCAGCGCGCGCGCTTCTTGATCATCTCGCGGCGAGTCGACTGCAAGTACGGCATGTCGAGCGCTTCGAGACCGCCGAACTTCTGGGCGTCTTCCGTCGCTTCTTCCTGGACGACGTCGACGATGTCATCGACGGTGACGATGCCCTTCATCTTGCGATCGCGATCGACGATCGGGATGACGTTGAGATCGTGCTCGGCGAACAGGTGCGAGAGCGCTTCCTGATCCATCTCGTCCGTCGCGGTGACGACGTCCGTTTCCATGAGCTCGGAGACCTTCGTCTTCGGGTCGCCGGCGAACAGATCGCGGAACGAGCACACGCCGAGGAGCTTCTGCGCGGGATCGAGCACGTACGCCGCGTAGATCGTCTCGACCTTCGCGCGAGCCTGCCGGCGCAGATACAGCACGGCCTCGTCGGCCGTCATGTCCGGACGCAGGCGCGCGTAGCGCGTGGACATCAGGCCACCGGCCTCGTCCTCGTTGTACGCGAGCAGCGCGAGCACTTCTTTGCGCGTTGGATCGTCGAGCAGCGCGAGCAAGGTCTGGCGATTCGCTTCGCCGCCTTGTTGGATCACGTCGGCGACATCGTCCGGCTCGAGCAGACGCATCCACTGCCGGCGCTGGCCCGGGCGCCAGTACAGGATCAGGTCGGCCTGATCGCGCGGCGAGAGCTGGATGAAGTACTCCTCGGCATCTTCGCGCGGCAGCACGCGCAGACCATCGCCGCGCTCCTCGAGATCGAGCAGTGGCCAGGCGTCGCGCAGCTCGTCGACATCGAGCGCGTCATCGTCGACCGGTTCCTTGCCCTCGGTCGCGACTGGAATTGGGCCGGTCGGCTTGTCGACGAGCTCGTGGACCTGCGAGTCATCTTCCGGCGCGCGGCTCTCCGCGATCGCCTTGATCTCCATGATCGACTCGCGCGCCTGATCGGGCGAGAGCATCGAGATCTCACCGGTGCCGCCTTCTTCCGGCACTTGCTCGGGGATGGGGTCGTCGGTACCTGCCACAGCAGGCTCACCCTGCCTGCATCGAAAACATCTGGCAAGTGTGGTGTTACGTGATCGCGTCGACCAACGCCGGAAGCACGGTCGCCGCCGGCTCGCGGATCGTCCCGCCCGAGTGCTTCGCGATATCGCCGAACGGGTTGTCCTCGGGGTTGATGTCGACGATCGTGCCGCCGTTACGACCGGCGAGCATGACGACTTGGATCGGTAGGTTCGTCTGCGCGGAGGTGCCGATCACGATCACCAGCGCCGCGCTCGATGCGAGGTCGCGCACGGTGTCGAGGCGATAGTTCGGCTCGTCGTAGGCCTCGTCGAACCACAGCACGTGAGGACGCGCCATTCCGCCACAAGCCGGGCACACGAGCTGTGCCTTTACCGCGTCGGAGACGGCGTCGCCCTTCGCGATCGCGGGCACGGATGCCGGGATCAGCCAGCTCGACGCGACGCAGTCCTCGGCGCAGCGCATCCGATCGATGTCGCCGTGAATCGCGAACGTGCGCGCGGCGGGGCTACCGGCGCGGCGGTGGAGTCCGTCGACGTTTTGGGTGACCAGCGCGAACCGGTCGTTCTGGAACGCGCCGTCGAGCCGGGCGATCGCGTAGTGGGCGTCGTTCGGGGTGGCCGCGCGGCACACGCCTCGACGGTAGAGATACCAGGCCCACACGTCCCACGGCATCTCGGTGAACGCCCGATGGGTTGCGAGCTCGGTCGGTTGGTACTCGCGCGAGCCGACCGTCCAGTAGCCTTCTTTGCCACGGAACGTGGGGATGCCGCTCTCGGCGGAGACGCCCGCGCCGGTGAGGACGATCACGGTGCCGCTCCGCGCGAGAGCGGCTTTGATCTTGGCAACGACCTCGTCCATCGGACTCACACCATACTCCAGGCGATCACGCGGTGGTCGATGCTCGCGAGCGGATGTCCGGTGGGCGGCATCGCGTTGTTGATGTGGAGCTTCGTGTAGCCGAACCGGCGGTGGAACGCATGCGCGACGTGGCCAAACGTGTGCCGTGCGTTGATCTCGCACAACGGATGGATCTGGCGGCCGTGCATCGTCGAGTAGACGAACGCGTCGATCCCGAACGGACCGCGGTAGCCGTGCGCTTGGAGCAGGTGACCGGCGCGTTCGGCGGCGAGCAGGAGTTGATCGAGCTCGGCGGCTTCGAGCGCGGGTGGGGTGAGGTCGATGCCGTGAAACGAGCCGTTCGGGCCCGACAACAACGTGTGTGGTGGCAAGAGCTCGACCGAATCTCCGACGGTGCCGCACACCGCGAGATCGAACTGGCGGTTCATCCACGGCTCGTAGACGAGCTCGCCGGCGAACGCGAGCAAGCGGGGCAGGGCGATCCGGTCGTCGTGCTTGATCGCGTTGTCGACGCCGTGGATGCGCGAGCGCCCGGCGGCGGACCACGGCGCCTTCGCGACCCACTTGCCCGGCTGCTCGGTCGCGAGGATCCGCTCGAGCTGCTCGAGCGAGCGAAACGTCTGGGTGCCGGGCAACGCGAGGCCGAGCTCGAGCGCGAACCGACGATCGTTGACGTGCTTCGCCGCCGGGTCCGCCCAGCGGAGGTTCGCGGTCGCGGGATGCGGTGGCTGGACCTCGCGCACCGTCGCCGCCGCGGTCTCGATCGGCGGGACTAGCTGGCTCGGCTCCAACACGTGCAGCGTGACCTCGCCGGGCGGCGCCAACACCGGCAGGAGCAGGGACACGAACGTGGCGCGGACCCGCGCTTCCTTCTTCAGCGGCTGGCCGAGCCACAACGCTTCTTGATCGAGGTTGCAGTCGATCGAGAACGTCATCGGCTCGCGCCGCTCGGGCGTTTCGCGGCGATCTCTTCGAGCTTGGCGATGAACGCGTCGTCGATGCCGGCGCGCCGGCGCGCCTCGTGATCCATCCGTGCACCACGCGCGCGATGCGGGCCGAGCGGTGGCTTGATCGTTTCGGTGTAGACGTCCCACGGATCGCGATCGCCCGCGAACCGCTTCATCCATAGCCAGCCGAAGTGGACGTGCTTGATCTCGTCGGTGTGGACCTGCTCGAGCGCGGCGGCGGTCGCGTGATCGCCGCAGGCCTTCGCGGCGGCCGCATAGTCACCGCAGAAGTCGAGGTTCGCGTGCTCGAACGTCATGCCCATCGCGCACGCGAAGCCGAGGGGCGTGGCGAATTGATCGAGCTTGCCCCAGAAGTGGCCGGTCACCGGATGATCGCCGAACGTGGTCTGGAGGGCTGTCAGGCGGTCGACGTAGAGCCCGAAATGGCGCTGTTCCTCGACGAGGATCGCGACGAGGCCACGGCGGAATTGCATCGGCGCATCGGGATAAGCGAGAACGGCCCACGCGAACAGCTCGATCGCTTGGAGCTCGTGGTTCGCGAGCGCGTGGAGGATCCGCGCGCGTTGCTTCGGATCGCGCATGCCGGCGATCGGAGGTACGCGAGCTTCGCGGCCCGGCACGATCGCGAGCTCGGGCGGACGACCGGGCGCCGTGAGGATCAGCGGCGGCTCGGCATCTTCGTAGACGAGGTCGTCCGGTGGCGGCGCGAGCTTTGCGGCTAGCGTGTCGCCGAGGACGATCGACGTTGCGTAATCACGAGCGAGCACGACGGCGTACGAGGAGTAGCACGCCGAACAACATCCCGCCGGTGATCGGGCCACCCGCACCGCTCGTGTTGCATCCCCCGCCGCTGCCGTCGTCGTAGCCGGGCCAGCACACGCCAGCGGGTGAGCCATCGGCGAGCGGCAAGCAGCCGAAGCCGTCGGGGCACTGGCCTTTGTCGCTGCACGGCTCGGTGCAGTACATGTCGTTGTTGGAGTTGCTCGCGCACTGACCGTCGACGCAATCGGCGGCGCCGGTGCACGGCTTGCCGAGCCCGCCGTCGACCGAAGGGCCGGGGACGCAGCGACCGTCGATGCACGCGTCCGTCGACGCCGGGCATTCGGATGCGCTCGTGCAGGGCGGTCCGATCACGACCGTGATGTCGGAGGTGTTCGTCACGCCGTGTGCGTCGTACGCCTTCGCCTCGACGGTGTGATTGCCGGCCATCAGCGTGGACGGCGCGGTGAACGCGTACGGGGTGGTGGTGACAGCCGGTGGAACGAGCGTGCCGTCGACGTAGAGCTCGACCATCGTGATCGAGCTGTCGGCATCCGCGTTCACGGCAACCGCGAAGCCGGCCTCCACGCTCGCGCCGTTCAATGGCTTCGTGATCGACACGCGCGGTGGCGTCGGCGTGCCGGCGCCGAACAGGTTGATCAGCGTCTGATACGAGTTTTGCGTCGCTGCGGTCCGGCAGCACGGATGGACGTTCGAATCACTGCCGGTGCAGGTCTGGCCCGATGGGCTCTTGCCGCTCACGCAATCGCTGCCGCATTGATCGGCCGTGTTCTGGAAGTACTTCCGGAGCGCGTACGTGAAGTACGTCATCGGATCCATCTTGTTGTGCGAGTGGTCCATGCCGAACGAGTGCGCGATTTCCTGCGCCGCTGTCGCGCACACGTTCTCGATGCACTTGTTGTTGCACGTGGTAGTTCCCCACGCGCCGGCGAAGTCGAACACCAACGCGTTCGGGATAAACGTCTGCCCGCAGCCGTTCGTGGAGACGCCGCCGTAACCATCGGGGAAACCGAGATCGCCTGGTTGATCGCCGACCATGATCTCGAAGTGGTTCGCGGTGCCCGGATCGACGTCGGTGATGTTGACGTTGAACGGCGAGAACACGTCGCGCACGCATTTCACGACGCTCGTCCAGGTCGCGTCGTCGTACGGGAACGCGTTAAATACGTGCGAGCCAGTGACGATGTCGGAGGTGTCCGCGCGCGAATCGTTCGCTCCGTTGCGAACGCTACAGCCGCTCGCGCAGCGATTGAGGAAGATCGTGTTGTACGGCGCCTGCGCCGGCGCGACCTGCGTCGGTGGTCGACCGTCGAGCACGACGTTTCTCGGCTCGGCATGCGCGATCCCACCGATCAGTAACAACAGGCAAACCAGGCGACGCATCTACCTAGTAGGCCCGAGATCAGGGGCCGACGACTAGCGCTTTTTACGCTTGAACATCAGCGCGGCGAGGCCACACGCCGCGAGGATCATGCCGCCGCTGCTGTTGCCGGTGTTGCAACCACCGCCGCCGCCACCACTCTCGGCCCAGCACACGCCGGACGAACCGGCCGAGAGGCACGAGAAGCCGGCGGGGCAGGTGCTCGCCGACGGATCGCAATCCGACACGCACGCCGACGTATTGCCATCGGTGCCGCACTCGTTCGACTGGCAATCGGAGTTGTTCGTGCACGGCGAACCGAGGCCGCCGGCGGTGCCGGGACCGTCGACGCACATCTTGTTCGAGCACAGCTGACCGGATGCGCAATCCGTATCGACGGTGCACGCGTCACCGACCGTGATCGATGCGAACGCGCTCGCAGACGCATTCTTCTGCGTACCGCACACGACCTGGATCGTGTGCGCGGCCTTCGTCAGGCCCTTGATCGTCGCGGTCGCGGGCGATGCCGTCGAGGTCGACTTGATGTTGTCGTCGACGATGAAGTCGATCTGCTTCACGCCGTCGCCGGAGCTGCACGTCGCGTTGATCACGAGATCCTGGCCACTCGGCACGGTGCCGTTATTCGCCGGGCTCGTGATCGCGACCGTCGGTGCTGCCGCCGTGGCCGCGCCGAACAGGTTTGTCAGGATCGTGACCTCGTTCTGCGTGGACTGATTGTTCTCCATGCAGACGTGCGTGCCGTTCGTGTTGGTCCCCGAGCACTGCACGCCGAACGACGTCATGTTCTGGCCGGCGCCGTAGAGACAATCGCTGCCACACGGCGCGCCGTTCTGGTACGACAGGTTCGCGGCGTACGTCTTGTACGTCATCGGATCGGTGTTCGGCGTCGCGTGATCGAGCGTCCAGCCGTGCGCGGCCTCTTGCAGGGCGACGCCGCACCAGAGGTTCGTGTTCGTCGGGTCGAGGTTTGCAAACGCGAACGTGATCGCGTTCTGGATGTACGTCTGGCCACCGCAATCGCCGGGTGCCGTGCAGAGATACGGAGCGATGCCCTCGACGCTCGAATCGAGGCCGAGGTTACTCGGCGTGCCGCCGATGACCATCTCGAAGTGCGGGACGTTGCCCGGGTCGACGTCGGTCACGGTGACCGCGAAGCCCGACAGCGCGTTCGTGATGCACGACTTGATCGAGGCCCAGTTCGCGATCGTCGACAGCGCCGCGACGGTGCCGTTATGCGCGGCGACACTCGCTTGGTTCTTGCGCGAGTCGTCGAACACGCCCTTCGTGATCATGCAGCCGTTCGTGGCACGGCAGTTGTTCAGGTAGAGGATGTGCGAGTTGACGAGCGCGGTCGGCGCCCCGGCGAGCTGAGCCGAATGCGGATACGGGACAACAACGGTGTGGGGCGGCAGTTGGCTCGGCAGTTCGCTCGTCTGATCGTTTTGCGCCCAGCCAGGCGCCGCGAGGCAAACAACTCCGAAGATTCCAAACACCAGACGACGCATATCCAAGAAGGATATCAGCCGCCCCACCCGGAAATTAAGGGCTATCGACGCTTGCGCGTTAGCAGCATCGCACCGAGGGCGAATCCGGCGAGCACGAGGCCGTTATTGCCGCCGCCGGTGTTGCAACCACCGCCACCGCCATTGTCGGCGCCAGGCCAACATACGCCGCTGTTACCGGCGGACAGACAGCCGAACCCACTCGGACAGGTGTTGTTGGCCGGATCACACGTCGTGACGCAGTACTGATGGCCGGCGCCGTCATCGCCGCAGCTCCCGGAGGTGCAATCCGCATTATCCGTACACGGCGCACCGAGGCCGCCGCTCGAGTCGGGGCCGGGCACGCACACGCCGTTGTCGCAGACCTGCGTCGAGTCGCTGCACGTATCGGTGCAGGTCTCGCCGTATTTGACGTCGACCGCCGACTTCGCGGTGTTGCCGGCGGCGTCGTATGCGGTCGCTTCGATGTGATGCGCGCCGGGTTGCAGCGTCGACGGGCCGGTGAACGAGTAGGGCGAGACCGTCTTCGTGCCGACGAGGTTGTTATCGACGCGGAGCTCGACCATCGTCACGCCGACGTCGTCGGATGCGGTGACCGACGCCGTGAAGCCGGGTTGGATCTGGCTGTTGTTCGTCGGCGACGTGATGCTGACCGTCGGCGGTGCGGTGTCGGGCGTGCCCGAACCGAACGTCGCGAGGATCTCGGCGTACGAGTTCATCGAACCGCCGCTGTCGTTGTTGTAATCGCACGAGCACTGGCGCGCCGAGTATTCGCCGCACTTGCCGGCTTGGTTCTGGAACACCTTCGTGACGTTGCCGTTGTCGAGGTACGTCATCGGATCGAGCTTGTCGTACTTGTGGTCGAGGCCCCACGAGTGCGCGGTTTCTTGCGAGACCGTCCAGCAGATATCGACGATGTTCGTCGGCTCTTCGTTCGCGAACGAGAACGAGATCGAGTTCGGGATGTAGTTGCCGCAATCGAACGGCGACACGCCGAGCACGCCGGTGCCCTCGCCGACATCGGCCGCGTGACCGGCGACGATCGCCATGTGGTAATCGCCCGAGGTCGGACGTTGATCGGTGATCGTGACGTTGAACGGCGCGTACGTCGCCTTCACGCACGACAGGATCTGCGCCCACTGCGCGTCGGTGCCGCTGTACGCGGACACCGTCTTGGTGCCCGACGAGAAGATCGTCGTGGTGTTCGTCGTCGAGTTGTTCGCGACGTTCGAGCCCTTCAACTGGCAGCCGCCGGTGCAGCGGTTGAGATAGATGATGTGCGAGACGCCGGCCGGCGCGGCCGCGGCCTTGAAGTGAGTCGGGCTGTGGAACTCGCGATACTCCGCACGGCGGGGTTCGGCGTTCGCGACATGACCCATCCCCACGACGGCTGCGACGGCAACCAGGCTTCTCATCATGAAGGGGACGCTAGGGCCAAACGCCGCGATCGTGGAAGATGGGGCTCACTAGCTTCCGATAATGTGGGGTGAGGTACGAACGCTACACAGTTCGCTGTGGCGACGCCTCAGGTCGCGAACCGTGCGTAACCTCACAGCAAAGCGCAGCAGACGATGAACGCGCAGTAGGCGAGGACGAGCAGCAGGCCCTCGAATCGGCTGATCCGTCGAGAGCCGCGCAGGACCAACACGCCGAGGAGCGTGATGACGACCAGGCCGATCAAGTCGACCAGGTGCATGCGTTCGCCCAGCCGGATCGGGTGCAGGCATGCGGTCACGCCGAGCACGAGGAACACGTTCAGGAGGTTCGATCCGATCACCGAGCCGACGGCGAGTGCGGAGTGGCCGCGCGTCGCCGCGACGATCGATCCGATCAGCTCGGGCAACGCGGTGCCGATCGAGATCACGGTGAGGCCGAGCATGCGCTCGCTCATCCCGACGTCCGACGCGATGCCGCGACCGCCGCGGACGAAGAAGTTCGAGCCGGCGACGAGCAGGATCAAGCCGAACGCGCTCATCACGATGCCGAGGACGCGCGAGGTTTTGGGCCGAGCTTGGCCGCCGATCGAACGGCCGGCTTCTTCGGCCTCTCCCGCGCGCATCGCGGCGAGGTTCGCGCTCGAGGCGGCATGCTCGTCGTCGATCGGATCGGGGTGCGGTTGGCTGAGCTCGTCGTCGGGATCGATCCGCGCCGCCACCGTGAGCGTCGCGATCGTGAAGATCATCGCGCACGCGACGAGCAACACGCCCTCGAGCCGGCTCAATACGCCGTTGCGAAACAGGATCGGGACCGCGATCGCGGATCCGACGAGCACCGGCACCTCGCGTCGAATGATCCGGCCATCGACCGTGGGTGGGGCGATCAACGCGGTCAGCCCGAGGATCAGCGAGATGTTCGCGGCGCACGATCCGATCACGGTGCCGAGTGCGATCGGTGGGTGGCCGGTGAGCGCGGCCTTCGTCGATACGGCGAGCTCCGGCGCCGACGTGCCGTACGCGACGACGGTCAGGCCGACGACGAGTGGCTTCACGCCGAACGCGCGCGCGATGCCCGCCGAGCCACGGATCAACCATTCGGCACCCCAATAGAGGATCGCGATGCCGAGGAGCAGTTGCCCGATGTCGAGGATCGGCGAGATGCCGCTATCTTACTTCGCCGTGCGGGCGAGATACCGCGCTGCGCGGATCATCTCGTCCAGGCGCTGGATATCGTCCGATTCGTAGCGGCCGCGGATGTGCAAATCTCCATCCACGAGCATGAAATAGCCGGCGTGCGCGATGTTCGGGACGTTGTCGGTGCGCGGCGTATCCGCCTGCATCGACGACATGAACGGGCCCTCGACGAGCTGTTCGATCGCGTCCTTGGGGCCGGTGATGAACTTCCAGCGCTGCGGGTCGGCTTTGTACTTCTGCGCGAACTGGGTCAAGCGCAGCGGCGTGTCGTACTCGGGATCGACCGAGATCGACATCAGCTTGATCTTGTCGACGCCGAACGTCTTCTCCTGGATCCGCTGCATCTTCATCGACGTGATCGGGCACTTCGTATCGCAGCGCGTGAAGATGAAGTTGACGATCGTGGCGTGGCCGCGAAGCGCCTCCTCGGTAAACGTCTTGCCGGTTTCGTCGACGAGCGTGAACGCCGGGATCGTGGCCAGGTCCTCGAGGTGCGGTGCCTTATCGCGCGTCCACAGGATCGGGACCACGACGGCCGGGATCGCGCCGAGGACGACGATCGCCAGCATCACGAGGAGCACCCGTTTGCCGCGCGCGCCCTGGGGCGTGTTCGACGGCGTGATCGGTACGAGGGGCTCGGTCACGAGGGGAAGCTGGCAGATTCCCGGGGAAAAAGCACGTCCGTTAACGTGCGGTAAATAGGCGCTAGGGCTTCGCTGGCCCCAAATCGCTGGCTAGATGGTTCGCGTCGAACCAGGGCAGGTCGTCCATCGGAAGACTCTCGAGCTTCCACGCGGCAGCGCCAACCTCCGGCGGCAGATCAGCGACGAACGCTTCCTCTCCAGCTTGCGTGGCGGCAACCAACTCGTCCCAGATCTGCGTTCGCCATCGTTGATCGGTGAGGTTGATCGCGCGCATCGGTTTCCACGTCGCAGCAGCGAGCATCGATTGACTGGGCTGCAGGAGGTTGACGGCGCTCTGGAGTCTGGCGAAGTCGCGCATCGCGATCGCCGTTCGAAGCAGTGGAAACAGCAACCGTACGGTGCCACCGTGGGAACGATCGACTCGACGGGTGTCGTCGGACCATTCGTCGACGATCTCGTCGAAGAGCTCCGGAAGCTCGGGCGCTGAAGCTTCAGCTTGGCCGATGCCTTCGGCTACCAGTGCACGCTGGAGCGGCGATCCCACGGCTGCAAGCGCGAGCGCGCCGTCGCGATCGTGGGGCATCGCGGAGTGAACGACACGTGCGGCAACACCCAAGAACATGCTCGCGCCGATCTGGTCGAATGCGCGATCGAGTGCAGCAAGAACGTTCTTCGGATCCTCGGCAGCGAGCACCTCGAGTTGTGCCGCGACAACACCGTCATCGTCTGGGTACAACGCTGGAAGCTCGGACCAGATCGCGGCGAGCTCGTCGGGAACTGGTCCTGTGTCGCGTGCCGACAGGTAGGCCGACGTGACGGATTCGATATGCGCCGTTCGCCCGTCGATCGTTCGAGCGAGCCGACGAATCAGCTCGAGGCATCGAGTCATGTCTACACGTGCCAGTTGGGCTGCAAGCCGCCGATCTGGAATCAAGTTGCGCTCGGTGAACAGATCGGCGACTACAGGCGCCCGCTCCGTCGTCGAGAATAGGACGATGTCTTTCAGTACGTGATGCGCGAGCGCTGGCTCCAACCGTTGAACGATTTCAGCAACGCTGACGTCTCCATCCGCTAGTTGAAACAAGGCGCTCGCGTAGGATGAGTGTGGTGCTGGAAGCTGCTTGACCCGCCAACGAGCAACGCGAACGAAGGTGACGACGTGCACCACCTCCGATAGCGGAGGATTCGCCGCCCACGGTGCGACTACGGCCAACTGCGCGTCGACTTCTTCGAGATCGATACTCGGGATCACGAGGTCTCGCTAAAATCAGATAGCGAGGCGATCGGAAGAGTTTCGAGCTTCCATGTGGCCGCAGCAATGGTCGGCTCGAGGCTCGAAACCTGAGCGTCATCGAGGCCATCGGTGGCACCGACGAGCTGTTCCCATATCGTGGGACGCCAGATTTCATCCTCGAGGTTGATCGCTCGCATCGCGTTCCGCGTCGCGGCGGCAAGCATGAACCCGCTCGGTTGAAGAAGTGAGATCGCGGTGCGAGCACGCTCGAAGTCACGCATCGCGATCGCAGTGCGCACCATCGGAAACAGAAGCTCGATCTTGCCGCCTGGCGTTCGATCGATTCGTCCTCCGCAGTCTCGGTATCTGGCGACCGTGCGATCGAAAAGCTCACCGAGCTCGGGTGCGAGTGGCTCTGCGTGTGCGATCCCTTCGAGCACGAGTGCTCGTGTCTGCGGCCATCCTTCACCTGCGAGCTCGAGCATGGCGGAGTGAGCATGTTTCATCGCCGCCCCGACAATGTTCGCCGCGACATTTGCGAACGCGAACGAGCCGACTTCTTCGAGGCCGCTCGCGAGCGCGGCAGGTGTCTCGTGCGGAGCTTCGATGGCAAGTACCGCGACCTGCGCGGCACGAACTTCTTCGTTTGTGGGAAAACGCTCGAGCATCTCGTTCCAAAGCGTGACCAATTCGCGAGGCGCTGGTCCCAATGCGCGCAGCGACAAGTACGCTGCTGCCAAGGATTCAATGAACGCCTCCACGTTCGAACGTTGAAGTCGATGAAGCAGCACCAGGCATCTCGGCAGACTTATCTGCGCGAGTCGGGCAACGAACCGCTGGCCTGGAGTTAGCTGACGCGCTTCGAGTGCGTCGGCGAGGATCGGCGTCAACGTCGCGCTCGTGAACGAGGCTGCATCTTTCAGTACGATGCTCGCCGTATCCGCGTCGAGGCTCTCGATGATCTCGGCGAGTCGCTCGTCGCCGTCCGCGAGACGAAACAATGCACGCGCATATGCCGAGCGAGGCTCTGGTAGGTTCTGGCCACGCCATCTCGCGACGCGCACGTACGTGACGACATGCACCGGCTGCGCGAGCGGTGGGTCCGCGACCCAACGCGCCAAGGTTGCCAGATACGCGTCGACGTTTACGAGATCGATACTCGCCACCCGGTGTGAAGTCTAGCCGCGCAGATCCTGACGAGACAATGGTCTAGCTTGCCGCGAGGAGAATCCACACAACCCGCGAACACGGCGATCGATAGCGGGACTATGAACGAGAGCAATCGGCCCGTGATCGTGCGGATGATCGGAGTCGGAATCATGGCATGTGGTGTTTGGCGTGCGGTCGCCACCAATCAGTCGGCGTGGCTCGCGCTCGGGTTGCTCGGCGCGATCGTCGCGGTTGTCGGTGCGGTGATGCGTGGGAGCTCAGCCCGTCGTTCGTGGCACCGCCAGGCACCGGCGGTTGTCGACGACCACGGTGAGGCCCCGTTTCGCGATGACCTGAGAGCTCGGCGAAGCCGGATCGCGGCGCTCGAGCATGAGCTCGAGGTGTTACACGCGATCGACCGGTAAGCAACCGTGGAAGGGCGGGGCCGATAAGCGAGCCATGCCGAACAACAGCCATCCGCAGCGCGTCCTCGGAATCATCTTGATCGTCGCTGGTACGTTCGCCGGCATCGCGACCGACGACCCGGTGTGGCTCGTGCTCGCGCTTATCGGCGGGTGCATCTGGCTATCGAGCGCCCTGGGCCCGCGGTCGAGGTCGCAGGGGTGGGCGAGGACGAGCTGGCTTTGGCCGACGCGTTCTTATTCGGTGGATGACGACGATACGACGGTGACGAACGACATCTCGCAGCTGTTGGCTGACGTGGCGACGAGCTCGTCGGACGATGCGTCGTTGGCCAACAACGTCTGCGGATTGGTCGACTCGTCGCCGGTCGCGTCGGACTGGACTTCGTCCGACAATGCCTGCCTGTTCGACGACGCGTCGTCGGGCTCGTCGGACGATTCGTCCTGGGCTTCATCAGACAACGCCTGCCTTTTCGACGATTCGTCGTCGAGCTCGTCGGATGACTCCTCGTGGAGCTCGTCGGATACCAGCTCGTCAGACATGTCGTCGAATGACTCGTGGTCGTCGAACGACTAACTCGCTGATCTTTGGCGCTTTTGCGTAATGCTCGCAACCGGCGAAGCGCGCGACCGATAAGCCCGCCATGACCGATAGCTATCGCGACGATCACGACGCGGCACTCGCTCGCATCGATGCGTTGCAAGACGATCTGCGACGGATGCAGGACGAGCTCGACAGCGCTCGGCAGACCACGCGTGATACGCAGCGCGAAGCCGACGATGCGAAGCGCGCGCTCGAAGCGCAGCGCACGGCGACGCCGGTTCGACCCACGCCGGCAAAGCGCAGGCGCGCACCGATTCGCGATCCGCATCCCGGGGCGACACCGGTCGAATTTGTGGACGAGGACCCGGCGACCCTGCGCGCGACAATCACGGCGTTCATCGTGATGATCGGACTCGGCATCGCGGCTGCGGTGATCGGTGGCGCGTGGGCGTTATTCGCGAATGCGACGCACGCATCCGGCGGTGATTTCGGTGGCTGGCTCGCGATCAGCGGACTGATCGTGATTGCGTTGAGCATCGCCGGTATCGCGACGGCGCCTCGGGTGCGGCCGTGAGCGTTCTGCGCGATGACGTTGCTGCGCGGCGAATGCGGATCGATGCGCTCGAAACGGAGCTCGACCAGCTGCGGACGATCGATGCGCCACCGCCGCCACCGCCGCCGCCGCGGATCGGCTTCATGCCGCCGAAGCGGACCGGTGTTCAGGTGTTCGTCGCGAGCATTGCGGTGTTCGTGATCGGCGTCATCCTCGTTCCGTTCACGGATGCGGGGGCGGCGTGCATCGCGGTCAGCTTGGGCGGTCTGCTCACCGGCGGCATCCTGATGTGACGCAACCCGCGCGGCGGGCTGCCGATATCACCGGCATGAGCATTCATCGCGACGATCACGACGCGGCCCTCGCGCGGATCGATGCCCTCGAGCAAGAGCTTCGCCGTGCAGTACACGACTCCAACGAAGCCAGACGACTCGCGGACCAGTCAGAGCGCGAGCGCGATGCCGCGAAGCGCGATCTGGAACGCGTGCGTGACGCTCTCCACGTGTTGACGCCGAACCCTGAGCCACCACCACACCGGGTTCGCCGGCCTGCCACGCTGGGCTCGAAGATCGGAACGATGCTGTTTGGAGTAGCAGCGTTCATGTTGTTGATCGGCTGTGGCCTGTTCAACAGCCAAAGCGAGGGTCGACAAGCAATCGCGGCCGTTTTGATCGTGGTGAGCGTGTTCGTGTTCATCGGGGGCTTGGGATTGACGCTTCACCCGAGGCAAACGCCATGAGCATTCATCGCGACGATCACGACGCGGCGCTCGCGCGGATCGATGCCCTCGAGGAAGATCTGCGTCGCTCGGTGCGCGCGGCGGAAGCGGCGAAGCGCTTGGCCGACGAGACGAAGCGCGAGCTCGAGGCGCTGCGCAAGAATCAGCCCGCGCCGAAACCCGAACCGGCGCTCGTGCTGGCGAAGCCACTAGTGGTCTCGGAACCGGTGCCGCCGGAACCCGAGCGCCGACGGACGCCCGTCGACCCCGAGGACCTCGCACGCGCGAAGCACGGCATGAACGTCGGCCTCGGCGCGATCTTGGTCGGGATCTTGGCCGCCACGTGCGGTGGTTCGTGGCTCGGACTCGGGCCACAGGGCACCGATCTCGTCACCGCGATCACGACGCTGGGCGCGATGATCGCCGTGTTCGGACTCGTTCTCGTCGTCACCGCCGTGCGGCCGCAGCGATGAGCGACGACACGACGAAGCCGGACGCACTTGCCGAGACCGCCGCGGCACCGGCACCGAAGCGCGCGCCGAAACGTTGGCCTATCGCGGTGTTCACCGCGCCCGCGATTCGCGACGAGCTTGCGAGGCGGCGCGCGTTGCCGAAGTGGGAAGTTCCGAAAGTTCGCGACGATCGCAAGCGCACGCCCGAGGAGCTCCGTCGCCTGATCGCCGACGCGCAGAAACCGCGCCCACCCACGCCCGATCCGAGTGCCGCACGCGTTCGTGCGCTCGAGAATGCGTTGCGCCGGAGCCGCACGCGCGCGATCCACGTGGCGCTCGCGATCGCCGCGATCGGAATGGTGACGACGTTCATCGGAGGCTGGATCTGGTTATCGCAACCGAGCCAGATCGGCGGCGCCATCAGCGCACTCGGCGTCGCGATCGCGTTCATCGCGTACGGCGCGTGCGAACATGTTGGTTGACGTCGTTGCGACCGTCCCCGTCGTCGAACAAATCCGAGGGGTTCGCGATCGCACGTTGACGTAGTTGCGACCGTCCCCGTCGTCGAACAAATCCGAGGGGTTCGCGATCGCACGTTGACGTAGTTGCGACCGTCCCCGCAACCGTTCACGCGCCGTGTCGATAGCAGCCGCATGTCGACCTACTCGTACAGCGCCGCCGTTCGCCACGCCTCGAACCTTCGCCTCGCGAGCTCGTTCATCGCGTTTGTTGGCGTCTTCGTGATCGCCGTCGGCGTGTTGCTACCGATGGTGAACCCGGGCCTCGTCGCGGGCACCGCGATCGCGACGACCGTGATCGGATCGTTGGTCGCGCTGTTCGGCAGCGTCGTCGCGTTGGTCGTGCGCCGACCGGCGCGGATTTAGAGCTCGGACCAGTCGTTGTCGCGATCGATCATCCCGTCCGACAACGAGTTCAACCAGTGCCACGCCGCACGCCGGCGCTCACCTTCTTTGTCCTCGCGCTCGACGAGCGCCGACAGGTGCGCGACCTGCGGCTCGGTATCCAGCACCACGCCACCTTGCGTGGTCGCGAGGATCAGCTCCGCGAGCGCCTTGGGGTCACGGTCGTGAACCTGGATCTCGATCGCCATGCCACGCTCGTATCACGATCCGAGAAGCAGTTGGGAGCGCGCGAGGTAGTGCTTGCGCAGCTCCGGATCCCGCAACTTATTCGCCTTCGTCTCGATTTCGGCTTCGGCGTGCGCGCGCTCACGCTCCGCATCCGCCGTTCGTCCCGCGGCCGCCAACACCTCGGCGCGCCAGCGATGGAGATGCTCGATGCCATCGATCCGCGTGTTGTCCTGCTTTGCCACGGCGATCGCCTCGTCACTCGCCGCGAGCGCATCCGCGTGACGACCGAGCTTCGATAGCGCGAGCGCCTGGAACGTCAGCCCGTAGATAATCCCGACGAGCATCGGCATCTTGCGCGCCCACTCCGTCGCCGAGCGCGCCATCTCGAGCGCCGCCTCCGGCGGATCGCCGGCCGCGAGATGCGCGAGCGAGATGTACTCGAGCGCACGCACTTCCTGATAGCGCTCGCGATTTTCGGTGGCCAGCGTGAGGCCGCGCTCGAACAACTGCAGCGCCGATTTCGTGTCCCCGCGCTGCATCTTGGTCTGGCCCCACGACACGGCGGTGTCCGCCGCCGCCGAGAGATCTCCGGTCTGCTCCGCCACCTTCAACGCGCGACTCAAATAGCTTTCGGCGCGATCGAGATCGCCGATGTCCGAGTAGCACTGCCCGATATTGCCGAGCTTCAACGCGAGTCCCGAACGCTCGCCGAGCGCCTGATCGATCTTGAGCGCCGACTTGTAGTGCGCGAGCGCTTCTTCGTACTCGCCGAGCGCCGCGAACACGATGCCCATGTTGTTGAGCGCACGCGCCTCGTGCCGCTGCATCCCGATCGCGCGATAGATCACGAGCGCCTCGGCGTAGCTCTCGATCGATTCCTCGAGCTTGCCGATGTTCCACAGCGTGGTGCCGCGCTGATTCAGGATCGTCGCGCGCGCCATCAGGACCGGCGTGGGTGCACGCTGACCGGTCTCGGTCACCTTCGAGTTTTCCATCGTCCGATCGACGATCTCGAGCGCCTGCTCGACGAGCCGCAGCGACTCCTCCGCATTACCGACGAGCCGCGCGATCGCCGCTCGCAACCGCAGCGCCTCGCTCTCGATCAACGTATCGCCGGCTTCGCGCGCATAACCCAACGCGGGCGCGACCGCACGCAACGCCGCCGGCGCCTTGCCGACATCGATGTAGAACTGCGCGAGCGCGTTGTGCGCGACCGCGAGCTTGCCCGGCTCGCCGATCGCTTCGGCTTCCTTCCGCAACGCATGCAATTCACGCAGCTGCTGCGGGCGCTTCGCCAACCGCCGGAGAATCTCCTCGCGCAGCCGATGCGACGTGAACCGCCGCTCGTGATCGGCCTCCGGCAGGAGCTTCAGCGCGCGCGTCAGCTGGCGAAACGCATCCGCATTGCCGCCGAGCTCGACGGCATGCCCGGCCGCACGCAGATACCGATCGGCCGCCGGCACTGCGTCACCCGCGAGCTCGAGGTGGCGCGCGATCAACGCATCGTCTTGCCCGATTCGATAGCCGACCGCATTCGCGATCCGCGCCGCGACCGAGCGATGCATCTGGATCCGGACCTCCGACGGAATCACGCCGTACGCGACCGTCATCGTCATGTCGTTCTTGAACCGGTACTCGCCTTCGGCCGGCGACAACAACCCGCGCCGCACGAGCTCGTCCAATTCCAACCGCACCGGACGCCCCAACAGCGGCGACAGCCCCGCCGCCGACACGTGCCGCCCGAGGATCGCCGCGTGAACGATCACCTCGCGTTCACTCGCCGGCAAGCTATCGATCCTCGCCAACACGAGATCCTCGACGGACGACGGCACTTGGATCGGTGCATCACGCAAGGCCCACCGGAGCAGGCCCGGATACTCGCCGTCGTCGCGATCCGCGACCAGCACGCCGCGCTCGATCAACATGTCGAGCAGCTCTTGGATGAAGAACGCGTTGCCACCTGCGCGCGCCGCGACTTGCGCGACGAAGTCGTCGATGTCGTGGCCCGGTACGAACCGCGCGGTCAGCATCTCGCGCCGCGCTTCGTCCGTGAGCTCCTCGAGCAACACGATCTCGGTGCCGAGCTCCTTCGCCTTGCCGACGATCCGCGGATCCGGCCGCGAGGTCATCAGGCCGAACAACGGCCGCGGCGTCTGGATCTGCAACAGCGCCGCGAACAGCTCCTGCGAATCCTCGTCGGCCCAGTGAATGTCTTCACCGACGAGCACGATCGGCTTGTCACCTTCGAGCTTGCTCTCGATCCGGAGCAAGATCTTCATCAGCGTTTGCCGCCGCGCATCCGCGCCGACATCGCCGCCTTCCGCGAGGTGACGCGCCCCGAGCAACATGCCGAAGATCTGCAGCGCCGCACGCGCCTCGGTCCCGTTCTCTTCGCCGGCGTAGATCAGCGGCGCCGCGCGTAGCAGCCGCCGCTCGACCTCGTGCGGCTCGGCATCTTCCGCGAGCCCGAGCACGTCACGCGCGAGATCCGCGATCACGCCGTACGGAGTCATCGCCGTGCCGACGCGCGCCGTCGTCCGGATCACGACCGCTTCGCCCGGCGCCAAGCTCTCGAGGAACGAGCGCACGAGCGTTCGTTTACCGACGCCGGCATCACCGACGATCACGATCTGGCGCTTGCGCTTCGTCACGAGCACGTCGCGCCATGCATCGCGCAGCGCCTTCAGCTCGATCGAGCGGCCGTGCAACTGCGCGCCGGCGAGCGCACGCACTTCGCGGATCCGTTGCGCGCGTTCTTTCGGCCCACGCAGGCGATACACCCGCGCGCGCTTGACGCCCGGATCGGTCTCGTCGTCGACATGGGGCTTCGACGCCGACGTCCCACCCGGCGCTTCGTCCGGCAGATCGATCGCGGGCAGCGACTCGAAGTTCCACTCGCCACGCGCCGCGCGAAACACGCGCCCGCCGACGAGGATCTCCGCGCCGCGCGCCTGCCGCGCGAGCTTGTGCGCGAACTGCGCCGTCGCGTCTTCGATCTCGTAGACCTGTTTCTTCTCTTTCGGTTTCGGCGGCGTGACGATCGCGACACCTCGCTGGACCGCCAACGCGAGCCTGAGCTCCGGCTCGACATCCGACCCGATGCCATCGAGCGCATCGACCAGCGCGAGCGCGAGCTTGATCGCGCGATCGGCATCGTCTTCCATCGCGACCGGCAACCCGACGACGACACGCAACATCGTGCCTTCGAGATCACCCGGCGTGGTCAGCGTGCCATCGGGCGCGAGCTTCGGCAGATCGAGGAGGCCCTGATGCTTGAACGCGACATCGCGCGCGACCTTGTAGAACTCGTTGACGAGCCGCTGCGCGCCCGACGTTCCGACGCGCTTCTCGAGCGCCGCGATCCCGCGCACCACGCCCTCGAGCACGTAGACGTACTTGCGCTCGCGCGTATCGCGCGCCGGCACCGGATCCGGCGTGGGCGGCCGCGCGTACTTCGCCAACCCGGATCCAGGCGGCGTGCGCACGCCCGTGCCTTGCGTGATTCTCCCGCTCGCGAGCCCGACCAGATCGACCGGCGCCGACGGGGCATCGCCGATCGGTTCCGGAACCGCGTCCGGCTGACTGTCATCCACCGACGGCTTCTTCGCCGCGCGCGTGGCGTCACCTTCCGCCGGTGGTCGCGGTGCGATCACGCGTTGTTCCGGCACGAGCTTCGCGAGCTGCGCCGCGAGCTGTCCGGAATCGATCAGCGAGCCGGTCTTCTGCGCCCACTCGAGCTGGAACCGCCCGAGCTCGTGCTGCAGATCGCGCGCGGTCTGGAATCGATCCGCGCGATGAAACGCCAACGCCTTCAAGATCACCGCTTCGAGCGATGGCGGCAGCTCCGGCGCGAAGTCACGCGGCCGTGGAATCTGGCCGGACTTGACCATCTCGAGCGCTTCTTTGCCCTTGCCGTGGAACAGCGGCCGCGCGCACACGAGCTCGTACAACACGATGCCGGCCGCGAACACGTCCGAGCGCGAGTCGACCGCATCGCCGCGCGCTTGCTCCGGCGACATGTACGCGAACTTGCCCTTGATGACGCCTTGCTCTTCATGGACGTCACGCGCGCGCGCGATGCCGAAGTCGACGATCTTCACGCCGCCATCCCAGCTGAGCAGCACGTTCTGCGGCGAGATATCGCGATGGACGATGCCGAGCGGTTCGCCGAACTCGTCGGTCTTGCGATGCGCGTAGTCCAACCCCTTCACCATCTGCTGGACGATGTACGCGCTGATCCCGTAGGGCAGGCGGACGCGCGCCTTCGCCGCCTCCTGCAATAGCTTCAGGAGGTCGATGCCCTCGACGTACTCCATCGCGAGGAAGTACGTGTCGGCGACGGCGCCGAAGTCGAAGACCTGGATGATGTTCGGATGGTTGAGGCCGAGTGCGATCTTTGCTTCGTCGACGAACATCGCGACGAACTGACGGCTGCGCGCGTACGCGGTGTGGATCTTCTTGATGACGAGCGTTTTATTGAGGCCTTGTGCCACGCTCGTGCGCGCGAGATAGACCTCGGCCATCCCGCCAGTTCCGATTTTTCGGATGAGCTGGTATTTCCCGAACTGCTCCAACGTTCAGAGCATTTTAGCTCAGAGCGGGGTGACCACCAGGTTGTCGAACCACGTATCGGTTTCCCAGTTGTTGAAGCCGAGGTACTCGTGGCCTGCGTTTTCCAGCGGGTGCGGATCCTTGTAGTCGAGGAACGGTTTTCCGTCGATTTCCCAGTGGACCGTGTCGCCGCGCCGCTCGATCACCCAGTGGTAATGCTGGTTCGGTACGACCTTGACATCCATGCGCGCGGCCATGTTCTGCCCGTGCTCGTCCATGCGCGCGATGATCGATTTCTGGTTGTACCAGCCGCCGAAGATCACCTCGTAGCCGGTGGCCATGTACGCGCCGCCATCGGGATCGAACGAGTGACCGTCACCCATCAGCTCGATCTTGATGTCGCCGCGCTTCTCGGTCGACCAGCAGTCGAATTCGACGCGGACGTCGTGCGGTAGCTTCTTGCGCAGCCACAGCGGGTGGTTGTGGGCGCCGTGGGCGGACAGCTGACCGTTCTCGAGCGCGTAGCCCTTGCCGGTCGAATAGTAGTCATTGCCGATCCGCGACCGTTCGAACTCGTCTGACCAGCGTTCGGTGACGGGAGCGGGATCGCGCACTTTGCACGCCGCCAAAACGATCAGCAGGGGCCAACTGCGCATGGCTACGTCTATATGTCAGAGGGGGCGCCTACGCTAGGGATGTGGAAGGCACTCTGTCCTTGTTCGACTGGCGACCGCCCGAGGTGGCGGCGTCGAGCGAGCCCAGGATCGTGATCTTCGACTGCGAGACCACGGGTATCGATTACCAGCGGGATCAGATCATCGAGCTGTGCGTCCAACACGGGCTCGGAGCCGAAGCGCAGAGTCGCACGTGGCGGATCCGGCCGAGCGTGGCGATCCATCCGGCCGCACAGAACATCCACGGCATCTCGATCGAGGATCTCGCGGGCTGTCCGCAGTTCGCGGCGTATGCCGACGAGATCATCCGGGTGTTCGTCGATGCGGACGTGTTGATTGGCTACAACATCTCGTTCGATATCGAGATGCTCCAGTCGGAGCTCGCGCGGTTGGAGCGGCCACCGCTCGATCTGTCGAACAAGAAGATCGTGGATGCGTTTCGGCTGTGGCAGCAGTGCGAGCCGCGCAGCCTGCAACACGCGCATCGCCGCTTCGTCGGGGACGAGTTCGCGAGCGCGCACTCGGCGAGCGCGGATGTCGCGGCCACGGGGCGCGTGCTGCTCGGCATGGTCGAGCAGTTCAAGCTGGACCTAGATTGGCAGCAGATCGCGAGCGTGTCGGATCCCATGCCGAATCGCGCGAGCTGGGTCGGGCCGTCGCGGCACTTGCGGTGGGAGGGCGAGGTGATCGTCGTCGCTTTCGGCAAGCACTCGGGCATCGCGTTGCACGTGCTCGCCGAAGGACCCGATCGAACGTTCCTCGAGTGGGTCGTCGAGAAAGAGTTTCCGCCGCACGTGATCGAGATCTGTCAGAACGCGCTGTCGCGTGCGGCCGACGATCTAGTGCGGTGGGCGCGCGAGCGGTTCGGGCAGCCGGCGCCCACGGCGCAACCGCCGTTTTCGAAGTGATACAATTCGCCCCATGCAAAAGCTGATGGTGATCGCGATCGCGCTCGGGCTCGCAGCGTGTGGCAAGAAGGGCGGGCTCGACGGCAAGCTGGACGAGCTGCAGAAGATCAAGGACGAGGTCTGCGCGTGTAAGGACAAGGCGTGTGCGGATGCGGCGCACGACAAGTACACGGCGTGGAAGAAGAACAACTCGAAGGAAGACAAACCTTCGGACGATCAGATGAAGAAGTTCTCGGAGCTGCGCGACCAGCTCAACGAGTGCCGGCACAAGCTCAGTGACACGGCGGCGCCCACGGCACCGACGGGCTCGGCCACGCCGACCGAAACGGCGCCGCCGGCTCCGGCTGGCTCGGCGCAATAGGGACGGTCGCAACTACGTCAACTTGCGATCTCGAACCTCGCGAAATTCTTCGACGGTGGGGACGGTCGCAACTACGTCAACTTGCGATCGCGAACCTCGCGAAATTCTTCGACGGTGGGGACGGTCGCAACTACGTCAACTCGAGCGCGACGTCCGGATTGACTCGACGAGCTCGCGCAACGCGTTTGCTTGGACCGGCTTCGCGTAGTGCGCGTCGAAACCAGCGGCGATCGCTTCGTCCTTATCGGCCTTGCGTCCGTAGCCCGTAACCGCGACGAGCACGAGCCGCGGCTTGAGCTTTTTCTCTCGGACCTCGCGCGCGATGTCGAAGCCAGTGATGCCCGGCAATCCGACATCCACGATCGCGAGCTCGGGTAGCACGCGTAGGATCAATGCGAGTCCATCGGGACCCGTCGCCGCGGATTCCACTTCGCAACCGACCGCTTCGAGGAGCGCGACCGTGAGCTCGCGCAGATCGGACGAATCCTCGACGACGACCGCACGCACCGGTGCTCCGGGCCCGATCGGCACCGGTGTCTTCGATCGCTTCAGCGCATGCGCCGACAACGGCAACCGCACGATGAATTCGCTGCCTTTGCCACGGCCATCGCTCTTCGCTTCGACGGTGCCGTCATGCAGCCGCACCAATCGATCGACGAGCGTGAGCCCGATGCCCATACCGCCTTCACTTCGCTCGAGCCCCGACTCGGCCTGCGCGAACAGCTCGAACACGCGACCCAACATCTCCGGCTCGATCCCGATCCCGTGATCGGCGACGCGCAGCTCGACATGATCGTCGACGATCAAGGTCGCGATCCGGATCTCTTTGCCGTTGCCCGAGTACTTCACGGCATTGCCGAGCAAGTTGTTCGCGATCTGCGCGATCCGGACCGGATCGCCATCGATGATCGCGCCACTCGCGATCGACACCGTCAGCGCGAGCTCGCGCGCCTTCGCCGATTCCGACACCGCCTCGAGGCTCGCACGCACGATATCGTCGAGCGCGATCGGCTCGCGCTTCAATCGGACCTTTCCGGTCGTCACGCGCGCGACATCCAAGAGATCGTCGACGAGCCGCGCCAGGTGATGCGCCTGTCGCGACAAGATGCCGAGCCGCTTCGTCAGGCTCGCGCGATCGGTGTCGGCCGAGATCAAGTCACTGGCCATCACGATCGCACCGAGCGGGTTGCGCAGCTCGTGGCCGAGCATCGCGAGGAACTGATCGCGCTGCTCGATCGCCGCTCGCGCCTGATATTGGCGATGGCGCGCCCGCAACGCCGAGCGCACGGCGACGAGCAGCGTGTTCGGCGTGATCGGCCGCTCGAGCAACGTGATGTTGCCGCGGTCGCTCGACAACGGCCGGTTCGTCGACAACCCCGACAACACGATCAGTGGGAAGTCCGACCACGGCGGTTGCCGTGCGAGCGTCTTGCCGAGCGCACCGTCGAGCGAATCGCCGAGCGCTTCTTGCGTGACGATCGCACAGCCGACCTTGTCGTCGATCTTGCCGGCAAGCTCGTCGATCGTCTTCACGATCTCGACCGCGATCTTCGGCGCGACAACGCGCTCGATCAATTCGGCGTCGCGCCCACGTGGCGCGAAGACGAGCATGCGGTCGCTCACCGTCATCGGCCGGAGAGCTCGCGTTCTTCCCCATGAAACGTCGGGACAGACGTGAGCACGCCGCGGAACTGTTCGAGCGGTTCGCCGACCGTCACCGTGGGACCGACGGTGAGCTCGCGAATCGTATCCTCGTGAACTCCGGTGCGCTTCTTCACGACCGAGATCGCCTTCCGCACGCGACCCTGGTGCTCGAAGTAGCGGAACAGGATCACGTTGTCTGCGACGTACGTGACCTCGACCGGCGACCTCACATCGCCGACGAGCCCGTTCTGCGCCATCGTCATCAGGGTGGTCACGCCGAGCTGACCGAGATACGCGAGTAGCTCGTGAAGGTGGATGTACATGAACCGCTCTGCCGGCATCGCCTGGAGGTAGCCGTTCAAGCTGTCGATGATCACCATCGACACGCCCTCGGAGACGAGCGCCTGGATCCGATCGCTGAACTTGCCGGGGCCCATCTCGGCGGGATCGATCTGTTGCACGATGATCGAGCCGCTCTCGACGAGCTTCGACATCCCCAACCCGAGTGAATCGGCGCGTTCGATCGCGATCCGGCGGAGCTCGTCGAACACGAACAACGCGACCTTCTCGCCGCCGCGCGCGAGCGAGCACGCGTACTGCCCGGACACCGCGGACTTGCCCGCGCCTGCGGGACCGAGGAGGAGCGTGCTCGTACCGCGCTCGATCCCGCCCGCGAGCAGCGAATCGAGCGCCGCGACACCGGACGTCACGGGCTTCGCGTCGAACACCTTGTGATGATCGGCCGCGATCAACCGCGGATACACCTGCATCCCGCCCGTCACGATCTCGAAGTCGTGGAACCCGGTTTGGTATGGGATGCCGCGCATCTTCACGATCCGCAGGCGCCGGCGATCGCCGCCGTACTCCGGCGGATGTTGCTGCAACGAGATCACGCCGTGCGCGATGCTCTGGAGCTCGATGTCGTGCTCGTTGCCGCTTCGATCATCGAGCAGCAGCACGGTCGCGCGATTGCGCGAGAAGTATTGCTTCAGGTTCAGCACTTCGCGGCGATATCGCAGGTGGGACTGCGCCAACAGGCGGAGCTCGGACAGCGAATCGAACACGACCCGCGACGGCTTCACCTTATCGATATACGCGAGCACGGCACGTGTCGTTTCCGTCAGCTCGACATCACTGGGGTGGAACACCGTGTTCTCGGCATCGACCCGCATCTGCGCCTCGAGCGCGGACAGCTCGAACAGCTCCACGCCATCGAGTGACCAGCCGTGCGACTTCGCGATCAGCCGGACCTCATCCGACGTTTCGGACAGGGTGATGTAGAGACCCTTCTCGCCGGCTCTCACGCCCTCGAGGAGGTACGTCAGCGCGAGCGTGGTCTTGCCGACGCCCGGGTCGCCCTCCACCAGATAGATATGGTTGCGAGGGATGCCTCCGCCGGTGATTTGATCCAAACCGACGATACCTGTTTCGACTCTTTTGTAGAGCCCGGACATGCCCTCGGTATTTTCAAGAGCCGTTCCCAACGCGAGCGGTCGAGAATTCGGTGATTTCTGATCCGATCGCGTGACATCCGAGCACATCGCGCAAACGCGCACACGCACCCGTGCGCTAGCGCCTACTGGATGCCGTACTTTTCGAGCTTGTAGTAGAGCGCAGACGTCTTGATCCCGAGCAGGCGCGCGGTCTCGGTCTTGACCTGACCCGCCTTCGCGTACGCCTTCAGGATCAGCTGGCGCTCCAAATCGTCCAAAATCTCCGGTAACGACATCTCGCGCGGGACATCCAACCGATCTTCTTCGTTCCCGCCCTGGAGGAATTGGGGGAGGGCGGTCGGCGCGATCTCGTCCCCTTCGGCGAACACGAGCGACTGCTCGATCGCGTTCTCGAGCTCGCGGACGTTGCCCGGCCAGTTGTAGGCCATGATCCGGCCGAGCGCGGCATCGCTGATCGAGCGGATCCGCGGGTTCGTCTTCGGGCCGAGCTTGGCGATGAAGTGCTGGACGAGCTGCGGGATGTCCTCGCGGCGCTCGCGCAACGGCGGCAGCTTCACCGGCAGCACGTGGAGGCGATAGAACAAATCCTCACGGAACCGGCCGGCGGCGACCTCGGTATCGAGGTTCTTGTTCGTCGCCGAGATCACGCGGACGTCGACCTTGATCGGGGACTCGCCACCGACGCGCTCGAACTCCTGCTCCTGGAGCGCGCGCAGGAGCTTCACCTGCATCGAGGCCGGCACGTCGCCGACTTCATCCAGGAACAGCGTGCCGCCATCGGCGAGCTCGAACCGCCCGAGCTTCTGCTTGATCGCGCCGGTGAACGAGCCCTTCTCGTGACCGAACAGCTCCGACTCGAGCAAGGTCTCGGTCAGCGCGCCGCAGTTGACCTTGATGAACGGGCCGTTCGCGCGCTTGCTCAGGCGATGGATCGCGTGCGCGACGAGCTCCTTGCCCGTGCCGCTCTCGCCGGCGATGAACACGACGGTATCGCTCGCGGCGACCTTCTCGACGGTGCGCCGCACCACGGCCATCTTTTCGCCGGCGCCGATCAGGTCCGCGAACCGGCTCTCGGTTTCGCTGCGCAGATAATCGACCTGGGCATCGGCCCGGCGGCGCGCTCGGCGCTCGGCCGCGAGCTCGACCGCGCGCATGACCTTCAGCTTCACGACCTCGGTCTGGATCGGCTTGGTCACGAAATCGAACGCGCCGAGCTTCATCGCTTCGACCGCGGTCTCGACGGTGCCGAACCCGGTGATGATCATGATCGGCACGTCGGGATCCATCGCGCTGATCTGCTTCAGCACGTCGACGCCGGTCGTGCCTTCCATCTTCAGATCCGTGATCACGAAGTCGGCGGGCTTCTTCTTGAACGCGTCGATGCCGGCCTGACCACTCGCGGTGATCACGGCCTCGTGGCCGAGCTTCTTCACGACGTGCGCGAGGCCCTCACGCACGGTCTCGTTGTCGTCGATGATCAGGATCGCTGCCACGTGGCACAGCGTACTACGCCGGCAGTTTTAGAACGAACGTGGTCTCGCCATCGGCGCTGACAACGCTGACAGATCCGCCGTGGTCGGCCGTGATGTCACGCACGAACGCGAGGCCGAGGCCGGTGCCCTTTTCGCGCGTCGTGTAGAACGGCTCGAACAGCTTGCCGCTGGTCTCCGGCGGGATTTCCTTGCCGCGGTTCCACACGGTCAGCTCGACGTGATCTTGGACCTTCTTGGCCGAGAGCTTCACGTTGCCCGGGCCGGTGTGGCCGGCGCTCGTAGCGGCTTGCGAGGCGTTGCGGACGAGGTTGAGCAGCGCGCGGCGGAGCTGGCCGCGGTCGGCGCGGATCGTGTCGATCTGCGGATCCGAGGTCACCGGTGGCTCGGCGGGCGCGAGCTCGATGACTTCGGAGAACAGATCGGCGACCGGCACGTTCGCGAGCTCGGGCTTCGGGCGGCGCGCGTATTCGAGGAAGTCGTTGACGACGCGCTCGAGGTAATCGAGCTCGCGTTGGATCTTGTCGACGTGGCCGCGGCGCTCGTCGGTCTCGGGCACTTCGTCGCGCAGGATCCCGGCGAACAGCGTCATCCCGGCGAGCGGGTTGCGGACCTCGTGGGCGATGCCGGCGAGCATCTGCTGCATCTTCGCGTCGCGTTCGGCGAGTTGGCCGCGCATGCGCTCCATCGTCTTCGCGAGCGTGCCGAGCTCGTCGCGCGAGGTCGCGATCACGGGCTCGTGCAAGTCGCCGGCGCCGATCCGCTCGGCCGCGGTGGCGAGGCGGCGGACGTTGCGCGTGATCAGGAACGTGGCGAGCACGGCGGCGAGGATCGACACGACGGCGAGCCCGGCGCCCCACGCGAGCAGGCGCGTGCGCAGATCCGACAGCCGATCGAAGTAGCTCGCCGGTGCCTGCGCGCCGAGCGCGAGCACGATCTCGGGCTCGGTCTCCGACGAGCGCACCGGTGCGTAGCCGGTCTTATACGTGATGCCGTCGTTGCCGTCGAACGTGACGCTCGCGCGTGTGGCGCCGCCGAACACCGCGAGGAGCTCGGCGCGATCGAGCTCGGCGCGGTAGTTGTGCGTGCCGATCGGTGTGTTCGGCGTGGTGTCGGCGCGCGAGTTGTAGTTGCGATCGAACACGAACAGCCGAGCGCCGGTCGCGGTCGACAGTTGCTCGAGCTTCTTCGCGACGTTCTGATAGCCGCGATCGTCTTCGTTGCCGGGCACCAGGTCGGCGAGGTACTTGCCGCGAACTTGGGTCGCCGCCGAGGAAGCGATCGCGGTCAGTCGCCGGCCGAGCTCGTCGTCGAGATCGCGTCGGCTCACCTCGTACGCGACGACGGCGAACAGTGCGAACAGCACCACCACCGGCAACACGAGCGCTCCGAGCAGCTTGGCAAGCATGGGGACGGTATCTAGTTCGTCAACTTAGCCCACTTAAGTCCGCGATTCGCGGATGGGGACGGTATCCAACTCGTCAAAGTAGAGTGTCTAACGGCGCGGATCGTCGTTAGACGCGAGCGCGGCAGCGTGGATCGATGCGCAACAGGAGCCGTCGAGATGACGCGCAGTTAGCTCGTCTACTTTGACGAGTTGGATACCGTCCCCGACCAACGTACGTGGAGTTAGCTCGTCTACTTTGACGAGTTGGATACCGTCCCCATCAACTCCGACAGGCGTGGACGAGCAGCCCGAACACGATCGGCACCAACAGCACCGCGCCGACAAAGCCCCAGCGCTTGAGCGGCGGGATGTGGAGGTCGTGCGAGTGCGAGTGCGATCCGGTCTGCGGCGGCTGATACACGTACTCGGGCGGCGGCGCCGGCACGTCGAGATCCGGCATCGGAAACAGCGGCGGCTCGACCGTGGTCGCTTCGTCGGCCGCATCCGTGTCCGCGCGATGCGACGGCGGCGCCTGCGGTGCGGGCACGATCGCGCCGTGTGGCCCGTGAAAGTGCTGCGCGCCCGAGCGCTCCGTCACCGGCACCTGCGGTCCCGAGCCTTGCGACGTCACGACATCGCGCTGCGACGAACCGATTGCGAGATCCGGCGCCGACGCTCGCGCGAACGGCGGTGCCGACGGCTTCGCCGAGCGCACGCTGCCATCGGCCATCCCGACCGGACGCGCGAGCGGCGCATTGCCGGGCGGCGTGTTCAACACCTGCGGCCGCGCGTGAATGTCCGGAACCCGGACGGTCGGCGTCTTCTGCGTCGGTGGCGCACCCGCGAGCACGCCCGCCGGGAACGCATCCTCGAGCGTGCGCCCCTCACTCGTGATCCCGGTGTTCTCGCGATCGCCGATCGTCACCTGCTCACCGGTCCGCAACAGCTCCGCCGGATGCAGCGGATCCAAGCCGACTCCGGTCAGCACGTCGACGATCGGTTGCGCGGCGGTCGTCGTCGATTCGCCACCCTCGACGATCGTCCGCGCACCCGTGATCCCGGTGATCGTCTCCGCCGGCAAGATCGGTGGACGCGGCCGACCCGTGGTTTCTTCGGTCTCCGGCAGGTCGAGGCGCGTCGGTGACTCCGGCCCGTCGAAGTTCGGCTCGGGATCCGGATCCGGCGTCTGCCCGCTGCGCACGATCTCGGCGGCGAGCGTGATCGGCGCGTCCTTCGTGGACACCGTCTGCATCCCGCTGCTCGGCGTGGGCACGGTGCCGTGCGCGGACTCGAAGTCGATCGTGTCGTCGCTCGTTTCCTGCACCGCGGCGCCCTGCGTCCACGGCTCCGGCTTTTCACCGAACAAGCTATGCAGATAGTCCGCGATCGCCTTCGCGGTCGTGCGCAACTCCTCGTCCATCGCATACGCTTCGAGCGCGCTGTGCAGATCGTGAGCGGTCTGGAACCGCGCGGCCGGATCCTTCGCGAGCGCGCGCATGATGATGCCGTCGAAGCGCGGCGGAATCTCCGGGCGCAGCGTCGACGGCGGCGGCACCTGGCCCTCGACGATCATCCGCATCGTGTCGTAGTCGTTATCGCCCTTGAACAACCGGCGCGCCGTGACGAGCTCGTACATCACGGTGCCGAGCGCGAAGATGTCGCTCCGGCGATCGACGGTCTTGCCGAGGCACAGCTCCGGCGACATGTACGGCGCCTTGCCGAGCGCTCCAGCGCGCGTCTTCTGGCTCGACAGCGCCGGCTTCGCGAGGCCGAAGTCGACGACCTTCACGCTGCCGTCGTACCCGATCAGGATGTTCGACGGCGCGACATCGCGATGCACCAGGTTTAATGGCTTGCGATCGGCGCCGAGGTGCTCGTGTGCGTGATGAAGACCCGCTGCCGTCGCCGCCGCGATCGCGACGACGATCTCGAGCGGCACGAGCTTGCCCTGCTGCACGACCTTCGTGAGCACGCGCCGAACGTCTTCGCCGTGGACGTACTCCATTGCGAAGTAGGGCAGGCCATCGACCTGATCGATGTCGAACACCTGGACGATGTTCTGGTGATTGAGCGACGCGCCGATCCGCGCTTCCGCGAGGAACGCATCGATGAACTTCTGATCGATGCCCTGTTCCTTGCGGATCTGTTTGATCACGACATGGCGCGCGAAACCGAGCGGACCACTCGCTCGAGCGAGCAGTACGTCGGCCACGCTGCCGCGCGCGAGGCGCGACAGGACCTCGTAGCGTCCCATCGAAGGCATCTAGCAAAACCGAGCGTAACACCCGGCTTCGCGATGCGCCTGTTACTAGCCAGCGAGCGACTAACGCTTGCTGAACTGGAAGCGAGCGCGAGCGGCCTTCTGACCGTACTTCTTGCGCTCCTTCTTACGCGGATCGCGCGTGACGTAGCCCGCCGTCTTGAGCTTCGGGCGGAGGTCACTGTCGATCTTCATCAGCGCGCGCGTGATGCCGTGACGAATGGCGCCCGCCTGCGAGGCGATGCCACCACCGACGACCGTCGCGATCACGTCGTAGTTCGCGAGCAACGAAACTTCTTCGAGCGCCTGGCGGATGACCATGCGCGCGGTCGGGCGCGAGAAGTAATCCTCGTCGCTCCGGTTGTTGATCGTGAACTTACCTTCGCCATTGGTCAGCCACACGCGCGCGACAGCGGTCTTGCGGCGGCCAGTAGCGTACGTCTTCTGTGCAGTAGCCATTAGTTCTTGATCTCCAACACGCGGGGCTGCTGAGCGGTGTGCTCGTGCTTGTCGCCCTTGTACATTTTGAGCTTCTTGATGATCCGGCGGCCGAGCGGGCCTTTCGGCAGCATTCCCCAAACGGCTTCGTAGATCGCGTGCTCGGGGTCGTTCGCGAGAACTTCCTTCGCGAGGCGCGTCTTGATGCCGCCCGGGTAGAGCGTGTGGTGCTGGTACAGCTTCTTGTCGGGCTTGGTGCCCGTGAGCTTCACGGCGCCGCTGTTGAGCACGATCACGAAGTCGCCCATGTCGACGTTCGGCGTGTACGTGGCCTTGTGCTTACCGCGCAGGACCATCGCGATCTTCGAGGCGAGGCGGCCGAGCGTCTGACCCGTGGCATCGACCACGAACCACTCGCGCTGGGCTTCGCCCGCTTCCTTGGTGAGCCAGAAGCTCTTCTGCATCATCGTCATATCGGGGCTTTCGAAAGAGCGGATCGTCTACAAGGTTGCGAAAGAAGAGTCAAGACGGCTTACGGTGACCTGAACATTTCATCAGTGTCAGGGTTCCGTGGTACCTCTTTCTAGTGCGCATCGGGTTCGTTCTCAAGCCGGACAAGACAGAGGCTGGAAAGCTTCTCGAGGACCTCGTTCCTTGGGTGGTTCGAGAGGGCCATGTCCCCGTTGTAACAACGGAAGACCAGGTTTCTCCGGCCGGCGCTCAAATCGTTCCCGAGGATTCGTTCGGTCACGAATGCGATGTCGTGGTGGTGTTGGGCGGGGATGGAACCATCCTCAGGGCCGCACGGCTGGTCGCCGATTTAGGGCGGCCGGTGTTGGGCATCAACCTCGGCCAGCTCGGATTCTTGGCCGGCTTTTCACCGGCGGAAGCCAAGACCGCGTTGGCCGATGCGCTCGCGAACAAGCTGAATATGTCGCCGCGCATGCGGTTGGCGGTCACGTATCGCCGGCAAGGTGCCGAGCCGATCACGCGTCACGCGTTGAACGATGCGGTGATCCATCAAGGCGCCATGGCGCGGCTGATCGATGTCGAGGCGTACTGCGATGGTCAGTTGATCGCCGCGTATCGCGCCGATGGATTGATCATCGCCACGCCCACGGGATCCACCGCGTACAACATGGCGGCGGGTGGGCCGATCGTGGTGCCCGGCCAAGCGGCCATGACCATCACGCCGATTTGTGCGCACGCACTGACGAACCGTCCGTTGGTGATCGGTGCGCGATCTACGTTGAAGCTGCAACTCGCCGCGGATGCTCGCGGCGTGATTCTTACCGTCGATGGTCAGTGGGCCACGTCGTTCCTGCCGGGCGATGTCGTCGAGATGACCGAATCACAACAGCCACTGCTCTTGTACGCATCGCAGCAATCGTTCTTCGACGTGATGCGGGACAAGCTGCACTGGGGCGTGCGCACCGATAAGGGTGCTCGTTAGGAGAAGGTTTCATGTTGAGGCATCTGCGCGCGACGAACTTCGCGATCCTGTCGGACGTCGAGATCGAGCTCGGTCCAGGAATGAACGCGCTCACCGGTGAGACCGGTGCGGGCAAATCGTTGATCGTCGAGGCGGTCAACTTGCTGCGCGGCGGGCGTGCGTCGGCGGACATCCCGCGCACCGGTGCGGATGAAGCCGTGGTCGAAGCCACCGTCGAGGTTCCGGAAGATCTGCGCGCGCGCGTCTCGAGCGTGTTGGACGGCGCGGGCCTGCCGAACGAGGGTGACGAAGTGTTCATCCGGCGCGTGATCGCGCGGGGTGGGCGAGGGCGGTGTTACGTCAACGGTGCGTTGACCACGGCGGCGCGGTTGGGCGAGCTCGGGCAATTGCTCGTCGATCTGTCCGGCCAGCACCAGCATCAAGGGCTCGTCGATCCGCAGCGGCACCTCGAGGTCGTCGATCTGTTCGGTGGCGCCGTCGGTGAAGTCGCGGCCATGCAGGTCGCGTGGGATGCATTGCGCTCGGCGCAGGCCGCCATGGATGCGCTCGGCGGAGATGCGCGCGAACGAGATGCGCGGATCGACTATCTGCGGTTTCAGCTGGACGAGCTGGATGGCGCGTCGCTGTCGGTCGGCGAGGATCAAACGCTCGAGGTCGAACGAGCGCGGCTCGCGTCCGTGGATCTGTTGTCGCAGGTCGCGCGCTCGGCAGAGGAGTCGCTCTACTCGGGCGATTCGTCGGCGCGTGATCTCGTCGCGGCCGCGTCGCGCGAGGTCGAGCGTGGCATGCGCACGGATCCGTCGCTCGAGGTCATCGGCAAGCAGCTCGTCGAGATCGAGTCGCTGTTGGATGACGCCGCGGATCAACTGCGCGCCTATGCCGATCGCTTGGAAGGTGATCCGGAACGGCTCGCGTGGGTAGACGAACGCATCGCGCTGATCCGGCGGTTGGTGCGCAAGCACGCGGCGGTTGGTGGGAGCGCGGCCACGTTGGCCGAGGTGATCGCCAAAGCCGAGGAGCTCCGCGCGGAGCTCAACACGCTCGCGAGCCACGACATCTCGCTCGCCGAAGCGAGTGAAGCGCGCGCCAAGGCGGAGACCGCGGCCATGTCGGCGGCGGCGGCGCTCACCAAGTCGCGTCGCGCGGCTGCCAAGAAGCTCGAGAAAGAGGTCGGTGCGTCGCTCGTCGAGCTCGGCATGGCAGCGGCAAAGTTGTTCGTCGTCGTCGAGCCGCGCGCGCTCGGTCCCACCGGTTCCGATCGGATCGAGCTCGTACTCGCGTCGAACAAAGGTGAAGATCAGCGCCCGCTCGCGAAGATCGCGTCGGGTGGCGAGCTCTCGCGAATCATGCTCGCGCTGAAGCTCGCGTTGCGTCGCGCGGATGAAGTTGCCACGTACGTGTTCGATGAAGTCGATGCGGGCATCGGCGGCGCCACGGCGCAGGTCGTCGGTGCGCAGATCCGTGCCGTTGCCGATCACCGGCAGGTGTTGTGCGTGACGCACTTGCCGCAGATCGCGGCCTACGCGGATCACCACTTCCACGTCTCGAAGTCCGAAGTCGCGGGTCGCACGGAAACGCATGTCGTGCGGCTCGCGGGCACCGCGCGTAAAGACGAGCTCGCGCGCATGCTCGGCGGCCAGGCCACGGCCAAGGCCAAGGCGCATGCCGCCGAGTTGCTCGCGGAAGCGGCGCGTACGGAGTCCACGCGCGTGGATTCGGCACCGAAGAAGAGGGCGCGCGCATAACGTCATGGCGCGTCCGGTGCGAACCAAGCGCGGAGCCGCGAGACCTCGCCGCAAGGCGGGTCGTGGATCCGTGCGGCGCAAGGCGGGGCGTGGATCCGTGCGGCGCAAGGCGGGTCGTCGATCCGTGCGGACCAAGCGTCTCTCGCGCAAGGCCGGTCGTGGGCCGGTCGCACCGAAGCGTGTCCGGCGGCCATCGCGGCCCTCGCTCGTCGAACAAGATCCGGGGCTCCTCGTCGTGGTGCCTCGCTCGCCGGCATTCGGCGCGGCTCGGCATCGTCGGCTGGTCACGGCCACGCCCGGAAGCTCGCGGGTGATCGAGCGCGTGCGTGAAGCGATCAGTGCCGGCAAGCCGGTCTCGCTCGTCGCGCTGGTGCGCCGGAAGTAGACGCGGGCCGAAGAACGTTCCTGGGAATGGCTACGACCAATCCGGGTGCTTGGTGCGTGAGCCGGGGCCGCGCTGGTCGACCTTGTGCTCGTGAGCCGCCGAACCCGCGCGCGAACGTTTCACGGGGACGGATCTAGAAAAATTAGACAGCAGCGCAGCGCGGTGGTCGCGCGTGCGTTCTGCCGATCCCGACGCCGTGCTCGCGTGCAACACCACAGACGTCGTTCGCGAGCCCGACCGGTAACGCAACGATTCAACTTCGCCGATATCGCCAGGATTCCGATCTCAGCGGCATTCGATCGCGCCACACGATTCAATTTCGCCGACATTCGTCAGCCCCGCGCGGGGCCGAGCATTGCTCGCGCGACTCAATTTCGTCGACATTCGTCAGTCCCGCGCGGGGCGCCGAAGAAGAAGCTCGGAAGGCTACGTTCGAACGGGTTGCTTGGTGCGTAAGCCGGGGCCGCGCTGATCGCCCGAGTATGCGTGACCCGCCGACGCGCGAACGTTTCACGGAGGCACCCACAAAGGACGGATCTAGAAAACTTAGATCAGCAGTGCAGCCCAGTGGCGGGGCGGGCGTTCTGCCGATCCTCGACGCCGTGCTCGCGCGTGCAACACCACAGACGTCGTTCGCGAGCTCGACCGATAACGCAGCGATTCAATTTCGCCGACATTCGTCAGCCCCGCGCGGGGCCGAACATTCGGATCTTTGAAGCTGTCGATGACAACGCTGCGCGATTCAATTTCGCGACATTCGAAGAGCCAGGCGCAGGGTCGAGCTGCTCGCACGATTCAATTCCGCCGACATTCGTCAGCCCCGCGCGGGCCGAGCATTGCTCGTGCGATTCACTTTCGCCGAGCTTCGACAGCTCGCGCGCTCGATTCGATTTCGCCGACATCCGTCAGGCCCGCGCGGGGACGAGCACGCAGCTCTCCAAAGCTGCCGATCACCTTTGCACGATTCAATTTCGCCGACATTCGTTCAGCCCCGCGCGGGCCGCGCACTGCTCACACGATTCGAGTTCGCCGACATTCGGTCCGCCTCGCGCGGGGCCGAGCATTGCTCGCGCGATTCAATTTCGCCGACATTCGTCAGCTCCGCGGGGCGAAGAACATTCTCGAAATGGCTACGATCAAACTGGGTGCTTGGTGCGTAAGCCGGGGCCGCGCCGGTCGACCTTGTTACACGTGAGCCGCCGACGCCGCGCGCGAACGCTTCACGGAGGCACGCACGAAGGACCGATCTAGGAAGAATTAGATCAGCAGTGCAACCCAGTGGTCGCGCATGCGTTCGGCCGGTCCTCGACGCGGTGCTCGCGCGTGCAACACCACAGACGTCGTTCGCGAGCCCGACCGTCTACGCAACGATTCAACTTCGCCGACACTCGTCAGCCCGCGCGGGGCCGAACATCGGAGGTTGCGGATGAAAGTTCGCGCGTTTCAATTCGCCGAGATTCGACAGCCCGCGCGTGCCGAGCTGCTCGCACGATTCAATTTCGCCGACATTCGTCAGCCCCGCGCGGGGCCGAACATTACTCGTGCGATTCACTTTCGCCGACATTCGTCAGCCCCGCGCGGGGCCGAGTACTGCTCGTGCGATTAACTTTCGCCGAGCCTCGACAGCCCGCGCACGATTCATTTCGCCGACCTTCGACAGTCCCGCGCGGGGGCGCCGAATAAGAGTCTCGGAAGGCTACGTTCGAACGGGTTGCTTGGTGCGTAAGCCGGAGCCGCGCTGATCGCCCGAGTAGGCGTGAGCCGCCGACGCCGCGCGCGAACGTTTCACGGAGGCACCCACAAAGGACGGATCTAGAAAATTAGATCAGCAGTGCAGCCCAGTGGTTGCGCGTGCGTTCTGCCGATCCTCGACGCCGTGCTCGCGCGTGCAACACCACAGACCTCGTTCGCGAGCTCGACCGATAACGCAGCGATCAATTGCGCCGATATTCGTCAGCCGCGCGGCTCCGGGTCTAAGCAGCAGTCGATCGAGCGTTCGATGTCGCCGACTTTTCTCAGCCGTACGAGAGCGAGCAATTCTTTCGCCGGCATTCGTCAGCCCCGCGAGGGGCCGAACTGCTCGCGGGATTCAATTCGCCGGCATTTGTCAGCCCCGCGCGGGCCGAGCACTGCGCGCACGATTCAATTTCGCCGATGTTCGACAGCCCATGCCGAGCATTGCTTGATTCACTTCCGACCTTCGACCCCGCGAGGGCCGAGCATCTCGGAAGCTGTCGACACGATTCAATCTCGTCGACGTTCGTCAGCCCCCGCGGGCCGGGCACCTCGGAAGCTGATCACCGCGCACGATTCGTTTCGCTGACATTCGTCAGCCCGCGCGGTGCCGAACATCGTGTGCCCGAGTCTGTGGTGTTGCTTGTTCGAGCGCGGTGTCGTGGATCGGCAGAACGCACGCGCGGCCATTGGGCTGCACTGCTGACCTAAATTTTCTAGATCGGTCCTTCGTGTGTGCCTCCGTGAAGTTCGCGCGCGGCATCGGCGGCAAGCGCATGCACGGTCGAACGCCGCGGCGGACTCCGTAGTCTGCTGAACGTTCAATCACGCCTCCGCTGCTCGGGAGGGTGGCCTTGCCCTCGCGGCTGGCGCGCACCGGTCGCGCCGGACCCACGACACCTTGCCTCTGCCAACCGCCGCCCCGCATGCGCGCGTTCGTGCGAACGCTAACGCGAGTGCAGAGGGCCCGTCACGACCGCTGGCGCGCCCCGCCGCGTTCGGGCGAAGCCCACCCTCCCCGAGCAGCTCCGGGGCCCGCCCCTACCAGAACCTGACGCGAACACCGTGCCACGCGCGGGGCCTTGCGCCGAACACGCACGCGTCAAGACGAGGTTTCTCTCGTCGGAAAGAATCACCGTGAAGTTCATCTCGTTTCAGACTTCGAATCGCGCCAACGTCCATCGCATCGCGCACGATCAACTCGATCGCGTCGATGAAACACGCGTGATGGAGCGCATCGCCGATGTGCTCGGTTCGCCACGTTCGCATTCCGCAGCGCTCGGATCTCCGCGGGGCCGACAGCCGGACCGTAGTGCCGATGGCACTCATGCCGAGCTTTCGTACGCCGTGAATGGCGCGGCGATCGAAGTGCACCGTCACATCGGGCCGGGACAGTACGAGTCCGTGTACGAGCGAGCACTGTGCAACGAGCTTCGCGCTCGAGGTTTGGCGTGTGCCAACCAAGTGGGCGTCGACGCGATGTACAAGGGCCGGTGCGTCGGCTCGTACTACGCCGACATCATCGTCGAGAACAAACTCATCATCGAGCTCAAGGTCGTGTCGCGGATCTCGAACGCGCATCGCATGCAGGTGCTGACGTACCTGCGCGCGAGCGGCTTGCGGCTCGGTCTCATCATGAACTTCAACGCGGAAGTCTTGTGGCGCGAGATCAAGCGCGTCGTGCTGTAGCGCAGCAGTTATACTCGACGGTGCGCACGTCGCTGCGACACCCATGGCCACCTGGCAATGCCCACTCTGGTTCGTGCCGCGCAAAGCGTGGATGGCATCGCCCATCGCTGTCGACGTGAATCACCGCTTCTGGATCGGAGAACCAGTCACGATGTGGGAGACGCGGCTGCGCGCGGCGCTTGACGAGACCTCACCGGCGGATGCCACGATCGGTTTGATGTGGGGCTCGTACGACTCGCACTGCATTCAGCTCTCGGTTGCCGAGAACGAGATCGAGTCGCTCCTGATGCGCGTCGATCTTCGGGGCGCGAGCATGAAGCTCGTCGGACGAGCGATCGATTTCGCCGCCGCGCACGACCTCGTGCTGATCACGCACGATGGCGAGATGATCGAGCCCGACCGCGAACATGTCGGCACCGCGTTGCGAAACAGCGATGCGGCGCGATTCGTCTCGAATCCGCGCGAGTACCTCCGCACGGTGCCGAAGATCTCCGACTAGTGTTGGATCGTGTCCACGATCGTCTGCGGATCGATCGCGTGACCACAGCGCAAGACATCCGTTCGCGCCTCGGTCTTCAGGCCCGAGATGCCGGTGATCGCGCCGTCGGCCGCGAAGCACATGACCCAGACGTGCCTGCCACCGCCCCAGCCCCACGGCATCTTGCCGACGCACCAGTCATGGCCGAGCGCAGCGGTCACGAACCACATGCCACTGTTTCCATCGGGATCATCGTTGCGCTGGCGCTTCCCAGCGACCGGCTTCGCTGAAAGATAAGGCGGCTTGTCCGTGGCATGCGTGAGAGCCGCACTACCGCGATCGTCCGGACCATCATCGTCGACCGACCACAGACCTTTCGCCGTCGCAACGAACGTCCGCGACTCGAGCGTCCACAAGCGAATGTCGTCGAGAATGTCGTCTTGGCCCGTGCACGCGAGGTGCGCGCGCTTCGTGCCACCGACCGACGTCACGGCATCGATCGCACACGTGAGATCGCCGTGCGCCGCCATGTGATCGGGCGTGCCGTACTCGCACGCGAGCTTCCACGATGCCTTTGCATGGAACAACGCGCCGTACGGTGCCTGCGCCGGTGCTGCGAACGCGGCCGTTGCGACAACCAGGACCACGAGGCTACGCACGTCGCGATCGTATCAGCCGCGTGCGCTCGTGCCAGCGACATCGAACGACCTCGCACGTACGATGGACGCGTGGGATACGAGCTCCGAATTCGAGCAAGCGCACGTTGGGCATCACCACCGGACGTCCTCGTACTGACCCCCGACATCGAGATCCGCGTTGTCGATCCCACGCCCAGCGGATACACGCGCGTGACGTACGAGCTGCGATCCACGCCCGCCGCCACGATGCCCGACGCGCACATCCAGGTCGAAGACGATGGCTTCTATGTCTGCGAGAACGGATCGCCCGTGCCCGGCCTCCTCGAGCATTTGATCCGCCACGCGCTTCGAACGGGACCGGTCACGATCGAAGAGCTCTAGCTTCATCGCTCGACCGCGATGACATCCGCTCGCACGCGTGGTGCACGTTGTTGGTTGTAGGGTCGTCCCTACGGAGACAACTGAACCCGGCGCACTTCTCGCTACTTGAGTGTGGCAAAGCGCTTGCTGAAGGCTGCCCCATGCGAAATGCAGTGGGTGGACTGTTGATGGTGATCCTCGCCGGTTGCGCGACCGACGATCCGATCGAAACCGATGACCTCGCGCAAGACGTCACGTGCCCGACACCGACGATCGACGTCACGCGATCGCTGGCCGTCACCGATCCGGAGGTGCTCGCGAAGTTTCCGTTGAAGCGAACGCTGCAACAGATCCTCGACAGCACCCACGCCACGAACACGCCGCTCGCGCTTTACAAGGCGTGGATGGGCACGTTCACCGACTGCAAGGATCCGGATATCGATCCGAATCACTTCGGCATCTCGTGCCGCCAACCCGAGGCCTCGCTGGCGACCGCAGTCAGCCCGTTCGATGCGAACACCGGCTTCAAGCCACTCGCGGTGATGAACCGCTTCGACCTCGCACCGAAGAGCGGCGCGAACTGTGGCGAGTATCGGATCGTGTATGGCTTGGCACAGCCGAGCGTGTCCCGCGCATTCCTGATCTTCGAGGCGCGGATGCCGAATCCACATCCCGAGAACGGTCTCGCGGGCTGCGCACCACTCGCCGATTTTTGGGCGAAGTTGTCGACGACGAACAGCGTCACCACACGCGCGAATCGCCTCGAGACCCTGTACTACACCGGCCTCACGACCGAGGGCTCGACGTTCGAACCGGTCGTCGATGCCGCGCACTACGGGCTCGCGACGAATGGTGGCGCGCATGCGAGCGGCCAGATCCGCACGAACATGTTCGCGCAAAGTCGCGAGTGGAACCTCCGCGAGTTCAAGCTCGGCAAACCATGTGCGGACGCCGCGGCCTGCGCGCTCGCGGTTCAACACGTGACCGTGAAGCAGAACCCGGCGAACGAGCTGTTCGACGGCACGAGCGACCTCGCGCCCGCGTTTCAAACCGCGTTCCTCACGCAGATCGCGGCGCTCTCTGCGAAGTCGGCGCCCGCGATCACGATGTCGATCGCGTCGAAGTTCGACGAATACGAGTCCGTCTCGCAACGCCTCGATCTGATCTACCGCGGGAACACGACCAAGGCGTTCAAGACGGCGATCCTCGACGCGCGCGCGAGCGGCAACACGTTGAACGCCACGAATATCCTCGATCGCGCGACGACCCAAACTTGTGCTGGTTGCCACGAGCTATCGAACGGCACGGGGCTCGGCGGCGGTGTGAGCTGGCCGTTTTCGTTCGGCTTCGTCCAGATCGACGAGACCAGTCACTTGTCGCCGGCACTGACTAGCTCGTTCCTGCCAGCACGGTCGAAGATCCTCCACACGTTCCTGGCGAACCAGTGCGCGGGAACGCCGACCGCCGACGACGGCAAGAACCTCGCCGGCGGCGCTCTCGATTCGCCGAACTAGCGCCGACGCGCGACGTACATGAGCGACGGCGACTCGCGATCCTCGCGATCGCCGAGCACGTCGCCCGACATCGCGAACGTCTCGAGGAGCGTGAAGCCGTGATCGGCGAGTTGCTCGGCCTGCATCGCACGCGTGATGTAGTAGTGGAGCAGGCTGTACTCGTGACCGGAGTCGGTGACGATCGCGAACTCGTTCGTGTGCTGCTCGAGCCTCCGCGCGAGCGCCTGACGGATCCGCGAGCGCCCGAACTGCACGAGCCGGCGGGCTAGCGTGATCGGATGGAGCGTCAGCTCGAGCTCCGGCTTCGCGCCGAGCTCGGTCCACGCGCGGTTGTGCGACGAAAACACGAACAGGCCGCCCGGCGCGATTACCCGGCGAAGCGAGTGCAGGATCTGGATCCGATCCCAGTGATCGACGCAATCGAGGACGTTCGACACCGCGAACACCGCATCGAACCCGCCATCGGCATGCATCGCGAGGTCGCGCATGTCGCGTTCGACGAACTCGCTCGTGGGAAACCGCTTGCGACAATGCCTCACCATGTGTGGCGAGATGTCGACGCCGACAAACCGCGACGCGCGCCGCTCGACATGCGACGTGAATCGTCCCGCACCGCAACCGAGCTCGAGCATCGACGCGTGATCGAACGCGAAGCGATCGAGCACGGCTTTCTCCGGCGCGTTGAGCTGCGACGTCCGCGCGTAGTGCCGTACCAAGTCGCGCGCGTACAAGCGCCGATTGTTCGCATCCTGCGTCACGACCATGACCTGTCCCGTTGCAGGATCGCGCTCGCACGACCCGAGCGACTAGCGCGAATTTCGCAACGCACTGGTGTTGGAACGTCGCGTTCACCGATCTTCCGAGAAATTCGCGCCACCCGAGCGGGTACGCGTGACCCCTTCAGCCTCGTTTACAAGATTCGACGACGAACTCGAGAAACGCGCGCACCTTCGCCGGCGGTCGATGCTTCGATGGCTGGAACACGTAGAGCGGCCACGGCTCGTCGCTCCACGACGGAAACAGCTCGACGAGCGTGCCGTCCTCGATCAGCTCGCGCGTCCCGAGCTCCATCAGTTGCGCGCAGCCGTACCCCGCGATGCATGCGCCGACCGCGGTCGCGACATCGTTGACGACGAGTCGGCTCGGCACGGCGACGTTCGTGACCCGTTCGCGCCCGCGATGAAAGTCCCACTCGAACGGACGCTGCGTCTGCGGATCGATGAACATGATGCCGGCGTGCTTCTCGTTCGCGAGATCGCGCGGATGCTTCGGCCGGCCATGCTTCGCGAGGTACGCCGGCGACGCGCACGTGATGATCCGCGTGGTCAGCAGCTTGCGCACGATCAAGCCCGACAACCGCGGCTCGCCGAAGCGCACCGCCGCGTCAAAGCCTTCGCTCACCAACGAGTCGAACCCGCGCTGCGACGGGATGCCGGTCCGCGTGATCACCTCGAGCGACAGCTCGGGATACGCCGCCAAGAATTGCCCGAGCCGTGGCGCCAACACGTAGCGTCCGAAGAACGCATCCACGTTGATTCGCAACCTCCCGCGCACGTGATTCGCCGAGCCGGCCGCCGTGTCGACGGCATCGGAGAGCTGCGCCAACAGCGGCGAGACCTGTTCGTAGAACCGGCGGCCTTCGTCGGTCAGCGTCACCGCGCGCGAGCTGCGATCGAAGAGCCGCACGCCGACGCGCTCCTCGATCCGCGCGATCGCACGCGACACGCCCGATTGGGTGAGCCCGATGCGTTCGCCCGCGCGCACGAACGTACCGGCTTCGACCACCGCGGCCATCACATCGAGTCCGGCCAGATTCTCCATGCATGACTAACTAGCATGCATGCGATGCTAAACATGCAGTTCCGTCATTGCGCCGACAGGCTCACAGTGACGACATGAAAGACCACCACGTCGTCATCCTCGGAGGTAGTGCCGGTATCGGACTCGCGGTCGCACGCGCCGCCGCCATCGCGAATCGCGTCACGATCGTGTCCGCGAATCGCGCGCGCCTCGACAACGCACTCTCGCAGGTGACCGCGACCGGCAAGGTCTGCGATCTGCGCGACCCCGCCGCGATCGCACGCCTGATGCCCGAGCTCGGCCCGATCGATCATCTCGTCTACACCGCCGGCGAAGAGCTCCTGCTCGCGCCGCTCGATCAACTCGACCTCGCGGCCGCGCATCGGTTCTTCGAGCTTCGCTATTGGGGCGCGCTCGCCGCGATCAAAGCCGCGACCGTCACGAAATCGATCGTGCTCACGTCCGGATCCGCCGGCCATCGCCCACATCCCGGCTTTTTGATCGGTGCCTCGATCTGCGCGGCGATGGAAGCGGTCACGCGCGTGCTCGCCATCGAGCTCGCACCGGTCCGCGTGAACTGCGTGACGCCGGGCTTCGTCGATACGGAGCTGTGGTCGAACATCCCGGAGGCCGGCCGCACGCAGATGTTCGCCGACGCCGCCGCGAAGCTTCCGGTCAAGCGGATCGGCACGCCCGATGACATCGCCGAGCACTACCTCTCGTTCATGCGCGGCGGTTACGTCACCGGCCAACACCTGATCGTCGACGGCGGCGGCGTGCTGGTCTAGCGCTTGTTCAGCTGCAGCGTGACATCACCGCCGTAACCGTAGCGCTGCGACCAAGTGTACGGATGAAAGTCGCAGACCGTGTTCGGCTTGCACTGCGGATCGAATTCGTCCGTCGGCGCCGTCGTGATGTTGCCGCGAAACCCGTTATCACGCAGGACCTTCGTCGCTTGCTCGACGGTCATGCCGCGCAGATCCGGATCCGCACTCCCCGTCGACGATCGGCCTTCGCACATCGACACCGATACCGAGAGGTGACCGAGCGTGTGATTGCCCGCGCCCGGCGTGGTACCGCAGACGAACGGGCCGTCCTCGTTCTGGACGTGGATCTCGCCGGTCACGCCGTTCTGCCGGAGGATCGCCGTCGCATCGGCGAGCGACTTGTGCGTGACATCCGGCATCACGATCTCGTCGCGCGCGCCGGACTGCGACGGACCAGGACCCGGTGGCGGACCGGGCGGCGGCTCACCCGAGCTCGGCGGTGGCGCACCCGGACCGTATGCACTTGCCGGATAGGTTTGCGGCCCTTGTTGGATACACGCCGCGACGAACAACAACCCCACGTACTTCATCACGTGGGGAGTGTATTACGACGTGGCTTTGCGCGCGGGCTGCGTGCGACCCGGCGCCTTCTTCTTCGAAGACTTGCCGCCGCCGTGACCCGAGTAGTCGACCCAGCGGTAGCTCGGTTCGCCCGGCGCGCGGAAGTCGACGTGAATGAACTGGCTGGTCGGGTAGAGGCCCATGCCCATGCCGCCGGCATCGAGCGTCTGCGCGAACGCGTACATCTCGTTGATCGACACGCCGGGGATCCGGATGTCCATCGCCGACGCGTGATAGTGCCGGCTCGAGTTGCGCTCCGCGAACCGGAAGCCCGAGACCAAGAAGATCTGCTTGCCGGCGAAGTGATCGTTGATGCGCGACAGCTGTTCGTAGAGCTCGCGGCGGACCGCGCGGACTTCGCCGGTCTTCACGCAGCGGAACATGTCGTCCAGCTTCGCGAGCGAGGCTTCATCGAACGAGCCATCCGGCTTGTAGATGTTGACGTCCACCTCTTCACCGAGGTTTTCGGCCCGCAGCATGACGTGCCCCGACGGCTTCTCGAGCGGCTCCGTCCGGAGCGTGCTCTTCGCCGCGTTATGCCCACTGAACGCCGCCACCGCACGATGCTTGCTGGATTTCTTCGCGGCAGGCTGTGTCGACTTGCTGGTCGACGACGCCTTCTGCGGAGCTGCTTCCACCACGCCAGCGCAGAGGAGCGCTGCCGCGACGATGACACCAATCCGTCGCATGGACATCGAACCTAGGTCGATCCAGAGATCGATCACAAGAATCGAGACGATAAATCGACTGAAGGTCCTTCGCCCACCTGAACGTATTTCCAATTAGTTGGGGCTCAAACGGTATCGCAGATCCCCTACTTTTCAGCCGGGGGCGCGAGCGGCGGCAGGTTCACTCCCGGGAGAGGGACGTGGACGAGCTCGATCCCGATCTTCTTGGCCACGTCGAAGATCCGCTCGTCCCGATAGAACTCGCCGTAACAGATCCGGTTCACGCCGGCGTTCGCGAGCTGCTTGAAGCACGACCAGCACGGGCTCGCGGTGACGTAGTTCGTGGCGCCATCGATGTTCACCCCGTTCTTCGCCGCCTGGATGATCGCATTCGCTTCGGCATGGATGGTCGCCACGCAGTGGCCTTCTTCCATCATGTGGCCGACGTCCGAGCAGTGCGGCATCCCGCGGATCGACCCGTTGTAGCCGGTCGACAGGATCGTTCGATCGCGAACGAGCACCGACCCCACGTACTTCCGGGGGCACGTGGATCGCGTCGCGACGACCTGCGCGATGCTCATGAAGTAGTCGTCCCAATCAGCACGCTTCACCGCTGCGTCCGCCATGCGTCCCAGTCTATTGCGTTGTATGGTCCGCGTCCCGTGTCCAAGTACAAGGAGACCGTGATTCTGCCGGTGACCGAGTTCCCCATGAAGGGGGATCTCGCGACCCGCGAGCCCGTGATCTTGAAAGAGTGGGACGACAGTCATCTGTACGCGCGCATTGCCGAAACCCGCGCGAACGCACCGCTGTGGGTGCTGCACGATGGCCCTCCCTATTCGAACGGGCACATTCACTACGGTCACATCCTCAACAAGATCCTGAAGGACATCGTCGTCAAGTCGCGCACGATGGCCGGGTTCCGCACGCCGTACGTGCCGGGTTGGGATACGCACGGCCTGCCCATCGAGCTAGCCGTCGAGCGCGAGCTCAAGGGCAAGAAGGACGGCATGACGCCCGCGCAGATCCGCGAGGCGTGCAAGCAGTACGCGCTGAAGTTCGTCGAGATCCAGCGGACCGAGTTCCGCCGGCTGGGCGTGCTCGGCGATTGGGACAAGCCGTACCTGACGCTCGACGCGAGCTACGAAGGTGCGATCGCGCGCGCGCTCGCGAAGTTCACGCGCGATGGCTATCTCTATCGCAAGGACAAGCCGGTCTCGTGGTGCCCGGTCGATCGGACGGCGCTCGCCGAAGCCGAGATCGAATATCACGATCACACGTCGCCGTCGGTGTACGTGAAGTTCCCGCTCGTCGACGGCTTCCGCGGCAAGCCCGCGTCGCTCGTGATCTGGACGACCACGCCGTGGACGCTTCCCGCGAACCTGGCGATCGTCGCGAACCCCACGTTCACGTATCTCGTGATCCCGCACGGTGACGATCACCTGATCGTCGCGAAGGCGCTGTCGGAAAAGTTCTCCGAAGCGACGAAGATCTCGTTAGATGGCGCCACGGAAATGACGCCGGCGGAGCTGAAGGCGCTCGAAGGCGCGCGCTACAAGCATCCGTTCCTGCCGACGGCAAAGGTCGGCGGCGATAACGCGTGGCGGTTGTGGTTCGCGGACTATGTGACGGACGAAGCCGGTACCGGTCTCGTCCACACGGCGCCGGGCCATGGCGCGGACGACTACAAGACCGGCGAAGCCCACGGCCTGCCGGCGTACGCGCCGATCGACGACTTCGCGCGCTACGTGCCGGGCATCGTGCTCGACAACGGCGAGGAGCTTTCGGGCAAGACCACGAAAGAGGCGAATCCGATCATCGTCGCGCATCTGCACGCGACCGGGTTCCTGTTGAATCCGCCGACGGACAAGCTCCGTCACCAGTACCAACACTGCTGGCGCTGCAAGAATCCGATCGTGTTCCGCGCCACGCCGCAGTGGTTCATCGAGATCGATCACGACGAGTTGCGGCAGCGCGCGCTCCAACAGATCGCGAACACGACGTGGGTGCCGGCGTGGGGCGAGTCGCGGATCAACGCGATGATCGCGAATCGTCCGGACTGGGTGCTGTCGCGCCAGCGGCTGTGGGGCACGCCGATTCCGGTGTTCTATTGCACGGGCTGTAAGGGCGAGCTCGCGGACGCCGACGTGATGGATCACATCGCGAACATCTTCGACAAAGAAGGTGCGGACGCGTGGTGGAAGCGCTCGGTCGCGGAGCTCGTGCCCGCGGGGACGAAGTGCAAGTCGTGCGGCGCCGGTGCGGACAAGCTCGAGCGCGAGAAGGACATCGTCGACGTGTGGTTCGAGTCCGGCGTGTCGTGGCTCGCGATGGAAAATCGTCCGGACGGCGCGGATTACAAAGATATCGACGTCTACCTCGAAGGTAGCGATCAGCACCGCGGCTGGTTTCACAGCTCGCTGCTCGCCGGCATCGGTGTGATGGGGCGTGCGCCGTACAAGACGGTGATCACGCACGGCTTCGTCGTCGACGAATTCGGTCGGCCGTACTCGAAGTCCGAAATCGAAAAGGCGAAGGCGGAGGGGAAGAAGATCAACTACATCCCGCCGGAGCAGATCATCGAGAAGCACGGCGCGGAGATGTTCCGGTTGTGGGTCGCGTCGGTCGATTACCGCAACGACATCCCGTACACGGAAAAGATCCTGTTCGGCGAGAACAACAAGGGTGGTCTCGCGGAGTGGTATCGCAAGCTCCGCAACACGATCCGATTCGCGCTCGGCAACCTCGCGGATTACGATCCGAACGGCACCACGCGCGATCAGGTCACGCTCGCGACCGATACGTACATGCTCGCGCGGATCGACGAGTTCGTCGCGAAGGCGAAGATCGCGTACGAAAAGTACGAGCTGCACATCGTGCACAAGCTGATGGTCGACTTCGTCACCGTCGAGCTGAGCGCGCTCTACAACGACGTGATCAAGGATCGCCAGTACAACGATGCGGCGAATTCACCGCGCCGCCGCGCCTCGCAGTTCGTGCAGTACGAAGCGGTGCGTGCCCTCGCCACGATCATGGCGCCGATCTTGTGCTTCACGGCGGAAGACGTGTGGAAGTACCTGCCGAAGAAGCATGGCGATCCGACGAGCGTGCACATCGCGCAGTTCCCGGTCGCGCAGGCGACGAACGAGCACCTGATGACCGAGTTCGAAACGCTGAAGGCGTGGCGCGAGCGCGTGACGAAGGCGCTCGAGCCGTTCCGCGCGCAGAAGAACAAGTCGGTCGATGCGGCCGTCACGTTGAAGGCGAGCGCGGCGGATCGCGCGGTGCTCGCGAGGCACGAGGCCGAGCTCGCCGACTTGTTCATCACGTCGGCGGTGACCCTGGCGGATGGCACGGGCGAGGTCGACGTGGCAGCACATCCGGGGCCCAAGTGCGAACGCTGCTGGAAGCACTACGATCACCTGGCGGCGGAACCGAACGATGTGTGTGAACGTTGCGCGGCCGCGCTCGCGGCGAGAAAGTCCTGACCGATGGAAGCAGTCCAGAAAGCGAAGTGGCGTCTGTTCATCATCGTCGGCCTGTTGTCGACGATCGCGGATCAGGCGACCAAGATCTGGGCGCGCGCCTCGCTGCCGATCCTCGGCCATGGCACCGGCGAAGGCGGGCAGTGCGTGATTCCGATCGACTACCTGCCGGACGCGACCACGAAGATGGCGCACTGCGCGGGTAAGAGCGTCGACGTGATCTCGGGATTCTGGACCTGGCGGTTTTCGATCAACCCGGGGTCGGCATTCGGCCTGTTCGGATCGCTCGCCGTCGCGCGGGTGTTGCTATCGGTCGTCGGCATCGCGGCCACGATCGGCATGATCGTGATGCTGAAGAAGTCGCGGCCGGATCAAAAGATCCTGCACTGGGCGCTCGCGCTCGTCGCCGGTGGCGCGATCGGCAACCTGATCGATCGCATCTACTACGGCGGCGTCACGGACTTCATCTCGTGGGACCTGAAGTTCATGGTGTGGCCCACGTTCAACGTCGCGGACATCGTGCTCGTGATCGGCGTGGGGTTGATGTTCATCGATATCCAGATCGAGAACAAAAAGACGAATGCGAAGAAGGCCGACCGGCAGCGCAAAGCCGGCATGGTCAAGAATCTCGAAGCGTAGGAATTTTCGGGACGTTCGCGCGGGTCTGATCGGCCATGCGCACGCGCCGGATCCTGATCTTTCTAGCGATCCTCGTCACGTCGACGGGGTTCGACCAGGCGTCGAAGGAATGGGCGCGCGAGACGCTCGTCCCCGGGCACCCGCAACCCGTGATCAGCGGCGTGTGGGATTGGCAACTCGCGAAAAATCCCGGCGCGGCGTTCTCGATGTTTGCCGACGGCGGCGACCACACCGCGGCGCACGTGCTGTTCGGCGGCATCGCGGCGATCGCGTTGATCGCGCTCGGCATCGCGGCGGCGCGCACGCGGCCGGAGCAGCGTGTCTTGCGTGCGGCGTACGCGTTGATCGCGGGTGGCGCGCTCGGGAACCTGATCGACCGGATCGCGAACGGTGACGTGACGGACTTCGTCGCGTGCCACTGGAGGGGGCACTATTGGCCGATCTTCAACGTGGCGGATGTCGCATTGGTGGTCGGTGTCGGGCTGCTCGTCGTCGAAAATCTCGCCCGACGATGGCCGCGGCGTAGACTGCAGACATGAGGTTCGTGATCGCCGTTGCCATGGTCGCCGCGTGTACGCAGGCGGATGGACAGAAGTACGACGTCCCGACGGGCGGTGGAGGCGGCGGCGGTGGCGGTGGTAACGGCTCCGGATCGGGATCCGGCAGTGGTTCCGGATCGGGCTCGGGCTCGGGCTCAGGCTCGGGCTCGGTGATTACGGGACGACTGTGCTTGCTGTCGGATCTTACGTCAGCCGACGGTGTGCGCGGCGACGGGCGTGGGCGGGTACAACATTCATCTCGATGGCGCGCTCGCGACGTCGGCCGCGGACGGGACGTTTTCGATCGCGTCGCCGACGAGCTCGAATGTCACGTGGTCGGTCGACGGGATGGATATCGAGACATCGCAGATGGCGTTCTCGCTCTCGACGTTGATCCCGATCGTGAAGTCCGCGGACTACATCGATCTCCAGAACAACAACGGCATCACGCAGGTCGGCGCGACGGGCGACGTGTTCGTGCGCGTGGTGCACGGTGGGACGCCGGTCGCGACGGTCGCCGGCACGGTCACGCCGACCGCGGTCTACAACACGCTCTACGACGGCACGACGAAGACCGATTGGTCGGTGACCGGCACCGGGACGTACGGGATGGTCTGGTTCGCGGGCATCACGACCGGCGCCGCGGCGCTGACGTTGACGCCGCAAGGCAGTAACGCGATCGCCGTGCCGAACGTCCCGGTCGGCGACAGCACGATCACGTGGATCACGCTAAACGTTCCGTAGCCACCGGCTATCGTCCGTTCCGCGACTGCCACTCACGCGCTAGCGTTCGGATCCGACTCGCGCTAGCGCCTGTTTCCAACCCGCCGCCTTGAGCTCGGTCTCTTCGAGCTCGGCCGCCGGATCGGAATCCGCGACGATGCCGCCGCCGACGTGGACGCGCAGCTCGTAGCCTTTGATCACGCCGATCCGGATCGCGATCGCGAGCTCGAAGCCCGACGGTGCGAAGTAGCCGAACGCACCGCAGTACGGGCCGCGGCGCGCGGGCTCGAGCTCGTCGATCAACTGCATCGCGCGCACTTTCGGCGCACCGGTGATCGAGCCGCCGGGAAATGTCGCGCGCAACAGCTCCGCGTAGCCCACGTTCGACCGCGGCTTCGCCGAGACGCGCGAGACCTTGTGCAGCAGCGTCGGCAGCTCGACGACGTAGCCGAGCGAATCGACGCGCACGCTGCCGGTCTCGGCGACGCGACCGAGGTCGTTGCGCTCGAGATCGACGATCATCAGGTGCTCGGCCGCATCTTTCGGCGATGCCGCGAGCTCGTCGGCGAATCCGGGTGGCCGCGTGCCCTTGATCGGACGCGTCTCGATTCGATCGCCGGAGCTCGCGAGGAACCGTTCGGGCGAGCTCGAGAGCAGGGACACGCCATCGGCTTCGATCAACGCGCCGTAGGGAGCGGGATTGACGGCGGCGAGTCGCGCGTAGAGCGCGAGCGGATCACCGGGCGAGGTGATCCGTCCGACGAGCCGGCGCGCGAGGTTGACCTGATAGACGTCGCCGGATGCGAGGTAGTCGCGGACGCGTTCGACGCGCGCCATGTGGTGACCGCCGTCGTCATCGGGGACGAGCGCGGTGATCGCGGGCAAGAGGCCGAGCGCCTGCGGGCCGTTCGCGATCGCGCGCTCGAGCTGTCCGGGATCCGGACCGACCAGCTCGTAGGTGTCTCCAGACACGCGGGCGACGCCATCGTAGGCGGCGAGCCACAGATCGGGCGTGTCGTTGCCGAGGCTCGGGCCGCCGGGCAATTTCTCGACGACGCGCGCGAGGTCGTACGAGAAGTAGCCGATCACGCGCGGGGCAGGGGCACCAGGCGCGAGCGCGGTCGTGCAGCCGTGCTCGGCGAGGAATTCCTCGACGGCATCGAACGGATCCGCGGTCCAGCGCTTCGTCGCGCTACCATTTGCATCGAGCCGGACCAACGATCGCCCGCGCGCCATCAGCACGGCGCTCGGCATCGCGGTGACGAACGAGTGTTTGCCGAGGCCGTCGTCGTCGCGCCCGCTATGCAAGCAGAACGCGCCCGCGCTTGCCGGCCAGCCGCGCTGCGACATCGATCGGCGTCATCGGATATATGAGGGTGCTTAGATCTCGTCGCGGCCGGGCTCGACTTCGTCGAGATCCAGCTGCATCGAATGCTCGCGCGACGGCGCTGGTGGCGGCGTGGGTCGGGACGGTGCGGTTTGTTCGACGGGCTTGTCGATCACGACCGGTGGAATCGCCGCGCCGACGGGATCGACGAGCACGACGCCTTCACCGGTGCACTCCACGCAAACATCACCCATCGGTCCGCCCTGCGGTGGAACTACCGCACGCGGAATCACGCGACCGATCCAACCGGCGAGCTTCGACGCATCGACGAACACGATGCCCTGCGGCGGCAGCTTCACGCGAACGAGCGTGCGCTCGGTCCGCAATGCGACCGCACCATCGCCGCGGAACTGGACGACCGGTAGGCGACCGCGCAGGCCGGGCACGTTGCCGTTCTCCCACCGCAGCTTCGATTCGAACGCGAAGATCAGATCTTCGCGGAGGTAGAAGATGTCGTCGTCGAGCATCACGGCCGCGAACTCGCGCTTGCCGTCCGGTACCGCGATCAAATAGCCGGTGCCGTTGACGACCGCGAGCTGGCTGCCACCGTGATCGAACTTCTCGTCGGTGAGATGACCGCGCGAGCGCCGGCGCGCCGGCTCGTACGTGAGATCGCCGCCGGTCGCATGCACGCCATCGAGTCGGGTCAGCACGCGATCCGTGACGCGAATGACGAGCGCGCCCGCTGGCGTGATCTCGAACGGCTCCTCGCTATCGTCCGGGCGGACCAGATCTTCGGTCGCGAGTTGCGAGAGCGGGACCGGCGGGCGAGCTTCGGCACGTGCACGCGGCAACGCGATCGCGGCGTTCGAGGGCGTGGCGTGATCGACGGCCGCCGACAGCGCGGACTGACCTTCAGCGACCGGCACCGGCGCCGCCGATTTCGGCAGCACGAACTGCAGCGACTCGGTCATTCGCCGCGTGGTGTTCGGATCGAGCACCGGGATGGCATCGCCCGTCGTTCGCGCGGTCGGCGCATCGTTCACCGACGTCGGCGCACCGTCCGCTTCCGGTTGCGGCGGCGGCGGTGGAATCGTACGCGGCGTGGTCGTGCGCGCGACCGGATGCGCGAGATCCGGCGCCGACGTGCGCGGGGCGATCCGGATCTCCTGCGACGACGTCCGCGCTTTGACGTCCATCCCGGTCCGCGCGAGCTGCTGGTGAATGCCTTCGCGCTCGGCATCCGTGAGGTTGCTCTCGATCTCCGACGCGAGATCCGTTTGGCCGGCGAGCAAGAACGAGCGATACGCTTCGGCGTAGCGACCGGCGCGCGCATACGCGAGGCCGAGATAGCTGACGGCGCGGCCCTGACTCGGATCGAGGGCACGGCTCGCTTCGAGCGAGTTGATCGCCTTCGCGCCGTCGCCGAGCTTGAGGTAGACGAGGCCGAGGTTCAGCCGGTGCGACGCATCGGTGGGCATGCGCTCGACGAGGTCTTCGTAGATCGCGCGGGCTTGATCGAACTGGTTGCCGCGAAAGTGCGCGAGGCCGAGCAGCGCGAGCACGCGCGAGTTCTCGCCGTCGAGGAGCAGCGCCGCGCGAAACGCCTTCTGCGCTTCTTCGAGCTTGCCCGATTTCAGCAGATCGCTGCCGCGCGTGACCGCCTCGTCGATCGCGTCCTTGTCGGGCGTTGCCACCGCCTCCATCATCACATGTGGAATCGGTCGACAACAAGCGCTCCACCGGGCGTGATTCGGGCCGTGACCGCGCCATCGCGATCGGTGCGCAAGACCTCGGCACCGGCAGCCTGCCAGCGGGCGACCACAGCCGGCGAGGGGAACCCGAAACTGTTCGCGATCCCGCACGAGATCACGGCATAGGCCGGGTGGGTTGCCGCGATGAAGCCCGGCGTCGACGAGGTCGGGCTGCCGTGGTGCGGGACCTTGACGAGGTCGACCGGACGGAGGCTCGGTTCGAACCGCATCCTCGCCTTCGAGCTCGACGTCGCCGGCGAACAGGATCGATCGGCCGGCGTAGCGCAGCTCGATCACGAGCGAGTTGTCGTTCGTCGAGCGCACGGGATCGATCTGCTCGCGCCCGGCCATCTCCGGCGCATAGACGTAGAGCTCGACGCCGGCTTCCGTGCGTGCGAGTCCCAACGGCGGATGGACCGCGTGCGGCGCGAGCTGGAAGAAGCTCGGCAATCGGCTCGGCTTCTCGCTAGCATCACCGGCGGCCGACCACACCTGATCGATCGGTAGCGTGATCGCCGCGAGCCCGAGGTAGTGATCGGGATGCGGGTGGCTGATGATCGCGAGCTCGATCCGATCGTGGCCGTACGCTTCGAGCGCGCGCGTGACGATCTTTCCCGTCGACGATGCGGCGGCGAGATCGTGGCGACTCGCGAGCCCGCCGGCATCGATGATCCACGCGTGGCCATCCGGCAGCTCGACGATCGCGCCATCGCCTTGCCCGACATCGAGGAACGTCACGCGCAGCTCGTGCGGCGCGGGCGGCGTGCGCGCGAGGAGCCAGGTCGCGAGAAACGCGACGCCGAGCGCGATGTCGACGCGCGTGCGGCGAGCGCGCGATAGCAGGATCAACGCGAGCACGACGAGCACGATCATCGCGGGGAGCGACGCGATCGCGATATCGCCGACCGGCATCACCCGCGCGATCACGCCGGCGAGATCGTCGACGCGCGCGACGATCCAGCTCGCGACGTGGATCAGCAGCGGCGAATTCACGATCGCGCCGGCGAGCCCGACCGGCAGCGCGATCAGCTCGAGCGCGGGCGTGAGGATCAAGTTGCCGATCACGCCGCCGACCTGCACTTGGTGAAAGTGGTAGGCCGTTAACGGGGCGGTCGCGAGCGTGACCCACGCCGACGTGACGATGCCCTCGCGCAACCACCGGGTCGCGCGGCCCTCGAAGATCCGGTTCAGCTTCGGTCGCAGCGCGAGCGCGAGCGCCGCCGTGAACGACAGCTGGAACGACGGATCGACGACATCGGTGGGATGCCACGCGAGCAGCACGATCGCGGCGAGCCCGATCGCGTCGAGCAGGCGCACCGGCCGAGCGATCGCTTGCCCGATCAACACGATCGCGATCACGACGAGCGAGCGCAGCGTCGCGAGCTGCGCGCCGGTGATCAGCGTGTACGCGATCGCGAGCATCAACGCGGGCGGTGCGGCCCACCGCTCGGGTCGAATCCGCCCGCCGAATGGCGCCGCGGCGAGGAGCTTGCGAAGCAGCGCGAACGCGAGCCCGGCGACGACCGCGAGGTGCAGCCCGCTCACCGACAACACGTGGTAGATGCCGCACGCTCGCCACCGTTGATCGAGCTCGGGCGGGACCGTGCCGCGATCGCCGGTGACGATGCCGCGCAACGCGGCGCCACCCGTGTCTTTGCCAAACCGCGCCGCCCACGTCCCCTGCGTCTCGGCGGCCCAGCGCAACGCGCGTAGCTTCAGCGAATCGGCTTCGCCGAGATGATCGACGCGTGTCGCCGTGAGCTCGAGCGGTGCACGCACCGGGACCTCGGGCTCGCCGGGATTGCGCACGCCATGCGGCGATCTCAGCCGGCCGGTCATCGCGATCACGTCGCCGGGGAGCACCGGTTCGGTAGTCCACATCCACACGCTACCGGCCATCGTGTCGACGACAACCCCGAGGCCGCGCGGCGAGCTTTGCGGCAACCCGCTGACCACGCCGACGAGGTGGTCGTCCTCGCGGTCATCTATACCGGCTGGTGGAATCGGCGCGGGGCCGGAGCACGCCCGCCCGATCGCGATCGCGACGGCAAACACGGCCGCGAGCGCGAGCGGGGAGGCCCTAACCATGGGTGCGATATCGGCTGACCCGCGATCCGGTTGCGTCTAAACGGCCGGCGAAACAGGCCGAACAATCGAAAGGTTGCGGGATCAGCTCGTTGAAGCACGCCGAGGACCCACGTACGATTTCACCCGCATGCGCATGGCCATAGTGCTGGTGGGCGCCGCCCTGGGTGCAACTGCAAACGCGGGCACGTTGGTCGGCAAGATCGACATCCCGGCATCGCTGCCGCATCGGCCGGCTCCGGGCACCCCGGGTGGAGCGCCGAAGGGCTTCATCGATCGCACCGAGAATCCGGTGACGCCGGTCCGCCCGGTCGTCGCTACGCAAAAGATGATCGTGGTGGTCGAAGGCGGTGACACGCCGGTCGCGCCGCCGCGCGTGCAGTGGAACCTCGTCGGCGAATCGTTCTCGCATCCGGTGATCGCGGCCGCGGCCGGGGCCGATGTCGTGATCGTCAACCAGTCGAAGACCGCGCGCACGCTCGTCGCGAAAGAAGATCCGACGTTCGTCGAGGTCGGTCCCGTCAATCCGTCGGGCAACAAGACCTTGCACACGAAAGAAGCCGGCAAGGTCTACACGATCAGTGACAAGGACGCGCCGCACCTCGTCGGTAAGCTCGTCGTCGTCAGCACCGCGTTTATCGCGTACCCCGACGAGAGCGGCCACTTCGAGATCGAGAACATTCCGCCCGGCAGCTACAAGCTGAAGCTGTGGTACGGCGACGACTGGATCAAACGTCCGGACGACGCCGTCGAGATCACCGCGAAGGGCAAGGCCGACGTCAACCCCAAGATCCCCGCCGGTGCACTCGGCGCGGACAAGGAGTGAGCGGTGTTTCTCTCGAAGATCTGGTTCTTCCTGATCGCGCTACTCGCTGCGATCGGCATCACGATCGCGATCGTCATGCCGCAGCCGGCGCAGCGTCAGGTAGCGGAAGAAGAGCACGCGCGCCTCACCACCGCGTGCTCGGTGATCGACATCTTGCTCGCGGACGATGCGCGTGATCGCGTCGCGCTGACGTCGACGTTCGCGCGCGCGCCGGAGATCGTGAGCGCACTCGACCAGGCCACGGGTGCCAAAGAGCTCGACGCGAACCGGATGAAGAACGTCCGCGAATCCGCGCAAAAGCTCGTCGATAACATCAAGGGTCGCAAGCCAGACTTCGCGATCCTGATCGATCACAAAGGTCGCGTGGTCGCGAACGTGAAGATCGATGAAAACGATTTCGGTGATGTCGTCGCGGGGCGTCCGCTCGTCGACGACGCACTCGCCGGCTACCTGCGCGATGATCTGTGGACGCAAAAGGGCACGATGTATCTCGTGTCGGCGGCGCCGGTGATTCGCACGAATCCGCCGGTCGATTACGTCGGCGCGGTCGTGCTCGGTCACAAGGTCACGAACGAGCTGGCGAAGGATCTCGGCGGCCGGCTGTCGGCGGTCGATACGCAGGTCGCGTTCTATCTCGGCAACGAGGACGTGGCGGCGAGCAAGTCACTCTCGCTCGATCACAAGCCGATGGTCGATGCGCTCGCGGGCCTGACCGGTCCGGATCTGTCGAAGGACTGCGCGGCGAACAAGCCCCTGTCCCTCGTCAGTGGCAACGATCACTTCACGGCGATGATCGCGCGCATGCCCGGCGAAGCGATGACGAAGGGCGCGTACTACGCGGTGTTCGCGAAGACCGTCGAAGCGCGTGGTTTCGGCGGCACGCTGTCGGCGGTACGCAAGAGTGACGTCTCGACGAAGATCCTGATCGTCGTCGGCATTGGCTTTCTGATCGCGCTCGCGCTCGGGATTGGCTTCATGTGGATGGAATCCGATCGCCCGCTGCGGGCGCTACAGAACGACGCGATCAAGCTGTCGAAGAACGAGTCGGAGCGGCTCGCCGAAGATGCCCACGGTGGCAAGTACGGCTCGATCGCGCGCTCGGTCAACATCCACATCGACAAGCTCGGTCGCGATGCGAAGTCGGCGCGCACGAACCTCGATCAGCTCCTCGGGCCCGCGCCCGAAGGCTCGCTCGGCACGATCGATCTGCTCGCGGGCGCGTTGCCACCGGCACCGGCACGCCCCGGTGGTGCACCGGTCGCTACGGCTGCACCGCCGCCGTCGGAGTTCAAGTTCCACGACCCGGCGCCGCAACCGGCTCCGCAAATGCGTGCACCCACGCCTGCGCCGACGCCGACCGCAACGTCCCTCGGCACCGAAGCCGCCGATTCCGAGCGCCACCCCACCGCGTGGGATTCAAGCGCCGGAGACCCTGCCGCACAATGCAACGCAACCGCTCTCGCTCGACGACGACATCCTCGGTGTCCCGCCGACGGAGCCGTCGGTCGATCCGTACTTCAAGCAGGTGTTCGAGCAGTTCGTCTCGGTGAAGAAGAGCTGCGGTGAAAACACGAGCGGGCTCACGTACCAAAAGTTTGCCGAGAAGCTCGTGAAGAACCGCGACGACCTGATGACGAAGACCGGCTGTCGCGAAGTTCGGTTCACGGTGTACGTGAAGGACGGCAAGGCCGCGCTGAAGGCCACGCCGGTCAAAGACGAAGCCTAGATCGGCTTCGGTCGACCTTTCTCGCACACCGTGTCCCAGTCGGCGCGGGTGAGGAAGTTCGTCCAGTTCATCTCCCACGTCTTGCCGTTGTCGTAGGAGAACCACTGCTCCCACGTCAGGTGATCGTGATCGGTCTTGATCCAGTGGAACCGCGAGATCACGGGTAGGTCACCGTCGGTGTCCGGCCCGTAGAAGTTCCCTTCGTTGCCGGTAAAGCCCCCGAGCACCGGTGGTGTGACCACGCCGTCGCGCATGTTCACCCAGTAGATCGACCACTGCTTCTTCGCCTTGTCGAACGTGCGCACGGTGAGGCCGCGCCAGCCCTTGGTCTGGTAGTAGATCTCGTCGACGTTCGCATCGCCGTCGAGGTAGCTCGTGGTGCAACTGACGGACGGAAACTCTTCGTAGTCGGTCGAGTGTTGATGGCGGACCTTCAAGCGCTTGTTCGTGAACGTCCATGCGCCTGCGAACTCGTCGAAGTCGTGGATGTCGCCGGTCGCCGACGGAATATTCGTCGGAGCGTTCGGTTTGTCGGGATGGGCACAACCGATCAGCAAGACGAGAGCGAGCGTTCGCATGCATCGATGGTCTGCGCGTGACCGCGATCGATCAATGCGACACCCGCGTACCAGCTGACAACGTACGTCAGCTATGCTCGCGCGATGAAGTACGGGGTGTTGGTTCTCGTGGCGGCGTGTGGTGGTGCGGCGCCGCAACCGGAGACGATCGAAAAGCACGATCTCGACATGCGACTGACCAGCGACTTGTTCGCGGCAATCGCGAAGAAGGACGTCGCGGGCGTCGAAGCAGCGTTCGCGCCGAAGCTCACCAACCTCGGCCTGTGGTTCGCGGACGGAGCCTGCCAGCAGAAGTTTCCGGTCGCACGCACGATCGCCGACGCGGATCGACACGAATTCGCGCGTTGCCTCACGACGCTGTCATCGTTCCAGACCAGTCCACGCTTCGACGGCTTTGGTGATGTCGTCGTCGCGACCTACGAGCCGGGATTCGAAGTCGAGCTCGGCTTCACGGGGATGGACGACGCCGCCAAGTTGATGTGGGTCGGATTCTCGGGTCGGCGCGATGCGAATGACGTGCTGCCAACCGTGGCGCCATCGGCACTCGAGCCGTTGCGGACGAGTGGGCAGGGGCTACCGATCCTCGATAGCGCTGTCGCCGATTCGCTGCTCGCGGAGACGCGTCAGATCGTACCGACGGCGAACGAGGCGTACGCGTGGTTCAAGATCTGTATCGATGGCGAGGGCGCGGTCACTGGAATCCATCTGCGCGACGCCTCGTCGCCCACGACCCGCGATGTGTTTCGCTCGAAGCTCGACGATTGGAAGTTTTCGCCGTTTCTCGTAGCTGGTCATCCCACGCCGGTGTGCGCGTACGAACGCCTGAGCGTTGGCACGAGCGATCCGGACGACGTGGCCACGCTACCGTTGCGATCGATGTCACCGGAGACCGAGGCGGCGTTTCACATCGGGACGAAGCAAGCGCTGCGTATCGAAGGCAACAAGAACATCGCGCCCGACGACGCTGATAAGACCAAGATCGCGCGAGCCGGTGGGCCGACGATCCTCGGTGCGGTCGAGCTGTGTTGGGATGGCACCGGCGTCGTGCAACACGCGGGCATGATTCGCTCGACGGGCATTCCCGCGTACGACGCGAAGCTCGTCGCGGGTGTGAAGACCTGGCGCTACAAACCGATCGCGGTCGCGGGCAAGCCGCTCGCGACGTGCACCGGCGTGAACTTCATCTACTCGCAGAATCCTACGCCGCACCGGCGGCGATGATGCGCTCTTTCAAGCGATTCGCCTCGGCGAGCGCTTGGAACGTGGTCGGCCGCTTCGCCGGTTCCGGATCCGCGAGGTGATCGATGTGCTGCTGCACCGCCTCCGACAGCGACGGCGCATCCTGAAAGATCGCGCGCGGAATCTGGAAGTCACCGGGCCTGCGCGTTCCCGCCATCACCTGCTCGCGATTCCACGGCACGTGACCGGTGAACATCTCGTACAGCACGACCGCACTCGCGTAGACATCGCTCGCCGCCGAGAACTCGCCGCGCCGCTGCTCGGGCGCCATGTACGCGAGCGTGCCCACGGCTTCCGCGCGACGCTCGGTCGCCGCGACCGTGCCTTTCTCGTCGGGAAGATGCGCGACGCCGAAATCGCCGAGGATCACCTCGACACCTGGCTTATCCGCATCGCGCCGGAACATCAGATTGCCCGGCTTCAAGTCGCAATGAATGATGCCGCGCCGATGCGCCGCCGCGAGCGCCGAGAGCACCTGCGTGTGACGCTCGATCGCGCGCCGCAACGTTCGCGGACCGCGCTCGCGTAACAGGTCGCGCAACGTGCCACCGGCGGCGAGCTCCATCACGATCCGGCGCGAGGCCTCGTCGAGATCGAGCACCGCGACGACGTTCGGATGCCGCAGCGCCGCCATCACCCGGGCCTCGTGAAAGAACCGGTCGATCGCGTCCTGCTGCTGCGTCCCCGCGAGGTGAGGGTGGAGAAGCTTGATCGCGACATCGCGATCGAGCTCCGCATCGCGCGCGAGATAGACCACGCCCGTGGCGCCGCGACCGAGCTCGCGCATCAGGCGGTAGCGCATGCCGGCTTGCACGCCGACGACATCGCCCGCCGCGATCGTCTCACCGGCGACCGGTGCCGCACGCCCGGTCAATTGCCGGAGCCGTTCGACGCGGACCCGGACGTTCGGATAGTCGACATCGCGTCCGAGCACGGCTTCGTAGTGGCGCAGCGCGCGTTCGTGATCCTCGCGCCGGCGCGCGTGCTCGGCGAGCAAGTAGTGCGCGCGTAACGCGTACGGATCGACCGAGATCAGCAGCTCGAGGTGGGGAATCGCGGTCTGGAGCTCGCCGCGCTGCTCGTAACGCTCGACGAGCTTGGCCCGCACCGGCGCGAGCGTGTCCTCGGGAATTTCGGGCACGCCGAGCAGCTTTTCCATCCACTCGATCGCGAGTCGCTCGTGACCCGACGCCCATAATCCGTCGAGCTTCGCGAGCACGTCCGTGCTGCTAACTTGATCGCGACGCTTGCCATCGCCGAGATCCTGGACGAGCTGCGCGAGGAACACTTCTTCCTCGCTACCGAGTGTTTGCGGTTGCGACGGCGGTGGTGGTGCCGGCAACGAAGCGGGTTCGGGGGCACCACCGAACAGCCGTCGGAACCACGAGACGCGAGCCACGCCTTAGTCTACCCGACGAATTTCCATTGACGAAACGTCACGGAAACCTGAGCACGCGACAGTGGTCGATATGAGGTTGCCTGCGAGTGCCGCGCTGTCCGACGGCACCGTCTTGAGGCTTCGCGAGCTGCACGCGTCCGACGAGCCGGAGCTCCGCGCGTGGTTCGCGACGCTGTCGTCGCAATCGCGCTATCAGCGGTTTCACGGTCACGTCACCGATCTCTCGGACGCGCACTGGCGCTACCTCACGCGGATCGACAACGTCGATCACGTGGCGATCGTCGCGGTGGAAGACGGCAAGTTCGTCGCGGTGGCGCGCATGATTCGCCTCGAAGATGGTGCCGCCGAGATCGCGTTTCTCGTCGGGGACGATCGCCAGCGCCGCCGGATCGGATCGCTGTTGCGAGACGTGTTGATCTCGATCGCACAAGCGCGCGCGTACTCGCGGCTCTACGCGTTCGTGCTGCCGAGCAACATCGCGATCCGTCGCTTGCTCGGTGACTTTATCGACAAGGGCACCGTGCTCGAGCTCGATCTCGCGGGTTAGCCCACGTCGATCTCGTCGCCATCGGCAACGATCCGATCGCCGCGGATCAACTGCACGCGCAGCTCGCCGAGCGGCTCGTCGTTGAACGTGACTTCGCGTGCGCCGCCGCGCCCGATCAGCGGCCGGCCGCGTTGAAACACGATGTCGAGGCCCGTGGGTGCGAGCGGCAACTTCGCGCCGTCATCGCCCGCGATCAGCGTGACGCCGCGGTCGAGCCCGTTCGCGATGTGCAGCGTCAGGATCCCGGCGGCGAGCTCGAACTCGATCACGCATTCTTCGCCGAGCCCGAACTTGCCCGTGCCGACGAGCGGCACGCGACCGACGAGCGGCAGCCCCGCGAGCGAGGTGCCGTTGCGCGAATCGAGATCCCGAAGCTGGAATGCCTCGCCGACCCGATCGATCTCCGCATGCTGGCGCGACACACCGCCGGCGCGCAGGGGCAGGTCGCACAGCGCATCGCGCCCGATCACGATCTTCGGTGCCGCACACGCGACGATCGCCGGCTTGCCACGGCGCTTCAGCTCGACGCGCCCACCGGTGAGCAGCGCGGTATCGAGTTGATCGAGCATCCGCCGGTATTCGCCTGCGGCCGCGGCATTGTGCAGGGCCCGAGCGAGATCCGCGCGGGCGTCATCCCGCCGACCGACCCGCATGTGGGTCTCGTAGCTCGCGAACGCGTCCGCTTCATCGCGCGCCTTGTTCGCGGCGGCATCTTCCTTCGCGAGCGTTTGCTCCATCTTCTCGACGTAGCCACCGGCCGAGTACGCCGACGCTGCCGCCGCGAGATCGCCGATCGCCTCGAGCGCTTCGCCCGCGGTTTGGTGATCCTCGCCGATCACGAGCAGCTCCGCGGCTTCGCGGACCTTCGCGCGATCGCGTTCGGTTGCCACGCCCTCGACGCGAACGTTCTCCCACAGCGCGCGGCCGAGCGCCTTCGACGCCATCTTCAGCAGCGCTGGCTCGGTGCCCGCCCAGCGGATCGCATCGCGCAGTGCGGAAATCTCCGCCTGCCGCGACGCCGCACGTGCCGCTCGCGCGATGTGCATGCGAACCGCACCATCGGCCTCGCCGGCGAGCGCGTATCGCTCCGCTGCGAGATCGACATTCCCCGCCGCTTCCGCTGCAACCGCAGCGCGATAGTCGGCCGAGAACACGCGGCGAAAAAAGCTCACGGCGGGATTATGGCAGCGCTTGGTTGAACTTGGCTTGGTATGCCTTCGCCAATTCGTCGTGGGCGGCTCGATCGCCCGCGCGATCGTAGGCCTTGCCGAGTGCGCGCCACGCCTGCCCGAGATCGGGGTCGACGGCGACCGCGTGCTTTAGCTTTTCGATTCCGGACTTCGTGCCGGCCGCACTCGTATCTTTCAGCGCGAGCACGCCGCCGAGATACAACGCCCACGATTCATCCGGGTCGATCGACAACGCCCGATTGCAGGCGGCGCGCGCCCCGTCGACGTTGTTCTGACGGAACAGCAGGTCGCAGCGCATCGCCGAGAGCCCCGGCGCACCAGGCCACTTCTTGTCGGCGGTCGCCAGCGCGCTCGCACCTTCGGGCAACTTGCCGGCGCCGATCAACTGCACCGCTTGGATCGTCGCGGCCAACAGCGGCGCTTCGCCATCCGGCTTCACGAACTTCGCTTTCGGCGGGATGCCGTAGCGTGCGCGTTTTTGCGCGATCTCTTTCTTCGACGGATCGTCGTCGACGTTGCCCGCGGCGATCGCGTCTTCGGCCCAGGTCAGTGCACCGATCGACATGTAAATCGCGACGAGCCGCTTCCACGCTTCGGGTTGGCCTTGCTTGAGATTGACGATCTTGGTGGCGGCTTGTTCGAGCTCGGCACGCGCGGCGACGTAGTCTGGCTTCGGTTGCTTCAACAAGGCATCGCCGACGGCGAGGTGCGGTGCCGGATCGCCAGGCACGAGCTCCGACACGCGCGCGCACGCCTGCCGGGTTTGCTTCTGCAACACGCCATCGTGCGGCGGCGGCGCTTTGCCGACGGCGGCCCCGGGCTTTTCGATCAACAGCTCGCACTTCTCCTGCTGCATCGTCGCGTTGCCGGGATACGTGCCCATCAGGTTGTCGAGCTCGGCGAGCGCGCGACTGTACTCGCCACGCTTCGCCAACTCGCGGACGCGATCGAATGCCTCGTATGCGGCGCTCGGCACGTCGGCCGCGGTCTTTCCCGACTTCGCCGCGTCGAGCATGTTGCGCAGCGTCTTGATCGTGTCGTCGTGATCGTTCGGGATCCAGCCGCCCCAGTTCGCCTTCTCGATCGCCTCCAACAAATCGTGCGCGATCTGGGTATTCGAACCGCCGCCGAGGCGCGCGTCGACGGCAATCTGGATCAGATCGCGATTCTGGATCGACAGGGTGTTCTGCTTCGCCGAATACAGCGGATGTTCGATCCACGACGGATCCGCTTCGTCGATCGCGCCCAAGGACTTGAACAACTGGTTGACCAAGATCACGGTCTGCTTGTGGCGCTTCTGCGCGGCGACCGCTTCGTTGCGTTGCGGGCCGATCTTGGTCTCCGCGATCACCGATTCCATCGCTTCGATCTCGGGCTTTTCTGCCCACGACCGCACGATCACGTAGCGCGACAACAGCTCCGTCGAGCCGAGCTCCATGAACGCCTTCGACGAAATATCGGCGGGCGCGATATAGCCGATCACCCAGACCGTGTCGTCGTTCGGCTTCGGCTCGACCTGCGCGAGCTCCTTCAACGCCGCGCGCGGATCGCTGCCCGTGCGATCCCAATCGTTGATCGAATCGACCTGCATGCGAATACCGAGGAGCGGCGTGAGGAACTGACCGGCGTAGTCGAGCTGATCGGTCAGCTCTTCCTTCCAGTGCGGCAACGCGCGTGTGCCCTTGTCGGCGTAGACCTTCACGTGGAGCGGTCGTGGATCGCCGATCTTCGGATGCGTGGCTTCGAGCGTCGCGGGCAACGACTTCGTCAGATCACCGCTACCGGAGCCCGAGCCCTTTCCCGCCGGACCGGCGATCTCCGCAGGGGTACTGCCACACGCGCACAGGACGAGACTCGCGAGCGCGAGCAGCCGGGACATCCATCAACTTTCCTGTAGGATGTCGCCGATGGCAACCGGCCTGCTCCTCGACGAGCGAATCCTCGCGGATGGCCGCCACGCGAAAACGTTTGCAACGATCGCGGGAGCCAATCTCCAGTTGACCGATGATGATGGCGCGAGTGGCCCGTTGTCGATCGCGGCGCTCGACCGCGTGATGCAGAAGTACGGGCGGCCGCTCGAACGCGGGCTCCATCTCGAGGGCGAGGCGCTGGACTGCGGCGACGGCAAGCGCCTCCGCCGGTTCCGGTTTCACGCCGTCGTCGATGCGGAAGGTCGCGACTACCTCGTGTGGGAACGCCCCGGCGAAGAACCACTAGCCGTGATCGCCACACACGCAACCGCAGCCCTGCGATATCTCGTCATAAGTTTACGACCCTCAGAAATCTGAGACCCACCGTGGTTCTGGACCCACGATCTGGGGGTGGGAGCGAACGTAAATCCGCCCAGCTCCTCGGCTCGAACGTGGCATATGGGGTGCTATTACCAGCGCCGTGGTGCGGACCCTGATCCTGATGCTCGTCCTGGCGGTTTCGCCAGCATGGGCGCAGTCCGCCCAACAGACCGCGCAAGCACAGCAGACGGTTGCCACGGATCAGCAAAAGCTCACGAACCTGACGGCGCAACGCAAGCAGGTCGCGCAGCGCTACGCGGATCAGCTGGCGAAGGTCGATGGCCTGAAGAAGCAGAAGGCGTCGTGGCGGCGCGATCGCGAGCTCCGGCAAGCGCTCGCCGATTCGGCGGACACCAGCGGTCAGCTGGCGCAGCTCGATAGTCAGCTCGCGGCGGCGCAGCGCGTGTTGGGCCAGGCGCGCCAGGCGTTGCTCGCGGCGATCGATCGCGAGGCACCCACGGCGCAGGGCCCGCGCGTGGCGGAGCTCGGCAAGCTGCGCGCTTCGGTAAGTGCCCAGGTGGGTGGCCCTGCGAAGAAGATCGTCGTGCCGGATGCGGAGGTCGATCCGCTCGCAGATCCCGAGGAGCTCGAGCAGCAGGCGCAGGCGATCGCGGAGACCGAGAAGCAGCTCGCCACGCAGGTCGCGAGCCTGGATGCACAGGCGTCGGAGCTCGCGCACGTCGCGGATCTGCGCAAACACAACGAACGCGCGAAGGACTTGATGCTGTCGGAAGACGACCAGCCGCATCGCAACGTCCAGCACAGCTCGGGCGGGCGCGAGGGTGATGCCGCACAAACGCCGACGAACGGCGGCGCGTCGGCACCGGCCGGCGGGGATTCTGGCGGCGGCACCGGTGGCACGTCGTCGGGTGGCGGCTCGTTCAGCGGTACCCAGTCGTCGTCGTTCGAGTCGGAAGCGACATTTGTCCTCGGCGAAGTGATCGATCGCAACACGATCGACGGGCTCAACCGGGCACAGCGTTCGGGCGATCCGGGTAAGCGTGCAGAAGCCGCACGAAATGCTCGCGATGCCGTCGCACAACGCCTCGATACGTTGAAGAAGAAGCGTGCGCAGATCGAAGCGCGTGCGAAGCAGCTCCGCGCAAAACCCTGAGCCTACATGTGGCGAAAGGTTGCTGAGGACAACCGTCCCCTTTCGCGTCGACGGCAAGCCTCCTAGAGTTCTGTCATGGGGAAACTTTTCGTCGCGCTATTCGCGATGAGCTCGCTCGTCGGCTGTGCACATCACGGCGGCGATGACGACGACGATGGCTCGGGCACGTACTCGTCGGTTCGACTGTCGCCGGATCCGGTGACGTTGTCCGTCGCGCTCGGCGCCACCGCATCGCAGGACTACATGGTGCTCGGCACCGATTCGTCCGGCGAGCACGAGATCACGGATCAGTGCGCGATCAGCGTCGATCCGTCGTTCGGTACGAGTGCGGGCAAGACCGTCACCGTCGGCGGCAAAGGCGGCGCGACGCAGGTCACCGCGATCTGCGGCACCGCGACCGGCGCGGCGGTGTTGAACATCAACCTCACCGGCTCGCAAGTCGGTGGCAGTGCGCCGGCGAACAGCGATCAGATCTTCGGCTCGGCGACCGTCGACACGGCGACGCCGGCGAACAATCCCGCGATCGAATATCCGATCGATCAAGCGGTCGCACCGCTGAACATCCCGTCGATCCAATTCCAATGGACGAAGCCCGCGGGCGATCTGTTCCATCTCCACCTCGCGTCCACGTACGCGTCGATCGATGCGTACACCACCGATCCGCAGAACGCATTTAGCGAAGCGGACTGGATCGCGATCGCGAACACTGCGGTCGGCGACAAGCTCGCGGTCACCGTCGAAGCGCTCGCGCAGGCGAACCCGTCGACGAAGTGGTCGTCGACCGCGGTCACGCTGAACCTCTCGCACGACACGATCGATACGTCGGCGATCTACTGGTGGGCGTCGTCGCAACAACAGATCGTCACGCAGACGTTCGGCCAGACCGCAGCGCCGACCCAGGTGAAGGGCAACTGTAGTGGTTGTCACTCGCTGTCGCGCTCGGGCTCGCGCATCGCGTACAGCCGGTGCGTCAACGGCGACTGCAACTCGAACGAGGGCTTCCTCAAGTACAACTCGACGACGATGCAGTGGGACGAGGTCGTCAACGCGGATGCGCGCGCGATCAGCGGCACCTACGCGACGTTCGCGCCCGTCGGCAATCCATTCCCGGACGACACGCAATCGGTCGCGCTCGTCACGTCGATGACCGGTAACTTCAGCCTCTACGATCCGGATACCGGTGCGGCGATCGCGTCGAACGTCACCGCGGTGACGCAAGCCGGTCGCGTGACGATGCCGGATTGGTCGCCGGATGGCACGAACGTCGTGTTCACGCAGGCCGACGCGCTCGGCGGCGATTCGGTCGATGTCACGAACGGCGCGATCTACAAGATGCCGTACGCGTACACCGGTGGCGCGCACACGTTCTCGACACCGACCCCGCTCGTCCAAGGGCCGTTGACCGTCAACGGCATGCAGTACACGAATCTGTTCTTCCCGAGCTATTCGCCGGACGGCCAGCTCGTCGTGTTCGATGCGGCGCGCTCGCGCTGGCGCGACAACAGCGCGGGTCACGCCACGCTGCCCGGTCAGCGTCTGATGATGGTGAACGCGGCGGGCGGCACGCCGGTCGATCTCTACAACCTCAACGGCGATGCCGGCGATCACAACATCACGTGGGCGCACTGGGCGCCGGGCGCGACCACCGACTACTACTGGATCGTGTTCTCGAGCGAGCGCGACTACGGTCACCTCTCGACGAAGACGACCGCGGTCGGCAGTGGCTGCATCCAGAACGGCGTGCTGCAGTGCAAGCAGATCTGGATCGCGGCGGTTAGCAAGGCGTCGCTGATGAACGGCACGCTCGATCCGAGCTCGCCGCCGATGTGGTTGCCGGGCCAGGACGTGAAGGCGGACAACATCAGTCCGTACTGGACCGTGCCGGCCGGCTTGTTCTAGCGAGAGTAAACGACGCCGCCGTAGAACACGGCGCGCGAAAAGCCGAGGTCGGTCGTATTGCCGAAGATGTTCCGCCAATACGCGACGCGACCCTCGAGGCTCCACGTATCGGTCAGCTTGCGCGCGATGTGAAACTGCGCCGAGCTGCGGTTCTCGTCCTCGATGTTCGTGAATTCCTGGTGCTGGACATCGGCTTCGACGAGCAGCCCGTCGAGGTATTGATCGATCTGGAGGATCGCGAGCAGCGAGAGGTAGTTCTTGCCGATCGAGATCGTGCCGTTCGCGATCACGCGATGGCGCGCGAACGATTGGCCGAAGCTGTTCGAATCGATCACCGTGAGCTGGTAACCGAGCGATGCGATGAACGAGCCGGTGTACTGGAGCTCGACGCCGGCATAGCCCGCGCGATCGCGACGCGTGAGATCGGTGGCGGCGGTGCAGCTCGGGCTCGGCGGCGTGCCGGGCGAGCACGCGTCGACAAATGCGGTCGAGTCGTAGGTGCGCGCATCGAAGCCGGCGGTGGTCGCGAGCTCGAGCGTGCGCGTCGTCGACGGCGATTTGTAGAGCACGGCATCGAACCGCGCGTTCGCGGAGGCGCCGGCCCAGTTGTAGAGGTGGGGCGGATCTGTCGGCGGTTTGTAGTGGAATCGACGCGCGCCGAACGTCAGCGAGAACCGATAGTCATCGCCATCGCGAGCGGTCAGCACGCCGTCGGCGGCGAGGTTCGAGAACGTGCGAGCGCCGTAATCGTCGTCGATCGGAAACGCGTCGATCGCCGACACCGAGAACCCGGCGGCGAGCGGGCGGTCCGCGATCGGATGGAGCCAGCGCAACGCGCCCGCGAGGAGCGTCACGTCCTCGACGGAGACATCGCGATCGCCGGCGATCCGCGTCAGGTCCGAGAGGTTCAGCGAATACGCGCCGCCGAGTAGGTCGTCCTTCTTGTCGACGCGGACGCCGAACCGCAGCACCGGTGACGTGATCGGTGGATCGAGGCCCGGGGCGGTCTCGACGCGCTCGACGTTCGTATCGATCTCGGCGCCGGCTTCCGCGGTGACACCCCAGGGCGTGGCGTGCGCAGTGGCCCCTGCAGAGAGGAGCGTTAAGACCACGCGGCGCACGGTCGCATCGTATATCGCCCACGAACGTGGTAGGGACGGGCATGCGCGCCGTCACACTGCTGCTCGTCGTTAGCCTGGCTGCTTGCAAAGAGGGCGATCCCGAGAAGTGTGAAGCGGCCGTGCGGAACTACGGCACGTTGATGTTCTGGCGGGATGCCGATGCATCGATCGCGAAGGCGCCGCCCGAGCAACGCGACGAGCTTCGCAAGCAGAAGCTGGCCGAGTTCACGCAGCGCATGGATCAAGGGCTCCAGACGCTCGTCACCCAGTGCGTGTCGGCGAACGACAAGAAGACGATCCAGTGCATGATCGACGCGAAGACCGCGGACGACGCGGAGAAGTGCGCGCCGCGGGCGAAGACGGTCGACTAGATCCAGTTGTTGCTGATTCGTCAACAATGAGTTTCTGGTGTGCGCGTTGCTGAATCAACTACGGGTGTAGTAACTAGTCGCTGTTGCGGCCCGGTTTGAAACAGTTCCTGACGTCGGCATGGCTGCCGATCGTGGCGATCGATCTCGCGGTCGTCGCGTCGCTCGCGCGCTGGGGCGTGCAGGGCTCGCACAACATCTACACCGCGGTGAACAAGCGGTTCTACGTGCCGGATCCGGACCTCGGTTGGCGGATCAGCACGCAGCATCCGATCTGGCTCGGGCTCGAGGTCGTCGCCGCGATGCTCGCGATGTCGATGGGCCTCGCGGTGATGACGATTTTACTCCGCAAGCGCAAGCCGACGATCGCGATGGTGCTCGCGCGGATCGGGATTCCGCTCGCGCTGGTGTCGCTCGTGATTCCGATCGCGGCGTTCGCGAGTGGCCCCGGGCCGCTCGACGGGCGCGACACGCTACCGGCGAGTGACGCCGTGAAGGTCGAAGGCGGGATCGAAGGCGCGCTCGATGCGCCGGCCGGCACGTACACCGTGGTTCGTCACGAAGGCACCGCCGTCACCGCGCATCTCTCGGCGGGTGGCGAAGCGTTCGATGCACGGTTCGTCGAGGTCGCGGGTTCGCTGAAGCTCGATCCACATGATCTGAAGAGCGCGATCGCCGGCGACATCACCGTGGCGACCGCATCGGTCGACACCGGCGTCGGTGAACGCAGCAAGCACGCGCGCGAGGCCTATCTGAAAGCGGATACGTTCCCGAACATCGAGGTGAAGCTCGACCGCGTGATCGCGGTTCGCCAGTCATCTCCGTCGGAGATCGTGTTTCGCGCGCCGGCGCAGGTGCTCCTGCTCGGCAAGACTCACAATGTCGAAGTCACCGGTACCGTCACACGCCCGGACCCGGCGGCGCTGCAACGCCTGGCGTTGACCGGGGATGTCCTACTCGTCAAAGCCGACTTCGCGCTCGTGATCGCGGACACCGCGCTCGCGCCGGATGCGCACGACTTCGACGGCGATCGCTTTCCGTTACACGTGTCACTCGTACTCAGGAAATCACCATGATGAAGAACGTTGTTATTTGTTTGGCTCTCGCTCTCGTCGCTTGCAACAAGAAGGCAGACAAGCCGGCCGATAAGCCGGCCACGGGCTCCGCACAGACCATGGGCTCGGCCGCGGCCGGCTCGGCGATGGCGGGTTCGGCGGAAGCTGGCTCGGCGGCGATGGCAGGTTCGGCGGCAGCGCCGGCGCCCGACGCGAACGCAGATCACATCACCGTGTTCTCGCACCACAAGGAGCCGAAGCCGATCGACCCGGTGAAGCTCACGTTCGAGAAGTACACGGTGACGAAGGCGGACTTCGATCCGAAGAAGATCGAAGGCGGCAAGGCGACGATCGAGATCGATCTGTCGAGCTTCAAGACCGATTCGGACAAGCGCGATGGTCACGTGAAGTCGCCCGCGTATCTCGATGTCGGTAAGTTCGCGACGGCGACCGTCGACATCGACAACGTGAAGAAGAAGGACGGCCAGACCTACACCGCCGACGCGAAGGTCTCGGTGCACGGCCAGAGCAAGACGTATCCGGTCACGTTCGACGTGCTCGAAGCGGCCGACGATCACATCAAGATCAAGGGCACGCAGGACTTCTCGCGCCTCGACTTCGGCGTCGGCACGGACACCGCGACCGACAAGGAGCAGCAGGTCGCGAACGATCTCAAGATCGAGATGGTTTTGACGCTGACGAAGAAGTAACGACGGCTTTCGGCAGCTCGCTCTTTGTCGAGCGATCGTGCTTGAGCTCCCACCAGGCGAGCAGCCCGGCGAGCCCGATCTCGATCCCGAACGCGAGCACGAGCCCGGCGACGATCGCCATCAGCCGAGCGTGAAATAGCGGCCACTCCACGCCTAGGACCTCCGGCAATTCGATGCAGAGGAACACCACGGCGGCGGCCGCGACGACGATCGTGATCCAGTGGCGATAACGCTCGAGCCAGCGCACGCGTCGCGCGAGTCGGCTCGGATCATCGGACACACGTCCAGCGTAGCAGGATCTACTGACCGAGGTCTTGGACGCAATCGAGCTGGGCCTGGGCGCTTGCCTGGGTGGCATGTCCCGTCGACGCGTCGCAGCTGAAATGATCGACCACACAGGCGTACGTCGCCTGGTTCGCCGCCGACTCCTTTGCCGAGTCCTCGACGCGGACGATCTCTTTCAGACACGAGTCGCGGTTCGGACCGGCGTGCTCGCAGCAGGCCTCCTGGGCCGACGTGGCCTTCGCGTAGGTGTCGCCGCCCGAGGACGACTTCTTACCGCCGCCGCAGGCAGAAACCAGAACGGCCAGACACAGTGTGGCGAAGAGCTTTGTTACCGCGCGTTCACGCTTGGTGTGGGATGACAGGCAAAAGGTTGCGGTGTTCGAGAGGTTAAGCGTCGACATGATGGGTTCTCGGGACCGGCCCATCGCAAACGCCTTGCCAGAAAATCCGGCACGGTCGTGGCAAAGGCGACGGCGCGTATGCGGACGCTCGTTCCCTTAATCGGTCTGTTGGCAGCCTGTGGTGGTGCGAGATATCGCTCCGAGATGGCGGGCTCGGGTCCTACCTTTGTCTCTGCGCGCGACCAGCCGGCCGTGTCGAACGCCGGCATCCCGGTCGGGCAGGGCGCGTACGACCTGAAGCTCCACTTCAACGTGCCGCGCGCCGAGATCGTCGAGTACTCGGTCCAGTGCCCGGGCGCCGAATCGCAGGGCGCGGTCGGCGAGACGTTCGAACAATATCGAACGCACCGGATCGCGCAGCTCCAAGCGGAAGCGCAGCAACGAGCGCAGGCCGCGGGTGCGGTGACATCGTTGATCGTCGGTGCGGTCGCGCCGCGGACGACGGTCGTGCATCACGATGGTCCGGTCACGACCTCGGCGACGGTCGATCCGGGTGCGGCGGCTGGAGCCGCGGCGGCGAATTCGGTCGATCAGCATGTCGAGCTGCCGCCGGGCGATGTCGGTGGTGGGCCACTCGAGACCACGGTGCACGTGACGACGACCGCGCCGGGCGCGTGCCTCATCAGTGCGATCGCCGACGATCCGAACGTGATCGCGCGCTTCGAGCTGATCCATATTCGCGATCTCGAAGCGGAGAAGCTCGCGCAGGACGTCGCGATCAATAACGCGAACTTCCACGCGCGCGCGCAGCTGACGACGCAGCTCACCGCATACGGCGCGGATCCGCAGCTGCGGCAGAAGCAACGCGCGGCGGCGCAGGCCGAACGCGATCGGGCAGCCGAGGCGGCGAATGCCGAGCACGCGCGACTCGAAGCGGCAGAAGGTGCGCGGCTCGCGGCGAATGCCGAGGTGGAGCTGCGCGCGCGTCACGATGCGGAGGTCGTCGCGCATCGCGAATATCTCTACGCGATGGACATTCGCGCGCGCTGGCGGTTGTTGCTGATCTCGTGGGGCGCGGATCCGGAATTCCGTATGCGGTTGCGTCTGCAAGCGCAGGCGCGTGCGGATCTCGAGCTGCGGTTGGCGATGGAAGCGCGGATGCGTCTGCGCCTGCTGTGGATCTCGTGGGGCGCGGATGTCGAATATCGCGTGCACCTTGCGGAGCGCGAACGTGCCGAGCGGCTGCGCCTCGAACAGGAACGCGTGCGGCTCGAGCGCGAGCGTGAAGAACGGGTCCGGATCGCGCTCGAGATCTCGATGCGTGCGCGGATGTCGCTGCGCGCGTATCTCGTGATGATCGGTGCGCACGAGCGTCCGCCGATGCCGGCGTTGCCCGTCGAGAATCCGGGTGCGCCGCCGTTCGATGGCGCGGTGTGGATCGCGGGGCACTACACCTGGAGTGGATCGGTGTGGGAATTCTCCGCGGGTGGCTGGGTCGATCGCTCGACGTCGTTCGGCGAAGCCGGTGGCGAAGCGGCCGTGGTTTCGGCACCGCCGCCGGTGGTCGTCGAAACCCCAGTGGTTGTCGAGACGCCTGTCGTCGTCGAACAGCCGCCGGTCATCACGACGGTGTCATCGCAACCGGTCATCACGGTGACCGCGCCGGCGCCCACGATCGTGATCACGCCGGTTCGCGATCACCGCCCGCACGAGCACGCAGCGCCGGTCCGCGATCACCGCGAGCCTGCCCGTCACGATAGCGCGAAGCCCAAAGTCCGCGATCATCGCTAGCAATTCGCGGATCCGTGCGGGCTTAGCGCTTCGCGAATTCGCCGAGGCCCTGACCGGGCTCGATCAGCGCGCCGAACCGATGCAGCCACGCGCGCACGGCCGGATACGCCTCGAGATCGAAGTCGCCTTCGTGCGCGACGTGGGTGTACGCGTACAACGCGATATCGGCGAGCGTGGCCGATTCACCGACGAAGAACGGCGTTTTCTCGAGCTGCTGCTCCATCACGCCGAGCGCCGCATAACCGGCCGGCGAGCGCTCGACGATCTTCGCCTTGAGGTCCGCGCCGCGCCGTTCGAGGAACTTCCAGAACCGCACGGTCGCGATGTACGGCTCGTGGCTGTACTGCTCGAAGCACATCCACTCGTACATCTTCGCGCGATCGTATGCGTCGCTCGGGATCCACGCCGTGCCCTCGCCGAGGTGCATCAGCATCGCGTTCGATTCGGCGAGTAAGCGCCCGTCGGGGAGCTCGAGCAGGGGCACGCGCCCGTTCGGATTCTTCGCGAGGAACTCCGGGGTCCGGGTCTGCTTCTCGAAGATATCGATCTCGATCCAGCGGAACGGGAGGCCGCGCTTCGCGAGCACGAACGCCGGCTTCCAACAGTTACCGCTGACACTCGAGCCGTAGAGCGTGTGCATGCGGCGCATCTTCGCCGAAAATAACAACGGCCCGCGAGCAGATGCGCGCGGGCCGATGCAGTACAGACGACTTTGCTTAGAAGCCCATGCCGCCGGCGCCGCCGAGGCCCATGCCTTCCATGCCACCGCCGCCGCCACCGCCACCCGCCGGCGCGTCCTTCTTCGGGCGCTCCGCGATCATGGCTTCGGTGGTGAGGAGCAGCGACGCGACCGAGGCCGCGTTCGTGATCGCCGTGCGGACGACCTTGGTCGGGTCGATGACGCCGCCCTTGATCAGGTCACCGTACTCGAGGGTCTGCGCGTTGAAGCCGAAGCCTCCCGAGCCTTCCTTGACCTTCGACACGACGATCGAGCCATCGACGCCCGCGTTCGACGAGATCTGACGGAGCGGCTCCTCGATCGCGCGGCGGACGATGTTCACGCCGAACTGCTGCGACTCGGTGAGCTTGACGCCGTCGAGCGCCGACTGCGCGCGCAGGAGCGCGACGCCGCCGCCGGGGACAACGCCCTCTTCGACGGCCGCGCGCGTGGCGTGCAGCGCGTCTTCCACGCGAGCCTTCTTCTCCTTCATCTCGACTTCGGTGGCCGCGCCGACCTTGACGATCGCGACGCCGCCGACGAGCTTCGCGAGGCGCTCTTGGAGCTTCTCGCGATCGTAGTCCGACGTGGTCTCTTCGATCTGAGCGCGGATGGTCTTCACGCGCGCGTCGATCTGGTCCTTCTTGCCAGCGCCGTCGACGACCGTGGTGTTGTCCTTGTCGATCGTGACGCGCTTCGCCTTGCCGAGCTGCTCGAGCGTGAGCGTCTCGAGGCGGAGGCCGAGGTCCTCGGTGACCGCTTCGCCGCCGGTGAGGACGGCGATGTCACGGAGCATTTCCTTGCGGCGATCGCCGAAGCCCGGCGCCTTGACGGCGGCGACGTTCAGCGTGCCACGGAGCTTGTTGACGACGAGCGTGGCGAGCGCTTCGCCATCGACGTCTTCCGCGATGATGACGAGCGGCTTGCCCTGCTTGGCCACCATCTCGAGCACCGGGAGGAGCTCCTTCATGTTCGAGATCTTCTTCTCGTGGATGAGGATGTACGCGTCGTTCATGACGGCTTCCATCCGCTCCGTGTCGGTCACGAAGTACGCCGACAGGTAGCCACGGTCGAACTGCATACCCTCGACGACGTCGAGCTCGCTGTTCATGGTCTTGGCTTCTTCGACGGTGATGACACCCTCTTTGCCGACCTTCTTCATCGCTTCGGCAATCATGTTGCCGATCTCGGTGTCACCGTTCGCGCTGATCGTGCCGACCTGCGCGATGTCTTCCTTGCCCTTCGTCGGCGTCGACAGCTTCTTCAGCTGCTCGATCAGCGCCGCGACGGCCGCGTCGATGCCACGCTTGAGCTCCATCGGGTTGTGACCCGCGGCCACGAGCTTGGAACCCTCGCGATAGATCGCCTGCGCGAGCACGGTCGCCGTGGTGGTGCCGTCGCCGGCGTTGTCGCTCGTCTTCGAGGCGACTTCCTTCACCATCTGCGCGCCCATGTTCTCGAACTTGTTCTCGAGCTCGATTTCCTTCGCGACGGTGACGCCGTCCTTGGTCACCGTGGGAGCGCCCCACGACTTCTCGATCACGACGTTACGGCCACGCGGTCCGAGGGTGACCTTCACGGCGTTCGCGAGCGTGTCCACGCCCGTCATGACGCGCGCGCGCGCCTTCTCGTCGAAAATAATATCTTTGGCTGCCATTGGAATTGTCCTCTCTTACTTCTCGATGATTCCGAGGACTTCATCCTCGCGAATGATGATGTGATCGACGCCGTCGACCTTGATCTCGGTGCCGGCGTACTTGCCGAACAGGATCGAGTCACCGGCCTTGACGTCCGGCTTCACGAGCGTGCCGTCTTCGGTGCGCTTGCCCGAACCGACCGCGATGACCTTGCCCTCCAACGGGCGCTCCTTCGCGGAGTCGGGGATGATGATGCCGCCGCGGGTCTTCTCGACCTCTTCGACGCGCTTGACCAGAATGCGATCACCTAGGGGACGGACGTTCATGTGGCTCTCTCCTGAAGGACGGAATTTTTGTTAGCACTCACTTAGCGCGACTGCTAACGGGCCCCTTCGTAAGATCGCGGCCGACCTCGCGCAACCCCCTATCGACCTGATTTTTCTGGGGCATCGGGAAATTCCTCCGATGGTGTTTCAGCCACACGATCCCCTCGCATCACACCCGTCACGGGAGCGTCTCCAAGTTGAAGCAATCTGTGGGGTTCTTGCGACGCGCGGATTTCTGCCGAAGATCAGATCATGGACCTCACGCTGGCTGCTTCCGTGGACGAGTACTTCCACGAGGTCGTGACCGACGCCCTCCAGGCAGTCGATGTCGAGGCCAGCGAACCGGCGAGCTGGTACCTGGTTGGCCTGCTCGGGGAGATGACCCGGACCCGCCTGACCGACGAGCCACTCGGGGTGAAGTTGGTCGAGGTGCCGGCGAACGGCGCCGAGCGCGTGAAGACGTTGAAGCAGGTAGGCGACACCTCCTTATATGTCGCCGGCTTCTTCGCCGAGTCGCTCAGCCGGTCGCTAGTCGATGTCGATTACTACGTCGGCATCGGCCAATCCGCGTACGGCCAGCTCGCGAAGAGCTGCGGGCGCGGCACGTCGCTCACCGAAGTCTATGAAGAGCTCGCCGACAAGTTCCCGCGCTTCGTCGACGTGATCACCGAGATCCGCAAGCGCACCGACTTCGCCACGAGCGATGTCACCCGGCTCTACGAGATCTGGCTGCGCACGCGCGACGAATGGATCGAGAAGAAGCTTCGAGCCGCCGGCGTCCTCGTCGATTCGGGCTCGAAGGTGATCCAGTAGTGCCGCTTCGGCGGGTGCAACGCGGCCTCGAGTCTCTCTATCGCGTCGATACCGGCGTCGCCGTCGATGACTTCGTGATCGACGAGCCGACGCGCGATCATCTCGTGCGCGAACGCCGGCCGCGCGAGCAGCTGTTGGTCGTCGAAGAAGCCGGCGAGATGTCGCTGGCGCTGTTTGTCGATCCAGGTGCGCTCGCGAACCTCGAGCGTCACGATCCGTCGAACCTGCTCGGCGATCACAACCTCGGCGACTTCCTGCTCGCGGTCGAAGGTGTCAGTCACTTCATCTACGCGATCTGCGCGGCGCGCATCGATCGCAAGGTCAGTCAGCTCGAGCTCGAGCTCCAGGCCGAAGTCGACAAGTACGTCACGTGCCTGCTCGTCACCGATCCGGTGCGCAGTCGCGAATGGCGCGAGCGGCTATTCGGCGAGGCACTCTACGAGCCCGATCTCGATGCCGACGAGCGCGATCGCTATCGCGCCGCCAACGACAACGCGCTTCGCTACTCGACGTTCCTCGAGTCCGAGTTCGTCGCGCGCCGCCGGATTCCCGAGATGCTCGCGGAGCTGCGCCGGTTCTATCGCAAGGGCCTCGCCGAAAAGCTCTCGACGATCGCGCGCGCGGCCTAGTGTCCGAGGCCGAAGAGGCCGTCTGGCCGATGAGGCGCGAGTTGTCTATGACCCAAAGCCGACGAACGACGGCTGCGTGAACGTGATCTTCGTTCCCGTCGCCGTGGCCATGCCCGTCGCCGGATCGATCGCGAACACCGCGACCGTGTTGCCGCCTTGCGCCGCTACCAGCATCCACGCGCCGCTCGCATCGATCGCGAAGCTGCGCGGGGTCGCATCCGTGGCAACGGCGCCGGTGCGCGTGAGCGTGCCATCGCCGGCGATCGAAAACACCGCGACCTCGTCATCGCCGCGATTCGACGCGTAGACGAACGTGCCGTTCGGATGGACGACGACCTCGGCGCCGGTGTTCGTACCGGTCGCGGACATCGCGCGCGTCGAGATCGTCTGCACCGGCATCCCGAGCGTTCCGCTCGCTGCATCGTAGTGGAACGTCATCAGCGTGCTCTTCGTTTCGTCGACGACGTACACGTTGCCATTCGGCCCGAACGCGATGTGCCGCGGTCCTGCTCCCGACGCGCTCGCGACCGTTGCCGGAGCATTCGCCGCGATCGCACCGGTCACCGGATCGAACGTGTATTGCGCGATGTAGTCCGAGCCCAGGCACGGCACGAACGCGAAGTGGTTCGCCGGGTCCGTGATGAACATGTGAGCGTTCATGCCGGCGAGGGGCATCGCGATCGCGGCATTCACACCGCCGTCGCCACGCACGGGCATCACCGCGATGTGACCGTCCGTGTAGTTCGCGACGAGCACGAACTTCCCGCCATGATCGACCGAGACAAATGCCGGGCCCGAGCCACCCGATGCGACCGAGTTGATAAACGTCAGCGCACCATCCGCGCCGATCGTGTACGCGCCGACCTTGCTGTTGTCTTCGCCGACGGCATAGAGGTGCGTGCTCGTCATCGCCAGGAACGACGGGCTCGTCGCGAATGCCGTCACTTTATCGACACTGGTCAGCGCGCCGGTCGCGCGATCGAAATCGTAGTGGCCGATCGTCGACGAATAACCGCCGATGTACACGGTCGCGTGCGCCGGTAGCGCCGCATCGATCGCGGCATCGGGTGCCGGTTTGCCATCGCCCATCGCGTCCACCGATCCACTCGCGCCTCCGCTACACGCAGCCAGAGCGAGCAGGGCGAAACGCATGTCTAGTTAGAGCACGAATCCCAACCGCGCTCCGAGCGCTGGGCCCAGCAACCCGACTAACCACCCAAATCGATCGCGCCGCCGACGCGGATGCCGAACGATACGAACGGCACATTCGCCCACACCCCGATCTCGCCATCGCCGAGCTTCACGCCGAGCACCGCCTCGAGTTGCGGCAACGGCGTTCGCCAATAGCGCCACCGATCGACGGCCTCGCCGACCCCGGCATCCACTTCGCCGAAGCCGATGCCCCAGTGATGACGAAAGCCGACCAGCGCCGAGAACACATCGAAGTCGGTGCCTTCGTCGAGGATGAACGGCTCTTTGTAAAATCCGGCGCGGAGGACGAGCCCGGTCGCCGATTTGGGGCCGCGCAGCTCGCACGCGATCGAATCCACCGAAGCGCAGGAACGGCCCGACGCCACCATCGACATCGATATCGAGCTCGTCCGCCAACGCGACTCGCGCGAGCGCGACGAGAACGATCAGGTACTTCATAGCGTGAACCCCACACGGATGCCGAAGCTCGGACCGTCGAAGCCGAGCGCGAAATCGAATTCGTCCCAGTGCCAACCGAGGTTCGCTTGGATCCACCACGCGTGTTCCCAGTGCGTCGGGAAATGAATGTCGTAGTCGACGTCGTTCACACGCTCGAAGCGACGCGAGATCGAACCAGCCGCGAGATCGAAGTACGCGTTGTCGCTGTAGTAACGGTAGCCGACGAGCACGTCGACGTAGCGCGTCTCCGAATCATCCTCCGCGTCCGGCACGGCGTAGTTTCCGGCGCCGATCCGGCCCGTGATGCCGTGGTTGGTGCCGGCGAAACGATGGTCGTACGCGACCGATGCACCGGCCATCAGCACCGAACCGATCGATGCGCCTCCATCGATCGAGACGTGATCATCGGCAGCGGCAACGCGCGCGAGCAGCACCAACACGACGAGCCCGATCTTCACGAGCCCAGCTCCAACGCGATGCCGATCCGGATCCCGGCTGAGAGAAACGGCACGTTCGCCCAGAGGCCGAGATCGACGGGACCGACCATGCCGCCGAACACCACTTCGAGGTCCGGTAACGCGACGTGATCCTTGGTCAACGCGCCGACTCCGAAATCGATCTCGCCGTAACTGACCTCCCACTGATGCCGAATACCGACGAGCCCGGCGACGAACGTGTCGTTCGCGTCGACGATGTCGTACGAGCTCGCGTTCACGGCAGCCAGGTCACCGCGAAGAACCAAGCTATTCAGCGACGCATCGAACCGATGCACGAATGCGAGCGAGCCGCCGGCGCGAACGTAGAGCCCGGCGCCGACATCACCTTCGATCGCGATCTGATCGGATCCAGCCGCGGCAGTTCGCACCAGCGCTATCAACACCACGAACGACTTCATGATCTGTATCCACGCATTCGCGCCTCGACACAGGACACAGCCCTCACAAGACAAGCTCGGCACGCGCTCCGATCGAAGGCCCGTTCAGGCCGATCGCCAGGTCGACGGGGCCGAGACGCACGCCGACATCGGCATCGAACCACGGGCCGGTCGTCCACATCGCGCCCTGGGGCGTCCCGAACTCGGCGGTGACGCGCGGCTCGAAGTGAGTCATCACGCCGATCGCCGCGTCGACGAAGATCGTGCTCCAACGATGCCGGTAGCCGATCAGCGCATCGTAGTATTGATGCGTGGACCCGTCGTCGGAATCGACGAAGACAATGCCGCCGGTCCCGCCGCGCAGGATGATCGCATCGGCATGATTTGCGGAGTACGCGAACCGAGCCGTCACGCCGCCCGATAGCAACGGCCCGACGCCGACCTCGCCACCGGCCGCGACTTCGTAGTCATCGGCATTCGCGACGCCGGCGAGCACGACCAACACGAGCGCACATCTCATAGCGTGAATCGACACAGCACATGCGGTGCCACGCTAACTGGCCGAAGCGTGTGACGCGCGCCTCAGAAATTCGTGACTGGAGCTACGGAACCAGGACGCGATTGTCGATCAACCGCGTGGTCCCCACGAATGCCGCGATCGCGAGCACCGCCGGCTTCTCGAGCTTGGCAATCTCCGACAGCTCGCTCGCATCGCGGAGCTCGACGTAGTCGATCTTCGTCACGCCCTTCAATTCGGCACGCGCTGCTTCGACGAGCTTCGCGGCATCGCGCTCGCCCTTCTTGACCATCGCCTCTGCCGCCGCCAGTCCCCGCGACAGGCCCAACGCGATCGCGCGCCCGTCTTGCGACAGATACGCGTTTCTCGACGACAACGCGAGACCATCCGCTTCGCGGACGATCGGCTGACTGACGATCTCGATGCCGAAATCCAGATCGCGCACCATCCGCCGGATGATCGCGAGCTGCTGGTAGTCCTTCTCGCCGAACACCGCGAGGTGCGGCTTCGTGATGTTGAACAGCTTCGAGACGATCGTGGCGACGCCCGCGAAATGACCCGGTCGCGACGTCCCGCACAGCGGCTTCTGCAGCTCGCGCACCTCGACGAACGTCTGCGCACCCGCCGGATACATCGTGCTCGCCTCCGGACAGAACGCGAGGTCGATACCGGCATCGCGCGCCTTCTCGATATCGCCGGCTTCGTCGCGCGGATACTTCGCGAGGTCTTCGTTCGGTCCGAACTGCGTCGGATTGACGAAGATCGTCAGGATCACGATGTCCGCGCGAGCCCGCGCCGACCGCACGAGCTCGAGGTGTCCCTCGTGCAACGCACCCATCGTCGGCACGACCGCGATCTTGCGACCATCGCGCCGCAGATCTTCCGATCGCATACGCATCGCCGCCGGGTCACGAATGATCTCGAACGCAGGACGTTGGAACGCCATGCGTCGTGTTTAGCAGGCTGTCGCGGCTTTCATGCAGTCCTGGACGGTATTCACCATACCGAGCGGATTGCTGTTCAGATCGTCCGTGCAATCCATCTTGTCGATCGCATCGAAGCACTTCTTCGCCGCATCACAGTTCGGCGGCGGGTTCTGCGGGAACATCGCGACCGCTTCACAGACGTCGGTCATCGTGTCGTCGGCATTCGGGCAGCTCTTCAGCCGCTTACACGCGTGCGACATCGCCGCCATCATCACGTCGCCCGTGCCTTGCGTGATGCCGCCGAAACCACCCATGCCACCGAACGGGTCGTCCGGCTGCGCTTGGTTACGTGGCGGCGGCGTGTTCGGGACCGTGTCTGGCGTATCGCGCGGCGTGATCGGTTGCGACGGAGCCTTCGGCGGATCCGCTTGCGAGTGACCGCCCCACGGATCGGCGCCGTTGGAATTGCCCGCGCCCGGCGGCGGCAGCGGATCGGTCTCCATCTTTTCCGGCGCCGGCGGCGTGACCACGTGCTTGCCCTGATCGGGATGGTCGGGCGTGACCATCATGTAGACCGCGACGACGATCGCGATCGACGCGAGCACGATGACGAGCATCGGCCAGCTTCGCCAGCTCGAGTGCGACGACTGCGCCGGCATCGATCGCCCGGTCTGCCGCGGCGGCAACACCGAGTAACCGGACTGCGCTTGATAGGCCTGCTCGGCCCGACCTTGCGGCGGCACCGCGATCGGGTTCGGCGCGATCGTGTGCAGCGACTGCGGCATCCCGCCGACCATCGGCATCGGCATCGTCCCGCCGCCCACACCATTCAGCGGGGGCAGGGCAGCAGCCGCTTGCGCGCGACCGGTGCGCTTCGCTGCGAGGTCTTCCTTGCAGTGTTTGCACTTGCCGGCCACGGGGTGGACGAGGCCACCGCACGAGGGACATGGAATGCGTCCGTCACCGACTGCGGCCATGGAAGCTAATGCTGTCATTCAAAATACCCCCATGCAATGAGGTCCAACCGATCGCCCTGCCTCTCTATTCCACGTGACAACCCGTAGTTACCCGGTCACAGTCGCCAGGATTGGTCGTCCCGCCTCGCACGAATGAAATCGAGATTCGCGTCCGCGGGCTCGACCCACGCCACGACGGGCTCCGGATCGCCCAGTTGTCCGATATCCACGTCGGCCACATGACTCCCGTCGAGCACGTGCGGGCGGCGGTCGCGGCCGCGAATGCCGCGAAGCCGGATCTCGTCGCGATGACCGGCGATTACGTGAACTGGCGCCGCCACGAGGCCGGGCTCGCAGGCGAGCAATTGGCCGGGCTCCGAGCCCATCGCGTGCTCGCCGTGATGGGCAACCACGATTACTTCACCTGGGGCGCGGGCGTGCACGAAGCACTCGCGAAGAAGAACCACTACGACGTGCTTCGCAACGAGCACACCGTGATCGACATCAAGGGCGCGCCGCTCGCGGTGATCGGCGTCGACGATCCGGTGACTCGCCACGACGATCTCGATCGCGCGTTTCACGGCGTGCCCGAAATCCCGCGCGTCGTCCTCTGCCACGCGCCGGATCTCGGGCCCACGATCGCGCGCCGCGGCGCCGATCTGATCCTGTCCGGTCACACCCACGGCGGACAGATCTACGTGAAGGGCATCACCGAGCGGATCATGAAGAAAGTCGGCCTTCACTTTCGGCGTGGCACGTTCGCGCTCGACGAGCGGGCCTCGCTCTATGTCACGCCGGGCGTCGGGTTTTCCGGAATTCGTCGACGGGTAGGTGAGGGCACGGCGGCGGAGGTCGCTGTACTCACGCTGCGCCCAATGTAAGCGTTGCGTCTCTCGTCGACGACGGGCGACACTTCCGACGATGGGCAAGCACGTGGCCGTGTTGTGTCTTTTGGTCGGCTGCGGTCGGTTCGGCTTCGACGACATGCAGCCGGAGTCGCCGCCTCCGAGCAACGCGTTCACGCACGAGATTCCCGCGGTGTGCGGGATGACCTCGATCGCCGGCATCACACCGGTCACCGATGCGGACCTCTCGGTCGCGGTCTCGCCGACGACGGTCGCGTTGTTCTCCGTCCCGACGACAGGCGGCAACCTGTTCGGCGCTGCCCTCGATCGCTCGCATACCGTGATCTCGCAAGGCACCGTGCGCACTGGACCGTTCACGCAAAGTGGCGCCGCGTACGTCGACGGCACGTTGATCGCGGCGACGGTGTCCGGGCAACGCACGCTCGTCAACAACGTCGCGATGACGATGGACGGCTTCACCGAGATCGGAAACGTCGACGGTGAAATGGTCGGCAAGCAATCGCTGCTCTACGCGACGAGCGATCGGATCACGCCGACCGCATGCTCGGGTGGCCTGATCGTCAACCCGTTCTCGCAGACCTGGACGCAAGGCGCGCAGTACGTGGTGTCGAGCGCGCAATCGACCGGCATCGGCGTGGTGGCCGACGGCAACGAAGTGCTCGCGGCGTGGTCCACCGATGCGCAGTGCAACGTCTACCGGATCACCGACGGCGCGAACGCGACGGGCAACTCGCAACCGTGGGCATGTGGATCGCCGCGCTTGTCGATCGCCTCCGGCGTCGAGACGATGCTGTTCGAAGCGAGCGATGGTGTCCGGCTCGCGTCGATCGACGACACCGCGCTGTCGAGCGGTTCGATGTTGCTCGTCGACGGCGGCACCTCGCCGCGCATCCTCTACGACGGCACCCGCACGTGGATCGCGTATCGCGATGCCTCGGGCCAGTTGCAGTTCGGCGCGTACGACGAGACCGGACGCCTCCAGATCGTGGCATCGGGTCTCTATCCCGCACACGACGCGTTCGAATTCGCGATCGTCGACGGGGAGCTGTACCTCTACGCGATTTCGGGTGGCGCGTACGACGCCATCCACGCGTGCATGGTCAGCGTTTAGGGATCAGCGTCAGCGAGGTCGGGAATTTCCGCGGCTTCTTTTTCGTCTGGATCTTCATCGGCAACCCCTTTCGACGAAGACCTATGAGCACGCGGCGTGCCGGCGATCACGACGTGTAACCCCGCGGCCTCACGTCGACCGATCACTCGACTGCGAGCGTTAACGCTCTGTCTGATACATGCGGAGCACGTGCTGACCCGCGGGCATCTCGCGCCAGCGTTCGATCTGCGCGACGCCGGCTCCGAACATTTCTAGGGGCGGCATCGGCACCGCGGGTTGATCCGGAAGGATCACCGGCGCGGCGAGCGCGGCGAACGTGAGATCCGCCGTCGAGAATTTATCGGGGACGAGGTATTTCCGGCCGTCCTTCAACAGGTCGTTGACCCGCGCGAACACGGTCTCGATCTTTTGCAGCGATCGCGCGACACCCTCGGGCGAGATCTTGATCCCGCGCTTGATGAACGCCATCGCGACCGGGCGTGCGCGTCGCATCACCGCGGCTTGCCACGGCTTCGCATCGCGCACGATGTACGGAACGATCGCGGGATTGTCGACGAGTTGCGCGTAACCCCAGCGCCGCGTGTGCGGCCCGAGCTGGGTATCGAAATAATCCTCGAGGTCGTCGGCCTCGCCGCACGTGCGCAGCGTCCCCGGCGCTCGCTGATCCGCCCAATCGATGATGTCCGTCGAATCGCGTAGGACATCGTTGCCATCGACCAACACCGGCACCGATCGCGCGCGATAACGCACGGTCGCCGTATACGCGAACATCGGGAGATTGCCGTCTTCTTCGAACGCGATGTTGCAACGGTCGAGTGCCCAGCGCGCTTTCTCGCAGTAGTGCGAGAACGTGATCGTGACGAGCTTCGTCATTTGCGGGCCATCGCGCCTTTCATCATGTCGGTAAACCCGCCTTGGCCTTCGGCGAGCATCGCATCGAGCTCGCGCCCGACACCGACGAGCTTCTTCCGCGCCGGAAACGCGAGCACCGACGCGATGCCGAGCGTGATCGCGAGCGAGACCCGAATGCCCGCCATCCCGAGCCAGCCGCCGAACCCGATGCCGAGCACGCTGATCCGCAGCAACGTACCGAGTGGCTCTTGAACATCGCCGAACAACCGGCGCTCCGCGAGCGAGTGTGGCTGCGGTGCGACGAGTGCACGCGATTCTTCGCGAGCGGTGCGCGGCGCCTTCGCCTTCGCGAGCAACGCGACGACATCGCGCGCGCGTTGCGGCCGCTTCTCGGGATCCGGATCCGTCATCTCTTCGAGCACGCGGCGAAAGCTCGGCTCGAGCGCGGGCAGGTGCTTCTCGAGGTTCATCCGCAGCCCTTTGCGCGGAACATCTTCGGGCTCGATCCCACCGGCGAGCGCGACCATCGTGGCGCCGAGCGCGTAGATGTCCGTCGCCGGCGTGACCTGACCGTGCAACTGCTCCGGAGCCATGTAGCCGAACGTGCCGACGATCGTCGAGCCGCCCTTGTCGCGCGAGTTGTCCAACACGCCGCCGAAATCGACGAGCGCGATCTTGCCGTCTGGCGCGCGGACGATGTTCGACGGCTTGATGTCGCGATGGATCACCGGCGGCGAGCGCGTGTGCAGGTAGTCCAAGATTTCTAACGTACGGATGAGGATGTCGCGCAGCTCGACTTCCGAGAGTCGGCGCCGCTTCACGAGCTCGCGCAGGTTGTCCCCGGGGACGCGCTGCATCACGAGGTTGAACGTGCCCGGCGGCTCCTCGAGCGTCGCGTAATGTCGCGGAACTCCCGCGTGCCGGAGTTGCGAAAGGACCTTCGCCTCGCGTTCGAATAGCTCGAAGGATTTCCACGTTCCTCGCGGAGTGATCCGCTTCACGACGACGAGTCGATCCTCGGCCCCTTTGGCTTTCGTATCCTCGGCAACAAACAGCTCGCCCTGCGATCCCCGGCCAAGTTGTGCACCCAGCAAATACCGGTTGCCGATCAGCGTCCCGGCGCGCGCTCCGGGCGCATTTGCGTCAGGCATGGCCATGGTTAGCACATCAGGTGGACCGGCCCCCAGGTCGGCAGGCCCCGCTTCGCGGCAAGCTGGCGGAATCTCGAACCGTCCGTTCCACACCCCATGGCGCACCCCTTGCTGTATCCTCGAATTGGTGATGCGGCTCGCTTCTGTAACGTTGCTGCTGGCGTCCGCGTGCACGACGCCCGGCACCGAATTTTACGGGGGCGACGACACGCCGATCGACAACGGCGGCGGCGGTGGCTCGGGCGGCTGCACCCGCATCACGTCGGTCACGCCGGTCGCACCGTTGATCCAACTGGTTGTCGATGGCTCCGGCACGATGAACGGCAACGGCGGGTACAACGCGGTTCAAAACGCGCTCTACAAGTCCGATGGTACCGGCCTGCTCACCACGTACGCGAGCAAAGCGAAGTACGGCGCGACCGCGTACACGAGCAACGGCACGTGTCCGAACCTTCACGCCACGCCGTGCGCCGTCGACAACATGGCGAACGTGAAGACTGCGATCGATGCGGGCAAGGGCGTGAACGGAACGGATCCGCTTCCCGAGACGCTCACGTCACTCCACGGCACCTACGGCGCGATGACCGACAAGTATCGCAACATCGTAATCGTCACCGACGGTGTCGCGAACAGTTGCGGCGGCGGTGGCGACGGCACGAACGCGGTGACCGACACCACCACGCTCTACGCGGATGGCGTCACGACGTACATCATCGGCTACGGCAACCTCGGCAACTGGGGCCAGAACATGGCGAACGCGGGCGTCGGTGGCAGCGGCGGCACGCTCTACACCGCGAACGACGCCGCCGGGGTGAAGACGAACTACCAGACGATCTTCGACCTCATCATCGACTGCAAGCTCGAGACGGATCAGGCGATCGACATCAACGGCGCGTCGTCGGACACCCTGTCGATGGACGGCACGGCGCTCGTGTCCGGAACCGATTGGAAGATCGTCGACGACCACACGATCCAGTTGATCGGCACGGCGTGTACGAACTACAAGGCCGCGACCACGGCTCCCACGTTCACGGCATCGATCTGCGGAACATGAATCATGCGCATCGCTTCGCTCACCCTGTTGCTCTCGGCTTGTGCGTCCCAAGGAACGTCGTTCTACGGGGGCGATGACACGCCGATCGACAACGGTGGTGGCGGTAGCGGCGCGTGCTCGCTGACGGCAGTGACGATCGCGCCCGTCCAGCCGCTGATCCAACTCGTCGTCGACGGCTCGGGCTCGATGGGCCAAGAGAACATCAACGGCGGCGGCACCTCGAAGTACGGGGCCGTGAAGAAGGCGCTCTACGACACCGGCAACGGCAACGTCCCGGTGCTCACGAGCTATCTCGGCCTCGCGAAGTTCGGCGCGACCGCCTACAACAACAGCAATCAGTGCCCGACGCTTTACACGAGCGATTGCACGATCTCGAACGGCGCCGGCGTGAAGACCGCGATCGACAAACTGAACAACCAGTTCACCGGTCAGGATCCGATCGCGAAGACCTTGCAGGCGATGGCCGCCACGCCGTTCGCGGCGACGGACACCGATCCGGTGCGCGCGGTCGTGATCGTCACCGACGGCACCGCGAATACGTGCGGCAATCAAGGCCAAGACGATTCGCAAAACACGTTCGATGCGGTCGACGCGCTCTACACCCTCGGCGTGAAGACGTACATCATCGGGCTCGAGCCCGACGACGGCCTCGGCAACTTCACCACGTTCCAGCAGACCGTCGCCGATAAGGGCGTCGGCGGCGCCGGTGGCACCACGCACACGGGTGATAGCCAGGCGAACCTCAACGCTGGCTACATGGCGATCTTCGACGAGCTGATCGACTGCTCGTTCACGACGACCGAGACGCTGGACGTCAATGACGCCTCGCACGGTACGGTCAGCTACGACGGCACCGCGCTCGCGACGTCCGATTGGACGATCGTCGACAACCACACGATCAAGCTCAGCACCGACAAGTGCGCGATGTACAAGGCCGCGACCACGACGCCCGTGATCACCGCCTCGCTCTGCACCGATTAGAAGTCGTCGCTCTTCGCGTAGTGCGCTTCGAGCTCGTCGGCGATATGCGCGAGCGCGTGTAACGGGATCTCGAACTCGTCGGGATCGAGCGTGTCGAGCGCGACCGAATAGACCAGGCAGTAATCGCCTTCCGCGTCGAGCGCGAGCGCACCGATCGCGAAGTCTTCGTTCTTCTTCAGCGCGACCTCGTGATCGAGCTGCGTGCCTTTACAGACGTACGAGCGGAACTCGATCCAGTTGCGCTCGAACGCGGTGAACCGCGTGACGCCGATCTTCTGGGTGCGCCCGGTGGCATCGAATTCGAAGATCAGCGAGAAGTCGTCTTCGCCATCGTCGTCGAGCGCATAGCGACTGCGTGCGTAGTCTTTGAGCTCGTTCCACGTGGGCATGCCACCAGTCTACTACTCGGCATACGGCGCGAACGGCGCGCTCGACTTCTTCTTCGCGTTGTACGCGGCGAGCTCGGCCTCCGTGAACACGAGCTGGCCGTCCGTCTTCTTCGCGCGGATGAAGCCCACGATCTGCGCGCGTGCGGCCGCGCCACCGGCGACGAGCTCGTCGGTACCGGTCTCCGCGCATTCGTCCCACATCGCGAACAGCTCGTCCTTGCGCTCTTGTGCGTCGGAGACCTTCGCCCAGAGATACGCGAGGTTCTTCTGCGCGATCACGGCGGATTGCAGGAGCTGCTTCTTCTTGTACTCCTTGCCGATCTCGTAGCGCTCGTCGCGCGTCTTGTCCAAGAACTGCTTCTTGTTCGACGAGTACGGATCGATGTTGTTCCGGCGCATGATGATCTCGGTCGGGTCGTAGCTGCGCTTTCGCTCGATGTGCGCGGTGCCATCGGGCTCGACGTCGGCCTTGAACGTCGCGTGCTGCGCTTCGTAGCCGGCGCCGTGTTGCTTGAGCTCGTGATCCTCGCGCGCTTGGCGAGCGGCGAGCACGCGTTCGCGTTCGGCGGCGAGCTCGTCGGCCGACGCGTTCGCGACCCAGCGCCAGTTACCGAGGTGCTCTTCGGCGGAATGCAGATCGTCTTCGATGCGTTGACCTTCGATCGCCGCGGGTTGGAGCGGCTTCGTGTTTTCGTCGAACTTCTTCCAGAAGTCCTCCGACGGACCTTTCAGATCCTTCTTCGGTTCGGGGCGCATGCCCATGTACTTCGAGTGAGGCTGGTCCGGCGTCGTGGTTGTCGTAGTTGTCGGTGCGACTTCATGCGACGTCGCATGCGCGGTCGCGTGACTCGTAGAGATCGCCGACACACCTGATCGGGGTGGGGGCGGCGTGGTCACGGTGTGGTCGTCTAGCAACGCTACGGCGACGGGTTCCGGATCCGGAGCCTTGGCGGGCACGACCTCGATCTCGACATCTCGGGTCATGGCCTGCGCCGTGGCCGTAACTACCGGCGGTTGCTCGAGATCATGCTCGAGCGCCCACGCGATCAAGGCGCCATGAATCACCACCGAGAGGCCGAGCGCCGCTGGCAGGATCCGCATACCGTCAGGACTCCGAACTCGTTGAATTCGTTGTCTCCGATTCGCGCGACACCTGGCTCACCCGGCAAGACACATACAAGCACCATGCCCTTTTTCTCCAAGTCACCCTCGCCGGATAGGAGCGTCTGGCAGGCCGCTCGAGAAGGTGATCGAGCCGCGATCGCGCGGTTCTACGACACGAATGTCGATGGGCTGTACGCATTCGTGTTCTATCGCGTCGGACGCGACGCGACGCTTGCCGAAGACGTTGTCCAAGAGACGTTCGCGAAGGCACTCGCGCGCACGGCCGACTACGATCCGAACCGCGGATCGATCGGCTCGTGGCTCGCCGTCATGTCGCGCAACGTGATCCGCGATCACCTGCGCGATCACCGGCGAAGCGCCGACCTCGCGACCTGGGATCGAATCGATGCGACGCTCGCCCAGACGTTCGCATCGATGGCAGAGCACCCGCTGCCCGGCGAGGTGCTCGAACGCGCCGAGACCCGCGACCTCGTCCACATGGCGATCGCGAATCTGCCCGAGCAGTATCGAAACGCGCTCACGCGCAAATACGTCGATGGCGAGACGCTCGAAACGCTCGCGAGCGAATTCGGGATCTCCGTCGACGCCACCAAATCACTTCTCGCACGCGCGCGTCGTGCGTTCCGCGACACGTTCGCGACGCTGACCGCCAACTTTTCGGAGGCCGTATGACCGAAGATAAAGACAAGATCCTCGAGAGCAACGTGTCGACGTTGCTCGAGGCAGGCGGTGAGCCGCCGAAGCTGAACGATGTTGCCCGCGCGCGGATTCGCGCGAAGTTGATCGCGGATTTCGGGACGCAGGACGCGGTGATCGCGCCTCCGAAGTCGCGGAAGAAGCTGTACGTCGGCTTCGGTGTGGCGCTCGCGGCCGCGGCGGCGATCGCGATCGTGGTGAAGCGTCCGGCGCATGTCGGTGGCGATGTCACCGCGCCGCTCGTCGAGCAGAAGCTCGCGGACGGCACCACGTACATCGCCGAACCGGGCGCGAAGGTCGCCGTGTTGGGGCCGCGCAAGATCCGGCTCGAAGGTGCCGTGCTGCTCGATGTCGTGCCCGGCAAAGGTGTGTTCACTGTCGAGACTGACCACGGCACGATCTCCGTGCTCGGCACGCGCTTCGTCGCCGACGCGACGGCGGAACAGACCAGCGCGGCCGTCGTGCGCGGCGAGGTGAAGCTCGCGAACGATGTCGGCGATGTGATCTTGCACGCCGGCGAGCAAGCTATCGCCTTGCGTGGCAAGGCACCGGTGCGGCAACCCGCGCCGCGGCTCTCGCATCTCGTGTCGTGGGCGCAGCAGGCGCGTCGCGCGGAAGAGCACGACACGACCGCACATCACGGCACGTTGTTCGCGCGCGATCCGGGCGTGCGGTCGCATCCGCCGTGGGGCAACGAATATCCGCTGCCGATCACGAAGCTCGGTGTCGATGTCGTCGTCGAGGATCAGGTCGCGCGCATCGCGCTCGATCAGACGTTCCACAACAACGCGAACGAGGATCTCGAGGGCATGTATCGGTTCGCGATCCCGCCCGATGCCGCGCTCCAGCGGCTCGCGATGTACGTCGACGGCAAGCTCGAGGAATCGGCCGTGGTCGAGCGCATGCGCGCGCGGCGGATCTACGAAGAGCTGGTCTATCGGCGCGTCGATCCGGCGCTGCTCGAGTGGGCCGGCGTCGGTCGGCTCGCGTTGCGCGTGTATCCGTTGAAGGCGAACCAGGACAAGCGCCTGATGCTCGCGTACACGCAATCGACGCCGAAGCTCTACGACGACTACACGATCACCGTGCCGCTGCCGGATGTCGATCAGACCGTCGGCGAGATGGACGTGTCGGTGAAGTTGAAGGGCTGTGGTAACTGCGAGGTCGAGTCGACGTCGCATCCGATCACGACCGAACGCGCCGGTGACGACGCGCTCGTGAAAGTCCATCGGACGAACGAGAAGCTCGGTGATTCGTTCGTGCTGCACGTCCGCGACACGCGCCATCGCACGATCACGGCGACGGCGGACGATGCCGGCGAGAAGTTCATGATGGTGCGCGCGCCGGTGAAGCTGGATGCCGCGCAGCACGAGTACAAGCCGCGCACGTGGATCGTGCTCGACGACGTGTCGGCCTCGCGCAACAGTGCGGACCTCCACGCGCAGCGCGACTTCCTCGGCGCGATGCTGAACGAGCTCGACGAGAACGATCGCGTCGGTGTCGTCGCGTTCGATGTCCAAGCGCGGACGAAGCTCGCTCCGACCCGCGTGCTCGATGTCGATCGCAAGGCGCTGCGCAAGGCGCTCGACGGTGAAGGCGGTGTCGGCGCCACGGATATCGAGGCCGCGCTCGGGCAGGCGAACCAACTGTTGGCCGGTGTCGACCCGGATAACGCGTTCATCGTGTATCTCGGCGACGGCATGATCACGTCCGGTGATCGCCACCTGGATGCGCTGCGCACGGCGCTCCAGGGCAAGGCGCACTTCGTCGGCGTGGGCATCGGTGATGGTCCGGATACCCAGACGCTCGGCATGCTCGCCGGTGCGACGGGCGGTTATTCGACGACCGTCGATCTCGCCGACGATCTCGGCTGGCGCGCATTCGATCTCGTCGCGGCGCTGCATACCGAGCGCGTGACCGGGCTCGAGACGAAGCTCGTCGACGCGAACGGCGCGTTGGTGCCGGCGACGAATTACCTCGCATCGCCGCAACTCGCGGATGGCGAGGAGCTCGAGCTCGTGACGAAGCTCGCCGGTGATAAGGCACCGGTCGCGCTCGAGCTCACGGGCACGCTCGATGGCAAGCCGTGGTCGCAGCGGATCGCGCTCGATCACGCGACGGGCAACGCCGGCTATCTGCCGCGGTTGTGGGCGCAGCGCCATATCAACGCGCGCCTGCTCGCGAAGCAGGAGCCGGTGACGATGGTGCCGTGCATCTCGAAGTGCATCTCCGAAGCGGAGACGCGCGAAGCTCGCGACGAGAAGATCCGGCAAGAGGTCGTCGCGCTCGGCAAGAAGTACTTCCTGCTGTCGCGCCACACGTCGCTGCTCGTCCTCGAGAACGATGCGATGTATGCGCAGTACGACGTCAAGAAGGGCGCGGGCGATACGTGGGCGCCGTACGCGATGCCGGCGACGATTCCGGTCGTCACCACGAACACGCCGGTGCCGGTGCACGTGAATGTCGATGCCGAGGTCGGTCGCGCGCCGCTCCAGGTGTTCTACGACTACGGCTATCAGTATCGCGTCCGCGACATGGTGTTCGCGTCGCAGATGGAGGAGAAGTCGAAAGACAAGAGCGTCGACGATCCGTTCGCGCTCGACTCGTTCAAGAAGGGCAAGGCCAACGACGATTGGTCCGAGCTCCAGCAGCCGATGGAGACGCGCGCGATCCATGCCGATGCCGACGCGAGGTTCCGGGTGGCCGGCGGTGACGACATCTACGGCGGCCTGATCGGCGGAGAAGGTGAATTCGGCGGCGGCTGGGCAGGGCCGGTCGGCGGCAAGACGATCGGCTTCGGCGCGGGCACCGGCTCGGGCTACGGCGTCGGTCGGTTCGGGACGCTCGCGCTCGAGAGCCGGCGTGGCTTCGGCGGGCTCGGCTACTACGGCTACGACCTGCCGATGGTCGTGAAGCTCGCGTATCCGGCGGATCCCAACTTCGACGATCTGACGGCGTTCGTGCCGGCACTCTCGATGGATGCGGCGGACGTGTTGCGTCGCGGCCTCGGCGAACCGACCGATCACACGATCTCGGCCGAAGCGCGCACGCTCCTCGATCAAGCGCGGCAAGCGTTGCCGGCGGGTGTGTACACGTACGGTGGTCGCACGGTCGCGATCGATAGCAGTCACCGGTTCGCGTGGAAGACCACGACGGACTGGGGCCTCGATGAAGTCGCAGCGTTCGACGGCGCGATGTTCACGCGGACGTACGGCGAGCTCGATCTCGCGGTCCAGCGCCCGGTCACGAGCGACGATGTCGCGCTCGGCCTCGCGTACCTGCCGATGTGGATCGTGGACCCCGCGCACTACGCGAAGTACTTCGACGTGACGGCGAACGGTCGCGAGGTCGTGCTCTCGCAGCACGGCAAGCCGGTCTACACGCTGACGTTCGATGCGACGAATCGGCTCGCGAAGATCAACGGTCAAGCGATCACGTGGCAGGTCACGCCACAGGCGATTGCCGATGCGCGCCAGTGGATCGCAACGCCGGGCGTGTCGACGACGATCGATCTGCCGGGCCGCGGCGTGCAGTTCTGGCAGGACCAGTTGAAGCAGCAGGTCGTCGGCTCGGCCCCGTGGCAACACGCCGCGCGCCAGCTGATGGTGGCGGCCGCGGCGGAGAATCAAAAGCCGCTCGCGTGGCAGACGTATCGGTTGTTGAAGCAACCGACGCACGGCGACCTCGTGCTCGCGAGTGGTGGCGCCGCGCAAGCGACGGACGCGGAGATGCACGCGCTCGGCAACGACGAGATCGGGATGTATCTCGAGCAGGCGCGGTTGTACACGCGGCAGCAGATGCGCGGGATCACGCCGCCGGCGTTCGCGTCGAATGGCCTGCTGAAGCAGCTCTCGTCGATGCGGCTTGCCGAGCAGCAGTTCCAGGCGAAGGACTACAAGGCCGCGATGACGAGTTTCGGTCAGCTCACGGCGCAGTTGCCGAAGCAGGTGATCGCGACGTCGATCGGTCAGAACTACGACACGCCCGTCGAGATCGTGACGAAGCTGTGGGACGCGACGGCGGTCGATGGCCTCTCGAACATCGCGCGGGCTCATGCCGCGTTGATCCTCGCGCAGCGCGGCAAGCTCGACGATGCGATCGCGCGGTTGAACCAGCTCGTCGACAGTCTCGACCTGGCTGCCGCGCCGCCGGCGTGGAACATGATCACGGGCTACGTCGCGCAGCGCGGCGAGGTCGCGATGGACGTGTTGTGGGCGAAGCTTCGCGCGAAGGTGTTCGCGAGTGATTCGTTCGAGCACGTGCTCGCGGTCCTGCCCGTCGCGCAACAGCGCGGTGATACGGTCGCGGTGCTGAATCGCGCGGCGGACCTCGCGAACGCGGATCAGTCGGCGGTGCTCGCGCAGACCGCGATCACGTACGGCCAGGTCGCGTGGTTGCAACCGCGCCTCGTCAAGATGCTGGCCGCGGCGCCGACGCCGGAGATGTACCACCTCGCGGCGAATGCGTACCTCCAGGTTGGCGATCTGCAGAGTGCGTTCGACATGCTCGAGACGGCGCAGGCGAAGGCCGACGACAAGACGAGCGCGCAGATGATGCGTAGCGAGTACGCGGCACTGATCAACCTCGCGCAACGGCTCGCGGAGACGCAGTCGGGACAGAAGCGCGAGACCACGATCGAGCACGGCATGAAGTGGGGCACCGCTTGGCGTGCGGTCGACCCGGGCAACCCGCAGATCGATGCGGCGCTCGGCGAGATGCTGCTCGCGGTCGGTGATGAAGCAGGCGCCTGGCGGCAACTCTCGACGGTGATCGAGCGCGAGCCGTGGACCGGGACCGGCTACATGACCGTGGCCGAGACGTTCCAGCGCCGCGGCAAGGTCGAGCAAGCGCTGCCGTACTGGCAACAGGCGATCGTGATCGATCAGACGAACCCGACGCCGCGGTTGCGCAAGGCGCAGGCGTTACTCGCGCTGGGTCGCAAAGACGAGGCGCGCGTGCTCGTGAAGGACATCACGTCGCAGAAGTGGCACGACGTGTGGAGCAACGTGCTCTACGAAGCGCAGGAGCTGAACCGCCAGTTGCACTGATCGTGGTACACGTGGATCGTGCCACCGACGGACGGAGAGCTCGAGCTCCAGTTTTACGAGCAGTTCTTCTGGAGCCGAGGTCTCGAGCCGTATCCGGTCCAAGAGCAGGCGATCAGCGCCATCTTCGCGGGTAAGAGCGTGATGGTCACCGTGCCGACCGGTACCGGCAAGACGGTGATGGCGAAGGCGGCGCTGTTTCGCGCGTTTCATCGCAACGAGAAGGCGGTCTACACCACACCGTTGCGCGCGCTGACCGAGGAGAAGTATCGCGAGCTCGGTACGGACTTCGGCGAAGGCAACGTGGGGTTCGCGACCGGTGACTACAAGGTCAATCGCGAAGGGCCGATCCAGGTCGAGGTGGCGGAGATCCTGTGGAACCGGATCGTCGCGGACAAGGCCACGATTCCATCGGATGTCGTGGTGATGGATGAAGGCCACTACTTCAACGATCCGGAACGCGGCTACGTGTGGGAGCAGTCGATCATCGGGCTCGATCCGCGCGTCCAGCTCGTGATCCTGTCGGCGACGGTGGGCCACCCGGAGAAGTTCTGCCACTGGGCGGAGATCACGCGGCGCGTGCCGCTGGCGCTCGTCGAATCGCGCGAACGCAAGGTGCCGCTCGTTCACGAGTTCCGCGAAGAGATGCTGATCGATACGGTGCGCGGGCTCCAACACTCGGGCGACGTGCCGGCGATCGTGTTCGTGTTCGGGCGTGAACAATGCTTCGACGTGGCGCGGCTGATGCGCTCGTGCCGGCGGTTCACGACCGACGAAGAGAAAGAGAAGATCGAGAAGCTGTGCGACGAAGCGCTGCTTCCGGCCGGCGAGGCGAAGGAGCTGCGCCCGATGCTCGCGCACGGCATCGGCATCCATCACGCCGGCATCCTGCCGCGCTACAAGCAGCTCGTCGAACAGCTCGCGCTCGAGCGGTTGATCAAGTTCGTGGTCTCGACGGAGACGATCGCGGCGGGCATCAACTTGCCGGCGAAGACGGTCGTGTTTCCGTCGCTGCGCAAGTTCATCAAGAAGGAGCCGCGGATCATCACGGCGGCCGAGTATCACCAGATGGCGGGGCGTGCCGGGCGGCCGCAGTTCGATGACAAGGGGCTCGCGATCACGCTCGCGCCGGAACAGATCGTGAGCGATCTGAAGAAGGAGCTGAAGGACGGCGCGAAGCGCGGCAAGCTCGACGAGGAAAAGATCAAGAAGACCGTGTACGGGCGGGCGCGTGCGGATGCGCAGAAGCACGGGGACTTGATCTGGACGCCGGAGTCACATGCCGAGCTCGTGCGCGGCGAGCCGGCGGAGCTGCGCTCGAAGACGAAGATCACGGCGGAGCAGGTGTTGGCGATCGGATTGCCGGATCTCGCGGCGGCGCCACTCGACGATGTGGGGAAGCGCTTGGCAGAGGCGGAGGCGAGCCTGCCTCCGTCGATGCGGCTCGATATCGTGACGGTGATCGACAACCTGCTCGTCACCGATCGCGAGAAGAAGGAGCTGCTGAAGATCCTGTCGCAGCTCGTGGCGAACATGACGGCGATCGGGGTGCTCGACGAGCACGGTGCCCAGATCGGCGGTCAGATGATCCGCGAGCTCCAGGGCATGGATGCTCTGCTGATCTACTACATCCTGTTCAACCACCAGCTCGAGTACATCGAGCTACGCGAGCTCGTCGAGTATCTGATCGATCACGACATCATCCAACGGATCCTCGATCGCAAGGGCGAGGATGAAAAGCGCGAGTGGATGCGGACGAAGCTGCGCGAGCTGCGCGTCGACAACCCGCACGTCACGTGGGACGACGTCGAAGCCGCGTGGGAGAAGGAGCATCCGCGGGTGCTCACGAAGATCGAGCTGATCCACCAGGAGTTCTCGTCGAAGATTCCACACCCCGAGCTGCACGGCGGCAAGAAGCCGAAGAACACGTGGGCGCAGCTCGAGGAGAGTGGGATGGGCTTCCTCGAATTTGTCGAGAAGCACGGGCTCGAGCACGAGGAAGGTAATCTGTTCTCGTACCTGATCCGCGTCATGAACTTCGCGCAGAAGATGGGCGAGGCGAGTGGGCTCTCGGAGCTGAACGACATGGGCGAGCGCGTGCGAGATCTGTTGGCGCGGATCGATCTGCGGATGGTCCAAGGTCGGAGCTGGGCGGATCGGTGAGTGCGTATCGCGAAGGAGGCGAGGGATTCGCGTGCCCGGTCTGCAGTGCACCCATCGTCGCCGGAAGCTGTGGCGAACAGTGCGGTGACTGGTGGCCGAAGGCAGCGATCGATCCCGCGGTCGATTGGTCGGTGGTCGAGCTCGCCGAGCCGTACGCGGTGTTCGGCGCTGTAGCCGAGCTGCCGTGTCCCGAATGTGCAAACCCGATGACCACGAGCCTGCGCGCGAAGATCGAGTTCGCGCATTGCGATGTGCATGGCCTGTGGCTACCGCGTAGTTACCGCGCGGCGTTCGATCAGCTAGGTGGCTGGACGAAGGTGCTCGTGTCGCGCAAACGCCGCTAGTCGTGGAGGTGAAACGGCGTGTTGATCACGACGACGCGATCGCCGCATCGCGCCCGCAGGCTCATCCGCAGGAACGTGCCGCGGTTGTTGTGGAGCGCGCCTTCGTACCAGTGACTGACGATGAGATCGGGGATGACCACGGCGATATCGCGATCCGGGTTCTTCAGCTCGAGGTCGTGTACGAAGTCGACGAACGGCGTGAGGAATTCGCGGTAGTGCGAGTGCAAGATCACGAGCTTCGGCTGTGCGATGCGGTTCTTGCGCGCCGGATTCGCGATCAAGAGCTCCCAGTTGTCCGAGAGATCTTCGATCGTGCTGGTCTCGGTCTTGATCTGGATGACGTAGATCTCGTCGGATAGACGAAGCGCGAACTTCAAGCCCTGTTGTGTCATCCGGGTCCAGCTGCCGGCGGCGAGCACGACGATCGGATCCGCGCGATCCGGCATCTCCATCGGTTCGATCGTGAGGATCTGATCCGCGACGATCCGGTAGTGACGACTCACCCGCACGAAGAACAGCACCAGTAACGGCACGACGAAGATCGTCAGCCACGCACCTTCGCCGAACTTCGAGATGCTCACGACAACGAGCGTGATGCCTGTGGCGAGCGCGCCGGCGCCGTTGACCAGCATCGAGCGGCGGTCGCGCTCGCGAACCCAATGGATGACCATGCCGAGCTGCGAGAGCGTGAACGCCAGAAACGCGCCGATCGCGAATAGCGGGATCAACTTGTCGGTGATGCCTCCGAACGCGACGAGTAGTGCCGCGGCGAGCACCGCGAGCACGATGATCCCGGTCGAGAACACGAGCCGGCGGCCGCGCTCGGCGAACGTGCCGGGGAGATAGCGGTCCTCGGCGAGCAGTCGGCACAACCGGGGAAAGTCCGCGAAGCTGGTGTTCGCGGACAGACACAGCACGCAAACGATCGCGGCCATCGTCGCGTAGTACACGAACCCGCGGCCGCAAACTGCCGCGATCAGTTGCGAGAGCACGCTCTGGTAACCAGCGGCTGTGGGATCCGTCGCGGTGATGCCGTAGGCGCGACACAGGTAGGCGATGCCGGCCAACAGCACGATCAGGATCGCGATGATCACGGTGAGCGTGCGCTGCGCGAGCGGGATCGCCGGCTTGCGAAAGATCGGGACGGCGTTCGAGACGGCTTCGACACCGGTCATCGCCGTGCACCCACTCGCGAACGCCTTGACGAGGAGCCAGACCGAAATCGTCTCGATCGGTACGGGCGGCGGTGGTGGCGCGTCGACGGTCGGCGCACCGATGATCGTCTTCACCACGCCGATGCCGATCACCACGCCGAGCGTGCCCACGAACGCGTATGTCGGGACCATGAACGCCGCGCCGGCCTCCTTGAGCCCGCGCAAGTTCATGATCGTGATGAATGCGAGGATCGCGAGACAGAGCACGAGCGTATGCGGCAGCAGCGCCGGGAACGCCGACACGAGTGCGCCGACGCCGGCGGAGATTCCGACCGCGACGTTCAGGATGTAGTCGACGGCGAGGGCGGCGCCGGCCACGAGACCGAACATGGGCCCGAGGTTCTCTCTCGCGACGGTGTAGGACCCGCCTCCGTTCGGATACGCCTGGATCGTCTGGCGGTACGAAAAGAACACGATCACCAGGATCGCGCAGATGATCGCGATGATCGGGAGCGCATAGCCGATGCCGGCGGCGCCGAGCGGAACGAGGAGTGCAAGTGCGGCCTCCGGGCCATACGCTGCGGAGCTGAGCGCATCGAGCCCGAGGATCGGAATTCCCGCCGCGGGACCGATGTGATGGTGATCCTGCTCGCTGGTCGCGAGCCGCCTGCCGAGCAACCAATCGAGCAGTGCCATCCGACGAAAAATCATAGCGTCGCGGATCCGGATCGGGTGACCGCACCTGGAAGCTTTACGCAATCTTGATACAGTGACGTCGGGTGCAGCGCTCGTCGCTGCAGGCAACGCGAAGGTCGGGCCGCCTCGCGGGGATTGCCATGACTGGATTCCAGCTGATCGCGCTGTTCGTTTCGCTCGCCGCGGCGTTGTCGTTCCTGAACTCGCGGTACCTGAAGCTGCCGCCGCAGGTCGGCTTGTTGGTGTTAAGCCTGGCCGGGTCGTTGGTCGTGCTCGCGCTCGATGAGGTTCGCGTGATCGATGCGGCGAAGGTGCGCGCGATCGTCGACGAAGCGGACTTCTCGAAAACCCTGCTCGACGGGATGCTCGGGATCCTGCTGTTCGCGGGCGCGATGCATGTCGACCTCCGGACGATGCGCACGCAGCGCTGGCCGATCGTCGCGCTGTCGGTGGGCGGCACGTTGCTCTCGACGATCTTGATCGGCTTCGCGATCCACGCGGTGCTCGGCGTGGTCGGACTTCCGGTCACGCTGATCGACGCGATGCTGTTCGGTGCGCTGATCTCGCCGACCGATCCGATCGCGGTGCTCGGCATGTTGAAACGCTCGCGCGTGCCGGCCGAAGCATCCGTCCAGATCGCAGGCGAATCGCTGTTCAACGACGGCGTCGGCGTGGTGATCTTCACCACGCTCCTCGCGGTGCGCGGCGGCGATCACATGACCGCGAGCGAGGTGGGCGTGTTGTTCTTACGCCAGGCGTTCGGCGGCGCGGTGTTCGGGCTCGTCGTCGGTGGGATCGGTGCGCGCCTGCTACGCGATTGCGCGGAATCGACGGTCCAGATCCTGGTCACGCTCGCCGTCGTGCTCGGTGGCTACGCGCTCGCTGACGAGCTGGGACTCTCGGGGCCGATCGGGATGGTCGTCGCGGGCATCATCGTCGGGCATCAGCTGCCGTCGCCACCCTTGTTGTCGTTCTGGGAGCTCGCGGACGAACTGCTGAACGCGCTCCTGTTCGTGATGCTCGGCCTCGAGGCGACGCGCATGCACCTCGACGTGCGACTCGTGATCGCGGCGATCGCAGCGGTGCCGATCGTGCTCGGCGCGCGGTTGGTCTCGGTCGTCGCGTCGATCGCGCTCGTCCATCCGTTCGGTGCACGCCCGATCGCACACGCGAAGTTACTGCTGACCTGGGGCGGCCTACGCGGAGGACTTGCCGTCGCACTCGCACTCGCGCTGCCCCCATCTGCCGACCGCGATGTCCTGCTCGCGATCACGTACGTCGTGGTCACGTGCTCGGTGATCGGGCAAGGCATGACGATGCCGTGGCTGCTCCGCCGGCTCGACCTCTGAGCTGGATTCGGATGGTAGCGTGCGCGCATGCAAGCGTTTCTGTCCGATGGCTGGTTCGACGAAGTGCAGAAGCTGATCGCGGCGGCGGGTGACTTGAACCTGCCGGCACCGATGAAGGACGTGAAGGTCAACGTCACGATCAAGCGCGCGGCCGGCGACGTGCCCGTGTTCCTCCAAGATGGCGTCGTCGCGAAGGGCCATCGCACGGGCGCGGACGCGACGATCACGCTCGACGAGGATCTCGCGAAGAAGCTGTTCGTCGAGGCCGATGCTGCCGCCGGCGTCCAGGCGTTCATGCTCGGCCAGCTGACGATCGAAGGCGACCTCGGTAAGGTCGTCGCGATGCAGACCGCGGATCCGTCCGCGCAGCAGGTCGCGCTCGCGAAGAAGATCGCGGCGATTACGGCGTAGCTACTCGTCCTTCATCCGGTAGCCGATGCCGGCTTCCGTGGTGAGCCACCGCGGCCGCGCTGGATCGACTTCGATCTTGCGACGCAGCGCCGCCATGTGGACGCGCAGGTAATGCGTCTGATGTGCGTTGCCGGGGCCCCAGACATCGGCGAGGAGCTGGCGGTGCGTGATCACCTTGCCCGCATGACGCGCGAGCACGACGAGCAGCTTGAACTCGATCGGCGTGAGGTGGACGACATTGCCGTCGACGGTGGTCTCGTGACGCGCTTGATCGATCGCGATCGGACCGATCTTCAGCGTCGGATCTTCCTGCGTGGTGTGCGCGCGCGAATGGCGGAGCGCGACGCGGATCCGCGCGAGGAGCTCGCTCGTGCCGAACGGCTTCGTCAGGTAGTCATCCGCGCCGGCATCGAGCGCGAGCACCTTGTCGTTCTCGCGATCGCGCGCGGACAGCACGATCACCGGCGAGCTCGACCATTCGCGCAACCGGTGCAGGAGATCGAGCCCGTCGCCATCGGGGAGGCCGAGATCGAGCAGCACGGCGGCGGGACGATCGGCGAGCGCGGCCTTTTCGGCGAGCGCGAGCGTGCCGGCTTCGACGACGCGGAACCCGTTGCTGGTGAGCGCGCTGCACAGGAAGCGGCGCATCGGCACTTCATCTTCGACGACGAGGATCGTATCGGTCACGCGTCCTCCATGTGCGGGATGGGACCTTCATCCGGGAACCACGCGACGAACCGCGCACCACCGCCATCGCGGGGCAGGGCATCGACGCCACCGTGATGGGCGGTCGCGATCCCGCGGACGACCGCGAGGCCGAGGCCGGCACCGGGGACATCTTGATGGCGGCGATAGAACTTTTCGAACACCCGCGCGTCGCCCTCGAGACCGGGCCCGCGATCGGCAACTTCGAGCAGCGCACGATCCGGCTCGCGCCAGACCCGAACATCGATCGGCGTCTTCGCGGGCGTGTGCTTCGCGGCGTTGTCGAGCAGGTTCAACAGCAACAACTCGACCAGGATCGGATCGACATGCGCGAGCACGTCGGCTGGAACATCGACGTTCACGGGATGCGTGGCGAGCTCGCGATCGAGCCGCTCTAGCGCCGGGCCCACGATCTCCTCCAGCGGCACCCAATCGCGACGCGGCGCCGCGCCGGATTCGACCTTCGTGATCGAGAGCAGATTCGTCAACAGGCGCTCGAGGCGCTGGGCCTCTTCGACGATCGTATCGAGGCGAACGTCCTTCGTATCCGCACGCACGGCGGTCGCCATGCCCGTGATCGCGGCGAGCGGCGTGCGCAGGTCATGCGAGATCGACGACAACAGCGCGCTGCGCAGCTCCTCGGTCTTGGCCCGCAATGCCGCTTCGGCGGCGTGGCGTTCGCGTTCGCGCAACCGCGCGACGAGCGTGCCCGACGCGCTGCCGACGACAAACATCACGACGAACGTGATGATCGAGCGCATGTCGCTGACCGCGAACGTGAAGCGCGGCGGGACGAAGAAGAAGTCGAACGCGGCGACCGATAGGCCGGATGCGACGAGTGCGGGCCCACGGCCACCGAGTGCGGCGAGCAGGATCGCGGGCAGGAACAACATCGCCTGATCCGCGAGCGTGATGTGCTCACCGCCGACGAACCCGCCCAACACGGCCGCGGTCACGGCGGCGAATGCGAGCAAGTAGGCCTTCACGAACGGGAAGGCTAGCGCGAACGGCGCTTGGCCGTAGCGGCCGGCAGACGTTCTCGCCAGAGGTCCGAGATCAGGCCGATTATTCCGAGCGCCACCATGGCGATCGCGATCGTGATGCCGGCGCCGATCGGTCCACCCTTCTCGATGTGGCCGATCACCGGCAACCCGCCGGCGAAGATCAGGAGCAAGTAGATCACGCGTTCTTCGCGCTGCATGATCCTGGTGTAGCGAAGTCGACATCAAGATGTCGTCAAGCTCCCAACATGCGGATCGGCAACACGATCATCGGCAAGCCCGAGAAGTGCAGCCGGCGTTCGACGGCCGCCGCGGTCTCGTTGTGCAGGATTCGCTGATACCAAGTCTCGCGCTGGAACACGAGCTTGCCGGCAAAGAACACCGATCGCGGATACTGCTCGGCGACGCCGCGGCACAACTGATCGAGCTCGGATACCGCCTCCGTGCCGATCGACGATCGACACTCGGCGGCCCAGCCCATGTGCCCGCGCGCGAACTCGACGTACTTGCGCAGATCGTCGTCGATCTTCTGCTGCATCGCGTCCATCTCGTCCTTGCCCTTGAACACGCCCGCGTCGATCACGCCGACCGCGACGAACACGACCTGCTCGAACTGTTTCGGGAACACCCGCGGGATTTGCATCAACGTGTGGAGGCCTAGGCCACCGTAGCCGCCGGCGAGCACGACCGCCGTCGACTTCGTGCGATCGAGCTCCTGCGTGTTCGCGAACGCCGGTTCCGCCGTGATCGCGAGTTGGCTCGACAGCTCGACGACCTTCTTGCCGACGTTGCGGTAGTGCCGGCGAATGCCGATGCACAGGATCACGATCGCGGCGGTGATCGTGGCCGTGATCCAGCCGCCCTCGCTGAACTTCTCGACGAGCGTGATCACGAGGATCATGCCGCACACCGTGGCCGCGAGGCTGTGCACGAAGATCGCGCGCTTCCAGTTGCCCTCGCGGGTATGCGCGGCATGTCTGATCATCGCGACGTTCGACAGGGTGAACGTCAGGAACACGTTGATCGAGTACATGACGACGAGCGCGTCGACCGAGCCACCGGTGTAGATCAACACCAGCGCGGCGGCGCCGGCCATCAACCACACGCCGTTGTGCATGGTCAGCTGCTCCGACAGCGCGGCGAACCGATGCGGCAGCCATTGATCGAGCGCCATGTTCGCCATCACGCGCGGACCGTCGACGAAGCCGGCCTGGGCGGCGACGAACAACAGCGCGCCTTCCGAGACCATCGTGACCATCACGAACACGGTCGCGCCGGTCGACGTGCCGACGAGCTTCTCGGCGAGCAGGCCGTTCATCGTGCGGCCCTCGACGGGAACGACGTGCAGCAAGAGATACGCGAGCAAGATGCCACTCGCGGTGATCGCGAGCGACGTGGCCATGAGCAGCATCGTGCGCTTCGCCGTGCGGACGCGGGGCTCGCGCATGATGCCGATGCCGTTCGACACGGCTTCGATGCCGGTGAACGTGCCGCCGCCGAGCGAGAACGCGCGCATGAACACGAGCGCGACACCGAGCGCGCCGACGGTCGAGAGGTGGCTCGATGCGCCATCGTGAACCGTGTGCGCGACCTCGCCGATGTTGCCGGCGTTCTTGCCGATCGCGCCGAAGATCAGGATCGCGTGGCTGATCAAGAAGATGATGAAGATCGGCGTCAGGATCGTGACCGATTCCTTCACGCCGCGCAGGTTCATGATCGTCAACACGCCGAGCACGAACAGCACGCTCACGAGCTTGTACGGGAGCCAGCTCGCCGGCAGGAAGTTGAAGATCGCATCCGCGCCCGAGGCGAGCGACACCGCGATCGTCAGCACGTAGTCGACGAGCAACGCGGATCCGGACACCGCTCCGACATACGGCCCGAGGTGCTTGGACGCGACGATGTAGCCACCGCCGCCATGCGGAAACTCTTCGATGATCCGCCGGTAGCTCCACGAGATGATGAACACGGTCGCCGCGATCGCTCCCGCGAGGAACACCGCGAGATAGGCGTGATCGGGAACGAACGTGTGGCCGTCCCAATGTCCGATCGCCTTGAACGCTTCTTCGGGGCCATAGGCCGATGACGACAGACCGTCGGCGCCGAGCCCGACCCACGCGAGGAACGCGACCAGGCTCATTTGATGAAACACGCTCGGATCCCGAAGGTCCTTCGCGCGTCCGAACAACCGCTGCACGATTTGCACGGGACCAGGAGTAGCGACCCGTGGATCAAGAAACCGTAAAGACCTTGATCTGGAATTGATTCATGGCGAACTGCACGACCCTCGCCCGAGTGACTCGCATTTTGCCCGGTGGGTGATCGGAACCCCGACGAGTCTCGCGGACTTACGGCGTGGCGCGACCGGTGCAATCCGCGCGGGCATGGCCGATGTGCTCTTCGTTGTAGCGACCGCAGCGTTCTTCGCTGTGTGCGTGGTTTACGCCCGCGCACTGGACCGCGTGTGATGCAGGGCGAGTACGTACTCGGCCTCGTCGTCGCGGTGGCAGTCACCGCATACCTCGTCTATGCGCTGCTCCGGCCGGAGAAGTTCTGATGACGTTCAACGGCTGGATCCAGATCCTGATGTTCTTCGGCGTGATCCTCGCGCTGACCAAACCGCTCGGCGCGTATCTCTATCGCGTGTTCGAAGCGGAGAAGCGGATGCTGCCGCGGCTCGAGCACGCGGTGCTTCGCGTGTGTGGCCTCCGCGAGCCACGCGAGCAATCGTGGGTGCAGTACGCGCTGTCGCTCCTCGTATTCAGTGCGGTCGGGCTCGTGATCACGTACGTGATCCAGCGCGCGCAAGGCAGCTTGCCGGCAAACCCGCAGGACATGCATGCCGTGCCACCCGCACTCGCGTGGAATACGGCGAGCAGCTTCACCACGAACACGAACTGGCAGAGCTACGCCGGCGAGACCACGATGAGCTACCTGACCCAGATGCTGGGCCTGGCGTGGCACAACTTCACGTCGGCCGCCGTCGGGATCGGCGTCGCGCTCGTCGTCGCGCGCGGGTTAACGCGCCGGCCTGGGCCCGAGGGCAGTCAAGGCGTGGGCAACTTCTACGTCGATCTGATCCGGGGCCTCATCTACGTGTTGATCCCGCTGTCGATCGTCCTCGCGGTGATCCTGATCAGTCAGGGCGTGATCCAAAACTTCAGCGGGTATCACGCGATCACCACGCTCGAAGGCGCGAAGCAGACGATCGCGATGGGCCCGGTTGCATCGCAAGAAGCGATCAAGGAGCTCGGCACGAACGGAGGCGGATTCTTCAACGCGAACAGTGCGCACCCGTTCGAGAACCCGACGCCGATCGCGAACTTCCTCGAAATGGTCATGATCTTCGCGATCCCGGCGGCGCTCACGTACACGTACGGACGGATGGCGAAGGACCAGCGCCAGGGCTGGGTGCTGTTCGGTGCGATGTCCGTGTTGTTCTTCGCCGGCGTCGCGACGACGTATTGGGCCGAATCTCACGCGAACCCCGTGATGCACGACCTCGCGGTCGCCGCGGGCAACATGGAGGGCAAGGAGGTCCGCTTCGGCGTCACGAATTCGGCGCTGTTCACGACGGTGACCACGGATGCGAGCTGTGGCGCGGTCAACAGCTGGCTCGATAGCTACACCCCGCTCGGTGGCTTGGTGCCGATGGTCAACATCCAGCTCGGCGAGGTCGTGTTCGGCGGTGTCGGCGCGGGGCTCTACGGGATCTTGATCATGGTCGTCCTGACCGTGTTCATCGCGGGCCTCATGGTCGGGCGCACGCCGGAGTATCTCGGCAAGAAGATCGAAGGGCGCGAGATGAAGCTCGCGATGCTGTACGTGCTGGTATTCCCGATCATCATCCTCGGGCTCACGGCATGGGCATCGGTGTCGAGTTACGGGACGTCGTCACTTGGGAATAGTGGCGCGCATGGGCTCAGTGAAATGCTCTACGCGTTCACGAGTGGCGCCGGTAACAACGGCTCGGCGTTCGGCGGCCTCAACGCGAACACCGACTTCTGGAACATCACGCTCGGCATCGCGATGCTCGCGGGCCGATTCTTCATGATCATCCCGGCGCTCGCGCTCGCCGGTGCGATGTTGAACAAGAAGACCGTGGCGCCCGGTCTCGGGACGTTCCCGACGAACGGCTGGCTGTTCGCGGCGCTGCTCGTCGCGGTGATCGTGATCGTCGGTGCGCTGACGTTCTTCCCAGCGCTGTCGCTCGGGCCGGTCGTCGAGCACTTCCAAGCGTTGCACCACGAGGTGCTGTGATGAAAGAGCAAGCAAGATTTCCCGTGAAGGCCGCGATTCGCGACGCGTTCACGAAGTTGCATCCACGGGTCCAGGCGAAGAACCCGGTGATGTTCGTCGTGTTGATCGGATCGATCCTGACGACGGTGTTCGCGGTGCGCGATCGCACGTGGTTCTCGATCGCGATCACGCTGTGGCTGTGGTTCACGGTGCTGTTCGCGAACTTTGCCGAGGCCGTCGCCGAAGGTCGCGGCAAGGCGCAGGCCGATTCGCTCCGGAAGATGCGGCGCGAGACCACCGCACGCTTGAAGGATGGTCGCGAGGTCAGCGCGTCGGCGTTGCGCAAGGGTGACCTGGTCGTCGTCGAAGCGGGTCAGTTGATTCCGGGCGATGGCGAGATCGTGGAGGGCATCGCGTCCGTCGACGAATCGGCGATTACCGGCGAATCGGCGCCGGTGATCCGCGAATCGGGCGGCGATCGCTCGAGCGTCACCGGTGGCACGAAGGTGCTCTCGGATCGGATCGTCGTGAGGATCGCCGCGGATCCGGGCGAATCGTTTCTCGACAAGATGATCGCGCTCGTCGAGGGTGCCGCGCGCCAGAAGACGCCGAACGAGATCGCGCTTCACATCCTGCTCGTCGGGTTGACCGTCGTGTTCATGATCGCGACGGTCACGCTCGTGCCGCTCGGCATCTTCTCCGGCGTTCACCTATCGACGACGACAATGATCGCGCTGCTCGTGTGCCTGATCCCGACGACGATCGGCGGCTTGCTCTCCGCGATCGGGATCGCCGGCATGGATCGGTTGATGCGCAAGAACGTGATGGCGATGAGCGGCCGCGCCGTCGAAGCCGCGGGCGATGTCGACGTGCTCCTCTTGGACAAGACCGGCACGATCACGCACGGCAATCGGATGGCGAGCGAGCTGATTCCCGCGGCCGGCGTGCGGTTGGAAGACCTCGCGGAAGCTGCGGTGTTGAGCTCGCTCGCGGACGAGACGCCGGAAGGCCGCTCGATCGTGACGCTCGTCGGTGGCAAGCCGCGCGAGGTCGAAGGCGCGACGTTCGTGCCGTTCACCGCGCAAACCCGGATGAGCGGCATCGACTTCGCGGGCCGGCAGATCCGCAAGGGCGCCGTCGACGCCGTGAAGCAACACACCGGCAATCTCCCGGCAGATGTCGACGAAGCGGCGAAGAAGATCGGCGATACGGGCGGCACGCCGCTCGCCGTGTCCGACGGCAATCGCGTGCTCGGTATCATTCACTTGAAGGACGTCGTCAAGGCCGGTATCCGCGAGCGGTTCGCTCGGTTTCGCGCGATGGGGATCCGCACGGTGATGATCACCGGCGATAACCCGCGTACGGCGAAGGCGATCGCGGCGGAGGCGGGCGTGGATGACTTCCTCGCCGAGGCGACGCCCGAGACGAAGATGAACCTGATCAAGGCGGAGCAGGCGAAGGGCAAGCTCGTCGCGATGACCGGTGACGGTACGAACGACGCGCCCGCGCTCGCGCAAGCGGATGTCGGCGTGGCGATGAACACCGGCACGCAAGCCGCAAAGGAGGCCGGCAACATGGTCGACCTCGATAGCGATCCGACGAAACTGCTCGAGGTCGTCGAAGTCGGCAAGCAGCTCCTGATGACGCGTGGCTCGTTGACGACGTTCTCGATCGCGAACGACGTCGCGAAGTACTTCGCGATCCTGCCGGCGATGTTCATGGGCGTGTATCCGCAGATCGCGCCGCTCAACGTGATGGGCCTGACCTCGCCGCTATCCGCGATCCTGGCGGCGGTGATCTTCAACGCGATCATCATCATCGCGTTGATCCCGCTCGCGCTGCGTGGCGTGAAGTATCGGCCGCTCGGCGCCGCGGCACTGCTCCGGCGCTCGATCTTGATCTATGGCCTGGGCGGCGTGGTCGCGCCGTTCATCGGCATCAAGCTGATCGATCTCGTGCTCACCGCGATGGGGGCTGTATGAAGGACTTGATGGTCGCGCTGCGAACAGCGCTGGTCACGCTCGCGCTGACGGGCATCCTGTATCCGCTCGTGGTCTACGGCGCGGGCCAGGTGTTGTTCTCCCACAAGGCGAATGGCTCGATCGTCGCCGACGATCACGGTCAGGAGATCGGGTCCGAGCTGATCGGGCAGGGCTTTAGCTCGCCGGGGTATTTGCAGCCCCGGCCCTCCGCGAGCAGCTACGACGCCGCGAATTCGGCGGGGACGAACCTCGCGGTCACGTCGAAGAAGCTGCGCGACGAGAGTGTCCAATTCGTCGACCAGTACCGCGCGACGAACGAGGTCGGCTCGGATGTCGAGTTACCACCCGACGCGGTCACCCGATCGGCCAGTGGCATCGACCCGGACGTGTCGCCGGAGAACGCACGCTTGCAGGCGGCGCGGATCGCGAAGGCGCGCGGAGTCGAGATCACTCGCGTGACCGCGGTGATCGACGATCACACCGACGGCCGCACGCTGGGCCTCTTCGGCGAGGTGCGCGTCAACGTGCTGGCCGTAAACCTAGCTCTCGACCGCAAGTTCGGCCGTCCTGCACGCGCTACAGTACAGCGGTGAGCGCCGTGCGGCCTCGTGCCGAGGATTTTCTCGAGCTCGTGCAACGAGCACGGCGCGGCGGGTTGAAGCTCTACATCGGGTTCGCCGCCGGTGTCGGCAAGACCTATCGCATGCTCGAAGAGGCGCACTCGCTGACGAAGCGCGGCGTCGACGTGGTGCTCGGCTTCGTCGAGACACATGGTCGCGCGGAGACCGAGGCGCTGCTGCCGGGGCTCGAGGTGATGCCGCGCCGCAAGGTCGAGTATCGCGGCGTCGCGATCGAAGAGATGGACCTCGATGGCATCCTCGCGCGTCGCCCCGCGATCTGTATCGTCGACGAGATTCCGCACACGAACGCGCCCGGCAGTAAGAATCGCAAGCGTTACCAGGACGTCCAGGACTTGCTCGCCGCCGGGATCAACGTGATCGGCGCGCTCAACATCCAGCACCTCGAGTCGCTGAACGATCTGGTCGCGAAGGCGTCGGGAACGGCGATCCACGAGACCGTGCCGGATCGGTTCGTCAAGGAAGCGGTGCAGGTCGTGAACCTCGATCTCGCCGTCGAGGATCTGGTCGAACGCCTGCGGAGCGGCAAGATCTACGCGCCCGAGAAGGTGCCGTGGGCGCTCGAACACTTCTTCCAGGAGGGCAACCTCCAGACGCTGCGCGAGCTGGCGCTGCGCGAGGTCGCCGAATCGGTCGAGCGCCAGAGCGAATCGAAGGCGCGCACCGCGAGCGATCACAAGGGCCGGGCGGTCCACGCGCGCGTGCTCGTATGCATGTCGTCGTATCCGCCGCATGCCGAGGCGTTGTTGCGCAAGGGTTCGCGAATGGCGGGACGGCTCTCGGGGGATTGGTTCGTCGTCTATGTCGAGACTCCCCACGAGGCGCCCGAGCGGATCGATGCGGAGGCGCAGCGCCATCTGTTGCGCAACATCGAGTTGGCGCGCGAGCTCGGCGCGGAGGTCGTGCGGTTGCGCGCGAAGGATCCGGTGCCGGCGCTGATCGACTTCGCGCGGTCGCACGATGTCGGGCACCTCGTGATCGGGCGTTCGCACCAGCCGTGGTGGCGGCAAATCCTCGGGCGCTCGGTGCCGTTGCGCCTGCTCCGCGAAGCGCGTGAATTCGATGTCCACATCGTGTCGATCGATGGAGACAAGTCGTGAATCTCCGGACCAAGCTCGCGCTCGCGCAGTTGCCACTCGTGCTCGCGCTCGGGATCACGATCGTGATCGGCTCGCTCGTCGCCCAGGCGTTGGGACGCGGCGCCGAGACGATCCTGAAGGACAACTACCGCAGCGTGCTCGCGGCGCAGCGGATGAAGGAGGCGGCCGAGCGCGTCGATAGCGGTGTGGTGTTCATGGTCGTTGGAAGGAGCGATCAGGGGCTCACCCAGATCCGTGAAAACCTCGCGAAGTTCGAGACCGAGCTGTCCGCGCAGGAACAAAACATCACCGAGCCCGGCGAGCGCGATGCCACGACGAAGCTGCGCGCGGCGTGGACCGACTATCAAGCCGCGGTGTTGGCGGCGAAGCCCGATTCGCAGGTGTACTTCGACAAACTCCTGCCGAAGTTCCTGACCGTGAAGGACGCGGCGGATGCGGTCCTGACGATGAACCAGGACGCGATGATGACGAAGAGCGATCGCGCCGAAGCGCTCGCGACGCGTTCGAATACGACGCTGTTGCTCGTGTCGATCGCGGGGCTCGTGGTGGCGCTCGTCGCGGCGGCGGTGTTGACCACGCGCGTGCTGCGGCCATTGAACGTGCTCGGACAGACGGCGCGGCGCCTCGGCGAAGGCGATCTCGTCGTGCGCGCGCGCGTGGCGAGCAAGGACGAGATCGGCGAGCTCGCTCGCGAGCTGAATACGATGGCGGAGCACCTCCAGAAGTATCGCGACAGCTCGCTCGGTGAGTTACTCGAGGCACAGCTCGCGGCGCAGGCGACGATCGACTCGCTGCCGGATCCGGTGATCGTGGTCGCGCTCGATGGTGGGTTGCGCCACGCGAACCAGGCCGCGGAAGCCGTGTTGAAGACCGCGAATGGGCTCGCCGGACTGGATCCGGCGGTGCGCGGTGTCGTCGAGAAACTGCGCGCACACGTCGCCGCCGGCAACGGCGCATACGTGCCGAGAGGTCTCGACGAGAGCGTGCGCGTCGTCGATCGGCTGTTCTTGCCGCGCGCGGCGCCGTTGTACGCCGAAGAGGGCGATATCGTCGGAGCCACGGTGGTGTTCCAGGACGTCACGCGGCTTCAGCGGTTCGAAGAGCTACGCAACGATCTCGTGGCGACGGTCGCGCACGAGTTGCGGACGCCGCTGACGTCGCTGCGGATGGCGGTACACCTGCTCGCGGAAGAAACTGTCGGGCCGCTCACCGCGAAGCAATCGGACCTCGTCCATGCGGCACGCGAAGAGAGCGAGCGGTTGCAGTCGATCGTCGACGAGCTGCTCGATCTCGGGCGGCTCTCCGCGGACAAGATCCAGCTGCGCACGGCTGCCGCGGATCCCGAGGAGCTCGTGCATGCCGCGATCGACGCGCAGACGTTGCAGGCGACGCAGCAGCACGTGACGTTGCGGGCGGAGGCGTTGCCGGACATGCCGAAAGTGATCGTCGATCGCGAGCGGATCGCGCTCGTGTTCGCGAACCTGGTGTCGAACGCGATCCACTACAGCCCGGAAGGTTCGACGGTGACGGTCAGCGCGAATGTCGACGGTGCTCGCGTGAAGTTCGCCGTCGCCGACCGCGGGAAGGGCATCCCACCCGAGTTCCGCGACGCGATCTTCGACAAGTACATGCGCGTTCCCGGCGCGCCGCCCGGTGGGGCAGGCCTCGGCCTGTTCATCGCCCGCGAGAACGTCCGGGCGCACGGTGGCGAGATCGGCGTGACCGATCACGAAGGCCCCGGAACGACGATCTGGTTCACGCTTCCGATCGGAGAGTCATGAAGACCAAAGCCGCACGCGTGCTCGTCATCGACGACGAAAAGAACATCCGCGCGACGCTCGCGATGTGCCTCGAGGCGATCGATTGCGAGGTCACGCAAGCGGCCACCGGGGATGCGGCACTCGCCGCCGTCGAGCGGGCGGCGTTCGATGTCGCGTTCCTCGATCTCCGCCTCGGCGATCAAGACGGGCTCGACGTGCTGCCGAAGTTACTCGCGGCACGCCCGGGCCTGGCCGTGATCATCGTGACCGCATACGCCACGATCGATACGGCGGTGAAGGCGATGAAGCTCGGCGCGACGGATTACGTCGGCAAGCCCTTCACGCCGGCGCAGATCCGTCATGCCGTCGAGCAAGTGATGTCGCGGCGCGCGACCGAGGCGCGGATCGCCGATCTCGAGGCGCAGCTCGCCGACGAAGTGCCCGGGCTCGATCTCGCGTCGAAGGCGCCGAAGATGGTCGCGGCCTTCGAGTTGGCGGCGCGTGCCGCGACTAGCGACGCGCCGATCCTGATCCGCGGCGAGAACGGCACGGGCAAGTCCGTGCTCGCGCGCTTCATCCACGCGCGCAGCCGTCGGGTCGCGCGACCGTACGTGACCGTGAACTGCCCCACGCTGTCGGAGGACCTGCTCGCGAGCGAGCTGTTCGGCCACGCGATCGGTGCGTTCACCGGCGCCGTGCGCGATCAAGCGGGCAGGGTGGAAGCCGCGGAAGGTGGCACGCTCCTGCTCGACGAAATCGGCGAGATCACGCCGTCGCTCCAGGCGAAGCTGCTGCGGTTCGTCCAGGACAAGCAATTCGAGCGGGTCGGCGAGACCAAGACCCGGCATGCGGACGTGCGGGTCGTCGCGGCGACGAATCGCGATCTCGATGCGGATGTCGCGGCCGGGCGGTTTCGCGAAGACCTACTGTTCCGGCTGAACGTGATCGAGATCCACGTGCCGCCGTTGCGCGAGCGCGTCGAGGACATCGCGGCGATGGCGAACGGCTTCCTGGCGTTCTTCGCGCGCGCGGCGAATCGGTCGACGCCGGCGCTATCGCCCGAGGCCGCACACGCACTCGTCGCCTATGCGTGGCCGGGCAACGTGCGCGAGTTACGCAACGCGATGGAGCGCGCCACGATCCTGTTTCCGGGCAACGTGCTCAGCATCGAGGCGTTGCCGGATCGGATCGCCGCGCATACCGGAACCGCACCCCGGCTCGGCGGTGAATGGACGCTCGATCAGATCGAACGCGAGCACATCGAACGGATCGTCGCGCGCACGGCCACGCTCGATGACGCCGCAAAGATCCTCGGTATCGACGCGTCGACTCTCTATAGAAAACGAAAGAAGTACGGCGCTACTTAGCGAGCATCGGGATCATCGCGAGCACCGCATAGCGGCCCGAGCGGCAGATCCAACACACGATCGTGAACGGGACGAACCGGACGTTCATGATCGGCTTCGCGATGAACGCGACCAACCACATCGGCGGAATCCCGACCGAGCACGCGAGGAAGAAGATCAGCTTCGGATACTTGTTCCACCGCTCGATTCGCGGCCGCCACTTCTCGAGCATCGGCTTCACGCGCTTGCTCTCGAGCGCGCCATCGCCGGCGAGATAGCAGATCGTCTTCGCGATCTGATGACCGGTGGCGCCGATCGCGACGAGGATCGCGAATTCGGGCCAAGTCACCGGCTTCAGCGCGCACCAGCCGACGAGGAACGCCTCGATCGACACGAGCGGGAACATGCCGGCGACGAACGCGATCACGAGCGTCGCGCCATACAGCCCGAAGAGCTCGAGGAGCTGTTCTTTCATTCCGAAGCGCGCCAGCGCCGCGACGTCGCGACATCCGCGCGGTAATCGGCGACTTGCTTCGCCGTGACGTCGGCGGGCCAGCCGTGCTCGGCGGCGAGGATCTGCGCGACGCGCTCGCACACGCCGAGGCCTTGATCGCGCGAGGTCAACAGTAGCGGTACGCGCCGGGCGAGCACATCTTCGACGGTACGTGCGAGATCGTGGCGCGCGGCGAACGTGATCTCGGCCCACAGGAACGGCAGCTCGGAATCGAGCTTCGCGCCGAGCGAGCGATCGAGCGCGATCATCTTGCCGAGCTCGTGCGCGCGTGCCCCGTAGACGCCGCACAGGTGCGTGGCTTGATCGACATCGAGCCCGTAGTCCTTCATCAACGCGCGACCGATCGCGGCGATGCCTTCGAGGTCACTGGTCTCGAGCCCCACGGCACCGGGCAACGGGCGATGCTTCGTCGATTCTTTCTTCTCGACGAGCGGATCACCGATCTCTTCGAGCAGCTTGAGCGTCTTGCCGACGGTCTCGCGCGCCATCCGGCGATACGTGGTGAGCTTGCCGCCGGCGATGATCACGAGGCCATCCGGGCGCGTGAACACCTCGTGCTCGCGACTGACCGCGGATTCGTCGACGCCACCATCTTCGTTTTGCGGCGGCGCGATCAGCGGGCGGAGACCGGCCCACGTGGCGATCACGTCGTCGGGTGTGAGGTTCGCGCCCGGGAAATAGCCATTGCCGCTATCGCACAGGTACTTCACGTCGCTCGCATCGGCGGCCACGTCATCCGCGGTGCCGTCGTAATCGGTGTCCGTGGTGCCGAGCACGCTGCGATCGCGCCAGGGCAACGCGAACATCACGCGACCGTCGACGGGCGAGATCAACGTGATCGCGCGCGCGAGTGGCAGGCGTTCGCGCGGCAATACGATGTGGACGCCCTTCGTCCGTCTCAGAAGTGGCCGCACCTTTTTACCTTCGGGCTCGAACCGCGCGATCATCTCGTCGGTCCACGCGCCGGCGGCGAGGATCACGGCCTTCGCCGTCACGTCCCACTCCTTGCCGTTCAAGCGATCGCGAACGTGCACGCCGGTGATCCGCTTGCCATCGCGAAGGAACCGCGTGACCTCGGTGTACGTGTGGCATTGCGCGCCCATCGTCTGGGCATCGAGTGCGTTCTCGAGCACGAGGCGCGCGTCGTCCGTGGCGCAGTCGTAGTACTCGAACGCGCCTTTGAGGTTCTCGGGGCGCAGCTGCGGCTCGAGCGCGAGTGCGGCCTTCACGCCACGAAACGCCTTGTGGACACGCGGCACGCGGAACAGCGCGAGCGAGTCGTAGATCCACAACCCGACGTTCATGATCTCGAACCCGGGACGCACGCCCTTGTAGATCGGGATGAGGAACGGCAGCGGGCGCACGAGGTGCGGTGCCACGCGCAACTGCACGCTGCGCTCCGACACCGACTCGAACACCATGCGGATCTCGCCATGCTCGAGATAGCGCAGGCCACCGTGGATGAGCTTGCTCGACTTCGACGACGTGCCGGAGCCGTAATCGCCCTTCTCGAACAACGCGACCCGAAGGCCTCGCAGCGATGCATCGCGCGCGATCCCAGCGCCGGTAATGCCGCCGCCGATCACGACGAGATCGAAGTCCACGGTCGAAACCTACTGCAGAACGATCTTCTTGGCGCCCGCTTTCGCGCGTTTTGCCAGCTCGGTCGCGAGCTCCTGAATCGTCATCGTGCCCGCCACCTTCACGACATCTCCGCCCTTGTCGACGATTTGAACCGGAATCGTCGCCGGCAGCGCCCAACCCTCGGGCGAACCGGTCGCGTTGACCGCCAAGTACGTCGGGGCAACCTTTGCCGCTGCCGCGAACACCGGCTTCATGCTCGCGACCGGCGCGGCGACGGGGGCCAGCACCGTGATCGACGCCGTGGCATCGCCGGCGGCAAGCTTCGTCAACGCGGCGCCGAGGTCGGCCGGCTTCACGACATCGCCGGGATAGTTGCCGAGATCGACCGTCACGCCACTCGCGCCGAGCCGAGCGCGCGGCAACTTCGCGACGTGAACGCCATCGCCGATCACCGTGATCGCGAGCGGGCCGGCGGTGTTCGATTGGCCGCTATCGACATCCGGCAACGTGATGCCGGTGCCGGTGAGCGAGACCGCGGGCAGCGGGAATTCGATCGCGGCCATCAGGTTCGCCGACTCGCCGCCGTGTGCCGACGCCGCGCGCGCGATCCGATCGAGCGCGTAGAACGGCGCCGAGACGAACCGGGTATCCGGCACCGCCGAGATATCCGCTTTGCATTGCTCGCCGAGATAGCGCCACGGTGTCCGCGCATCCGTGCCGCGCGCGTTATCGAGCGTGGCCCAGAACCGCGCCTTGCCGTTCGGATTCGGGCAGTAGCCGCACGTCGCCATCGCCGCTTCGATCTGCGCGTGCGTGGGTGCGCCTTTCTCCGTCGGTGGGTGCTGCCACATCAGGATCGGCGTCCAATCGCCGCACACCTTGCAGTTGTCGATCACGAGCGAGGGCCGAACGTCGAGTGGCTCGGTTGCGGCCTTGCGTAGTGCCGCATTGCACGCGTCCCAATCGACCGGCGGCGCCGGCGGCGCGTCGACAATGATCGGATGCCCTGGCGGCAACTTCGAGCCCGAGCCCGAGCCCGAGCCCGAGCCCGAATCCTTGTGTCCGCACCCGATCAGTGCGAGCGCGAGCGCGACCTTGCCGATCACGACCGGTCGACTTCGAGGTTGTACTTCTTGACCAGGCGATGGATGTAGTTGCGATCGATTCCGGCTTCCGCCGCGGCACGCGAGATGTTGCCGTGGTGACGCGCGAGCAACGCGACGAGATAGTCGCGCTCGAACGCTTCGACGAGCTGCGCCTTCGCCTCTTTGAACGGCAGCTCCAAGACATCCGGGTTGCTGCGACGCTCGTCGATCGCCGCCGTGGGCGAGGGAGTCGGGCGCGCCGGAATCGGGCTGCCATCGCCCAGATCCGCGAGCGCGGCATCACCGAGCGAGAGTGCGCGCTCGACGACATTGCGAAGCTCGCGCACGTTGCCCGGCCAGTCGTGGCGGAGCAGTTGATCGATCAACGCCGGCGATTGCGCGAACGAGCCGCGCCCCATCTTCTCGGCGAACCACGTGGCGAGCGCCGGGATGTCCGCCTTGCGATCGCGCAGAGGTGGCACCGGCGTAGCGACGACCGCGAGCCGATAGTAGAGGTCCTCGCGGAACTGGCCGGCCTTCACCATCGCGCGGAGGTCGCGGTGGGTCGCCGCGATCACGCGGATGTCGACGTCGACCGATTGGGTTTCGCCGACGCGACGGACCTGCCGGCGATCGAGCACGCGCAGCAGCTGCGGTTGCAGATCGAGCGCGAGCTCGCCGATTTCGTCGAGGAACAGCGTGCCCCGATTCGCGGCTTCGATCAGGCCCTGCTTGTCCGACGCGGCGCCGGTGAAGCTGCCCTTCGCGTGGCCGAACAGCTCGCTCGCGATCAACTCGTGCGGAATCGATCCGCAATCGACGACGACGAACGGGCCTTTCGAGCGCCGGCTGTTGTGATGGACCGCTTCCGCGATCGCCTCTTTGCCGGTGCCGGTCTCGCCCTGGAGCAGGATCGTGGCTTCCGTGGGCGCGGCCTTCGCGAGCAGCGCGAACAGCCGCTTCATCGGCTCCGTGGAACCGAGGACGTCGCCGAATCGATCGTTCGGATACTCGCCGAGCTCGACGTTGTGATCGATCGGCTCGACATCCACTTCGGTGTGCTTGCCGAGCCGGAGCCGCGCCGCACCCGTCAGGATGATCTGCGTGACCCGCGCGCCGCCGTGCTTGGTGCCGTTCGTCGTATCGAGATCGCGGATCTCGATGCCATCGCGACGGACTCGAACCTCGAGGTGGTAACGCGAGACCGTGGCATCGGTCAGCACGAGGTCGTTGTCGGCGTGGGTGCCCACCATGGTGGTTCCCTCGTCGAGCATGTGCTCTTTCCCGGCATCGGGTCCCGAAACGACACGCAGCCGGAAACTGCGCTCGAGCAGCAAGCCGCTCGTGTCGTCGGTGAGTAATTGAGTATGGACCGAGCTCACGTCCCCTGAGGCTATTTATACCTCAGTTTTCGCGAATCTACGACGGCGCCGCATCACGAACAGGCTCGCGATCACCAGTGGCAGGCCGCCCCTGGCGGGCATCGTCGAGCAGCCGTCGTCGTCGGTGTTGTAGGCACCGTCGCAGGCATCGCCGATCCCGTCGTGGTCCGAATCCGTCTGATCGGGATTGGCCTTGAACGGGCAGTTGTCGGCGTCGTTGGCAACGCCGTCTCCGTCGACATCGTTCGTATCGGCGTTGTTGTCGTCGCACGCGTCGCCGATGCCGTCGTGGTCGCTATCGGCTTGATCGGTGTTCGCGACGAACGGGCAGTTATCGGCGCCGTTGTCGACGTGATCGCCGTCGAGGTCGTTGTCGTCGCGGGTATCGCAGGCATCGCCGATGCCATCGCCATCACTATCGGCCTGATCGGTGTTCGCGACGAACGGGCAGTTATCGGCGACGTTCGCGATGCCATCACCATCGACGTCGTTGCCGTCGGTCGTATCGCAGGCGTCACCGATGCCATCGTCATCGCTATCCGCTTGATCGGTGTTCGCGACGAACGGGCAGTTGTCGTCGGCGTTCAGCACGCCGTCGCCGTCGAGATCGAGGTCATCGATCGGATCGCACGCGTCGCCGCGGCCATCGCCGTCGATGTCCGCTTGGTCGGCGTTCGCGACAAACGGACAGTTGTCCTCGCGGTCGGGGATGCCGTCGCCGTCGCTGTCCTCGAGATTTGCCGCCCAGCGCACCGCCTGTTCGAGCAGTTGGTCGGCGGACCCGCTCCGTAGATCGGCGTTGTGGTACGCGGCTGCATTGCCGCTGTACACGAGACCCAGGTTGACCAACCGTGCAGCACCCAGCTGGCCGACAACGACCGCCGCACCTCCGCACGAATTCGAACCGAGGACGGGACCCTGCGGAGCTCCGGCCGTCGAGTACGTCGTGTTCGTGGTGAACCCGGCGACACCGAGCGTTACGGGATGCGAGGTTTGCGCGAACGTAAACGTCGTCGGTCCCGTACAGTACGTACCCGAGTTACCGACGACCGCGATCGGCATCACTTGATCCTCGTACGTCGCGTACGATTGCGAGGACGACTCGAATTGGATCCAGCTATCGGTGACGACACCGCCGCCGGTTTGGGCAAACGCCACGACGTTTTGCCACATCGTGTCCGTCCAGCCTTCGCTGAAGGAATACCCGCTCGCTCCCATGAACACGACGTCGTATTGAGCCAGGACGTCGGAATCGGAAACCTCCGCTGCGGTGAGCGCCGTGGCTTGGAGATCCTGCTGGACCGAGTCATTCAGCTGCGCCACGAGCTCCGCTCGAGCACCATTGGTTTCGTCGATGTAGACGGCAACTTTGATCGGACGTGCGTCGACGAGCGCAGGACTAGCGACGAGACCTGCGATCAGCAGGCCCTGGATTTTTCCCATCCGACCATTGCCGCACATTCGGCGGCGCGTTGCGAGTCACGCCTGGGGTAGTCGGCGCCTCATGAAACACAGCGCGACGATCACGATGCCCGAAAGATCAGTGCCACCGCTCGACTGGCAACATCCACCACCGCCACCCATTTGAGCGTTACCGCCGTCGGAGGTTTCGTGCGGCCCCGAACCACCGTCGGGATTCTCGTCGGTGGGCGCATCCATCGGCACGCCCGCATCCGGCGTATCGACGCCTTCCCACATCGCGATCGAGTTGTAGGTCAGGCCGGTGCCGGTGACCTGCGCGCACTGCGTCTTCGTGATGTAGCCGGTCTTCTTCGCGGTCACGCACGCGTAGCGCTGGGTCACGTTCGTGAAGTCGTACAGCTCGGCCCCGCTCGCGGTCGTGAACTCGCGGCCGTCGTCGAGATAGACCTTCACGCCGAGCAACTTGCGCGAAGCGTCGTCGGAACAGCCGATCACGTCGTGCTTGCAGATCAGGCCCACGAGCTGGCCCTTCGGCAACGAGCCGTACTTCACCGCGAGATGATTCGCGACCGCGCGTTCGACGCCATCGCTCGGCGCCGAGATCAAGTTGCCGTCGACGTTCAACGCGGACGACGAGCCGCCGTCGAGGTTGATCGCCTGGTAGGCGCCATGCGCGAGCATGAACTGGCCGAGCTCGGTCGCGGTCATCCCGATCGTGCCGGCCTGCCAGCCATCGACGACGACGAGGTACATCGTGTTGCCGTCGGCCGACAGACCCACGGCCGTTCGCGGCGTGCGCTGGCACGCGAGCACGGAATCGTCGGTGCAATCGAAGCTCGCCGGCACGGCTCCGGCCGACACGACGAGCGGACGTCCGGAAATCACCCCTTCGGTACCGACCGGGAGATCGGCGGGCGTGGTGATCGGTGCGGCGGCGATGATGCCGGCAGCGGTGGTCTCGCCGACGCGCCGGAAGTGAAGCACGGCGGACGTGTCGTCGTCGGCGGTGTTCGACCACACGTCCGATGCGCCCATCGCGAGGCCGCGCGGCGTGAAGTTCGCGACCGAAAATGCATCGCCATTGATCGCGACCTGTGCGGCTTCGCGATCGGCGTACGCGCTCACGGTGAGGCCGCGATCGGATTCCTTTGTCGCGTAGACCGCGATCTCGGCGGACGTGAGATCGATCTGGACGATCCGCGCGCGCCACGGCACCGCGGTGTCTTCCCAGGTCTCGCGGTGAATGCCGGGATGTGGATCGCCCGAAAACGTCATCATGGGACTCGCCGCGGCAACCCGCGCGAGCACGCAAACGATGACGACGCCCCGGAGCATTTTCGGTGCGACATTAGATCGGGACCGGCATCTGGGGGCCATGAAAAACCGCAGCCCCATCATGGTTACCGTCCTTTCGATCATCACGTTCGGCATCTACGCGCTCGTCTGGCACGTCCAGACCAAGAACGAGATGAACGACCAGTACAGCGCCGGCATCCCCACCGCGTGGATCCTCCTCATCCCGTTCATCGGCGGGTTGTATTGGATGTGGAAGTGGTCCGAAGGTGCCGAGAAGGCGACCGGCCAGTCGGGCATCACCGTGTTCCTGCTGATGATGCTGATCCCGATCGTCGGGATCCCGGTGATGGTCAGCAAGTTCAACGGCGCAAGCGCTCGGCTGCCCAAAGCGCAGACCGTTCGCCTGGCCGCATGAGCCACTGATCTGGGCCGGGAGTGGCAACGCGCCTCTAGCACCTGTGGCTAAGATTCTCGGCCATGGGGAAGGCGAAGCCGAAATCGGCTCCGAAGAAGACCGTCGCGAAAAAAGTCGCGACGAAAAAACCGGCCGCGAAAAAGCCCGCGCCGAAATCGAAGACCGCACCGAAAGCCGCGAAGGCCGCGCCGAAGGGCAAAACGGCGCCGGTCGAAGCCGGCTGGATGGACGCCGGCAAGGGCTACGCGATCGCGATTCGCGACGGCAAGCTCGTCGCGCAGAAGGACGGCAAGGCGCTCGGCTCCGTTCCGAAGCCGGTGAAGGAGTCGCCGCTCGGCGATCGCCTCGAGTCCGCGATCGACTTCCTCGACGATCACGAGATCCAGTGCCGCACCACGGTCGAGTCGTGGATGTTGCGCACGTTGCCGGTGCCACGCAGTGTGCTCGCCGCGGTCGTCGCCGACGAGGCCTGGCGAACCGTGTTGCACGACGCGTGGATCGTTCCCGTCGACAACGACGGCAAGGCCGATCGCGCGGCCGGCGGATTCTTCCGCAGCGCGGATGCGAAGAAGGGCATCGGCACCGTCGGTCGCGATGGCGAGACCGTGTGGATCGACGCGCAATCCGTGCTCGTCCCGCATCCGATCCTGCTCGACGAGCTGGATGACCTGCGCGGGCTCGCGACGGAGATCGGCGTGTCGCAAGGCCTGTCGCAACTGCTGCGCGAGACGTTTCAGTTCGCGACGGCCGGTGAAGATCCGAACACCGTCACGCAATTCTCCGGCGGCGAGTTCGCCGTCATGAACACCGCGATCCAACTCGCGAAGCGCCTCGGCTATCGAGTCAGCGGCGGCAGCGCGGTGTGTCGCGTGCTCGAGCGCGGCAAGCTCGTCGAAGCTCGCTACGACCTCGGCGATGGCGAGCCGATGTACGAGACCACGACCGGCGATCTCACGTGGGTCGATGACAAGCAGCGCACGCTCGCGGTCGCGGATGTTCCGCCGGTCGCCTACAGCGAAGGCATGCGGATGGCGTCGTTGATCTACGCGAAGCGCAAAGTCGAAGAGAAGAGCGAAGAGGAGGAGTCGTGAACAAAGAGCCTTTGATCCCCCACGACGCCGCTCAGACGCTCGCCGCCGGCGGCATCGTGATGAAGAACGCGAAGCTCCCCGCCGAGGAGCGCACGACCGCCGTCGCACCGCGCGCGTACAAGCATCCCGCGCTGCCGCCGGATCGGATCATCGTTCGCCTCGAGCCCGAAGCCGTCGGTGAAGGCACCGATGCGGAGATGGCCGCGTACGGTTTCGGTGATGTCGAGATCGGTGCCGAGCTCGGCAAGGTTCGCTATCGCACGCTCGGGTTCCCGGCGTGGGGCCTCGTCAACGCACCGAAGGCGGGCAAGGTCGCGCTCGGTGTGATGGAGGACGTGCGCAAGGCGAAGCGCATGGTCGCGGCAAAGCCGGGCCACGCGAAGGAAGCGTTCGAAAAAATCGCGAAGACGCTGCAAAAGGCGTCGCCGCAGCTGTTGCCCTCGTTCTGGGAAGAAGTCGGGCGCACGGTCGCGGATCTCGCGTCGGCCCAACTCGCGGCGCAATGCTTCGAGCGAGCGCGCCAGGCGGAGCGTGCGTTCAAGCTGAAGGTCGATGCCGACGACAGCGATGCGGTGTTCCTCGAGTTCGCGTTGCTCGGTGCGCTGTCGGCGAAGACGCTGTCGCAATACGCGAAGGACCTCGCGAAGAGCGAAGGCGGCGCGGAGGCGTACAAGCGGTTCCGCAACATCGCGGTCAAGCGTTCGCTCGGTGGCATGCCGCCGTGGTCGGGCATGGGCAAGGATCTTCGTTCGCTCGCGAAGGAAGCCGAGCTCGATCTCGACGAGGAAGATCAGAAGTTGGTGATGGAGCTGCTCGATGCGCCGTCGATCAACAAGTCGCCGAACGAGTTCTGGCAGACCTATCGCGACGCCCTCGCGGCGATCGGGGCGAAGGACGAATCGGCACGGACGAAGCTGCGTAACCTGTGGCCCGATCCGAAGGGCCAGCAGCGCGACAACATCCAGGCGTTTCGCGATGCGTGGATCCAGTTGCTCGACGATGTCGGTGCGCTGAAGAACATCCCGGACCAAGGCCTGGGTGCGTGGATGTCGCGCCTGATCCATTACGCAGGTGGTACGCCGCGCGTGATCGCGATGCTCGAGGAGCTCGCGCCGCGGTTGAAGGACCAGGCGATCCAGATCACGGTGCGGCGCTCGCGCTGGGGCTCGTCGCTGTCGCTGGATCTCGCCGAGCGTGCGCTGCAGCTAGGCGTCCCGCTCGCCGACGACAAAGAGAGCTACTACGGGTTCGAGCCGGAGCACATGTCGGTCGATCCGGTGCTCGTCTCGGAGCATCCGGTCTACGGGCCCAAGCTCGTCGAAGCGGTCGCCGAGATGATCGGCAATCCCGAGCACGAGCGCACGATGCGCGGCAAGAAGGGCTTCCAGAAGGCGCGCGCGGCGTGGATCGAGAAGCGGATCGACGTGATGAACAGTCATCCGCTGACCTGCTCGAGCTCGCAGCTCGATTCGATCGAGGGCAAGACCACGGCGACCTCGTTCATGGATTTCCCGGCGCTGTACGAGAAGCTGAAGGCCTCGGACTTTGCCGGCTCGCTCGCGACGCAGTTGCGCGGTGGCGTGATCGAAGAGTTCACGTGGCCGGCGTTCGAAGCGGCGGTGAAGGACTTCGCGGGGCCGTCGCGAATTGGCGGTGCGTATCCGATCGCCGTGATCTGGAATGCGACGAAGGCGATCGCGGTCGGGCCGCAAGGCGTTGTCGGCGAGCACGATCTCGTGATCAAGAAGGGCCAGAAGGTCGAGTACGTCTCGTACTTCGGTGACCAGTTCTTCGTCGTGATCGAGACCGATGACTACGACACGCTCGGCTATTGGTCGGGCGCGCCGAAGCAACAGCTCGAGCTGAAGAACGTCCGGTTCGTCAGCTACGGCATGGACATCCCGGTGCAGTCGACGCTTGCCGACGGCACGATCACGCTGTCGGGCAAGGATCGGTTCGCCGTCGGTGACATGCCGAAATCGGCGTCCGAGTACGTCAGCGATGGCGCGCGGTTCTGGACCCACGAGTGGAAGACCAAGGACGGGCTCGTCGAGTGGGATCCACTGACCGAGAAGAAGCTCGGCGTGTCTGCCCCCGAGTTCTTCACGGTCGAAGCGACCACGCCACCACCGCCGAATGAAGACGGCACGCCCGGGAAATGGTCGCTCGAATGGCGGCGTTGCGAGCTCGCGCTCGCGCCCGCGGGCTATAGCCACTCGCCGCTCGGCATCGCGAACGGGCTGACCGGCGTGCGCGTGCGCGAGTCCGGCGACAACTATCAGGTGACGCGGATCGATGGCGTCGAACAGATCGGCACGAACAGCAATCGCGTGCTCGTGACCTGGCCCGGCGATTCGACGCCGCGCCTCGTCAGCCACGATCGCGAGAGCAACGCGCGGTTCTTCGGCGGCGAAGGCCCGACGATCAACCTGCTCGTCGGCGATGACGATCTATCGATCAACAACGAGGATTGGGTCGGCAAGGGTTGGCCCACGCCGGTGCCACCGCTGACGTTCTGGCACTACTTCGTGCCGCGCGATCCGGCTGCGTCGGCGGCATTGCGTGCAGTCACGGTCGAGCAGGCGCGGGCGTTGCTCGCGGCACCGATCGATCAGCGCGAGGCGAAGATTCGCGAGACGTTCGGGACCACGGATGCGGTGCTCGTAAAGGGCATCGCGGGCTACGTCGAGCGCGCGGCGGAGCTGAACGCGAAGCTCCCCGAAATCATCACCGAACGCGCGAAGGAAAACGCCGATCCAGATGGCGGTGCGTTGACGAGTGAAGGCGTGCAGCTGAAGAAGCTGATGTCGGCGCTCGCCGCCGGGCGCGAGACGAAGTTCAAGGACGTCGACGTCGACCCGGATAACTACTTCGGCGGCCTGCGCGGCGAGGCGATGAAGGCGTTGTCGCCACTCGAGAAGGCGGAAGAGCGCCGCAGCATCAAGGACAAGCTGCGCACGGTGCTCGCGACCGGCCTCGCCGACGATACGGCGAAGTTGCGGTACTTCACCCTCGAGGATCCGGACGGCTACGAGTGGCCCGAGGACTACGACACGGTGCTCGTGCAAAACGATGGCGGCAGCACGTTCCTCGTCGCAGGCGGCAACAACTGGTGCCTCGAATACTCGCGCGATGGCGAGTGGCGGGTGCCGAAACCGTTCACGGTGACGAAGGACAGCGTGAAGCGCTACGCACCGGTCGGAACGACGTGGGCGCGCGCGTATCTCGAGCTCCCCGACGAAGGGTGGCCGTGGGATCCGCAGATCGCGACGCAGCTCGCGGCACGCGCGGGCGTGACCGAGGCCGAGGCGAAGTTGCTCTACTGCGGCATGCCGGATGGCTGGGGCAAGGACTTCCTCGGCAAGCCGAAGCGCACGATCATCGATCTCAAGCGCGACGATGCCGATGCGGCGCGCACGACCTATACCGGGTTGGACGACGACAAGAAGTCGGCGCTGTTCGAGAAAGCGGCACCCGAGGCCGCATTGCTCGCGACACCGCTCGCGCCGGGCGGCTACGTCGACGGGCTCGCGCGCGAATGGAAGGCCGCGTTCGGTAAGAAGAAGAAGATCCCGCAGGATCTCGTGATGCAGGCGAAGAAGGAGCTCGCGCTGCGCAACGATGATCTGTCGCGCAACGTGACCGCGCTCGCCGGCGATCTCTCGGGCGAGTGGCTGAAGCCGGATCGCAAGCCGTTACACGAGCTCTCCGATTGGGGCGACGACAACCTGACCTCGGGCGGTGTCGAAGATATCGCGCAGCTGATCGCGTGGATGTTCGTGCAGCGCAAGGTCGGCGACGAGATCCGCGCCGGCATTCCCGAGGTCATCGACGCGATCACGAAGGTGATGGACGACAAGACCGTGCTGTGGCCGCTCGGCACGTATTGGTTCAGCGAGGAGGATGCGAAGCGCAAGACCGTGCGCGACGGCTTGTTCCAACTCGTCGGCGGCAAGGCGATCGAGCAGCCGAAGAACGATGACGACGAGGCGTGCGAGCGCGCGGTCGACAACGGCAATGTCGTGCTCGCGCAGTACAAGCGGCACGTCTATATCGGGTTCCGCCCGGCGAACGTCGTCGCGGCGCGGAAGCAGCTCGAGACCTTGCGCGATGCGATCCACGACGCGGAGGACGGCGATATCGAGCCGAAGAGTGGCCCGATTCCGATGGCGCTCTTGGCGCAGTCGGATGGCTTCCGGGCGTTCGCCGAGCGCGTGCGCGAGACGCCGGTCGAAGACGGGCAGTACGAGGCGAATCCGTTGCAGTCGGTGCCGAAGCTCGTAGCGAAGGTGGCCAAGGCAGAGGACTTGTCCGAGGAGGCGGCGGTGCTCTATCTCCAGCTGCTGACGCTCGCCGAGCCGACCGAGAAGATGGTCCAGATGTACAACGGCTGGACGGCGAAGCAGTACAAGGCTGCGGCGGCGGAGCTGGTGAAGTCGAAGCTCGTGACCGAGGGCAAGCGCGAGCGAGCCGGTCGCAGCATCTTCATCAAGGGCGGGTTCTCCAAGGGCAAGGACAAGAACCTGCCGATGGAGGATTGGAAGGCCGAGTACTACAGCGCGCTCGATCGGCAATTGCCCGTCGAGCCGATCCACCAGCTGTTCACGCGCTCGTGGAAACGGATCGAGGACGGGGACAAGCCGGCCTAGCTACGTACAGGTGCACGTGCACGTGCTCGTGCTCGTCGCCGTGCACGGTCGAGCACCGCACGTCGTAGCTATCAATAAGTATGGCCAAATCTGGTTTCGTCGACGGCAAGTCGCAATCTCCCAGGCTCTCGCCTTCCAGTACATCGGACTGAGAGAGGAGCCAGACGGCCGCTGGCTAGCGACGTTCATGAAACTAGACCTGGGTCACATCATCAACAACACGCTCATCCCGCTCTGAATCTGGCCCTTCCCAGAATCCAACCTCCACCTATGTGCCCGGTCAAAAACTCCACCCATGTTCCCGCTTGCACCGCGCACGACGACTCGGGCGCCTCCGTGCACGCCGACGAGCACGAGCACGTGCACGTGTACGTGTACGACTGCTTGTTAGCGCAGCTCGATGACGCCGCGAATCAGCAGCGCGCACAGCTGACGATAGGTGTCCAACGGCGACATCCCCGACAGCACGAGCAGGTCGTTCACGCTCGAGAGCCCGTCGATCTTCATGATCAACGGACGTGCGCGCTCGAGCTCCGCACTCGCCACGAGCTCGTCGCGCGGCTTCGCCAATCGCACGACCTGATCCGGGTCGCCGACGAACGCCTCGAGGATCGCCATGATCGTCGAGCGGTGCGCGTAGACCGACGGAATCGGCGACTTCGACCGCTCCTCTTCACCGAGCGCGAGCTCGACGCACGTGATCGCCATTTCGAGCTCGCCCGCGCCGTAACACGCGAACGCGCGATCGACGAGCGTGTCGATCCGCCGGGCCGCGCGCTGTTCGGCGGCTTCGTCGACGACGGCATCGTGCTCGAGCTCGGCCTCGAGCTCCGCACCGAACGCATCGAGCGGATCGAACGGCACGAGATCCGGGCTCGTCGTTTCGGTGACCGCACGCACGCGGCGCATCGGCTCCATGTAGCGCTGCTGCTTGGAAAACCCCGCCGTGGTCTCGTCTTCACCGTACGGATGGAACGCCTCGGGCGGCGGCGTATGGATCACCGGCACCGTCGTGATCTCCCACGCGAACTGATTCTCCGACGGAAAAATCTCGCGCATGTACTTCGCGAGGTTCAGCGCCGATGCGTAGATGCCGAGCCGCGAGATCGTCGCTTCGAGCGCTGCAAGCACGGTCTCCGCGGATTGAAACCGCTGCGCCGGATCGCGCTCGAGCAGCTTCATCACGAGATCCTCGAGGGGCAGGGGATAGCTACGATCGAGCATCGTCGGCGTGCGCGGGCGTGCCGCAGCGATCGCTTCGAGCAGCTCGTACTCGCTCTTGCCGTTGAACGGGCGCTGGCCCGTGGTCAGCTCGTACAGCACGATGCCGAGCGAGAACAGATCGCTGCGGCGATCGAGTGCCTTGCCGCGCGCTTGCTCCGGCGACATGTACGGGACCTTGCCCTTCAACACGCCGGTCAACGTCTTCGCAGTGCGCGAGGTGGCGCGGGCGATACCGAAATCGACGAGCTTGACCGCGCCGTCGTACGACACGATCACGTTCGACGGCGAGACATCGCGATGGACGATCCGCAGCGGGCCCTCGGGCGCGGTCTTCTCGTGCGCGTATGCGAGGGCCGAGGCCACGCCCATCGTGATCGACAGCGCGGCGCCGAGTGGCACGGGCCCGCGCGCGGACGCGAGCACGGCACGGGTATCGCGCCCGTGGACGTATTCCATCGCGAAGAAGTAGTTACCGTTCGATTCGCCGACGTCGATGACTTCCGCGATGTTCGAGTGATGCAGCGTGGCCGCGAGGCGCGCTTCGTCGAGGAACATCGCCAGCGCCGCACGATCCTTCGCGGTTTGCGCTTTGATGCGCTTTATAACAACGAGCTTTTCGAAGCCCGCTTGCCCCGCAAGCCGCGCGAGATAGATCTCGGCCATCGTGCCGTCGCTGAGCTTGCGCAGGATCTGATAGCGCCCGAGCGAGCTGCCTACGGTGAGGTCCATTTGACCTCCGGCGCCGGAATCGCGCGCATCTTCACGAATGACCACACCTTGAGACCGATGATCGCCGCGCACACCAACGACGCCGCGATCGGCGAGCGCGTCACCACGATCACGAGCGTGACGACCGCGCTGTTCAGGAGCTTGCCGCCCGGCGACCAGTTCCATTTCCACACCGTGCGATCGACCTCGTAGAAGTAGTTCGGGCTCTTGATCGGCCAGCGCATGAACTGGTTCGACAGGTAGTGATCGATGCCCATGAACTGAAACAGGAACAGCGCGACCGGCACGATCATCTCGGGGTGCATCGCGACGAAGTTCAGATAGAAGAACGCGACCAACAACCGGTCCGCGAGGATGTCCATCTGCGCGCCGAGCCGGGTCTCTTGGTTCAGCTTCCGTGCGAGAAAGCCGTCGAGAACGTCGAGCACCCAGTAGGTGCCGAGGCCGACGTAGTTCGCGGTCTCGTCGCGATAGATCGAGCTGTACGCGAAGATGATCACGCACGCGACCACTCGCACGGCCGTGGCCAGGTTGGCCCACGTAAACCACGGCTCGATCACAAGTGCTGCTCCAGCCGGCGGAGCCGTCTTCGCGTCGGTACTGCTCAATTCGCGATGACTGTAGCACCCGCCTTCACCTTGACGGCGGCGGGGTGGGTTCCTGCTTCGTCCGAAACCGTCACCGTGCGAGGCCCGACTTCGAACGCGACATGCTTCGCCATCACACCGGGCGCGACGACGATCTGTTTACCCTGACCGGCGTCGACGAAGCCGAGCTCGATCCGCTCGGTGACATCCTTGTCGGCCATCGTCACCTTGCGCGTCACGTGCGCGTTCGACGAGCCCGTGAACTCGACGGACCAGCTGCCCTTCGCGAGCATGCAGTCACCGGGCGTGGCGACGTCTTGGCAATGCGGCGCGTTCTTCACGCTGAACTTGCCGTCGAGCGTGGCCTCGAGTCGCATCGCCACGCCATCCGCGAGCTTGACGTGCTTCGTGATGCCATCGGCGCCGGGCGAGGGCGTGAACTGATCGATCACGACCGGGACTTTCTTGGGCATCGACACCACGAACCGCGTGGGCTTGCCGGCTTCGACGAGGATATCTGCGGGCGTGGTCACACCCGCGAGCAACTGACCGTTCTGCGTGACGCTCGCACCCGACGGCTCGCTCGTCAGCTTCACGCGCGCGAACTCCGCCGCGACGGCGAGCGGCTGGCTCATCCGCACTTCTTTGCCCGGCGCGGGCACGTCGAGCTTCGCGGTCGCGTCTTGGTAGCCGGTCTTCTTGAACGTCAGCGTGGCCGTGGAATTCGGCGCGAGCGTGTTGAGCTGGAGTGGCGTCTGGCCGACGTCTTTGCCGTCGATGATCACGGTGGCGCCCGTCGGCGAGCTATCGACATCGACCATCGCAGCCATCGCTTCGAGCGAGATCGTGACGGTGCTGCCACCGGCGCGCGGCTGCACGACTTGCTGCTTCGCCGAATAGCCATCCGCCTTCACGACGACGGCGTAGTTGCGACCGACTTCGAGATCGCGCACGAGCAACTGGCCGCTCGTGGTCGAGCCGACGTTGTGACCTTCGAGCTCGATCTGCGCGCCCTTCGGCTCGGTCACGAACGTCACCTGCGTGACCTTCTTCCCGCCCATCAGGCGTGGCCACGCGACGAAGCCGATCAACACGCACATCGCGAAGATCGCGCCGGCGAGCACACGTACGAGTAACGGCGATGGTCCCTGCGGTGCGTTCGGCGCACGCCGCTCGACCGGATGATTGCTTCCCGGCAGGCGCTTCGACGGACCCGTGGCGAGCCGACCGGCGGCATCGATCTTCTCGTGGAAGAAGCCGATCTCCTCGAGCTGCATCTTCGGCATCTCGAGATCGAAGATGCAGCACACCTCCGTCGCCACGCCGGGCAGCACGTTGAAGAACACCGCGGTCGCCGAGTTGACCATCAGGTACAAGCCGAGACCCGCGCCGCCGACCTTGCGATCGATCTGCTGCTCCGAGTGCAGACACTTGTGGAGATAGCGCAGCACGGTCGCGCGCTCGAGCGTGCCGAACGCGTCGCGCACGCTGACCGCGAATCGTCGGCCATCGCACGCGTACTGGACGACGACCTTCTGTTCGACCCGCAACGAGATCCGCGTCTTCGTCGGAATATCCGAGAACAGCGGCTGGCCGTTTTCATCGACCGGCGCGTCGTAGAGCGCGTTCATCAACATCTCGTCGATGCACTGCTCGATCGATTCGCGATACTTGCGCCGCACGCCCATCAGCTCGGCGAATTCGCTGACCTGCGAGATCACGAGCGACTTCTCTTGGTAGTCGCCGACGAGCTGGTTGTGGATCTGCGTGCCCCACTGGATCATCTTCTCGAGACCGAAGATGTCGCCGCTGATCACGCGCGTGGCCATCGCGGATAGCTCGCGCGAATCGAACTGTTCGGTGGTGAGGAGGCCCGCCACCCGATCGCTCGCTTGCATCGTGTCGACGACCGCCGCGAGGTTCGATCGCGGGAGGATGCAGATCACGCGCGCATCGCCGGTCAGGCGCGGCAGCAATTCGGCGGCGCTGCTCGCGGAGTCACCTTCGAGGTGAAGCACCACGAGCGCGGCTTGGATCTCCTGCACGCCGAGCTCGCCGATCGACGCATGTAGATCGACCGTGCCGCCCGCTGCTTTGAGAGCTGTGGCCAGCTGCTTGCCGAACCCCTTATCCGGCGAGACCGCGATAATGCGCCGCGCGAGCACTTAACGAACCAATCGTACTCTATGGCCTAGAACAAAACCTGGCCAGAAACCGCGATCACGAACCCGAAGTTGTCCTGCGACCAATAGCGCCGGCCGACGTTGTCGATGACCGATGAATGCAACGGATTCACCTCAGCGGTCCCCGGGTTCACGACGTCGTTGGAATCGGTCTCGCAGTGGCTGGTCTGGCCCGCACCACAGGTAGGTAAATCGATACCCGCATCCGCGAACGAGATGACGTGGTCGGTCTTCCAGATCACGTCGGCGCCGGCTGCGAACCGCACGTGGGGCCCGATCTCGCCGCGGAGACGCAGTTTCAACGCGGTCTCCAGGTAGTTCTCGACGCTCGAAATACCCGGGTAGGACAGCGCCTGGATGCCGTCTTTGGTGGGGTCGGCGTCGAGGATCAGCGGTCCCGTGCCACGGGAATCGCCAGCATAGGCGAACGCTTCCCACATCTCCGAGTAATCGCGCCCCTCAAAGTGAGCCGTGATCTTGGTGCCGACATCGAGGCTGATTCGGTTGTGCTCGGCCTTGTTGTCGATCGCGTAGAGCTCGGCCCCGAACTCCACACCGGCGAGCTGCGACTTATCGATGTTCGCGGTGCCGAACCCCGGGTTTTGGAACAGAGAGTCGTTCGTGGTGCCGATCGGAAGCTGCCAGAAGATCTCGACCCATGGCTCGATCCAATCGAGCTTGCGGTCGAACGAGGTCCACAGCTTCAGCTCGTGCACACCTTGACCGACCGCGGTGTTCCCTTTCGGGATCGTGGGGTCGAACGTCATGACCTGGCCGATCGCGAGGTCGAGCTCGGCCCCGAGCTTCCAGGTCGGCTTCGTGGCATCCCGGGCTTGGTTCATCGGGGCGAACCCGAGGCCGACGTGGATCTGATCGATGCCGTGCCGGCCGACACCGCGGAACATCGTGTCCCCGCTGGGGGCAGTCCCGGGATCCTGGGCGTCGAACCCGCCACTCGGCAGGATGCCGGACTGGACCGTGGAGCTGTCGTCGCGCGTGACCCCGTTATCGAGGTGGAGGTCGTGCGACTGCGAGATGATCACCGGTAGTGCGACCGAGACGAAGGTGTCGTGAAACACGCCGAGCTCGAGCTTCGGGGTGATGGTGTGGCGGTCGCCGGAGAATGCGAGGTCGCGATGGCGTGGCAGCGGGCCGTTCGGATCGGCGGTCGGATCGTTCGCCTCGCGCCAGATCGTCGAGGTGTCGTGCTCGTATTCGTAATCGACGGTGCCGACGACCTCGACCTCGCCCTGCTCGCGATCCGCGCCACCGGGAACGATGTTGCGCGGGTTCGCGTGTGCCGTCGTCGAGACGACGAGTAGCAAGAGGCCCGTGCGCACCAACGTCACGATATCACTTCTCGTCAGAGCGATCGCGGAGCCCGAACTCCTTCATCTTCATCTGCAGGCTCTTGCGGCTGATCTTCAGGAGGCGCGCGGCCTGGGTCACGTTACCGCCCGTTTCATCGAGCGCCTTCACGATCAGCTCGCGCTCGACGCGTGCGGTCTCGGCCCGGACTGCATCCTTCAACGAGCCGCTGACCTCGGTGTCATCGCCTTCATCGTCGATGATCGGCAGCGGCTGGGAGTTGTTCGTGACGTTGTCGGTGATCGTGCGGGGGAGCTCGGGCGCCTGCGCGGCGGCTAGCTGGAGATCGGCGCGCTCGATCCGATCGCCCTTCGTGAACAGGATCGTTCGCTCGAGCACGTTCTCGAGCTCGCGAATGTTGCCGGGCCACTGGTGGGCCTCCAGCGCGGCGAGGCCGTCGTCGGCGATCCCGGTGATCGACTTCTTCAACCGCTCGTTGAACTTCTTGATGATGTGGGTGACGAGCAGCGGGATGTCGCCGATCCGGCGGCGCAGCGGCGGAATCTGCAGCGGCACCACGTTCAACCGGTAGTAGAGATCCTCGCGGAAGTTGCCGATCTTGACCTCTTGTTCGAGGTCCCGGTTCGTCGCGGTGATCAGGCGAACGTCGACCTTGATCGTCTTCAGGCCACCGACGCGCTCGAACTCGCTCTCCTGGATCGCGCGGAGGAGCTTGACCTGCATCTCGACGGGGATTTCGCCGATCTCGTCGAGGAACAGCGTGCCGCCATCCGCCAGCTCGAACCGACCGGGCTTACTCGACGTGGCGCCGGTGAACGCGCCCTTCTCGTAGCCGAACATCTCCGATTCCATCAACGTCTTCGGAATCGCGGCGCAGTTGATCTTGATGAACGGTTGGTTCTTGCGGCTCGACTGCTCGTGGAGCGCCTTCGCGACGAGCTCCTTACCGGTGCCGGATTCGCCCGTGATGAGGACCGTCGACGGCGTGTCCGCGACCTTCTCGATCACGGCGAAGATCGCCTGCATCTCGAGCGATTGACCGACGATGCCGAACCGGCCGGTGGTGGTTTCGCTGCTCGGCGGATACAGCGTGGGCTGCGGCGCGAGCTTGTTCGCCTGCGCCTGGCCGATCGCCTTGTCGACGATGATGCGGATCGCGTCCTGCTCGAACGGCTTTTCGATGTAGTCGAACGCGCCGGCCTTGATCGCCTCGACGGCCTGACCGACCGACCCATACGCGGTGATCATGATGACCGGGGTCTGCGGGTGGAGCCGGGCAGCGGTGCGCAGCACTTCCATGCCGTCGGCACCGGGCATCCGGAGATCCGTGATCACCATGTCGACATCGGCGAGCCGATCGATCGCTTCGAGCCCGGTGGCCGCTTGAATGACTTCATGCCCCTCGCGGCGAAGCATCGCGACGAGCACGCGGCGCAGGTTCTGCTCGTCGTCGGCGACGAGGATCTTCGCGGCTGGCACGGCGCTACCCTACACGATCCGCGGCAACGTCATCGGGTGGCGGCGTACTGATCCCCTCGGGCTCGAGGTTTTCGATCTGCTTCACCGTGAGGCGACCGGTTTCGGTGATGTCTTCGACCTTGCTCGCGGGCACCGGTTCCGCGGCGGGCAAGAACACGCTGAACGTCGAGCCTTGGCCGATCGTCGACCGCACTTCGATCGTGCCGCCGTGTTGGTTGATGATGCGATGACTGATCGCGAGGCCGAGGCCGGTGCCGCGTTGCTTCGTCGTGTAGAACGGGATGAACAGCTTCTTCAGGCGATCGCGCGGGATGCCGACGCCGGAGTCGCGGAATCGGACCTCGCAGAACTGGCCGTAGCCGAGTCGGCTTCGCCGGCGACGCGTGGTCAAAATCTCGAGCACGCCGCCATCGGGCATCGCTTGCAACGCGTTCTGGCCGAGGTTGAGGAACACCTGGAGCAGCGATTCTGGATCGCCGGCGACTTGTGGCAACTGCTCGTCGATCCGGACGCGGAGCTCGACCTTCGTCGATTCCTGCTGGATCAACTGCACGGTCTTGCGGACGACATTGTTGAGATCGACCTTGTCCGCGCCTTCGCCGCCCGGGCGTTCCGCGCGCGCGTAATCGAGGAACCGGGTGACGACGTTGTTCAGCCGGTTCGCTTCTTCGATGATGATGTTGAGGAACTCGAGATTCTCGGGCGAGACCGACGTGTCGCTCGTGACGAGCAGCTGTGCGGCACCCTTGATCGCGCCGAGCGGGTTGCGGATCTCGTGCGCGAGGCCGGCGGACATTTCGCCGAGGGCGGCGAGGCGATCGCGCTCCTTCACGCGCTCGTACGCTTGCGACGATTCGATCACGCGCGCGGCGGCGATCGCGAGGCCGCGGAAGCTGTCGATGTCGTCGGCGTCGAACGCGGTGTCGGTGCGATCGTCGCGGACGCAGAACACGCCGAGGAGCCACGGGCCTTGCTCGGTCTCGGCCGAGCCGAACAGCGGGAAGATCAGCGATGCCTGCAATTCCTCGACGCGCGTCTTCAACGCGACGAGGCCGGTCCGCTTCGCTTCGAGATCCGGTGGCGTGCGTTCGCCCGCGGTCGGCACGTTGTCGACGTCGCGCTCGAGTTGCTCGAGATCGAGGTAGCCGGTGCGTACGCGATCGAGCAGGGCACGCTCGGTGTTCGCGTCCAATCGCTCGGGTGGTGACTTGCCGAGGAAGCCTGCGCGATCGAAGCCAGCGCCGTCGGAGTCGAGGAGGTAGAGCGATGCATCGGTGACGCGGCGCGATTCTTCGAGCGCGGTCATCGTGCGTTGGATCATGTCGGCGACATCGACGACGCCGGGCAGTTGCTTGCGGACGTTCTCGATCCGACCGCGGAGCTCGGTGCCTTGGCGGAGGAGCCAGCGGTTGATGCCGTTCTCGAGCCAGCTGCGGACCGGCTCGAACAGGATCAGGATCACGAACGCGGCGACCAGCGCGTTGAGGAGGTAGAGGCCCTGTTGGCCGGAGCCGACCCAATAGAGCAGGAACCCGTAGACGGCGGAGAGCAGGACGACCAAGGAGCCGAGCACGGCCATCTTGCCGACGAGCTCGTTCAGGTCGAGGAGGCGGTTGCGGAACAGCGTCTGGCTGAGGAAGTAAAGGTAGAGGATGCCGAGGACGTTGCCGATCGCGGGCCAGGCGATGCCGAAGCGCGGCAGGACGTCGGTCATCGTGAGCGTCGTCGCGATGAAGCCGCCCAAGGCGAGGTAGCCGATGCGCGTCTTCTCGACGCGTTTGGACGTGGCGCGGTACTGGCGCCAGAGATCCCAGACGCAGCGGTAGAGACCGCCGAACACGTAGATGCCGAACGGGACGAGGAACCAGTTCTGTTCGTGGATCGGTTTGTAGATCGCGCTGGTCACCAAGCCCGCATAGGCGAGCAGGGTCCATGCGAGGGTGACGCGTGGGCCGCGGTTGGGGCCACCGATCGAAGGCTGGGCCAGGAAGATCCGGAAGAAGCGAATCGCGGTCGGTGGGATCGTGGCGGCGGCCCAAAGGGAGAGCCAGCGCATGACGGGGCTGCCGGTGGCCGCATCGATGAACGAGCAGAGGTGCCACGCCGAGACCGTGAAGGTGAACGCGACGAAGGACGTGTACATCCGGTCCGATCGCGATCGGAGCAACACGGATGCGCCGATCGCCAAGATCAGGAGCGAGGCGAGGAGGGCCGAGACGGCCTGGACGTCCACGCATGGAGCTTACCCGCGGAGAAGCGCTCGCGCGAGCAGCCGTCCGCGTCGTCGGCGGGTGCGCGGCCCAGTGCTCTTCAGGAGCGTGGCAACGCGTCCGCGATGGCCTGTCCCATCGCCGCATTCGTTCCCGGATCGCTCGTGTCGTAGCCCGCATCGCGAGCGACCTGCCCAGCGGCCGCCGCTGCCGCCACGCCGACGTCCGTCACCGATTTACCCGCATCGATCGCATCCTGCGCTGCGATCGCCGCCGCGTTGCCCATGGCGTTCGATGTTCCCGGATCGATGCCGATGTTGTTCGCCGCCGATTCGACCGCATCACCGATGCCGTTTGCGGTCTGGCCGATCGATCCATTCGAGCTCGCTGCGACATCGATGATCCCGTATGCCGCCAAGCCATACGCGTCGTAGCCAAACTCGTCGCTGAAGCCTTCATCGTCGTCGCCAAAGCCGCCAAAGCCACCGTCGCCGTCGTCCCCATCTTCGCCGCCATCCCCGCCGCCGTCATCGCCGCCGCCGCCATCACCTCCATCATCTGCGTGCGCAGCCGCAACATGCAGCGGAGACCGCAGCTTCGGCGAAACACCGAGGCACAAAATACCGACGAGAACTGCCACCCACCGAGACCATGTTTTGATGTTCACGCCCGCATGTGGATCCCAGCCGCGACGTTTTGCGCGGAATCGTCACGTTCGAGCGAGCCTACTCGGGCGTGACGAAGGATTCCCCGAGCGTGCGAGTCGTATCCGTGAATTCGACGGTGACCTTGCCTTCACCGCGACGCAGGACCTTGCCGCGTCCGAATTTGGGATGCGTCACGTACTCGGCTTCGGGTTTCGCGAGCGTGACGAGTGGAGGCTGCGGACCGCGCGGCGCTGTGATGCCGTGGATTTGGCGAACGTAGCTCTCGAGCGAGTAGGGATGCTCGCCCGGTGATGGTTTGCGCACGTTCCAGCGTACGAGCTGCGATGCCTCGCGATCCTTCGTCACGCGATAGGCGGCGAAGATCGGCTCGGAGTCGTCATCGTTGATCTGGCGAACCATCACGTGCGCGAACTTGAGTTGCTCGATCAGGCCGCGCTCGGTCGCCTTGTAAAACGTGCGGACACCGGAGGTGAGCTGGACCAGATCGCCCGCCGTGCGGCCTTCGATCGCGAGGAGCGCGATGATGTCATTCGGGATGACGGACTTCAGCACCTTCTCGGCATCGCGGATCGGTTGCTCGGCGAGACGCAATGCGGGTTGCAAGCCGACGTGCGCGGCAAGGAGGCCCAGCCACGGTGCAGCGTCGATCGAGATCGGGACTGCGGTCACAGTGATAACGTGACCTCGTGCCCGACTTTTCGCAATTGCCCGCGGTGAATGCGCTCGCCGACCAGGTCGAAGGCGCACCTCGATGGGCTGCGGTCGAAGCGGCGCGGCGGACGATCGCGCAGGCACGGCAGCGGTTGATCGCGGGTGGCGAGGCCGCGATTTCGATTTCGAATGTGACCGCGCTCGCGAAATCACTAGCGCAGCCATTGCAACGCGTGATCAACGCGACCGGCGTCATCCTGCACACGAATCTCGGGCGCGCACCGATCGCCGAGCAAGCCGTCGCCGCGATCGATGCGATCGGACGCAGCTACGCGAACGTCGAATACGATCTGGCGAGCGGCGAGCGCGGGTCGCGCCACGATCATTTGCGCGCGCTACTGCAGGAGCTCACCGGCGCGGAGGACGCGATCGTCGTCAACAACAACGCGGCCGCGACCGTCCTCGGCTTGGCAGCGTTGGCGATGGACCGCGAGATCATCGTCTCGCGCGGCGAGCTGATCGAGATCGGTGGATCGTTTCGCCTCCCCGAGATCTTGGCGTTGTCGCGCGGCGTGCTCGTCGAGGTCGGCACCACGAACAAGACCCACGCGCGCGATTACGAGAACGCGATCGGCGAACGCACGGCGCTCCTTCTCAAAGTTCATCGCTCGAACTTCGCGATCGTCGGCTTCACGGCGGAAGTCACGCCGGCCGATGTCGTCGCGATCGGACGCGCCCGCGGAATCGCGACGATGATCGATCTGGGATCGGGCATGCTGATCTCGCGCGAGCAGCAACGCGCGTGGGGCTTGCCCGACGAGCCGACCGTCGCCGAGACCGTCGCGTCTGGCGCCGACATCGTGACGTTTTCCGGCGACAAGCTCTTGGGCGGCCCGCAGGCGGGCATTCTCGTGGGCAGTCACGCCGCCGTGGAGAAGGCACGCAAGCATCCACTCATGCGCGCCCTGCGCCCCGACAAGCTGACGCTCGCCGGCTTGGGCGCCACGCTCGCGCTCTATCGCGACAAGAATTGGGCGGCGATTCCGGCGCTCGCGATGCTCGCGAAGACGACAGCCCAGTTACAAATCGTTGCGGCACGGGTCGCGGCGGAGGTCGGCGGCGAGGTCGCCCCGTGCGTTTCGACCGTCGGCGGCGGAGCGATGCCAACCGCGGAAATCCCATCGATTGCTGTGACGTTACCCGCGAGTCGCGAACCCGATTTACGCCGCGAGGGCGTGATCGGGCGGGTCGCGGACGGCCGCCTGTGGTTGGACCTCCGGTGCGTTTCCGACGAAGAACTGCCCGTCCTCGTCGCGGCCTGTGTTAGATCGCGGACTCCGTGAGTCCGAAAGTCGTGGCGATCGCCGGTGGGAAGGGTGGCGTGGGAAAGTCCCTCGTCGCCGCGAACGTCGGCATCTTTTTAGCCACGCTCGGCAAGCGCGTGATCCTCGTCGATGCCGCGTTCGGCATGCCGAACCTGCACATCTTCGCGGGCGTGCCGCGGCCATCGCGCAGCCTGACCGAGGCGTTGTCGGCCAACGTGCCGCTCGCCGATCTGGCGGTCGCCACGCACGTGCCGAACGTCCGGTTGATCGGCGGCGTCTACGATCCGCCCGCGACGGCGAATCCAACGGCGGAGCACGTCGCGGCGATCGAGAGCCAGCTCTCGGGCTTGCCGGCGGATTGGGTCGTCGTCGATCTCGCACCGGGGCTCGGCGCATCGACGCTCGATCTGTTCTTGTCGGCGGACATCCAGCTGCTCGTCAGCGTGCCGGATCCGACGAGCATCGAGCTCATGCATCGGTTCGTGCGCGCGGCGTTCTTGCGCTCGCTCGAACGGCGCGGCCTCGGTCACCTCGCGCACTACGCCGAGCAGCAAGAGGGCGGGGCGCCGAGCGCGCTCGATGTCTATCTCTCGGCCGTCGGCACGCCCGACACGGACGTCGAAGCGCTGCGCGAAGCGATCCTCGGATTTTCGCCGCACCTCATCATCAACAGCGCACGCTCGAAGTCCGACATGGAGCTCGGTCGCGCGGTCGCATCGGCAGCGCGGCGCCGGCTCGGCACGCCGATTCGCTATCTCGGACATCTCGAATATGACGAAGCGGTGTGGGCATCGACCCGCCGGCGCCGGCCGCTGCTGATCGAGCATCCCGAAACCAGGATCGCGAAGTGCTTCGAGCGGATCTCGCGCGGCTTACTCGCGGTCCGCAGCACGCCCGATCACTCGGGCGATGTGTTGCCGAGCGATTCACACTACGAGCTGCTCGAGGTCCCGCCGACCGCGAGCTTCGAGGATATCCGCCGGGCGAATCGCCGGATCCGGGATGTCTACGGCGCGGAATCGATCGCGGTGAGCGGCCTCTACGATCCGGCGAGCCTCGAGGCGGTGCATCGCCGGCTCGATCTTGCCTACACCACGCTGATGGATGCGGCGAAGCGCAAGGACTACGACAACGAGCTGTTCCCCGATGGGGTGCCGATGCCGATCAGTCAACCGACGCCACATGCAGAGAGCTCGGCGCCGACGCCGCGCCCGACGCAAAAGAGCGAGGACCCGGCGAGCGTGGCCGCGCGGCCGCCGATGCCCGAGATCACGCCACGGACCGAGTTCTCGGGGGCGTTGCTGCGCCAGATCCGCGAGGCGGTCGGCGTCGAGCTGCGCGAGATCGCCGAACGGTCGAAGATCGGCATGGCCTATCTCCAGGCGCTCGAGGCCGAGGTGTTTGGCAAGCTGCCGGCGCCGGTGTACGTGCGCGGCTTCCTCGCGGAGTACGCACGGGCGCTGGGCCTCGATCCCGAGCGCGTCAAGCAGACGTATCTGGATCGGTATCGTGCCGCACGGCCGCAATTCGCGGAGCACGACGAAAACCCCAAGGCTTGATTGATCGCGGCACGCGCCGCCTCTACGATCACTGCATGGCGACCCTGATCGACAATCCCAAGCGCGCGCGCCAGCTTGCCCGCGCGATCGCCTCGGACCTCACCCTCTATCACGAGCCGAAAATCCTCGAGGGCATCGCCAACGACAACCTGTTCGAGGTGATGGCGGATGAAATCAACGAGGGCCGCGAGCTGTTCAAGAGCCGCGTCACCGAGGACATCTTCGGCCAGCACATCTACGAGCGAGCGATCGTCGACGTGCTGATCAAGTCGAAGGGTCACGTCAAATCGAAGATCTGGTAGCAGAGCCCGAGGCTGACGAAGATGCCATCGAGCGCATCGACGTCAGCGAAGCCGGCCGCTTGGATGCGGTGATCGCGGCGGCGCTCGCGGACACCTCGCGCGCCCAGGTCCAGAAGTGGATCGAGGATGAACGCGTGACGGTCAACGCGACGGCGGTGACCAAGGCGGGTCAGAAGGTCCGGCCGGGCGACGTCGTCGAGGTCAGCATTCCGCCGCCGGCGGTGCTCGAGGTGTTGCCGGAGAACATCCCGCTCGTCGTCCTGCACGAGGATGCGGACGTGATCGTGATCGACAAGCCGGCGGGGCTCGTCGTGCATCCCGCGCCGGGCCATGCGAGTGGCACCCTCGTCAACGCGCTTCTCTTTCACGTGAAAGACCTGTCGGGCATCGGTGGCGTGATGCGGCCCGGCATCGTGCATCGCCTCGACAAGGATACGAGTGGCGTGATGGTCGCGACGAAGAACGATCGCGCACACGCGTCGTTGACCGCGCAGTTCGCGGCGAAGTCGGCCGGGCAAAAGGGCGGGATCGAGCGGAGCTATCTCGCGATCACGTCGCCGGCGCCGCCGACCGCGCGCGGCATGTTGAAGACGCTGTACGGGCGGCATCCATCGCAGCGAAAGAAGTTCTCGTCGAAGGTGGTCACGGGAAAGTCGGCGGTCACGCACTGGGAAGTGATCGAGAAGCTGCACGAGAGTGCGCTCGTGAAGTTCGTGTTGGAGACCGGGCGCACGCATCAGATTCGCGTGCACGCGAGCGATCACGGGTGGGCGCTGATCGGCGATCCGGTCTACGGGCACAAGCCGAAGGATCAGCGGATCGCGGATGTCGCCACGGCGTTGGATCGTCAGGCACTGCACGCGGCGGTGCTCGCGTTCGATCATCCGGCGACGGGCGAGCGGATGCGGTTCGAATCGCCGTTGCCGGCGGACATGGTAAACGCGCTTGCAGCGTTGAAATGACCGAGGCCGAAGAAGCCGTCCGGCTGATGAGGCGCGAGCTGTAAAATGATCACGTACTTCGATCCGACCGACCTTCCGTCGACGATGCCATCGCCATTCGCGGTGCCGGCACATCCGGTCGCGCAGCAGGCGATCGCGATGCTCGATGTCGGCGAGCTGCGCGAGGGCAAGATGTTCGGCGTGCTGGTCGTGCGCGATTGCGATGGTCGCGTCGGCTTTCTGAAGGCGTTCAGCGGCATGCTCGACGGCAGCTGGCATCGCGACGGCTTTGTCGGGCCGACCTACGACGAAGCCGCGCGCGATGCGTTCTGGCCTGCGGGTGAGGCGGCCCTCGGCATCATCGCGGATCGATTGCGTGTGCTCGACGAGGATCCGGTGCATCTCGAGCACGCGGCGATGAAAGGCCGCCACCTTCGCGCACGCGAAGAGATGAAGCAGCAGCATGCGGATCGCAAGGTGATGCGGAAACAACGGCGTGCGTCCGGGGAGTCGAGTAGTGCTCTCGACCAAGAGAGCCGTCGCGACACGGCGGAGATGCGTCAGCTCGTCCTGGCGCAGGATGCGGAGTTGACACCGTTGCACCTAAAGTTCGGCGCGTTGGTCGCGGAGCATATGGCCGCGACGAGCCAGCGCGCGGCGATGTCTCAGGGATTGCTTCTGCAGATCCAAGACACGTACGTGTTCGCGAACGCACGCGGCGAAACGAAGACGTTGCGCGAGCTGTTCGCACCGGACTCGCCGCCGGGCGGTGCGGGAGATTGCGCCGCGCCGAAGTTGCTCGCGTACGCGTTTCGCCATGGCCTCGCGCCACTCGCGCTCGCCGAGGTCTGGCTCGGCCCGAATTCACCGTCGGGCGATCGGCGGACCGGCGTCGCGTATCCCGCGTGTCGCGGCAAGTGCGGCCCGATCCTCGCGCACGTGCTCGCCGGCACCGCCGAGCCGCCGCCGATCTTCGGAGACGCGTCGAAGATCGGCGCCGACGAACCGAAGGTGATCTTCGAAGATCGCTGGATCGTGATCGTCAACAAGCCGATCGGCCTGCTCTCGGTCCCGGGCCGCAGTGGCTTGCTCACCGATTCGGTGGAGACCCGATTGCGCGCGCGGTACGGCGCCGCGCACATCGTCCATCGCCTCGATCTCGACGTCAGCGGCCTCATGCTCGTCGCGAAGGACGAAGCCACGCATCAGATCCTGCAGAAGGCCTTCGCGCAGCGCCGGATCCACAAGCGCTATGCGGCGATCCTCGAGCGCGCGCCGTCCGAACCGAAAGGCACGATCGAGCTACCACTACGCGTCGATCTCGACGATCGCCCGCGCCAGATCGTCGATCCCAAATACGGTAAAGCTGCGGTCACGGACTGGGAAGTCGTCGCCGGCACGCATGTCGCGCTCTATCCGCGCACCGGCCGTACGCATCAACTCCGGGTCCACTGTGCGGTCGCGCTGTCACCGATCGTCGGCGATCGCCTGTACGGCACGCCGGCCGAGCGCCTCATGCTCCACGCGGATCACCTCGCTTTCGCCCACCCGCACGCCGGGACCCAGCTAGACTTCGATCTACCCGCCCCATGGCAGACCTCGCCCAAGACCGCGTGAAGTTCGTGATCGTGATCGGCGCGATCTGCGCCGCGATGCCGTTGTTCTTCACGGTGTCGGAAGCCCACGACGGCGTGTATCGCGATTGGGTCGCGCTCGGCGGCGGCATCCTCGCCGCGATCTGCGGCGTGATCGGCCTCGGCTTCGCTGCGAAGTCGAAGGTCCGCGTTCACCTAATCACTGCCGCCGTGATCACGCTCCTCGGCGTGCTCCACATCTTGCGCGGCGTCGGCATGGTTGCCGCGTAGTTCCGAGCGCTTGGCGAAAACCGCGCGACGCTTAGCGGGCAGCCGGTACTCATCGTCATGGACGAAATCAGCCTGAAGCCGAACCGCGCGAAGACGCTCGTCTACATCGGTGCCGCCGCGATCGTGGTGTCGTTCATGTTCCACGCGACCTCGATGCGCACGGAGAACGGTCGCATCGTCGAGTTTCGCGACAACGTCATGCTCGGCTGCGGCATCGCGGCGGCAATCTGCGGAGCCATCGCGGCCGTGCTCGCACGCAAGGAAGACCGTGCCTACCTCGCGAGTGGCCTTGCCGTGCTCGCGGTCGCGGCGATCCAGATCCTGCGCGGGCTCGGCATCGTGATGTTCTAGGTGGGTTGGCGCGACAGCAGATACTTGAGGAACCGCGGCGAGCGCCAGCCACGGCCTTGCTTGCCGAGCAGCTCCCACAGTCCGCGCGCCGGATGCGCCGCGAGGTTGCGCGGGAAGATCCGGCACTCCGCATCCGCGACGAACTCGAGCATCGGTTCGACGTAGACGCCGCGGATCAACTTGTAGAACGACGGGAACATGTCGACACCCGCCGTGATCGTCGAGTAGATCGATCCCCACAATCGCGGATTCACTTCGAGCAGTTGGTACTCGCCGTTCGCATAGACAAAGTCCGCCGACGCGAAGCCCGTCCATTGCAACCGCTCGAACGCCTGGAGGCCCGCCGCGATCAGCGCCGGATCTCGTAACGCCCGCATGTGGACCGCGGGCCCCGTGCGCGGGGGCCATTGCTCGACCTTCTCGCCGGCATAGACGCGCAACGGTCGACCGCGATCGAGCAACGCGCCGACGAGAAACGTCGGGCTCGCGACATACCGCTGCGCGATCCAACCGAGACGTGGCGTCACGTGGTCGCGCGTCTCGCAGATGATCGTCTGCGATCCGCAATTGCCCGCGGGCCCGCGCAACACGAGCGGCAGGCCGAGCCGTGCGATCGCCGCGTCGATGTCGAACGCCTCGTCGATCACGATCGCGTTCGGTGTCGCGACGCCCGCGTGTGCCGTCATCGCGTGCTTGTTCGCGACGAGCGCGCGCTGCCACGGCTCCAATTTCGGGAACGCGTTCGGCAGATCCGCGAGGATCGCGGCCTCCGTCATCGGGATCACGACATCGCCGTGCAATAGATCACGCAACCTCGGATTTTCGAGGCGCGGTCCACTGCGCCAACGCACTCCTCGACGGAGAAACGGCTCGTGCGCCTTGCCATTCGCCGTGATGACCTCCACCTCCGCGCCCGCAGAGACGAGTGCGCGGGCCAAATGCAGCGTCGATGACCAGCCTTCGTCGACGAGGACAACGCGCACCACACGATCACGTTAGCACTTCGTGTGATGATTCGATCATGCGGATGGTGTGGCTCATCGCCCAGTGGTTGGGGACGGTGGTGTTCATCAACCGCTACATCGCCGGGCTCGTGCTGCGCGTGTTCCGCGGCCGCAATTGGGATGCGACCGTCGATCTGCAACCGAGCGTCACGGTGATCACGCCGCTCTACAACGAGGGCGCGCGGATCCAGGACACGTTGCGCTCGATCCTCGCATCCGACTATCCCCATCTGCGCGTGATCTGCGTCGACGATTGCTCGACCGACGACAGCTACGAGCGCGCGTGCGAGATCCGCGATCCGCGCTTGGTGATCCTGCGCAATGCGACCAATCGTGGCAAGCGGCGGTCGATCATCGATGCGGTGCGCATGGCGACGAGCGAGATCATCGTGTCGATCGACTCGGACTGCATGGTCGATCCCGACGCGATCGCGCAGCTCGTGCGGCGCTTCAGCGATCCGCGGATCGCCGCCGTCGGTGGCTGGGTCGACATTCGCAACAAGCACGACAACTGGCTCACGCGGATGCAGACGATCAAGTACTGGTACGCGTACTTCGCGATGCGCAATATCGAGTGGGCGTTTCGCCGGATCTTGTGTCTGTCGGGCTGTCTCACCGCGTATCGGCGCAACGTGCTGATCGAGCTCGAGCCGATCCTCGAGCAGCGCAACATCCTCGGCGTGCCGATCAAGTACGGCGAAGATCGGTTCCTCACGCGCCAGATCATCAAGGCCGGTTACCTGACCACGCTGACCACCGATGCGCGTTGCACGACCGCCGTGCCGACGAAGCTCGCGCCGTACTTCAGCCAGCAGTTGCGCTGGCGACGCAGCAACATCGTCGACTACGCGTGCGGGCTCACGCACATCTGGCGCTTGAACCCGCTGCTCGCGATCCACTACTGCGCGATGTTCGGCGTGTTGATCTTTTATCCCCTCGCGATCATGCGTGCCGCGCTCGCGGGCCGGTTGTTCGCGGCGCTCGCGATCCACAGTGCGGTGTTGGTGCTGTTCGGGCTCAACTATCGCTGGCGCACGCGCACGTGGCCGGCCGATCGTCGCGTGTCGGCGATCTCGTTCGTGCCGCAAGCGCTCGTGATGACCGTGACCTACGCGCTCCTCACGCCGCTCGCACTATTCACGCTCGATTCGTCGGACTGGGAGACCCGACACGCGAAAGCTAGTCAGCGTCCAAGCCGTACTGACGAAGTTTCTTCCACAGCGTTGTCCGGTTGATCCCGAGCATCTGCGCCGCCTTGGTCTTCTGGTTGTCGCAGAGCTCGAGCACCTTCAGGATGTGAGCGCGCTCCAGCTCGTCGAGCGTGGGCACGTGATCGCCGACGAACGTCGCGAATGCCGCCCCGGCGGCGGGCGCGCGTGGCCCGGCGACATCGTTCACGTCGAGGATGTCGCCGTTCGCCATGATCACCGCGCGCTCGATCGTGTTCTCGAGCTCGCGCACGTTGCCGGGCCAGCGCTGGGTCGCGAGGTGAGCGAGCGCGGCATCCGAGAGCACGACGCGACCGCGCTCGGCTCGCAACGCGGCTTGCTCGGCGAAGTGACGCGCGAGGAGGCCGATATCGCCGGGGCGATCGCGGAGCGGCGGCACTTCGATCGTGATCACCGCGAGGCGATAGTAGAGGTCTTCGCGAAACGCGCCGGCCGTGATCTGATTTTGGAGCGAGCGATTCGTCGCGGCGATCACCCGTGCATCGACGCGAATCGCACCGGTGCCGCCGACCGGCTTGACCTCTCCATCCTGGAGCGCGCGCAACAGCTTCGGCTGGAGCTCGAGCGGTAATTCGCCGATCTCGTCGAGGAACAATGTGCCGCCATCGGCCGCCACGAACAACCCGCGCTTCGACGTGTCCGCACCGGTGAACGCGCCGCGCACGTGACCGAACAGCTCGCTATCGAGCAACGTGCCGACGAGCGCACCGCAGTTGACCGGCACGAACGCGTTCGCCGCGCGGCGCCCGGCGAAGTGCAATGCGCGCGCGACCAACTCCTTGCCCGTGCCGCTCTCGCCGGTGACGAGCACCGTGGCATCCGAGTGCGCGACCTTGTCGATCGTCTCGCGGAGCTGCCGCATCGCCGGCGAATCGCCGACCATCGAGCCGTACGCGAGCTTCTTGGTCAGTGCGGTGTGCGACTGGCGCAATTCGTCTTCGGCGAGCGCGCGGTTCACGCACAGCCGCAATTCGTCCGGCGAGAACGGCTTGCCGATGTAATCGCGCGCGCCGAGCTTCATGCCGCGCACGGCGGTGTCGATCGAGGGATACGCGGTGATCAAGAGGACCGCGGGCGGGTTCTCGCCGGCGAGCAGCTTCGGCAGCAGCGACACGCCGTCCTGATCGGGCAGGTTGATGTCGCACAGGATCAGGTCGAACTTGGCGCGGCCGATCGCGGCGATCGCACCCGCGGCAGAATCGACCGTCTCCACCTTGTGACCGGCCTTCGTCAACACGTCCGAGCACAGAAGGCGAATGCCGCGTTCGTCGTCGACGACCAGGATGTGACTCACTGGATCTAGCGGTATCACAGTAAAGTCGGCCAATGCGATGGATCCTCGCGCTTGTGGCGACAGCCTCTGGGGCCTGTGGGGCCCCGAGCGCGCCCCCGCGGCCGATCCGGTTCTTGACCACGTTCTCGCCGCGCGAGACCGAATTGTTTCACACCACGATCGCGGAGCGCGGCCTCGCCGTCGACGTCTCGCTCGTCCCGTTCGCGCGGGGGCATCAGGTGATCACGGAGATGTTGCGCGCCGGCAAGGATTGTCCGGATCTGATCCGGATCGATGCGACGTGGTTGCCGAGCCTCGTCGACGCGAAGGTGTTGGCCCCGCCGCCCGCGGAGCTACAGACGGGGTGGGCGCCGCTCGGTAAGGACCTCGCGATGATCGGCAACACGCAGTGGGCGGTGCCGCAGTCGATCGATGGCCTGGTGGCGGTGCGGTTCGCGTCGACGCCGGCACCTGCCGATCCGTCGATCGCGGCGCTCGCGAAGGCCGCCGCTGGATCGCAGACGAAGACCGGGCAGCTGCATCCGCTTGGCGTGCGCGTCGACGGCTACTGGTTCGTGCCGTGGTTGCGCGCCGCCGGGGTCGAGCTCGCGCCCGATCAGCTCGACGATCGCGCGGTCGCCGCCCTCCGCGAGTTCGGGGCGATGTTCGGACAGCTGGCGGCGGCTCCACCTTCGGCGGGCAGTGAAGCGGAGAGCGAGCTCCGCCGGTGGAATGCGAAGGAGCTCGCGTACTGGGTCACCGGTCCGTGGCAGCTCGCGGATCTGCGCGAGCGCGATCAGCTCGCCGTCAGTCCGATCGAGCACGCGCCGCGTGGTGGCCAGTTGTTGGTCGTGCCGACCTGTGCGCCGCAACCGGCCGAAGGGTGGCGGCTCGCGCAAGAGGTGACGTCGGAGCGGACGTCGCTGATCTTCTCGGATGCGTTCGCGACGATTCCGACGCTCGAGGTGGCGCAACAACACGCCACGCCGCTCGTGCAGCAAGTCATGGCGGCGCTCGCGTCGGCAGAACGCCTGCCGGTCACGCCGGTGACGCCGCTCCTGTTCGACGATCTCAACCCCGCCGTCGCCGCGGTCGTGTTCGGCGATGCCACGCCGGAAGAAGCAATCGCGGGTGTTCGTCGCGGTTGGCAACGCTTGGTGGTGAAGAAGTGAGCGGTGACGTCGTGAGCGAGAGCAAATCGGTGGTGACGTCGTGAGCGAGAGCGAAGCCAAGCCGGTCGTGCCGCGCAAGCAGGGCTCGCTGCGGTGGCGCGTGTTGCTCGTGCTCGCGCTCGCCGCGATCGTGCCCACGATCGTCGTCGGTATTCTCGCGATTTCGCGCGCGCGCCACGATGTCGAGAACGAAGTGCAGCGCGGCGCGCTCGCGCACATTCGCGCGTTGGGCGCGGCGCTCGATGGCACGTTGCAAGATGCGCGGCGCACGGTCGAGCTCGCCGCATCGCAGTGGGCGGATGTCGCGAGTGATCAACATTCGACGACGATGTTGGTGCGCCGGCTCCGTCGCGACGTCCCGATCGTGAAGACGTTATCGATTCTCGACCCGGACGGCTCGCTCGTGTTCGGCGATCCGATTCCCGCGGGCGTGGATATCGGATCGCATTCGTTCGGCGGCTACATCGGTGACGCGGTGTTCGCCGGCGCCACACCCTCTGGATCGGGCTCGCGGGAGCCGCCCGTCATCCACATGGTCGTGCAAGCGCGCGGTCGCACCGGCGAGCTCACCGGTGTGTTCGTCGCCACGCTCGACCTCGGCTTCATCCACGACACGATCTCGGCCGCGCGCCTCGGCGCCGGTGCGAAGCTCTATGTCGTCGATGGCAAGGGCCAACTCGTCGCCGCCAGCGATGCGACCGCGACCACGCCGAGCGAAGCCGCGATCACGCGCGCGCTGTCGTCGACGGTCGAGGGCACGCTATCGGCGAACGGCCGCGTCGACGCATATCGCAACCTCTCGAGCTACCAATCGCTGCGCGGCGTGCGCTGGGCGATCATCCACGAGCAACCCGAAGCCGACGCGTACGCGCTCGCGCGCCGGACCACGCGCGACACGATCATCACCGGCCTCGTCGCGCTGGCGATCGCGCTCGCACTCGGCGTGTACTTCGCGACCCGCCTGACCCGTCCCCTCGAGACGCTCGCTCGCCGCGCCGATCAGATCGCCGCCGGCAACATCCCCGACGAGCCCGCCGTGCGCGGCCCCGGCGAGATCGGGACGCTCGCGCTGTCCGTCGACGAAATGGCAAAGCGCATCGCCGAACGCGCCGAGCTCGCCTCCGCTCTCGCACGCGGCGATCGCCTCGCCTCCGTTGGCGTCATGTCGGCGCAGGTCGCGCACGAGATCAACAACCCGCTGACCTCCGTGCTCGGCTACGCGAAGCTCCTGCTCGAGGACAAGCCCGACGGCCACCCCGATCGCGCCGGCCTCGAGCTGATCGCCGACGAAGCCGAGCGGATGAAGAAGATCATCGGCACGTTGCTCGAATACGCGCGCGCGCCACGCCCGAGCGAGCCCGCGTTGAACGCGAGCGCACTCGCCGGGACGTCGAAGCCCGCGCAGGTGATCGGTCACGTCGCCGCGCTCGTCGCACCGCAGGTCAAGAAGGCGCGCGCGACGCTCTCGACCGAAGTCTCGACCGACGCCCTGATCGCGATCGAAGCATCCGCACTCCAACAGATCCTCGTCAACCTCGTGCAGAACGCCGTGCAAGCCTTCGCCGATGGTGGCGCGGTCACGCTCAGCGCGAAGCCCGCACCCGGCGGCGTCGCCACGATCATCGAAGTCGCCGACGACGGCCCCGGCATTCCGGTCGGCGCGCGCACCAAGATCTTCGATCCGTTCTACACGACCAAAGCCCCCGGAACGGGCACCGGCCTCGGCCTCGCCGTGTGCAAGCACTTGGTCGCGACCGCCGGTGGCGCACTCGAGGTCGCTGACAACCCGAGCGGACGCGGCGCGCTGTTCCGCGTGACGCTACCGAACCAGTGATAACTTCATAAACGATGCGCAGTATGACCGGCTTTGGACGAGGCGTTGCCGAGCGGAGCGGCGTGCGCGCGACCGTCGATCTGCGCACCGTCAATCATCGCTTCCTCGATCTGAAGTTGCGCGCGACCGTGGCGCCGTCGCTCGAGGAACAGATCGCGACGCGGATCCGGGCCTCGATCGAGCGCGGTGCTGTTGCAGTTTCGGTCCACGTCGTCCGGCCGACCACCACGTCGACCTTGCACATCGATGAAGCCATCGCGCACGAGGTCCACGAATCGCTGCGCCGGCTCGCGAGCAAGCTCGGCCTGCCATCGCCGGATCTCGCGCTCGTCCTCGCGCAGCCGGGCGTGGTCCAGACCAGCGTCGAGGATCCCGATTCGGAATCGAACGAGCTCGCGATCCTCGCGGCGCTCGATCACGCGCTGACCGAGCTGACCGCGATGCGCGCGACCGAAGGTGCGGCGTTGGCGCGCGAGCTCCTCGCCCGGATCGACGAGCTCGCCCAGCTGCGGGCGCAGATCGAACAGCACGCGGCCGGCGTGACCGCGAAGCTGCACGAGAAGCTGCTCGATCGCCTGCACAAGCTGCTAGGCGATGCGGCGATCGACCAGGCTCGGCTCGCGCAGGAGGTCGCGCTCCTCGCCGAACGTGCCGACATCACCGAAGAGATCGTGCGGCTCGGCTCTCACCTCGAGCAGGCGCGCGCGATCATCGGCGGGACCGCGGCGGCGGGCCGGAAGCTGGACTTCCTCGTCCAAGAAATCGGTCGCGAGCTCAACACGATCGGCTCGAAGTCGCAGCGGACGGAGATCTCGACGGCAATCGTCGAGGCAAAGTCGGTCCTCGAGAAGCTGCGCGAACAGGTCCAGAACGTCGAGTGATATGTTAGTGATCCGCTGATGAGTGGCCGTGGAGTCCTGGTCATCGTGTCGTCGCCCTCCGGGGCCGGCAAGACCACGCTCACGCGCCGCTTGATCGAAGAGTTCCGCCCGCAGCTCGAGTTCAGCGTGTCGTACACGACCCGACCGATGCGCGAGGGCGAACAGAACGGTCGCGATTACTGGTTCGTCACGCCCGACGTGTTCGAGGACATGGCGCAGACCAACCAATTCGCCGAGCACGCGTTCGTGTTCAACAACCGCTACGGCACCGCGCAGGCGCCGATCGATACCGCGCTCGCGGCCGGCCACGACGTGATCTTCGACGTGGACTGGCAGGGTGGGCAGGCGTTGTCGGCGCGGTGGCCCCAAGATTCTCTGAAGATCTTCATCCTGCCGCCGGACCTGGCCACGCTCGAGCGCCGGTTACGCGGCCGCCAGACGGACGCTCCGGACGTGATCGAGCGCCGGATCCGCAAGGCGAAGGACGAGCTCGGACATTTCAACGAGTACCAGCACTTGATCGTCAACGACAGCATCGATCACGCCTACTCCGCGATGCGTGCGATCTACCTGACGCGCCGGTACGGGGTCGAAGATCGCGCAGATGTCGGACACCCGCTCGCCCAACTAGCGACGCAAGTCGGCGATCACTCGTCGGCGGTCGCACATGCGAAGTCGCTGCTTCACTAGCTAGACCCCTGTCGCAGGCGCGACGAACACACCGTACCGGTGAGGCGGTGTTGCTCGAAAGTGTTGACGTCTGAGCAACCAAAGGTTCAGGCTAAATCTATGCGAAGCGTGGGGATGCTCGTCGCTGTGGTTGCTGTTGCGGGTGGTTGCACGCGGACGTGGGAACGGTCGACAACCCAACCGAACCCGCTCGTGCATCCGCAAGAAACGCTGCGCGTCTCGGAGAAGATCACGATCGTCACGAGCGATATGGATCTCGACGCGCCCGACGCGGCGGAGTCGAACGTCAACTCGATGAACGCGTCGCCGGTGCACAACCATCACTGGCCGCTGCTCAACCAGGCGTACTTCACGATGGTGTCGCGCGATCGCCTGCGCTTCCACGTCCAGATCGATCACAAGTGGGAAGAGTACGCGGACCTCAATAACTGGAACGTCACGCTGACGGACGACAAGGGCCGTCACTGGGATCCGGAAGCGATCGAGCACGTCCGCCACCGGATCATCACGTCGATGTGGGATCGCGAGCAGCGCAGCCAGATCTGCGATGCCACGGGCCGCAACGCTCGCGGCGACTGCTTCAACCCGATCGGCTTCGCGAACGATGGCTGGAAGCGGCGCCAGTCGCTCGGCTCGCTCTCGGTCTACCGCGGCAACGGCGACTTCGTGTTTTATCAACGCGACCTGTTCACCCGCGACATTCGGTGGATGAAGCTGTCGGTCACCCACGGTGGCCAGGACTTCGAATTCCTGTGGAAGTTCGAGGATGACGTCGCGGATGCGGCGCCGGCCGTGCCCGAGAAGCTCGACCCTACCGAATAGGCCCAGTGGCGTAGGGCAGTGTGCATGCGCATGGTACCCTGAAGGGGATCACGCGCCGTGATGCACCAACTCGATCAGATCGTCTCAGAAGTCGCGGGTTACGATCCGAACGCCGACCTGGCACTCGTTCGCCGTGCGTACGAGTTCGCCGCGCAGGCCCACGAGGGTCAAACCCGTAAGTCCGGGGATCCCTACGTCACGCATCCGATCTCGGTCGCGCGGATCATCGCCGAGCTGAAGCTCGACGTGTCGTCGATCTGCGCGGGTCTGCTCCACGATTGCGTGGAGGACACGTCCGCCACGGTCGAACAGCTGTCGGACGTGTTCGGCAAAGAGATCGCGTATCTGGTCGATGGCGTGACCAAGCTCGGCAAGCTGCCGTACTCCACGCGCGAGGAACAGCAGGCCGAGAACTTCCGCAAGATGCTGCTCGCGATGGCGCGCGACATCCGCGTGATCCTCGTGAAGCTCTGCGACCGCCTCGACAACATGCGGTCGCTCAATCACCTGCCGCCGGAGAAGCAGGAGCGGATCGCGGCGGAGACGATGCAGATCTATGCGCCGCTCGCGAACCGCCTCGGTATCCAGTGGGTGAAGATCGAGCTCGAGGATCTCGCGTTCAAGTATCTCTACCCGGGCGAATACGATCAGCTCGCGGCGGAAATCGCGAAGACTCGCGCCGAGCGGCTCGAGTACATCCATCACGTCGAGAAGCTGATCCAGAAGGAGATGGTCGATAACGGCGTGCCGTGCGAGGTCATGGGCCGCGCGAAGCACCTGTGGTCGATCTATCAAAAGATGAAGCGGACCCAGCGTCCGTTCGACGAGATCCACGACGCGATCGGGTTCCGCGTGATCACCGACAACCAGATGCACTGCTATCAGGCGCTCGGTGTCGCGCACTCGACGTGGACGCCGATTCCGGGCCGGTTCAAGGACTACATCGCGCTGCCGAAGCCGAACCTCTATCAGTCGCTGCACACGGCGGTGATCGGGCCGCGCGGCGAACGCATCGAGATCCAGATCCGCACGGGCGACATGAACCTCGTCGCGGAGCACGGCGTCGCCGCGCACTGGAAATACAAAGAAGGTCCGGGCGGGCGCTCGGAAGATGACAAGAAGTTCGCGTGGCTCCGCCAGCTGATGGAATCGCACAAGGAGCTTCGCGATCCGACGGAGTTCCTCGAGTCGGTCAAGATCGACTTGTTCGGCGACGAGGTCTACGTATTCACACCGGGCGGCGACGTGAAGGCGCTGCCGAAAGGCTCGTGCCCGATCGACTTCGCGTACGCGGTGCACAGCTCGATCGGCGATCACTGCTCGGGCGCGCGCGTGAACGGGATGATCGTTCCGCTGCGCTACCAGCTCCGCAACGGCGACACGATCGAGATCATCACGAGCCCGAACCAGAAACCGAACAAGGACTGGTTGAAGCTCGTGAAGACGGCGCGCGCGCGGACGAAGATCCGGTGGCTGCTGCGTCAGGAGCAACGCGAGAAGGCGGTCGCGCTCGGCACCGATCTCGTCGACAAGGCGCTGCGCAAGCACGACACCTCGATGTCGCGCGCGCAGAAGCAGCTCGAGGCCGCGGCGAAGACGCTGAAGTGCCAGACCGTCGACGAGCTGATCGTCCAGATCGGTTACGGCAAGATCACCACGGTGCAGCTGATCGAAGCGTTGCCGGGCATCACGAAGCAGGAAGAATCGCCGGCGAAGAGCCAGTCGATCCTGAAGAGCCTGCTGCGCAAGGTGACGCCGCGGCGGACGTCGTCGTCGGGGATCAAGGTCGCCGGCGAAGAGGACATCTTGGTCCGGTTCGCGAAGTGCTGTTCGCCGCTACCGGGCGATCCGATCGTCGGTTTCATCACGCGCGGTCGTGGTGTGACGGTCCACCGGCGCGATTGCGACAAGGGCTTGGATCTCGATCCCGAGCGTCGCGTCGAGGTCGAGTGGGATGGCGCGAGCAAGGCCCAGCACGAGGTCGCGATCCAGGTGCTCTGCACGAACAAGCCGGGCTTACTCGCGCACATCTCGCAGAGCTTCACGGATCAAGGCGTCAACATCAGCCAAGCGCACTGTCGCTCGACGGATGATGGACGTGCGGTGAACACGTTCCACGCGCTCGTGCGCGATCTCGATCAGTTGAAGTCGGTGATCCGCGCGTTGTCGCGAATCAAAGGCGTGTTCTCGGTCGACCGCGTGGCGGCCGAACAAGCGTAGCGGTTACTACTTCGCCTTGGGCGTCGGCTTACCCGGCTCGCCCAGACCGGCGAAGAGCTCGGTCTTGCTCTTCGTCGACTTCTTCGCGAGCTTGTTCTTCCGGCGGCGGCCCGCTTTCTCGTGCTTGTTCTTGCGCTTGACGGTGGTCGCCTTCGTGTTCGATGCCATAGCGGGCCAGTTTCTAGCGCTCACGCGCCTGCCATGTCAATCGTGTGCTACGTTGCACTTTCTCTAGGGGCGCGAAACCGATGAAACTTTGCCCGAAGTGCCAGAAGCAATTCAGCGATGACGCGAACTTCTGCCCGGTCGATGCGGCCCGTCTGGTGCCGCTCGAAGCGCAGGCGCAGGGCGGGGATAGCCTCGCGGCACGGTTCGAGCTCGGTCAAAAGCTAGGCGGCGGCCGGACCGGCGCCGTTCACCGGGCTGCCGACAAGCAGTCGGGTGCCCAGGTCGTCGTGAAGCTCGTCGCCCCGGCGGTCGTCGGGCTGCCGGGTGTCGCGCAACGGCTCGAGCGCGAGCTGCGCCAGTTGGAGCGCGTGCAGAGCGCGGGCGTCGCGCGCGTGCTCGCGAGTGGCAAGCGCGGCGCGGCCGGGGACGAGACCTGGGTCGCGATGGAGATGGTCGATGGCGCGCACACGCTCGCCGAAGCGATCAGCGCGCGCGGACCGATTCCGGTCGACCAAGCGGCGGACCTGATCGAGGTCGTCGGTGAAGCGTTGATCGAGGCCGCGCAGGTCGGTGTCGTGCACCGCGATCTCGCGCCGAAGAACGTGCTGTTCGCCGGCTCCGACGTGAAGCTGATCAACTTCTCCCTGCCGGTGCCGACCACGGACAAGGTCCCGGGCGTCGCCGAGTTCGTCGCGCCGGAGCAAGTCGATGGCCGTCCCGTCGACCAGCGCTCGAACTTGTACTCGTTGGGCGCGCTCTATTACTTCGTGCTCACCGGGCAGCCGGTGTTCGCGGGTTCGCCGGACGAAGTGCACCGCCAGCATCAGAGCGGCACGATTCGCCCGCCGTCGGCGTTGAACAGCGCGGTCGCCGCCGGCTCGGCGATCGAAGGCGTGATCATGCGCGCGCTCGATCGCAGCCCCACGAAGCGGTTCCTGACGGTGCGCCAGTTCGTCGACGAGGTCGCGCGCGTCGGTCGCGGCGAGGTGATCGAGCTGCAAAAGGCGAAGCGGCCGAAGGCAGAGCTCGTGTCCACGTTGATGGGCGTGCGCCACGGTGGTGGTTCCGCGCCGGTCGCAGCGCCGGCTCCGGCCCCGATCGCGAGCGCACCCACGGTCGGTGCGGGCGTGCCGTCGGTGGCGCCGGCGAGTAAGTCGCAACCGAATCAGATGCCGGCCGGCATGGTCGCGACGATGATCGGTGTGTCGAGTGGTGCGCACACGCCGTCGCAACCGGTGGTGACGCCGGCCGCGCCTGCGGCTGCTGCGCATCCGCTGATGAATCAGCCGGCCACGTCGACGATGCAAGGGCGGCCGATCGACAACGCGATCCCGAATTCGACGCCGGCGTTGCAGGCTCCGCCGATGCAAGCCGCGCCGATGCAAGCCGCGCCGTCGCCGGTCGCGGCGCCGTCGCCAGCGCCGGTGCCACAGCCGGCGATCATCGTCGACTCGGCGCCGGCAACTGCGGCATCGCCGTGGGCGGCGCCGGCAAATCAGCCCGCGCAAGTGATGCAGGCGCAGGTCGCGCCGGTCGTGCAAGCGCCGGTCGTGGCAGCGCCGGTGGTCGCGGCGCCGGTCGTGGCAGCGCCGGTCGTGGCAGCGCCGGTTGTCGCGAAGCCGGACGGTAAGCGCGGAAGTGCGGAGCAGGGCCAGAAGGGCAAGTTCCGCGAGACGATGTGGTTCAAGAAGGGCGATCTCGATACGCAGGCCGCGGTGGCGGCGGCGGAAGAGCGCGCGCGGACCGGTAAGGAAGCCGGGACGGATAAGGCGGACTCGTTGCCGATGGACGAGCGCTACAAGGATGACGGGACGATCTCGCGGCAGGATAAAGAGAAGTACTCGCTGCGGACGGGTGGCACGCAGATGATGCAGGCGGTTCGGCAGGATCCGTCGCTGTCCGGGAAGGTTTCGGAAGACGAGCTGATCGGCGAGATGAAGGGCGGCCGAAAGACGGTCTTCTTGCTGATCGGGGTCGCGGTGATCGCCCTCGTGATTCTGATCGTCGTGCTCGCGCGCTGACCGTTCGCGCGCTGACTCCAGATCCGCTTGCGCCTACGCTTTACGCTTAGGTTTACGTGATCACGATCCCAGATCGTTCGGGGTCGTTGCCGTTGCCGCTGCCGTTGCCGTCAACGACGACGTTTCGGACTAGCGGATGGGTACCGGGATGGGGACGGTATCCAATCTGTCAACTTCGGCGCGCAAGTAGCCGAAACCCGGTGATCCAACGGGCCAAGTTGACGGATTGGATACCGTCCCCCGTTTTGTGGCCCTCGACGGAAACCAAGCGAGACCTGAAACGCTGATGTTTCTCAGCCGCGAGTCAGCACGCGCGCGCGGGTACCGCCGTCGCCCACGCCGGCAACGAGATCGATCTCGTGCTTCGCGCACATCGCGGCCGCTTCGGTGATCAGGTCGGGATGCGCGCCGGCGACGCCGATGATCGTTACTTCGCGCGCGATCACGGACGCAGGGACGTCGAGGGCGGGCGCCAGAAGCGTCAGCGTCGCGCGCGGGCCGGCGAGCTCGGCTGCGATCGAAGATGGCGCGGTCGCGATGATTCGCAATGGACGAGCGCCGAGGCCGAGCGATTCGGTGGCAGCGGCAACACCACTCGCATCGGCGACGACGTTCGCGCCGCGCCTTTGCGCCGTGGCGCTGAGATCATCGTTCGTCGTCACGACCACGGGCGTCGCGCCTTTCGCGCGGAGGATCTCGACGAGGAAGCGCGTGATCGCGGTATCGCCGATCACGACGACCGGATCGCGCGGCGCGATGCCGGTGCGCGCGTAGAGCGTGTACGCGATCGCGATATCGCCACCGACCGCGGCGGCGGCGGGCATCGGCAACTCGAGGCCATCGCCGAGCGTGACCATGAAGCGCGTCGACACGCGTGCGGTCCACGCATCGCCGCGCGGTTGCATGCGCGGACACACCGCCGCACCACCGCGCCGGCAGACCTCGCACTCGCCACATGGATCGCTTGCCGCGAGGAGGACGTGCGAGCCGACAACCACGAGCGATCCGTCGGGCACGTCGGTGACGCGCGCGAGCGCCGCGCCATTCGGTTGCCGCGCCAGGATCTCGATGCCGACAACTTCGGCAGGCTCGTGCTTGATCACGAGTTACCTCGGAGCTTCGCCGGGCTACCAGTCGTCGCGGCCGTTGCGCTGCGCTTGGCCGGGATCCACGAGATCGCTCGGGCGCTCGGGATCATGAGCGGGATCGTGACCGACCATCGTCTCGCTGCCGTCCGCACCGTTGACACCACTGACATGACCGTTGTGTCCGTCTTGACCGAACGACATCGCGAAGTCGTCGCCTTCGTTCTCGTAGTGCGACTCCTCGATCATCGCGTGCTCTTCGATCTCGTGTTCGTGGAGCGTCTCGTGATCGACCGCTTCGGCGTCTGCTTCGACAGCAGGTTGTGGCGCTGACGTACGCGGCGGAGGCGGAGCCGGCGGGGCCGGGCGAGCGGCTGCAAAAGGCGGCGGGGTACCAGGGCGCGCAGGGCCCGAACCAGCGCCAGGTCCGGCGGCGGGCGTCGCGACCGGCAAGCCCTGACGGGCGCGCCAGGCCTGCAGCGCTGCGACCAGATCGTCGTACGGAATCATGAGGCGACGATATCATGCTAGAAGCTCGCCGAAGCTCCTATGACGGCGATCCGTCTCCACACGTCGCGGGTTCTGCCATCCGAAGGGTTCGTGCACGGCTTCCCGGAGCGCACCGGTGGCGTTTCGACCGGCGCGCGAGCGGGCCTGAACCTGGGCAAGCGCTGGGGGGATGACCCGGCCAACGTCGACGAGAACCGGCGCCTCCTCGCCGCGCATAGCGGGTGGTCCGTCGAGGATCTGCAGATGATGCGTCACGTTCACGGCACGGACGTGTGGACGGTCGGTGAACCTCTGGCCGCGGACCCTCAGTTCGATGGCCTCGTCTGCGATCGCCCCGGCCCGGTGCTGGGTGCGTTCGCTGCGGACTGTGTACCGATCTTGTTCGCCGATCCCGCGGCGCGGGTGATCGGCGCGGCCCACGCGGGCTGGCGCGGCACCGTCCATGGCGTCGCGCCGAACGTGATCGCGAAGATGGTCGACCGTGGCGCCGCGGCCGCGAACATCCGGGTCGCACTCGGCCCATCGATCGGGCCGTGCTGCTTCGAAGTCGGTCCCGAAGTGGTCGATGAATTCCGCGCGCAGCTCGGCGACGTGCCCGGCTTGGTCGTGCGCGGTCCGCAAAAAGATCACATCGATCTGCGCGTGGCGCTGCGCACGACACTCGAACGCGCGGGCGTGGTTGCGGAACACATCGATGCATCACCGCCGTGTACCAAGTGCGAAGCCGATCGATTCTTCAGCTATCGTCGTGATGGCAAGGATGGCGGCATGCACATGGCGTTTATTGCGATGCGCTAGCTTCGTCGTGCTGTGCGCCGCGTGCGGTGCGGGCCACAAGGGCAAGCCGTACGTGTCGCCGCGTCCGGGCTGGTCCGCGCGCATGCAGCTCACGATCGATCTCGGCGCGGCCGAGCTCTACGACTTTCCGGTCCCGATCCGGTTGTCGCCCGAACGCCTCGCGCCGGCGAGCTACGCGATCGATGGTCACGATCTGCGCTTCACGGATCAGACTGGCGTCGACCTCGCGTACGACATCGAATCGATCACACCGCAACACGGCGCGATGATCTGGGTGCGCGTGCCGCACCTCGCGGGTCCGACGAAGATCACGCTGTACTACGGCAGCAAGGATGCGTTGCTGCTCGATGGCAGCGAGGCGCGCAGCGTGTGGAAGCACGGCTACACCGAGGTGCTCCATTGCATCGACGAGAGCAATGACGTGTCGCCACATCAAAACCCGACGACGACGACGAACACCAATCCCGCCGACGGCGTGTTCGGTCAAGGCCTCTACTTCGGCACGAGCCAAGTCGACGCCGTGACGTCGCAGGTCCCGGTGATGACCGGCGATCGCACGCTGTGCGCGTGGGTGAAGCCGGGCAACCTCGATGGCCAAGCGCGGATCGCCGGCGTGAAGGGCTTCTCGCTCGATCGCGAGGGCGCGGCCGTGCGATGCGGCGCCGCGATCGCGAAGAACGTGCTCGCGATCGATACGTGGAAGAACGTGTGTTGCGTGCATCACGCGAACACCGATGCGCTCGTCGTCGACGGTGCGAGCGTCGGCAAGCCCACGCGCAGCGCGGGTGTTCCGGACCGCACGTTCGAGCTCGGTGGTGCGCATGGCGAGCCGGCGGCGAAGCGCTTTACCGGCGCGCTCGATGAGGTTCGCGTTTCGGACACCGCGCGCGGCCTGCCGTGGTTGATGGCGGAGACGATGACGCGCGGCGAGGTCGTGACGTTCGGCGCGCCCGAAAAAATCTAGGGTGGTAGGCTCGGACCATGACCGAGCGTGGAGCTGCGATCGCGTTTGCCGCTGCGAGCTTGTTCGCGTCAGCGTGCGAGAAGAAGGATCCGCCGCAGGCAAAACCGGTGACCACGGAAAAGCCCTCCGCGCCGGCGACGACACAGGATCCGCCGGTGACACCTCGGCCTTCGCTCGGCACACCGACGCCGGAGCAAGCTGCGGCCGCTGCCGTCGAAGCGCCACCGGTCGCCACGATCGATGCGATGGCGGGTCCGGAACGTCGCGTGCTTCGGTATCAACGAGTGCAAGGGCAAGGGTGCGTGCAGCTCGCCGTCGAATAGCTGCGCGGGCTCGAACGACTGCAAGGGCAAGGGCTGGGTCGGTCGTACGGAGTCGCGGTGCAAGGAGCAGGGCGGCACCGCCGGAAAGCTCCCCGGAAACATGTGATGCGTGCGGGGCTCGGCCTCCGGCGGCCGTACTTCGCGGCGGCGATCGCGGGCGAGTCGCGCGTCGATTTTTGGGAGGTCATCACGGAGAACGTGATGGTCGCGGGTGGCAATCCGCGGCGGGTGGTGCGAGCGGTACGCGAGCGGGCGCCGATCGTGTTGCACGGCGTGTCGCTGTCGATCGGATCGATCGATCCGCTGTCGCGCGCGTATCTCGATCAGCTGCGCGGACTCGTCGACGAGCTCGATCCGTGGATGATCTCGGATCACCTGTGTTGGTCGGGCGTCGATGGACGATCGGGGCACGACTTGTGGCCGGTCGCGCTGTCCGTGCCCGTGCTCGATCACGTCGCGGCGCGCGTGCACGCGGTCCAAGATCGGATCCGCCGGCCGATCGCACTCGAGAATCCAGCGGCGTATGCACGATTTCCCGACGAGCTCAGCGAGCCGGAGTTCTTGACCGAGCTCGTTCGGCGCACCGGCTGCGGGATCCTGCTCGATGTCGCGAACGTGCATGTCAGCGCGACGAACCTCGGTTGGGATCCGATCGCGTACCTCCACGCGTTGCCGGCGCACGCGATCACGCACGTTCATCTCGCCGGGCACACGCAGCAAGGCGAGACGCTGATCGACACGCACGATCACGCGATCTGCGAGCCGACGTGGGAGCTGTATCGGATCGCGCGCGGCCTGTTCGGTGACGTGCCGACCTCGATCGAGCGCGACGAGCATCATCCGCCTCTATCGGAGTTGCTCGACGAGCTCGACGCGATTCGATCGATCGAATCCGCCACGCGTTTCGAGTCGGTCCCATCGCGCGCGGTGACGCCGACCGCATCGACGCGAACCCTCGACGATTTCGCTGCGGAACAACGCGCGTTCTACGCGTTCGTCACCTCGGATGCGTCGGCGCCCGCGATGATCGGCGAGCCCGCGATCTATCGCGAGATGTACGGCTTGCGCTTGCGGGATGTCCTGCGCGCGGACTTCCCCGAGACCTGCGCCACGCTCGACGATGCCGCGATCGCCGCGTACTTCGCCGCGCATCCGCCGACGAGCTTCACCGTGCGCGAGCTCGGCCGGCACTTGCCCGCGTACCTCGAGCGCGTCATGCCCGAGCACGCGATGCGCGCTTCGATCGAGCTCGCACGACTCGACGCGTTCGATGCGCGCGACGAAGCCGCACTGACCCGTGACGAGCTCGCGCTACCAGCAAACGCGTTCGTGGCATTCCCTCTCGCGCGCAGTGCGGCGAGCACGCTGTTGCCGCGGCATCTCGTCTGGCGCGGGCCACGTGGCGTCGTCACGCGCGAGCTCGAGCCCGCCGAGCACGCCTACCTCGCGCTCCTACCGTGCCCGGTTCACGTCCTCGCCGACGCGGTCGGCGATCCGGCGGCGCTCGTCGCACTTCTCGACCGCTGGCTCACCGACAGACTGCTCGTCGGGCGTGGACTGAGCTAGACTTCACTCCGGAATGAGCGAAGCCGTTGCGACCCTCGAAGGCTGGGGGCGACTTCCCGCCCCGGGTCGCGAGGAGCTCGCCACGGATCTCGAGCGCGTCACCGTCGGAGCGCGACTCTCGCGCGGGCTCGGTCGGTCGTACGGCGATTCATCGCTACCGGCGCGCGCCGAGGACAAGGTGGTCGGTACACGCCTCGCCGATCGGATCCTCGCGTTCGATCCAGAGACCGGCGTGATCCGGGTCGAGGCCGGCTTTTCGCTCGCCGAGATGAACCGGCTGTTCATCCCTCGCGGCTACTTCACGCCGGTCAGCCCCGGCACGAAGTTCGTCACGGTCGGCGGCATGGTCGCGAGCGATGTCCACGGCAAGAACCATCACGTCGATGGGTGCTTCGGCGCGCACGTCCGCGAGCTGACCTTGCGACTCGCGAACAACGATCTCGTGAGCTGCTCGCCCACGCGCGAGTCCGATCTGTTCTACGCGACGATCGGCGGCATGGGCCTGACCGGCCACATCCTCGAGATCGAATTTACGCTAAAAAAGATTTCGAGCCCGTGGGTGTGGATGGAGAGCGAGCGCGTCCCGAACATCGACGAGTTCCTCTCGGCGTTGGAGCACGCCGCTGCGAAGTCGCCGATGACGATGGGCTGGATCGATTGTCTGTCGCGCGGCAAGCACACCGGCCGCGGCCTCATGATGTGCGGCGAGTGGGCGCAACCGGATCAGGCGCCGGATGATGTCCCGGCCGAGCCGACCTCGCTGTCGCTGCCGTTCGAGCTGCCGAACTGGGCGCTCAATCGCGTGACCGCGCGTGCGTTCAACGGCCTCTACTATCGCAAGCAGCTGCGCAAGAAGATCGCGCGTGTCGTATCGCCGGAGCCGTTCTTCTATCCGCTCGACGCGATCCTGCATTGGAACCGCGCGTACGGTAGCCGCGGCATGACCCAGTACCAGTGCGTGATTCCGCGCAAGGCGGGCGCGCCGGCCGTGCGCGAATTCATGACGAAGCTCGCCGCGATCGGCTGCGCGTCGCCGCTGTGCGTGATCAAGGACTGCGGGCCGGAGGGCAAGGGGATGTTGTCGTTCCCGCTCGAGGGCACGTCGATCGCGGTCGATATCGCGGTGACGTCGTCGGTGCAGCAGCAGATCGATCAGCTGAACGAGATCGTGATCGCGATGGGCGGTCGGATCTATCTCACGAAGGATCGGTTCACGCGGGCCGAGCACTATCGCGCGATGGAGCCGCGCCTCGACGCATTCCTCGCCGTGCGCGCCCAGTACGATCCGCAGCGCCGATTGCGGAGCGCGCAGTCCGTGCGGTTGTTCGGGGACACCGCGTGAAAGCAGTTGTCCTCGGAGCCACGTCCGGAATGGGGCGCGAGGTCGCACGCATGCTTGCCGAACGCGGCGATGCGGTGTTCCTGCTCGGGCTTGGCGGCGCGGATCTCGAGAAGAGCGCAGCCGATCTGTCCGCACGCGGGCAGGCGGTCGGCCACGCGACGTGCGATCTCGAACAGCCGGATGGCTTTGGCGATGCGCTCGATCGGGCGGACGCCCACCTCGGCAACTTCGATACCGTGATCGTGACGGCCGGGATGTACGCGACCCAAGATGCGCTCGAGGCGGATACCGAGCTCGCGCGGCGCTTGGTGACCGTGAACTTCGCGAACACCGTCGTGTTTTGCGAGCACGCCCGCAAGCGGCTGCTCCAGCGCGGTGGTGGGCGGCTCGTCGTGTTCTCGTCGGTCGCGGGCGAGCGCGGGCGCAAGCCGGTCGCGATCTACGGCGCGAGCAAGGCAGGCCTGTCGACGTATCTCGAGGCGCTCGATCACAAGTTTCACGCGCAAGGCCTCGCGGTCACATGCGTGAAGCCGGGGTTCGTGAAGACGCCGATGACGGCCGGCCTGAAACCGCCTCCATTCGCGGGCGAGCCGAAGCAGGTCGCGGCGCTCGTCGTGAAGGCGCTCGATAAGAAGAAGCCGGTCGTCTACGCGCCGAAGATGTGGGCGCTCGTGATGTTCGTGATCCGGATGTTGCCGAGGTTCGTGATGCGCAGGATCAACTTTTGAACGTCCTGATCCTCGGAGCGACGTCGGCGATCGCGGCGGAAGTGGCGGCCTTGTACGGCGATGCGAAGCTCCACCTCGTCGGGCGCAACGCCGACAAGCTCGCGCAGCTCGCGATGCGATTTCCGGCCGCGACGACCGAGGCCGCGGATTTCGGCCAGCTCGATCGCAACGCGGGCGTGATCGATCGTGCGATCGCGAAGCTCGGATCGATCGACATCGCGCTGATCGCGCACGGCGATCTCGGCGACCAGCTCGCGAGCGAAGCGTCGTTCGACGAGGCCGAGCGGATCCTCCGGGTGAACTTTCTGTCGGTCGTGTCGTTACTCGTGCCGCTCGCGAACGCGATGGAAGCGGCGCGGGCAGGGCGGATCGGCGTGATCACGTCCGTTGCCGGTGATCGCGGGCGCCCTCGCAACTACACGTACGGTGCCGCGAAGGGCGCGCTGAATATCTACCTGCAGGGCGTTCGCTCGCGGCTCTATCCGGCGGGCGTGTCGGTGACCACGTTGAAGCTCGGGCCCGTCGACACGCCGATGACCACGACGCACGAGAAGACCGCGCTGTTCGGTAAACCCGATCGCGTGGCCCGCGGCATCGTCGACGCGATCGACGCACGGATCCCCGAAGCGTACGTGCCGAGCTTCTGGCGCGTGATCATGCCGATCGTGAAGAGCGCGCCGGAGCGGTTGTTCCAGCGGCTGCCGTTCTTATCGGGCCGCTAGGCCGCGGCGAGGCTCACCGCTCGCGCTGCGCGCTCACGCTTCGCATCGCCGCGGCCTAGCTTCTTCTTCTTCCGTCCGTTCCTCGCCGCTGATCCGCCGCCGCGCGGCGCGCGCCGTCGGGCTTGCTCGGTCCGGACTAGAGTTGGTAGCTCGCGGTGATCGTCGCCGTGAGCGGGATGCCCGGCGTGAAGTGCATCTGCTCGACGGGTGCCGCACCGGGCGTGATCGCCGACGTATCCGCGAACTGCGCCTCGCGCCAATCCTGATTGAACAGGTTGTTGACCGTGAGGTTGAGGCCGAGCTTCTTCGTCGGTTGCGCGGTCGCGATCAGATCGAAGATGAAGTAGCCCTTCGCGGTCAGCGTGTTGGTGTCGTTGCCGGGGCGATCTGCGATGCCGCGACCGCGCAAGGAGATCGAGAAGATGTCGTGGATGTACGTGATGCCGCCTTGGCCCATCGCTTTCGGGGCGAGTGCCAGCGCGTTGCCATTGCCTGCGTTCTGGACGAACTGCGAGTGCGCGAGCGAGACGTTCGCGTCGAGGCGTAGCCACGGGAACGGGTTGTACGCGCCCTCGAGATCGACGCCGTAGCGCTCGGTCGCATCGCTCGCTTCGGTGCCACCTTCGTCGCCGGACCACACGAGCTCGCTATCGAGATGGAGGTACCAGAAGTCGGCGGAGAACTTTCCGTGCGGCACGTAGCTCGTGCGCACGCCGGCTTCGGCACCGAACGCGCGGGCGAGCGAACCGGCTTGGCCACCGACGGAGACGTTGCTGCGCGCGTCGTTCGAATGAAAGCCGTAGCCGCTGTTCGCGAACAGATCGAGCTTGTCGGTCGCTTCGACTTCGATCGAGAGCTTGGGCGACGCGATCGACTTGCCGGCAGTGCCACCGGTCGTTTGCGTCGGATCGGTCGCGGTCGCGGGATTCAGATCGTCGACGTCCCACACGAACTGATCGATGCGCAGGCCGGGCAAGAGGTGGATGTGCGGTGCGAAGTGCACGTTCGCTTCGGCGTATGCGGAGAAGTTCCGGATCCGATCGTAGTCGTGGTTGCACGGGTTCGCGCCGGTGTCGAAGCAGTCGGCGAGGCGCTGGCGATCTTGGTCGTGCCACAGCGCGGTCTCGACGTCGTCGTTGCGGGTCTGCGCGCCGACGGTGAGCCAGGTGTCGTGGCCGAAGAGGTCGAAGTGGCGCTCGTACTTGAGGTCGAGACCGTAGGTCGTGCGCGTGTCGTTCTGTTCGATCTCGTCGCCGTGGACCGGATCGCGCGCGTACAGCGTGAAGTTCGAGTAGAGCCGGAACCGATAGCTCAACGCGTACGCGCTCGCGGTCCACGAGCCGCCGTGCGAATCGCGCACCGTGTAACCGATCTGCGCGGTCGAGCGCGACGTGTCGCCGCCTTCGGATGGATCGAGCGAGCCGAACTGCGAGATCAGACCGCTCGTCACCGCGGATTCCGGCACCTGACCGGAGGCGTTCCACTTCGCTTCGTACCAATTGCCCTCGATGTGAAGCTCGCCGGGGCCGGCGTTGCCCTTCCACTTGACGAGTGCGTTGCCCTGTTTGAACCGTTGCGGATTTTCGAACGGGCCGTCGGTGTCGCCGAGCTCGACGGCAATGAGATCCTTGTCGCCGTTGCGAAGCTCGGGGCTCGCCATGCCGACGATGCGGCGATTGTATTGCTCGAGTGCTTTCGGGCCCGCGAGTGGCGCGCCGCCGGACACCCACAGCGTCGGGGCGTCGATCTGATCGATCGTCGTGAGCTCCATCGCGCCGGCGGTGTAGAAATCGCCGAACCGCGCGGAGTACGGGCCCTTGTGGACATCGACGCTATCGACGGTCTCGGGGATCAAGAAGTGCGTATCGGCGTAGCCCTGACCGTGGCCGTGGCTCGGCATGTTGACGGGAATGCCGTCGGCGAAGATCGCGATGTCGGTGCCGTGATCGGCATCGAAGCCGCGGATGAAGTACTGGTCGGATTTGCCGCCGCCCGCGTGCTGCGAAACCATCAGGCCGGGGACCTGGCGGAGGATGTCGGAGACCTGCGTCACCGATCGGTACTCGAGATCGTCGCGCGTGATGTGGACCGACGATGCGGACTCGGCCGGTGCGGTATCGACGATCTCGATCGTCTCGCCATCGGGCGGCACGTAGTCCTGCGGCGCGGGCACGACGCTCGGGAGATCGGTCGTCGGAGCCGGAGCGGCTTCGGGTGTGGGCGTGTCGATCGGCGGCTCGACCGGCGGAGGCGCCGGAACCGGATCGACTTCCGCCACACGACCGACGAGCGGGCGTGCAGATGCAGGTGTGGCGAGCGCACACGCCAGCATCACGCCGGCGAGACGTTTCGAAATCATACGAATCCCATGGCGTGCCACGCACGCGGTGAAAGCTACGAGGAGGGTTGATCAGCCAGCCAGATCAGCCGGCGGTCCTCGTGCGTTCGCGCGCGCGGTGAAGCGCGACTCGGGCTCGATGATCGCGATCGTCGGGCGCAGGAGTGGCCGGCGATCGATCGGTAACGGACAGAGATGAACGAACGGCGGCGTGTGCAACGCCATCGCGTGGTGCGCGAGTGAATCGGCGCCGTGCGCGAGCTGGATCGATCGACCGTTCGCCGCGCGGTGCTTGGTGGGCGCATGCGTGTGATCGAAGATCGTGGCGTCGCCGACGTGATGGTGCGGCGCGATGTGATCGTGCAGCGCCAGGTGCAGGTTCGGTAGAACCTCCACACCACCGATCCACAGGATCAGCGCGACTATCACGCGACGAGCAATCACGTTCCCCGACAGTAGATACGGATCAGACACCACATCGGATCGCGACGTAAGTGCCTGTACCCTCGAATGGGGACGGTATCCAACTCGTCAAAGTAGCTGGCCTAACTCCGCGAATTCAGGTCGCGATCGGGATGTAGATCGCGAACGAGGCCGAATAGCCGCTCGTCGTATCGCCGGCCAGCGACATCAGGTTCTGCCCCTGCGTCTGGTCGGTGTAGACGCGGTCGCTCGCGTTCGTCGTCGAATTCTTCCCCTCGCTCGCGTACGGCGCGATCGTCGTGTCGATCGTGTCCACGAGTGTCTGCGGGAAGAACACCTGCGTCGTGTTCGAGCCATCCGACGTGCTCGACGCGTTGTTGTAGGTCGAGCGAATCCGCAGGTGCACGTGCGTCGTCCGGCCCTGATACCAACCCGGCACGATCGTCTTGAACGTGACCATGCCGCTCGCGTCGCTGATCTGGTAGCCGCGCAACCACTGCTGGTTCGACGTGCCCTCGGCTCCAATATCCGAGTACACGCCCGAGGCATTGCAGTGCCAGATATCGACCTGCGCGCCTTCGTAGGCCACGCAACCGTTCGACGCGTCGTAGATGTAGAACGTTAGCTCGAGCGGGATGCCGGTCTGGACATCGCTGCCATCGAGGTTCGCGCGGATATCGCTGCGCTCGAAGCCGTTCGCGCTGTCGTCGGCGAAGTACGGCCCGATCTCGCCTTCGAGGGTTTCGCTACATGTCTTCGACTGCGTCGAGACCGTGGCATCGACCTCACCTGCAAAGCCGTTCGCCGTCTCGCAACCCCACAGCGACAGGAGGCCCATCGCACCGATCGCTTGGCGACGATCCATTTGTTTGGTCATGCCCGACCGCGATTCCAAATCACGTGCCCGTGCATGTGTGCGTTTGATCAGCGCGCGAAATGTTGCCGGGTGTACTCGCAGCGAACACGTGTTCGCGAACCGCTCACATCGGGAAGCCGCACAACTTCGCATCGGCGCGAACGACGTGCTCTTGCACACCGCCCGTCGGAGGCATGTTCTCGCCGACCATGTGCGCCTTCATCCAATCGAATTGGGCGCGGTCGCACACGTTCTTCTTTTGATCGGCGAGGCTCATCGACAGACCTTTGCCTGCGCCACCGGTCACGGTTTCTAGATCCTGCAACTCGAGCGTGTTCATGGTGTCTCCTTAGACCGCGGTGTGGACGTGGGTGTCGTGGCCGCCGATCGGATGAATCGGTTTGCCGAACTTGAGGAACTGGTTCTTGTGGATCAGCTCGCTGGTGCCACCGTTGCCGGCGGCCCAGTTGTAGTAGCTGCGCATCGCACCGGGCGTGCCGATCGAATCGAACGCGCGGCCGAGCGAGTGATAGTTGTAGCCCTTGTGCTCGACGCCGGTGTGGGTCGAGTTGATCGTGAGCCCCATCGACACGGCCTTTTGCATGTCGGCGAAGAGCTGGTCGGAGTAACCGCCGTGCACGGTTGCGAGTTGGTCGAGCGAGAGGTCTTCCATGCTCGCCGACAAGTGCAGCGCGAATGCCACGCGCGTCTGATCGAGATTCCGCGCGCTTGCCCATCGAATGTAACGCGCGATAGACGGCTGGCCGCCTGGGAGACTTGCCTGGGACTGCTAGTCGAGTGGTCGTCTATCGGATTAGGCGATCACGATCGCCCACACGACGGCGGCGACCGCGCTCGCGCCGGAGACCGCCCACACGACGGTGCGCTTCGCGAGGAGCGAGCGGGCGGTGTACAGCACGAGCGCGAGGACGGCGGCGATCGCGATCTGGGCGAGTGCGGCGCCGGCGACGAACGCGAACACCGTCGTGCGGTGGTGGGGTGCGAGCGTGGCGAGGGCGAACGAACCGGCCGTGCCGTGCAAGAGGCCGAGCTCGAACGCGAGGTCGTAGCGCGCGGCGGTGCGCCGGATGAGGTTGCTCGCGGCCGCGATCGCGACGGAGGCGATGCTCGCGATCGTCACGAGGTGGGCGGGCAGGGCGAGCCAGCCGGCGGTGGCGACGAGCGTGATCGCGGCGGATCCGAGGACGAAGGCGCCGATGCTCGCGCGTAGATCGGCAGTGCGTGATCCGGCGCGTGTGAGGGCCCGCAGACGTGCGAAGCATGCGGACACGAATCCGCGAGCGCGTGCGCTTCCGCGCGAACCGGCCGTCGCGGCGCCGAGATGGCGGTCGTGTTTTGCGAGCGCGGGTTGGCGGTCGTGTTGTGCGAGCGCGGGTTCGCGGTCACGCGGTGCGAGCGCGGGCCGGCGGTCGGCTTCGCGTTGTGGGTTGCGGCCGCGCTGTGCGAGCGCGGGCGCGACGAGTAACAGCAAGCACGCGAGCACGGCGAGGCTCGTGATCGCGAAGCCGGCACCGGCGAGCGCGCCGCCGATCGTTCCGCCATCTCCGACGGTGAGCGAGAGTGGCTTGGCATCGCGAACGACGGTCGTCGACGAGCCGCGCGGCGTGCGAACTTGGACGATGCCGCGGTGCTGCGCGTCGATGTCGAACAGCACGTTGTAGGTCAGCGAGAGCGTGTCGCCGGCGCAGTGACCGGTGACGGGCATCGACCAGTACGCGCCGTCGGAATAGTCGGAGAGCTTGCCGGCGCCGATCGCGAGCTTGCACGTGCCGTCGTCGCCGGCGAGCGTGACGCGCTCGGCGGTGTACGCGGCGATCCGCGGCGCCGCGACTTGGGCCTCGCGCCAGGTGATCGAGCCGTCGCCGTTCGCATCGAGATCGAGTGCGCCGTCGAGGTCGCGCAACGCGATCGCGATGGTGCCGGTCACCTGATCGTTTGCGATCGCGAGTTGGACGTGCGCGTCGCTCGGCTTGTGCGCCCACGCGGGTGCGCTGATCGCGAGCGTTGCGAGGATCGCCCACAGACCTGGTCGGCGCACGGCTCGAGCCAGCGGGTCGCGAGCGGTCGACTTCACACGCGCATCTGGCGCGTTGCGCACGTCACTCGTATCGATCACGAGCCCACCTCGGACGACGGCATCGCGGGCGAGCGCTGCTCGGCGGTGTCACGCGCTTCGAACGAGCTAACGCGCGCCTTCCGGCTGATCACGTACAAACAAAACAATCGGCGCGCCACGAACTGCGGCGGCCTCGCGGCGGCGCGTGCGAGCGCGGTCGCAGCATCCCCACCGCGGTGCGGGCGAAACCACGTCTCGGTCGCGAGCTGGCGCGCGCGCACGATCACGCGAGCCCCTTCGCCGGCAAGCTCGGCGGCGTAGCCGGTCACGCCGACGCCCCCTTGACGAACATGACGAACCCGCGGATGTCGACGAACGCCGGCACCTTCGCGGCGGCGCGCGACAGTGCCACCTCGATCGCGTACTGCATCTCGGCGGCGCGAACGCGGCGAATGCGTGCTTTCCGGTCGGTCATGTTCACTGCCTCCAAGGCGGGGACGGTCCGAAGTTAGGGAAGTTCGATTCGGAGCAAGACGAACCCGTGGCCATCGACGAACAACGGGCGTTGCTTCGCCGCCGCGATCTTGCGGAGGAGCTTCACGCGGCCACCTTGTCGAACATCGGGATCGCCGACTTCGACACGCGGGTGAGGACGATGAACCGGCGCTCGTTGACGAACACGGGTTGAATCGCGGCGGCAGTAACGAGGCTACGAATTCGAATCTTCATCGTGATGTCTCTAGTACGAGTGCCGTCGACGATCGGCCTACAGCGACGCCGTCAATTGCGCATCCTCGACGTGATTCGCGCGCGCCCACTCCCGCACCGCCGCCGCCGCATCCGGCTCGCCGGCCGCACGTGCCGCTTGCGCCACGAGCCGCGCATCCGCGAGCTCCTTCTGGACACCCCAGTTTTCGAGCGCCAACGCGAGCGCCCGATGCCCGTCGCCCTCGACCTCGAGGACGAATCGCGCTTCCTCGCGCACGTGAATCCGATCGCCACGCTCTGCCGCCGACGCGATCCGATCGCGCATCGCACGCACGAGCTTGCCCTCGTCGGGACCCTTCGCCTGATGCTCCGCGATCGCGCGACGCACGAGCAAGTTGTCGATCGCCTCACCACCGGCGAGCAGCTTCGACGCATCGGCGGCGTGGCCGCTCCACATCAGCACGTCGGCGAGGCCCGACTTCGCGTAGGTGTCCTCGGGATCGAGGGCGAGTGCTTCGCGAAACGTCGTCGCGGCGGCCGCGTAATCACCGGCTTGGATCTGGAGCTCGGCGAGCGCGCTATCCGCCCAGCCACGCAGGCCCGGATCGACCGCCGGATCCGCGAGGGCCGCGACGAGCGCCGCGCGACCATCGGCCGACTTGCCGGTCACACCGTCGATCTGCGCGGCGCAGGTCGTAGCAACGAGAGGATGTGCGAGCCGTGCGACCTCGCTGCAGTGCGTGCGTGCGGCCGCGTAATCGCCGGTCACGGTCGCGACCACGGCGAGCGTCAGCTGCGCCTGCGCGTCCGCGGGCCGGCGCGCGATCAGCTGTTCGAGATCCGCGCGGGCGGCCGTGAAGTCGTGAAGCGATTGGCGGATCGTCGCGCGCAACAGCAACACGTCCGGCGGCGGCGTGGCCTCGGTCCACCAGTGCGAGAGCGTCGCTTGCGCGCGGCCGAGATAGCGCGGATCCGACAGCGCGCGCGAACGCTGGATGTCACCGCGCGCGAGCTCGACCGCGAGATCGACGCGATCGGGATGCGCGCGCAACGCCTGGCGCAACGCGAGCTCGCGCGGCTCTTTGCGAGCGACTTGCGCGATCGACGCGTTCGGATCGGTCGGTGCGTAGGTCGGGTAGGGCACAGCCGCAACGGCTTCGGCCTCGGGCGGATGTGCGATCACGGCGATCGTGCCGGCCCCACACAACACGGCGCCTAGGCCGAGGACGTGCTTCGCTCCCACATCGGAATTACGAGCGGGCGGCGGCTCCGGATCGGACGAAGATTCGCGCAGTTAGCGTCAAAAAGAACAGCCCGGACAGGGTCAGGACGATCGCGCCGCCGGTCGGGACCCGCCACAGGGTCGAGATGAATAGGCCGCCCAGGCCGGCGATCAGGGCGAGCACGATCGACCACCCGAGGTAGCCGCGTGCGGATCGCGCGACGTTGCGTGCGGCCGCCGCGGGCACGACGACCATGGCCTCGACCAACAGCGCGCCGATCAGTTTCAGGCTGACGGTGATCGCGACCGTGATGAGGACGACGAACGCGTATTCGATCAGCACGGTGTTCGCGCCGCGGGCTTTGGCGACGGCGGGGCTCAACGAGTCGGACAGCAGCACGTTGTAGAACACGATCAACATCCCGACGACGACCGCGCCCAACACGATCGCGAGGATCAAGTCCTTGTCGGTGATCGTGAGGACGGAGCCGAACATCACGGCTTCGATCTGGTGGATGTTGAAGCGACGCGTGGCCGCGACCAGAAGGCAAATGCCGAGGCCGAGCGTGACCGCCATGAACACGCCGATCACGGTGTCGGGTGGTAGTGTGGTGTTGCGCCGGACGAACGTCATGATCACGGCGACCAACAAACAAAATCCGAGGATCGCGATGTACGTCTCGTCGAGCGCTTGGCCGAGCGCGACGCCGATGACGAGCCCGGTCAGTGCGGCTTGGCCGAGCGTCGTCGAGAAAAACGCGAGTCGGCGCGCGACGACCAGGTGACTGATGCCGCCGAGCAGTGGCGCGAGGATCAGGATCGCGACGACGCCGCGCGCGACGAATGGATACTGGAACGCTTCGGGCAGGCCGAGCGCTTGCGCGAGCGAGATCCACCAGTCGTAGAGCCAGCTCATGTCCGGCTCTCGGACAGTTTGTTGACGTAGTTGCGACCGTCCCCACCGTCGAGGAACTTCAACGAGTTGGCGATCGCAAGTTGACGTAGTTGCGACCGTCCCCACCGTCGAGGAACTTCAGCGACTTGGCGATCGCAAGTTGACGTAGTTGCGACCGTCCCTCTGTCCGGCGGGTATCCGAACTTGCCTAACTTCAGACACCGTCCCCTCATAAGCCCACCGCTTCGTCGGCTGTTGCGATGCCGGCGCGCTCGAGCACCTTCGCGGCTTGGCCCGTGTCCTTCAGCTTCACGTGCAGGAGCGACACGCGGTTCGCCACGCGACGCACTTGCGCACGATCGTGCGAGACCATCAGCACCGTCGTGCCGTGATCATCGCGCAGCGCGCACAGGAGCTTGTCGAGCTCTTCGATCGCCGCCGGATCCAGGCCCGTCGAGGGCTCGTCACATAGCAGCAGCTCCGGGATGGGATCGATCGCATTCGCGATCAACACCCGACGGACTTCACCACCCGAGAGCTCGCCCAGGCGGCGCTTTTCCATTCCGGCCATGCCGACCTTCGCGAGCACATCCCCAATACGAGCGAGCGCCGCCGGCCGCACACCAAAACACACGGGCCACTTCTGGCGCGCGAGCGCGAGGTACTCCGCGATCGTGATCGGCAACGTCCGGTCCGCGACGAAGCTCTGCGGCACGTAGCCGATCACGCCCGAGCCCCGGAAGTGCTGCTTGATCGTCCCCGCGAACGGCGTTTGCCCGAGCACCGCCGAGAGCAGCGTCGACTTGCCCGCGCCATTGGGCCCGATCACCACGTGGATCGTCCCGGCATTGACCTCGAGCGAAACGTCGTCGACGACCAGCCGCCCCTCGCGCCGGATCGTCACGTGCTCGAGCTCGATCGCCGCACCGCTCATTGCGGATCCGTGACCAGCGCCTTCACGAGCGTGTCCGCGTTGCGCTTCATCACGTCCTCGAACTCCGTCGGCGAGTACTGCCCGACCGCGACGTGACTGATGATGTAGACCTTCGCGCCCGTCGCATCCTTCAACGTCGCGAGCAGCTTTGCCGGGAAGTCTTCCTCGGTCAGCACGATCGAGACCTTCTCCTTCTTCATCAGCTCGATCATCTCGCCGAGCTCTTTCGCCGACGGCGTGAGGCCGTGCGCGGGCTGCACCACACCCGCGAGGTCGATGCCGAATTCTTGCAGGAGATACGTGTAGCCATCGTGCACCGTGATCACGCGCTTGATCTTCGCGTTCGCGAGCTGCGCCGCCGCCGCCGACTGCAGCGCCCGCAACTTCTCGACGTAGCCGGCCGCGTTTTGCGCGAACGCATCCGCCAACGCGGGCCGCAGCTCGCCGAGCTTCTTCGCGATCGCCTTGGTCTGTTGGATCGCATTCGTGAACGAGATGAACGTGTGCGAGTTCGATGCCTCGCCATGCGCACTCTTCACGAGCGGCGTCTCCGCATTCACTTCGATCACCGTCAGCTTCGTGTTGCCCGACGCCTTGATCATGTCGCGAATGAAGTCGTCGTGACCGATACCGTTGATCACGATCGCGTCGAGCTTCGTCAGCTTCGCGATGTCATCCGGCGACGGCTGGTAGTTACCCGCATCGATCTCGCCCGGCAACACCGGCACGACCTCGACATTCGGCGTCCCCGCGATCACGTTCGCGACCCACGAGTAATACGGATGCAAGGTCACGCCGATCTTCAGCGGCCCATTGCCCGCCACCGCCACCGGCGTCGCCACAGGCTGCTGCTTCTGCTCGGTCTTCTTCGACGAGCACGCGGCCACCAACACCAAACACAAGATGATCGACTTCATGGATTGTACGTGGTGATCCGCCGCCAACCATCCTCGAACGCGGGCGTGGCCATCGGCTGGGTGAGTGGTTTCGGTCCGGCATACACGCCGACGTGCAGCATCGTGCCGTCCTTCAACTTGTGATGGGTCTCGTCGGTCGCCGCTTGCGGATCCGGCGCGATCGACGGATCCGGCTCCAAGATCGAAATGACAAAGTTCGGCCGCGCCCGATCACGCGGCGTCCCGACGTAGTTAATGAGCGCGCCGTCCTTCAACAGCTTCCACTGATACCCGGCGCGATCGAGCGGATCCGGCGCGAACGGCGGGATGTGCTTCGCCGCTAACGCATCGACGGCGGGCCAATCGTTCGTCTTCGCCCGGACATCTTCCGCCTCGCCCAACCCTTCGAGCGCCGCCCGGAACACCCGCTGCGCGTCCGGATCGAGATCGCGAAACAGCTCGACATCCGGCAGCGTCGCACTCGTCGACGCGACCGCCGCCCCACCGCGCGACCGATACCACGACGCTCCCATGATCGCGGCCGACCAGATCGTGATGTGTGCGACCGCGCGCGCGACCATCGCCGCCTCGCGCCACGTCGACGGCGACTGCACCACGACGGTCTTCATAACAGCGCGACCATCGGGATGGCCCACACGATTCCGACGACGATCGACACCACCCCTGTTACGACCGACAGCCCCGTCCGGACGCGCGGACCTTTGACGACCACCTGCAGCGTTGCCCCGGCCAGCCCCGACGCGATCGCCATCCCGCCGATCGAGCCCACGCCGAACAACGCGATGTACGCGATGCGCTCGGCCATCGTGGGCAACTGCGCGAACACGATCGCGGTCAGCGCACCACTCCCCGCGAGCCCGTGGACCAGCCCGACGACGAGCGGCCGCACCGTGCGTGCTCCGACGTGAACATGCGGATGCACCGGATCGTGGCGCCGCATGATCGCGCGCACGCCGAGCAACACGAGCATCGCCGCGACACAGCACTCGAACGCCGCCGCCACGTGCTCCGGCAACGTAGCTCCGACCGCGAGCAGGATCGATCCGACGACCACCAATGACACCGTGTGGCCGAGCCCCCAGATCGCTCCGAGCAACGCGCCGCGCTTCGCATCGTGCGTCTCGCCGACCAAGGTCGAGATCGCGGTCAGGTGATCGGGCTCGAACGCGTGGCGCAGGCCGACGAGCAGTCCGAGCAAGATCGCGATCACCGCGCGACGCTATCAGAATCCTGCTGCGAATGCCGACGCACAACCGACCGCGAACGCCACCGCGAGCACGAGCTGCAACTTCAATCGCATGTCGGATCTACGAGCGAGCGCACCTCTCGGATCAACACCCACCCACGACGTAACTGCCCGGGAACGTCACACATTGCCCCGCGTCTACCGAGACGCCGTATTGCGCGGGCTCGGTCACGAACGTGAGCGAACCATCCGTCACTTGGAGCTGTGCGGTGTCACCCGTCACCGAGCCATCGAGCGACAGCATCGTCACCGCGAACGGGCTTTGCTCGACCGCCGGCAACACCAGATCGATCGACGCGGTGACATCCATCTCGAGCCACGTCGCATCGGTCGCGACCTTTGCCTCGATCATGCCGTGCGCGGGCAACGTCGGCATCGCCACGCCGAGCGCCGCGGAAAACGCGTTCAGCGATCGATCATCGAGCGCGAGCCGCGCGTCCATGTCCGAGCCCAACGTGATCAGCAGTGGCTCGTCGTGTTGATCGTCGACCTGGACGTGAAAGTCCTCGCCATCGACGCGCACGCGCAACGCGAGCGGCTCGACGCGTGCCGTGCAGTCCGTGACCCCCGCACACACCGCTTCCGGCGGCACGCGATACACGCCGCCACCTTGGTAGTTCTTGTCGGTGAACACGTGATCGTTCAACCACCCGGTCGCGAAGTCCGGATCCGGCACCGCGAGCCCGAACGGCAACTTCGCCTTCGCTAGGACCGGCGGCAGATCGCGCCCGACACGCTCGCGCACCACCTCCGGCGCATCGTCATCCGTGCAACCCGCCACCAGCATCGCCATCAGAAACAACCGGCTCAGCATGCCCCGTTGAAAGAGCAACCGCCGCGCCATCGCAAACCCGCGAAACTTGGCGTCGAAACCGTCAGTTACTCGACGGTGATGCCGTACGCCGGCAGGAGGTCACCAGTCAGCGCCATCACGACGGTTTCCGCCTTGTGCCAGTCGATCAGCGCTTGCGCCTTGCGGAGCTCCGCCTGACGTTGTTCTTCGAGTCGGTTCAACACGTCGAAGTTCGTCGACCGTCCGAGGTTGAAGCGATCGGTCTCGATCCGGATGTTCTCCTTCGCGAGATCGATCGCGCGCTGCGAGAGCACGACGCGCCGCTTGGCCAGTTCGATCTGCGCCACCGCTTGCGACATCATCTGCGCGAGCTGCAACCGCAGATCGGTCGCGTTCACGCGGATCTTCTCGCGGTTCGCGCGCAATTCCTTCGACCGATACTTCACGTCGTACTGGTGCAACGACCGCGAGAACGTCAGCGACGCGTTCACCTGATAGGTCTTGAACTCGATCATGTCCGCAGCCGCGTCGTGGAACGTGCTGTCGGTGCCGCGCGGGCCGGCTTGCAGTGCGAGATCCAACTGCGGCAGGAGGTTGTTGTCGTTGACCTCGATGTCGACGGTCGCCGCCGAATTCTGCTTGTCGAGCTGCGCCAGCTGCGGGCTCGCCTGGAACGCGCGCTCGACGTTGCCGGCGAGATCGAGCGGCTTGTCCTGTTGCTCGAGCTCCGTCGTGACGCGGAGGCCGAGCTCGCCCGCACCGATCGGCATGCCGACCGTGCGGCGCAGCGCGAGCGACGCGTTCAACACGCCGAGCTCGCCGTTCAACACGTCTTCCTCGCGGGTCGCGATGATCTGCTGGACGGCCGGAACCTCGGCATCCGCGACCTTGCCACCCTTCACCTGGATCTCCGTGACGCGCAACCGCTCGCGCGCGAGCGCCAGCGACTGTTCGGTGATCGCGACCTGCTGCTCCGCGAGCACGAGATCCCAATACGACGACACGACCGACTGCACCGCCGTGAGCGCTGCATAGCGCCGCGCGAGCACCGCTGCATCCCGCGTGAATTCCGCGCGCCGCTCGCTCGCGTCGTAGAGCTTGCTTCCGAAGCCCTTCAACAACGGCTGCGTGATCGAGCCGGAGATGTCGTTCGTCCAGTACGTGGCCGAGGCCGAGAACGACGACGCATCGTACGACTGGTAGTTCGTGTCCACTTTCAGGTCGACCGTGCCGCCGGTCGGTAGGACGCGCGAGACATCGACCTCGGCCGTGGCCTGCGTGCTGCCCTGGAGCTCGATGCCCGAGAACACGGCCGAACCGGCGCGCGAATACGTGGCCTGCGCCCCGAGCCGCCAATCGTGGCGGGCCCAGGTCTCGGCAATCTGCGCCTCGGCGATCGCGATATCGAGCTTCGCGCTCGCGAGCGCCGGGGACTGCTGGACCGTCAGCTTCAACAAATCCGGCAAGGTGATCAGCTTCGGCTCGCCCGCCCACGCGATCAGATCGTTTGCCTCTTGCGACGACGGTGGTGCCGTGGACCCCGCCGGTGGATCGTTCCCGTCGAGCGCGCGGTTCCACATATCTGCGTGCGCGTAGGCCGGTAAACAGATCAGAATCGCGACTAGGGTCCACCGCATGTCGGGGCCGAGAATGGCACACGTGTTTTTGGCCTGCATCGTGCGACAGACATGCGACGCTGCGACGTTTGTCTGTCCCGGCCTTTATTTAGGTACGTCGGCAGGTTAGTGTGCCCGCCTAGGGATGGCTGCAACGGTACTTCGTACGTACTGCTTTCTCGACGCGCTTCAGCCGCAGCAAGCGACGTTCATCGGCAAGACCGCGCGCGGATTCTTGCCGGTGCCGTATCAAGCCTCGCTGTGGGTCGAGATCGCGCCGGGTATCGCGATCAATCAGGTGACCGACGCGGCGTTGAAGGCCACGAGCGTGCAACCGGCCGTGCAGGTCGTCGAGCGCGCGTATGGCCTTCTCGAAGTCCATCACCACGACAAGGGTGAGGTGCTGCAAGCCGGCGCCACCATCCTCAAGCACCTGGGCGTCGAAGAGAACCAGCGGTTGAAGCCGCGCGTCCTCACGAACCAGATCATCCGCGGCGTCGAGGCCTATCAGACGCAGATCATCAACCGCTCGTCGGCGGGCATGATGGTGTTGCCGGGCCAGTCGCTGTTCATCTTCGAGTGCGAGCCCGCGGGTTACGTGGTGCTTGCCGCGAACGAGGCCGAAAAGGCCGCGCACGTGAACCTCGTCAATGTCACTCCGTATGGCGCGTTCGGTCGGCTTTACATGGCCGGTCCGGAAGCCGAAATCGATGCCGCAGCTGCGGCAGCGACGGCAGCGCTAAACGGCGTCACTGGTAAAGAGCCCGAGAAGTTTGTCGATCGCTAGTAGGAGAACGTAATGGCTGACGCGCTTGGAATGATCGAAGTCAAAGGTTTCGTCGGCATGGTCGAAGCGGCCGACGCGATGGTCAAAGCGGCCAAAGTCGAGCTCGTCGGCTACGAGAAGACGGGTGGCGGTTACGTCACGGCCGTCGTCCGTGGTGACGTCGCCGCGGTGAAAGCCGCGACGGAAGCCGGCCAGCGCGCCGCGGAACGCGTGGGCGAGGTCGTCTCGGTCCATGTCATCCCGCGTCCGCACGCGAACGTCGATGCGGTGCTGCCGCTCGGTCGCGCCGGCACTCATAACGGCAAATGATCCTCGGTCGCGTCATAGGTACGCTGGTCGCGACTCGCAAGGAGCCCACGCTCGACGGCTTGAAGCTGTTGGTCGTGCGCGCCTGCGATGTCGACGGCAATCCGAACGGTGCGGTCGCGATCGCGGTCGATGCCGTCGGTGCGGGCTTGGGCGAGGTCGTGTTGTACTGCGCTGGCTCGTCGGCGCGGCAAACGCAGGTCACGCAAAACCGTCCGGTCGACGCCACGATCATGGCGATCGTCGACGCGGTCACGGTCGATGGCAAAAACCATTACGTGAAATGATCCTCGACGAGAAAAAGATCGACGAGATCGTCGCGCGTGTCGTGGAGCGCTTGGGGGGCGCTTCGACGAACACGACGGCGGCGCCGAACCGCGCACCGGTGGCCACGGAACCCGCCCGCAAGGCGAACATTCCGCGCGGCACGAACGGCGTCTATGCAGATGCCGAACAAGCGGTGAAGGCGGCGCGCAAGGCGTTCGAGCTCAACGAACGAACGCCCGTGCAAACGCGCGCGAAGATGGTCGAGGCGATGCGCAAGGTCGTCCTCGCGAACAACGAGGCGCTGTCGCGATACGCCGTCGAGGAGAGTGGGCTCGGGCGGATCGAGGACAAGCTCAACAAGAACCGGCTCGTCGCGGAAAAGACGCCGGGCCTCGAGATCCTGCGCCCGGTCGCGTACACCGGCGACGACGGCCTGATGCTGACCGAGCGCGCGCCGTACGGCGTGATGCTCGCGATCACGCCGACCACGAATCCGACGGAGACGATCTTGTGCAACGCGATCGGCATGATCGCGGGCGGCAACTCGGTCGTGTTCAACGTCCATCCGGCGGCGGCGCAAACCTCGAACTGGTTGGTGCATCTCCTGAACGAGGCGATTCAAGCGGTCGGGGGACCGCGCGATGTACTCGTGTCGGTCGAAAAGCCAACGGTCGCGAGCGCGCAGCACCTGATGAAGCATCCGCTCGTGCGGATCGTCGTCGTGACGGGTGGTCCGGCGGTCGTCGAGCAGGCGATCAACTCGGGCAAGAAGGCGATCTGCGCGGGGCCGGGAAATCCGCCCGCCGTCGTCGACGAGACCGCGAACCTTGGCAAAGCCGCGGACGCGATCGTGCGCGGTGCCTCGCTCGATAACAACATCGTCTGCATCGCCGAGAAGGAAGTGATCGCGGTCGATCGGATCGCGAACGACCTGATCGCGGAGCTCAAGCGCCAGCCGGTGCTGTGGCTCGACAACCGCCAGGTCAAAGAGCTCGAGAAGGTCGTGCTCGAGGGCGATCACGTCAACAAGAACTGGGTCGGCAAGGATGCAGGCGTGATCGCGAAGGCAATCGGGATCAGCGGCCACGGCCACGATCTGCGGTTGTTGATGATGGAAGTCGACGAGCAGCATCCGTTCGTCCAGCACGAGCTGCTGATGCCGGTGATCCCGCTGTTCCGCGTGCGTGATTCGGCGGATGCGATCGCGGCCGCGTTGCGCGTCGAGCACGGGTTCCACCACACGGCCACGATGCAGTCGACGAACATCGACAACATGGCGGCGATGGCGCGGGTCTGCAATTGCTCGATCTTCGTCAAGAACGACGCGTCGTACGCGGGCCTCGCGCTCGGCGGTGAAGGCTACACGTCGTTCACGATCGCGAGCCCGACGGGCGAGGGGCTCACCACGGCGATCCACTTCACGCGCGAGCGCCGCTGCACGCTCAAAGAAGCGTTCCGGTTTGTCTAGAGGGCCCGCCCTCGGCATCCTAGAAGTCGCGACGATCTCCCGCGGCATCGTCGTCGCGGATGCCGGCCTGAAGCGCGCGCCGGCGGTGCTGCTGCATTCGCGTGCGGTGTCCGGTGGCAAGCACCTCGTGATGTTCGAAGGTGGCGTCGCCGAAGTCGAAGAAGCGATGGGCGCGGCGAAGCTCGTCGCCGGTGATCAGCTGCTCGATCGCGTCGAGTTGCCGAACGCCGACGATCAAGTGTGGCCGCTGTTGGGCGAGCCGACGACGAAGGCCTGGGATCCTTCGGCCGAGGCGGTCGCGATCGTCGAGACCAAGACCGTGTGTGCGGCCGTGGCTGCGGTCGATGCCGCGGTGAAAGTCGCCGAGGTGATCGTGCGCGATACGCGGTTCGCCGTCGATCTCGCGGGCAAGGCGTACTTCACGATCACGGGCACGCTCGATGCGATCGAAGCGGCCGTGATCGCGGCGCGCGCGGCGGCGGATCAACAGCTCGTGAATGTCGAGACGATCGCGCAGCCTGCGCCCGAGCTCGCGGGCCAGCTGTTCCGCTAGCTGTTCATACACACCGGACATGCCGCCGGCTGATCACCGGTCTCGATCTTCGGATCGGAGAACACGTTCGGCATGTTCGGCGGCAGCTTCGACGCGTCGAGCACGCGCACCGTGTAGAGGCCGTCCTTGATCATGACGACGCCGAAGCTCTGATCGAACATCGCAATGTTCAGCTTCAACTGCTTCGCGGCATCGGCGAGCGACGGCTTCGTCTTCGCTTCGATCGTGATCAGCGCCGGTGCCGGAGCTGCCTGCGCGACCGGGGCAGAAGGCGCTGCCGGCGCCGGAGCAGAGTGACAAGCCGCGAGAAGGATGATGGAAAGTAGAGTCTTCATATGACCCTACAAACGCGGCGTCCGCCGAAACGCTCTCGTCCGAACGCGACGACTACGCGCCAGCTCCCGCCAGCTACATGCGACCGCAGACGGTCGCGTCGAAGCTGCCGCTGATCTTCGAATCGGTCTTCGATAGTTCCGCGGAACCCTTCACGTGATCCGCGTCGATCGAATCGATCTCGAGATGCACGTGCTCGAGCTGCGACGTGCCCGACGCGCTCGCGAGGTTGAAGTCACTGCGGTGATGACCCGGCTTGGGATCTTCACCCTTCAGGCTCGCGTACGCGACGAACGCCTTCGGACACTTCTTCGTCACCGACTCCGCTTCGAACGCGTTATCGGTGCACGCGAGCGCGGGACAATCCCGGACGAACGCGAGCTGCAGCGGCTCCGAGTCATTCGCGGCGAGCGCGAACGCTTTGTCATACGTGCCCGAGAACTCCGGCACGACCGCTTCGATGTGAAGGCCCGGACCTCCCGACGACGGAGTCGCCGGCTTGTCCTTGTCCTTCTTCGACTTCGAAGGCGCGGCTTCGGCCAATCCTTCCGCCGACGGCGCATCGGCCTTCTTGCCGCACGCCATCGCCAACAGGATCAACGCGACGTACTTCACGGAGCCCTGCTGATCGTGACCTTCTTCATCACGACCGCGTCGTTCGGCTTGTCGCTCGAGTTGCGCGGGACGCCCGTGATCTTCTTCACGATGTCCGTCTCTTTGCAGCGACCGAAGATCGTGTAGTTCGGGTCGAGCTCGGTGCGATCGACTTCGCAGATGAAGAACTGGCTGCCGTTCGTATCGCGGCCGGCGTTCGCCATCGCGAGCGTACCCGCGGTCATCGCTTCGCCTTGCGCTTGCTCGTTCACGAACTGATAGCCGGGGCCGCCCATACCGCTGCCCTGCGGATCGCCGCCCTGGATCATGAAGCCAGGGATCACGCGATGGAACGTCAGGCCGTCGAAGAACGGCTTGTTCGACTTCTTGCCGTCGGCGCCGATGTACGGCTTCAGGCCGCGCGCGAGACCGACGAAGTTCGCGACCGTGATCGGCGACTTGTCACCGAATAGATCGCAGTGGATCGTGCCCTGGTTCGTCTCGATCGTTGCCTGGAGCTTGCCCTTGCCCTTCAGGTCCTTCGTATAGGTCTCGAGATCCGCGGCGACCGGCGGACGGACGTCTTCGTTGCTCGGCGGCGGCGTGGCTTCGGCAACGGCCGAACCGCTACCGGCGCTGCCGACGGTCGCATCCGACCCCGATCCGGCAGAGCCGGTCATCGAGGCCACGGCGGCCGATCCGGCGGAGCCCGAGCCATTCGCCTTCGCGCGCGCGGCCGGCGAAGGATCCGGGCTCGGCTGCGACGGGAGGTCTACCTGATCGTCTTTCGGGGACTTGTGCTCGCAACCGACGAGTGCTGCGAGAAGGAGGATCGAACGAAGCTGCATAGCGCCGTGACCATAACTCAATGCCAAAAGCCGATCGACACGCCGATGTTGCGATATCCCGACGCCAGATCGGCCGTTCCGGTGATTCGCCCACGCCTGCGGCCCCATGCCTCGAATTCGAACGCGCGGGCCTCGATCCCGAACGTGCCGTGGAGACGCCCGGGGACACCCTCGAACCGGTTCGGTTCCCAGTAGCTGCCGCCGCGCAACCGCAGCCGGCCGGGAAGCAGCTCCCACTCCGCGCCGCCACGAATCGAGATCGCATTGTGGCGACCGCTGCGCTCGAGTTGCTCGATCCCGAACGCGTCGAGGCCGTACGCATCCGGCGACGGGCCCGTGATCACGACATCGCCGAGCACGGTGACCGAAGGCTCGTCGCGAAACGTGCCGCCGACCGTCTGGTTCCACGCCGTCTCCGCAAAGCGATACGCGAAGCCCGCGGCCAACTGCGGCGGCGTGACGACCTTGTCGGGGAGCAGGTCGCAGACCGCGCCGGCGCTGCACTCGTCGATCTGGACCTTCGAGTTCGAGGTGCCGCTCGACACCGTGGCGCCGATCCGGAAGCTCTGACGGCGGGGCAACCACTGCGCGCCAGCCTCGATGCCGGTGCCGCTGATCGAGAACAGCGACGTCGCACCCGGCGTGTTCGGCACGACCTCGAACTGCGCCGTCGTGATCGCGAGGCCGATCGACATGTCGATCTTCGGGAACCACTTCGCGAGCGCGCCCTTGCCGGCGATCGTGTTCGCGTCGAGCTCTTGGCCGGCCGTCGCGTCGGCGATGCTCGTCGAGCGATACGTGCCGACGAACGCGAAGCCCCAGTCGTGGATCCGGAAGTCGATCCCGAGCGTGATCGTCTGCGCGTGGGTATCCGGCAGGTTCGCGATGCCGCTGTTCGCGAAGTCGCTCGACAAGCCGCCGAGCAACCAATCGACGTGATAGTCCCAGTTCCACGACTCGGTATCCGTCGTAGGCCGGACCCCGGGCGCCGACGGGTTGACGAGCGTCCCCGACGAGCCGATCGAGTCCGCCTGGGACGCGCCGCCGGTCGCGATCACCGCGCTATTGCCGAGCGGAACGCCCGAATACAGGTCGATCGCGTAGCTCTGGCCCGGCTGGATCGGCTCGAGCTGGGGTCCCGCACTGGCAAAGCGCGCTACGCAAAGCAGCCCGGCCAGCACCCACTTCATATGCTGTATTCTCACCGAGGATGGCCGACGAGAAAAGCGCCGGTGAATCGATCGCCGCGATAACTGCGGCGAACGTCATCGTGCCGTTCAAGCGCCGGTTCGTCGTGCCGGGGCTCACACTCGTCCTGCTCGAGCTGCTCGCGATCGCGCTGCCGCTGTGGACCACGTTCGATCTGGGCGAACTGGGCGCCGATACGCTCGTGCGCACGCTCCTGCCGGTCGCCGTCGGTGCGGTCGCCGTGTGGGTGAGCGCGATGGCGGTGTGGTTCGCGCCGCTGTGGCAAGCGGTGGCATTGCGGCGCAAGGGCGAGCGCGTGCCGAAGGAGCTCGCGGCGCGTGCGTATCGGATCACGTTGAAGGGCCCGGTCCGCGTGCTGCTGCTCCGCACGATGGTGTGGACGACCGCGGCTGCGATGACCGGCCTGTTCTTGTACGTCTACGATTCGTGGCCGCCCGATCGCGTCGCCGCGATGATCGCGCTGGCGGCGGTGCACTCGTACGTCGTGTCGTGCGTGCGCGCGGTGTGGATGGCCCAAATCCTGGGGGAAGTTCGCCAGCGGTTGTTCGCGGCTGGCTCGCCGCTGCGCAAGTTCGACGACAGCCACTTCCGGCGCTTCATGCTCGTCGCGATGATCGTCGCCGGTGGCGTGCTCGCGGCGCAGGCGGCGTTCGCGGCGTACTTCGTCCACCTCACGCGGATCCAATACCTCCAGCTCGAGACCTACTTCCCGGTCGCGACGGCGGCCGGGCTCGTCGCGTGGTTGGTGTTTGCACGGCGGATGACCGGCGACCTGCGCAACTACCTCGCGCTCTCGCGTGGCGAGTCGGTCGATGCGCCGCCGGCCGCGCTCGTGTATCGCCGCGCGCAGGCCCTGCCGTATCGGCTCGCGCTGCTCACGATCGCGGTGTGGTTCGTGATCGCCGTCGTCGGCGCGCTCGTCATGCGGCTCCACCTCGGCTTCGACTTCGACGACACGATCGTGCTGTCGACAGCAACGTTCGTGCTCGCGCTCGCCGGTGCGATCTACGAGCAACTGTGGCATCGCGAGGTCCTGCAGCCGCTGCTCGCGCACCTGACGCAACGCTATCGGTTGAGCGTGGGCTCGATCGCGCCCGCGCTGTCGTTGCGCGCGAAGTTGCTGCTGTCGTTCGGCGGCGTCGTGTTGCTCGCGTGCGGCATGGCGTTGTTGTGGGGCTTCGTCCAGTACAAGAACCTCGCGACCGAAGCGGCGGTCAATCAGGCCGATATCGGGTTGCACTGGCTGCGCTCCGAGATCCAGACGGAATTGAAGAACGCGACGACGCGCCCGAACGAAGAGATGGTGCGGGCGTCGCTGCGCCGGATCGTCGGCAATGCGCCGGAGGCGAGCTCGGTCGTCTACTACATCGACGATCAAGGCGTGATGCTCGCGCTCGGCGGTGGGCCTCAAGGTGCGCCACGGATCCCGTGGTACACGCGCGCGCTGATCGAGGAAGCGAACGGCGCGCTGATCAACTTGCACGGCGCGTATCTGACGGGCTCGGCGGCGCGGCTGCCGATCCTGTGGAATGGGCTCAAGCAGGAGCTCGGCTCGGTCGCGATGTTCTATCCGAGCTATCGCGGGCGCAGCGATTCGATGGCGGATCCGCTGAAGCAGTTGTTCGTGTTCTTCCTCGTGTTGTTCGCGGCGTGCGGTGGGATCGTCGTGTTCACGGTCGCGCAGTTCATGGCGCCGATTCGCAAGCTCGAACAGCGCGCGGACTCGATGGCGCGTAACGAGCTCGCGGATCCGGTGCCGGTCGCCGGCGAGGGTGATGAAATCGGCCGGCTCACGCTCGCGCTCGAGGAGATGCGGCGAAAGCTCCGCGACAAGTTGCGCTCGACGGAAGAGGTCAACTTGGATCTCGAGCGCGCGGTGCAGATGCGAACCCACGATCTCGCGCGCAAGAATCGCGAGCTCGCCGAAACGCTCGACAAGCTGACGCGCGCGCAACAGCAACTCGTGCGGTCGGAGAAGCTCGCGTCGATCGGTCAGCTCGTCGCCGGTATCGCGCACGAGATCAACAACCCGGTGAACGCGATCGTCAACACGGTGGGGCCGCTCGAAGAAGCGGTCGGCGAGATCGATAGCGATAATCCGCAGGCGCGTGCCGAAGCGGCGAAGGACGTGCGCGATATGGTGCGCGTGGTCCATCGTGGTGCGCAACGCACGAAAGCGATCGTCAGCGCGTTGCACAACTACTCGCGCACCGACGACGAATCGATCGTCGACTTCGATATCGATCGCTCGATCGATGACTCGCTCGAGCTGTTGCGCCATCAGTTGAAGGGCAACATCGAGGTGATCAAGCAGTACGGTGATCCGGGACGCGTCCGCGGTCACGCCGGCCAGATCAACCAGGTGTTCATGAACCTCCTGACGAACGCGGCGCAGGCGCTCTCGGGGCGGGACAAGGCCGAGATCACGATCAAGACCAGCGGCGTGCAGGACGGGATCGAAGTCCGGATCGGCGACAACGGCCCGGGCATTCCTGCAGAGGTGTTGCCGCGGATCTGGGATCCGTTCTTCACGACGAAGGATGTCGGCGAAGGCACGGGCCTCGGCCTCTCGATCGTGCACGAGCTCGTCGAGCGTCACGGTGGATCGATCGAAGTCGATACCAAGCTCGGCGAAGGCACCACGTTCGTCGTGAAGCTGCCGCGTGCGATCGCGCCGACGGTCGAGTTGCGCAAGCGCACGGCGCCATGATCTCGGTCGCGTTGCTACGGCCGGTGGCGGAGCTGCTCGAGCGGCTCGGGGAAGATGGTGCGGCGTTTCTGGCGGAGCTCGACGTGACGGCCGAGGCGCCGCCGAACTTGTACGTCGATGCGGGGCGGGTCGATCGAGCGTTGGATCGGATCGCGGAGCGTCGCGGGGATTCCGCGCTCGCGATGACGATGGCGAAGACGGCGGCGATCCGGCCGCTCGGCTTGTTCGGGCACATGGTGTGGTTGAGCGGCACCGTGCGCGATGCGCTCGAGCGGGCGGTCAAGCGCTATCAGATGGTGACGCGGCGAACGCAGCTCGAATTGATCGAGACGGGGGAGGTGGCGATCGTGCGATCGACGCCGGTAAATCCCGACGAGCCACGCGGGCGAATCTTGGCGGAGTTTCCGTTCGCGTCGCTGGCGCTGCGAGGACGCGAGACCACGGGTGGTGCGTTCGCGCTGCGGGCGATGCGGTTCGGGCATCCGGGCGCGTCGTCGGGTGGCTACGAGGATGTGTTCCGTGCGCCGGTGACGTTCGGCAACGGCGTCGACGAGCTCGAGTGTTCGCGCGCGCATCTCGATCTGCCACTCGCGAGCGCGGATCCGATCACGGTGCAGGCGATCGAAGCGACGGTCGCGCAGCTCTCGGCGGCACCGAAAACGCCGCTCGTCGATCGCGTGCGGCGCGCGATCGGCGACTCGAACGATCCGGAACCCGATGCGATCGCGACCTCGCTAGGGATGTCGGAGCGCACGCTGCGCCGGCACCTGGAACAAGAAGCCACGTCGGTACGTGCGATCGCGGACGAGCTCCGGCGAGAACGCGCGGACGGGATGTTGGCGGCGGGGCGAACCGTCAAAGACGTGGCGTTCGCGCTCGGGTTTTCCGAGCCGTCCGCGTTCTCGCGCGCGTACAAGCGGTGGACCGGCAAAGCCCCGACAGAAAGCGACACCTGACCGTTTCGGTCACGTGCTTGGCCGGTTTCGGTCATCGCGGCTGAGCCTCGCTCGCACGATGTTCCGCGGCGATGATGAAGCGTCTCGCCGCGGTGCTGCTCTTGGTCGGTTGTCACTCGAGCTCGCCGGCGATGAATGGCGGCGACGACGACGACATGCAGGCCCCGGACGCGCGCGGATCGGATTCGGGATCGGGCGCGGCCGTGCCGAAGATTCCGACGCCGACCGGGACGTGCCCCGAGATCAAGAACGGTGATGTCACGTTCGCGCCGGCTGGGATGCCGTCGCGCAAGGTCAACTTGGCGCTCGACGAATCCAAGCCGAACGGCGAGCTCGTGATCTATTGGTACGCGACCGGTAGTGGCACGTTCGAGGCCGCGTACTCGCTCGGCGATACCGAGAAGACGATCACGGATGCCGGCGGCGTGGTCGCGACGCCGTATGCGGATGCGAGCGCGGGCACGTTCGAGTGGTTCATCGTCAACCAATCGACGAAGCAAGACGACTTCCTCCTCGCCGACGAGATCGTGGGCTGCCTCGTGCAAGCTGGGCGCGTCGATCCGATGCACATCCACGCGATGGGCATGAGCGCGGGTGCGTTGCAGACCACGGCGCTGTCGTTCATCCGCGCCGACTACATCGCGAGCGTGGCGACGTACTCGGGTGGCGTGCCGCCGCAGTTCACGCCCGTGAATCAGGATCCCGCGAACAAGTTCGCCGCGCTGATCTTCGACGGCGGCGCGAACGACAACATCTTCGGCGTCGACTTCCAAGCGGCGAGCATGACGTATCAGACGATGCTCTCGGCCGACGGTCACTACGCCGAGCTCTGCGATCACGGCAACGGCCACAACATCCCGCTCGATGCAGCGCCGTCGGTGGCGACGTTCTTCACGGCGAATCCGTTCGGGGCGTGGCCGTCGCCGTATGCGAGCGCGGGCATCCCGGCATCGTTTCCGAGCTACTGCATGCGTTAGACTCGCCGGGTGAGGCGGCTGGCTCTGATCGCGCTGTTCGGGTTGGCAGCGTGTCCGCCGACGCGGGCGGTCGGGGAGGCGGGCGATACGGTGATCACGGACGTCACGGTCGTGCCGATGACGAGCGACCAGGAGCTCGCGCATCAGACGGTCGTGATCCGCGACGGCAAGATCCTGGAGATCGTGCCGGCCGATGCGCGGGTCGCGCGGCGAGCAACCGTGATCGACGGCAAGGGCAAGTGGCTGATGCCGGGCCTCGCCGACATGCACGTGCACACGTGGCGTCCGTCGGACATGACGTTGTTCGTCGCCGCCGGCGTGACCACGATCCGGAACATGTGGGGAACGCCGCTGCACCTGCAGTTTCGCAAGGCGGTCGCGGCGGGCGTGCTCGGGCCGACGATCATCACGTCGGGCAATCTGATCGATGGGCCGCAGGCGCCGTGGGTCGGGAGCTACGAGCTGACGAGCCCGTTCGAAGCGGACGCGATCGTCGAAGCCGAGAAGGCCGCGGGCTATGACTTCGTGAAGGTCGTGAACAAGCTCTCGCCCGAGGCGTACGACGCGCTCGCGCGATCGGCGGCGGCGCACCAGCGCGATGTCGCGGGGCACGTGCCGTGGAAAGGGCGGCTCGATGCGGTGTTGAAGGCGCACCAGCACTCCGTCGAGCACCTCGATGGCGTGCTCGACAAGCTCGTCGCGGATCCGGGCACGTTACCGCCGAACGAAGACGATGCGTGGGTCCCCGCGATCCTCGAGGGTGCGGACATCGCGCGGCTGACCGCGCTGTATCCGAAGTTCGCGGCAGCGCACACGTGGAACTGCCCGACGCTCGTCGCGAACGAAGCCACGCCCGAGCTCGGCACCGCGGATGACTTCGAGAAGGCAACGCAGTGGTTACAGCTGATCCCGCCGGCGCAGCGCGTGCTGTGGCGGCAGAGCTTCGCGACGCGTGCGCTGACGCCGGAGCAGAAGGCGCAGATGGGCCTGTTGGTGAAGCTGTACGGCGCGGTCGCGGCGACGATGGTCAACGCGAACCAGAAGATCCTCGTCGGTACCGACTGCGGTGGCCCGTACGATGTCGCCGGTGAATCACTCCATCAAGAGATCGAGAAGCTCGTCGGTTACGGCGCCTCGCGACCGAAGGTGATGCGCGCGGCGACGGCCGATGCGTGGAAGTTCTTGAACGAGATGCCCGGCTTTGCCGCAACCCATCGCGGCGTGATCGAGCCGGGCGCGATCGCCGATCTGTTGCTCGTGCCCGTGGATCCGATGACGAAGCCGTTGCCGCTCGTTCCAGACATCGTGTTCCTCGGCGGCACGCAACACACGAAGGACGAGCTCGAACAAAAGCTCGCGAGCCTGACGAAGATCCACAACACGGTCCTGACGGCCCAGCCAGGTTGGTCGCTCGATCTGATCGATGGAACGCCGGTCGGGACCTACACGACGAGCGCGACGATGACGAAGTCCGTCGACTTCGCGTCGAGCCTCGCGGTCACGATCGAGATCAAGGGCGACGCGATCGATCTCCAGGCCGATTTCCGCGGCATGCAGGAGCACCTGCAAGGCGCGCCCGATCCCGCCGACAAGACGCGCTTCAAGATCAAGGGCACGGTGTTCAGCGGCCAGCACATCGAACAGACGGTGCCGTTCGGCACGAGCGAGAAAATGCGCGACGCGATGCTCGGCGTAGGACGTCTGGCACTTCGCGATCACACCTACGTCGATCAGTAGCGGACGAATCGGAGCCGGGTATCCGAAACCGAAACTCATTCCGGTTCCGCTTCCGCTTCACCATTCACTATTCAGTCACTAATCCGCGAGCAACTGGCGAGCGGAACGAGCGAACGAAAACGAGCGAACGCGGACGAGCGAACGATCTGGGCCGACAAAAAAGCCGCCCGTCAGGGCGGCTGTGGAAGTCCTACCGATCCAAACCGATCAGGCCATCGCCTGAACCTCTTCTTCACCACCGGCGTTCTCGACCTCGGCGACCGAAACCGGCGCAGCTGCCTTCTTCGCCGCCTCGATCGTGTCCTTGCCGATCCGACCATCCGGCGTGAGCCCGTGTGCCCGTTGGAACGCGATCACCTTCTCGATATCGACTTGTCCCGCCGTCGTGTGCGCGTAGCTCGTGATGTCGTTGAACTCCGCGACCTGCTCGGCGTGCGCGTTGTTGTACTGCACCGCCGGCTCCGCCTTCGTGGTGTCCTGCGCGGCTTCCGCAGCCTTCTCGCCTTGAACCTTCGGATCCTCGGCCTTCGCGACCGCTTCCGGCTTCACTTCCGTTTGCGCGACCGCCGCGGTCTTCGGCGCTTCTTCCTTCACCGCGACCGGCGCCGGCTTGTTCATCGCCGCGAGCTTGTCGTCTTGCGCCTTCTTCTCCGCTTCGTTCGCGATCCGGATCTCGGCGACGCGCTTCGCCGCCGCGATCGTCCACACGCCGACCTTGCCGTCATCATCGAGCTTGTGCGCACGTTGGAACTCGCGAACCTTCTCGAGATCGAGCTTGCCCTTGTGCACGCACGAGTCTTCGGTCAGCTGGTTGAACTCCGCGACGCGCTGCGGATGATCTTCGTTGTACGACTCGGCCTGCTCGAGCAGCTTCGCCTCGGGATTCTCTTCCTTCGGCTCTTCGGCTTTCTCTTCCTGTTCGAACGCGAGGTCGCTCGCCGTCGGCGCCGCTTCCTTCGCTTCCGCTTCGTCACCTAGCGCGACTGCCGGGACTTCACCTTCGCCGGTGAATTCGCCTTCAGCTTGCATCTCGGGCACTTGTTCCGGGTTCTCAACTTCTTGAGATTCCTGTTCGGCCGCCCGCTGCTGTTGTTCGCGCTTCATACGGCCATTGTACGTCTCAGCTTTCGAATCCTTCCACCGCCCGACATCGTTTAAGATGGCGACGTGCTGCGCTGCGTTGCCTGGATCACGCCAATCATCCTGGCTAGTTGCAGCTTCTCTCCAGGGGCTTCATCGACTAGTGACGGACCTGTCGTCGCACCGCCCGACGGTCTGCCGGACGTTTGCGATCCCGGAACCACGGCGTGCGATGGCCGCACGGTGAAGACCTGCGGCACCGACCATCACTACGACGGCTCGCTCGATCAGATCTGCGACTTCACCTGCGATGCCGGCGCGTGCGTGGCCGCGAGCAACCTCGATCTCGCCGACGTGAAGATGTGCGATTCGTCCGCGCCTGCGCTCGCACCGCAACAAGGCGCGACGATTTCATTTTCAGCAACACCGAGCCCTCACATCGATTGCACGCCGAACTGCGGCGATCCGAGTGTCACCACGATCCCCGCGTTGAAGTCGCTCGCGGTTCAGAGCACGCAAGGCGTCGCGCTGTTCTGCGTGTCGAGCCTGACGATTCCCGCCGCATTCGCGATCTCCGCGAACGGATCGCTCTCGCAAGCCGTCGCGTTCGTCGTCGATGGCGATGTCACGATCGATGGCGTCGTCAGCTTCGATGGCGGCGCCGCGACGAACGGCACGTCGGGCGGTCGCGGCTCGCCAGGCGGTTGGGACGGTGCGACGCGCTCGAAGGATTCCGGTCACGATGGCAGCGGCCCGTGTAAGGGATCCGGTGGCACGCACAACGGCCCCGCGGTGATCGGCTCCGATTGGTCGGGCGGCGGTGGCGGTGGTGGCGGCAATCAAACGATCGGTGGCGTCGGCGGCACGGGTGATTGCGTCGACGACGATCATCGTTCCAGTGGCGGCACCTACGGTGCGGTGTGTGGCGTCGATTCGATCTCTCCGCTCGTCGGTGGTAGCGGTGGTGGCGGCGGTGGCGATGCGACGTCGGACGTCGAGCAAGGGTGGGCCGGCGGTGGCGGCGGTGGCGCGTTGCAGATCAGCGCGCGTCGATCGATCACGATCCACGGCACGGTCAGCGCGCGCGGCGGCAACGGCTACGGCACCGCCACGATCGATGGCGGCGGTGGTGGCGGCGCGGGCGGCGGGCTGTTGTTCGAGGCACCGTCGGTGATGATCACCGGATCGTTAAACGTCGATGGCGGCCAGGGTGGCCCGAGCAAATCCGGTCCCGGTGGCGTCGGCGCGACGGGCACGCAGTTGTCTGCAAGTGGTCTCAACTACAACGCTGCGGGCCAAGGCGGCAGTGGTGGTGGCGGTGGCGGTGGACGAATTCGGATCGTCGGTGGGAATGCGACATGTGTCAGCGACGTTTCGCCGACAAGCTCGTGCACGGCGGCCATGTTGGCACCGGCGCCATGAAGCTCGTCGGAGTTGCATCGCTTGCAGATTCCTCACGGCCGATTCGTGTCGTTCGAATACGTCGCACCGGAGCCGCGCAAGGCGCAGGCATTCTATAGCGCGCTGTTCGGCTGGACCGCGCAGCACTACAGCGCGCCGATGTCCGATGCGCCGCAGCGCGGTCATTGGATGCCGCTGATCCAGACACCATCTGCGCACGAGAGTGCATCCAAAGCGAAAGTGCTCGGCGCCACGATGTTGCGCGAGCCGTTCTCGATCACCGGTCGCGGCAAGCAATGCATCGCGATCGATCCGCAGGGCAATCCGATCGCGCTCTACGAACCGAACTACGTGCACGACGACAAGCACTGGACCGGTTCGCCGAATCAGATCTGCTGGGCCGAGCTCTACACCGAATCTCCGACGGCGAGCGGTGCGTTCTACAGCCGGCTCTCCGGCTTCTCCGAAACCAAGGCCGCGATCGCCGAGAACATGACGTACTACCTCTACGAGCGCGACGGCCTGCCGCGTGCCGGTGCGCGCCGCCCGATGCCCGAGATGCCGTGCGGTTGGTTCGCGTGGGTTCGCGTGCCGAGCGTCGACTCGACGGTGGCACAAGCGTACCGGCTCGGCGCGAAGGTCTATCGCGCACCGATGGACATGTCGCACGGCGCACGCATGGCACTCCTGCGTGATCCCTTTGGATCCGTGCTCGGCCTGATCAGCTCGGTGGCCAGTTAACCGCTGTTCACACCGGCTGGTGTCTCCAGACACCGTGCCGAAATCGCGGGGCACGTGTGATGCCCCTTTAACAAACGTAACTGTTGCGTCGTGATCACTTCACGACTTCGGCGAGGCATGCGCGTTGCTGTTGCGACCGCGCCATGAAGCTCTTCTTCGCCTCGCTTGTTTTATTCCTACTATCGTCATCGATCAGCCACGCGCAAGCGGTCCACTACGATCCGCTGCGCTTTGACTCCGGCCTGATCGGAATCTACGCGCCCGGCGATGGACGCGGTGGCTTCGGCGCGTCCGAAGAGCTGAAGTTCAACGTCCACGATCAAGTCGCGGTCGGTCTTCGCGCCGAAGCGTCGGTCCAGTTCGGCGGCAACATCAATACCGGCAACGGCGACACCTCGATCTCGATCGGCGCGGTCGCAGCCTTGATGGCAAAGGGCGAGTACTTCTTCGTGCCACGCGGCAGCGTCCGGCCGTTCGCGGGCCTGATGCTCGGTATCTACGACATCGCCGGCGAGAGCGTCGACGCGAGCAACAACGGCAACACCTCGATCGATCAGAAGGCCGGTCGCTACTTCGGCATCGCCCCGCAGATCGGGATCGATCTCGGCCGCGTCCGTTTCGCCGTCGCGTACAACGCGATGATCGGTGCCTCGATCGAAGTCGAACAACAAGTCACGACGGGCGGCGAGCCCACCCACACCTCGTACTCGCAGAACTACTTCTCGTTCGAGATGAGCCTGCGCTTCGGCGGTCGCGAGCACGCCGCGCTCGATCCGAACACGTACACACCTAATGCGTTCTAATCCGAGGTCGACTGTTCCCGGTGTTGTCTCGCGCGAAACACCCGCATCGCGAACCGTGCGAATCTAGGCGCACCCGAGGTGGTCGAGCATTTGCTCGAAGGGATGTGCATGAAGCGAATCTGGGTCGCGGTGTTTCTACTCTGGCCGCTCGTCGCGCACGCGGATACCGATCCGTCGTGTTCGAACGCGCACTTCATGAAGGCGGCCGATCCGCAGCTGACGACCGGTCGATGCGACATCGTCAAGTCGACGGTCATCGAGCCGGCGCCTCGGCCCGAGGACAACAAGATCCTTCAGGTCCTTCGCGTCGGAGCCGCCGATCCACACGAGAGCGCGGTGCTCGGCGATCTCGATGACTTCGTTCGCAAGATGAAGGCGTCGACGTCGGCGGTTCGCATGCAATGGCCCGACAAGATCTCGGTCGTGCTCGACGGCAACGAGATTGCTCCGGAACGGCGCGGCGACCAACTCACGCAGCTCGAGGCGGCAAAGGCCGACCATGCCGCGAAGCGTGACGAGTGCGTGCTCGCGTATCACTACAAGAGCGCCGATCCGCGCAAGCTGTTCGTCCTCGCGCACCAGTACTTTCACTGCGTGGTGTTGCACACCTGGGAAGAAGCGCGGTTCGGACCGAGCGATGCCGATTGGTGGGCCGAAGGCTCGGCGGAGTTCTTCGCGAGCATCATGTATCCGGACATCGGCACGGCGGCGGATGCGGTGACGTTTCGCGCGAACGAATCACTGTCGTTGCTGCGTCGTGGTGCCGATGCCGTCGTGTTCTTCGATTGGTACTGCACGAAGCCTGGCAAGCTGAAGGGCCTACTCGATATCGTGCAAGAGCACGCCGCGGGACAGGTCATGGTCGATCTCGTCGAGGAGATCAGCGGTAACAAGTGGCTCGAATTCGAAGAGGCGTATTACGACCACTCGATCCGCGTGCCGGGTGGTGGCCTCGTCTATACCGAGACGCCGTTGCCGCAAACGCAGTCGATCAGCGGCTCGACGACGAAGAACTTCACGGCCGAGCCGTTCGAGATCCACGGTGCGGTCCTCGAGTTCGCGCAGGGCCATGCCTACGATCTCGACGGTGGTGAAGAGAACGACTTCCACTGGAAGTGGTCCGAAGGCACCGGGGGCGGGTGGGAAGAGCCACCTCACACCGTCCACACCTGTCACGAAAACAAGAAGTACCGCCTCGTGCTCGCGGCCAAGGATCGCCACGTGACGAAGCGCCTGCGGATCACCGCGCGTGACGAGCGCGAGTCCGAGTGTCCGTGCGTCGTCGGTGCGTGGACGCAAACCGCGGCGTCGCTCGCGCGTGTCGCGGGCCGGTTGCAATCGCACGGCGTGCACAACGCGCAGTGCACGATCGACGGCGGTGGCACCACGCTCGTGTTCACCGGCGATCACAACGGAGGCGAGACCTACAACGGCATGCACACGACCTGCACGTCGCCGACGTCGACCTCCGAAGGCACGACGAACGGCACGCGTGCATTCACGTGGACCGATACGAGCGCGACGCAGATGACGTTCTCGAGTGCCGGTGGCAACGCGAGCTCGCACATCACCGTCACGGTTCGCGGTCACTCGTCGCAGATGGATGCGCCGCTAACGGGGCAGGGCGTCGGCGCCGTGACGTATCGCTGCTCTCGCACCGATCTCCATCTCGAGTTCGGCAGCGAAGCGTTCGACTACACGCGCCCGGCGAGCTCGCACTAAAACGACGCGCGCACGCCGAACGCGAGGCCTTCATCGTCCGGGGTGATCAGCCCTTGGATGTAGAGATTCGAGTACGGCAGATCGAGCTGGATCCCGGCGAGCGCGTGCACGCTCAACACCGACGGTGACGACTCGCCGGTCGCCGTGACGATCGCCGAGCCTTCCTTCGTCTGATCGTCGCGATACACGATATCGCCGGTAAGGTTGACGTCGATCGTCGCGGTCGCCGACGTGATGTCCGCGCCGACGCCACCGTACAAATTGAACGGCCCGGCACGCAGCCCGGTCGTGACCTCGATCGGAATCGTGTACGCGTTCGCGACGACGTTCATCACGCCGCTCGAGTTGAACGCGAGATGTGCGTTCTGCATCGGATTCGAACCATCCTGCACCGTGAAGTTGACGGTCAACGAGTCCTGCTTCGTGCTGATCGTCCAACGCGCGACTTCGAGACCGCTCGTGATGTCCAGCCCCGACCAATGCCCGATCGGCTTCACCGCTTTGTATTGAACGTGCGCGCCGCCGGTCGTCAGGTGACCTTCCAGATCTTTGTAGCCGGCTTGTTCGTAGAACGCGTTCGCGAACACCGTCCAGCGATCACTGGATCCGAACCGGCCGAGATTCACGCCACCCGTGAGACCGAAGTTGAAGACGAAGCCACCGATCACGTGATCGCTGGATCCGAGCGACGCATCACTCGCGATGAAGCCGTTCGCGGTGACGCCGACCATCGCTTCGTTCGGCTTGACCGCGTAGCTCACGCCGACGCCGCGATTCGCGACCGCCGTGGTCGCCGCGAACGCGTTCAACAACGACGGCAGGTTCTCGGTCTGAAACAGCGCGTTGAACTTGTCTTCCGCGCTCTGGATCATCTCCGGCACCGTCAGGTGCAGGTATGTCGCGAGGTCCTCGCCCGCCGGTGTCAACGTGACCGTGATCGACGAATCGGCACGCGCGCCGGTCCCTATCAATAGAGAGGCATATCCGGCGATTCGTGCCAGTTTGACAACGCGGCAAAAACACCCTGACAGGTTGGCAGCCATGACTCTCCACGTTGGTAAAACAGTGAAACGATTCCAGCTGCTTGCGCCTATAAACCCTGGCATTCCGCTCGCTAAGGTGTCGGCCGGTATGTGGAACCAGCCTGCCCAGAGCCCATTTCGTCGGTTCGCGTCCGCCCAGGTCGAAGGTGGATCCGGTTCCACGATCGCCGATGAGCCCACCTCCCTGAAGGAGGTCCCGTCCGACGCCGGCATCGTCCTGATCGTGGACGACGAGCCGGCGATCGTCGAGTCGTTGACCAAGATCTTCAAGCGCGAGGGCATGCAGGTGCTCGCCGCGAACGACGGCACGGTCGGGCTCGACCTGCTCCGCAAGCACCGCGTCGGCGTGTTGCTCACGGACCTCATGATGCCGCAGACCAGCGGCATGGATCTCCTTCGCGCGGCGAAGACGATCGCTCCGGAGACCGAGGTCGTTCTGATGACGGCGTACGGCACGGTCGAGACCGCGGTCGATGCGATGAAGGAAGGCGCGTACGACTTCGTGACCAAGCCGCTCAAGCGCGCGCACGTGGTCCGGATCGTCCGCAACGCGCTCGAGAAGCAGTCGCTGCTCGTCGAGAATCGCAGCCTCAAGGCTCAGCTCTCGGCGCAACGCCGCCGCGCGATCATCGGCAGCTCGCTCGCGTGGCGCCGCACGATGGACATCGTGATGCAGGCCTCGCCGAGCGAAGCGACCGTGTTGCTCCTCGGCGAGAGCGGCACCGGTAAGGAATTGCTCGCGCGCGCGGTGCACGAGAATTCGGCGCGCGCGAAGGGCCCGTTCATCGCGGTCAACTGCGCGGCGATTCCCGAGTCGATCCTCGAGGGCGAGCTGTTCGGCTACGAGAAGGGCGCGTTCACGGGTGCGACCACCGCACGCGATGGCCGGTTCGAAGCCGCGAACGGCGGCACGCTGTTCCTCGACGAAATCGGCGAGATCAGCCGCCACGTCCAAGTGAAGCTGCTGCGCGTCCTACAGGAAGGCGAGATCGAGCGCCTCGGCGGTGGCGGAAAGACGCGCCGGATCGATGTCCGCATCGTCGCCGCGACGAACGTGAACCTCGCCGGCGAAGTCAAAGCGGGGCGGTTCCGCGAAGACCTCTACTACCGCCTCAACGTCATCCCGGTGAACGTCCCGCCACTGCGCGATCGCCGCGATGACATCTCGCTGCTCGCCCAGCACTTCGTCCAGGTCTATGCCGAGAAGAACGGCAAGGCGATCGCGGGCTGTGCACCGGCCGCGCTCGAACGGCTGACCGAGTACGGTTGGCCGGGGAACGTGCGCGAGCTCGAGAACACGATCGAGCGCGCCGTGGTACTCACGCGTGCCGGCCAGACGATGATCGAAGAGGATGTGTTGCCGCGCGAGATTCGCGACGTCGTGGCAGGTGCGGGTGCATCTGCCACGTCGCTGACGTTCCCGCTCGGCATGCCGCTCGCGGAGATCGAGATGAAGGTGATCCACGAGACGCTGCGCCACACGCGCGGTGACAAGCGGCTCACCGCGAAGCTGCTCGGCATTGCAACGCGCACCATCTACCGTCGCCTCGAGCAAACGCCCGATGGCGAGACCGGGGATGAGGGTCTGCCGGATGATCGGGACAGTGAAGCCTAACCAATGCAGGATTTGATCAAACGCTACTTCTGGGTCCTCGGAGCCATCGTCGCGATGGTGTGCGTGGTGTTCTTCGCGAAGGCGGTGAACCACGTGATCGAGGCGAAGTATTTGAACGACCCCGAGCACGCGCCGAAGGTCGTCGCCGTCGCGCCGACGCCCTCGACCGCACCGGTCACGAAGGTCCGCAGCAAAGACGGCGCCGAGATGGCGAAGCGCAACATGTTCTGTTCGACCTGCGTGCCCGCGGCGCCGGAGGTCGCGACGAACGTGGATCCGTCGTCGGTGGTGACCACGTCGCTGCCGCTCCAGCTCGTCGCCACGAGCGTGTCGCTCGATGATGAAGAGTCGTACGCGACGATCATCAACACCGAAAATCAGCGCCAGGGCTCGTTCTCGATCGGCGATGCGATTCCCGGCGCGAGCGGCAAGCTCAAAGAGATCCACTTCAAGTACGTCGATTTCGAGAACTCGGGCCACACCGAGCGGCTCGTGCTGCTCGGCGCCGCGCCGCCGGTCGTTGCCGCGGTGACCAAGACCGAAGCGGGCTCGGGTGACGAGCTCACGGCGATGGTCGAAAACGGCGTCAAGAAGATCGACGACAACCACTACGAGATCGACAAGGCGCTGATCGACAAAGCGATCGCGGATCCGATGAGCCTCGCGAAGGGCGCGCGCGTCGTTCCCGCCGTGAAGGATGGCAAGCCGGACGGCTTCAAGCTGTACGCGATCCGGCCGAGCTCGGTGTTTTCGAAGCTCGGGCTCCAGAACGGCGACACGTTGCAATCGGTCAATAACTTCGATCTCACGTCGGCGCAGAGCGCGCTCGAAGCCTTCACGAAGCTGCAGTCGGCAAACACGCTGCAGCTCACGGTCACGCGTCGCGGCAAGCAAGAACAGATGACTTACTCGATCAAGTAATTATGAAGAAACTACTCATCGTCCTGACTCTGATCTGCACCGCGACGGCGCCGATCCTCGCTCAACCCACGCCGGCCGGCGGCGGCAGTGGTGCCGACAAAGGCGGGGACAAAGATAAAGACAAGACGCCAGCGACCGGCGAAGACGACGCGCTGTACAGCTGCAAGAAGAAGAACGGCCAAGTCGCGGTCACGTTCAAACCCGAGACCGAGCTGAAGGACCTCATCACGTGGGTGATGGGGTTCACGTGCAAGAACTTCATCCTCGATCCGCGCATCGTCTCGACCGGCAAGAAGGTCACCGTGATCGCGCCGCTCAAGATGAGCCAGGAAGACGCGTATCGCGTGTTCCTCGTCGCGCTGTCGACGATGGGCCTCACGGTCGTGCCGAAAGGCAACGTGCTCCGCATCGTCGAATCGGCGACCGCGAAGAGCGAGACGGTGCCGATCATGAAGAAGGGCATGCCGGCGGATGAAGACCAGATGGTCCGCTACGTGCTGCGCCCGTCGTACGCGCAGGTCGAGACCGTTCGCTCGGCGCTCGATTCGATCCGCTCGCCGGCCGGTAACGTCCAGGCCGCGGGCTCGATGATCATCATCACCGACTACGCGTCGCAGGTTCGCGACATGATGTCGCTCGCGAAGACGATCGACGTTCCGGGCAACAACGAGGGCGTCTACACGATCCCGGTGTTGCACGCGGACGCGACGCAGCTCGCGACGAAGCTGAACGAGATCCTCGGCATTCAAGCCGCGACGGCCGGAGGTGTGAAGCCGCCGACGCCGCCGACGAGTGGTGGCCCTCGCGGTGGCGCACCGCAGCCCGGCGTCACGACGGCGGGCATCGACGATGTCTCCGGCGCGGTGCCGTCGAAGATCCTCGTCGACGAACGCACGAACACGTTGATCGTGGTGTCGAGCGAGGCCGGCTATCTCCGCGTGAAGTCGCTCGTCGATCGCTTGGACATCCTGCTCGATACCGAGGGTGGCTCGGCGATTCGCGTGTACACGCTCGAGAACGCGCTCGCGAAGGATCTCGCGACCACGCTCAACACCGCGCTCACGCAAGGTGCGCAGGCGCGGCCCGCGGGTCAGCAGGCGCCGGGACAGGGCGGTCCGAATGGTGGCCGTGGCGGTGCGCCGCTGCCGCAGAACACGCCGCAGCCGAACGCCGGTGGTGGCGTCGGTGCCGCGCTCGAAGGTCAGGTCCGGATCACGAACGACGATCCGTCGAACTCGCTGATCGTGATGTCGAGCGGTCGCGACTACCTCGCGATCAAGGACGTGATCAAGCGCCTCGACAAGGCGCGCGGTCAGGTGTTCATCGAGGCGCTGATCCTCGAGGTCACGTTGAACAAAGAGCTCGACCTCGGCACGTCGTCGCACGGTGGTGTGCCGGTGCAAGGTGGCGATGCCCTCGTCCTCGGCGGCGTCCAGACGTCGACGTTGAAGTCGGTGTCGCCGTCGTCGATCGCGTCGCTGACCGGCCTCATCGGCGGTCTCATCGGATCGCCGCTGACGAACTCGCAGACGTTCCTCGGCACGAGCATTCCGTCGTACGCGGTGCTGTTCCAGGCGCTCGCGACCCAGGACAACACGAACATCTTGTCGGCGCCGCACATCATCGCGATCGACAACGAGAAGACCGAGTTCTCCGTCGGTAACAACATCCCGTACCAGGCCGGCCTCTCGTTCGGTGGCATCACCGGCACGGGCACGTCGACCTCGGGCTCGACGGGCTTGCCGCTCGGCTCGATCGGCCAGAACATCCAGCGCGAGAACCTGACGCTCGACTTGAACGTCACGCCGCACATCTCGGCAACCGGCACGATCCGCCTCGAGATCGAGCAGAACACGAAAGACCTCGGCGGCAAGGATCCGCAGCTCGGCCCGACGTGGACGGAGCGCAAGCTGAAGACCCAGGTCGTGGTTCACGATCAAGAGAGCGTCGTGATCGGCGGCCTGATCCAGGAGCGCGAGGCGTTCAACGTCACGAAGGTGCCGTTGCTCGGCGATATCCCGCTGCTCGGCTACTTGTTCAAGTACACGACGAAGTCGAAGAAGAAGACGAACCTCCTCATCCTCATCACGCCGTACGTGATCAAGGACCAGCTCGACCTCCAGCAGATCCGCGAGCGCAAGCTGCGCGAGTACCGCGAGTTCACCGAATCGTTCGCGAACCTGAACGATGCGAAGTACGAGCCGAAGATCGACTACCGCAAGAAGCGCGGCCTCGTCGAAGAGATCAACGTCGCGCTGAAGGGCGTCGAAGATGACGCGGCGCTGCTCAACGCGGCCGGCAAGCGTCAGACCGTGCAAGAGGGTGCGATCGATTACGGTCCGTCGAGCGTCGAGGCGCCCGAGGTCGACGGTCATGGCAACGGCCAGATCAAGAACCCGGGCTCGAACGATCACCCGGACAAGGCCCCGACTCCGAACCCGGTGGAGAAGAAGTAAATGGCGATGCCGTACGCCGTCCATGCACCGTTGATCGGCGAGATCCTCGTCGACAAGTGCAAGCTCACGCCCGACGCGATCGAACGCGCGTTGGCGAAGCAAAAAGAGGAAGGCGGTTTGCTAGGCGAAGTCCTCGTGCGGATGAAGCTCTGCGACGAGGAACAGCTAGCACTGGCATTGGCCGTGCAATTCGACATGGCGTACACGCGCGATCTTCCGCGCGCGGACGACATCCCCGTGGATCTCATCGACAAGCTCCCGATCAACTTCGCGCGGCAACGTGAAGTGCTGCCAATTCGGCGCGAAAACGGGCGCGTCGTGATCGTGGTGGCAGACCCACACGCGGTCGAAGTGATCGATGCGGTTGCCGTTTTGATCGGTGAACCCGTCGAGCCGATCGTCGCATCGGCACCGCGAATCATCGATCACATCAACAAGACCTACTCGCGTCTGCGTGGCGGCGCGGAGCTCGAAGAGAGTCATAAAAAAGAAGAAGCGCCCGAGGACGAGTACGGCAACGAAGAGCTCGTCGACATGCTCGACGCGAACGACGAGGCTCCGATCATTCGCTGGGTGAACTCGCTGATGTTCCAGGCGGCGAAGGACGGCGCGTCGGACATTCACATCCGGCCCGGCGAGAAGGACATCATCGTTCGCAACCGGATCGACGGCGTGCTGCGTGAAGCGAAGCGCGCGCCGAAGAAGTTCCAGGCCTCGATCCTCGCGCGCGTGAAGATCATGGCCGGCCTCAACATCGCCGAGAAGCGGTTGCCGCAATCGGGGCGTATTCGCCGCAAGATGGCCGGTAAGGACGTCGACATGCGCGTCGAGACTGCGCCGACGGCGGCCGGCGAGAGCGTCACGATCCGACTATTGGATCGTTCGTCGGTGTTGTTGGGCTTGGCGGACATCGGGTTCGCGAACGATCAACTCGCGAGCATCCGCGACATCATCAAACGCCCTCACGGCATCTTGCTCGTGACCGGTCCCACCGGCTCGGGCAAAACGACCACGCTGTATGCGTGTCTCTCGGAGATCAACGCTCCGGACATCAACATCCTGACCGTCGAAGATCCCGTCGAATATCAGCTGGAAGGGATTTCGCAGACCCAGGTCAACTCGAAGATCGACCTGACGTTTGCGTCGGGACTTCGCTCGTTCTTGCGTCAAGATCCAGATGTGATCATGGTCGGCGAGATTCGTGACCGCGAGACGGCCGAAGTGGCGATCACCGCATCGCTCACCGGCCACCTCGTGTTCTCGACCGTTCACACGAACGACGCCGCCGGTGGCATCACGCGCCTCGTCGACATGGGCATCGAGCCGTTCCTCGTGACGAGCTCGCTCGTTGGCCTACTCGCGCAACGCCTCGTCCGCCGCCCTTGCTACAAGTGCGCGCGCGCGGTTCGCCCGAGCGAAGAGATCCTGAACGAGCTCGGCCTCGATCCGGCCACGTTCTACGCCGGAGGCTATCGGTTCCCCGACGTGAAGGGCATGCGCCCGTGTCCTCCCGGCACGGTGTTCGAGCCGGTCGGTTGCCCGGATTGCAACGAGCTCGGTTACAAGGGCCGGACCGGCATCTACGAGCTGTTGATCATCAACGAAGCCGTGCGCCGCCTCGCTCTTGCGAAGTCGGATGCCGGCGCGATTCGTAACGCTGCGATCGAAGCGGGCATGGTTTCGCTTCGCGCCGATGGTGCCCGCAAAGTCGTACAGGGCATGACGACCCCCGAAGAGGTCATGTTGATGACCGCGGAGAGCACCGACTAATGCCGATGTACGCGTACAAAGGCGTCGCGAATAGCGGCAAGAACGTCAACGGCATCCGTGAAGCGGAGACGCCGAAGCTCCTGCGCCAGATCCTGCGCAAGGACGGCGTGCTCGTCACGAGCTTCGAGCTATCGAAGGGCGGCAAAGCCGCGAAGGACGCGAACGCGAAGCGCGGCGGTCTCCAGAAAGACGTCGACCTCGGCGGCGTGTTCTCCGGCGTCAAGAAGACCGAGATCGCGGCGTTCACGCGCCAGATGGCCACGTTGATCCGCGCCGGCATTCCGCTCGCGGAAGCGCTCGGTGCGTTGGTCGAGCAGATCACGAACGTGCGCCTGAAGACCGCGGTGTCGGAAGTCCGCGCGAACGTCAACGAAGGTATGGCGTTCGCGGATGCGCTCGCGAAGCATCCGAAGCTGTTCGACGACCTGTTCGTCTCGATGGTTCGCGCCGGTGAGACCGCCGGTAACCTCGACGAAGTGTTGACGCGGCTCGCGGAGTTCCTCGAATCCGCGCAGAAGCTGAAGTCGAAGATCCAAGGCGCGATGATCTATCCGATGGTGATGGTCGTCGTCGGCACCGGCATCATGATGGTGCTGATGGTCAAGGTCATCCCGAACATCACGCAGATGTTCACGTCGCAGGGCAAGTCGCTGCCGATCAACACGCGGATGCTGATCGCGTCGTCGGCGTTCTTCGGCAAGTACTGGTGGGCGATGATCCTGTTCGGCGTGCTCGGCGGCTTCGGCTTCTCCGCGTGGAAGAAGACGAAAGAGGGCAAGGCGACCTGGCACAAGTTCGTGCTCAACCTGCCGGTGCTCGGCGAGCTGATCCGGACGATCAACGTCGGTCGGTTCGCGCGCACGCTTGGCACGATGTTGCAGTCCGGCGTGCCGATGTTGCGCTCGTTGGATACGGCGAAGCAGATCGTCGGCAACGTGCACATCCAGGCGGCGATCGAAGAGGCCAAGAAGGCGGTCACCGAGGGTGAATCGCTGGCACAGACGTTGAAGAAGTCCGGTCAATTCCCGGCGACGATGATCCACATGACAGCCGTTGGCGAACGCGCCGGTCAGCTCGAGAGCATGCTCGAGCGCGTCGCGACGACGTACGAGACCGAGGTCGACACGAAGCTCTCGCGGTTCACCGCGTTGCTCGAGCCGATCATGCTCGTCGTCATGGGCGGCGCTGTCGCGTTCATCGTGTTTTCGATTTTGCAACCCATCATGGACCTCGGAAATCTGTCCGGACCGCACTGAAGGAGAACGTCATGTTGAAGAATTTGCGTCGTCGCATTGCGAAGCGGAGCCAGAAGGGCATGACCCTTCTCGAAATCATGATCGTGCTCGCGATCTTGGCCCTCGTCATGGGCTTGGTCGTCGGTCCTCGCGTCATGAAGCTGTTCGGCGAGTCGAAGGTGCACATCGCCGAAGACACCGTGAAGAAGTACGCCTACGAGGCGTATCCGTCGTGGTCGCAAGCGCACCCGGACAAGTCGTGCCCGGCGGCGCTGTCGGACCTCAACGAGTACATGAACAGCAAGGATACGAAGGACCCGTGGGGCAACGAGTACAAGATGTACTGCGGTGCCTCGCTGCCGGCGGGCGCGAAGGGGCTTGCCGTGAAGTCGCTCGGCGAGAACGGCAAAGAAGACGGTCCCGCGCCGCAGGGTGACGACGTCATCAGCTGGTAACTCATGAAGCGTCGCAACACATATGGCATGACCGTGCTCGAGATGATGGTGGTTCTCGCCGTCATCGGAGGCATGCTCCTGCTCGTGCGGACCGGCTTTCGTCAGGTGACGAAGGCCGACCTCGTCGAGAATTCGACGGAGCTGTCCGCAGTGTTGCGACGTGCCAGCGAGCTCGCGGTCGAGCACGGCGAGATGCATCGCGTCGTTCTCAGCTTCGACACGAATTCGTATCAGGTCGAGATTTGCACCGGCGCGCAGGCGATCGCGAAGAACGAGAAGCCACGCACGCCGCAAGAGGACATGGATCGCGCGGCGGAGAAGGCCAAGAACGCGTTCGCGAACATGCCCGTCGATGCGATGCAGAACATGAAGAACTCGATGGCGGTTGCGGGCCATCACGTCGACGATCGCAAGTGCAAGCTCGCGGACGACTCGATCACGGGCGATGCCGAGGGCAAGACCTACGATTCGAAGCAGCAGAAGTCCGTCCCCAAGACGTGGAAGCGCGAGCTGCGCGCCGGCAAGGGGATCAAGTTCAAAGAGGTCTGGATCCAGCATCGCGACGAGAGCGTCACGAAGGGTGAGGTCGCGATCTACTTCTGGCCGAATGGCTCGTCGGAGAAGGCCGTGATCGAGCTGACCGATGGCAGCGAGATCTTCACGGTGCTCGTGTACGGGTTGACCGGCAAGGTCGAGCTCCGCGACGGCGTGCTGCGCGACGTCAACGATCACATGATGCGCAACGCGATGGGCGACAAGAACGCTCGGCGGGAGAGCGATCAATGAAGCGCCCGTCCAAGAAGGGCTTCACGCTGATCGAGGTGATGTTCGCGCTGTCGATCCTCGGGCTCGGCTTGGTCGTGTTGATCAAGAGTGCGGCGGGCAGCGTGTTCAACGCCGAGCAGGCGCACATGATGGGTGTCGCCACGGATCTCGGTCGCTATCAGATGAACGAGATCGAAGAGACGATGTTGAAGGACGGGTTTCAAGACACCGACTTCGAACAGGACTGGAAGGACTTCAGCGAGCTCGGCTGGCCGACGATCAAGTACAGCTACAAGATCGAGGTCGCCACGATCCCCACGTTCGAGCAGCTCACGCAGATGGCGAGTGGCTCGGGCGCCGGATCTGCGCTCGGGTCGGCGGCACTGGGCTCGGGCTCGAATCTCGGCAGTGGCAGCGGCTACGGCTCGGCGATCCAGCTCGGCGAAGGTGTTGCCACACCGCTATCGGGGTTCCAGAACAGCTTCCTCGGCCAGGCAATGTCGTCGATGTTCGGCGGTTTGTCGGGCGGCCAATCGGTCGCGAGCTCCGGCGCGGCATCGCTGATCCAATCGCAGTACTCGACGTTCCAGGAGATCCTGAAGGACTCGGTCCGCAAGGTCACGCTCCACATCAAGTACCAGGTGCTCGGCAGCGATCGCACGCTCGACTTCGTCGCGTTCTACACCGACGGCGCGGCGATCGATCGCACGTTGAACGGCCTCGGCGCCGCGGATAGCGGTTCGGGATCCGGATCGAGCAGCGGTTCGGCGAGTGGATCGGGCAAGGGCTCGAGCTCGACGGGCACGAAGAAAGGCTCGGGCTCGTGAAGCGTAGAGCTCAAGCCGGCATGACGCTGCTCGAGATCATGGTCTCGAGCGCGATCATCGTGATGATGATGACGCTCGCGTGGAAGACGATCTCGAACACGTCGGAAGCGAAGAAGCAGTACGAGCAGTACGAAGAGCGCAACCACGAGCTGCGCCAAGCGCTCGATCGCGTCGTTCGTGACTTCGAGGCGATGTACATCTCGGCAAACGAAGATCCGACGTACGCGCAGACGCATCCGCGTACGATGCTCGTCGCGAAGCCGCGATCGCCGGTGCCAAGCGTGCGGTTCTCGACGATGAATCACCGCAACTTGTGGGCGGACGCGCACGAGTCGGATCAGACCGTGATCGAGTACATGTCGCGCGAAGATCCGGAACAGAAGTCGAAGATCGATTGGGTCCGTCGCGAGCAGCGCCGCCAATCGAACCAACCGCCGGAGCAAGAGCCGAGCGATTACGACGTGCTCCTGTCGGACATCAAGAACGTCAAGATCGAGTTCTTCAACTGGAAGACCGTCGAATGGCAGGAGACGTGGGACACGATGCAGACGGACGGCCAGAAGGGCTATCTGCCGTCGCGCGTGAAGATCACGGTCACGTACATGCAAGCGGGTCGCGAGGTGAAGCTCTCGACTCAAGCGCGCGTTCAAATGAGCGAGATGCTGCTCCTCAACCCGACATGAATCTCAAACGACGCATACGGTCACGGAAAGGTCAGCGCGGCATCGCGCTCATGACCGTGTTGATCGCGATCGCGATCGCACTCGTGATCACGAACGAGTTCGGCACCACGTCGAACGTCGACATGATCGCGGCCGCGAACTATCGCGATCAGGTGCGCTCGCAATTCCTCGCGCGGTCGGCACAGGCGTTCGGCGAGCTGATGATCCGGCTGCAGCAGCGCATGGATAACGCGGCGAGCTCGAACAAGAACATGTCGATGCTCGGCGGCATCCAGCTGACCGATTACGCCGACACGTTGATCGCGCCGTTCTGCGGTAGCGCCGAAGAAGTCCAAGGGCTCCTCGGCTTTTCGCCGTCGCAGGTGAAGGGCTTGTTCGCGGATCCGGTCGGCCACTGCGGCTTCAACGAACCGCTCGGCACCGAAGACGGCAAGATCGATATCAACTGCGCGAACGTCGGCACCCAGACCGGCTCGAACTCGGTCGCCGGCAACCTCAACAACCTGATCCAGGCGCTGTACTACTCGCCGGCGTACGACAACGTGTTCAACGAAGACGCGGCGGATGGCTATCACCGCGATCGGATCACGCAGGCGAACGCGATCCTCGATTACATCGACAAGGACGTCCAGATCGGCTCGAACCGCGGCACCACCGAGGACTACGGCTACGAAGCGCTGAAGGACAAGTACTACGCGAAGAACACGTACATCGACACCGTCGGCGAGATGAAGCTCATGCGCGGCGTCGACGATCGGTTCTGGTCGTTGTTCGGCGATGCGTTTACGGCGTACGGCGGGTGCAAGGTCAACCTGAAGTCGGTGAAGAGCGTCCCGTTGATCGCGGCGATCTTGTTCCTCACGGCCGATAATCAGAGCGACCCGGTCGTCACCGATCCGAAGAAGCTCTACACGCTCGCCACGTACGTCGCGAAGGCCGGCGACCTCGGCGAGAACTTCGGTTCGAACGGCGACTTCATCGCTTATGTCGCGGATCCCGGTGCGTCGGTGCAAGGCATCGCGGGCTCGGGTGCGGGCACCGTCCAAGGCAGCGCGGCGACCGCAGCACTCGCGGCCGGCTTGCCCGGACTCAGCGAGAAGATCGGACTGAAGCTCAACGCGACGAAGCTCGCGCTGATCGCTCGCACGGGCGCGCGCCGCACGTATCGCGTCGAAGCGTACGGCGAGATCGAGCGCAAGCAGAAGAATGCAGACGGCTCGCCCGTGTATCCGGCGATCCGAACCACGATCACCGGCGTGTGGGACACGAAGCTCGTGCCCCAGAACGTCAGGAAGCCTCCCGTGCCGAACGGCGGGTGGGTCTACCTGAAGGAAGATTGATATGGCGTCACGTGTATTCGCAGTCGACCTCGGAGCGTGGAGCGTCAAGCTCGCGGTTGCTACCCCCGGCCTTCGCGGCGCCGCACTCCTGAACGTCGTCGAGCGGCTCGTTCCGCCCGGCGAAGAGTCGACGGAGACTCGGGCGAAGCGCGTGCTCGCGCAGATGATCGAAGAGCTCCGGCTGCGCGACGAGAGCGGCTATCTCGGCGTGTACGGCGATCAGGTGTTCACCCAGATCATCGACTTCGGGTTCAAGAGCCTGAAGCGCGCCGACCTCGACAAGGCCGTCGGCGGCGAGCTCGAAGGCATCGTGCCCGTCGATCTCGAGGAGATGGTCTACACGTACGAGCCGATTCCCACACCGCCGAACCCGATGCAAGGGCTCGACGTGCCACCGCCGGGTGCGGTGCGTGGTCGGATGGCGGCGCCGGCGGATGGCATGCGCGTGCTCGCGTACGCGATGCGGCTCGATCGCGCGGAGCAGTTGATCGATATCGGCAAGTCCGTCGGGTTCGACCCGCGCGGTCTGCTCACGATTGGTGGCGCGGCGGCCAAGCTCGTCGATCGCGTGCCGTCGCTCGCGCAGGCGCGGATGGAAGGTCCGGTCGCGGTGATCGATATCGGTCACGAGCGGACGGACGTGGTGGTGGTGCAGGGCGGCAAGGCCGTGTTCAGTCGGTCGATCGCGCGCGCCGGCAAGCAAGTCACCGAAGCGATCATGAAGTTCTGGCACCTCGATTTCGATCGCGCGCAGGATGCGAAGCACGCGGATGGCTTTGTCGCTTCGACGGCAGAGCCGGCGACGAGCGAGGCCTGGCAGCGCGTCCACAACGTGATCGTGCAGGAGCTCACGCCGTTCTCGCGCGACGTGCGCCAGACGATCGCGGCGTGTCGTGCGAAGACCGGATGGAGCCCGATCGCGGCGCTGATCGTCGGCGGTGGCTCGCGGATTCGCGGGCTCGGCTCGTTCATGGCCGAGCAGATCGGCATTCCGACGTGGCGGATCACGCAAGATGACGCCGTCGCGCTCGCGGGCTTGAAGCTCGCACCGCAGGCGAACGATCTGCCGATCGATGCGGCGGCATTGACGCTCGGCATGGCGTACGACAGCGCCGGTGGTCGCCCGCAGTTCGATCTGCGCAGCGGGCCGCTCGCGGTCAAGGTCGACCTGTCATTCCTCCGCGCGAAGGCGGTGCCGCTCGGTGCCGCGGTGCTCGCGATCTGCGCGACAGCGTCGGTCGCGGCGTATGCGGATCTGTATCGCTTGAAGAAGGCGGACAAGGTGCTCGCGCAACGCCTCGCGAACGAGACCCAGGAGCAATTCAAGGCCGTGAAAACGGCGGACGAAGTGCTGAAGATGACCGGCGCGGGTGGCGCGGCCGGGCCGTCGGTGATGCCGAAAATGACCGCCTACGACATGTTGCTCGAGATCAACGCGCACATTCCACCGCCGGGAAAGATCACGCTCGACGTGACGCGGCTCTCGGTGGACGGCCAGAAGATCGACTTGCAAGGCACGGCGAAGTCGCCGGAAGAGGTCGACACGTTGCAGACCGAGCTGAAGAAGATCGATTGCTTCAACAAAGAGGTCAATCGTGGCGCGCTCGAGAGCGTGGGTGAGCTCAAGCGATTCACGATGACGATCAACGCCCAGGGGTGCAACTGATGTCGATCCAAGATAAAGCCCGGGACTTCTGGGATCGGATCTCGCCGCGCGAGCGCAGGCTCGTCGTGCTCGCGGGAATCATCGCGCCGATCACGCTCGCGTTCTGGGTCGCGTTCGCGATCCACGACGGGCTCGACGCGATGGAAGCGCGCAACAACACCACGCGGAAGGCGCTCGCGGCGCTCGCCGACATGCGCGCGCGTGGCACCACGGTCGGCGATGCCGATCCGATGGCCGCGTTGAAGACCGAGCCGGAGCCGCTCGACACGTACATCACGAATGCAGCGAAGAAGGCGAAGTACAACCTGACGAGCACGATCACGCCGCACGGCGAGTCGAAGAATGGCGTGATCGCGATCCAGACGAAGTCCGTCACCGTCGACAAGATCTCGCTCGAGCAGTTGAAGGACTTTCTAACCGCGCTCGAGACCACGTCGAAGGGCATCGCGGTGACGAAGCTCGATATCGCGCCTGACTTTCACGACAAGACGTTGTTGAAGGCGGACGTCGAGATCACGAACTACTACAAGGACCAGGCCGGTCAAGGCTCGGGCGCTGGCTCGGGCTCGGCAACGGGTTCCGACAAGAAGGGCAGCTGACGTGCAGGTTCCGTTCGCAGGCCTCTTCGAAAAGCTCGGTGCGGGCTTCAACAAAGTTTGGACCCCGGTTTCGACCAAGCTCGGGCGGCGCGGCACGATCGTGTTTCGCTACGTCTCGCTCGTGTTGCTCGGGATCGTCGTGTTCTTGTTCGCGCTGCAGGCGACGTTTCCATACGAGCGCTTGAAGGATCGCGTCGCCGAGCAGCTCGCGGGCTCGTTCGAGGTGCAGATCGGCAGCGTCGAGCGCGGGATCTTGCCGGGCAACGTGACGTTCAAGAACATCACCTTGAAGTCGCGGCCATCGAAGCCCGAAGAAGTGCCGATGATCATCGTGATCAAAGAGGCCGAGGTGAAGGCGGGCATCCTGCCGTTGCTCGGCCTCACGGCGTCGGTCGATCTGAACCTGAAGGTCGGCGATCCGTCCGGCTACGGCACGATCAAGGGCAACATCTCGTTGCCGCGGTTCGGCCAGAAGGGCGTGAAGATCGCGTTGAAGGGCGACGACGTTCCGGCCGGCAGCTTGCCGCTGCAGAGCGCGATCGGTCTGCCGGCGACGGGCAAGCTCGATCTCGATATCGATCTCGACCTGCCGAACACGAAGAACAAGATGGGCAAGGCGTCGATGGACATGACGAAGGCCGACGGCACGATCGAAATCTCGTGTCCGAAGGGCTGCACGCTCGGCAACGGTCACACGAAGCTGAAGCCGCTCGTCAAGGATCGGTCGCGCGCGGCGATGCTCGGTGAAGGCATCGAGTTCGACAAGCTCAACATCACGTCGCTCGAGATCAAGGCGAAGTTCACGCCGGCCGAAGGCGATCCGGACGCGCACTCGTCGGCGTACAAGCCCGGCAAGTTCGAAGTCACGCAGTTCGAGCTGAAGTCGCCCGATGGTGAGGTCCACGTCGAATACCAGATGACGATGGCGCAGACCCTCGACGAGTCGGTGGTCGCCGGCTGTCTCAAGTTCAAGCCGGACGAGTCGCTGAAGAAGACGCCGGAAGGGCAGAAGATGTACACGACGATCTCGACGACCGGTGCCGAGAAGCGTGCGGACGGCCTGTTCCACATCAAGCTCAGCGACAAGTTCAAGGACATGAAGCGGCTCAACCTCGATTGCGGTGCGGGCTCGCAGACGAACACCACCGGCAACGGCGAGAACTTCAACGCGGGTGGTACGCCGAGCGGCAGTGGCACGCGGCCGCCGGCGCCGAACATGGGTGCGTTCGCGAACAAGCCGCCGCCGACGATCACGACGATGCCGAACAACGGCAGCGGTACGAATCCGCCGCCGCCTCCGCCCGTGACGGTCGGATCGGGGGCGAACCTCGGCCCGGCGTCGGGTTCGGCGGGCTCGGGCTCGGCGGGTTCCGCGGGCTCGGCGGGTTCTGCACACCTCGATCACGAGCTGCCGGCGGATCACACCGGTGGTGGCGTCGAGGTCGAAGGTGGCGCAGCGAATGCGGGCGGACAGCCAGCGCCGACGCCGTAGCTATTTACGTTCGACCCACGGCTCGGTGTTCAGCGCTTCCGGCTTGAACATCTCGCAGTCGCGATACGCGGGATGGATCGAGCCGAGGTGCATCGGTCCCGAGCCACGGCACGGCACGTACGCCATCGCCTCGAGCGGCATGCGCGTCGCGAGCCCTTCGAAGTCGACCATCCACCAGTAGCTCGGCCATTCGATCGGCCAGATCAACTGCGAGCCGATCGCCTTGCCGGAGGCATCCTGCGCCGGCGTGAACTTCAGCTTCAGCGCCGTATCGATCGCGATCTGATCGAGGTCGTAACCGGGATGCTTGAGCAGCTTCACGCGCTCGACCGTGCCTTGCGAATCGATGTCGAGGAGCAGGTACGCCATGCCCCACGAGTCGTGCTCGATCGCGTAGTCGGAATACGGCGGCGCGATTCGCAGATAGTTCTTCTTCGGTTTGGGCTGCACCGTCGGTGGTGCGTGACCTTGAATGTGGATGGTCTCGGGTCGCCCCACGACGAGTTGTGACGCCGGCTTCGGATCCGCGAACGCGGTGCTCGCGACGAGGAGAAACAAGATGGAGCGCATGCCCACCGCTGGTGCATCTCCACGGCCAAATCGTGCCGGTGAATTTTCACCAGCTTCGGTGCGTCACGGTTCTTCATAACGTGACCAAGCGTTTCCGCGTGTTGCACGTGAACCACACGTGCCGTCGCTTGCCGCTTCCCACGATCGCGAGCTCGCGGGTTAACGAACCATGAAGCTCGCAGCACTCCTGATCGCGTTGTCCGCGTGTAGCCAGCACCTGTACTCGCCGCCGACCCAGGCGTTCGCACTCGCGCCGGTGAACACGCTCGCGCCGACCGACAAGGCGCTCGATGTCGATCTGTCGACGCACTCGCAGATCTTCGATCCGGGCTACGACCAAGGCACCGGGCGCCTGCGCTACGGCATCACGCCGACCGCCGAGCTCTCGATCGAAGGCGCCGCGGCCACGGTCGAAGGCAGCATCGGTCCCGCGAACCACGAGGTCTACTCGACGCGTGCCGGTGTGCGCTGGCAACCGAGCAAGGGCCCGCTGTCGTTGAACGCGGGCTTCGGCGGTGGCTTCGCGCCGGCGGCCGGTACCTTCGCCGCGGTCGATGCGGGCGCGCAGATCGGTTACGACAACTGCTACTTCGTGCCGCTCGCGGCGGTGTCGACGTTCATCAGTCAACCGCTGCAAGCGAAGGCGGTCGATGTCGGTGACGATGGCGTGTCCGTCGATGGCATGCCGCCGTCGGAGGTCTACTCGACGCCGCATCGCACGGGCGGTGGCACGATCCGGTTCGGTGCGCGGATCCCGATGCTTCACGCGGATTGTCACGCGGGCAAGCAAGTGCCGACGTTCACGGCCGGCTTCGACGTGACGAGCGTCGTCGATTCGACCGAGCATGCCGAGATGATGGGCGTCGGCATCGGCATCACGCTACCGCTATAGCGAGATCGCGGTCTGCCCGCCGATCGTGATGAACGCGCTGCGATTCGCGAGGTTGTTGTAGGTCGCGGCGATCCAGGCTGGATCGAGTGGTTCGCTGTAGACCCGAGGCTCGTCGAGCTTGCCGACAAACGGCTGGGCCTCGCTGCTGAAGCAGATCGGTCGATCCTCGTCGATCGAGCCGAAGCCGACCGGGATGGTGCCCATCGTGACCAGCACACCCTGTGCGTAGAGCTCGAGCTGTCCGGCTTCCCGATCGACGACGGCGACGAGGTGGACCCAGCGGCCGAGCGTCTCCTGGAATTGGACTGGCTCGACGAGCGTGGTGCCATCGGCGAGGTGTGGCACCCAGAAGCTGGTGCCGAGCTCGAAGTCGAACCCGACATCCGTGGCGACCGCGCCACCATGCGTGAAGGGTCGGTCGGAGCCGGCATGACTGTGATCGACGTAGACCCACGTCTCGAAGCTGAACGAGTGCGTGCCGAAGATCATGCTCCCGTCGCTATCGGTGCTGCACAACCGATTCTTGATGCCATCGAACACCCGCGCCTGACCGACGATGCCATCGGTGATGCCGGGGGCCGTATCTCCGGCGATGACACTCGCATCGTGGTGATGAACGCTCTGGTCGATCATCGGGACATCGGGGTCCGATGCGTGCCACACGCCGACCGCCGACGCCGGCCACACCGCGTCACTGCGTGCGACGTTCCGGACCGCCATAGCGCATCGCGAGCGTGGTCATCCCTGGAGCGAGCGACGGGACCTGAACCCACGCCTCGAGCGAGCCGTCGCTCGTGTACCCGACGATCTCGGTCGGCAACAAGGTCTCGTTCGCGTAGAAGGCGAGGTTGGTCGCGCCGGCGGCGACATTCATCGCGAGATCCGGATCGCTCGCGATCGTGATGCTGATCGGCAGGTTCGTGACCGTCGTGGTCGCGGAGCTCGTGAGAATGACGGACTTCTCGAACCTCACACCCGCATCCGGATGCATCTTGGCGCCGTACAGGCCGAACACGTTGTCGCAGCCCGCCACCAACAGCATCGCGCAGGCCCATCGCATCCCGCTCATCGTCGCACTAGGGTCCGAGGCCGATCCACTCTTCGCCGGCCGAGCCGAACTCTTTCTTCCAGATCGGGACTTGTTGCTTCAGCCGATCGATCAGCTCGCGACACGCCTTGAACGCTTCCGCGCGATGCGGCGCACCGGCCGCGATCACGACGGCAAGCTCGCCGATCTGCAGCCGCCCGATCCGATGCTCGACCGCGACATGCGCTTCGGGCACGAGCGCTTCGACCTCGTCGCACAGCCGAGTCATCTCCTTGACCGCCATCGCCTCGTACGCCGAGTAGTCGAGGTGCGTGATCACCGCATCGTGGTTGTGGACGCGCACGGTGCCCGAGAACGTGACGATGCCGCCGATCGCCGGACCGCTCACCGCGGCGACGCAACGATCGAGCGAGAGCGGTTGATCGATCAACAGCACGTGCCGGCCACTGCCACCGGCGACCGGCGGGATCAGCGCGAGCTCGTTGCCGTCTTCGAGGACGCGGGTTTCGTCGCTGAACTCTTGATTCACCGCGACCCGGAACTTCGTTCGCAGCCGCGCGATCGGCTCGTGCATCCGAGCGAGCTCGGCGAGCGCTGCCGCGACGGTCGTTCCAGCCGGGAGCTCGAGCATGTCCTCGTCCCGGCCGAGCCGTTCGCGAAACACCGCGAAGTAGAGCACTCGGATCTGCATGTTCGAGTGCTACCTTGCCACCGCCGATGGCGTCCAGCGATCGCCAACATCTCGAGGCGTTGTTCGTGAAGATGCACGCGGTGATTCGCGCAATTCCGCGCGGTCATGTCGCCACGTATGGGCAGGTGGCCGAGCTCGCGGGCCTGCCGGGCGGTGCACGCGTGGCCGCCGCATCGCTGAAGAACGCGAATGGCCTGCCGTGGCAACGCGTGATCGGCAAAGCCGGCAAGACGCGCGGCCGGATCAAGATCCTCGATCCCGTCGGCGCGGCGATGCAGCGTCAGTTGCTCGAGGACGAAGGCGTCATCGTCGGCGACGAAGGCATCGTGAAGCTGGACGTGTTCGGTTGGCTGCCGACCGTTAAAACGGTGCGCCCTCGACGGTCAACACCGAAAGCGGCGCCGAAGGCTTCTTCTGGACGTGCGAAAACAACTCGAGGACCTCGCCGCCGCGCAACGGGTACCGGGAAGAGCCGCACTCGTCGAGGGTGACCCAGGCGGCGCCGAGCGATTCGTCGTCTGGCACCGACTTCGGCGGGCGATTGTCCGCGGGCTCGCCGACGAAGATCACGCGCATCCGCGCACCCGCATCGCTTGGCGAATGTTCGACGCGCACGACGCCGGTGAGCCGCACGACGATGCCGGCTTCTTCGAACGTCTCGCGAATCGCGGCTTCGGCAAACGACTCGCCCGGTTCGACGCGACCCGCCGGCAGATACCAGAGCTGGCCGTGCTTCTTCTCGTGGACCAACAGGAAGCGATGGCCGAGTCGCACGACGACGAGCGAAAAGCACCACGTTGGAATCGGGTCCCTTGCCACCGGAGCCGAAAATAACAAAACCCACCTTTCGGTGGGCCTTTTACGAGAGCGCGTTTCGCTTAGAGGCGAATCAGGCCGCGTCGCATCGCTTCGACGACAGCCTCGGTACGCGTGCTCGCACCGAGCTTGATCATCACACCGTTGACGTGGAACTTCGCGGTGTGATCGCTGATGCCGAGACGATCGGCGATCAACTTGTTGGACAAGCCTTCCGAGAGGAGCTGGACGACCTGGCGTTCGCGCTCGGTCAGCTCGCCACGGCCTTTACCATTGCTGGTCTTGACCGGAGCGGGCGGGACGAGTTGTTGTGCGAGCGCCGTGTCGACCACGGTGAGCCCCGAGCGAACAGCGGCGAGCGCGGCTTGGATGCCGGGCCCGACTTGATCGCGAAGGACGACACCGCGTGCACCAGCGGCAAGGGCAGGGGACACATGTGCCTGATCACCGACGACGGCGACCACGGGGATTTCCAGGGTTTTGATTTCGGCGAGGCGCTGTAGCGCCTTTTCTCCATCCACCCCGGCATCCCACAAGGCCACTTCGGCAGCGTTCTGATCGACCACGTCGATCGACCCGACTTGCGCGAGCAGGCTCGAGAGCCCAGCGCGCAGCAACGGATCGTCGGTCAACAGTGCGACCTGGATCGGCTCATTGATAGAGCGCAGCGGGAGTTGAGGATTGCGGGTCATGGTTAGCGCGTAATGTGGGCACGCTAACCTTCCGGGTCAACCCTAGCCGTTTGCCTAGGCCGATCTAGGACGTCGACCCTGCCTCAAAGACGCTCTGATTCCGCCCGAACAGCGGATATCGAGCCTTCGCGAATCGGCGCAGGGTTTCTGGGAAGGAGATTCCCGAATGTCTGCCACCGCCTTTGCTGCTCTCGATCAAGCGCTCGCCCACGCCGTTGCCACCGCCAGCCCCTCCACCGTCCACGTTCGTCGCGGCCACGGCCACGGCGGCACGGGGATCGTCTGGGCCGACGATCTCGTCGTCACGTCCAGCTTCCACACTCCCGACACCACCACCGTAGGCATCCCCCAACCCGACGGCAACCTCGATGAACGCGAGGCCACGGTCATCGGCCGGGATCCCGGCACCGACGTCGCCGTCCTTCGCGTGAAGGGCGGAGGCCTCGTGCCGGCCGCATTCCGCGAATTGGACGGCCTCGCGGTCGGCAACCTCGCGTTCGCGGTCGGTCGCCCCGGCAAGACTGCACGTGCCAGCCTCCGCGCGATCGGCGTGCTCGGTCCATCGGTCGATACGCCGCGCGGTGGGACGCTCGATCGGTACGTCGAATCCGATCGCCAGATCCCGCGAGGCTTCGCCGGCGGCCCGCTGATCGATTCCGATGGTCAGGTCATCGGTCTCAACACCCGCACGCTCATGCGCGGCGCGGATCTCGCGGTCCCCACGGTCACGCTTCGCCGCGTGGTCGATGAATTGATCCAGCATGGCGGGATCCGTCGCGGCTACCTCGGCGTGGCGGCGTATCCGGTCGCGTTGTCGAAGACCGAGTCTGGCGCGTTGCTCGCGAACCTCGAGCAAGATGGCCCCGCACACAAAGGCGGCCTGTTGCTCGGCGACATCATCGTCGAATTGGCCGGTGAAAAGGTCGAAGGCCCGGATAGCCTGCGCGACGCGCTCGCCGATCACGGTGATCAAACCGTCAAGGTCGTCCTCATTCGCGCGGGTGCCCGCGTAGAATTGGATGTCGCGATCGGGAGCCGATCGTGAGTATGGAACCGGCGGACCTTCACGACGATGCAGCGCTGCTCGACGCGTACTCGCGTTCGGTGATGAGCGTCGTCGAGATGGCCGCGCCCGCGGTCGTGAGCTTAGAGATCAAGGCCAAGCGCGGGCAGGGTGGTGCGGGCTCCGGCTTCGTCGTCACACCGGACGGCTACGTCATGACGAACTCGCATGTCGTGACCGGTGCCCACGAGATCCGTGTCCGTACGTCGACCGGCGAGACCTTGATGGGCCAAGTCGCCGGTAACGATCCCGCGACCGACCTCGCGATCGTCCGGATCAACGAATCTCAGCCGAAGTATCTCCCGGTCGATGGCTCGCTGACGCCGAAAGTCGGTCAGCTCGCGGTCGCGATCGGTAATCCGCTCGGCTTCGAATCGACGGTGTCGACCGGCGTGGTATCCGCGCTCGGTCGATCGCTCCGCGGTAAAGCGAACCGGTTGATCGACGGCGTGATCCAGCACAGCGCTCCGCTCAATCCCGGCAACTCCGGCGGCCCGCTGTTGGATTCGCGCGGTCGCGTGCTCGGCGTGAACACCGCGATCATCGCGCGCTCGCAGGGTCTCGGATTCGCGATCGCGGTCGAGACCGCGGCGTGGGTGCTCGGGCAGTTGCTCGCGCACGGTCGCGTGCGTCGCGCGTGGCTCGGGATCGGTGCCGCGCGGCGGCCGCTCGATCGCCGGCTCGCGTACGCGCATGGCGTCGGTGCTTCTGCGGTCGAGATCCAGTCGGTGGAATCGGGTTCGCCTGCATCGCGCGCGGGTCTGATCGACGGCGATCTGATCGTCCAACTCGATTCGCTCGCGATCACGGACGTCGACGTGCTCCACCGTGCGTTACGCGATCGCGAAGCGGGCAAGCCGATCAAGCTCGGGATCATCCGTCGCGGCACTCGCATGGACTTGGACATCACGCCGACCTGGGCCTCATAATCCTTTCGCGTGGCGAAGATCCAACCGATCCAACAGCTGCTCGATGCGCGAGGACGTTTGATCCTCGCGCGTCGCGGCGTGCGCACGTCCCTCGCGGATGACGCGTATCACCTCCTGCGCACGGCCACGTGGACGCGGGTGTTCCTGCTGTTCCTCGGGGTGTTCCTCGGCTCGAATCTGATCTTCGCGACGGTCCTGTATCTCGGCCACGCGAAGATCGATCACTCGACCGGCTTCATCGACTGCTTCTGGTTCTCGGTCCAATCGATGGGCACCATCGGGTATGGCTACCTCGCGCCCGAGGACAACCTCGCGAACACGATCGTCACGATCGAGACGTTCTATTCGATCCTTCTGACCGCGCTCGTCACCGGCATGTTCTTCGCGCGGTTCTCCACGCCGCGATCGCGCGTCATCTTCTCGAACAAGGCGATCATCGGCGATCACGATGGCCAGCGCGTGCTGATGTTCCGGATGGCGAACGAACGCACCACGGCGATCCTCGAGGCGACCGTGCACGCGTACATCACGAAAGAGCACAAGCTCGATACCGGCGAGGTCATGCGCCGCGTGTTCGACCTGAAGCTTCGCCGAGCGACCTCGCCGGTGTTCGCGTTGTCGTTCCTCGTCGTCCATCCGATCGACGAGGACAGTCCGCTCTACGGCGCTACGCCCGAATCGCTACGCGCGACCGGGACGAACTTCATCGCGACCGTCGTCGGCATCGACGATCAACTCGCGACGAACGTCCACGCCCGGATGGTGTGGGATGCTGCCGATGTCGTGTTCGATCATCGCTACGTCGATCTGTTCGGCGTCGACGAGAACGGCAAGCGATTCCTGGATCTCGGCCCGCTCCACGAGACGGTGCCGCTGACCCAGCAAGTCACGACTTCGTTGGCAGGTCCGGCTTTACCTGGATGAACAGCTCGTCGAGCTGCTTCTTCGACACCGGCGTGGGGCACTCGGTCATCTTGTCCTGACCGGTCTGCGTCTTCGGGAACGCGATCACGTCGCGCATGTACTCGGCCTGCGTCATCAGCATCGACAGGCGATCGAGACCGAACGCGATGCCACCGTGCGGCGGCGGGCCGTACTTGAACGCGTCCAACAGGAACCCGAACTTCGCGCGGCGATCCTCTTCCGAGATCCGCAGTGCTTGGAACGCGCGGTCTTGGAGCTCCGAGCGATGGATACGAATCGAGCCACCGCCGACCTCGACGCCGTTCAGCACGAGGTCGTACGCGCGCGCGAGCACCTTGCCCGGATCGGTCTCGAGCAGAGCTTCGTCCTCGACGCGCGGTGACGTGAACGGGTGGTGCGCGGCCGCGATCTCGCCGTCGTCGATCTCGAACAGCGGCGGATCCGTGAGCCACATGAACTGCCACTCGCCTTTGCGAATCAGGTCGAGCTGCGCACCCATGTGGAGGCGCAGGCCACCCATCGCCGCGTTCGCGACCTTCGCCTTGTTCGCGATGAACAGCAGCGTGTCGCCGGCTTGCGCGCCGGTCGCCTGATTGATCTGCGCGCGTGCGCCATCGGCGAACCCTTTGAGGCCGCCCGTCCACGCACCCTCGGCTTCGACGCGCACCCACGCGACACCCTGAACGCCGAAGCCCTTCACGTAGTCCGGCATCGCGTCCAGCATCTTGCGCGTGACCTTCTCCTTCGGCACCGGGAGGCGCAGGCACTTCACGATGCCGCCCTTCTCGATCGCGTCCGTGAAGACCTTGAAGCCGCTCTCCTTCGAGGCCGCGGTGACATCCGTGAGGACGAGGTCGCAGCGCAGGTCGGGCTTGTCGACGCCGTACTTCTCCATCGCCTCGGCGTACGTCATCCGGCGGAGCGGCAGCTTCAGGTCGTACCCGAGCACGTCCTTCCACAGCCGCTGCATCAGGCCTTCCATCACGCCTTGCAGGATCTGCTCGTTCACGAACGACATCTCGATATCGATCTGCGTGAACTCGGGCTGGCGCTCGTTACGCAAATCCTCGTCGCGGAAGCAGCGCACGATCTGGAAGTAGCGATCGTAGCCACCGACCATCAACAGCTGCTTGAAGATCTGCGGCGACTCGGCGAGCGCGTAGAAGTTGCCGGGATTCAGGCGCGACGGCACGAGGAAGTTCCGCGCGCCACCCGGCGTGTACTTCACCATGAACGGCGTCTCGATCTCGAGGAACCGATTCTGCGCGAGGTAGTCGCGCGTGGTCGTGGTGATCTTCGACCGCATCATCAGGTTCTTCTGCATGATCGGCCGGCGCAGATCGAGGTAGCGATACTTGAGGCGGACGTCGTCCTTGGTCTCGGTGTCGTCCTCGATCTGGAACGGCGGCGTCTCGCTCTTCGAGAACACCTCGAGCGTCTTGCCCCAGATCTCGATCGCGCCGGTGGCGAGCTTCGGATTCGTGAGCGAGCGCTCCTTGCCGGTCTTGCTATCGACGACGGTGCCGCGCTCGCGCACTTCACCCACCACGCCAACGCACCACTCGGAGCGCAACGTGTCGGCGAGCGCGTGAGCTTCTGCCGCGAACGACGCGTCGAAGCGGAGCTGGGTGAGGCCTTCGCGATCCCGCAGATCGATGAACACCACGCCGCCCATATCTCGATAGTTCTGGACCCAGCCGGTCAGGACGACGGTCTTGCCGACATCGCTGGCGCGTAGCTCGCCGCAGCTATGAGAACGGGTGTGGTTCGCGAGGAACTGGCTCATCGGACGGCCACTTTAGCGGATCCTGCGAAAATGGTGAGATCCCGGCCTACATGCAAATTTTCGAACAGTTGCGATCAGATGCGATCCCTCGACGGATAAGGAATTTGATCCATCGCTCGATCGCGCGATAGCATTTTTCTCGTCGGGAGGGATTGGGCGCCGGGGTTGAACCAGCGACGGACCGTAGAAGTCCGAATGGGATTCGTTCGTCCTACGTTACTGCTTCATTGTCTGCTTAAATAAGAGGAGAGTTGTTTGATTGAAGCGCTCCCAGACCGAGCGTCCGACATGAGAGCCCCCGCTATTGTCGACCCCTGTTCCGTCGTTCAAAGCGACGACGACAGTGCGGCTGACACCGCGGTGCTCGTCGACGCGCTCCGGCGCAAGCGAGGTTCGGGTGATCCGCCCGAGATCGCCGATGCCCAGGATTCCCTCGAGCGCCGGATCCGGGCGCACATGACCAAGGGTCGCGTCACCGTCATCCTCACCGACAACCGCTACACGATGATCAGCGTGCGGCGGATCCCGAAAGAGAAGCGCTACGAGGTCCGGCTCCATCACATGTTCGCGGACGCGGACCCGGTGATCACGCGCGCACTCGCTCGCTACATCGCCGAGAACGATGCCGAGGCGTCACGCGTGCTCGGCGATTTCATCGATTCGAACTCGGGGCACGTGCGGGGCCGCGCGCGCCGCCAGCCCGCGCAGGTGATCTTCACGCAGGGCGAGTTTCACGATCTGCGCTCGATCTACGACGAGCTCAACGCGCGCTACTTCGGCAACAAGATCGAAGCGCTCATCACGTGGGGCCAGAAGACGGGCCGGCCGAAGCGTCGCAACTCGATCAAGATGGGCAGCTACGCCGTCGAGGATCGCTTGATCCGGATCCATCGCTCGCTCGATCGCGCGTTCGTGCCCCGGTTCTTCGTCGCGTGGATCGTGTTCCACGAGATGCTCCATCAGGTGCACGACATCCGTGTCAAAAACGGTCGCCGCGAATTTCACTCGAAGGAGTTCCTCGCCGACGAGGCGATGTACGAGCACTTCGATCAAGCCAAGAGCTGGGAACGCCAGCATCTCGACGCACTTCTGACCTACTGAACACATGTAGGTCGGCGCGTCGCGTCGTGCCTCCGAGTCGACGAGGATTTCGGATCAAATTCAGAGCAACCGATCTATGCTGGGCCTCGGTCAGAACGGGGGTCGTGATGGATCGTCGACGTGCGATGCGGGTTCCGGTTCGGGGAGTGGCGCTGCTCAACACGAAGCACGCCACGATCGAGAATCTGTCTTCCAGCGGTGCACTGTTCATCACGCCCCTCGATGTATTCGACGAAGACCAACTGCGGATCGAGCTCAAGCTCGGTCTCGAGAGCGGCGTCCTGTCCGCCCGGAAAGTCCGCGTCGAGATGGACGAGCGGTGGGCGCGGATCGCGGTCGAGTTCGAGGATGTCGCGGTCGAGCTGCAACAGGCGATCGATGCCGCGATCGAAGCGGCGATCAAGGCCGGCTCGACGAAGCCGGTGCTCGTCGTCGACGATCAGAGCGAGCGGCGCAAGGATCTCGTCGCGAAGCTCACGGCGCGCGGCATGACGCCGTTCGCACCGCAGACACCACTCGAGGCGATCGATCTGCTCACGCGGCCGTCGCTGCACGTCAACGTCGCGCTGTTGGCGCCGCACTCGTTCGATTTGCGTGACGTGCTTTCGGAGAGCTTCCCGTGGGTGACCGCGGAAGAGATTACCGATGTCGATGCAGCGGTGGACGCGGCGGCAACCGCGTGGTCACACAGCGACGTCGCTCGGCTCGCGACCGCGATCGCGTAGCCTGAGCGCGATAAACAGCGACAGCAGCGACCACGCCAGCCACAGGATCGACCACAGGTAGACCTGCCAGGTCTGGTGCTCGCCGAACACCGCGTCGGCCATCGCGGTCGCGTCCGACGTCGACACCACGCCGCCGACGGTTTGGGTCGGGCGGAGGAGCACGCGAATGTCGAGCAGCGCGTTGATGCACGCCTGCGCGGCGAGGAAGTGGACCGCGAACAACCGCCAGCGCGGTGGCGCGAGGAACGCGATCGCGACGAGTGCCGAGGCGATCGCAGCGATCGCGTACTGACCGAAGCGGCCTTCTTCCGGCGTCGGCACGATCGCGAAGATCACCGTCGCGAACATGAGGAGTGCCCACACGATCAGGACGTAACGAGCGCTCTTCGGCGTGCGTGCGGCGACGAGCATGACCGCGCCCCAGAACGGCGTGCCCATGTAGCCGGCGGCGGCGATCGCGGCGGTTCCCGACGGAGAAATCGCGTAGTCCGCGAATGACAGGCCGCTCGTGTCCTTGTAGATCACGACGCGATCGAGCTGCGCGCCGGTGAGGATCATCATCAGGCCGTGCGAGAGCTCGTGCAGCCAGGTCGCGATGACCTTGAACGGGTAAAGGACGAAGCCGCCGTGCGGCAGGTTCCACAGGAGGAGCGAGCCGATCAGCGCGAGCGCGAGGGTTCGCAGCTCACTTTTCATCGTCTTTAGGTTTGTCCTGCGGATCGATCAACCCGTGGAAGATCTGCTGCGTCTTGCTGCGCATGCGCGAGCCGAGCTTCACGAGGTCCTTCGGATCGAGCAGCTGGGACAACGCGTGACCCGGCGTGCGCGCGATCGCGACGACATCTTGAAGATGGAGTGGGGCGGTGCCTCCGCAGATCGCTCCGATCAACGCGCCGCACGGCAGGCCGACGAGCGCGCCGATGATCGGCATCGCGATCCAGCCGCGCGCGTGATCCGGCAGGTGCCCGTTCGGGATCACGGCGATGATGATCAGTGCCGCACTCGCCGCCGCGTGCGTGCGCGCTGCCACGATGATCGCGTGCCGGCGCCCGCCAATGTCATCGACCGAGGCCCACGCGGCGCGCCGCCCGATGCCCGCCGCGGTCAGCACGGCCGCGATGCCGGCGAACACGGCGGTCATCCGCAGCATCTGCATGAAGTCGGTGCTGGCGTTCGTCAGACCCAGCCGGGCGAGGAGCCACACCCCCACCGCCAGGGCGGGAACTTCGATCACCGATCCCGTCAATAACCCCTTGAAGAACCCCCACCTCGGCGGTGGCGTGGGAAGTCGGGTACTTACAGGCGTCTCGGGAGTAGCAGGCATGTTGCGACTGGGAAGGCCAACCGCTGGATTACCGTAGCATGTTCGGAGACCGCGCCCTTTTGCGCTTACTCTAGGGAATACCAGACATGGCCACTGCAGATCCGAATCGTTCATATGCCGCAGCGCACTTCGCGCTCGAGCTCGATGGTCGGGATTCGGTCGGCCTGTTCCGGTCGATCGAAGGCGGTGGCATTCGCGCCGACGTGATGACGTACCAGATGGGTCCGAACTACGACCGCTGGCGTCAGCTCGGCAAGCCGAAGTTCGAGGACATCAAGCTCCAGGTCGGTATGGCGATGAGCCAGCCGTTCTACACCTGGATCTCGAAGTTCTTCGACGGCAAGGCGGATCGCAAGACCGGCTCGATCGTCGCGGCCGACTTCTATTACAAGGAGCGCGCGCGCCGCGATTTCTCCGAGGCGATGATCAAGGAGCTCACGTTCCCGAAGCTCGACGCCACGGATAAGAACCCGGCGTACATGACGGTCGCGTTGTCCGTCGAGGGCATCGTGTTCAAGAAGGGCACGGGCGCCGTGCTCGCGCCGCCGAACGGCTTCGACAAGCAGCGCTTGTGGACCGCCGCGAACTTCAACTTCCAGCTCGACGGCTTCGACTGCTTCAAGCGGACCGCGAAGGTCGACTCGTTCACGGTCAAGCAGAACATCATCGAGCACAACGTCGGTGGCCAGCGCGGCACGATCAAGACGCCATCGCCGATCGAGTTCCCGAACCTCACGGTCTACATCCCGGAAGCGGATGCCCAGCCGATCTTCGATCACGCGATGAAGCGGATCACGTCGGGTGAGGTCCCGGGGCGCTTGCACGGCCAGCTCGATACCTACGATCACGAGCGCAATGCGCTAGCGACGATCGAGTTCTTCGGCGCGGATGTCGTCTCGGCTACGCCCGATCGCTCGGACTCGACGACGGAAGAAATCAAGATGGTGAAGGTCGAGCTCTATACCGAGCGCATGACCTTCACCTATCACTCGTAACTAGCTCGCAGCGGTCTCGCTACGGAGCGAGTACCAGCGCTTGATCGCTTCGGCCTTCGCCGAATCGAGGAGCTCGGCGACGGCCTCGAGCTCGTCTTCGTTTTCCCCGCTCGCGAACGCTTCGACCGGCGTCAGCACGAACGCGAGGACATCCCGCGCGCTCCGGGGATCCGGTTGAAAACTGCTGCTGTAGAGGGTTTCTCCCACGTCCCCAACCTCACACCCCCGATCTGCTCGGGCAAGTTTTCGTGCTACATCGGCGGCGCTGATGGCGCGTTCGAAGGTTGCGGTGATCCGGGTCCGGCCGGACTCGATCCTGGATGATCTCGATCGGTTGCATCGGCTCGCCGGGATGGCGCTGCGTCCGGATCTCCCCACCGTGATTTTCGCGAACGCCTCGGCGCAGCCGTTCCCGGGAACGAGCACCACGCCGTGGCAGCTCGAGGGCGTGGCGCGGGCGGTTCACGGGGCGAAATCGATCGTCGGCGTTCTGGCAAATGATCCGATCGCCGCTCGGTACGGGATCGCGATCGCGGATCCGCTGCAGCCGCTGACCGATGTAAACGTGGTCGTCCTGTCGACGATGAACGCGAAGGCGCTCGTCGCGCCGAAGCGCGTGTTTCGCACCCAGGACTGCGCGGGCCTGTTCGCGGTGATGGACGGTACGACGGCCGGCGATAGCACCGGGCCCGTCGTGAAGGATGTGATGCTCGCGTCGACGGATCCGAGCGCGCTCGATGCGATCGCGGGCTCGATGATGGGCATCGGACACGGCGACACGTCGGAGATCGAGGTCGTCGGCGATCGCGCGCTCGCGATGCAGCGCTGGGGCTTCACGGTCGGAGGTGGCGGGCTCTTGGATCGGCTCGTCGCGCGGGCGCCGATGCTCAACGACTATCGCTACCAGCTCCGCGATCGCCAGGTCTTCGAGAAGTGGCGAGAGCAGACCGCGTGGGGACAGCTGTTCGATCGCTATCAATCGATCGGCACGCTCGCTACAACTTGATCGTATCGCGCGCGATGCCGTACTTCGTCGCGACGTAGTCGACGATCGCGGGCTTCACGCGCTTCCACTTGAGGGGCGTCGCGTGGCGCAACGTCACCTTCGTCGTGTCACCGAGCGCGATGCTGATCAGGATCGGCTCGCGCCCGATGATGAACGAGTCCGGAATCGTCGCCTCTCGTGTGGTTGGCGCCTTCTTCTTCGTCTTGAAGGTCGGCAGCTTTTCGCGCTCGTCGTCGAGCTTCTTCAAAAATTCGGCGCGCTCGCCATCGTGCATCGGCCGCGGGCGACCGGTCTCTTCGAGGCGCGTGAACAGATGCTCGACCGTCAGCAGCTTGCCGTGCGCGAAGTAGAACCGATCGTTCGTCGCGTCCTGCGCTTCCGCCCACGCCTGATCGAAGAAGAAGTTGCCGGCGCCGTAGTGGATGTACGTGCCGTCACGCATCTCGAACGGATGCGCCCAGTGCGCTTGGCTGCCGAACACGACCGCGGCACCCGCGGCTGCCATTCGCCGAAAATCGACGACGAGCGAGTCCGGCGGCCGATGCGAGTAGACCTCTTCGTGCTGGATCGAAACGATCGGCGTGTAGCCACGCTGCTTGAGATCGGCGATCTGCCACTCGATCCGCGCGAGGTCGCAGTAGCCGACGTCCGGCGTGGCGTGGACCCAATGGCCCGTCGAGTGCGGCATGTTGCAGCCGATCAGCGCGAGCTTGGTGCCGGCCTTGTCGTCGAGGAGGAGCGGCTTGGTCGCTTCGATCTGATCGCGCCCGCCGCCGAAGAAGTGCCAGCCGCGCTGCTCGTACATCTCGATCGTGTGGCGGAACTGGCTGTAGCCCCAATCGGTGAGGTGGCTGCCGTCGAGCTCGACGAGGTTCGCGTGCATCGCCTCCATGAGACCGATGTAGCTCTCGCGCGAGCAGAACGGCTGGACGTCGTCGCGGTCCTCGGGAATCTTGCAGTCGGGGACGAACGAGACCTCGTTCGAGATGTGGACGTAGTCGGTCTTCTCGAACCAGCTCGCGACATCGCGCGCCGGATACGTGACGCCCTTCTTGTCCATGAGCTTCGCGGTGAAGCGAGCCATCGCGGTGACGCCGGTCATCGCGAGCGTGGTGACCTCGTCGGGATCGAGGTTTGTCACCGCGGGGCCGTCACCGCACAGGCCCACGGTGAGCGCGGTGTCTTCGCGCAACGGATGCTTGTTCGCGATCGTGATCACGGACCAGCGCGGGTCGAGCTCGTCGACGGGCACGAGGGCCCAGTGGCCGGCCCTCACATCGATGGACTCGACGGTCTTTCCGGAACCGAGCTGCGTCGCGAGCACGGTCGCGGTCTCCGACGCCGCGGACATCGTGCCGCCGGTCCACAGCGACGAGAGCTTCTCGGCCGCGATGTTCTGGAACGGCGAATAGAGTGGGGCGACGAGTGCGTAGCGCCACTTGCCGGCGGTCGCATTTGATGGCGCGCAGAGCGAGAGCTCGCCGTGGCCGTGCCACTTCGCGCACGCGGCTTTCGGGATATCGGTGGCGCAGGTCGGCGCGACGGGCGGTGGCGCGACTTCGACGGAGGAGGCTACCTGCGCTTGCGAATGCGCGACGACGGGCGCCGATGCAGGCGGCTGCGCGGTCGGGACTCCGCAGGCGGCCAATAGGGAATGCAGAACAGGGAAGCTGAATTTGAATTCATGTGCCGCGCGGGCCATTCGCGATCGAACGCCTCGCGTGTCCACGACATTCACACCACCCACGCTCTCATTTTACGATCGCGCGCGTGTAGGCGGGGTTCCTACTCGTCGACGAGAGAGCGCAATTTCTCCACGATTTGCGCGTGGAGCCGGCTCGCCCAGCTCTTCGATATCCCGAGCTGCTCGCCTGCTTCGAGGAGGTTTTTCCCTTCCCAATAGTGCATGCGCATCAGCTTCTGCTCCTTGTCGGGCAGCTGCTCGATCGCTTCGCGCAGGCGCTTGCCCGCACGCGACGTATCGATCGATTCGTCGGCGCGCGGCGCATCATCCGCCTTGTCGAAGTTGTGGCTCTCCTGCATCGCCTCGAGCGACATCACGTACATCGTGCGGATCGCGGACAGCTCGTCCTTGATCTGCGCCAACGCCTGCGGTCCCTCCGGCGGCATCGTTCCCTTCGCCAACGCCCCGGCCTCGCGCTCGGCGCGGTGCTCCAAGTAGTCGCTCGCCGCCCGCAACGCGACGAGCTTGGCCCACACCCGGCGCGGCAAGTTCGATGATTTGCGCAGGCCGTCGATGATCGAGCCCTGGACGCGGTACCAGGCAAACGTCGAGAACTGCGCGCCCTTGGTCGCATCGAACCGGGTGGCAGCCTCGGCGAGGCCGGCGTTCGCGAGCGCAATTAATTCGTCGAGCTCGACGTGCTCCTTCACCCGCGGATAGATCATGTGCGCGGCTTTCTTGGCTACATCGAGGTTCTTCTCGACGAGGCCGGCACGCTCCACCGAATCCACGCAGTGAAACTAGCACGTGTTACCGTGCGCCTGTGGGTGTGTTCACGGCTCTCGGTGATGCAGATCTTGCCGAGCTCGCCACGGTGTTCGATCTGGGCGAGGTCACGCGCTGGTCGGCGATTGCCGCCGGCACGATCAACACGAACATTCGCATCGAGACCGCGCGTGGCACGTACTTCCTGCGCCTGAACGAGGGCAAGGCCGAGGCCGATGTCGCGTGGGAAGCGCGGCTGATCACCGCGCTCGCCGCCGCGGGCGTTCCAACCCCACCACCGATCACGGCGAAGGATGGCCGGCCGTATGCCGAGTGCCGGCGCAAATGGGCGAGCGCGTTTCCGTGGCGCGAGGGCCATCACATCTCCGCCGATCACGTGACGCCCGAGCTCGCGCGCACGTTCGGCGCGGCGCTCGGCCAATTGCATCGCGCCGGTGCCGAGCTTCCGCAGGCGTGGCGGCGCGGCAGCATCTACGACTTCGATCACCTCGCCACGCGCTTCGATCGCTGCGCGCGCGTCGACGACAAAGCGCTGACCTATGCACTCGCGATCATCCGCGAGGAGCTCGCCGTCGCGAAGGCAGCGAAGGCGGTGCGAGCCGCCGCCACGCACGGCATCATCCACGGCGATCTGTTTCGCGACAACGTGCTGTGGGCAAGCGCCGCGGCCACAGACAATGCCGCGATCAGCGCGATCCTCGACTTCGAGCAAGCGTCCGGCGGCAGCCTCGTCTATGACCTCGCCGTGTGCATCAACGACTGGTGCTACACGATCTATCCGCGCATCGATCTCGCGGCCGCGTTGGTCGAGGGCTATCGGTCCGTGCGTGAGCTGACGCCCACGGATCGCGCCGCGCTGCCGATCGAGATCCGCGCCGCGGCCACGCGCTTCACGCTGACGCGCATTACGGATGTCTATTTGGCAAGGGTCGACAACCCCGAGAAGGACTTCCGTGCCTTTCTGGCGCGCTGTGAAGCATGGCGAGGTCCAGCACTTGGCCAACTTACGGCGGTGTTGTAGCGTCCGGCCCGTGAAGCCCCCTGGCTTCATTACTGCACATGTCGACGTCGTCCATGACCAAGGTTCTGTTGCTGGCGCTATGCGCTGCGGGCTGCGCGGCAAAGGTCTCGTACGTTCCAGGCACGCGCATTCCGTACTCGGACTCGAACAAGAGCGTCCTCGACGCGGTGGAGGCGTATCGCCTCGCCGTCGAAAAGGGTGATGCCGATGGCCTGATGCTCATGGCCGGCAAGCAGTACTGGGAAGACTCGGGCACGCCGACCGGCGCCGATGACTACGGCTACGAAGGCCTGCGCAACGTGTTGCTCCAGCGCCTGAACAAGGCGAGCGATATCCGTTACTCGATGCGCTACATGGAAGTGCGTCAGACCTGCACGAAGGATCTGCACGCCGGATGTCGCGCGGCCGTCGACGTGTTGATCGACGCGAGCTACACGATCACGGACGTGATGGGTAAGCCGAAGCGTCCGGACAAGCGCGATCAGAACGAGCTGATCCTCGAGTACGACGGCCATCGCTGGCTGTTCCTCTCGGGCATGTAATTCTCAGCTCACTGTTCACTGTTCGCTACTCACTATTTCTGGAGAGAGCGTCGGCCGAGGGCGGTTGTCAGCTGCGTCGGGCGAGGACCGCGTCGGGCGAGGACCGCGTCGGGCGAGGACCGCGTCGGGCGAGGACCGCGTCGGGCGAGGACCGCGTCGGGCGATGACCGCGTCGGGCGATGACCGCGTCGGGCGATGACGGCGAGGACCGCGTCGGGCGATGACCGCGTCGGGCGATGACCGCGTCGGGCGATGACCGCGTCGGGCGAGGACCGCGTCGGGCGAGGACCGCGTCGAGCGAGGACCGCGTCGGGCGAGGACCGCGTCGGGCGAGGACCGCGTCGGGCGAGGACCGCGTCGGGCGATGACCGCGTCGGGCGAGGACCGCGTCGGGCGATGACCGCGTCGGGCGAGGACCGCGTCGGGCGAGGACCGCGTCGAGCGATGACCGCGTCGGGCGATGACCGCGTCGGGCGAGGACCGCGTCGGGCGAGGACCGCGTCGGGCGATGACCGCGTCGGGCGAGGACCGCGTCGGGCGAGGACCGCGTCGGGCGATGACCGCGTCGGGCGATGACCGCGTCGGGCGATGACCGCGTCGGGCGATGACCGCGTCGGGCGATGACCGCGTCGGGCGATGACCGCGTCGGGCGATGACCGCGTCGGGCGATGACCGCGTCGGGCGATGACCGCGTCGGGCGATGACCGCGTCGGGCGAGCGGATTCCCAGAAATAGTGATTCGTGAACAGTGAACAGTGAGCCGGGAACGCTTCTATAAGTGGCCGTGCTCGTCGAAATCGAGCCGGTGCTGCCAATCATCCGCGAGTAGATGATCGGTCTCGTTCGTCTGCGCGCGCATCGCCGCGATCGCGTGACGGACGAGCTCTGGATCGTGGGCGCGATACGCGGCGACCGCGAGCCGGCGCGTTGCATTGCGGATGAAGCTCGGGCCGGGCAGGCCCTTCGCCAAGCCGAGATCGAGCTCGACCGCAGACGTGTGCCAGTCGGCCGCGTTCGTCTTCTGCAGACCTAAGAGATAGTGCGCGAGCCCGAGCTCCGGCTCCGCGGTCACCGCTTGTTGTGCGTAGGCCGCTGCATCGCCTTTGTCCCAGAAGTAGTCGTGCAACGGCTTTTGCGCGGGCCCGTCATGCGTGAGGACGAACGCCTTCGCATCGAGCTGGCGGCGCTCGTCGAGGTTGAGCGGCAGCGCTTGCGCCTTCTGGATCAACGCGAGCTTGTCGGCATCGCTGTCGGCACGATTCGACAGGTGCTCGAGCGCTTCGGCGCGCAACGTCGACGTGATCGACTCGTCGCCGGCGATCGCCGTCCAGATCGTGCGCGCTTCCGCGAGCTCGTCGGGCTCGCCGATCGAAAGCACGTCGCCGAGCTCGAGCCGGTGGCGCGGCTCCTCGGGGGCGTCGGCGCAGACCTCGCGCATCAACGCGAGCGCACCTTTGCGATCGCCCTTCGTCAGCGCCGCGGTTGCCTGATCCCGGCGCGCAGCGATCGCGTGCGGGCAGGGCCGCGCGAACACCGAGCCACCGCGGAACCGCTCCTTCGTTCCCTCGATCACCTCCGGCGGCAATTGGATCGCTTCGATCATCTTGCGCCACTGGCCTTCCAGCTCGGTCAGCGATTGGCCATAGACGTCCGCGAACTCGCCACCGCTGTGATAGAGCGCGCGCAACTTCTCCGGGCCGTACTTCTCGAGCAGGAAGTGCAAGAACGATCCGGCGGTCTGATAGCTCCGCGCCGGCGACACCGCGAAGAAGTTGATCGACAACAGCTCGCGAATCGACGGCTGCACGCCCATCACCTGCATCACGCGCACGGACTCGTGCGGCGTCAGGCGATCGTAGCCGCCGGGCCAATCGAGCGCGACCGCGAGCCCCTCGACGAGCCCCGGACTGATCATCACGCCGTGCTTCGCCGCGAGGCCGAACCAGCGATCGCCGAACGCGCTCGCCACCGCGTGCGCGATCTCGTGACGCAGCGACGTGTGCGGGAACGCGCGATGATCGATGTAGATCGCGTGGCGCCACGGCTTCGCCATCTCGACGTTGCGCGCGCCGAACAGCTCGCCCTTCTGTTGCGTGCTCGCGAAGTAATACGACTCGAGCTTGCCCTCGGGCGCCGCGCCGATTTCGGCGACGACCTCCGCGTAGCGCAGCTCGTGATCCTCTTCGATGATCGGCAGGTCTTTTTCGATCTCCGCCGTCTTCGCGTAATAGATGACGAAGTGCGCGGTCTCGACGCGTCCGCCGAGCGCGCGTTGAATGTCCTCGGCGTCGACGGCGTACCCGAGATTTCCACCCTGCACGTGCAACGTGACCGCAGCCGCGAGCGCGACCGCACCGATCGCGACGGGCAACCGCTTCTTCCAATCGAGCTTCACGCCGACCGCGGCCACGAGGGCGATCACCGCCGCGAGTTGCTCCAACCGCGACCACACGAGTGGCATCCCGAGCCGGATGTTCTCGTCGTACATGTTGCCGGGGAAGTAACCGATCAACCAGTTGTAGATGAACACCGGCGGCTCTTTGTAAAACCGCAAGAACCCGATGATCACGAACACGATGATCGGTAACAGCACGGCCAGCCACGTCGAGCGATGCGGATACCAGTGCTTCGTCGTGCGCGTTCCAACGACGACGGCTAGCGCGAAACCCACCGCGGCGCCGAACGCAACACTCGGTAACGGCAAGAGCAGATACGCCTCGATGCCAAACCACCAATCGCAGGTCGGTGCCCACAACCCGTGAATCGCCGCCAGCACGCCGGGGATAACCGCGATCGCGAGCGCGATCCGGACTGAACCTCCTACGCCACGTAACAGCGTCCGGAACATCCTCAATTCGTGCTGCACGCGCACGGCTTGCGCCGGTGTCGAGCCCGAGCACCACACCCCACGCCGCGATCACGAGCGCGTGCTCGAATCCGAGCACTCCAAACAACGGCACCGCCCACAGGCCGAAGCCGATCACGACGGCAAGACCGAGCCAGATCCACGCGCGCCTGGTCACGGTCTGCCGCACACGGTGTTAAGGTTAGCTGTGGCCGATGAACCCGAGGAACGACGCGCCGATCTTCGGCGTCCGATCGAGCTCAAGGTCGAATACAAGCGGCTCAACACGTTCTTCGCCGACTACACCAAGAACATCTCGCGTGGCGGCACCTTCATCAAGACAGCACGCCCGCTCCCGATCGGCACCGAATTTTTGTTCAAGCTATTCATTCCCGGGCGAGTCGAGCCGCTCACGATTCATGGCGAGGTCCAGCGCATCGTGACGGGGCAAGATGTGGATGGCGATGGCACGCCGGACCAAGGCATGGCGATCAAGTTCGTTTATCGCCAAGGGGATCCGCAGGTCGAGATCGCGCGCACCGTCGAAGCGATCATGACCCATAGTCTAGGCCCGAGGCTGTATTCGCGGCTCATGGATCACGCGAAAGCCGAAAAGAAAGAGAAGAAGGCATAAGTGTCGGCATCGCGCTTCTTCCGCTATCTCGCGCCGAACCTCATCACGCTGTCGTCGATGATCTTCGGCCTCGTCTCGCTGTGGAGCTCCCACAACGGTGACACCCCGCTCGCGGCGTGGATGATCATTTATGCGGTGTTGACGGATCGTCTCGACGGTCTGACCGCCCGCGCGCTCAAAGCTACGTCCGAGCTCGGCATGCAGCTCGACTCGTTCGCGGATGCGATGAACTTCGGCATCGCGCCGGCGTACATGATGCTCTGCTATCTCGAGAGCCGGCTCGACTTGCCGTTCCACGACGGTGGCACGCCACACTTTCTGCTGTTCGCCGCGGCCGGTGCCTACATGCTGTGCGCGATCTTCCGGCTCGCGCGATACAACGTTCTCGCCGACGACGACGTCCCCACGAAGATCTTCTTCGGCTTTCCGACGACGTTAATCGGCGGCACGATCGCGATCTGGACGCTCGTCCTCCTCAAGTACGACGATCTGCAATGGGCGCGCGAGCCGTTCGGTGGCGACCGCTTGTTCAATCACATCTTCAAGCAGGGCCTCCACACGCCGCTGTGGGTGTGGAAGTACGCGCCGATCGCGCTCGTCGTCGGTGGCTACTTGATGGTGTCGCGGCTGCCGATGCCGAAGGTCGGCATGGCGAAGAATCGCGTCATCGGCTACTCGATTCTCGCGCTCGTCGCGATCGGTTACGTCTGCGGCTTCGCGATGCACTATCCAGAGATCTGCTTCTGGATGCCGACGTGCTGGTCGATCGGGTTCCTCATCTGGGGCCAAGCCAGCGCGAACGCGCGTGCGATGTATCCGCCGCCGCTGTTCCCGAAGAAAAACGATGACCGCACGCTCGAGCGTCCGCAGGCGGACATCGCGGACATCGTGTTCGAAGAAGAACCGCCAAAGTGATCTCGCGGCGTTGCGAGATTTCTCGCGACGCATGTCGAGTTTGCCCCGGCTGATTCGTCATAGAGATATGACGGTCGCATTGCTCGCGGGCGTGCTCGCAGTCGCTGCGAATGTCGTTGCGGCATACTTGCGCCATGAAAGTCCTCGTCCTGTTGTTGGGATCGGCGATCGCCTCGGCGGCGCCGCTGTTCGAGATCGATGGCACGGACAAGACCGTCGTGACGGATGACGGCACGTGGACGCATGGCACCGCGAAGGGCAAGCTGTCCGCCGACGACGTCAAAGCGATCGTGAAGGACGCCGATGGCGTTCCGTGGACGGCGACCGAGAAGAAGGGCATCCGGTGCCGGATGGTCCACGCGCCGATCACCTACAGCGTGCGTGGCAAGGCAGTCTGGGTCGATACGGGCTGTACGTCGAAGGCGCTAGACGATGCGAGTGCCAAGGCGCTCGAGGAGATCCGGGCCATCGTGGATAAGGCCCAGAAATCACAGCCGTAAATCGTACGCAACCGCAGGCCGGCCGGGTCGATACCGCCGGGTATGCGACTCAAACGAGCGGTCCGTGACCCGGACCCGCAAGACGACCAGCCGGTGCCGGCCGATGACGAGCTTCCAATCCAACTTGCTTGGAAGCCGGTCTCTGAAGAAGCCCAGATCATCGCGGTGCTCGATGCGCCGCGTGCCGAAGGCGAGCAATTCGAAGTCGCGTTTCGTCGCAAAGAGCACGAGCTCGGTGCGTTGTTCGCAGCGCTGTCGGCGTCGGATTCGTTGGAGCTCCAGCGCCGCGTCGGCTTGAAGCTCGCGGGTGACGCGCTCGCCGAACGCTTCGCGCGCCTGACGAACGAGCGTCGCTTGCGCTTGATCGCGTTCCTCGTCGCCGCGCGCCGGCGGTTCGCGGTGGTTCCGCGTGAGGGGACCAAGTGAACACCCCAACCGCGATCATTCCGGGCTCTGCCGATCCTGAAACGCTGATCGTGTTTCAGGCGCGGTGTGTCGAGCGCATGAAGTTGATCCTCTTGATCGCTGGCGCGGCGCGTACGGGCGTCGAGCTGCCGGCGGCTGTGGGCGAGCGGCTTCGCGCGATCAATGCGGAGCTCGAACAGCTCGAGAGCGTTCATGCGTTGCCATTTTCGGGCGCGTGCGTGGCGCTTGGCTTCGATCCGTTTCAGAAGGCAGCGGCGTTGCTGATCGCGGCGCCGCATCTCGACGATTCGATCCGTGAAGCGATCGCGAGCTTCTGGGGCCAGCCCAATCGGCGTCACGTGGATGCCGCGTTGATCATCGAGCTGTTCTGCAGCGATTCGATCCAACGCGTCGCGCGGGCGAGCTCGTTGTTCGAGGGTTCGGCGCTGCACGGTGCCGGGTTCGTCGAGTCGTCCGTCGTCGCGATGGGGCATAGCGCGAGCCGGCTCGAGGCCGAGCTGGTTCCGACGGCGCGTCTACTGCGGTTGTTCGACGGCACGCTCGGCGTCGATCCACGGTTCCGCGGCATCGCGACGCTGATCAGCTCCGATGTCGAAGCGGCGATCGGTGTGTGCGAACCGCACACGCTGCGTGAAACCGCGATGCTCCTGGCCGGAGCGGAAGCCGCAACGCCACGCGGTGGTGTCGCGCTGTTCGCAGGTTCGGCCGGCTACGGAAAGTTGCGGCTCGCGCGCACGATGGCTGTGGTCGCCCATCAAATCCAGCGGCTCCTCGTCGTCGAGGCCTCGCAGTTGCCTGCGGATCCAGCGCGATTGGGCAAGCTGATCGAAGCGCTCGGTCACGAAGCGGAGCTGTTGGCGGCGCGCTTGGTGATTCGTCGCGTCGATCAATTCGCGGTCGAGCCGCGCTCGGCGGCGTATCTGCGTCACGCGGTGAAGTCGGCGTCGTTCCGGATCTGGATGACGAGTGACATCGATCCGGCGCGGGTCGATGCGCCGTTGCTTGCCGATCTGGCCACGCTGAACGTTTCGGTCGGGATCAGTGACATCGGGCTGCGCAAGCAGGCATGGCATGCGGAGCTCGCGCGCTTGAATCAATCACTCGACGACGATTCGCTGCGCGCGATCGCATCGGACTTTCCGCTGCCGCGCTCCGCGATCGAAACCACGGCGAAGATGGCGAGTGCTCTCGCGCTCGTCGGCGGTGGCGTGAAGAACGTGCTTCCGCGCGTCGCTGAAAGCCAGATGCTCGGTCAGCTCGGCCGCTTCGCGAAACTGAGCAAGAGCAAGGCCCGCATCGCCGATGTCGTGCTGACCGACAACACGCGCGAACAGATCATGGAGTTGCTCGCGGCGCTAAAGGCGCGCCGCAACGTGCACGAACGGTGGGGGCTTGCCGAACGTCACGCCATCGGCCGCGGCATCGTCGCGATGTTCAACGGGCCTCCGGGTACCGGTAAGACGATGACCGCGGCCGCGATCGCGAACGAGATCGAAATGCCGCTCTATCGCATCGATGCGTCGTCGATCATGGATCGCTACGTCGGCGAGACGGAGAAGAACCTCGTCCGGCTGTTCGACGAAGCGGCGGCGTCGCGTGCGGCGTTGCTGTTCGACGAAGCGGATGCGCTGTTCGGTAAGCGCGTCGAAGCGGAGGACTCCGGCGATCGCTACGCGAACCTCCAGGTCAATACGCTGTTGAACTTGATCGAGGACTACGACGGGTTCGTCGTGTTGACGACGAACATCAAGGGCGCGCTCGATCAGGCGTTCCTACGGCGCATCATCTACAAGATCGGCTACGAAAAGCCTGAAGCCGATCAGCTCGTGCAGCTGTGGGAGTACCACCTGCCGGATTCGATCGACTGTGCGGACGACGTCGACACCGAAGCGCTAGCGGAAGAGTTCGATCAGCTCGCCGGCGGTGACGTCAAGAATGCGGTGCTCCGCGCGGCGCTCGCGGCCGGTGATGGGCAGGTAACGCACGCGATGTTGCGGCGTGCGGTGATCAACGAGCTGCGCGCGAATGGTGGCGTCGTTGTTGGCTAACTCACTTAATCGGAGCGGTGCGGATCGACCACGCCTTGCCGGTGTCCTCGGCCCAGTAGAGGTTGGTGCCGTCGACGGCGAGCGTGCGCGGGGCACCTTTGGTGTCGACGACGTTGCGCGGCTTGCCGCCGGTGGCGATCGCCTTGATGTGGTTGCCGTCGGTGTAGAACAGCTCGGACTTGCTCGCGGCGCAGTACGTGCCCTTTTCGGCGACCTCGACAACAGTGCTCACGGATCCACCGGCGCGTGGCATCGCGGAGATCACGATCTGATCGCCTTTGCGAGCTGCCCACCACAGCTCGTGCTCGGTGAGAGAGAGGCAGTTGTAGGTGCCGACGCCCGGTGTAGCGACGGGGGTGATCGCACCGGTGTGACCGATCTTGATCGTTTCGCCCGTGGATTCTTCGGTCATGAAGCTGTCGGTGCCGTCGACAGCGGTCAACGCGTCCCCGATGCCGGCGAGCTTGCCGATCTGGCTGGTCGAGCCGTCTTGGATCGACATGCGCACGAGATCGCAGCAGTCACGTCCGGCGCTGACGCCGTTCGTCAGCACGACGATGGCGCCGTCGATCCAGACCGCGCTCTTACCGTCGCCGGGAAGCGAACCGATCTTCTTGGGCTTGCCGTTCTCGATCACGACGACATCGGTTTTCGCGACGAGCGCGATGTCATTCGGCCCGACGGCCATCTGCCCCATGGGCATCCGACCGAGGTCTTGAACGGCGCCGCCCGCCAGCGGGATCGAAATCAGTCGATCGTGCGGCCCGGTCTCCTGGACCTTGTCACTCGCCAGATCCTCGTTCGGATCGTTGGTGCGGAAGATCAGGTTCGGAGCCTTCACCTGCACCTCGATCGGCGCGCCTTGGATGGCTGCGAGCTCTTTGCCCGCACCACCCTTTCCGCCGCAACCGACAACGACCGAACAGACGCACGCAACTAGCAGACGCATTCGCGCCGAAGCATATCACTCGAAAAAGGAGAACCTCATGTCGCACGACTATCAGAACCAACTACCCGAGGCGACCCGGGACACCGACGAGCTCGGAGAGAAAGCCGCCGACAAAGTCACCGTCCAAAACTACGGTGTCAAAGAATCCGATGAAGTCGAGGAACGGAACGGTGGCCATTACCATCACTCGCGCGGCGACTTCGGAATGGTCGATCGCGTTCAGATCGACCTGGGCTTCACACACGACCGCGGCGCGATGTTTCAAAACGCGGCCGAAGGAACGGGCTCTCAGGCGCAGCGTACCGGCAACGGTTCGGCGCGTGACACGATCGCGTTCAAGTCGCTGACTCAGATGGCGGCGAACTACGTGACTGACTTGCACACGTTGCCCGCGGTGCAGCGAGACTTCGACCTGTTCCTTCCGAATGCGAACATGGCTGCGCGTTCGTTTACGAAGACGCAGGCGGTCGCGAATGACACGGGGTTTTCGACCGAGCAAGGGCCTCAGATGAGTGCGAAGGAGAAGGCCGCGCTCGCGACTGCCGGCCAGGCCAACTCGCTCGACGAGACCAAGTCGCTGAAGCTCGCGTCCGAGACGATGCGGAACGCGCGTCTGACGCTCGTCGGTGCATCGCACTCGCTCGCATCCGTCGTCAAATCCGAATCACAGAAGGGGCTCGAAGAGCAGCTGAAGACAGCGAACGAGCGCAAAGAGAAGATCCAGAAGAACATCGAGCTCGCGGCCAAGATCGGCGACTACATCGAGGCGGGTGGAACCGCACTTGCGGGTGGTGCTGGCTTCGTCAACGAACACCTCAATCCCGGTAGTCACGAGAAGGAGCGCAAAGCCAAGGAGGCAGAAGAAGACGTGCAATCGGATACGCCCAAGACCGCCGAAACGATCGGCGAGGGAATCGAGAAGGGCGGTAGCGTGCTCGGCAAAGCGGCGGCGTTTGGCGTGTCGCTCTACTACGCGAACGAGCTAAACGAGATCAAGTCGAAGGTCGCGGTGGTCACCTCGATGCTGGATGCTCACACGGCCGCCCAGAACCGAGACAAGATCGAAGGCGCGATGAACACGTTCCTCGGCGCGGCCGGTGCCTATCAGACGGCGGTCGGAGTCTACGAAGCGGCGATCAACGAGCGTCGCAAGAGCATGGCGAAGATCGGCGCGGCCGCGGACAAGTCGCTGGGTGGAAACATGTCGCACATCTCGGATGCGATGCTCTACACGACGACTCTCCTCGAGACGCAGTCGTTCCTCGCCGTGGCGAAGGACTCGGGCACAGCTGCCAAGTCGCGGATCGATGGTGCCCTTTATGGTGCGGATTCCGTGAAGAAGCATCGCGAATACCGATACGGCTATCTCGAAGACTCGGTGACCGAGAACAACACTCCCCGGACCGAGATGAAGGAAGCTCCGAACCCGGACTTGAAGGCGCTCAAGCGAATGAGCGACTTGGTGAATTGGTGGATGGACGGCGCGCAGGAGCTGAGCGCGTCCATCGACAAGACGGTCGATGAACAAGCTCGCCCGATGATGGGTACAGCCAAGTACACGGGCTCCTACTAGTCGCGCTCCCGGGAATTGTGCTAGATAGCTCGCACCCGGGGGTTTAGCTCAGTGGGAGAGCATCGGCTTTGCAAGCCGAGGGTCAGGGGTTCGACCCCCCTAACCTCCACGGACTTAGAGGATCGCGAAGAAAACCTGCCGTACCACCCAACGCTGGAGCGCCGAGACGTGGCTGCCGAGGCATACGGGTAGGCACTGGCGCCAGAGCGGATGTGACAGCAAACGCGCTATGCGAATTCTCGCGCTTCACGGCTACCACGGCTCCGCGGAGCAGCTCCGCCGCCAGCTCGATTGGCTGGACGTGTTCGCATTCGACGCGCCATCGCGCGCGGACGGCGACTTCGGTTGGTGGCACGCACGCGATGGTCGCTACGTCGGATGGGAGCGCACGCGCGATGCGATCGGCGAGCTGCTCGCGAAGCACTCGTTCGACGGCGTGCTCGGCTTCTCGCAAGGGGCCGTGTTGACCTCGCTGTTGGTCGGACTGTTCGAGTTTCGCTTCGCGATCATGATCGGCGGATTTCCGAGCCGCGATCCGGCACATGCCGAGATCTACGCTCGCACCGAGCGCTACGCACGCCCGTCACTTCACATCATCGGGCGCGCCGACACGGTGGTGCCGCCGGATGCATCGCGAATGCTCGCAGCTCGATTCCACGAGCCAACGATCCTCGAGCACGCGGGCGGCCATGTCATCCCGACCTCCGACGACGTACGCGCCGCGATCGCTACGATCGTTTGAACAACCGACCGAACCAACCGCGCTCGGCCGCGGGCGCCGGAATCGGCAGGCCGAGCTGCTCGCACAACGCGGGGCGCTCGAGCGACGCACACGCGGCCTTGAAACACGCGCGCTGATTCGGCGAGAGCCCCTTCGCGATCGGCGAGGGCGGGGTGCCACGCGCGACGACTTGCGCCGCGAGCAAGTAGCTCATCGACTGCATCGGCAGATATCCGGCCTGCGCACGGCTGTACCAACTGCCCGCGCCCTTTTGCCCACTGCGAAATCGCTGCGTGGCATTCGTCGTCAGGATCCCCGAGCCGAGATACACGGTCGTGAGATCGGTGAGCCGCTCTTCGTGCGCGGTCACCGGCTGGCGCAGCGCCTTCTCGTGCCGATACGCATGCGCGACCTCGTGCGCGAGCACGCCGATCAGGCCGATCGGATCCTCGAGCCCGCGCGTATCGAGACCGAACGCGCACACGCCGTCGCGGATACCCGCGAACCAGGCGGCGGTGCCTTCGTGGCCACCGGCGGTGCCATCCATCAGGACCTTGCCGGTCGCCTGCGAGAACTGATCGATCTCGAGCGTGAGCCTCAGATGATCGAGCCCGGCATAACCGAGCAAACGCTGGATCAACCGCGTCACGCCGGCGGCATCCGCCGTCCACGGATCCGGGAACGAGCGATCGTTGGGCTCGAGGATCGGCGCATTCAGGAAACGTTCGGCACCCGCTGTGGCAATCAGGTTCGCGAGCTCGCCGATCAAGTGCTCGCGCTCGACGTCATCGGGAAGCAGGTCCACGACGCGAGTATAATGGTCGCGATGACCAAGCGTTGGTGGCTCGTCCTCGCCACGGTCGTATTCGCGCTGAGCGCCGGCATCGCGGCGTTCATCGGCGTTGGCAAGGCCGTGGCCGCACCGGTGAGCAACTGCAACCGCGATTGCGACGACGGCAGCTTCGCGCTGATGATCGCGACGGTCCTCGCGGGGCTCGCTGCGATCTCACTCGTAGTCACGATCTACGCGTACGTTCGATCGCGACCACCGCGGATTCCCGTGGCACGCACGTATCGCGGCTAGTGGCTGCCAGGGCATTAGCGCCACATTAGATCTGGACTTCGTTACATTGATCGCGTGAATCGCCGCGCGTTCCTGCGCTTCACGTCGGCCAGCGTGCTGGCGTACGCGTGCAGGGGCGTTCGCGCTCCGACCAGCGCGATCCGATACGGTGATCCGAACGCGCTCCCACCACACGTGGCGATCGAGCCCGGATGGATCGAGCATCGTCAGCCCTATCCCGAGGCCACGGCCGCGTATCGCTGGACCGATATCATCCTCGAAGCGTGCGCACGCGAGGTCGAAGCGACGGGCGTTCCACGCGTCACCGTGATCTCGCGCCACATGGCGATCGCGTGCACCGCGATGTACGACGCGTGGGCTTGCTACGACGCGACGGCGATCGGGACGCGCCTCGCCGGCTCGCTACGCCGGCCGGTCACCGAGCACACCATCCCAGCGAAGACGATCGCGATCGGCCATGCCGTCTACCACGCGTTGCTCGCGTTGTTCCCGGCGGACGCCGCGTGGCTCGCCGGCCAGATGCGCGCGTTGCACTTAGATCCCGGCGACACCTCGAAGGATCCGGCGACGCCGCAGGGCATCGGCCGACTCGTCGCCGACGCGCTGATCGGATATCGCAGCCACGATGGCTCGAACATGCTCGGCGACGAGATCGGTGGCGATGGCACGCCGTACTCCGATTACACGTTCTACGAACCACGCACGACGCGCGATCCGAATCGCTGGCAGCCGATCACGTTCGAGGATGGCAAGACGCCCGGCTTCTTGACCGCACATTGGTATCGCGTGAAGTTGCTCGCGCTCGATCGCAGCGATCAGTTTCGGCCGGGCCCGCAACCGTTGGTCGGCTCGCCCCGGCTGCGCGACGAAGTGGCGGAGTGCATCGCGTTCAACGGTGGGCTGTCGCTCGAACAGAAATCGATCGTCGAGTTCATGCGCGATGGACCGCGCTCGACGGGACAATCGGGCCATTGGCTCGAGTTCGCACGCGATGTCTCGCGCCGCGATCACGCCGATCTCGATCGCGACGTGAAACTGTTCTTCGTCGTCGCGAATACCGCCTTCGAGGCGTTTGTCGCGGCGTGGGATGCGAAGCGTCGCTACGACAGCTCGCGCCCGTACGCACTCGTTCGCCTCGTTCAAGAGTTGTTCGCGGGCACGGACGTGATCGGCTATCTCGGACCGGGCAAAGGTTTCGGCACGATTCGCGCGGAACAGTGGAAGCCCTACTCGCCGGGGACGTTCATCACGCCGCCGTTTCCCGGCTACGTGTCGGGGCACAGCACGGTCAGTGGCGCGTGCGCGAAGATGCTCGAGCTGTTCACCGGCGGCGATGCGTTCGGCGTGTACCATCATCACACCGCGGGCATGGCGACCGAGCCAAATGCCACAGCCGCGGCGATGCAAGCGATGAACGGTGTCCCGGCCGTAGGCTTGCCGGCGGACAAGCACGTCGTGATCGCGCTCCCGACGTTCACGGCGACCGCGGAGCTCGCCGGCATCTCACGCGTGATGGGCGGCTATCACATCCAGACCGATAACGTCGAAGGTCTTCGCCTCGGCCGCAGCGTCGCGACGTTCGCGTGGCCGCGGTACCAGGCGTACTTCGCGGGCACGGCGCAGATCCGGGCGTGATACGGTGACGATGGTGAAGAGGCTCGTGCTTGTCGCCGCGATCGGATGCGGCTCTCACGACGCGCCCGCACCACCGCCACCCACGCCGGCACACGCGACGTTGCCTGCACCGGTCGCGCGCGATTACGAAGGCCTCGTTCGTAAGCTCTACGCCGACGAGCCGGACTACGAGAAGCGATGGCCGGTCGAGTTCAAGGTCCGCGTGATCGAGGGTATCTGCCAGGACCTCGCCGCGGCCGCGATGGATCTCGGCGATCAGATGGGCGCTCCGTACTTCGCCGATCAACTCGAGCTCGCGTGGCCGACCGCCGGCGCCGATCAACCGATCGTCGACGGATATCACGGGTCGACGTCCACGATCGCAACACCTACCAAGGCGACGGCCGATCAAGTTCGCGATCACTTTCGCGAGCTGTTCGGCGCATTTCAATTCCTCGACCGCGCCGTGTGGAAGCCGAAGGGCGCGCACGAATTGCCGAGTGGTGGCATCGCGGTCACCGTCGGTCTCGATTTCGGTGGGCGCGAGAAGTCCGGAACCTGGCGTCACGATAGCGGTGCCGCGGACGTGCAATTCGAGAAGGTCGCGAATCGCTGGCAGATCACGCGATTCGTCGTCACGCACTACGAGACCCAGCGCGGCGCAGAGCTCGCGTTCGACGACGTCACCGATGCGTGGCTCGCGAACGTCAGCCCATCCGTGCGCGCGGCCTTGCGCAAGCGCTCCGGCTCCGACGAGCTGCATCGGATGTTGCTCGACGACAAGCACGCGCCGCCGCCCGCGCTCGATCACCTGCTGCCGCTCACGATGGACGCGCACCCGGGCGTGGTGGTCGTCGATATCGACAAGGATGGCTTCGACGATCTGTTCGTGTGGGACACCCGTGGACCGAGCGTGCTGCTCCACAACGACGGCGGGCGCGGGTTCTCCGATCGGAGCGACGAGTACGGCCTCGCGCTCACCGGCGTTAGCGCGGCGGCGTTCGCGGATCTCGACGGCGATGGCACGCTCGACGCGGTGATCGGTCGCTGGTTCGGTCACTCCGAGATCCTGTTCGGCGCCGGCGGCACGATGTGGCCGGGGGCGAGCGGGAGGTTCGATCTGCCGTCGCAGGTCGCGTCGATCTCGCTCGCGGATATCGATGGCGATGGTCGGCTCGATATCTACTTCGCGACGAGCGCCCACGACTTTCAGGAGCACCTGACGGCGGCGCTGAACGGCACCGCGACCGGCCTCGATCCCGGCGAGAAGCAGTTGATCGACGAAGCGCTGCCAGCCGCACGCGCCGCGATCGCCGCGAACAAGTTCGACGCGAACATCTATCAGATGGGACCGCGCAACGTCGTCATGCTGAATCGTGGCGAAGGCAAGTTCGTCGACGCGACGGAGCAACTCGGGCTCACGCTGTATCGCAACTCGCTCGAGGCTGCGTTCGGCGATCTCGACGGCGATGGCCATCCCGACCTCTACGTCGCGAACGATTTCGCACCGGCGAATCTCTACATGTGGCGCGCGGGCAAGTACGTCGATATCAGCGCCACGTCGGGCGCCGATCAGATCTTTTTCGGGATGGGCGCTTCGCTCGGCGACTTCGATAACGACGGCGATCTCGATCTCTACGCGACCGCCATGCAATCGACCGCCGGTAATCGGATCATGGCCGATGCGGCAAACTTCTCGTCCGATCACGACGAATCCGCGCGTGTCGCCCGCAAGCAAGCCGCGCGCGGCAACACGCTCCTGCGCAACGATGGCAACGGAGTATTTGCCGATCTCACTGCCACACCGGCATTCGCGACCGCGCGTAACGGCAGCTGGGCCTACAGCGCGCAATTCATCGATGCCGACGGCGACGGCTACCTCGACGTGTTTTCACCGAATGGATTCTTCACCTCGAGCCTGAACCCGGACGATCCGTTCGTCCGCGATCTTTGAAGTGACTACTGGCGAGGCGTGTCCTCGCAGAGCGCTACGAAGAATGCACTCGGCGCCGGCCCCAGAGCCGCGACGAAGATGGACTTGTCCGGACACGAACGCGACAAGCTGTTCCTCTCGCGCGCGGCGAAGGACGTCGTCGACGTTTCCTATCTTTCGGGCGCCGATGGCATCGAAGACGCACGCGCATTCGCGAAGGCGGATCTCGATCGCGATGGCTTCGAGGACTTGATCGTCGTCAACCGCAACGCACCGCTCCTGCGCGTGTATCGCAACGCGCTCGGCCCGGCGACGAAGCATCACTGGATCTCGCTACGGATCGAAGGCAAGCAACCGATCGGCGCGAGGGTCACCGCGAAGGGCTGTGGCATCACGCAAACGCGCGAGCTCGCCGCCGGCGCCGGGTTCGCGACCGAGAACTCGATGGCGATCACGCTCGGCCTCGGTACGTGCACCACGCTCGACGAGCTCGCCGTGAAGTGGCCCGGCGGCGAGCGCCGGAGCTTCAAGGCGGTCGCCGCTGACAGGTTCTATCGCGTCGTCGAAGGCAAGGGGATCGCGCCGGTCGACGTCCCCCGCGCGACCGCATCGACGCCACCGCCGAGCACGCCGACACCGGCAGCCCTCGCGAAACTGGTCGCGAACGCGCCTGGCACCAAGCCACTCGTCCTCGTCGATCTGTTCGCGACCTGGTGCGAGGCATGCGTGCGGACGGCACCGCGCCTCGACGCGATCACCGCGAACACCGTCGACGTCGTCAGCGTCAGCGTCGAGCCGAACGACGATCGCGCGGCCGTCGAGAAGTTCCGGACCGACCACGGCTTCTCACGCGCTCTCATGGCATTCGACGCGGCGATCGGTCGCGAGGTGAACGAGTTGTTCGATGGCATACCGGCGTTGCCTTCGACGCTGCTGATCGACCGCAAGACCGGTGCGATCGTGCTTCAGACTCGAGGGATCCCATCGCGGTCGGAGCTCGAGCGAGCGGTGTGGGAACGTCGCTAGTGGGTGGGACCTTCCCAACCAAATCTTTCTAATGTGATCCGATCAATGCGGAACCTCTAGACCACTCGCGTGGCACTCCATTTGAACTAGCTGACCACGATGCGCGGCATGGTTCTCATGATGGTCGGACTCGCGGCATGTACGACCTCCCTGCCCACGAACGGTGGCGGTGGCAGCAACTTCGATCCGGGGACCGTCGATAGCGGCACGGCCGGCGATCCGCTCGACCACGAGCCCGACCCGCTGTCCGCCGCTAACGGGTTCTTGCAGGGCCAAGCCCAGCTCACCGCCCTGTGCGCGCGCGGGAACACGGACGCGGTGTCGAAGGCATTTTGCACCGGCGCCGCGCCGAACATCACGAGCGTGGTCGAGCTCCAGACGCTACTCGGTCTCGACTTCAAGCCCGGCAACACCGCGAACGGCAAGAACGGCAATCCCGCGTTCGTGCTGACCGGCCACTCGAGCTCGCTCGTCACGAAGTTCACGTCCGCGATCAATCCGCGCGCGATCATCTTCACGCCGCCGAATTCCACGGGACGCGTCAACGCGCCGAAGCCGCTCGCGAGCTTCATCGCCATGGGCTTCGTTCGCGGCGAACAGTTCGTCGAGCTGGTGTCGAACGATCCGGCGACCGGCAACCTGAACTTCTTCCTGTTCAAGTTCGAGCAAGGTTGCAACAGCCAACCGATGGGCTGCACGAACGACGACATCCTGACCCCGAAAGTCGAGGGGGGCTTCACCGGCTACTCGCTCTATCAAGATACCGACATCAAGAACACGATCTTCGATTGCCTGCAGTGCCATCAGACGACGGGCCCGAACACGCCGAAGGTGTTGCGCATGCAGGAGCTCCAAAATCCATGGGGCCATTTCTTCCGCAACAATCGTTCGAACGGGCAGGCACTGCTCGCGGACTACATGGGCGCGCACGACGTGACCGAGGCCTATGCGGGCATTCCGGGCGCGGCGATCACGAACTCCGATCCGGCGCAGCTCGAAGGGCTCGTCGAGAATCAGGGCTTCCAGGCGCAGCCGAACGAATTCACGACGAACAAGATCCTCGATCAGGGCGCGAACGCGACGTGGCTCGCCCTCTACAACAAGTCGATGATGTCGCAAGACATCCCGCCGCCGTATCACGAGAACCGCGTCGCGGATCCGGCGAAGCTCGTGACCGCGACGGCCGCATACAAGGCGGCGATGAGCGGCACGCCATTGACGATGGACATTCGCGACGTGTTCATGGATAGCGCGCTCCAGGACATGTCGTTCCGGCCTGCCGCCTCGCTCGTCACCGCCGGCGACGGTAAAGGGATCATGGTGCAGATCTGCCAGCAGTGTCACAACCCGTCGCTCGATCAGACGCTGAGTCGAGCGAAGTTCGACGTGACGAAGCTCGACACGATGTCGCGCGAAGAAAAGGACAAGGCGATCCTCCGCCTCGAGCTCGACGAGAGCGCGTTCCGCAGGATGCCACCGCCGCGGTTCCGTGGGTTCTCGCAGGCGGAGATCGATCTCGTCAAAGCGGAGCTGGCCAAGTAATCAACAGCCGGCCGCGTCGCCGATCCACACCAGCACGAGCATCGCGCCGTAGAACATCACGGCGATCGCCATGAACACGGCGAAGCCCTGCAGGCCCTGTTGGCGCGCTTCGAGCTCGCGCGTCGCATCGAGCAAGGACTTGCCGGCCGCACGCTCGTTCTCGCGGGCGTGACCGTGCACCGCTCGCGCGAGCGACTCGCGATAGTTATCGGCGCCGCAATACGGGCAGATCAGCGAGAGCTCGGACGCGCCGAATTGGATCGGACCACCGCACCCGAGGCACGTCGCCGGCGCCGCGGGCACGTTCAGCTCGTGCGTCTTGGGCAGACGAGGTAGCGTCTTTCGCGCGATGCCATAGGCCCACGCGCCATACCAACCGCCGACCAGCTCGAACAATCCGAAGATGAAACCGATCAGGCTCATCCCTCCCCAATCGACCGTGATCGCGGCGTAGCAGACCGCGACGAACCACGCCGTGAAGACAAGCCGGATCAGCGTGGTCGAGATGATCGACGACGACCAGCGCGACCATCGCCACCTGCGCTCGGCGCGACGGAGCTCGAACATCGCCGCGCGACGGAGCTGGAACAGCTGGACGTAGTCCTCGGGCGGCTTCACGAGCGCGTTGCAACTCGGACAGTGGGACTCGGTCGGTTGGAGCGGAACGGGCGAGCTGCATTGCGGACATCGCAACGGCGCGAGCGTCTTGCCTTCGGGCGCGGCGTCTGCGGTCTTGCGCTTCGTTCGCCGTAGCGGCTTCTTATCGTCGCCGTAGCTGCCCCAGATCATCACGGGCACGCCGACCACGAGCGGCACGGCCCAGTTGATCGCCATGATCACTTCTGCAAGTGATAGCCCCACAGCAACAGCATATCGCTGAACGACAGGTAAGCTTGCCCCATGGTGGATTCGCGGTTCGACACCTCGAGCGCGACGCAAGTCGGCGAAGGCGGGGTCGACGATGTCGAGCTTCCGGATAGTGGTTACGACGTCGGCGACGTGATCGGCCGCGGTGGCATGGGTGAAGTGTTGTTCGCGCACGATCGCCGGATCGGCCGCGCGGTCGCGATCAAGCGGATTCGCACGGACGCGTCGTCGGACGACAGCGTGTCGCGGTTCTTGCGCGAGGCTCGCGTGCAGGCACGGCTCGAGCATCCCGCGATCGTGCCGGTGTACGAGCTCGGCTATGACGAGCAGCATCGGCCGTACTTCACGATGAAGAAGATCACGGGCGTGACGTTGGCCGAGCGGATCGAGGCGGACTCCACGCCGTTGCAGGCCCTGTTGCGCGCGTTTGCCGACGTGTGTCTCGCGATCCAATTCGCGCACGAGCGCGGCGTCGTGCATCGCGATCTCAAACCGCACAACATCATGTTGGGCGATTTCGGCGAGGTCTACGTGCTCGATTGGGGCATCGCGCGCGTCCGTGGAGATGCAACGCGCGGCGAGACCGTGGCACCGAACGATATCGATACGCCGGAGACCAAGGGCCTGTTGGGAACGCCCGGCTACATGGCGCCGGAACAGATCTACGGCGATGGCAACCTCGGCCCGGCGGCGGACGTGTACGCACTCGGCTCCACGCTGTTCGAAGTGCTGACGACGGAGCCGTTGCATCGACGCGGACAGGCGGCGATCGCGCAGACGCTCGAGGGCGTGCGCGCGGGACCCCGCGAGCGCAGACCCGATCGCAACGTGCCACCGGAGCTCGATGCCGCATGTCTCGCCGCACTCGCGAAGGATCCGGCGGCGCGCCCGACCGCACGCGAGCTCGCCACGCTGATCCAGAACTATCTCGACGGCGATCGCGACCTCGAACATCGCCGCGTCCTCGCCGAAGAGCAACTCGCACTCGCACGCGCGACGTCCGACAAGAGCGTGGCCATGCAACACGCGGGCAGGGCACTCGCACTCGCGCCGAACCACGTCGAAGCGGCGCAGATGTTGACCGCGATGATCATCGAGCCACCCGCATCGATTCCCGCGGGGCTGCAACGCCGGATCGATACCGACAACCTCGCGATCACGGCGCGCCAGAGTCGCTCGGCCGGCTACACCTATCTCGCGTACTTCTTGTTCCTGCCGATGTTGGTCTGGCAGGGCGTGACGAACGTGCCGCTCGCGATCGTCGGCTTCACGCTCGCCGCGGCGATGGCGGCCGGGTCGTTGTGGTTGGGCAAGGGCAACGCGAGGCGCCCGGTGCCGGCGGCGCTGATCCTCGTGCCGAATATCGTGGTCGTCGCGTTTCTCACGCGTGCGTATGGTCCGTTCGTGATCGCGCCGGGGATCGCGGGCGCGACGGCGATGGTTCTCATCTCGTTGCCGGAGCTCGTCGATCGACCGATCCTCGTGTGCGCGGCGATGTGCAGTGCGATCGGCATCCCGATCGTGCTCGAGGCGTTGGGCTATCTCGCGCCGACGTGGAAGGTCGTCGACGGCTCGCTGGTGTCGTCGTCCGGCGTGATGCACGTCGGCGGCCTCGCGACCGAGGCCACCGTGATCAGCGGAAACTTCGCGATGATCCTCGCGATGGCCTTGATCGCGCGCCATCTCGCGTTGCAACGCCGCGATGCCGTACGCGACGTCGAGATCCAGGCGTGGAACCTGCGCCAGATCGTGCCGCTCGACTAAGAAAACGCGGCGACGACGTGCGCTCGATGATCGATGCGCCGGCGCAGGTGCTCGAGCGCGAGCTCCGCATTCTCGACGAGGTCTTCGGTCACGTCGACGCGAGCCGCGACAAACGCGAGTGCATCGTGCGGCGTGCGGAACACCTTGGTCGGGTGCGGGTGCTTCTGGAAGAACATCAGCGTGGTGATCACGGCACGATTGAGCGCGATCCGGAATTGATCGCCCTCGAACACGAAGCCAACGGCCTTGAGGTTCGGCCCGATCTCGCGAAGCCCATCGGCGGTCGCTTTGCGCGTCGCTTCGTCGGGCGCCTTCGATCCCGGCTCGACGATCTGGACGATCGCCGCACCTTCGGGGCACCTCTCGCACAGCGCCGCGAGCGCCTCGATCAGGAGCGTGGTCGTGCGAATCGTGGGCGGCTCGCGCCAGACGACGAGCATGCAGTTGTCGAGCTCTCCAAATGCCAGCTCCGGAAACACGTGCACGCCCTTCAACGCCATGACCGGTTGAGGAATCGACCGGTTTCGCCGGACGATAAGGCCTACCTACATGCGACCTGCGACGCTGCGACCTCGCCGCGCTACCTGACAGGGTGTTTGTTTCCTAGCGACACGCATGGGTTCAGCGTTAGGCGATGCGCAAGCTCCTCGTCTTCTTGCTCGTTGCGTGTCGAGGGCCGTCCTCGTCGCCACCTACCCACATCGCGCCGCTCGTCACCGATCACGAGACGAACCTCGGTGCGATCGATACCCAGTTCGCCGGCGCGTTGTTGGCCTCCTATCACAAACAGATCAAGGAGACCGTCGCACCGCTGTCGTTGACCCCGACCGATGGCAGCGAGCTCGCGTTGACCGGTCTTCGCGCCGACATCACGATCGAAGGCCCGCTCGCGCACACCGAGCTTCACCTGACGTTTCACAACACCGAAGCTCGCCAGCGCGAGGGCAGGTTCCAGATCACGTTGCCACCGGGCGCGGCGGTCGGCCGGTTCGCGATGTTGGTGGCCGGGCAGTGGCGCGAGGCTCACGTGATCGCGCGGGCGAGCGGCCAGAAGATGTTCGAAGGGTATTTGCACCAGAAGGTCGATCCGGCACTGCTGGAGCAAGATCACGGCAACGGGTTTTCGGCGCGCGTGTTTCCGATTCCGGCGCACGCCGACAAGGAGCTCGTGATCGCGTACGACCACACGATCTCCGAGATGTCGCCGTATCGGCTGGCGCTCGCGGGCCTACCGAAGACGGATCGGCTCGCGATTTCGATCGAGCACGATGGCAAGACGACGACGCGCAACCTCGACCATCAAGTCCCGACCGACGTGATCGTCGAGACCCAGCGCGGAGATCTGGCAGTCGCCGCCGGTGACGCGTTCGTGGCGCGCGTCGATCTCGCGGCATCCGCGGTGAAGCAGCCGCTCGATCACGTGGTGATGCTCGTCGACACCAGCGCATCGCGCGCGCCGATCATGGGCCGGCAAGCCGAGGTCGTCGAACAATTGATCGCGAACTTGCCCGACGACGCCGAGCTCACCGTCGACGCGTTCGACGTCGGCGTGACCGAGCTCTATCGCGGCCGCGCCCGCGACGCGCACGATCTCGGCAACGCGCTTCATCGCCATGGTGCGCTCGGCGGATCGGATCTCGGTGGCGCCCTCGCACGCGCCGCGACCGACGGTGCCGCACGTGTGATCGTGATCGGCGATGGTACGCCGACGCTCGGCGAACATCGCAGCGCGGAGCTCGCATCGTGGGTGAAGGGTGTCGAGCGCGTCGACGCCGTCCAGATCGGCCAGACGATCGATCGCGACGTGCTCGGGCCGATCGTCGCGGCCGGTCGCTACCCAGGTGCGATCCTCGACAGTCGCGAGCTCCATCACGTGGTCGCCGGTCTCGAAACAGTCGTCGGTGAGCCGCAGACGATCGTCGTGCGCGGCGCGCTCGAGACCTGGCCGGCAACGACCGCAGGCCTCGCACCGGGCGAACCGGCGTTCGTGACGGGGCATCGCGCACCGGGCCAGAACGATCCGATCGAAGTGAAGATCGGCGGCCGCATCGCACGCATCACGCCGATCGCCGCACGGCAAGCGCATGTCGACCGTGCGATCGGGATGGCGCACATCGCCGAGCTCACCGCGAAGCTCGCCCGCGCCAGTGATGCCGAGCGCCCGGCGATCCAGAAGCAGCTCGAACAACTCGGGATCGATAACAACGTCGTCACCGGCGAGACGTCGCTGATCGTCCTCGAAAACGATCAGGAGGAGCGCCGGCAGTTCGGATCCGTGGCCACGAAACCGGATGCGGGCGGAGGCGAGGTGATCCGGATCTCGGGCACGGCGCCGGTCATCGATCAGGGCTCGACGAAGACCGGCATCACGTTGACGGAGGACTACACGAACAACGTGCCGGTCGGGCGAACGTTCGGCGCGGTGCTCGGTGCCTCCGCGGGAAGCCAATCGTTCAGCGGCGCTTCGTCCGTCGAGAACACGTACATCACCGAGCGCGGTCAGCGGATGACGATGGCGCAAGCCGAGCCGGAGTGGATCGTCGATCAGATGACCCGCGAAGCGATGGCCGAGAAGGCGGCGCGCGAGCCGGAGCCGACGCCTCCTGCACACGTCGAAGTTCGCGTGCCGATCGATCCGGATCCGAGCACGGTGCCGCCGTACACGAGCCAGATGTCGGCGGTGATGAAGTCGATCGCCGCCGGTGATCGCACGGGTGCGCTCGCGACGGCATCGGCGTGGGAGGTCGCGAATCCAGGCGACGTCGCTGCATTGATCGGCCTCGGTGAAGCGCTCGAGGCACGTGGCTCGCTGCTCCTCGCGGAACGCGCGTACACGTCGATCATCGATCTCTATCCCGATCGCACGGAGCTCGTGCGCGCCGCCGGCGAACGCCTCGATCGGATTCCGGGAGCACGCTCGCTCGCGATCGATGCCTATCGCCGCGCGATCCGCGAACGTCCGGATCAACTCTCGACGTATCGCTTGCTCGCGTACGACCTCATGACCGATCACAAGACCGAAGCGATCGCCGCGATCGACGCCGCCCTGAAGCAGCCGATCCGTCACTGGAGCGTAGGCAAGATCCTCCAAGAGGATCGCGACATCATCGCGGGCTCGGCGAAGACGCCCAGCATCCGATTCATCCTGTCGTGGGAGACCGATACGAACGATGTCGATCTTCACGTCCGCGATCACGACGGCAATCACGCGTGGTACAGCCACCTCGAGATCCCGAACGGCGCGCTCCTCGAGGACGTCCGCGACGGCTACGGACCCGAGATCTTCGCCTCGCCGAACCCGACGGCGTTTCCGTACAAGATCGGCGTGCACTACTACGCGCGTGGACCGGAAGGCGTCGGCCTCGGATCGGTCCAGATCATTCGCAATGACACCAAGCGTGTCACCGTGGAGAATCGCCCGTTCATGATCATGAACGACCAGGCGTTCATCGATCTCGGCACCGTTACGCGTGAATAGCCGCCGCGCGTGCCGATTCGACAAATTCGAGCACGACGCGGCCTTGGAACGGCTTCGCCACGACGGGGCGGTCCGCCGGCGCCAACTTCGGCGAGCCGGTCACGAACATGATCGGGCAGCCGTGGTGGCTCGGGCTTTGTTTCAGATAGTCCGAAATCGACCCTCCGAGAACACCCGGCATGATCAGGTCCGCGACGATCGCGAACGGCTGATTGCCCGCTTCGAGATGGGCGAGCGCCTCCGCCCCATCGTCGACGGTCACGACCGTGAACCCGTGCGCGCGCAGGTAGTACGCGAGCATTTCTCGGAAGGCTTGATCGTCTTCGATGAGAAGCACGTAGTCGGCGGTCACGATTTCGATTACTGCGATCGCTGTGCCAAGAACCGCGCACAACTTCGCACCGGCTGCGGTCCGTACTTCGGCAGCGTCGGTTCCTTGCACATCACGAACGTGGATCCCTTTCCACTCTCGACGATCCGGACCCAGACGCAGCGATGACACAGCGAGTCCGGGAACGGCGGCACGCGTCGACTCTACCGGATCCGTGAAATGCTGCCGTGTCGACAGCGCCCTCAGAGCGGCTTTGTCGCGACGTAGATGTTGCTGGCGTCCTCACGCGAGCTCGACAGATAGAGCCGACACCCGTCGGGCGAGATCCAGTTCGGGGTATCGAGGCTCGTCGAGTTGACCTCGACGAGGCGCGTCGCAGATCCGAACGGCTCGCCGAGCGAAGCGCGCGTCGCGACGTAGATGTCGTAATCGCCCGGCGTCGAATCGCGGTCCGAGCGGAAGTACATCGTCAGCCCGTCTGCGCTCGGGGTCGCGGCGCCCGAATTCGTCCCGGCGATCGAGAGGTCTGCCTCGAGCGTGGCAGGACCGAACTGACCGGCCCCGAGATGTTGCGCGTGATAGATCGCGAACGTTCCGGAGATATCCGAGCTGAACCAGAACTGGTCGCTATCGGGCTGAAACGTCGGGTGATAGTCGGTGCCGGTCGTATCGAACGCGCTGATCGGGCCTGCGACCGTGAACATCGCCCCGTCGAAGGTCGCGTACCAGAGATCGTCACCACCGGTGTTCGGCATGCGATCGGACGTGAACGCGAGCACCTTGCCATCGGGCGACAGCGACGGTTCTTTCTCTTCGCTCGGGCTCGAGAGCTCGTCGACCCGGGCGACCGTCCATGCCGCACTGCGATCGGGGCGGGTCGCTCGGTAGATGTCGTAGTCGGTCGCGCCGCGATTCGAGTAGAAGTACGCGGTCAGCTCGTCATCGGTTGCCAGGAACGTGGAATCGTACGCGGTCGGATCGTTCACGCCGGGCACCTGGACCGGCGTGCCGAACGCCGTCGCCGGATCGCACATCGCTGCGTCGACGGCCGTGTCGGGCGGGCGTGCATCGAAGCTCCGGTCGTCGAAGCCGAGGCGACCGCATCCGATCGTGGCGAGCAGCCACGCCCAACGCATTACTTCATTGTACTAGTGCGAGGCGACCCACGCCGAGAAACCGCTGCGATCGAAGATCGTTTGTTCGAGCTTTTGGAGATCGTCGAACACGCCACCACTGCACCCGGTATAGAACGAAAGGTCGTTGCTCCCCGCGTCCAACGTGACGACGAAGTGCGCGTCCGGTGCATCCGTCGCCGGGGTTGCGCAGGTGGAGTAGTCGCCCTTCAGATCGAGGAAGTCGATCTGTTGCATCGCATCGATGATCGCCGCCACGTCCGCGGTTTCGATCGTGGCCTGCTCGGTCATGCCGCTCGACATGAACGTCACGTTCGAACCGACGATCGCGACGCTCTGCTCGTTCGTCCCCGGCGGCGCGAACCCGCCGCTGCGCGTGAGCGAGATCGCGGTCGATGACGTGGGCGGACCGTAGTCCGGGCTACTGCTGGTGCACGCCACGAGCGCGAACGGGACGAGGTATAGGCTGCGCATGCCCGAGAGAATAGCAACGCATGTGCCCCGTGTAGCTATGCGAATACGCGTCGGGAGCTCTCAGAAAACTGTGTAACTATGCGGCCCGTGCCTCGCAATCCGCGCGTCGTGTTGTTCGCGTTCTCGACGGGCGGAGCGCCGTATCCGGGAACGCAGCTGATCTCCGCGCGCAGGATCCGGCGTGGTTCGATGCCTGGCGCAGCGGCTCGTTGCGCGCGATCGCCGAACAGGATCTGGGGCCGGCGATGAAGTTGCTCGACGCGTGTGACACGGTCCACGTGATCACGGCCGAGCCGCGCGGCGTGACCGACCTGCAGTATCTCGACGCGGCGTGGGCGCTCGTGCGCGCGGTATCACCGCGGATCGTGCTCGACGCGATCGCGATGCGCTATCTCGTCGAGCCGCCGGAGCGCGTCGAGATCGCGCGCGAGTTTCGCGTCGTGTTCGAGACCGATGCTCTCGGCTCGCAGCGCGCGCACGCGCTTCACACGCGCGGGATGCAGAAGTTCGGCGCGCCGGATCTGGTCGCGCTGTGCACGGATGCGGATGCGCCGCTCGTCGGTCAAGCGATCAGCGAGCTCGCCGAGCAAGTCGCGCGCGGTACCGATCTCGCGCTACCGCGTCACGCGTTGGAAGTCGCGCCGGGCGTGCGGTGGATGGCGGTGCCGGACGAGTATCGGCTCGGCGAATTGCTGCAGCTGAACAACGAGACCCGCGTGCTCGTCGACGAACACGGTCAGCACCTGACGAGCGTCGGCGTGATCACGTCGTGAAGTGAGCCGCGAGGAATGCTTCCATCTCGGGCCACGCGACGCCGAGGAACGTGAATTCGTTCGCGTAGGCTATCGGCCTCACGGCGGCGATCAGGTGGTCGGCCAGGCCGGCATCGCGAGGTCCACCCGCGGTGGCGATCGCAAATGCACGGATCACGCGGAGCGGCCGCATCTCGGCACCGGTCATGGAGACTTCGCATTCGAGCCATTGCTCGTCGAGTAACCGCGCCGCTTTCGCCGGATCACCCGCGCGACAATCGATCACGGCGCGCGTGAGCACCAGCATCGCTGGAAACGAGGGCCGCGAGGGAAGGCTACGCCGCTGTTCGGCAGCCGCGTACCATTTCTCGGCCGTCGCGATATCGCCGAGGAGCGCGTGGACCAGCGCGGTATCGACACCCGACGTGCCGAACAACAGGTTCGTGGCGAGCGAGTGGCCATATCTCCGGTCGTTGTCGACGAACAGTTTTCGTGAATCGTCGAGCCGCCCGAGTCGCAATAGCGTCCACGCGAGATTGTGACGGCTGACCGCCGCCACCACGGGTTGCTTCGTGATGCGTGCCCACTCGGAGAACGTTTCGCGCGCAGACTCGAGCTTGCCGCGCGCCAGATCCGCGAGCGCACGACTGCAGGCGCTGTTGAATTCTTGGTAGTGGCGACGAACCTTGAGCGTGCTCCAGGTCAGGAAGACGAAATAGAACGTGCCGACTCCGAAGCCCAGCGGTGGCGAGAGCATGGCCGTATACGCCGTGAACCCGAGCATCGCGGCGATCGTGGCGATCGTGCGGACGGTGGCCGCGTTCGGCGAGCGGGTCGCGACCGCACGTGGTTCCTGCACCTTCACCAACGACGAATCGCTCACCTGGCCAACGCTACACCATGTACGATGGAGGTTCGTCGTGAGATGGCTGTTGTACATATGCCTGGCGACGGCGTGCGGACGCTTCGGCTTCGAGAGCACCGATCCGACCGACGCGCAGATCGATGCCGCGATCGATGCTCCGCCGGCACCCGTGATCGGGTCCGGAATGGGCGGCGGCTCGACGACCGGCGCCGACAGCCAGACGTTGCAGATGGCCGTCACGCCGACCACCCCGGGCAACCTGATCGTCGTCGCGTTCACGATCCACGATGGCCACAGCGTGACCGGCATCAGCGACTCCAGCGGCAACACCTACGTGAGCGCGAACGTGCGCGCCGATATGGCCGCGACGTCGTCGGAGATCTGGTACGCGAGCGAGACCGCGTCGACGGATACGGTCACCGTCACGATGGATCAGGCGAGCTCGTTCGACGCGTGGGTCATGGAATTTGCGGGCGTGCGCGGTGCTCCGGCGCAAACCACCACGAACTGCCTCCAGTATCCGCCGGACATCGTCCAAGCACCGCTCGTGACCACCGTGCCCGACGAGCTGATCGTGACCGCGACGATGTTCGCGTACCCGTTGTTCGTGTCGGCGATGAACCCGCCGTTCACCGGCCGCGCGCCGATCACGGGCAACGATTCCGGCTATCTGATCGCGCACGACCCGGGCTCCTACGCGTCGACGTTCGTGATCGATTCGGGGCAGGGCATGACGGCGATGACCTGCGCATCGAGCGTGGCCTGGAATCCGCGGTAGGGTCGCGTTGGTTATGTGCGCGATGCGCTCGTTCGTCCTGGTCGTCGCGGCGTGTGGTTCGACGCCACCTCCATCACCGCCGATTCCCGCGGCGTGCAATGTGCCCGTGTTGCCACTGCTCGCGAAGCAGCACACGCCGAATCCATCCCGGCTGTACCTCGCGCCGATCACCGTCGCCGGACCGAAGCTGTCGATCGGCACGCCGGAGCTCGCGACGACGAAGACCGGCTACGTCAATCAACCGGCGTTCGCGGGCACCACGCTGTACTTCACGTGGCGTCCCGACGGCGGACAATCCGACGTGTACGCGAAGGACCTGATCGCGAACACGGAACGCGCGATCACGTGCACCTCCGAGGAGGAGTATGCGCCGGCGATCGTCGGCGATCGCGTGACGGTCGTGCATGTCCAATCGGATCTGACGACGGGATTGGCGACGCTCGACGGCAAGCGCCTGTTCCCGGCGATCGACAAGGTCGGTTCGCAGGTCTGGATCGATGCGAACACGGTCGTGATGTTCACGAGCGGCGAGCCGACGGCGCTCGTCCGCGGCGACCTCGCCACGGGCGCCACGCAATCGCTCGTCACGAACGTCGGTCCGGCGCTCGCGGTGATTCCCGGGACGAAATCGATCAGTTACATCGATCCAGAGCATGGCCAGCTGATGAAGCTCGATGTCGCGACCGGTGCAACGACGGCGATCATGGCGCTGCCCGACGATATCCAGCAGGTCGCGTGGCTCGACGGCGACTCCCTGATCGCGGGGCAGGGGACGAAGCTCGTGCGCGCTCGCGCAGGCGACGACACGTGGCACGAGGTGATCGACCTCGGTATCGGCGTGATCCAACGCGTCGTCGTGTCACCGGATCACACGCGGATCGCGGTCGTTGCCAAACCGGCGCAGTAGCCACGCGCGATCGCTGGCTTAGCGCGGGCATGCCGCATGCTGAGGCATCGCGCATGGATCTCACCGGCGTCCTCGTCGGCACCGCGGTCGGCGATTCGTTGGGCCTTCCGCGCGAAGGCTTGTCCGCACGCCGCGCCGCTCGGCTTTACAAAGGACCGTTGCGCCAGCGCTTGGGCCTGCTCTCCGACGACACCGAGCACGCCTGTCTCACGTTGCAAGCGTTGCGGCAGAGCACGTCGCCGAAACATTTCGCGCGCGTGCTCGCGTCCCAGCTGCGCTGGTGGCTGCTCGCGTTGCCACCGGCGATCGGGTTCGGCACGTTGCGCGCGCTCGTTCGATCGTGGCTCGGCTGGCCACCGAGCAAGTCCGGCGTTCGTTCCGCCGGCAATGGTGCAGTGATGCGTGCACCGGTGATCGGCGCCGCGATCGATGATCCGCATCGCATCCCGGCGTATGTCGCGGCGTCGACGGCGATCACGCATCGCGATCCACGCGCGTATGCCGGATCCCTCGCGATCGCGATCGCCGCACATCACGCGCAGCGCGGTTGCACGGACGCCGCGACGATCCTCGATCACATCACGCGCGAGGTTCGCGATCCGGAATTGCTCGCGGCTCTCGCACGCGTCGAACGAGCGCTTGCCGCCGATCGATCACCGGCCGAGCTGGCCGCCGAGCTCGATCTCGCCGACGGCGTGACCGGCTATGTCCACGCGACCGTACCGATGTGCCTGTTCGTGTTCCTGCGCTCGCCACGCGACCTGCGCCGCGCACTCACCGACGTGATCGCGCTTGGCGGCGATACCGATACGACGGCGGCGATCGTCGGAGCGCTCGTCGGCGCGAATGCGGATCCTCCTGCGGAGTGGCTACGAATCATCGATTGGCCGCTCTCGCTCCCGCGGATTCGCGCGATCGCTCGCGATAAATCGCATGCCCCGTGGATGCTCGCTATCCCGGCGCGAAATCTGATCTTCTTCGCGATCGTGATGATGGTCGGAATACGACGCCTCTTGCCACCGTACTGATTCTCTGTCAGTTGTAGTGCCGCGTTGGAGTAGCTCAGCTAGCAGAGCGCTCGGCTTGATACCGGGAGGGCGCGGGTGCGAATCCTGCCTCCAGCCTCATCTTGAAGTAGCTCAGTAGCAGAGCATCCGGCTCTTAACCGGACGGGCGCACGTGCAAGTCGTGCCTTCAAGCCTATGAACATCGGATATGCATGGGGACAGTTGCAGCGCGCGATCAAGGCGGGTGCTGCGAGTCGTGTCGTCGAGTGGACCGCGATCATCGATCAGATGAAGACGGGTGCGCTCGCGATCGGATCGCGCCAGCCGACGGCCGCGCCGGTATGGGTCACGCTCGACGTGCGCACGGGTGGCTTCGCGACCGGCGAGTACACCGGTGGTGGCGGATTGCGCCCGAACGAGCTCGAGCTGGCGGAACGGCTCGGCGTTGCGTCGTCGCGCCGCGCGTTGAACATGCACTTCCTGACCACGACGGCCGCCGACGAGCTGCTCGCTTCGGGTTGCTATCGCGTGACGATCCCGGAAGAAGGCGCACTGCTCGCCGTGGCGTGGTTGCGCCAGCACGGCGACATCGATCGCGCGAACCAGATCATCGACGAGATTTCGCCGTGGTTCGATGCGCTGCCGTTCTACCCGCAGCTCGCGGAGACGCCGGTCGAGCAGGTCGAGACCGTGCGGTTGCAGCCGCTCGTGGACACGCTCGCGCAGATCGCGAACGGTACCCCGCAGCCGCACGTCGCGGCGATGCGCGCGTCGCTGTTGGTGTGGATGCCGCTGCGCGCGCGAGCGATCGGTCTCGCGCTCGAGCTCGAGGCGCCGCGTGCCGATTGGGATGCGCGGTTCGCGCAGCTCCAGCGTGACTTCGCGAACGCGGGTTCGCCGGCGACGGGCCGTGCGAGCGATGCAGCGCTCGTGATCCACTACCTCCAGAACCCGGCGAAGAACCGGACCGAGCTCGCACGCCTGGTCTCGCGCTACGTCGCGAAGTACGGCACGCCCGGCACGGCCGCGCACGACGATCGTCTCGCGAGCAAGCAGCGCGCCGTCGCGGGACCGCTGCACGCGGATCTGCGTCGCGTGGTCGTCGATCGCTTGCAGTCGCTGCCGCGAGATGGCGGTGTCGATCCGGAGCGCGTGCTCGCGCCGATCACGAACGAGGAGGCGCGCACGTATCGCGTGCCGGTTGGCGCGGCGTTGCCGAGCTACCTCGAGCCGAAGATCGCGCGCAGTTGCGATGCGGATCTCGAGCAGCTCGTGGATCGCCACGTCATCGGATCGGGAGAGGTGTTCGCGAAGGTCCTGCCGCAGGTCACGCAGCAGGTTCGCGGCGCCACGCTCGAGCCGACGGCGGCCGTGTTGTACGCGCAGCTCTATCTCGCGTTTCGCCGCCGGCGCGGCCTGTTGCTGTTGAACTACGCGAACCAGGTTCGATTCACCGAGCTTCCGTGGGCGGCCGCGCTCGACGCCACGCGTGCGATCAACGCGGATGCGACATCGCGTGCTCGCCGGGTGGTGACGCGGACGATGGCGACGGTGTTGCGCGCGTTCCCGTACACGATCACGCCGAACAAGCTGGTGACGGAGCTCTACTCGTTGACCGATGCAGCGGAGCTGAAGCTGCCGTTCGTCGAAGAGCTCGCGGCGGACATCTTCATGGGCTCGTTCACGGGCAAGTTCGTCGAAGCAGCGCATCGCGCGGCGCATGTCTATGCAGGCACGCTGTACGAGCGCTACTACGCGATCGATGCGCGTGCCGTCGAGCAGTTGCCGGTGCCGGCAAAGGGGCAAACCGCGGGCGAGCTGGCGAAGCTGTGCCAGACGCGTGCGAACACCACGTACGGCACGGTGCCGCAGAACGGCAAGATCCTCGAGCAGGCGCAGATCCTGACCACGCACAACCTCGCGGTGCTGTTCGACGCGTTACCGATCGCCGACCAGCTCGGCGCACGGCTGCGCTCGCTCGCGGATACGTGCTTCCAGTTCGTGTTGCGCCGGCTGTCGCTTCGCACGCGCAGCTATCACGAGGATCTCGTGAACTTGAAGAACGCGGCGTACGCGTGGCGGCAGATGGTGTTCTTCCTCAGCTTCGAGCCGGACGTACCCGCGTTCTTCGCGAAGGCGCGCGCACACCTCGCGAAGTACCCGCAGGCGTTTCGCGATCGGTTCGCGCCGGCGATGCGTGGACTCGAGCTCGCGGCGAAGGGAATGCGCTCGGACGATCCGAGCTTCGATGCCAAGGTGTTCACGGGCTGGTCGACCGAGCGGCACTGGCTGCTACCAGTGCGCTTGGCGAACGCCACGTAACCACGCGTCGAGCGCGGTGACCGCAGTGTCGGGCGGATCGTCCGGTAACACCGACGGCGTCTGATCGATCTGCGCGATCGCGTGCTCGAGCGTTTGGCGCCACGTCGGGACCATGTCCGGATCGAGCACCTGCTTCTCGGCTTGGCGCTTGATCGCCATCAGCTCGGTGATTTCCGGCGGGATGAATTCGGTCAACCGCGCGACGTCGGTCACGAGCTCGCCATGCGCGAGTAAGTGCCGGCCCGTGGCCGAGGTGCGCAACACGTAGAGCGCGCGCTTCGCGGTAGGCTTTTCGTCGAACGCGTGGAGCTGCGATCGCGCGAACCCGATGTAGTGGCGGGCGACGCGACGCGATAGCGTGGGTTTCACGAGCACGCGCGCCTGCGCGAGGAGCTCCGGATCACCGCCGAGTGCGAGGTCGCCCAGGATGCGCTCGATGAAGTTGCCGTTGCCCTTCAGGATACCGCGCAACACCATCGACAGCTCGTTCGAGCCGTAATCGAGCTCTTCACCCTCGACGAATTCGGTGCGTTCGGCGGTCTCGTTCGATTCGAACAAGCCGACGAGATCGTGCGTGCGCGCGATGTGAACGCACTTGAGATCGAGGTCGCTGTCCGGCGACGGAAACCCGTACGCGTGCGCACCCGAGAGATAGATCACGAGGTGTTTGCGCTCGGCCTCGCGTTGCGCCAAGAACGCACGCGCGACCTCCGCTTGATGCGGAGTCATCACGCTCCATGCCTGGGAAGAAGGCGGATCAATCGTCATAGTGTGCCTCAGGTGCCGGCGGTGCATTCGCACCCCACGGGCCCGGTTCGGATCCGATCGCCCGCCGTGCGGCTTCGTGACGGGCCGCGCGCAACACGCGATCCGCGCGTTCGACATCCGCGTTGACCGGAAGCGGACTCGCTTCGCGCGCGGTCTCGAGGCGTGGCGTCAGCGACCGCGCGAGCGCCATCACCTCGGGCATCGGCACTTCGCCGCGCTTGATCGAGAGCAAGGTCGGACGCAATTCGTCCGAGGCGCGGACATCGGGCGGTTCGCCGCCGAGCCAGCGGATCGCGAGATCGAGCAACCGGATCAGGTTGTACGCGTTCTTCGGGCGGAGGTCGCGTGGCAGCTCGAGCTCGCGCGTCGCGGCCTCGCGCAACGATGCCCAATCGTTCGCAGCGATCACGCCTTGGTCGTACATCGAGCGATACAGCTGCTTGATGTAGTCGCGCGCGCGGCGCACCGCATCCGTACGCGACGGTGCTGGAATCTTCGCGGCATCGGCGAGCCGGTCGGCCGCGGTATCGAGCTCGAGCGCTGGATCCGCGCGTAGCCAATCGATCACGATCGCGCGGTGCTCGGCGAGCCGTTGGTTGTGCTCGAGCCGATCGAGCTGCGAGAGCGCGTAGCGACCGAAGCTGCCGTAGATCTCCTGCGACAGGAACCCGGTGCGCATCGCGATCAACTCTTCGCCGAGCGGATCGACGACCGAAGGCGACGCGAACAGCATCTCGAGCGTGTTCGGATCCGCGCGTAACGCCTGGCGGATCGCCTTGCCGATTTCCCAATACGTCAGCGAGCCATCCGCGGACACGAGATCGAGCGGCGGATCGACGAGCCCCGTCGTCCATGCCATCGGCAACACGAACACACCGCGGCGATCCTCGTCGGAGCCTTGCTCGGCGACACCCCACGCGCGCGAACCGACGAGCGTATCGATCACGACGCACGGGTGCAGGAGCTCCCATGCGGCCGCACGGCGCTGGGCATAGCGAACGACGCCGAGCTTGCGTACGGTCACCTCGCTCCGCAGATACGTGGCGCGCCTACCGTCGATGAACACGATCTCGACGCGATCGCCATCGAGCTTCGCGACCCGGCCGGTCGCACCTTGCAACCGCACCTCGCCGTCGTCGAGCTCGCGATCCACGCGGGTCACCACGTCGGTTCCGTTCGGTAACGGGACCGATGCCGGATCGAGATCCGAGAGCCCTCCCAGGCGCAGCGCCATCGCGATCGGTACCGTACACTAGGATCCGTGAGGGAGCAGGTCGTCGCGATCTACGAGAAGGTGCGCGCGGTCGAAGATCGCGTCGCGCTCGAGCTCGCGGTCGCCCGAAATCGCTTGCGGCTGTTCGTGGTGATCGAGCAACCCGGGGAGTCGCACGGGCGGTATTCGATGGTCGGCCTCGAGACGGAGTGGCCGGCGGGAACCGAGGAGGACTACGACGCGGCGATCGCGATCGGACGCGCCGTCGCGCAGAGCGCTGGCCTTCCATTCGTTCACGCGCGGTTCGGGATCCGGTCCTCGCCCGCGCAGTGGATCGAACGCCAACCCGATGCCATGGCGGTGTACGGGTTCCACTGGCGCGCGCGATGGTTCGACGTCGACGCGCGGCCTCATCACGCGATCGGCTTACTCGACATCGAAGCGCGTGCGGGCAACGAAGCGCGAACGCTCGCGCGCGACCGCGTGATCGAACGGCATCCGGCGCGGCCGTTGACGGTCTGGATCGATGACGATCAGACCGATCTCGATCCCGTATGGCCGTATCGCCGGATCAGCCAACACAACGTTCGCGTGTTCGCGACACGCTCGAGCTACGACGCATCCGCGATCGCGCGCAACGTGATCGCGGTGGCGCCGGACACCACGGCCGTCCAGCTCCGCATGGTGTTCCGGTTCGCGTTCTTCCTGCGCGACGGCGAGCTCGATCCGGTCGGCGCGTGGCACCGGCGCGAGATCGATGACCGGGCGTTCACCGCGGCGATGCCCGCGATCGCCGCCGGTCACCTGAACTGGGACCTCGGCGTCCGAATCGAAGATGCGCGTCGCAACGGGTGTGTCGCGGCGGTGATCGCCGAGGAGCTCTCGCGCAGGACCAACACGATCGAAGTGATCAAGATGGTCCGAGAGGTGTTCGATGTCGGGCTCTCGCAGGCGATGATGTTCGTCGAGGACGCGCGTAGTGGCGATCCGATCGCCGTCGACGCGAAGTATCGCCAGATCCTCGGGCTGCGCTAGATTGCTCGCATGGCTCGAACGGTCCTGATTACCGGCGGCAACCGTGGCATCGGCCAGCAGGTCGCGCGCGTGCTCGCCACCGAGGGCTGGGATGTGTTGATCGGCTCGCGCGATCGCAAGAAGGGCGATGCCTCGGCGAAGCGTCTGCGCGAGGACACCGGCGGTCGCTTGCGCGCGGTCGAGCTCGATGTCGCCAGCGATGCCTCGGTCACGACGGCTGCGCAAAAGCTCCGCGATGGCGCGATCAAGCTCGACGCACTCGTCAACAACGCCGGCGTGTATCGCACGGCCTCGAATCCGAACGAGACGCTCGAAACGAACTTCTTCGGTCCGTTGCGTACGACGCGCGCGATGCTGCCACTGCTCGTGGATGGCGGATCGATCACGAATGTCACGAGTGATTTGGGTGCGCTATCGAACCTCGACGCGAAGCATCGCGACCGGTTGCGCGGGGTGACGTCGATCGCCGATCTCGAGTCCTTCGTTCGTGAATCCGCTGCGGGTGGCTGGGGAACGAATGCGTACGGTGCATCGAAGGCCGCGCTCGATCACCTGACGAAGCTCCTCGCGGTCGAGCTCGCGCCGCGCAAGATCCGCGTGAACGCGACGAGCCCGGGGTGGGTGCGTACGGATATGGGCGGGCGATCGGCAGAGCGCTCGGTCGAAGAGGGCGCCGCGAGCGTGTTGTTCGGCGTCACCACCGACAAGACGGGTGGGATCTGGCGCGACGGTAAAGCGATCTAGAGGATCGCGCGCGCGGTCACGACCGCGGTGATTTGTTTGTCGCCGCGCTTCACGACGAACGTGTGCTTGTCGCCGGTCTTGAGCTCGCCGAGCTCGGCATCCTTCACCGTGACACCGGATTTTCCGTCGAGCGTGACCAGCACGTCGCCGGCTTGGAGGCCCGCATCGACGCCCGGCGACTTCGGCATCAGGCCCGCGCACACGATCGTGTGAGGCGCCGCTTCGACCCACATGATGCCGGTGCCGATCGCATCGTTCGCATCGGCGAACTTCGGCCCGGGCACCAGGTACATCTTCTCGTGCGTGTAATCGAACGTGACGACGAATCGCTTCCATAGATCGGAGCCGAGTAATCCCTGGGTCTCCGCATCCGCACCCGCGCCGACGGCATCCTTCCCGAAATCCGTGATCGGCCGCGCGACCGTAAGGCCGCCGATCTCGACGGACGCGAGTCGACCCACGACCGACTTCGTCTCGCCACCGACGCCCATCGCACTCCCCGCCGGTGGTTCGATCGTATTCGGGACGGCCTTCAAGAGGTCATTCGCGACCACGAACGGCGCGTTCAACGACACCTCGCCCGCGTAGCCGGTATCGACGGTGAAGTGCCCGGTCAGCGCGAGCGTGCCCGCCGCGATCTTCGCATCGGCATGCGCGGTCGAATCCTCGAGCGTGATCGGCACGCCCGCGCCCGTTGCTTGGAACGTCGCCGGATCGTGCAGCGTCATCTTCTTGTTCGCGTAATCGATCTCGACCACAAACCTCGAGAGGAAGTCGTAGCCGAGGATGCCGTCGATCGGATGCCCGAACAGCGGCTCCATCGCATCGAGTGGCACCGCGGCCACGGTCTGATGCTGGAGCTCGACGCCGGGCATGGTCATCCCGACGTCTTGGATGTACGCGAACCCGATATCGCCCCCACCGCCGCCAATCGATCCGGCGCCCACCGTCTTCAAACCAAGACCGGCCACGCGCGACATGTTGATCACCGTGACCTCGGCGCCGGTGTCGATGATGAACGTGCCCGGCTTGCCGTTGATCGTCACCTCCGTCGTCGGCAGGTTGCGATACATCTCGATCGGCAGGACCGTGTTCGGGGCGAGCGTCCAGTCCGGTTTCGGATCCGGCGGTCGCACGAACGGAGGCGGCGTGGCGTCGACCTCGACCTTGTCGATCTTCACGACGAGCGTATCCGCCGGGTCACCGGTGCCATCTTCGATCGCATACGGCACGTCGACGCCGTTTACGGTCCGGTAATCGGACAACTTCATCGTCCGGACCTTCTCGGCTTCTTGCCGCGCGATCGTCGCGATGCGGTTTTGCGCGTCGCGCGTGATCGTCAACTTCTTGCCCTGCGTCACGTTCTTCAACAGGCCCGAGAATGCGAGCTCCTCGGTCACCTCGGTCCCGGCGAGTGCGCGCACGTGATGATTGCGATCGACGAGCCAGCCACGTGTGCCGTCGAAGATCTCGTCCGAGCCATCGACGCCGCCGACCGTGATCCGGCGCTCGCCCCGCGCGGTCTCCCACTTTTCGAACGATCCCGAAAGGCCACCGTGGGTCATCGTCCCGACAACGTGGACCGTATGATCACCGGGCGGACGAGGCGATGCGTGACACCCCACCAGGGCAAGAACCAGAAGACGTTTCACGGACCCGCTAACCATCATCGCGCCGAGCGTATTTCCTAGAACACGCCGGGGACCAGTCGCCAGCGCACCCGTTCGCAGTAAGAAACGTAACCTGGCAAATCTCGGCGAAGGAGCCGCTCCTCGTCGAGGAGGCGCGCGACCAAGATGCCGATCATCACCGGAATCACCGTCAGGCCCCACCACGAGCCGAGCGCGAGCGGCGTGCCGATCAACAAGACGAGCGCGCCGCTGTACATCGGATGGCGGACGATCGCGTACGGGCCGGTATCGATCACGCGTTGCTCGGCCTCGACCCCGACGGTCGCGGACGTGAACGTGTTCGCGCGAAACACGCGAGCGACGATCCAGAAGCCGAGTGCGACCATCGCGTCCCCGGTCACCGTCATCGCCACGCATTCGATCCGCGTTCGCGCCGACACGACAAAGATGGCCAGAAACGCGAGGCCCGCGACGGCCTGGATCAACTTCTGCGCGAGCGTTGGCTCGGCCAACGGGCCAGCCTGTACGCGTCGCTCGAGGAGTGCCGGATCGCGACGCGCGAGATCGATCGTGATCAGCGCGGACGCGCCGCCGAACACGGCGAGATAGATCCAGCCTTGCCAGGCCCACCCGCCGGCACCGAACAGGATCCCGCCGATCACGGCGAGTAGGAACATCAGACCGAGCGTCGCGCGCAGCCCGAGCGAAGGCATCGGCTTCTTAGCCATGTTCACCCTCCTATACCGGCGAGAGTCCCACGGTTTTCGCCCACGGGTGTTTGCAACCTCGCCCAATCCGTCGCGCTGCGTCGATCACTCTTTGCAACTAGTTGCGCGCGGCTCGGTCGTTGCAATTCGCGCTCGCCATGAAAAGAGCAGTACTGGTCCTGATCTGCCTCGCGGGATGCCTGACCGGCGACGCATCCAACGATGGTGACGACGGCGAAGGCGGCCCCGACGATCTCGGCAACGAGCCCGCCGCTACCGATCTGCACAACCTCAACATCGGCTTCAACGACGGCTACATCGAGCAGTTCGGGTTCTACAACGACTACTTCTCGGCGACGCAACAACGCGGCCCGCGCCTGTGCCACGCGTACGTGTGGTGGAACGTGATGAGCACCGCCAAGGACTCGGGCGATCCGACGGATCACATGACCCGCGCATTTCTCGACAACTGGTTCCGCGCCGCGAAGGGCAATTGCGACGAGGCGCTGATCTCGTTCAAGGCGCGCAACAACGCGCAGCCGCCGACCGCCGACGAGTACGGAACGGCGTTCGACAAGTTCGCGGCGAACGATTGGCAGACCGAGACCGGCTTTGCCGGCGCGCTGTCATTCACGCCATGGAACGAGCCGAACAACCCGGCCGGCGACGGCAACGGCCTCGGCGTCCAGATTCCCGCGCGCCTCGCGGCCGACTACTTCATGGAAGCGGAACGGTCCTGTCGCAAACACGGGTGCAAAGTGGCAGCGGGCGACTTCGCGTCGAACGGCAACATGTGGGACTCGTTCCGCTGGCAGTGCTCGAACGATAACGTCGCGGACGGTCAGCTGTGCAAGACGCACTCGGCCGCGTACGACGCGTCGACGCCGGGCCCGAGCTATCTCGATAACTACAAGAACGAGATCGCGAATCACGCGACGAAGTACGGACTACCGGCTGGCTATCGTCCGGACTACTTCGCGTATCACGGCTGGCACGACGCGAATATGTATCTGAAAGATGGCGACCATTGCACCGCGTACGCGAACTGCGCGTTGCGCCGGATCCTGCGCTCGCTCGGCGGAAGCTGGGGTGGTGTCGAGATCTGGGATACCGAGGACGGCGCCGCGCAGAACGATCCGACGACCGACGAGAACCAGGCGTGCACGGCGGCATTCATGCTTCGCTTGCAGGCCATCTCGTCGCGAGTCCGTCGCCTTTACGTCACACGGCTGCATGGAGGCGCTGGCGGATTGATCAATGTCGACGCGATGGGGAACCACGTGCCGCGTCCGGCGCTCGGAATTTTCGCGAACCGAGATCGCAACGCGACCAACTGTCGCTGATTGTTACGCGGGCGACACGATGCCCTAGTCATCTCGTTTCCAGCGTGCGTCATGGTCAATCCTGAGGAGGAGGCCATGAACCACTACACGATTCGTGAGCTAGTCAGTGACGACTTCGCCGCGCTCGCGAAGCTGGAAAAGGACGTCTTCGGCGCCATGGGCGAGGAGACGCTGTGTCCGCACTATCTCCGGCTGTGCACGGAGATCTTTCGGGACACCTGCTTCATCGCGCTCGATGGCGAGAAGCCGGTCGGTTACCTGCTCTCGTTCACGCGCGATCGCGAAGTGCATTGCACGACGCTCGCCGTGATCCCCGAGTACCAACGCTCGCGCGCGACGATGCAACTCATCGCCGCGTTCGTCCGCAAGGTCATCGACAACGTCGAGACCTGTTGGTTCACGGTCAAGGAAGACAATGCTCCGGCACGTGCGCTCCATCGCATGCTCGGTGCCACGGAAGTAGGCCGGCGCGTCGATTTCTACGGTCCCGGCGATGAACGCCTGGTCTCGATGATCGATCGCGCAGCGTTCGAGCGGATGCGTGCCAAGTACGAACGGCTCGGCTTTGTCGCGCCGCGTGTACAGGGTGGGGTGGCGGCGTGATGTTTCAACTGGCCGGGCTCGCGATCGATGCCCGGTACGCGATCCACGAGACCACGCACGTCGGGCGCGCCCACGCGGCGCGGTGGATCGCGGCGAACGCGCTCGCGTGTCGCGGAGCCAAGCTAGCGATCGAGTCGATCCTGCCGAGCCGCGCGAGCTTGTATTCGTTACGGACGCGCTCGCTCTACGGTGCGATCGCGGCGATCGCGGCCGTGCCGGCGTTGATCGATGCGGCGACGTTGCCGCGCCACTGGCGGATGGCGTTGCGCGCGCTCGGCATGCCGTTCCTCACGGGAACGCCACGCGAGGCGATCGAAGACGGCGCGTCGGTCGTGGGCTGTGAAGTAGTGGCGCCGTGCGAGCTCGCCGCGTCTGAATACGGAGACGAGTTTCGCGTCCGCATTTCGCAACGTATGCTCGCGGCGTGACCAGCCCGCAGTTAGCGGCGATCGAACGCTTAGCCGCCGCCCGTCCGGACGCCGTGAGCGTGCTCGCGATCGTCGAGGGCCAACCGATTCATAGCTTCGCCTTCGGCACGGGGAAGCCCGTGCTGCTCGTCGTCGGTGGCGTGCACGGGCTCGAGCGGATCGGGTGCGAGGTCGCGACGGCATTTCTCCAGAGCTTCATCCAACGGCTCGCATGGGATCAGATCCTGCGCGCGAGCCTCGAGCAGTGCCGCGTGATCGTGGTGCCACTGTTGAATCCGATCGGCATGGCGAAGAGCCAGCGCGCGAACGGCAACGGCGTCGATCTCATGCGCAACGCACCGCCGCACGCGCTCGGCGGTACGCCGTTTCTAGGCGGCCAGCAGTACTCGGCGAAGTTGCCCTGGTACATGGGCAAGCCCTCGGCGCCGATGGAGACCGAAGCCGCGGCGCTCGTGGAGCTCGTCGATCGCGTGCTCGCAGACGCGCCGTTCTCGATCGCGCTCGATTGCCACAGCGGCTACGGCTTCATCGATCGACTCTGGTATCCGTACGCGCGCACGCGCGAGCCGATTCCCGACGCACCGGCGATCGCGGCGCTGACGCGACTGCTCGACGACACGCTGCCGCATCACGTCTATCGCTGCGAGCAAACCGCGCAGGCCTACACGATCCGCGGCGACCTCTGGGATTACCTCTACGATCGCCATCGCGAGGGCAGGGTGTTCTTGCCGCTCACGCTCGAGATGGGCTCGTGGACCTGGGTGCGCAAGAATCCGCTGCAAGGCCTGTCGTCGCTCGGTCGGTTCAATCCGATCGAGCCGCATCGCCATCGCCGGACGCTGCGCCGCCACGTGCCGTTATTCGAGTTTCTATTGCACGCGACGATCTCGCATCAGAACTGGCTGAACAGCGTGAACCCGCCGTAGACGCCGGATAGATCGAGATGGCCGAGCGAGGCCTGCATCACCGGCAGATAGATCGTGTCGCTATCGCCATCGGAGCGGTCGCGCTTCGGCGTGAGCTGCACGGCCTGCGCGGCGAGATAACCGAGCTCGCCACGGATACCGAACTTCGCGCGTTTGCCGCCGACGAGATCGACCTGCACGTTCGCGCGACCGACCGCGCCCCAGTTGCCATCGTCCGATTGATTGCCCATCGAATCGACGAGCGTGAGATCGACGTGCTCGGCACCGAACCCGACGCCGGCATTCACGCCGACCCAGCTCCACGGGTGATAGCTGACGTGCAGACCCGCGGTGAGGAGTTGCGCTTCGGTCGTCGTCGAGATCGATTGGAACATCGTCCCGTCGACACCGAAGAACTGCGCGTTCGCATCGACCCACGTGGTGAGGCCGAACGGCATCTCGATGCCGAGTGTGTGCGCGTAGCCGAACCCACCGCCGCCGAGGTTGTCGCCGGACAGCGCGTTCGCGGAGCTCGAATGGAGCGCGCGAAAGTTCGAGCCGACGGAGATTTCGTTCTCGGCCATCGCCGTGCCGCCGGTGACCAACAGGATTAGTAGTGCACGCATCGGCTACTCCAGGATGTCCGACAAGAGGAAGCCGTCGAGCACGATCGCTTGATCGCGCGTCGCATCGGCGGAAGGGATGATCGTCGCGTGGCCGCGATCGTCGCCGTGATCGACGAAGATCTTCGCGTTCGCGGTCGACAGCACTTTGACGGGCGGATCGTCGAGCCGGAAGTCCGTGGGATGCAGGTTGTCGAGCGCGACGAACCCGACGCGATCCACGTTCGGCGTGGCGCCGATCAGGTGCGAGCCATCCGGCGAGAAGTCGTACGAATCGAGCTCGCCGACGCCGAGCACCGGCGACGTCGATTGCGTCGTCATGTCGAGCAGGCCCAACACCGTGCGCGCGTCGTCGTGAACGATCAGCGCGAGATCGCGGTTCGGCACCGGCACGACATCCTTGATCGGTTGATCGAGCGTGATTCGCGACAGCGTCGGTTGGACGAGCGGATCGTTGATGTCGTCGAGCTCGAGCACGGCCATCGACTTCTGCTCCGCCTTGATCGACGCGAGCAGTGCCTCGTGCGGCGGCGCATCACCCTGCGGGAAGAGGACAATGCGATCGATCGGATCCGTGATCGTCACCGACCGGAACTGCGCGGTGTCCGCATCGATCACCACGATCTCTTGCGTGTTCGGCGTGGCCGCGAGGACGTAGCGCTTGCCGACCGGATCGTCGTAGACCGCGATGTCCGTCGGACCACCACCCGCGCCGAGCTCCGCCAGCTGGGGACGGAAGTCGTTGTCCGTGGCTTCGGTCTGCGCGAACGGTTGGAGCAACACCTGGAGCACGTCGCGCGCGTTATCGCTCCGCACGTACGCACTCGCGGTATTCGGCGCGAACACGACCTCCTTCGGCGTCACCGGATCGCCGCCGAGATCGAGTCGCACGCTGATCTCGTCGCGATCGGGATGATTCGTGTCGAGGATCGTCAGGTTGTTCTGGGAGAGGATAAACGCGAACGTCCGTGCGTCTTCGCCTTGCACCGCCATCGGCGGCGACATCTCGATGCCTTCCGGCACCGAGCCGAACGATCGGATCGTCTTCAGCGTCGGATTGCCGTCGGCGGGCGCCTGCGCGAGATCGATGATCGCGAGCTCGTTCGGATTGCGGAAGAACCCCGCGGCATCCGGTCCCGAGGCCGAGAAATACGCGATCGCGATGCTGTTATCCGGCGACACCGCGATCCGGTCGAACGGCGATCCGATCGTGTAGGCCTGCGCCGGCGCATCGGGATGATCGACATCGATCGACCAGAACATCGGCTCCTGATCGATCTCGCCTTCGTGCACCGCCTCTTCACCACGCGTGATCACGAACAGGCGATGCCGATCCTGCGATGGCTGCGCGAAGATCGCGTTGCGCCCGATCGACGTGTGGGTGATCGCGGGGACGCCGTCGTTCGCGAGATCGAGGAACGTCACGCGGTCGAGCGCCGAGTCGACATACGCGATCTGCGCCTTCAACGGAATCGGTCCGATGATCGTGCGCTCGCGCTCCCATGCGCGCGGCCGCGGATCGTGGCAGCCGATCAGCACCATCAAGATAGCTAGCTTCTTCATCAGTTCACCACGTGGCTGTTGAGGTCGAACCCGGTGACCGTGCGCATCGCATCGGTCGTGATATCGATGAACGACACGCGCCCGAGTGGATGGCGCTGCGCCGTGAATGCGATGCCGACGCCCGGCAACACGCCGACCGACGACGGCGGCGAGCCGAGCTGCTTGGTCTCGACGACGCCGTTCTGGATCGTGATCACCTGGAGCGCGCGCGTCGCCGTTGCATCGTCACCGCCATCGAGCGCGACGTACGCCTTGCTGCCATCCAGCGCGTACGCGAACGATCCGGCATCGACCGGAGTCAGCTGCAACTTGCCGAACCCGCTCGCGAGATCGAGCACGGTGTAGCCGTAGCTCCGCGCGATGTATTCCTCGACGGTGTCCGCGGTCGACGGATCGCCCGGTTCCTTCGAGTTGACGACCAACGCGCTCGTCGACGACGGCGACATCAACACCGCACGCACGCCCTTCTTCAACGGCCACGTCGTGTGGGCGAGCGTCGCGAGATTTATCATCGTGATCCGCGGATCGAGCGTGGCGTTCGTGAACGTCAGCGCCTTCGTGCCATCGGCGGACAACTGGATCGAGCCGACCGCACCGTCCGAGAGGTCGATCGTGTTGACGGTCATCGCCGGCACGTCGATCACCGCGAGCTTCTTCGCATCGCGCTCCATCGCGTAGAGCCGCGAGCCGTACAAGTCGATATCCGTGACCGCCGAGGTCAGCGGCAACGTCGTCGCTTGGCCCGGATTCGTGTGGCCGACGGAGACGACGCGAATGCCCGCGAGCCCGGCCTGGCGGACCGCCGCGTACTCGCCGGACGGGAACACCTGGACCTCGAGATCGTCGACCGAGACGCTCGGATCGGCGACCGGAAGCGGCGGGACGATCGTCGGCGTGCCGTAGGCCGCGCTCGCGAGATCGATCACGCTCACCCCGTCCTGCGTGATCACGTAGCCGCGATTGCCGGCGGCATCGAATTGCACCGCGCGCGGCCGGAAGCCGACCGTGAGGTTCACGGCATGTTCGGCGCCGGGTTGGAGCCCGACGACGGTGACGTCTTGGAAGCTACCGATGCCGGTCAGGCCTCCGTTCGCGACCGCCTTCACGAGATCGAACCAGATCACGGCGTAGCGGCCGGTCGGATCGATATCGATCCGGTTCAGGTGCTGCAGCGTCGCCAGCACCTTGACCTTGTCGCCGCTCGGGTCACCGTTGGGATCTGGGCGGACGATCGTCGCGGTGCCGTTCTGGGCATCGAGCACGACGGCGCCATCGCTACCGTTGATCGTGGCGACATCGCGCGGCGAGGCGCCGACCGGTGTCGCGGTGACCGCGAGCGTGGAGCCGTCGATCCGCGCGAGCTCGTTCTCGGCCGTCATCGCGACGTAGACGTAGCGCTGCGCCGAAATCGGTGACCCGAGGTCGACCTCGGTCTCCGGCGGACTGCTGCTACCACTGCCCATGCCCGAAGGCGCTTCGCATTGACCGAAGTCATTGCAGAACGTCCCGGTCGGACACTCGTTCGACGACAGGCAGCCGACGCCACCTGCATCACCCAACGATGCACCGCCGCCATCGACGGCGTTGCTCGCGCAAGCTCCTAGCCAGAGGAGCATCCCGATCGCTCTCATGGGCCGGCGCTATCGCAACGGCGATGCCGGCGGGATGCATGCGGTTACGTCGGGATACACGTCGCGATTCCCGGACGATCCCGAAAATCGCGACGTCCGTGTCAGAGGTCGTGCCCTCGTCACCCGAGTGCATCGGGTTGATCACTCGAGTTGCCGCGCGATCGAAACAACCGTTCGCTACCTCGCGGAAACTTCATCGCGATGTCCGTGGCATGGCGGCTGCTCTAGCCACTCACCATGGAACAAACCAACGCAGCCGTCTTCGAATCGATCGACCTCTCCACTCTCGACGACGTCACCGGTGGCGCGACCTGGCGCCAATGGGGCGAGTGGGCCGGCGCCGGCCTCGGCGGGTATCTCGGTGGCGCAGCCGGTGGTGCCGCGGGCACGGCGGTCGCTCCGGGCGTCGGCACGGTGGCCGGCACGTGGGCGGGTCGCGCGGCCGGTGGTTACGCGGGCAGCAAGCTCGGCGGTTGGATCGGGAGCCACTTCGATTGATGCGGGCTTCCACCAAGAAAACGTTGATCCAGTACGCGCTGATCGGTGCCGCTTCGGCGCCCGTTCAGAAGTTCGCGGGATCGGCAGTCGCGGCGCTGTTCGTCGTCGCCTGCGTGATCGCGTTCGGCGTCACCCATTACCCCAGCAGCTCGACCAAGTAGGAGACACGCCATGCACAACCTCGACACGACCTTCGATTTCCAAGCTATCGACCTCGCAAACCTCGACGACGTGACCGGCGGCGCCACCTGGGCGCAGTGGGGCGAACGCGTCGGCGGCGCCGTCGGCGTCATCGGCGGCCGTTGGGCCGGTGCGGCGGCAGGTGGCGCGGCAGGTACGTTCGTCGCCGGTCCCGGCGTCGGCACGTTCGTCGGCGGCGCGGTCGGCGCGACGGCAGGTGCGGCGGCCGGTGGCTATGCCGGCTCGTCGTTCGGTCACTGGCTCGGCTCGAAGTTCGACTAGGACGATGGCGATGACGAAGCACGAGCAGCAGTCCGAACGCGAACACCGCGCTCGTACCATTCGTCGATGCGCAGCCGCCGCCCGATTCTTGTTCCACGGGTGGCGCGCTGTCGCTTCCGAAGTTCGTTCCCGCGATCGGGGTGAACCGGATCGCGTCGAACACGAGTTGCTGCTGCGTGGCTTCACCGGTGTTGTCGCCGAGGTTGATCCATTGATCACCCGCGGCGGCGAACGTGAAGTCACCGAGTGGTTGCCAACCGTCGGCGGCCGTCTGATCGATCGTGACGCTCGTCTCGCCATCGCTGGTGTGGACGAGATATGCCGCGGCCTTCGACGTGGCGTACGCCGCGCTCGTGTAGACCTCGACGTGATACGCGCCGGCCGCGGCGAAGTCGAGGTTCCACTGGCCGTAGTTCGCTTCGGTCGCCGCCGTCGTCGTGTGCGTCCAATACAGCGAGTTGTCCATTCCTGAATCGGCGACGTGACGCATGTACTCGCTCGGTCCGCCGGGCGTGAAGCACGCATCGGAATCGTCGACGATGCCGCCATCGGCCGCGATCGTGCCGCACGGTTGCGTGTCACCGATCGCGAACGCCTTCAGTTGATCGAGCGTGCCGTTGAACACGTTGAGATCGAGCTCGCTCGAGACGACGCCGTCGACCTTGCCGGTATCGCTGTGTTGCCAGAACATCCACTGCGTCCACGGCGAAGGAATGTTCGGGCACGCGGCGGTCGTGTACTGCGCGATCCACAGCGGCGACGTCGTGACATCGGTGGCGCCGGTGAGATCCGGCCACGAGTAGAGTCCGGCGTAGACGATCGGCGGGCGACCGATCTTCTGCGTCACGTAGTCGACCCACGTGTGGACGTTTGCGGCGACCTCGCTGGTCGAGAGGCCACCGTTCACTTCGACATCGAGCACCGGCGGGAGATCGCCGGGCGCGAGCGGACCCATCAGTGAAAAAAGTAAATCCGCCTGCGCGATCGGATCTTCGGCCGGACGGAAGAATTGATAAGCCCCTCGGATCACGCCGGCGTCTTTTGCACCCGCCCAGTACGTTTGAAACTTCGGATCTTGGTACTGCGTGCCGTCGGTAACGCGAATGAACGCGAAGTCGATGCCGGCTGCTTTTGCCGTCGGCCAATCGACGGAGTCGTCGTAGTAGCTAACGTCCATGCCGTTTACGGTCGGACCACCACCGCATACGGTCGAGCTTTGATCGATCGACGTGATCGGCTCGGTGGTGCACGCACCGAGCGCGAAAACGCCGACTAGTAGTCGGCTCCCCATCAGCGCGGAACGTTACGAAATCGCGATTGCGCTGCAAATACCGAAATCGTGTGGCTATTTGGCGACGATCGGCGTGAACGTAGCCACCGGTCCTACATTTTAGTTCGTGCCTGCCGGTCACGAGTGTGGGAGAGTGGAGTTATGGATCGGTCACTCGTACTCAAAGCCAAGGCATTGGCGAAGGGCACGCAGAAGATCGACCTCTCGATCCTGTCGGACGAGTACGACGACGCGAACGTGATCGACGCGGAGTTCGTCGACGTTCCGAACGAGCCCGAACCGGAAGAAGTGATCGTGTTGCTCGAGCCGAAGGCGGTCGAGGCAGCGCGGGTCACGCCGGGTCGCGCGCGTCGCGCCACGGACGCGTACACGGCCGAGCCCGTGTCGCGCCGTCCGATCATCTCGATCGGCTAAGCTCGCTCCACGGTGCTGCTGGAACGGGAGACGGCGCTCGCAGCGCTCGGTGCCGCGTGGCGCGAGGCGCGGGCAGGTGATGGTCGGATCGTGCTCGTCGAAGGCGAGGCCGGCATCGGCAAGACCTCGGTCGTGCGTACGTTCGTCGCCGGGATCAAAGACCGAGTCGCGATCGGCGCGTGCGATGCGATGGCGACGCCGCGACCGCTCGGGCCGCTCGTCGACATGGCGCTGTCTACGTCGCTCGTCGAGCAGCTCGAGAGCGGGCGCACCGATGCGCTGTTCCCGGCGGTGTTGCGCGAGCTCGCGAAACCGATCGCGCTCGTGATCGAGGACGCGCATTGGGCCGACAACGCCACGCTCGATCTCGTGCGCTATCTCGCGCGGCGGATCGCGAATGTCCCCGCGCTCCTCGTGATCACGTATCGCGATGACGAAGTCGGGCCGAAACATCCCCTGCGGATCGCGCTCGGTGATGTCGCGACGGCCGAAACGATTCGCCGCGTATCCCTCGATCGCTTGTCGCTCGCCGCGGTTGGTGAATTGGCGAAGCACACCGCGCTCGATCCCGAGGATCTGCATCGCCGCACGAGTGGCAATCCGTTCTTCGTCACCGAAGCGGTCGCGACGAAGACGGCGATTCCGCCGACCGTGCGCGATGCGGTGCTCGCTCGCGTCGCGCGGCTCGATCCGATCGCGCAGACCACGCTCGAGGCGATCGCGATCCTCGGCGTGCGCGTGCGCGTGCCGCTGCTCGTCCAGTTGGCCGAGCGTGTCGCGATCGATCCGGCGATCGATACCGGCATCCTGCACCGCGCGGACAACGACTCGATCGCGTTTCGCCACGAGCTCGGTCGTGAAGCGGTGCTGTCGACGATCTCGCCGGAGCGTGCGATCGCGTATCACGCGAAGGCATTGGCGGTGCTCGCCGCGGATCCGATCGCGCGGCGCGACGAGCTCGCTGCACTCGCGTATCACGCCGAACGTGCCGGTAACGCCTCGGCGGTGATCGACTACGGCATGGCCGCCGCGCGGAAGGCCGCGCAGTTGAAGTCGCATCGCGAAGCCGTGCAGCAGTACGAACGCGTCGTCCGGTTCACGTCGCCGGAGCTGACGCGCGAGCACGCCGCACTGATCGAAGCGCTCGCGTACGAGCTCTATCTCACCGGCGAGCAAGTCGCCTCGGCGAAGCGGCGCGAGGAAGCGGCGCAGATGTGGAAGCGGCTCGGCGACGAGCTTCGCCATGGCGATAACCTGCGGTGGGTCTCGCGCACGAGTTGGTTCGCGGGCAACAAGGCCGATGCGCACGCGTACGCCGAGCGGGCGGTCGACGTGTTGTCGACGCTGGCTCCGAGTCGCGAGCTCGCCGCCGCATTCAGCAACAAGGCGCAGGTCCTGATGCTCGATCAGCAGACCGACGACGCGCTCGTGTGGGCCGACCGCGCGCTCGCTTTGGCGACCGAGCTGCACGACGACGAGATCACGTGTCACGCGCTCAACAATCGTGGCACCACCCGGTTCCAACGTGACGAGCTCGTTGCCGCCGGCGCGATCGATCTGCAAGACAGCCTCGCGCTCGCGTTGCGAATCGGTCACGAGGAGCACGCGGCGCGCGCGTACACGAACCTGAGTTGCTGTTCGCTCGATACGCACGCGATCGAACGAGCGCGCGCGGTGTTTCGCGAGGGCGTGGCCTATTGCGATGACCACGATCTCGATGCGTGGCGGTTGTACATGCTCGGTTGGCAGGCGATGGCGGAGCTCTACGCGGGGGCGACCGATGCTGCCGCGGAGACCGCCGCGGAGACGCTCTCGCACAAGGTGAGCCTCCCGAGTCGCGTGCATCCGTTGTGCGTGCTCGGACGCGTGCGCGCGCGGCGCGGAGATCCGGACATCTGGGCGCCGCTCGACGAGGCGCTCGCGATCGCCGAGCCGCTCGCGGAAGTGCAACGCGTCGGGCCCGCGCGGATCGCTCGCGCCGAAGCGGCATGGCTCGCGGGCGATCGCGATCGCGTGGCGCTCGAAGTCCGCGCCGGTATGGCGAACGCGGCCACGCGCAGGAACGGTTGGGTCGCAGGCCAGCTCGCGCAATTCGCAGCGCTCGCCGGAGCGCCGGTGCCGATCGAGCCGTGGTTCGCCGCGCCGTATCGGATGTCACCGGCCGACGCGGGCGCGTACTTTGCCGATCGCGGCAGCCCGATCGATCGCGCGCTGTCTCTCGCCGCCGGCGATACCGAGGAGCTGTTGCGCGAAGCGTTCGACATCCTCGACGGCTTCGAAGTCCCCGCGATGACCGGCGCGATCGCGCGACGCCTCCGCGCCCAAGGCGTGCGCTCGATCCCGCGCGGGCGGCGGACGTCGACGAAGTCCAACGAGATGGGGCTGACGGCGCGCGAGACCGAGGTACTCGACTGCCTGGTCGATGGCCTGAAGAACGCTGAAATCGCGAAGCGCCTGTTCATCTCGGCGAAGACCGTCGATCACCACGTGTCGTCGATCCTCGCGAAACTAGAGCTGCCGGATCGCGCGGCCGCCGCGAAGTGGCGCAAGGCCCGCGCAGTATAGGGAAGACCTCCCGATGTCCCGGGGACGCCAACTCCCTAGGGTGTGGTCATGCCCCGTTACCTCGTCGAACGCACGTTTTCCGAAGGCCTCCACATCCCGACCACGAACGATGGCGCGACCGCGTGCCTGAACGTCGTCGGCAACAACGCGCACCAGGGCGTCACCTGGGTCCACAGCTACGTCAGTGAAGACAAGACGAAGACCTACTGCATTTATGACGGGCCTTCGCCGGAGGCGATCCGCAAGGTCGCAGAAACCAACAAACTGCCGATCGACCGGATTACGAAGGTGTCGGTCCTCGATCCATACTTCTATCATTGAAGGGACTGGTGGTTGCCCTGTGGATCAGTGTCGCGGCGATCGTCGCGTACTGGACGCTGTGGTTCGTCGATCGCTCGATCGTCGCGAGCATGGACTCGGTCCCGTACAACGCGTTCGAAAACGCGTTTCCGACCGCGGACGCGTGGCTCGCGATCGCGGCGAGTGCAGCAGCAATTTCGATCCAACGCGACCTCCCGCGGAAGGCGTTCTGGATCATCGCCACGGGAAGCGCGAGCTTCTACCTGACGGCGATGGACGTGACCTGGGATCTCGAGAACCGGGTCTACGCGGTCGGTGGGCCGGCGGTGCCCGAGATGGTCATCAATCTCGCGTCCGCCGCACTCACGATCTGGACGCTACGAGTCGGCTGGAAGCTACTGCAGGATGCCGACGCATGACGCGATGTCGAAGAAGATGAAGGCGATCGCCTTCTCTTGCGCCGACAGCGTCGTCGAGCCCGCGCCTGCACCACAGTTGTCCGGGTACGCGCCACCGGCGGTGTCACCCGACACGTGCATGTCCGAGAACACGACCTTGCCGCAGCGCTGATCTTCCGCGACCTCGTTCGGCGTTTCGAACAGGTAGACCTGCGGAGCGCGGTTCGCGCCGGTGTCCGCCGTCGTCACCCACTGCTGCGACTTCGTCAGGTCGACCTTCGTCATCGAGTAGCGACCGCTGCCGCTCTTCAGGTTGATCTGGTCGCGGACCGTCGAGCCCATCACGTTCATCATCCAGGTCGCGAACGAGGTGCCCTTCGGGTTGTTCACTTCGTCGATCGTGTCCTGGTCGATCGACGTGATCGCCGGGGTGCCGAACGTGGCGGTGCTCGGCCACGGCGTCGGGCCCTGCGTGATCCACACGTAGTGATAGTGGCTCGCGAACACGCGGCCGCCGAGGTCGGCGTACGTCTTCATGTTCGCGCGCGCGGCCGTCGACTTGTTCGAGACGTCTTCTTGGCCTTCGCAGGAGAGAAGGACGATGTCGTACTTCTTCAGCTGGTCGACCGTGTTCCACAGGTTCGTCGCGTCGGTGATCGTGCCGCCGCCCGCGAAGCCGCTCTTGAACGTGCTCACGCCGTCGAGACCCGCGTAGAGGTGGACCTTACCGGTGCCGGCCTGGCCCGTGATCTCCGCGTCGTCGATGCCGAGGCGGCGGATCAAGCACTCCGTCGAGTCCGCGCCGCCAGTGGCGACCGCGATCTGCGGCATGTCACCTTCCGACTTGTTCTTCGGCAGGCGGCCTTGCTCCGGCGTGACGTTGTTCTGCATGCACTCGTTCACGGTGATCGTGGTCTGCTTGCGCCACTTACCGCTCGTGATGACGAGAGGCACCGCCGTGCCGGTCGGGATGTTGCCGGTCAGCGTGAAGTGACCGCCCTCGTCGGAGATCGCTTGGACGATCGGATCGCCCGGCAGGTTCGAATCGCACTGGCCGCACTGCACGCCGTCGGGAAGCGGACCCGGCGCGCTCTGCGGGATGTAGACGTTGAAGTTGTAGAGCGGCAGCGTTCCGTTCGGCGCGAACACGGTGCCGACGACGGTGGTCTCCGGGAGGCCCATCGCGGCGCACATCGACGGCGGAGGACCGCTGTCGTTGCCGAAGTTGTCGTCGTCGTCGTTACGCGTCGACGGTCCACACGCCACGAGCAGCACCACTAGGCCAAGAGCGATCCGCATTGGGGCGGCACCCTACACCAGCCGGTGCCAAGCTCAACTCGAAAGTAGTGACAGAACGCCCCGGAACGGGTCGGGTTCCTGTCAGACCGTCTGGTTGATCTGGGGATTCCCCAGGATGGTCTCGCCACCACCGTGGTCGGCGAGGGCGATCATCGCGCGGCCGACCCGCTCGGTCGTGGTCACGCTCTTCGGCGTAACCACGCGCATCACCAGGATGACCGGGTAGAGCAGGGGATAGAGCAGGTTGTACATCCGCGTGCGCGACCGGATGCCATGGAGCGGCCGGATGACGCTCGGTCGGAACACGTAGAACCGCTTCCACGGGAGCTTGGCGAGATCGTCTTCCGTGCGCTTTTTCACGCGAGCCCACATCGCTTTGCCCTCGGCGCCGGCGCCCGAGACGAACACGAACGTCATCCGATCGTGGTGCATCCGAGCGGCCGCTGTGAGTGCGTAGTCGTGCGTGATCGTGGTGTACGCGTCCTCGGTCATCCCCGTCGAGCTGACGCCGAGGCACCAGAAGCAGGCATCGGCCTCGAGGCTCGCCCCCGCCCAGTCGGTGAAGTCCGGGTGGACGAGCTCGGTCAGCTTCGCGTGAGTTTGGCCCGTCGGTGTGCGCACGACGATCGTGACCGCGGTGACGCGCGGATGGAGCAGGCACTCGCGGAGGACGCCTTGGCCGACCATGCCGGTCGCGCCGAACACCAGGACCTTCATTTCGTGGCCTCACCCATTAGCCGCGCGAAGCCTTCGGCGGCGGCGGCACCGATCGCGGAGAGCAGCGCGGAATCGAGCTCGCTCGCGCCACCGGCGACGAGCACCGCGATGTAGCGCGAGCGTGCGACGAGCGGTGTGACCACGAGCTCGCCGCGCGTGAGGCCGAGCGTGACGAACAGGAGTTGATCGACCGGACCGAGCTCCGTCGACAGCGCGCGTTGTTGATGCTTCGTCGAGAGCGCCTTTTCGATCATGCCTTGCATCGGCACGGCGATCGGCGGCAGCAGGCGCCCGTCGCGACGGAAGCTCGTCCACGCCGTGGCGACGTTACTGCGCGGCGTGAGTAGGACCGCGGCCTCGGCATTCGGGCACAGGTGCTCGACCGCTTCGATCACGAGCTGCGCGACGCGCTCGCGATTCGACGTGCGGAGGACATCCATCAACGCGTTCGCGTCGACGAGCGTGCCCGAGCGCGGCGTGATCGGACCGGTCTTCGTGCGCGGCGGCGTGAGGATCGGTTCGATATACTTGCGCCGCTCGCTCGTGGTTTCGCGGGTCATCGGTTCGGGAATCGCATCGAGATCGAGCTGCGCGGCCGGCGGTAATGGCACCTGGCGCGGCGTGCTCGGGACCGAGCCGGGCGCACGCAGAAAGCGCTGCGGGCGGACGATGTTGTAGACCCGCTCGAGCACGTAGCGAATCCGTAGCTCCGGCGCGATCGCGAAGATCACGTGGTCGGGTTCGACCCCGAGCTCGTCGCCGACGATCGCGATCTCTTTCGGCGCCAGCCGAGCGGCGGTCGCGACGACGGCTCGCTTGCCGACGCGACGCAGTGGTACGCACGCGAACCGTTCAGCGTACGTGGGCGACAGCATCCGTTGGAGCTGCTTGTCCGCGCCGTCGAAGTGGCTCGCGAGCGCGGCGGGAAGCCCCTGCTGGTGGCCGAGCGCGTTCGACAGGCCATCCAGATCGATCATGCCCATCTCGACGAGGACCGTCCCGATCCGGGCGCCCCACATGACCTGGGCATGGAGTGCTTCTTCGAGCTGGAGCTCGACGAGCACGCCCGCCGAGATCAGCAGCTCGCCCAAACGCATGAAGGCATCATCCCGTATAGAGTCCCCCAATGCGACTCGTTTTGGCCTCAGTCGTCTGTCTCGTTGCGGTGGCACATGCGGAGCCGCGCGAGTTTCTGCCAGAAGCGCAGAAGCTCCTCGTCGTCGGTGCGTGTGCAGAAGGTGCGATGCCGGACGGGATCAAAGCGCCGGTGGTCGAAGCGCATTGCAAGCAGCTGCGCAAATCGCAGGAGCAATACAAATCGGATTGGATGGCGAAGGCCGATCCGTTCTTCGCGGATGCGGTGCCGAAGTCGGTGCCGAAGACGGTCGTGTATCCGTTCGCCGGCGGAGATTTGTCGACGGCGCTGACCGTGTATCCCGATGCCGACGAGATCACGACGCTGTCGCTCGAGCCCGCGGGCGATCCACTCGATCTCGATCGCTTGAAAGATGGCGAGCTGAAGCAAGCACTCGCGACGGTCGATAAAGAGCTCGGCTCGCTCTATCGCGCGAACTTTTCCGTCACGATGAACATGATCAGCGCGATGCGCGGCGGCTCGTTGCCGACGCAGCTGATCTTCTCGCTGTCGGCGCTGATGCTACACGGCTACGAAGCCACGTCGATGCGGTACTTCAAGCTCGATAGCGAAGGCAACGTCGTCTATCTGACCGACGACGATGTCGCGAAGGCCGAGAAGATCAAGGACACGAACGTCCGCAATCGCGAGTTCGCGAACGTCGAGCTGCGGTTCCACAAATCCGGCAGCAAGCACGAGCAGGTCTATCGCCACATCCTCGCGAACCTCGACGACGCACACATCAAGAAGGATCCGTCGGCGCTCGCTCACCTCGAGAAGAAGGGCCACGTCGCCGGGATGACAAAGGCCGCGAGCTACCTCCTCACGTTCGACGAGTTCTCGAAGATGCGCCAGTACGTGATCGATCACGTCGACTGGATGGTTTCGGACTCGACGGGCCTACCGCCGAAATACGGCGAGCCCGCGGGTTTCACGTACGAGACGCATGGCGCGTTCCTCACGTCGAACATGGCGGCCGGCGCGTCGGTCGCACCGATCTACAAGAAGATGTTCAAGGACCAGCCGCAGCGCCCGCTCGACTTCCGATTCGGCTATCCCGATGGCACGCATCACAGCGGCCATCTGATCATCATGACGAAGAAGTCTTAGCGTCGAGGATCCAGGTATCCATCTCGCCCTTGCCTTTGACGGTGATGGTGCCGCGTTGCTTCGTCAGATAGCTTTTCGGTAGCAGGCGCTGCGTCGTCGAGGTGAGCTGGATCGTTCCCGGCACGCCGTGCGATTCCATCCGGCTCGCCGTGTTCACGGTGTCGCCCCACAAGTCGTAGACGAACTTGCGCTTGCCGATCACGCCGGCGACGACGGGGCCGGAGTGAATGCCGATTCGGACATCGAGCGGTTCACCGACCTTCGTCGCTTGCTCGTGAACGATCCGCATCATGCCGAGCGCCATGTCCGCGACCGCTTCGGCGTGATCCGCGCGTGGCTCGGGGATGCCACCGGCGACCATGTAGCAATCGCCGATCGTCTTGATCTTCTCGAGCTTCAGTTGATCGGCGAGGTCGTCGAACCGACAGAACAGATCGTTCAACAACGCGACGATCTTCTCCGGCTCCATCCGCGCGGACATCGTCGTGAAGCCGACGATATCGGCGAACAACACGGTCACGGCCTTGTAGTCCTCGGCGATCGTGCCGTCGTGCGACTTCAGGCGGTTCGCGATCTTCGACGGCAAGATGTTGAGCAGCAGCTCTTCCGAACGTTGATGCGCGCGATCGAACGCGGCCTCGGCGAGCAACGTGGCACGCCGCGCGTACCACGCACACGCGGCGACCGTGGTGAACAACCCGCCGAGGAGGATCGGACGGATGATCATGATCCGCGACGGATCGATCACCGGGCCGAACGTGGGCATGTAGCGACGAAACGCCATCACGATCACGAGATCGGCGCCGGCGAGGATCGAGGTAGCCCACATCAACCGATCATGGCGTGGCGCGTACAGAAGGAATGGCAGGACCGCGTGGAGCATGAAGAACAAGTGGACGTCGAGGCCGACGCCTTCGACGAGCACCTGGGTGATCACCGCGACGTGACTCGCGACGATCAACCACGTGGTCGCGAGCGTGTGATGACCGCTCCGGTTGAAGAACAGCGTGGGCACGTACACTGCCGCGTACGCGATCTGGAGCAGGGGATAGAGCGCGTGTCCCGAAATCACCAAGATCGGTGCGAACGCGAGCGAGAAGCCCACGCCTAACAACGCCACGATGTTCGTGAGGACGATGTAGCGCGCGTCGGACGCGTTCAACGACGCATCGCGTCCTACGCGGATCATCCGCGCGAACCACCGATCGACGTCCCCGGCCATGCGCAGATTCTACTATGCGACACCCGTGTGGCTCGGGCTTCGCAGCGGGCAAGCGCGTGTTTCTTCGGGAGGGTGAGCGACGGCTCTACCGTTGTGGGATGAAGCCAGCACTCCTTCTCGCGCTGTTGGTGTCCACCGCGTCCGCCGACGAGACGATTCATGTCGAGGGCAAGGCACCGAAATGGACGCCTCCACATGTCGCTCACAAGACCGGCAAGACCTTGCCGTATAGCGACGAGGCCGTCTTGAGCGATGCGTGGACACGGGCGTGGCTCGTGCTCGATATCGACGAGACCGGCTCGGTGACACGGCTGAAGTTCCTGAAGAAGCCGGGCTACGATTCTCGATCAGATCGCGATCAACGAAGCGTTCAAGCTGAAGTTCGATCCGGCGCTCGATGCGTACGGTCGGCCGATGCGCTCGCGCTTGGTCTATCCGATGGATTGGCCGGCGGTCAGCTTCCTCGTCGCACGAACGGGTGTGTACACGGGCGCGAAGCCGGTCGATCCATGGGGCGTTCCGCTCGAGGTCCACATCCCGTGCGCGGGCTCGGGGCCATGGCACATGGATTCGGTGACGAAGATCTATCGAGATTGTTCGGAACCGGATCTGTCGAAGGCCGCGTCAGCGCCGTGGATCTATGCGACCGTTCGGCGATGACGAAATGGATCGCGATCGCGTTGTGTGTGGCCGCATGCGGTAAGGGCGATGGCAAGGCCGCCGACAAGGGTGGCCTCGCCGCGAGCTTCGACGAGTACAAAGCGAAGAGCATGGCGACCGAGGCCAAGCTCAACCTCAACAAGATCAGCAAGCTCGCGAAGGTGAAGGCAGCCGAAGCGAGCAAGTTCCCGGCGGGCACGGCGGCGGCAACGCCCGCGGGTAAGTGCTGCGACGGTCCGGATCACAAGTGTGCGGTGGATGCGGCTGCGTTCGCGAAGGATCCGGTCTGGCAGGCGCTCGAATTCTCCGTCGACGAGCCGAGCCGCTATCAGTACTCGTATACCGGCACCGACACCGCGTTCACCGCGATGGCCGTCGGCGATCTCGATTGCGACGGCAAGATGGCGACGTACGTGATGACCGGAACGCTCGGACCCGACGGTATGCCCGGCAAGGCCGAGCTGACCGAGCCACCCGCCGGCACCTGGTAGCTAGCGTAGGAGGCGCGCCGCCGGAAAGCCGGCGCGTGGCGCATCGATCTCGCGCAACCGCGCGGTCGCTTCACTCCGGCGAATCGAGCCGGTGATCATCATCGCGCAGCCAACGGGCAAGATCGTCGCGAGGATCGCGGCCATCAGCGCGGGATAGACCAGCATGCCCATCGCGAGCGCGAAGCCGAGGACCATCGTCAGCGCACCCGCGAGCGCGAGGCCGAGGCCGCCCTGACGCTGGGCGACCATCAGGCTGCGCTCCTCGAGCAGGTCCGCCATACCAAGTAGATGTCACGACCGAGCGAATCTATTCATTGCTCTTCGTGACCACGATCAACAGCTGGAGCGCACCGACGACGAGCAGCACGATCCCGAAGATCAGCGACACGTAGTACATGGCGTGCGAGTTCGTCAGCAGATATGACTGCGCCGGATTCTCCGGGTCGTAGTGAACGTCGACCGGGTTCGGCAGCTCGTCGACGAGCTTCTTCGCGGCATCCGCCGTGGCGCCGGTCCCGCGGATCAGCCACACCTGATCGTTCGTGTACGACTTGCCGTCGACCTCGTACGAATACACGGCGCGCGGCATGTAGGTGGCGCCCGGCGTCCGCGCGGTCGCGATCTGATCGCCGAGGCCGCGCTCGGTGATCGTGCCCTTCACCGTCGGCCAATCCTTGTGATCGCGGATCTCGCGCCACATGTAGCGCGCCGCGAACACGGCTGCGCCACCGAACAGGACCGTCAGCAGTGCGTAGATCAGCGCCTTCGTCACTTACTCCAGCTTAAACTTCTTCCGCGCCGCCGGCGTGACCGGTGTGAACAGGTTGACGAGATTGCCATCGGGATCCCGGAAACAGCAGGGATCGATTACCCCACGGCATCGTCGTCGGCGCCTGCACGAGCGCGTCCGGCTTCACTCGCTCGTACGCGGCATCGACATCGTCGACGCGCCACTCGAGGATCACGGACTGATTCGCGGCAGGCTTGGCGACGCCGTTACCGAACAGGCCCACCGTCACCTCGTTCGCGACCGCGAGCGTCGCACCGGTCGTGGTCACTTCGGCGAAGTCCGGCGTGAACCACGTGGCCTTGCCGCCGGTGACGTGCTCGTAGAACGCGACCAAGCGCTTGGCATCGGCCGTGATGATTCGAACGGAAGTGAAGTCCATGACGTCAGGCGTACCGCTCGCGACGCCTAGTCCGTAGAACGAAATTGCACGGATCTCGCGTACGCCCCCGGCGTCACACCGAGCACGCGTCGGAAGTGCCGGGTCATGTGGCTCAGATCCGCGAAGCCGACCGACGACGCCACGTAGTGCAACGACTCTCTGGCTGCGAGCATGCGCTGCGCGCGCCGGACTTGAAGCCGGACCGCGAAGGCGTGCGGCGTGATTCCGTACGCACGGCGAAACAGGCGTACGAGTGCGAACCGATCGGTGCCAGCAGCGGCCGCGATGTCGTCGAGGCTCGGATGATCGGTAAAGCAGGTCTCGAGGTAGTCGCGCGCGCGGCGCGCGGTGTTCGGCTCGCCGGCGAAGCGTTCGCCACTGCGTGCGAGGCCAGCCGCGAACAATTGCTCGACGGCGGTGACGATCGCCTGCTCGCGAGCGAGCGTGCTGGCCGGCCGGCGCAGTGCCGCGATCAGCGCGGGCACGGCGGGCATCACGTGGCTCGGGCGCCAGGTGAACGCCTCGTAGCGTGTGCCGCGTGGCAGCAGCTGGTGATCGAGGTTGATGCACGCGTAGCCGAACTGCGATTCGGGGATCGTCCAGACCGCGTTCGGAGGCCGAAAGATCGCGGCGCCGGGCGGAATCGTCACGCGCTTGCCGTCCGCGATGATCGTCTGCTCGCCGCCCGTGTTCACGATCACCGCGAGGCTGTCGGTGACGCGCAGTGGGAAGTGACGCCGGCGGACGTCACCGCAGATCGCGAGGACCGGCGCGCGCGAGACCGTGAAGTGCTCGACGGTGGATTGCTCGAAGCCGACCGCGGCTTGCATCCCGAAAGTCTACGCCCGCGTGTGACGTACGGCTGTCAGCTAAAACCTGACATCGAGCTGTTCCGTCGTGCGTTCGCCGCAATGGGCCTGGCTTCCGGAGTCCGTCACGCGCGGCAGCACGTACAGCGTCATCGCGAGCGAGCCGTGGGGCGGTGACACGGATGAGAGCTCGAGAACGAAGTTGCCGGTCGGCGTCGAGTTGTTGCCCGCGATCAGCATGCACGCGCCACGATCGCGTGTGGCGGTGCCGGTCCACAGCGCCGTGGTCCCCGAGTTGTACGTGCCGGGTGAGGGCACCGCACCGAGATCGATCGTGATCGCGACATCGTCGACGTGCGCCTGCAACAACGTGTGCCCCTGCGATGCGCCGGCGCCCGGTTGCAACGCGACCTCGACCCGCCGGGCAGGAGCGTGGTGACACGCGACCAAGAGGACGAGCAGGCGCTTCATAGCGACCTCAGGTATTCGACCAACGCGGGCGCATCCTCGCGAGCGACCTTCGCGTGACGGGCGACAACGTCGAGCAGGGTCGCCGCGCTGCCATCGTGGAAGTACGGCGGCGTCGACGCGATGCCGACGAGCGTCGGCGTATCGAACGCGCAGGCCTCGCGCGGATGACCGACGAAGTCCGGATGGATCACGTCGCTCTCGGCACACGTCCCGACATCGTGGAGGACGACCGGGCCGGCGAGATCGAGCGTCGGGTTGCCCGCACCGGAGTCCGTGAATCGCGGGCCACTGTGACAACTCGCGCAGCCCGCGTCGAGGAAGACCCGTGCGCCGTGGGTCACGAGATCGGGATTCGTCGTCGGGGGAATCGGTGCCGGGATGCCGCGCTCGACAAACGCAGCGAGCGGATCGAGCAACGCTTTCTGCGCGGTCGCATCGAAGCGGCCACCTTGTTCGATGTCGATCGTCTGCCAGTAGTCCTGCACGCGCGTGCGATCGCCGGTGCGAAACAGGAAGCCATCCGTGCCGCCGGCATTCGAAGGTGTATCGCGCGGCCCTTGCGTGAACTGCCACGTCACCGCGTCGCTGCGGCCCTCGATGTGACAGCTCGCGCACGCGACCCAGTGATTGCGCGTGATCGGCGTCTCGTCGCTGTTCGCCGAAAAGAACAGGTGTTGGCCGAGCCGCAGATCCGCGGGCATCGGGTCGGCATGGAGGCGCTCGATCGTGGCGGTCACCGTCAACGCGCCGCGATCGAACGCGAGCACCGCGACATCGTGGCTGTTGCGCTCGTCGACGTAGATCGTGCGATCGTCCGGCGCGATCGCGATGCCCTCGGGCATGTGGCCGGGCAGGGGCCGCAACAGCGATGCCTCGACCTCCGTGCGCGCGTCGACGACGAGCACGTCCTCGCTGTTCGTATCGACGACGAACGCATACGCGCCATCCGACGTGAATGCGATCGCGTGCGGGCCGCTGACGACATCGCCGAACGAACCGTCCGTGCGCGGGATGTCCTCCGCGTCGACGGACAACGTGCGCCGATACGCGCCATCGCTACGGATCAGCGATACCGCCGGGAACACCGTCGTCTCGAAGTCGAGCGCGGGTTGCGACGTGTCGGTGCCGAGCAGGATGTGTGCTACCCATAGCTCGTCGGTCTGCGGGCGGGCCACCAGATCGTAAAACCCACGCGGCTCCCCGTGCGGCAGGCGTGCATCGTTCTCGCGCTTCCGGATCGTGGGAATCGACCACGGCTTGCCACCGATCACGCTGATCTCCGGTCGCACGAGATGCGTGACCATCACGTGATGGTTCGCATATGCGAGCGCCCACGGCTCGGGGGCAACTGGATAACGCTGCTCGATCGCGAGCGTCTGCGGATTCACGCGCACGACCGTGTCGTCCTGCGAGCACGCGACGTACACGCTGCCATCCGCGATCAGCACGCCGATCGGCTCGCTACCGACCGCGACCGTCCGGATCGCGTGGGTCGCGAGATCGATCGCGAACAACCTGCCGGCGCGTTGCCCGGTGACGTACAGCGTGTCGGCATCGACGGCGAGCGCGCGTGGCATCACGCTCGGCGTGAATCGACCACCGGACGTATCGGGATGGCCGAGCGAAATCTCGTCGACGAGCGTACGGGTCGCCGGATCGATGATCGACACCGCATCGGCATCCGGATCGACGACGTACAGCCGGTCGCCGGCGAGCGCGATCGACGACGAATGCGTCGCGAGCGGCACCGGGAGCTTCATCGCCGGATTCGTGCACGCCAAAAAGACGAGCAACGCCCACCTCATCGATGCACCGTGAACGTGATCGAATCGACGAGCCCCGCGGGGAGATGCGCGTCGTCGATCTCCGGCACGCAATCGTGATCGCGATCGACCGCGCCGCCGACTTCCCCGGTGAGCGTACGCTCCGCCGCCTGCAAGCCGCCGCGCGGGATCGAGCCCTGGACGCACTCGTCCGCGTCGACGATCCGGTTGCGGTTTCGATCGTCCCAGCCGTTCAGCACGAGCTTGTCGAGCCGCGCGATCCGATCCTCGAGCACCGGCGTCCGCGCCTCGCCACCCGGACGGCGCGCGACGAGCTCGTACATGTCGCGGAGCGAGCTCTGCACGAGCGCGAAACGAAACGGCGTGTATTCGACGCTTTTGCCGGGCGGCATGTAGAGCCGCGCTTCGGGATCGTAGAACGTCGCGTCCATTCGATCGAACACCGCGATCGCGCGCGCACGGTACTTCGTGTCGCCGGTCGCGAGGTAGGCCGCGAACAACCCGCGCACCGCCGCCGCCGATGCATCGAGCGACTCGATCCGCACGGGGCCGCTCGTCACGTCGTAGCTCGTGAACGCGTGGCCGTTGTCGTCGGTGAGCTGCGTGTAAAGCACGTCCGCTTGCGCGCGCAGGATCTGCTCGAGCCGATCGCTAAAGCTGCTCGTGCCGAGGTGGATCGGCAGCGTATCGAGCGGCGTGTGGCTGATCGCGGTATCCGGCTGGTTGTTCGAGTAGAGCTCGAGTTGGCCGCCGATCGATCGCAGCACCGTGCGTAGACCGATCAGCGTGTACGCGAGCGTCGTCGTCGAGAGCGTGTGCCCACCGACCTGATCCACGACGACACCGTGATTCGTGTACATCCGATCGAGATCGATCATCGCGACGCGCATGATCCCGAGGCAGCGATCGCGAAACGGCGCCGGATCGAACGGATCGCCGTCGAACATCGCGCGCACCGGCGCCGACGCACCGACATGGACGTTGCTCGGATCGACGAGCGTATAAAACTCGGCGTAGCCCATCGCGAGCCCGACCACATCTAACGCCTCGGCCTCGCCCGCGTACGCATACGCCGGCACGTTCGCCGTCTCCGTCACGTGCACGCGCGGGAACCACGCGAGCGGCGAGTCGTACGCGTACGCCTTCGGATCGGCGATTCCGGCGAGCGTCTTGCCGTCCGCGGTCGCGAGGTGATGCAGCCAGTCCTCCGCGCGATTGTCGACGCTCGCGATGAACATCTGCGCTTGAAAGCCCTCGATGTCCGAGGAGCCGAGATACGTCCCCGCCGGCGTGAACACGCCGGTCTTCGTCTTGCCGCGGATCTTGTTATCGACGGCGCCGACACTCGCGAGATCCGCGTCACCGACCTCGTGCACGGGGCGCTCGAGCAGGTCGTGCATGCTCTGCAGATAGTTCAGCACCCACAAGCCGTACTTCCAGGTCGTGAACCCGTCGGCGCCCGGCGTGATGTCGCCGACCTCGCGATGCTTCAGGTGGAGCGAGCTCGCGTCGCATTCGTAGTCGCTGCTCGTGACCGTGACGCCGGGTTGCGCGCCCGGATTGTCGTCGCTCGTGATCGCGCATTTCAGCTTCATGTCCGACGTCGGATCGATCGCGGGATCGAAGCTCGCGAACACGTGATTCGTCGGCGCCATGCCCGGCCAGCCGCGATCGGGAAACACGAATCGCCCGAGCGTGTGCGCGCCCTGCGCGAAGTGCTGGACCATCGCCGCGAGCTTGTCCTCGCTACCGATCAACGGCCCGTACGCGAGCGCCGTGCCCGCGCCGGACTCGAACATCAGGTTGTTCATCGGCTGCTTCGAGTATTCGTACGATTCGATCGCGCTCGCGTAGCCCGCCAGATCGATCCAACTCATCGCGAGTTGCGGATCGAAGTAGACATCGCCGGGCACGCGAAACCGACTGTAGTTCGCGAGGCGCCGGCCCATCGCTTCGGCGAGCGGCTCTCCCGAGAGCTGCATCTCGCCGGCCGCGATCATCTGCTCGCGCGTCGTCACTCGCGTGCTGCCGACGGTCGCGGTGATCGTCACGCGAGGAGGCTCGGATCGGGCGCAGCCGATCAAAACCACGAGCGCGAGCACCCTCATCGCGGCCACCATACTCGACGTTTGGCGGTCGTTTGAATGGGGCTCGATTGTCGCTACCGAGGTTGCACTGCAAACAGAATCACACACCAGCCGATCGCTCATATCGTGGCGAGAGTCCTCGGAAATGCCCGGTTTTCGGCGATCCGGTGTCGGCCCGAGGTTTGCTGTGTCTGCGCAACATGCGCACTGCTGCCGCTCTGTTATTCGCCGCCGTTTGCGGCTGCACCGGATCGAACCACGCGACGACCGACGCGACGTCGCCGACCGACCCCGATGCGCCCGCGGGTACGACGACCGATGCGCCCCCGCAGGCCGCGATTCCGACGCCGATCAAATACATCGTCGTCATCGTCAAAGAGAACCACTCGTTCGACAACTACTTCACCGGCTTTCCGGGCGCGGTGAGCTCGACGACCGCGAAGCTCCACGATGGCACGACGATCACGCGCGCGAAGGCACCGGACGGTGACCTGTCCGGCGACATGAGCCACTCGCACACGTCGGCCGTGAAGGACTACGACGGCGGCAAGATGGATGGCTTCGATACGATCGTCGCCGATCAACCGCGCCGCCCGTTCTACTACTACGCCGAAGATCAGATTCCGAACTACTGGGCGTACGCGCGCAACTTCGCGCTGTTCGATCACTTCTTCTCGACGCTCGCGGGGCCGAGCTCGCCCGGTCACTTCGCGGTGATCAGCGGGCAGACGCCGCACTACGCGAATCCCGACTGCAACGACGGCAGCGACGAGTGCGGCCGCGGCTGCGTGACGCCGGATCCCGCGCTGTTTGTCGACGTCTACAACCCGAAGACCGGCAAGACCGGCACCGCAGCGCCGTGCTTCAAGGTGCCGTCGGTGATCGACAACCTGCCCGAGGGCTTCACCTGGCGCACGTACGGCGGCGGTAGCACGCCCGACTCGATCGGCACCGCGTTCAACCTCGTCGACAGCGTCGGTAGCCACGCCGATGTTCGCGCGGCGCACTTCCGCACGTACACCCAGCTCAATGCCGATCTGACGAGCGGCGATCAGGCGAACTTCACGCACATCGACGTGTCGAGCGCACCGAACGGTGCCTCGGAGCATCCGCCGAATGGCCCGTGCTCGGGCGAGAACTTCACGGTCAACATCATCAACAAGATCATGTCGGGACCGCACTGGAACGAGACCGCGATCATCCTGACGTGGGACGACTTCGGCGGTTGGTACGATCACGTGAAGCCGGCGGTCGAGACGCTGACGAACGGCACGTACTTCAACATCGGGTTCCGGATCCCGGCGCTGATCATCTCGCCGTACGCGCAGACCAAGGTCGTGAAGACCGTGACCGAGCACGCGTCGGTGCCGAAGCTCGTCGAAGAGCTGTGGGGCATGCCGATGATGTCGGCGACCGATCCGAACTCGCGTGACGGTCGCGCGGGATCGATGCTCGACGCGTTCGACTTCACGCAGACGCCGAAGGAGCCGTTGATCCTTCAGACCCGCACGTGTCCCTAGTGGAGTAGCGTGCAGCCGTAGAAGTCGCCGTCGTGAATCTCGGCGGCGAGCGTGGTGGTGCCCGCGACGTAGATCGCGCCGTACGTGTTGTCACCGGCGCCGTAATCGTAGGTCTCGACGGCTTCGCTGCCGTTCTTGTATGTGGCGACGACGAGGCCCCCGGCATCGATCTCGGTCAGGCCTTGCGCGAGCGTCGTCGCGTCGCTGTAGGCGACCTTGATCGCGGCGAGCGCGTTCGTCGCCTGCGTGCCCGACAGCTGGCTCGCGGCCGTGACCGTCTTCGTCGATTGCTTCACCCACGCGGCGTCCGCTTTGAAGTCGCCGTAGTTCTGGTGGAGGTCGCACGTCGCGTGATCGACCGTGCAGTCGTCGATGTCCGAGTCGCGAAGCGCGGCGACTTCGGTCGCATCCGTCGCCGAGAAGATCGCGCCGTACGGGTTGTCACCGGCGCCGTATTGGATCGCGATGAACGCGCGCGCACCGGCGAGATCGTAGATGTGGTTGATATCGATCTCGCCCTGGTCGGCGGCGGCAAACGCGTCTTGGACGGTCGTCACCTGATTCGCCGAGGCGTTGATGCCGGCGATGATTCGCTGATCCATCACCGCGCCGAGGTTCGCGGCCATGTACTGGGCGTACGTGAACGTCGACTTGTTCTGCAGGAGGTTCGCGTCGGTCATGCTGTTGAAGTCGTCTTGCGAATCGCCGAACAGGCAGCCCGCTTGCGCCGCCGCACAACCCGCACCCGAGCAATCGACCTCGACGCCGAACGCGCCCTTGACCGAGGCGTTGTAGCCCTTCACGAGCACGCGATAGTCACCGGCATCGAGCGTCTCGGTCAGCTTCGACAGGACGTTGCCCTTCGCGGCGTCATCGTTTCGCGCGATGTACGCGCCCCACGTTCCAGACGCAGTCTTCTTGTAAAGATAGAGCACGGTGTCGAGCGTCGCGGCGTGTGCGGCACGTTGCGTGGCCGCGGTGATCGACGCGCTGCCGCTCAGCGAGAACGTCCAGCTGTGGTACTGCGCGGAGCTCGACAGCGACGCCGAGGCCGCGGTGCCGAAGGCGATCGCGCCGTGATCGGTCGGCTTCGCGAACGAGTCTTCCTTGCCGTCATCGGGGACGTCGGATTCAGGCCCCTTTGCATCGGAGGCACAGGCAAGAAGCGAAACCGACATCAAGTACGCGAGATGGCGCATGGTTGCGGCGCGTCATTACAAGCGCTGCGCCATCCACAGCACCAGTGGTTCGGGCACGTTGCCACACGGTGGCTACTCGCATTGCCGGCAACGCCATGCGCGAACCGTGCATCGAAGCCGCATGGAGACGGTGGCGGTACGGAGATCGGTCCTCGGGATCGCGGGCGTGATCGTCGTATGGGCGATCGCCGGGAGCGTGGTCCTCGCGCACGGTGACAAGCCCGTGATCGCGGCCGCGGCGGCGTTCGACTTCGTGGTCACGGCGTCGCTCGTCGCGTGGTGGTTGAAGCTGCCGAGATGGGCGACGCGCGCGACCCTCGTCGGCGGGTTCATCTTCGCGAAGCTCGTGGCGCACGGGATCGTGTTCGGCGTGATCGTCGAGGCAGCCGCGATCGGATCGCTGCTCGCGCGCAATCGCAACGGATTCGTCGCGCGGCTCGTGTTGACCGAGTTGAGGCTCGTCTCGATGCTCGTGATCGGCTGGCGTACGCCCGCGCCATCGATCTCGACGGTGCATCGGTTGAATGGCTGGTCGGCGTACGCCGGCGTGTTCGCGTTCCTGACCTGCGTCGAGACCGTGCCGATTCACATCGTGGTCGCGCACTGGCATCCGACCCTCGCGTGGGTGATCAGCATCCTGTCGCTCTATTCGGCGCTGTGGGTGATCGCCGAAGCACTCGCGCTCCGGCAGGGTGGCATTCGTCGCGTCGGCGATGCGCTCGAGATCGTGATCGGGATCCGGCATCACGCGCGGATTCCGATCGCGGACATCTCGATCGTCGAACCGTGCGAAGCGACGAGCCTCGCCGTCGGAGAGCCGAACGTGTATCTAAAGTTGTGCCGCCCGGTCGTCGTCGAAAGCGTGTTCGGCCGGCGCAGAACCACGTCCGCGATCGCGCTATCCGTCGATGACGTCGTATCCTTCCGGAATGCGATGGGCATGGATCCTGGCGATCACGGCGTGCGGCACTAACGGGACGTACGAGATCAAGAGCGACGTCAAGAGCAGCGAAAAATCGCAAGAGGGTCTGCCCGGCGATCCGCTGCCGACGTACGCGGACGCGGCGCCGAAGCTGACGGTCACGGGCATCGCGGACCGCGCGACGTCGCTCGCGATGGAAGCGACGATCGCGAAGGCCAAGCGCGCGGACAAAGGCGCGATCACGATCGACGTGAAGGGCGTGACCGGTTCACCGAGCGGATCCGGAACGCTCGACGCGACGGTGACCGGCCACGCGGTGTTCGCGCACGCGCCGAAGATCACGGTCGCGGATGCCACGTTCACGATCCACCTCGACTACAAGCGTGCGAGCGAAGACAACATCGGCGAGTCGCTCGGCCAGCCGGTCGCGAAGTGGCTCGACGCGTTGAAGCTGCCGGCGCAGGTCGGTCTACCGCCGGCGCCGGCGAAGGTGGTCGGTATCGCCGCCGGTCCACCGAGCTGTTCGTTGCACGCGGATGGCAACGTGCGGTGTTGGCGTGAAGGGATCGCACCGTTGCCGATCGACGCACACGATACGATCGCGATCGCCGCCGCGAACAACTTCGGCGCGTGCGGCATTCGCAAGGACGGCAGCGCGTGGTGCACGGAGGCGTGGGGTGGATCGATCTCGTTCGAAGTGCGCGACGTATGCGGTGTCCACGATGCGATCCAGATCAGCGTCGGCCAATCCGATGCCTGCGCGTTGTTGAAGACGGGCCAGGTCACGTGCTGGCCCAAAGGCGAAGCTTCGTTCGCGCCATGTAACGGCACGGCGACCGAAACCACGCTCGCCGGCTTGGGCGATGCGACGGCGATCTACGTCGGAGCGTTCGACGGCTGCGCGATCAAGAAGGATGGCAGCGTCGTGTGTTGGCCGAACATCGATCCCGCGCATCCGCCGGTCGTGAAGCCCGTGAAGGAGCTGACGGGTGCAACGTCGATCGCGTACGCGTACCAACCGTGCGCCCTCATCGGCGACACGAAGATCCAGTGTGCCGCGGCGAAGATGGACAAGGCGGTGACGTACACCGTGCCGGAGCCCGCGAAGGCGATCGTCGCGACGACGACGTTGTGTGCGTTGTCCGTCGCCGGCAACCTCTACTGCGCCGGCACCGACGGGAAGCTCGAGAAGCAGCCGGTCACGGACATCGTCACGTATGCGGGCGGCATCGCCGATAACTGCGCGGTCGTGAAGTCCGGTGGCGTGACGTGTTGGGGTGGGCTCGGTGGTGACAAAGCCCCGAAGCCGGTTGTTCTCCAGTAGAGGCCGGCGCGAAAAAAGTCCCGCCGCCGCCGCCGCCCGCGTCCGACGTTGCAGTCGGTGCGCCATTCCGGAATACGATCTTTCGGGATCGTTCATCAACATGATCGTGCGCACACGTCGTGAGGCAATTCTGGCTGCGACGATGCGCTCGATCTGAAGTTTGATTAGAGCCGGCGCGCTTCCGTGAAGAAGCAGCCGCGTCGCGCGTTGTGGAGATGTACGTATTCGATGGTTTCACGCGCGAACAAACTGTCGAGGTGAACTTTTGCATCTACACCGTCGCAGAAGATGCCTTCGACCATCATTCCGTGTCGATCGTACGCACGTACCGACATCGGACGGCGTGACACGTAGAGTGGAATTTCACGAGCCGGCAGGACGGACCGTACCGCACCACGTTTGACGTAGACCGCGCCACCACCTCGATACGGCGAGCGCGTGACGTGATGATCGTAGTGAACGAGGAGTAGCTCGTCGCCGATGTCTGCGTCCGACATGCTCACGCGATCGGGAAATCCGATCGAGCTCGTGGCGGTCTCGCGGACGATGCCGCGTGCAGAGAGCTCTTCATCGGAGAGCTCGAACAACGAGTCGAACGGTTCGGGATCGATGCCACGGAGGTTCCACATGCCGTCAGGGTAGTGACTCCTCGGCGCAGCACTGGCCATTTTCGGACCTGGGTGCAACTTCGTTTATGATCGGTGCGTGAGGATGTTCGGTGCCGTGCGCCGGATGTTGGCGAGCCATCATCCGCAAGAGGTCTACGATCGCGCAGCGCGTAACGATCAGGCGTTCTTCGCCGCGCAGTACGCCCCGCTCGTCGGGTTCGCGATGATGGAGCACGGGATCCCGCTGATCCTGCTATCGCAGACGCAGCCGGTCGCACAGCTCGACGCGGATCACGCGGTCATCGTGCCGGGCGAACACGGGCCGCGCGTGTTCGGCACGGAGCTCGGGCTCGACGTGATGTCGGGGCGAACGATCCACATGTTCTGCGAATTCGATCTCGCGACGAATCAACGCACCGGCAACTTCGGCGAGATCCAATTCGCGACGACAGACGCCCCGACGATCACGCGAGCGCTCGGGGCGCGCGCGATGGAGATCGTCGGGACGCGGACGGCGTCGCCGGCGGGGCTGCCGAAAGATCATCCGATGACCCGGGCGACGGACGCGATGAAGAAGGGCGACTTCCCGCGCGCGGCGCTCGAGCTCGACCGGGCAGGGCGTGCGATCGAGCCGACGGATCCGGCGCTCGCGGCACAGATCTATCGCGAGCTCGCGGCGCTCCGGCTCGGTCTGCGCGATGCGCAAGGTGCGCTCGAGGCGTGCGATCGCGCGTTCGCGATCGTGCCGCCGGCGGATAATGCGGAGGCGTTCCGGACGCGCGCGCGTGCGCTCGACGAGCTCGGCCTGAAGACGGCGACGCAAGCGTGGCGCGATGCCGTGCGGTGGGCCGGCGATCCCGTGATGAAGCTGCGGTGCGAGGCGCATGCCGCGGGCGCTGCACTTCGCCACGAGCGCACACCGTTGCCGCCGGAGCTGACGAACCGGGAGCTAAGCGAGCTCGCGATCGTGCTCGGCGCGGTCGGTGATTCGGCCGCGAAGGACGGCAATGGCTACCTCGCGCAAGTCGCGTGGCTCGTGTTCGCGAACGAGGGCCTGTTCACGGAATCGAACGTCGCGGCGATCGAGCTGCTCGCACAACGCGTCGGCCTGACGAGCGAGCCGGCGTATCACCTGACGGCGCTCGTCCTGCTGCGCATGCTCGCGGGACCCTCGGAGGCGAGCCAGCGCGCGGTCCTGTTCGTCGATCGCGTCGCGCGGGCACGTGGGATGGCGCGCGATGCGCTGATCGGGATCCTGTCGCGCGATAACGATCCGTTCGCGAAGATCGACTTCGCGTTGCGGAGCCTCGCGGCGCGAACGCCGTGGCTGATCCCCTGACTATTCGACGCGGGCCGGTTGGAACGGCGCATAGGCCGCTCCCGTCCAGCGATAGTGGCGATGTTGCGGGCCGCGTTGCGTTCGCGTCTCGATCGCGAGGTCGGGCATGCCGTCCTGACGATCGATCAGCATCGCGTTCGTGAGCATGCCCTCGGTCGAGATCCGTCCGACGACGGCGATGCACCAGCGATCGGTGCGATAGATCGTTACCTCACCCTCGGTCGCGGTGAACGTGTACCCGGTGCGCATCCACGACGTGTCGTCGACGACATGTTGCGGTTGCAACCGCACGCAATTGCGCACCGGCTCGACCGCCACCGGCTTGGGTTGCGGTGGGTAGTAGGGGATCGGCGCGACCGGAGCGGGGGCAGCCGGCGCTGGTTCTTGGCCAGCACAGGCCGCGAGCAGGATCAGAGCTCGCCACACGATGTTGTGGAGTTCGACCACTCACGGGGCATGTAAAGCCGATCGCCCCTGCACATCTTGCGCACGGAAATCCCGCTCCAGCTTGTAACCCGTGATACGCGGGATTCAGGTCTGCCCCACTCGCAACTACGCGAGATGGTTCCACTCGCGGGGTGGCACCACCATTGCTGTATGGGGTCGACATGACGACGAAGAAAGAGCCCACGACCCCGCGGAGCGAGCGCACGACCCAGCCGATGACGGCGATCGACATCGAGGAAATGGCGATCGTGATGGGCGGCGTGAATTCGGTCGGTGGTGGTGTCGAGAGCGTCGACTACCAGACCTGGTATTTCACGCACGGTCCCGGCGCGCAGAAGTAGCGGTCGCCGATCGGGTGCCGTAGGGTGTCGCGCATGCAGTACCCGGGCGGACGTTTTAACGGCGTGAAGGTGTTCAGCGCGACAAAGCACGATCAGCGAGCGATCTTGGGCGAGCGGATCACGGAGTGGCTCGCATCGCAGCCGATGCAGATCGACGACATCTCGGTCACCCAGTCGAGCGACTCGTCGTTTCACTGCGTGACGATCACGGTGTTCTACACGAACTAGATCGCGAGGGTCTCGAGTAGGCCCGTGGTGCCGCCGACGACAACGTGATCGTCGTCGACGAACGCGACCGAATCGAGCGAGCTCGTCGCCGGCAACTGTTCGAGCAGGCGACCTTCCGCGGCATCCCAGATGCTGACGAGTTGGCTGTCGTCCACCGTGGCGAGCAGCGCACCCGATGGCGACACCGACAAACTATGAGCCTCGCTCGGCATCAGGGTTTGGGCGGTACCCGTCGTCAGGTCCCACGCGCGCGTCGACCGATCCCAGCTCGCCCCGAACAGACGATGGCCGCGAATCGTCAACGACTCGACGTGCGCGCTGTGGCCATCGAGCGAGCGCTTCGTGCCGTCGGTCCAGAGCTCGATCGAGCCGTCCTCGTGGCCGATCGCGACATGCGTCTCGTCGATCGCGAGCGCGGTGATGTCGGTGCGGTGGGTATCGAACGTGCGGAGGACATTCGCGCCGACTCGGATCGTGATCACGCCGGCGGCGGCCGTCGCGAGCATGTCACCGGAGAACGCGGCCGCTTGGATCGGTGCCGCGTCACGGATCACTTCGTTGCCGAGGTAGAGCTTGCCGCCATCGTTCATGCACGGCTCGTCGCCGCGAAAGCCGACCGGCCAGCCGGGCAGATCGCGATTGCCGATGATCGTGTGGAACTGATCGGCGTGGACCCACGCGGCGATCGCCTTGCCGTTCGAGACGAGACGCTCGATCGGATGGTGGAGCTCGGCGACCGGCTGGGGCTCGCGCAGGTTCGAGACATCCCAGAGCGCGACGTGTCCGCCGTGACCGATCGAGACCGCGCGGGTGCCGCTGACCAAGAGGTCGTCGACGGCGTCGCCGGCATCGAGGATCGCGACCGGGCGGGGCAGGCCGAGCTTCGCGATCCGGATCTCGCGATCGAAGCCGCTCGTGATCACGTGCGTGGCATCGAGTTGGGCGATCAGCTGGGATTGGACCGCCGGCGGGAGCTCGGCACCGCCGACGATCTCGGTGCCGGACGCGAGCGTGCCATCCGGGAACCGGACGAGCGGCTGCGATTCGCCGTGGCGGATCAACGTGCGTGTGCCATCGGCGGCGAACCGCGCGAGCGCATCGGAATCCGCGAGGACGACCGTGCCATCGCGATCGAGCTTGCCGTACGTCGCGCCCGGGAGCGTCACGCTGCGCTGGCCGGCTTGATAGACGATCGATCGGGTCGGCGTGACGGCGAGGATTCGATCATCGAGCGCGTCGATCGACGTGATGCCCTCGAGCGGTGCGACGCCGGAGACGAGGAACAAGTGCGTCGTGCTGCTGAACACGACGTGATCGCCGGCCCATACCGCCGCCGTGATCGGTTGATCCGAAACGACGAGCTTCGTATTCGACTCGATGATCACGGCACCGGTCGGCGCGACGCACAACAGCTTGTCGCCGTGCCACGCGAGCTCGGTCATGTTCGGTAACCCGGTCAACGAGCCCTTCGCGGCGCCGGTCGATGGATCGTAGAGCGCGATCGCGCCATCCGCATGCCCGATCGCGAGCGTCGTCCCGAGTGCGGCGACCGTGCCGGGAAATGTCGCGACGAGGCGCTTCGCATCCCGCGACGCGATCGTGATCAGGCGGCGGGTCACCGGATCGTCGAGCCGCGTTCGCGCGGCTTCGAGTAACGGCAACGCGTGCGGATCACCGGCGACGACGAGCTGCCGGCCTTGCTCGAGCTGCGACTTCGCGAGGGCGAGCTCGGCTTCCCGGCGGCGCTCGACGGTCGCGTGGATGCTGGCGATGCCGAGCGCGATCACCGCGACGAGTGCGACACCGGCGACCGACACGATCGCGCGGTGCTTCTTCAGCCACCGCACCGCGAGCTCGCGCATCGTGTACGCGCGCGACACCAACAATTGCCCGGCCGTGAACCGCCGCAGCTCCTCGGCCATGTCCTTCGCCGTTGGAAACCGCAGTGCGCGATCGCGTTCCATCGCGCGCTTCACGATCGCTTGGAGATCCACGGGCACGAGTGGCGCGATGTCGCCGAGCGGCGTCGGTGGACCGGAGCGCTCGCGCTTCTCGATCAGATCCGGCGTGATCGTCTGCTCGCCATCCCAATACGGCGCCTTGCCGGCGAGCAAGTTGTAGAGGATCGCGCCGAGTGCGTAGACATCGGTCCGCTCGTCGACATCATCGCCGAGCGCCTGCTCCGGTGACATGAAGCCGACCGTGCCCATCACCGCGCCGACCATCGTCAGGTTGCTCGCGGGTTCGATCCGGCGGCCATGAACGTGAGCGTCGTCGATGTTCTTGCCGAGCTCCTTCGCGAGGCCCCAATCGATCACGATCGTCTCGCCGAACGGGCCGACGAGCACGTTGCCCGGCTTCAAGTCGCGATGGACGATGCGCTTCGAATGCGCGTACGCGAGCGCATCGGTCAGCGCGATCATGTGCGGCAGTAACGCGAGGCGGTCCTCGAGCGTCTTCGTCGCAGCGATCGCTTGATGCAACGTGCCGCCGGAGACGAGCCGCATCGCGTAGTACGCCGACCCATCCGGCCACCGCCCGGCCTCGTAGATCGGGACGATCGCGGGATGCTGGAGCTGCGCCGTGATCGCGACCTCGCGCTCGAACCGCGCGCTCTGGCGTCCGTCGAGGACTTCCTTGATCGCGACATCACGCGCGAGCCGGCGATCGTGCGCTTTGATGATCCGGCCCATGCCACCACGCGCGAGCTCGGCGCCGGTCTCGAACATGATCGGATCGACGACGGGCAGCGCTAACAGATCGCGATCGCCGACGGCATCCTCGGGAATCCCGACGACCCAGCGAAGATTTTGCTTCTCGGTCGCGACGAGCTGACGGCACGCTTCGCATCCGGCGAGATGATCGTGGAGCTCGGACTCGGGCGCGGTCTGACCTTCTGCACCCGCGGCGAGCAGAAACGTGACGCCTTCGCAGTCCACCGGATCCACGCTACTCGGTCGCGAACCGCGCGCGCAACAGCTCCTCGACGTACCCGAGTGTCAATTCGACCTCGCGACGAGTCATGCCGAGTTGTTCCGCGATTTCCGTGTGCGACCCACCCGCGAGGATCTTTTCGACCACGGCGATGTACTGCGTGCCGCGCGCGACGAGCCGGCGGACATGCAAGCGCTCCATGCCCCACTCGAGCGCGAGGTGACCGATCGCGTCGTCGGCGCCACGCGCGGCGGTTTCCCTCGTGGCGGCATCGACCATCTCGCGCAACGAGCGCACGACCTCGGCCCGCTTTTCGACGAGCGAATCCGCGGGCACGCCCGGCGCACTCGACGTGAGCGTGGCGAGCGAGATCCAGCGATTCTCGCTTCGTGCGAACTCGGGATTGCTGCGCATGTAATCGATCGCCGCGCGCCGCACGACCACGCGGAGCCAGGCCTGGAGCTCCGGCCGGGGCTCGAGCGCGCACAACCGCTTGATGAACGCGTGATCGTTCGCGTGCATGCGCTTGTAGACCGCGGCGACGATCTCGCGCGGCGAATCCTCGTTGTCGCGGAGCCGGCCGATGCGTTGCTGGCGCGCCATCACGAGGAGCTCGGGATCGAGCGCCGCCATGAGCTCGGGCCACGCCGCGGGATCGCGGGTAACCGCCCGAAACCGCTCCCAGAGCTCGTCCACAGACGGAGCATCGCAAATTTTCCGTCCACCCGTGGGTTAGGCGTCGACCAGAACGAGCATGGGAACAAAACGCAGCGTTACGGTGGGGCTCCTGTTGATCGGTGGGATCGCGTGGGCAGCCTCCGAGTGGGATACGGCGAAGGACAAGGCCGAGTCATTCGAGCAGAAGAACAAAGAGCTCCGGCACACCGCCGTCGAGCAGTCGAAGCGGATCGTGGACGCGATCTGCCACGCGGATCATCGCAAGGATGCGGCATCGACCGCGGTGTCGGACGCGCGCTGGAAGGTGTCCGACAAATTTAGCGACACCGAACATCTCGAGCGCGAGGCGATCGACCTCTTGGACAAGATCCACGGCGATCACTCGAGCGACGCGTCGTCGAAGAAGTCCGACATCCAGCGCGCGTGGGACAAGTCGAAGGAGATGACCGGCGGGATGCAGGACGGTCGATCGAAGTTGGCGGACTGGATGATCGAGCATGGCGATCACGCGTTGCGTGACCACGCGGATCGCTGCAACGCGCGCGAGTACTCGATCGACGGCAATCGTGCGGCGTGCCTGATGGCGGACTCGTGCAAGATCATCGAGTTCGCACAGGACAACTCGAACGCGATCAGCAATGCCCGCGATCGAGCGCGACGGATCCAGAGCGACCTGCACGGCGATGAGCTGAAGTCGTTGATCCGATCGAAGAGCGAATTCTCCAAGTGCGAGAAGTTCGAGGTCCAGGTCGACTGCTTCAAGTTGTGCCCGGATATTCGCGACGACAACACGTTCTCCGAATCGAGTCCGAGCTGGCGGACGGGATGTTAGTGCGGATCGCGGCGGTCCTCGGCGTCGTCGGCATCGTCGTGATGCTGATGTGGCGCGGTCATCACGGTGGATCGGCGGTTGCCACGAGCGAATCGGCACCGCCGATCGTGGTGCATCCGAAGTCGCTTGCCTTCAAAGCGGGTGGCTCGATCGCGGGCACGGTTCGAGACGAGAAAGGTCATCCGATCGCGGCGGCACACGTGTGCGCGTCGGGTTATTCGGAACACATCGGTGGCGATCGGTCGCGCGATCCTCGGTGCGCGATCACGAATCCGGCGGGGCAGTACGAGGTGACGAATCTGTTCGTCGCGAGCTTTCGGATCACGGCGACCGCGGCGACCTACGCGGCCGAGATCTACACGCCGAATGGCGCGGACTCGCCGGTCGGCGTGATGCTCGCGGCTGACGAGCACAAGGCCGGCATCGACTTCGTGCTGCACGCCGGTGTCGAAGTCTCCGGCACGATCAGCGATGTCGAGGGCGGCCCGATTCCGCACGCACACGTACGCGCGGGCGTGCGGTCGGGACGGTACGGCTTCGGCGAAACGATGATCGAGGCCGACAACCTCGGTCGCTATTCACTCTGGCTGCGTCCCGGCGTGGTGTCGCTGACGGCGTTCGCGGACGGTTACGCGGAACGGAATCGCAGCGGCAATGCGCCGGGCATGTATGACTTCATGCTCGTCGCGGAATCGACGCTGTCGGGGACGGTCGTCGACGCGATGTCTGGAGCGCCGGTTCCCGGGATCGTGGTCTATGCGAATGGCGCCGGGGTCGGTCCGGCGTCGGTCGAATCGACGACGACGGACGAGCAAGGTCACTACACGGTGACGCGCCTGCTCCCGGGGCGCTATGCGGTCGTGGCGCGAGGGGCACACGGGTTCGGGCGAGCGGACGCGAGCGTCGCGCTATCGCTCGGCGAGCACGGCGACAACATCACCGTGAAGTTGTGGCCGGCGCATCAGGTCACGGGGCGCGTGATCGCGAACGGTTCGACGTGTCTCGGGGCGATGGTGTACCTCGACGATGAAGAGCAGGACATCGCGGCTGGCGTGGTCGCGGATCCCGATGGTGTGGTCCGCCTCGATGGAGTCCTGCCGGGGCACTACGTCGTCGGCGCGAGTTGCGATGGTCACCTCTCGCGCCCGCACTACGACCCGATCGTCGTGACCGATCACGACATCGAGGCGACGTGGACCGTCGATACGGGCGTGTCGCTGTCGGGCACCGTGCGTACGGCGAGTGGCCAGGTGGTGTCGGATGTCGATGTCACCGTGCAGGGCGAGGGCTCGTACGGAAGCGATCACGTGTCGCGCACGGGGGCGTTCGAGCTGCACGGCTTGAAGCCGGGGCACCTCACGGTGCAGGTCTCGCGCTACACCAACACGAATGGTGGCCACATCCCGCTCGAGCTCGAGCTCGACGTGCCGTTCGATACGCATCGCGCTCTCGTGATCCCGGATGCGACGGGCTCGATCGTCGGACGCGCGCTTCACGCCGAAGGTACGGTGCACGTCCAAGCGCGTACCGAGGACAACTACCAGATCGTGACGGACACCGACGACGTGGGTCACTTCGAGATCCATCACCTGCAACCCGGCTCGTACGAGTTGGTCGTAGCCAGCAACACCGATCGCGCACAGGATCCGATCTCGAAGCCGGTGACGGTCGTCGTCGGAACGGGCGAGACCACGATCGATCTCGACGTCCATCCACAGACCGGCGTGATCCGCGGCCGTGTCGTCGATTCGAACGGTCAGCCGATCGACGACGCGTTCATCGGTGTCGCGCGCGAATCGGACGAGAGTGCGAATCAGACCGACGCGCGGCGCGACGATCAGGAGATCCTCGCGGGAACCGACGGGCATTTCACCATAAAGGGGCTCGGTACGTCGCGCTACACGGTGCGCGCGATGCAGAAGGACGGCGGCGAAGCGTTCGCGGAGCATGTCGCGGTCGGGGCCGACGTGACGTTGACGATCCAGGCGCCCGGTTCGATCGCCGGTCTCGTGCAGAACGCGTCCGACGAGCTGCAGATCAAGGTGTTCGCCGATCACCAACAGCCGATCCGCGAAGAAACGTTCTTCCACACGGACGGAAAGTTCACGATCGACAAGCTCGCGCCGGGCTCGTATCGCTTGGTCATCACGAGCGGCGGCGCCGACCGATCGGGGCTCGTGATCGTGGCGGCGGGATCCGAAACCCACGTCGACTTCACGCTCGATCGGCCGGTCACGATCGTCGGGCATGCGATCGACCAGCGCACGAAACAACCGGTCGCGGGCATCATGATGTTCGCGCAGCGCAGCATGGTGTCGATGGCGCAACGGGTTCCGAGCGACCAGCGCAACCTGTCGGATGCGACGGGGCGATTCGAGATCCCGTACGTGCCGCACGGCGAGGTCGAGATCTTCGGGCGCTCGCTCGTCGAGGGCAAGGTCGTGCGTTCGCCGATCAACGTGATGCGGACGGTCAACGATGATGATGGACCGGTGATCGATATCGGCGACGTCTACATCACGACAGAGACGAATGGGCTGCCATACGGCGATCTCGGATTCGCGATCACGGCCGGCGGCACGATCGGCGAGCTGGTGGAGGGCGGGCCGGCGGACACAGCGGGCATCGTGGCGGGAGACGTGATCACCGAGGTCGATGGCATTCCGATCGCCGGGCAGGATGTGAATCGGTTGATCGGCGGTGATCCGGGCGCTTCGCACGAGGTCACGCTCGAGCGCGGCGTAACGGTGACGCTCACACTCGGTCAGCCGCATATGTGAAGCTCGGGCGTGTTGCGCGCGCTCCTTGCCACCTCGCCATTCGTGCTCGCGCCGATGGCGGATGTGACGGACGCGGGCTTTCGCCGGATCTGTCGCGAGCTCGGCGCGCACATATGCGTGACCGAGTTCGTCGGCGTCGAGCAGGTGATCGCGAATTCGGCGGAGTGGCGGCGAAAGATCGCGTCCGACGATGGGCCGACCGCGATCCAGATCTACGGCGCCGATGCCCGACTGCTGCTCGCGGCGGCACGGATCGCGGCTGACGCGCGCCCCGCATTTCTCGATCTCAACTGCGGGTGCTGGATCCCGACGGTCGTCGGGCGCGGGGCCGGTGCGGCTTGGCTACGTGATCCAGCCGCGATGGTCGCGATGGTTCGCGCGATCACGGCCGAGCTCGATCTGCCGGTCACCGTGAAGACGCGAATCGGCTGGGGACCGGAATCGCCGATGCCGATCGTCGATCTCGCACGGCGCCTCGAGGATGCCGGTGTCGCCGCGCTGACGATTCATTGCCGGACCGCCGATATGGGCCATCGCGGCGCCGCCGATTGGACGTGGGCTCGGCGTGCGCGCGAAGCCGTGACGATTCCCGTGATCGTGAATGGCGACGTGTGGACGGCAGAGGATGCGGTGCGCGCGCTCGCCGAAACCGGATGCGCGGGCGTGATGATCGGTCGCGCCGCGATCACGCATCCCTGGATCTTTCGGGAAGCTCGCGCCTTGCTCGATGGACGATCGATCGCGCCGCCGACCGATCGCGAACGCGCGGCGGTGTATCGCGCGATCGCGATGGCGAGTGTTCGTGCGCGCGGCGAGTCCGCGGGCATTGCATCGGCGAAGCGACATAGCGCGATGTTGCTCGACGACCGCACGCGCGTGCTTCGCGCTCGGTCGATGTCCGAGACGATCGACTTGCTCGGCTAAATCCCGAGTGCGCGTGCGCTCACTCGCACATCGGTGAGTGGTTGATCTCGAACAGATGCGGCAAGCGAGAGCGTGCTTACGCTGATCAGGTCCGACCGTTTAGCTTCCCGTACGACGGAGATTTACCTATCCATGCGCGTACTACTCGTCGACGATAATCAAGACTCTCTCGACCTCATGGTCGAGCTCCTTCATATCGACGGCCACGAAGTTCATGCCGCAAACGATGGCCCCTCTGCACTCGAGATCTTGAAGCACTTCACGCCCGAGCTCGCGATCTTGGATCTCGGGCTACCGGGAATGGATGGCAACGAGCTCGCGGTACAGATCCGTGCGCTCCACGGAACGAGGACGCGCTTGATCGCGTTGTCGGGCTTCGACGCCACGAAGGCATCGCCCGCGTTCGACGCGCACCTCTTGAAACCGGTGTCACCGAAGCGGTTGCGCGAGCTGCTGTCATGGAGGGGGGCTTAATGCTGCTCTCATCTGCGGTCCGGCACACTGGCTTCGATGCGAGTGCTTGTCGCCGAAGAGTCCGATTCGATGCGCGGCGAGATCCGCGATGGGCTCGCCACGGAAGGCTTCATGGTCGACGTGGCGGCGAACGGCGAAGACGGCTTGTGGCTCGCGAAGCAAAATGTCTACGACGCGGTGATCTTCGCCGTCGAGCTGCCGTTCACGAGCGGGATCGATGCCGTGAAAGCACTGCGAGGCGCCGACTCGCAGGCACCGATCTTGGTGATCGGCGCGAGCGACGCACAGGCTGTAGATGCGCGGGCGGCCGGAGCCGACGACGTCCTCGGCCCACCATTCGTGTTCGCGGATCTGCTGCGCAGCCTGCGCACGATCATCAGGCAACGACCGTTCAAGCAGCAGGTAATCCACGTCGAGGATCTCGTGATCGATACGGTTCGCCGCACCGTCCGGCGTGGCGACACCGAGGTCCACCTCTCGCCGCGCGAATACACGCTGCTCGAATTTCTCGCGCAGAAGCGCGGTGAGCTCGTGAAGCGCCAGGACATCTGGGAGCACGTCTACGAGTTTCGCGACGAGGTGCAGTCGAACGTCGTCGACGTGTACATCAGCTACCTCCGGCGCAAGCTCGGCGATCCGCAGCTGATCCACACGAAGCGCGGCCAGGGGTACGTGTTGGGAGGCCTGCGATGAAGTGGTTCGTGGTGCTCGTCGCGCTCGCAGGTGTCGCACGCGCCGACGACGTCACGTTCGCGACGGTGATCGATGCGGTCGGCACGGCGCCGGCGATCCAAGCCACGGCGTTCGATGTCCGCGCGGCGGATGCACGCGTCGATGCGAGCGGGGCATGGAATCCGACGAACGTTCGGGTCGGGACGAACCGGCTGACCGCGCGGCTCGTGTTGGGCGTCTCGATCCCGATGCCGATCCTCGGCACGCTCGGCGCCGCGCGGGACGAAGCGCGTACGCATGCGACCGTCGTGCGCGACGATGCGGTGATCGCTCGCCGCGATGTCCGGCAGCGCGCGATCGTCGCGTGGTTCGAGCTCGCGCGGGCGGATGCCGACGTGGCGACGCAGGAGAAGGCGGCGGGCCAGGCGAGCGAGCTCGAGGCGATCGCGAAGGGTCGGTTCGATGCCGGCGCGGGTGGCGAGGTCGATGTCACGACCGCGCACGCGGCGAAGGCACGAGCCGAGGTCGAAGTCATGGCGGCGAAGCGCGAGAGCAGTGCGCGCGCCGCGGATCTCGCCGCCATCCTCGGGTGGGATCCGAACCGGGAGCGCCATGCGGCGGGCGCGTTGCCCGATGGAGATACCGCGCTCGATCAGCTGCGCACGGCGCTCGCGAACCATCCGGCACGCGCGTCGGCACTCGCACAGATCGAAGAGCATCGCGCGGCGGAGCATCGCATCGAGGTCGCGCGCAGGCCGGGCCTCGCCGCCGAGGTCACCGCGTCGTACGACGACGTCACGCAAGGGCACGCGACCGCGCTCGCGAACACGGACGTCTATGCCGGCCTGTCGATCGATCTGCCGGTGTTCGGACACCTCGGCGATCAGTTGCGGGCGGCGCGCGCCGATACCCATGCAGCGCAACTCCGGCTGACCGGCGTCGAGCTCGAGTTGGCGGCCGAGCTCGTCGCGGCGTATCGCCGGTGGCAGGCCGCCGCCGAGCGCGTGGCATCACTCGAGAAGGACGTGTTGCCGGCGCAGCAAACCGCGACGCGTCTCGCACACCAGGCATTCAAGGAAGGCGCGCGGGATTTGTCGACGGCGTTGCAAGCGACGCGCGACCTGCAGGCGCTCGAGTCCGAGGTCGCGAACGCGCGCATCGATCGCGGGCTCGCCTGGCAAGCCGTGATCGTCGCGGCGGGAATCGAGGGCACGCATGCGCCGTGAATGGCTACTCCTGGTGGTTGCCGCGTGCGCGAAGGCGGGAGATGACGCCGATCACGAGAAGACCGCTCCGGTCCACGTGACGTGTGCGCCCGTCACGTCGGCGGCGGTCGACGAGATCGTCGAGGTCGATGGCGTGATCGCGCCGCCGCCGAAGCTCGATGCCGTGATCAGCGCGCCGATCGCCGGGCGTGTCGCGGAGGTCGCGGTCGAAGAGGGCGATCACGTCGCGGCGGGTGCGCTGTTGGCCGTGATCGAAGATCCATCGCTGCCGGCCGGTGCCGTCGAAGCGCGCGCGGGCGTCGCGAGTGCGAAGGCGGCCGACGAAGCGGCGAAGCAAGAGCTCGCGCGGCAGACCCGGCTCGTCGAATCCGGCATCGGTGCGCGCAAGGATCTCGACGAGGCACGAGCGAAGGCCGCGGCTGCGAGTGCGGAGCTCGATGCTGCGGGTGCGCGCCAGAACCTCGCGTCGCAACGCTTCGCACGTCGCGAGCTGCGCGCGCCGCATGCGGGCGTGGTGTTGCACGTGTGGAAGCGTGCGGGCGAGAGCGTCGATGGCACGACCGCGACACCGGTGGCCGAGGTCGCCGACACGTCGGTGCTCGAGGTTCGCGGCCAGGTCACCGCGCAAACGCTCGTCAAGTTGCACGATGGCCTGCACGCGACGGTCAAGACGATCGCGAGTGACAACGTTGCCGCGACGGTGGCGCGCGTGTCGCCGGCGGTCGATCCGGCGAGCCTCCTCGGCACGGTCCGGATCACGCTCGACGGTGGCACCGCTCCGGTCGGCAGCGCCGCATCGGCGAAGATCACGGTCGCCCGCAGGAACGGCATCGTCGTGCCGGCCACGGCGATCCGGCGATCCGCGATCGGCAGCGACGAGCTCGTGGTGTGCGACAAAGGTGTGGCCGCGGTTCACACGGTCACGCTCGGCACGCGCACCGATACGACGGTGGAGATCGTGTCGGGCGTCGACGCCAACGCGCGCATCGTCACCGATCACGTGCTCGGCATCGAGGACGGCACGCCGCTCGAGGCAACGAAGTGATCGCGACCGCGATCGTGCGCTGGCTCCGCCGCAATCCCGCGGTGGTGTGGCTCGCGGTGATCGCGATGACGATCGCGGGCGTGCGCGCACTCGTCGTGTTGCCGAGTGGGATCTATCCGGAGATGACGTTCCCGCGGGTCGTCGTCGTCGCGCATGCAGGACAGCTCGCGCCGGATCTCGTCGAAGCGCAGGTCACGCGCCCGCTCGAAGATGCGCTCGCGGTGGTGCCCGGCGTGCGGCACGTGCGCGCGAAGACGATCCGCGGCGCGGTCGAGCTCTCGCTCCAACTGAACGACGGCGTCGATCCGCTCGCGGCCCAGCTCGCGTGTCGCGGAGCGATCGATCATGTCGAGCTCCCGAAGAACACGTCGACGCGCGTCGAGCGCGTACTCCCGACCGCGGTGCCGGTGATCACGTTCAACCTCGCCGCGAAGGCGGGCGCCACGGTCGATCCGCGAATGCTGCGCGACGTCGCCGAGCGGATCGTTCGGCCGGCGTTCGTGCGGGTGCTCGGTGTCGGCGGCGTCGAGGTCGCGGGTGGGCGCGTGCGCGAGGTCGAGGTGATTGTCGATCCGGCCAAGCTCGCCGCGCTGCACCTCACACCGTCGGCGCTCGCGACGAAGCTCGAAGCCGCCGACGTGCGCGTCACGGCCGGACACGTGTTCGACGAACGCCAGACGTTGCCGGTCGTCTTGGACGCGCAGGCGACCGATCTCGAGAAGCTCCGCGCGATTCCGATCGCGATGGGACCGACCGGGCCGATCGCGTTGGAGACGGTCGCAGACGTCACCGAAGGCGCCGCCGATCCGGACGTGATCGTGCGCGGGCCGACAGGCGAGGGCGTCGCGATCTCGGTCGCGCGGATTCCGGGTGCGAGCACGCCGGCTGTCGTCGCCGGGATTTCTGCGCAGGCCATGATGCTGCGCCGCACGTTACCGCCCGACGTGGTGCTCACGCCGGTCTACGATCAAGCGGCGCTCGTCGACGAGTCGCTCGCGAGCGTGCGCGATGCGATCCTGATCGGTGTGGGCCTCGCGCTGCTCGTGATCGCGATCGCGCTGCGCGACCTCCGGGCCGGTGCGGTTGCCGCGTTGCCGGTGCCGGTCACGTTGCTCGGTACGTTCGCGGTCATGCGGATGTTCGGGATGTCGCTCGACCTCATGTCGCTAGGCGGGCTCGCGATTTCGATCGGCCTCGTCGTCGACGATGCGATCGTGGTGACCGAAGGCATCGTCGCGCGGCTCGAGACCGGCGTGGATCGCGAGACCGCGATCGAACTCGGTTACCAGGACATGTTCGGCGCAGTCGTCGGCACCACGATCACCACGGTCGTGGTCTTCGCGCCGCTCGCGCTGCTCTCGGGCATGACCGGATCGTTCCTCGGCGCGTTCGCGGGAACGCTCGCGATCTCGGTCGCGCTGTCGCTGATCGTCTCGCTCGCGGTGATCCCGATCCTCGCGAAGATCCTGCGACCGAAACCTCCCCGGCGCGAATCCTCGCCGAACGTGATCGTCTGGCTCGTCGGGCACCGCATGGTTTCGATCGGCGCGATCGTGGTGTTGATCGCGGTCGGGATCGTCGCGATGCGCGGCCTGTCGACGTCGTTCCTGCCGGCGATGGACGAGGGTGCGATCGTCGTCGACTTCTTCTTGCCGCCGGGGACCTCGCTCGAAGACACCGATCGGATCGCACAGCGAGTCGATGCCACGCTCGCGAAGATTCCCGAGGTCGTGACGTTCACCCGTCGGACCGGCACCGAGCTCGGCCCGGCAACGGCAACGCAGCAGAGCCGAGGCGACATCATGGTGCGGCTGGTGCCGCGTTCGAACCGCGACAGCGTCGATGACGTGATCGAGCGAGTCCGCGCCGCACTCGCGGCCGCGGTGCCCGAAGCGCGGTTCGAGTACGTTCAGGTCCTGCAAGACGTGCTCGCCGATCTGGCGGGCAATCCGGCGCCGATCGAGATCCGGATCCTCGGCGACGATCCGGCCGCGCTCGAGGCATGGGCGGCCTCCGCCGGAGACCAGTTGAAGAAGCGCCCCGAGCTCGTCGACTTCTTCGACGGTCGTGAGGGTCAGATTCCGATCCTGCGCTCGCGCACGGACGCGCAGATGCTCGCGCGGCTCGGTCTCGACGCGCAGGGTGTCGGCGACGATCTGGCGATTGCCGTCGAAGGGCGGCAGGTCGGCGAGATCAATCGGCCGGAACGCGTGATCGGCGTGCGGCTCCGGTATGCGGACGCGATTCGCTACTCGGCGCCGGCACTCCAGCGCAGCGAGATCGCGTATGGCCCGCACGCGATGCCGCTCGATCAGATCGTGGCGTTCGATCGCCCGTTGTCGCCGGCGGTGCTGCGCCGCGATGGCCTCCGCTCCGCGATCGTCATGACGGCGTCGACACCGTCCGGCGACCTCGGCGCCGGTGAAGCGGCCGTGCGCGAAGTCGTGGCGAAGACGCCGTTGCCGCATGGCGCGCAGCTCGAGATCGGTGGCCAAGCCGAATCGAGTACGGCCGCGCGTCGCGAGCTGTTGTTCGTCGCGCTCGCCGCCGTCGCGCTCGTGTTGATGGTGCTGGTCGTCCAGCTCGGCTTTCGCTTCGCACTCGTGGTGGTCGTCGGTGCGCCATTGTCGACGGCGGGTGGCCTCGTCGCGCTCGCGATCACGCACACGCCGCTAAATCTCTCGTCGATGACCGGCCTGATCCTGCTCGTCGGCCTGGTCGTCAAGAACGGCATCCTCATGCTCGAGCGCGTACGTGACGAAATCATGAGTGGCGTTTCATTAGACCGCGCGATCGTCGACGGTGCGCGGCGCCGGTTGCGGCCGATCCTGATGACCACCGCGGCAACGCTCGCGGGACTCGCTCCGATGGCGATCGGCGTGGGTGCAGGCGCGGAATTGCAGCGTCCGCTCGCGATCGCGGTGATCGGCGGGCTCCTGCTCGCGACCGTGGTCACGCTCGTCGTGATTCCGGGACTCGCGGGATTTTCACGATCCCCTAATCACGACGTCGCTACCGTCGAAGCATGATCAAGACAACTCTCGTCGTCTGCTTCCTCGCGCACGTGGCTGCCGCTGCGTGTCCGACCGCCGTCTCCGCTGCGATCGAAAAGCGGTTCCCGAAATCGACCGTGCAGACGTGCAAGCCCGAGCACGATCAGTTCGAGGTCAAGCTGACGAAGGCCGATGGCGGCAAGGTCGAAGCCGATGTCACGAACGCAGGTGACATCACGCAAGTCGAAGAACCGATCGCCGTCGATCAGGTGCCGAAATCCGTGATGACCGCGTTCGCCGCGAAATATCCGAAAGCGAAGCCGGCGAAAGCGGAGAAGCAAACGCCGGCGAAGGGCAAGGTCTCGTACGAGATCGCGTTCGATCTCGACGGCAAGCACAAGGAAGCAACGTTCGCCGAGGACGGCGCGTTCGTCGAGGAAGAGTAACTGTTTCGAGATTGTTTCGGTCCGCCAGTTCGGCGCACCGGATCCACACCACGCCACGTGAAACGACTCGTCTGGTTGGTCGCGCTCGTCGGCTGCGATGGTGGACAAGCAATCTCGCAACCGACCGGTTCGGGCGAGACGATCGGTGGTGGAAGCGCCGGCCCGTTCTTCGAATCGCTCGGCACGAACGGGCGGACCTGCGCCTCGTGTCACGATCAGACCGCGGGCTGGAGTCTCGCTCCTCCCGCGTTGCAGACGCTGTTCGATGCGACGTCGGGTCTCGATCCGGTGTTCGGCGCGAACGACGGCACGACCTCGCCAACGGCGGCGATCGGATCGATCGACGAGCGTCGCGTTGCCTTCCAACTCCTGCTCGATCGCGGCTTGATTCGTGTTGGGCGCCCATTTCCGACGACGACCGAGATCGCGTTGCAGAGCGTCGACGATCCGTACGCGTTCGCGAGCGCCGCCGAGCTCTCCTTGTTTCGCCGGCCGCTACCGGCAACGAATCTCCGATTCCTCGCGACCGTGATGTGGGACGGGCGCGAGCCGGATCTCCAACACCAGGCGATCGATGCGACGACCGGACACGCCGAAGCCGCCGATCTGGATCCCGCGACGGCCGCCGACATCGTCGCGTTCGAATCGGGACTCACGACGGCGGAGCGGTTCGATGACATCGCCGGTGACCTCAGCGCGGATGGTGCGCGAGGAGGTGCGGTGGCACTCGCGAGCCAAGCGTTCGATCCGACGGCCGCGTTCGATCGCGACGCGTTCACGCTGTACACGGCATGGGCGAACGCGACGCAGGATCGCCAGCGCGCGATCGCGAACGGCGAGCAGATCTTCAACACGCACACGTTCCAGATCCGCGGTGTCGCCGGGATCGCCGATCAGCGCGGAACGTGTTCGACCTGTCACGACACGCCGAATGTCGGATCGCATTCGACGCCGCTGTTCCTCGATCTCGGCGTTGGCGATCCGGACGATGACGACGTCCGCGGGTTGCCGGTCTATCACCTGACGAATCCGGGCACGGGGCAAACCGCCAGCACCACAGATCCCGGATACGCCATCACCACCGGCCACTGGGCCGACCTCGGCAAGTTCAAGGTCCCGGGGCTGCGCGGGCTGGCGATGCGCGCCCCGTATTTCCACAACGGGCGCGCGCGGGATCTCGGCGATGTCGTCCAGTTCTACGACCGCAAGTTCGACCTCCACCTCTCGAATGGCGAAACCGCCGACCTGGTCGCGTTCCTGGGAGCGCTGTGAATGAGACCGCTCATTAAGAATGTGGCGAAGTATTTCAACGCGAGAGTCGAGGCTCGGCTCGAACCACTACGAATCGTGCGCGTGCGTTATGACGGTGACCGTCGTTCGGTGATCGATGCTCTTCGATTGCAAGGGTTCGAGCTCGTCGATCCCGCGCAGGCGGTGGTCGTCGATGACATCGCCGCGCTGCGCAAGGTCCGGGCGACCAGCGCGGTCGTCGCGATCGTGGTGTCGAGCGACATCGACGAATGCGAGGCCGCGCTCGATGCGGGCGCCGATGACTTCGTCGTGGTGCCGTTCGTCGCGGCGCAGCTCGCGGCTCGGATCCGCGCACACGTCCGGCGGGCGTCGGGGCAGCTCCATCGCGCACTCCATCAGATCAGCGTCGGCGCGCTCAACGTCGATCTCGTCCAGAAATCAGCGGAGCTCGACGGCGAGCACGTGCCGCTCACGCCGAGCGAGCTCGCGGTGCTCGAGGCGTTAGTCCGCGCGCCGGGCACCACGATCACGCGCGAAGAGCTGTTGCGGTGCATTCACGGGACGGAAGAGGTCGCGTTCGATCGCTCGATCGATGTCGTGGTGTCGCGGTTGCGCAGCAAGCTCGAGCGCAACTCTCGCCGGCCGACGTTGATCGAGACGGTGCGTGGCGCCGGCTATCGGTTACTGGCGCCCGACCATCCGGTGACGAGGTTTCGTGCGGTCGCTGCTCACTAGCTGCGCGATCGCGATGTCTGCGACCGTGGCGTCCGCGGATCCGTGTGCAGTTCACATCGTCGACGCGCCGGATGCCGTGCGCGCGGAGATCGAGCACTGGGTCGCCGCCGAGCCGCGGTGCGCTCGCGAGCTCACGGTTCGCGTCACCGAAACGGCCGATGGCCTCCTCGTCGAAGCCGATGGCCGGCAGCGCGTGTTGCCGGATGCGCGCAGCGTGGCCGTGCTCGTCGTCAGTTGGATGGCCGACGACACGATCGGACGCGCGCCGGTCGTCGAACCGGTGCGTCCACCGAGCACCGTCGAGCCGACGAGGGTCGTCGCGCGGGTCGAGCCACCGGCGGCGTCATCGAATCGCTGGCTCGCGGTCGGTGCGGTGATCGACGATGCCGGGATCGGTGTCGATGGCCGACTCGACGTGGTCACACGCGCGCGCTGGACGCTCGGTCTCGAGCTGAGTTGGCAACCCACGGATCACGAGAAGGTCGCGACGAGCACGGCGGGCCTCGCGTTCGTGTCGTTCACGCGAGCAGTCAGTCGGATCGAGCTCCGTGCGCAGCTGGGCGTGGGCGTGGGACTTCGCGAAGAGCGTCACGACGAGATGAAGACCTCCAGTGCCGCGCCACTCGCTCGCGCGAGCGTGGTCGCCCGACTGCCGTACAACGCGTGGGCCGGGTTCGCGGGACCCGTGGTCTCCGTCGACGATCGCGCGGTCTCGATCGCCGGTGTGCTCGGACTGGAGCGGCGATGGTGAAGCTCGGCAAGCTGCTCCAGCTCCGGCCCAATGGCGAGGCCGAGCTCGGTGATGCCGGACTCGCGGCCGCGTGTGCGACCGGCGATCGCACGGCGCAGAGCATGTTGTTCGAGCGTCACGTCGATGCGGTCTATCGGTTCATCGCGCAGATGCGTGGCGCCGATCCGCAAGCCGTCGACGATCTCGTCCAGGCCACGTTCATCGCGGCGTTCCAGAGCATCGGCACGTATCGCGGGCCGAAGCTGCTCAGCTGGCTGTTCGGGATCGCGACGAACATCCTGCGTAGCTACGTCCGCAAGGAAATCTCGGTGAAGCGAGTCGCGCTCGCGTTGGTCGCCGAGCCCGAGCCAGCGGCCGCGCGCGGACCGTTGCCCGAGCTCGTGCAATTGCGCGAGGCGGTCGATCGCTTGCCGCGCAAGCTGCGCGAAGTGATCGTGCTCGTCGATCTCGAAGGGCGTGAGGGCAGCGAAGTCGCCGAGGCGTTGCGGATCTCGGAATCCGCGGTGTGGCGGCGGTTGGCGGCGGCGCGCGCGGCGTTGCGCGAGCAGCTCGGAGGTGACGCGTGAGTTGCCTCACCGCCGACGAGCTCGCGCATGCGGTGACCACGGGCGTCACGTCCGGTCACCTCGCGAGCTGTCCAGACTGCCGCCGGCACTACGCCGCCGAGGCAAGCGTACGCACGCGGCTCCAGCAGCTGCGCGTGCCTCCGCTCACGAGCGATCGACGTCGTGCAATCAAGGCGGAGATCTTCGCCGCCGCGTCGACGGGGCGTGTCGCGCGAGGTCAGGCGCGGATCGCGATCGGCACGTCCGTCCTCGCGATCGCCGGCATGGTCGCGGTCTGGTGTTACGTCCCGGCGAAGCAAGCCGTGGCACCGGTCGATGATGTGGCCGATGCGGAGGAGCAGATCGCGCTCCACGCGACCGGCGCCGTTCACGAGATCGCGATCGCCCAGCCTCCGCGACCGCCGGCGCCACGCGAGATGACGCTGCACGATGGCTCGCTCGAGATCGATTCGCGCGAGGCGCTCGTGCGCGTGGGGCAGGCGCTCGTGCGCGCGAACGGTTCACACGTCCGGATCACCGCGCACGGTTCGACGATCGCGAGCATCGAAGTGGTCGTCGGTGCGGCCGAGTTGATCAGCAACGGCAAGACGATCGTGATCCGCGAGGGTGCGACCTGGCGGCCGGCGCCGTCCGGCCTCGACGAATTCCAACAGGCGTGGCTCGCGCTTCGAGCGGGCCACGATCGAGATGCGATCGCGCTCTTCGATCGCGCCGCGGACTCGCCGGTCGCCGAGGAAGCGATGTATTGGGCCGCGATCGCGGCGTATCGCGCGAACGATCCATCGGCACCCTCACGGATGGCCGCGTTCGCTCGCAGGTTCCCGAGCTCGACGCTCGGTCAGGACGGCCGGTAGAACAACGTCACCGTGAGGCAGTGGAACTCGGAGTCCGAGGACTGCGTCACGATCTTGTCGACCACCTCGTACTGCGGGTGTGCGCGAATCCAATCGGTGATCGTTTCACCGAAGTACTCGCGCTCCTTCGCCTTCGTCGCGGAGAACACCTTGATCCCGATGGGCACACTCGCCGAAACCGCCATATCGCAGAGCGTACCGCCATGGCGGAAGCGAATGGGAATCGAACCCACCTGACCGCTACTCGCGTAGAGCCACACCGGTTTTGAAGACCGGGCCGCACACCAGTCGCAGATGCGCTTCCACGTGCGAAGCTAGCACACGATGCTGATCGGCCCGGCTACGTTTCGTCGGCTCGTGCGAGCGCGCGATCGGTTGCTCGGCGGCGATACCGGATCGATCGACACGATCGCGCGAGAGGTCGGGCTCTCGCCGACGAACATGATCCGCCAGTTCGCAGCGGTGTTCGGCGCGACGCCGCATCAACTGCGCACGCGTGCCCGGCTCGAGCGCGCGAAGCAGCTGTTGCGGGGCGGCGCCGCGGTGACCGACGTGTGCTTCGAGATCGGGTTCTCGAGCGTCGGGTCGTTCTCGGCGCTGTTCACGCGTTGGGAGGGCGTGGCGCCGACTCGATTCCGCCGGATCGTGCCCGGGTTCGAGACCGTGATCGTCCCGGGCTGCTTGGGCATGCTCGCGCGCCTGCCGGCCAACGCAATTCTCGAGAAGCGCGCCGGCTAGCGATCGGGCATGTTCGCGCCATGTTGATGATCAAGCTGACGAGCGTCATGGTCGACGACCAGGCGAAGGCGCTCGCGTTCTACACGAACGTCCTCGGGTTTCAGACGGCGCAGGACTTTCCGGTCGGCGAATACCGGTGGATCACGGTGGTGGCGCCGGGTCGCGAGGATCTGATGTTGGCGCTCGAGCCGAACGCGAACGGCAAGCAGTGGCAGGCCGAGCTGTTCGGCAAGAAGATTCCCGCGATCGCGCTGGAGTCGAGTGACCTCGACGCGGACTACGCGCGGTTGACGGAGAAGGGCGTGGCCTTCACGCAAGCACCGATGGCAGCGGGTCCCGTGAGGATCGCGATCCTCGCGGACACCGTCGGCAACTTGGTCCAATTGTATCAGTTGGTCAAATAATCGTTTGACAGAGTCAAATATCGGCTAGAGTTCGGCAATGGACCTGGCCGAACGCGTGTCTGCCCTCCGGGCGTTCAATCGAATGTGGACCGCGCGGATCGGCGTCCTCGACGAGCACCTCCACGAGACCCCGTACTCGCTGACCGAGGCGCGCGTGATCTTCGAGCTCGCCCAACGTCCGGCGACCGAGGTCTTGGCCCTGCGCACCACGCTCGATCTGGATCCCGGATACACGAGCCGGATCCTCGCGAAGCTCGAGCGCGAAGGCCTCGTCCGGCTCGAGCCGAGCGCGACGGACAAGCGCCGCCAGATCGCCGCGCTGACGAAGGCAGGGCGGGGCGCGTTCCAGACGCTGAACTCGCGATCGACGCGCGACATCACCGCGCTCCTCGAACCGTTGGACGACGACGAGCAACAGCGCATGGTCGGTGCGATGCGCGAGATCGAGCGCGTGTTCGCGCGGCGCGAGCGCGGGATCGTGGTGGTGCGGTCACCGCGCGCCGGCGACATGGGCTGGATCGTCGAGCGCCACGGTGCACTCTACGCACGCGAGTATGCGTGGACCTTCGAGTTCGAAGCGCTGGTCGCGCAGATCGTGGGCGCGTTCGATCCCGCGCACGATGCCGCGTGGATCGCGGAGGTCGATAACGAGCGCGCGGGCTGCGTGATGTGCGTTCGCAAGTCGGCCACCGTCGCGCAACTGCGGCTCCTGCTCGTCGAGCCAACAGCGCGCGGCCTCGGGATCGGGGCCAAGCTCGTCGCCGAGTGCATCGCGTTCGCGCGTGCGCACCATTACAAGAAGCTCGTGCTGTGGACGAACGACGTGTTGGTCAGCGCACGCCGGATCTATGAAGGCGCGGGCTTCACGCTGACGAAGTCCGGCAAGCACCACTCGTTCGGGCATGACCTCGTCGAACAGACCTGGGAGCTAACGCTGTAGCGGTCCCGCGAACACGAGCATCGTCACGATCTTGCCGTCGGCATCGAGCTCGCCGGCGTCGAAGAATTCCTGCGTGGTGCCGTCCTTGCGATCGACGACGGAGCTGTAGCGAAACGTGTTGCCCACCAGATCGATCACGCTGGTCAGGCGAAATCCGAGGTTGTCCGGATCGGCGAGGAACCGCGCGAGCATCGTCTCCACGCCGGCCGGCCCGACGAGCACGGCCGAGCGCGTGACGAACCGTCCGTTCGCTGCGAAGCACGCCTCGAGCAGGCGCTTGCGTTCGTCGTGATCGCGCGTCTCGCCCGCGCGGATGTATTGCTCGATCGCCTTCATGCGTTCAACCAACCTTCTGCGACCGCGTTGTCGAGCAAACGCTCGAGATGCAGCCACAGCTCCGGTGCTCCCGCGCGCACCGATGGACCATTCTTCGCTTTCACCTGCGGCGCGGTCACACCGTTCGCGCGCCACGATGCGCCTCGCGTGTACACATTCTGCAGCATCGGCTGCACGCGATCGATCGCACGCGCGAATCGCGCCGATGGCGTGACGCCTTCCTCGAACTCGTCCCAGGCCCCGCGCAGCTCGCCACGCATTGGCTCGTCGAGCAGGCCGAAGATTCGATTCGCTGCGGCGAGCTCGCGCTCGGCCTTCGTCGCGTTGCCGGCCTCGTCGTAGAGAAACGTGTCACCGGCATCGATCTCGACGAGATCGTGGACTAACACCATCGTGATCACGCGAAGAAGATCCATGTCCGGTGGACCGTGCTCCGCGAGCACCACGGCCATCATCGCGAGGTGCCACGAGTGCTCGGCATCGTTCTCGCGCCGCTCGGGATCGAACGTCACACGCGATTGGCGCAACACGGACTTCAGCTTGTCGACTTCGCGCAGGAACGCGAGCGCAGATGTTAGCGACACGCGGCGATTGTAGAGCCGGTACAGCGGTGTCGCGCACGGTCCCGGCAACTCGTGCGACATTTCGGTGTCGAACCGCCGTGAAGCTCGCGTGGATCCTATTCATCGTCGCGTGTGGGTCGGCCGTGCCGGACCCAGAGCTCGCGACAGCTCCGGCCGGCTGGACCGTCGAGAACCACGTGTTTCGCGATCCCGAGCATGCGCTGCGCGTGGTGATCGCACCGACCGACTTTGTCGATCCGAAGCTCGCGGTCGCACACGAATGGATCGCGGCTGCGCCGGAGTTGCTCGTGCGGACACCGGAGCTCGACGAACCACCACCGACCGACGGCTGGACCCGCGAGGTCACGCTCGACTACGCCATGCCGGCGCCGCGCGAGACCCGCGCGTACTTCAAGCAATTCGGTGAACGCGGCTACGTGATCCTCGTCGACGGCGACCACAACGCGATCGCGAAGCGCGATGCCCAGATCGAACAGCTGATCGGTTCGCTGCGCCCCGCGGGCATGCACGAAGAGGTGCTCGCGAAGATCCACGCACCCGAGCCGGTGATGCTCGATGACTTCGCACGCCAGGCGCTACACGATCTCGAAGTTCCCGGCGCCGCGATCGGCGTGATCCTCGACGGCAAGGTCGTCTACGAGCGCACGCTCGGTGTGAAGAAGCTCGGCGAGGCCGCGCCGATCACCGGCGATACCCTGTTCCTCTTGGCCTCGGTCAGTAAGCCGATCACCACGATGATGGAGGCCGCGCTCGTCGACGCGGGCACCGTCACGTGGGACACGCCGGTCACGAAGATCATGCCGGCGTTCGCGCTCGGCGATCCGGCGATCACGCGCGAGCTGAAGCTGTGGCACATGTCGTGTGCGTGTACGGGCATGCCGCGCGAGGATCTCGAGGGCTTGTTCGAGTGGAGCGGTGTCACGCCGGAGCAGCGCATCGCCCTCATGGGCACGATGAAGCCGACGACGAAGCTCGGCGAGACCTTTCAATACTCGAACCCGATGGTCGCCGCCGGCGGATTCATCGCCGCGCACGCGTTCGCGCCGCAGCTGTCGCTGGCCGAGGCGTACACGCGTGCGATGCAGGACAAGATCTTCACGCCGATCGGGATGACCTCGACCACACTCGACTTCCACACCGTCGAGACCGGCGATCACGCCACGCCGCATGCGTTGTCGTTCGACGGCGAGACTCACGCGATGCCACTCGCGATCGAGCGCGCCGTCGAGCCGATCGCACCTGCGGGCGCGATCTGGAGCTCGCTCCACGACATGGAACGCTATGCGATGACCGAGCTCGCGGATGGCGTCGCGCCGAACGGCACGCGCGTGGTCTCGATCGCCAACATGCACGAGCGCACGCGCGCGCGGATCGCGACCGGCCCGACGAGCAGCTACGGGCTCGGCATCGACAGCGCCGACTATCACGGCGCGCGGCTCGTCTCGCACGATGGCGGCGCGTTCGGGTTCGGCACCACGGTCTATCTGTTCCCCGAACATCACGCGGGCATCGTGATCCTCACGAACATTCGCAACGGCAATGCGAAGGCACAGATCCCGTTCGTCGAGGCGGTGCGCCGCCGGATCGTCGAGCTCATGTTCGGTGGCGCGCGCCTCGTCGCCGACAAGCAGCTCGCCTACTACACGAGCCTGCGCCACCGCAACGTCACGCCACCGACGCCACCGCTCGGCTCGCTCGCCGGCCATTATCACGAACCCGTGCTCGGCGATGTCGAGCTGCGCGACACACCTGCGGGCCCGATCTTCGACGCGGGTGAGTGGAATACCCGGATCGCGCACGTCGGTAACACGCTCGTGGTGATCGATCCGCCGTTCGCTGGCACACCGATCGGAATCGGAGACAACACGCTGATCGTCTCCGATGGCGAGCAGCTCTCGTATACCTTTGTCCGCCGATGATCCGCGACGCGCTCGAATCGGACCTGCCGGCGATCGCCGAGATGCTCGACGACTTCGTCAAAGATCATCCCGCTTCGCGCCACGTCCGGCCGATCGAAGCGCTACGCGCCGCGCACTTCGGTCCCGACAAGGTCGCGAGCCTCGTCGTCGCGACGCGCCGAGATCAGGTGATCGGCATGGTCCAGTGGTCGCTGTACTTCGACATGTTCTGGGCGATGAAGGGCATGAAGGCCGAGTTTCTCTACGTTCGTCCCGAGGCGCGCGGACTCGGCATCGCGCCGGCGTTGATCGCGGACATCTGCGCGCGTGGCCGTTCGGCCGGCGCCGTGATGCTGAACGGTGCGAGCTTCGAACCGCACGTCACCGCGTTGTACGAGCGGTTCGCGATGGGCTGGCCTTCGCGCGAGTGTCACATCTGCGAAGAAGCGTTCCAGGTGCTCGCGGATCTCGCCGGCTCGTCGACACGCGACATCGTGCGCGGCCTTCCTGCCAAAGAGCTCAACCGCGTGCCGGCTAAGCCACGCTAGCGATCTTCTCGAGAATACCCGGCCACCCGGGCCGCATGCCCTCGAACGCGCGCTTCGCCATCGGTTGGTCGAGATCGAAACCCTCATGGGTCAGCGTTACCCTCGTACCGTCACCCTCCGGCACGAGGCGGAACGTGATGATCGTGTCGAGCGTGGGTTGCGCGAACCGATAACTGAACAAGCGCTCGGGCTCGACGGCGATCACTTCGCACGGCTGCATGCCCCACGGACCCATGTCCATCTCGAAGCGATGTCCGACCTCCGCACGAATGTCGCCGGCGGCCCACCACTTCGCGACGAGCGCGGGATCGGTCAAGGCCTTCCAGACGCGCGTCGGCGACTGCTTGTAGACGTGCTCGATTCGAATCACACCGCGCTCGCTCATTTTGCATCCTCCTCGTCGAGAAGCTTCTCGAGGTCGGTCAACCGCTGATCCCAATAGCGCTCGAAGATGGCCATCCACTTCTCGACATCCGCGAGCGGTCGCGGGTCGAGGTGATAGAACCGCTCGCGCCCGCGTGGCTCTTCGCGCACGAGCTTCGCCTTGCGCAACACCTGCAAGTGCTCCGACACCGCGGGGCGACCGAGCTCGAAGTTGCTCGCGAGGTCGTTGACCTTGCGCGGCCCCTTCTTCAAATACACAAGGATGTCCCGACGTACGGGATTCGCGAGTGCACCGAATACATCCATGCACGATCAATACGTCGGGATGTTCCGACGTGTCAACAAAATCCGACGCGTTACGGTTTCTCGAACTTCAACACGAACCGATCCTGCGTGTGCGTCTTCGGATCCGCACCCGGATCGGCATTCCAGTCTCGCGGGTCACCGGGATTGCGCAGGAAGCTCGCGTCACTCACGAACTTGAAGCCGGCGGCTTCGAGATCCGCGCGCACGACCTTCTCGTCGATCCGGTGGAGGCGTTCGACATCCGCGGTGCCGGAGCCGTCCTTCGCACTGTTGTCGATGATCACGAGCGTACCGTGCGGCCTCAGCGCCGCGAGCATCGCCGCGTCCATCTTCTTCACATCGCCCTTCTCGGCGTAGACGTCGTGATACGCGCACACGAACGTGATCTCGTCGAGGTCCTTCGCTTCCGGCGGAATCGGATCCTCCCAGGCGCGCATCACGTGCGTGGTGTTCGCGAGGCCGGTGCGCGCCAGCCGATCGACCCAGATCTTCTTCAGCTCGTCGCCATCCCAGCTCGGCGAGTCCTGCGCGAACATCTTGCCCGTCGGCCCGATCGAGCGCGCGACCAGCTCGGTGGTGTAACCGCTACCGGCCGCGAGATCCGCGACGCGCATGCCGGGCTTCAGCGCCATGAACGCGAGCATCTCCGTCGGCTTTCGCCCCGGATCGAGCTTCTTGTCGTGCTCGGTGCGATCGGCTATCGCGACAATCGCTGCAGGATCGGTCTTCGCGGCAGGCGGCTCCGCCTTCTTCGACGAGCACCCACACAACACCACGGCGAGAACGGCAAGTCGTTGCATCGCGGTACTCTAGACGACGAATCGCGAAACCGACTGCGACACGCGGTGTACGGCCGCGCGATACGTGTCAGTTCGCGCCGACGTACTCGACGAGTCGCAGCCGCGCGCTGACGTCGTCGCCGTGACCGTCGAGACGGACGTCCCAGATCGCGGCGCGAAGCTCGGAGCCGATCTTCAGCATCAAGCGGCCGAGCCCGTGCTCGCCCTTCTTGTAGTACGGCACGCCCGCCATCACGCCGATCTTGCGGACGAGCACCGGGTGGAGCACGCGCGGCGGTCGCATCTCTTCGCTGATCGCGCCGTCGATCGTGAATTCGACGCGAGACAGCGTGTCGCGCCGGATCACGATATCGGTCGCGCGCTTCTTCAGCGACGACAGGAGGATCGCGTAGCAGAGCTTCTCGACCGGCGGGACGTCCTGCATCTGCACTCGCGATCAACGCGCGAGCTAGAGCTTCTGTTTCGCGGCCCACATGTTGTCGACCAGGTTCGGATATCGCCGGCCGGCCGCCTCGGCACGCGCCCGGGCCAGGGCGACCTGCTCGGGGCTGAGCTTGGTCTTCGGCTTCCCGGCGGGCCGTTTCGTGTTCCAGACCTTGGGTTTGGGCGGCACGGCCACAGTATGCCGCGCGCCCTCGCCACGATCGTGCGCTCCCGCTACAAGTCCGGGCCGATTTCGGCGGATTTCGCAGGCACGTGGGCTGCAAAACGTGGCGCCGTGGCGATCGAGAAAGGCGTCGGCAACGTCGACCTCGTGGTCGGCATCGTCGAAGACACGCGCGAGCTGGTGTCGGCGAACGTCGACCTGTTGCGCGGTGAGATCTCGACGAAGTTGTCGGTGCTCGGCTCGACGCTCGGCCAATTGTTGATCGGCATCGGCGTGTTCGTGGTCACCGCGATCCTCCTGTGCCTCGCGATCGCGGCATCGGTGATCGCGCTCGGCGTACCGGTCTGGGTCGCGCTGTGGGGTGTCTGCATCCTCGCGGCCGCGATCGGTCATACGTTCATCAAGAAGGCGCGCGCCACGGCGAAAGAGCTGTTGGGAGAATCGAAATGAGTGAAGAAGAGCAGCGTCTCGCACTCGCGAACGACAAGTTGAACCTTCGTCTCAAGCAGCTGAGCGAGCTCGAGAGTGCCGAGCGCGCACGGAAGCTGATCGAGCCGGCGCCGCCCGTCGTCGACGATGAAGATCCGAATTTACGGATCGCGCGCGCTCGCGAGAGCCTGACCGAGAAGCTCGATGAATTGCGCCGCCGCGAAGCGAAGGTCCGCGCGACGGTCGCGCCGGTGCGCCACCTCGCGAATCCGTGGGTCCAGCTCGGCATCGCGCTCGCGGCGGGCCTGTTTTTCGGATCTCGATCTAGAGAAGCTTGAGCAGCGCTTCGGCGTCCGCGCGAACCTGCGCCGCGACGTTCGGCTGACCGAGCAGTGCGGTGCACGCGCGCTTCACATCGGGCCCGCGATTCAACGCGACACCCGCGACGATCGTGATCTGCAACGCGATCACGTTCGCCGCATCCGCCTTCAAACACGCGTGCGCCTCGTTGAACGCCGCCGCGTTGTCACCCCGGAGGAGCGCGAGCTGCGCGAGCCTCATCTGAACATCGGCCGCCGCCGCCGGCGACAACGCACCACGCGCGCGCAACGACGAGCGGAGCACGTCCTCCGCTTTCGGATCGCCGACCGCCTTCATGGTCACGCCGAGCTGGTAGCGCAGGTACATGTCATCGGGCTCGGCTGCGACTGCCGCCTCGAGGAGCGCGAGATTCCGGCGCGCGCGGTCGACGCCCTGCGCTTCTTTGCGCGTGTAGCCGTGATGCAAGAGGTGCAGGTCGCTCGCACCGAGCACACCGCCCACGCGCTGGATCGCGGGCGAGATCTGCTCGTGGATCCGACCTTCGTAACGCGCGATGCCACGCCGAAACGCACGCACGATCGGCAGGTCTTGATAGGTCGTCGCTTCGCCAGGCGGCGAGAGGTTTCGCATCACGAGCGACAACCCGCCCAGGCCCAGCTTGTTCGCTTCTTCGAGCTCGGCCCGAAGCGTCGCGACCTCGACGACTTCTTCATCCGCGTCGAGCACGAGGATCCAATCGCCCGTCGCGTGCTCGAGCGAGGCGTTGCGCGCGGCCGCGAAATCGTTCGGCCATACGATCTCGTGGACGATCGCACCGGCGGCCGTGGCGAGCTCGCGCGTGCGATCCGTCGAGCCGGTGTCGACGAGGATCAGCTCGTCGGCGAGGCCCGTGATGCTCGCGAGCAGGCGCGGCAGATCGCGCTCTTCGTCGCGTGCAATCATGCAGATCGAGAGCTTCATGCGTTGCGCTTGCCGAACGTGTACCAGCCGCCGAGCGCGCCGATCAGCATCACGACACCACCCAACACGCCGAACACGGCGATCACTTTCGGGAGGTCGCTATCGCTAGCTTGGCCCGACGCCTTCGCCGACAACAGCGCGAAGCCGGCCGAGCCGATCGCGCCACCGAGCAAGGCGGCGATGAGCGGGCGGGTCCGCGCCGATGCCCCGACGGCGAGCCCGGCGAGCAACGTGCCGATGCCGATGCCCGCGAGGCCCATCGTGCCGAGTTTCTCTTCGCTGCCGCCGCCGTGCTTCGCGAACAACACGTACGCGATGAACGCGCCGACGACCGTCGCGCCGAAGCCGGTCAGCGCCGCGTAGAAGATCCACGGAATGCTCGATTCGGTCGCCTCACCGAGGATCTTCTCCGACAGAAACGCACCTACAAGTGCGCCGACGACCAGCGCACCGACGACCTCCGCGATCGCCTTGCCGGCCCCGGTGACCTCGCCGCTATGCCACACCAACTGCTTGGCATCGGTGCCGAGCAGTACGAGCAGGATCGTCGCCGCGAGCGCGATCGTGCCGATCGCCGGCTCGATGATCGTCGAGCCGCGGCTCGCCCGGGCCGCGACGAAACCACCCAAGAACGAGCCGACCGCGAACAACGCGAGCACGACGACCTCGTTGGTTTGCTTCGTGTAGCCGATCAGCAGGCCGCCCGTGAGCAGGCCTCCCGCGGCAAGGAAGTAACTGAGGATCACCGACGCAAACGAAAATCCACCCATGCCCCGACGCTATCGCATCTCGGTGAGCCGGCCCTGGGACCGGGACTGATAACCGGCGGAATCGGTAACCACCTGAAACGGGACGGGAGCTGTGATCGGGTCGGGGCGATCCTGGGTCGAATCGACCTGACATGCGCGACGGCCGATCGCATACTTCCAAGGACCCGTGGCGATTCAGAGGCGCAAACACGACTTCGGGTGGATCGCCTTTGGCGTCGCCGTGATCGTGCACGCCGTGTTGATCACCAGTGTGCATACGCTCTCGATCGGTGAGGTCGATGGCTACGGGCAAACGCCTGCGGCTTCGCTCGCGAACGCGGAGCCCGAGATCGAGCTCAAGACCGGGTGCATGTCGGACGCGTATCTCGCGGGCGCGGCGCGTGATGCGATGTGCTTCGCGCCGTGGAATGACAACGTCGACGACTGCCTCCACGAAGCGCAGATCAACACGATCATCGATCAGTCGAGCTGCATCGCGCAGCACGAGAAGAACGTCGCCGAGATTTCGATGCTCGATCAAAAGAGCACCGAGCACGTGAAGCCGATCGATCCCGAGCCCTTGCTCGAGGCGATGAAGGAAGAGCAGAAGAAGCCCAAGCCGGTCGAGGTCCCGCAACCCAAGCCGGAAAATCAGCCGCCACCGCCGCCCGCACCGCCGGCCGCTGCGAAGCCGCGCCCGATGCAGGTCGTCGAAACTGCGAAGCCGAGCGAGGAGAAAGCGCCGGAGAACGCGCGGTTCCTCGCCGAGTACGACACGAACGTGAAGCAGCAGAAGGTCGCACGCGGCACGCCGAAAGAAGAGATGGTCGCCAAGAGCCAGCAGGCGAACCTGAAGCCCACGCCGAATCCGAAAGAGGCGTCGGTGCAGGAGCACTCGAAGCAGCCCGAAGGCGAGAACAAGAAGGCGCCGGAAGTTCCGGGCAAGCTATCGATGCGCACGCCGGGTCCGCAAGCGCCCGCGCAAGAGGAGCAGGAAGCGAAGACCCGCGGCTCGACGACGGGCGCGAACGGTCCGCTCGCGTTCGATGGCTACATCCCGCGCAAAGGGCAGGGCGCGATCGAGCAGCAACAGCACGATCAGAGCGAGCAACCGAAAGGCGAGAACGGCGCCGGCGGTGGCGCGCCCGACACGCCGAACCTGAAGCCGACGCAGGACACGCTCGAGCGTGCGCTCGGTGGCGGCAACGTCGATCACATGGATGACGTCGATAACGGCGACGAGACCGCGCTCAACGCGAAGCGCTGGGTCTACGCGAGCTTCTTCAATCGGATGAAGCGTCAGGTCGCGCAGAACTGGGATCCGGCGACGGTGTGGCGGCGCAGCGATCCCGAAGGCAAGGTCTACGGCTTCAAGACGCGCGTGACCGAGGTGCGCGTGTCGCTCACGCAGACCGGTGCGTTGTCGAAGATCGTCGTCGTCGCGCCGTGCGGGGTGCAGGATCTCGACGACGAAGCGCTGCGCGCGTTCCACCAAGCGGCGCCGTTCCCGAATCCGCCGAAGGAGCTCGCCGGTAGCGACGGGCTCATCACGTTCGCGTTCTCGTTTTATTTCGAGATCGGTCAGTCGCACACGTCGTGGCGCCTGCCGCATTCGTAAAGTACGCGCTCGCAGCGGCGTTGATCGTCGCGGTCGCGTCGCCGGTGTTGCGCGATCCGTACGAGGATAGCTTCCCGCTGTCGACGTATCCGATGTTCGCGCAGCGGCGCGGCACGGTGTTCGAGCTCGAGTACGCGGTCGGTGTCACGGCGACAGGAACGACCGTGCCGTTGTCGTCGGATGTCGTCGGCACCGGCGAGGTGTTGCAAGCGGCCGCGGTCTATGAAGATGCCGTCCATCGCGGACCGAAAGCGCTCGGGCCGCTGTGTCGATCGATCATCGCGCAGGTCGATTATCCGTCGGTGCGCATCGTGAGCGGCAAGATCGATGCGATCGCGTTGCTGGAGAACGGCGCGCGCGGCGTCGAGAACATCCGGTGGAGCTGTGCCAAGTAAGCTCGCCACGATCCGGATCGTCGTCGGTGCGTACGCGGTCGTGTACACGCTCGCGCGGTTGCCGGAATTGATCGCGGCGGCGCAGATGCATCGTGGCGCGTGGGTGCCCGTCGGCGTGGTGCGCGTGATCTCATCGCCGTTGCCGCCGTGGCTCGCGATCGCGATCGCGTGCGTGACGGTGCTGCTGTTGATCGCGTTCACGCTCGGGATTCGCTACACGGCACCATTCGCGGCGGCGGCGTTGCTCTGGACGATGACGTATCGCTGCTCGTGGAATCAGGTGTTCCACGTCGAGAACTTGTTGGTGCTTCACGTGATCGCGCTCGCGTGCGTGCCGCCAAATACCAAAGACGAACGCTTTCACATCCGCGTGCTCCAGATCGTGACCGTCATGACGTACGTGCTCGCCGGCATCGCGAAGCTCCGGCTCGCGGGCACCGATTGGCTCGACGGCGAACAGCTCCGCAACCAGATCGCGGTCGATAACGCGCGTAAGGTCCTGCTCGGCGCGTCGCCCTCGCATATCGCGATGCCGCTGCTCCATCACCCGGCGATGTTCACGGGTGTGTCGATCGCCACGTTGATCGTGGAGCTCGGCGCGCCGCTCGCCCTGATCCCGCGGGTCGGCCGCGTGTGGGTGTGGGCGGCGTGGGGATTTCACGTCGGTGTGTTGCTCCTGATGAACATTGTGTTTCCGTACCCGCTGTTCGGCGTGGCATTCGTCCCGTGGATCGACCTCCCGGGAATTTTCCGGAAGTTACGTCGGTCCGAACTCTGATCTTGCGCTAGTAACTACGAGTGTAGTAATGCTACGAAGGTCGTCGTAACCGCCATGGCCACGCGCTGCCCAGAAATGACCCCTGCCGAGCTCCGCGTCATGAAGGCGCTGTGGGAGCTCGGTCAAGGCTCGGTCGGCGACGTGCGGACCGAATTGACCACGCGCGGCAACGAGCTCGCGTACACCACGGTGATGACGCTGCTCGGGCGGCTCGCGGCGAAGAACGCCGTGGTGGTCGACAAGGCGCGCGAGCCGTTCGTCTACAAGCCGGCGTTCCGGCGCGAGTCGGTGTTGCGCGATCGTCTGCGGGACTTCGTCAAAGAGGTGTTCGATGGTCGCGCGGATTCGCTCGTGCTCGGCTTGGTCGAGGACGAGTCGTTGACCCGTGAAGAGCTGCGCTCGATCGAAAAAAAGATCGACGAAGCCGAAACCAAGAAGAAGGCGCGCAAGTGAAGGCGCTCGCCGAGACGCTCGCGTTGATGGCGGGGCAGGGCACGCTGCTCGCGCTCCTCGCGTTCGCGCTGACTCGCACGGCGAAGTTGCGGCCGGCGTGGCACGCGGCGGTGTGGCTCGTAGTCGTCGTGAAGTTCGTGCTGCCGTGGGGCCCGGGCTTATCGTTCTCGCTCTCGGATCTGCTCGCGCGGATCCTCCATCGTGCGCCGGTCGTCGAACCGATTTCGGCGCTGCCTCCCGCGCTCCAACCGCTGCCGCCGGCGCCACACGTCTGGGCCGGATGGTCGGTGCTCGCGGCGATCTGGATCGCCGGCGTCGCGATCGTGATCTTCCGCGCGGCGCGCTCGCACGTGCGCACGATTCGCGCGGCGCGCACGGCGCAGCTCGCACCGATGCAGGCGCAACGGCTCGTCAAGGAGCTCGCGACCCAGCTGCGCGTGCGCGCGCCGGAGCTCCGGATCGGTGACGCCACCGTCGGGCCGCACGTGATCGGGCTCGTTCACACGATCATCGTCGTGCCGCCCGCGCTGATCGCCGATTCGATCGAGACGGCGCGCGAGACCACCACGCTGCTTCGCGCGGCGCTCCTCCACGAGCTCGCGCACGTGCGCCGTCACGACGTGCTGGCTCGCTTCGTCCAAGTCGCCGCCGGCGCGCTGCTGTGGTTCTGGCCGATCGTCGGCATCGTCAATCGCCGCCTCGATCACGCGCGCGAAGCCGCGTGCGATGCAATCGCGCTCGAGGCGGGGCAGTTGTCGCGGCCGACGTACGCGCGGTTGCTCGTGCGCATGGCCGAGCTCCACACCGCCGCGGCGCCGTCGATGGGAAGCCCCCACGCGCTCGATGCGCGCGTCGCCGCCGTGCTCGCACCCACCACGCGCGCTCGGATCTCGTGGCTCCAGCGGATCGTCCTCGCAGCGTGGATGGTGCTCGCGTTCGGTGGCGCCCGCACCGCATCCGCGCATCCGCACCCGTCGTGCAACTACACCATGCAGCTCGCGCAGCTCCTCTATATGAGCTACCCCGAGGCGGATCTGGACGGCGACGGCCAGCTCTCGCGGGATGAAGCGTGCGAGCTCCAAGCCCAGCTGCACAACAGCGCGACCCCGCTCGTTTCTCATCTCGACCCGGCCAGTGAAGCCGAGATCGAGAATTGGCTCGATCAACCCCTGTGTTGCAATTGTGACGCGCCTGAGGCTAACTCCTCCGCCTCGAGCACCTGTTCAGGAGCAAATTAGAATGAAGACCCTCGCCGCAATTTCCGCCGTGTTCGCGTTGGCCGCCTGCCAGAGCGACAACAAGAACCTCGAGAAGAAGATCGACGATCTGACGAAGAAGATCGACGCGCTCGCCGCCAACGGCGGTGGTCGTGGTGCCGCGCAGCCGCAGCGCCCGTCGCGCCCGCAGCCGGACGCCGCGAAGACCTACTCGCTCAACATCGACGGCGACCCGTTCGAGGGCCCGGCCGACGCGAAGGTGACGATCGTCAAGGCGTACGACTACGCGTGCCCGTACTGCGAGAAGGCGCGCGAGCCGATGGACCAGCTGAAGTCGAAGTACGGCAAGGACATCCGCATCGTCTACAAGCAGTTCGTCGTGCATCCGCAGGTCGCCACCGCGGGCGCGCTCGCGTTCTGCGCCGCCGCGAAGCAGGGCAAAGGCTTCGAGATGGACAAGATCCTCTGGGAGAAGGGCTTCAAGGCTCACAACTACGATAAGGACGCGACCGCTGAAGGTGGCGCCGCCCCGCAGAAGTGCTGGGAGTCGAAGGATGGCTGCCCGATCGTCCTCGGTTACGCGAAGGAGCTCGGTCTCAAGGAAGACCAGTTCAAGACCGACATGAAGGACTGCCAGCAGCTCACGCAGAAGGACATGAAGGATCTGCAGACGCTCGGCGTCGGCGCGACCCCGTCGTTCTTCATCAACGGTCGGTTCATGTCGGGTCTCGCGACCGCGGACGCGTACTCGACGTTGATCGACGAGGAGATGAAGAAGGCGAACGAGCGCATCCAGGCGGGAACGCCGGCCGCGAACTACTACCAGGAGTGGGTCGTCAACAAGGGTCAGAAGACCCTCGACGCCCCCAAGCAGTAGTCACTGATTTCTCGGTTCGGGAGCTGGTTCGTCACGGAACGATGAGATCGTCCGGCGGTGAACCGGCTCTTTCTCGTTTCGGCGATCGCGGCGTGTTCGACAACTCCACCGTCGACGCCCGCGACACATCTCGCGCATCGGTTGGTGGTCATCAGCGTCGATGGCCTGATGCCCGACGTCTATCTGGACCCGGATGCGCACGGGATGAAGGTGCCGACGTTGCGCGCGCTGGTCGCCGGTGGTGCCGCAGGGCGCGTGCATGGCGTGATGCCGACGGTCACGTATCCGTCGCACACGACGATGGTCACCGGCGTCTCGCCGAAGGTGCATGGCATCGTCTCGAACAAGCCGGCCGATCCGCTCGGCAAAAACTACGACGGTTGGCGGTGGTACGCCGAAGACATCAAGGCGCCGACGATCTACCAGGCCGTCGAGGCCGCGCATGGCACGGCGGCGCTCGTGACGTGGCCGGTGAGCGTGGCCGCGCACGCGAGCATCGTGGTGCCGGAGTACTGGCGTGCGGGTGGCGTCGACGATCAGAAGCTCGTGCGCGCGTTGTCGACGCCCGGCGTGCTGGATGAAGTCCAGAAGCGCGATCCGGATCTGTGGAAGGCGCTGACGCCGCCGGATATCAAGGATGCGAGTCAGTTCGCGATCGCGAGCTACCTGTTGGATGTCCGGAAACCGGACCTCTTGCTCGTCCATGCGTTCGAGCTCGACGACGCGCAGCACGAGCACGCGCCGTGGAGTCCCGAGGCGAAGGCGGTGATCGAGAACGTCGATGCGAAGCTCGGTGCGTTGCTGAAACAGCTGCAGGCCTCGCCGGACTGGTCGCGCACGATCCTCGTGATCGTCAGCGATCACGGCTTCGCGCCGGTCGATCACGAGCTCCGGCCGGGCGTCGCGTTCGAAGCCCACAAGATCGCTCCGACGGACGCGTGGACGATCGCGAGCGGTGGCTCGGATCTGATCTACTGCGACGCCGCGCATCGGCCCGCGGTCGAGGCCGCACTCGTCGATCTGAAAGACCACATCGCGCGCGTGATCGATCACGACGAGCTCGTGAGGCTCGGCGGCGATCCGCAGGCGGCGTTCGCGCTCGTCGCCGCGCCGACCTATCAATTCTCCGACAAGCGCACCGGTGACCTCGTCGTCGACGTCCCGGGACGTGGCACGCACGGCTGGCCGCCCGACGATCCGGCGATGGCGGCCTCGTTCATCGCGTTCGGCCCGGACGTCCCGCACATCGCGCTCGGCCCGATCGACACGCTGGACTTCGCGCCGACGTTCGCGCGCTGGCTCGGGGTTCCGCTCGCGACGGAGCACGCCGCGTTGCCGATTGCGAGGTAGAGTCCGCGCGTGGCTTCGCCCGCGATTCCCTCACGCAACTGGGTCAACATCCAGTGGCTCGCTCGGCTCCGCTGGGCGGAGGTCGCCGGCCAAGCGCTGACCGTGCTCGTCGCGCAGGCCCTGCTCGAGGGCAAGCTACCGATCGCCGCACTGCTCGGCGTGATCAGCGTCGGCCTCGTCTCGAACCTGGTCGTCGAGACCTACTTCTTCGGCGGTCGCCGTGGCCTGCGCCTGCAGTTGCGCGAGGAACCGTCCCATCCCGTCGAGGAATGGCACCTCGCACTGGTGATGATGATCGACATCGCGGTGCTGACCGGGCTCCTGTATCTGACCGGCGGCCCGCACAACCCGTTCGCGTTCCTCTACCTCGTCCAGATCGCACTCGCCGCCGTGCTCGTCCAGGCGCTGTGGACGTGGATGCTCGTCGGCCTGTCGTTCATCGGCTTCGGTATCTTGATCCTCGCGCACCAACCGCTCGCGATTCCCGAGGACTCGCGCGTGATCGGCGCGTGGGTCGCGCTCGGCGTCGCGTCCGCGTTCGTCGTCCAGTTCCTGTTGCGGATCACGGGCGCACTCGCCCAACGCGAGGCCGAGCTGAGCGAAGCGCGCAACCTCGCCGCGCGCCAAGAGCGCCTCGCCTCGCTCGCCACGATGGCCGCCGGCGCCGCGCACGAGCTCTCGACACCACTCGGCACCGTCGCGCTCGCCGCGAAGGAGCTCGAACGCGCACTCGCCGCGAACCCCGACCTCGCCTCCGATGCACGGCTGATTCGCGAACAAGTCGGTCGCTGCCGGGCGATCCTCGATCAGATGCAGCAGGGCGCGGGCACGGTCGGCGAGGGCGTCGCGTCCTGCACGGTCGGCGAGCTGCTCGCCGAAACGCTGATCGGGATCCGCGATGGCGTTCGCGTCACCCAAGAGGTCTCGCCGGATGTCGCCGCGTCGAAGCTCCGCGTCCCACCACGCGCGGTCAGCCAAGCGCTGCGCTCGCTCGTCACGAACGCGCAGGATGCCTCGCCAACGGGCAGCGCCGTGCTCGTGACCGTCCGCCGGACCGACCCCACGCTCACCGTCACGATCCGCGATCGTGGCACCGGCATCCCCGACGAGGTGATGCAGCGGATCGGCGAGCCCTTCTTCACGACCAAGGCGCCCGGCCGCGGGATGGGCCTGGGACTGTTCCTGGCGCGCGCGGTCGTCGAGGGTGTTGGCGGCCAAATGGCGATCGATTCCGGCGAGGCCGGGACCGAAGTTCGCGTCACGTTACCGACGGATGTGGCGGCGCGACAGAACGCCGCAGGACCGCACGAATCGGAACGCCCAGAGATGGTATCCAACGCCATATGACGACCACACAGCAGGGGGCCGAAAAACCGTCGATCCTGCTCGTCGACGACGACGAGGTCTATCGCAACCGCCTCGCGCGCGCGTTCGTCGATCGTGGCTACGACGTGCGCACGGCCGGCGATCACGATTCGGGACTCGCCGCCGCGCAGGCCGAATCGCCCGAGTTCGCGGTCGTCGATCTCAAGATGCCCGGCAAGTCCGGCCTCGAGCTCGTGAAGGCGTTGCGCGAGATCGATCCCGCGACGAAGACCGTCGTCTTGACCGGCTACGGCTCGATCGCGACCGCGATCGATGCGGTGCGCTTGGGCGCGACGTATTACCTGTCGAAGCCGGCGGATGCCGACGACATCGTCGCCGCGTTCGCGCGCGGTGAAGCGCCGCCGCTCGAACCACCGCCGGATCACGAGTACCGCGCACCGTCGCTCGCGCGCGCCGAGTGGGAACACATCAATCGCGTGCTGTCGGATGCCGGCGGCAACATCTCCGAGGCCGCGCGCCGCCTCGGCATCCACCGCCGCAGCCTGCAACGCAAGTTGCAGAAATACCCGCCGAACAAATAGTGCTGATCATCGTCGAAGGCACCGCCGGTGCCGGCAAGACCACGCTGTGTGCGAACGCGCTCGCGTTGCGTCCAGAGCTCTCGCTCGTGCCACCGATCACCGGCGACGTCGGTGCCGCGATCGCCACCGCTACCGAAGCCGCGCAGGGCAGGATCGTGCTCGCGGACTCGTTTCATGCGACGTGGTTCGTGCGCAATCCGCAGACGAAGATCGAAGACTTCGATGCGTGGGATGGCCGGATCGCGGGCATTCCGGCGCGCTGCGTGTTCGTCCGGATCAAGAACATCGCGGCGCGCGTCGATGCCGATAAATACGGCACGCAGTTCGGCGAGACCGACGTCGCGATCGCGAAGTACTTCGCGTGGGAGCAAGAGCGCCTCTTCGATGTGATCTCGAAGTCCCGCGTACCGTTCGTCGAGCTCGACGGCGAAGTCTCGCCCGATCAGCTCGTCGCGGATTTCTTAGCGCGCGCCGCGGAATTCTAAGCCGACCAGAAACCGGTTCTCGTCGCGCGCGCTGTCGTCGATCGGGACCTCGAGGCGCAGCGTGATCTGCCCGTGATCGTCGTGAACGGTCGCTCCGAGCGCGAGCGTGTGGACGAAGTCTTCGGTCGCTTTGTCGTCGAGCACGTAGCTCCGCGTGATGAAGCTCGCCGTCAGATCCAACCAGCGCTCGACCTGGACGCCGCCGGCGACCGTCGCACGCAGGACCGGCACGAAGCCCGTCGGTGAGGGCTCCCACCAGCCGGCGATCCCACCTTCCGCTTGGATCCATGACTTGTCGCCGCGCCAGCGCCAATCGGCGACCAGCTCGACCGACGTCGTGTGCGGCAGGAACAGTTCCGGATCGCCGTTGCGGGGCAGGGCGAGTGCAAGTGCGGTCTGCATGCCGTCGCCCATCCGCGGTGAGGTCGGTCCCGCGAACCGCAGCGCGATCGCGCTCAGGCGATGATGTTCCGGCAGCACGCCGATCGCCGCCGTCGCGTTGCCGAGCGCGAAGGCGCCGGGTTGAAAGCCGTAACCGACCGGCACGCGAACATCGATGAACGCGAACGTACCCATCGCGATTCGCGCGCCCGGAATGATCGCGAGCGCGTCGGAACCATCCGCATGCGTGTACGTCGCATCGCCGTACCACTCGCTGTGTTGCGCGATGCCGAGCGTGCCGATCGCATCGACATCGACGTGTGGCGGCACGCGCGTTGGAATCGCCAGGAGCTGCGCTTCGAGCCCACCCGGCGGAGGCACGTTCGACTCTCCGTTCGTCGCCGGAGGCGCGGGCTGGCTGTCCGGCGACGCGGGCTGTGCGTCTGCGCTCGCAACTCCGACGAGCCCGACCACTGCCACTGTTACGAAGTGCGACACGCGTGGCCAGCCTGCCCGAACAGCTCGGCCATTGTCTTGGCTCGGGCTCATCGACGTGATTTGATCGTGACGATGTTGTCGTCGCCGCGAACCAGCGTCAGTTCCGACGCCGGGATCGGCTGGAACGTCACCGCGCATGTCATCGGTGGCGCCGCGATCGGTGCATTCGATGCCGCACGCCTTCACGACTCGTCGCTCGCGCTTTCGGTTGTCCCGATCTTTGCGGCAACAGGACTTCTCGCCGCGCTCGTGATCGCGTTGTTCGAACGCATCTCGCGCTGGTCCGTCGTCCGCGTCCTGCCCACGTTGATCGTCACGATTCCCGTCGGCGCGACGCTATTCAATGGCGCGTTCGCACAAACGCTACCGCTCGCGAAACAAGCGCCGATCCTCGTACCGACCGGTCTGTTGGTCGTGGCCGCTGGGGCACTCGCACTCGGTCGCCGAATCCTGTCGTCCGGTGATCTGATGATCCGCTCGACAATGGTCCTCGTCACCGCCTGCGCGATCGGCGGGCTCGTGTGGATCGAACGCCACGTCCTGCGCACCGGCTATCCGAACGCGCACGCCGGCATCACGCTCGCGCTGATCGTGCTCGCCGGCATCGCGGTCCGGATCGCGCGCCGCCGCAACGTCCCTCGCACGCTCGCGGCGCTCGTCGCCGGGATCACGATCGGCACCGCGATCGCCGCCTGCGCGTATGGCCTCGCCGGCACGCCACAGCGCCGCATCCTCGCCGAGGCCGGTGACCAGACGCGCGATCTCGTCCGCGTGTGGCGCGGCATCCTCGATTTCGATCGCGATGGCAGCTCCGCACTACTCGGCGGCGGCGATTGCAACGATCACGATCCGTCGATCCATCCGGGCGCGATCGACATCCCCGGCGACGGCATCGATCAGGACTGCGATGGCGTCGATGCCGTCAAGATCGCGCCACCGCCTCCGCCGAAACCCGCACCCGATCATCACATCCCGGCCGCGAAGGACATGAACGTCCTGCTCGTCACCGTCGACGCGTTGCGCTTCGACATGCTCGCGCCCGACGCACCACATCGCGAGGACTTCCCGAACCTCGTGAAGCTCCTCGACGAGTCGGTGTGGTTCCAACACGCGATCGCGCCGGCGTCCGGCACCGATGTCTCGCTGTCGACGCTGTTAACCGGCCGCTACGATCCGTATCAACCGGTCGACGCCACGCTCCTCGAGGCGATCCACGCCACCGGCCGCCGTGTCTATGCCGCGATTCCCGGCGAGGTCACGCGCTACGTCGGCGACACGTTGATCAACCGCGGCACCGACAAGTTCACGGTCGTCCATACCGATTGGGACGTTCCCGATGTCGGCGATCACGTCAGCGCGCCGTCGACGGAGATCGAAGGCATCCACGCGCTCGATGACGCCGGCACGCATCCGTTCATGATCTGGCTGCACTTCTTCGACGTCCACGAGCACCACCAGATCGACGTGCCGAAACCACTGCTCGCGAAGGTCCATCCCGGCGATTCGCTCGTGATCCACAAGTACCGCGCGCTCCTCCACGCGATCGACGACGAGGTCGGTCACCTGCGCGACGAATTACAGAAGCGCAATCTCGCCGATCACACGATCATCCTCTTCCTCTCCGATCACGGCGAAGCGCTCGCCGACGATCCGCGCCTCCTCGATACGCACGGTCAGGTCACGTATCACACGCTCGTCCGCGTGCCGTTCGCGATCCACGTCCCGACCGTGAAGCCCGGCGTGCGCACCGATCTGGTCTCGCTCGTCGATGTCGCGCCCACGCTCGCCGATCTGCTCGGGTTCGGCGCGATGTCACCGCTCGACGGTGTCGACCAGGTGCCCGCGATTCTCGATCTCCCGGATCGCGCGCCGCGCACGTCGGTCGCGATCCACGAGGAGCTCCAGTGGTCCGTGGTCGAGTGGCCGTATCAACTGATCGTCCGCCCGGCCGACGACCTCGCCGAGCTCTACGATCTCGATCGCGATCCGCACGAGCACGACGACCTCGCCGCGACCCACAAGGACATCGTCCAACGCCTGCGCGCTACGTACGCGAGCTATCCGGTCGTGAAGGTCGATCGAACACCGAACGGACGGACCTGGCGAGAAGGGCAAGCCCAACCACCCCACAGCCCTGCGCCGTGATCAGGATCAGCGGCGACAACCATGCCGTGACGTGAGGCACGACCGGCGCGAATTCGAGCCCGAACACGAGCGGCCACGCGCGAGACGCCGTCATCGCCGCAGCGACCGCACCGATCGGTAGGAGCAACAGCGATCCGGCCGCGCGAACCGGTGCTTGTTTCGATCCGAGATACGCGGTCACCGCGAGCAGCACCAGCGCGGGGATCCACGTCACGTACATCGCGCGTCCCGTCGGCGCCCACATCGCCGCCGTCGACAGCGACGGTTCACCGTGCACGACGATGAACCCGATCACGCCCAACCCGAACCACCACGGGCCGAGCCACCACGTGCGCGAGACCAGATACGACAGCGCGGCTCCGGCGAGCAGGATGAAGATCGCGCCCGCGCCGCGCCCCAGGGGTGTCGGCGGCACCGCTTGATCCGAGATCAACGGCGCACGCAACGCCGCGTAGAACGGCCGACCGCGCGCCTCGGGCGACAGCTTCACCCCGACCGCATCCGCGATCGCGCGCGAGATGTCGACCGCGTGGACCGGCCCACCACGCACGTGCGGTACGTCGGGCCCCGCGATGCAGCCTTCGACCTGGCGTAGATCGCGTTCTTCCCCACCGTGACCGCCTTCGGGCATGTGGCCGTGATCGGACAGGATGAACCAGCGCGCGTCGTCGGGCCCGCGAGCGAGGAGCTCGCCCAGCAACGCGTCCGCACTACCGGCGGCCACCGTGTAGAGCGCCGAATCACGTCCCGCCTTGTGACCCGCGGTATCGACGCGCAGGATGTGAACGAACGCGAGCCGTGCATCACTCGCGACCGCATCGCGCGCGTGTTGGATCCATTCGCGATGCCACGCATCCACATCCCCGTGATCGGCATCCGTTCGTGCGAAGCCGAGCGAGCCCACGATCCACCCGTGATCTTCGGCGACCGCCCACGAGCCCGCCACCTGCGAGGGAATTCCGACGAGCGGTGGCTCGAGCGGCGTGTCCGAGCGAAACACGATCCCGCTCTGCTGCTGCGTCAGTCCGCTCCAATACTCGGCTTCGACGGGCAACGACACCGTCGGAAACCCGACGTCGACGACCAACTGCGCACCGCGATTACACACCGCGCGCCAGTTCGGCAGCTCCTGCGCCGCGCTCGCCGCGAGCCCGTCGATCAGGATCACGCGCACGTGCGGCGATGGCGGTAGCGATCCGCCTCGGGCCGGCGGCAACACGACGGCTTCGCTCGGTTGCGCGTCGTACGTCAGGATCGCTTGGATCCAGCGATGCCTCGCGTGTGGTGCGAGCCACGCCACACCGATCAACACGATCGCGATGACGAGCCTTCGCACGCGTGTATTATGCCCGCGTCGTCGTGAAGTGGATCCTCTTGGCAACGCTCGTCGCATGCGCATCCGATCCGGACACGCCGGTCGGTCCGCAACCCACCGGTGATTCGTGCGGTGGCATGACCCAGAGCGTGCCGAGCGAGGCCGCGATTCACGTCGCCGTCGGTACCGATGTCCAGTGGTCGACGAATCCGCCCGTCACCGGCGAGCACTACCAGATCTGGGGCGCGTACGACCGCTCGTACACGGCGCTCGATCGCGGCTACTACCTTCACGATGCCGAGCACGGCGCGATCGTGCTCCTCTACAACTGCCCCGATGGATGTCCGGACGTCGTCGCCCAGCTCGAAGACGTGACCCGCGATCTCGACGACGATCCATCGTGCACGGCGCCGGTTCGCAATCGCTCGCTCGTCACCGGCGATCCACTGCTCCCCGATGGCATCCAGGTCGCCGCGGTGGCGTGGGACAACTTGTACACGGCGACGTGCTTCGATCCGTACGTGAAGACGTTCGCGCATCATCACTACGGCTTCGGTCCCGAGGATCTCTGCGCCGACGGTGCGAACCTCGGCGGAACGTTTATTGATCCGTAGGAATCACCGCGGCATCGGGCGCGAGCGGTAACGCGCCGAGCGGTTGCTTCCACGGCTCGTCCGGCAGGATCTCGACGGGCAACAAGCGCAACAGCGACGGCAGCACGATGCCATCGGTGACGAGCGGCATGTGCATGTACTGCGCGCGGACATAGAGCGCACGCGCGGTCTTCGCTTCCGCCGGCCAGGTGTCGTACGTCGGCGGGATGCGATCGAGCACCAGCATGTCCGGCACGGTTCTCAATAAGTTTTCGTTGTAGATCAACGTGTCCTCGCCGACGGTGATCAGGCGATGCCGCGTCGACGCCTTGTACCAGGCTTCGATCATCTCTTCGTTCGCGTACATCGAATCGATCGCGACGATCGTATCGACGAGCGATTCGTCGAGCCACGCATCGATCGTGCGGAACGCGCCCGAGTGCCCGACGACCGCCGTCATCGCCATGCCGCGCGTGACACCGGCTTCTTTCTCGACGAGCTGCAGGACCTGGCCGAGCGATGGATAGTTGATCGGGACCTGGTTGCGACTCGGCGTTTCGGGAACGACGAACATCGCGTTGAGGCCGCTCATCGCGAACTGCTCGGGCAGGTGATGGCCGATGTACGAGCTGTCCGCGTCGTCGTAGTAGCCGTGCAGGTAGACGATCGTCGCGGCGGTCTCCGCGTGATAGCCGCGCGGGATCCACACGTGGATCACGCCGTGCGGGCCTTCGATCCGGACGTGCTTGCCCGCGTTCACCGCGGCCGTGAGTGGATGCACGGGTGCCGGCGCTGGCGGCGAAGACCCGGCGAATGCCCACACGCCGGCAACGAGCACGGCGGCAGCAACGAGCGGGATGCCCCTGGACATCAAGACAATTGTATCAATGCGCGAGCGAAAACGGCTATTCGCCGCCGCGCAGCACTTTGAGCGTGGTCTTCACGCGGGCGCGTTCGACCGGTGCGAGCGCCGCACGCAATAACGCGGACCCCGGACAGCGTTCGAGCCCTTGGGCGCATGCGGCAACCGCGGCATCGGGCAAGCCGAGCGCCTCGAGGATCATGACTTTTTCGTGGAACAGCTCTTCGAGCAACCAATGCGGGTCATCGCCGAGCGAGCGAAGGCCGGCTTCGACCGAGCTCAGAGCTTCTCTGTATCGGCCGAGATCGCCCAACACCGCGCCACGCCAGTACAGCGCCTCGGGCGGGCCGATCAGGTCCGCGATCGGGCCACCGAACGAGGCGAGCGGGCCACGCGCCGAAACTTGGAGCGCCATCTCGACGGCGGCGAGCGCGGCGAGGTCATCCCCCATCGCGCTCGCGATCTGGCACTTCAACAGCCAGCCATCGATCGAATCGGGCCGGAGCTGCAACGCTTGATTGACGATCTGGTTCGCCTCGGCGAGCCGGGCGTCATCTCCGTCGCCGAGGAGGTCGCGTACCTGATCGAGCAGGCGCTCGAGCTCGGTGACGTACGCGTGCATGTCACCTACGCTAACACGCAGATCCGATTCCTCAACAAGATCGCGGCCTACGTCACGATCTTTGGAAATCTTCCCTAGCCCAAAAACGCGGATAAGACCGGCGACCGACGTTGCCCCAGTAGACCTTCGATCATGGTCTGGATCTGGGTGCGGATCTGGTCGGCGAGGCGATTCACGAGGAGGCGATCGTCGGCGGCCTCGGGCCCCGCGTTGCCGAGGTCGATCGGTTCGCCGAACTGGACCTGCCACTTGCTCGGCAGAGGTAGGAGACCGGCCGGACCGAACCACGGGAACGTGGGCGTCACCGGGATCCACGGGATGCCGATGTTCTTCGCGAACCACGTCACTTTGCCGAGCATCGGCGCGGCTTCTTCGGCACCGACCACGGCGACCGGAATGATCGGCGAGCGCGTGCGGAGCGCGAGCTTCACGAACCCGCCGCGCCCGAAGCGCTGCAGCCGATAGCGATCCTTCCACAGCTTGCCCATGCCCTTTTCGCCTTCGGGGAATACGGCGACGAGCTCGTCTTTTTCGAGCAAGCGCTCGGCGTTCGCGGGATCGGCGCGCACGCCACCGATCCGATTCATGATCGGACCGAGCCACGGGAGATGAAACACGGTGTCTTCGACGAGCGGCCGGACATCGCGGCGCGCCGGATGATCGCGACGCACGGCGTGCATCACCATCGCCGAGTCATACGGGAGAGTTCCGGCGTGATTCGCGACGAGCAACGCGCGACCGCGTTCCGGAATGTTCTCGAGGCCGGTCGCGTGGACGCGGAACCATCGCGAGTAGAGGAACTCGAACAGCCACTCCCACCGTGCGGTGGCGCGAGGGTCGCGACCGAAATCGTCGACGACATCCGAGCGGCCCCACATCGCGAGCGAGCGCCAGCGGCGCCACACGCCTTCGAGCGGCAAGCGCTTGCGAAGATCGATCGGGAACGCGGGCGTGCGCTGTTGTTCGAGTCGGCGTTCGAGCTCGGCCATCGCGGCTTCGCTCTCGCGCATCTCCGACGGCACGTAGCTCGGCTCGATGTTTTCGTAGCCGGTCAAGAACTCGAGGCTCTGGCCGGGATTCGTCCAGCTGCGCGCGTCCGGCACGCGTGGATCGGCCTCGCCGAACCAGTCTTCTTCGCCGTCGCCGATGATGGGGTCTTCGTCGTCAGGCATTACACGCTCGCTCGTGCGATGTCGGTGGCGCCGTCTTCGGGGGCGACACCGAGGAAGTCCAGGATCGTGCGCTTGATGTTGAGGCGCGGGGAAAAGCCGAGCACGTTGCGTGCGCGGCTGCCGTCGGCGACGCAGAGGTAGAGCAGGAAATCGAGGAAGCTCGGCGGCGAGCCCACGATCTGCGTGGCCCACAACATCTTCGTCAGCTGGCGCGCGACGATCTGCGGCATCGGCACCGGAACGCGGCCGAGCAGTGCGAGCACGGTGGTGTAGGGCAGGACGCCTTTGCCGACGATATTGAACGGGCCCGTCGCGTGCGATTCGAGCGCGTGCTTCAACGCGAACGCCGCGTCTTGCTCGTGGACGAACTGCATCAGCGGGTCGTGGCCCATCATCACGGGCGCGACCATCCGGCTGAAGAACCGGGTGTACATGTTCGAGACCGTCGGCCCGAGGATCGGCGCGAACCGCAGGACACACGTCTCGACGGCCGGATGCTCGGCGGCGAACCGCGCGACTTGGCGCTCGGCGCGGACCTTATCGTTGACGAAGCGCGAATCGCGATGGCCGCGGAGCTCGGCTTCTTCGGTCAGGAAGTTCGGATTCTTGGGATGCGCGCCGTAGACCAGCGTGGAGCTGATCATCACGAGGCGGCGCGGCTCGACGCCGGCGCACGCGTTCAGCACGTGCATCGTGCCGACATCCTCGAGCTCGTGCGCCCATTCGGCGGCATGCGTGGGATGCGACAGAAACGCGCCGTGGACGAACGTGTCGACCTTCGCCTGTTGGAGGAGCGTCGCGAGCTCGCCGTCGACCGTGGGTTGGGTCAGGTCGAGCTTCACGAACTCGACCTTGCCGCCGGCTTGGTTCGGAGCGCGGACGTCGAGTGCGAGCACGCGGCTGTAGCGCGGGTCTTCTTCGAGCCGGCGCAACAGCTCGCCGCCCAAGTAGGTGCACGCGCCGGTGACGGCGACAACACGTCCTTCGGAAGCGGCTGGCATCGCGAGGCTTATAGCGCAGATTCCGCCAGGATCAGAGGGGGATGGTATGGACGGTTATGGACGTGATCCGCGTCTTGCCAACGGACGTCATCGACCAGATCGCCGCCGGCGAGGTGATCGAGCGGCCGGCGTCGGTGGTCAAGGAGCTGGTCGACAACGCGATCGATGCCGGGGCGTCGATTATCTCGGTCGAGACCAATGGTGGGGGCCGGCATCTGGTCCGCGTGGTGGATGACGGGTGCGGGATGTCGCCGATCGATGCCGTGAAGTCCCTGGAGCGGCACGCCACGTCCAAGTTGCGCAGGTTCGATGACCTGTGGGGCCTCGCCACGATGGGGTTTCGTGGGGAGGCGCTGCCGTCGATCGCGAGCGTCTCGCGGTTCACGCTGACCACGCGCCGGGTCGAAGATCTCGCGGCCACGCGGGTCGTCGTCGAGGGTGCGAAGCTCGTCGAGGTGACCGAGGTCGGTGCGCCGGTCGGCACGGCGATCGAGGTCGTGGACTTGTTATGGAACGTGCCCGCGCGGCTGAAGTTCCTGAAGTCGGAAGCCACCGAAGCCACGCACGTCACGGAGCTCGTCGCGCGGATCGCCATGGCGTATCCCGAGCTGCATTTGCGGCTGAAGCACAACGGTCGGGTCGCGCTCGAGGCACCGGCGGATCGCGATGGCTTCGCGCGCGCGCAGGCGTTGCTCGGGGCGCGGATTTCTGCGCGGATGGTCGCGGCGCAGGGCGAAGAGAACGGCGTGCGCGTCACGTGTTTTCTCGGCGCGCCCGAGCTCGCGCAGACCACCGCGCGCGGCGTGCAATTGTTTGTCGGTCGGAGGCCCGTGCGCGATCGCGGGATGCTGCACGCGCTCGCCATGGGCTACGGCGAATTGGTACCGCGCGGGAGATATCCGGTCGCGGTCGTGCTCGTCGACGTGCCGGGCAATGCGGTCGATGTGAACGTGCACCCGCAGAAGTCCGAGGTCCGGTTCGCGGAACCGAACGTGGTGTACGCGGCGGTTCGTCACGTGATCCAGAGTGGCGTCGCGCGCGCGCCGTGGCGGGATGAGGTCGGCGTTGCGGGGCCGGTCGTGATGAACGCGATCGCGAGTGTCGCGCCGCCGCGGTTGCCGTTCGATCAGATGGCCACGCCGTCGGCGCAAACGTTTTCGGCGCAGCTGAAAGAAGCGCGCGAGCGCGAGTGGCTGCGTGCGAGCAAGCAAACGCAACTCGGGTTGGAGGACGGGCCGCGTGCGTGGGTCACGGAGGTTCAAACGAAGATCCGCACGTCACGCGCCGCGGAAGCGGAGATGACCGCGCGTGCGTGGGCAGCCACGCGAGAGGTCGAAGCGCGCGAGCACGATGCTCACGCACGCGCCATTTCTCATGAAGGCGAGCGCGCTGGGCGGATGCGCGCACCACATCTCGATGACCCGAATGCACGCGGGCCACACGCGAGATCGGGCTCGGGCTCGGGCTGGCGCTCGGGCTCGGTCGATGGATTGGATTTCGCGTCGACGATGCCGGATGGCGTTGCCGCCGTCTCGGCCGAGACGCGTCGTGCGCTGGCCGCGGAGACGTACGACGCACTCGCGGGCATCGATGACGACGCTGCGCTTCGCAAAGCACGTCATTCGCGCGATTCGGCGGCGCCATACGACGAAGCACGCTTTGCACACGGATCCACGCCCACTCCGACGCCCGGGTTTTTCTCGACGTTGCGATATTTGGGTCAGCTCGATCTCACCTATCTGGTGTGCGAAGCGGACGGCGAGCTCGTGCTGATCGATCAGCACATCGCGCACGAACGCGTCGAGCTCGCGCGGTTGAAAGCGCAGGGTGAGTCGGAACAACGCATCGCGGGAGCGCAGCGCATGTTGTTCCCCACGATGATCGATGTCGCGCCGGAGCTCGTCGCGCTCGCGCACAACTCGAGGGAGCTGCTCGCGCAGGTCGGCTTCGAGACCGATGCGTCCGGAGACCGGACACTCGCCGTGAAGTCCGTCCCCGGTGGCATCCGCCACGGCGATCCCGCGCAGGTCTTGCGGGACCTCCTCGAGCACTGGGCGGATGATGGCGCGCCGTCGGAGGCCGAGCGGTTGGAGCACGTCCTCGCCGAAATCGCGTGTCATTCCGTGGTTCGTGCAGGTGACCGGCTTTCGGCCAGCGAGGCCGAGGCCTTGCTCCGCGCGATGGACGGCGCAGATTTTTCGACGCACGGTCCGCATGGGCGGCCCGTATTGCTGCGCCTGCCGCTCGTCGAGATTGCTCGCCGTTTCGGCAGGTAGTTTCGGAGGCGCAAGCCGACGAAGTGGAGGCTGGCGCCGCGCAGCGGGCGAGCCGAAGGCTCGCGTGGCCGAAGGCCACCGCCAGCCGAAGTCTGACACTGCCGTCACGGCGGCAGGGGAAAGGCAACAGGCGTCGGATTTCCAGGCAACGTAAGTTTGCTGGATCCGTCCAAACGCGTGGTAATCGGCCGGGCATACCCCTTGCTCGTATAGGCATTCACCATGCGTTCTTTGCTGATCGTTGCATTCGCCTCCGCCGTGGCCGCTGCCGCGCCGCCGGCTGGGGTGGTTGTCACGCAGCCGCAGGACCAGGCGATGACCGAAGGCGAGGTGATCGTCGACGGCGATCCCGCGCAGGTGTTTGCCGCCGCGCAGGACTACGCGCGCTGGACCGAGCTCATGCCGGATGTTGCCAAGGTCGAGATTAAAGACCACAAGGGCGACGACGCGCACGTCACCTTGGTCTCGCCGAGTGGCCATCGCGACAACTTGCACTTCCACAACACGCCGCAGGCGCGGTTGATCTACTTCGAGGACACGGGCAATCACGGCCGCGCCGATGTGTGGGCCGAGATCGTGTTCGCGCCGACCGAATCGCAAGCGCAGACGCGCGTGCACATTCGCCTCTACGCGAAGGTGCATGGCGTGGCGACGCTCGTCGTCAGCGATAGCGCCGTGAAGGATCAGCGCGAGCAGAAGATCGTCGCGGAGCTCACGCACATTCGCGAGTACTTCCGCCGTCGCGTCGCGAATCGATAAGCGTAGAGAATTCCGCTTCACCGTTTCGCTTTACCGTTTACCGTTGCGGCGAAACCCGAAGGCCGCGTCGCGCGTCGGCGAAGAAGACCGCATGCCAAGCGCGTGACCACGTTAGGACCGGGTCGTTAGCGGACGCTTTATCGAAGACCCGCGTCGACGAAGATCGCCTCGGCGAAGACCGCGGTCGCGAAGACCGGATCGCCGAAACGGTAAATGGTGAAGCGAAACGGTGAAGCGAAATGATCTACGCCGTGAGCTCGTTGCTCGTTTTCACCTAAACTAGTCGCGTGGCGCCTCGTCTTGTCGTGATCGTCGGGCCGACCGGCGCCGGCAAGACGCGCTTGTCGTTGATGCTCGCGCAGGCAACCGGCGGAGAGATCATCTCGGCCGACTCTCAACAAGTTTACCGCGGCATGGACATCGGCACCGGCAAGGCCACCGCCGACGAGCAAGCCGCACATCGCCATCACCTGCTCGACGTCGTCGATCCCGACGAGGACATGACCGCGGCGCGCTTCATCACGCTCGCCGATGCCGCGATCGAAGAGATCAGCGCGCGTGGCAAGCCGATCATCGTGGTCGGTGGCACCGGCCTCTACGTTCGTGCGTTGTTGCTCGGCCTATTCGAAGGCCCACCGGCATCGCCGGAGCTCCGCGCCGAATTGCAGCAACTCGGGATCGAAGCGATTCGCGCCGAGCTCGAGCGCGTCGATCCGATCGCGGCGAGCAAGATCGAAAAGAACGACGAGAAGCGGATGATCCGCGCGCTCGAGGTCTATCGCCTCACGGGCGAAACCATGAGCAGCCACCAAGCGCGCCACGATCACAAATCGCTGCCGCGCCGGTTCGATGCGAAGTTGATCGGCCTCCAACCGGAGCGCGAGGACCTCTACAAGGCGATCGACGCGCGGGTCGATCAGATGATCGAAGCCGGCTTCGAAGAGGAGGTGACGCGGCTTCGCGCGGCCGGGTATCTGCCCCCGTTGCGCAGCCAGCAGGCGATCGGCTACGCGGAGCTCCACGAGCTGGCCACGGGAGCTGTCGAACGGGCCCGCGCGATCGAGCTCATCAAAAGGAATTCGCGGCATTACGCGCGCCGCCAGCTGTCCTGGTATCGCTCCGACACCACGATCGAATGGGTGGCCAATCCCGCCGCCGTTGACCTCGGTGCCGTAGGGCGGTACCTAGCAGGTCCGTAAGTGTCGACGACCGAACCCCCTCCGCTGTCCGACCGGATGATCCTCGAGTTCGAGCGTCCGATCATCGATCTCGAAAAGAAGATCAGCGACCTGCGCAACCTGTCGACCGAGTCGGTCGACTTCTCGACCGAGATTCGTCGCCTCGAGCAGAAGGCGAAGAAGCTCCAGAAGGAAGTGTTCGCAGATCTGTCGGCGCAGCAGAAGGTCCAGCTCGCGCGGCATCCGGCGCGCCCGTACATGGGCGACTACATCAATCTGCTGATGGACGACTTCGTCGAGCTCCACGGCGATCGCGGCTTCCGCGACGACCCGGCGATCGTCGGCGGCTTCGCCCAATTCGACGAATGGGAAGTGCTCGTGCTCGGCCATCAAAAGGGCCGCAACACGAAGGACAACGTCCATCGCAACTTCGGCATGGCGCGCCCCGAGGGCTATCGCAAGGCGACGCGCCTGATGCGGCTCGCGTCGCGGTTCCGCCGTCCGATCATCTGCTTCATCGACACGCCGGGCGCCTATCCCGGCCTCGGCGCCGAAGAGCGCGGTCAGGCCGAAGCGATCGCGAAGGCGCTGCAGGTGATGGCGTCGCTCGAGTGCCCGATGATCTCGGTCGTGATCGGCGAGGGCGGCTCCGGTGGCGCGCTCGCGCTCGGCGTCACCGATCGGATCCTGATGCTCGAGTACTCGGTCTATTCGGTGATTTCGCCGGAAGGCTGCGCGTCGATCCTGTGGCGCGACCCGGGCAAGATTGCCGAAGCCGCGACGCAACTGAAGCTCACCGCACCGGACCTCCTCGAGCTCGGCATCTGCGACGAGATCGTGCCCGAGCCCGCCGGCGGTGCGCATCGCAACAGCGCGTTGACCGCGGCGAAGCTACGCACGGCGCTGAAGACGCACTTGAAGGAGCTGATCGATCTTCCGCCCGCGGAATTGATCGAGCGCCGCTATCAGAAGTTCCGCAAGATGGGCGCGTTCGTCGAAACCCAGCCCTAGCCATGTATTACGAGCTAGCCCTGATCTCGGTCCTGATCGCGGCTGGCTACTGGGGCCTGTACTTCGTACGCATGCCGCAGACCCGGACGTACGGGTTGATGCAGCTCGCGGCGTGCATCCTGTCCGGCATCGGGCTCTATCACCGTCGCGTCGGTGGCGCGGACTGGGGCGGGATCGCGGGCGCGATCGGCGTCGGCACCGGCGCGTGCGTGTTGGTGCTCGGGCCGCTCGTGCGTGCGGCGGCGCGGCGCTTCGTAGGTGCCGAGCGGTTCAAGATCGCCGAACGGCTCGTCGATATCGCGGACATCCTCGCGCCCGGCTCGGGCCACGGCGACGAGAAGCAGCTGATCGCCGCGATGCGCGAGATCCGCGACGGCAATATCGAGCAGACCGTCGACGCCCTCACGGCGGCGCGCGAGCAAACGCGCCACTCCGAAGCACGGCTCGCGATCGACGAGCGGATCGCGATGCTCTATCTCGCGGCCTATCGCTGGGACGATGCGATCGCGTACGCCGAGAAGAACCTGTTCGGCGTGCAGCTCGAACCGAGCGATTCGGTGATCACGCCGATGCCCACGGCGGATGGCAAGCCGGCGATGCGGATCGAACGTGGAAGCCCGCCGAATTCGCTGCGCCGCGTGCTCGGCGTCGCGCCACCGGTGTGGGTCGAGCTCCTCGGCGCGTATGGCTACAAAGGCGATCTCGATCGCGCGGCGCAGATGCTCGCGCGGCTCGAAGAGGTGTGTGCGGGTCGCGACGATGCCGCGATCTGGGTTCATCGCGGCCGGATGATCTTCCTCGCGCTCGCCGGTCGCGTCGCCGCCGTTCAGACGTTGGTCGCGCCCGCGAAGAGCAAGCACATGAGTCGCGGTGCGCGCGCGTATTGGGTCGCGGTCGCGCACGAGCGCGGTGGCGATGCACGTGGCGCGACGGCGGCGTACACGAAGGCACGCTCGCAGTCGCGGGGCCGTCCGCGCGTGTTGATCGATCAAGCACTGGCGCGGCTTGCAACCCGCGGTCACGACGGCGCAAAGCTCGACGGCGCGAAGCTCGACGGCGCGAATCCCGATGGCGCGAATCCCGACGGCGCGAAGCGCGATCTCGTCGACCTCAACGCCCACGTGACCGTGCATCGCGATCATCCGATCGAGCTGACGCCGCTCGCGTCCGAGCTCGTCGCCCAAGTCGAAGCCGCGCCGGCGCCGATCGTCGCGATTCGCGAGCGCACCCCGAAACCGTGGGCGACGCGCGTGCTCACCACGTCGATGTTCGCGAGCGCGATCGCGATCACGCTGCTCGTCGGAGATACCAGCGACCTCGGCGTGCTCGTGCGCTCCGGCGCGATGGTCCGCGGCTTCATCGCGAACGGCGAGTGGTGGCGGATCATCAGCTGCAACTTCATCCACGTCGGCGGGCTGCACCTGCTCGTCAACACGCTCGGCCTGTGGTTCCTCGGCAAGCTGTGCGAAGAGATGTTCGGCTCGATCCGGACCGGCGCGATCTTCGCGATCAGCGGCGTCGGCGCGTTCATCGCGAGCGACCTCGCATCGCCGGTCGGCGTGTCCGCCGGTGCGTCGGGCGCGATCTTCGGCCTGCTCGGCGCGATCTTCGTCGAGCTCACGATCCACAAGCAGCACCACCGCGCCGCGTGGAGCCGCGGGATGTGGGGCTCGATCGTCGTCGTCGCGCTCGGTCAATTCGGGCTCGACGTGTTCATGTACTCGGGCATCACCGATCAGTACGCGCACCTCGGTGGCGCGGCGGTCGGCGCGCTGTGTGGCGCGGTGTTCTCGCCGCACGCGAAGTTCCGCGGCATCGCGACCCAGCTCGCACGCGTGACGGTCGTCGCGTTCACGGCGCTCGTGATCTTCGCGGTCGTAATGATCGTCCGCACGCCGATCGCGCAATCGCTCGGCACGCCGGATCACGCGATCGCGATCGGTCCCGTTACTGCACACGTGCCGAACGGCTGGACGTACGACGGCGCGCCGAACGACGAGACGCTTCACGATCCCGACGACATGATCGAGCTCCGGTTCGTTGCCGCCGGCACGAACGTGTCGTTCGACGACTTCGTCACCGCGGAAGAGGCGCGCCTCCACAAGCGGTTCGAACGCGTCGACATCGCGACCGAAAGCCTCGTCCCGCTACCGCCGAGCTGGCAGGGCAAGGAGCTCGCGGTCTCGGCCGAAGAAGCAGACGCGGTCGGCGGGCGCGAACATTACCTACTGGTGATGGCCAGCCGGCCGATCAACAACGGCACGTTGCTCGTGTCGATCGAAGTCGCCGAGACGATGGCAAAGGCCGCACCGACGTTTTTCACATCGTTGTTGGGTTCGATCGAATAGGGAACAGGGAACAGGGAATCAAGAATTGCTACGCAGCACCGGGAGCTTCTATGCGCTTCTGGTCGTAAACAGTTCCGTGCTCGAGGTGGTCGGCAATGGCCGACGCGTCCGCGGCGTTCAGGTCCCCATACCAGACGCCGTCCGGATAAATGACGGCGTTCGGCCCATCGAAACAGGGTCCGAGACACCCACATGCGGTCACCCGCGCGATGACGCGGCGTGCAAGCAGCTCGCGTTGCACGGCCAACACGAATTCGTCACCGCCGCGACGTCCGCACGCCGGTTTTCCGCTCGCGATCGTGTTCGTACAAACGAACAGATGACGCATCGTCGAAATCGTACGCGATCGGTTGCCGCGCTACTCGATCACGCGCCAACATCCGTCGTCCAAGGTCAGGGGTAGACCTTCTCGTTGTGACGCCACAGCATCACATCATCAAAGAGACGTCGGAGTCGCTGTCTCGTCTGTTGCAAGACGAGTTCAAGCGGAATGGCTACAAGCGCGTCCACATCGTCGAGCAAGCGCCGAAACCGGACGCGATCGAAGGCAAGCTGCCGGCGGTCTCGGTCTACCTCTATCAGTTGTCGATCGATCCCGAAGGCTACGATTCGACGCCGCACTCGGAGCTCGTCGAAGTTCCGCAGGACGATGGCTCGATCAAAGAGTTCTTCCGCCGCCGCCGGCTGTGGGTCCGCCTCGACTACTTGATGTCGGCGTGGGCGCAGACCCCGGAAGACGAGCAGCTGCTGCTCGGCCTGATCATCCGCACGATCATGGAGAATCCGGAGATCACGCGCGAGAAGCTCAAAGGTCAGTCATTCGAAGACGACTTCAAGCTCAACGTGCTGATGAGCGCGCGTCTAGATGAAGGCACGCTCGCGCGGTTCTGGGGCTCGCTGAATCAGCCGGTGCGCCCGGCGGTGCAAGCGTGGACCGCGATTCCGATCCTCCCGGAGAAGCTGACCGAGTTCAAGCGGGTCGAGATCCGCCAGCTCGAATACAAGTCCATGACCGAACCACGCACGCCGATCGAACAAGGCCCGAACGGAAATCCGTTCCTCGGGGCCCGGCGTCTCGACTTGGGCGGCCCGCCCAAGAAGTAACGGCAACCATCGGTAGGCGGATGAAGACCACCGCCACCGATTTTTTGAAAGGCAAAACGCGAAATGGCTACCAGCTACCTGTCACCTGGCGTCTACGTCGAAGAAGTCGATCGCGGATCTAAACCCATCGAAGCCGTCGGTACGAACACCGTCGGTTTCCTCGGCGAGTCGGCGAAGGGCCCGCTCAACGAGGCCGTCCTCATCACGAACTGGTCGCAGTTCGTGAAGACGTTCGGCGATTTCAAGGACTGCAGCGAGCACCTCGCTCACGCCGTCTACGGCTTCTTCAACAACGGCGGCTCGCGCTGCTTCGTCGTCAACGTCGGTGCACCGGAAGGTGTCCACGTCGCGCCGAAGGCGAGCAACGCGGACAAGAAGGACGAGAAGGCTGCGCAACCGGTCGTCGGTGGCGGCGGTCGTGAAGGCCTGTTCATCGGTCGCGATGGCGGCCCCGGTGCGCGCACCGGCCTGAAGTGTCTCGACGAAGTCGACGAGATCGCGATCGTCGCGGCTCCGGGCCAGATCAGCCCGGCCGTGCAGGACGCGCTGCTCTCGCACTGCGAGACCCGCAAGGATCGCTTCGCGATTCTCGATTCGCCGGAGACGATCGCAGGCGGCGTGGACAAGCTGCCGAAGCCGCGCGACTCGAAGTACGGCGCGTACTACTTCCCGTGGATCCAGGTCTACGATCCGGACAAGGGCAACATCTTCGTTCCCCCGTCGGGTCACATCGCCGGCGTGTACTCGCGCACCGACTCGGAGCGCGGCGTCCACAAGGCGCCCGCCAACGAGATCATTCGTGGCGCGCTCGGCATGAAGTACAACGTGTCGAAGGGTGAGCAGGACCTGCTCAACCCGAAAGGCATCAACGCCATTCGCTTCATGAACGGCGCGATTCGCATCTGGGGCGCTCGTACGCTCTCGACGGATCCGAGCTGGCGCTACATCAGCGTCCGCCGCCTGTTCATCATGGTGGAATCGTCGATCGAGCGCGCGACCCAGTGGGTCGTGTTCGAGCCCAACGACCATCGCCTCTGGAAGCGCGTGCAGCGGACGATCGCCTCGTTCCTCACGTTGCTATGGCGTAACGGCGCGCTCATGGGCACCGCCCCGGAGCAGGCGTTCTACGTCAAGTGCGACGAAGAGACGAACCCGCCGGAAGTCATCGATGCAGGCCAGCTCGTTGTCGAGATCGGCCTCGCCCCGGTGAAGCCCGCGGAATTCGTGATCTTCCGCATCGGCCAGATGCAGTCTGGCGGCGGCGTCGAGGAGTAAATCCGTAGGAAGAATCCTACGGACCTCTGCGTAACAGGTTCTGAAAATTGGGGGCTGGCAGAACTGACTCTGTCAGCCGACCCGACGACCAAAAGGAAACTGGAAACGTCAGGGGGATCTTCGGTGGCTACAAGGGTTTGTGGGTGAGGGGATGGGTCGAGGTTGCGTTGTGGTCGCCGATGCTCTCCGTGCCGGGTCGGCACTGATTCGATAACAAGGAAGATTCAAAGAAATGGCTGATCAACGCTCACATACCGCAGGACGCTTCGCACTCGATGTCGACGGCTACAACGTCGGCTTCCTCAAGAAGTTCAGCGGTCTCGCGATGGAAGCAGACATCGTCTCGAACGACCTCGGTCCGGATAACGTGCAGAAGAAGCACGTGTCGAACATCAAGTGGACGCCCGGTAAGGCGACCGTCGGTATCGGCATGGGCAAGGGCATGTACGACTGGATTCAGGCCGCGTTCGACAAGGGCTACCTGACGAAGAACGGCTCGTTCACGTCGGCCGACTTCAACTACAAGGCGATGTCGCGCCTCGACTTCATGAACGCGCTCATCACGAGCGTCACGGTGCCGAAGCTGGACGGCGCGTCGAAGGACGCGGCGTACTTCGACGTCGAATTCGAGTCGGAGCAGGTTCGTTGGTCGAAGGGCGGCGGTGAAGACATCCGCGGCAAGATCGGCCCGAAGCAGAAGGCGTGGTTGTGCTCGAACTTCCGCGTGGAAATCGGCTCGCTCCCGTGCAGCCGCGTCGCCACGGTCGATTCGTTCACGTGGAAGTGCTCGGTCTCGGCTGACCAGATCGGTATCTTCCGCGAGCCGACCAAGCACCCGGCCAAGGTGACGGTCCCCGAGATCAAGCTGACCATCTCGCACGCCGACCACGACGCGTGGGCCCAGGCGGCGAAGAAGTGGTTCGTCGACGGTCACCACCTCGAGGGTGACGAAATGACGGGCCGCATCGTGTTCCTCGATCCGAACATGACGGACGAGCTGGGCGAGGTCGAGCTCCAGAACGTCGGCTTCAAGAAGTTCAGCGATGAAGACTCGGAAGCGAACTCTGAAAAAATCAAGCGCTTCTCGGTCGAGCTGTACGTCGAGAAGATGAAGTTCAAGCTCAACCAGTACGACGCGTAATCGTCTCTGAGTTAAGATTCCGCCTGCATCAGTTGTGGCTGATGCAGGCGGTTTTTTTATGGCGTTCAAGACCCAATATCCGTTTCGACTGCCGCGTGGCTACGTCGATGAAGAAGGCAAGCTGCATCGCGATGGCGTGATGCGCTTGGCAACCGCGCGCGACGAGATCCTGCCGCTGCAGGACTATCGCGTGCAGAGCAATCGCGCGTACCTCGTGATCGTTCTGCTCAGCCGCGTGATCACGCAGCTCGGCGATCATCGTCAGGTCACGGTCGACATGATCGAGAACTTGTTCTCGACGGACCTCGCGTACCTGCAAGAGTTCTATCGGAAGATCAACGAAGAGGGCGGTGCTCCGAAGCATCACGTCACGTGCCCGAAGTGCCAGCACGAGATGGATGTCGACATGGTCACCGGTGCCCTGATCACCGAGGACGGAGGTAGTGGCCAGTCTGGCCCGGGGTAACCTGGGCGGCGGTCGCCACGTACCCGCGTGAGCAGCTCTATCAGGAAGTGAGTTACATCGCGTACCACTTCCATTGGTCCATCGACGACATCCTCGATATGGAACACGAAGAACGTCACGTCTGGCTTCGCGAAATCGCTCGCATCAACCGCGAGATCAACGAAGCGCGTCGACGGTAAAGAGGGAAGAGATAGATGGCTGGCATGCGCATGCGACCGTCCGCAGATCCGAGAGCTCCTGGCATCTACCAGAGCTTCGATTCGGTAGCTCCACCTCCGCTATCGATCGCGAACACGCGAATCACCGGCTTTGTCGGGCTCACGCAAAAAGGTCCGATGAACGAGCCCACGCGGCTGACGAACTGGGACGAGTTCGTCGAGCTGTTCGGGTTGTCCGCGGACTCGTACACGAGCGATTCGGTGTACGGGTTCTTCAAGAACGGCGGCACCGATTGCTGGGTCGTGCGCGTCGCTCATAACGCGCCGAAGGGCGAGCACCCGACCATCGATCACGCCGCCTGCGCCGAGCACGTGATCATCGACGACTGGAACAAGCCGTCGATGAAGATCCGCGCGCTCAACGAAGGCACGTGGGGCAACACGATCTGGTTCCGGTGCGTCCACGCGCCGGGCGCGGCCGCGCTGCTCACGCGCGATCTCGATATCGGCGCGGGCGAAGCGCAGGTGTCGTCGACGCGTGGGTTCGAAGTCGGCTCGCTCGTGAAGATCTACCGATCGCGAGAACTCCGACTTCGTCGTGATCACCGAGGTCGGTGACAAGCTGATCAAGTGGGGCGTCGAAACGCCGGTCAACCGTCGCCATCGCGCGGCGGCACCCACGCATCTCGAGGTCCAGACGTTCGAGATCCACGTCGCGATGCGCGATCGGCGCGAGGTGTTCAAGGGGCTGCAGATGCATCCCTCGTCGAAGAACTACGCGCCGAAGTACGTCGCGCAGCGCTCGCGTCTGGTTCGCCTCGAGGACATGGAGACCAAGTCGCCGGTGCCGCACAACATGCCCGAGCAGCTCGGCATGACGCGACTGACGGGCGGCCGCGATGGCGCCGAAGCGATCACGCCGGAAGACTTCATCGGCTACGACATGGGCCCGGGTGAACGCGCGGGCCTGTTCGCGCTCGCGTCGAACGAAGAGGTCGCGATCCTCGCCGTGCCGGACGCGATGAAGTTCTACGACCGCGAGCCAGGTCCGGCGGGCGAGCTGCGCGCGCAACGCGTGCAGGACCAGATGATCTCGATCTGCGAGAACCAAAAAGATCGGTTCGCGATCCTCGATATCCCGCAGACCAAGGACATCGAGTACGTCCGCCGCTGGCGCCGCCGCACGGACAGCTCGTTCTGCGCGTACTACTGGCCATGGCTTCGGGCGGTCGGCTTGGACGACAAGATCCGGATCGTTCCACCATCCGGATTTCTCGCTGGCGTGTACGCCCGGCGCGATCAGGACGGCGTCCACCATGCCCCCGCGAACCTCGAAATCGAGGGCGTCCAGGATGTCGCACTCCGGATCACCGAGGACCACATCGGCGTCCTCAACTCCGAGTCCGTGAACACGTTCCGGCTCCAGCGTGGCGTTCGACCGTGGGGCGCACGCACTGCGTCAAGCGATCCCGAGTGGCGCTACATCTCGGTTCGCCGTCTTTTCATCATGTTACGCCGCAGCTTGGAGGCGGGTTTCGCGTGGATCACGTTCGAGCCGAACAACCACCGAACCTGGGACCTCGTCACCCAGCGAACGACCAGCTTCCTGACTGATCTCCATAACAAGGGGATGTTGGTCGGAGGGAATCCCGAAGAAGCGTTCTTCGTAAAATGCGATGCCGAGACCAATCCCCAGGACCAGGTCGACAGCGGCATGTTGCTTTGTGAAATCGGAGTTGCCCCAGTCGTTCCAGCTGAGTTCATCATGATCAGTCTCGTCCAGACGATGGCAGCAACCCCGAACACGTGATGCCGATACGGAGAACACCACGATGCCGGAAACTCTAAGAAACGATCCACTTCCCGTATTTTCATTCCTGGTCGATCTGGGAATGGGCGGGCAGGCGTTCTTCAAAGGCGTGTCGGGTCTCCGTTACGAGACCGAGACGGTTCCCGTGCGTGCAGGCGGCGTGAACGACACGACGTACAACCTCGTCGGCGCGACGAAGTGGACGAACCTCGTGTTCAAGCAAGGCTTCACGAAGAGCTCCGCCCTGATCCAATGGCGTCAGGAGTGGATGCAGGGAAAGATGAATCGGATCGGCGGCACGATCACGCAGCTCGATACGGCGCTGCAGCGCAAGGCGCAGTGGACGTTCGTTCGTGGTTGGCCGTGCAAATGGGACATCTCCGAGTTCGATGCATCGAAGAGCGAGCTCGCGATCGAGACGCTCGAAATCGCGCACGACGGCCTCACCTTCCAGGCGCTGTAATCCATGGCCGAGCTACCCACCAACTCGTCTGAGCCGCGCGCGCTGACTGCAGCGTTGTCGGGACCGATGTTCCAGACTCGGAACAGCGCTCCGGCGATGCACGCGGCTACGCGTCACGTCGAGCGGTGGGCACCGGAAGCGGGCGCGAATCGCGTGCGCTCGTTGAAGACGCTCGGCTTTGTCGATCGGCTCGCAGCGCCGTGGCTCGAGGTCGCGCAGCGCTCGGCCTCGATGCGGTTGTTCCAGCAGTATCGCAGCGAGGGCATGCCGGAGCGGCAGCCGTCGCACGTGTCGTGGGTGTTCCCGCGTCCGTGGTACCAGGACGAGCTCGACTGGATGACCGCGTCGCGTGAAGCGGCGGCGCAGCAAGCAATGCTTCGCCAGCAGGGCGAAGCGGCTGCACGCGCACAAGAGATGTTCACCACGCGCGGCACGTACGTGTCGCCGTCGCAGCGCACGCAGGTCGCGTTGCCGGCCGCGTTGTACGAGCACGTCGCGCCGTCGCTGTCGATCGCTCCGCCCATGCGCGGCGACGGTGCAGCTCCGGCCGCGTCGTTCGCGGCGCCGGCGCAACGCGTGTTCGACGCGTACTCGCCCCTCGTTCCGTTCGCGGCCGTGAACGCCGCGCAGGTCATGCAGCGTGCGGTCGCGCCGTTGATCGCGAATCGCGAAGCGAGCGCGGCCACGATGTCGCCGGGCCTTCGCGCCGTGTTGTCGGGGATCCTCGAGCGCTCGGCCATGGCGCCAATCTCCGTCGAGCCGACCCGGAGCGCGGCGAATGCGCCGGAGCTCGTCACGCCGCCGGCACCGCGTCCGGACGCGGATCCGATCGCACAGCAAGCCGAGCCGGTCGTCGAGAGCGTCTCGCAGCAGCGCGCGCAGATCGTCGAATTGCAGCGCGCAGCGCAGATCGTCGCGCAGCGCCAGATCGCGGAACGCACCACGCAGGTCGAGCGCGTTCGGCAAGAGCAGCTCGCGGCGTCGGAAGCGGCGCGTGTCGCGGCCGCGAATCGCACGGCGGCGAGCGAGCAGACCTCGCGCGCGGACGAGCGGGCACGCGTCGAAGATCGGATCGCGCAGCGGTTGGCCGAGCGCCAACAGCAACAAGAAGCGCAGCAGCGTGCCGTCGAGGCAGCGCAGCAACAGCAGCGCGTGGTGCGCGAGCAGCAAGTCGCGGCGCATCAGCAGCGGTTGCACGAGAGCGCGCGCGAACAAGCAGCGCGTGATGCGGCGAATGCGCCGATCGCGTCGACGTCCGCCGAGGTTGCGCCGATCGCGGCACCGCAGCAGCTCGCGGTTCCTGTCGAGATCACGGCTGCGCTGGCGAATCTGTCGCCGCAGCTCGCGAGCGTGGTTGCCACGAATCTCGCCACGCGCCCGGAGCGCGCCGCGCAGACGATCCACGAGCTCAACGATGCGCTGCGGAGCGCCGAGCTGATCGCGCGCACGGCGGCAGCGGGTCGCCAGATCGAGCAGACGCGTGGACCGCGGCTCGTGATGCCGGCAGGTCTGGGTGGTCTCGTCGCGACGGTCGATCAGAACGTCGCGGCACAACAGCAAGCGCAACGCGCGTACGCGTCGATGGCCGCGGCGAATGCGAGCCCGGCTGCGATGTCGGCGATCGCCGCGTCGTCGCCGGAGGTGGCGATGATCGCGGGTTCGTCGGCTTCGACGATGCCGCGCGCGATGACGGCGGGTGTTTCGATCGCGCCACGCCCGTCGTTCGCGCCGACCTTCGCGCAGATGTTCGTGGCGCCGACGGCCGGTTCGGCTTCGTCGGTCGGTTCTTCGGAATCGGGCACGGCGACGAGCACGAGCACGAGCACGGGTACGAGCACGGGTTTTGTGTCTGCGATGCGGATGCCTGCGATGGCCTGGCTCGCGGCGGCAGAAGCGCAGGGCATTTCGTCGACGACCGCGCTCGGCGCGACCGAGTCGGCGGTTCCGGCCGCGCTCTCGCATGTCGCGTGGGCCGACCGTTGGCTCGCCCGGTTCTCGGGTGCACGCGAGCAATCGTTGGATCTGTTGGCGGCGGCGAGCGCGCCGATGTCGACGCGGCTCCAGCTGCTCGCGGACGCGGCGCCGGGCACGGTGTTCGTCGCGCCGCAGTTCGATCACTCGATCGATAATTCGCCCGCGGCGATCGAGCGTCGCAACGCGGAAGCGCCGCAGCACGAAGCGCCGGTCCGCCGCTTCGACGACAACGAAGCCACGCCGGACGACATGTTCCTGTCGATCTCGCGTCAGGTCGCGCGTACGCGTGCACCGGTCGTCAGCGTCCCCGAAATGCAGACGGCGGATCGGTTGTCGGTCGCCGATGCGGTCGCGCAATCGGTTCCAGTCGCGCCGGCCGCGGGTCTGCAAGCGCAGCTCGCGAGCTCGCCATTCGCACCGGCATTCCGTCACGTGTTCCCGATCGCGGCGGCGCCGGCGTTCGACGTCCGCGCACTGTTCGGCGAGACGCTGTCGGCCGCCTATCTCGCCGGCGTGTTGTCGCCGTCGGCGCGCGAAGTCACGGCGGGCGCGGCGATCGGCGAAGTCCCGGGCCTCGAGACGTTCGCGGCCCAACAGCCGTTCGCGCCGATCGCGCGTGAAGCGATCGAGTGGTCGCCGTCGTATGTCGCGCCGGTCGATCCGATCGCGCCGACGGCAGCCGCCGGCGAAGAGCTCGCGCCCGAGCAGGTCGCGGCGTACGAGCAACAGATCGCGGCGCAACAACAAGCGCAACAGCAGATCGAGCACATCACGACGATGCGCTCGGCGTTGTTGTCGTGGAACGTCGAGTCGATCGTCACGCCGGACGCGCAACGCCCGCAGATGGCGCAAGCGCCGATCGGTGGCGTGAGCGAAGCGATCAATATCTCGGCACCCGAGCTCGCGCAGTTCGCGCCGCAGACGTTCGTCGGGAACGCGTCGTTGCCGATCGGCCAGTCGATGGTCGACGCGATGACGCTGCCGATGGTCGGCGACATGATCGCCGCACAGCAGGCCGGCTCGATTGGCGCGTACACCGTACCGTTCGCGACGACGCAAGCAAGTACCACGGCGAACGTTGCCGATAGCCGCGTGCCCACGTTCGCAGCGCCCGGCATGATCGCCGAACGCGCGCAGGCGTGGTCGGTCGCGCAAGAGCGCTCGTCGGCGGATCTGTCGTTCGACTTCGTCACGCCGGAGCTCGTGCTCGCGGCGCGCGTCTACGGTCTCGGCCCGGCGGAAGCGGCGCAGGCGATGCGGCTCGCGATCGCGGGTCCCGGTCAGCTCGCGACGATGGCGAGCACCGTCAACCGCACGTTCGTCCAAGCGATGGCGATCGAAGCGGAGCGCCAAGGTTCGGCGTCGATCGACCCGATCACCGGTGTTCCGATTTCGGGCTCGGGCTCGGGCTCGCGCTCGGGCTCGGTCGCAGGCATGACCGCGTATCCGACGATGGCTCCGATGTCCGCCGGAACGTCGTACGGCACGCTCGCCGGTCCGATTGCTCTGCCGGACGTCACGACCACGTTCGGTGTCGATCGGCGTGCGCCGCGCGGCGCATTCATGTGGCCGTCGGCGACGGTCGCGGCACTCGGTCTTTCGGCGGCAGCGCCGGATGGCGAGCAGAACATGCCGGTCGCGGCCCTCGAGCTGCTCGCGGCGCAAAGCGTGGCGGCGCTCGGCACGTATGCCGCACTCGGCTTCGGATTGTCGCCGGCACAGATCCAAGCGCTCTCGGGTGACGATTCGTTCGCGCAGACCGAAGCGACGACGAGCTTGGGCTCGCGCGCGGGCTCGATTTCGCAGTCGGCGCCGGAGATGACCTCGGTCGCTCCGTCGGCGATCGAAGGCGATGTGGCGGCCCAAAGGGCGGCGGCGTCGGCAGCGCAGGCACCAGCGGAAGCGTCGGAAGCCGACGTGATGACCGCGGCGTCGGCGATGGTCTCGCAGAGCCGGCGCGCGAAGTTCGAGGCGATGTACGTCGCGCTCGGCCAATCGGCACAGGCGCGTTCGTGGTCGCCGGCGGCGAAGGCGGCACGCGCGCTCGCACTCGCGGGTCGCGGCGACGAGACGATCACGTCGCTCGAGCGCGCGCAGATCGCGTGGTCGGTGCTTCCGCTCGTCGCACCGACGATGCTCGGTCATGCTCTCGGCGTGGATGCCGACGAGCCGGGTGCGGTCGTGTCGACGGGAACCGCGCAACAGCGCGACGTTCTCCGCCGGCGTGCGGCCGAGCTCGCGCCGGAAAATCTCGCGTTCGCAGCGGCGGAGCGTCCGGGACTCTCGCCGTTGTCGTCGCGCGCGGGTGAAGCGCTCGCGTCGTACGTGGCACCCGAGGTGGCGGCGCCGCGGAACACCGCGTCGTCCGGCCGTGGTGAGGGCCCGTCGTATCGCGCGCCGACCGCACAACCGGACTACGTCAACACGGCCTCGTCGTCGTCGAGCTCGTCGCCGGTGCGCTCGACCGGTCGCTTCGGTGGCGGTGAAGTGGAAATCCCGGGCTGGTTCGAAGCCGCGGCGAAGAAGATGTTCGCGCAGCAGAACGGCGGCCTCGGTGGCGATATCTCGCTCGCCGAGCTCACGCTCGTGCAGTCGGCGCCGTCGACGCACATCGCGGCATCGGAACGCTCGATGCCGAGCGCGGCACCTGCGAACGCGAACCCGAGCACGCAAGCCGCGCAGCAGAGCGCGCATCAACAGATCGATATCGAGAAAGTCGCGAACGAAGTTTACAAGCACATCCTCACTCTCATGGATGCTGCACGTCACCGTAACGGGGAGCCGTACCTATGACCTTCATTCCGCCCGGCGCAAAGATCTCGATCGGCAGCCTCGACGAAGCTGGCCTCTCTGTCGACGCGCAGTACAACCCGAAAGAACTGCAGATCGACAAGTCCGTGCCTTGGCAGAAGCACAACAAGGCCAACGCGAACGGACTCCAGCTCGAGTTCACCGGCGCTGAAGGTCGGACGATGAGCGTCGACCTCCTGTTCGATGGCTACGAAGAAGGTGCGAGCGTGCAGCCGTCCGTCGACGTGTTGCAACAACTCGCGACCGTGCGCGAGCCGAACTCGAGCGAAGACGACAAACGCCGACCGCATCACTGCGTGGTCGTGTGGGGCACCGTGATGGGTGGCGGCGACAACAAGTTCAAGTGCGTGATCGAGCAGATCTCGACGAAGTACACGATGTTCTCGCAGGACGGTGCACCTCTTCGCGCGACGGTCACGCTGAAGCTCAAAGAAGCCGAACGTGTCTCGATGGCGTCGGGGGGCGATAGCGGCGGAGCGGCGAGCTAGTCATGAGCGTCGGGAAGGCAGGCGCAGTAAGCGTCAAGATCAACCTCGACGGGCAGGACGTGCCCGAGGATCACCAAGTCTCGTTCACGGTCGACCGGGATATCAACTCCGCCGACATGGCGCAGATCGTGGTCTACAACCAAGATCATCGCTACTCGAAGCTGAAGATCACGGGCGCGGTCGAGATCAAGATCGGCGAGGAGCAGACGTCGATCTACAAGGGCGAGATCGTCGGACTCGAGCCGCGCTACACCGGCGGCGAAACGCAGCGAATCATGATTCGCGCGATGAACAAGATGCACAAGCTGCTGCGCTACAAGAAGTCGCAGACGTTCACCGACAAGACAGACCAGCAGATCTTGTCGCAGATCGTGCAGGACGCTGGCCTCACGCTCGACTGGAAGCACGAGAAGTCGATCACGTACAAACACGTCTACCAGCACAACCAGAGTCACATGGAGTTCCTGCGTTCGCGCGCGGGCCGCATGGGTTGCCACATCTGGTGCGTCGACACGACGATCCACTGCAAGCAACCCGATCTGCAGAGCGACTCCGGGATCGAGCTCAAGATCAGTCAGGGAATCGGGCAGGGCGAGCAGCTGCGCTCGTTCTCTCCACGCGTGTCGTCGGCACCGGTCAACAAGAAGGTCACGGTGAAGGGCTGGAACCCCGAGACCAAAGAGTTGATCACCGGTGACTACACCGGCAGCTCTTCATCGCTGGGGTCCGAGGACGCGGTGTCGGCATCGGGCAGCCATGGCGAGCAAGAGACGTTCACCGTCGATCATCCAATCTGGTCGAAGGAAGAAGCGGACGCGATCGCGAAGGCCAAGCAAGTCGACCAGTCGTTGAACTTCATGACCGGCGAAGCGGAAGCCGTCGGCGATCCGAAGTTCGAGCTCGCGACCGTCATCAAGATGACGATCAACCCGTCGGGCCAAGACACGTTCAACGGCAAGTACTACGTCATGGGAATCACCCATCGCTACGTCGCCGGCGGCAAGGATAAGGATGGCGGTTACGTCACCCACCTTCGCCTCGCTCGCGACGGCCAAGGGGGCTGATCGATGGGCATTACCGCTGGTGGTGGCCCACGACAGGACACCCTCGATAAGACCCAATACGGCGTGCATCACGGCATCGTGGTGCAGAACAAAGATCCGGACGGGCTCAACCGGATCAAGGTGAAGTTGCCGTGGCTCGACAACGGCGACACCGACCAGACGCACTGGGCGCAGCTCCAGTCGCCGATGGAGGGCAAGAAGTTCGGTTGGTATCACCTGCCGGAGATCGATGACTCGGTCGTCGTGATGTTCCTCGCCGGCGATATGAGTCAGCCGGTGATCCTCGGCGGCACGTGGAACACGAAGGATCCGTCGCCGGAACCGAACGAAGACGGCAAGAACAACTTCCGTGGTTATCGTTCGCGCAGCGGTCACCGGATGATCCTCGACGACAGCGACAAGACCAAGGTCGTGCTCGCCGACAAGACGACGAAGAACATGATCGGCGTCGGCAACTTCGCGAAGGCGGGTGCGGGACCGAACGTGTGCGCGGTCTACAAGCCGCCGATGTCGGGCGAGACCGGCGTGTCGATCTCGTCGATGGAAGGCACGCTCGACATCATCTGCAAGAACGGCAAGTTCTCGATCGAAGCCAAAGAAGGCAGCATCAAGATCAACGCGAAGACGGGGATCGATGTGAAGGCGACGCAGAGCATCGAGGTCACCGCGAGCTCGCAGGCGAAGATCACGTCCGGTCAACCGTCGAACTTCGACGCACCCACCATCAAGATCGCATAACGAACCATGGGCTTCCTCTCAGTCGACCGTCCGATGTCCACGGCCTCGCGGGCCAAGAAGTACCGCGGGGTGTGGCTCGGTATTGTCGTCGAGAATAAGGACACGCCGCCGGATAACCCGGGCTATCGGATCAAGATCACGATCCCGCACCTCGCCGAGGATCAGAAGACGTTTTGGGCGCGCATCTCGGTCCCGATGGCGGGCAAGGGGCGCGGCTCGTATCACCTGCCGGAGAAGGATGACCAGCTGCTCGTCGTGTTCGAGCACGGTGATCTGCATCGGCCGATCATCATCGGCGCGCTGCATTCGAAGAAGCAGGAGCCGCCGGAGAAGAACGATAGCGGCAAGAACAACACGAAGCTGATCAAGTCACGCTCGGGTCACCGGATCATTTTCGACGACAAAGATGGGTCGGAGAAGATCACGATCGTCGACTCGAAGCAGAACCAGATCATTCTCGATTCGAAGAACAAGAAGGTGTCGATCATCTCGAAGGATGGCGACATCCAGGTGATCGCGAAGCAGAACGTGATCATGCACTCGAACGCGCTGAAGGTCGGCACGTCCGAGGGCATCAAGATGAATTCGAAGCAGGCGCTGACGCACGCGACGCAGACGTTCGGGATCAAGGCGAGCGCCGAGATCGTGATCAGTGGTTCGCAGGTTCAGACGAACGTGCAGAACTCGCCGGCGTGTCAGGTCAGTGGATCAGGCACGGGCGAGCTCGGTGCGGGTGGTGGCAACCAAGCGGGCGATCAGGTGCAGGCGCAACAAGGCGGCGCGGGCGGCGGAGCAGGTGGTGGCGGCGGAGCGGGTGGTGGCGGTGCAGGCGCAGGAGCCGGTGGTGCGGGCGGCGCAGGTGGTGGCGGTGGTGCTGGCGGTGGCGCCGCGAGCGAACCGCAAGCGATGCAACCGGCGCCGTCGTCGACGGTGGATCTCGGTGGCGGCGGAGCGGGCGGCGCGTCGGCTGGCGCGAGCGGATCGGCAGGAGCTGGTGCGGGCGCGAGCGGTTCGGCGGGCGGTGGTGCGAGCGGCGGAGCCGGTGGATCGGCTGGCGCTGGTGGCGGAGCCGGCGCGAGCGGTTCGGCTGGAGCAAGCGGACAAGCAGGAGCGGGTGCGAGCGGCGGAGCGGGCGCGAGCGGATCTGCTGGAGCAAGTGGACAAGCAGGTGCTGGCGCGAGCGGTGGAGCGGGCGCGAGCGGATCTGCTGGAGCAAGTGGACAAGCAGGTGCTGGCGCGAGCGGTTCGGCTGGAGCAAGCGGACAAGCAGGAGCTGGCGCGAGCGGATCTGCCGGAGCAAGTGGGCAAGCCGGAGCCGGCGCGAGCGGCGGAGCCGGCGCGAGTGGACAAGCAGGAGCTGGCGCGAGCGGCGGAGCCGGCGCGAGCGGATCTGCTGGAGCAAGTGGACAAGCAGGAGCGGGCGCGAGCGGCGGAGCCGGCGCGAGTGGGCAAGCCGGAGCGGGCGCGAGCGGCGGAGCCGGCGCGAGTGGACAAGCAGGAGCTGGCGCGAGCGGCGGAGCCGGCGCGAGCGGATCTGCAGGCGGACAAGCGGGCGCAGGCGGCGGAGCCGGCGCGAGTGGATCTGCAGGAGCAGGCGGACAAGCCGGTGCTGGCGCGAGCGGCGGAGCGGGCGCGAGCGGATCTGCTGGAACCGGCGGACAAGCAGGCGCAGGCGCGGGCGCGAGTGGATCTGCAGGAGCAGGCGGACAAGCCGGTGCTGGCGCGAGCGGCGGAGCTGGCGCGAGCGGATCTGCAGGAGCCGGCGGACAAGCAGGCGCAGGCGCGAGTGGATCTGCAGGAGCCGGCGGACAAGCAGGCGCAGGTGGCGGAGCGGGCGCGAGTGGATCTGCGGCAGGCGGACAAGCCGGTGCTGGCGCGAGCGGCGGAGCTGGCGCAGGCGGATCGGCTGGAGCCAGTGGACAAGCCGGTGCTGGCGCGAGCGGATCTGCAGGAGCTAGCGGACAAGCGGGCGCTGGTGGCGCAGGTGCGTCGGGAGCCTCCGGTGGCGGAGCTGGCGCATCGGCAGGTCAAGGCGGAGTTACCGTCGGTGGCGCGGGTGCGAGCGGCGGCGCTGCCGGTGTTGGTGGCGCAGCTGGTTCGGCGAACCTCGGCGGCGGAGTTGGCGGTGGAGCCGCTGGTGGCGGCGTTGGTGGCGCAGCAGGCTCGACCGGTGGCGGCGCGTGGCGGCGCGAATCTCGGCGGTGGCGCAGCAGCAGGCGGCGCGACGAACGTCGGCGGTGCAGCAGGCGGCGCGACGAACGTCGGCGGTGCAGCAGGCGGCGCGACGAACGTCGGCGGTGCAGCGGGCGGCGCGACGAATGTCGGCGGCGGCGCGGCTGGAGTCGGCGGCGCGGCTGGCGGAGCGAATCTCGGCGGCGGCGTCGGTGGCGGAGCTGCGGGCGCGAGCGGCGGTGCGACGAACCTCGGCGGAGCGGGCGGAATCGGTGGAGCCGGCAGCGGCGCCGCGGGTGGCTCGACAAACCTCGGCGGTGGTGTCGGCGGCGGCGCGAACCTCGACGGCAGCGGTGTTGCGGGCGGCGCGACCGGCGGAGCTGCGGGTGGCGCGACGAACCTCGGCAGTGGCGTCGGCGGCGGTGCGAACCTCGGCGGTGGCGCATCGGCTGGTGGCGCGACCAATCTCGGCAGTGGCGTCGGCGGCGGCGCGAACCTCGACGGCGGCGGAGCTGCGGGCGGGGCGACGAACCTCGGCAGCGGCGTCGGTGGCGGCGCGAACCTCGGCGGCGGTGCCTCGGGCGGCGCGCCGAACCTCGGCAGCGGCGTCGGCGGTGGCGCGAACCTCGACGGTGGCGGCGCAGCAGGCGGCGGAGCGAACCTCGGCGGCAACGTCGGCGGCGGCTTCAGCACCGTCAGCGGTGGCGGCGCGACGAGCGGCGGCGCGACGAACCTCGGCAGCGGCGTCGGTGCAGGCGCGAACCTCGACGGCAACGGAGCCGCGGGCGGAGCCGGCGCGATCGGTGGCGCGAGCAGCGGTACGAACCTCGGCAGTGGCGTCGGCGCGGGCGCGAACCTCGACGGCAACGGTGCCGCGGGCGGCGCGATCGGTGGCGCCGGTGGCACGAGCCTCGGCAGTGGCGTTGGCGCGGGCGCGAACCTCGACGGCAACGGTGCGGCAGGCGCGGCATCGAACGTCGGTGGCGGCGCAGCCTCGAGTGTCAGCGGTGGCTCGACCGGCGGCCTCGACGCGGGCAGCGTGCCGAGCGGCACCGCGAACTTCGGTGGCAGCATCTCGAGCAGCGGCTTCACGAACACGTCGAGTGTTGGGATGAGCGGCGGCGCGCCGTCGGCCGACGGCATGGTCGGCTCGAACGTGCCGGGTGGCAGCATGAATGCGGAAGGCATGGTCGCGTCGCAAGCGGGCGTCAGCCTGCCGGGCCAACCGACGGCACCAACGTCGGCGGCACCGGGCCTCGACGCGTCGACGGTCGCGAACGTTAGCGGCAACACGACGCTGCAGTCGGGCGTCGACATGTCGAACCAAGCGCAGGCCGTGAAGGGCCAGGCCGACTTCGCGTACAACGATCCGACCGCGGCCGCGAAGGGCGAAGCGCAAGCGCAGGCCGATGGTCTCGTGATGGCCGAAACGCCGGCGTCGGTGCAGACCGCGCGTGGCGATGTCGAGACCGGCGCGGCCGTCTATGCGGATCCGAAGCAGGCGGCGCGCGGCGAGGTCGAGGGCGAGGTCAACGAAGACATCGCGAGCCACGTGAACAGCCCGGTGACGCCGACCGTGCAGGGCGGCTCGGTGTCCGCGAACGTGTCGGTGTCGACGAACGATCCGACGCCGAAGAAGAGCTAAGGCACCCCGCCGATCGGGTGGCCGGAAACCTGGTACCCGCTGCGAAGAAAGTGCGGGTGTCCGGCGTAACAGTCGACGCCATTCGCAACCCGCGAGCACGCCCGCCGATATGACGGATATGCGGCACCGAGGCGACGCTTTTCCATCCGCGATGGCCGCGCGTTTTGTACCTCCGTCGGTTGATCCAAACCGGCTTGATTTCTTATGATTTATTCTGCGTTCGAAGGGGTCGAAACGAAAGGAATCTCGCGCGCGTATGGCGGATGACGAGGAAGCGCAGATCGCAGCTCAAATCGCATGGCAGGACGTGCTGGACATGGTGGTAGCCGGTCGGCCGAACGACCTCTCGTGCCCGTACTGCAGCCACCGTCCACTTCTCGTCGAGGAACAGGTCCAGGACAACTCGACGAAGATCTCGTGTACGAAGTGCAAAAAATTCATCCAGGGTCGGTTCTCGGCTTTCTGAGCCGACGCATCTAGATGGCGAACGATCGCGATTTTCTCGGCCGGGGCCTGCGGTTTCCCGTCTCGGTCAACCTCAACGGAGGTGTGTCGAGCAGCCAGCTCGAGGAGAACGTGCGGCAATCGATCTTCATCATCCTGGGCACGGCCCCGGGCGAGCGGATCAACCGACCGCTGTTCGGCTGCCAGATCCACGATTTGATGTTCGCGCCGAACAACGACCTGACCGCGGCGCGCGCCGAGATTTACTGCGAAGAAGCGATCTACAAATTCGAGCCGCGGATCGAGAAAGTGGTCTGCCGCGCTCAACCCAATGCCGACGAGCCGAACCGTCTCGACATCCGGATCGAGTACGTGATCGCGGGCAAGAACGACAAACGCAACTTGGTGTTCCCGTTCTATCTGAAGAACGAAGATGAAGCACCGACTGGTAACGGAGCTCCATGATCCCACCGCCGAAGCTCGACGACCGTTCCTTCAACGACATCGTCGAAGAAGCCATCTCGATGATTCCGCGCTACGCGCCGGAATGGACGAATCACAACCCGTCCGATCCCGGCATCACGCTGATCGAGCTCGCGGCGTGGATGACGGACCTCCTGATCTATCGACTGAATCAGGTCCCCGACAAGAACTACGTCGCGTTCCTGAACCTCCTCGGGATCAAGCTCCGGGCACCGCGCGCGGCCAAGGCGCTCGTCCGGTTCTCGCTCGTCGAAGGCGCCGCGAAGCAACGCGTTCCGCGCGGTACCCAGGTGTCCACACCGCAGGCGACCGAAGAGCACACGGTCACGTTCGAAACCTCGCGCGACGTGATGGTCTCGATCGCGCGCCCCGATCGTTGCTTCAGCTATTTCGACGAGGCGTACAGCGAGAACAGTCGCTACCTCGATCCGGAGCCCGGCGCGGTTCAAGACTCGTTCGAGATCTTCAACGGCGCGCAGCGCATCGAGCGCTACATCTACCTCGGCGATCCGCGGTTCGCGAACACCGGCGAATCGGCGCTGCTGAAGGTCTTCCTCGGCACGCCCGAGCGTGGCGGTCGCGACATGGCGCGCCTCCTCGAGTGGGAGCATTGGGACGGCACGCGCTGGAAGGATTTGCAGCCCGCGCAGATCGATGTCGATCGCGGCGAGGTCGCGTTCCTCGGCCCGATCCGGTTCGAGCCCACGACCGTCAATCACGTCGAAGGCCTGTGGCTCCGCGGCCGGCTCGCGGAAGTTCCGCAGTCGCCCGAAGACACCGAAATCGACACGATCCGCACGAAGGTCGAGGTCGTCGGCGAGGGCCTCCTGCCGACGCAGGCGTACGCGAACCTCGACAACGCGGCGTTCCTCCAGCTCGATCTCTCGAAGAACCTCTATCCGTTCGGCAAAGAGCCGAAGGTCGATTGCATCCTCTACCTCGCGTGCGACGAGCTGATGCAAACGCCGGATGCGTATGTCTCGATCGAGATGTTGCTCGCCGACTCCACGATCATCCCGCGCCCGAACCCGAGCGATCAGCTCGTGCTCGCGTGGGAGTACTGGGATGGCAAGCGCTGGCGTCACCTCGGCCGCACCGCACCGCGCGGCGTGTTGCCGGGCGCCGGCGACGAGCTCGGCTTCCACGACGACACCAAGGCGATGTCGCAATCCGGCACGGTCAGCTTCCGCCGCCCGAAAGACATGGACGCGCTCGAGATCAACGGCGTGTCGAAGAAGTGGGTGCGCGTCCGGATCGAGAAGGGCGATTACGGCGAACAGGGCCAGTACACGCTCGAGAACGAGAAGTGGCTGTTCAAGGATGATCGCCCGCTGAAGCCGCCCGCGCTCCGCACGATCACGTTCCGCTATCGCGAGGACTATCGCGACGTGCGCCACGTGCTCGCGTTCAACGACTTCCAGTACACGGACTGCACCGAAGTCGCGCGCACCGAGTTCACGATCTTCCAGCCGTTCCAGGCCAAGCCGGAAGAATCGCCGGCGCTCTATCTCGGCTTCACGAGCAAGCCCCCGAACGATCCGCTCGGCATCTTCTTCCAGCTCGAAGAAGAGCTCGGCCTCGGCTCGTTGCCGACGGACGAAGCCGAAGTCGCGACCGCGGAGCTCGAGAAGTACGAACAGCTCCGCCGGCTGTCGTGGGAGGGTGGCCAACGCGTCGTCTGGGAGTACTTCGACGGCCGCGATTGGGAACCCCTCTCCGTCGACGACGAGACGCAAGGCTTCACCGGATCGGGCTTCGCGTTCTTCATCCCGCCGGAGGATTGGCAGCGCTCGTCGAAGTTCACCGAAGATCGCTGGTGGCTCCGCGCGCGCCTCGAGCAGGGCGGTTACGTGAAGCCGCCGCGCGTGAAGATGCTCGTGACGAACGCGATCGATGCGTTCAATCAGGAGACCATCCGCGGTGAAACGCTCGGTAGCTCGGACGGGTCGCCGCTCCAGGAGTTCAAGTTCCTGCGCTCGCCGCTCCTCGACGACGAAGTCATCGAGATTCGCGAACGCCAGGCACCGAACCCCGACGAGATCGTCGACCTCGGTCCGGACGCCGTTCGCAAGGTCGAGCCCGACAACGTCCAGAACAACGAAGTCTGGGTGAAGTGGAAGCGCGTCGATAGCTTCTTCGCGTCCACGCCGCGCAGCCGGCACTACACGCTCGATTACATCACCGGCATCATCAAGTTCGGCGATGGCCGGCGCGGCCTCGTGCCGCCCGAGGCGAAGAACTCGATCATCGCATCGAGCTATCGCATCGGCGGCGGCGCGCCCGGCAACGTCAACCCGCACACGCTGACCTCGCTCGGCCGCGCGCTCGCGTACATCGAAGCCGTGACGAATCCGATCGCGGCAACCGGTGGCAGCGATCGCGAATCGATCGACGATGCGAAGAACCGCGCGCCGTACACGATCAAGAGTCGCGATCGCGCCGTCACCGTCGAGGATTACGAAATGCTCGCGTTACGTGCGTCGACGCAGCTCGCTCGCGCACGGTGCGTTCCCGATCGCAGCAATCGCGGCCACGTCACGCTGGCGCTCTTGCCGAAGGCGGACACTCGCGGTGACGAGCTGACGCGCCGGCTCGTGCCGTCGAACGAAGTGCTACGCCACGTGAAGCGGTACCTCGACGAGCGCAAGCTGGTCGGCACCGTGCTGAACGTCGTGCGGCCGAAGTACAAGGATCTGTCGATTCGCGTCGTGTTGATCCGGCGGACCGTCGGGACCAGCGATCGGTTGCGCCGCGATATCGAGATCAAAGTGCGCAAGTTCATGCACTCGCTCGTCGGCGGGCGCGATGGCAAGGGCTGGGAATTCGGCCGCCCGGTGCTAAAAGCAGAGCTGATTCACCTGGTGGAAGAGGTTCCGGGTGTCGAGGGTGTCGATGCGATCGAGATCCGCGACGAACAGCGCAACGTGACGATCGAGCACATGCGGATCGATGATGACGAGCTGCCGTTCCTCGTCCATGTCCACCTCGCCGAAAAAGTTCGCGACGACATCAAGTAAATGGTCACCGAAGCCCTCAACCGCCGAGTCGTTCGCGTCCCCGATGTAGCGGGCAAGACGCTCGAGAAGGCGTACATCCTGCTCGAGGACGTGGGCCTCAAGAAGATCGTCGTGCTCTATCGCGAGAGCTACGAAGATCGCGACACGGTGCTCGACCAACGTCCGGCTCGCGGACAAATGGTTTACGAGACGACCGAGGTCACGATCTGGGTCGCGCGTCGCGGTTACCTCGAGCACCTACCAGCGATCTATCGCCGCTCGGACGCGGTCGGCCGGAACCTCGTGCGCGACATGTGCTTCATCTTCGAGCACATGTTCGACTCCGTCGACACGAACCTGACGGACGGCTGGCGGTTCTACGATCCGCACGTCGCGCCGCCCGAGTTCTTGCAGTGGCTGAGTCACTGGACGGCGTTTAGCGTCGACCTCGATTGGCCCGAAGAGCAGAAGCGCGCGCTCGTGAAACGCGCCGTCGATCTCTATCGAATCCGCGGCACCAAGCGCGGGCTCACGCTGTTCTTGAAGCTGTTCACCGGTCACGAGCCGGACATCCAAGAGAACACCTGGCCGTTCAAGGGCTTTCGCGTCGAGGGCGAAGGTTCCGAGGTCGGTGCACGGATCGCGCTCGACTCGGTGGTGTTGCCACCGGTCGATCTCGCGCACTGCTTCGTCGTGACGATGCCGATCAAGTTCGAAGACGTCACGCCGGAGCTCGTGATCCGCATCCATCAGATCATCCAGCTCGAAAAGCCGGCACACACGCACTACTACTTGCAGTTCACGGAAGAACAAGGCGACGTCGAGCTACGCGAGTTCTTCTCGATCGGTCTGCGGTCCGGTATCGGTATCGGGGCCGAGGTTGTCCAGGCGCTTCCCGACGGAGACGAAAAATGAGCGACGCAGTTCAGGGTTTCAAGCGCATCAACTTCTTCAAGGGCTTTCTCACGACCGAGAAGGACTGGAACGACGCGGAGCGCTATCACATCGACAAGCGCCGCCTGCACAACAAGATGCTCCACTCACCGGGCATCGTGTACGGGTTCCAAGGCGACTTGCGCGTGATGGCGCGTGCGCGTGGTGACCTCGCGGTCGAAGTCCAACCGGGCTACGCGATCGACGGCATGGGGAACGACCTCATGATCTGGGACGCGACGATCCGGAACATCAACCTCGAGGAGTTCAAGCTCCCGCAGACGATCTACATCGTGCTGCGCTACTACGAGGAGCTCACGGACTTCATCGCGTACAAGGAAAACCTCGAGTACAAGGGCCACCGCCGCGTGCTCGAGAGCTGCAGAATCGAGCTCTCGCAGACCGAGCCGGACATCGGCCGTGAAGTCGAGCTCGCGCGGATCTATCTCGAGAAGGGCGTGAACCGGATCCGCGATGCGCGCGATCCGATGGCACCGGCCGCGAACGAGATCGACATGCGCTACGTCCAGCGCGGCGGCCTCGCGGGATCGAACCTGCCGGGCTTCTTGCGGCTGCGCCTCGAGAACCTCCTCAACCAGATCCGGCGCGCCGGCGTCGAGTACACCCGCCGCGGTGTGGTCGCTGGTCACGACGTGGTGCAGGGCTGCAACACCGCGTTGATGCTGCTCTACGCGAACCTCGTCGACCTGCGGAACATCTTCGACATGTTCAAGCTGATCGTCGATACCGAGGGCGAGCTCGCGCTCGACGTCGACGTCCATCACCCGACGATCGCGCAAAAGAAGGAATTCTCGGAGTACCGCCGCCAGGTCGAGATCCTTCGCGGCCTGCTCGCCGAGAACAAGAACAACAACGAGGCGTTCCAAAACCTCCTCGCGTATCAGGCGAAGTGCGCCGAGATCGCGCTCTCGGCCGTGGGTGATCTCAAGCCGGTCATCGTCGCGCCCGAGGAAAAGAAAGAGGAGAAGGTCGCGGACATCAAGGATTGGGAGGGCGTCAAGGTCATGCCCCAGCCCAAGCCGCAGATGGACCTCGAAGGCATCACGTGGGTGCTCGTCGACGAGATCGAGATCCTCAACAAGGAATCCGAGGACAAGCACATCTTCACGATCAAAGAGGCGAAGGACTCGTACCGGTCTCGCCAGAAGCTCAAGTACCCGGACGGCACCACCGTCGAGGATACGGGCCGCGCACACGTCGACGGCTACTCGGAGTTCAAGCTGTTGAACATCACGGCGAACAAGCCCGTCGTGATCCTCCGCCGCATGGACTACGTGTACGGCGACTACGAGCTCGAGATGTCGATCAACGGTAAGAAGGTCTCGGTCGTGTCGTGCGTGGGCACCGACCGCGTCCATCGCTGGCGCAACTGGCCGGCGCTGATTGCCGCGGAGCACGTCAAAGAGGGCACGTTGCTCGTCCGCCAGCAGTCGATCACCGCCGGCCGCGATATCAACATGTTCCATATCTGGGTTTTCCAACCCAAATAACTCGAGAAAAAATGAGCGGCAGCGGGAAGAAAACCCGACATGCTAGGATGACGACCTAACGAGGGGGCTCGAGGTCCATGTTCCTCAGATACATCGACTTCATCTTTCAGCCCTTCCGAGCGATCAATAACAAGATCCTCGGTGTCAAAAACATCAAGGGCAACATCCAGGTCGACATCAATCGCGCCAAGGCGATGGGTAAGCGCGGGCAGCGCTTCGTCGGCGACGCGAACCAAAAAGTCGGCCAGTGGAATGGTCAGCACGGCCAGCCCGGCGCGCCTCAACAAGGCCAGCCGGGACAGCCGCAGCAGGCCCAGGGCTATCAGCCCAACATGGGTTACCAGCAACAAGGTCCCGGCGGATATCCGATCCAGCCGGGGCAACAGATGTCTCAGCAGCAGCAACCGCCGCCCGTCCAGTACGGCTACGCACCCCAGCAAGGAGCTCAGAGTATGCAGCCAGGAATGCCCGGAATGCCCGGAGCGCCAGGAATGCCCGGAATGCCTGGGATGCCCGGAATGCCGATGGGAGCTCCGCAGATGCCTGGCGGTGCGCCGAATCCGAACCCGCCGATCCGGACGAAGGGGTTCTGGATCTTCAAGAAGAAGTTCTGTTCGCAATGCGAGCAGCGCCTCGACAAGACGTGGGACAGCTGCCCGTACTGCGCGCAGATCGCCCAGCAAGCGGCGATGGCGCCGGCGAAGCTGCAGAAGCTGAAGACCCAGGCGTTCGTGCTCGACTCGAGCGGTGGCCCGGGCAGCGTGCAGTTGCTCGGCTGGTTGGTGCCGCTGCAGGGCGCGCATCGCGGCGAGCTGTTCACGCTCCAGCCGAAGAACGTGATCGGTAACGGTCAGGACGCGACGGTCACGCTCGTGCTCCAGGACAAGTTCATGTCGAGCAAGCACGCGGAAATCGCGGCCGAGAACGGGCTGTGGATCTTGCGCGATACCGGCTCGACGAACGGCACCTACGTCAACAACCGTCGCGTCGATCGCCACGAGCTCGTCGACAACGACTTCATCAAGTTCGGCAGCGCGATGCTGAAGTTCAAGAGCCTATGAAGACAGTCTACGCACTGATCGTCACGTTGCTCGTCGGCGGCTTGTACACGGCAAAGCCGGTGCGCGCCGATTCGAACGTCGAAGTGTTCCTCTCGGTCGTGCCGCCGGATCCGAAAGATCCGAAGACGAAGGACAAGGCACCGCAGATCGAAGCCACGATCGTCGGTGGCCAGAAGACCACCGTCGACAAGTTCTCGCTATCCACCACGAACCAGAACCAAAAGGTCGTGATGATGGCGTCGAAGCTCCGGGACTATTCGGAGGGTCACGAGACGATCGCGATCGCGCTGGTCATCAACGGCCAAGAGATCTGGATCGGCAACGAAGAGGTCGAGACCGATCCGAACGCGCAGTACCCGGGCGTGCTGAAGAATCTCGAAGCAGCGATCGACAAGCTGCAGCTCGGCAACGCCGGTCCGGCGGGGTCCAAGGGCATCGTGATTTCGTACTCGACCGGCGTCGACGTGAAGGTCCCGATGGGCGACCTGAAGGCGATCACCGGCGGCTCGCTCGGCAGCCAGAAGGACTACCAGAAGAAGATCGGCACCGACATGGTGCAGGGCATCACCCAGGGCCTGGCCGAGCTGTCGAAGGTGTCGACGGCACGTAAGGCGCTGATCGTCGTCGGTGACGGCAACGATACGAACAACGATGCCGCGAAGGGCCAGCTCGCCGAGCTGAAGAAGCAGGCGAACGGCCAGCACATCCAGATGTTCGCGATCATCTACAAGTCGGCGGTGTCGAGCGAAGGCTCGGTCATCACGACGATGATTCCAGGCGCGAAGACCGTGAACTCGATCGACGGCATCGCGAGCGAGCTGAACGCGATCATCGCGCGCATGGCGGATCGCTATTACCTGACGTTCCAAGGCTTCGACGAGAAGACCGGTCAGGGCCTGCCGTGGGACGGCAAAGAGCACGACATCACGATCAAGATCGATCAGACCGAGCTCGAGCCGGCGCCGCTGACGATGGTCCCGATCTGGGTGAAGCCGGTGAAGACCGGGTTCCCGTGGCTCGCCGTGATCCTCTCGATCGTCGGCCTCGTCCTCCTGTTCATCATCATCAAGGTGGCGACGCGGAAGAAGGAAGAGCCGATGCCGATGCCGGTGATGCAGGCCGCCCCGCCGCCGGAAGCGCCGAAGCCGATGGGCCCGTCGAAGACCGTGATGATCGGTGCGGGTGGCGATCAGGAAGGCTTCCCGATCGTCGGCTGGCTGGTGCCACTGAACGGCGTGAACGCGTACGCGACGTGGCGGCTGAAGCCGGGCCTCACGAAGATCGGTACGGCGCCGCCGTCGGATATCGTCGTCAACGACGGCTTCATGTCGACCGAGCACTGCAGCATCACGAGCTCGCCCGCCGGGTTCACGCTGCATGACGGTGGTTCGACGAACGGCTGTTACGTCAACGACAAGAAGATCCAGAAGCAGGACCTCGTCGACAACGACGTGATCATGCTCGGCAAGACCACTTTCAAGTTCAAGTCGATCAACTAGACTAGGCCCCGTGTCGAACGGCGCACTTGCGGGAATCATCGTCGCGGCCGCCGTGGTCGTGTTGGTGCTGATCATCCGCGCGGCTCGCAGTAGCAGCGCGCCGATCGCGCAACGCAACTGCGGTCAGTGCAAGCGCGTGATGCTGCCGCAGTGGCAGAAGTGCATGTTCTGCGGCTGGGCGCCGGTCGCACGGCTCGAGTTCATCCTCGGGCCGATGGCGAATCAAACGCTACCGCTGACCGAGGCGGTCACCACGATCGGATCGATCGCGGGCAATACGGTGGTGCTCGCGGATCCCGCGGTGTCGAAGAAGCACGCGGGGATTCGCAAGGTCGATAGCGATTACGAGCTGGCGGATCTCGGCTCGACGAACGGCGTCTACGTCAACGGTCAGAAAGTGCCGAAAAAGACGTTAGCTCCCGGGGACATCATTCGCGTGGGCAATACGGAAGCGGTGTTCAAGCGCGAGTAGGAATGGCTAGCGCCCCGTCGCGGGTTAAGCCATGACATAGGTCGAAGATGCGCGGATTGCTTGTCCTCTTGGTTGTCTTCGCCGCGTGCGATCGCGGTCAGCAACCACCCGATCCGGGCGCCGGATCGGGGTCGGCCAAGCCGCATGTCGCGAAGTACGAAGGCGACGACGATTCGTGCGATCCGAACGTGCCGCGTGTGTGCATGGGCAACGATGTCGTCGAGTGCGGTGCGGACGGTCATCTCGGCCGTCGCGTTCGCGCCTGTCATCACGGCTGCACGGACGGCAAGTGCGAGCAGACCTGCGAGGACGACAACACGAAGCTGATCTACTTGGTGTCGACGTCGAACGACTTCCTCAGCTTCGATCCGCGCAAGCTGCCGAAGGATCCGTTCCATCGCATCGGCACGCTGAAGTGTCCCCACGAAGGTTTCGGTAGCCCGTTCTCGATGTCGGTCGATCGCAACGGCATCGCGTGGGTGCTCTACGGCGACGGCCGGCTGTTCAAGGTCCACATCAACGATGCGAAGTGCGAGGCGACGGGCTACTCGCCGTTCGCGAGCGGCTCGTTGACGTTCGGTATGGGCTTCTCGACGGACAAGCCCGGCAGCGATAGCGAGAAGCTGTTCATCGCGGCGAACGAATCGTCCCAAGACCTCTCGAACATCGACACGACGAAGGACCTGACGCCGAAGCACGTCGGGCGGATCACCGCGACCGAAGAGCAAAATCCCGAGCTCACCGGCACGAGCGAAGCGCGGCTGTTCGGCTTCTTCCCGTCGTTCATCAACCCGAGCTTCATCCAAGAGATCAACCGCGATAACGGCTCGCCGATCGGCAAGAAGATGTTCCTCGGCAACGAAGCGCTCGGCGATGTGACCGCGTACGCGTTCGCGCAATGGGGCGGCGTGTTCTACGTCTTCGCGACGGTCTCCGACGAGCTGACCGGCGAGCAGAACTCGACGGTGCGCACGGTCGATCGCACGAGCGGCAAGTATCAAAAGATCATGACCCACGTCGGCTATCGGATCAGCGGCGCGGGCGTGTCGACGTGTGCGCCGGAGCGCGACGCGAGCCAGGCTCAGCAGCAACCGCAGCAGGGACCGTGAAGCTCGCACTCCTGGTTCTCGTCGCGTGCGGTCATCAGGACTCACCGCCGGTGATCGGCCAGAGCGGCAAGCCGATCGACAAGATTCAAGGCGAGGACGACTCGTGCGATCCGAAAACGCCGCGCGTGTGTATGGGCAACGATGTGGTCGAGTGCGCGGCGGATGGTCACCTCGGGCGTCGCGTTCGCGCGTGTCATCACGGCTGCGTCGACGGCGCGTGTGACGAGGCGTGCGCCGACGACAACACGAAGCTGATCTACATCGTCTCGACGTCGAACGACTTCCTCGGCTTCGATCCACGCAAGCTCGCGACCGGCGATCCGATCAAGCGGATCGGCAAGCTCACGTGCGAGCCCTATGGATCGCCGTTCTCGATGACGATCGATCGCAGCGGTGTTGCGTGGGTCGAGTACGACGACGGCCAGGTCTTCAACGTCAACCTGACGACAGCCGAGTGCAAGAAGCCGGCGCGGATGTACGGCCCGAACGGCGTGTTCACGATGGCGTTCGTCGCCGATGGCGACAAGGAACAGCTCTATACCGTCGATACGCGGACCGCGGAGATGTTCACCGTCGATCCGAAGTCGACGGTGCGCACGCCGGTGGAGACTGTCGAACCGCGCACCGACGAGTCCGTCGATCTCACGGGCACCGGCGACGGCAAGCTCTACGGATTCTTCACGTCGACGTGGGAAGTGCCATACGTCCAGGAGCTCGATCGCAAGACCGCCCACGGTGTCGGCAAGCGGATGCCGCTCGGCACCGACGCCCCCGGCCAATACTCGGCGTGGGCGTTCGCCCAATGGGGCGGCTCCCTGTACCTCTTCACGTCCGGCTACGATTTCAGTCAGGTCCACACCATCGATCGCCAGACTGGTGCGCACCGTACGGTGATCTCGGACTTGGGCTATCGAATTAGCGGCGCCGGCGTGTCCACGTGCGCGCCCGAGCGGGATGTCGGGCGAGGGCAGCAGACCCCGTAAAACCTGATATCATTTCGCCACGTAATGGCACGTCTGGACTTCAGGGACAGCCAGGGCCGCGTGGGTACGGTCGAGCTGTCACCCAACGAAACCGTCTATGTGGGGCGAGGCCTCGACTGTGCGATTCGCACGGACGACGGCATGGTGTCGCGCAAGCACGCGCAGTTCCGCATGGAAGGCGGTCGGTACGTCGTCGAGGATCTCGGCAGCGCGAACGGCACGCACCTCAACCAGACGCGGATCCAAAAGACGGCGATCAACCACTCGGACGTGATCCAGTGTGGCTCGCTGATCATGCGATTTATCGACGAGGCCGCGGCCGCGCCACAAGCGAACGGCATGGGCGGTGGGATGGGGAGTGCGCCTCCGGGAGCCGGCGGCATGCTCAACAGTCCACCGCCGAAGAAGGGCGGAACGATGGTGCTCGACCCACCGTCGGGTGCATCGGCGCCGCGTCCGAATGGCTTTCCGCCGCCGTCGTCGTCGGGCGCGCCGCCCTCGCAGTTCGGTCAGAACCAGACTCCGTTCGGTGCGCCACCGGCGATGCCGAGTGGCGGTAACAGTGGTCCGCCGGCGATGCCGTCGGGCAGTGGTGGCTCGTTGCCGTACGGTGGCCCGCCGCAGATGCCGGGTGGTGGCACGTTCGGTGGAAGTCGTGGCGGCTTCGGTGGCTCGGCCGGTGGTGCGAGTGGTCCGCCGGCGATGCCGTCGAGCGGTGGCGCTCCGGCGGCGAACATGCCGTACGGTGGTCCGCCCGCGATGCCGGGTGCGCCGGGTGGTGGACCGATGCCATACGGCGGTCCGCCGGGCATGCCGAACAACGGTGGTCCGCCGGCGATGCCGTCGGGAAGTGGTGCGCTTCCGGGCGCGCAGAATCCGAGCATCTTCGGGCGCGGTGGACCGATGGGCCGGCCGCAAAGCCAGCCGCCGCCGATCGCCGATCCGGAACAAAAAGTTCTCGTCGATCTCGGACTCGCGGCCGATCCGTCGAAGGTCTCGGCGGAAGTGAAGCAGCTGAAGGCCGAGATCGAAAAAGCGAACGCGAACTACGAGCGCGAGGTCGCCGACGGCAAGCGCATCCGCGCCGAGTCGGCCACGCTGCGCGAACGGATCGAAGAGCTCCGTGCCGCGGTCAAGGATCGCGAAGAGCAAGCGGCGGCACACGATCGCGTCGCAGATCAGCTGCGCGATGAATTGCAGCAGACGCGCGACGAGTACAACAAGCTCCGCCTCGAGATGGGCGAGATGGCCGAGAACATGGCCGCTCGCGAACGTCAGGCGGCGCGCGCGCAAGAAGATGCCGTCAAGATCCGCGAGGACATGCAGGACCTCAACCGCCAGCTCATGGAGCTGTCGCGGACGAAGGATGAAGGCTGGAAGAAGCTCAACGAGCAGCTGACCGAGATCGATCACCTGCGCGAGGTGATCAACGAGCAAGAGCGGATGCTCGAAGAGCGGCGCGTTGGCCTCATCTCGCAGGAAGAGGTCATCAAGGAGCTGCGCGCCGACAAAGAGAAGATGCTGAAGCAGATCGCGGCGCTGAAGGCGGAGCGCGATGAAGCGGCGACCACGGCGTCGCGGAGCGCGGCGAACATCGTCGCGCTCGAAGACGAGAACAAGCGGCTCGGCCGGATGCTCGTCGAGAGCCAGACCGACTCGGGGCGCGGCGGACAGGGCGATCACGTCACGAAGCTCGCGAACGACATCCGTGAAGTTCGCGTCGAGCTGAAGAAGGCCGAAGCGGATCGCGATCGGTTGGACGAGCAGTACCAGCTCGCGGAACGCGATCGCGAAAAGCTCGAGGGCCGCCTCGCGCAGACCGAGGTCGAGCTCCAGGAAGCCACGCACGCGAAGATCGCGGCGGAGAGTGCGCGCGGCGTCGCGCAGGATGCGTTGGCGAAGGCCGAGGTCGCGCGTGCGCGTGCGGCGGAAGAAGTGTTGAAGCTGCAGAAGTCGCACGACACCGCGACCACCGGCGGCGACGACGCCCGGCGCGAGGTCGACAAGCTGAAGCGGCGGATCGCGGATCTCGAGAAGGTCTCGACCAAGCCGGAGCAGGTGATCGATCAAGCGGAAGCGGGTCGCGTACGCGAACAGCTCGAGCGCAAGGTGGCGGAGCTGACCGCGAAGGCCGAGCAGGCGGAGCGGTCGGTGAAGGGCCTGCAGCTCGAGATCGACGCCGCGAAGATGGATGCGTTGAAGGCGCGTGGTGAAGCCGCGCGTGCGAAGGCGTCGGCCGAAGCGCAGACCGAATCGATCATCGAAGCGGTCGGCACGCCGGCGGGCTCACCCGAGCTCGCGAAGCGCGCGAAAGAGATCTACGAGGCGATCAACGACATCTTGTCGGAGATGCGCAACAACATGGTGCTCGTCCAAGGCGAGCTACCGAACCTCAAGTCCGACGATAGTGAAACGATGCAAGCGGTCGGCGATGCCGTCGAAGCGCTCGTCGACAGTGCGGAGACCGCGAAGGGTGCGCTTCGCGGTTTGCGCGATCTAGCGGAGAATAGATGACCATCGAGCACAAACGGAGCAGCAAGGCCGAGATCGAAGATCTGATCAAGGCGCGGTACTCGCTGATCTGGATCACGTCGCCGGAAGAAGGGCGCGTCGAGGAGTCGTTGCGGAAGCTGTGCGTCGAGCGCGAGATGCGGCTCGAGGTGTGGTCGATCACCGAAGGCTTCAAGGTGGTCGCGAACGGGCAGGGCACGCGCGACGTGAAAGATCCGATGAAGGCGATCGATCACGTGCTGCGCGCGGAAGGCCGGGCGCTGTTCGTACTGCGGGACTTCCATCCGTTCTTGAAAGAGCCGGCGGTGATTCGCCGCCTGCGCGATGCCGCGACCGAGCTGCGCAAGACGAAGAAGTCGTTGCTCGTGCTGTCGCCGGTGATGAAGATTCCGCCGGAGCTCGAGAAGAGCGTGTCGGCGATCATGGATTGGGATCTCCCGAACCGGTTGGAGATCGAAGGCGCCGCGCGAAAAGTGTTGCCGAACCTACCGGCGGCCACGCAGCAGGTGATCGAGAGCGATCCCACGATGATGGAGCGCGTCGTCGAATCGGCGCTCGGCCTGACGCTCGTCGAGGCCGAGAACGTGTTCGCGAAGTCGGCGGTGCGCACGCACACGTTCGATCTCGAGACGATCCTCGAAGAGAAGAAGCAGATCATTCGCAAGAGCGGCCTGCTCGAGTACTACGAGCATCGCGAAGAGTTCAGCGACGTCGGCGGCATGGAGATCCTGAAGGACTGGCTCGTGAAGCGCCGTGCGGCGTTCGGGTCGCGAGCGAAGGATTTCGGTCTGCCGCTGCCGAAGGGCATCTTGCTCATCGGCGTGCCGGGCACCGGTAAGTCGCTCACCGCGAAGGCGGTTGGCGCGTTGTGGCAGATGCCACTGCTCCGGTTGGACGTCGGCAAGATCTTCGCGGGTCTCGTCGGTTCGTCCGAAGAGAACGTGCGGTCGGTGATCAAGACGGCCGAAGCGATCGCGCCGGCGATCCTCTGGATCGACGAGCTCGAGAAGGGCTTCTCGGGCACGCAGTCGTCGGGAAGCACGGACGGCGGCACCACGTCGCGCGTGTTCGGTACGTTCATCACGTGGTTGCAGGAAAAGACCACGCCGGTGTTCGTGATCGCGACGGCGAACAACGTGAGTCAGCTGCCGCCGGAGCTCCTGCGTAAGGGCCGGTTCGACGAAATCTTCTTCTGCGATCTGCCGGATCGCGAAGACCGTCGCCAGATCCTCGATATTCACCTGCGCAAGAAGAACCGCGATCCGGGCCAGTTCGACATGGAGAAGCTCGTCGACGCCACGATCGATTACTCGGGCGCCGAGCTCGAGCAAGCGGTGATCGCGGCGCTGTACGACGCGTTCGATACCGGCGGCGATCTGACGACCGAAGGGTTGCAGAAGACGCTGGCGGATATCGTGCCGCTCGCGATCACGATGCGAGAGATGATCGAATCGATGCGCGAGTGGGCGCGGACGCGTGCGCGGCCGGCATCGTCGCGGGCGGCAAAGCCTGCTAAGCCAGCTGGGTGGATGGCGAGGTATGGCGGCAAGACCGCGAACCTCGGAGATAAGGGCCCCGAGCCCGACGATGACTCGCGGAAGTTAGAGCTGTAAGCAGCGTATAAGGGGAAGACGATGTCGCATTTCACCAAGTGCGCGCTGAAGATGACGAACCTCGCCGCGATCAAGAAGGCGCTCGAGGACATGCAGCTGAAGTTCACCGAAGCCGAGCAAGGCCAATCGGTGAACGTGCGCGGTTATCGCGGGGACAAGCTGCAAGGCGTGATGTCGATCGACATGGGTCGGTACGACATCGGCGTCGTCGATAACCAGGATGGCACCTACGGCGTCACGGCGGACTGGTGGGGCGTGGAGACGACCAAGGGCATCTCGGAAGAAGAGTTCCAGAACACGCTCGCGCAGAAGTACCAGTACCACAACGTCAAACAGGCCTGCGAAGAGAAGGGTTACGCCGTCGAAGAAGAAGTGAACGAGGAAGACGGCTCGATCCGGCTCGTCGTGCGGAAGTGGGTGAGCGAATAGCCATGCACAAGCAAGACATCGAAATCGTCATCAACGCCAAAGGCGAGGTCACGTACCAGGTGAAGGGCGTGAAGGGCGGGTCGTGCTTCGACGAGACGAAGTTCCTCGATGCGGCGCTGGGTGGAGACGCCGCGATCGTCGACCAGCAAAAGACCTCCGAATTCTATGAAGGATCAGAGGGTTACGTGTCGCAGTGGTCGGGCTCCGGGTCGGGATCTGGGGAAGGAAACGACGAGTAACGTCGTAGGATTACTAGATGAGTCAGGAAGAGACGGACAAGGAACGCGAGGAGCGCGAACGGCGCGAGCGCGGTGATCGTCCGGAAGACCTGACCGACGAGCTCGCACGCAAGTACGACCCCGAGCGCATGTTGAAGATGATCGCGAAGCGCGCGGGGCGCGGCGATCCACTCGAGCATAGCGTTCGCGCGAAGTACGAGAAGCGGCTCGGCGTCGACCTCGGTCACGTTCGAATCTTCACGGGCGAGTTCGCCGAAGAGTTCAACCGGCAGCGCAACGCGTACGCCGTGACCGTCGGCGCGACCGGTATGGTCATCATGGGTAACTCGCCCGACAAGTCGATGGCGAGTGCTCAGGGCCAAGCGCTCTTGGCCCACGAGCTCACGCACGTCGCGCAGCAGGCGAAGCACGCCGGCGGTGGTCTCCACCGCAAAGCCACGTTCGAAGATGCGATGCCGTTCGCGGCGGAGCACGAAACGGAAGCAGACCTCGTCGAGCAAGCGGTGTTGCACGAGGAGCTCGGTGGTGGCGTCGGCCCGCAACAGCTCGATAGCCACGAGGCCGCGATGCTCGGCCAAGCGCGTAAAGAAGCGCAGGCGAAGCTGAAGGAAACGACCGAGCGGATCAAGGCGCGCGTGCTCGAGCTGTTCGGCGATTCGGCGCGCAATCAGCAAGTGCGCAACGGCTACGTTCGTCGCGCGTGAACGTCACGCTCCAAGCATTGGCCGCGTTTCCCGCGCAGCTCGAGGCGAACTACGCCGCGTTTCCGACGGAGCTCGTTCGATGGGCGCCCGCTTCGTGGGACGGCGTGCCGAGCGAAGCGCTGACGGCGCTCGAACAGATCTGTCACGTGCGCGATATCGAGCGCGACGGCTATCACGTGCGAATCCGGCGGACGCTGGCGGAGCACGAGCCGGTGCTCGCGTCGATCGATACCGATGCGCTGGTCGTCGAGCGCGGGTATGCGCGCGAAGATTCCGGAGCCGTCCTCGCGGCGTTTCGGGCGGCCCGCCGGGAAACGCTCGCGATGATTTCGGATCTCTCCGACGAGCAGCTGGCGCGGCGTGCGACGTTCGAAGGCTACGGCCCGTTGACGTTGCGAAGCCTGATTCATTACTTGTGCAGCCACGACCAGCAGCACCTGGCCGGATTGCAGTGGCTCCTCGGCAAAGCGCACGCGCGATAGGGGTGGTACTCTCGGGATGTGGCGGACACCAGCGCCGATGCAGGCGTTATCCAGTCGCGCGTCCAGCTCGAACGGCTGATCGCCGAAGACGAGCTCGCGGGTCGGACGATCACGGGCTTCGCGGCGCAGGCCATCGGGTTGCGATCGTGCGACCTCGATAGCGTGACGATCGAGAAGCTCGATCTCCAAGGCGCCGATGGCGATGACGCGCGGCTCGAGCGCAGCGAATTGAAGTTGTCCGATCTCCGGACGTCGCAATGGAAGGGCGCGCTGTGGAATCGCGTGACCGCGAAGGACTGCGACTTCACGGAGCTCGATTTTTCCGGTGCCCAGCTCCTGCGCTGCGAGCTCGGTCCCGTGCGGATGGCGCGCGTCCGGTTTCATCGTGCGCGGCTGCAAACCACGAAGTTCGTGTCGAGCGAGCTCTACTCGGCCGACTTCTCGGGTGCCGTGCTGATCAAGTGCGTGTTCGAAGGCTACGACGGCGCGACCGTCTCGCTCTCGCGTACGGATTGGACGGGCGCGGCGCTGTTCGATATCGATTTCAAGCGCGCGAACATGTACGGCGCCGTGCTGCGTGGCGCGGCACTCGTGCGGTGCGATTTGCGTGGCGTCAATTTGTGTAACGCCGACCTGTCTGGTGCCCGGCTCGTGGGATGCGAGACGAATGGCGCTGATTTCGACGGAGCTACGTTCTAGGAGTCTTATGCCGACGCGTCCCGATTTGCGCGAGATTGCCAGTAACGTCAAGGATGCGTTCTCCGAGATGGATCGCGACGCGTTGCTCGAGATCCTGACGTTTGTCGTGAAGGAGTACGTGGTCGAAGGGCCGCCGCCGATGCTGCTGCATCAGGCCGAGACCCTTTCGGATCTCAAGAACATCTCGTTCGCGCAGCTGATCACGTCGCTGCAGACGCGGTTCGATTTCCCCGAGCTGCAGATGTTCGTCGTCGATGGCGAGCAGGTGAGCGTGCGGATCAATGGCGTCGTCCAACCGTTGCTCGCGCCGCGGAATCCACCGGCTGGAATTCAGATGGTCGATACGCGACCGCAGCCGGGCACGAACGTCCAAGAAGTGCCGGCGCGCCCGCGGCCACCGGGACCGACGAATCCGTCGCAGCAACCGGGCACGTTGCCGGCGGGTCCGGCGGGAAGCATTCCGGCGCCGAGCACGCGCGAAGCAGCTGCGGCACCGCCGCCGTCGCGCGGGTTGTCGATTCGTGGCGCGCCGACGGGTGGCGCAGGTGGTGGCGCACCGGCATCGGGTGGCGGCAATGCGCCAGCCCCCGCGGCCACGCCGGCGGCTCCTGCGGCTGCGGCGCCTGCACCTGAAGAGAAGAAGCCCGAAGGCGGCGACGATGCGTCGGCGCGGTTCAGCCTGTTGGAGCTCGATTGAGCGCGGTCGCACGCCGGTATTACGAGCGCGGCACGCACGCGCTGGCGACGAACGATCTGGAGACGGCGCAGGAGTCGTTGCGCGCGGCGCTCGATCTCGCGCCCGGGTTCACGAATGCGCGATGCGCGTATGGCGTGGCGCTCGCGAAGGCGGGCGATGCACCACGTGCGGCGCAGGTGTTACGCGCGGGCATTCCGCGGGCGACCTCACCGATCACGGCGGCGGCGCTGTACGCGACGCTCGGTGACGTGTGCGTGATGGCCGGCGACTTCTTCGGCGCGGAAGACGCGTTCAATCAAGCGGCACTGACGCCGGGCTTCGAAGCGCGCGTCGCGTCGGGAATGGCGCGGGTGCATGCGCGGCTCGGTCGATTTCGCGATATGGCGCAGGCGTTGGCGAAGGCCGCGTCCGCGAAGTAGATCGGATCACGGCGCATCGCCCAGTCACGGTGCATCGCCAGTGCAGTAGCCCGGGTTGTGGAACACGAGCGCGAGGCAGTCGCTGTCGGTGCAGTAGCCGACGTTGTTGTAGAGCCGCGCGAGACAGTCGTTGGTCGTGCAGTATCCGGCGTTGTCGAAGATGGAAGCGAGGCAGTTGTTGTCGGTGCAGTACCCAGCGTTGTCGTAACTGATCGCGAGACAGTCGTTGTTGGTGCAGTACCCGGGGTTGTTCCACATGATCGCGAGGCAGTCGTTGGTCGCGCAGTAGCCGGCGTTGTCGAGGGTGTAGGCGAGGCAATCGCCGTAGCGCAGCGAGCTCGTATCGACCGGCCAGATCGGCATGGTCGAGCTCGATCCGCCGCCGGAATCGGAACCCGAATCGGATCCGGAATCCGAACCAGCACCCGATCCGGCATCGGACCCCGAATCGGAGCCGGATCCGGCATCCGACCCCGAATCGGAGCCGGATCCGGAATCAGAACCTGAGCCCGAGCCCGAATCAGAATCGCCATTCGATCCGGAACCAGAACCCGAATCCGATCCGGAATCCGAGCTCGAGCCCGAGCCCGAGCCCGAATCGGAACCGGCATTCGACCCGGAATCGGTATTCGATCCCGAATCGGATCCGGTGTTCGATCCCGAATCAGACCCGATGCTCTCACCAACGTGATGACCGTTGCCCGACGTGGCAAATCCCGGATCTCGGTCGGCGACACAGCCCACCGCGCATAACATCGACACGAGCACGCTCCAACGCATGCTCCTCACGATGGATCTCGCGTGTTGCTAGCGCGTAGCGCCGACGTGAACGACTACGAAGCTTTGAATTTCGCGATGTCCTTCAAGATCGACTGGTCGATCACGCCGAACTTCGTTCCCATCGTCGCTTCGAGCTTCTGACTCGCGGCCACCAGGAGCGAGATCGAATGCGTATCCGCACTCGTGGCTCCGTCGATCGCCTTCGTGAACATCTGGTTCTGGCTATCGGCGAGGTTCTTCTTCGCCTTCAGATCACCGCGCGCTTTGTCGACCAGATAGTCGTGCAGCTTCTGCTTGTCGAGCTTCTTGTCCGTGATGATCTTTTCGTTCTGCTCGTCCGTGCTCGCCGACACGATCTGATTCAAGTCCGTGAGCTCGCCCGAGTCCGCCGTCACGCGCTGGACCGCCGTCAGCGTCGCGACATTGAGCTCCGCGCTGAACTGCGGCCCGATGTACTGCTTGTGCACTTCGCCACCCGCGCCGACATTGCGCTGGCTCATCACGTGGGCCGTCCGATACACGACCTCGGTCCCCGACTTGTCCGTCTTCGACGTCTGCTCGCCGTCCCAGCCGTTGAAGATCTCGCTGTGTCCGCCGGAGAAGTCCGCGTTCGCGTTGTAGATGTAGATCCAATCGCCGGGCTGCAGCTGATTGATCTGATCCATGTTCGCTTCCTTGTTGCGGTAGTACGCCTCCGGCTTGTCGGATTTGCCCGCTGCGTCCGCCTGCTTGCCCTCGAGCGGCAAGTTCGGATCCTTCGCGCCGGTAAACGCGAACGGATTACTCGGATCGGCGACGCCATTCGCGACGTGACTCTCGCCACCGCTATCCGTGTTGTAGGTCTTCGCCGACGCGTTGTAGCCGTTCTCGTTCACACCCGCGTAGAGATAGACCTGCGATGCCCAGTGCCCGCAGTTCTCCGCGTGCAACCGATCGTCGGTTGGTTTGGTCACCTTACCGTTCTTGTCCTTCGCGCCGTCTCGCGACTTGTTGTTGTCGCTGTTCATCTCCGCCGGCAACTTCCCGCCGGACAGGATCACGCCACCGAGCAGGATTCGCTTCTGCGCCGTCAACATCGGTTGGTTCGCCGTGTGGAACAGGTTCGGCGGCACGACGTTGTCGTTGAAGAACTGCGTTAGCTGCGCGATCTGCGCGCCCGTGAAGTACTGCGGGACCGTCTCTTCCTTCAGCGCGAACTGCGGCGCCACCGACGGAAAGTCCGCGTTGAACTTCTCGATAAAGGTCGTGTACTGCGGCTGCGGCGTCTGCGGCGGTGGCTGATCCGCTTGCGGCTGCTTCTGTTGCGAATCGACCTGGCCTTGGATCTCTTTCGTCTTCTGGTTCCCGAACTTCTTCTGAAACCAGACCCAGATCGCCGGATCGCGACCGAGCTTGTGCGAGATCAACATCCCCGCGAGCGCCGGCGCCGCACCACCAGACGCGATCACCAAGCCTTCGAGCAGTGCTTCGGTGACGAAGCCCGGTCCTTCCGTCGGCTGCGCCTGCGGTTGCGCTTCGGGTTGATCGGCTTGCTTCTCGGCGTCGGAGCTAAACCAAGACATCGCGTGGCAGAATAGACCACCCGCCTTCACGACTGGAATGTGGGTTCCGTCCTACTCGAGCACACCGCTGTTCGCGAGCTTTCCGATCTCTCGATACTCCGCTTCGATCGCGCGCTCGAGATGCAGCGCCGTCAGCGTGCCGCCTTGCTCCGCCGCGAGGAATGCCGCGCGCAGCGCACAATTCCGGATGTAACCACCCGACAGCTGATAGCGTTTCGCCAGCATCGCGAGATCGATCGGCCCGCGAATCGGTGTCGTCGCCGGCAAGTGCGCCCGCCACAGCCGCTCCCGCTGTGCCTCATCCGGAAACGGAAACGTCAGGCGAAACGACAGCCGCCGCTTGAACGCCGTGTCGATCGCCGTCCCGAAGTTCGTCGTCAGGATCGCGATGCCCTCGAACGAATCGAGCCGTTGCAGCAGGTAGTTGACCTCGAGGTTCGCGTAGCGATCGCTCGCGTTGCGAACCTCGGTGCGTTTCGCGAACAGCGAGTCCGCCTCGTCGAACAAGATGATCGCGTTGCCTTGCTCGGCCGCATCGAACAGCGTGCCGAGGTTCTGCTCGGTCTCGCCGATCCACTTCGACATGATCCGCGACACGTCGACGCGGTACAGCTCGAGGCCGAGCTCGTTCGCGATCGCGCCGGCGACGAGCGTCTTGCCCGTGCCGGGACCGCCCTGAAACAACGCGACGGTGCCACGCGACGTGGTCATCACGCGATCGAAGCCCCAGCGCTCGAACACGGTCGCACGGTGCCGAATTCGACCGATCAATTCGGCGATCGAGTCCTGGATGTCGTCGGGCAGGATCACGCTCGACCACGCGGGCAGGCGATCGATCCGGGTGGCAATCGCCCCGAGCCCGTGCGCGAGGTGGCGGCGAACCGCCGCATCGAGATCCGCCTCGCCGGAGACCCGCGCGATCGTGCCGGGACCGATCGCGTAGCGAGCCGCGAGCTCCGCCGCCACCGCGTCACCGACCCCAACCCCACGCCAGCACGCCGCGCGTTCGGTGATCGAGAGCGTCGCGAGGTCGATCCGGATCGCGTTCGCGGGAGTCGGATCCGTCGCGCCGAGGCAATAGATCACCGGCCCCGTGACGTCGGCCGCCGTCGACACGCACGGGATGTGGCCGGTCAGCGCGAGCCGTTGGATCAGCTCCTTCGTCGGCGCCGCGACACACGCGATTCCACGCGTCCCCGCGATCGCGGCCGCCAGCGAATGCCGCCCCGTTCCCGTGCGTCCGTGGATCGCGAGCCGGAGCGGCGAGGGCGCCCGCGCGATCGCATCGGCGATCTTCGCCTTGTCGACGAGCCGGAGATCTTCGAACGCGATCTGGCCGACTCGGAGCTCGACATCCTCTTCCGCCAACGGCGCGACGCCACGCATCAGCCGCAACACCACCCGATCGACGGTGAGCGGGAGGAACGGGCGCAGCATGCGGCTCTCGCCGATCCGCACGAGCCCGCGTTGGACGAGCGGTGCCTCCGGGTCGAGGCATGCCGCGATCTGCGCGTGATCCGCCGTGCGTGCCAACAGCTCGGCGACCGCATGTTCATCGCACAACGGCCGCGCCGGGTCGGCTGTCAAGATCCCGTACATCCGCGCGAGCTCGCCCCACAGCGACGGCGCCGCGATCACGAGCAGGATGTCGCGCTCGAGGGGCGTGAGGCCGAGCGCATCGAGCGGCGAGCGCAGCGCCCGCGCCGCCAGCAGGGCCCGGTCCGCACGATCGCTCGCCTGCACCAGCTCGGCACTCGCTCGCCCGCGCACCGTGCCGCCGAGTCCGATCACCTCGGTGCGATTCGGCAGCGCATCGTGCGTCGTGAACGCGAGCCGACCTTCATCCCACGCGCACGCGATCGCGAACTGGGCGAGCGCGAGGACGTGCTCGCGTTGCGTTGCCAACACGTCGCGGAGATCCTCGATCGGCGCGATCGGTTCGTGCGGGGGCAGGGCCGGGCAGCACAGATCGATCGGAGCGGCAGCGACCTCTTCGACCACTGGCTCGCGCGCCGGCTCGGGGACCGACTCGACGACGGGCGCGACCGGTTGGTCCGGCGTGACCCGTGCGAGCGCGTCGAACGCGATCGTCGACACCGGTCCGAATACGTCGTCGTGGCGAAGCGCGAGCTCCTGGCCGCTCTCGTCGATCGCGATCTCCGCGATCGGTCGCGCGTCATCGCGATCCGCGAGGATCCGGCCGAACCGCAGATCGATCGCCGCGATCCGGGTCTTCGCCAACACGACGATCGCGATGCCACGCTTCGCCGCGAACCGCACCGCCGTGGCACCGTCGAGGTTCGCGCGATGCAGCACCACGCCATCGCGCGCCGCGAACACCGTGATCTGCCCGCGTTGCCCAGCCTCGGCGTAGACCGCGATCGCGCGCCCTTCGAACACGATGGCCGCCTCGCGCACCGTCCCCGCGATCTTGGCCGTCCACTTCACCGCGCCGGCCTCGCGCATCTCGATCGCATTGCCACGTGCAACGATGACTCGCTGGAGTCCGATCGCGATCGCGTGATCGACCGCGCCGAGCCCCTGTGCGGCCACACCATCTCGCGTGCGCGTCAACACGCACGGCGCTTCGCCGAGCCACACCACCTGATCGCGCGCACCCGTGACGAACCGACCATCCCCCTTCAGGCGAATGCTCGTCGGCCGCTGATCGACCGCGAGCACCCCATCCTTCCCGATCGTCCAGATCGCCTCCCCGACGACGGCGAACGCCCGGACCTCGAACGCGTGGGTCACCGGCTTCTCGGTATCGAGCGCGACGACATGCAGGGCCTCGGGGCTCGCGACGAGCAAGCGATTCGGTCCAAACGCCAACGTGCGGTCCATACCGGATCGACGAACGTCAGCTGCGCAAGTCGCGCGAAATAGATCGCCGAATAACCGCGTTATGCTTCGGGCGTGGACGCGGAGACGATCGACGAGCGCGGGAAAGCTCGCGCCGCCACGACCTCGACTTCGCTTCCGGCCCGGTTTCGCTTCGTTCGCGAGATCGCGCGCGGTGGCATGGGGCGCGTGATCGAAGCCGTCGATACCGAGCTCGGTCGCACCGTCGCCGTGAAGCAAAGCCTCGACGCGAGCCCGACGAGCCGCGAGCGCTTCGCCCGCGAGGTCGCGATCACCGCACGGCTCGAGCACCCTTCGATCGTCGCGGTCTACGATGCCGGCACCGGTAGCGACGGCGAGCCGTACTACATAATGCGCCGGGTGTCCGGCTCACCGCTCGACGAGAAAGCGCGCGTCGCTGGAAATCCGCTCGCATTGGTGCCGCACGTGCTCGCGATGGCCGATGCGGTCGCTCACGCACACGTGCGTGGCGTCATTCATCGCGACCTCAAGCCGAGCAACGTGCTCGTCGGCGAGCTCGGCGAAACGATCGTGATCGATTGGGGCCTCGCGAAGTTGCTCGACGAAGCCGATCCGATCGGCCCTTCCACCGCGAAGGGCGTCGATCTGCGCACGCGCTCGGGCGCGATGATGGGAACGCCCGGGTTCATGGCGCCCGAACAAGTCGCGGCGACCGGCACGGATGCTCGCAGTGATGTCTACGCACTCGGCGCCACGCTGTTCTACGTGCTCGCGCGGCGGATGCCGATCGTCGGCGACGAGGAGCTGATCCTCGCCCGCACGCTCGACGGTGACGTGCCGTCGCTCGCGAGTGTCGCGCCGGATGCTCCCGAGGAGCTGGTGACGATCGTCGACAAGGCGATGGCGAAGGATCCGGTCGATCGCTATCTCGATGCGGGCGGCTTCGGCGAAGACTTGCGACGGTTCCTCGAGGGCCGGCTCGTCGCATCTCATCGCTATAGCGTGATCCAGCACGCCGGCCGATGGTTGCGCGTACACCGCGCCGCCGTTGCCATGCTCGGTCTGGCGATCGCGGTGACCGTGGCCGTGATCGCGGTGCGGCGATCGCAGAGCGCACGTGCCGCCGAAAGGCTTCACGCCGACGACACGATCATCGCGCAGGCACGCGCCGAGCTCGCGAGCGATCCGACTCGCGCGATGGCGACGCTCCAGACCCTGCGCGTGGATTCACCGAGGTGGGCAACGCTCGGCACGCTCGTCGCGGATGCACGCACGCGCGGGATCGCGATGGAGTATCCGTGGACGGCGGGCCAAGCGATCGGGCTCGGCTTCTCGCGCGATGGTAAGATCGTCGCGCAGTCGCACAGCCACATCGAGACGATCGATCCGATCACGCACGTGCGCACGCCGGGTGGCACCGCGATCACCGACGAGCCGAAGTTTCCTTGCCCGATCTCGAACGGCTTCGCGATCACGGCCGTTTCGGCAGGTGGCCGGATGTACGCGTCGACGATGGCGGAGTCACAGGTTCGTGTCGCGGCCTGCATGCCGGATGGCACGACCGAGCTAACGGACACGTTGGCGTCGCCCATGGGGTTGTCGGGTGGTGGTGGCATGCTCGCGGAGCTCGTCGGGGCGCGCGAGATCGTCGTCGGATGGCCCGCGTTTCGTCGCTCGATCCGGTCGCCGCTCGATCTCGATGCGGTCGCGATGGATCCCACGGGGCGCTGGCTCGTCGGCGCCGCTCATACCCACGTGTTGGTGTGGGACCTGACGTACATCCGAGCGCAGAGCGCCACGTTTCCACCGGACGATGGCCTGCGCTATGTCGGCGCGAACGAGCTCCTGGGCACGCGGTTCGACGACGAATCGATCTCGCGTACCGTCGAGGTTCATCACGTCACGCCATCGCCGTTCGCGATCGCGTCGACCGAAACCCTCTTGGTCTCGCACGACCCGATGTCCGATGCGGCTTCCCCCGGCGATGGCACGATCACGTTCTACAGCCCGAACGGCCACTCTCGACTGTTGCGCCCGAATATCGCCGATGCGATCGGGGCCGCCGATGCAGGACACGTGATCCTCCACGGCGATGGCCGGGTCACGCGCGACGATCGCGAGCTCGGTCGAGTCGATCACGCGAACGATGTCGTCGCGCGCGCCGGCACGGTGCTCGTGCGCAGTCACGACTCGGTCTGGCGCTTCGTCGATGGCAAGACCGATCGTCGCGCGGTCACGGATGCGATCATCGTCGCCGATACGCGCGGCATCGCGTATGTCGCGTCGCAACACGAGATCGCGGCATGGGACAAGCCGATCGCGTCGTTCGCGCAGACGATCGATGTCGTGCATGACCTCGCGGGTGGTGGCGTGGTCGTGATCACCGACGACGGCGCGATCACCGCGATCCAGCCGGATGGCACGCAGAAGCTGATCGTGAAGATGCCGCGCCTCGCGCCATTTCACTTTGCCGACGATGGCTCGATGCTCGCGGTGATGCTCGACGGTGGCATCGCCGCGATCGATCTTCCATCGGGCGATCGCTGGATGATCACGGATGGCTTCAGCCAGGATATCCTCGCGCTCGCCCCGGATGCTTCGGAGCTCGTCGCCGCCGGCAAGCCCGCGCATGGCGAGACGCGCGTGTTTCGCTGGATGATCGCGCCGCGCGTTGCATCACCGGCCCTGATCGGCACGCTCACGAATGCGCAGTCCGGCCCCGAGCTGCAGTGGAGGACCTGGTGAGTGCCGACGATCACGCGCTCGCACAGGCGGCCGCGCGTGGCGATGCCGCTGCGATCGCCGCGTTCGAGGCGAAGTTCGCGCCGGCGATCGATAACGTATGCCGGCGGTTCGCGTCGACGAACCATGGCGAGGATGACCTGCGACAGATCTTGCGCGACAAATTGTTCGTCGGAGGTGCGCCCGCGCTCGCGACTTACGACGGGCGAGGTTCGTTAGGTACATGGGTCAAGGTGATCGCGACACGGCTCTTCATCGATCTCGGGCGGCGTAAGGATCGTGCGCGCGAGCTGGCGGACGACGTCGCGATCGACCGTGCGTTCGCACCGGAAGATCTCGGACTCGAGGTGATCAAGGCCGAGTATCGCGATCACGTCATGCGTGCGTTGCGCGATGCGGTCGCAGCACTCGATCGCGGCGCGCGGCACCTGCTGCGCCAACACCTCGTCTCGGGCTTGTCGATCGATCAGCTCGCCGCGTCGCTCGGCATTCATCGCGCGACGGCTGCACGCCGGATCGCCGCCGCACGCGAGCAGTTGATCGCGAACACCCGCGATCGCCTGGCGACCACGCTCGAGATCGACGAGCACGAGCTGGCCGAGATGTTCGCGCTCGTGATCTCGAAGCTCGAGCTGTCGATGAAGACGTTGCTCGCGACCCCGAAGCCCACGTGAGCCACCTCGACGACAACACGGTCGCTTTGCTCGTCGACGGCGGTCTTCCCGACGATCGCCGCGCGGAGGTCGAAGCGCACCTCGATGCGTGTGCGCAGTGTGCCGAGTGGCTCGCGTCGCTCGGCGGGTTGCTCGCGCCGATGTCGATCCTGCAATGGGCGGCCGGCAAGACGCGCGACGAGCTCGATACGCAATGGCTCGCGGCCGTGGCGACGCATCCGCTGCCTACCGAGCAACGGTTTCTCGCGCCGGAAGTGCTGCGGGGCGAGGCTTCGACCGAGCGATCGGAGCTGTTCACGAGTGCCGCCGCGTGGTGGGAAGCGCGCCACGGCACGCCGCCGTTTCGGGGTGCAACGCCGGGGGCGCTACTGGTCTCGATCACGGCTGGGCCCGAGCTTCCGGCGGATGCCGATCGCGTCACGCGCGTGTTGGTACGTGCACTTGCCGTGGATCCGGCCCGGCGCGTTCCCGATCTCGCCGACGCGATGCGACTTGCGCGCCCGAGCTTCGTATCTCGGTTATGGGACAGCATCGCCAGGCGCGTCACGCGCCACGGGACGGCCAGCAGGCCCCCCAACAGGACCAAGTAGCACCCGGCCGCGCAGCGCCGTTGGAGACGCGGGTCGACGCGCTCGAAGGCGCAAGCGATGCGTCGAATTTGCTCGATGAAGCGTTCGGGACGTTGATCGCGCGCACCGAGGTTGCGAGCGCCGCATATACCGCCGCCTACACCGCGATGAAGGGCACGCTCGATGCCGCAACGCGTGCAGCCGAAGAATCGCGAAAGTTCCTGTTCGACATGTTTCTATCGGCGATGGGGCCACTCGCCGTCGGATTCGCTGCACGCATGCTCACGAATCTTGGCCGGCGCGCCGAAGACTCCGTCCTTCGCAGGATGAGTCCGGGCGATCGTCCGGAGATGCGCGAGCGGTTTGCGCAGGGGCGTGACGCCCTGCGCGAGCAAGCGACGGAGCAGGTCCAAGACACGGTCAGGGAGGTGTGGGAAGCGACGCATCCGCCGGAAGACGGAAATGCGGAGCTCCCCGGTGAGGAGCCCACCGCATGGCACAGCCAGCTCATCGCCGCGATCAACTTGGCAAAGACGTCGGGCAACCGTGCGATCCGCGCAGCTCGTCAGACGGCGGCTGCGGGCGGTGCTCGGATGGATCCGAACGCGATCGTGGCAGCATTCTCGCTTCGTGTAAGTGGCTTGCCGACGCCACTCGACCAACGAGGCTACGCGCGCTCGATGTGGCAACGCTGGCTCGATCGGTTTCTGTTCCCGGAGCACGGCGATGAAGCGCCGCGCACCGAAGGCGAGCTCGATACCATCCTCACCGCGAATCGACACCTGTTGGACGGCTGCGCCGCGCAGATGGGCGATCGCACGGCGATCGATGCGGCGGTCGCGCGCGCACGTACGCGGATCGCGTCGACACCGGCACCGATGCCCGCGCACGCGAACTTCGGCCACGGCACCGGGATGCGCGAGCAAGCACGCCAGCGCAACGCGCGAGTGGTACCTTCGGAGTAGGTGGATTCGGACCCGTTACTCGGTACCGACATCGGTCGCTATCGACTGACGTCTCTCCTCGGCGAAGGCGGGATGGGCCGCGTGTATCTCGCGATCCACCCGATGATCGGCTCGCGCGTCGCGATCAAGGTCCTCTCCGATCAATGCGCGCGCGATCCGGGCCTGCTCGATCGGTTCTTCGCCGAGGCACGCGCCGTCAACCTGATCCATCACGAGGGCATCGTGAACGTCCTCGACATGGCGATGCTGCCGGATGGCCGGCCGTACATCGTGATGGAGTTCGTCGAGGGCGTGACGCTCGCCTCGGCGATGGCACAAGGCCCGGTGCCGCTGGGCGGGCTCGTCCAGATCGCCACCGAAGTGTTCAGCGCGCTCGCCGCCGCGCACGCGATCGGCATCGTTCACCGCGATCTCAAGCCCGACAACGTGCTCGTCACGAACGAAGGCCACGCGAAGGTGCTCGATTTCGGCATCGCGAAGCTCGCGCCCGATCTTCAATCCGCGCAATCGCCACGCACGGCGACCGGCGCGTTGCTCGGCACGCCGCACTACATGGCGCCGGAGCAGATCACGGGCAAGGGGATGATCGACGCGCGCACCGATGTCTACGCCGCGGGCGTGATGCTGTACGAGGCGATCACGGGGCGCCGGCCGTTCGATGGCGAGACCTTGTTCGATCTCATGCGGGCACACCTCGAGACGCCGCCGCCGTCGCCGAAGTATCTGCGCCCGGAGCTGCCGGTCGCGTTCGAAGAGGTCGTGCTCGCGGCGATGGCGAAGCGTCCCGAGGACCGCTTCCAATCGATCGCGGCGATGAGCCAGGCGCTCCAGCACGCGTCGACGGACCTCACGCCGGATCAATGGCGATCGATCAGCGCGCGGGGTGGTAGTCGGCCGGTGATGTCGCGATCGGGTGGGGCCTTGCAAGCACCGCCACCGCAACAACTGCCGCACGTCCCGACGGATCTCGCGAAGCAGGTCACCGTCGAGGCCACGCCGCGTGCGATGCGGCGCAAGTGGCTGTGGATCGTCGCCGCCCTGTTCGTGTTCGCGGCGATCGTGATCGTCACCGTCGCGGTGTTGCAACGCGAGACGCCGCCGCTCGAGAAGGTCGCCGAAGCGCCGCCGCCGGTCGCGCCGACGATCACCACGCCGACGCCTGCACCCGAGCAACAACCAGCGCCGCAGCAACCCGCGCAGCCTGCGCCGATGAAGCGCGAGCCGAAGCACGAAACCACGCCCGCGCCTCCGCCACCGCAACAATCCACCAAGCCCGACGTCAAAGCCGAAGCGGCGAAGCACGGCGTGACGATCAACGATGGCGTGACGATCGGCGATGGCGTGAAGTTCGAAGACTCGCAGCCGAAAGGCTTGCCGAACACGCACCATCCCGTCGACTACGATCCGAAACACTTCGACGGAACCGCTTATGCGGCGAAGGCATTCGCGGCGGCGAAGGCGATCTATCCCGATGCCGGCTTCGTCGAGATGGACATACGCAACGTCTATCCCGATGGCCACGCCGACCTGACGCTCACCGACGACGAAGCGAGCTACCTGTTCCGCTCGCCGTCGCACTCCGCGCGTCCCACCGACAAGCCCGCGAACATCGAGGTCGATATCCCGTGCTACGTCGAGGTCCAGGCGAGCGCGACCGGCGTGCTCGTTCGCGCGCGTGCGCACTCCGGCGATGCGAATTGCAAATGGCCGATCCGCAACCTCCCGACATGCCCGCTCGCGGGCGTGTGGGCGCAGGCCGCGGGGCAGGGCGCGGCGAAGAACACCGTCGCGAAGGTCGAGATGCTCCACGACGGCAAATGGTTCTTCGATAACGAATACGAGGGCAAGGGCGTGGCGACCTCGTTCCCCGATCGCTGCCGTTAGGCCTTCTCGATCCGCACGGCGTGCGTGTACGAGCCCGCTTCGTCTTCGTAGTCGTTCGTGGGCCCGAACGGCACCATCGTGACGGCGTACGTGCCGTTCGCGAGCGGAATCATCACCGCATCGTCCTCGGAATTCGTCGCGACTTTTTTCTGCACCTTCGCGAAGCCCTGCGCGTACGGAAGCATGATCACGAGCGCACCACTCGTCACCTGAACCTTGCCGAGCTTCGTCTTCTTGCCGACCGGCCACTGTGCGACGCGGAGGTTCATCGCCTTCTTGTCGTCGATCGAGTAGTCGCCGAGCATCACGCCGTTCGCGAGCTTCCAGATCGCGCTGCCACCACTCGAATCCCCGATCGGCACGATCAGGCCCTTGCCCTTGCCGATCGTGATCGGACCACCATCCATCACCTTCATCGCGCGATCGAAGTCGCCGCTCTCGTTGCCCTGCCACGCGGTCGCGATCTGCGCGTCGGCGATCAGCACCCACAAGCTCGCGTTCACCGACCACACGCTCGCGAGCACGGTGGCCGCCGGACCTTTCGGATTCACCGCGTACGGCCCACCCGGTTCCGGCGCTTTGCCGTCGAGCGGTGCGTAGGTCACGCGCGTGGTCTTCTTGTCGAGCTTGGCTCCCTTCAGGTGGGTCTGCTTCCACGCGTAGCGCGATGACTTCTTCTTCTTCATCTCGTCCCGGCGATCGGCCGTGACATCGATGTCGATCTGCGCGCCGGCGAGGTTCGCGCCCTTCGCCTCCCACTGGTGCTCTTTCTCGCTGCAGAACGCACATACGATCGTCGCGCCTTGCGCGTTCGCTTTGTTGATCTCGAACCGCGCGTCATCTTCGAGATACAGCTTCGCATCGCGAATGTCGGCGCCGTTGAATTGGATATCGCCGCCGCACCACACGAGCTGGATGCCCGGCGCCTTCACCTTCGCAAACATGCCCGCGTCGAAATCGCCCGAGAAGTAGCAGTCCTCGAACACCGCGTTCGAGAGATCCGCGCCCGCGAACGAGCCGTCGAAGTCGCAGTGCTTCCACACCGTGTTCGCGAGCTTCGCCTTCGAGAAGTCGTGCGAGATGTACAAGTGCTCGAACGTCTCGCCCTCGAGCTTCACGCCCGAAAGGTCGCTCTTGTCCGCGAGCGTGTCCTCGCGCAGCGCCTTCAACAGCTTCGCCTTGTCCTTCGGCGGTTTCGGCGCCTCGCGTTCGATCAACACGCCCGAGCCGAAGTCGCTCGTGCTCGCACCCTCGATCATGCCGGCCAGCGTTTGGAGACGCTCGTCGTCGTCATCGAGCCATACCGACGTGAGGTGCGGCAGCTTCGCCAACGTGTCGAGGTGCGCGAGCTCCGGCGTCTGGAGAAATCGCAAACTCTTCAGCTCCCCGATCCAGCTCGGCACTGGGCCGTCGAGCTCGAGGTGAACGATCCGCTTCAGCTTCGTCAGCTTCTTCGACGATCCACCTTCGACGTAGCGCGCGCGATCCGCGAACTTCAGCGCGGTCGCTTCGTCACAACCCATCTGGCCTGCCGGCGACAGATCCATCAGGTCCACGCCACGATCGAGCTTCTTCGGGAGCATCGTGCGAATCACAGCACGCCGGGATATTTCGCCGCCATCTTCGCGTCGATCGATTTGTGGATCGCTTGATAGCGATCCTGCTCGCGCACCGCGTTCCGGCCGAAGAAGTAGCCGTAGAACGTGCCGAGGTCCGTCCAATCGGTGATCGACAGATCGAACGCCTTCAGCGACGCGACGGGATCCTTGCCCTGGATGCCGGCCGCTTTCTGCTCGAGCATGATCTCGTAGTACTGCTCGTACGGGAACGGCGGCGCGAGGTTCAGCTCGCGATTCTCCTGGCGCGCGGCCGTCGCTTCACGCGCGTACGCACCGTACTTGCCTTGCGACGCCGCCTGGAACGCTTGGCCGTAGACCTGCGCGATCGCGAACGTCGTGTCCTTCGCCATCCGCGCGTTCCACTCGTCGCTCGCGCGCTTCCACTGATCGTCCTTGATGCCGGCACCGCGGAGTAGATCCTCCGGCGTTTGACCACCGACGATCGCCGCGTTGATCGCCGCCCACTGCTCGAGCCCGATGCCCTCGACCGGCGTGAAGCCGCCCTTCGATTGCATTGCCGAGACCTGGTTGTTCATGTGCTGCGTCATCTGCGCCGTCCGCCAGTTGATCTCGCGTTGGCCGACCTCTTCGTACGAGCCGTACTTGCGCGCGAGCACGGCGTACATCGACTCCTTCACGGTGTGCCAATGCGAGCGATCGCGAATGCCGTGACGCGCACAGATCTCCGCGCGCGATTGATCCGTGCCGCCGTACTGGCCATCGGATTCCATGTGGAGCACGGCGTTGAAGAACACCTCTTCATCGTCCGGATCGAAGCCGGCGAGGTCGAACTGCTCTTCGTCCGCCTCGGGCTCGTCATCGACGATCTCCGGAATCTCGACCGGCGGAGGCGCCTGAACGCTCACCGATGATGCTTGTTGCTGTTGAGCGGGGACGAAGCCTTCCGCCATCTTCTTCACTTTGTCGAATAGACCCATGCCCAGGCATTCAGCAACGCCGGGGCCATGCGTAAGTCCTTGTGTTTCCAGGCCCGGGCGTGTCACGGTACGCAAGATCTTGCGCACTCACGCAACCACGACGGTGAAGGGCTCGGAAGCGCTCCACGCGCGGACCACGCTCGTGCTCTATCACCGCGAAGGCGCCACCGTGGTGCAGCTCGAGAAAGATCGGCCGTTGATCATCGGGCGCGCGTCGCCATCGGATATCGCGATTCCGGATCCGGGCCTGTCGCGCCAGCACGCGCGCTTCACCTGGAACGATCAGGGCATCTGGGTCGAAGACCTCGGCTCCACGAACGGGACCAAGAAAAACGGCGAGCGCGTGAAGGAAGCGCGGATCGCGCCCACCGACGAGATCAACGTCGGCCCGGTGATGGTGAAGATCCACATCATCTCGTCGATCGATCAGGAGCTCCGCGGCTTCGATGGTCACGATCGGTTCGTCGGGACCGTCGCCGACGAGATCGTTCGCGCACGCACGTTCCAGCGGCCGCTCGCGCTGATGCTCGTCAAAGCGATCGGCAAGGATCACGTCGCGAAGTGGGCGAGTCGGGTGCGGATGCGGCTCCGGCCCGTCGATCGCGTCGGCCTCTATGGCCCGCACGCCGTGTTGATCCTGTTGCCGGAAGCGGCGCCCGAGCTCGTGCGTGGGCTCGCGGCCGAGCTCGCGGGTGGCGAACCGAAGCTCTCCGTCAATGCCGTCGGCTATCCCGCGGACGGGTCTTCCGTCGAGGAATTGATCGCGGCCCTGAAGGTGACGAAGCGTGCGGCGAACGCGAAAGAAGAAGACCACGCGGTCGTGATCAAGAGCGCCGCGATGAAGCAGGTCATGCAAACCGTGAAGCGGCTCGCGCAGTCGACGATCGCGGTGCTGATCCACGGCGAGACCGGGACGGGCAAGGAAGTGATCACGCGCGCGATTCACGATGCGGGTCCGCGCAAGTCCGGCCCGCTCCTCACCGTGAACTGCGCGGCGATCCCGCAGACCTTGCTCGAGAGCCTATTGTTCGGACACGAGCATGGCGCGTATACCGGCGCGGATCGGTCGGCGCGCGGTCTGTTCGAGCAAGCGGATGGCGGCACGCTGTTCCTCGACGAGATCGGCGAGCTCGCACCATCGGCACAGGCCGCGCTTCTACGCGTGCTCGAGACCAAGAAGGTGATGCGCGTCGGCGGCGATCGCGAGATCGCCGTCGATGTACGCGTGATCGCGGCCACGCATCGCGATCTCGAGGCGATGGTCGCCGCCGGGATGTTCCGTCAGGATCTGCTCTATCGCTTGAACACGATGACGTTGCGCCTGCCGCCGTTGCGCGAGCGGGTCGACGAGATCAAGCCGCTCGCCGAACGGTTCTTGAAGGAAGCCGCGAAACAAGCCGGCACCGACGTGAAGGAAATCTCCGACGACGCGCTCGATGCGTTCCAGCGCTATCCCTGGCCCGGCAACGTGCGCGAGCTGCGCAACGCGATCGAGCGCGCGGTCGTGTTGGCGGAAGGCAAGGCGATCCGGCTCGAGGATCTCGGCGAGCGCTTCACCGCGCCGCAGGCCGCGCCGGTCACCGACGACGGTGGCGCTTCGGACTATCGCGAGGCCGTGCGCAAATACGAGATCCAGCTGATCCTCCAGGCGCTGCACAAAGCGAACGGCAATCAGACCGAAGCTGCGAAGGCGCTCGGCCTGCCGCTTCGCACGTTCGTCCACAAGATCCAGACGTACGGCATCAAGAAGAAGTTCGGCGAGTAGCTCGAACACGCAACTTCTTGCACACCCGCCTCTGCGACAACACCCGCGTTCACGCACTTACACGTGGCCTGCGCGTTGCCTTTGTCGTCTCCCCACAAAGGAGACACACACATGCTTGCAGGCCTCATCACGATCGCCGGCGGACTTCTCGCAGCTTCGAATCTCGTCATCGCCAAAAAGCCGAACGCCAAAGACCTCATCGACAAGATCGCGCCGTATCAGGGCTGGATCGGCATCGTGATGTTGTTCTGGGGCATCTGGGGCACGTTCGACTGCCTGCGCTTTCTCTCGGTGTTGAGCGCGCGCCCGCTGTTCTGGACGTTCTGGCTCGCATCGAGCCTCGCCGATCTGACGGTCGGCTTCCTGCTCGGGTTCGGCCTCGTCACGAAGTACGTGCTCGGCAAGAATCCCGCGGCCGAACGGCGTGGCCAGTTGCTCCGTCAGAAGCTCGCGCCGTGGCAAGGCACGTTCGGTCTCGTCGCGATGGCGACCGGCGTGCTCTACATCGTCTGGTTGTACGTGCTCTAGAGCGGTTTGACGGTCAGCCCGGCGGTCTGCACCTTCGACAAGAATTCGTCGACCGAGTGCGACTCGCGCAAAAAGCCATTGAGCTGCCCCTCGTGCGTCGCATCGTGCGACGTCGCCGACATGAAGCCACTCTGCATCGGCTTTGTATCGGGCGGCAGCTCCGCCACCGAATGGATCTCGCCGGGCTGCGACGACACGTCGAGGATCAACGTGCTTCCGTCGAACACTTGCCACTGTCTCTGCATGGTCGAAGCTTTCGGCGTTGCCCCACACGCGGCAAGCGCCAGTAACAGAGCTTTCACGGATCGACCTTACCGTCTTGATCGTGATGCTTGCTGTAGAGCTGCACGAGGAACGCGTACATGTCCGGGTCGGTCTTGTATAGCCACTGCTTTCCCGAGTGGTTCTTCCCCATCACGTTGCGATCGAAGAACGCGTTCGTGCACTGCGCGAAATACTCGCGCTCGTTCTCCGCGCCGTACGAATCGGTGAACGTGTCGGCCTTGTCGCCCGGATCCTTCTTCGCGTGCGCGGCATACAGCTCTTTCACGCGCGCTTGCTCCGCCGGCGTCATGCCCTTGGACTCGAGCACGTGTGCGAGCTCGTGCATCGTCACGCTGTACGTCGCCGGATAGTTCGTCTTGATGTCGGCGACGCGCGTCGTGGTTTCTTCGGCGACCGCGATCGAGAACCGCCCGTTCGGCGTCGGCGTGCCACCCATCCCGCGTACCGTCGACCAATCGCGACCGTCGAACGTCTTTTGCCCCTTCAGGTGCTTCAGCTCGGGCAGGTCCGTCATCGCGACGTGCGCCGGGATGATGATGATCGCGACCTTGCACTTCTGGAAGTGCTTCTGCGCGTACTCGTTCTTGCCGATTTCGGTCTGGACGATCGCTTGCACCTCTTGCAGCGCCGATGCCCGGACGCCCGCCGGCGCCGTGATCGTGACGCCGAGGATCTGACGCTCGACTTGTGCCGGCAAGAGGTCCGTCGGTTGCTCTTGCGGTCCGGCGAGGTTCGTCGATGTCGTCCCCGTCGCACGATCGATCGCGTCCTGGCGCGTTCGCGTGATCGCCTCGCGGACCTTCAACGTGGTGCCGTTGCCGAGCGCTTGCTGCAGCTCCGCGAACACGTGCGGGTCGTTCGACTTGCCCGTGAACAACAACTGCGCGGCGATCTGATCCGGATCGCCATGCGTCGCGTTGATCATCGCGCGAACGTTCGCGTCGACAACCGGACTCGCAACGGGCTCGTGATTCGGAGCAGCAACGTCGCGCGTGGTCTCTACAACTTCAGCGGCCACGGATCCACACTACACAACAGACGCGCCGAGCGGGTCACGGTTAAACCGATCGAAACAATCGCAAACCGAGCGCGTGCGCTCAGTAGCCGCGCGACAGCTCTTGCTGATACTGCGTCTGCGGCACCCACAGCGGATCCACGAACGTCTGGACCAACACGACCGTGATGTTGTCGGTGCCGCCGTTGTTGTTCGCCGCGCGGATCAAGTTCTCCGCGACCGCCTCGAGCGATTCACCCGACGTCATGATCTCGCGGATCATCCAATCGTCGACGAGATCCGACAGACCATCGCAGCACAGCAAATAGATATCGTTGTGCTCGGGCACGCCCTGGTTGTGCTCGATCTCGACCGATGCATCGAGCCCGACCGCCCGGATGATCACGTTCGACGTGGCCGGACCGAGCGTGCCGACGAGATCCGGCCGGTCTTGATAGAGATTGCGCAGCGAGTGATCGCGCGTGATCTGCGAGAGCATGCCGTTCCGCAGGAGGTACGCGCGCGAGTCACCACAGTGACAGACGTGGACGAGGTTCTCTTCGAACCGCAGCCCGACCGCGGTGGTGCCCATGCCGTGACACGCGGGATCCATCAACGAGCGCTGGAACACGGCCGCATTGGCCGCCTTCATCGCCGCGGTCAGCGGATCCGTGCCCGGCGCCGGCGGCGGGTCACCGGTCTTCAACGAATGGACGATCGTGCGAATCGCGATGTCCGATGCGACCTGTCCCGACGCGTGTCCACCCATGCCGTCGCACACGACGTACACGCCGAGGAAGTCGTCGTAATACATCGCATCTTCGTTCTGCGTGCGTTGCGCCCCGACATCCGTGCGACCGACAGCACGGAGCAAAAACTTCTCGACGGGAACAACGCGTGGATCGCTCACGAAACTACCCTTGTACGTTCTACGCTACCCATCGCCCTCTACTCCCCCTCGACGGGACGATTTTTCACGTCGGCCCACGGAAGCTTGCGTTGTGCACGGTCCTGCGCGAGCAGGCGGCGTTCTTCCTCGAACGGCGAGAGCCCGAGCGGCGGCAACTTCAGGTTCATCTTCATCGCGGCGTCGACCTCCGCGACGATGTCGAGCTTCTGCTCGGCCGACCAGTCGATGACCTCGAACTGCTTCTCGAAGAACGTCTCGGGGCGATGCAGGTCGCGCAACAGCGCTTGAGGCGTGCAGTCCTTGAGGTCGTCCTTGAGCTCGTCGCTGATCTCGACCTCGCGCGGCTCCGCGATTTGATGTTGGCGCTCCGCCATCGCCTGATCGAACAGCCCGACGTCTTCCTTCACGTGGATGTCGAGGTGATAGACGTTCTTGATCATCGTCTCGGCGCGCGCTTCGGTCCGCGCTGCGATCGCATCGAGGAGCGCCGGATCGACCGCGGCCATCGCCTTCTCGCGACGCTCGCGCACCGCGACCATTTCCGGATCCTCCGGATCGATCGGAGGCGCGCCACCTTCCTCGGCCACCTGCTCGAACGAGGGCAGGGCGAACCACTTCGCGAGCTCCGATTGCGTCGCCGCATCGAGTAGCTCTTTGACCTTCTTGTCGTCGAAGTCCTCGGGCATCGCGTCTCACATCTGGAGCACGATCACGTACGCACCCACGCCCACGGCGATGCCGATCAACAGCGACACGATCCAGAACAGCGTGGACGCGCCTTCGCTGCCACCCTGTTGCTGCTGCCCGGGCATCGGCATGTTGCCCATGCTCGGACGACCTTGCTGTTGCGCGACCGAGACGATGCCCTCCGTCGGCTGCAGCAGCACGGTCTTGTTCGGACCGCCGCCCATCCCGTTCGGTGGCATCTGCTGCTGCAACATCTGCTGCTGCGGCATCATGTTTTGCGGCGGCTGCCCCATCATCTGACCGCCGACGATCGGCGGCGCCATGCCCGCGACGATCGTCTTCTGCATCGGCGAGCTCTGCACGAACCCACCGCCTTGTTGCTGTTGCGGCGGCGGTTGCTGCATCGCCTGCTGCGGCATCCCGTTCGCGAACGGTGATTGCTGCGCGATCATCGTCTTCGCCGCGGCACCACTCGGCTGATACGGCTGCTGTTGTGGTTGCTGCGGATACTGCTGCGGCTGTTGCTGTTGCGGGAACCCTTGCTGCATCTGCATCGGGTTCGACGCGATCATGGTGCGCGGGACACCTCCGCCGCCGACGGAGACACCGCCCGCGTTGAGCTCCGCGAACACCTGCTGGCAATGCGTCATCATCTCGCCGGCGCTCTGATAGCGACGCGCGGGATCCTTCTCCATCGCGCGGCGGACGATCGCCTGCACCGAGTACGGAATCGTCTCCGGCATCGGCGGCACCGCGGCGTGCAGGTGCATCTGGATCACGGTCATCGGGTTGTCGTCGTTGTACGGGACCGTGCCGACGAGCATCTCGTACGCGAGCACGCCCAACGCGTAGAGATCCGACCGCGCATCGAGCGGCAGGCCGCGACCTTGCTCGGGCGACATGTACTGCGGCGTCCCGAACACGACGCCCGCTTGCGTCTTCATCCGATCGCCCTCGAGCAGCTTCGCGACACTGAAGTCGAGCAGCTTCACGAAGTCCGGCGAACCGGCCATGTTCAGCAGGAACACGTTATCGGGCTTGATGTCGCGATGGATGATGCCGATCGAGTGCGCTTCCGCGAGCGAGGCACAGCACTGGATCAGGATCTTGACCACGCGCTGCGGTGCGATCGCGCCGCGCTGGAGGGCATCGCGCAATGAAATTCCGTCGAGGAATTCCATCGTCATGAACAGCCGGCCGTCTTGGGTCTGGCCGAAGTCGAACATCCGGATCGTGTTCGGATGCTGGAGGCGCGAGCACGCCTTCGCTTCGTTGTAGAAGCGCTGGACCCACTGCTGATCGCCCTGCATCTGCTGGTTCAGCATCTTCAGTGCGATCACGCGGTCGATCGACATCTGGCGCGCCTTGTAGACGACGCCCATTCCGCCCTCACCAACGCGTTGTTGGATCTCGTAGCGGTTGTCGATGACTTTCCCGACGAAAGGATCTGCTTCCATTTATTTGGGCGGCGGCGTGAGCTTCACGCGCGGGTTGGCGCTGACTTGATCGGTGGTGAGGTGAACGCGACCGATCGTTTCGCGTTTACCGACTCGAACTACCGTCACGTCGCCACCGTCCATCGGCGAGTCCGAATCGCCGCGCAACACGTGCCCCTTCCATGCCTTCGAGATGCCCTGGTCCGAGCCCGCGGCGATCGTGATCAACGTATCCGCACCTTGGATCTCGTTCTTGATCACGCGACCGGTCACCGGCGGCGCCGTGGCGTCGTCGCAGTTCGGGTTGTTCGGATCCGGGTTGTTGATGTCCATGCACTTGGGCCACTTCGCTTTCGGGCACGCCTTCACGCGACGGTCCGGCGGGTTCGGACACGGCATGGTGTTCCAGCAAGCCGAGTTATTCACGTCCGGCGGATCGGGGCACTTGCCCTTGCACGCCGGCCAGCCCGGAGGCGCGTTCGACGTGGGGCAGATGTTGCGACACGCCTGGTTCTTGATATCGAACGTGAACTCGTCGCACGGAATCTCGGCCTCGGGAATCGCGGCGAGCTTCGGCGGCTCGGGAATCTCGACCTTCGTCAGGTCCATCGCGATCGGACCGTTGTTCTCTTTGAAGTCGACGGTGAGCTTGTACGAGCCCGCATCGCCGCGGCCGACCGCGTAGACGCGAATGAAGTACTTGCCCTTCGCACCGTCGATCGTGGCTTCGCGCGTACGCGAGGTCGAGCGCTTCTTGCTCGTGCGCTTCGACTGGACGATCGGCGTGTTGTATTCGTCGAACACGTCGAACGCGAGCTGGAGGCCCGGGCGCGGTGGCACCCATTGCAGCTTCAGATCGAGTTGGCCGCGAAGGTTCGCCGGCAGCTCGAGCACTTTCCAGTCGACGCGATCGCCGCCCGGATACGTGACGATGCCTTTGGCCTTCGCTTCACCGTTTTCGAGGTTGAGTGGCTTCGCACCTTTCGGGCGGCCATCAGTCCCCGTCGCGGAATCCTGCGGAACGTTGTGAGCGCAACTGCCGGCCGCGATCACCACTGCGATCGTGAAGGCCAGGCCGGGCCCCGATTTCCCGAACATAACAGGATGTTATGCCCCCGCTTTCCCGAGCACAAGGGTCAGGGCGGGCTGAGCTTCAGGTCCTGATTCGCTTCGATCACGGACCGTTTTGCGTGCACCTTCGCGAGCATCTGCTGTTTTTCGACGCGGATGATCTTCGCCTCGCCTCCCACCAGCGGCGTCCCGGTGTTGCCCTGGAGCAATTGGACCCGCCAGGACTTGTCGAGGAACGGCTTCTTCTCGGTGCCGATCGCGATCGTGATCAGGTAGTCGTCCGGGCCGGTCCCGGCGTCCTCGACTTTAATGATCCGCGAGGTGAACGGCGTGGGCTTACACCGCGGGTTGTTCGGATCGGGAGAGGCGTCGACGCACACCGGCCAACCTTTCTTGATCGGGTCGCCGGTCATGCAATCGCGGATGCGCGCATCGGGGGCACCGACGGGACACGCCATCACGTTCCAACACGTGGGGTCGTTCGCGTCGACCACATGGCACGCCGTGTTCTTGCAACCCTTCCAGTTCTTCGGCGCGTCGTCCGGACATTTCGTGCCGCAATCGTCGTTCTTCGGGTCGAACACGACGCATTCCTCGACGGCGACCGGCACGGCGGGCAGGTGCGGCGGGTCCATCACGACGACCTGCGGCGGCGGTGCGATGATCGGATCGTCGGTGAAGCTCGCCTTCAACTTGTACGTCCCGGCATCGCCGCGACGTGGTGCGAACACGCGAACGAAGTACTTGCCGGCGGCATGCTCGACCTTCGCCGACCGGCTATGCGCGACGGCTTTTTCGACGGCGAGCGGCTGGTTGAAGCCATCGAACAGATCGAACGTGACGCGCAGGCCGGGCCGCGGCGTCGTGTAGGTCATCTCGAGGGCGAGCGTGCCGTGCTTGCCCTGCGGCAGATCGATCGAGCGCCAGTCGACGCGATCACCGCCGGGATACGTGACGATGCCCTTCGCGACACCCTCGCCGTTATCCAACTTGATCGGCACCGCACCTTTGATGCGTCCGTCTTTTCCGGTCTGCGAGTCCTGCGGCACGTCATGCGCGCACGCCGCGACGACCAGAACCATCCCCAAGAATGACTTCATCCCTAGGTGGTAGCAGAAGCCGGGCGCCGTTCTACTGGAACAACGTGACCTGGCCGGACTGCTTGATCTGATCGGGCGTAACCCCTTGAACCACCGCGGTACAGGCGCGCTCGTTACAGTTGTTGATCTGGAACGAGCCGTTCGCGACCCCGTTGATCTTGCCCTTCATGTTGCTGGTCGCGCCGGTGTTCGTCCCCATGCCGATCGTGATCTGGGTGCCGCCCGAGACGACCGACATCGAGATGATTCGCGCGGTCTTCGTGGTGGGCGGCGGCGGCGGCGGGGGCGTTGCGGTGTGCTTGATCACCGGGTGCTTCGTGGTGGTCACGACGGTGGTCGGCGGGTGGTAGTTCTTCGGCGTGTCGTCGGTGAGCGGCACCATCGGCAACGGGCCGACGAACGCGACCTGCGCCGGGAAGTCCGACTTCACCTCGGCGGGCGCCGACCCCTTCATCACCGCGTGGAGGATGTAATCGCAGGTGTCGAGGCGGCCCTGGAGATAGAGATGGATGTAGTAGCGGCCGGGCGGCTGATCCTTCACGACGAGCTGCTTGTTGAGATCGCCCTGCGCGTCGCCTTCTTCGTTGTCCTTGCGGACGAGCATGCGGTAGCCCGAGTCGAGCACCTCGGCGCCGAGATCGAACGCGTCGTTGACCGCCTCGCCGGGTGGCGTGATCTCGATCCGGAAATCGATCTCGCCGGGCGTGGGCAGATCGACGGCGAACCACGCCGCGCGGCGTGACGCCGGATACGACAGGTCGCCTTCGGACTTCGCCTCGCCCTTTTCGTCGAACTTCAGGGTCTTGAACTTCTTCCACGGCTTCGCGTTGGCTTTGTAGCCATTGCCCTGCGGAATATCGGGGCCACCACACGCCGAAACCAACAGCGCGATCACGAGCGCGAGCCGAGTCATCGCCGAATACACTAACACGCGACTCCGTGCCGCACACACGAACGCAGGATCCGTGGCATCTACGGGTCATGAAGTGGCTGTCTTTTTTCGTGCTGAGTGCCTGTAGCGGCACCGCCGATCTGAAGGACGGTAAAGAGGTCTACGAAACCGTGTGCGTCACGTGCCACGGGCCGACCGGGACGCCGGATGCCACGATGGTCGCGAAGCTCGGGGTGAAGGACCTGCGATCGCAGGAATTGCGGTCACGGATCACGCCGTATCTCGTCGAGAATCAGGTCAAGCACGGGTCGAAGAACAAGCTGATGCCCGCGTTCGAAGGCGCGCTCACGGATGTCCAGATCCACGCGGTGGCGGAGTACGTGTCGTCGCCGGAGTTCCTGACGCGTAAGTAATTTCGGCGACTACGTCGGGATCCGGATCCGTCTCGGGGATCGGAGCGCCCAGCTGGGCAAGGCCCCACACGGCATGGGCGCGAACGATCGCGTGCGGATCCTCGAGCAGGTGCTGGAGAGCAGGGATCGCCCGCGGATCGGCGGTGTTGCCGAGCGCGATCGCGATGTTTCTCCGGAGGATCTGCCGGGGTGTGCGGCGCAGGGCCGTGCGTTTCGTGAATTGCCGGAGCTGGTTCGTGTTCGTGAATGCGAGCTCGACGAGATCCGGCAACGCGTGCGCGTGCGTGCGCGGCGACAGGAGTGGCTCGGGCGTGGTGCCGGCGCCGGCGTTGAACGGGCAGACCTCCTGGCAGATATCGCAGCCGAAGATCCACGTTCCGATCTGCGGTCGGAGGTCGCGCGGCACGATGCCGTGAAACTCGATCGTGAGGTACGAGATGCAGCGCCGCGCGTCGAGCACGTACGCGTCGACGAATGCGTTCGTCGGGCACGCGTCGAGGCAGCTCCGGCAGGTTCCGCAGCGCGGCTTTTGTTCGGTGGTTTGGATCTCGAGCGGGGCGGCGACGAGCAACTCGCCGAGGACGACGTACGAGCCGATGCCGGGGGCGATCAGCATCGTGTTCTTCGCGACAAAGCCGAGGCCGCCGCGTTCGGCCCACTCGCGTTCGAGCACCGGTGCGGAGTCGACGCACGGGCGGGTCGCGACGGCATGACCGAGCTCCTGGGCGATCCGATCGGCGAGCGCGACCAAGCGATCGCGCATCACCAAGTGGTAGTCCTCGCCGCGGGCGTAGCGCGCGATCTTGCCGGTGAGTGCGGTGATCGGAATCGGATCGTTGCGATCGTAGGCGAGCGCGACAACGACGAGCGACTGGGCGCTATCTAAGATCGAGTGGAGATCCGCGCGCGGTCGAACGTGCTCGGGAGAGGCGAGGTACGCCATCTCGGCGGCGTGCCCGGCGGTGAGCCAGCTCGTGTAGAGATCGTGACGGCGAGGCGCTTCGATCGGCAGCACCGCGGCGCGGGCGAAGCCGAGCTCTTTGCAGAGATCAACGACTGCCTTCGCGGTCATCGTCGGCGGGTCGATCGTGGAAGTAGATCGCGTCGTACGCCACGGTGCAGTCGCGCTCGCGCGGTTGCGGATACGTGATGCGCTCGCCGCGATAGGTCGACACGACGACGTGATCGTCGGTGGTTTCTTCGATGTAGTTCGGGACGATCGGGACCTTGCCACCGCCACCCGGTGCGTCGAGGACGAGCATCGGCACGGCCATGCCGTTCATCCAACCGCGAAGGCCCTTGTAGAGCTCCTGCGCGGCTTCGACCGGCGTGCGCAGGTGATCGGTACCGAGCACGGTGTCGCCTTGAAACAGGTAGTACGGCTTCACGCGCATGCGCAGGAGGCCGCGCATCAGCTCGCGTAGCGATCGCACGGACGAGTTGATGCCGCGCAGGAGCACGGTCTGATTGCCGACGGGGATGCCGGCATCGACGAGCTTCTCGCAACCGCGCTTCGCCTCGGGCGTGATCTCTTTGAGGTGATTGAAGTGCGTGTTGATGAACAGCGGATGATGCTTGCGGAGCATCGCGCACAGCTCGTCGTCGATGCGCATCGGGCAGACCACGGGCAGGCGCGTGCCGATCCGGATCGTCTCGACGTGGGGAATCGCACGCAGGCGCGTGAGCAAATGATCCAGGCGGCGCGTCGAGAGGAGCAATGGATCGCCGCCCGAGAGCAGGACATCGCGAATCCGTGGCGTGCGCGCGATGTAGTCGAGGCCCTGCTCGAGCTCGGACGTGGTCGGTGGCTCGTCCCCGCCGACGAGGCGCCGGCGATTGCAATGCCGGCAGTAGATGCCGCAGCGATCGACGACGAGGAACAGCACGCGATCGGGATACTTGTGGACGACCGACGGCGCGGGATTGTGCGTGTCTTCGCCGAGCGGATCGCGCAGCTCTTCCTCGCGGATGTCCGCTTCGATCGGATGCGGAATCGCCTGCATGCGCACGGGGCAGCTCGCGTGATCCGGATCCATGAGGCTCGCGTAGTACGGCGTGATGCCGACGCGAAACAGCTGCGCGCTCGCGGCCAAGCCGGCGCGCTCCTCGGGCGAGAGCGTGATCGCGGTGGCGAGCTCCTCGGCGTTCGTGAGCATGTGGCCGAGCTGCCACTTCCAGTCGAACCATTGCGCGTCGCTGACATCTTCGCGACGAACGCTCGCCCGCGCGAGGGCAGGCTGATGTGCCGGCTGATGGATCGGCAGGTGAACCACGGCGGCTGTGTAGCACAGCTACGGGGCGAGAGAGGGTCTGGTTTCCGACGGAGCGACCAGCTCGAATCCGTTGCGAGCGAACAGGCCGATAAACGGCTGGAGCTGACCGAGCTCGTCGAGTGATGCCTGCTGGGTCGACGGGCTCTCGAGGATGACCTTGCCGTCGGAGTGGCCGAACAAGAACCGGCTCGTGACCCGGCCCGCGACGACGAGATCGACGCGAAACGTGAGCCGACGGATCTTCACCGGCGCGATCACCGCGAGCTCGCGAGGCAATTGGCGATCGGAGCGCAGATAGAAGTCGAGATGGTCGAGCTGATCGACCAGCGGATTCTCGAGGTACGTCGCGAGTGGATAGCCCTGGACGCGCGTCTTCACGTAATCGAGGCTGAGCGTCCGCAACTTCGGGAACGCCTTCGACTGGACGATGATCGACCACGCGCGAAACGGCGCGCCGGTCTGGCGGTGAATCGATTCGGGACGCGAGAAATCGATGTAGCCGCCGATCATCTCGTACGGGTGCGGCCGTAGCGACTCCGCGAGGTGCGGCAGCTCGTTCATCGACGTGACCCCGAGGCGTGTCGCGCGCAGGAACGGATTGAACAGCAGCTCGCGATCGGAGGTGCAGAGGTGCTCGACCGTCGACCAGCGGCGATCGCGCGCGACCGCATCCGGGATGATGGAGGTCTTCGCTGGTGCCAGCTTCGTCGATGCCGCGCGAAGGAAGCCTCGCTCGATGATGTAGCTGTCGAGGTGCGGTGCGAGTTGGCCGAGGATCGCGTCCTTCACGCGATCGTGCAGCTGGCGTTCGCGGAGGCTCGGAATCCGCCGGCCTTCGCGCGCGCGTGCGAGCTGGAGGCCGATGAACTCGCCGCGCGGATCGCCGCGTGCGAGCAACGCGTCGGCGTAGATCTCGCGCGGTTCGTCGGCGGCCGGATCGTCGTAGACCGCGGCGCGAAGCGAGCGCAGCTCGTCGTCATCGGCCACGATCGGCTCGGGGGCGGGCGGCGCGCGGCGGCGATCGTCGGCGAGGCCGAGCACGTAGCGGATCAGCTCGACGTCGCCCGGTGGCAGCACACGTGGGCGGTTCGCGAAGGCGTACAGCGGGATCGTGCAGCCGAGCCGGGGCAACAGCTCGCGCAGATCGTGATCCCGCAGCACGAGGTCGGCGCCGGTGAAGCCGTCGGCGTCGAAGTCGAAGTCTTCGCCCCACGCGACGAGCGTCGGGTTCTCGCCGTCGCCACGCTCGTCAAGCGTGCAGATGAACAACATGCCGTCGTGGTCGAGGCGGTCGAGCTCGCTGAGGTTCAGGTCGGTGCGGGCGAGGTGCCAGGTCTGGCCGGTATCGCGGCGCGAGAGATCGAGCACCTCGCCGAGGCGAGCCAGATCGACATAGACGAGGAGGCTCGGCACCTACGGAAAGTCTAGCGCGCGAGCCTGCGCGAGTGCCTCGAGCAGGCCTTCCGTCGTCGGGAGCGCGCGCAATTCGGCATCGGTGACCCAGCGGGCATCGCGAGCGTCGTCGGTGGCGTGGAGCGTGCCCGAGACCACGCGCGCGACGTGATCGATGATCACGTAGTGGTAGCCCTCGCCGATCCGTTCGATCACGCAGGCGAGCGGGCCGACCTCGATCACGAGCTGGGTCTCTTCGAAGATCTCGCGCTTGATCGCGTCCGCGATGCGCTCGCCGGGTTCGACGCGACCGCCGGGGATCGACCACAGGCCTTCACCGGGCGGCTTGCCGCGCTGGATCGCGAGGACACGATCGCCGTCGAAGATGAACGCACCGACGGCGACCTGCGGCGTCATTACTTCTTCTTGGCTGGAACGGCGGTGCCGAGCTTGAACGCGCTCGGGCACAGCGGCGCGAGCGTGCAGTGATCGCAATCGGGCTTCGCGGCAAAGCACACGCGGCGGCCGTGCCAGATCAGGCGATGCGCGAACGGCGTCCATTGATCGACGGCCAAGACGGCCATGAGGTCTTGCTCGATCTTGACGGGATCGGTCTGCGCGGACAGGCCGAGGCGGTTGGAGAGCCGGACGACGTGGGTATCGACGACGACTCCGACGTGGACATCGAGCGCGCTGCCGAGCACGACGTTCGCGGTTTTTCGCGCGACGCCGGGCAACCGGACGAGCTCGTCCATGGTCCTAGGCACTTCACCCCCGTGATCGCGGACGAGAGCTTGCGCCATCTTCACGATGCTGGCTGCTTTGACGTTGAAGAAGCCGGACTTCACGACGAGCTTCTTGACGTCTTCGAGATCGGCGACCGCGAGCGCGTTTGCGTCCGGATATTTCGCGAACAGCGCGGGCGTGATCGTGTTGATCGTCTTGTCGGTAGATTGCGCTGACAAGATGGTGGCGACGATCAGCTCGAACGCATTGCGGTGGTCCAGCTCGACCCGCGCGTCGGGATACGCCTGCGCGAGTAGGACCGCCAGTTGCGCGGCGCGGGCGCGGGTTTCTTCGAGGCGTTTTCCGTCGAGCGCAGGTGCCGCGGGCTTCTTCGGCGCCGGTTTTTTCGGCTTGGCCGCGGCTTTCTTCGGTTTCGCGGGCTTGTTTGCAGCCGAGGAAGATTTTGCCCCGCCGCTTGGCCGGGCCGGTGTGCTATTGCGAGGGCGTCTCCCCATGCGTCGCGGTCACCTTATCACTATCGTTCTGACAGTCCTCGGGCTCGTGGCATGCGGCTCGAGCAAGCAAGAAGTCAATGCCGCTCGGCACTCGCTGTACGACACCGACTTCGCCGTCGTTTATTCGGCCGCGCTCGCCGCGACTCGCGAGCTCTATCCGCAGCTCGACGACAGTCCGGGCCCGGGCCGGATCGGAACGTCGTGGCATCAAGTCCAGTACGCGAACTGCGCCGGTGCGGGCTCGACGTGCGACGACTCGATGGGCAACCAACAGGTCATCAATCAGCAGCAGGGCGTGTCGGCGAACCAGGCCTCCGGCAACACGGGTGCAGCAGCCGCCGCCGGCATGCCGACGCGCCTCGCGTACAAACGCTACTTCATCCGGTTCGATGTCCACGTGCTCGGTGGTCGGCCGTGGCGCGTGAAGGTCACCGGTCACGCGTCCGAGTGGGATCCCGGCGCGGCGATGCCGGTCGAGATGAAGGGTGCGGACAAGCCGCATTGGCTCGAAGGCCGCACCGAGGCGTTGCAGGTCGCGATCTACAAGAAGATCAAGCAATACGCGATTCCGATGAAGGAGATCGCACCGGGCGAATCACCGGAAGAGCAAGTCGCGGGTCCGAAGACGGATCCGAACACGTTCAAGAACGTGCCGCCGGGCGCCGCGAAGGAGCTCGCGGGGATCAAGGATGCGATCGGCAAGCGCGACTACAGCTCGCTCCGGCCGCATCTCGCGGACGACGTGGTGTGGTCGCTCGGTGGTGGCACCGGTGCGGATGCGGCGATGGCGATGTGGCAAGCAGATCCGTCGACGCTCGACGCGTTGGCGGCCACGCTCGCGACGTGTGGCTCCGATGGCGCCAAGGTCTCGTGCCCGGTCGGTGCGCCGGTGCCGAATGCGTGGCAGCTGACGCTCGAGCAGCGTGGTCCGGACTGGCGGATCACGTCGTTCGTGAAGTCCGAATAGACGTTATCCTGCACGCGTGAAGCGCGCGTTCGTGCTCCTCGCGGCATGTGGCGCGCAACCGGCGACGATCGTGGCGCGCACGTCCGCGAGCGATGGGCCGTACGACGTCGGCACGGTTCACGTCACCGGTGCGCCGCCGTTGGACTCGACGATCGGCAAGTCGCTCGATGCGTTCGGTGCGATCGGGTCGACGCGCCTCCTCGACATCTCCGACGATGGCAAGACCCTGTTGGTCGCACGCGGCGGCGACGCGATGACGCTCGCGCAGTCGATGACCGAGCCCGTACCGGTGAGCTCGGGCGTCGACGTGCAATGGGCCGCATTCGGCGAGCGCGGCGCGATCTACTTCTCCGGCGATCGCGACGGCACCGAGGACGATCATCTGTATCGACGCGCCGATGGCAAGACGACCGCGCTCGTCGGCGCCGATCGGATCGCCGATCCGATCGAGCGTAAGGGCCGGCTCGTGTGGGCGCAACCCGGCGCGGAGACCACGCAGCTGTGGCTGTTGGATGACAAACCGCGCAAGGTGTTCGACGCCGACGGCGCGTGGGCCGTGATCGATCTCGCCGATGACGGCACGCAACTGCTCGCGCGCAAGACCGTGTCGCTGCAGTCGTCGACGCTGTATCGCATCGATCTCCACGACGGTCATGCGGTCGCGCTGACGTCGGTCGATCCGCGCGTCGCGGCGCCGGGCGCGCAATTCGGATCGCGCGGCGAGCTGTTCGCGATCGCATCCGCCGGCGATCGGCTGAACGTGTGGGAGCTCCTCGCGCGTGGCCAACGCTTGCTCGCGCCGGAGCTCGCGTGGGACGTCACGCAACTCGCGGTCTCGCACGACGGTGCGACCGTGGCATTCGTCGCGAACGAAGACGGTGCGTCGCGGCTGTATCTCTACGACGTGGCGACGCACACCCATCACGCCGCGCCGAACGCGCCGACCGGCGGTGTGATCAGCGATCTCAAGCTCGCCGCGCATGCACCGGTGATCGCGTTCTCGTGGAGCGATCCGCAGCATCCGCGCGGCGCGTACACCTACGACATCGCCAACGAGCAGCTCGTCGCGTGGACGGCCGCGAATGCGAGTGGTGTCGCGATCACTACGCCCGTGCACGTCACGATCGGCGACAACATCCATGCGCTCGTCACGACGCCGGAGCGGTCGGGCGTGACGAAGTCACCGGTGATCGTCGAGCTTCACGGTGGGCCCGAGGATCAGTGGCTGCCACGGTGGTCGCCGTTCGAGCAGTTCCTGATCGCGCGCGGCTTCGCGATCGTGCAGCCGAACGTGCGCGGCTCCGTCGGTTACGGTCGCGCGTTCGCGGCGGCGGATGATGGCGAGCATCGCGGCGAGGCGGTGAAGGATGTCGGTGCGGTGCTCGACTGGATCGCGACGCAAAAGGACTTCGATCCCGCGCACGTCGCCGTGATGGGCACGTCGTACGGCGGCTACCTCGCGCTCGCGTCACTGATCGCGTATCCGGACCGGTTCTACGCGGGCATCGATATCGTCGGGATCGCGGATCTGGTCGCGTTCCTCGAGGGGACGGCGCCGTATCGGCGTGCGAATCGTCGGACCGAGTACGGTGACGAGCGCGATCCGGCGACGCGCGCGATGCTGGCGAAGCTGTCGCCGATCACGAACGCGGCGCAGATCAAGACACCGCTGTTGGTCGCACACGGCCAGAAGGATCCGCGCGTGCCGTCCGCGGTCAGCGAACGCTTGGTCGAGACGATCCGCAAGGCCGGTGGCTCGGTGTGGTACGTGTCCGCGTCCGATGAAGGCCACGGCTTCGCCAAGCCGGAGAACCTCGGCACGTTGCAGACGTTGATCGTGCAGTTGCTCGAGCGCGGCCGCTAACGCTTTTCGATCGCGATCAGGCAGTTCGAATCCGGCAGCTCGACCGGATGATCGTGCTCGTCCGTCAATACGATCTTGCCGACGAGGCCATCGCGATAGCCGGGCTGCAGGTAGCTCTGGATCGGATTCTCGACGACGACCGCGCCCGGGCACCACGCGAGCAGCGATCGCACGTAGTCGTCGTACGGCATGATTCCGTACAGCTCGCGCACTTCGTACGGGAAGCTCGCCGGGCCCCAGGTGTACGTGTAGAGGAACTCCATCGCGTCGGCGGTCGATAGCTCGACGCGGCCATCGCCGAGGTCCTTGTAGACGATCGGGCGGCCTTCGAACTGTTTCACGTAGAGGTCGAAGACCGGGCGCGCGTCGGGTGCGACGAACTGGATCCGTCGCGTGCCCGGCGGTGGCATCACGCCATCGCGGATCACGATCCGGCCGCCGCGCACGAGCGAGGCGTAGGCCGCGCGGATCACGTGCTCGACGGACGCGAGCTGAAAGCGCGGCTCGGTGTACGAGTAGACCTCGTGGAGGATCGAACAGAACACGACCGTATCGACATCGGTGATCGCGAGCTGTTCGGCGGCGCCGAGCTGGACCTTCCAGCGGCGGTGATTGACGCGTGCGCGTTGTTCGAGCGCGGCGATCACTTCGCGTGAGAGATCGACGCCGATGATCTCTGCGTCGGGAAAGCGCGCTTCGAGGAGGTCCAGCACGACACCACCGCCGGGCCCGATCTCGACGATCCGGCCGGGCTTCACGAGATCGAGCATGCGATCTTTGTCGGTGCGCGCGGCGTTCATCGTGGCGAGGTACGAGGCTTCGTTCGCGACGCGATCGAACTCGTCCTTGCGGAGGCCGTACAAGTCGCACAGCGCCTTCAGCATCTGGTGAAACGCGACCTGCGAGCGAGTCTCGTAGATCCCGAGCAGCGTGATCAGCGCGGCGCTCTCTTCGGTGTCGATGAAGTCGATCACGATCGCATCGGCAACGGTCGTGCTCGCGAGCTGTGCCGAGAGCGTGCCGAGTGGGCCGAGCGACACACCGCCGGCGAGGAGCTCGCGCAGGCTGCGTTGGGCGAGCGCCGCTTCGACGAGTCGGACGCGGTAGCGCGATTTGTCGCCGGTGAGTCGGGCGACGAGCGGCTTCAGTTGCGCGTGCCATGGATAGCTGACGTCGATGCCGGCCTTGCGTGCGGCGCCGACGGCGGCGGCGAGGATCGCGAGTTGGCCACTCGGCGAGAGCACGCTCGTCGCGGCTTCGCAGTACCAGAGCTGGCAGTTCGCGAGGGCAGGGACGAGCGCGGCGAGCTCGGTGTCCCCGATCGCGGCGATCGCGTCGTCGACGAGCGCGGCTGGTTCGCCATCGCGTTGGCGGCCCGCTCGCAATGCGCGCAAGCGATCGGCGAGGTGTTGGCGATCTTGGGGCGGCGTGAACTGCTTTAGCGCGGTGAACGGAACCTCGGAGCTCGCGATCGCGGTGGCGAGCTGATCGCGAACAGCGGCGAAGCGTGCGAGCAGGGCGTCGTCGACGAGGCCTTCGCGCACGGCCGCGGTGTCACAGGCGTTGAGGACGTGAAGTCCGTCGAGGGCGAGCGCGATCGCGGCCTCCGGCGTCGTGTTGAGCTCGTGTGCGAGGCTCGCCCTGAGACCGCGGATGTTGGCGACGAACGACCAGAACATCGTGAGCGGGCCTTCGCCGCGGATCTGCTGGCCAGCGAGTCCGTGGCCGGCGATCCACGCGAGGGTGAGAAACATGAACGGCTTCACCAGGCCCCAATTCCACGCCTGGTGATCGCCCTCGAGGATTCGCACGGCCGCCTCGTTGTGGACCTCGAGGTTGATGCCGCGTGCGCGCCACTTCGCGCGATGCGATTCGCTCGCGGTCTTCGCGATATCGAGGTGCAGGATCGCCGCGCGCATCGGCGGCCCGAGGCCGACGTCGCGAACGCGGGCCCACGTCACGGCGAGCTCGTCGAATGCGGCGCTCGAGAGGCCAGGCCACCGCGCGCCGGTCTCGAGCCCGAGTAACTTCTGGCCGAGGAGGCGCGTCGCGATGTGGTCGAGCAACGGCCGATCCGTGCCGGCATCGTGCTCGACCTGTGCGGGTGCGGGATAGGCGAGGGCCGCAGCGTCGGGAAACGCCTCCGCGATCCGGCTCGCGCCCGGTGATTCCGTGCGCAGGAGCCCCAACCCCAGCGCGGCGAAGTGCGTGCTGCCGAGCATGTGCGTGCGAATCGCGTGCGGCGAGAGTGCGGCCGCGGCGGCTTCGGCGCCGTTCTGCGCGACCCACTGTTCGAGCTCCTCGCCGAGCGCCGGCAGATCATCCACGTGGCGATGGTAATGGGGACGGTCGCAACTACGTCAACTTGCGATCGGGAATTGCGTGAAATCGTTAGGCAGGAGGGACGGTCGCAACTACGTCAACTTCGGACAGAGCCCGGACAGTTCGTTGACGTAGTTGCGACCGTCCCCACCGTCGAGGAGTTTCGATGCGTTGGTGATCGCAAGTTGACGTAGTTGCGACCGTCCCCACCGTCGAAGAGTTTCGATGCGTTGGCGATCGCAAGTTGACGTAGTTGCGACCGTCCCTAGAACACGAACGGGTAGCTGAAGTTGCCGCCGTACTTGGTCTCGGGGAACGTGTTCCGCGAGACCACGCCCTCGATACACGCCTTGAACGCGTCACTGATCTCGCCATCGACCCGCAGCGTGGACGTGCCTGCCGGCGCGACCTTCACGCGCAACTTCACGATCACGTCTTTGGTGTGCTTGTTCTTCGTCGCACACGTCTCGATGTCTGGCTTCATCACGGCCATCGTGTTCGCGATCATCGTGCGATCGAGATTGTCCGGCACCGGATCTGCCGCCGCCAAGCCCACCATCACGAGCGCGAACAACACCTGCTTCATCACGATAGCTTACCGGTGATAGCCCTTCGCACCGACGGAAATCGCGAGCTCGCTTCGCCAATCCTGGCCGTTGCCGAGCCTCGTGACCGCCGTCGCGAAATCGATCTTCGGCGCCCACCCGAGCTCGGCCCGCGCGCGATCGTTGCGATACACGCGATCGATCGACGGAAACATCTGCCACCCCCGCGCCGCGTACAGCGCCTCGAAGTCAGGCACGTGCCGCCGGACGACCGCCGCCGCATCCATTCGCAGCAGCGGGAGATCCTCGCGCGTGAACGGCGACGTCGCGCTGATGATGTACGTCCGAAATCCGCGCGCCTTCTCGACCGCCAACACGTGGGCATCGACGATGTCCTCGAGCTCGACCCGCCGATACAGGAGCTCGTTCGTCTTCGCATTCCACTGATCGAGCCGCATCTCCGCGTTGTCGTCTTCTTCCGGGAAGAACCGCGACGTCCGCAACACCACGACCGGCAGCTTCTGATTTCGCGCCGCGAGCTCGCACAGGTCTTCGGCCGCCACCTTCGTCACGCCGTAGATGTTCTTCGGCACCGGCACCACGGTTTCATCGATCCACGCCGCCGGCGCACCAACGGCCGGCGTCAACGCATCACCGAACGTGCTCGTCGTCGACGTGAACACGAACGCACGTACACTCCGCGCCGCGGCCTCTTCCAACAGATTCAACGTGCCGGTGAGGTTCACATCGATGAACTGCTGCCGCGAATGCGTCGCGACGTGCGGCTTGTGCAAGGTGGCCGCGTGGATCACCGCATCGCAACCCTCCATCGCCCGCGCCACGACCGCGCGATCCGTGATCGAGCCGACGATCGTCGTGTACGCCGACGGCAACACGTCCAACCCGACACCGCCGAGCCGGCGCATCAACGCCTCGCCGAGGTGCCCGGCGCTCCCCGTGACGAGGACGCGCATTACTCGCTACAGCGCTTCTGTCGCTCGGGCAGACGCTTGCCGGGATTCAGGAGGCCCGACGGATCCCACATCGCCTTCCAGCGATGCTGCCACTCGATCAACTGCGGCGATTGCTCGAGCGAGACGTACGGCTTCTTCGTGAGGCCGATGCCGTGCTCGCCGGACAACGTGCCACCGAGCTCGACCGCATGCGCGAAGATCATCCCCGCCGCGTCCCACAACTTCTTCCGCACCGCCGGATCTTCCGGGTCTTCGTTCGAGCACAAGTTCGTGTGCAGGTTGCCATCGCCCGCGTGCCCGAACACCGCGACCGGCACGCCCGACTCTTTCGCCACGCGATCGCAACGCTCGATCATCTCGACGATCCGCCCGCGCGGCACGCAGATGTCTTCGTTCACCTTGATCCGATACGCCTCTTTCAAGGAGCCACTGATCAGCCGACGCGCTTCCCACACGTTCCGTCGCTCGGCCGGCTCCGTCGCCGCCAACACATCGATCGCGCCGTTGTCGTCGAGCTGCATGCCGAGGCGCTCCATCGCGCTTTCCATCGCATCGGCATCGCCATCGACCTCGCACAACACGATCGCGCCCGCTTCCGCCGGAAACCGGTAGCGACTCTTCGCGCGGATCGCATCGATCGACATCCGATCGGCAATCTCCAACACCGTCGGCCGCACGCCACTGCGCAGCAACGCTTCGATCGCTTTGCCCGCGGTCGCGTTGTCCGCGAACACGCCGAGCACGGTCGCCGCCGCCGGCGGTTTCGGCACGAGCTTCACGCACAATTCTGTGATCACGCCGAACGTGCCTTCGGTGCCGACGAAGCCAGCGACCAAGTCGTAGCTCGTCACGCCCTTCGCCGTGCGCCGGCCGCACTTCAGCGTCTCGCCGCCCATCAACACGACCTCGAGCCCCAACATGTAATCGCGCGTGACGCCGTACTTGAACGCGCGTGGGCCGCCCGCATTCGTCGACGCGTTGCCACCGATCGAGCAGTACTCGAGCGACGCGGGATCCGGCGGATAGAACACGCCCGCGGCTTCGACCGCTTCCTGAAACTTCCCGGTGATCACGCCGGGCTCGACGACCGCGATCAGATCCTCGGGATCGATCTCCTTGATCGCCTGCATCTTCTCCGTCGACAGCACCACGCCACCGCGCACCGGCAACGCACCGCCGACCATTCCGGATCCCGCACCGCGCGGCGTGACCGGAAGTTTGTGCTCGAGCGCGAGCCGCAACACGATCGCGGCTTGCTCGGCAGTCTCGACGAGCACCGCACATTCGGGTGCGTAGAACTCCGGCAGCGGGCTCTCGTCCCGACCGTAGTCTTCGAGCCGCTCGTGGCCAGGACCGATGACCGCGTCCTTGCCGAGCTCGCGCTCGAATAACTGCGCGCTATTCACGCGACGATTTTAGACAGAGAACGACGAGCCACAACCACAGGTGGACTTCACGTTCGGGTTGTTGAACTTGAAGCCCGCGCCCTGGAGTCCCTCGACGTAATCGATCTCGGTGCCGACGAGGTACATGAGCGACATCTCGTCGACGACGCACTTCACGCCGGCCGTCTCGAACTGACGATCGACTTCCGTCGGCTCGTCGAAGTAGAGGTCGTACGAGAAGCCCGCGCAACCACCGCCGACGACGCGAAGCCGCAGCGCCATGGTGGTCTCGATGCCTTCCGCATCACGGATTTCGTTCACCTTCGTCGCCGCCACGGGGGTGATCATCAGCATCGACTCCGGACCGGCAACGGGAGGCGCGAGGTCCGGGGCGTTTACGAAAGAGTCAGCGGTAGCCATCGCCGCGACCTTACCCTCACGTGAGGGTTACGGCAAGAGCTGTGGTAGCGTCTGATCGTGCCTGGTTACGACAACTTATTGAAGGACCTGCGGACGAGCCTCCCCGAGATCGACGCAGCGAGTCTAAAAACCGCGAGCCCCCAGCCCGTCATCATCGACTGTCGCGAGGCCGACGAATACGCGCAAGGTGCGCTCCCCGACGCCGTGTGGATCCCGCGCGGCTTCCTCGAGTCGAAGATCGAAAAGCAGGTGCTCGATCGCGCCGCGCCGATCGTCATCTACTGCGCCGGCGGCAATCGCTCGTTGTTCGCGACGCGCTCGTTGCAGGAGCTCGGCTACACGAACGTGAAGTCGCTGATCGGTGGCTTCGGCGGTTGGAAGAAAGCGGGCCTGCCGTGGGTGACACCGCACTCGATGCGCCCCGATCAGGAGAATCGCTACTCGCGCCACATCCTCTTGCCCGAGGTCGGAATCGCCGGACAGCAGAAGCTGCTCGCGTCGAAGATCGTGTGCATCGGTGCGGGTGGGCTCGGATCGCCGTCGAGCATGTATCTCGCGGCCGCCGGCATCGGCACGCTCGGCTTGATCGATGACGACGTCGTCGATCAATCGAACCTCCAGCGCCAGATCCTCCACGGCGAGGATCGCCTGCGCACGCCGAAGGTCGATTCCGCCGAGCGCACGCTGAAGAACCTCAACCCGGACGTCAACGTCGTGAAGCACCGCACGCGGATCACGTCGGCGAATGCCGAGGAGATCCTCGGTGGCTACGACGTGATCATCGACGGCGCCGACAACTTCCAGACCCGCTACCTCGTGAACGATGTCGCGTTGAAGCTCGGCAAGCCCGTCGTCCACGCGTCGATCTTCCGGTTCGAGGGTCAGCTGACGGTGTTCTCGGCCAAGGGCGAGCCCTGTTACCGCTGCCTGTATCCGCAACCGCCGCCGCCCGAAGAAGCGCCGTCGTGTGCGGAAGGTGGCGTGTTGGGCGTCCTGCCCGGAGTGATGGGCACGTTGCAAGCGACCGAGGCGATCAAGCTGGTGCTCGGGATAGGTACGACGCTCGCCGGCCGCCTGTTGGTCTATGACGCGCTCGCCGCGAAGTTCCGCGAGATGAAGCTGCGCCGCGATCCTGCCTGTCCGACATGTGGATCGGGTGTCGATCGCTCGCAGATCCGGCTCGTCGATTACGACCAGTTCTGCGCGGTGCGCTAAGCTTCTGATCGTCTGATCACGCCCGGTCAAACCGTCGGCAATTACCGCATCCTGAACAAGATCGGGACGGGCGGCATGGGTGCGGTCTATCTCGCGGAGCACCCGCTGATCGGCAAGAAGGTCGCGCTCAAGGTGATCCACCGCGAGCTCGCCGGCAATCGCGAGGTCGTCCAGCGGTTCTTCCAGGAAGCGAAGGCCGTTACCAAGATCGGTAACGAGCACATCGTCGAGATCCACGATTTCGGTGCGACGCCCGAGGGCGACCACTTCTACATCATGGAGTACCTCGAGGGGAAAAACCTCGCGTCGCTCCTCGCGGCGGAATCGGTGCTCGACGTGCGGCGTGCACTGCACATCGGCGCACAGATCGCGGCGGCGCTCGCGGCGGCGCATGGCGCGGGTGTTATTCATCGCGATCTCAAGCCCGACAACGTGATGCTGACGTTACGGCTCGGCGATCCCGATTACGTGAAGCTCCTCGATTTCGGCCTCGCGAAGATGTTCGCCGGTGGTGCGCAGTCGGCGGTGAAGACGGCAGCGGGTGTGTTGCTCGGAACGCCGCAGTACATGTCGCCGGAAGCGTGCGAGAGCCGGGCCACGCTCGATCACCGGACGGACATCTACGCGCTCGGCGTGTTGCTGTTCCAGATGATGACCGGCGTCCTGCCGTTCGACGGCGAGACGATGGGCGAGGTGCTGGTCAAGCAGGTGACACAGCTGCCGCCGCCGCCGCGCCAGTACAACCCGAACATTCCGCCGAGCGTCGAGCAGATCCTGCTGCGCTGCTTGATGAAGAGTCCGGACGCGCGATTTCCGACGATGCTCGCGCTGCGCGAGGCGTTGCTGGCGCCCGAGGGGTATCTGCAAGCGCAGCCGCCGATCGCGCCGGCGAAGTCACTCGCGCCCGGCGAGCTCAAGGTCGATGCAAAGACCGTGATGGCGTACGCGGCGCAGCAGGCGCAGCAGAAGACGCGGATCGGGATGACGGATTCGCTGCCGATCACGGCGCCGCCGTCGATGATCACGCGGGCGCACTCGCCGAGTGAAGCGAGGACGATGATCGGCGATGGCTCGTTGGTGCCGCCGCGGACGGTCGGGCCGGATCTCAGCGTGCCGGGGATGCTGAAGACGAACACGATGCGGATCGCGACGCCGCTCGGGTATTCGTCGCGGCCGTCGCGCAAGGTGTGGCCGATCGTGTTGGTGGTGTCGTTGTTGTTGGGGTTGGGAGGTGGAGCGTTCGCGGTGGCGTGGTTCGGGAAGAAGCCGGCGCCCGTTGCGAATGGATCGGATACGGATGGATCTGGATCGGCCGGGTCCGCTGGGTCGTCGAGCTCGGGCTCGGTCGGGATCACGGGCTCGGCAGGTTCGGGTTCGGCGGGTTCGGGTTCGGCGAAAGTTACGTCGGCAGAAACGGGCTCGGGCTCGGGCGCAGGCTCGGGCTCGGCAGTTACGATGACCGTGATCGATGCGGGTGTCGCGGCGCCGCCCGTGGTGGTCGATGCCGCTGCTCCGGTGGCTGAGGCGCAGGTCGAGATCGATTCGACGCCGGCGGGAGCCGAGGTCGTCGTCAACAATGTCGTGATCGGGAAAACGCCGGCGAAGCTGAAGCTCCCGCTCGGAGCCCAGGAAGTCGAGCTGCGGCTGCCCGGCTACAAGAAGAAGCTGAAGATGCTGAACGTCACCGCCGGAAATCAGGTCGTGGATGTCCCGCTGGAGCGGATTCCGTCGCAGGTCATCAAGAATCACGGCAATGGCAGTGCGGGGACCAAGCGCGGTTCGTCGGATGACCTCGAGCGGCCATAACGCTATAGTGGGAGCATGATCGTCGCTCTCGTCGTCGGGCTCGTCGCGCTGATCGCGACCGGTGTGCTCGCCGCGCGAACGGCGGCGGCCGAGGCCGAGCGTACGCGCGATCGGGCGGTGACCGAGGCCAAGGCGGAAGCAGCGGCGCAGACCAAGGCGGCGGCGATCGCGGCGGCGGCGCAGAAGCAAACGCTCGAGACCCGCGCGCGGGCGGAGGCGCTCGAAGCGATCGCGGAAGCGGATGCGAAGCTCGCCAAGCGCGAAGACGCGATCGCGGCGCGCGAGCGGAAGCTCGAAGAGGCGGAGCGCGAGGCGCGGGCAGAGTGGGATGTCGTCGAGCAGCGCGAGCACGCGCTCGACCAGATCCATCGGGATGTCCAATCGCGGCGCGATCGCGCGAACGGGCTCGAGCAAGATATCAAGCGCAAGCAGGGCTCGCTTCGCGGCGAGCTCGAGACCCGCGCGGGCGTGCCGGTCAAAGAGTTGATCGAGCAGATGTCGCGCGTGTGGATCGAGGATGCGCGCGCGAAGGCGGCGGCGCTCGTTCGCAACATCGATACGACCACCGCGGATCCGAGCCACGATCGCGAAGCGAAGCGGGTGATGGAGATCGCGGCGGCGCGGTGCTCGATGCACTTTCTGACCGAGCGCAACGTGTCGAACCTGCGGTGCGGCTCGGACATCGTGTCGATCGTCCTCGATAACAACGCGGCGATTCACGGCACGCTCGAGCGGATCGCCGGCGTCCAGCTCCAGGTCAACGATGACAAAGACGCGATCCGGCTCGAGGGCTTGGATGGCGTGGGGCGCGAGATCGTGCGGCGCGCGCTGCATCGGTTCGTGAAGAAGCCGGAGACCATCGACGACGCGAAGAAGGATCCCGACGCCTGGGCGACCAAGGCGAAGGAGATGGTCCATCAAGAGATTCGCGCGCTCGGTAAGAAGGCGTTCCAGGTGCTCGGCGTGCCGAAAGCGCATCCCGAGATCGTGGAGCTCGTCGGCGCGCTGAACTTCCGCACGAGCTACACGCAGAATCAGTGGCTACATGCCGTCGAGGCGAGCTTCTTGGCGGGGATGATGGCGTCGGAGCTCGGCTTGGATGCGCAGCTCGCGCGGCGCGCCACGCTGATGCACGATATCGGCAAGGCGCTGACGCACAAGATCGAAGGTAGTCACGCCGTGATCGGGGCGGATATCGCGCGTCGGTTGGGCGAGCCGGAGATCGTGGCGAATGCGATCGGTGCGCATCACGCGGATGAGCCGTGCAATTCGGTGTACGCGTATCTCGTCGCGGCGAGCGATGCGATGAGTGGTGCGCGGCCGGGGGCACGGCGAGAGCAGACCGAGGGCTTCAATACGAAGGTCGAGGATCTCGAGAGGATCGGCGGCGATCGGCGCGGCGTGGTGAATGCGCATGCGGTGCATGGCGGGCGCGAGTTGCGGGTGTACGTGCACGAGCAGGAGATCGATGACTTGGGTGTCGTCGAGATGTCGACGGAGATCGCGACGCAGGTTAGCGATGAGATGACGTTCCCGGGGCAGATCAAGGTCACGGTGATTCGGTCGTTCGAAGCGACGGCCACGGCGAATTGACCGGCTCGTTTTTGCTGCTCGGCTTCGTATTCGGAACCGCTTACGCTTGCGCGTACCTTAGGCCTACGTGATCACGTTTTCGCGTTTTCGGATCGTTCGGGATCGATGCCGATGCCGTTGCCGTTGCCGTCAACGACCACGTTCACGTGATTACCATTTCGCGCCGTGGGCTTCGGCGTCATCGCTCGGCGAGTAGCGCGCCGCGAAGTAGTGGGCAGTCACGACAGCGCGCGCCGCGTGATCTGGACACTCGAGTGGAGTTGGGTGGCCGTGCCAGTGATCGTCGCCGTACGCCATTACGACCATGCGATCCAAGACCGGCTCGATGCGTTTTATGCAGTGCGTGCGCTCGCGATCCCAGAGCTCGAGCGCGCCGCCCCAGCTCGGGTCCCATGCGCGAGGCACGTAGTAGAGGATGCTGAGCACGCGATCGAGGTGGCGCGCGCTGTCGCGGTTGAAGTCGGTGTGGATCGCGAGATGGCCGCCGCGCAAGGTCAACATCGGGCCGGCACCGACGAAGAACGGATCGCCGATGAGATCGCGGCGGCCGGTCAATGCGCCGAGGAATTCCAACATCGGCATCGCGTTGAGCTCGAGCAGGAATTGCTGGAGCGCGGGGTCGCAGCCGGCGAAGCCCGATTTCTGGAGCTGGTTGAGCCGGACTTGCTCGGGGTAGCGCTGGCGCTTCCACGCGGCGTGATCGGGCGCGGGCATCGCGTCGGCGATCTCGCGAGCACGCGCGCCGAGGAAGTTGTCGATCACGACGTGAGGGTAGGGCGCTGCATCGCGAAACGCAGCGGCGTGCGCGCGGCCGAGGGCGGCGTTCATGCCATCACCTCGAGCGCACGACCGAAGTGGCCATCGCATGCGTGGCCGAGCGTGGCATTCATGCGATGGCTCGCTCGACGAACAACTGGATCACCGCGTGGACGTGCCGCTCGCGCTCCTTCGGATCCGGATAGATCACGGCGAGCTTGCCGTCGACGAGCAACGTCGCGAGGCCGTGGACCTCGGCCCACACCATCGAGACCAGGGCCGCGCGGCGCGCCGGCGTCATCGCCTTGCCGAGCGGCGCGACGAATTGCTCGAGGAACGCGAACGCGCGATCACCAGCCGCCTTCGCCGCGGGGAAGCGCTCGACATCGACGAGATCCGGCCGGAACATCACGCGAAAGTACGCCGGGTTGTCGAGCGCGAAGTCGACATACGCACGCGCACACCGCGCGAAGAATGCCGCAGAGTCGTCCTTCTTCTTGGTTTCCGCCGCGGTCGCGAGATTCGCCGACAGCAGGTCGAAGCCACGCTCGACGAGCGCCGCGATGATCGCCTCTTTGTCCGCGAAGTAGTGATACGGCGCTTGGTGACTCACGTCCGCGCGGCGTGCGACCTCGCGCATCGAGAGCGCAGCAACGCCACCGGTCGCGACGAGCTCGAGACTTGCTGCGAGGACCTTGTCTTTGACCGCGTCGGCCACTGCCGATCAAATACCAGACTTGACAGTGTCAGGCCATGGCGCTAGACAGTGTCTAGGAGCAGACCATGGACAAGCAAACGGCACTCGTCACCGGTTGTACGAGCGGGATCGGGAAGGAGCTGGCGGACATCCTCGCGTCGCGCGGGCATGACCTCGTGCTGGTCAGCCGCAACCGCGCGAGGCTCGAAGCGCTCTCGACCGAGCTCGTCACGAAGTACCCGATCCGGACCACGATCGTCGTCGCGGATCTCGATCAGCCAGGGGCGGCGAAGTTTGTCGTCGGCGAAACCGCAGGGCTCGCGATCGACATCCTCGTCAACAACGCCGGCATCGGGATGTATGGCGCGATCGCGGACGTCGATGTCGCGGCGCAGACCAAGATGATCCAACTGAACTCGGTCACGCCGAGCGAGCTATGCGCGTTCTACGTGAAGGGCATGGTCGAACGTGGCCGCGGGCAGATCCTGAACATCACGTCGACGGTCGCGTATCAGCCGACGCCGTGGATGGCTGCGTACGGTGCCTCGAAGGTGTTCCTGCTGAACTACTCCGAAGCGCTCGCGAAGGAAGTCGAAGGCGCGGGCGTGACGGTGACGGCGGTGTCACCCGGCCCGACGAAGACCGAGTTCTTCACCCGCCTCGATGCAGATGCGACCACGGTCTCGCACTTTGCCGGCGACAAGCAGGACTCGCCGCGCCGCGTGGCCGAGATCGCGATCAAGGCGCTCGATCACAAGCGGCTGTCGAAGATCGTCGGCGTGAAGAACTTCTGGCTCGCGAGCTCGAGCCGGTTCGCGCCGCGGTCGACGGTCGCGAAGATCTCGAAATCGATCATGGCGCCGCAAAAGGGCTAGTTCAGCCAGTTGCGGTCCACGAAGGCGGTCCCGAGCTCCGGCATCACGCCGCCCCAAATCCTGAGCTGGTGAACCCAGTCCGGACCGTTTGAAATCTCGACCTCGAACTTGTTCATCTCGTAGCCCGTGCCTTTGGTGCGGACTTCGAGGTGATTCGGTCCTGCGGTGTCGGCATTGCCGAACTCGCGACGTTTGATTTCGTGCGTCAGCGTCTTCGGATTGATCGCGATCGCTCGCGTCGCACCGCGAAACCCGAACAGCCAGTTCCACAGCGGACTGCGTTTTTCGCTGACGATCACGACACGGCGGTCGGTGACGATCAGCTTGCCGAGATCCGCCTTGTGCGCCGGACGATACCGATCGATGACCGTGATGCGTTCGCTCGCCAACACCGTCTCGCCGTCCCCCAACACGAATTTGGCCATGGGGCAGTCTAGGCCGAAACGGCCTACGCCTGCTGGGCTTGGACTTCGATCTCGAGCTTGACCTTATCGGACACCGCTACGCCGCCCGTCTCGAGCAACGCGTTGTAGACCACGCCGAAGTCCTTGCGGTTGATCGTGCCGGCGCCGCTGACGCCCGCGATGATCTGACCGTACGGATTCTTCGACGTACCGGCGAACTCGACATCGAGCGCGATCGGCTTCGTCACACCGCGGATCGTGATGTCGCCGTGAACGGTGTAGCGACCTTCGTCCTTATCCGTGATGTCGATCTTCGTCGACTTGAACGTGATCTTCGGATGGTTCGCCGCATCGAAGAACTCGTTCGTGCGGAGGTGATTGTCGCGATCGGCGTTCTTGGTATCGACGCTTTGCACGTCGATGTCGCCTTCGATCTTCGACTTGGTGAAATCACTGTCGTCGATATCGAGCGTGCCGCGAAAGCTCGTGAACGAGCCTTTGACCGTGGTCACCATCATGTGGCGGACCGAGAAACCGACGTGGGAATGGACGGGATCGACTTTCCAGAGCGTCATCGCTGTTCCTTTGCAACCGTATTGCGCAACGTGCCGACGCGTTCGAGCTCGATCTCGTACGTGTCGCCGACTTTCATGAACACAGGAGGTTTGCGCGCGTTGCCGATACCGGCAGGCGTGCCCATCGCGATCACGTCGCCAACTTCGAGCGCCATCGCGGTGGAGAGATAGGCGATCGTGGTCGCGACATCGAACACCATGTCGTTCGTGTTCGCGTGCTGCATCACGGTGCCGTTCAAGCGGCCGGTGAGTGCGAGGCCAGCCGCGCCCGGCGGCAGCTCGTCGGCGGTGACGACTTCGGGACCGATCGCGCCCGAGCGATCGAAGTTCTTGCCGAGCTGCCACTGCTGCGTGCGCATCTGCCAATCGCGGACCGAGCCATCGTTCAACAACGAGTAGCCGGCCACGTGAGACAATGCAGCATCCGCCGCGATGTGCCGGCCGCGCTTACCGATGATCACGGCGACCTCGGCTTCATAGTCGAACTTGTCGGACACCGACGGCAACTCGAGCGCGACGTCGTGCCCGACGAAGCTCTGCGGGAACCGCGAGAAGATCACCGGATACTCGGGCTTCGCGAACGATGCCTCCGCCGCGTGATCGAGAAAGTTGAGGCCGAGGCACAACACCTTCGCGCCCGTGGCGATCGGCGGCGCGTATACGGCACCGGTGCGATCGAACGGCTTGGCATCGGCGGCGCGCTTCACGAGCGCAGCGTGATCGAGAGCGAGAACGGCGCCTACATCGGGGCCGAGCTCGACGTACTCGTCGCCACGTCGGGCGGTGACGTGGGTTTCGTTACCGCGAGAAAACACAGCAAGTCTCATACAGCTCCAACGATCGGAGCGAGTGACGCGTGAGCGACACCGTCGACGATCGGCAAAACGCTCGCCGGAAGATCGAGCGTGGTTTGATAGCCGCGACGTGCGGCTTCGGCGAGAAACGAATCGAGCTGCGCGAGGGACGCATTCGGAATGTCGTGAAGCACGACGACCGCGTGGTCCTGCGTTTCGATGTCGGCGAGCGCGCGCGCGGGCCAACCATGCGCGTCTTCCCAATCGCGTGGGACGCTCGTCCACAGCACACAGGTGTAGCGCTTCGCGATCAGATGATCGCGCGCGGCGGACGAGAGTAGGTGCGGACCGATCACACCGCCGCCGCCGAACGGCCGGAAGATCGGCGTTACGCGATTCTCGGGAGTTAGGTGGTCTACTTTGACGAGTTGGATACCGTCCCCATCCGCGGAACGCGGAGTTAGGCGTGTCCGAGAACCGGACAGCTTGTCGAGCAGTGCTTGCGTGGCCGCGATCTCCTGGTCGACCGCATCGGGACGCGGGTCGTTGCCGAGCGGCGTTTCGTGCGTGTACGAGTGATTCGCGACGAGGTGACCCTCCGCGAGCGTTCGTTCGACGCAGCCTCGGCCTTCCGGCGTCGCGATCAATTTGCCGAGCACGTAGAAGTGCGCCTTCACACCATGGCGCGCGAGGATGTCGAGCACGCGCGGCGTGACATCGGGATCGGGCCCGTTGTCGAACGTGAGCGTGTAGCGTTTCACCGGTAGGTGTTGTTCGAGGTGTGATCGCCCGCCAGCCAGCGCTCGAGCTCGCGATGCGCCTTGGCTTGATTGCCCTTGATGACGTCATCCGTGACGGCCTCCGGCGCATCCGCCGTGAGCTCGACGATCATCCCGTTCGGATCCTCGACGTACAACGACCGGCAGTAGCCGTGCTCGAGGATGTACGTCTGCGGCTCCTTGTAGCCGGCCTTCGCGAGCCGATCCTTCACCGCATCTTGGGTCTTCGCGTCGACATTCAACGCGATGTGATGAAACGGCGACGGTGGAATCGGCGGCCCGAACTCCGCTTGATCGCCCGCTTCCGCGAACTGGAAAAACGCGAGCGCGCTGCCATCTTCGAGCCCGAAGAAGCAGTGGCAGTACGTGCGCACCTTGCCGAACAGCTCGTCCGCCTCGCACCAGGTGGCGACGAGCGGCAGGCCGAGCAGCTCTTCGTAGAACCGCGTGGTGGCGCGCAGATCTTTGGTGACGTACGCCGTGTGATGGAGCCGGGTAGGGCGAGTCGCGGGCACGAACGGACGGTAGATCCATTTTGTCGACAAAACAAGCCAACGACACCAACCGTGATAGTCTGACCGCGTCATGGCTGTTGCCCGCGCGAACCCCAGTTCTCCGACGAAGGTCAGCGAAATCCTCGACCAACTTCGCACCGAGATCGTTCGCGGTCGCCTCGCTCCCGGCGAGAAGCTTCGCCTCGAACACCTCGCTCCGCGCTTCGGGAGCGGCCGCACACCACTCCGCGAGGCGTGTTGCCGGCTCGTCGCCGAAGGTCTCGTCACGAGTGAAGATCAACGCGGGTTTCGGGTCGCGGAGATTTCGCGCGCGGACCTGATCGACATCACGCAGACCCGCCAGCACATCGAGCCGATGGCGTTGCGCCTCGCGATCCAGCGCGGCGATGCAGCGTGGGAAGCCGAGGTCACGGCGGCGCTCCATCGGCTCGAGCGCGCGGGCAGTCCGTCGCTGCCGGTGAAGGGCAAATCGTCGACGGCAAAGCTCAGCGATACCTGGGAGCAAGAGCACGCGCGGTTTCATGCCACGCTGGTGTCGGCGTGCGGTTCGCCGATCCTGTTGCGCTATCACGCGCAGCTGTTCGAGCAGAGCGAGCGCTATCGCCGGCTCGCGGTGTCGCACGGCCAGCCCGGTCGCGACATCCACGGCGAGCACACCGCGCTCGTCAAGGCGGCGTTGAAGCGCGATCAAGAACGGGCGGTCGCGTTGCTCGTCGAGCACATCGCCGCCACGGCAGAGCGTGTCCTCGCGGCGTATCCGGCGCTCGTATAATGTCGACAAAACCCGACCTCGCCGTATCGACCGCCGGGCCCGCGAATGGCCGGCCGATCGTGTTCATCCATGGCATCGCGCAGAGCCGTCGCGTGTTCGATCGGCTCCTCGATAGCTCGCTCGCCGATCGCTATCGCATGATCGCGTTCGACTTGCGCGGTCACGGTGACTCCACCGCCGCCGGCGCCGAATTCACCCGCGCGCGGCTCGCCGACGATCTCGCCGCGGTGATCGCACCGCTCGATCATCCCGTGCTCGTACCTTGGTCGTTCGGTGGCGTCGCCGTCGGCGAATATCTGCGCGCGTTCGGCGATGGCGCGTTAGGCGGCCTGGTCTATGTGGCGGCCTCCGTGCGCACGGGCCGCGACGCCGCGGATCTGTTCGGACCCGGGATGATGAATCACGCCCGCGCACTCCTGTCCGAGGATCCCGCGATCTACGCGGCCGCCGCCCGCGCGTTCGTCGCCGACGCGAGCGCAGCTCCACTCGCGCGCGACCTCGTGACCGACTCGGTCGCCGAAATGCTGCGCGTTCGATCGGACGTGCGCCGGCCGCTTCTCGCCGGCGGCGAAGACTATCGGCCCGAGCTCACCGCGACGCGCGTTCCGATCGCGACGATCCACGGCGAGCTCGATCAGGTCGTGTTGCCGGCGATGAGCGATCTCGTCGCGACCTGTCGATCGGATGTTCGCGCGATCCGGCTCGCCGGCGTCGGCCATTTGCCTTGGCTCGAAGCGCCGTCCGAATTCGACGCCGCGCTCGCCGAGCTTCTGTAATGTCCGAGGCCGAAGAGGCCGTCTGGCCGATGAGGCGCGAGTTTGGTCATAGATAATCGATGACCAACGTCGGCGGATTCGCGCTCGACTTGTCGCCATAGATCACGTCATCGGCGTTATCGCTCTCGAGCTCGAGGCACGCGGCATCGTTCGGTGCGACCTGCGACGGCGGCAGCGACCATTCGACGACGGCGCCCTTCACGACCGCACCGCTATCGGTCGCGAGCAACGTGGTCTTGCCCGGGATCATGGTCTGGACTTGCTGCGCGGTGAACGCGTTCGCTTGCCACACGGTGCCACTCGCGGGGCTCGCCGCTTCCGTCGTGTTCACCGCGGTCATCTGCAGCGCGACGTTCGCGATCGCCTTGCCGGCCAACACGCCATCGAAGTCGAACCGCAGGTACGCGACCATCGGCTGCATCACGAACTGGCTGCCGCTTGTCAGCACGAGCTCTTTGTCGTTGTAGGTCGAGCTGCAGAACATCGGTCCCGGAAACGCCTGCGTGGTGCAGACCGAGACCGTCGCCTTGTAGGTGATCCGGCTGGTGCCCGGCAGACCGTCGGGAATCACGTTCGAGCCGGACGGTGCATCGGGTGGGAGGTCATCGTGGCCGTTGACCTCGCATCGATAGATTCCGCTGACCAACACGCAGGCTTGGCCATCCGGGCAATTCGGAGAGTTCGGTGCGCACGGACTTCCAGCTGCCAGCTGCGAAGCGTCGTAACAGTTGCAGATCACGGCCAATGCACCGACCTTGAACACCAGTCCTGGTATCTCACGTAAAGGTAAGGGTTAGCCATTGACACCTAGCATCAACGCGACCATAGTCCGCTCATCAACACCAAACCTTACGTAAAGGTAAGGGTTAAGTATGGACGGGAGTGACCCCAAATTGATGCGCGTTGGAGAGCTCGCGAAAGCGGTCGGCAAGACCGTGCGCGCGATGCATCTCTACGAGGAGCTCGGCCTCCTCGAACCGCGCGCCAGGTCCGAGGGCGGGTTCCGGTTGTACGGACCGGAGGCGGTCGCGCGCATCCATTGGATCGTGAAGCTGCAAGCGATCGGGTTCACGTTGGCCGAGATCCAGGGCTTCGTGAAGGACTTCCAAAACGCGAGGTCGGCGCCCGAAGCGAGCGCGCGCGTCCAGGCGTTGTTCCAAGAGAAGCGCCAACAGATCCGCGATCAGATCACGCAGCTCCAAGTGATCGAGAACGATCTAGATGAGGCGCTCGGCTATCTCGATCAGTGCCGACCGTGCTCGACCGAGCATGCGCCGAGCGAGTGCGGTGGATGCGATCACCACGGCCACCGTCGCGGCGAAGCACCGCCGCTGTTTGCCGGACTTTCGATGAGACCTGCGGAGAAGAGCGAAAAGGACTTCGATGTCCCGGTCACCACGCTCTTCCGCGAAGGAAACAACTGATGTTGAACATTCCGATCTTCATGGATAACCAGTCGACCACGCAGGTCGACCCGCGCGTCGTCGAAGCGATGCTCCCGTATTTCACCCAGCACTTCGGCAATGCGGCGAGCCGCAACCACGTGTTCGGGTGGACCGCCGAAGCCGCGGTCGAGAACGCGCGCGCGCAGGTCGCTGCGTTGATCGGTGGCGATGCGAAAGAGATCGTGTGGACGTCGGGCGCCACCGAATCGAACAACCTCGCGATCAAGGGCGCGGCCAGCTTCTACAAGAAGCAGGGCAATCACATCATCACCGTCGAGACCGAGCACAAGTGCGTGCTCGATACCTGCAAGCGCCTCCAGCGCGAGGGCTACGAGGTCACGTATCTGAAGCCGCAGGCCGACGGCATCGTGACGCCGCAGATGGTCACGGACGCGATGACGGACAAGACGATCCTCGTCAGCGTGATGGCGGCGAACAACGAGATCGGCGTCATCCAGGACTCGAACGCGATCGGCGCCGCGATCAAGGCGAAGAATCCGAAGTGCCTGTTCCACATCGACGCCGCGCAAGCCGCCGGCAAGATCGACTTCGATGTCGAAAAGGCGAAGGCGGATCTCGTGTCCGTCACCGCGCACAAGATCTACGGACCGAAGGGTGTCGGCGCGCTGTGGGTGCGTCGCAAGCCGCGCGTTCGCATCGACCCGCAAATCGACGGCGGCGGTCACGAGCGCGGCATGCGCAGTGGCACGCTCTCCGTCCCGCTGATCGTCGGCTTCGGCAAAGCGGCCGAGCTCGCGAAAGACGAGCGGGCGGCGGAAGCGATCCGGCTCGGCGCGCTACGCGACCGGCTCTATCGCGGTCTGTCGAAGCTGCCGGAGACGTACGTCAATGGCTCGATGGAGCATCGCCTGCCGGGCAACCTCAACATCTCGTTCGCGTTCGTCGAGGGCGAGTCGTTGTTGATGGCGCTGAAGGACATCGCGGTGTCGTCGGGCTCGGCGTGCACGTCGGCGTCGCTCGAACCGAGCTACGTGCTGCGCGCCCTCGGCGCCGGCGACGAGCTCGCGCACAGCTCGATCCGGTTCGGCATCGGGCGCTTCAACACTGAAGAAGAGGTCGATTACACGATCGATCTCGTCACCAAGGCCGTCGAGAAGCTTCGTTCGCTCTCGCCGCTTTGGGAAATGCATCAAGAAGGGATCGATATCAATTCGATCCAATGGACCCCGCACTGAGGCACCACCATGGCGTACAGCGATAAAGTTCTCGACCACTACGACAACCCGCGCAACGTCGGCACGTTCGCCAAGGACGAAGCTGACGATGTCGGCACCGGCCTCGTCGGTGCACCGGCGTGCGGCGACGTCATGCGCCTCCAGATCAAGGTCAAAGACGGTCGCATCGAAGATGCGAAGTTCAAGACGTTCGGCTGCGGCTCGGCCATCGCGTCGAGCTCGCTCGCGACCGAGATGATCAAGGGCATGACGCTCGAGCAAGCGGCGGAAATCAAGAACACCACGATCGTCGAGGAGCTCAACCTCCCGCCGGTCAAGATCCACTGCTCGGTCCTCGCCGAAGACGCGATCAAGGCGGCGATCGAGGATTACAAAAAGAAGCACGCGAAATGAACGCTGCAACCACCACCGCTGACCAGCCGAAGGCGCCGGCGATTTCCAAGAAGGAAGTCGTCGTGACCGAGGCGGCTGCGCAGGAAATTGCGAAGCAACGTGCGAAGCGTGGGACGCCGAACGCGCGCATCCGCGTGGGTGTGCGCGGCGGTGGCTGCACGGGGTTCACGTACGTGTTCGAGTGGGCCGACGAGCCGAAGGCGACGGATTCGATCTTCTCGGCGAAGTCGCCCGAGGGTGAAGACGTCGGCATCGTCGTCGATCCGAAGTCGCTGGTTTATCTCGGCGGCATGACGCTCGACTTCGTGCGCGGGATGATGGGACACGGCTTCAAGTTCAACAACCCGAACGCTAAGGGTTCGTGTGGCTGTGGAGAGTCGGTCCAGTTCTGATCTGTTCGCGCTGCTCGGCTTACCCGCGCAGTTCGACATCGACGCATCGGTGATCGAGCGCGCGTTTCACGAGAAGTCGCGGGACGTCCATCCCGATCGCTTCGCCTCCGCGCCGGCCAACGAGCGCGTGGCAGCGTTATCGCGATCGCGTGCGCTGAACGACGCCTACCAGCAGCTGAAGAAGCCGGTCGGTCGCGCGCAGCACTTGCTCGAGCGCGCGGGCGTCACGATCGGTGACAACGAGCGCTTGGATCCGGCTTCGATCATGGAAGTGATGGAAGCGCGCGAGGAGCTCGCGTCCGCGAAGGGCGATACCGCCGCCGTCGAAAAGCTGCAGACTGCGATGCAGGCCAAGCGCAAAGCGGCGCTCGACCAACTGCCGGCGCTGTTCGCCGCACATGACATGGCGGGTGTGAAGGGCGTGCTGATCAACTTGCGCTACATCGATCGCTATCTCGAAGAATGCGACGCAGCGCTCTCCGAGGACGATTAGATGCTGTTGCAGATTTCCGAGCCAGGCGAATCCCAGATCAAGGAAGCCTGCAAGCAACGCGTGGTCGGCATCGACCTCGGCACCACGAATAGCCTCGTCGCGTACGTGACGGACGGCTCGCCGACGGTGATCGGTGACGATCCGCTCGTCCCGTCGGTCGTGCACTACGGCGATGACATCGTCGTCGGACGCGCGGCGGTGGGGCAGGCGGGCTCGCTCGCATCGGTGAAGCGGCTGATCGGTCGCGGCCTCAAGGATGTCGAGAGCGTGCGCAAGCTCCTGCCGTACGAGCTCGTCGGCGACGACCGCGCGGTGCGCGTGAAGCTCGGCGCCAAAGAGGTCTCGCCGGTCGAAGTGTCGGCGGAAATCTTGAAGACGTTGAAGGAGCGCGCGGAAGCGCAGCTCGGTGGCCCGATCGAGGGCGCCGTGATCACGGTGCCGGCGTACTTCGACGACGCACAACGCCAGGCCACGCGCGATGCGGGCCGGCTCGCGGGGCTCGAGGTGATGCGTCTGATGGCAGAGCCCACGGCAGCCGCGGTCGCGTACGGCTTGGATCGCGGATCGCGCGGCACCTACGCCGTCTTCGATCTCGGCGGCGGCACGTTCGATATCTCGATCCTGAAGCTCGTCGACGGCGTGTTCGAGGTGAAGGCGACCGGCGGCGATTCGGCGCTCGGCGGCGATGACCTCGATCGCGCGATCGCCACGGCGGTGCTCGGTGACATTCCGCGCGACAAGGTCGCGAGCGCGGTCGCCGAAGCGCGCCGCGTGAAGGAAGCGCTGACCGATTCCGAATCCGTCACGTGGAGCAACGGCAAGACGATCACGCGCGAGGATCTCCGCACGTGGGCGCAACCGCTGCTCGAGAAGTGCATCAAGGCATGCCGTCGCGTGTTGAAGGATGCCGAGCTCGGCAAGGCGGACCTCGATGGCGTGATCCTCGTCGGTGGATCCACGCGGTCGCCGGTCGTGCGCGAGGCCGTGGCGAGCTTCTTCGAGAAGACGCCGCTGAGTGATCTCGATCCCGATCAAGTCGTCGCGCTCGGCGCCGCGGTGCAAGCCGACGCGCTCGGCGGCGGTGACCAGCAAGTCGTCCTGCTCGATGTCGTGCCGCTGTCGCTCGGCGTCGAGATGATGGGCGGCATCGTCGAGAAGCTGATCCATCGCAACACCACGATCCCCACGGGCGCGACCCAGACGTTCGCGACGTACGCTGATAACCAGACCGGCTTCGATATTCACGTGCTCCAAGGCGAGCGCGAGACCGCGGATGCGTGCCGGTCGCTCGCGCGGTTCACGCTGCGCGGTGTGCCGCCGATGATCGCGGGCATGGCGCGCGTGGAGATCACGTTCCTCGTCGACGCCGATGGCCTCCTGAAGGTGATGGCGAAGGAGCTGACCACCGGCAAGGAAGCGTCGATCGAAGTGAAGCCGAGCTACGGCCTCTCGGATGAAGAGGTCGAGCGCATGCTGATCGAATCGTTCGAATTTGCCGAGACCGACTTGGCGATGCGCAATCTCTTGACGGAGCGCGTCGAAGGCGACCGGATCCTCCAAGCCACGCGCGGCGCGTTCGCGTCGGATGCCGCGGCCCAGGAACACCTCCTGGCGCCCGAGGTTCGCGATGCCGGCGATACCGCGATGAAGGCGCTCGAGCAGGCGATGGCCGGCGAGGATCACTTGAAGATCCGCGCGGCGATCGAGGCCCTCGATCTCGCGACCAAACCGTTCGCGCAAGCGCGGATGAATCGCGCCGTCGAAGCGCAGCTCCGCGGGCTCACGCTCGACGAGGCCGAGAATCAGGTGAGTAAGTAATGCCGCGCGTACGCTTTCTGAATCCCCACGGAATCAAGTCGAAGGGTCCCCTCGAGGTCGAGGTCAAGCGCGGGGAATCGATCCTCGAAGTCGCCGAAGAATGCGGCGCGCGCGTCGGCCATGCGTGCGGCGGCAACCTCGCGTGCAGCACGTGTCACGTGTATCTCCATCAGGGCTACGACTCGGTCGGCGAGATCCAGGACAAAGAGAACGACATCATGGATAAGGCGTTCGACGTCCGTCCGGAGAGTCGGCTCGGTTGCCAGTGCAAGGTCGGCGATGAAGACCTCGTCGTCGAAATCTCGCAAGAGAGCCTGCAGGCCTGGCTCGACGAGAATCCGGACGAGCGCAAGCGTGAAGCGGCCGAAGCGCAAGAGCGCCGGCGCGCTGCCGCGACGCCGAATCCTTAACGCGTCGCCGCGCGAACGATCCGCGCACCCGCGATCAGCGCCGTCGCGAAGACCGCGATCGAGCACCATTGCGCGAACGTCAACCCGCCGTACGGTGGATCGGACGTGTCGAGCCGCCAGTGCTCGAGCCCGAATCGCACGGGTGCATACAGGCCTGCGGCTAGTGCGGCGAGCGCGCCTGCTGGGAGTCGACGGCGGAATGCGAGCCACAGCACGAGGACGTTGACCGGAATCAGGTACAGCAGCTCTTCGAGCCCGAGGTTGTGTGCGCGGATCACCGGCGCGTGATCGTTCGGTGGTGCCGCATCGTGAGCGACGAGCACGGCGCGCGGATAATCGATGCCGATCGCAGAGCTCGTCGGCGCGCCGATGTGATCGTGAACGACGGTACAGCCCGCGCGACCGATCGAGAACGCGACCAAGAGGCCGACGATCGTGATATCGGCCCAGCGTGCGACCCGGAGCTTCTTGCGCCACGTGATGAACGCGAAGCCGAGCGCGCCGCCGACGAAGCCTCCGTACGACGAGATGCTCGTCCATACCTCGAGGAGTACCCACGGATGTCGCAGCGCTTCGCCCGGGCGATAGAACACGACGTCGAGGACGTGCGCGCCGATAATCCCGGTGACCGCGACCCAGGTCGCGACGGTGCGTGCGTCGACCTCGCTCTCGCCGGTTCGGATCGCGTAGCGCCGCATGATCGATGCGCCGATCGCGACCCCGGCCCAAACGATCGCGCCGAAGATGTGGACGGGGATCACGCTAGGCAGCTCGGGCGCCGCGAGATAAGGCAGGCTCACGCGCCCACAACCGGAGGTGGCTGCCCGATCTTCCTAGCGGCGGATCGAATCGCCGTTGCGACACCCGCGTTACACCGAGTTACCGATCGAGTGTTACCCGTGGTCGACGCAGTTTCGATGGCACGCCCGCTGCTCTATCCGCGGTCATGCAGACCATCGATCTCGAAACCCTGGAGACCGTGTGCGGCGGTGAATCGTTCAGCGAGGTCGCGCGCGCGGTTCGTGCGAACCCCGACGTATCGGTCGGCGAGACCTACGCGCAGACGACGAGCTTCATCGCGAATCACCCGTTCTTCCACGAGGGCGTGATGAATGCGCCGATCGGGTTCGGCAAACACTTCCGCAACGTGCCGTTCGTCGGGCCGGGTCGCGTGCTGAAGGGCGCACTGACCGGCAACGGGACGGAGATCCAGAAGGGGATCCAAGTCACGCGCGCAACGTGGGACGCCGCCTAGCGGTTGTCGCTATGCGGCGTTCGCGCTTCGCGCTCACGACTCATAGCGACAACCGCTAGCCATTTTTCTTCGTCCATCCTCGCTTCGCTTTTCCGCCGGCGCGCGAAGCGCGTCGTCGGGCTTCGCTCGGCTGGACTAGGGACCTTCGCCGTGCACCGGCGCGATGACCTGCTGGATGCAGGCGCCCATCTCTTGCCCGATCTGCGCCATCTGCTGGCCCTCGGTCTCGCTGTAATTCATCGGCCCGTTCGTCTTCTGATCATCGGCGGACCACTTCGCGACCGCTGCGTTCACGCGATCGATGCACGACTTGTCTTTGCATTTACACGCGACATCGCGCAGCTCGCCCATCTTCTTCAGCGCGGCCGCACCGCGTGGCGAGCCCGCCGCCGATCCGGACTCCGCCGGCTTGTCCGACTTGGATCCGCACGCCGAGAGCAACAGGCAGAGCACGACCGAGCGCATGCCCCATCCTACCGCCTACCAGGCGACGACGTGGAACGAATCACTCGGGACCCCGCACGCATCCTCGCCGCGATAGGCGATCTGGACCACCACGGCCGTGACGTCTTCCGCGTGATAGACCGCGCGCAAGAACGCGGGATAGATGCACTTGTCGGTCGACTTCGCGAGCCAGGCCGTCGACGGACGCCCGGCAACCTCGCGGTCGGAGTTGTGGCGAAACACGTGGACGTGATCCGTCGAGAAGTCGACGTCGATGCCATCGCCGATCGCTAGATGTGCGAGCGAGCCGTCCGTGGTCGGCTGGACATCGAGCGCGTGCATCGGCACGAGGTCATGGATGTCGTGCAGCTTCTGGAGCTCGTCGTTTGCCTTGTCGGGCTGGATCGTCTCGACGAGCTTGTCCGCGCGATCGCGAACCTCGAGATGGATCTTCGGGCCGCCGCGCTCGTCGTAATCGGGCACCGGCATCACGAACAGCTCGAGCCCGCGCGCCATCGCCGGTAGGCCGGCCTCGAGCGTCGGCGCGCCTTCGCGATGTTTGCCGTCGGTCTTTTGCGACAGCACGTGCTCGGGACCGGTTGGCCCGCACGCGATCACGGCAAGCAGCGCGAGCACGCGCATGCGTTACTCGACGAGCTTCAGGTGGGTGTTCCGCTTCGCGCGGGGCGCCGGATCGTCGGCAACCTGCACCGGCGCGGAAGCCGGCGCTGCGCTGACCGGCGACGCTTGTTCCTGCGCACCCGTCAGCACGTCCTCCGGAACATCTTCCGGCCACACGGTGCCGCGTTGCTCGCCTTCGACCATCGCCGCGTAGACCGCGGTCCACGGCAGGACGACATGAAACGGCGAGCCACCGAACGTCAGCGTGCCGCTGATCGCGTCGTCGTCGACGGACAGATCGCGAATCGCCGGTTGCAGCGTGTAACCGAAGCGGAGGACGAGCGACGCGTCGGCGCGGAACCGCTGGGGGACCGAGACTTCACTGCGGCGCGCGTCGACATGGACGAGCACCGGGCCCCGTGCGAGCAGTTGTTCGAGCGTGCGGCGCTTGTCCGGCGCGCTCGCGTCTTCATCATCTTTGAGCGCGTTGATGGTCTCGACATCCGCGTGCGGCTTGCCGACGAGCTCGACGAATTCTTCGGCCGAGAGCAGGCCCGCATCCACGGCATCGCGCAGGATGCCTTCCGGGCGATCGCCGGCGGCCGCCGTGACGCGTTCGACCGTGCGCTCGCACCGCGCGGCATGACGAAGCACCGCACCGTGCGCCGCGAGCGCCGACTGCGAGCCACCGCGCCAGCGCTGCAACGCGCGCTCGACATCCACGAGCGAGGTGGACACGCGATGCTCGATCAGCGCGGTCACCACGGTCTGGAGCCGGGCCAACGTCTTCGGGTCGCGCTCGATCATGGGGGGTGGTTAGCTCGATCTGGTTCGATGCTCAAGAGTTAAGCGCAGGCAGATGTAATCGCACGCCACACGCCGCCGGAACGCCGGGGCAGGGCGGCGCCAATTTCTCGAGCTCGATCTCGACGGCGGCGCGGGGATACAGCTCTTGAATCTTGTGAGCGATCGCACCGGCTAACGCTTCCAGTAAGCGAAACGTCGATTTCGTGCCGAGCGCCACGACGATCTCTGACACCTTGAAATAATCGACGGTGTCCGCGATGCGGTCGCTGGCCGCCGCCGCCGCGAGCGGTAGCTGGAGCACGAGGTTCACGCGAAATCGCCGCGTGCCCCGCCGCTCGGCCGCGGAATAGCCGTGGTTGCCCTCGAACTCGAGCCCGCGAACGAACACACTATCGGCTGCGCTCATGCGAGGCCTCTTATACCTGGCAATGGCGGGATGCTGGGCAACGCCGGTGAAAACGCCCGAGCCGAGCCATGCGCCGTTCGTGCTCTCGCAACACGGCGCCGGCCCGATCACGGATCAGACGCCCGCGACCCTGAACGCACTACGCGATGCGTTGCCCGAGCTGCGCGTGGTGCCGAAGAACGATCCGAACCTCGAGTTCGATCTTTACGATGACGGCAAGCCGATCGGCTTTGTCGTGCCGAACGACGACGGCAAGATCTACAACGTCCACGTCACGAGCGCGACGATCGCCGTCGATGGCAAATCCTGGCGCGCCGGATCGACGTTCCAGGGCTCGCGTGCCATCGACAACTGCGAGTGCTGGGGCGGCAACCCGATCTGTTACAAGAAGGGCGAGCACCTCGCCGTCGCGTTCCAGCGGAGCTGCCTCGACGAGGTCGATCCGCGATCACTGCGCGTGCTCGACGGCCTCGTGATCCAACGCGTGATCTGGAGTAATGAACCGCTCGGCGCGGCCGACTAGGCCACTTCTTCTTCGGAAGCTGCATCTTTGATCTTCTGCAGCTTCTTCTTGATCATCGCCTTCTTCAGCGGCCCGACGAAATCGACGAGCAACTTGCCGGTGAGATGATCGTTCTCGTGGAGCATGCAGCGCGCGAGCAGCGCTTCGCCCGACATCTCGAAGATCTTTCCATCAATCCCCATCGCGCGAACCTTGCACCGCATGGGGCGCTTCACCTTGATGTAGATGTCCGGGAACGACAGGCAGCCCTCTTCGGAGTCCTGCACTTCGTCCGACACCTCGAGCACCTCGGGGTTGATGAACGCGACGGGCTTGTCCTGCTCGGTCAGGCCCGCGAGCTTGGGCTCGACGATGAACAGCTTGCGGTTGTCACCGATCTGAACGGCGGCCATCCCGAGCCCGTTTTCGGCGTACATCGAATCGCATAGATCCGTGTACAGCTCCTTCACCGAATCATCGATCGCGGCGATTTCGATCGTCGGCTCGCGGAGCCGCGCATCGGGCCAAATCACCGTCGGTCGCACTGCCATAGCTCACTCACCTTAGCAGATTGACAACCATTCCGGTGGGGGCCATACACGCCCCCAAGCAGATGCTTACGAGGTACTCCGAGGCCCGGCTTCCGACCCCTTACGGCGACTTCCAGGTCGTCGTGTACCGGACCGGGCAAACGGGTGGGCTCGGTGCGACCGCCGTCGGGCTCGTCGACGAGGAACACGTCGCGATGGTCTATGGGGACGTCCGTGGCGACAACATCCTGTGCCGCGTTCATTCGTCGTGCTTCACCGGCGAGGTCCTCCACAGCCTGCGCTGCGACTGCCGAGCCCAGCTCGATGCCGCGCTCGAACGGATCGCGCACGAGGGTCGCGGCGTCGTCGTCTACCTCGTCCAAGAGGGTCGCGGGATCGGCCTCGGCAACAAGGTCAAAGCGTACGAGCTCCAGGATCAGGGCAAGGACACGGTCGAGGCGAACCTCGAGCTCGGCTTCGATGCCGATGCCCGGTCGTACGATATCGCCGCCGGGATCCTGCGCGACCTCGGCGTTCAATCGGTACGCCTCATGACGAACAATCCGGCGAAGCGCGCGGGTCTCGAAGCTGCCGGCATCCGTGTTAGCAAGCTCGAGCCGCATGTCGTCGGCGTGACAGAGCACAACGCGCAATACCTCGACGTGAAGCGCGAGAAGATGGGCCACCTACCGTGATCAGTGAAGACCAAGTCAAAGCCGCGCTCGCGACCGTGATCGATCCGGTGTTCGAGAAGGACATCGTGACGTATCGGATCCTCCGCAACCACGAGATCCAAGGTGATGACGTGCTCGTGCGGCTCGACATCCCCACGCACGCGTATCCGCTGACCTCGCGCAAAGAGCTGCAGTCGCGGATCGAAGCGGCGTTGAAGCCGGTCGGTGCGAAGCGCGTCACCGTGATCGCGGACGTCAACACCGCGTACCTGCCGGCGCCATCGGACAAGGCCGTGTTGAAGGGGCCGAAGAACGTGATCGCGGTCGCCGCTGGTAAAGGTGGCGTCGGCAAGTCGACGGTCGCCACGAACGTCGCGCTCGCGCTCGCGAAGCTCGGCGCACGCGTCGGCCTGCTCGATGCCGACGTGTTCGGTCCGTCGATTCCCACGATGCTCGGCTCGCCGGAAGTTCCGCCGCAAGCGAGCAAGGATTCGAAGATCGTTCCCGCGCGGATGCACGGTCTCGCCGTCGTGTCCGTCGGCTTCTTCGTCGATAAGGATGAAGCCGTCGTGTGGCGCGGTCCGATGGTGCATCGCCTGCTCCAACAATTCCTCGCGGACGTGGAGTGGGGCGAGCTCGATTATCTGATCTGCGATCTGCCGCCGGGCACCGGCGACGTCCAACTCTCGCTCAGCCAGTTGATCCCGATCTCGGGCTCGATCATGGTGACCACGCCGCAAGAGGTGTCGATCGTCGACGTGGTGAAGGGCATCGCGATGTTCGAGAAGGTCGAAATCCCGATCCTCGGCATCGTCGAGAACATGAGCTACTACAAGTGCCCGGCCTGCGGTCACACCGACGAAATCTTCTCCCACGGTGGTGGCAAGCGCCTCGCCCAAGAAGTCGGGACGAAGTTCTTCGGCGAGATTCCGATCGATACCCGGATCCGGTTCGGCGGCGATGCCGGCGTGCCGGTCGTGGTCGCGTCTCCGGATTCGGAGAACGCGCAGCGCTTCATCGATGTCGCAACCCGTGCAGCGCTCGAAGTTGCGCGCGCGGTGCTGTCGAAGCCGAAGAGATCGCCTCGGCTCGCCGTCATCAAATAGGCACGTACTCCGGAAGATCCGGCCACACATGTTTGTGTAGGCTTGCCGGGCTTGGGGGAAAGCACGATCGCTTTTGTCGATCTGGAGCGCGCGTTCGCTGCAGGCGATTCGCAACTCGGCTCGCTGATCGTTCGCTACAACGAGCAATCCGACCCGGAGCCCGGTGTCGACGAGACCGCGGTCCCGCCGATCGACGGTGACGAGACTCCCGAGGTCGAAGTTCCGTCGGGTGCCGTCACGATGTCGACGCTCCAGTACGAGCTTCGCGGCGGCATGCGCGGCAAGAACGCGACCGAGAAGAAGCTCGCGCGGATCGAAGCGTTCCAGCGCGCCGAAGCCTCGCTGTTCGCGCCGCCACGCCTGCGCCTCGGCAAGATGTTGCTCGCGATGTACGAGCAGAACACGCCGCTCATGCGTGGCGCGTTGCTCGAGGTGTTCGCGAACGCGACCCCGCGATGGGGCGTGTGGCAGGGCATGAAGGCGATCTACAAGCTCGCCGAGGATCGCTCGGATGCGGCGATGTTCGGCGCGCTCGCGAGTCGCTTCGATCAGATCCGGCGCGGCGGCGAGATCGGGCTCGGCACGTTCGTCTATCTGCGCAAGCGCGTGTGGCGCTACTTGAAGAGCCTCGGCAAGGCGATGCCGGACGCGTACGCCACGTTCTGCGTCGAAGTCCTGCGTCACTATCCCGCGGAGCACGAGCAGTACGGCGGCGGCATGATCGCCGGCCGGATCTTCAGCGACTCGCCGTATTCGTTCGATCCGCCGGAAGGCGACGACGTGACGGATAGCCGGCCGTATTCCGAGGCGTGGAAGACATCGCCGGCGCCGCTGTTGCGCCTCCTCGAGGCCGCGCAAAACGATCTGGTGTGTCGGTGGGCAATCGATTGCCTGCGCGTCGATCATCCACTCGCGTTGCGCGCGGTCGAGCCGGCGTGGCTCGCGCGGTTGGGCGCGCGGCCGTTCGAATCGATCCACGCGTTCGTCGTGCGGCTCCTGAAAGAATCGCCGGAGTTTCATCAGTCGAAGCTGAAGGACCTCGGTCTCCACGCGATGGTGCTGAGCTTCTTGCGCTCGCCGTCGACGGACGCGCAGACGTACGCGATCGAATACGCGCAAGCGCACGCGCCGGAGATTCCGGTCGGCGAGCTGGTCGAGCTCGTGGAGCAGGGCAGCGATGCGGTGAAGAAGTTCGCGGCGGCGCGACTCGAGCAGCTGTCGCCGGCGCAGATCGGCCTCGCCACGCTGACCCGTCTATTGATCCAAGCGGCCACGCCGTGGGCGGCGCAAAAGCTCGCGCAAGGATTCTCGCCGTCGGACATGACCGCGGCGATCTTCTTGGATGCGGCCGCGTACGGCACGAACGCCTACAACGCGCTGATCAAGTTCTTCAACGACAAGCACGCGGGGATTCCGAGCGCGTACTTCACGGCGTTGCTCGACGATCCGCGGTTCGAGAACCAGTACCAGATCGTCAACGCCGTGCTCGCGGATCTCGGTAAGCGCACTGCGCGCGATATCGGGATTCCGTGGATCCAGAAGGCGCTCGAGAATCGCCGGTTCACGGATGTGGTCGCGCGCTGGCTTGCCGCCGGGATGGTCAGCGGCAACGATCTCGATGTCGAATGGCTGAAGGGCCTCGTCGCGAAGCCGCGGCTCCGGGCGATCGCGTTGCGCACGCTCGCGGATCGCAAGCTCGTCGCTCCGAGCCGGATCGGCCTCGGCTGGTTGCTCGAGCTCGCGCGATTGTCGGAGACGGATCTGTCGGCGTTCGCGCAACGGATGTTGCTCGAGAGCTTCCAGCCGGAAGACTTCGGCGGCGTCGACAAGATCTGGGACATGGCCACGGGCAAGAAGCAGCCCGAGACCGTCCGCAACTTCGCGGCGACGTACCTCAAGTGTCATCACCCGGATCTCGGGCCGCGCCAGGCGGAGACCAAGTCGCTCGGCATCACGCCGCGGCTCGGTCACGACGCGTATGGGCTCGCGCGCGTGCGGCCGTTGTTCGACGACGATCGCGCGGACGTCCGGCGCCTCGCGATCGCGATCGCCGGCGAAGAGATGACCCGCTGGAACGAGCCCGAGCTCGTCTATCAATTGGCGGCATCGGCGAATCGCGAGCCGCGCCAACTCGGATCGGAACTACTGCTCGGCGTGATCGTCGAGGGCGATGGCGTGCGTCGCGTCCCCGCGAATTGGGTCGATGGCCGGCGGCTGTTCCAGTTGGCCGAGAGCAATCAGAAGGCGGCGCGCGAAGTCGCGTTGACGTTGATCCGCCGGCTCTACGATCGCGTGGGCGGTGCCGAGCGGCTCGCGTGGCTGATGGATTCGCCCGAGCGCGATGTCCGGTTGTTCGCGGTGCGGTTGTTCTGGGATCGCCATCGTCCGGCAGAGCAACCCGTGGGCTTTCAGCCGCGCAAGAACGTCGGCATCGATGTTGGCAAGCAGCGGTTCACGGATCTCCAGGCGCTGCGCCAGTTCGCGCGCGTGATCCTGTTCGGCTTGCCGCCGGGTCGGATCGGCGAACGCGATGCGCCGCTGCCGGGTGCGCCGGTGCCGGAACGTCCGCTGGCGGCGTCGATCGCGAAGAAACGGTTGATCGAAACGCTGCGCGATGCGGCGCTCGAGGATCGCGAGCTCGCGGTCGCGATCACGCCGGTGCTCGAAGAGATGTCGTCGTCGATCGCGAAGGGCGAGTGGCAGGCGAGCATTCAAGCGCTCACCCAGTTGCGCGCGCATTTTGCTGATTTGGAGCCATCTCTGGAGAATAGGCCGTGACGTTGTTTGGACCGTGGGTCGAGCGCCTCGAGGCGATTGCCGTCGGCACCAGCGTGTTTGCGGTCGGTGGCTTTCGCGATGCCGCGGGCGTCACCACGTCGCGCGTGCATGTCGGCACGGTCGCGTCACTAGATGGCAAAGGCAGTGGCTGGTCGATCGATCACGCGGCGGCCGTGCGGGCGCTCGCGTTCGCCGGCGATGACCTCCTGATCACCGGCAGCGACGACGGCAAGCTCACCGCGTGGGACGTCACCGGGCAAAAGCAGCTCGGCGGCCTTTCGTTCCCGGCAGCGGTGCGCGCGATCTCCGTCGACGCGAACGTGGCGCGCGGCGCGAACGGCAGCATCGCGGTCGGCACCGGCGATGGTCACCTGCTCGTCATCTCGCTGACGATCGCGAACGGCACGCCGTCGTTCGGCACACCGGTCGCGCGCAAGGTCGGTGAAGGCGCGGTCTACGCGACGGCGTTCGATCCGGCGGGGCTCGTACTCGCGGGCACGGCGGAAGGTCAACTGTGGATCGTCTCGGCCACGGACGCGACGGCGCATGCTCGCCCGGTCACGCCCGGTGGTGATGGCGGCATTCGCGCGATCATCGCGATCGGTGATGGCCGTGCGGCGGTCGGTTGCGGCGACGGCGGGATTCGCCTCTGCTACGTGGTCGGCGATGTCGAGGCGAGCGATCGCACCGGCGATAACGGTCACGACGCGGCGATTCGCTCGCTCGTGCTCGGTCCGCAACTCGTCGATGCCGCGGGCCGCGAGCAACCGCGCCGGATGTTCAGCGCGAGTGAAGACGGCACGATCAAGTCGTGGCTCGTCGACGGCCGTACGCGGCCGCGCACGGTCGAGGCCAAGATCGGCGCGATCACCGGCATGGTGTTCCAGCCGGTCGCGGTCCAGATCGCCGGCCAGAATCCGGGCGTCGGTCGGCTGTGGCTGTGCTCGACGGAGCGCGAGGTCGGCGCCGTTGTTCTAAGTGCCGAGGTCGAACCGGGCGCGCAAGTCACGCTCGAATCCGAGCTCGAGCGAATCGGCGAGTTGCTGAAGACGAACGCGGCCGCGAAGGTCAAGGTCGAAGCGGTCGGCCGATTGGCCACGCTCGCCGAGGATGAAGCGCGCGTGCTGCTCGATCTCGCGACGCGCGATGGCGCGACCGAAGTCCAGCTCGCGGCGATCCAAGCGATCAGCAACGCGCATCGCCGCGCGAGTCGGCCGGCGCTGCGTGCGGCGCTGAATGCATCGCAAGCGCTCGTGCGAACCGCGGCGTTCGCGGCGTTGATGGAGCTCGAGCGCGAGCAACCGCTCGTCGCGATTCGCGTCGGGCTGTCGGCCGCGCAAGAAGATGTCCGGATCCGCGCGGTCAACGCGCTGATTCCGATGGCGGGCACGTCGGTGATCGCGGCGGGGCTCGTCGCGGACGCGCTCCGCGATAACAACATCAACGTGCGGCGCGCGGCGTTCCGTGCGCTGCGCCAGATCCACGCCGGCGACGTGCTGGAAGCGGTCCGGATCGCGCTGTCGCGCGGCACGCCGGATGTTCGCGCCGAAGCGCTGTTGGTGCTCGGCTTCGTCGTGCGCGCGACCGATGGCGATGCACGCGCGCTCGCACTCGGCGCGTTGGACGATAGCGATGCCGGTGTCCGGACGTCCGCATTCCTCGCGGCGTTGATGCAGCAGCCGCGGTTGGCGGCAACGCTGTACGCGACGGTTCCGAACCTCAAGCAGTCGTTCGATCAAGTCGCCGCGCAAGTCGAAGCGCAGGTCGGCCTCGGCCCGAGCGTCGGCGATCCGAAGCAACTGAACGATGGCGAGCTCGAGCCGCTGTTCGCCTCGCTCGCATGCCGGTCGCCGGATGCCGCGATTCGCGGTGCGGGATGCCTACTCGCGCTCCAGGATCCGCGTGCGGTCGGTGCGGTGCTGCAGCTGACGCGCGAATCGGACCCGGCGCTGCGTCGCGGAGCCACGAGCAACCTCGTCCTCGCGATCACGCTGTGGCCCGACGACGATCGCCTGACGGCGCGCCTGATCTGGCTGCTCGACGATGTCGATGCCGAGGTCCGCGCGTTCGCGTTCGATGCGCTCGCGAAGGCGGCGGCGGCGCGTGGTGCGGCGGCAGAGCTCGATCTCGCGGAGACCGCGTTGCGGTGCTCGCAAGAAGATCTGCGCGTGCGCGCGCTCCAGATCCTCGTGCGCGTGGGTGCCCCCGGATCCGCGGAGAACGAACGTGCGGATCGCCTGTTGGGCGATGCGCTCGATGACGAAGCGGCGAAGGTTCGCAACGAAGCGTTCCGCACGTTGTGGGCGTGGCACACGAACGATCCGCAAACGCCGATCGCGCGCGGTGCAACGAGCCGCCACGGCGATCTCCGCCAACAGGTGATCAACGAGATCCAGCGCCGGCGCGAAGCGAAGCAGTCGACCGCGCAGCTCGACAAGATCCTGCTCGATCTCGTCAAGGATCCGGTCCAGGCCGTCGGCTTGGCGGCGTACGGCGCGCTGACGAAGCAGCTCGACGAGAACAACGAAGTCGCGATCGCGGCCGAGGTGCATCTCGCGGCGATGGGATCGCCGGTCGTCGCGGTGCGTGCGGCCGGTGCCACGGGTGCGAAGAAAGCGCCGGCCGGATCGGTGCGGGCGCGGCTCGTCGAGCTCGTCAGAGATGATCATCCCGCGGTTCACATCGCGGCGATCGAAGCGCTCGATGTGGTGGCGCCGAACGATGCGGAGGGCTTCGCGCTCGCGTTCGCGTCGGTGTTCTGGAATCTCCAGGTGCGCGCGTGCGAGCTGTGTGGTCGCCGTCGCGATAATCGCGCGGTCGCGCCGTGCACGCGGATCCTCACGATCCCGAAGACGGATATCAATCGGCCGCCGGATGCGATTCGCCAGCGCGCGGCATCGGCGCTCGCGGATGTCGGCGACCCGACGGCGATCACGTTCCTACAAGAGCTCACGAACGACGAAGATCCGATCGTGCGCGAGCAGGGTGCACGCGGTGTCGCGACGGCTGCACGCGTCGGAAGCGAGCCGGTGTTGATGGCGCTGCTCGGTCACGCGGATCTCCCGGTGCGGTCGTGGGCGGGCGAAGGTCTCGCGAAGCTCGGCGACGTCCGCGCGTTGCCGGTGCTCGCCGGCACGCAACGTCACGATCATCGGCCGTTGCGGATCGGTGCGATCACGGGCTTCGTCGCGCTCGGCCCGGATGGCGTGCGTGGCTTGCGTCAGGGGCTCGAGGATCGCGATCGCGAGATCCAGGACCTCGCGTTTGCGGTGATCGTCGCGCGCGATGCAGCGCTCGCAGAAGCCGGCATCGCGCCGGACTTGCTCGTCGATGCGATGGCATCGCCGTCGCCGGAGATCCGGTTCGCGGCGGCGCGGTTGTTCGAACGGCGCGCGAATGGCGAGAATACGTCTGGTGATGTGAGCGCCGAGATCGTCGGCCCGCGCAAACCGGAAAAAGCGTCGGAGATGAAGGAATGGCCGGCGCCCGCGCGGCGCACGGCGATCCAGCAGGTGCTCGCGGATGCGATCGCGAGTGCGGATCCGATGCAGCGCTACGCGGCGGCGCAGGTGCTCGCGGTGCGCAATCAACCGCTGACGTACTGGAAGGAAGCCGAGCGGCTCGCCGGTCCGTCGAGCGGCGCACGGCCGCGCACGAATTGGACCGACGAAGGTCGCACGGTGCGGCGCACGGGTTGGTTGCGCCGGCTCGCGAATGATCGCCGCGATCCGGAAGCGAGCGCGCTCGAAGCGCAGGCGCGGATGTTCTTGCGCGCGGGTGGTGTGGCCACGAATCCCGTCGAGCATGCGGCGGCGCAACGCCTCGTGTTCGGCGTGTACGCGGGGCTCGTGCGGCAGGCTCCGCCGCGCGGGACGGCGGCCAATGCGGATGACACGCACCGCGTTCGCCGCGATGCGGTCGGCCGGCTCGTCGAGCTCGCGCACGAAGAAGCGGTCGGAGCCGAAGCGGTGCTGCGGGTGCTCGATCACGCGATCGGCGATCCACATCACCTCGTGCGGCAGGCGGCGATGGCGGCACTGCGCTCGCTGTATCCGCAGGGCGCGCTCGCGCCGTTGCAGATGGCGATCGGTGCGGCTGCGGATCTCGGCAAGGCCGCGATCGACGAGCTCGTGCCGCTCGCGGTGGCCGGTGATGATCGCGCGGCGTCGATCGTGCGCGGCGCGATCGATGCGGACGATTCGGAAGTGCGCGCACATGCCGCGCTGCGCTTGCAACGGCTGTATCCGGCGGGTAGCGCGGAACCGCAGCTGATCGCGGCGCGCAGCAAGCACGGCGATGTCCGGCTCGCGGCGATCACGCAGCTCGCGTCGGCGGCGAATCCCACGCAGGCGATCACGGATGCGCTCGTGGCGGCACTCGCGAGCGAGCACGCGGATCTGCGGTTGAAGGCCGCGGTCGCGCTCGCGAAGCAGAACAATCCGCTCGGCGTCGACGTGCTCGGCTCGTTCTTGCGCTCGGAAGGCGAGGCGAGCTCGGCGCTCGATGCGCTGCTCGGGCTCGCGAACGATCCGGTGAGCGCGGGCAACGCGGCCGAAGTGATCGGCGCGCGGCTCGACGAAGTCGATGGCACGGCCGAGACCACGATCTCGCCGTATCAATTGATCAACGCGCTCGGCACGCTGAAGCATCCGATCGGTGCGCCGGCACTCGTGCGAATCCTGACCGCGGTGTGGCCGGGCAAGCAGGGCGATGTCGATGCGTACGCCGAAGGAGCCCTCGGCGCGTTGCGCGAGGTGTTCACGGATCCGCAGGCCAAGCGCACGTATTTGCCGACGGGCGAGGAGCGGATTCGCTATCGCGAGGCGCTCGCGTTGCCGCATCTCGCGAAGCTCGCGGCGGCGCAGCGGATGGAGACGCGGAAGGCCGCGGCCGAGATGCTGAGCTGGATCGAGGATAAAGGCGCCGAGCCGATCCTCGAGAAGCTGCTGTCTGATCGCGAGCTCGAAGTCCGTGCGCGCGCGGCGGAGTCGCTCGCGTTCCGTGTCGAATACTGGGCAGGGGCGACGCTGATCCCGCTCGAAGCCGCGTTGCGCGGTGGCCGGCGCGAGCTCGTGTTGCCGGCGGCGTTGGGCCTCGCAGCGCGGAAGCGTCCCGAAGCGTTCCAACCGTTGTTGCTCGTGATCAAGGCGGGTGAGCCGGACGAGCGGCAACGCGCGGTGCTCGCGCTCGGTTCGCTCGGCGACCAGCGCGCACTGCCCGAGCTGAAGACGCTGACGGCGCCGGAGCCGGAAGCCGACGATCAAACGCGCGCGTTGGTGTCGCCGGCGATCGAAGCGCTCGGTCGGTTGTTGCCCGCGCTCACGGGCGACGACGCGAACGAGATCCGCGAACAGCTCGAGCGGATCGCGCGCACCGGTAGTGGCGAAGCGCGGACGCGGGCGATCACGGGCCTGCGCTGGGCGGGTCAGATCCGCACGATCGAATTGATCGCGGCGGATCGCGAGACCGCATCGAACGTGCGCGTCCACACGATCAGCGAGCTCGGCAAGGCGCTGTCGCCGTCGAGCGAAGCGCTGCTCGCGGAGATGCTCAACGACGACGACTACAGCGTGCGCGCGGCGGCGTTCGCGGCGCTGACGAAGTTGCTCGCCGGCGACCGGACGAAGGTCAGCATGTACGCGCTCGGATCGACCGCGTACGAGATCAGCTCGCCGGCGGCGGCGTATCTCGCGAGCAAGGGCGATGCAGCGACGGTCGTCGCGCGGCTCGGCGACGTGAAGAACGCGGATCTGCGGCAGATGTTGCGCGATGGCCTCATCCGTCGCCACGAGCTGCCGCGCCCGCAGTTCGAAGCGGCGCTGCGCTCGAGCGATCCGAAACCGCGCGCGGAAGCGGCGTGGATCGTCGGCCACGGTGGCGATGCGGCGAAGCCGATGGCCGATGCGCTCGCGGCGGCGGTGACGGCGAGCGAAGCGGGGTGGCGGACGGCCGCTGGAAAACGCGGCGCGACCGTCGCGCTCGACGAGGAGATGCAGGCGTGGCGCGCGTCGATGTGGGCGGCGAACCGGCTCGGCGTCAACGTGAACGCGGCGGCGGAAGCGGCGCTGAAGAGCGACAAGGTCGATGACGCGCTCCGGCGCGAAGCGGTGATCGCGCTCGCGGCGCGGAACGCGAACATGGAGAGTTACGCCGGTGATCGCGACCGCGAGGTGCGGGCGATCGCATCGGCGGCGATTCCGGCGAATCGCGCGCAGGCCGTGGTGCAGCAGTTGGGCGCACGCGCGGATGCGACGACGGTGGAGCCGCTCGCGGTGGCGGCGTTCGCGCAGATCGGGCGCGGGTTGTTGGCGGATGCGGGGACGCGAGCGTGGAGCTCGGCCGTCGCGGTGAAGCACGCGCCGAACGAGGGTGCGGCGCGAGTCGAGCAGTTGATCGCGATCGCGAAGGCGAAGGGCGAGGATCCGGCGCGGTTGATCGCGATCGCGGCGCTGGGACAGATTGGCGGGGACGCGGCGAAGGCGGCGTTGGAAGAGATTCACAAGGACGAGAGCGCGGCGGATGCGGTGAAGCTGACGGCGTGGAAGGCGCTGAAGCGGTTGCTGCGTGCGGAGGCGCGGAAGAAGAAGTCGGAGGGGGAGGATAAGGGCGGCGGAGGAGGCGGCGGTGGCTCGTCGGACTACGGCGACGATGACGGCGACGGCGACGGCGACGATGACGACGATGGCGGCGACGACGATGATGGCGACGGCGACGACGACTCGGACGACGAAGGCTCGGGCTCGGGCTCGGACTCGGACTCGGACGATGGGGACTCGGACGACGACGGCGACGACGATGATGACGACGGCGACGATGATGACGACGGCGACGACGATGATGGCGACGACGGCGATGGCGACGACGACGATGATGACGACGGCGACGACGATGACGACGACGATGACGACGGCGATAGCGACGATGACGAAGAGTCGGGCTCGTCTTCCGCGACGCACGGCGACGGAGTCGTCCAAGAAACGCGCGTGCCCCGCGACGCCGATTACATGTACTACGTGAAGTCCGACGGCATTTACCGCGTCGGTCGCAAGAAGCCCGGCGCCGAGGCCTCCGGGCCCGAACGCGTCGCGACGATCACGGTCGCACTCGACATGACGAAGTTCATCTATTACGTCGACCAAGACGGCAACCTCGCCGCGAAGAGGCGCCGCGTATGAGCAACGATCGTCTCGACGTCCCCGTCTCGTTCGCACCGCCCACGGTGACCGTCGCGCAAGACGGCGCGATGCGGATCGCGATCGCGACCGATAGCAATCGCTCCGGGACCGATGGCGCGAAGCTCGCCGCACGCCTACATCGCCCGGGCGTGATGCGCGATGCGCTGCTTGCCGTCGGCGACGTGCTCGGCAGCGACCTGCGCCGCAAGGCGAACGATCGCGCCGACTACCTCCAGTACCTGATCGCACGCGGCAAGGGCGTGTCGAAAGAAGTCTGGAACGCGCAGAAGGAATACCTCGCGCTCCAATACAGCGCCGCCGCGAAGCAAGACGAGCCGCTCGATCCGGTGATGAGCGTCACCGCCGAAGCGCTGCGCTTCGAAGTGCTCTCGCGCGACGAGTCGACCTACGCGCAGCTCGTGTTGCGCCGGCCGGCCGCCCTCGTCGACGCCGATCATCCGGGCGACAGCGCGAAGACCTACGGCACCACGTTCGCGAACCTCGATCAGGCCGCGTTCACCGCGTTCAATCGCATTCGCAGCTACCGCGCGACGACGATCGATTTCTCTCCGGCGAAAGAACCGGTCGCGAAGAGCAAGCAAGTGCCCGTGCGTTGGCTGCGCGCATTCGGCCAGATGCAGGCCGCCTCGCTGCTCGCCGCCGACAACTTCTCGCTCTCGCCCGTCGATCTCTACAACGTGCTGCTCGCGCTGCGCATGCGCAAAGCGAAGACGCCGCCGCGCGGACTCCGCTACGAGCTCGTGCCCGGCGAACGGCCGCGCCTCGTGCTCGAGCCGTGGGACCTCGTCGTCCACGGCAACGGTGGCGTATACAAAGGCTCGGCGCCGCGCGTGATCCGGACGTGGGGCCGCAATCGCCTGAACGTGCTCGCGCGGATCCTGCCGCACGCGAAGTCGGTGACCGTGAGCGTGGCGGGGCAGGGCTTGCCCGCGCTGTACAGCGTCGACCTCGGTGACGCGACGTTCTCGCTCGCGCTATCGGGCTGGACCGATGCGGGCTGGGCCGGCATCTCGACGTTCGATCTGCTCGCCGCCGACGACGATGCGGCGAACGTCGACGCGCTCGTCAAGCAATTGCCGGCGACGCTCGACGAGGCCGCACAAAAGCTCGGCAAGCCGCGCGGCGACGTTCGCCGGACCGTGCTCGCCGCACTCTCGCAACTGAAGATCGGCCACGACCTCGCGTCGGGCACGTTGTTCGCGCGTCCGCTCGTCACGCAGGCGTTGCCGTCGCTGAAGTTCCGCGATGCGAAGGAAGCCGCCGCGCATCGCCTGATTAGCGAGCCCGGCGCGGTGACGCTGACGAAGGTCGCCGACACGCCCGAGGGTCGCGCGATCGAAGGCCAGGTCGTCGACGCGAAGGCGCATCGCACGTTCTATCCGCAGTTCTCGATCGATCGCGAAGGTCGCACCGGCTCGGCCTCGTGCACCTGCAGCGCGTTCCGTCGCTCGGGTATCAAGGAAGGCCCGTGCGAGCACATGATCGCGTTGCGCGTGATGCTCGCGCGTGAAGAAGCGCGGCTCGAAGCCGATCGCCTGACGCCGGAAGGCCGCGCGCGGATCACGGCGGAGACCCGCGTGTTGCTCCGCCGCACGGATGCCGGCGCGGAGACCTATCGAATTTCGCTCGACGGCAGAAATGTCGTCGCGCGATTTGGGCTCGGCCTCGAGTCGACCCATCGCATGCAGCGCCTGAAGTTCGCTTCGGTCGATGCGGCGAGAGCGGCGTATTTCACGCGGCTCGAAGAACTAGCCACGAAAGGGTATCTCGATGCGACTCAGGAGTAAGCCAGTGCTCCTGAGCACGTTTGGTTTGGAGGAGAAATCGGTTCTGTTAGCCTGTGCTTCGGCACAAGGGCGGCGTCGCGCCGTCCGGGTTCAATCAGACGCCATTCACCACAAGGTAGGCTGTTCTTGGTCTGCTCGGCCGTACGTCGATCGAGACGAGGCCTTGTCTGGACCAACCACGCCACCGCGGTTCAAGGCCTCGTCTCGATCGACGTACGGCCGGCAGACCGGTGAGCCTACCGTGTCCCATGAGGGTGGTAACGGAACCGGTTTCTTCTTCGTTTTTGCTTTTGGTTTGAAGAGCTCGTCTGTTTCGTTAGCCTGTGCTTCGGCACAAGGGCGGCGTCGCGCCGTCCGGGTTCAATCAGACGCCATTCACCACAAGGTAGGCTGTTCTTGGTCTGCTCGGCGCCCAGTGCCTAGGCGCGCGTGCTCAGCTGGACCAACCACGCCACCGCGGTTTGAGCACGCGCGCCTAGGCACTGGGCGCCGGCAGACCGGTGAGCCTACCGTGTCCCATGAGGGTGGTAACGGAACAGGCGAGCTCTTCTCTTTTTGTCATTCGTCGACGGTGAAGCAGTATGGCTGAGCTACTTCCGAAGTGGATCGATGTCGCGGCCGCCGGCGGCATTCGCGAATGGGTCGATGCCGAAATCGCGCGGCAAGGCCTCACCGATCCGGGCGCGAGCACGATCAGCGAGTCCGAGAAGAAGGCGTACAAGGCGCGCCGCGATGAAGAGCGCCGCGTTCGCAAGCAGCTCTACAAGGCGGCGTGGGCGTCGTACAAGACGTCGCACGTCGTTCACCTCGGCCCGGGCATCTGGTGGCACGACACCGCCGACGTCGATCGGTTCGATGCCGACGACCCCGAGCGCAAGCGCCAAGAGAATCAGCTTCCCGAGCTCAAAGACGTCGACGCGTTCGCGAAGGCGATCGGTCACGACATCACGAAGCTGCGGTGGCTCGCGTATCACCGCGATGTCGATTCGGGCACACACTACAAGCGGTGGACGGTGCCGAAGCGCGATGGCTCGCCACGCCTGATCAGCGCGCCGAAACCGGACCTCAAAGCGGTCCAGCGCTGGATCGCGAAGGAAGTCACCGAGCACCTTCCGGTTCACGGCGCCGCGCACGGCTTCCTCGTCGGTCGGTCGATCGCGACGAACGCACAGGTCCACGCGGGCGCGAAGGTGCTCGTGAAGATGGACATCAAGGACTTCTATCCGACCGTGACGTGGCGGCGCGTGAAGGGCCTGCTCCGTCGCGCGGGCTTGTCCGAACAGATCGCGACGCTGATGGCGCTCTTGTGCACGGAATCGCCTCGCCAAGAAGTCGTGACGCACGGCAAGACGTATTACGTCGCGACCGGTCCGCGGTCGTTGCCGCAAGGCGCACCGACGAGCCCGTCGATCACGAACGCGTTGTGCTTGCGCATGGATGCGCGGCTCACCGGACTCGCGGCAAAGCTCGGCGCGCGCTACACGCGATACGCCGACGACCTCGCATTCTCGTGGCACGGCGAAGCGCCCGCGGAGATCGGTGCGTTGATGAAGGCGACGATGGCGATCGTTCGCGCGGAAGGGTTTTCGATCCATCCGAAGAAGACGCGCGTGATGCGCTCGGGTGCGCGGCAACAACTGACCGGCATGGTCGTCAACACCGCGCCGGAAGGCCGGCCACTCGCTCGCGTGCCACGTTCGCGCGTGCGCGAGCTGCGTGCTGCGATCAAGAATCGCGAGCTCGGCAAGCCGGGCAAGGGCGAGACGTTGGAACAACTGAAGGGGCTATGCGCGTTCGTCATGATGGCTGACCGCGCTCGCGGCGCCGAATTGATGGCGCGTGTAGACCGTCTGATCGCAGCGAGGCCTGCCACATGAGTGACTGGACCGTTCACCTCGAGTTCGAAGAAGGCAACAGCAGCAAGTTCTGGCGCGCGCGCGTCGAGGGCAAGACGCTGTACGTGAACTACGGAAAGATCGGGTCGAATGGCCAGACCCAGGTGAAGGACTTCCCGACACCGGCGGCCGCGAACAACGAATACGAAAAGCTCGTTCGCGAGAAGCGCAAGAAGGGCTACGTCGACGCGGGCGGTGGTGGTGGTGGCGGCGACGAAGACGAGGATGATGACGACGTCGACACCGACGACGAAGGTGGCGACGACGATGAGGGTGGTGACGACGACGAAGAAGAAGAGGACGAGGCTCCCAAAAAGAAGAAGTCCGTCGTCTACCAAGCGCCGCCCGCGGCGAAGCCTGCGCCCGCCGCTGCTGCACCTGCGGCACCGCGTGGCCCGAAGCTGACGCTCGAGGCCGGTAGTCGCAAGGTCGACACGTATCTCTCGCTCGACGGGAAGACCGTGCGAATGGAATCGGTCGAGACCTACGCGTCGCCCGAAGCGGCGAAAAAGGCCCACGAGCGCTTGAAAAAGATGCTGCTCGCGGAAGGCTACAAGGAATGAGTGACGACGACGACGAGTCCGAAACCAACACCATCGAAGACGGGGATTCCGTCGAGGTTCAAGGATCGTCGTCGACCTACACGCTGTCTCACCAGGGCAACGTGTACATGTGTACGTGTCCGGCGTGGAAGAATCAGTCCGCGCCGATCGATGCGCGAACGTGCAAACACCTGCGCGCGTATCTCGGCGACACGTTCGAGACCTCGCGAGTCGGTGCCGGCGCGCCACAGCGCAGCGCGGCCACGATCAAGAAGGATAAAGACGCCGCCGAAGGCAAGGCGCCGCCGGTCCTCCTCGCGCACAAGTGGGAGACCGATCACGATCCCACCGGCTGGTGGATGAGCGAGAAGCTCGACGGCATTCGCGCGTACTGGGACGGCGAAGGCTTTGTCAGCCGGCTCGGCAACAAGTTCTATGCGCCCGATTGGTTCATCGCGGACCTCCCGGCGGACACGCTCGATGGCGAGCTGTGGGTCGGTCGCAAGATGTTCTCGGAAGCGATGAGCATCGTGCGCTCGGGCGGGCAGAGCGACGAGTGGAAGAGGGTCACGTACGTCGTGTTCGATGCGCCCGAGGCGAAGGGCGGGTTCGAAGATCGCGTCGCGCATATCGAGAAGGTGATGACCCGAGCCGCGCCGCCGTACGCGCGCGCGCTCGAGCACATCCAGTGCGAAGGCATCGCGCACCTCCGCGAGGAGCTCGAGAAGGTCGAAGCGCTCGGCGGCGAAGGCCTGATGCTGCGGCAGCCGAAATCGAAGTACGCGATCGGCCGGTCGAACACGCTGCTCAAGGTGAAGACGTTCCACGATGCCGAGGCGACCGTGGTCGCGCACTCGCCGGGAACGGGTAAGCACAAGGGCAAGCTCGGTGCGTTGGTCGTGAAGCTCGCCGATGGCACGCAGTTCAACGTCGGCACCGGGTTCTCGGATGCCGAGCGCGAAGATCCGGCGCCGATCGGCACGGTGATCACGTTCCGGTATCAAGAGCTGACGAAGGACGGCGTGCCGCGGTTCCCGTCGTGGGTCGGTCTACGGCTCGATGTCGAGACGCCCGCGCCGATCGGCAAAGACGGCGCGAAGAAGTCCGGCGGCGCGAAGATCGTAGCGAAAAAGGCGAAGCCCCAGCCCGAGCCTGAGCCCGAGCCCGAGCCCGAAGAAGAAGCGGGCGACGACGAAGAGGCGGCCGACGAAACGCCCGCCGATAACGGTCGTGGCCCGTGCGACTACTTCACGCGTCTCGTGCACGACGGCGAGAAGAAGTTCTGGGAAGTCTCGCTACACGGCAGCACGTACTACACGCACTTCGGCAAGCTCGGCGCGTCCGGCCAGACCCGCGTCACGGATCTCGGAAGCAAGACTGCAGCACGCACGGATGTCGAGAAGCGCGCCGCTGCGAAGCGCAAAGAAGGCTACCGGCTCGATAACAAAAAGAAGAAAAGTGACTGAACAGTGAGTAGTCAACCGTGACTACGGAACTGTGAAGTGACTCGTTAGTTGACGGCTTCAGGACACGGCGCGAGCTCGCACAGCATGTGGCTCACGTGACCGAGCGTGCGTTGGATCCGCACCATCGGGTCGATCGCCTCGAGCAGCTCCTGGCGCGCATCGCAATCCATCACGAGCGCAGCCGCGATCGCGTCCGCGCACATGCCGGGCTCGTCGAACGAACGCGCCAACTCGCGCAACTGCGGGCCACCCGCTTCGATCACCTCGGCGAGGCGATCGCACAGCATCACGAGGCGGCGATGGTGATCGTACGCGTCGTCGCGATCGTGCTCCGCATCGCCGAGTAGGCGCGCCGAGACCCGGCGATACGCGCGATCGCTCGGCAGCTCGCGTTGCAGCTCCACGCGCGCGACACCGCGTAACAGCAGCGCGAAGCGACCGTCCGGCAGCTCCTCGCTACAGATGATCTTGCCGACGCCGAAGCGCTCGAACACCGGCGGCTTGCCGTAATAGCTTTGCTCGTAGCCCGGGCGGAGCCGCGCGATGCCCATGTAGTGATCGCCTGCGAGGCAATCGCGCGTGAGCTCGCGATAGCGCGGCTCGAACACGTGGAGCGGCATGAGGCCGCCGGGCAGCAGCACGCAATTCGGCAATGGAAAGATCGGCAGCGATGCGAGCGACTCGTTATCCGGTGGATGCAACAGGTCTCGCATGGGCATCTTCTCAGCCGAAAACATCGATGCACGCGCCGGTAAGCGCGGGCGGGGCCGATGTTGCTAAAAACTCGACCGTGCGGGCGATGTCGTCGGGGGTCATGTCCGGAACCGCATCGGGAATGCCCACGCGCAACATCTCGGTATCCACGCTCCCTGGGCAGACCGCATTCACCGAGACCTTACCAGCCCTCAATTCAACGGCAAGCGCTCTCGTGAAGCCGACGACGGCATGTTTTGCAGCGCAATACGCCGCGAGATACGGCGTCCCTTCTCGCCCTGCACGCGAGGCGATGTTGATGACGCGTCCCTCCACGCGGAGCAGATCCGGTACCCACGTGCGCGTCACGTAGAACGTTCCGGTTGCGTTCACGGCCATCACGTGTGCCCACGCGGCGTCCGGAATCGCCACCGTCGCACTGCGTAACACCGCACCTGCGTTGTTCACGACCGTATGCACGGGCGGCATCGTCGCGCGCACGTCATCCGCGGCACGCGCGATCGCGGCGCTGTTCGTGACATCGACGGTGTACGCGCGTGCACCTCGCCCCAATTCGGCGGCGAACGCATCGAGTGCGGCGCGATCACGCGACCACAACGCGACCGCAGCACCGGCATCGGCGAGGCGCTTCGCGATCGCGCGCCCGATCCCGCGGCTCGCTCCGGTGACGACCGCGGTCGTCCCGTCGAGCTTCAACGTTGCTTGTCCTTTTTATCGAGCTTCTTCAGCTCGGCCGGTTCGTCGTCGCCGAGCTGCTTGCCGCCCTGCTGCGCGAGCATGTCGAGCGGATCCTGAATATCGTTGTACGGGTACGGCATGGTCTTGGTCTGACACTGGAACGACGCGCTGTTCTGATCGTCCTTGATGTCGAACTGGTAGACCGGGTCCGTCTTCTCGAGCGTGCCGTCGGCGCAGTCCTTGAGGTTCGTCCAACCCGTGCCGTCGATCTCGCGCCAGGTCTTGTCGAAGTCCGCCGGCGAAATCGGATGGCCGTCTTCCTGGCGATTGCCCATCTTGTCGGTGCGCCACCGCTTCACGCGTGGGCCCTGATCCTTGCAGTCCATCAACACGCCGATCTCGTCGCCGCTGATGTGCTTCGACGCCATATACGACGCCGACCGATCCTTGCAGTTGAACGGCTCCTTCTCGGATTCGACCTGGCCCCTACTGCCACCGCAGGCGGCCAACAACACGAGAATGGCGAGCTTCATCTCAATCTCCGTAATCGGCGGCGAGCGAGGCCCGCAGCTCGTCCGGACATTCTACGCGGTACCGGTAGCTCGGGTGATCGATCTCGACCGCGATCGGCGTCCCCGCGGTCAGCAGGGCCGACCGTGTCTCGGCCGATAGTTTGAACCGCAAGTACTGCACTGCGGAGATCCGATCTGCCTCCGCGCGCCCTGCCTCGAACGCCGCGCGAATCGCGTGCGGGCCGATGTGCAGGACGACATGCTCGTCGAGCCCGACCAACTTGCCGAGCACGTCCTTCGCATCCGCGCCGGGCGGCAGGGGAATGAACAGCGTCGCGGCGAGCGAGTCCTGCGTGGGCATCAGCTCGTTCGCGAGCTTGATCTCGTCTTCGATCTGGTCTTCGCGCGTCAGGTTCTCGAGACGAATCGTCTCCTCGATCTGGAGCGTCAGGATCAGCCGGTTGTCGAACACGATCTCGACGCGATCGCCGAGGCTCACGCGGCGCGGTTGCTTCAACGCGATCACGCGATTGCGATAGTCATCGCGAATCGGTGCGTACAGCTTCGGGCCCTTGATGTCGTGGCGCGTGATCGGGCGGACGAGGTTCATGCCCCGTGTGTAGCAGCCACGCGGCCTTCGCTCCAGCGCGTACGTTTGGCCAGGTTCCGCGCCGACTGCATGAACAGACCGCGCAAAATCCCGCCCAACCCGGGCTGGATGATCCGGCCGAGCGCGGTCGGTTCCGCGACGACGTTCCAATGGAACCGCACGCCATCACCGAGTGGCTCGATCACCATGTCCTCGGCCATCCGCGCCACCAGGGGTGACGTGGTGCCGATCATCGTGAACGCGACGCGGCGGCCTGGATCCCACGCGAGCATCCGCTCGCGGAACGCGCCGAAGCCATGCACCTGGACTTCGCGCAGGGCATTCACGCCGCTCGTGGCGCCGCTCTTCCACACCGAATGGTGCAGGAGAGCGAACCACAGCGACGGATCTCCGAGCTCCTCGAACACCGCTTCCGGTGTGGCGCGGATCATCGAGGAGTAGCGGTACTTCGCCGCCCCTAGTTCTTCGAGCGATACTTCGGGTATCGCTCTCACTTGATCGAGTCGAGACCCTTCTGGAACCGACCGGCGTGGGAGCGCTCGGCGCGGGCCAGGGTCTCGAACCATTCGGCGATCTCGGTGAAGCCCTCTTCGCGAGCGGTCTTCGAGAAGCCCGGGTACATCGTGGTGTACTCGTAGGTCTCGCCCGCGATCGACGCCTTGAGGTTCGCGGCGGTGTCGCCGAGCGGCTCGCCCGTCGCCGGGTCGCCAACGCGCTTCAAGTAGTCGAGGTGGCCATGCGCGTGACCGGTCTCGCCTTCGGCGGTGTCACGGAACAGGCCAGCGACGTCCGGGTGACCTTCGACGTCGGCAACCTTCGCGAAATAGAGATAGCGGCGGTTCGCCTGCGACTCGCCGGCAAACGCTTCCTTGAGATTCGTGTGGGTCTTGGAACCCTTCAGTTCGGCCATGGGCGCACGCTACCACGTCAAACGTCGACGTGATCGGCAACGGCAACGGCATCGGCATCGCCCCCAGACGTTCGACGAATGGTCGTCGCGTCGACCTCCGCGCCGAGGCGGGTCCGTTGGCGAAGCGCCAATCTGTTGGCCATCGGCGACACCTACGTCGGGCGGCGATGCCGATGCCGTTGCCGTTGCCGATCACGACAACGTGACTACGGGCCGAGAAATGCGACGAGCGTGTCGATCATTTCATCGCCCATCGCGCGCGCCGCCGCACGTTGCCCCTGCGGGATGTCGTTGACGACGATCGCGAACGCCAGCTCGTGCTCGCTATCGACACCGACGAAGCCGGCGAGCGACACGACGTTGTTCAGCGTGCCGGTCTTCGCGCGCACGCGACCCTTCGCCGCGTGATCCTTCCACCGCCGCGCGAGCGTGCCGTCGACACCACCGGTCGGTAACGACGCCACCAGATCCGGACCGATCCGATAATCCTTGTGCGCCGCGCGCAGAATCTGGACGAGCTGGTGCGGTGACACCTCGCTCGCGTTGAACAAGCCCGAGCCATTGTCCGCGCGATATCCATTCACGCCGATCGTCAGCATGTACTTGCGCACGGCGGCCACGCCGTCTTCCCACGTGCCCGGTCCCGGCGTCGCGCGCGTCTCGGCACCGAGCGTCTTCAACACCGACTCGGCGATGTAGTTATCGCTCTCCTTGTTCATCGCGCGCAGCACCGTCGAGAGAGCAGGGCTGTCGTGCCACGCGAGCAACTTCGCCGCGGGCGGCACGGTGCCGACCGTGACGCGCTTGCCGATCTTGATGTCGTGCGATGCGAGCGATTCCTCGAACACGCGCGCACAAAACTTCGCCGGGTCGTCGACGCGTTTCCGCGTGTCGTAGCTGCCACCGACGACGTTGATCTTCCCCGACACTTCGATCGCGAGGTGATCCGCCTTCGGCTTCGCGTCGATCTTCACGCGCGTGCGGCCTTCGGTGATCGTCTTCACGTCCGACTTCGTCACGCGGACGTAGTCACCGGCATCGGGATCCAGGATCACCTTGCCCGTGCCACCCGGCTCGCCGATCACCGTGATCGTGACACTCGAGCGCGCCACACCGAGCGCCGCGATCGGTGCGCGAAACGCGGCCCGCTCTTTCGGTTGTTCGCCGAAGTGCGGCGGCTCGGTCTGGCCATCGAAGTACGACGTATCGACGATCAACGCACCGCTGATCTCGCGCACGCCACGCGCTTGCAGATCCGCCGCGAGCTGATCGAGATCCGCTTTACTCAACACCGGATCGCCGCGACCGCGCAGATACAGATCGCCGGCGATCTTGCCGGTCTTGTCGTCGATCGCATCCGCGTACACGGCCGTCCGCCAGCGAAACCCACTGCCGAGTTGCGCCAGCGCCGCCGTCGACGTCAGCAACTTCGTGTTCGACGCGAGGTTCATCCCCTTGTCGGGCTCGTGCGCGAACAGCTCGGTGTTCGTGTGGACGTCCCAGACCGAGATCCCGATCTTCGCCTTCGCGAGCGGGGCATGCGCGGTCAGTGCTTGGGTCAGGTGCTCGGTCAGCCACGCGCCGCGCGCTCTCGGATCCGCCGGCGCGACGAGCTGCTTCGCGCTTCCACTCGCGCCTTCTTCATCCGTCGCTTCGGGGGCGGCAGGCTCGACGGCCGAGCCGACGGCTTCCGTTTGCGCCGGCTGGGCACGCGCGGACATACTCAGCGCGAGCAGGATCAGCGCAGACCGCGATGTCACCACGTCTAAACGCTATCACGGCGCTCGTTATTCTTGGGTGCGGCCATCCCGAGCCAACGCGCACGCCCAGCGACACGCTCGTCGTCGTGCTGCAGGACAAGGCGATCACCGTCGATCCGCGGTTCACGCTGTCGAACTACGACGCCGCGATGTCGAAGCTCGTCGCGATCGGCCTGACCACGGCGACGACCGGTGAAGCGCAGCTCGCGCTTGCCTCCGATATCCGAGAGGTCGATCCCGTCACGCTCGACATCACGCTCGCCGATCGCACGTTCTCCGATGGCTCGCAGGTCACCGCCGACGATGTCGCGCGGACCTATCAAACCGTCGCCGATCCGGCGTGCGGCTCGCTCTACAGCCAGATCTTTCGCGATCGCTGGAAGCTCGTCGAAGCACTCGATCCGACGCACGTGCGCATGCACCTCGCGCAACCGCTCGGCACGATTCGCACCGATATGGAGTTCGGCATCATCTCGTTCCACGGCGTCGCGCCCGGTTCGTGCGATGTCCCGAAGGTGATCGGCGCCGGCCCGTACGTGCTCGTGGATCTCGATCCCTACGTCGCGCACTTCGACGCGAACCCGCACTTTCCGACGCCCGCGAAGCTGCCGCACCTCGAGCTCCGCTTCGTCACCGACGCGGCGGCGCGCCTGCTGATGCTCGTCGGCGGTTCCGCCGATCTGCTCGAGAACGCCGTGCGCCCCGATCTCGTCGACGACGTCGCCACGCAAGGCCACGTCGCCGTGCACAGCGAGCGCTCGCTGATCCTCACGTACATGATGCTAAACCTCGACGATCCGGTCCTCGCCGACATCCGCGTGCGAGAAGCGATCGCCCTCGCGCTCGATCGCCCCGCGATCATCCGCGCTCGCTTCAACAATCGCGCGATTCCCGCGACCGGCCTCCTGCCTCCCGGCCATTGGGCCTACAACCCCGAGGTCCCCCACTGGGATCACGATCTCGCGCGCGCGAACCAGCTCCTCGACGACGCCGGCCACAAGCGCGGCCCCGATGGCATCCGCCTCCACCTCGAGTACAAGACGAGCGCGGATGCGTTTCGCGTCGCGATCGCGCACGTGCTCGCGGCTCAGCTCGGCGAAGTGGGCATCGCGGTCGACGTTCGCCCGTACGAGTTCGCGACGTTCTTCGCGGACATCAAGCACGGCAACTTCCAGATCGCGACGATGCAGACCACGCCGATCACCGAGCCCGACTTCTACTTCTCGTACTTTCACAGCTCGCGGATCCCGACCGATGCCGATCGCGATGCCCAGAACCGCTGGCACTACCGCAATGCGGAGGTCGACCAGCTCACGGCGGACGCCCGGCACGAGCCCGACCGTGACAAACGCCGGGCCCTCTACCTGAAAACCCAGGCCCTGGTCGCTCGGGATTTACCCGTGATCCCGCTCTGGCACGAAGACAACGTCGTCCTATCCAATGACGCCGTGCAGGGTTACACGATCCTGCCCGATGGCCGGTTCGCGGGACTCCCGGGCGTGTCCAAGCTGTGATACCTACGGTGGCTCGTATGCCCGCCTTGGACCCTGTCGTAGAAGAGCTGTTCCTCGGTGTCGCCCATGCCTTGTTCGTCAACCGGCTGCACGTGCTCCGTCTGACCGAGGTTGTCCGGCTCGGGATCAAGCCCGACCCGCACGACCAGAACATGGAAGTGCCGAAGGACATCGACCACGAGCTGATCCAGCAGGCGTTCGCGTACGTCGCGCGCCACTTCCCGGCCACGCTGTCGGGAAAGCTCGAGCAAGCTCGGGCGCAGTGGATTCGGCTCGCGTAGCGAATTCCCTGTTCCCTGTTCACCATTCCGGGAACGGCTCTCGCAATCGCTCGAAGAACGGCTAGCCGCCGCCTCGTCGTTTCGCGATCTCTTCCAGTCGTCGACGATGCTCGGCTTCGTAGCCGCTGTCTGACGGCTCGTAGATCTTCGTCCCGATCAATTTCTCGGGCAGATAGTCTTCGGCGACGTAGTTGCCCTCGAAGTCGTGCGGGTATTTGTAGCCCTGGCCATGCCCGAGCTCGCGACCGGCCACGCTGTCCGGCCGTAGCTTCGCCGGCACCGGTAACGCGCCGTGCTCCTTCACGAGCTTTCGCGCGGCACCGTACGTCACGATCGCGCGATTCGATTTCGGTGCGAGCGCGAGGTACGTCACCGCTTGCGTCATCGGCAGCACGCCCTCGGGCAAGCCGACAAGCTCGACCGCTTGCAGCGCCGACACCGCGACGACAAGCGCCTGCGGATCCGCATTGCCGACATCTTCACTCGCGAAGATCACCATCCGCCGCAGCACGAACCGAGGGTCCTCACCCGCCTCGAGCATGCGCGTCATCCAATACACCGCGGCATCGGGATCCGAGCCGCGCATGCTCTTGATGAACGCGCTGATCACGCCGTAGTGCTCGTCGCCGGCCTTGTCGTACAGCAGCGAGCGACCCTGCGCCGCTTCGGCGACATGCTCGGCCGTGATCGTTGCCGTGCCGTCGGGGACCGAGCGCCGCGCGAGATCCGCCGCGACATCGAGCACCGAGTACAACCGGCGTGCATCGCCGGCCGCCGCAGAAACTAACTGCGCGATCGTCTCCGGCTCGATCGCGACATCCATGCCGCCGAGGCCGCGATCGTGATCGGCGATCGCGCGCATGACGAGGCCCGCTAGCTGCTCGTCGTCGAGAGCCTCGAGCCGCACGACACGCGCGCGCGACAACAGCGCGGCCACCACACCGAAGCTCGGATTCTCGGTCGTCGCGCCGATCAACGTGACCGTGCCCGCTTCGACATGCGGCAACAGCGCGTCCTGCTGGGTCTTCGAGAACCGATGGATCTCGTCGATGAACAGCAGCGTCTTCGAGCCGAACTGATCGCGCCGCTCCGCCGCCTTCGCGATCGCCTCGCGCACGTCCTTCACGCCGGCGTCGACCGCCGACAACTGCACGAGCTCGGCCTTCAACGTTTCGCCCAACAGGCGCGCGAGCGTGGTCTTCCCACTCCCGGGTGGTCCCCACAGGATCAGCGACGGCAGCGTTCGGCCGGGCCCGAGGTTCGACAGGATCTTGCCCGGCGCCAGGAGGTGGGTCTGGCCCACGACGTCCGCGAGCGTGGCCGGCCGCATCCGCTCGGCCAGCGGTTCACCGACGTGCCGCTTGCGTGCACTCTGGCTGAACAAGTCCACGGACCCGTGATTAGCACGCTGCGTCGTTCCGCGAGCTGGCCACAAGCTGGTGACGACACACCCGGCAACTCGGCCTGGCAGGGTGGGGAGACCCATCGACCTTTCATGGGATTAGCTCGTCGGATCCCGTCGGGCTACGTGGCATGCCGGCTGCTAATTCCCCGACGTATGGTGGTCGAGACGATCTTTCAGTATCGCACCCTGATCGGGAAGTGCGAGCTGGGCATCGGGCTCGACTGGGACGAGATCGAGCAGGTGACCTGCATCGAGCACGCGTTCGTTCGTGATCGCGGGAAGTCCGGCCGCCGGTTCGCCCGCCAGACCGTGAGCCTGTCCGGCATCATTCGCGGCGACCGGATCAACGATCGCGTCGAGATCGTCGAGCTCGGGCCCGGCGGGTTCGTGTGCCGGCGCGCGCCGTTCATCGCGCGGGGCGAGGTCGTCGAAGTCGTGTTGAACCTCGGCGACAAGAGCTATCGGTTCCGCGCGATCGGCAAGTGGCTCAAGGACGACGGCGACGACTACCAGGTCGGCCTCGCGTTCATCGGCGTGCCGATCTGCCTGCACATCGAGCAGGTGTCGGCGCACGAATTCGATCTCGTCGATCAGATCAACGCGGCTGCCTAGAACTGCGCGCCGATTCGCAGGCTCCACTCGGGGCTGGTCACCATGTGATCGATCGTGCCGTGGCCGTACTCGACCATGTTGTCGACGTCGATGTCGGTGTAGTGGCCGTGCTCGTGACCGTAGGACATGCCGAGCGCGAGCGCGATGAACGCGTGGTGAGGCAACGCCCAGCTCCAGCCCACGTCGGCGTAACCCGCGTAGCGCGTGGTGTGCGAGATCGAAGACGTGTCGTCGATGTCGGTGCACACGAACGTCGAGTCTTCACTGCGCCGAACCCCGCCGAGCTCGACGAACGGGCCGTCGTGGCGATGGCGCACGAAGAAGTATTCGAGGCCGATGCCGACATCGAAGATCCGGCCCGGATGCGTGCACTCGTCGCTGAATAGATCGGATGTGCGAAGCTCGCGATCCGATGCGACGTTGACGCGAATCGCGAGCGCGTCGGTCACGCCGACGTAGCCGCTCGCCGCGATGTTCTCCATCAGCCAGCCACCCGGGTTGTTGACGGCCACGGCAAAGCGCTCGTCGTCAGCGCGCGCGGTGCTCGCAACGAGCATGATGACGATCAGCGCGCGCATCAGAATTGCGCTCCGATGCGAAGACTCCACTCGAGGCTGTCGACCCAGCGATCGTGCGTGCCGTACTCGTAGCCGGACGAGACTCCCGCATCGAGCGCGATGAACGCGTGATGCGGTAACGACCACGCCCAGCCGATGTTTCCGTACGCGGCATAGCGTGTGACCTGCGCGGGTGAGGTGCCGCCGTCGTCGGCGCTGCACATCTCGGTCTCGTCGGCGCTGCGGCGAACGAGTCCGCCCTCGACGAACGGCCCGTCGAGCCATTCGCGCGCGAAGAAGTACTGGATGCCGGCGCCGACATCGAACACGCGGCCGGGATGACTGCACTCGCTGAACAGGTCCCGCCAGCGGAGGTCGCGGGTCGAGGCGACGTTCACGTGGATGACGAGCTGATCGGCCACGCGGCGATAACCGCTGACCGCGATGTTCTCCATCCGCCAGCCGATCGGGTTGTTGACCGCGATTGCGTGGATCTCCTCGTCGGCGTGTGCGGTGTTGGCAAGCAGGACGAGAAGCAACGCGCGCATCAGATCGCCACTCCGATCCGGAACAGCCATTCCGGCGCGACCGCGGCGCGATCGATATGGACGGTCGTCGACGGGCCGCCGAACGCCGGCGTCGTGGTTTCGTGGCCGGTTTCGCCTCCGATCGAAACGCCGGCGCCGATCGACAAGAAGAAATTGCGATGCAACGCGAGCGGCGTGATCGTGTAGCCGACGAGCGCGCGCCCGCCGTACCACACGCTGTGTGTTTGGACGTCCGCCATCTCGTCGATCGCTTCGCAGCCATCGTCCTCGTTCGGATTCGCGCGGCGGAGCACGTCACCCTCGACGAAGAGGCCGTCGAAGCGTCGCGCGAGCGCGCGTGCGCGATCCCAATCCCGTGCGAGACCGAGTACGTACCACTGCACGCCGATGCTCTCGTCGTTGAATCGGCCGTTCGTGTTGCACTCGCCGATGCCTTGCACCCAACGCGGCGAGATCGTGTAGGTCGAGAAGCTCGCGCGGATCGCGACGGTCTGTGTCACGCCGACATACGCGCTCACCGCGATGTCGTGATCGTCGCTGTGCGAATCGCTGTCGGACCAGTAGAGCGGATTGTTCGCGGCGAGCGCGACGTGCGGTGCGCTCTCGTCGGCATGTGCATGGCCGGCGACGAGGAGCAGGACGAACGCGCGCATCTAGAACGAACCGCCCATGCGAAACGCCCATTCGGCGGAGGCGATCTGGTGTCCGATCGTCGCGTGCGTGGTCGTGATCATCTGCGATGGCATGTCGATCGGATAGGTCGTCGTCGAGGACGAGCCGCTCTCGTAGCCATCGGAGAAACCGAGCGCGACCGACATGAAGAAGTGGTGGTGGGTGAACGCGGGCGTGATCGTCCAGCCGACGAACGCTTCGCCGCCGTAGAACGTGGTGTCGCTGGTCTTCACGACGTCCTCGTCGAGCGGGTTCGCACACGGATCGCGCGTGGCGGGTTGATCGCGGCGGAGCACATCGAGCTCGACGAACGGACCATCGTAGAGATGGCTCGTCACGTAGTACTGCGCACCGATGCTGGTGTCCCAGATCCGACCCGATCGAGAACATTCAGTTTCGAGGATCGCCTCGGCCGTGCTCACGACGCTGTACGTCGCGAAGTTCGCGCGAATCGCGAGGAAGTCGGTCACGCCAACGTACGCGCTGAGCCCGAACGACGGAAACGCCTTCCACCCGATCGGATCGTTGACGGCAATCGCGTAGCGGGTCGGCGCGGGGTTCGCCTCGCGCGAGGTGAACAGCCAGTCGTCGGCGGACGCGCTCGCCGTCATCACCGCGACGAGCGCGAGGCTGCGGATCACCACGCGGCACCGAGGCGGAGCATCCATTCGACGGACGCGACGGCGCGGCCGACGTTCGACGTCGTCGGCATCGTGTTCATCGTGTCGTACGACAGCGGATACTTCGTCTCTTGGCCTGATTCGTACAGGTAGGACGCGCCGAGCGCCGTCGAAAAGAAGAAGTGGCCGCCGGTGTACGTGTAACCGACGAGGGCAACGCCACCCATCTGCTGGGTGTTGTCGGTGACGCGCGGCTCGCCACCTTCTTCGCATTCGAAGTCGCGATTCGGATTGCTGCGCAGCATCGGCCCGCCCTCGAGGAAGAAGCCATCGAAGCGACCGGACGGATAGAACTGCGCGGTCACGCTGCCGTCGGTGTGTTGGCCGTAGACCGGACACTCGCTCTGGAACTCGAGACGCGACGCGTTCGCGCCGTACGCGATGTTGCCGCGAATCACGACGCGATCGCTGACACCCGCATAGGCGGAGATGCCGATCGATGGCGTGTGGCTATCCGCGCTCACCCCCGGAAACCAGCTGATCGGATTGTTCACCGCGATCGCGTACAGAGGCGCTGCCTCGACGGTCGCGACCGGCTTGGTCTCCGACGTCGAGATCGAGTCCGCATGTGCAGCGCCGGTCAGCAGGGCGAGGATCGCGAGGCTCTTCATGCGACTGTGCAATTGCGCACGGCATGCCACCCCTAACGTCGCGAAATCGCGGTCCCGCGACCTCGAATTTCTGAGATGCGACGACCTAGGACGCTGACAGCGATGTCAGCGGAGGCGCTGGAGCAGGTGGAGCGTCCGCGGCGGCAGGGTCTCGCCACGCCACGCGAGGGCACGCGCGAGCACGATCGACTTGTCGAGCGTGTTGAGGCGCGGGCGCTGCGCGAACAAGCGATCGCCCATCTGCTCGATCTTGTCGAGGATCCGCATGCCGCCGTGCCACGTCAGCGCGAGCTCGACCGCGAGATCTGCGCCGACCACATCGACGAGTGGGCGCGCGCGTTCGAACAACGCGCGGGTCCGCGCGACCTGATAGCGCACGAAGTTGCCGACGGCCGGGTTGCGGTGCCGCGAGGCGATGTCCGCTTCGGTCACGCCGAAGTGACGGAGGTCTTCGGCCGGCATGTAGACGCGGCCGCGCGTCCAATCGGCGGGGACGTCTTGGATCAAGCGCGCGATCGCGACCGCGCTCGACAGGTCGTCCGCAAACGCGTGGAGCTCCGGCGCGCGATAGCCACCGACGTAGAGCAACAGGCGCCCGACCGGCTCCGCGGCTTGACGGGTGTATGCGCGCAGCTCGTCGAACGTGCTGTAGCGGCGGCGTTCGAGATCGGTCCGGAACCCGGACAATAGCTCCGTGAATTCGGTGATCGGTAGTGCAAACCGATCCGCGGTATCCGCGAGCGCCACGAACACCGGGTGCTCCGCACGGCCGCGATACGCGTCGTGCAGTTGCTCTTCCCAGCGATCGAGCTCGCGAGCGCGGCGGCCTTCGAACGTGCGCTCGTCGGCGAAGTCATCGGCGACGCGCGCGAACGCGAACAGCGCGAAGATGTGCTTGCGCAGTGCGGACCGCGCGAACATCGAGCCGACCGGATAGTTGTGATGGCGCGCGTGAACGAGCGCTTCGCAGTAGCGATAGCAAGCGTCGAGCTCGAGCGTGGGCGGAAGCGGGACGGCCAGGGCGGGGGTACGAGCGACTCCGAGACGAGTGATCATGTCGACTCCTTCCTGATCAGCACCGCGAGGATCTCGCGAGCGCGTTCGAGCTTGACGTCACCGCAAGCGGACAGCTCCGCGGCAACGAGCTCGATCTGTTCGCCACTCGCGCCGGCCGCTTTCGCGACACCGCGTGCGTGGAGAGCCATGTGGCCGCGTTGGATGCCCTCGGTGGCGAGGGCGCGCAGCGCGGCGAGGTTCGTGGCGAGGCCGGCGGCACCGGCGACGGCGGCCAGGCGATCCGCATGCTCGACACCGGCGAGCTCGAGCGCGAGGCGCGCTGCGGGATGGTTGTGCAACGCGCCGCCGACGGTGCCGACGGCGAGTGGCATCACGAGCTCGCCGCGCAGACCGCCATCGACGGCCGTCCACGTGGCGAGTGGCGCGTATTTGCCCGAGCGCGCAGCGTACGCGTGAGCACCGGCTTCGACGGCGCGCCAATCTTGGCCGGTCGCGACGAGCACGGCATCGACGCCGTTCATGATCCCTTTGTTGTGGGTCGCGGCGCGATACGGATCGAGCGATGCGAACCGCGAGGCCGCGGCGATCGCTTCGCGAACGTGTGGCCCATCGAGTGCGTCGTCCGAGATGAAGCACGTGGTCGTGACGGTGCGGCCGTCGGTGAGGTTCGTGAGGATGCGCAGGCCCGCGCGACCGCCGGCGATCCGCGCGACCGGCTCGGCGATCGCTTCGCACAGCGTGTTGACGAGGTTCGCGCCCATCGCATCGCGGCAGTCGACGTGGAGATGGACGACGATCATCCCGCCGTCCGGACCATCGGTGCAGAGCAGGCGAGGCTCGAACGCGATCGGGCCACCGCCGCGCTCCTTCAATCGTGGGACGAGACGCGCGGCTTCGGCGAGCATGTCCGGTGCCGCGATCGCGAGCGCCTTCATCGCGGCGTCGCAGTCCGGGATGTGGGTGATCTGGATCTGGCCGATCATCACGGGCGCGCTGATCGTGCTGGTGAAGCCACCGGGGCGCGCCATCTTCGCGGCGTTCGACGCGGCTGCGACGATCGACGGCTCTTCGACCGCCATCGGTACGATCACGTCATCGCCATCGATCAGGAAGTTCACCGCGACCGCGAACGGCAACGCATAGGTGCCGATCACGTTCTCGATCATCCCGTCCGCGGCATCCGGCGTGAGGCCGCCTTGATCGATCGCCTTGAACGAAAACAGGTTCAGGTCGTCGCCCACCGCGTCCGCGAGGCGCTTCCTGCGCTCCGCGATCGACAATCGGTAAAACCCGGGCAGACGTGAGGTCACGACGCTTTTTACTCGCCGTCTGGCTGCAAGTCCACGCCGGTCGTGTCGACGGTCAGCCCCAATGGTTGGCACCCTGCTTCGATGAGTAAACGCTCGGCATTCGTTACATCTTCCTGGCGTTGCCGGTCGTCCCGAGTGGCCGGAATCACTGCGATCGCCACGTCGCCGCCGCCGGCACCGGTCGTTTTTGCCGTGCCGCCGAACATCCGGCGCATCTCCTGTCGGGCCTTCGACACGCAGGCGGGCACGAGCGGCAGGTCCGTCGCCTTGGCCAGCTCGTTCGTGGCATTGGCCGCGAGCTCGAGCCCCGCGATCAACGCGTTCGCAGCGATCTCGGGCGTCTTGGCCGCACAGGCCTGACACGCGGCGCGCGACGCCTTCGCGATCGCGGTCAGCGCGGCTTCGACCGCAGCACGATTCGTCTCGCGCGCTTCGGTCACGCGCATCACGAGCTCCGCGGTATCGGCCGCGGCACCCGTGAAGAACGGCAGCAGGATCACGCCGGCCGGCCACGCGAGGCGCGTGATCGTGGGCTTGTCCAAGTTGAGCGCGGGAAACGGCAACGGCGTGGCGCGCGGCGTGGGCGCCGCGCTGGCCGGCGGTTCGAAGAGGCTTGGCGAGCCGGCGGGCTCGAACGCGATCACTCCACCGTGGACGGCGCTCGCGATATCGGCGCCGGAGCCGCGCGCCTTGGCCGCCGGCGATGCATCGCCGGACAGCGCGACGCCGGTGGTCTGCGCGACGAGCAGCTGCGCCGATAGATCGCTGTAAGAGAGCGCGCGCATCCGCGGCTTCGAGAGATCCGCGCTCGACTGGCGCGGGCGCGAACCTTGCGCGTTCGCGTGTGCGGCACTCGCGATCGCCAATACGGCTTCGCGATCGATCACCGGCACGGCACCGCTCGCGGATCCGATCGCGAGCGCGGTAGCCGCCACGGTCACGGCCGCGCTGCTGCCCAGGCCGAGCTTCGTGTTGCCGAGGAAGAACGCGCTGGAATCGACGACGATCTCCATCGCGGCTTGCGTGGCCGGATGATCGGCACCATAGACGCGCGCGATCTCGTCGGCGACGGCGATCAAGAACGGCGAGCTGCCGACGGGACCGGTGCGTCGACGGGCGACGGTGCGGCGGTTGACGGCGACGACGAGGGCAGGGGCACCGTCGAGCACGGCGTATTCGCCGGTGAGGATCAGCTTGCCCGGTGCCGTTGCGATCATTGGGGCCACTGTACCGCTAAACGGCCAGAATCGTAGGGCGGTGCCGCGATCGTTGGTGGTCGCCGAAAGGCCGGTTCAGACAGAGGAATCGTGCACGTCGACGTGCACGTGCCACGTGACACGTGCACGGTTCTGCGCTTCGTGTTGGCCGGCACGTAACCGATTCGGCCGTCGGCGAACGACCTTGGCGCCGACTTGATCTCCGACCATCCAAGACACGTCCTCGATGGTGCCAGGCACGCGCGAGGACGCGCGGTCGGTCGAAGACGACCGCACAGAGTTTACTCACTGAGCCAGGCAGGAGAATTTTCTTCCCAGATCGTTGGGGCGATCCGCGAGCGCGAACGCCGTGCACGCGCGTGCGTTCTACCGAGCGCGAAACCACATGTCACAGAGCGTTGCGCGCAGTGTGTTCGCGAGTAGCGCGAACTCGATGGTGGCAGCGCGTTGTCGTGCTTCTGCGGGACGGTGGTTGCTCGCTTCGGCCACCAATGTGATCGCGACGACGCGTATCGGACCGATATGACATCACACGAAGCGGGACGAGCGTTCGTGCGCGTCTCCTTCTCTGTGACATGTGGCCGCGCGCTCGCGTCCAGAGTACGTGCGAGCACAGGTGGTGGTGTTCGCGGATCGCCCGAACGATCTGGGAAGAAAATTCTCCTGCCTGGCTCTGTGAGTAAACTCTGTGCGGTCGTCTTCGACCGACGGCGCGTCCTCGCGCTTCTGCGCGGTCGTTGCTCGCCAGACCGCGACTAGATCACGACGGCGCCATCGCCGGGCGCGCTGATCGTCGTCGCGGTCACACCCTCGACACCTGCGAGCGCACGCGCGACGTGATCGGCATCCTCGACGGTCGTCAGCACTTTGACGTGCGGACCCGCATCCATCGTCGCCCACGCTGCTCGGCCATTACCGCGCAACACGCGCACCGCGGCGAGCGCAGCCAACGTCGCCGGTTGCCAGTAGATCACCGCCGGACGCGCCGCGATCGCCGACGCGTGCATCGCGAGCGCATTCGCCTCGGCGAGCGTGCCGAGCGCCTCGACATCACCTTTCGCGAGCGCCTGTTCGGCCGTCGCCAGATCACCGGGCACGCACGCGAGCCACCCCGCGTAGAGCGGCGACGTCGCTGCGACATGATCCATCGCATCGCGCGAGCCATGCGTCTTCGGCGTGCCACCACCGACAATCGCGATCACCATGCGCACCCGATCGAGCAGCGGCGACGCGATCGGCTCGGCGAACGCATCCTCGTCACGATCACCCGCATGCATCCGCACGAAGCCACCGAAGATCGAGCGCGCCGCCGAGCCCGAGCCTCGACGCGCGAGCCGCGTCAACGCGCGCGGTTGCAGCGGCACGCCGGCGGCCTTCGTCGCGGCGACCGCGAGCGCCGCGAAGCCCGACGCCGACGACGCGAGCCCCGACGCCGTCGGAAATCGATTCTCGGTCGTGATCCGCGCACGCTCGTGCTTGCCCGCGAGCTCGCGCACGAGATCGAGGAACTCGGTCGTGCGTTTGGCATCCGCGGGCTCGCCGTCGAGGATCAGCTCGTCGCGCTCGAACGCTCCGAACTCGACGGTGGTCTCCGTGACGAGCGCCGCGAGCGTCAGCGACAACGAGCCTTGCGCCGGCAGGTTCAGCACGCCCGGGCGTTTGCCCCAGTACTTGACGAGCGCGATGTTCGCGCACGCTCGCACCGTCGCTTTGGTCACTGATCACCGTCCAGCACGATCACGAGCGTCTTCTTCTTCGTGACCGCAGTCGTCACCCATTTGGCGAGGTCATCGAACGCAGAGCCGAGCTCTTCACGCGTCATCTCGACGACATCTTTCTCGGTGCCGTACTCCTTGCTCACGAACAACGCGAGCGGCAACGCCTCGACATCGCGCGGCTTCGCGAGCTCGGCCTTCACCGCCGCGAGGTCCTTGCCCGCGATCTGCATCGCGATCGGCCAGTCAACATCACCGGGCTTCTTAGTCGGCCACGCGAACGACGTCTTGCCGTAGAGCTTCGCCAGCACCGGCATCTTCAAAGCCTTCCACACACCCGTAGGAAATCCGTTCGGATCGCCCTCGACGAACGGCATCTCGATCGTACCGAGCGACGTCCCGTACGCCGACAGCACCATCTGCGCGACCCGCATCACCGCGTAATCGTCGACGACAAATTCATCGCCTTCATCGTCATCGAACAGATCGTCGAGCTCGTCCGCGGCCATCGCATCGAGGATCTTCGTGGCGAGCGCCTTGCCCGGCTTGCGCTCGCCTTCGCCAAGCGTCATCTCGACATCCGTGACTTGCGCCGCCTTCGCCTTCTTGCGCACGGCGGCGGCCGCGAGCTTCGCATCACCGAGCGCCGGCAGCTTGTCGATCAGGTAGCCCTCGAGGAACCGCTCGCTCATCCGCCACCGAGCTTCGCGACGAACCCTTCGACTCGCGCTGCTCGCCATGCCGCGAGCACGTCGTTCTCCTTCTCGCGCGGCGCGATCGCGATCACCGCACCGCCGCCACCGGCGCCGGTCAGCTTCGCGCCGTACGCGCCGACGCGCCGCGCCGCTTCGCACAATCCGTCGAGCAGCGGCGTCGACACGCCGAGCTCCCCGAGCAACGCATGTGCGCGATCCATCGCACCGCCGAGCGCCACGTGATCACCCGATAGCAACGACGTGGTGCCGTGATCGGTCAACGCGCCGAGCTCCTTCAACCGCGGATCGTCCGCCGACGAATTGCACGCCGTGGATACGCGCTCGACCATCGTGTGCGTGGAGCGTTGCGCGCCCGACGGGCCGACGATCACGCGTAGCTCCGCCTTGATCGGCCGGAGGCCGCTCGTCTTGCGAAACACGCCGATGCCACCATTCGCGGCGAGCGCGACATCCACGCCGGAGGCCTTGCCATGGACGATGGTCTCGCTCGCATTCGCCGCCGCGATCACTTCGCCGAGCGTGGCCGGCATCGCCGCTCCACCGGCCGCGACGATCTTCTGATCGCGGTAGTCGATCAGCGCGCGAGAGATCGCGACCGCGAACGCCGCCGATGCACCGAGCCCCGCACCGGGCGGAATCTGCGCTTCACCGACGATCGTGACCGGCGGTCGCCCGATCTCGAGCTTGTCCGCGATCGCGGTCAGCGCACTCGCGAGCGGGTGGTCGTCATCGACCGTGAGCTTGACGTTCCACGACGGGATATCGACGCGCAGCTTGCCACCCGCCGGCGTCGGCACCGCACCGACCCGCACGCCGCGATCGAGCGCGGCCGCGAGCGCGGGATAGCCGTACACGACGGAATGCTCGCCGAGCAGGATGACTTTACCGAGCCCGAAGAAGCTCACCTAGATCCTCCAGATATGCCTTCAGCGGCGCACCGAGATGCTTCGGTGCACGCGCCAATTCCTTGGGCGATGCGGATCCGGTCAGCAGGCACACCGTGCGGATTGCCGCGATCGTGCGATCGATCATCTCGATCACCGCCGCTCGACCTCCCGCGCGTTGCGCGACGAGGAACGGCTGCGCCATGCCACCGGCACGAGCGCCGAGCGCGATCGCGCGCGCGATGTCGTAGCCGCTGCGAATCCCACCCGACGCGATCGTGGTCAGGCCCGCATTCACACACCCGACGACCGCGACCGCCGTGGGCACGCCCCAATCCCAGAGCTCGTTACCGAGCGCGCGTTGGGCACTGTCGTCGGCACCACGCAATGCTTCGACCGCGACCCAGCTCGTGCCACCAGCGCCCGAAACGTCGACGGTTTGCACACCGGCGCCGGTCAACGATCGCGCCGCTTGCGGTGACAGGCCGCAGCCCGTCTCCTTCACGATGATCGGGATCCGCGACTGCGCGACGATCGCTCGGATCGCCGCGACGCAGCCGCGAAAGTCGCGATCGCCGTGCTCCTGCACGAGCTCCTGGCCGGGATTCAAGTGGATGCACAGTGCGTCCGCGCCGATCGCGTTCGCGAGCTCTGTCACCTTCGCCGGTCCCATCTGCATCGCCTGGACGACCCCGACGTTGCCGAACAACACGACATCCGGCGCGACATCGCGCACCTGATAGCTCGCGAGCAGATCCGGATGCTCGGCCATCGCGCGCTGCGATCCGACGCCGAATGCGACGCCGCGAGCCTGCGCAGCCGCTGCGAGATCGCGATTGATCGCCGCGGCCTCGTCGGTACCGCCGGTCATCCCGGTCACGATTAGCGGCGCCGCGAGCTTCTTGCCGACCAGCTCCGTCGCGAGATCGATCTCGTCGACGGCGAGCTCGGGCAGCGACTGGTGTACGAGGTGGACATGCTCGAGCAACGTGGAGCGCTGCGCTTCGGCACGCCCCGACGCCGTGATCTCCAGGTGGTCCGCCTTCCGACGGCTGATGTCAGCCATAGATTATGTAAAGCACGGTTGCGGTCGCCGCGGCCAGATCGAGGAGGAGCCACGGGTCGCGAAGCATGGCATCCGTCGGAGATTCATCCTTCGGGCGATATAGCGCCAACCAGACGAAGCGCACGATCCCGAGGGCCACAAACGGCGCGCTGTACACGAGCCGGTCGGTCTTGAACATCTCGACGGTGTGGCTGTCGAACGTGTACGCGACGTAGGCCAGTGGGGTCGCCACCGCGAGCGCGTACATCGCCCACTTCACGTGGTTCAAGCGATAGCCGGCAAGCGCTGCACGCGTGGCACTCGCCGCACCCGCACGTTCGGCCCACGCGAGCTCGTGAGCGCGTTTACCGAGCGCGAGCAGCAGCGCCAACAGACCCGAGCACGCGAGCAGCCACTTCGATGCCGGCACCGCGATCGCCTCGGCACCCGCGAGCACGCGCAACAAGAAGAACACCGCGATCAGGCCAACGTCGACGAACGCGACGTGCTTGAGCTTCACGCTGTACGCGACATTGAGCCCCGCATACAGCGCCGCGCACACCGCGAGCTGCCAGTGGATCGCGAAGCACGCGCCCAGCGCGACGACCGCCAGTGTGCCGGATAGGATCAGCGCGGTGCGCTCCGACAGCTGCCCCGATGCGATCGGCCGATGTTTCTTCGTGGGGTGCGCGCGATCGGCTTCGACGTCGAGCACGTCGTTGAACGCGTAGACCGCGCCCGACAACATGCAGAACGCGAGCACCGCGATCGCCTCGCGCCAGAGATACGCGGGCTCCTCGAGCTTGCGCGCGAACACGATCGGCGCCGCGACGAACACGTTCTTCACCCACTGGTGGGGTCGCAACGTGCGCAACAACGCGAACACGCTAGAGGGTTACAGCGACCCCCGGTTGGCATCAACCCAGTCCGAGACTTTCTCGGCGGCGCATGCGTCCGCACCCTTCTCGGGCGGCGAGATCTTGCAGTTCGAGACGTTCAGGAACAGCTCGCGGCAGGTGTCTGTATCGGTCGCCTTCTCGCAGTCCGCGAGATGGCGCACGATGTCTTGCCCCTTCTTGTCCTTGACCGGCTTGCCTTCGGCATCGATCAGCGGAACGTCCTGGACGACCACGATCTGGGTCGCCGCGTCGTCCGAGCTATTCACGCTCGACACGACCCAGTCCGCGATCGCCTTGTTGTCACAAGTCTTCTCATCGGGTTTGCCCTTGCACGCCTTGATGTCGAAGAACGGCTTCTGACAGCCACCTTTCGCGATCTCGTCGGTGATCTTGTTGCAGTCGTCGAGCTTCTTCACGACCGGCTTGCCGTCGGCGCCGTTCAGCACGGTGCCCGCGGCGTCGACGAGCGTGATCTCTTTGACCGCGGTCAGCTCCTCGGCCGTGTTGTGGATCATCCCGGTCAAGTCCGCGACGCGCGCCGTGCGCACCGGATCGTACGGCGACAGGTTCGCCGACACCTCGGTCAGCTGCGGCACGTACGTGATCGTGAGCAGCGCGAGCAGCATCGTGATGAGGAACGGAATCGTCGCCCACATCACCTCGGTGATCGGCCGCTGGAACTTCACGCTCGTGATGAACAGGTTCAGGCCGACGGGCGGGTGGAGATAACCGACCTCGAGGTTGAGCAGGAAGATCACGCCCAGGTGATACGGGTCGATGCCGTACTTCTCCGCGATCGGCGAGAGCAACGGCAACACGACGACGATCGCCGAGAAGATGTCCATCACCGTACCGACGACCAACAGGATCACGTTGATCGCGAGCAGGAACACGATCTTCGAGTGGACGTGATCCTGCGTCCAATGGACGATCTTCGCCGGGACCTCCGCGTTGACCATGAAGTCGGTCAGCGCCGTCGACGCGAAGATGATGATGAAGATCGCGCCGACCATCGCGATCGCCTCGCGACTCGTCGACCACAGCACCTTGATGTTGAGTGGCTTGCCCCAACCCGGGATCAACCGGCACACGCCGACCTCGAGGATGATCGTGTACGTCACGGTCAGTGCCGCGATCTCCGGCAGACCGAAGCCCACCACGACGAGGCCGAGGATCACGCCGAACGGGACGAACAGCTCGGGCAGCGCGAGCAGGAAGCTCGTGAGGAGCTCTTTGCCGCTGAACTTCTGACGCGGCAGCTTCTTCTTGATCGCGACCGTGACGGCGACCGCCGACAGCATGCCGATCAACACGAGGCCCGGGACGATGCCTGCGAACAGGAACCGCCGCGTATCCCACAGCTCCTGCATGTGCTTGCTCGCCGACAAGCCGTAGACCGTGCCGTAGATGAACAACGGCAACGCCGGCGGGAACAGAAGGCCAACGGATCCGGTGCCGGCGATCAGGCCCATCGAGAACCGCTCGGGATAGCCGTTGCGAACGAGCGCCGGCATCAGCACGCCGCCGAGCGCGATGATCGTGACGCCCGAGGCGCCGGTGAACACCGTGAACAGCGCGCACGTGCCGATCGTGACGATCGCGAGACCGCCCGGCACCCAGCCGAGCAGAGCGTTCGCGAATCGGACGAGGCGGTCCGCGGTGCCGGCCTCCGCGAGCAAGTAGCCCGCGTAGATGAACAGCGGGATCGTCGACATCGTCTCGACCTGATCGCCGAGGCCGACGTGCTCGATCATCGCGATGTTGCCGTCGAACTCGTTCCAGAAGTCGAGCTTGATGATGCCGCTCGCGGCCCCGAGCACCGTGGCGCCGAGCATGATCGTGAACAGCGGGGCGCCGCTCACGAACGCGAGCATGAGGAGCGCGACGGGGATGTTGACCAGGATCGCGACCGCGACGATGAAGATCGCCAGGATCGCCCAACCGATCGGTGACCGCTTTGTCTCCGACATGTTAGTGGCCGCTCCTCATCCGCTCGGGCGGGGTCTTGCCGCGAGCGAGATAGTCGATGTCGATGATCATGTGAATCACCGTGTGGAAGATGATCAGCACGGCGCCGATCGCGATCGTGGTCACGATGTCGGTGTCGTTGATCTTCATCCCGAACAACGTGATCGATTCGTTGCCGCCGGCGACCGTGCGTTGATGCAGGCCGCTCTTGAACAGGAGGCCCGCGATCACGATCGTCAACAGCTTCAACGCGAGGCCGAGGATCAACCGGCCTTTCGGCGTCAGCCGGCGCGACACCAAGTCCATCGCGAGGTGACGCTGCTCTTGGGTGGCGAACGTCGCCGCGAACATCGCGATCGCGAACGTGCCGCCGCGCACGATGTAGTGCCACCACCGGCCGAGATGGTCGGAGGTCAGCTTGTCGTGAATCGCGGCGAGCGATGCCACGAACACGACGAGCCCGAGTAGCACGAACACCAACCCTTGCTCGCCAACACCGACGTAGTGGTCGATCCGGCGAAGTTGGTGGGCGAGGTTGTCGTCATCGGGGAACCGCGTTGGCTGCGGATCGATGTCGAGATGACTCTCGCGTGGTGAAGGCTCACCGGTGGCGTCCACCGGCGGCATGGGCTCCGCTTCATCCGTCACCCACGCATCGTAACCCTAGATCTACTTCTTGTGCTTCGCCCGGTACTCGTCACGCGCGTCGAGCACCATCTTGAGCTCCTCTTTCGAGTAGATCTTGCCGGCGAGCTCGTTCCACGAGTCCTGCGACTGCTTCGTGAAGTCCGTGACCATCGGCGCGGGCGTCTGGACGATCGTGACGCCCTTACGCGTCATCGTGCTCTTCGCATCCTCGTTCGCCTTGCGGATCGTCTTGCGGAGCTTCTTCGCCGCGCTCTTCGCGAGGTCTTCGATCGTCTTGGCATCTTCCGCCGACAGCTTCTTGTACGCGTCGTTCGACACGACCGTGGCGCCAATCGCGAAGCTCATCGGCATCGACGTCATGAACTTCACCTTCGAGTACCACTGCAGCGCGACCGCGGCGACCGGCGAGCCGTAGCACGCATCGATCTTGCCCGACGTCAGCGCGGCATCGACTTCCGGCACGCCGAGCGGCACGCCGTTCAGGCCGAGCTTCTTGAACATCGCACCGACGAGCGCGTCATCACCCCACAGCCACAACTTCTGGCCCTTCAGGTCGGCCATCGACTCGACCTTGTTCTTCGACAGGAAGTAGACCCAGCCGACTTCGCCGCGATCTTGGAGCTTGAAGCCCTTCGCTTCGAACTTCTTCTGGAAGTACGGCCACAGCTTGTCGGCGACGTAGTCGAGCTCTTCGGCCGATTCGAACATCATCGGCAGCTCGAGCACGCGGATCGACTCGTCGATCATCGACAGGCCGATCGCGGTGACCGCGGCGCCATCGAGCTGACCGAGCTTGATCTTGCGAACGAAGTCGCGCTCGTCGCCCTGCTGACCACCGTCGAAGTACTTCATCGTGACGTGACCGTTGGTCTTCGTCTTGATGTCGGCGGCGGCTTTGTCGAGGACTTCCATCCACGGCGAGCCCGACGGCGCCAACGTGGCGATGCGCAGCTCGGCGTTATCGGCGTGAGCCGGCTTGGCCGCGGCGAGCGCGAGCAGGGTGGTGGCAGTCAGTAGCGATAGGCGGTTCATAGGGCTCCTCTTTGCAGACGGGATAGTGCGCGCTGTATTCACTACTGAAACAGCTCTTTTTCGTGCGACAGGTAGCGCCGGGCGCGACGCTGGGCGACTTCGTTGGCGAGGCGTTGCTCGGGCCAGACCGCCGGATCGGTCTCGAGGACCTTCACGAGCTGGTCGTGGAATAGCTTGCGATCGTTGGTTTGCAAGCCAACTCGATACGCCCACAGGGTGCGAGCGAGGAGCATCTTACCCTCGGGATGATCCTTATCCGCCGTGATCCGCAGCGCGATCTGGAACTCGTCCGTCGCGCGCTTCGCGTCGCCACCGAACTGCGCGGAGGCAGCGCTGTAGACCAGGCCGAGCGCGATGTGCGGCAGCGCGAGGCGAACGACACAGTCCGCCTTGCACGGCACGCCCTTCGTGCCGTCGATGTCGCCGTGCGCGGCCTTGTCCAACGTGACGAGGCGCTCGAGGCCGGCCTTCACCGTCGGCAGCATCGACAACAGCTCGACGCGCGTCAGGTTGTGATTGACCATGCCGCCGAGGCCGACGATGGCCCACATGAACGGCGTGCGCTCCTTCTGGCCCATCGAGTTGATCCGCTTCAACGCCACGTCCGGCGCGGCGAAGAAATCTTTTTCAGTGCCGGACGGCAGGTCCACGAACGCGTAGTTCATGCAGCGCGCGAACATCTTGCTCGCGCGAAGGTTGTGGTACTCGACCTGTTCCGGGTTCTTCGCGAATTTCGCGACTTCCCATTCGTCCTCGACGAACGCGGTCGCGTACTGGCAATAGCCCTCGGTCAGGATGCCGCGGAGGATCGGGCTCTCGTCGGCGACGTAGAAGCCTTCGATCGTCTTCAGCGCACCCGGAATCGCGCGCGCCGCCATCTCGTAGTCCGACTCTTCATTGAGTGCGGGCTGCGCCATCGCGAGCAACTCGGCCGTGGTGCCGGCGGCGGCATGTTGCAGTGGCCCGGTGTCGCCACAGGCAGACAGAGCGAGCATAGCTAGACCAATCCCGATCCTCATCCTGCGGACGCTAAGCCCGGTAATGACGCCACGTCAATCCGTGAGATACAGTCTCGCCGATGCGGACGCTCGCGATCGCGGTGACCGTCCTGATCGGCGCCTGCGAGCCCGGTCACGAGCTGCATCGCAAACGCGATCCGGGCGTGCTCGTGATCGCGCAAGCGGCCGACGCGATCGCGCTCGATCCGGCGCTCGTCACCGACAACGAATCGATCGAGATCTGCGAGGTGGTCTACGAGGGGCTCGTCGGCTGGCGGGCGGGCACCGTCGATATCGAGCCTCAGTTGGCCGAGTCCTGGGAGGTCGCGCCGGACGGTAAGACCTGGACATTCCACCTCCGTGACCACGTCGCATTCCACGATGGCACCCCGTTCGATGCCAACGCGGTCGTGTTCTCGCTCGAGCGCCTGCTCGATCCGAAGCACCCGAACTACGTCGGGGTCGGCGGCGGCTACTGGCGCCAGTTATTGAAGAACGTCGATCGCGTGGTCGCGAAGGATCCGCGGACGGTGCAGATCTTCGTGGCGACCCCATACGCGCCACTGCTCGGCGTGCTCGCGAAGTATCCGATCGTGTCGCCGACGGCGGTCGCGCGCTGGGGCGACCAGTTCAAGAACCATCCGGTCGGCACCGGGCCGTTCCGGTTCGAGGCGTGGAAGCCGGGCGAGCAGATCGTGCTCCACCGGTTCGAGGGCTACTGGGGCCAGCAGCCGCATCTGTCGCGGCTCGTGTTCCAGGTCGTGGTCGACGCACGCCAGCGGCTGATCAGCCTCGAGTCGGGCTCCGTCGATCTCGCGGTGTCGGTGTTACCGGACGAGATGCCGTTCGTCGAGCTCCATCCCGATCTCGTGCTCTATCGCGCGCGCGCGAACGACGTCAGCTACCTCGCATTCAATACGATGCACCCGCCGTTCGACGACGTTCGCGTCCGCCGCGCGGCGAACCTCGCGATCAACAAAGAGCCGATCGTGAAGCTCGCGTACTCCGGTCACGCGTCGCCGGCCGATGGTCCGTTGCCACCGCAGCAGTGGGGCTATCACGCGCCGCTGAAGACCTACGCGTACGATCCGGCGGCGGCGAAAAAGCTTCTCGCCGAAGCCGCTCAGGATCACAAGTTCGATCCGAAGCGCGTCTACAAGCTGTACTCGATGACCACGCCGCGCCCGTACTCGCCGTCGCCGGAGCGCGTCGCGCGGTTCTTACAAGGTGCGCTCGAGCAGGTCGGTATTCACACCCAGCTCGTGCTCGCACCGTACGCCGAGCACAACGATTCGTGCACCCACGGCGATCACGACATGTGCGTGTTCGGCTGGGTCGGCGACACCGGTGATCCGGACAACTTCCTCTACGTGTTGTTCGACAGCGACAACACCGAGATCGGTGAAGCGCAGAACGTCGCGTTTTATCGCAGCGAAGACGTCGATCGGTGGCTGATGCAGGCGGAGCAGGCGACCGACGAGACCACGCGAATGCGACTCTACGCGGACGTGCAAGACAAGATCTCCGACGACGCGCCGTGGATCCCGCTGATCCACTCCGAGCTCGTGGTCGCGGGCCGGAGCGAGCTCGAGCACGTGATCATCTCGCCGAACGGCCACCCGGTGTTTTCGTTGATCATGCGAGCGGAGGTCGGGCGGTGACGGAGCGCGTGCAGAAATCGACGGGCGGGATCAAGAAGCTGTCGAGCGGCTTATTGCGCCTCCCGAAACCGGTCGTGCCGGTGACGCCGCCGCCGAGCCGCGGCATTCGCCTGCGCACGAAGCTCGTGATCGCGATGGTGCTCGCGGCGCTCGTGCCGGTCGGTGTCGTCGCGGCGATCGCGTCCGGCGTGATCCTGCAGAACCTCGAGCAAGGCCTGCGCGAGGATGCGGATCGGCAGCTCACCGTCGGGCTCAACCTGGTTCTGCGATCGATCGAACGGTTCGGCGACGAAGCCGTTCAGTTGTCGGAGAGCGCGGATCTCGTGCCGGCGCTCCGCGATACGAAGGATTTCTCGGGCTGGCTCGCGCGTCATGTCGCGCACGTCCCGTCGGCGCGCCTCCAGATCCTCGACGAGCGCGGCCAGATCGTGTTCGACCGGATGGTGCTCGGCGGGTTGACCTGCGATCCGGAACAGGCCGCGGACGCCACCCATCCCGAGTGCCGCGCCGCGGATCGGTTGCGCAAGATCGGCGTCGCGTCGACGGACGCGGTGACCGCGGATGCGTGGAATCGCGGCGTGTCGCTCGTCTCGATCGACGGGCACGTCGTCGCACGCGCGGTGTCGCCGGTCGTCGATCAGGGCCTCGCACTGCGCGGTACCGTGATCCTCGCGATGCCGCTCGACGGAGACTTCGCGGACTCGGTGAAGGGCGCGCTGTCGGCCGACGTGTTGATCGGCGGCATCGATGGCAACCTCGCGACCACGTTTCGCTCGCCGCTCGGCCATCGCTCGGCGCCGGTGATGCTCGCCGAGAGCGATCGCAACACCGCGTTGCATGGCCTGCGCGTCGTCCGGCCGCTCGACACCGACAACGGTCACTACACGGCCGCAGCGGCGGGCCTCCTCGATCGCGCGGGCAAGCCGATCGGGATCGTGGCGATCGCGATCGATCGCGCGCCACTCGCGACCACGAGGTTGCTGGCGATTCGCTCGCTCGGCATCGGTGGCAGTGCCGCGCTCGCGTTCGCGCTGATCCTCGCGCTGTTCTGGTCGCGCCGGCTCGGTTCGCCGATCGCCGAATTGCAACGCGGTGCCACGGCCGTGTCTCGAGGAGACCTCGATCATCGAATCGAAGTCTCGGGTGGCGACGAGCTGACCGATCTCGCGGCCGCGTTCAACCAGATGACGGTGACGTTGAAGGACAACCAAGCGCGCCTCGCCGCGCGCATGCGCGAGATCGTGGCACTCCACGATGCCGGCCGCGCAGTCAGCTCGGTCATCGATCTCGATCAGGTGTCGCGCAAGATCGTCGACGCGGTCGCCCGCACGTTCGATGTCCAGCTCGCATCGTTGTGGCTCACGGACTTCGACAAGTTGCGGCCATCGGCGGCGCGTGCGCGGCGGGCCGATGTCTCGAGCGCGCTCGCGACCGACGAAGCACTCGCCGCGGCGGAGCATCTACGACCCGTGATCGAGCGCGTGCGCGACGATCGCAAGCCGGTGCGGATGACGAAAGCCGCCGAGGATCCGGTCCACGGCGCGGCGGCACGTGAAGCAGGTGCGCTCGGTCCGCTCGTCGCGATGCCGCTCGATCGCAAGAACCGTGTCGTCGGCGTGTTGGCCGTGGCCCGTGGTGCGGCCGCGCGCGAGTTCAGCGACGCCGATCTGAACTTGCTGACGACGTTCGCCGATCAAGCGGGTGCCGCGGTCGAGAACGCGCAGCTCTATCGCGAGGTCCGCGGTGCGAGTGAAGAGCTCGATCGCAAGGTCAAGCTGCGCACCGCCGAGCTGACGGCGATCAACAGCGAGCTCGGTCGCGCGCTCGCGGATCTGCGCGAGACCCAAGCGCAGCTCGTGCTGTCGGAGCGCATGGCCGGTCTCGGCATCTTGGTCGCCGGTGTCGCGCACGAGATCAACTCGCCGACCGCGGCGATCCGCGGATCGATCGATGCGCTACCGACCCAGCTCGTCGCGGTCGCGCGTCACGGCGTCGATCTCGCGGGGCATCCGGCGATCATCGCGTACCTCGAGACCGTGGCGCCGGTGTTCGCGGATCGCCCGCTCACGACCGGACTCGCCGCACGTCGCGCGGCGAAGGACCTCGAGCCGTTGTTCGAATCGCTCCCGCGCGCCGGCGAGCTCGCACAGGGCATGGCCGATTTGGGCGCTACGACGGACGACGCGCGTGACTTCATCGCCACGCTCGGTGAAGACCGCCACGTCGCGCCGCGCGTGATGATGGCGCTGACCGATCACGTGTATCTGCACCGCACCGCATCGACGGTACGGCACGCGATCGGGCAGATCCAACGGATCGTAGGTGCGTTGAAGAGCTACTCCCACCTCGATCAGCAGGCGATTCGCACCGACGCAGATCTTCACGAAGGATTGGAGACGACCCTCACGCTGCTGCACCACGCGCTGCGTGATATCGTGGTCGAAAGGCGATACGGCACGTTGCCTCGTGTGCCGGTGTTCGTCGACGAGCTCAACCAGGTGTGGACGAATCTGATTTCGAACGCGCAGCAAGCACTCGCCGGTAAAGGCACGATCGCGATCGAGACCGCCGTGGAGCAAGGTTGGGCCTACGTGCGCGTGATCGACGACGGGCCGGGTGTGCCCGAGGACGTGTTGCCGCGGATCTTCGAGCCGTTCTTCACGACGAAGCCGAAAGGCGAAGGCACGGGATTGGGGTTGGGCATCGCGCGCCAGATCGTCGCGAAGCACGGTGGCGAGATGCGATGCGAGTCGGTCCCGGGCCGGACGGTGTTCGAGGTTCGCTTGCCGGTGACTACGTGACCCAGAAGAAGGAAGTCATCGTCTGCGTCGACGACGAAGAGGGCGTGTTGCGCGTGCTGCGCGCCCAGCTCGGCACTCGGTTCGGTCACGAGTGCCAGATCCTGACGGCACGCTCGGGCGATGAAGCGGTCGCGTTGTTCGACGAGCTCGCACGCGAAGGCGAAGCGGTCGCGCTCGTGATCGCCGATCAGATCATGCCGGGCATGAAGGGCGTCGAGCTGCTCGAGATCGTCGATCGCCGGTTGCCGGCGACCACGAAAATACTATTGACCGGCCAAGCCGGCCTCGATGCGGTGATCGACGCGATCAATCGCGCGCACCTGAACCAGTACATCGGCAAGCCGTGGGACGAGACCGCGCTGTTGCTCGCGGTCGAGAACCTCCTGCGGCAGTACCGTCTGAAGCACGAGAACGAACAGTTGATCGCGTCGCTGTCGTCGAAGAATCAGGCGTTGCTCGAGATGAACCGCGAGCTCGAGGCGAAGATTCACGAGCGCACGCACGAGCTCGCCGAAGCGAACACCCGGCTCGCGCAGCTCGCGGTCACCGACGGCCTGACCGGTCTCTACAACCACCGTCACTTCCACGAGCGGCTCGCGCTCGAGGTCGAACGCAGTCAACGCAGCGGCCTACCGCTATCGCTGCTGATGCTCGATGTCGATCACTTCAAGCTGTTCAACGACACGCACGGGCATCCCGCGGGCGACGAGGTGTTGCGCCAGCTCGCGCGCGTGCTCGCGGATACGCGGCGTGCGAACGATGTGGTCGCGCGTTACGGCGGTGAAGAGTTCTGCGTGATCCTCGTCGACACGCCGAAGTTCACGGCCGCGAAAGTCGCGGAGCGCGTGCGCGAGCGCGTCGTCGCGCATGACTTCGCGGATGGCCTGCCGGCGAAGCACAACCCGATCACGATCTCGTTCGGGGTCGCCACGTATCCGGAAGACGGCAGCGATGCCGAGGCGCTCGTGCGCGCCGCGGATACCGCGCTGTATGCGGCGAAGCGGGCAGGGCGCAATCGCGTCGTGCTCTACACCGAAGCGCTCGGCGCCACGCCGTCCGTCGGCTAATCCAGACCGAGCGGAGCCCGACGGCGCGCGAAGGCGCGGCGGCGGAGTGCGGAGCGAGCGGATGGACGGAATTGATGCCTAGTTCGCGTTCGGATCCGGCGCCAGCGCGACCATCACCGAGATCGTGCCGTCCATCGGTGCGAGCTCCGTCGGATCGCCGTTGAAGATGTTCGCGCGGATCGCATCGTAGCCCCCCGTCGCCTTCAGGAGCTCGACATCGATCGTCGGGATATCCATCGAGGCGAGGTTGTATTGGTTGTACGGCGCCGGCAGCTCGGGAATCGCGACCGACGAATCGTGATGGGCTGCCGCGATCAGGTGCGTCACCGCCGGCGTGTGCATCGTGACGACCGAGGTGTCTGCGGTCGAGCCCATCCCGTCTTCGGTCCACATCACGCTGCCCGATGCGAGCTGCGCGTCGGTCACGGCCGGCAATAGCGCGTCGCTCACGTCGATCGTCGTCGGATCCGCGGTGTACGCGGCGCGCGCGGCAACCGTGGTCACGCTGTTCACCTCGCAGACGGCGACGACGAGCTGCATGATGCCCGGGACGTCGGGAACGTTGACGTCCGCGGTCGCGTCGCTGGTATCGATCGCCGCTGTCGCATCGACGGAGAACGCGGGGCGCAACAGGTCCGTCTCGAGGCGCTTGCCGATCGAATCATCGAGGTTGTCCTCGGGCAGGCCGGTGATCGACAGCGTCGTGGTGACGGCGTCGTGATAGGTCTCGGCCGACAGATCGATCGTCGGCGCGACCGTCACGCGCTTCAAGAATCCGGCGGTGACGCCGTCGCTGACGTAGATATCGGTCGTGGTGCCGCAGCCGACGAGGTCGACCGTGATCGCCGGGGCATCGCCTTGGATCGTGCCGCCGCACGGCGTGGTGATCGAGACCTGACCGCCGCTCGGTGCCGCGGGCACCATGATCGTGACGGTCGTCGGCGTGGTCGCGGCCGATGGGCCGACAAACGTCAGCTTGTCGTTCGGCTTCACGCCCGCGTACGTGTAGACCGTCGCGGGTGCGCCCGGAAACACGAGGCTGACGCTGCCGCCGAGCGGGAGCGATCCGGCCGCGACGCCATTCGCGTCGGTCATCACGGCGCCCATATCGGCGCCTTCGTTCGTCAGGAAGATCACGGGGACATTCGGCTGCGGGATGGCCCCGAACATCACGGTCATCGACACGTTCGGCGTGGCACCCGGCGGCGGCATCGTCATATCGGAGCCGGAGCCGGTGCCGGTCGGATCATCGTCGTGCCCAACACCACAGCCGACCAACAACACTGCCACGAGGAGTGAGCGACCCATGGAGGCCTCTTACTCACGTTTCGTGCCGATGCGGATCGTTAGCTAACCCGTGGACTTGCCATCGGTCGCACGCCGGTCGCGGGTCGGTCGCGTGGGAGCCGGGGCTTCAGTGGGGGCAGGCGACCATGGCTAGAAGTTGAAGCTCTGCGAGCAGCCGGGATGGCCATGGCCGACGACGATGTAGCTCGGGCGCGTGGCATCCGACTCCTGCAACGACATCGATCTCTGGCGATTGAATTCGGTCGCCGTGTACGCGGCACAGCCCGGCGCCGTGGCGAACGTGACTCGGCCCGAGCCGTAACGGCTGAGCGCGCCGGCGTGGATCGCGGCCGCGCAGGGATTCGAGAGTTGATGATACTGCGCCGTGCCGATCGCGACCTCGGTCGACGCGAAGTCGCCATCGCACCAACACGTCGCCTCGTGATCGTCGAACGCGAGCGTCGAAAAATCGAGCGGGCAGTTGGTCTCGCCCTTCGGTGCTTTCGGCGGCTGGGCGTGTGGGGTCGGCGCGTCGTCGGCGATGTACATGAGCGGCACCCCGACGCCGAACGCGATCACGAAGATCCCGGCGACAATCCACAGCACCTTCTTGTCCTCGGGCTTCACCGAGGGTGAATCGGCCGGACGAGGCGCGCGTCCAGCCCTTGGATCCGTCGCAAAACCCCTTTGCCAACACACCCGGCATGTTAGGGTCGCGCCCCTCTATGAGCGACATCGCGGTCATCGGCGCCGGCAGCTACGGCTCGTGCCTCGCGATGCTTTTCGGTCGCGCGGGACATCGCGTGAGCCTGTGGTGTCGCAACGCGGAAACCGCGGAGCTCATGCAGCGCACGCGCGCGAACGAGAGCTACCTGCCGGGCCACACGTTGCCCGAAACGATCACGGTCACCTCCGACTTGGAGGCCGCCACGCGCGGCAAGCAGTTCATCGTCGGCGTGACGCCGAGCCACGGCATTCGCGCGGTGTTCGGCCAGGCGATCCAGTGGATGGATCCCGACGCGATCGTGATCAACGCGAGCAAAGGCCTCGATGAAGGCTCGCTCGCGACGATCGACAAGGTCTACGCGGAGATCCTGCCGCAGCGGATCGCGAAGCGGTCGACGTTCCTGTCGGGCCCCACATTCGCGAACGAGATCGCGGCGGGTACGCCGGCGGCGATCGTGCTTGCCGGTCGCGATGAAGGCACGTTGAAGCTCGCGCAGGACGCGCTGACGTCGCTGCACTTCCGGATCTACCGGACCGAGGACGTGATCGGCGTGTTGATCGGTGGCGCGTTGAAGAACGTCGTCGCGATCGGTGCGGGCGTGTGCGATGGCCTCGGTTTCGGATCGAACACGCGCGTCGCGCTGATGACGCGTGGCCTCGCGGAGATCACGCGGATCGGCGTCGCACTCGGCGCGCATCCGCAGACATTCGCGGGCCTCTCGGGCATGGGCGACCTCGTGTTGACGTGCTCGGGAGATGCATCGCGCAATCGCCGCGTCGGGCTCGCGCTCGGCCGCGGCAAGAAGATGGCCGAGATCCTCGCCGAGATGAAACAGGTGGCCGAGGGTGTGAAGACCGCGAAAGTCGCGCACGAGCTCGCGACGCGGTTGGGCGTGGAAGCTCCGATCATGGACGTGATGCACGCGGCGCTGCATCAAAACCTGCCGATGCGTGAAGCGGTCGAACGCTTGCTCGCGCGGCCCGTCGGTTCCGAACGCGACTGACCATGGCGCTGGGTTACATCCTCGACGAAATCTTCGTCCAGCATCGCGCGCCATCGGGCCATCCCGAGCGACCCGCGCGTGCGGAAGCCGTGCGCGATGCGTTGCTCGCGGCGCACATCAAGGAGCGCGCGCGTCAGGTGCCCGTGCGCAAGGCGACCGACGAAGAGCTCGCGCGCGTGCACGCCGGCAGTTATCTGACCGAGCTCGAGCGCGTGGTGCCGGGCAAGGCGGGCTGGCTCGATCCCGATACGTATTTCTCCGCGGGCACGTGGGACGCGGCGCTCGCAGCCGCCGGCTCGACGACGGATCTCGCGCATCGCGTGCTCTCCGGCGAGCTCGAGCGCGGCATCTCCGTCGTGCGGCCGCCCGGTCATCACGCCACCCGCGATAAGGCGATGGGCTTTTGCCTGATCAACAACGTCGCGGCAGCCGCGGCGGCGGTGCGTGCGGCCGGTGTAGCGCGCGTCGCGATCCTCGATTGGGATGTCCACCACGGCAACGGCACGCAGGACATCTTCTGGGACGACCCGAACGTCCTGTACATGTCCGTGCATCAGTTCCCGTATTACCCGGGCACCGGCGCACCGACGGAGATCGGTGGCGAGGGTGCGCGTGGCGCCACGATGAACGTCGGCTTGCCGGCGGGCAGTCGCGATGCGGATTATGCGGCGACGTTCGAGCACGTGTTCGAACCGAAGCTGCGCCGGTACAAGCCGGACTTCATCTTCGTCAGCGCCGGGTTCGATGCGTTCGAGCACGATCCGCTCGCCGGCATGCGCGTCACGCACGCGGGCTTCGCACAACTCGCCGCGCGGATGCGGCGCACGGCGGACGAGGTCTGCGGTGGTCGGATCGTCGCGGTCCTCGAAGGTGGCTACGATCTGGATGGCCTCGGCGGCGGGATGACGGCCACGTTGAACGCGTTCGTCGGCGATCCCACGCCGATCACGCCGGCTCCGCTGCCTAGCACCGGCACGCTCGCACGCGCGGCGATCGATGGAACCCTCGCCGCGCACGCCACAGGCCCTGAGGGCGGCACGTGACCCGCCATCGCACAGCGGATCTCGAACCGATCGAGTTCGGCGGGCGTTACACGCTGCTCCGCCGGCTCGCCGTCGGCGGCATGGCCGAGATCTATCTCGCGCGCCAGGCGGCGATGGCCGGCTTCGAAAAAGAAGTCGTGATCAAGAAGCTGCGGGCCGAGCTCGCGGATGACCCGCGCGTCGTCGAGATGTTCCTCGACGAAGCGAAGATCGGCGCGCAGCTAAACCACCCGAACATCGTCCATGTCTACGACGTCGACGAGAACGAGGGCATCCCGTACATCGCGATGGAATACATCGTCGGTGAAGAGCTCAACGAGCTGTGCCGGCGCGGCATCGCGCACGGACGGTTCTTGCCGCTCGAGCACGCCGTCGAGGTGATGCGTCAAGCGGCGGCCGGCATGGGCTACTTCCACGCGAAGCGCGGCGCGGAAGGTACGGCGCTCGAGGGCCAGCCGCTCGATATCGTCCACCTCGATATCTCGCCGACAAATCTCTTGGTGACCCAAGACGGGTTCATGAAGGTGATCGACTTCGGCATCGCTCGCGCGCGCGGCCAGAACGTTCGCAACGAAGTCCTGCCGGGCAAGCTCAGCTACATGTCGCCGGAGCAGGCGGCGCGCGGCGAGGTCGATCACCGGAGCGATATCTTCTCGCTCGGCATCGTGCTGTACGAGATCACCGTCGGAAAGCGCCTGTATCGCGGGCCCGCGGCGGAGGTCGTGAAGAAGTTGATCGAAGGCGAGATCGAGCCGCCGACGTTCGCGCGTCGCAACTTCCCGCCGGGTCTCGAGTCGATCGTGATGCGCGCGCTCGAGAAGCATCCCGAGGATCGCTATCAATCCGCGTACGATCTCGCGGACGATCTCGAATCGTTTCTGCGCGACGAGCGCATGCATTCGGGCCCGGTCCGGATCGCGCGGTATCTCGACATGCTCGCGGCGGCGAGTGGCGGTGCACGCCGGCCGGAGCTGATCAGCGAAGCGGAAGCGCGCGCGACCGGCGAAGAGCTCGACTTCGACTCGCAAGTGTTCGATGGCTTCGCACCGAGCGAAGGCTCGCCGGGTCCCGAGCAGGCGCCGATGTGGGAAGACATCGATCAGCCGGAAGCGGACGTCGCGAAGGCGCTGCAGATCGAGTTGGCCGAGCTCCGCGCGTTGCGCACGCCGGTGCCGGTGCGGCCCGCCGGGATGGCGCCCGTGAAGGGCAGTGGGCCGATGCCCGTGCAGGTCCCTGACAACGATCTCGACGAGCCGCAGGCGACCACGCCGGTGCCGCGGATGCGGACCGCCGAAGTGTTCGGCGATGACCCCGTACCGGATCTGCCGACCGACGAAGACGTCGATGTCGACATGAAGACGCCCGTGCCGGCGCCGCTGCCCGTGAAGCCCGCGCCCAAACCGATCGTGACGAAGCCGTCACGCGAGATCGCGGCGATTCCAGGCCTCGTCGTCGACAAGCCGTCGATCGGAAGCGCGTACCTCGCGCGTTCCAAGAGCACCTCGAAGCTCCCGTGGGTGATCACGAGCCTCCTAGGCGTGGTCGTTCTCGCGTTGGTAGCGTATATCGTCATGAAGTGAAGGCTCTGGTCGCAACGCTCGGCCTCGTGATCGCGTGTGGTGATCACCGCACGAGCGAGGTCACGGCGACCGCGAAGGAGACGGCCGATCGAACGCCACGCGTGATCGATCCACCGCCGCAAAACGTCCGCGCGTTGCCGCCGCACGCGATCCGGCCCGATGGTGTGGGGCCGTTCAAGGTCGGCCTCATGCTCGAGCGGATCGCCACGCAAATTCCGTCGGGCGGGCGCAACACGCAGGTCGATATCCCGGATGTCGTGCACCTGTCGGTGCTGCACGCGGAAGAAGACGGGATCCAGATCGGCGGCGAGCCTCTCGGCCGCGCCACGTTCGTTGCCGTGATCTCGCCGCAGATCGCGCGGACGGAGGCCGGGATCCAAGTCGGATCGTCGCGCGAGGATCTCGGCACGCTCGCGCTCGATTACGACCGCGCGCGCGATCCGCGGATCGCGATGCCGGCGAAGCAACGCGAGCTCCGCGCGGTGACGGATGGCGAACGCGTGATCGGGCTCGTCGTGGCGGCGGGCGAGACGCCGGCGAAGCAAGACGGTTGCGTGCGTGGCACCGACGACAAGAAGATCGGCGCGTGCATCGCGGGAGCGCCCGGCTGGATCGCACTCGAGGGTGACGAGGTCATCGTGCGCGATCCGAACGACAAGGTGCTCGGCAAGTCGGGCCACCTGCCGGGAGCGAAGTGGATCGCGCCGATCCGGACGGCGGATGGACGCGATGACGTGGTCGCGGTGCTCCGTGTCGACGAGCCCGCCACCAAGACCTGGATGTTGGTCGAGCTCCGGTGGGAAGCCGAGCGGCTCGTCCGGGTGGTGGACGCGCAGATCTACAAACTGACGGCAACGAACGTCCGGTGGATCGGTGCGGCGCTCCAAGATGTCGATCTCGCGATCGAGGTCGCGAATCGCGGTGATGCGTTCGAGGTCGGAGGTCTCCTCACCACGCGCGCCGGCGAAAAGCTGCGCGATTTGCTGGTTCTCTCGCCGGTCACGGTCCCGAGAAAGCGCGCTAAACCCGCGACGACGGATGTACCGGCGCCGGTTCCGGCCGATGCGGGGATCGAGGCTGGAAGTGATGTTAGTGCTTCACCAAAGCCGTGATGTTCACGGGTGCTCCCCGCGTTGCAACACCTGGGGTTTACAGGCACAATCTAGTTGGGTCCGGTGAAATTTCTCTGCGATCGTTGCAAGACCCGATACTCGATCGGGGATGACCGGGTACGGGGCAAGATCCTCAAGATCCGCTGTAAGAACTGCGCGAACGTGATCACCGTTCGCGAAGGGATGACGGCGGATGAAGGGGATGCTGGTCGTGGTCGCCCCACCACCGCCGCGCCACTCGATCCGAAACCTGCGAACGGTGCGCTCGCGTCGGCGTTCGCGTCGCAGCTGCAGAAGCCGCCGCCGTCGTCGCTCGAAGAGGAATGGTACGTCTCGATCGATGGCGATCAGCAGGGGCCGTTCAGCCTCGCGGACGCGCAGACCTGGATCTCCGAGAAGCCGCACGATGCGGACATTCATTGCTGGAGTGAAGGCTTCGACGACTGGTTGTCGGTCGACAAGGTCAGTCACTTCCGGCCGTATCGCAAGAAGGCGCCAGCGCCGACCACGCCTCCGCCGATGCCCGCGCGTCCCGCGGCACGTGCGCCGGCGATGGCTGCCGTCGCCACACGACCGGCGGAGGACGAACCGAAGCCGTTGTTCGCGGCCACGATGGCGTCGCTCGAAAAAGCGACCGGTGTGCCCGCGACGCCGATGACGCCACCGACGGGAGTTCCGAAGCCGGTGATCAGCGCGAAGGCGAACGGGACCGGTAGCGCACCTGTGCCGCGCGGAACCGACAGTGGAATTTCGCAGGCGATCTCACCCTCACCTCAGCCGAACATTAACAACAACGGCGCGGGGCCGAATCGTTCATCGGTGCAAGGCGGCGCGAAAGCTTTAGCGTTCGATTCGAGCGAGAGCGGAGGCGAGTCGATGACGACCGTCGACGCGGCTGCGTTCCCGGACAAGCTGGGGTCGGGTTCGAACAAGGCGCTCCCGAAAGCGGAGCCCGAACCGCCTCCGCCGGACGAAGATGACTCGCTCGATATCGGCGAGGTGTCTCGCGTCGTGAACCTCGCGGATCTCGCGAAGCAGCACAACGCGAAGAAGCAGACGCGCGCGATGCCGTCGCTGCGGACCACCGGATCGCAACCGAAGATCGATCCGGGCTCGTTCCGGACCGGTCCGGTCCAGCGGATGAGCGTGGCCGATGTCGCGAATCCGTTGGTCGCCGAACCGGTCGCCACGGAGCCCGCTGCGGTCGCGGCGCCGGTCGTCGCGCAGGCGCATCGGCGTGGCCTGATCATGCTGATCGGTGTGGCGGCGCTCTTGCTCGCCGGCGTGGCCGTGATGGTCGTCGTCATGATGACGAAGAACGATACGGACTCGACGGGCGGACTCGGTAGCACGCACCAGATCGATACGTCGCGCCCGGAAGATTTGATCTTGAAGCAACTGCCGCACGACACCGGATCGGCAACGCCGAATCCGAACACGGGCGGTCAGGTGAAGCGCCCGAATACGGGTGGCCAGATCGCGACGAACAATCCGAAGCAGAACGACCTTCCGGGCGAGACCGAAGGCAAGGGCGACAAGCTGAAGTCGGACGAGATCGAGGACATGGCGCGGAAGCAGTCGGCAGGCACGCAGCGCTGCTACATGCGCGCGCAGCGTGGTGCCGAGGGCATCGAGATCGCGGATCTGAAGAAGTTGTCGGTGACGCTCACGGTCGATAAGACCGGCGCGATTTCGGACGTCACGCTGAGCGAGCACCAGACCGACACGCTCGGCCAGTGTTTGATCTCGCAGATCAAGCGGTGGAAGTTCCGCGAGTCGCCGGGTGGCGCGTTCCGGATCGTCCTCGCGTTCGCCTCGTAGCTACTTCGCGAGTGACTTGATCACGTCGGCGAGAATGGTCGCCGCGGTCATCACGTCGTCTTTCGTCGTGTCGTGCGCGAACGACAGACGCACCATGCCATCGCTCTCGGGCAGGTTGATCGTCTTCAGGATCGACGACGCCTTCACTTCTCCGTCGGCACAGGCCGAGCCCGTCGAGATGTAGACGCCGCGCGACGACAGCACATTGCGAAGCGCCGAGGCCGGCGTGTTCGGTACCGCGAGCGCGAGGATGTGCGGCGCGCGGCGAATGTCCGTGATCAGTTGGCGAACGGTGACGCCGCGTTGCTCGAGCGTGGCGAGCAGATCGTGCGCGAGCTCGAGCCAGCGCGTGCGCTGCGTGGGGAGTTGCGCGATCGCGCGCTCGACGGCGAGACCGAGCGCCGCGGCGCCGGGTGCGTCTTGGGTGCCGCCGCGGAGACCGTGTTGTTGACCGCCACCGATCCACAGCGGCTCGATGCGAGCGGTCTTGCGTAGCCACAGCGCGCCGATGCCTTTCGGGGCGTGGAGCTTGTGGCCGGCGATCGCGACCGAATCGGCGCCGAGCGTGGCGAGGTCGAAGTGGACCTTGCCGATCGCTTGTGCGGCATCGACGTGGATATGCGCTGTCGGAGCGACCGCGCGAACCGCGGCGATGATCGCAGCGATCGGTTGGATGATCCCGAGCTCGTTTTGCACGGCCACGATCGAGACCACGCCGGCGGCGTACGAGTCGGCGTTCGGCGCGGCCGCGGCGGCCACGTGCTCGGGATCGAGGACACCGTCGTGACCGGGCGCGACGCGATGAACGGGACGGTGGAGCGTGGCCTCGATCCGATCGGCGAGCGTCGAGATCGCGGCGTGCTCGATCGTCGAGATCACGATCGAGCCGGGATGTGTCGCCGCGGCGCCGAGCACCGCGAGCGCGTTCGATTCGGAGCAGCCGCTCGTCCACACGATGTCGCCGGCCCCTGCGCGATCGCCCAGGGAATTCAGGATCCGCTGGCGCGCCGTCTCGATGTGACCGCGGGCGAGGGCGCCCTGCGGGTGCGACGAGCTGGGGTTGCCCCACGCCGTGCGCATCACCTCGGTGGAGAGCGCGAGCACTTCGTCGGAGACCCGGGTCGACGCGGCGTTGTCGAGGTAGATTGCGGTCATCGAGCTAGGTGTCTACGTCCATTACCCGTGGTGCCGCAAGCTGTGCCCGTACTGCGATTTCGCCGTCGAAGTGGGCCCGCCCGAGCACGGGGCCTACGCGCGCGCGATCACCGACGAAATCGCGCGGCGTGCGGACAAGTTCCCCGGCGAGCTGGTCTCGATCTATTTCGGCGGCGGGACGCCGAGCCTGTGGGATCCGGAATGCCTCGCAAAGGTGATCGAGGACATTCGCCGCCGGTGGAACGCGCCGAACGAAGTCACGATCGAAGCGAACCCGACGGACTGCACCGACGAGCGGCTCGCGGCGTGGCGTGCGGCCGGCATCGATCGCGTCTCGATCGGCGTGCAATCCCTGGTCGCCGACGAGCTCGTCGTGTTGGGACGCGACCATCGATTTGGTGACGGGCCGGCGGCGCTGCAACGCGTGCTCGGGCACGGCCTGCGCGCGAGCTGCGACTTCATCCTCGGTACGCCGACACCGAAGTCCTACGACTGGTCGTGGCTCCAGCTCGCGGACACCGGCGTCGGTCATCTCTCGGTCTACGAGCTCACGATCGAAGAGCGCACGCAGTTCGGCACGCGCGTCGCCGCGGGCAAGTTGATCCCGCGCGACGAGGACACGCTCGCCGAGCTCTACGAACGCGCCGATCGCGAGCTAGGCGCGCGCGGCTTCGAACACTACGAGATCAGCTCGTATGCCCGGCCGGGCCAGCGCGCGATCCACAACAGCTTGTACTGGCGTGGCCTGCCGTTCCTGGGCGTCGGCGTCGGCGCGGCATCCTTAGAAGTTCGGCCCGATGGGAGCGGCGAGCGCGCGACCAATCCGCGGCGGTGGCGCGACTACGCGGCGGGCGTACCACCGACGGTGATCGAATCGGATCCCGACGACATGGCGGCCGACCGCCTGTGGCTCGGAATGCGGACGAAAGACGGCGTTCGCGAAGGGGAATTGCCGGCGGAGGTGCAGGCCTGGGTACTCGGCGAGGGGCTGGCGACGCGTGTAGGTGGCCGGATCTGCCCGACCCTGCGCGGGTTTCTGATGGCGGATCGGATCGCAGCACGGATCGCCGAGGCGTTGTAAGCTCGTCGGAGAATGGCCGGAGAGCTCTCGAGACGCGCGCAGAAGATCCTGCACGCGGTCATTACCGAGTATCTCCAGGTTGGAGATGCGGTCGGCTCGCGCACGGTCACGCGCCGTCACGATCTCGGGTTGTCGCCGGCGACGGTGCGCAACGTGATGGCGGATCTCGAAGAGATGGGGCTGCTCGAGCAACGCCACACGTCGGCGGGGCGCGTCCCCACGCCGTCGGGTTTGCGGTTTTATGTCGACTCGCTGTTGAAGGTGCGAGGACTCACTCCGCGCGAACGCGAGGAGATTCGCGAGCGCGTGACGGCGCCATCGCCGGATGAAGTGATGATGAAGGCGTCGCGGATGCTGTCGGATCTCACGCATCACGCGGCGGTGATCATCGCGCCGGATCCGGACGAAGCGCGGCTCGAGCGGATCGAGTTCTTGCCGCTCCGCGACGGCAAGCTGATCGCGGTGCTCGTCACTACGGACGGGCGGATCGAGAATCGCCTCGTGATCGACGACGTCGAGGCCGTGCGGCTCGAGCGCATCCACAACTACCTCAACCAGCTGCTCGCGGGGATGACGCTCGACGAGGTCCGCGATCGCGTGATTCGCGAGATCGGCGAAGACAAGAATCGCTACGACGAAGCGGTCGCCACGGCGCTGCGCCTCGGTCACGCGGTGTTCGTGAACACGCCCGAGCGCTCGGCCCCGGTCGTGATCGCCGGGCAGGCGAACTTGTTGGACGACGTTCAGCCCGACCAGATCCGCGATCTGCTTCGGACGCTGGAGGACAAAGAAACCCTGATTCGCCTGCTGGATCGCACGCGCAATGCGGATGGCTTGCAGGTGTTTCTCGGAAACGAGACCGCGATTCAGGCGTTATCGGCGACGTCGATCGTGACGGCATCGTACGGCCCCGAGGAGCAGCCGATCGGCGCGCTCGCGGTGATCGGGCCGATGCGAATGAACTACGGCAAGGTCATGTCGGTGGTGGATTTCACGGCTGAAACGGTCACGCAGATGCTCGCGGACCTGACCGCCAAGCCCTAGAAAAAACAGCCATTCGTGGTTATGTTGCAGGGGTTATGAGCGACTCAGCGAAGCCAGAGGGAAACGACACTCCGCCCACTGCAGACGCGACCGAAATTCCGGTCGAGGTCGTGGCACCCGAAGGGGCTGGCGGTGATCTCGAAGCGCGGCTCGCTGCAGCTGAAAAAGAGAAGAAGGAAAACTGGGATCGCTATCTGCGCGCGGCCGCGGATCTCGAGAACACGCGCAAGCGCCAGAAGCGCGAAGCGGATGAAGCCAAGCTCGAAGCGAAGACGAAGGTGTTGAAGGAGATCCTTCCCGTCGTCGATAACCTCGAGCGCGCGATCGAACATGCCGGCGCCGGCTCGGAGAACACGCCGATCGTCGAGGGCGTGCAGCTCGTGTTGCGCCAGTTGATGACGGCGTTCGAGCGCTTGGATGTCACGCCCGTCGAGGCGATGGGCCATCCGTTCGATCCGAATCTGCACGAGGCCATTTCGCAACAGGAGAGTGATTCTCCTCCGGGGTCGGTGGTGAGCGTCCTGCAACGCGGGTATCGCTCGGGTGATCGCCTGCTGCGGCCGGCGTTGGTGGTAGTCGCGAAGCCCAGGGCTGCCGAGTGAGCAGAATCGTCGGGATCGATCTCGGCACCACCAACTCGTGCGTGTCGATCATGGATGGCGAGGCCGTCGTGATCGCGAACTCGGAAGGCGCGCGCACTACGGCGTCCGTCGTCGGGTTCGCTGCGTCGGGCGAGCGCCTCGTCGGCCAAGCGGCGAAGCGTCAGGCGATGACGAACGCCGAGAACACGATCTACGCCGTGAAGCGCCTGATGGGGCGCAAGTTCGAGGATGCGGAAGTCCAGCGCCACCTGCTGACGTGTCCGTACGAAGTCGTGCCGGCGCCGAACGGCGATGCGTACGTGCGCGTGCGCGGACGCGATTATTCGCCGCCGGAGATCAGCGCGATCGTGCTGCAGAAGATGCGGCAGACCGCGCAGGATTGGCTCGGCGAAGAAGTCACCGAAGCGGTGATCACGGTGCCGGCGTACTTCGACGACGCCCAACGTCAGGCCACGAAAGATGCCGGCCGGATCGCGGGCTTGAACGTCCTGCGGATCGTCAACGAGCCGACCGCGGCAGCACTCGCGTACGGCGTGGAGACGCAGAGTGCAGCGCGCGTGGCCGTCTACGATCTCGGCGGTGGCACGTTCGATATCTCGATCCTCGAGCTCGATAACGGCGTGTTCCGCGTCCGCTCGACGGCGGGTGACACGTTCCTCGGCGGCGAGGATTTCGATAACGCGATCGTCGAAGCGATGCTCGCGGCGTTCGCGGATCAGAACGAAGGCATGGACCTGCGCGGCGATCGGCTCGCGCTGCAACGCCTGAAAGATGCGGCGGAGCGCGCGAAGATCGAATTGTCGAGCGCAACGGAAACCGAAGTGAACCTGCCGTTCTTGGCGGCGGGCAGCGATGGTCAGCCGCGCCACTTGATGATGACGATGACGCGGCCGGCGCTGGAACAGCTCGTCGAGCCGTTGGTGCAAGCCACGCTCGAGCCGTGCCGGCGCGCGCTCGACGACGCCGGGATGCAGGCGAAGGACATCGACGTGGTGATCCTCGTCGGCGGTCAAACGCGGATGCCGCGCGTGCACGAAGTCGTCAAAGAGATGTTCGGCAAGGAAGCGTCGCGGCGGGTGAACCCGGACGAGGTCGTCGCCGTCGGCGCGGCGATCCAGGGTGGCGTGCTCACCGGCGATATCCAAGAGGTGTTGCTGTTGGACGTCACGCCGCTGTCGCTCGGTGTCGAGACGGCGGGTGGCGTGTTCACGCGCCTGATCCCGCGCAACACGGCGTTGCCGGCGCGCGCGACGGAGATTTTCTCGACGACGATCGACAACCAGCCGTTCGTGAACGTCCACGTGTTGCAGGGCGAGCGCGAGATGGCCGAGGACAACAAGTCGCTCGCCACGTTCGAGCTCACGGGCATTCCGCCGGCGCCGCGTGGCGTGCCGAAGATCGAGGTCGCGTTCGATATCGATGCCGATGGCGTGTTGAACGTCTCGGCGCGCGATCACGGCACGGGCAAGATCCACAACGTCACGGTGCAGCCCACGTCGGGTCTGTCGGAAGACGACATCAATCGCCTCGTCGAAGAAGGCGAGTCGATGCAGGACGTCGATGCGGTACGGCGCCTGATCGTCGAAGCGCGCAACAAGGCGGAAGGGTTGTTCTACTCGTCGGACAAGGCGATGGCCGAGTTCGGCGGAATGATTCCGCCGGAAGAGCGCGAGTTCTTGACGTCGGAATTGGCGGAGTGCCGCGCGGCGCTCGAGACGGATGACTTGCAGCTCGTCGAAGATGCGGTAGCTAGATTGGAAGTGGCGGCGCAGCGAATCGGTGAAGCGATCTATGCGGCGGCCGATATCGGCAGCGGCGGAGAACCGGCCGAGTAATCATGGCGCGGCGCAAACGCGACTACTACGAGGTGCTGGGCCTCGAAAAAGGCGCGAGCGAGACCGATGTGAAACGCGCGTTTCGCGAGCTCGCTCGCAAGCACCACCCGGATATGAACCCTGCGGATGGCGGCGAGGCGTTTCGCGAGATCAACGAGGCGTACGCGGTGCTCTCCGATCGCGAGGCGCGCACGCGCTACGACCGGTGGGGACATGGCGATTCGGGCGAAGGCGGGTTGAGTGCGGTCGTCGACGCGGCGCAGGAGATGTTCAACGAGATCCTGCGGCGCCGGCGCGGCAAGCAAAAGGGCGCCGATACCCGCTACACGATGGAAGTCACGTTCGAAGAGGCGGCGTTCGGGACCGAGAAGACGATCGCGATTCCGCCGCAGTCGCCGGGCGGCAAGGCGCGCGAGCTGAAGATCGTGGTGCCGACGGGCACGAAGGATGGCGCGACGAAGCTCGTGAAGGGCGAGGGTGAAGCGGGCAAGCTCGGTGCATCGCCGGGTGACTTGCAGGTCATCATTCGCGTCGCCGAGCATGCGAAGTTCCGGCGCGAAGGCCTCGACGTGCATTCGGATCACTCGATCACGTTTTCGCAGGCGGCACTCGGCGCGGTGCTCGAGCTGCCCACGATCGATGGCGACGTGAAGATGCGCATTCCGGAAGGGACGCAGCCCGGGCGCGTGTTCCGGATCAAGGGGCACGGCATCCCGCAGGCGAGTGGCAAGAATGCGCCGCGCGGTGATCACCTCGTGCACGTGCAGGTCGAAGTTCCGACGGAGCTCACGGCGAAGCAGCGCGAATTGATCGAGGAGCTCGCGCGCGCGTCCGGAGAAGAGACCGCGGTCTCGACGCAGCCGAAGAAGCGGTTGCTCGATCGCGTGCGCTCGTTGCTGGACGAGTAGATGAGGGACGGTCGCAACTACGTCAACTTGCGATCGCGAAGTAGCCGGAATCGCTCGAGGGTGGGGACGGTCGCAACTACGTCAACTTGCGATCGCGAAGCAGCCGGAATCGCTCGAGGGTGGGGACGGTCGCAACTACGTCAATTTGCGATCGCTAACCTCTTGGTCGCGTGTGGGCCTAAGCCACCGGCGACCTGGGTCGAGAGCGATCAACATCAGGCACATGCCACACCGAATACGACGGGCGCGGCGACGACGGCGCCGGTAAAGGTCGATCTGGCGAAGCTCACGCCGGCGGTGATCGACGAGCTCGATGAAGCGACGTGCTTGGCCGTGATCGATCAGCTCGCGGGCAAAGCACCGGCCGCGCACGTGGCGTTGCGGGCCGCGCGCTTGGCGCATCACCGTGGCGATGACGTCGCGGCGAAGGCGGCGATCGATCGCGCGAGTAGCACGGCGGATCTCGCGGACGTGAAGGCCCAGCTGACGGCGCTCGCGGGCGAGCTGATCGATGTCGCAGTCACGCCGGGAGTGATCGCCGTTCTCCTACCGCTGTCGGGAAGATATGGCTCTGTAGGTGCCGAGCTCCGCGCGGCGATCGAGCTCGTGCCCGGCGTGAAGTGGAGCTTCATCGATACGCGTGGCGAACCGGATGGCGCGACCGCTGCCGTCGACGAAGCGGCAAAGCGCGGTGCGATCGCGATCCTCGGTCCGGTCGGCGCGAAAGAAGTCACGGCGGCCGCCCGCGCGGCGGCGTTGCGCGGCATTCCGATCGCGTTGCTCGGTCCCGAAGACGGCGCGGATCCGGCGGCAGGCGTGTTTCGCTTGGTGGGTTCGCCGGCCGACGAAGGTCGTGCGGTCGCCGCGCTCGCGAAGAGCCAGAGCTTTCCGACGGCCGCGATCCTCGCGCCGCGCGACGATGTCGGCGCCGAAGCCGCGAATGCGTTCGCCGAAGAAGCCGCGCATCTCGGGATCACGATCGCCGCGCGCGGCACGTACGATCCGACCGGCGGCGATGTCGAGCCAGACATCAAGCAGTTCCTGAACCTCGTCCCGGCGAAGAATCCCGAGCTCGCCGAACACCTTCGCCGCGCGAAGACCCAAAAGATCGGCTGGGAGACGTTCACGCCGGACGTCGAGTTCTCGCTGCTCTACATCCCGGATCGTTACGATCGAGCGGCGATCGTGGCGGCGTTCTTGCCGTACTACAACGTCGAGCTCCGCACGTCGGAGTTTCCCGATCCGGTGATGCTGCGAAAGAAGCACGCGGGGAAGATTCCGCAGATCGTCCAGCTCGTCGGTGGAGCAGGGTGGCATCACCCGTCGCTGCCGCTGCGCGGGGGCACGGCGGTGCAGGGTGCGTTACTGGTCGATTCCTATGCAGGCGCGCTCGGCGGCGATGTCGCGGCGCAGTTCGCGCAGGACTTCCAGCGTCGCACGGGTCGCGATCCGTCGAGCGCGGCGGCCGAAGCGTTCGATGCAGCGACCCTCCTGAGTGGTCTGAAAGCGACGACCCGCGATCAGATGAAGTCGGCGATCGCGCGCGGCAAGCTCGACGATGGCGCGTGCGGCCCCGCACGGATGGACGTCGACGGCGAGCTCTATCGCCAGTTCACGACGCTCGAGGTCCAAGGTGACGAGCTGATCGTCGCGCCTTAGAGCACCGATCGATCCGTCTGCACGAGCTGACTGCGCAGACACGCCTTGCCGAGCTTGTCCTCGCGCAACCCGACGAACACCGGTTGAAACAACTGATGATCGTCCGTCGCGTACAAGTACTTCACTTCGGCGACCGGCTTCTCACCGGCCGCGAGCCGCGCGTCGAGATCCTTACGCGATGCGTTCGTCGTCCCCGCGAACACGCGACCGCACTCGAACAGCTTCTTGCCGTCCCACACGCACATCCGATACGCGTTCCCCGCGTTCTCGACGATCATCACGTCCGCGCTCTTCAAGAACTTGTACTTGCGCTGGGTCCCGCCGCTCGACGGCCGCCCGCTCGTGTACGGCGCATCGCGCTGCTTGAACACGAGTCCCTCGGCATTCGCCTTGCGAAGCTTGTCGTGCAACGCGCGCTTCGCCTTCTTGCCCGACGCCACGGTCAACACCCGCGCATCCCCGGTCAGCGCCGGCTCGAGCTCGTTCTCGAGCAGCTCCCACCGCTCGAGATAGCCCTGCTTGCGCACGTCGTCGCCGGCGAGTTGCAGGACATCGAACAACCAGTACGCATCGCCGATCACTTCGCCGTCGATGATCGTGCCCGTCGGCAAGTACGCCAGGCCACCCAACGCGTGACCGGCGAGCTGCGTTGCCTTGCCATCGCGATTCGTCGCGAGCATGCCGTCTTCGTTGATGTGCACGATCACGCGAATGCCATCGAGCTTCTGCTGCGCGATCATCGAATCGTCGGCGAGGAACTTCGACAGCTCGTCTTCATCGTCGATCGGATTCAGCAGCTGTGCTGCGTGCCCGACCTTCGCCCGCTTGCCACCGACCTTGGAGCCACTGCCTTCCCCTTCCGGCGGTGCGACCGCGGCCGGCTGATGCCCGGAGGTCTTCTCCTCGTAGCCCTTGCCGCGTTTTTCGCGAACGCACCGGTCGAACATCTTGTCCGCTTCGGCGCGCGAGACCTTTACTGCCTTCGAACCGGTGTTCAGCCGGCTGCCGCGCCGACCCCATTCGACCGCGACCGTGAACTTCCCGCCGCCATCGTCGACGATCTCGGCGTTGTAGACCTTGTCCGACGAGCCTTCCTGGAAGAACAACTCGATGCGCTTCACGCTGGCCACGGGCCGATCGTGCCATAAACTGGTCCGGTGAAACCGCGCGACTGGGCAATCCACATCGGCCTGTTCGTCGCGTGCTGCGTCACGACCACGCTCTACAACGGACCCGCATTCGCGGCGACGTTGATGACGATCCTGACCTGCCACGAGTTCGGTCACTACATCGTCGCGCGCCGGCGTGGCGTCGATGTCTCGCTGCCGTACTTCATCCCGATGCCGCCCGGCATCTCGCTCGGCACGCTCGGCGCGGTGATCAAGATGAAGACGCCGATCGAGGATCGCCGCGCGCTGTTCGACGTCGGTGCGGCGGGTCCGATCGCGGGGCTCGTCGTCGCGATTCCGCTGCTCGTCATCGGCCTCTCGCTGTCACCGGTCGGCCCGTCGACGCCGGACGGCATGATCGAAGGCAACTCGATCCTCTACGCGCTGCTCAAGTACGCCGTTCACGGCCAGTGGCTGCCGAACAGCGAGGTCGACGTCCAGCTCCACCCGATGGCGATGGCGGCGTGGGTCGGCCTGCTCATCACGATGATCAACCTCATGCCGATCGGCCAGCTCGATGGCGGTCACGTCGCGCGCGCCGCGTTGGGTGCACGTCACGAGACGTGGTCGGCACGGCTACACGTCGCGCTGCCGATCGTCGGTGGTGTCGTCGCCGCGGTGATGTTCGGGCTCGCGCGCGCCCACGGGTACGGTGTCGTCGCAGCGCTGTCGTACGCGAAGTTCGGCGCGATTCCGTGGATCGTGTGGACGATCATGCTCGCGGTGATCCGCGGCCGGTCCGGCGAATATCACCCCGCCGTCGGCGAGGAACCGCTCGACCCACTGCGGCGAAAGCTCGCGCTCGGCGTGGCGATCATCTGGCTCCTGATCGCGACACCGGTGCCTTTCCGTCCGGTGCTGTAGACTATGGGCATGACCGCGCCCGACGAAGTCGTATCCGCTTGGGATGCGACGGTCGCGAACTGGGACGATCCGAAAACGCACGACGCGTTGCTCGCGAAGGTCGCCAGCTACAACTGCTTCGCGTGGGCAGCGGGTCAGTACAAGTCGAAGGCCGGCGATCCGATCGCGGACAAGCAGCTCGAGCGCTTGCGCAAAGCCGCCACGGCCACGCTGCTCGCGACCGCGTCCGTGCGCCCGGACGACACGAAGATGCCGTATCGCAACGCGATCCTGATCTTGATCGCGCTCGTGATCCTGATGGTGGTCGGCGCGGTCTACGCGAAGCTCCACCAGAAGCCCGACGCCCCCGAAACCATGGCGCAACCAAGGTAATGGCGCAGGTTGATTTCGCCGAGAGGCAACTGACGCTGAAGCTCGTCTATTTCGGGCCGCCGCTGTCGGGGAAGACGTCGAACCTGAAGGCGCTGCATGCGAAGGTCGACAAGCTCAATCGCGGGCGCCTCATGACGCTCGACACGCGCGACGACCGCACGTTGTTCTTCGACCTGCTGCCGATCTTTTTTCGAACGTCGAGCTTCTCGTTCCGGATCAAGGTCTACACGGTGCCCGGCCAACACGTGCATGAAGCGACGCGAAAGATCGTGCTCGCCGGCGCCGATGGCGTGGTGTTCGTTGCCGATAGCGCGCCCGCCGCGAAGGCGCCGAACAAGGAAGCGTGGGCTGGCCTGCAGACCGCGATGCACGCGCACCACCTCGAAGCGATTCCGGTCGTCGTCCAATACAACAAGCGCGACCTCGCGGATGCGGTGCCGCTCGATGCGTGCGAACGGTTCGGCGCCGACCGCGTGATGGAAGCGCAGGCAAAAGCGGGGATCGGCGTCGTTTCGACGTTTCTCGACGCCGTCCAGCAGGCCTATGGCCACTTAGATAAGGATTTACAGCTCGGCGGCAAATTAGGTATCGATTCCAGTGCGTTCCGGGCGGCCTTGGCCGAGCACGTGGGCGTTCTGGATGCGCTAGAATAGCCGGGTGAGCGTAACGCTCGATGGTCCAGTCGAGCTGGCGCGTCTGATTCCACCGGCAGAGCTCGACGAGCTCGTCGATGCGATCGATCGCGCGCTGGGTGGCGAGCTCGCGATCTACGATCGGGACGGTCGGTTGTTGGCCGGATCCGAGGTGCCGGGGCCACGCCAACCGCTCGATCACGAGGGTGAACGGATCGGCGCGCTCGCGGCGAGTGGTCCTGCCGCCGAGAAGATGATCGACCTCGCGGCCACGCAGCTGAGCCTGTTGGTCCATCACGCATCCGCGCGCGACCTCGCGGCGACCACGCACGAGCAGGCGATGCGGCTGACGTTCGCGGAATTGACGGAGCACAACCAGCGTCTGCAACGAGCGCTCGCGCGGCTCGAGGAACTGGATCGGTTGAAGTCGAACTTCCTCGCGACGATGTCGCACGAGCTCCGCACGCCGCTGACTTCGGTGATCGGTTACGCGGAGATGATGGCGGAAGGGCTCGCGGGGCCGGTGACGAGCGAGCAGCACGATTACCTCGTCACGATCCTGTCGAAGGCCGATCAACTGCTCGGCATGATCACGGCCGTGCTCGATGTCGCGTCGCTCGAATCGGCGCCGCTCGCGATCGAACGCTCGTCGATCTCGTTGGCGGAAGTCGTCGCGGCGGAAGTGGCGACGTTCGTGCCGCAGGCGGCAAAGCGCGGCATCGCGATCCAAGTCGACTACCGCGGCACGTGCACCGTGCTCGGCGACAAGAAGAAGATGCGGCAGATCGTCAGCTCGCTCGTGTCGAACGCGGTGAAGTTCACCTCGGATCACGGCAGCGTCGCGGTGGCGGTGAAGCCCGGGCCGCTGTCGCCGCACGAGTCGGAGCCCCATCCCGCGATCCAACTCGTCGTCACGGATTCGGGCATCGGCATCTCGCGCGAGCAGGTGGCGAAGATCTTCGAGCCGTTCTTCCAAGTCGATTCGTCATCGACGCGCGCGTTCGGCGGCACCGGCCTCGGGCTCACGCTCGCGAAGGCGTACGTCGAAGCGCATGGCGGCCGGATCTGGGTCGACACCACACCGGGCCACGGCTCCACGTTCGTCGCGACGTTTCCGGCGCTGGAGGGCGTTTGACCGAGCTCGAAATCGCGATCCCACTCGCGGTGTTGTGCGTGCTGGTCGCCGGGTTCTGTTCGGGAACCGAGGTCGCGCTGTTTTCGCTGCGCCGGGTCGATCGCGAGCAGCTCGCGCGGAGTGAGTCATCGCGCGACAAGCGGATCGTCGCGTTGCTCGAGCGCCCGCGCCGGCTGATCGCGACGGTGTTGATCGGCAACGAGGCGTGCGCGGGCGTGCTCGCGGTGATCGCGTTCCAGCTGATCGAGCGCTACTTCTCGCTCGGCTCGCCGTGGTTGTGTGCGCTCGTCGCGCTCGGCGTGACGTTGCCGATATTCGTGTTGCTCGCGGAAGTCACCGCGAAGACGATCGCGTCGAAGGCGCCGCTCGTGTGGGCGCGCTGGTGTGCACCACTCCTCACGTTGCTCACGGTGCTGTTCACGCCGGTGCGCTGGATCATCAACGTGCTCGCCGAGATCATCCTGCGACCGCTCGGTCAGAGCGCGCGGACGCGACCGGCGCGTGACTTGTCCGAGCAAGAGTTCAAGTCGCTCGTCGATGCCGGCTCGGCACGCGGCGAGGTCGATGCGCGCGAACGCCGCCTGATCCACCGCGTGTTCGAGTTCTCCGACAAGAACGTCGGCCAGGTCATGACGCCGCGCGACCGGATCTTCGGCTTGTCGTACGACTTGCCGACGAGCCGGTTGGTGAAGGAGCTCGCGGCGCGTGGCTTCTCGCGCGTGCCGATCTATCAGAAGTCGCTCGACAACATTCGCGGCGTCGTCAACGCGAAGGACCTCGTGCGCGCGGCCGCGGGCCACGGCATCCAGAAGCCGCTCGGCGAGATGTTGCACGAGCCGCTGTTCGTCCCGCGCACCACGCCGGTCAAGCGACTGTTCCTGACGTTCAAGCAGAAGAAGGTCCACATGGCCGTCGTCGTGTCCGAGTACGGAAAGGTGCTCGGGCTCGTCACGATGGATGACTTGCTCGCGCAGATCTTCGGCGTGATTCGCGACGAGCGTGCGGAGCTGCAGGCCTCGCTGCCGGGCATTCGCGTCAATCGCGTGGCCGCGCAACGTCCGGATACCGGACCGATTCCGAAACTGGACGAGAGCAGTCCAGTGCCGAAGCTCGATCAAGCGGAGACGACACCCGTGCCGGATAGCGGGCCGATTTCAGCGCCTGGAGATGGCAGCGTGAAGGAGCGCGCGACGAGCGATGTTTCGGGCGTGGTCTCGACGCCGGTCGAAGCGCTCGATCCCCCGGTCCGCCCGATTCACCCGACCGACGAGGTCACGCCACCGGCGACGGATATCGATGACCTCTCGCGGATGAGGGAGCGGAAGCGGTGATCGCCGTCAGTACGCTCGTGTTGATCCTGATCCTGTGCTTGTTCGCGCAGGCGTTCTTCGTCAGTGCGGAGGTCGCGCTCGGTGCGTGCGATCGCCATGCTCTGCGCCAACGCGCGGCGGGTGGGCGCCGTTCGGCGGCGCGGATCGAGAAGATGCTGTCGATCCCCCAGGTCACGCTCGCGACCACGCTCGTCGGCGCGAACCTCGCCACGCTCGTCGCGGTGATCATGCTCGCCGAGGTGTTGCACGCGCACGGCGAGTCGCCGTTGTGGTCGCCGCTGATCGTGATCCCGCCGTTGCTCGTGATCGGGCACATCGTGCCGAAGGCGATCATCCAGGCGCACGCGGATCGGTTGGTCGATCTGATGGCGGTGCCGCTGCGATTCGCATCGCTGGTGCTCCGGCCGATCGTGATGATCGTCGGTGGCTACGCGTCGTTGTTGACCCGGATCACGCGCACCGATCGCGAGAAGGCGTTCGTCACTCGCGACGAGCTCGCGCTGTTGATCGAGAGCGAGCCGCAGAGCGACAAGCCGGAGATTTCTGCCGACGAGCGCGAAATGATCGCGAACGTGTTCGAGCTCTCCGAGTACAAGGTCGGCGCGTTGATGGTGCCGCTGTCGGAAGTCACCGCGATGCCGGAGGACACCCCGATCAAGGAAGCCGCGCTCGAAGTGGCGGACAAGCAGCACTCGCGGATGCCGATCTTCCGGTCGCGCGTCGACGACGTCGTTGGCGTGGTCCACGTGTTCGACATCCTCCAAGCGGCGACGGGCAAGAACGTGTCGGGCTCGCTCGCGGATCTGGCGCATCCACCGCTGTACGTGCCGGAGACGATGAAGGCGTCGGACTTGCTGGTGCAGCTGCAGACCGAGCGGCAGCACCTCGCGATCGTCGTCGATGAATACGGTGGCGCGGTCGGGATCGTGACGATCGAAGACTTGCTCGAGATCATCGTCGGCGAGATCGAGGACGAACACGATACCGAGCCATCGCCGATCAAGACGGAAAAGCCGGGCGTGTGGCGGGTCGAGGCGCGGACGTCGATCGCGCGGCTCAATGCCGAGCTCGGGATGACGCTGCCGGAGAGCGACGACTACGAGACCGTGGCGGGGCTCTTGATCGAGAAGTTCCGGCACATCCCGGATAAGGGCGAGACGTTGACCCTGGGGCCGATGATCATCGAGGTCATCGCGGCGACGGATCGTGCGATCGAGGCGGTCCGGATCACGAAACGCAAGAAGTAGGGTAGAACCCCGTCGTGGATCGCAGTCTGCTCCTCCAGCTCCTCGACGACGTGCGGGCCGGCAAGGTCGCGCCCGAGGCGGCGGCGGAGCAAATCGGTGCGGTGCCATTTGCGGAGGTCGCGCACTCGGTCGGGCACTCGCTGATCGATCATCATCGCGAGCTGCGCACGGGCGTGCCCGAGATCGTGTTCGGTGCGAGTAAGACGGCGGAGCAGATCGCCGGGACGCTCGGCGAGCTCGGCAAGCGCGGTGCGGCGATCGCGACGCGCGTCGATGCCGAGAAGGCCGCGGCGGTGCGCGCGATGTTGCCGGCGGTGACGTATCACGAGCTGCCGCGGATCTTGGCGATCGGCCAGGCGAGCGCTCGGCCGGCGGCGGCGCGGATCTGCGTCGTGTGTGCAGGCACGAGCGACTTGCCGGTCGCCGAGGAAGCCGCGCTCGTGTGCGAGTGGCTCGGCGCCCCGGTCACGCGGATCAGCGATGTGGGCGTGGCCGGGCTTCATCGGTTGTTGGCGCGGCTCGAGGACATCCGCGCGTGCGACGTGATCATCGCGGTCGCGGGGATGGAGGCGGCGTTGCCGTCGGTGTTGGGCGGGTTGACGGATCGGCCGATGATCGCGGTTCCGACGAGCGTCGGCTATGGCGTTTCGATCGATGGCTTGGTGGCGTTGGGTGCGCTGCTCGCGGGATGTGCGCCGGGCGTGACGGTCGTGAATATCGATAACGGGGTCGGTGCGGCGGTGGCGGCGACGAAGCTGGCGCGCCTGATCGTATGAAGAAGAAGCACCTCCATATCGACTGCGCATCGGGTGCGGCCGGCGACATGACGCTCGGCGCGTTGATCGATCTCGGCGTGCCGGTCGAGGTGATCGGTGCGGCGCTCGACGCGATCGGCGCTGGTTCGTGGCGGCTGAGCCACACGCGGGTCGTCAAGCACGGCATCGCCGCCGTCGACGTGAAGGTCGCGACCGGTGCGAAGATCGTGGCGGCGGAAGGTGCTCCCGCGGTGACGCTGTCGCCGGCGAAGTTCCGGCTCGTCGCGGATCACGGTCACTATCGCTACAAGGGCATTCGCGAGAACCTCGTCGCGAATCTGACCGGTGAAACGCTCCGGCGCGCTCTCGATATCTTCGATCGGCTCGCGCGAGCGGAAGCGAAGTTGCACGGGATGAGCGTGGACGATGTCGAGTTTCACGAGGTCGGTGCGATCGATTCGATCGTCGATGTCGTCGGTACGGCGGCGGCGCTCGCGTGGTTGGATCCCGCGTCGGTCACGTGCGTGTCGGTCGCGATGGGTCACGGCACGTTGAAGAGTGCGCACGGGGTGTTGCCGGTCCCGGCGCCGGCGGCGCTGGAGGTGTTGCGCGAGGCGAATGGCGTGATGGCGGATGGCGGGTTGCCGCGCGAGCTGTGCACGCCGACGGGCGCCGCGATCCTGGCGGCCACGGTCACGAGTTGGACGGCCGCACCGACGGGGCGTGCGCTCGCGGTCGGGTGGGGCGCCGGTGATCTCGAGTTCGCGGATCGGCCGAACGTGTTGCGGGTCGTCGTGTCGGAGCCCCCTCTCGAGCATGGGCCGCAGGAAACGGTCTGGCAGATCGAAGCGAACATCGATGATATGTCCGGCGAGCTGTGCGCGGCGGCGGCCGATGCGGTGCTCGCAGCCGGTGCGCTCGACGTGTGGTGGACGCCGATCACGATGAAGAAGGGGCGCCCGGCGTTGGTGTTGGCAGCGCTGGCGTCGTCGGCAACGCGCGATCAGGTCGTCGACGCGATTCTTCGAGAGACGACATCGATCGGTGTGCGGTTCACGGCGATGGCCCGCAAGGCACTCCAACGCGAGACCGTCACGGTCGAGACGGCGTTCGGTCCGATCGCGGTCAAGGTCGCGCGCGATGGCGGTGCGGTGATCAACGCGGCGCCGGAGTACGAGGCGTGCGCGGCGGCGGCAAAGGCCGCGAATGTGCCGGTCAAGATCGTGTACGCGGCTGCGCAGGCGGCGGCGTCCGCAATTCGCTGATGGGGACGGTATCTAGTTCGTCACCTTCGCAGGCGTAACTGCGCGAGCGCTCGTTCGGACAGGTGTCCGAAGTTGACGAGCTAGAGAGCGAAAACGGATCGGCTCTCGTCGAGAGTGCGATCATGGGGACGGTATCCAACCGTCAAAGTCGGACACCTTGTCCGAACCAAGCTTCGCGTAGTTACGGCATCTACTTTGACGAGTTGGATACCGTCCCCATCCCGCGAATGCGGACTTAGACCTAGTGGTACCCTGATCGTGTTTTGGACGTACCTGTCGCTATCCTGGGCGGCACCGACATCGAGCGCGACCAACTCGTCGCGTATCTCGTGTCTGCAGGTATCGCGGCGCGCGGCGCCCAACGCCTCACCGCGGGCGATCGCGTTTCCACCGCTGATCATCATTACCGGCGATAACGTGGCCGAGCTCGTGGCCGAGGCGCGCAGCGTGCCCGCGCTGGCCGAGATCGCGATCTTGGCCGTCGTGCCGACCGTGCCCGCGACCGCGATCCCGAATGCACTCGCCGCCGGCGCGACCGACGTGGTCAAGAAGCCCGTGATGTCGGGCCTGCTCGCGGTGCGCGTACGCAACCTGATCCGCGCGACCCGCAAGGATGTCGGCACCACGCTCGCTCGGATCAACGACGTCTTGACCACGCACGGCGACGACGCCGAGGCCCTTGTCCAAGTCCTCACGCTCACCGCCGCCGCGCTCGGCTTCGAACGCGCTGCGCTGGTCGCCCACATCGAGGGCAGCGACCACGCGTTCGTGATCGCCGCGAGCGACGCCGAGCCACTGTCGCGCTTCACGCTCGCCGTCGCCGAATATCCCGAGCTCCAAGCCGCGATGCGCAGCGGCCAGCCCGAAATTGTCGAGGACGTGACCACGCACCCGACGACGAGCGCGATCGCGAGCGTGCTCGAAGCCGCCGACGTGCGCGCGAACGCCGTGTTCCCGGTGATCTGGCGCAACCGCTTCCTCGGCGCCATCTTGCTCCGCAAGCGGACGCCCGGCACACCGCAGCTGAACGCGCGCGGCATCGAGCTCGGCAAGTTGATCGCGAGCATCACCGCCGCGCATCTGCGTCACGGTTCCGTCCTCGAGAGCCTTCGCGATCAAACCCACCGGATTTCGCGCGCGCGGTACGAGGCCGAGCGCCGGCTGCGCGGCATCGATTCCCTGAAGGAGCACTTCGAGGCCGGCGCCGACGGTGTGGTCGTCCTCGACGACGGCGGCCGGATCCTGTTCGTCAACCGCGCCGCCGAACGCATCACCGGCTTCGCACGCGATGGCCTCCTCGGCAGCGAGCTGATCGACCTCTTGCCGAGCGATCAGCGCGGCCACATCACGGACGCGATCTCGCGCGTGCTCGCCGGCACGAACGCCGATGCGTTCGATCTGCAACTCTCGACGACGAGTGGCTCGCCGGTGTGGGTCTCGGCTACCACGTCGACGGTGTTACACGGCACCGGCGCCGTGATCCTCGGGTTTCGCGACGTCACCGCCGAACGCGCTCTCGAGCACGAATTGCGCGCGACGACCGAATTCCTCGAGCGCCTGATCGACTCCACCGTCGACGCGATCATCGCCGCCGACATGCGCGGCCAGATCATCTTGTTCAACCAGGGCGCCGAACGGCTGTTCGACTTCCGCGCGCGCGACGTGATCGGCAAGCAACCGGTATGGGAGCTCTACGAACCCGAAGGTGCGCGCCAGATCATGCGAATGCTGCGCTCGACGATGCACGGCGGCGTCGGCCGGCTCGAACAAACGCGTCGCGAGATCCGGATCAACGGCGGCGAGCTCGTGCCCGTCAGCATGACCGCCTCGATCGTCTACGAGGGCGAGCGCGAGGTCGCAACCGTCGGCATCCTCACCGACTTGCGCGAGCGCATCCGGATGGAGCAACGCCTCCTCGACGCCCAACAGAAGTTGCAGATGTCCGAGAAGCAGGCGCTCGTCGCCGAGCTCGCCGCATCCGCCGCGCACGAGCTCAACCAACCGTTGACCTCGATCATCGGCTACGTCCAATTGATCCAACGCCAGAGCGCCCGCGACGCGCAACATCAGCGCGCGGCCGGCATCATCTTGTCGGAAGCCGAACGCATGGCGGAGATCGTGAAAAAGATCGGTCACATCACGAAGTACGAAACGACGGATTATGTCGGCTCGGCCAAGATGATCGATCTCGATCGCGCGACCTCGCGGATGCAAGCGCTCACCACCGACGAAGTTCCCGACGAGGGCCTCACCGGCGAATTCTCCGCCGTCCAGCCGCCGCCCGGCGTGAAGCTCGAGCCCGACGTGCGCCCCACGCTGACCGATCTGGGCGATCTCGCAACGCGCCATGGAGACAACAAATGACGCTCGTGCCTGCGAGTGAAGCGGCCCAGCTCGACACGCTGCGCGAGCTGGGGAACGAGCTGCCGCAAGCGTCGAGCGAGCGCGTCGTCGTCGAGCGGATGTTAACCGCGCTCGAGAAGTTGCTGCCCGGGCGGGCGCTCGCCGTGCGCGCCACGGATCTGCGTAGTCGCGAATCGGTGCGCGCCTACGTGCGAGGTGCGCAGCTTCGCGATGTCGCGTCCGAGCCGATCGCGCTGACCCAAGATGCGATCGATCGCGCGAAGCTGAAGTCCGCCGTCGCCGCGAGTGCGAAGTTGATCGCGCGCGAGCGTTGGGACTCGCCGTTTCAAGGCATGGCGACCGGGTTCGCGATCGCGCTGGCCGCGGGCGGCGAGATCTATGGCGTGCTCGATTGCGGCTACAAGCCCGGCGACGACGCGCGCGAAGTCGACGAGCCCGTCCTCCGCACGTTCGCGCATGGCCTGTCGATCGCGTTGCGTACGGTGTCCCTGCAGGACGACGCGATCGGCCTCCGCGACTACCAAGCGCGCCTGCTCGACTCGGCGAACGCGCTGATCCTCGGCATCGATCGCAGCTGGCGAATCACGGTGTGCAATCGCGCACTGCTCGATGTCACCGGCGTCACGCGCGATTACCTCTTGGGCCGCGATATTCGCGACTTCATCTCGAGCGATCAACGCCAGCAACTGACCACGGCGTTCGCGGCCGCGCTCGCGGGCCAGCATCACGGCGCGGTCACGGTAATGTTGCCAACCGCGAAGCAGCCCGTACGCAGCGTGTGGTCGATCGCGCCGGTCGGCCGCTCGGGTGGGCCGATCGAAGCCGTCGTCGCGATCGGGCAGGACCAGTCGAAGATCGACATCCTCCAGCAGCAGATCGTGCGCGCGGAGCGGCTCGCCACGCTCGGCGAGATGGCCGCGGGTGTCGTCCACGAGCTCAACAACCCGCTGACCTCGATCACGGTCTACGCGGAGTACCTCGTGCGCAAGCTCGAATCGCAGGGCCAGGACTCGGCGGACGTCGAGAAGCTGCGCCGGATCGGGGCCAGCGCTCAGCGGATCCTGCGGTTCTCGCGCGATCTCGTGCAATACGCGCGGCCGAGCGGCAAGGAGCTCGAGGCCGTCGATCTGGCGGCCGTCGTGCGCGCGTCCGTGTCGATCGTGGAGCACTTGTTCGAGCGCGGGGGCGTGGCGCTGGCGATCGAGATCGATCCCCAGCTACCGGTGATCCAAGCGGTTGCCGGGCAGCTCGAGCAGGTGCTGATCAACCTGATCTCGAACGCGGTCCATGCTGTCGAAGCGGGCGGTCGCGTGTTCGTGCGCGCCGTCGGTGATGGCAAGAACGTGGTGCTCGAGGTCGGCGATTCCGGGCACGGCGTGGCCCCCGAGGATCGCGAGAAGATCTTCGAGGCATTCTTCACGACAAAGCCGGATGGCAAAGGCACCGGCCTTGGCCTCCCGATCGTCAAGAACATCGTCGAGCAACATCGCGGTGTGATCACCGTGGGCCAAAGTGATCTCGGCGGCGCGCTGTTTCGTGTGACGATCCCGGTAGTTTGAGTGATCTCCCTACGTCCGGAACACGGACGAAGAATCTTGCGTGATCGATCGGGCCTGATAGTGTGGGCCACGGTCATGAAGATGGAAGTCATGCTCGAGCTGCTCGAAGGCGCTGCCGAACAGCTCGGGGTCAAGGTCACGTACGAGCCCCTGCAGATGGCAGGTGTGACCAGCACGATGCGCGGTGGCCTGTGCAAGGTGAAGGGGCAGTTCCGGGTCATCGTGGACAAGCGCGCCACGGATGAAGAGCGCGTCGCCACCTTGGCCACGGCGCTCGGCCGGTTCGATATCTCCGAGCTCGCGCTACCCGCACCGGTTCGCGAGGCGATTGCCTTGCACCAGGGCAGCGGGCCGCGTCGCGCGGCTTGAGCTAGTATTGCCTCGTTGAGAGGCCTTCTGATCCTGCTGGCGTTAGCCGCGTGCGAGGACACGTCGCGCCGGTCGCTCGATCTCGACCTGGTGAAGATCACCGGGCAGGGCAAGCTCCGCACTGATACGGTCGGCGACGAGGTTCAGGAGACCGCCACGTTCGTGTTGGTCGATGCCCAGAACACCGGCAAGGACGGCGCGTACGTCACGCTGGCCGGCGACTTTCTCGATGCCGACAAGAAGCCGGTCGGCGACTTCAAGGCGACGTCGTTGTACGTGCCGGCGGGCGAGGTCCGGACGTTCGCGTTGGTCGATCGCGAGCGGAAGGCGCGGCCCACGGCGACCGGGGCGAAGATCATCGTTCGCAACGCGACGATTCCAGACAAGCTGCCGCCGGCATCCGTCGATCAGATCAAGGAGATCGAGGATGACGGCAAGCTCGTCGTCCAGGGCGTGCTCCACAACACGGCGGAGCAGAAGGGCACGATCGTCGTGATCGGCTCGTTCCACGGCGACGACGGCCGGCCGATGACGCGACCATTCGCGATCGTGAAGATCGCGGGACACGGCGAACAACCGGTGCAGTTCGTCAGCCCACCGGGCGCGAAGCACGGCACGATCTTCGTTGGCGAGATGAGCTACTGACGCAAGCCGTGCTTGCGGAGCAGCGTTAGCAAGTACGGGCGATCCATGCGGGCGAGCCGTGCGGCCTCACTCGCGTTGCCGCCCGAGCGCTCGATCAGGAGCTTCAGGTAATCCGCTTCGAACCGCGTGAGTGCGGCAGCGCGCGCATCGCGATACGCGAGGATCTGCGAGCCGCTCGTCGGCGTGGCGGTCGGGATCGTGCGATCGCCGCCGAGATCGAGCTCGCCCATCACGACCGCCGCCTCGACGACGTTGCGCAGCTCGCGGACGTTGCCGCTCCACGGATGTGCCTTCAACTGATCGATCGCGGGCGCGAGCGGGCCGAGCTCGGCGACGCCGGTGAGCCGCTGGACGAAGTGCGCGACGAGCAGCTCGATGTCATCCGGGCGCTCGCGTAACGGCGGGATCAGGATCTTCGCGACGGCGAGCCGGTAATAGAGATCCGCGCGAAACCGACCCGCGTTGACCTCGGCGCGCAGATCGCGATGGGTGGCGGCGAGGACGCGCACGTCGACATCGATCGATTGCGAGCCACCGACGCGAGTGAATGCGCGCCGCTCCAACACGCCGAGCAACGCGGGTTGGACGTCGAGCGGCAATTCACCGATCTCGTCGAGCAGTACCGTGCCGCCGTTCGCGCGCTCGAACGCACCCGCGCGGCGCTGATCGGCACCGGTGAACGCGCCGCGCTCGTGGCCGAACAGCAGCGACGCGATCAGTGACGCCGGCATCGATCCGCAATCGACGATCACGAGCTCGTGCTCGCGCCGCGGTGATGCCTCGTGGATCGCGCGCGCGACGACTTCCTTGCCGACGCCGGTCTCACCTTGGATCAGGACAGACGAATCGACGCGTGCGAGCTTGTGGACGAGCCGCGCGACCTCGCGAATCGCCTCGCTCTCGCCGACGAACTCGGCGTTGCGGGGAACATCGGTCGCCGGCGGTTGGACGCTCTGGCCGGCATCTTCGACGGTGAGCGTGGTATCGCCGATCTTGATCTGCGCGCCGGCGGTGACGGTCGCGCGCTCGATCCGGACGCCCGAGACCCACGTGCCGTTGCGGCTGCCGAGGTCGGTGATCGCGACGCCATCCGCGGTGCGCGCGAGCTCGAGGTGATAGCGACTGACGGTCGGATCGCGCAGCACGAGCGCGTTGTCCTCGGCGGTGCCGATCGCGAGCTTGTTGCTGTCGTCGGGCGCGCAGATCGATCCGGCATCGGGTCCGCCATCGACGCGCACGCGGAGCTTGCGCACCACCTTGATCGCGCGTGGCTGGAGCTTCGTGCGTGGTGCGTCGTCGGACACGCAAGACGAGTAACACAGTTGGCTCGCGCCAAGAGTGGGTGAAATGTGCCCTGTTGGGGACAGCCAACAGCGCGTGCTTGGATCTGCGTAGTTGGATGTGATCTGCGACGGCACATCGCGTGCACATGGGCGGCGCCATGTTCCTTCCGATCGTTTTCGCCACGCTCACGCAGGTCACGAGCTTCGGCTCGAACCCCGGCGCACTCGCGATGTACGAGTACGTGCCGGCGAACTTGCCGAACAACTCGCCGCTCGTCGTCGTGTTGCACGGTTGCACGCAAACCGCCTCGAGCATGGAGGAGGCCGGGTGGAACGCGCTCGCCGATCAGTACAAGTTCGCGGTGCTGTATCCGCAGCAGCAGAGCGCGAACAATCCGGTCGAGTGTTTCAACTGGGCCGGTGAGTACGGCGACACCGCGAACCTCGTGCGCGGGCAGGGCGAGAACCAATCGATCATGTCGATGGTCGATACCGAAATCTCGACCCACCACGTCGACACGAATCGCGTGTACATCGCGGGCTTCTCGGCAGGCGCGGCGATGACCGCGGTGATGGCAGCGACGTGGCCGGATCGCTTCGCGGGTGCGGCGGTGATGTCGGGTGTCGCGTATCGCTGCGCGACGTCGGTGAGCGAGGCGTATAGCTGTCAGAGCCCGGGCGTGACGAAGACGGCATCGGCGTGGGGCGACCTCGTGCGTGCGGCGTCGACGGTGACGAAGTTCCCGCGCGTGCAGTTGTGGCAGGGCACGAGCGATACGACGGTCGCGCCGGCGAATCAGACCGAGCTCGTGAAGCAGTGGACGAATGTGTGGGGCCACGATCAAACGGCCGACGAGACCGAGACTCTGTCGGGCGGCACGCGCACGGCGTACAAAGTGAACGGGCAGGTCGTCGTCGAGGCGTACTCGATCTCGGGGATGAGTCACGCGGTCGTCGTCGGCACCGATGGTGGCGTCACGTGCCCGGGCACTGCGGGCTCGTACTTCGAGGACCATGGAATCTGCTCGACGATTCGCGCGGCCACGTTCTTCGGCCTCATGGGCGGCGGTAACGGCGGTGGAAATGGCAGCGGTAGCGGTGGCGGCGGCGGTAGTGGCGCGTCGCAGGACGGCACGCTGACGGTCGCGTTCGTGTCGCCGGCGGATGGCGACGAAGTGAGCGGCTCCGTCGGGATCGTGATCGCGGCGAACGACACGGCCGGTAACGTGACGGGTGTCGAAGTGTCGGTCGATGGCACGTCGATCGGTAGCGATGCGATGGCGCCGTATCAGTTCTCGTGGACCGCGCCGACGACGCCGGGCTCTCACACGATCACGGCGACCGCGACCGATGCGAACGGCCAGACGGCGGTGGCTACGGCAACGGTGACTGTTGGTGGTGGTGGCTCGGGTTCGGGCAGCAATGCCGATACCGGCGGGGGCAATCAACTGCCGGCGTGCTCGATGAATGCGGGCGGTGCGGCCGGCGGTTGGGCGCCGATCCTGCTGGTGCTGTTCGTGGTGATCCGCCGGCGCAGCTAGTACTGTGTGGTGGTGCGCGCGCTGGTTGTTCTCATCGCCTTGACGGCGATCGCGCGCGCGGACGATCCGGTCGCGGCGGCGCTCGCGCAGATCGATGCGCTCGAGCAAAAGCTCGAATACGAGAACGCGTCGTTGCTCGCCACGCGCACGATCGCGAGCGGGCATGCAACGCGCGAGCAGCTCGTGCAGCTCGAGATGGCGGCGGGACGAACGGCGGCGGGCTTGGATCACGCGGACCTCGCGGAGCAGCACTTCGCGCGGGCGCTGGCACTGGCGCCGTCGACGACGCTGCCGGTGGGGACATCGCCGAAGCTGACCGAGCCGTTCGATCTCGCGCGGGGCGGGCATCCCGACTTGAACGCGGTGATCGAATGGAGTGCGACGAGCGTGACCGTGAAGGTGATCGCGGATCCGCTGCACATGATCGCGGGGCTGCGCGTGACGTTGACGGACGGTCGCGTGCTCGAAGGTGCGACGCGCGTTAGCCTGCCGGCGCCGGCGAGCTCGGCGGAGATCGTCGACGAGGCGAAGAATCAACTACTGCGCGACACGCCGCCGGTGGTGGTCGAAAAGCCGATCGTGCGCCAGCCCGATGAAGGCACGTGGCACACGCCGTTCGCGCTGACCGCGCTCGGCATCGGTGTGGTCGGGCTCGGTGTTGGAGGTGTCAGTGCGTACAAGTTCGCGGATGCGCGCGACCAATGGAACACGTACTCGGCGGCGGGCGGGCACAGCTACACGCAGCTAAAGACGATCGAAGATCGCGCGAATCGCTGGGCGCTCGCGGCGGACATCTCGTTCGGCGTGGCGGCGGTATCGGCGGTGACGTTCGTGGTCGTGTTGCTCACGCACGAGTCGCCGGCGCACGTGGCGGTGACCGGCAACGGCATGGCGTACTTCGCGCGGTTCTAGGGACGGTGTCTAGTTCGTCACCTTCGCTAGGCTAAGTGTTCGAACGCTGGTGTGGGGACGGTATCCAACTCGTCAAAGTAGCTGACTCATCCGCGCGGAATCACACGAGCAGCTCGTTCAGCACCGTCTCGAGCGGCGTCGCGCCCGTGATCGCGCTCGCCGGATCGGTGTACGCGAACATGCCGCGTTGCCCGGCCTCGATCATCTCGCGGAACAGCGCCGCGACTTCGGGTGACAAGCCGCCGTGTTGGACGAGTGCCGGCACCATCGCATCGATCGGCAGCGGCGTCGCCGTCACCTTCTTGCCGAGGATCTTGCTCGCGATCGCCGCGGCATCCGCGTACGAGTAGTCGCGCGGGCCCTTCAGCTCGACGACGCGCGTCGCCGATGGTGGCGCGAGCAACGCGGCGGCAGCAGCCTCACCGATATCGCGCGTCGCGATCATCGGGAACGGATACTGCTCGCCACCGCCGAACACCGGCAGCACGCCGTCCGACTTCATCGGATGCACGCTGCTCGCGAGGTTCTCCATGAAGTAGGGCGGGCGCAGGAACGTGATCACGGTCGGTGTCGGCCGCAGGATCGTCTCGGCGATCGCGTTCGAGGTCGCCGGCCCGATGCCCGAGGTGTGTTGCGCCCCGAGCGACGACAGCGACACCGCGTGCTTCACGCCGTGCGCGCGCAGACCAGCCGCGTAGCTCTCGGCGATCGCGCGGTTCTGCCCGATCATGTCGCGCGACTTGAGGTCCGGCGGCACGACGAGATAGGCCGCCTCGGCGCCGGCGAGCGCCCGTTCGACGAACGCGCGATCGGTGAGATTGCCGGTGATCGGCTCGGCCCCGCGAGGCGCCTTCGCCGCATCCCGAACCACCGCGCGAACTTGTTTACCAGCGGCGATCAACCGCTCGGCGACGATGCGGCCGGTGTGGCCGCTTGCTCCAAAGACCGTGTACATGCCCCTAGAGTGGGTCCTGATTGGATATTCGTCCAATGCATGTAAGCTATGACCGTCATGCAAAATTTGGATGCGCCGCTGCCGGACCTTGAGCTCCTGCGCTGCTTCGCGTTGCTCCATCGCGAGCGCCACCTGTCCCGCGCGGCGGCGAAGGCGGGACTCTCGCAACCGGCGATGAGTCGCGTGCTCGGCAAGCTGCGCGACGTGTTCGGCGATCCGCTGTTCGTGCGCACGCCGAACGGGATGTTGCCGACCACGCGTGCAGATGCGATCGCGCCGCGGATCACGGACATCGTCGCGGCGACGAGCGAGCTCGTGCATCCGGCGGCGTTCGATCCGGCGCAGCTCGTGCGCACGTTCACGATCGTGACGGCAGGGTTCTACGAGGCGCAGCTCCTACCGGTGCTCGTGAAGGAGCTCGCGGCGGAAGCGCCGGGCGTGACGCTCTCGGTCCGCGCGATGTCGGGGACTGGCGTCGTCCAGCTCGAGCACGGCGCCGACGCGCTCGTCACGATCAAGGCCGGTTTGCCGCGCGACGCGAAGTGCGTGGCGATCCATGACGAGTCGTATGCGTGTGCGCTGCGCCCGAAGCATCCCGTGAAGAAGCTCACGCTCGATCGCTACTGCGAGCTCGGTCACGTGATGGTGTCACCAGGGGAGTCCGGCGGTGGCATCGTCGACAACTTGCTCGCGCAGGTCGGGCGCACGCGGCACGTCGCGGTGCGTGTTCACACGTTCGCGCTCGCGCCGGCGATCGTAGCCGCGACGGATCTCGTGATCACCGGGCCGCGCTATTCGCTGCAGGCAACGGGCCTCGAGGTTCACGCGTGCCCGATCGAGATTCCGCAGTTCCCGGTCTATCTCGCGTGGCATCCGCGCGTCGATAGCGATCCGGCGAGTACGTGGTTTCGCAAGAAGCTGCTCGCGGCGATCCGGCGGCGTTGCTAGCGTTCGAGGTGCGCCTTCACGATCGCGAGGAACTGCTCGTGAACATCCGGCAGCGAGAAGTGGATCGCCATCTCGCGCGGCAGCGGAGCCGGCGAATCGGTACGCATGAACCGGCGGACGAACGTGCGGTCGCCGCGCGCTTCGAGCTCGTAGGTGATCGTCATCGTCAGTGGTGCATCGCCGAAGCGGCGCGAGCGGAATTCCCAGAGCTCGCCCGGAATCGCGCGCATCACCTCCCAGGTCGCTTCGATCGCGTGATCGGCGCGCGGAATCGTCTCGATGAAGATCGTCCCGACGTCGGCCGGGATGTTCGTCGCGTGGGTTTCGCTGCGTACGGCCTGCGTGACCGGGTGATGGATCGGCCAGTGGTCGGGCGTGGCGACGAGGTCGTAGACCGCGCGCGGCGTGCAACGGATCTCGAGCTCGACGAGGTTCGTGTAGATCGACACGGCTACCAGCTAAAGGCCGGCGCGGTCGTCTTGTCTTGGGCAATGTTGATCGAGAACGTCTTCGCGGTGCCATCGCTGCGCACGGCGCGGACTTGGTGCGTGCCGGCGGGCAGGGGCTTGTGCACGAGTGGGGTGACGCCGAGGCTATGGCCGTCGACGAACACTTCCGCGAACGGATGCGCGTCCATCGAGAAGAAGCCGGTGCCGATTGGTTGTGCTGCGGCTGTCGTCTGCTTCGGCCGCGACGTCGGATGCTGCTTCGGTCGTTTGTCGACGACGACCGGCGGCGTCTCGACCTTGGTTTCGACCGGCGGCGGCGCGACATGCGGCTGCGGCGCTTCGATCGGAAACTTGGGAACGAATGTGCTCAGATCGACGTGCGACGCTGGCGCTGATGCGAACAGCGGCACCGCGATCGCCCCCGCGACGAGCAAGCCGACACCGGCGAACCACGCGACGCGGCGCGAGTGGATCCGAGGCGTAACTACGTTGTCGTCGACGTGATCGGCAACGGCAACGGCATCGGCATCGACCCCGAACGATCCGGCGGGCGCACTCGATAACGTCGCCGTCGCCGTCGCCGTTTGCATGTCGCTGGACGTCGTCTCGGAGCGAAACTCCGTCGGTGTCGCCGGCACATCTTCCGGCGCCGTCGCGGGACGCACGCCGGTCGCCGCCACATCCATCAGCGCCGCCCTCGTCACCGGCACCGTCACCGGATGTTCTGTTCGTGCGGTCGTGCCCGCGCTCTTCACCACCCGCGCTTGCCGCGTCCGTTGCGCCGTCAGCTCCTCGGCATGATGCGCCGCGATCGACGCCGCGATCTCATCGGGCCGCGCCACCGCGATCGCTCCTTCGATCGCCGCCGCGAGCTCCTTCGCCGTCGCATACCGATCACCGGGCACGCGCGCCAACGCCTTCGCGATCACGTCCGCGAGCGCCGCCGGAATCGCCGGATCCGCCACATCCGCGCGCGGAATCGGCTCCTCGAGGATCGCCTTCGCCGCGAGATAATCACTGCTCCGCTTGAACAACCGCTGATGCGTCGCGAGCTCGTACAGCACGATGCCGAGCGCGAACACGTCGACCCGCCGATCGATCGCATCGCCCATCACCTGCTCGGGCGCCATGTACTGGGTCTTGCCCTTGACCGTGCCGACCTCGGTCGCCGTCGTGCCGTGCGCTTTCGCGATCCCGAAATCCAGCACCTTCACGACCCCTTTGGTCGTGACGAACAAGTTCGACGGCGACACATCACGATGGACCAAGCCCTCGACATGCTCGTGCGCGTGCGAAAGGCCTGCGCACGCCTGCACGATCACGCCGGCCGCCACCCGAAGCTGCGCCATCCGATCCGGATCTCGTGGCTGCGCGATCAGCTCCGTCGCCGCCACACCGTCGAGGTACGGCATCACCAAGAAATATTCGGCGCCCTCGCGACCGAGCTCGTGGACCTCGCAGATGTTCGGGTGATCGAGCCGCGCGACGAGCTTGCCCTCGTCGAGAAACATCGCAACAAACGCCTTCGACGCCACCAGCTCCGGTAGCAAGCGCTTCACGACCACGATCTTCTCGAACCCCGCTTCTCCGGCGAGCCGCGCGAGATGGATCTCCGCCATACCGCCGACCGCGAGCAGGCCGATCAGCTCGAACCGCCCCAATCTCGTGGGCGCGGTCGTCTCGACGTTCTGGTATGACAACAGAGCCGACTATGCCGCGTTTTGGGTGGATCCTGATCGTTGGACTTTCCAACGGCTGCTGGTTCGACCCGCACTACACGAGCGGCCAGACCACGTGCCCCGACGGTGTTTGCCCGTCCGGCCTGTCCTGCGTTTCGAACGTTTGCGTCGTTCCCGGCGATGGCAGCAACACCGTTCACGACGGCCCTGCCGATACCACCCACGACTCGAGCGAGCCACCGCACGACCTCACCTGCACGGACCCGGGAACGTTCGTTGCCGACTCGACCGTGACCGGCACCACGGCCGGCCGGATGAACGAGATCATGTCGCTTTGTGGCGGCACCGTGATGAACGGAGCCGACGCGATCTACAAGATCAACGCGACGCTCGGCCAGCACGTCACCCTGACCCCACACGCGAGCTACGCGATCACCGCATACCTGATCGCGCCCTGCGCCGCGAACACCGCGTGCACCGGCAACCTGTACGCGACCGACACCACGCCCGCCGTGATCACGATCCCGGCGACGACCGACTACTTCATCGTCGTCGACTCGAACCTCGCCGCCGAGAGTGGCGCCTACAGCCTGACGATCGCGATCCAGTAGGCACGCCCCATCACCTCTGTTGGGGCCAGCCAACAGCCGATGTCGGATGATGCGTGTTTACCTGCGGCACGGGCGTTGCTCATGGCGGCGCGCATGCGGCGACTACTTCTATTAGCGCTTACCGGCTGCACGCTCGGCGGCACCGGCAAGCCACCCGGCGGCGACGACGACACCAGCACCATCGACAACCAGAAGTGCGTCACCGCGATGACGAACGCGCCGCTCGCCTCGCCGGGCTTCGACTATCACGATGCGCTACCGACCGCGTCGAAGAACACGTGGGACACGGTGACGATGCCGCAGGCCGGCGACAACGCCTATCCCGGCGGCCGGTACCGCACGATCGAGGCCGACGCGAACGGCAAGATCCATCCGGGCTGCTCGACGACCGGCCTCATGTACGCGCCCGCGACCGACATCGCCGGTTACCAATGTGCGGCGCGCGCGTTTCCGGGGAGCGAGGACACCAGCAAGCCAATCGTGATCCTCGTCCACGGCAACTCCGACGGCCCGACCGGCTACATGAGCTTTCTCCACCCAGATCCGAGCTCGCTGCAATTTCCCGCCGACACCACCGAACGCGATCAGCTCGCGGAGCTCCTCCCGGCGCAGGGCTTTCGCACGTACGCGATCGACATGCGCACGGATCTCGTCGACGACCCGATGTCGCCCGAGGGCAAGGACATCGGCAACACGCCGAAGAATCAGGATCACGGCTGGCAGGTCCCGATCCTCCAACACATGATCAAACAGCTCGCGATCCAGTATCCCGATCGCAAGATCTCGCTCGTCGGTCACTCGCTCGGCGTCACCGTCGTGCGTGATGCGCTGCGCCGCCTCTGGGTCGAGTGGGCCGACAAGCAATGGGACGTGAACATCTACGAGCACATCGATGCGGTCGTGCTCGCGAGTGGTGCGAATCACGGCGTCGTGTCGTTTCAATCCGAGTGCGGGCTCAACCTGACGATGCGCGGCACCGTCACGTGCGAGATGGGCCAGCGCAACCAGTACAACGAGACGGAGTTCGCGCGTCCGCTCAACGGCCCGGCGATCGACGGCAGCGCGCAGTTCGGTGGCTGGTGGGAAACGCCATGCGCCGACGGAGATTACGCGTACGGCAAGCGCGGCGTGTGTGGTGGTCACGCGGTTCGCTACACGTCGATCACGATGAAAGACCTCGCGAACGGCACGCAGCAAGACGAATTCGTCAGCGAGCACGCCTCGCGTCTGTATCCGACCGATTGCGCGAACAACGTCCTCGACGAGCTCACCGACTTCGACACCAGCGGCTACTTCTACAACGGCTACTTCCGCAACCACTACGGCAGCGTGCGTAGCAACGCCGGCATCGCTCACGTGATCGCCGCCCTTGGAGGCAACTAATGCGCGCAGCACTCTTACTCCTCGTCCCGTCGCTCGCGTATGCCGGCGATGAAATCGCAATGCCGGAAGATCCGGTGAAGGCAGATTCCGACGACGCATCGATCCAAGAGAAGCAGGACGTCGAGAAGGGCAACGTCGAGCCGTCGCAAGCGGCGATTCACGATCGCCCGGAAGCCACGATCTCGGTGACCACACCCGCGCCGGCGACGACGAAGGACAAGTGGTTCGCGCCGTACGGTGCGATCGCCGGTGGTGTCGAGCTGCAGAGCTTTCACCAGATGCCGGGCCAGACGACGGGCACGCAAAATCCGACCGTCGCGATCTCGCGGCTCGGTCTGCGTGGTGGCATCGGTGGACACATCACGTTCGCGAGCGAATTCGAGGCGTCGCTCGGTGGACCGCTCGGCTACGGATCGTCGGTGTGGGAAGGGCAGGCGGCGATCGCGATCTGGGATCAGTTCGTGCGCTACGAGAATCATGGCTTCGCGTTCGCGGCCGGTCGGATCGACGATCCGGCGAGCTTCGACTACGTGTCGGCGCACGTCGCGGATCTGCTGCTGTCGGATCAATTCACGCGTGACCCGCTGCTCTACTCGGGCGCCGACCGCGGCAACGGTCTGTGGTTCAACTACGAGTGGACGAAGAACTTCGGCACGTCGCTGACGCTCCACTCGACGAACCCGACGGGCATCACGGGCACGCTGATCATCGGCGGCAAGCTCCAGCCGTTCGATCGCCCATTTTATCTCGCGGCGGCGCAGGTCGGTAACTCGCAGAACAACTTGCCCGATCAGAACCTGCACATCTACTTCGCCTCGCCAGCGGCGACGTTCCACACGGATCACGTCGACATGAAGGCCGAGGTCCAGATGTACAGCCTCGATACGCAGGAAGCGACGTCCGACGATCAGACAATCCGCGGCTACAACTTCCGGTTCGGTGCGCGTGCGTGGACCGACACCACGATCGGCAAGGCGATCGCGTTCGCGAACGTCTCGCGCAACGTCAACGAGATCCTCGATCCGACATCGTCGAAGTATCGGCTGCCCGATCTGTTCCACTCGTACACCGTGTCGGCGGGCGCGGATCTCGACTTCTACAAGAAGAACGGCGTCGGGTTCGAGTACGCGATGGTCGATACGCGCGAACCGGATCAGCACACGCGCCAGCACTACTTCAATCTCGGCGCGACCTACTGGATTGAAGACTCGCTCGCGCTCGGGATTCGCGGCGCCGTGTTCGCACAGCAAATCTCCGGCGAGGCGATGACCACCGGCATGCGCGCGCTGTTCATGACCGCGCGGCTCGTGCTCGATTGACGAGGTCGTGCGTGTAGAACGTGGCGTTGGCCTTGCCGATCCGGACGCGCGCGCCATCGTGGAGCTCGACGTTGCGGCCACGCTCGTACTCGACGTCGTCGACGATAGTTCCGGTCCCGGTCTCCATCATCCACCGATCGCCGGTGCGGTCGAGGATGATGCCGGGCTGGGTCGCGCGGCGAAGCTGACCGCGCTTCTCGCTCACGTACATGCGCTCGGGCAAGGCGTGGGCGAGTTGGACGCGAATCGGCACTGCACCGCCGACCTCGCTCTGGAGCTGGAACAGCGATGCCGATGGGAGTGCGATCGCGCGGCCATCGGGCTGGACGAAGCCGGGACCATCGCGAACCTCGACGCGTTCGTGCGTTCCCGGCGGTAGCGTGTCGACGACGACTCTCACGCGTGTCGTCGCGAGCGCGGCGTCGATGCCGGGCGGTGGATAGGGCAACTCGACGCGCTCGAACCGGTCGCTGATCAGGACCTCGGGATGGATGACGTTCGTTTCATCGAGCACGAGATGCGTGAATCGCGTGGGGAGCTCGGACACGAAGTCTGCCGCGTCGAACGTGTCGCTCAGAAACGCACCGGGCGTCGACTTGACCATGCGCGTACATGACTCGGGTAGGTACGTGAGCTCGGTCATGATCTGTTTGCGATCCGAATAGAGCCGTCCGACCAAGTGCACGCTCTCGAACCGGCTCATGCTCGACTGAAACCGCTCGCGAACGAGGTTGCGCACGGCGCCTTCGTCGATCCAGGTGAAGTAGCGTGGTGTGAGTCGGGCTTCGCGGACATGACCGAGCACCCACGCGAGGTCGAGCTGCGCGTTCGGGCTAAAGCCGCGGCTCCGACGCGCGAACTCGCGAAGTTGCTTCTTCGTCGCATCGGGACCGAGCGAGAGCTCGTGCGCGAGCTCGACGCCGTGCGGATCACCGTCGCGTTGGAGCTCGTCGGCGTAGACCATCCAGTCCGCGAGGCTCGCTTCGTCGTGCGGCAGCCGCGCGGGCAGGTGCGCCACCTAGAGTGCCTTCGCGCGCGCGGTCAGATCGCGTTCGCAAAACAACCAGGGGCCGCCGTTGAAGCGATAGGTCTCGTTGTCGTGCATCACCGTTTGGAGATACAGCGCGTGCCGCGCCGATGGCGATGACGAGCTCGGATTCGGCATTCCGACCCATTGGCTACGGGTGCGCAACACGCCGAGCTCGGGCAGAGCGTGCGACTCGTTGCCCGCTCGTGCGAGGCGCGCGCGAATCGGTAGCAGGCCCTCGCGAGCCGCTGCGATCGCTTCGTCGCGCTCGGCGAATGCAAACGCGCGGCGACCGCGCACGTCGATCAGACCGACATCTGATGCCAAGCGCACGCGTTCGGAGAGCCGGTCGATCGGCGCTCGATCGACCAACACGTGGACACGCGACGTTCGCGTCAACGCACGATCGATCCCGTCCCAGCGTGGCTCGGTCGTCGTCCGGAAGTAGACCGTGTCGAACTGGTCGCTGATCGCGTCGCATTCGTCGGCGCGCGATGGCGTGAGCGCGAGGTGCCTCACGTGTGCTGGCATGGCGGCGATGAACGCGCGGACATCGAACACCAACCCATCCGTCGTCGGCGCGGCGGTCACGTGTGTGCACGTCACCGGTAGCGCCGCGAACAGCTGCGCCCAGTTCGTACGTGTGCTCGGGCTGAACTGTAGATACAGCTTCGCGAGCCGCGATGTCTCCGGCGAAGCGAACAGCGCGCAGGTCGCGGCGATCAGCGTGTCGTCGATCGACGCGATCACGCGCGGCTGCTTGGGCTCGAGCATCAGCTCGTAGATCTGGCCGAGCGACCACGCCGCGAGAAAGCCCGGTGCCTTGCGCCGCCAACACCGCGCGTCGACGAGCGCGCGAAATGCTTTGAGCTGATCCGGCGTCGGCACGTTCGGTAACGCGAGCTCGTGTGCGATCAGCTCGCCTAGTGGATCGCCCTCGCGTTGAAGCTCGTCGGCGTAGACCGACCAATCTGCGAGATCGGCCTCGCGTGCCGGCAGTCGATCGGGGAGGTGGACCATCGCGATCACTCGACGCTACCACTCAACGCCGCGCGAGCTGCATCCGGACCGGGACGAGCTCGGCCGACGTGGGCCTGAGCGTGGACTGCACCTCGGTCACGTGTGTGGGAAGACCGGCGGTGTACTTCGCGAGCAGCGCATCGCTACCGTTCCCCGCGAACCGCGTGCAGGTCGGCGGCAAGTTCTTCAACACGCGCCAGATCGAGCGCGCCGGACGATCTACGGCCGACGCTCGCCGGGAGACTTGCTTGATCGCGAGTTGGAACGATTCGAGGAGCCGTGCCTCGGGCGATTCGATGACGTCCGCGAGCGAATCGACCACCAACTCGTCGAGCATTCCGCCGCCCGCTTCGTCGCGATACGGCGGCGAACGCACGATCAGCTCGCGGATGTGGCCGAGCATCCAGCTCGCACCGATCCGCTCCTGCTGGTACCAGCACCGCTCGCGCGCACGCTTCGCGAAGTCCCAGCGCTGCTCGTCGGTGGGATTCGCGGGCAACGACAGATCGAGTGCGATCAATTCGCCGAGCGGATTGCCCTCGGCCAACAACTGGTCCGCGTACACACTCCAGTCTGCGAGGTCCCCTTCGTTGCGCGGCAGATGCGCGGGAAGGTGCGCCATCACATCGCCTTCGCGCGAGCCGCGAGGTCGTGCGCGTAGAACGTGACCCGGCCGAAGTCGGTCTCGAGCACCGAGCCGTCGAGCACTTCGCCGAGCGTGTCGGTGCCGCCGTGGATCTTCCAGCTCGGTGACATGTGCACGGTCCAGCGACCGTCGCGGCGCTGCAGCGTCACGTGGCCGCGCTCGAACGTGATGCGATAGTGCTCGGTCAAGAACCGAGACAGTTGCACGCGGATCGGCACGATGCCCGCCTTCGCTTGCACCTCCACGAGGGGTGTCGGCACGATCGCGTGCGCGCGCTTGGGAAACGCTTCGATGAAGCCCGCACCGTCGGGAACGACGATCCGCGGATGGAGACCCGCCGGGAGCGTGAGCGTGCGGAACACGACGCGCGACGTGCGATCGAGCGCGCGTGCGAGCCCCGGATCGTTCGATCGCCCGAACATCTCGACGGCTCGATAGCGATCGTCGATCACGCCCGACCAATCCGCGAGCTCGCGCGTGTACAGCGAGAGCTCTTCGATCTGCGGCGGTAGATCCGCGCCGACGAATCGAAACTGCAACGGCTCGAGCGATGTGAACGCGAGCGTCAACGACCGGCAGCGCGCCGGCAGCGCTTTCATCAGCCGGGCGAGTGCGGGATTCCACGCCGTGGTCACGATCGAGAGGTGCTCGACCAAGCCGGCCACCGGCGTGCCGAGTAGCTTCGTGACATTCGCGATCGTCGCGCCGTCGAGCTCGCGGTCGAACGGCTTCAGTGCGAGCTGGCGGATGTGGCCGAGTGACCAGCCGGCGTCGGTCGTCTTGCGCTTGGTCCAGCACAGCTTCTTCGCGAGACGCTGGAAGTCGGCTTGCTGTTGCTTCGATGCGAGGGGCGCGGTCGCGAGGTCCTGCGCGATGAATTCGCCGAGCGGATCGCCCTCGTGCATCAGCTCGTCGGCGTAGACGCTCCAGTCGACGAGGTCGGCCTCGCTGCGCGGCAAGTGATCCGGCAGGTGCGCCAACTACAGCGCCCTCGCACGCGCGAGTATGTCGTGCGTGAAGAACACTTCCTCGACACCGTTCTGCCGCACGACATCACCATCGTGCAGCTCGACATGCTCGTCCTGCTGCAACCGCCGATCACCGATCGAGGTGGTCCTCCGACCGTCGTGACGTAGGAGCCACTGCCGATCCGTACGCCGCAGATCGAGGTCGAGCCCTTCGCACGGCTCCGGCGTGATGCGTGCGAGCTGCGCCCGCACCGGCGCCACACCGAACCGCCCTTGGATCCGGAACACGTTCGGTCGCGTCGTTCGCACGCGCTTGGTGGTCGTGTCGACGAAGCCATAGTCGTTGACCGGCTCGACGCGCGGATCCGCGAGGAGCGCCGGTTCGATCGTCGGCACGTGCACGCGCATCGTCGCGCTCGCACGAAGGATCGCTTGGACCGCGAGCGACTCGTGATCCGCATAACGCAGCTCGAGCGCGAGGACTTGCGCCGGCAATTGCGGCAGCAGTCGCTCGATGTGGTCCGGATCGCCATCGACGACGACCCGTCCACACGTCTGCGGCAGCGCCGCGAGCAGACGGATCTGCGCATCACTCGTCGGTGCACTCGGGACATGCACGACCTCGATACGTGATCCCGCGCGCGTTCTGAACAGCCGGGTCACGTCGGTGGCCATCTCGTCGTCGATGCGTTGCGGCGGGCGCGCGTAAGCCCCGTCGAACCGTTTGAACTTGAGCCGTAGCTCGCGCACGAACCCGAGCATCCAGAACACGTCGAACGTGAGCCTGCTGCTCCAACACCACGCTTTCGTCGCATCCCAGTAGGTCACGAGCGCGTCTTCCGTGGGCCGCGCGGGCAATGCGAGATCGTGCGCGAGGAACTCGCCGAACGGATCTCCTTCACGTGAGCACCTCGTCGGCGTAGACGCTCCAGTCGGCGAGGTCCGCTTCGTCGCGAGGCAGGTGCGCGGGCAGGTGCGACATCACATCGCCTTCGCTCGCGCGACGAGATCGTGCGTACAGAACATCGCCTGCTCGGCACCGACGCGAACGACCTGTCCATCGTTCAGCGCCTCGCCATCGCGAGTCCACCGGTCGCCGATGCGCGTGAGCTTTACGCGCGGCATCACCTCGTGCAGCTCGGCGAGCGTGTGGTGGAGTTGCGCGCGCGCCGGAGTGACCCCGTGCACGCGCTGCAGATAGAGCTGCGAGTGATCGTTGCACGACCAGATATGGTGCGATGTCGTGACGAAGCCCGTGTCGGCGACGGTCACGACCCGGTTGCCGAAGCGATCGCGCTGTGCATCGTGGAGACGCAACACGACCCGCGAGGTTCGCGCGAGCGCCGCTTCGATCGCGGCCCACGGCATTCCGCCGACGAACATCAAGCGCACCTGATCGAAGCGATCCGAGATCACCGCGTCGATGTGAGCGAGCTGCGTAGTGAGCACGACGAATTCGCGCACGGTCTCGGGCAGCGCGTCGACGATCGGCACGAGATCGATCGGTCCTGTTCCCCACACCGTCACGAACACCGTGCGGCACGTCGCCGGCAACGCGGGCAGAATGCGCGCAACGGTCGGCCGGACCCCACTTCCGCCACCGAGCGGAATCATCAGCGTGTCCATCCGAGATCCGATTCGGTCGACGAACAGGTTTCGAACGCGATCGAACGTGTTCTCGTCCGGGACGATCCGCGGCATCTGATCGCTCGAGAGCGTGAGCTCGCGAATGAAGCCGAGCGTCCAACTCGCGTCGAGCCCATCGCGCATGTTCCAGCAATGCTGCGCGGCGAGCGACCGGAACGCTTCATCGGGACGTGGCAGCGATAAGTCGAGCGCGATCAATTCGCCGAGCGGATCGCCTTCGCGCAATAGCTCGTCGGCATAGACGCTCCAGTCCGCGAGGTCCGCTTCACTGCGCGGGAGATGCGCCGGTAGATGCGCCATCACATCGCGCGTCCACGCAGCGCGAGATCGCGCGTGCAAAACGTTCGCCGCGTGCCGTCGATGCGAAGCGAATCTCCGTCGACGATCTGAGCGACCTCGTAGATCTCCAACGCGCGATCGCCGATCACCACCTCGGTTCCCTTCGTATCGTAGCGCACGGTCCATCGATCGCCCGTGCGCCGCAGGCTGAACGTGGGCAGGAACCACGCATCGGGATGCGTCACCGCGAGCTGCGTCCGGATCGGCATGAGGCCATCGCGACGCTGCAGATACATCGGATCGCTCGGCAGCATCGATTCGATCCGCTTCGCCGACGGGATCACGAACCCGGCATCGAGCAGTGGCTCCACGCGGCCGGTCTCGAGATCCGATTTGGCCACCACACTCGTTCGCAGCCGCACGCGAGATGTCGAGGCGAGCCGACTCCGCGCATCTGCCCAGGTCTCGTCGGTCATCCGCTTGACGGTCACGACCTCGAATCGATCGGTGAGCGCCTCCGGCCGATACCTATCGAGCTGGAGCTCGACGACCTGACTCGGCAGCGCTGCGAGGAGCGCACCGAGATCATACGGCGGCGGGTCGTGCATGCGCCACGGCCACGCCCCGACGAACGTCCGGCACGTCGCCGGCAAGCGGCCGAGGATCGCCGGATAGAGATGCTCGATCTCGTCGGCGAGCGGGAGGTGAAACGTCTCGAGCCTTGACGTATACGGCATGCTCAACAACGTCAGGACATCTTCGAACGCATTCTCCTCGAACGACGAGAGGTGGAGGCCGGGCGCGTCCGTGAGGACGAGTAGCTCGCGAATGAAGCCGAGGGACCACCTCGCGTACATGCCATCGCGCGTCGTCCAGCATCGCGGCGTCGCACGCTGTTTGTAGAGCAGGAGCTGATCGCCGGCGGGCTCGATCGGCATCGCGACATCGAACGCGATCAACTCTCCGAGCGGATCGTTCTCGTGCAACAGCTCGTCGGCGTAGACCATCCAGTCCGCGAGGTCGGCTTCGACGTGCGGGAGGTGATCCGGCACGTGCGCCATCTACATCTCCCTCGCACGCGCCACGAGGTCGTGCGTGCAGAACACCTCGTCGCCATCCGAGAACTGGATGACATCGCCATCGTGGATCTCGACGATCTCGTCACGCAGGCGGTACTTGCCGGTCCATCGCGGGCCAACCCGCCGCACGCTGTAATCGGAGAACCAGAACATCTCCGGAATCGTGTGCTCCAAGTGCGCGCGGATCGGCACGAAGCCATGCTCTCGCTGGTGCTCGAGCAACATGATCGGCTTGCCCGTGCGTACGCTTCGATCGTTCGGTCGCACGAAGCCGATGTCCGTGAGCCCGCCGATCCGGTCGTTCGCGAGCTGCGCTCCGTCGATGCGTTCGATGTGCACCCGCACGTTCGAGCTGCTCGCGAGCGCCGCTTCGATCTCGGCCCACGGCGGTGGACCAGCCATGAACACCTCGATGCAGTCGAACCGATCCGAAATCGCGATCCTCAGCTGCGCCGCGTTCGTGCTGGTGAGCCGCAACGTCCGCACGTGCGATGGCAGCGCGTCGACGAACGGCGCGACCTGCTTCGGGACCGTCTGGTAGGACGCGGCGACCACGCGCGTACAACTCGCGGGCAGCGTGTTCAACATCCGCTGCACGTGCTCGTCGACGGGAATCACCGGCATGTGCACCAGCTCGACCCGCGAGTAGGCAGGCGAGCTCAGCAGCTGGATCGCGTTGTCGAGCGTGACACTCTCGATCACCGGACCGTACGAGCGCGGGACCATCGCGCCGATCAACACGAGCTCGCGTACGAATCCGAGCGACCAACTCGCATCGGCGGTCGGGCTTCGTTGTCTGCAGCGCGCGCCCGCGAGCAAGTTGAACGCGGCGATCTGTTCGAACGAGGGGGTTGCCGGCACCGCGAGCTCGGTCGCGATGTACTCGCCGAGCGGATCGGCTTCGCTCGACAATTGATCGGCGTAGACGCTCCAGTCCGCGAGATCCGCGATCGTGCGCGGCAGGCGGGCGGGAACGTGAGCCATCAGACCCGGTTCAGGAGGCCTTGCAGATGCGGATCGTTCGCGACCAGGTCCGCCATCATCTCGCGGAGCTCTGCGCGGTCGGCCGGGTCGAGCACGTCCGAGCCCGCGATCTGATCGACCAAGCGATCGACTGCCTGCTGCGGCGAGAGCTTGCCGGCCGCGATGTCGTTCGCGATCGCATCGAGCTGGACGTCACCGACGCCTTCGGTCTTGGCGCCGCGTACATCTGCTACATCGTCGATGTCATCCGGACCGTCGGGACCCTTCGGTCCTTTCGGTCCGCCGATCCCACCGGGGCCACCGATCGTGCTCATGCTTCACACGCAGGATACATGGTTTCATCCTTGTCGACCGGTGCGTCCCTCGGTTGCGTGGAACAATGAAGAAAATGCGCTTTGCTTTGATCTCGCTTGTTTGCATCGCGTGCGGCGGTGGCGGTCACAAGGTCGACGGCCCCGGGATGCGCGACGAGGAGCCGGAGATCCATTAATTTCCGGCGCTCGCGTACGTGCCCGATCGACCTACCTACCTGGTCACCGCGAGATCGGTCCGCGGGCTCCAGCAGGGCAGCCGCGCGCTGATCGATGCCGCCGGCATCCTCCTCGGCGTGTCCGCGGATCAGGCGGGGCAGGAGCTCGCTCGCGTCCTCACGATCGATCCGTTAAGCGAAGCAGGAACGAAGCAGCTCGGCATCGATCCCGAAGGCGCGATCGCGGTGTTCTCGGAAGCCACCGATCCCACGATCGTGGTGAAGCTCTCGGATCCCGCCGCCACCCAGGCGTTCTTCGATCAGGCGAAGCAACGCGTGAAGACGAGCGCGATCATCATCGATGGCGTCGAGGTCACGGGTGCCAAGATCGAGCGCGACGTCAGCGCGAGCTGGGCGATCGATCACTCGATGTTGTGGGTGCACTTCTCGTTCGGGCTCGACAAGACCGACGATTGGTTCACGCCGACACATCATCCACGCGGCCAGAGTTGGAAGACCGGGTTCGCCTCGCTCCGATCCTTCGAACGCGGCGGCCTCCTCGGCTTCATCGACACCCAGCAGATGCTCGCCGTGATCAAAGCGAAGGCGAAAGAAGCGGCGACCTGCATCGATAGCTTCCACGACATTCACCTCGCGAGCTTTTCGATCACCGCCGAAGGCCCTGCGGTGGGTGGCAAGCTCGCGTTCGATATCGGCAGCCGCGGCGCGGACCTCCAAAGCGTGCTGTTGCCAGCGCCGCCGGGCTTCACGGCGATCGCGAAGGGCGCGCCGATCGCCGCGCAGTGGAACCTCGATCTCGCCGCGATCCAGCGGTTCCTCACGCCGTGCATGCAATCGGTCGGCGCCAAGCCCGACAAGCTCATGAAGATGGGCGTGCGCGCGGGCCGCGTGATCGTGAAGACGCTCGATCCGTCAGGCCCGTCGGGAACCGGCGTCGTCTCGCTCGATGTCGCGAACAAAGCCGAGCTCGTGAAGTATCTCGACATGATTCCGCATCGCTCGATGTTCGAAGGCGACGAGACGTTCGCCGGCCAGAAGGGCAAACGGATCAAGGTCCCGTTCGTCGTCACGCTCGACTACATCCTCGACGACGCCCGCGCGATCGTCGCGATCGGCGACAACCTCATGGAGCAAGTGCTGAGTGGGCAAAGCGCGGCACCGCCGGTCGCGGAGCTGGCAATCGACGTCGATGCAATGAAGCCCGAGGCGTGGAGCTTCGTGCTCGAGCATGCGACGAACGAATGGTTTGCCAAACATGCACTCGAACGCTTGATGCGTTGGCAACGAGGCAACATCCGCGTGACGGTCGATCAGAATCAGCTCGTGATCGACGCGGCCGGCACACGCAAATAGCTGTGGTAGGGTCCAACCGCCGTGGCTTCAACTGATTCACCCGTCGTGCGCTTGCGCGACGTGACCAAGACCTACGGCACCGGCGCTGCGAAGGCGCAGGTGTTGCGTGGTGTCAGCTTCGACATCGAAAAAGGCGAGCTGATCGCGCTCGTCGGCCAATCAGGGTCGGGAAAATCGACGCTGCTCAACATCATCGGTGGGCTCGACAAGCCCGATGGTGGCGAGGTCGAGGTGTTCGGCACCGACACCTTGAAGGTCGGCGATGGAAAGCTCGCCGAGATGCGAAACCGCAAGATGGGCTTCGTGTTCCAAGCGTTCAACCTGCTCGATCACTTGGACGTGCTGCGCAACGTGACGTTGCCGGCGGCGTTCTCGCATCACACGAAGCAAGAGGAAGTCGACCATCGCGGGCGCGAGGCGCTGCGCAAGGTCGGGCTCTCGGACTTCGCGCATCGCAAGCCGGGCGAATTGTCGGGCGGGCAGAAGCAACGCGTCGCGATCGCACGCGCGCTGTTCGGCTCGCCGGATCTGCTCCTGTGCGACGAGCCGACCGGCAACCTCGATAGCGATACCGGGCGCGAGGTGATCGACTTCTTCCGCGAGCTCAACGCGAAGGACGGCGTCACGTTGTTGATCGTCACGCACGAGCGCCGGATCTCGAGCGTGGCCAAGCGCGTGATCGCGATGCGCGACGGCATGATCGTGGAAACCACCGACGAGGCACTCGCGGCAACGGCAAAGGCAGGCCCAGCATGATGCCGGTTGGAAAATTGGGACGCATGGTCGTCGCCAACACGTTGCGCTCGCGCCGTCACTTCATCTTGTCGGCGTTCGGCATCGTGATCGGCATCGCCACGTTCGTCGTGTTCCTCGCGTCGACGGAACAAGTCGGCGCAGTGCTCGAGAAGATCTTCCCGCTCGAGCAAGTCCAGGTCGTGGCGCCCGCGGCGTCGATCGCCGGCATGGACGTGTCGAAGAAGCTCGACGACAACATCGTCAAGACGATCCTCGCGCGCCCCGAAGTGAAGAGCGCGTTGCCTCGCATGGCGCTGTCGTTTCCGGCGGCCGGACGCGGTGACTTCGAGGGCAACGATCTCAAGTTCGAGGTCGGCGGCTTCGCGGATGGCATCGATCCATCGTTCGTGAAGCTCGATAACGATCCGCGTACGGCGGAGCTGTTCCAGGACTGGGACATGAACCCGAACGACGCGCAGCACCGCGTCGCGTGCGTGTCGGCGCAAGTGCAGGGCGACGAGATCATGCAGTCGCCGCGGCCGCGCCCAAAAAACTACCAGCCGAAACCGGGCCAGGAGAACGAGTACTTCAACCCGTGTCCGGATCCGGATCGCTACTACTGCGACGACACCGATCACATGTGCCATCACCGCGTGCCGATCGTGATGTCGCCGACGATGATCGAGCTCTATAACGGTCAGTTCGCGAAGTCGCACAACCTGCCGATCGCGGATGCGGACTTCGTCAAGTTCGTCACCCAACGCGGCGGTCTGTCGGCGATGCGGTTCTCGATCGGCCTCGGCTCGACGACGATCGCCGGCTCGAACACCGCGATCCGCGCGAAGCCGCGCCGGGTCGAAGGCGTGCTCGTCGGCCTGTCGAACAAGGCGATGCCGATCGGCATGACCGTGCCGATGGGTTACGTCCAGCGCTGGAATCGCGAGTACCTCGGGGATGACGCCGCGAAGCGCTACTCCTCGATCATCGTCACCTTGAAGGACAAGACCCAGATCGCGGTGTTCGCGCAGTGGCTGCAAGACACCCAGGATCTCCGGCTCGAGGATTCGCTCGGCGAAAAGTTCGCGACCGTGTTGTTCGTGGTCCGGCTGGTGCTCGTCCTGATCTCGCTCGTCATCATCGGGATCAGCGCGATCAACATCGCCCACAACTTCTTCATGCAGGTGACGGAGCGCCGGCGGGAGCTGGGCCTGCTCCGCGCGATCGGCGCCACCCAGCGGGACGTCCAGCTGGTCGTCCTCGGAGAAGCCGGGTTGATCGGCCTGATCGGCGGCTTGCTCGGCGTCGGGTTTGGCCTGCTGGTCGGCAAGGCGATCGACTACATGTCGAACCACTACTTGCCGCGTTTCCCTTACAAACCGACCACTTGGTTCCACTTTAGCTGGTGGATCTGGGTCGGCGGTTTGGTGTGTGCGGCCGGCTTCGCGGTCATCGGCGGCTACCTGCCTGCCAGGCGAGCGTCGAAAATGGAGCCAGCGCAGGCTCTGACTCAGAACTAAACTATTGGAACGTAGGGGATCGCCGCGATAAACACGTGTGGCCCAAGGATCCGATTTCGGATAGGGTCCCACTCCAAGACGCCACGCCACTAGCGAGCGCTAAACACCGTGAAGAAGCCGGCACCGTTCGGAAAGTATTATTTGCTCGAGCGGATCAACGTCGGCGGGATGGCCGAGGTGTTCCGGGCGAAGGCATTTGGTGTCGAAGGATTCGAACGGCTCGTCGCCGTCAAACGAATCCTTCCGAACATCGCGGAGGACAAAGAGTTCATCCGCATGTTCATCGAAGAGGCGAAGCTCGCGGTTCAGCTGAACCACGCGAACATCGCGCAGATCTTCGATCTCGGCGTCGTCGATAGCTCGTACTACATCGCGCTCGAGCACGTTCACGGTCGCGACCTTCGCGGCATGTTCAATCGCTGCCGTCAGCTCGGCGAGCCGATGCCGGTCTCGCAGGCGTGCTTCATCGTGATGAAGGTCTGCGAAGGCCTCGACTACGCGCACAACAAGCGCGATCAAGCGGGTCGCGAGCTGCACCTCGTGCATCGCGACGTGTCGCCGCAGAACGTGCTCGTCTCGTTCGAGGGCGAGGTCAAGATCATCGACTTCGGCATCGCGAAGGCGGCCGGTAAAGGATCGAAGACCCAGGCCGGCATCCTCAAGGGCAAGTTCGGCTACATGTCGCCGGAGCAGGTCCGCGGCATTCCGATCAATCGCCGCTCGGACGTGTTCTCGTGCGGCATCGTCCTCTACGAACTGCTGACCGGCGAGCGGCTGTTCGTCGGCGAGAGCGATTTCTCGACGCTCGAGAAGGTTCGCAACGTCGAGATCCTGCCGCCCAGCACGTACAACCGCCGGATCCCCGACGAGCTCGAGCGCATCGTGCTCAAGGCTCTCGCGAAGGATCCGGACGAGCGCTACCAGAACGCGATCGACCTGCACGACGAGCTGCAGGCGTTCGTCTACACCGCCGGCGAGTTCTACTCGCGCAAGGATCTCGCGGGGTGGATGAAGAAGACGTTCGGTCGCGAGATCGAAGAAGAAACGGCGAAGCTCGAGAGCTACCGCCAGTTGAAGGCGCCCGCGGAAGTTGCCGCGCCGCCGGCCGTCGGGCGCGTGCCCACGGGAAGTAAGCCGCCGCTGCCGGCCGCCGCGCGTCGCTCGACGCAAGGTATGCCCGCCGTCGGTGGGACCAAGCCGCCTCCGCCGCCGAGCGCGCGGATGTCGCAGCAAATGCCGGCGGTCAAAGCGGAGTCGCAGCAGTCGATCACCGCGCCGACGGGCAAGGTCGGTCGTGGCCGCGTCGGTGCGGGCGATAGCGATCTCGAGTGGGACGACGACGAGCTCGAGACCCAGATCTACGACAACCCCGAGGACGATCCGAAGCATCCGGCGCATCAGCCGGCTGCGAATCGCGCCGCGGCGAAGCCGAAGTCCACGCAGATTCCGCTCGCGGCTCCGCCGGCAACTCCGGCGCCGCAGATGGCGGCATCCGCGGGGCCGTCGCCCGTCGAGACGCTCAAGGGTCAAGGTCCGGATCTGTCCTCGCTGGTGTCGACGGCGAAGGGCTGGGAAGCGGGTCCTGCCGCGCAACCCACCAACGGCACGAACGGTCACGGCAACGGCACCATGCCGCCGGCGTTCGCGAACGGATCCGGCAAAGCGCCGGTGCCGAGCGAGCCGCTGTCGCCGTACGCGGCGCCGATTCCGAGCATTCCGCAATCGCGCGAGACCGTCGCTGCCACGCGGTTGGTGAGCGGCGAGCATCGTGCGATTCCGGCGAGCGAGTCGCCGATGTTCGGCGATCCGATGTCGTCGTTCGGCTCGGGCATGCTCGGCCGTCAGAAGGCGAAGAAGTCCGGCGGCAAGAACATGATGTTCCTCGCCGCGGGTGGTGCGGCGGTCGCCGTGGTCGCCGTGATCGTCGTGATCGCGATGACCGGCAAGAAGTCGCCGGCCGTCAATGGCACTGGCAGTGGCTCGTCGGCCGATGTTGCCGGCGGCACGCAGCCAGTCGCCACGGGCGATCAGAACACCGGCTTCGATCTCTATGTCGTGCCGAGCGGCGTCACCACGTGGCGGCTCGACGGCGAATCGCGGACGGACAAGCTGCCGTCGCGGATTCGTGGCATCTCGCCGGGCGCGCATCAGGTCTCGATCGATGCACCGCCGGGCTTCATGAGCCAGAACCAGCCGGTCACGGTCGAGGCGGGCAAGTCGCCGAAGATCGAGATTTCGCTGAAGCCGATCGAGGGCATCAACGGTGACTTCGAGTCGACGCCGCCGGGCGCCACGGTCTCGCTGTTCATCGATGGCAAGCGCGAATCGCTCGGTGCGTCGCCGGCGAAGGCGCCGCTCGATCCGCGCAAGTCGTATCAGGTGCTGTTCGAGAAGCAGGGCTATGTGTCGGTCAACCGGCCGATCGTGTTCACCGGATCGCTCGACGAGAAGATCGTCGTGAACCTCGAGAAGGCCGGCGGGACGACCGTGGCGGATAATTCGGGGACGGGCTCGGCGGGTTCGGCGGCTGCGAATCCGAACCCGAATCCGATCAACAACCCGGTCGTGCATCCGAACAACGGCGGCGGCAATAACCCGGTCGTTCATCCGAACAACGGTGGCGGCAACAACGGTGGTGGCAACCACGTTCAAACGCCGATTCCGACGGGTGATCACGGCGACAAGACCGGCGGCGGTGACAAGACCGGCGGTGGTGACAAGACGGGCGGCGACAAGACCGGCGGCGGTGACAAGTCCGGTGGTGGTGACAAGGTCGCGTCGGGTGGTGGCGAAGGCACGCTGCTGCTCGGTTCGAAGCCGCCGTGCGACATCTTTATCGATGGCAGCTCGACGGGGCAGCACACGCCGGCGAAGGACATCAAGCTCGCCGCGGGTAAGCACAAGGTGACGCTCGTGAACAACGAGTTCGGGATTCGCGAGACGTTCACGGTCGACATCAAGGCCGACGCGGTCGCGAAAGAGATCAAAGACTACTCGGACAAGATCAAGCAGTAGTCAGCAACGAGCTGAGCTTCTTGAACGCGTCGGTCGTGCGCAGCTCGCGCGCCGCATTGAACAGCGCCATCTTCACGCTGTCCGCCTGCCACGTGATCCACTGCATCGTGCGCGAGCCACCCGCGAGCCGGCGCTTGTACTCGACATCGCCCGCCATGAAGTCGTAATCGGTGAGTCCCGACGCCATCGCGTGCCGGATCGCGTAGAGATGCGCGACGAAGCCGGGCCGCAGCTTCTCGTCGAGCGCGTAGTTGTAGCCGCACTGATAGAAGTACAACTTGCCGTCGAGGATGAAGTTGTAGTGGTAGCCGATCGTCGTCGAGCCGGCGACGAGGCGCAGCAACTGGATCCGGCCCGTCGCGAACGAGCGCTCGATCAGCGCCCGGTGATAGCTGCGAAACAACGGCGATGCGAACGCACCGGGCTTGCCGCGTTCGGTCCACCGCACCTGATGAAGCGTGGCGAGCCCGTCGAGGAACGCGTGCGCCTCCGCGACCGACGCGGCTTGTTCGAGCACGAGCGGCCCGTGCGCTTCGTAGCCGCGCACCGCTTGGCGGAACTTGCCGCGCTCGCGGCTCGATAGACGATCGAGCCAGTCCTTGCCGCCGGAGCGAACGGAATCGAGATCGATGAAGTAGCTGGGGATCGGCAACTCGACGGTGTTGCGATCGGCGAAGGCTTCGCGCAACGCCGCGAGCGTTGGACCTTCGAGCATGCCCGGCACGTGCACTTCATCGGTCGAGCGCAGGTGCTCGCGAAGCGCGGTGGCCATCGCGCGCTCGTAGCCGGGCTTGCTCAGGAGATCGTTGAACTCGATGCACGCGCTATCCGCGACGTCTTCGCCACTGGTGTTGATGTACGCGCGGCGGATGAAGAACGGTCCGCGGCGTTCGGTGCGCCGCACGAGCACGCACGCGGCGACGACCTCGCGGCGATCGCGAAGCACGAGCAGCTCCGGGCGAAGCGCGGCAAACGTCGCGAGCCACGCCTCGATCGATTCGCTCATGAGAAAGAACGATCGATTCGCGTCACGCTCGAGTCGTTGCCAGAGCGGACGAACGCTCGGCCACGCCGTATGTGCGTGAACGGATAAAGACACGTCCGCCCATCTTATCGAGATCGCGACGCGAAGGGGCATAAAACCCCGCTTCTTAACAATGATTCAGAGTAGTTACGGGATTCCGAACTACGCGAAACCGTAGGCTCGTGAGCTAGTCGAGCGGCTCGAGCTTCTCGGGTACGGGCGCGGTTGCGAGATCACGACCGCCGGTCGCGAGGTCCGTCATGTCGAAGCCCGGCGTGATCCGCGGACCGATCAGGAGGTACATCGTGGGCGGCACGTCCGGCCGCTCCTTCTGCCACTGGCGGTCGAACAGCGCGCGCTGTTCGTAGACCTCGGCGGCGAGCTCGGCCGAATCGCTATCGACGAGCTTCGCCAGCTTGTCGACGAGCGCCGCCTTTGCGTTGTCATCGCGCGTGACCAAGATCAGCTCCCGCAGATCGTTGATCGCGCGCTCGCGCTGGCCGAGCTTCGTGCGCATGTACGCGACCCAGGTCGCCGCGATCGCGGGCGCGCCGGGTTTGCGAATCGCGGACTCGGTGAGCAGCGTGCCTTGCTCGTCCCATTCGCGCTGCTGCTTCGGATCCGTGGTCACGAGATCCTGCGTGTAGATCTGACCGGCGAGGTAGGGCAGCTTCCAATCGTCGGGGAAGTACGTCATTCCGCGAGCGAGCACCGCGAGCGAACGCTGATAGCTCGCCTGATCGGCACCATTCGCGATCGTCATCGCGCGCGCGCCGTATTCGTACGGGCGATGGAACAGCGGATCGAGCGTGGTGATCGCTTCGGTCAACGATCCGACGCCATCGGACGTCGCGTCCGGACCGCCGAAGTAGCCGGTCAGGCGAATCCACAAGAGGTCCGCGCTCGCCTCGCGAAAGCCGAGCGTGACGATCGGGGCCGCGGCGGGCGAGGGCGCGTACGGCTCGGCGCCGACCTCGGCGCGATGTCCGGCCGCTTCGCGCGCGAAGCGTGCACCGATGATCGTGACCGCGGCGAACGCGAGCGTGGGGAGTGCCCTCATTGGACCGGCCGCCTTTGGCCGTGCGACATGCTCGAGCCCTCGCTCGCGCTCGGTCGCATATCCACGACGGGCGGCCTCATTCGGACTCGCCCTCGTCCTTTTCCTTCAGGCCGAGCTTCTCGAGCCGATAGCGAAACGAGCGAAAGCTGATGCCGAGCAGCGAGGCCGCCTTCTTTTGCACGCCGTTCGTCTGCTCGAGCGCACGCACGACCCACCCGCGCTCGAATTCGCCGAGCAGCTGATCGAGATCGATGCCATCCGCCGGCAGCTCCACCGGCGCGGCGGGAAGCTTCGCGCGCGGCTTCGGATCCGGCAGATCATCCGCGCCGATCAACGGCCCCGACGTCAGCGCGACCGCACGCTCGATCACGTTCTCCAGCTCGCGCACGTTGCCCGGGAAGTCGAGAGCCTCGAGCTTTCGCATCGCCTCGGCCGTGAGCTGCGCCGACCGTCGCTGCTCCGCCGTGAACCGGCGCAAGAAGTGCTCGGCGAGCGCCGGGATGTCCTCGCGGCGATGACGCAGCGGCGGAATTCGCACCTCGATCACGTTCAACCGGTAATACAGGTCCGCGCGAAAGCTGCCGGCCGCGACATCCGCTTCGAGATCGCGATTCGTCGCCGCGATGATCCGGACATCGACCTCGAGCTCCTCGGTCTCACCGACCGGCTTGATCTTGCGCTCCTGCAACGCGCGCAGCAGCTTCACTTGGAGGCCGAGCGAAAGTTCGCCGATCTCGTCGAGGAACAGCGTGCCGCCATTCGCCTCGAGGAAGAGGCCACGCTTGTCCGCGATCGCGCCGGTGAACGCGCCGCGCTTGTGCCCGAACAGCTCGGACTCCATCAGCGCTTCCGGAATCGCGCCGCAGTTGACGGCGACGAACGGCTGCGGACCCCGCGCACCTTCGGTATGGAGCGCGCGCGCGACGAGCTCCTTGCCGGTGCCGCTCTCGCCGGTGATCAGCACCGACGTGCGGGTCGAGTGGATCTTGCCGATCAGCTCGAACACCTGCTGCATCGCGCGGCTCTTGCCGATGATCTGCGCGAGCCGCGCCTTGCCCGCGACGCGCTCGCGCAGCGTCAGGTTTTCGGCGACGAGCGCCCGCTTCTCGAGTGCGCGATTGACGACCGCCTCGATCTCGTCGAGCTTGAACGGCTTGGTCAGGTAGTCGTACGCGCCTTGCTTCATCGCAGACAACGCGGTGTCCGTGCTCGCGTACGCGGTCATCACGATCACTTCGGGCGTGGTCGCGGGGCTCGCCTTGATCGCCTTCAGGAGCCCGAGACCATCGAGCTCGCCGGGCATCCTGAGATCGGTGATCACGAGATCGAAGCCACCATCACCGATTCGGCCGGCGGCCTCGCTGCCGTTCACCGCGGTCGTGACTTGGTGGCCGCTTCGTCGCAAGTAGATTGCGAGGAAGTCGCGCATCGATTGTTCGTCGTCGACGACGAGGATCGCGCCCACGGCGTGAGTATACCTAGAGATGCCCGAGTGCGGTCTGGGCCGGGCGCGCGAGTCGCGGATCGTCGAGACAGCTCTCGAGCAGCTTTCGTGCGTCGTCGGTGCGCTTGGCATCGCCGTACGCGATTCCGAGGTTGTAGCGATTGACCGCGTCGCCGGGGTCGATCGTGTAGGCCCGCTCGAACGCGTGGACGGACTCGGTCGAATACTGATCGATCAGGCGCGCGACCTTGCCGCGAATTCGATGGCCGTTCGCGTAGCTCGGCGCCGCCGTCGTCGCGTAGCGCGCCCACCGCAAGGCCTCTTGGAGCTGTCCGCGCTCCGCGAGCATGTTCGCGTAGTTCGCCATCGCGCGCGGCTCGCCGTGAAACGCGGCCTCGTGCATGAGCGCGAGCGCTTCGTCATCGTGATGCAACGCGGACGCGGTCAACGCGGCGTGCATGACCAAGCGGGGCAGGCGCGAATGCGTGAGCGCTTCGGTCACGATGTCTTGCGCGTCGGCCGCGCGGCCTTCGGCATCGAGCGCCTCGAGATACATCGCCCACGCGTTGCCATCGGCGGGGTTCGAGGCGATCGCGCGGTCCCACAGTTGTTCGTTATCGGCCCAACCGGACTGCGCCACGAACGCGCGCAACATGAAGCCGATCACGACGAGCACGCTCGCCATCACGCGCATCCGCGGGCGCAGCTTCGAGATCAGCCACGCGATCGCGATCGCGGCGCCGAGCGATGGCACGAGCAGATAGCGATCCGCGACGAACACCATCTGGAGCGGCAGCAACAGATGCCCGACGGGGAGCCAGCCGAACAGCCAGATCACGGCGGCGATCCGGATCACGCGATCGCCCTTCCACAAGGCGGCACCTACGCCGGCAAACCCGAGCGCACCGATCACGAGGTTCACGATGCTCGGCCCGGTGCTCGCGATCGGATAGCTCACTGCATTCGTGATCACGCCGGCGGTGAGCTCGAGATAGAACCCGTGCACGCCGAACACCGCCGCCGCCCGCGAGGCCGGCAACACGTTGCCCGCGGCGCCGACGATGTCCCAGCGCACGGCGAGCATCACGACCGGGATGTACGCGAGCACCGCGGCGAGGCCGATCGCACCGACGCCGATCACGGCGCGCCGGCGAGCGTGATCGCGCGTGACGAGCTCGAGGCCGGCGATCGCACCGACAGCAAACGCGGCGATCGCTTTACTCCACACTGCCGCCACGCCCGCGACCATCGCGAACGCCAACCACCACCATCGTCCGCCCACTCGGTACTTCGTGTACGCGAATGCGCACGCACCGGACCACGCCACCCCGAGCAGGCCCTTGCGCTCGGCCAACCACGCCACGGATTCCGCGTGGCTCGGATGCACCGCCCAGATCAGGATCGCCGTCGCCGCGATCGTCTTCGGCACGCCGAAGCCGCGCAGCGCGCCGTACCACAGCGCGATCGCGGCGCTGTAGATCACGAGGTTCGTCAGGTGAAAGCCGCCGTAGTGGTGTCCCCACACCGCGTAGTCGGCCATCACCGAGAGGTCGCGAATCGGCAAATACTCCGGCGACAGCGCGTAGCGCGATGGCGAGTCGAGGTCGGTGAACACCGTGACGATGCCGGACCACGACACGTGCTGGAGCAGGTGATTGTCCGCGTACAGCCACGGGTCGTCGTAGTTGACGAGGCCGCGGCCGAGCGTGGGTGCGTACAACACGAACACGGCGAGGATCGCGACGAGCGGCCCCCAGTGATCGCGCAGCCACGCCTTCACCGCGTCCAGCCCATCTTCTGCGTCCATTCCGCGATCAGCGCGTCGATCTCGGCGGGCGACTTCGACACGGCGAGCACGCGGCGCGCGGTCGCTTCTTCGCCGGCGCGAAACGCGAGCTCGGCAAAGCCGACCGCGAACTTCGGCGCGTGCGAGATATCGGCCTCGTACGGCGCGAGGACGTCGAACGCGCGGCCCCACAGCTCGAGCTTCGCCAGCTCGGTCGCGTGGTTTTGAAGCGCTGCCGGACCTTGTAGGTTCTGCCCTGCGATCGCGAGCTGGCGTGCGGCGGTGACGTGCTCGCGAGTTTCGGCGAGGCCCTCGCCGGGGATGTGACCTTCGGCTTGATCGAGCACCGCGAGTGCGTCGTCGTAGTGCTGCGCCCGGGCGAGAACGAGCGCGTACATCGTGACGATCGAGCCGCAGCGCGGGCACAGGTCGATCGCTTGTTGGGCGAGCTCGACGGCGGCGGCATCGTGACCGAGCCGGGACTGCAGATCCGCGCGGATCTCGAGGAACCTCGGGATCGAATCGTGCAGGTCGCGATCGTTCTCGAGGTTCGATAGATCGAGCGAGAACTTCACGCCCATCACGTCGATCGCGGCCGGGCGCTTCGCGATCAGGTCGGCGCAGAATTTGTCGATCTGGAGTAGGTGCTGCGGATCGTGATCGGGAATCAACCGGGTCAACGTGCCGGCGACTTGGAACGCGGTCGCGACGTATTCGAAGAACGTCTCGTCGTACGGCGACGTGTTCTGCAACAGGCCGAGCGCCGTGTAGAACTGCTTGTCCTCGATCGCGCGCGACACCGCCGCGTACCTCGCGGTCAACGAGTCGGGGTGCATGGCGAGCTCGCGCTTCCACAGTGTGGCGTCGTCGATGAAGTCGCTCGAGCGGCGCAGCGATTGGATCGACAGCGCGAGCGCGATGACGAGGGTCGCGCCGGCGACCCAACGCTTGATGCCGTAGCGCTCGAGTACCGCACCGAACGCGTATGCGAAGCCGAACAACGGCAGGTACAGGAACCGCTCCGAGACAAGCGTGGCCATGCCGGTGTAGATGAGGTTCGAGGTCGGCGCGATCGTGACGAAGTAGAGCGCGATGCCGATCGTTACCGCGGGCATCGTGGTTCGCAGCCGCCACGCGAGTACGACGAGGACGATCGTCGAGACCACGCCGATCGCGACGTACGGATAGCTGTGCACCGCCTCGTGCTGGATCGTGTGGACGAGGCCCTGCTGGATCGACAGGTCGTGCGGCACCGCGGTCAGCGTGACGAACCGGCCGAGCGTCTCGAACAGCGCGAGCGCGTGATGAAAGAGCGGGACGTGCTGGGCGCCATTCGCCGCACCGATCGGCAACACGAGCGTGCGGATCGCGAGATAGACGATCGCGAGCACGGCCTGCGGGAGGGCGCCGCGGATGATCGTCTTGACCGCGGCTTTATCGATCGCCGGCCGCCCCGATGCGACCCAGGCCTCGACGGCGGCGAAGCAGGGCAGGACGATCGCTTGCTCCTTCGATAAGTACGCGACGATCGTGCCGACCATCTCGAGCGCGATGCCGCCGTGCTTGCCCTCGCGGCGGCGCGCGATACCCGCGGCGGCGACGAGGATCGCGATCAGGCAGATGATGTCGGTGCGGCCGGAGATCCACGCGACGCTCTCGGCCTTCGTGGGATGCACGGCGAACAGCAGCGCGGCCGCGGCCGCCGGCCAGACCGCACCGCCGAGCCAGCGCCGTAGTGTGGTGAATGCGAGGGCGGACGCGACCGCCTGCATCGCGAGGTTGACGACGTGGAAGTACACCGGGCTGCCGCCGCCGATCTTCCAATCGAGCGCGTAGCTCGCGACGACGAGCGGTCGCCAGTACAGGATGCGCGCGCCGAACTGGACGAGCTCGTCGTCGACGTTCCAGAAGTCCGTGATGAACCACCGCGGCCAATCGGCGAACGAGTGGATATGGACGTCGTGCGCGATCAGGGCCTTGTCGTCGTAGACCCAACCACCGGTGACCGCGGTGACGAACACCAGCGCGCCGACCAGCGCGATCGCGAGCGTGAGGAGATGACGTTGCAGACGCAAATTTTACCGAAACAAACGAGCTTCCGAAAATCGAGCCAGACGACGATCGTGGATCTCCGGCAGGTCAACCCGCGGCCAACGGTGAGTAGTGAACCGGAACCGAGAGGCGGAATTCGTGTGCCGCGTCCGAAAAGCGGATGGCGAGGAAGCTCGATAGCGAGGCGCCGCGAGACCCGCACCGGAGCGTACTCCCGTACGCGAGGAGCGGAAGCGCAGCGGCAACGAAGCTAGCGAGCTCCGCAGCCCCGCGGACCCCGAAAAGCAAAACGGCCAGCTGTCCACCCAGCTGACCGTTCCGAGGACACCCTCGTTCTATATGTTGCTTAGTAGACGCCCGAGGCCGGGTTGACGATGTTCATCGCCGGGTTACCAGCGGTGGTCGTCGTGCCGAGCATCGTGAACGTCGCGATCTTCTTGTCGCAGTCGGCATCGCCTTCCGCGTACGCCGAGAACGTCGAGCCCGACGCATCGGGCGCGTACTGGTAGCTGTAGATCGACGGCTCGTCGACCGAGAACTCGAGGTGCGACCAACCGAGACCGTCCGAGAACGCGTCCGGGGTCGGCGTGCACTTGTTGTTGACCTGGGTGGTACCACCCGAGTCACCACAGCAGGTGCCCGTCGAGTGCGGCAACAACGCGCCGGTCTCGACGGCGTACGTGCCGATTTCACCCTTCACGCGTTTGGCCGCCTTACCGATCTTGTTCAGGTTCAGCGATGCCTCCGTCGTCTTGCCGCGCTTCATATATTCGAGGAACGCGGGAATGGCGACGGCCGCCAGGATGCCGATGATCGCCACCACGATCATGAGCTCGATCAGCGTAAAACCACGTAGCGCTTTCTTCTTCATGCTTAGTCCTCTCCTTTGGGTGTCCTGAAACGTTTCGTGCCTTAATAAATACGGTCCGGCGGCGGCACGATGGAGACCGCGGCATTGCCTTGGCCTGTCGTGTAGCCGAGCATCGTAAACGTCGCTTTCACGTTGTCGCAGTCCGTGTCCCCCACTGCGTACGCCGTGAATGACGTCCCCGATGCGTCCGGGCTGTATTGGTAATTGTACTGGTTCGGCTCGTCGACCGAAAATTCTAGGTGCGACCAACCGGCGCCATCCGAAAATGCGTCCGGGGTTGGCGTGCACTTGTTGTTGACCTTGGTGGTGCCACCGCTATCGCCACAGCAGGTGCCCGTCGAGTGCGGCAACATCGCGCCGGTCTCGACCGCGAACGTCCCGATCTCGCCTTTGATCCGCTTCGCCGCTTTCCCGATCTTGTTCAGATTGAGACCGGCTTCGGTGGCTCTGCTCTTCTTCATGTATTCGAGGAACGCAGGAATTGCGACGGCCGCGAGGATGCCGATGATGGCGACCACGATCATGAGCTCGATGAGCGTGAAGCCCCGAGCCCTGTTCGTGGACGACTTCATTCGGTGGGCCACCCGAGTGCAGCGCATATGCCACGCGCTAAGTGCTGGCATTCCAGTGCTAGAAGTTTTTTGAACCTGCGGCCTGTGCCATTCTTCGGTCGGCGAGTGACAATTCACGGCAGTCGCACTTTGCGCGTTTACGCGTTCGAGCGTGGGGTAGCGCTGGGGTTGCTGGCGGCTGTCGCCTACCTCTGGCTCGCGCCCGCACACATCGTCGACGGTGACAACGCGGAGCTCTCGACGCTCGGCGGGATCGGCGGCGTGCCCCATCCGACCGGCTACCCGCTGCTGATGATCTACCTGCGGCTCATGCAGTGGTTGCCCGGATCGACGCCGGCTCACACCGCGGCGTTGGCCACAGCGCTCGTCGGAGCGGCGTCGATCATCGTGCTCCACGCCGCGTGTCGGGCGTGGGGAGCGAAGCCACTCGCGGCCACGATCGCGTGCGCGATCTTCGCGGCGGCGCCGGTCGTCGTCGAGATGAACACCGAGTGCGAGGTGTTCGCGCTGAACGATTTGGTGGTTGGGACGATCCTCCTACTCGCAGCGACCAACGGTCCGGTGAAAGGACTGTGGCGCGCACTACTTCTCGGCTTGGTCGCCGGGCTCGGGCTGTCGGATCACGTGACGTGTGCGCTGACCTTCCCGATCGGGATCCTCGGCATCGTGCGCACGGTTCGCGAATCGAGCTGGCGCGCGATCGCAGTCGCGACGGGCGGCATCGTCATCGGCCTTCTGCCGTACGCGTATCTGTTGATCACCGCGGAGAACGCGCGCTCGTGGGGACGCCACATCGATTCGTTCGGCGCGCTGCTGTTTCACTTCCTTCGCAAGGACTACGGCGGACCCGGCGCGTTCGCGCCGAATCGTCCAGACGTCCCGATGCTCGACAACCTGTGGGAGTACGTGAAGACGATCGGGCGTTGGTGGCTCTACGTGCCGGCGATCGGCGGCGCGATCGCGATCGGACGACGCATCGTTCGCAAGGATATCGGCGCGGCGGTGTTGTTCGTGACGTGGTTGATCAGTGGGCCGTTGCTCGTGTTGCGGTTCAACGTCGAGCTCGAGGGCGTCGGCTTATTCGTCGTCCATCGCTTTCATCTGATGTCGGCGCTGATCTGGGCGGTCCCGGTGGCGTGGGCGCTCTCGGACGTGATTCCGGATCGCCTCGCCGAGCGGACGCTCTTGAACGTGGCGGCATTGATCGCGTTCGTCGGCATCCTGGTGACGTCGCTGCCGTTCGTGCAAGCCGTGCACTCGCCGGCCGTCGAGCGCAACGTCCGCAACATGCTCGCGTCGCTGCCGCAAGACTCTGTCGTGATCGTGGCGGAGGACGATCTCGATTTCGGCTCGTCGTACGTCCAGCTCATGCTCCACGAGCGGCCCGATGTTCACGTGATCATGTGGTACGCGATCAGTCGGCCGGCGACTCGCGAACGCGTCGAAGCCGAGCTCGGCTTTCCGATCCCGAAGGTCGGTAACGACATCTTCGTCGCGCACTTCGCGCAGAAGGTGCTCGACTCGAAGCGGCCGTTGTTCGTCGACACGTTCCAGAAGCACGTGCTCGAGGCCTATCCGTCGTATCCGTACGGGATCCTGTTCCGCGTGCTGCCACAGGGCACGGCGCGACCATCCATTCGCGAGGTGTTCGCGATCAACAAGGAGCTGTTCGGCAAGTTCGTGATCGACTATCCGAAGCCATCGTGGTCGGCCCCGTGGCCCGCACATGTCCACGAGCGGATGACGCGAACCTGGACGATCATCCACGATGCGCTCGTCGCGGATCACGATGACGAAGATGCCGCGTTCGCGCTCGAGCTCGCGAAGGCGCTAGTCCCGGATCCGTAGCCGCAGGTGATCCCAACCGGCGATCTGCGCGGTCGTCATCGGATCCGGCGTCAGGTACCACATCAACATCTCGCGATCGTCGTCGATCGGCGCGGCGACCACCTCGATGTCACCGACGGGATGCGGTGCGAAGCCGACGATCCGATCGAGCCACAGCCGCAGGATCTCGGCGTCTTTGCGATTCTTCAGCGCGTCGCGATCGACGTACGTCGGCGAGCCGATCACGAGCGTGACGCCGCGGCTCTTCAGGTACTCCACCGTCGCGTAGCGCTGATGGCCCGGCCGCGGATAGTCCGCCGGTGCGTGGACACCGTGGCGCGCGACCCACTCGTCGTTGAGGCCGAGCTGATCGATCGTCGGGAGGTCGGTGTTGTACGGAATCGCGCCGGCGCCGTTGCACGAGATCGAGGCGTTGCGCAGCCACCACAGCGAGCGGCCGATCTGCGACCAGTCGTTGTCCTTCACCTTGCCGTAGTAGTTCGCCATCCAATAGATCGAATCGATCGAGTGATCGCCGGTGGAGTTGAAGGCGGCGCCGTGACGGAGCGATGCCGCGCCGAGCCCCACGACGATCAGCGCTGCGTGCAGCTTCGTGCGCGGAATCTCGCCGATCGCGAGCGCGAGTGGTGGCAGGAGCGGGACGAAGAAGCGGAACTCCATGAAGTCGCCGCCGACCAGGGCGATGTACGCGAGCTGCGCCGTGACGAGCGCGAGCGGGAGCCACGCGCGCCGCCAGATCGCGAGCGGGATCACGAGCCACAGCCAGTACTCGACGAAGAACTTGCCGATGAACCACAGGCCGTGACCGAGCGCGAAGTCGGCCTTCGCGTAGAACGTATTCGGCAACAGCTCGCCGTAGTAGTAGAGCTTCCACAGGAACCAGCCGCCGACGAGGATCAGCACCGGCATCGCGCCCGCGATCCACACGCGGACCGAGACGTTCGCTTTCACGAGGCGCCGCGCGGTGACGATGCCGAGCACGAGCAGCATCGGCGCGGAATCCAATCGCGTCATCAACGCGAGCGACGCGTAGACCCCGATCACGATCATCGACTCGATCCCCGCTTTGTCGCGGAGGCGTTGGACCTCGAGGTAGACCGCGACGAGCAGCGCCGCTTGCAACATGGTCTCGAGCCCGCTCGTGCCGAACGCGAGGAACGTGTAGTTCGTGGCGAGCACGCCGATCGCGGTCAACCCGGCGAGCTTGGTTGGCGCCAACCGGAACGTGCCGAGGATCGTCGCGACCAGCGACGCGATCGACAGCGCCCACGACCAGCGCAACGGATCGACGCTGATCATGAGGCCGAGCGCGGACCACAGCATCCACAGGAAGTTCGTGTAGCCCTCGATGTGCGTGCCGAACCACTGCGGACCATGGCCATCGGCGACGGAGCGACCGTAGACGAACGTGATGTACGCGTCGTCGCAACCCCAACGCAGCCACCACGCGAGCAGCGCGGCGGCGAGCGCGATCGGGATCGCGAGTTTCATGCGCGCTTCTGGCAGATCGCGACGAGGAACCCGCCGTGGTCGCGCGCGATCGGGGCATCCGCCAACCGATGTTCGGCCCACCGTAGGGCGCGGCCGACGACGGGAATCCGCAGGACGGCGGCGACTGGCGTGACGACCCGAATGCCACGCGTGGCGATCCAGTCGAGGCTCATCGGCAAGTAGCTACGGATTGCCGTAGCGTCGTCGTAACGCGTGAACACGTGCTCGTCGTTGGTCTGCTCCGACACGGCGGTCGGCGGCTTCACGGCTTTGACGAGGCGGCGCAGCGATCGCGCGTTGTAGAACTCGGCGATCACGTAACCGCCCGGGCGGACAACTCGCGCCATCTCGCTCATCGCTCCCGCGATATCGGGGATGTGGGCGAGGACCTTGAACGAATACGCGACGTCGACGGAGTTATCGCCGATCGGCAGCTGGGTCGCGGAGGCCTGACCCACGGCGAGGCCGCGGCCGGCAGCACGCGCCAACATCCCGGCAGAAAGATCGATTCCGGATGACCCCGAGGCAAACTTCGCCACGCGGTCGAGGATCAGGCCGGTGCCACAACCGACCTCGAGCACGGTCTTGCCGCGGGCGTAGCGCTCGACGATCTCGACCTCGAGATCATCCAGCATGCGGTGATAGGGAAGGTGGCGCTCACGCTCGTACCAACCGGCAAAGTCGTCGTAGTAGGTCTGATTGTCGAGGCGGGACATCCGGGGCGGAACATAGCCGATTTGGCGAGTGGCAACCCGAGTGTCCACTCCAGCGGACACTCCGAACGGAAAAGTCCGTCGGTATTCCGTGAATTCCTCGTCGGAGATCGCGAACGTTTGGATACCCTCGACGTACCCGATCACCGCCCGCGAATTCGCTACACCGGTAGCCTGATGCGGCGTCGAGCGGATCGGTACTCGGTGGATGTAGCGGTGGAAGTGTTTGCCCACGGTGTCGAGCGCCGGTGCGTGCTCTCGGACCTGTCGCGCACGGGGGCATTCTTGAAGTTGTCGCCGCCCCTCGACGTCGGCGATCCGGTGTTCGTCGCGATGTTCTTCGAAGGCCGACAACTCGCCGCGCCCGCCACGGTCGTTCACTCGTTGTCGGAAGCGGATGCGCGCGCGCTCGGTCGCCCGGCTGGTATCGGCGTCGCGTTCGACCCGCCGACCCGTCACGCAGACATGCTGTTTTTGCGCGCGGTCGATCGCATGCTCTCGAAGCGCGTGAAGCCGAGCGCGCCGGCCTTGCACGTCGTCGTCGGCGATCCGTCGACCCGGATCCTCGAGCGCCTGTCGGCCGAGCTCGGCGAAGCGGGTTGCACGGTCGCGACTGCTGCAAATGGCCTCGAGGTGATCGGCGCGTGCATGCGCAAAGCGCCGGATGTCGTCGTTGTCGACCGGCTGTTGCCGGTGATCGATGGCATCCAGATGGTGAACGCGCTCGGTCGTCGCGCCGGGCTCGGTCACGTGCCGGTGATCGTGATGGCGCAGGATTCGGCCGAGCTCGCGCAGGCCTTCGAGCGCGGCGCGAAGGACGTGCTGAAGAAGCCGTTCGTCAGCGCGGAGCTCGTCGCGCGGTGCCAACACGTCGTCCACGGTGCGACGAAGCCGGGCGAGCGCGTGGTCTTGCGGACGGACCTCCAAGAAGTCGGGCTGCCCCAGATCCTCGTGATGCTCGAGCAGGAGAAGAAGAGCGGTCGGCTCGTCCTGCGCTCGGGCAGTCACGCGGGTTGGGTCGAGCTCTCGATGGGCGCGATCGTCGACGCAGGCTCGACCCAAGTCTCGGGCGATCTGCGCGGCGTCGTGATGTCCCTGCTCGATTGGACGCGTGGCGAGCTCCAGCTCGTCGCCGCGACGAACACCGATGTCACGCCGACGATCACCAGCACGCTGGCGATCACCTACGCGCTCATGGAACACGCGCGCATCTGCGACGAACGCGACGCGCGCAAGTACATGGCGTAGCGCTTACAGCTTCGCGAGAAGATCTTTCTTCTTCGCTTCGAACTCGGCATCCGTGAGGACGCCCGCGGCCTTCAATTCGCCGAGCTGCTTCAACGTGGCCATGATCGATTCTTTCGACTCGGCCACCGGCGCAGCGTGTTGCGGTTGCGGCGCCATGCCACCGGCCATCGCGTTCTGCATCTGACCCGCCATCGCGAAGCCGAGGCCAACGCCTGCGCCTTGGAACGCGCCACCGCCACCACCGCCACCATTCTTCATGCCTTCGGCGGCACCCATCATCATCTCGGCCTGTGCGAGCTGTTGATACGCGGCCATACCGCCCGGCGCGTTGCCCATGCCCGAGACGTACGCGATCCGATCGACGAGCTTGTCGAGGCGCTCTTTGTCGTTCTGATCCATCGTGATCGAGAAGTCACCGAAGCGCATGATCTCGACGCCGTACGGCTCGATATCCTTGCGCACGCCTTCGAGCGTGGACTTCTCGATCTCGTCGGTATACGCGCCCGACGTGACCTTCATCATCGGCCAGTTCTGTTTGACGATGAGCTCGGCAATGCCGTCCTTCATCACCTTCTGGACCTGGCTCTTGAACCAACCGAGGAACGAGCTGTTGTCCGTGGCGCGCTGGCCGACGAGCCCGATCACGAACTTCGTCGGATCGTTCACCTTCGCCGAGAACTCGCCATAGACCATCAGGCGAACGCGGAGCTGCGTCTGCGGATCCTGGATGTCACCGATCGAGGTGCCGAACTTGATCGACGGCATCTCGCGGATCGTGACGAAGAAGACTTCGCAGATGAACACGTTGCCGCCGGTGAACTTGTCGATCAGTTGCCCGAGGAACGGGATGTTCGACGCGTCCAACGTGTGCCGACCGGCAGAGAAGCTGCCGACGAATTTTCCGTCCTTGAAAAAGAGCGCCACCTCGTCGGAATCGACGGTGAGCTGCGCCTTCATCGGGATCGTCTGGTCGGGATGCTTGTAGACCCAAAAGTCCTTCGCCGAATCTGGACGAGCAATCGCCAGCTCCGCCACACCACCCTTGATGAAGCTCATGATTCCCATTGAGGCCTCCTGATGACCTAGGTTAACGATAACCATGATCTGCGGGAATCGAAGTGCGACCGGCGCCCTTTTTGCGCCTGTCGCAGGCGTTCCCAAGTGGGCGCCGCGCCCCGGAAATTGCCTCGGGAATGGCCCGGCGCTCGGCGGCGGTTAAGTGAAGAGGGCGATCCTCGTCCTCGTCGGGATCAACGTCGTGTTGATCGTGGCGGGGTGGATCGCATTCGGCAAGCCCGAGGCGAAGCCAGGATCCGGTGTCCGGATCGGCCTGGTGTTCGATATCGGCGGTAAGAACGACAAGTCGTTCAACACGGCGGCGTATCGCGGCCTGCTTCGCGCACGCGACGAGCTCGGCGTCGCGATCGAGTTCATCGAACCGAGCGAAGGCAACGATCGGGAGACCGCGTTGCGCTCGATGGCGGCCAAGCACGTCGATCTCGTGATCGGCGTGGGCTTCATCTTCGGGCCCGATCTCGAGCGGCTCGCTCAGCAGTTTCCTGACGTGAACTTCGCCGGCATCGACTACTCGCCGACCGAGACGTCGCCGAAGCTGCCGAACCTCGCGGCACTGAAGTTTCGCGAACAAGAAGGCTCGTTCTTGGTCGGCGCGATCGCGGCGAAGGTGTCGCGTACGAAGACGGTCGGGTTTGTTGGCGGGATGAAGATTCCGCTGATCCGCAAGTTCGAGGTCGGTTACACGGCGGGCGTGCACTACGTGTGTCCCGAGTGTCGGGTGCTCGCGGCGTACGCGGGGACGGAGCCGAAAGCGTTCGCGGATGCGCCGCTCGGACAAGAGCTCGGCGCCGCGCAGTATTCCGGCGGCGCCGACATCATCTTCACCGCAGCGGGCAAGACCGGCGACGGCGTGTTCGCGGCGGCGCGGCAACGCGGGTTGTTCGCGATCGGCGTCGATAGCGATCAGTACGAGATGGCGCCGTGCTGCATCGTCACGAGCATGATCAAGCGGATCGATGTCGCGGTCGTCGATATCGTGAAGGACGTGATCGCGAAGAAGTTTCGCGGCGGCGTGCACGAGCTCGGTCTCAAAGAGAACGGCGTCACGTTCGTGTCCGACGAGCGGAACAAGAACCTCCTGCCGCTCGATGTCGTGCAGGCCGTGCGCAAGCTCGGTGATGGCATCGTCGCCGGCACGATCCAGGTGCCGTTCGAATGATTCGCGCGACGTTGGACAAGACGTATCCGAATTGTCGCGTGTTGCGTGCGGCGACGATCGACGTGGCGCCGGGCACCGTGCACGCGCTCGTCGGCGAGAACGGGGCGGGCAAGAGCACGCTCGTGAAGATCCTCGCCGGGATCTTGCCGGCGGATGCGGGAACGTTCGAGCTCGACGGGCGTGCGGTCGCGTTGGATCGATGGAATCGCAGTGCCGCGCGGCGTGCGGGCATCGGAATCGTCCAGCAGCACGGCGCGTTCAGTGGTGCGCTGACCGTGGTCGAGAATGCGGTGCTCGGCGCGGAGCCGATCGCCAACGGTCTGCTCTCGCTCGAGCCGACCGCGCGGGCGCTGAAGCAGCTCGGCGACAAGATCGGTCTCGCGATCGATCCGTGGGCGCGCGTCGAGGATCTGCCGCTCGGTGCGGCGCAGCGGGCGGAGATCGTGACGGCGCTGCACTTCGGCGCGAAGATCCTGTTGCTCGACGAGCCGACGGCCGTGCTCGCGCCGATCGAAGTCGATGGTCTGTTGAAGACGTTGCGCGAGCTCGCGGCTGGTGGGACGACGATCGTGATCGTCACGCACAAGCTCGACGAGGTGAAGACCGTCGCGGACGCCGTCACGGTCTTGCGCCAAGGCGAGACGGTCGGCACGTTCGGCCGCAACGCGGATACGGCGGCGATCGCGCGAGCGATGGTCGGTGGCGAATTGCCGGAGCCGTCGGTGTTGGAACCGCCGCCGTCGTCCGCGCCGGTCGTGTTGGAGCTGCGCAATGTCGCGACCACCGGACTGTCGCCGGTGACCCTCTCGGTGCGAGCGCGCGAGATCGTCGGCGTGGCTGGCGTCGACGGCAACGGTCAGCGCGAGCTCGCGTTGGCGATTGCGGGCCTGATCGATCACGCGGGGGCCGTCCGCGTCGCGGATCGCGACGTCACGCGGATGACGCCGAAGCAGCGGTTCGGTGCGGGGCTCGCGCACGTGCCCGAGGATCGGATGCACGGCGGCTTGGTGCTCGATGCGACGATCGGCGAGAACCTCACGCTCGGCCGTGATGACGTGACCGGGCGATTCGTGATCGATCGCGCGCGGACGACGGCGTTCGCGACGACGCAGATCAAGCAGCTCGATATTCGGCCGGCGTCCACCGATGCGATCACGCGGTCATTGTCCGGAGGCAACCAACAGAAGATCGTGATCGGGCGCGAGCTGACGCGGCCGAGATTGTCCGCGGTGATCGCGGCGCAACCGACGCGCGGCGTCGATATCGGTGGCATCGCGCGGATTCACGATCAGTTGCGAACGGCGGCGCGCAACGGGGCAGGTGTGCTCGTGATCAGCGCGGATCTCGACGAGCTGCTCGCGCTCTGTCACCGGATCGTCGTGATGTTGCGTGGCGCGATCACGGGTGAACGCGCGGATCTCGCGGCGGTGAATGTCCGCGCGGAGCTCGGCGGCTTGATGACCGGCGGTGGAGCGTGAAGCGCGAATCTCAGATCGTGCAGGTGCACGTGGCACGTGGCACGTGCACGGTTCTGCGTCGGGTTTCGGGGGACGGTCGCAACTACGTCAACTTGCGATCGCCAAGCGTGCGGATTTGTTCGACGGTGGGGACGGTCGCATCTCGGATCGCGGTTCTACGTCGGATTTCGGCGTCGGCTTCGTTCGGGATCGATGCCGATGCCGTTGCCGTTGCCGTTGCCGATCACGTCAACGCGATTTCGGGGCACGTATGAAGCGCGAAGCCATTGTTCGAGAGCTCGCCGTCGTCGGAATCGCGCTGTTGGCTTCGATCGCGATCGGCTCTCTCCTGATGCTCTGCGTCGGCAAGGCACCCGGCCACATCTGGTGGCTGATGATCACGCGCACGCTCGGCGACTCGTACTCGCTCGGGCAGGTCCTCTATAAGGCCACCCCGCTCATTCTGACCGGCTTGTCCGTTTCGATCGCGCTCGACGCGGGCCTGTTCAACCTCGGCGCCGAGGGCTCGGTGATCGCGGGCGTCGTCGGCTGCGCGACCGTCGGTGCGGCGCTGCCTGCGGGCACGCCCGCGCCGATCGCGATCGGACTGTGCGCGATCGTGGCCGCGCTCGCCGGCGCGGTCGTCGGCGGAATCATCGGCGCGTATCGCGTCTATCGCAACGTCCACACCGTGATCAGCTCGATCATCTTCAACGCGATCGTCGCCGCGGTCGCGTTGTGGCTCGGCAACGAGCTCCTATTCCAGAACGGCACCACGACCGGCCCGCCGATCATCGCCGCGGCCGAGCTGCCGCAATTCGGCCTCTCCGGCAGCAGCGCGAACTACTCGCTCGTACTCGCACTCGCGATCACCGCCGTCGTCGCCTGGCTGCGCACCCGGACCACGTGGGGCCGCGCCCTGATCGCCGTCGGCCGAGATCCGGACGCCGCACGCACCGCAGGCATCGGCGTCGGCCGCGTGCAGCTGTTCGCGATGCTCGCATCGGGCGCACTCGCGGGACTCGCCGCGACGAACTTCGTCCTCGGCCACAAGCACGCGTTCGAAGACGGCCTCGGTGCCGGCTCGGGTCTCCTCGGCATTTCGGCTGCGTTGCTCGGCCGCGGCACGCCGTTTGGCGTCGCGCTCGCGGCGCTCGTGCTCGGCTTCATGTCGTCGGGCGGGCTCGCAGTATCCGACGAGGTCCCGAAAGAGCTCTCCGAGCTCATGCAGGGCGTGATCGTGCTCGCCGTCGCCGTCGCGCAGCCGTTCGCGTTGAAGCTCGGCGGATCGAATCCGCAAACGCGGCGATGCGAAGGGAGTCGGCTGATGCTGACCCTCGCGTTCGCCGCGCAGGTCATCCGCCTCGCGGTGCCCTACATCTTCGCGGTGCTCGGCGGCACGATCACCGAGCGCTCGGGCGTGATCGATCTCGCGATCGAGTCCAAGCTGCTGTTCGGCGCGTTCGCCGCGGCCGCCTTCGGCCACGCGTTCGATTCGAGCTGGGCCGGCATCGCGGGCGGCATGATGGCCGGCGCGCTCGTCGCACTCGTGCAAGTCGGCGTGTCGCTGTGGTTGCGCGCCGAGCAAGTCATCGTCGGCATCGCGCTCGATCTCGTCGCCGTGGCCGGCACGCGCTTCCTGCTCCAGGTCATCTATCACGAGGGCGCGAACTCGCCCCCGGCACCGGCGTTCGGTGATCGCGTGCTGACGAACCCGTTGGTGATCGGCGCCGTGCTCGCCACGATCCTCGTGCCACTGGCGCTGACCCGGACGCGCTGGGGGCTCCGGTTGCGTGCCGCCGGCGATCGTCCGGATGCGCTCGTGGCCGTCGGCGTCGATCCCTCACGCGCGCGCCTCTACGCGGTGATCGTCGGCGGTGCACTCGCCGGCGCGGGTGGGGCGCAACTGTCGCTCGCCGTCGGTGGTTTCTCCGCCGACATGTCGAGCGGCCGCGGCTACTACGCGCTGATGCTGATCATCCTCGTCGGCTGGCGCCCGGTGCTCGGCGTGATCGCGAGCCTCGGCTTGGCGCTGGCATCCGCGGTGTCGATCCAGCTCCAGCTCTCGGCCGCGACCGTGTTCGGCCACCGGATCCCGTCCGAGCTCGCGCCACTGCTACCGCTCGTGTTGGCCGTGGTCGTCCTCACGGTGTACGGCGGTGGCTCGCGTCCGCCGCCGCGCGCGCTCGGCAAGGTATAATGGTCGGGTGAAGACCGTCTTCGGCGACGTCCAATCGATCCCGAACGACAGCTACCGGATCCAGACCGAGTCGAGCGTGTACACGGTCACGATCCACGAGGAGCGCGGCCGCAGGTACGTGCTCGTGCGTGGCGAACCGGGCTCCGATCGCGAGGCCGTGGTGATCCGCGATAGCGATCCACGCGTCGGCGATAAATCGCTGTTCGATCTCCACTACACCGAGTGGATCGGCAAGCAGCTCGACGTCGCCACGATGATGACTTCGACGATCGTCGCGGCCACGCGCCTCGTCACGCCGGCGGGCGCCACGGCCACGGTGATCGATCCGCCGCAGCGGGTGATTCCTGCCGGGATGCCGGAGAATCCGCGGATCGTGCCGATGCCGGTGAAGGGCACCACGCACGGCGCGAACCGCTCGAACTTCGCCGGCACGCCGATGGCGAAGGCCGCGCAGGCGCAAGCCGAGCAAGCCGCACAACAAGCACGCGAGATGGCGCAGAAGGTGGTCGCGGCGGCGGATATCCCGGGCCAGCTGCCGTATCCGCAACGCCACGTGCGTTACTCCGAAGACGTCGCCACGCTGCTGCGTTCGATCCATCGCCGCGATCGCCTGTTCGAGGACATCCAACGCGATCGCGATCTGCGCGAGCGGTTCATGAACTCGCTCGACGCGGCCGAGAAGCTGCTCGCCGAGATCAAGTCGCGCTGCCGCTGATCACGGCGCGAACAGATCCTTCATCGTCACCGTCTGGATCGGTCCGAGCTTCGCCGTATCGATCTGCTTCGCGTCACCGATGATCGTGATGAAGGTCGGCGCGTGCGCGACCTGCGCGAATTGCGCGACGAGCTCGTCCGGCCGCATCCGCACGAGGCGATCGAACTGGTCGCGCCGCGGGTCATCGGTGAGGCCGAGCCGGCGCCATTTCACGACCTCGTACGGAACTTGGCGCGGCGAGATCCAGTTCGAGCGAATGCTCTGTTCGACATCCGACCGCGCGCGCTCGAACTGTTTGCCATCGACGGGCGAGCGCGCGATCCCGAGGACCAGCGCCACGAGCGCGGCGACTTGCTTCGGCGCCGTATCGAGCGTGATGACGAGGCTCGTCGGCTCGCGCGGATCGGTAGGGGTATCGAGCGTCGCCGAATTGTAAAAGCCTTCGCCGCGCCCCGATCGAATCCGCTCGTCGAGCACCACGGCGTAGTAGCGCGCCATCGTCGTCGCGAGCGCCTTCTTCGCCGGCGCGAGCAGGCCGAGGCTGATCCGGATCTCGGCGTGTGCCGTCGGTTCGGATCGGTCGAACACGAGCGTGCGCGGTGGACCGAACGCGCGCGGTTTCGCCGTGATCGGAGCCGTGGCCTTCGCGGCGACCGGCAGCGTCGTGATCTCGCGCGGCCCGTAGTAGTTCGTCGTGTGCGGCAATGCGGCGAGCTTCGCGAGGATCGCGCGGGCGCTCGACGTGGTCATCGCCCGGATCTGGGCATGCGTGGGCGCGGTTAGATATTCGCTGCGCGCGCCGTATGCCGCGAGATCCGACAACGCGTAGGCGAGCGACGCTTCGTGGTGTTCGTTCGCGATCAGATCGGCGATCTCGGCCGCGGCTTCTCCGTCGGTGATGTCGGGGCCGAGGAGCCAGTCCCACGCGTCTTGCCACGTGGCATCGAATTGCGTGTCGGCACCGTAGAGCGAGAGCTCGACACCGCTGTCCAGGCAGGTCGTCTGGACGATCTGCCCCATCGCGTACCAGCGCTCGCGCCGTACCGCGTTCGTCGTGCCCTCCAGCACTCTCAACGCCGTGCACACCAACGGCAACTCGCGCTCGGTGACATTCCAGTGGATCTGCGTCGAGTAGAACCGGTCGTCGGTGTTGCGCGTCGCGACGAGCAGGCCCGCCGGTGTATCGCGAACCTCGTAATCGCGACCTTCCGTGACGAAGTGCGGCGGAATCTCGACCGTCTCCTCGGCGAGCAGATCGCGAACGAACGCGCTCGTCGCGTGGTCGGCGAGGGCGAGCGGCGTGATCGACGGCGGTGCCATATCCGGCGGTTTCGGCGCCGCGGGATCGATCTCGATCACCGCGAGTGGGGCGGCGAGATACGTCTTCGCGACGCGCGCGATGTCTTGCTTTGTCACCGCTGCCGCCCGATCGCGCAACCCGAGCATGTCGCGCCACGCGTGCCCGGCCTGGTACGCGCTGCTCATCCAATACACGCGCTGATCGTTACTCTCGTGCCCGAAGTCGAACGCGTTGACGAAGTTCGTCCGCATCGCTTCGAACGTTGCTTCGGACATCGTGCCGTCGCGCAGCGCTTGGACGTCGGCTTCGGTCGTCTTCACTGCTTCGTCGACCATCGCGCCGGTCTGCGCCGAAATCACCAGCGACAACATGCTGCCGGCGACGAGCGGTTGTTGCCACACGGTCATTCGTCCGCGTTCGGGATCTCCGAGATGACGCAACAGCTCGCCGATCATCGCCATCACGAGCTCGTCCGGCGATCCGAGCGCGGGTGCGCGATAGCCGAACACGCGTCCCGGCTGCATGCCGTTCACGCGCGTCGTCGTCGACCCGGTCGGCATCGCGGCCTCGTGTTCGTCACGCGCCGGCAAAGGCTGCGGCTTCCAGCCCGCGAGCGCGTGCTCGAGCACGGGAATCGCCTGGTTCGCGTCGACATCACCGGCGAGAAACAACGCGGCGTTGTTCGGTACGAAGTAGGTGTGCAGGAACGTCTCGGACTGGGTGTACGGCTCGGCCGCGATGTCCTTATACGAGCCGCCGATCGGATTGCTATACGGATGATTCGGAAACAGCGCGGCGTTCATCGCATCGAGCATCGCGTACCACCCCGAGCCCGCATGCGAGCGCTCCTGTTGGATCTCGCTGAACACGAGCCCGACCTCGGAGTGAAACAACCGCATCACCGGATTACGCCAGCGCTCGCCGAGCAGCTCGGCCCATTGCCCGAGCTTGTTGCTCGGCACGTCCGCGCTGAGCATGCTCGTGTCGTACGACGTGCTCGCGTGCACGTTCGTCACGCCGAGGAGCGCTTGCGCGGTCTCGGTCTCCGACGGGATCGCGAATCGCGATGCCTCGACGTTCTCGGTGTCGATCTGCGCGAGCAACGACGCGCGCTCGGTATCCGTGGTCGCGCGGTCACGCGCTTGATAGAGCGCCTTCAGCTTGTCGAGGTGTGGCGACTCCTTCGCGAAGTCCGTGGTCCCGACCTTGTCCGTGCCCTTGCCGAGCATGTGCTCGACGAGGTGCGAGACCGCGGACGTCGGCGCATCGCGACTGCCCGCACGCACGAGCAACGTCGTCGAGATCCGTGGGCTCTTGCGGTTCGTGCTGATGTAGACCGTCAGGCCATTCGACAGCCGATGGATCGTGACCTTGTACGGATCGTTCGGTAGAGGCGCCGCGAGTGGCTCCGGCAGGCGTGACGTCGCGAAGATCGCCTGGAGCGGATCGGCAGGCGCCGCGATTGGATGATCGTGCTTCGCTGTCGCCACGAGCACCGCACCACCGACGACGAGCGCACCCGCGAGCGCGAGCGCGAGGCGACGGCGCTTCGGTGGCACGGGCGGCGGTGTCGCGACGAGCTCGGCGATGAATGCCTCGAGCGTCGGAAACCGATCGGCCGGCGCGATCGAGAGCGCGCGATCGAGTGCGGTCTGGATCCGCGCGGGAACGTCGGACGGGCGTGTTTGCGTCGATCGCTTGCCGGCCATCACCGCGTCGGCGAGGGTCTCGTACGTGACGCCGGCGAACGGCCGGAACCCGTTCACGAGCTCGAACGTCACGACCGCGAACGCGAACTGATCGGTGCGCGCGTCCGTCGGCTCGCCGGCGAATTGCTCCGGTGCCATGTACGCGGGCGTGCCGACGACGGCGCCGGTGCGCGTGAGCTCGTCGAGGGCGATCGGCTTCGTCGGCGCGGTCGCGTCGGGATCGATCGAGTCCGCCGCGGTCTTCGCGAGCCCGAAATCCAAGACTTGGACGCGCCCATTCGCACCGACCATGACGTTGTCGGGCTTGAAGTCGCGATGGACGAGCCCGACCGCATGCGCTGCGACGAGGCCGCGCGCGGCTTGCCCGAGCACGTCGAGCTTTTCGCCGAACGTGTGCGGCGTCTGCTGCCACTCGCGCAACGTGACGCCGTCGACGAGCTCCATCGCGACGAACTCGTCACTGCCATCGCGCCCGACCTCGTGGATCGTCACGACGTTCGGATGGCGCAGCTTCGCGAGCGCGCGGGCTTCGCGGCCGAGCCGAGCGCTGCTCGTGTCCGAGGTCGCATGCAAAATCTTGATCGCGACCTTGCGGTCGAGATCCGGATCTTCGGCGACGTACACCGTCCCCATGCCACCCGCGCCGAGGCGCGAGATCACGCGATAGCGGCCGATCGTCGTGCGCGGTGCACTCTCGCGGACCGCTGTGGGACCACCACTGGTGTGCGCGGTGAGCGTGGCCCCGAGTGCCGTATCCTCATCGGATTTAGGGGCTTCGGCCACGTAGCGCGATCATGCCACGAGGCCAGTAAATAGTTCGCGACATGGCGGGGCGGGGCGGCTCGACATGGTCATGAAGCAAGCTTTTGCGACGCTAATCCTCGGTCTCTCCCTCGGTGCGTGTGGTGGCAATGCGGATGTCGACAAGTTCATGAAGCTCGACACCGAAAAGGCGGAAGTGTTCAAGACGGGTGGTACCGACTGCGTGGCGAAGGCCAAGGCCGTCGGCGACTGGCGCAAGGCGCACACCGCCGAATACAACGAGATGCGGAAGAAGCTGAACGACAAGCTCGGTAAGGAGCCGCCGAAGGAAATCATGGAGAAGTACGGCGATCAGATCAAAGCGAACAAGAAGGCCGTCGTGGACGCGATGTTCGCCTGCTCCAACGATCCGGCGTTCTCGAAGATGATGGACGATACGAAGACGGAGTGACGTAAACGGTAAATGGTGAAGCGGAATTCGGAAGCTGAATTCGCTACCTTTACATTGTCTCGGGCGCGGCGAGGCCGAGCAGATGTAGCGCTTCGGCGATCACGACTTTTGTCGCCGCGACGAGCGCGACGCGTGCTTCGCGAGTCGGTTGATCCTCGCACAGCACTTTGAGCGACGCGTCGCTGTTGCCGGCCGTGTACCAACGCGACAAGTCGCCGGCGAGATCGAGCAGGTAATGCGCGATCACGTGCGGCTCGCACTTCGGCGTGGCCGACACGACGGTCTGCGGGAACTCCCACAGCTTCCGCGCGACGGCCCACTCGAGCTCGGTCGTCAGCTTTGAAAAGTCGACGAGGTCGAGCTCTTTGGAAAAGCCGCCGGCCTTGCGCAGGATGCCCGCGCACCGCGCGTGGCTGTATTGCGCGTACGGGCCGGAGTCGCCGGTCAATGCGATCACGCGATCCCAATCGAACTTGACGTCCTTGTCGCGTTGCGACGAGAGGTTCGCGAACAACACGGCGCCGAGGCCGACTTGTTCGGACACGCGCTCGAGCTCGGCACCTTGGAGCTCGGGGTTGATCTCGGCGAGGAGCGTTTGCACGCGCGACTTCGCTTCGGCGACGACGTTCTTCAACAACACGACGTTGCCTTTGCGCGAGCCGGTCTTTTCGATTTCACCCGTCGCCGAAACGATCTGCACGAGCCCGAACGGGATGTGTTGCAGCTTGTTGGCCCACTCGTGACCCATCGCCTTCAGTGTCCCGAACAACTGGCGGAAGTGTTCCGATTGGCCGCGATCGACGACATATAACGAGCGCGCGAAATGCCACGTGTTCCACCGGAACTCCGCGGCAGGTAAATCGCGCGTCGCGTAGGTGGTGGCGTCGTCGGACTTCCGCAACATCAGCGGATTCCTCTCGCCTTCGACGACGACGACGAGCGCGCCTTCGCTTTCCGACGATAGCCCCTTCTGCGCGAGCTCGCCGATCACGCGATCGACATCCGGCATGAACTCGCTCTCGCCTTTGACGAGGTCGAATTTCACGCCGAGCAGGTCGTACACGGTTTGGTACTCGGCGAGCGAGATCTCCTTGAACCGCTGCCACAGCGCGACCGATTCGGCATCGCCGTCTTCCAGCTTCTTGAACGCCGCACGACCGACATCCTCCAGCGTGGTGTCGGTTTTCGCAGCTTCGTTGAACTGCGTGTAGAGATCATTCAGCGCGGTGACATCGACAGTGTCGAGCGACAACCCGGCACCGGCGGCGTACATCTTCCACGCCGCGATCAACTTGCCGTGCGTGGTACCCCAATCACCGAGGTGATTGATGCCGACAACGGTGTAGCCGAGCGCGCGGAAGATCTGGACGAGCGAGTGCCCGAGCATCGTCGACCGGATGTGGTGGTAGGCGAGGTGCTTCGAGACGTTCGGCGAGCTGTAATCGATACAGATCGTCTGCCCCTTGCCGTACTCGCGCGGCAAGAGCGTCGACTGCAGCGCCGCGCCGACCAACCATTTGAAGACGGCCGGGCGATTCGCCTTGAAGTTGATGTAAGGACCCGCAGCGGCCGCGCTCGCGATCAGATCGTTCGGTTTGAACGCCGCGACGACCTCGCCGGCCAGTGCCGCGGGATTTTTTCCGGTCGCCTTCGCGAACGGAAACGTGTTCACGGCGAGATCGCCCATCTCGGCCTGACGCGGGACATCCACCTTCACCGCGTCCGCACGCACGCCAGCGCCCGCGATTTCGGCGACGACAGTGGCTGCAGCTTCATGAAGTGGCGTGAGGTGGGACATGGCGAGCGTATTTAGCACGTCTGCCAAATGATTCTCGGCAGTTGGTTTGACGGCTTCTCCGAACGGCTGATAGTGTTTTGTTCGAGCCCTTTGGGAGGACCCAAGTGAGCAAGATCGTTCTTTGCGTCGATGACAGCCAGACGATGCAACAGGTCGCGGACATCACGTTCCGCGGCACGGAATTCCAATACGTCGGCGCGCGGACCGTCGAAGAAGCGCTTTCGAAAGCGAAATCGCAAAAGCCCGCTGTGGTGTTGGCGGATAGCCAGATGCCCGGCAAGAACGGCTATGACCTCTGCCTGTCATTGAAGCAGGACGGCGGCACAGCAGACGTGCCGGTGGTGATTTTGGTCGGCAACGGCGCGCCGTATGACAACGCGCGCGGAGCCCAAGTCGGCGCCGACGCGAACCTGCCCAAGCCGTGGGACACCCAGACGATGCTCGAGAAAGTCATCGAGATCGTCGGAAAGGGTGCGGTCGCGAAGCCGGGTCAGGCAGCTGCGGCTGCTCCGGCGGCCGCGGCCACCACCCAACCGTCGGCACCGGTTGCCAAACCGGCAGCGGCGGCGGCCAAGCCGGTCGCCGCGGCGACGCAAGAGCCACCACGCTCGGCGACGATCATGGGCATGCCCACGATCAAGATGCCGGCAGGCGTCGCGCCCACGGTCACGCCGGCGCAACCGGCACCCACCAAGACCACGGCGATGGCCGTGCCGCCGATCTCGCCGGACCTCGCGGCCGCGGGCAATGCCGGCGCTGCACCGGGCCTGCGTCCACCGGCCAAGGCGCCTGCGGCCGCTGCACCTGTTTCCGCACCCGTTTCGAGCAATGGAGGTATCGCTGGTATGAATCGCTCGCCCATGGTTTCGGGATCGCCCACGAAGCGTTCAGCCCTGGTCGAGAAGACACTGGCGAAGATGGCGGCACGGCTCGCCGAGGCCTCGGGCCTGGAGCCGGGTTCGCCCGAATTGCTCGCACTGTTGAAGCTGTCCACGGAAGTGGTCGAGCGCGTGGTGTGGGAGGTCGTTCCGGAGCTGGCGGAAGCAATCATCCGCGAGAACCTGAGCGACCTGACCAAGCGCTCTTAACGCGGCGCGTCCGCGTGCTAAAAACGTCGACGCATTATGACGTCGACGTCGGAAATTTCGAAGACCTACGAGCCCACGGAAGTCGAGGCTCGCTGGATCCGATTTTGGTTAGAGAACGGATACGAGCACGGCGAGGACGGAGTCGGTAAGCGCCCGTTCTCGATCACGCTGCCGCCGCCGAACGTCACGGGCTCGCTCCACATCGGCCACGCACTCGGGTCGACGATGCAGGACATCCTGATCCGGTGGAACCGGATGAAGGGTTCGAACACGATGTGGATGCCCGGCATCGACCACGCGTCGATCGCCGTCCACGTGTTGCTCGAGAAAGATCTGAAGCGCCGCGAGAACAAGACGCGGTTCGATCTCGGTCGCGACGAGTTCATGAAGCGCGCGTGGGCGTGGAAGGAGCGATCGGGCGGGCGGATCACGTCGCAAGAAAAGTTGATGGGCTTCTCGCTCGACTGGCAGCGCGAGCGCTTCACGATGGACGAGAAGTCGAACCACGCCGTCAAAGAAGCGTTCGTCAGCCTCTACGAGGAAGGCCTGATCTTCCGCGCAAAGCGGATGATCAACTGGGATCCGGTCTCGGAGACCGTGGTGTCGGACCTCGAGGTCGACACCGCCGAAGAGCCGGGCTCGCTGTGGTCGATCCGCTATCCGATCGTCGGCGGCGGCGAGATCATCGTCGCGACGACGCGTCCCGAAACGATGGTCGGCGATACCGCGGTGGCGGTGCACGCGAAGGACGAGCGCTACCTCGCGTATCACGGCAAAGAGATCGAGCTGCCGCTCACCGGGCGGCGGATTCCGATCGTGCCGATCGACATCATTCGCGACGGCAAGGTATGGCCGGATCCGGCGTTCGGTACGGGCGCCGTGAAGGTCACGCCCGCGCACGATCCGAACGACTATGCGGTCAGCCAGATCGCGAACCTCCCGGTGCTCGAGGTGATCGATCGCCGCGGCAAGATGATCGCGCCCGCGCCGGCGAAGTACATCGGCATGTCGGTCGAGCAGCCGCAGCCGAACAGCGTGCCGGAAGCGCGCAAGGCGATCGTCGCCGACCTCGAAGAGCAAGGTTTCATCGTCGAGGTGAAGCCGTACAAGGTGCCGCGCGGTCGCAGCCAGCGCAGCGGTGCGGTGATCGAGCCGATGCTGATGGAGCAGTGGTGGGTCAACGCGAAGCCGCTCGCCGACAAGGCGCTCGAGGCGGTGCGCGGCGGCAAGACCAAGTTCGTGCCCGAGCACTTCACGAAGACGTACGAGCACTGGATGACGAACATCCAGGACTGGTGCATCTCGCGTCAGCTGTGGTGGGGCCACCAGATTCCCGCGTACTACTGCGAGAACAACCACGTCACGGTGTCGCGCGACACGCCGACCGCATGCAAGGAATGTTCGTCGACGACGTTCAAGCAAGACGACGACATCCTCGACACCTGGTTCAGCTCCGGCCTGTGGCCGTTCTCGACGCTTGGCTGGCCCGAGCAAACCGCGGCGCTGAAGACGTTCTATCCGAACGACGTGCTCGTCACGGCGCCCGACATCATCTTCTTCTGGGTCGCCCGGATGATGATGTTCGGCCTCCATTTCATGAAGAAGGTGCCGTTCCGGACCGTCTACCTCACGTCGACGGTGACCGATGAAAACGGCAAGAAGATGTCGAAGACGAAGGGCAACGTCATCGACCCGCTCGACATCGTCAACGGTGCCACGCTCGACGAGCTGAAGGCGCGCGTCGATGTCGAGAAGCCGCCCGACATCGAAGGCATCAAGAAGAACCTCGGCAAGCACTTCCCGAAAGGGATCGAGGCGATGGGGGCGGATGCACTTCGCTTCGCGCTGGCGGCGCTCAACACCGGCGGCTCGTACATCAAGCTGTCCGTCGAGCGCGTCCAGATCTATCGCAACTTCATCAACAAGCTGTGGAACGCCACGCGCTTCGCGTTGATGAACTTCGACGGCTACGATCCGGAACGCTTCGAAGCGCACATGAAGACCCCGGCGGCGCGTGCGGCGCTGGGCGTGCCCGAGCGGTGGATCCTCGCGCGTCTGCAGGTCGCGACGGCGGACGTCAACACGGCACTCGAGAACTACCGGTTCGCGGACGCGGCGAACGCGATCTCGGCACTTCGTGTATGACGACCTGTGCGACTGGTTCGTCGAGCTGGCGAAGCCAAACCTCCACCAATCGCCGGAGCTCGTCCAGGATCCCGCGAAGGCCACGCATCGCCATGTCGTGCAGGGCGTGCTCGCGCATTGCCTCGAGCAGACGATGCGGCTCCTGCATCCGTTCGCGCCGTTCGTGACCGAGGAGATCTGGCAGAAGCTGCCGAAGTCCGCGGTGTCGTCGGAGTCGTTGATGATCTCGATCTTTCCGTCGGCGGATCCGTCGTGGGCGAATCCCGAGGCGGAAGGCCAGATCAAGGTGCTCCAGGATGTGGTCGCGGCGTGCCGCAAGCTGCGCCAGACCTACAACGTGCCGCCGACGCAAAAGGTCGCGGTCGAGATTCGCGTCGACGATGCGAACCAACGGAAGACGCTCGAGACGTTCGCGGCGTTCATTCAAAAGATCGCGAAGCTCGACATGAAGCTCGCACCGGCCGGCGGTGCGATTCCGTCGGGTTCGGCGCGCGAGATCATTAGCTCGACGATGGACGTGGTGATGCCGCTGGGTGGCCTCATCGATCCGGTCGCCGAGAAGACGCGCCTGGCGAAAGAGATCGAGAAGGCGAACAAGGAAATCGGTCAGATCGAGAAGAAGCTCGGGAATGCGGACTTCGTCGCGAAGGCGCCGGAAGACGTGGTCACCGAGCAGAAAGCCCGGCTCACCGAACAGAAGCAGATGGTCGAGCAGCTCCAGGCTGCACTTCAAACCCTGGCTGGGGCATAATGCCGCAAGAGATGAAGCTGTCCCGCGCGCGAGCCGCGTTGCTCGTCGTCGATATCCAAGACCGGCTCGCGCCGGCGATGGCCGACATCGACGGCGTCATCAAGAACACGCGGATCCTGATCCAGGCCGCGCGCACGCTGAAGTTGCCGATCGTCGTCTCGCAGCAGTATCCGAAAGGTCTCGGCGCGACGGTGCCGCAGGTCGAGGACGCGCTCGCCGGCGCGGACAACCTGCATCGCTTCGACAAGCTCGAGTTTTCCGCCGAAGGCACGGCCGAGTTCGCGGCACTGGCACCGAAGCTCGGGCGCGATCAATGGATCGTGTGCGGGATGGAGACGCACGTCTGCGTCTATCAGACGGTGCGTGGCCTCGTCGCACGTGGCTATGCGGCGCACGTGGTTTCGGATGCGGTGAGCTCGCGCACGGACGCGAACTTCAACATCGGCCTCGCGCTCGCCGAGAAGTGCGGCGCGATCGTGACCTCGACGGAGGTCTGCGTGTTCGATCTGCTCGAGCGCGCCGGCTCCGACGAATTCAAGCAACTGTCGAAGGCCATCAAGTAGTGTCTGGCCACGGGTCGACCGGCGAGGTCATCAAATCGCTCGTCGTCAACGTGACGATCGCGTGTGCGAAGGGCGTCGCCGCATTCATCAGTGGCTCGGGCGCGATGATCGCGGAAACCCTCCACTCGTTCGCCGATTGCGGTAACCAGATCCTGTTGCTCGTCGGCGCGAAGTCGGCGCAGCGCCCGGCGGACGTGAAGCATCCGCTCGGCTACGGCCGCGCGATGTACTTCTACTCGTTCATCGTCGCGCTGCTGTTGTTCTTCGGCGGTGGCGTGTTCAGCGTCCACGAGGGCATCGAAAAGATCCATCACCCCGAGCCGGTCGAGGACATCGGCATCGCGCTCGGGATTTTGTTGTTCTCGTTCGTGCTCGAGGGCTGGTCGCTATACGGCAACGTCAAAGAGATCAACAAGCGCCGCGGCGAGAAGCCGTTCGCGCGCTACCTGCGTGACACGACCGATTCGGACCTCATCATCGTGTTCGGCGAGAACTTCGCCGCGGTGATCGGCCTCCTGTTCGCGGTCGGCGCGCTCGCACTCGCGAAAGAAACGGGCGATGGCCGGTGGGACGGGATCGGCTCGTTGGCGATCGGCCTCGTGCTGCTGGGCGTCGCCACGTTCCTCGGCCGCGAGGTGAAGTCGCTTCTGGTTGGTGAAGCTGCAGACGAGTCACTCGTGAAGGTCGCGAACGAGCTGGCCGACACGGATCCGAACGTCGACAAGGTGTTGCGCGTGCTCACGCTCCAGCAGGGGCCGGGCGAAATCGTCGTCGCGATGAAGCTGAAGATGCGAGATGGGATGATGACCGGCGAGCTCGTCGAGGCGATCAACGAGTTCGAACGGCAACTGAAGGCACGCGTGCCCGACGTGAGATGGAGCTTCATCGAACCGGATAACGCCGACTGAGTGTCCGAGGCCGAAGAGGCAGTCTTGCCGATGAGGCGCGAGTAAAAGATGTTATCTTGACGCACGGTGTCACAGACCATGCCGGCGTCGAAAACTGACCTCTACGAGCTGGGCGACGTGCCCGAGCTCGGCCACGTCCCGACGAAGATGCTCGCGCAAGTGATTCGCGCGGAACGCTTCGGCGAGCCTCGCGATGCGTTCAAGCAAGAGGCGATCGAAATCCCGGAGCTCGGGCCCCACGAGGTGCTCGTCTACGTGATGGCGGCCGGCGTGAACTACAACAACGTGTGGGCGGCGATGGGCATCCCGATCGACGTCATCAAGACGCGCATGAAGAAGGGCGAGCCCGAGCCGTTTCACATCGGTGGCTCGGATGCGAGCGGCGTGATCTGGGCGGTCGGCAAGGACGTCACGAACGTGAAGGTCGGCGATGACGTCGTCGTTCACTGCGGCATGTGGGAGCACTCCGATCCGTGGGTCCAAGCGGGCAAGGATCCGATGTTCGCGCCGACCCAACGGATCTGGGGCTACGAGTCGAACTGGGGCTCGTTCGCGCAATACACGAAGGTGCAAGATCACCAGTGCGTGCCGAAGCCGGCGCGCCTGACGTGGGAAGAAGCGGCGTCGTACATGCTCGTCGCCGCAACGGCATATCGCATGCTGCATGGCTGGCCGCCGAACGTCGTGACGCCGGGAGATCCCGTGTTGATCTGGGGCGGCGCCGGCGGGCTCGGATCGATGGCGATCCAGATCGTCGCCGCCGCGGGTGGTCGACCGGTCGCGGTCGTCGCTGGTGATTCGAAGACGGAGTTCTGCAAGAAGCTCGGCGCGGTCGGCGTGATCGATCGTCGCAAGTTCGATCATCGGGGCAAGCTTCCGCGGTGGTCGGACGAGCTCGACTACGGCGTGTGGTTGAAGGGCGCGCGCGCGTTCGGCGCCGCGTTCTGGGAAGCGCTCGGCGAGAAGAAGAATCCGACGATCGTGTTCGAGCATCCCGGCGAGACCACGTTGCCGACGTCGTGCTTCATGACGGAGACCGGCGGGATGATCGTGATCTGCGCCGGCACGACCGGCTACAACGCCACGCTCGATCTGCGCTACCACTGGATGCGGCAGAAGCGCTTGCAGGGCTCGCACTTCGCGAACGACGAGCAGGCGATCGGCGTCAACAAGCTCGTCGATGCGGGCAAGGTCGATCCGTGTCTGTCGCGCGTGTTCGCGTTCGACGGCACGGCGGAGTGTCATCAGCTGATGCGCGACAACCTGCATCCGAGCGGCAACATGGCGATCCTCGTCAACGCGCCGAAGCCGGGGCTGCGCACGCTGGCCGAAGTGCGGGCGGCGAAGTGAGGCCGTTCAAGATCCTCGGTCTGCAGCAGGTCGCGATCGGCGGCACGTCGAAGGACGCGTTGCGTGGCTTGTGGGTCGATCTATTCGGGTTGACCGTGCAGAGCTCGTATCGGAGCGAGAAGGAAAACGTCGACGAGGACATCTTGTCGGTCGGTGGCGTCGAGATCGATCTGATGCAGCCGATCGACGAAACGAAATCGCCGAAGGTGCACGACCCGCGGTTGAATCACATCGGCCTGTGGGTCGACGATCTCGCGGCCGCGGTCGCGTGGCTGACAGAGCAGGGCGTGCGATTCACGCCGGGCGGCATTCGCAAGGGCGCCGCCGGTTACGACGTCTGCTTCATCCACCCGAAGGGCAACGATGCGTCGCCGCGCTCGGGGGAAGGCGTGCTAATCGAGCTCGTACAAGCACCGCCTGACGTGATCGCGAAGCTGGCGTAACACCCGCCGCAACAGCGTAATCGCGAAGACCCTCGGGCGTGAACTCGTGTTCTCGCCACGTATGTGATGCCGTGCGGTTAGCGCTGGCCCGCGTCGTGCTGAGGCGGCGCTCATGCTTCGCGGATGCGTGCTCGCGCTCGTTCTTACCGGCGGCTGTGACTTTCTCGACGACGACTGCAAGCCGGACACGACTCGGTGCGCCGGTGACGAGCTCCAGATCTGCGTCGCGCACGGTGGCGGCTTCTACGGCACGCCTCCAGAGTACGTGCACAGCAGCTCGCCGACGTGGACCGCGAGCGAGACGTGCGGCGCGAACCTCTGCGTCGGCGAGACGGGTGGAGACGCGTTCTGTGCGATCGAGCCGAGGCCCGATCCGATCTGCGCCGGTGGCAGCAGCGACTTGTGCGACGGCGAGACCCACGTCGTGTGTTTGCACGGGTACGTCGTCGAGCGCGAGGCGTGTACCGGTTGCGCCGGCATCCTCGGTTGCGATGGCGGTCTGTTCGCATCGTGTACCGGCGATGGCGATTGCGCGGGCGGCATGACGTGCGTGAACCACGCATGCGAGCTGGCCTGCGAGTGCCCGGACGGCGCGTGCGCGGCATGTACCGCGATCGCCGACTGGGCGCCCGGCCAGGAGGGCGCGCTCACCCCGCCAGTCTGCAAAGCGGGGCGGTGCACGTTCGATTGAGCGAGATCGCGACCTGCGGCATATCTGGATCATGGTGGGTCCGGTCGCGCCCCGTGAACGTCTGGTCACGCTCGATGCGTTGCGCGGGTTCGCGATGCTGGGCGTGCTGCTCGGCAACCTCGCGCATTTGTATTCGGGGATGTGGGCCGATTGGCAGCCGCCGCGCGGATACGCCGATATCTTCTCTCACTACTTCATCAGCGTGGTCGTCCAGAGCAAGGCGCAGACGCTGCTGACGTTCTTGTTCGGGTTCGGGTTCGCGAATCAGATCGTGCGCGCATCGGGCGCGAGTTATTGGCGGCGCGTGCTCGCGTTGTTCGGGTTCGGTCTCGCGCACGTCACGCTGCTCTGGTGGGGCGACGTGTTGTGGACGTACGCGGTCGCGGCGCCGTTCCTGTTGTTGTTCGTGCGCGTTTCCAATCGCACGCGCGTGATCGTCGGCGGGATCTTCATCTTCGTCGGCACGGCGATGTTCCGCGAGGAGCACATGGCGAGGTTCCTGATGGGACTCGTCTACGATCCGGACCGCCACGACTACGCGACGCCGCTCTCGATGGCGATCCAGTTCGGCACGCACACGCAGACGATGATCGAACAGATCAAGTACACGCCGATCTTCTCGATCGCGTTCTTCCCCGCGTACGTCATGTGGATCCTCGGCAACTTCTTGCTCGGCTATGCCGCGGGCACGGCGAAGCTGTTCGAGCGCGATGGCGCCGATCATCTGCCGGTGTTCCGGAGGATCTTCTGGATCGGCTTCGCCCTCGGGATCGGTGCGACGGCATTCGAGGTCTTGAACATGACCGGCGTGATCGCGACCTGGCGCTACGAGGAACCGCTCGCGCTCGTATTCTCGGGCATCACCGCGCTGAACTACTGCGGGCTCGCACTGCTGTTCGCCGCGTCGGTCGTGTTGCTCGCGCAGCGTCCATTCTGGCGTCGCGTGTTTCAGATCGTCGCCCCGGTCGGCCGAATGCCGCTGACGACGTACTTATCGCAATCGCTGATCTGCACGACCGTGATCTATCACTGGGGCTTCGACCGCGTCGCCCACTGGAATGGCTTCGACTACCTATGGTTCGGGTTCGTCGTCTACGCGTTCCAGATCGCGTTCTCGAACTGGTGGTTCACGAAGTTTCGCTTCGGCCCGCTCGAGTGGCTGTGGCGGCGCGCTACGTATTCGAAAGCAGTTGTGGCATCGCCTGATCGAGCAAGTCCAGCATCTGCACCATGAGCAGCTTCGTCTTCTGCTGCCATTCGGCGATGTTGCCCGTCGTCGGCGATGGGTGCTGCGCGTCGAGCACGTCCGTGATCGCGCGCAGGATGATCACGCGCACGTGATTCTTCCGCGCGACGAACGCGATCGAGCCGGATTCCCAATCGCCGACGCTCGCGTTGTACTGGGCGTGGAGCTTGTCGACTTCCGTCGGGATCAAGTCGCGATCGCCGGACACGATCGGTCCGCGCTTGACCTTGCTCTCGAGCGAGGCCGGCCACTTCGGATCGAGCACCGATGCGTAATCCGCGACGGTCTCGGCGGCATCGCCCATCGCTTCGTAGATGTCGTAGATCGTCGTCTTGGTGACGAGCACGATGTCGCCGACCTTCACGTCGCTCGAAAACCCACCGGCGGTGCCGATGTTGATCACGAGCTCGGGATGCCAGCGATCGATCGCGTACTGCGCCGAGCCCGCCGCCGAGGTCTTGCCGTAGCCGCCGTGCATGATGATCGCTTGCACGCCGCCGATCTCGTCGCGCGCCCACTCGCCGTACGGCGACGACTGCAGCTTCAGCGTGGTGTGCGACGTGACCGCTTGCCACTCCGCGTTCGCCGACACCAGCACGACCACGCGCGGGCTCGTTCCCACACACGCGCCGAGCAGTGCCAGCACGGCTAGTCTTGAAATAGGTTCTCCTGCTCGGTATCGCCGCCGTGCTTGTCGCCGTGCAACGCATCCGAGAGGTCGTTCGTGGTCTTGCGCAGGCGTTGGCCGAGGACTTGAACGAACGCCCACAACATCTTCACCGCGCTCGCCGGATCGCGCTTGATGATGTCGTAGAAGTCCTTGCGCGTGATCGCGACGAGCCGCGTGGCCTCGCCGGCAACCGCGGTCAGCGAGCGCACGCTGCGATCGACGAGCGCCATCTCGCCGAAGTGTTGGCCCCGAGAGAGCTCGGTGACGATGTCGCCGTTTTGCGCGACGAGCTTCACCTTGCCGCTCAGCACCACGAACATCGCATCGCCCGGTGCGCCCTGTGCGAACACGGTCTCGTCGGCCTTGAAGTCGAGGACATCGGCGATGCCGCCGATCTGCACGAGCTCCTTGTACGCGAGGTACCGGAACATCTGCATGCCCTTCAACACCTCGAGCTTCAGCTCGACATCGGTGGCGCGCGGCGTGTCTTCTTCGCTCTTCGCATCGCCGACCTTGATCACGACGGCGGTGATGTTGTCGTGGCCGCCGCCCTTGTTCGCGCGATCGACGAGCGCCTTCGGCACCGCGGCGACATCGTCGGCGAGCTGCTTCGGAAGCTCGGTTTCGTCGATGTACGCGTACATGCCGTCCGAGGCGAGCAGGAAGCGATCGCCGGGCAGGATGTCGAAGTCGAACGTGTCGACCTCGACCGAGCCGTACACGCCGACCGCGCGGGTGACGGCGTTCTTGTACTGCTTGTACGGCGAGCTATCGATCTGCTCGCGGTTGAGCTTGCCGCGGCGGACGAGCTCGTTCATCAGCGAGTGGTCTTCGGTCAGCACGTGCGCCTGGTTCTGGCGAGCGAGATACACGCGCGAGTCGCCGACGTGTGCGATGAAGCCGCGCAGGTGCTCGCCGGCGCCGGCGATCAAGAGGACGGTCGCGGTGGTGCCCATGCCGCGCTTGTCCGGCTCGGCTTGAGCGCGCGTGTAGACGGCGTTGCACGCCTGCTGGATCGCGTGCTCGAGGACCTGCAGGACCTCGTAGCCCTGAACGCCCGGATGGTCGACGCGGTAGCGGTCGATCAGCTCGCGGTTCGCGTTCACGGCATCGCGGATCTCGTGGACCGCGATCGAGGAGGCGATTTCGCCGGCCGCATGTCCGCCCATCCCGTCGGCCACCATGAACAGCCGGAGCTTCTTGTCGATGAGGAAGTTATCCTCGTTGTGATTTCGCTGCCGACCGACATCGGTCGCTGCGGCGAACGAGAGCTCCACGGCGAAAGAAATATCACGATGGAGGCGGTCGCGAGGGTTTGGGAGGACCGGTTCATTCGACGACATGAAGCCGTGGCGGCAGCGTGGGAGAGGCGATTCGTACACGTACACGTGCTCGTGCTCGTGCCCGTCGCCGTGCACGAGGGCTGCCGCCCGGCGGTCGGATCAATCGCGCCGGCTCGGGCGACGTGGCGCCGGAGGCGTCGTCGAGGAGCACGCCTCCGGGATTCCGGGCGCCGTCACCGCCGTCACTTCGCCATCCGCACGCGGTCCACGCCTTTTTCGCTCGCTCCGCTCGCTCGGGTTTGACTAAACGGTGAATGGTGAAGCGAAATTCGTAAGCTGAATTCGCTACCTTTTTCGCCAGGACGGCGCGTAGTCGTCGAGCCGCAGGCAGCCTGCACAATCACCGGGCTCTAACTGTTCGCCGACCAAGGCCTGGAGCGCGCTCGCGTCCGTGATCGACGGATAAATCCGCCCACCCACGATCGTGCTCGGAGACGTTCTCACACCCGCACGCCGCGCCGCCTCGATCCACGCGATCGCGCGACCCGCATTGTTCGCACGACAGGTCGCGAACGCCGTCTTGTCGACGTGCAACTTGTCGCTGACCTTTTCGAGCACGTCCGCCGCCGGCTTTTTCCGCCGCGACGAGCTGTCCGCCATCATCGCTTCGACCCAGCGCCAACCTTGGGAGCCCGGGGTCTCGAAGTCATCGGCGCTGGTCCCGACCTCCTCGGCACACAGCGCACCGTCGGCGAGAAAGCCGAGGTCGGCGGCATCCTCCCGCGTGACATCCCAGAATGGCGCCCACACGATCCGCACGGCATCGTTGTAGACATCTTGGGCGGTGCGAGCCGCGCGGATCGCTGCCGAGCAGTTCTGCGACGTGGGCGAGCACAGGATCGCGATCGTGATCTGCGCATCCGATGGACCGAGCGAGGGCATGCCGCGCAGATCGAGTGCGGGCGTGGCGAGCGGCGGCACGGCCGGCACTTCGTCGACGGTGTCGTCGGTATTGCCGGCGGGCACCACGATATCGAGCGGGCTCGGCGCGTTCTCCTGATCGAAGGCCATCGGCAACGAACGCGGATCGGCACCGCGATCGAGCAGATCGTCCGCGGCGTCCTTCGCGGCTTGGTATTCGAGCTCGAGGTCATTTAGCGAGGCACTCGACTTCGGCGGCTTGCCGTTGATCAGGATCGCGGGCGTGTTGTTCGTGCGGAACTTCTTGCGCAGTCGCCGCTGATTCGCGTCGAGGACCTTGTCGTAGCCGGGCGGCGGGGTCGCGATCGCGGCGGCGAGTTGCTGCGGATCCATGCCGACGTTCTTGCCGAGCTCGATCAACGCCGCGTCCGTGAGGCTCGTCCGCGATGCGCTGTTGATCGCCGCGAGGAACTGATCGAACTTGCCCTCGGCATGCGCCTCGAGCAGCGCGTAGTGCAGGCGCGCCATGCCGGTCGCCTTCGTCACGCGATAGATCAGCCGGATCCGGCTCGGATGCTTCGCCTGGAGCTTCTCGACGAGCTGGAGCTCCGGTCGTCGCGAGCTCTGCACCGGTGCGAAGAACAGCTCGATCGTGACCGGCGCCGTTGCGGGACCGCGGGTCGGCAGCGAGTCCGGGGCGTGATGCTCGACACGCACGACGCCTCCCGCCGGGACGGCCCATGCCGTGCTTGCTGCGAGCAACGCTGTCAGCGCGAGCTTCACGCCGATTTTTCCTCGGCCTGCGGCTCGTCCTCGTCGACGGGGTCGACGGACGGCCACAGATAAGCGAAGTAAATCCCGGCGGAAACTACCAGTCCGAGCACCAAAGCGAGCAGGAAAGGGCCCCAGATCACCTCGGGATGATAGCGCGGGCCCACAACTGTTGTAGCCTCACGCCGCATGCTCGCCGCTAGCTTCCCGTTCATTCACATGGGCTCGCTCGATATCGGGCTGCCCATCCAATCGTTCGGCGTCATTGTCGCCATCGGTGTCTTGATCGGTGCGGGCCTGCTCCGGCGCTATGCCGAATGGCACGGCCTGTCGGACGAGCACATTCGTGGCCTGACCGGGTGGGTCACGGTCGCCGGCTTCCTCGGCGCCCACCTGTTCGACGTGCTCGCCTATCAGTGGAAAGAGCTGAACGAGAACCCGATCCTGTTGTTCAAGCTGTGGGCCGGCATCTCGTCGTACGGCGGGTTCATCGGCGGTGCGATCGGGTTCGCGATCTACGTCTGGTGGAAGCGGTTGCCGGCACGCCTGATGGCGGACATCACGATCGTCGGCCTGCTCCCCGCGTTCTCGATCGGTCGGATCGGTTGCACCGTCGTCAGCGATCACATCGGCGCGCTCGTCGATCGCGGCGCTTGGTACGCGAGCCTCGCGATGAACTATCCGACGGACAAGGACCACATCCTGCCGCCGATCGCGCAGCTCGCGCAGTCGCATCCGAAGGCCGTCGTCGACCAGCACCTGCTCGCGTGGAACCTCGGCCTCATCGAGTTCCTGTACCTGATTCCCGTCAACGCGCTCGTGTTGTTCCTCGCGTTCAAGGCGAGCAAGAAGAAGGAAGGCGCGAGCGATACGTGGGTTGGCGCCGTGAATGCCGGCCTCGTGACGGTGCTGACGGGCCTGCTCTACGCACCCGTGCGGTTCGGCTTGGACTTCTTGCGGCCCGACGACACGGATCCGCGCTACCTCGGCCTCACGTTCGCGCAGTGGGCTTCGTTCTTGGCGTTCGGCGCCGCGGCGTACGTGTTCGTCAACATCCTGCGGAATGGCGCGGCGGCGGAAACGCTCACGCGCACGTCGGGTGAGACGCAGAAGAAGTTGAAGCTCGTGTTGAAGGACAACACCGAGCTAGAGCCCGAGGGTAAGAAGTCCTCTTCCTCGGAGGGCGATAAAGAGACCGTCGTCGGAAAAAAGAAGTCGGACGATTAAACGTCCACGTCCAAGTCTAGGACTAGGTCGAAGTCCACGACGAAGCCCTAGACGTAGACCTGGACCTGGACCGAATCAGCGCTTCTTCGACTTCTGTTTCGCGGACGCAGCCGGCTTCTTCTTCATTGCCGGCTTTTTCGTTTTGGCGGCGGCGGTCTTCTTCTTCGGAGCCGGCTTCTTCGGTTTCGCGGCCGGTTTCTTCTTCGTCACGGTCTTCGCCGCGACGGCCTTCTTCGCCGGTGGAGATTCAGCCAACGTCTGGGCCCGCGCACGACGCGCGACCGGCGCACCGGCTAGCGCGGCGAGATCCAGCTTCGGCACGACCGCCGTCACGTCCGGATCGCTGACGACGTCCGCCATGCTTTTGCGCTCTCGCCGCGTGGTCATCTCCGCGACGATCTCGGCATCGTCCTCGGCCGTCAGCGCCGTTTCGGCCAGCGAGAACACGTGATCCTCGCGCGCGACGTGCGCACGGTGTGCTTTCTCGAGCTGCTCGGCGAGCTGCAGCAAATCCTTACCCGCACCCTGGCGTGAATCACCGTCGAGCGCGGATGCGAGGTCCGCGATCTGCTCTTGGATCCGGACCTGCGATGGATGCTCGCTCGACAGCGCGGCTAGCTGTTCGGCGAGCTCCGGGCGGCGGGTCGACAACCGCGGAAACAGCGAACCTTCTTCGTCGAGGAAGTGCCGGGTGATCGCCTCGCGGAAGTAGCTCACCGCATCCCGCACGATCTCGACGTCATTCCCATCCGGACGCCCCGCGGCAAGGCGCCGCGCTGCTGCGACGAGCCCTTCCATCACGTCGTCGTGGCGACGGTGGCACTTCTCGAGCTGCGCGAGGCTGGCGAGCACGGCCCAAGGATCCATGTTTGTGAGAGGTGCGACCACTTCCTCGACCGAAAAAACGCTGGTAAAGAGTCAGCACCATGGCCGTAGAGAATGTCGTCATCATCGGTAGCGGACCAGCGGCCCACACCGCCGCGATCTACGCGGCGCGCGCGAACCTGAACCCCGTCATCTTCGAAGGTTTCATGGCGGGCGGAATCGCCGCGGGTGGTCAGCTGACCACCACGACGGACGTCGAAAATTTTCCCGGCTTCCCCGACGGCATCCAGGGACCCGAGCTGACGGATCGGTTCCGCCAGCAGAGCACGCGCTTCGGCACCCGGATCTTCACGGAGACGGTCAACAAGGTCGACCTCTCGCAGCGCCCGTTCAAGTTCTGGTCGGACGAGCAAAGCGGCGAAGCGAAGGCGATCATCATCGCGACCGGCGCCACCGCGAAGCGCGATGACATCGTCGGCACGCGCGACAACGAGCTCTGGCAAAAGGGCGTGTCGGCGTGCGCGGTCTGTGACGGCGCGTTGCCGGTGTTCCGCAACAAGCCGCTGTTCGTGGTCGGCGGCGGCGATTCGGCGATGGAAGAGGCGAGCTTCCTCACGAAGTTCGCGTCGCGCGTGTACATCGTCCATCGCCGCGACGAGCTCCGCGCGTCCGCGATCATGCAGGAGCGCGCGAAGCACAACGAGAAGATCGAGTTCTTGCTCTCGCATCGCGTCGTCGCGGTCGAAGGCGGGCAGGGCGTCGAATCGGTGAAGGTGCAGAACCTCAAGACCGATGCGATCACGGACCATCCGGCGGCGGGCCTGTTCTTCGCGATCGGTCACGTGCCGAACACCGCGTTCCTCGGCGGTCAGATCAAGACCGACGAATCCGGCTACATCATCACGGTGCCGGGCACCACGCAGACGAACGTCCCGGGCGTGTTTGCCGCCGGCGATTGCCAGGACAAGAAGTATCGCCAGGCGATCACGGCCGCGGGCACGGGCTGCATGGCCGCGCTCGAAGCCGAGCAGTTCCTGGCACATCATCACTAGCGCCCGGGAATTCCCCAGACCGGGCACCGGTTCATCGACCAGTGCCATGTCACAATCGGTGTACCCCGTGAGCAGAGAAGCTTCGCCCACACGCGATTCGTCGAGCATGACCAAGGTGCTCGCGGTGCTGTTGCTGCTGGTCGCAGCGGCGCTGGTTTACACGGTCGTCCAGCAGAAGCGTACGAAGCAGAACTTCACCTCGTACGAGCCGCGGCCGGTGACCCAACGTCCCGACAAGCTCGGCGCCGACGAGGAGAACACGATCGACGTGTTCGAGAAGGAGTCGCGCTCCGTCGTCCACATCACGAGCCTCGCCTCGCGCCGCGATCGGATCACGATGGACGTGACCGAGATCCCGCAGGGCACCGGCACCGGGTTCGTGTGGGATCAAGACGGCCACATCGTCACGAACTTCCACGTCGTCCAAGAAGGCGATCGCGCGAACGTCACGTTGAACGATGGCTCGACGTATCCGGCCACGCTCGTCGGCACCGCCCCCGATAAAGACATCGCCGTCCTCAAGATCGACGCGCCGCCGCAGAAGCTGTTGCCGCTGCCGATCGGCCAGTCCGGCAACCTCCGCGTCGGTCAGAAGGCGCTCGCGATCGGCAACCCGTTCGGCCTCGACCAGACGCTCACCACGGGCGTGATCTCGGGCCTCGGTCGCGAGATCAAGAGCGTGTCCGGTCGGCCGATCCAAGACGTCATCCAGACCGACGCGTCGATCAACCCCGGCAACTCCGGCGGCCCGCTGCTCGATTCGGCCGGTCGCCTGATCGGCATCAACACCGCGATCTACTCGCCGTCGGGCGCGAACGCGGGCATCGGCTTCGCGGTTCCCGTCGACACCGTGAACCAGATCGTGCCGCAGCTGATGAAGTTCGGAAAGATCACGCGCCCCGGCCTCGGCATTTCGATCCTCACGGATCAGATCGCCCAGCAGAACCGGATCGACGGCGTCGTGATCCTCCAGGTCCAGCCCGATGGCGCCGCCGATCACGCGGGCATGGTCGGCGCGAAATCGTCGAGCTCGGGCGTCGAGATCAACGACGTGATCGTCGGGCTCGACTCCGTCGAAGTCCACCGCGCGAACGATCTCTACAAAGCGCTCGACACCCACAAGGTGGGAGATACGGTCGAAGTTACCGTCGACAATCACGGCAAACGCCGGACGGCTAAGGTTACTCTCCAAGAAGTTAAGTGAGCCGCAGCAGTACCGCTCGCAAGCTTCCCGAAGTAACCCCGGTCGCGCCGACCCAACCGTGGCGCGACACGATGTTTCGTCGCGCGCGGTCGTTCATCGCGAACGCGTTCTTCGAATCGCTATCGGCCACCGGTCGCCTGCATCCGGCGGCCTCGCCGAAGCGCCACGGCGTCGAGCTCGAGAGCGATATCTCGTACGGTCCCGATCCGGCGCACCAGCTCGACATCTATCGTCCGGTGCACCGCCCGAAACCGTGGCCGGTCGTGTTCTACGTCCACGGCGGCGCGTTTCACCTGCTGTCGAAGGACACGCATTGGCTGATGGGCCTGGTGTTCGCGCGGTTCGGCTACATGGTCGTCAACATCAGCTATCGCCTCGCGCCGAAGCATCCGTTTCCGGCGGCGATCGAAGACACGTGCACCGCATACTCGTGGATGGCCGAGCGCATCGCCCTACTCGGCGGTGATCCGAATCGCGTCGCGGTCGCCGGTGAATCCGCCGGTGGCAACCTCATCACGTCGCTCGCACTCGCCTCGATCTGGCGCCGGCCCGAGCCGTGGGCGCGCAAAGTGTTCGACGGCGGCGTGTATCCGAGAGCGGTGCTTCCGTTCTGCGCGATGTTGCAAACCTCGGAGACGGATCGGTTCTCGAAGCGCCGCCGGATGCCGTGGTGGGTCGACGGAATGATCCGCGATGCCGGTGCGTCGTACCTCCATGGCCACCCTCAGGTGCGGAGCACGGCCACGGCGCTCGCCGATCCGCTCGTCGCGATCGAAGACGCCGCGCACGGCGACCTCGCGTTCGATCGTCCCGTACCACCATTTTTCGCACCGGTCGGTACGCGGGATCCTCTGCTCGACGACACGCGCCGCCTCGAAAAAGCGCTCGCACAGCTCAACGCACCGTGCGAAGCGCGTTATTACCCGGGCGGAATTCATGCTTTTCACGCGCTCGTCTGGGATCCGGCTGCACGCCGCTGTTGGCGCGATGCACTCGCGTTCCTCGATCGCCACATGCGGTAGCAAATGACCGATACGAAGAAGCTCGGCATGTGGTCGGGCGTCGGGCTCGTGATCGCGAACATGATCGGTGCCGGCGTGCTGACGTCGACCGGGTTTGCGGCCATGGCCCTCGCGCCGTCGCACATCCTGCTCGCGTGGTTCGTCGGCGGCATCACCGCGCTGTGTGGTGCACGCGCGTATGCCGCGGTCGCCCACGCGATTCCGCGCTCGGGCGGCGAGTACACGTATCTCTCGACGCTGTGGCACCCGATGCTCGGCTACATCGCCGGCTTCACATCGCTGATCGTCGGGTTCTCCCAGCCGGTCGCCGCCGATAGCCAGCTCGCCGGCTACTACTTCACCACGCTCGGCCTCGACATCCCGTGGCAAGTGCCGACCGTCGGCGTGATCGTGTTGGTCACGCTCCTCCACGCGATCAACCTGCGCGCATCGCGGCGCGGTCAGAACATCCTCGTCGCGGTGAAGATCGTGCTCGTCGTCGGCTTTGTCGCCGTTGGCCTCATCGCCGGCAACAACAGCTATCCGAGCTGGGTGCCGGATCCCGCGAAGGCCGGCCTGCCGATCGAGCCGTTCTTCAACAACCTCGTATTCATCGCGTTCTGCTACTCCGGTTGGAACGCGGCGATCTATGCGAGCGAAGAGTTCGCGAACCCGCGCCGCGATGTGCCGCGCGCGATGATGATCGGCTGCGCGATCGTCATGGGCATCTACCTGCTCGTGAACTGGGTGTTCGTCGCGAACCTCACGCCGAAGCACTTCGGCGAGTGGATCAGCGGCGACTACAAGCGGATCACGCTCGGCCACTTCCTCATGCGCGACCTGCTCGGCAGCTCCGCCGCGAAGGTGATGTCGGTGTTCATGATCGTGACCTTGTTCGCGGCGGCGTCGGCGATGACGATGATCGGCCCGCGCGTCTACGCGGCGATGGCGCGCGATGGATACCTGCCGAAGGTGTTCGCCGCGAAGGACGATGGCCATCCGCCGATGATGTCGGTGCTGTTGCAAGGCGCGATCGCGATCGCGGTGTCGCTGACCTCGACGTTCGTCAACTCGATCTCGACGATCGGCGCGATCCTCACGCTGATGGCGGCGATGGTCGTGATGGGTGTGTTCAAGCTCTACCTCACCGAGCGCGGCGACAACCGACCGACGATCGGCGCGATGCTCGCTGCGACGGTGTTCGTCGGACTGTCCGGCTGGATGCTGTATTTCTCGTTCACGAGCCCGATCCTGAAGACCGTGCATCTGCCGTACGTGAAGGATCCCGTTCCAGCCCCGGCCGTTTGGTTGGTGTTCATCGTGATCGTGAGCCTTGGCTACGCGGCGTGGGTCGCGGTGCGCCATCCGAAGCCGAAATTCGACGTCCCGCCTCCCGATAAAGCATGACAAGCTAAGCCGCATGCGGCGCTGGGCCCTGGGGATTTTGGTTGCGGGGCTCGCGCATGCGGCGCCGGCACCCCAGCAATTGCCGTGGGCCGATTGGGTCGGTGATTGGGAAGGCAAGCTCAAGTGGGCGGGCTGCACGATCGATGGCGAGCCGAACGCGAGCATTCCGTTCGACGCGATCGATGGTGCGATCGCGATCGATCTCACGCCTGCGGGTGGCGCGCTGTCGGCGATGTCGCTCGTCGAAGACAACGCCGGTTGGCTCGGCCAGCGCGGCGATGTCACCGTCAAGATCGCGCGCCACGATGCCGCGCTCGATCTCGCGGTCGAGCTCGAAAGTGGCTGCACCGTGCACGGCCGGCTGTCGCGCGCCTCGGTCGGGATTCCCGCGTGCGATGCGCTCGATGGCTGGGCACGGATCGAGGAACGCTGTAGCAAGCTGACGAAGCCGCGGCTCGAGAGCAGCTCGCGGTTGATCAAGCAACGCGCCGAATGGCAGAAGGCGCGAGGCGATGCGCGGACCACGCTCGCGCAGCAGTGCAAGGCGCGTGCGTCGAAGGTCGAAGCCGAGCTCGCCGATGTCGGGTGCGCGCCGGATCCGAATCCGGTCGCCACGCGTGGCCCGGAGTGCTTGGCGTTGAAGCGCACGGCGGCCGCGATCTCGCGCTGCAGCACGCTGCCGTTCGACCTCGCCACGTCGATGGTGCACGACGCGAATCAGCTCGCGTCCGCCGTCGCGGGAGCGGAGACCGATACGTCCCTGAAGGTCGTCGAAAAGCAGTGCAAGCAAATGCGCACGCAGATTACGGAAGCAGCCCAGCAAGCCGGCTGCGCGTTGTAATCGCCGCAATACAATTGCCCTGCAAAGGATTGCCGCGGCCGGCTCGTCTAAGCTGGTCAAATGCTACCGGCAATTTTAGCGTTCTGTGGGTTCTACGTCGCGAGCTCGGATCAACCGATGTTCAACGACGCGACGCAGGTGGTCCTCATGCGCGACGGCACACGCACCGTGCTGTCGATGCAAAACAACTACAAGGGGCCGCCCGACGCGTTCGCGATGGTGGTGCCGGTACCGACGGTGCTCCACGAGGGCGACGTCAAGACGCTCGCGAAGGACGTGTTCGATCACGTCGAGAAGATGGGCGCACCGCGGCTCGTCGAATATTGGGAACAGGATCCGTGCGCGCCGCCGCCGCCCGAGTACGACCGGATGGTCATGGCGAAGTCGCCCGCGCCGATGGCGACCGGCGCCGCAGGTGGCGGTGGCAAAGACCTCGGCGTGAAGATCGAGGCGCAGTTCACGGTCGGCGAATACCAAATCGTGATCCTGTCGGCGAAGGACTCGAGCGGCCTCGAGACCTGGTTGCACCAGGAGAAGTACAACATCCCCGCCGGCGCCGAGCCGCTCCTGCGCCCGTACGTCGAGGGCGGGATGAAGTTCTTCGTCGCGAAGGTCGATCCGGCGAAGGTCCAGTGGGTCGGCGAGGGCAACGACAAGCACGCCGCGCTCTCGCCGCTGCGGTTCCACTACGACAGCGATCGCTTCGATCTGCCGATCCGGCTCGGCCTCGCGAATTCGCAAGGCACGCAGGATCTGATCGTCAACATCCTCGCGACCGAGCGCTACGAGACCGCGAACTATCCGAACACCACGATCCCGACGAACATCGATCTCAACGAGGGGATGAAGGACAAGTTCGCCGGGTTCTACGCGGCGCTGTTCGACAACACGCTCGAGAAGCATCCGGGCAACGTGATCACCGAGTACGCGTGGAACTCCGGCTCGTGCGATCCGTGCCCGGGGCCGACGCTGCAGCCGAACGAGATCGCGACGCTCGGCGGCGACATCCTGCAGAAGAACCCGTACGAGCTGACGCTGACGCGCATGCACGCGCGCTACGGCAAGGACATCAAGGACGACCTCGTGTTCAAGGCGGCCAAGCCGATCGTCGGTGGGCGCGAGTTCGTGCAATCGGGCGGCAAGCTCGAATCGGGTGCGCAACCGTCGACGATGAACAACTTCCAAGCGCGCTACGCGATCCGCCACGCGTGGCAGGGCCCGATCAAGTGCACGGCGCCGGTTCGCAATCGCTGGGGCGGTCCGTGGGCCGGCCAACCGCAATCGCAGACCCAACCCGCGACCGGCCTCGCGTTCGCGAAGCGTGACGAGGTCAAGCTCGTGAACGCGCTCGCACATCCGGATCCGCAGATCGATCTCGGCAGTGGTGCGTTTCCACCGATCGCGCCGACCGAAACCGGCAGCGCGGGCAGCGCCATGGGCAGTGCGGCGCCGGCCACTTCCTCGACGGAAAAACCGAAAAAGAAGTCGGGCTGCGGTTGTCAGACGGATGACCGTAATGAGCTAGGGACCGCGGCGTTCCTGGTTGGCGTTGGTCTTTTGATTCGCCGGCGCCGAAAGGTCTAAGTCATGAAGAGAGCAACTCTTGCGGCCGTTGCCTTAGCAGCTGCGGCGCCGAATGCACACGCGTTTTGCGGGTTCTACGTCAGCGGAGCTGGGGACCAGATGTTCAACAACGCGACCGAGGTCGTGTTGATGCGCAGTGGAACCAGAACCGTGTTGTCGATGTCGAACAACTATCAAGGCCCCGTTCAAGACTTCGCGATGGTCGTGCCGGTCCCGGTCGTGTTGCACGAGGGCGACGTGAAGACGTTGCCGAAAGAGGTGCTCACGAAGGTCGACCAGATGGGCGCGCCACGCCTCGTCGAATACTGGGAGATGGATCCGTGCGCGCCGGACGTGGTGCCCGAAGAAGCGCCGATGCCGGCTCCGATGGCGATGGCCTCCGCGCCGGCGGACGACGAGAAGAAGAAGGACTACGGCGTCAAGATCGAGGCGCAGTTCGTCGTCGGCGAGTACCAGATCGTGATCCTGTCGGCGCGCGATTCGACGGGCCTCGATGCCTGGCTGCGCGATAGCCACTACAAGATTCCGCCGGGCGCCGAGCCGTTGCTTCGCCCGTACGTCGAATCGGGATCGAAGTTCTTCGTCGCGAAGGTCGATCCGAAGAAGGTCACGTTCCAAGGCAATCAAGCGCAGCTGTCGCCGCTGCGGTTTCACTACGACAGTGATCGCTTCGAGCTGCCGATCCGCCTCGGCCTCGCGAACAGCAACGGCACGCAGGATCTGATCGTCAACATCCTCGCGCCGCACCAGCGCTACAACGTCGCGAACTACAAGAACGTCACGATCCCGACGAACTTCGACGTCAAGAACGACGTGCGCAAGCGGTTCGGCGAGTTCTACGCGGCGCTGTTCGATCGCACGCTCGAGAAGAATCCGGGCGCGGTCGTGACCGAGTACGCGTGGCAGGCGATGAGCTGCGATCCGTGCCCGGGTCCGAACCTCGACTATCACGACATGGCCACGCTCGGCGCGGACGTCGTCGGAGATAGCGGCGATTTCACGATGACGCGGCTCCACGCGCGTTACGGCAAGGACGGCGCGCCGAACGATTCTCGTATTCGCCGCGGCGCCGCCGATCGTCGGTGGGCGCGAACAGCGCAACGATGCAGGCACACTCGAGCACGGCGCGACGGCGGCGGACTACAACAACTTCCAAGGCCGCTACGCGATCCGTCACGAGTGGACGGGACCGATGGCGTGCGCGAACCCGCGACGCGGTCGCTGGTCGGGTGAGCCGCCGGCGGGAACGCAGATCGCGGATCAGGGCATCATGGCTGCGACGAACCTCGCGTTCGCGCCACGCGGTCAGCTCGCGTTGCCGAACGTGGTGACGCAGCCGATTCCAGAGATTGGTGTCACGCCCGGCGAACCGCTGCCGGGTGGGTTCAGGGACAAACAAGGGTGCGGGTGCGAAACGAGCGAGCCGACGGGATTCGTCGTCGGTGGCATCGCGTTCGGCCTACTCGCCCTGCGGAGAAGGAAACGGGGATGATTGCAGCATCACTACTCGCGTTTTGTGGCTTCTACGTCGCCGGTAGCGACCAGCCGATGTTCAACGATGCGACGCAAGTCGTGTTGATGCGCAAAGGCACGCGGACCGTGCTGTCGATGCAGAACAACTACAAGGGTCCGCTACAGGACTTCGCGATGGTGATTCCGGTGCCGGTCGTGTTGCACGACGGCGATGTGAAGACGTTGCCGAAGCAAATCTTCGACGACGTCGAGCGGATGAGCGCGCCCCGGCTCGTCGAGTATTGGGAACAGGATCCGTGCCGCAACTTTCGCGAGGATGCGATCGCGGAGGCGCGCAACGCCGGCATTCTCGGCACGGGCATGGCGCTCGACGAAGGCAAGATGGGGAAGTACGACGTCAAGGTCGAAGCCCAGTTTGCCGTCGGTGAATACAACATCGAGATTCTGTCGGCGAAGGACTCGACCGGGCTCGACGCGTGGCTTCACGACAACCACTACATGATCCCGGCGGGTGCGGAGCCACTGCTGCGCCCGTATGTCGAGGGTGGCTCGAAGTGGTTCGTCGCGAAGGTCGATCCGAAGAAGGTCCAGTTCGTCGACGGGCGCGCCGCACTGTCGCCGCTGCGGTTTCACTACGACAGCGAGCGCTTCGATCTACCGATCCGGCTCGGCCTCGCGAATTCGCAGGGGACGCAGGATCTGATCGTCAACATCCTCGCGCCGAACCAGCGCTACGACGTGGCGAACTACAAGAACGTCACGATTCCGACCAACCTCGACGTCAAAGACGACGTGAAGGCGAAGTTCGGCGGGTTCTACGCGGCGCTGTTCGATCGCACGCTCGAGAAGAATCCCGGCGCGGTCGTGACCGAGTATTCGTGGCAGGCCACGTCGTGCGATCCGTGTCCCGGGCCGCAGCTCACGCCGTCGGAGCTGATGTCGCTCGGTGAAGATGTGTTGCCGTCGTCGCTCGACGAGACCACGCGCTACTACGGCGGCAGCGACATGGTGCTGACGCGATTGCACGCGCGCTACGGCAAAGACATCAAGGACGACCTCGTGTTCAAGGCGGCACCGCCGATCGTCGGTGGGCGTGAATACACGGTCCCCGAAGATCGAACGCACTATCAGATGAACAGCCGACCGCAGATCGAGCAAGGTGCGCGCCCCGATTCCGAGAACAACTTCCAGGCGCGCTACGTGATCCGCCACGAGTGGAAGGGACCGATCTCGTGCATCGCGCCGGTGCGCGGCGTGTGGGGTGGGCCGCCGGAAGGTGAAACCTCGCAACCGCAAGCGGCGACGAACCTCGCGTTCACGCCGAAGGTCTCGATCGCGCTGCCCGATGAGGTCGAGCACGATATTCCAGAAATCGGCGTGAAGTCGAAGGCCGGCTGCGGATGTCAGGCCAGTGATCCCACGGGCTTACTCGCGGGGCTCGCGCTCGGATCGCTCGCGTTTTTTAGACCGCGCGGCCGCCGCGTGCGTCGGTAGGGAGACATGTTGAAGCTCGTCGCTGGAAGCCTGCTCGCCGTCGCGATCCAAGCCCAAACCGCAGATGCGTTTTGTGGCTTCTATGTCTCCGGATCCGGCGAGAAGCTCACAGCCGATGCGACCGAAGTCGTGCTGATGCGCGATGGCACGAAGACCGTGCTGTCGATGCAAAACGACTACAAGGGGCCGCTCGAAGACTTCGCGATGGTGATTCCCGTGCCCGTCGTGCTGAAGCAAGCGGACGTGAAGACGCTGCCGAACGAGGTGTTCCAGCACGTCGATTCGCTCGGGTCGCCGCGGCTCGTCGAGTATTGGGAAGAGGATCCGTGTCAGGTCGCGCGCGATGAAGAGGCGATGGACAAGGCGGCGCGGTCCGAAGGGATGGCGATGGGCGGTGCCGCATACGCACCGGCGACGAAGAAGGACTCGGTCAAGATCGAGGCGAAGTTCGATGTCGCCGAATACAAGATCCTGATCCTGTCGGCGACGGATTCGACCGGCCTCGAGCAGTGGCTGCGCGACAACCACTACAAGATCCCGCAGGGAGCGGAGCCACTGCTTCGCCCGTACGTCGAGGGTGGCTCGAAGTTCTTCGTCGCGAAGGTCGATCCGCAGAAGGTCAAGATGGCCGATGGCCACGCGACGTTGTCGCCGATCCGGTTCCACTACGATAGCGACGACTTCACGCTGCCGATTCGCCTCGGCATGGCGAACGCGAACGGCAAGCAGGACCTGATCGTCAACATCTTGTCGAAGGACAAGCGGTTCGAAGTCTCGAACTACAAGAACGTGTTCATCCCGACGAACTTCGATGTTCGCTCGGCGGTGAAGTCGCGGTTCGGCGAGTTCTACGCGGCGTTGTTCGACAAGACGATCGAGCAGAATCCGAACGCGGTCGTGACCGAGTACGCGTGGACGGCCACGCGCGGTTATCACTGCGATCCGTGCACCGAGTACGATGTCTCGACGGCGGACATGGCCACGCTCGGCGGCGACGTGATGAAGAACGGGATCGAGAACGACTTCGTCCTGACGCGGTTGCACGCGCGCTACGGCAAGGGCGACATGAAGGACGATCTGCGGTTCCGCGTCGCGAAGCCGGTCACCGGTGGTCGCGAGGAGTACTCGCAGAAGGGCATCGAATACGGTGCCGTGCCGTCGGAGCAGAACTTCTTCCAAGCCCGCTACGCGATCCGCCATTGGTGGACCGGCGCGCTCAACTGCCAGAACCCGCACCGCGGCGTGTGGGGTGGCCCGCCGGACGGCAACAGCAACATGACGATCGCGGCGAGCAAGCTCGCGTACGTGCCGCGCGGCAAGATGCAGCTGCCGCAGGTGATCGGGCGCGACTTGTGGGAGCTCGGGATCAAGAAGGAATCGGCGGCGGCTCCTCAACCGGCGCCGGGCGGTGGCAACTTCGCGAAGCCGCCGGTGAAGAAGGGCCTCATCCTGTTTGGTATCCTCGCGGTGTTGGGTGCCGCGGCGGTCTACAAGGGCAAACGCAAGTGAAGCTCGTCGCGCTCTTGGTGGCGATCGCGGCATGCGGCGGTGCGGAAGCGCAGATCGATCCGATCGCGCAACCGATCGAGCCCATGGTTCGCCTTCCGAAAGCGCCGGGCATGTTCTCGCCGAGCCTCGTCGCGATCGACGATCACGCCGCACGCAAGAAGGACGATCCGACGATCGGTGAACAGCTCGCCGATGTCGATTCGTGCTCGACGTGCCACGCGGACGCGGCGGCGCAGTGGAACTCGAGCGCGCACTCGTTCGCGTCGTTTGGCAATCCGATCTATCGCGCGAACGTCGAGATGGAGCGGACGGCGATGGGCAAGGACACGTCGCGGCACTGCGCGGGCTGTCACGACATGCCGCTGATGGTCGATGGCCTGATGACGACGGGCGAGGTTCCGTCGAAGGATCTGCGCGCGCACACCGGCGTGTCGTGCTCGCTCTGTCACGGCGTGAAGAGCGTGACGAAGGATGGCAACGGTAGCTACGTGTGGTCGCGCGAGAGGATCGAAGCGCCGGATGTCTCCGATGCCGCGTCGGTCGCACGCCACAAGGCGCAGGTCAGCGTGAAGCCGCTCGGTACCGAGCTCTGCGTCGGCTGCCATCGCGGCTTCCTCTCGCCCGACATGGGCGATTCGAACATGCCGGTCCACTTGAGCGGACTCGACGAGCCGGGCATGTGGCGCAACAGTGCGTGGGCAGGTAACGGCATGGGGCGCGTCGATAAGGTCGACCCGAAGAATTGTATCGATTGCCACATGGAGCGGGAGCCGGCGTCGACCAAAGAGCTAGGGGCAAAGAACGGCACGATCGCCTCCCACCGGTTCTTGGGCGGGCACACGTGGATGGCGTCGATGCGTGGCGATTCGGACCACCTACATCGCTTGCAGTCGAAGCTCGAAGGCGCCGCGTCGATCGATATCGCGGGCGGCTACATCGAAGGGCCGTCGCACACGTGGGCGCTGCCGGCCGATGGGATGGACGTGAAGGGTGGCCAGACCGTCGATCTCGACGTCGTGATCCGCAATCTCTTGGTCGGCCATCGCTTCCCCGGCGGTGTGCTCGATATCCAGGATGCCTGGATCGAGGTCGAGGTGGCGGACGCGAGCGGCAAGCGGATCGGCGAGTCCGGTCTGCGTCACGAAAAAGACAAGAATGACGACGACACGCACGTGTTGCGGACGCTCGTTGTCGACGACAAGGGCGAGGTGCTCGAACAGCACGAGATGTCGAAGTTCCGCACGCAGATCGCGACGCAGACGCTCGCGCCGCGCGAGGCGCAGTCGATTCGCTACGCGTTCGAGATCCCGGAAATCGGTGCAGTTGCCGCTGACGGTGACCGCCCGGCTGCGCCATCGCAGTCGCACGCTCGCGATGCAGGAAGAGGTGTGCACGGCGGCGAAGACGGCCGCTGGCAACTCATTCCTCACGGGCGCGAAGGGCGCGCGCGACGTGACGTTGGACCCGTGCAAGGCGCAGCCGATCACGTTGATCGCGGAGACCAAGATCCAGATCGGCGCGGGCGCCCAGGTGAATAAGACGCGCCCGGATTGGGAGCGCGAGTACGAGCACGGCATGGCGCTCGTCGGCACCGTGAGCGAACGGCTCGACGAAGCGAAGACCGTGCTCGAGAAGGCGCTCGCCGATGCCAACGAAGATCGCCCGCGCGCGATGATCGTCACGCAGCTCGGCTGGGTCGCCGCGAAGCAGGGCAGGGTCGACGATGCGTTACAACTCGTCGCGCAGGCGAAGGCGTTGTTGCCGAAGGCCCCGGCGGTGCTCGATGCGATCGCGAGCGAGGCGCTGATGCGCGTGTGGCGGTGGAACGAGGCGGTCGCGCCGTCGTTGGCCGCCGCGAAGAAGGCGCCCGGCAACTCGAACGCGTGGGTCGCGCTTGCCCGGTGCTACGGCTCGACGGCGGATGACCTGAACGCGCTCGCGGCGGCGTCCACGGGGCTCGAGCTCGCGCCGCGCGATCCGGATCTCCTGCGGAGCCAAGCCACGGCGCTCGCCGCACTGCATCGTCCAGAGGCGCCTCTGGCATTGGCGGCCTACGACCGCTTCCGATCACCTGACTATTCGGCGGAGCTCCGCATCGAATGTGCAGCAGATTCTGCGCGGTGCTCGCGCGAGCGAGAGCAAGGCCACACGCACGTGGTTCATGGCGTAAAGTGAGTCGTGCTGTTCGAACAGATCCGTTCTGGCGGATGTCTGTCTTATCTCATCGGGTGTGACGATTCGTGCGCGGCGATGATCGTCGATCCGCACCTCGAGCAGCGCGATCGCTATCTCGCGATGGTCGCGGAGCGCGGGATGCGGATCCACTACATCGCGGAGACTCACACGCATGCCGATCACTTCTCGGCGGCGCGCGAGCTCGGGCAAACGCTGGGTGCGCGGATCGTCACGCATCGCAGCTCGCCGGCGCCGTTCGCGAACGTCCGCGTGGATGACGGCGAGTCGTTGCTCGTCGGCAAGTTGCGGATGCGGATCATGCACACGCCCGGGCACACCGCGGATTCGATGTGCTTCGTGTTCGACGATCGCGTGCTCACCGGCGACACGCTGTTGATCGGCGGCACCGGTCGCACGGATCTGCCGACGGGCGATCCGGACAATCTCTACGACTCTTTGTTTGGCAAGGTTTTACAGCTCGACGATGCGATGCGCGTGTTTCCGGCGCACGACTACAAGGAGCGCAACTCCTCGACGATCGGCGCCGAGAAGACGTCGAACATGCGGCTCCAGAAGAAGGAGCGGGCGGACTTCGTCGCGCTCATGCGCGGGCTCGACATGAAGATGCCAGATCACCTGACCGAGGCGCTGCGCACGAACTGCTCGGGCGGCAAGACCGTCGCGCAGTTGATCGCGGAGGCGTCGCGCGAGGTCGCGTTCATGAGCATGGACGAGGTGGCGCGCCGGCTCGAGGGGCAGCACGATCTGGTGCTGCTCGATGTCCGCGAAAAAGACGCGTTCGAGCGCGGCCACCTGCCGGGTGCGAAGCATCTGCCGCGCGGGCAGCTCGAATTGCTCGTCGACAAAGAGCTGCCGGATCCGAACGTGCGGATCCTCGTGTACTGCCAGCTCGGTCGGATCTCCACGCTCGCCGCGGCGACGCTGCGAACGATGGGCTTCCAGCGCGCGGTCGCGCTCGATGGCGGCTTCGCGGCCTGGCAGCAGGCCGGCTATCCGACCGCTAGTTAGGGAGGAACCCGCGAGCGTGCGCGACGATCGCCGCCCACTCGCCGTCATCCGTGATCGCGTCGAGGATGGCTTGGCTGGCATCCAACCGATGCCACTTGTCGCCCGCGAGCTCGCGCAGCCGGATCGCCGGGATCAGGAACGGATTCTTGCCATCGCGCGTAGGTGAAATCGCGAGCCACTCCACCGACGGGAAGATGCAGTCATCGCCGATCCACAGCGCGAGCGTCTTCTCGGTTCCAGCCGGATCACGCGCGACGAACTCGCCGGCCGTCCGACGCGGATTCCACCGGATTTCGCGAATGATCCGCACCGCGTCGTCGTGGCTCTTCGCCATGTCGTCGAGCAGCGCGCGGTCGACATACACGGGCCGATTCGGTCCGGGCATCTGGATCGGCCCGCGCCCGTCTTTGATGAGGTGCGCGATCGCGCCGATGCCGCTGCCGAACTGCGCTTCGGTCCACGCTCGATCGTAGTTCGCCGCGAGCTCGTCGACGCGCAACTCCCCGAAGCCTTCCGCGTCGACGACCTCGGTCTCGCCATGCGCCGCCAACACTTCGACGAACGCGAGTGCGAGCTCGACGTCCTCGTGCCACGCGTTCGTGAAGATCCGGACGGCGAATTCGCTGCCGTCGTACGAGACCTCAGTATAGCGAGTCGAGACCTTGTCGCGATAGAGCTGCTGGACGCCCTCGGGCCAGACGTCCTCCATATCGCCGACGATGCGCAGATCGTTGATGTGCAACGTCTCGCTGATCGTGTCGAGCACCGCCTGCATGTCGGGTGCGGTGCTGACCGCGATCGTGATCGTATTGCTCACGAATTCGCGACGTGCTTCGAGTACGCGTCGACCGCCATGAGCTCGGTCAGCTCGGCTTGCTCGGTCGGCTCGATCTCGATCATCCAGCCGCCTTCGTACGGCGCCGTGTTCACCTGCTCCGGCGCGTCCTTCAACGTGGTGTTGATCGCGGTGACCTTACCGCTCACGGGCGCGTACAGATCGCTGACGCTCTTCACGCTTTCGATCGTGCCGAACTTCTGGCCCTTCGTGACGAGGTCGCCCACGTTCGGGAGATCGACGATCGTGATGTCGCCCAATTGGTCGACAGCGAACTGCGTGATGCCGACGCGCCAGGAGTTGCCCGACGAGCGGAGCCATTCGTGATCAGCCGTGTAACGAAGATCGGAGGGAAAGTTGCTCATGACTACACCTTCGGACGTTTGTAGAACTTGCCGGAGACCACCTGCGCCGCGACAGCCTTGCCGCGGCAATCGATCGTGAGCTGCGTACCTGCGGCGGCGAGCCGCGTGGGCACGTAGGCGAGTCCGACCGATCCAGGAACTGAAATACCGGGGCCACCACTCGTGACCACGCCGACCTGCGCGCCACCATCCATCACGGCATACCCGTGACGAGCGATCGCGCGCGTCTCGGCGGCGATCGTGAAGCCGACGAGCTGGCGCTCGAGACCCTTCGCCTTTTGTTCGGCGAGCGCGGCGCGACCGAGGAAGTCGCCCTTGTCGAGCTTCACGGCCCAGCCGAGCTGCGCTTCGAGCGGCGAGTGGTCGTCGTCGATATCGTTGCCATAGAGCGGCAGCTTCGCTTCGAGGCGCAAGGTATCGCGCGCGGCGAGCCCGACCGGCAAGCCGCCGAGCGGGGTAGCGGCTTCGAGGAGCGCGGACCACAGCTTTGGCGCGCCTTCGTTCGTGCACGCGAGCTCGAAGCCGTCCTCGCCGGTGTAGCCGGTGCGCGCGACGACACACTGCACGCCCGCGATTTCGGCATCCGTGAACGTGAAGCTCGGCATCGACGCGAGCAGGCCTTCTTTGGAGCCCGGCATGCGATCGACCATCGCGACCGCCTTCGGACCCTGCACCGCGATCAACGCGGTCTGATCCGAGACGTCCTCGACGTTGCACTCGGTCTTCGCGTGATCGCGGAACCACTCCACATCTTTCATGTGGTTCGACGCGTTGATGATCACGAAGAACTCGTCATCGGCGCGCTTGTAGAAGATGCAGTCGTCGACGATGCCGCCGTTCGGCCGGCACAGCAGCGTGTAGACGGCCTTGCCGACCGGCGCCGATTCGACGGCGTTCGTGGTCAACATGCCGACGACCTCGCGCGCCTTCGGGCCGCGCAGGTACGCCTCGCCCATGTGCGAGACATCGAACAGGCCGACGGCATCGCGCACGGCCTTGTGTTCTTTGATCGTGCCGGCGGTGTATTGGACCGGCATGTGCCAGCCGCCGAAGTCGATCAGCTTGGCGCCGAGCGACCGATGCAGCTCGTACAGCGGCGTTTTCTTGAGCACGTCCACGCCCGGACACTAGCAAATTCTCGGTTCACTGTTCTCTGTTCACTATTCACTATTTCTGGGATCAGACCCTCGGTGTACCGACGAGGGATGAAAGGCGAAAACATTTCAATTCGGCTGCGTTGCTTTGCCGCTTGCGTGATCACGCTCTGTCGCGCGTTGCCAAAAGAAATTGCGACCACCCATATCGCCCGCCAGCTTATTCGAGCCGCTACCAGCGGCGGTGCCAACTACGAGGAAGCGCGGGGCGCAGAAAGCCGCGACGACTTCGCTCACAAGATCGCGATCGCGAACAAGGAGATGCGCGAGGCGCTTTATTGGCTTCAGCTGATCGACGAAGCGAATCTCGCGCCCGGCGGCATGACCGTAAAGCTCGCGAAGGAGGCCGACGAGCTCGTCGCGATCTTGACGAGCTCGCTGCGGACCGTTCGTAACAGCGCGTAGTCCCAGAAATAGTGAGTAGTGAACAGGGAACCGCGAGTCAGGAATTTCTCAGCAATTCCTCAGCGCATCGCGTAGTCGGCGCAGACCGATTTCACATCGCAAATCATTGATCTCGCCGCGGACACAGGCGGCGATCGCGTCGTCGAGATCGAGCCAGCGCGTGGTCGCGGCTTCTTCCATCGGAGTGCCGTCGGTCTCGAGCGGGAGTTGCGCCGCCGGGTCGACTTCGACCGCGACGAAGTATTCTTTCTCGGATAGCGGGCCCGGCGAACCGAACATCCCGGCACCCAGCCCCACGATCGAAGCAGGCTCGACAATGAACCCGGCTTCTTCGCGAATCTCGGCGGCCGCGCGATCCGCGAGCGAATCACCCGGCTCGATCACACCCGCGACGAGCTCGGTCACGAACATGCCGGGCGCGCCCTCGGGAAGCGGGGCAATCGCCGGATCGCGAAGCAGATACACCGTCGGGCGCAGGCCATCGCGGACCAACACCCGCACGCCAGTGGCGACTCGCGCGAACAGCACGCACACGACGGCGTCCTGGCCATGGGGGCGGACGATCGCGTCGCTATTGTAGGGCTCGGATCTCGAGCCGTCGTCGCGAACGTTGCGCAACGAGAAGCGGCGGATCGCGTAGTAACCGCCGGTGCCGACCAGATCGTCGGAGACGATCTCGATCTTCATCGTACAAGCTGCCTATCGACCTGCGACAAGCTCGGGCCCTCGCTTGCGCTCGGTCGCTTATCCAGGTCGGGCAGCTTCACTGCGCCGGAGCCGGAGCCGCACCGGGCGCCGGAGCCGCGGGATCCGCCGCCGGAGCCGGAGCAGGCGCGGGGGCCGGAGCCGGAGCCGCATTCGCCGGACCCGGGAGACCCTTCACTTCGTACTGCGCGAGCGCGCTGTGCACGTCGAGCGCGAGCTCGTCCGCCTTACCCGGCGCCCAGCCCGGCAGGCTCGGATCACCATCGCGGAGCGGTTCCGGCTTCGGCGAGCCGGCGATGTAGCGCAGGATCAATTCCTTGATGTTGACGACGTAGGTGTCGCCGTCCGGCTGGAGCGTCACGACGAGCGCGATGCGCAGCGACTTGTCCGGCACGTCGCGCATGTCGTCATTGCGCTCGCCCGCCGCGAGACCTTCCGGCGTGTACCAGCGGCCAACCGTCTGGATGCCGAGTGCGTTCTCGTCGGATTTTTCGATGTGGTACTTCGCTTCGACGGTCGACTTGATCGCGTTGAACATGGCGAGCTTGTCGCCTTTGTAATGGGCCGACTTCGCACCGGCGAGCTCTTGCGACGATCCGCACGCCGCGATCAGGAACGCCGCGAGGGCCAGCGCCGACATAGCCAAATTACGCATGCCGCGAGTCGTATCACTATTTAGCCGCGACGACGTAGCCCTTCGCGACGTCGTAGATCGCGAGGTTCAGCGCGTCAGCCCGCCCCTTCACCCACGGCGGCAGGTTCGGATCCGCGGGCTCGAGCGGCCGGAGCTGCGGCGTCCCGACGAACTGCCAGGTATGTGGCGTGACCGTGACGACGAAGTCGTTACTGTCGGCTTGGCTGATCTGGACGACGAACGAGACCCTCACGCTGTGCGGACGGATCGTCGTGTAGTCATCGGCGCCGGCCGTTTCGAGATCGCCTTCCGCCGAGTACCACTTCGGCACCGTCTCGTACTGGAGGTGGCCGTCATCGACCGCACCGATCTTGTAGTTCTTGTCCGCCGCCGCCTGCTCGGACATCTGTAAGAGCTGCGCGCCGTCGACCTTGTACCGCGCGGTCTTCGCCGTGTTGAGCTCCGCCGTCGACGCTGCACACGCTCCCAGCACCACTAGCGCAATGGCGTTTCGCATCCTCGAACCGTACCATGCGGCGATGTCGGAGCTATCGGGTCTACGCGCGCTGGTCACCGGCGGATCGAGTGGGATCGGGGCCGCGATCGCGCGCGAGCTCGCCGCACGCGGTTGTGATCTGGTGCTCACCGCTCGGCGCAAAGAAGCGTTAAGCGAGGTCGCCGCATCGTGCACCGGCGTTCGCGTCGATACTGTCGTCGGCGATCTCGGTAAAGACGCGAGTGCGTCGGCGATCTGGGCCGCATGTACCGCACAGGGGCCGATCGACATCTTGATCAACAACGCAGGCTTCGGTGCGTTCCGCGCATTCGCCGCGACCGAAGCCACGCGCGACACCGAGATGATCCAGCTCAACATGACGTCGCTCGTCGAGCTGACCAAGCTCTACCTCGACCAGCAGCGCCCGCGCGGTTACATCGTCAACATCGCCTCGATCGGCGCGTATCAATCCGTGCCGAACATGGCGCTCTACGCGGCGACGAAGGCGTTCGTCCGCAACTTCTCCGAGGGCCTTCACGTCGAGCTGCGCGGCACCGGCATCGCGTGCACGTGCGTGTGTCCCGGCGGCACGAAGACCGCGTTCCACGAGAATGCCGGCGCCGGCGACTACAGCTGGCTCGCGAACGCGTCGATGATGACCGCCGAAGCCGTCGCGCGCACGACCGTGAAGGCGATGCTCGCGAAGAAGCGCAACGTGATCCCGGGCCTCATCAACAAGCTGTCGTGCTTCGGCGTGCGGTTCGTCCCGCGCTCGGTCGCGAGTTGGATGAGCCAGCGCGTGCTCGGCAAGCCCAAGCTCGCGCTACCATCGCGGACGTGAGCAGCGAAGGTTGGAACGAGCGGCGGTTACCTCCAAACCAGCCGGGCTACGAGGTCTGGTACGCGACCTGGAATCATCCGAAGACGGGGCAGGGGTTCTGGCTGCGCTTCGTCATTGATCGAGACGTTCGCAAGCACAGCCGCGCCGAGCTGTGGTTCGCGCGCTTCGATCCGAAAGCGCCGGAGCGAACGTTCGGGTTTCACCGCAGATACGCCGAATCCGACATCCAGATCTCGAGCGGCCCGTTCGAGGTCGCGATCCATAACTCGCGCCTCGGCAACGCGCACGCGCATGGCTCGTTCGATGGCGATGGTCACGCAGTCGCGTTCGATCTGCGCTGGGAGCCCGCGACCGACGCGCTCAAGTGGTATCCGGATCTCGCGTACCCGTTGAAGATCGGCGCCACCCAGGCGTTGTCGCCAAACGCGCGTGTCGCTGTGACTGGCTCGCTCGTCATCGACGGTGAACGGCTCGCATTCGATCACGTGCCGCTCGGTCAGAGTCACGTGTGGGGTTCCAAGCACGCGTACTCGTGGACCTGGGCGCGGTGCGCAGACTTCGATCATGCGAGCGGGATCGTCGAGCTCTTGGCCGCGCGGTTGAAACGCCCGCTGTTCACCACGCCGCCGCTCGTGATGCTGATCCTCGAGCTCGCGGGCGAGCGCTATCGCTTCAACCAGTTCCGCCACATGGCGCTCAATCGCTGCACGTGGGGTGGTCAGCGCGTGACGTTCTCGGTCCAGAACCTCACACATCGGCTCGAGGGCGAATGGACGTGCACGCCGGAGCAGATGATCACGGCGCCGTATGTCGATCCGGACGACACGCGCGTGTACTGCATGAATACCGAGATCGGTGACTTCCGTGCGGTGCTGTCGAAGCGCGCGGGCCTGCGCTGGCGCGAACAACAAACGCTCGAGTCACGCGGTCGCGCGCACTTCGAGGTCGGTGGTCGCGAGCGCGATCCGGCGGTGCAGCTCGAGCACGTCACCGTGTGATGTAGTCGTGAAGATCGTCGATCGTCTGGCGTTGCTCGCGGACCTGCCACGCGGTGACATCGCCGGCGGAGATGAGGCCAACGAGCTTGCCGTCGTCGACGACCGGGAGGTGCCGGAACCGACAATCGGTCATGAGCGCGCTCACCAAGGTCAGCGGATCACGCGAGTGCGCGACGATCAGGTCTCGCGACATCACATCGCGGACCGGCGTGATCAACGGATCGCGATGCGCCGCCAACACGCGGACCATCATGTCTCGCTCGGTCACGATGCCGAGCACCGCGGAGCCATCCAGCACGATCAGCGAGCCCACGCCGGCCGCGATCATCTTCGCGATCGCCTGATCGATCGTGGCGTCGGAGCGAATGATCTCGACGCGGGTCCCCTTGTGCGCGAGCAGATCTTTCACGAGCGCGGTCATTGTTCACCTCCTCGATCGCAGTAGCGTTCGTCCTCGGGCGGGACGAGTGCGAGTGCCGCATCGCGAAGCGCGTCGATGTCGAATGGCTTCGAGAACAACGTCGCACCGATCTCGCTCGCCCGTTCGCGGATCTCGCGATCGCCGAACCCGGTGATGAAGATGATCGGCGTGTCGCTGATCAGCGGCGTGTAGTCGGATCCAGACCCACTCAGCAGCGCCTCGATCACCTCGATCCCCGAGAACCCGGGCATCCGGATGTCCGAGATGATCAGATCGAAGCTCGCGCGGCTGGTCGCTCGTTCGTGGATCCGCGCCAGCATGTCGTACCCGGACGCGGCCTCGGTGATCCGGCTGCCGGTCTTGCGCAGCGCGTCTGCGAGGGAGCGGCGGACCTCGGAATCGTCGTCGGCGAGAAGAATGTCGGCTCGATGGGCACGCATGCCGATCCGCCATTGCACCTCGCGGACCAGCGCGCGCGTCGCATTTTGCGACTCACTTCGTGTAGCGGTCGAGCTTGCGATACAGGGTCGCGCGATCGAGCCCGAGGATACGCGCCGCCTGGGTCTTGCTGCCCTGCGTCGTATCGAGCACGCGCATGATGTAGCGGCGTTCGACCTCCTCGAGCGGCACGAGCTCGGTCGGGTCATCGCTCGCGACCACGACGTGCGACGCCTTGTACTGCTGGATCCGCTCCGGCAGATCGTCGACGGTGAGCTCTTCGAACTCGGTCAACGCGACCGCGCGCTCGATGCAATTGCGCAGCTCGCGGACGTTTCCAGGCCAACTGTACGAGGCGAGCCGCTCGGCGACCGACGCCGACATCCCCTTGATCGCCTTGTCCGCCCGCCGCGCCAGATCCGTGATGAACGCCTGCGCGAGGACCAGCACGTCCGCGGTCCGGCTCCGCAACGCCGGCATCGTCACGTGGATCACGTTGATCCGGTAGAACAAGTCCTCGCGAAACCGGCCTTCTTCGATCGCCGTCGGAAGATCGCGATTCGTCGTCGCGATCACCCGCACGTCGAACGGAATCTCGGCATCGCCACCGACCGGCCGCGCCGTTCGCTCCTCGAGCGCGCGCAGCAGTTTCGGCTGCAAACCGATCGGCATGTCGCCGAGCTCGTCGAGTAAGAGCGTGCCGCCGTTCGCCTGATGGAGCAGCCCCACACGCGCGGTCCGCGCATCCGTGAACGCACCCTTCGCGTGTCCGAACAACTCGGCCTCGAGCAGCGCTTCCGGCATCGCGGCACAGTTGATCGCGACGAACGGTCCGGCCTTGCGCGGGCTGTGATCGTGGATGAACCGCGACGCGACCTCCTTGCCCGTCCCACTCTCGCCGGTGACGAGGACGCTCGAATCCGAGGCGGCAATCCGTGCGAGGAACGATCGCAATTGCTGGATCACCGTCGACGTCCCGAGGAGGCCCCCGTGCTCGTAGTCTTCGCCATGCCGCAGGCGCAACCGGCGGACCTCCGCACGCAACCGACGATTCTCGACGGCACGCTCGACCGCGATCACCAGCGCCTCGTCATCGAACGGCTTCGCCAGGAAATCATACGCACCCGCGCGAATCGCGCCGATCGCCATCTCGAGGTTGCCGAACCCGGTGATCACGATCACCGGTACGCCGGCGCGATTCGCGACGATCCGTTCGCAAAACTCGAGCCCGCTCGGTGTCGGCATCACGAGATCCGCGACGACGACGTCGAAGTCCTCCGTCGCCAATAACGCGAGCGCGTCGGTCGATCGCGTACGCCATACCACCGCGAAGTCGCGGCGTTTCAACACGTGCGCGGCCCACTCGCACACGCCCGGATCGTCGTCGACGAACAGCACGCGCGCGCTCACGACACCCCGATCTGGCCAAACGAGATCTGGAACGTGGCGCCGTTACCGGGCGTCGATGCGACCGTGAGCACGCCGCCGTTATCGCGCACGAGCCCGTGGGCAACCGCGAGCCCGAGCCCCGTGCCTTCACCGACCTCCTTCGTCGTGAAGAACGGCTCGAACACGCGGTCGAGGTTCTGCGCGGGAATTCCGGGGCCGTCGTCGATCACGCTGAGTGCGAGCTCGTCAACTTCGATCGTGATCTGGCCGTGATCGGTCACCGCCTGCAACGCGTTCATGACGAGGTTCGTCAGCGCCTGCTGGATCTGCCCGCTATCGATCAAGAGCTCGCGCGCGGGACCGTTGATATCGAGCTCGAACAGGATGCTCTTGCGCTTCGCGATCGGCGCGAGCATGCGGTGGACGTCCGTCGCGATCGGGATCAGCGTGCTCGCGCGTCGCTGGGGTGGGCGGCGCCGCGCGAACCCGAGCAGGCTGCGTACGATGTCCGCCATGCGGTCGGTCTGCCCGAGGATGATCCGGCAGAGCTCGCGCGCGTCTTCGCCCGTCGTCTCGCCGCTCGCGACCATCTTCGCGCGCCCGGCGATCACCTGGAGCGGAGACCCGAGCTCGTGGGCGACACCGGCGGCGAGCTGACCGAGCGTGGCCAAGCGATTCGCGTGTTGCAGTTGCGTGTTGCTCTCGACGTGCGCGTGCATCTCCGCGGACAACGCCCGACTTCGCCGGATCACCAACGTGATGATCACGAGCATGAGCGCGCTCAACGCGAGTTGCGTGATGAGGCTAGGCCACGCCCATTCCTCGAGCTGCGCCAGGAGCTCCGGCGCGAGCGCGAGCAGGTACAACCAACCGAGGTGTCGCGGGTTCGGGACGGTCATGGCAGCACGTCATCGACGACAACAACGCTACAAGCGTGCACCTGAAACCAACCCCGCACATCCAGAAAGTTCCGGTGGAAATTTCTATCGTGACAGACGAGCGAGCAAGCGCGACGCGCGCGTTCGTCCAACATCCGAATGATGCAGCGTGGCTTGGTGGTGTGCCGCGGCAGCGTGGCGTCGTGCTCGCATCGTGTCACCGAGCCCGTGGTAAAGCGCACCTAACGTCAGCGTGAGTCGCCACAGTTGCGGCGCAAATGGTGATGTCGAAAGGATTGTCTCGAGCTCGCGCGCCGCGGTTCGCAGATCGTGAGCATCGACCAACGACCGCACGAGCTCTAACGCGGTCACGATCGCGACATCCGACGTGAGCGGCTGTTTGCGCAAGCCTTGCCGGAGACGCGTGATCTGCGCGGCCAGCGCGCGCTCGTCGACCTCGAGTTTCGGCGGTTTGCGATCGAACATCACGGGCACGTCGCGCGTGACGGCCTCGCTCGCGATCGCATCGTGTGCATCGCACGCGCCGGTCTCGTCGCGATCGGGCAACGCGGTAATCAGCGCCTCGGACAGCTCGGCCGCGGTCTGAAATCGCGCGGCCGGATCACGTGCAAGCGCGCGAACGATCGCGGTCTCGAGGTCATACGGGATGAACCGATCGGGCCGGCGAAACGACGGTGGCACGAGCGGCTCGGACAGCTGCGCGCTCGCCGAGGCGAACGGCGTTGTCCCGGTCAGCATCTCGTACATCACAGCACCGACGCCGTAGAGGTCCGACTGCGCGATCGCGCCTTCCCCGCGAATGATTTCCGGGGCCATGTAGCCCGGCGTCCCCGACGTCAGGCGTTGGCCGTGGCGATCGAACATCGGCATCGGCGGTGGGTGATCGACGCGATGAATTTCAGCGAGACCGAAATCGATCAACTTCACGGTTTCTCCGACCCCGCGTCGCGCGAGCAACACGTTGTCGCTCTTCGTATCGCCGTGGACGACTCCCGCGGCATGTGCGGCCTCCAGCGCCGCGAGCAATTGCAGCGCGATCAACGTGGCGCGTCGTGCGGGCAGGGGACCCGACATCCGGATCACCGATCCCAGCGAGGAACCGTAGACCCGCTCCATCGCGATGAACGGCGTTGCCGCGCCTGGATCACCGACGTCGAGCACCGCGATCACGTTGGGATGCGTGATGTAGCGCGCCGCGATGCCCTCGGAGCGTAAGCGCCGCAACGCGATCGGATCGTCCTGATGCTCGGGCAGCAACAACTTGATCGCGACATTCGCTCTGCCCAACGCTGCCTCGTAGACCACACCCATCCCGCCTCGACCCAGACATGCCCCGAGCACGTACGCGCCAGCGATCACGTCTCCTCGCATCATGCGCGGGCATGGAGCACGCGGTGTGCCGTGTTGAAACGCTACGTCACGTGGCGCGCGTGGCGGCGACGATCGATCCGCGCGAGGGCGGCGATCACGTCGTGGAGCTCGTGCAATTCACCGCCGAGGCGATCCAACACGCGCGCCTCCCATTGCGCTGATTTCTCGATCGCTGCTTCGAGCTCGCACGCGTCGAGCTCGCGATCGGCCAATTCGATCGCGTCGTGGAAGTGACGCACGAGCAGGTCGCGCCGTGCGAGTAAGAGGTTGCGTTCGAGCTCGCGCTTCGTCATCTCGACCCACCGCGATGCATTCATCACGCCTGGCCGGTCTCTAAATGACACTGTAAAAAGTGCGTGCTCCCGCGATCGCGCGTGTCGCATTCTGCGGCGCGTGTCGCGAATTGCTACTCGTCGGTACCGGGCTGCGAGGGGCGAGCCGGCGCGTCTTTTTCAGGCGCCTTACCGTCCGCCTTCGCGTATTCGTCGAGCTTGCGATAGAGCGTCTTGCGATCGAGGCCGAGGCGTTGTGCAGCACGGGTCTTGTTGCCCGCTTCGTCGGCGAGCACGGCCTCGATGAACTCGCGCTCGAGCTCGGACAACGTCATCCGCCGTGCGACCGCCGCACCCAAGAAATCCGCCGGTCGGCGTTCGCGCACGTGCGACGGGAGATCGTCATCCGCGATCAGCTCGCCCTGACAGAGCGCCACACCGCGCTCGAGCACGTTCATCAGCTCGCGCACGTTTCCCGGCCAGTGATAGGCGAGCAAGAGGTGCTGCGCTTCCGGCGCCAATCTCATACGGCGGGGCGGCGTTTGCTTCGCACCGAGATTCGCGAGCACGTGCTCCGCGAGCGGCACGATGTCTTCCGGCCGCGAGCGCAACGGCGGTAGATCGAGATGGATCACGTTGAGCCGATAGTAGAGATCCTCGCGGAACGAGCCGTCCGCGAGCATCGCTTCGAGGTTCTTGTTCGTCGCCGCGACCACGCGAACATCGACGTGCTGGTTCTTCGTGGCGCCGAGCGGACGCACCTCGTGCTCCTGCAACACGCGGAGCAGCTTCGCCTGCAGCGGTAACGCGAGCTCGCCGATTTCGTCGAGGAAGATCGTGCCACCGTCCGCCTCGACGAACAGGCCGGGCTTGTCCGCGCGCGCATCCGTGAACGCGCCCTTCTTGTGACCGAACAGCTCGCTCTCGATCAGACCCTCGGGCACCGCCGCGAGGTTGACGCCGACGAACGGCCCATTCGCGCGCGTGGAGTTGTAGTGGATGCCGCGCGCGATCAGCTCCTTGCCGGTGCCGCTTTCGCCGGTGATGAGGACACTCGCGGTCGAGCCCGCGATCCGTTGCACGAGCGCGACGACATCGCGCATCGATTGGCTCTTCGCGATGATGTTGCCGAGCCCGAACTGCGATTCGACCTCGCGCTGGAGCTGCGCGACCTTCGTCCGCAACGCGCGTTCGCCGAGTGCTTTATCAACGGCGAGGAGCAGCTCTTCGATCTCGAACGGCTTGGTGATGTAGTCGTACGCGCCGAGCTTGACCGCGCGGATCGCGGTCTCGATCGATCCGAACGCCGTGATCATCACGACGTGCGGCGGCTCCGGCAACGCACGCACGCCGCGGATCAAATCGAAGCCGTCCATCTCGGGCATCCGGAGATCCGTGATGATCAGATCGAATTGGCCCGCACGCGCGAGCTCGAGCCCGGTCGCCGCATTGCCCGCGGCCTGCACGGCGTAGCCCGCATCGCCGAGCTCTTCGGCGAGTAGGTCGCGCATCGCGGCGTCATCTTCGATGACGAGAATCGAGACGTCTCTGGCCTCCGGCACGGAACTGCGTTTGTACCCCAGTTTCGCGGCTACGGCAGGCAGCGACCCGTCTGCACCTGACAGCTCAGCCGGTACCACGGTCCGGTCTGCGGCTGACTGCCGACCACCGTCGGGCACTGCAGATCGTTCTGACACTTTTGGACGCAGAAGTTGTGCTGGAGGTAGGTCGTGCACGTGTAGTCCGTTCCGAGCACTGCGCAGTCGGCATCGGTCGCACACGACGGCGCGCAAACCTCGCGCGTGGCCGCGTCGGCGACGAAATAGAAGCTCGGGCACGAAAGGCCCGACGAGCAATCGGATTGGCTGTCGCACGCGCCACCCTGCGCGACCGTCCCCGTGCCCGCGATATCCACGCACGCGCCGGCATCGCACTCGCCGCGATAGATCTGGTTGCGGAACTCGCTCGCGCAATCGCTCGCTTGCGTGCACCCGGCGCCGAGCGTGCGGTGCAGCGTCATGGTGTACGCGACCGGGCTCGGATCGGGGCTCGACGAAAATTCGCTGATGCGCACGTAGTAGCGACCGAGCGGCAAGTACGTCAGCCGTACGTGCTCCGGTTGCTCCCAATACGACAGCCCGTACTGCTCGCCGGTTGCAGACACCACCTCGAGATCGAGATCGTGGCCACCGGTCCAGTTGAGCGAGATGTCCCAGGTCTCGCCGAGCGATTGGACATCGAACGCGTAGTAGTCGCGCTCCGACGGCGGTTGGCTACAGATCGAGGCGCTGTGCTGGGCCGTGCCGTCGCCATCGAGCGTGATCACGCGCGCGCCAGCCGGGCCGTCGTCGTCGGGCTCGTCCGGATCGTCCGCCGTACATTGATCGACGCCGGCCTCGCAGAGATGGGCGTCGTGATCGCAGCGCGGGGCATCGGGGTTCGTGCAGTCGAAGCTCGTCGAGCACTCGACGCACTCGCCGTCATCGCACACCGGCGTGCTGCCACCGCACTGCGCGTTCGTGGTGCACGCGAGCGGATAGACATCGAGCGTGTACGACAGATCGTTCGGCGCGTGAGAGGCGTAGTAATCGACGACGACATACACGCTCGACGCCGGCGCGATGAACGTCCCGACTTCATCCGAGCCCGTGCTCGCGTCTTGGAACAACACGCACTCCGCGGCCGACGGACCGGTCGGCGTATCGCAACCGGTGACGACGTAGAACGCGAGATCGGAGGCGCTGTTGACGTGCACGACGTATGGCATCTCCGGCGTGAGGCCCGAGATGTACGTCACGGCATCGGGGCCAGCACTGTTGATCCCGTACGGCGCGTTCGTGGTCGCGCACGTGTTCGGGCTCTCGACATCGGCGCCGTCGAGCATGCCCGCGTGATGGACCGGCATCGAGGTCCCGAGATCCGAGAACTCGCGACACGCGGCGTAGCTCGTCGGTGTGTCGACGGGCGCATCCGGAGGCGGCGCATCTGCCGGCACGTCGTGATGATTGCTGCTGCACGCAGCCACCACCAGGAATGCCAGGACGCACCGCAACACGGGCCCACCTTAATCGCGAGACCGGGCGACTCCAACTCACAGGCGGTGAATCCGTTGCGACGTTCGAATCGCAGGTGCGCCAGGCGAATTGTCCCAGCGTTACGAACTGTTACGCGTGGCCGTGCTTGCGACGAGACCTTCGATGCTCGTGCTCTTCATCGACCAATCGCACGTAATCGATCGGCGCGTCGTCGAAGTCGACTTGGTGCGGTGTGATCCCGCCCAGCTCGCGGACGCGTGCCCGAAATGCCTCCGCGATCTGCTCGAACGGTGGCAGATCCGTGCGTCCCGACAGCGCGCCGGACGTGGCGGCTTGGCTCGCTTCTTCGGTCAACCGAAGCGCCGACTCGCGCGAGATCCGGCCGCGCCGGACGATGTCCTGGACGCTGGTCGCGAGGTGACCGAGCTCGTACTGCTTGCTATCGATCATCTCGAGCGCGACGAAGATCACCTGGCGCGCCGACAACACCTTGTCCTCGTAGAGCACGAGCGCGGCTTGAAAGTAGTTGTAGACCGGCACGAGGCGCGGGCCGAACCGGCGGAAGCCGCTCGGCGGTGACCGGCGATCGAGGTGGATGAACATCCGCCGGATCGCTTCGCCCTTCGGCACGTCACGCGCCAGATCGATGCAGCGTTGGGCGTCGTCGTCGTACGCGCGCGAGGCGGTCAACACGCGCTCGAGATCGGTCATCGACACGCGGCCGGCGACGAGGTCTGCGTAGAGGCAGTAGATGATCGCGTCGGCTTCCGCGTCGTCGCCGAACAACGTCTCGTGCTCGGCGGCGGCCGCGATCCGGCTGCGCAGCATCGCCGGCAGCTTGTACGGAATCTGCGCGCGCAACGCGCGGAACCGGCCGCGCAGGATGTTCTTCAAGTTGTTCTTGAGGACGAACTCGTCGTATTCGACGCCGTCGAGCGCGAGCTTGGCCGCGAGCACCTGGCGCATCTGGGTCGGCGATCCCGACACGATGCAGATCCGATGATCCTTCTGGTGGAGCGCGCGGAGCAGGGCGGTGGCGCCGGGAAACGCCTGCTTGTCGGCGGCGGTCTCGATCGCGGACTTCGCGAGATCCGCGAGCGAGTCGAACTCGGTCCGCAGATACGTCTTGTCGAGATCCCAGCGAAACGTGTGGCGCGGTCGCTTCGCCCCCGGCGGCAACGGCACGATCTCCGGCTCGAGCAGGCCGATCTTCGCGCCGATCGTGGTGGGGAGCTTCAGCCAGTTCATGCTCGCTTCGCTCTCTCGTCGAGCTCGGCCATCGTGCGTGCGATGTTGCCCGTGAGATTTCCGGACAACGCTTTGTGCGCGACCTTGATCGCGTTCGTCACCGCGCGCGCGTTCGACCGACCGTGCGCCTTGATGAACGGATGCTTGAAGCCGAGCAGGGGCGCGCCGCCGTATTGCTGCCAGTCCGTGATCGACTTCAACTGATCGATCGCCGACGACAGCGCGACGAGGCCGAGCCGCCACGCGAGCCGCTCCTTGTGCGCGTAGCGCGCGAGGCGAACGACCGTCTCGCTCACGCCTTCGAGCATCTTCAACACGACGTTGCCGACGAAGCCCGACGTCACGATCACGTCGGCGACGCCGCGCGGGATATCGAGGCCCTCGACGTTGCCGATGAAGTTCAGCTCGGTCGTTTCGACGAGCGCGGCGTGCGCGGCCACGACTTCCGGCGGACCCTTGCCGGCTTCGGTGCCGTTCGAGAGCAGCGCGACACGCGGACGGCGGTTGTGCGAGATCACCTTCGCGTACGCCGAGCCCATCACTGCGAACGTCACGAGATCTTCGGCGGTCGCATCGATCGTGGCGCCGACATCGAGGATCAGCGAGAACGGATCGTCTTTTTCACCGCGGCGCAGCTCCGTCGGATATACGGAGGCGAGCGCGGCGCGGCGAACGCCGTCGAGGAGCGGCCACGTCCGCGCACACGCGAGCACCGAAGCTCCGGTGTTGCCGGCGGAGACCAGCGCATCACCTTCACCGCGCGCGACGAGCTGAGCGGCGACGGCGATCGACGCTTCCGGCTTGGCCGCGAGCGCTTCGGCCGGCTTCTCGTCCATCTCGACATAGGTCGGCGCGTGATGGACCCGCACGCGCGCTCCATCGTGGCGCATGCGCGGGAGCAAGCGGCCCAGCACCGCGGCATCGCCGACGAGAATGATCTCGGCGTTCGTCAGCGCGAGTGATGCTTCAGCGGCGCCTTGGACGATTTCGTCCGGCGCGTGGTCGCCTCCCATGGCGTCGACTACGATGCGGTGCACGCGGAGTTATTCTACCGCAGTCTGCTATGGTGCGCGCCCATGGCGGAGCGCCTCTACATCGTCGATGGCCACGGATATATCTTCCGTGCCCACTACGGCTTGATGAATGCGTCTCGCGGTGAACGGCGCGAGGTCAGGCTATCCACGAGCGAGGGCATGCCGACCGGCGCGCTCTACGTGTTCGCCCGGATGCTGATGCGGCTCGAGGAGGACAACCACCCCGAGCGAATCGCCGTGGTGTTCGACCACAAGGGTGGCAAGAAGACGTTCCGCGCGGAGATGTATCCCGCGTACAAGGCGACCCGCAAAGAGCCGCCGGAAGAGCTCCAGGTCCAGATGGAGTACTTCGCGAAGATCGTGGATGGCCTGGGTTGGCCGGTCCTCGCGATCCCGGGCGTCGAGGCCGATGACGTGATCGCCACGCTCGTGAAGGACGCCCGTGCGAAGGGCTGGGAAGTCGTCATCTACAGCGCCGACAAAGACATCATGCAGTTGATCGGTGATGGCGTGACGATGATCGACGCGCTTCACCAGAAGACGTACACGCGCGAAGAGGTGATCAAGAAGATGGGCGTGCCGCCGGAGCAGATTCCGAACTTCTTGGCGCTCGTCGGTGACACCAGCGACAACATCCCCGGGATCTACGGCGTCGGTGACAAGACGGCGGCGGGCCTGCTGGAGAAGTACGGATCGCTCGAGAAGTTGATCGCGGAGAACCCGGTGGTGCCGCGGATCAAGGTGAAGCAGCCGTTCTCGGATCCCGAACAGCTCGGGCGCGTGAAGATCTCGCGCGAGCTCGTCGAGCTGAAGCGGGACGTGCCGTTGCCGGTGAAGCTCGAGGAGCTTCAAGTTCAGGATTGGAAGCTCGAGGATCTGCTCGCGCTGTTTACCGAGCTCGAGTTCCAAGTCCTCGTCGAAAAAGTGAAGATGAAGATGCCGCCGTCGGACGACATGGTCGTCGTGCCGGCGCCGGAAGAAGCGCCGGTCGCGACGGTGCAGGCGCGGAGCGATGCGCGGATCGTGACGGGCGCGGCGATCAAGGACCTCGCCGACGAGATCGCCGCAGCCGAGAAGATGGCGATCACGATCGAGCTCGATCCCGAACGCGCGGAGCGAGCGGGCCTCGTCGCGATCGTGATCGCGATTCCGGGCAAGGCGCCCGCGTACGTGCCGGTCGGGCATCGCTACATCGGTGCGCCCGCGCCGCCGCCGCCCGCGGATCTCAAGCCGCTCTACAACGTGCTCGAAGATCCGACGGTGGCGAAGATCTGCCACGACTCGAAGACGATCATCCGCACGTTCGCGAACATCGATGTCGAGGTCAACGGCGTCGTCGAAGACACGATGCTCGCGGCGTTCTTGCTCGATCCGACGAAGAAATCGGAAGGCGAGGATGTCGCGTTGCGACTCGGCGGTGTGCAGCTGCCCGCACGCACGGCGATCGCCGGTCGCGCGAAGTACTCGCTCGAGGCCGCCGAAGTCGAGAAAGCGGCGCCGTGGGCGGGCGCGATCACGGATTCGTTGCTCGCGATCGCGGACCAGCTGCCGGAGCGGGTCGAGAACGGCGGCCTGAAGGATCTCTATCGCAACATCGAGATCCCGACGGCGCGGCTGCTCGCGCAGATCGAGCGCGTCGGCATTCACATCGACATCGCGCACTTCAAGAAGCTGACTGCCGAGGTCACAGCGCAGTTGGCCGAGCTCGAATCGCACATCTACAAGCTCGCCGGTGAAGAGTTCAACATCGGCTCGCCGAAGCAGCTGGGCGAGCTGTTGTTCGACAAGCTCGGGCTGCCGACGAAGGGCGTGCGGCGGACGAAGACGGGTTGGTCGACGGAGGCAGAGACGCTCGAGGCGCTCGAGCATCCGATCGTGCCGCCGATCATGGATCACCGCGAGCTCTCGAAGTTGAAGGGCACGTACCTCGACGCGTTGCCGCCACTCGTGTGGCCAAAGACCGGGCGCCTGCACACCACGTTCAATCAAGTGGTGGCGGAGACGGGGCGGATCTCGTCGCAGGATCCGAACCTCCAGAACATTCCGATCCGCAGCGAATTGGGCATGAAGATCCGGCGCGGATTTATCGCGGCGCCGGGGATGAAGTTGATCGCGGCGGACTACTCGCAGATCGAGCTGCGGATCCTCGCGCACCTGTCGAAGGATCCGGTGCTGAGCCAGGCGTTCCGCGATCGCGTCGACGTTCACACCCAGACCGCGGCGGAAGTATTCGACGTACCGCGCGATCAGGTCACGGCGGAGCAGCGCCGGATCGCGAAGGCGGTCAACTACGGCCTGTCGTACGGCCAGAGCGATTTCGGTCTCGCGCGCACGCTCGAGATCACGCGCACGCAAGCGGCGGAATACTCGCGGCGCTACTTCCAGCGGTTCCCGACGATCCACAAGTTCATGGACGAGATCGTCGCGGTCGCGCGGGCGCAGGGCGGCGCGCGGACGGTGCTCGGGCGGTGGCGGCCGATCGAAAATCTGATGTCGAAGTCGCCGGCCGCGCGTCATGCCGCGGAACGGATCGCGCAGAACACGCCGATGCAGGGCACGGGTGCGGACATCATCAAGCTCGCGATGCTGCGCACGCAGGAGCGGATCAATCGCGAAGGCTGGCCCGTGCAGATGCTGCTGACGGTGCACGACGAGCTCGTGTTCGAGTGCCCGCCCGAGTTGACCGATGAAGTCGGCGCGGCGTTGAAGCTGGAGATGGAGCAGGTCTACACGCTCGACGTACCACTCGAGGTCGATATCGGCGTCGGTGACACGTGGGCGGACACGTGATACGGCTGTCAGCGTGAAGGCCATCCTGATCGCGGTTCTGTTAGTCGGCTGCCATGACGCGTCGAAGGACATCGAACGGATGGTCGACGACTGCAAGAAGTGCCCGGAAAAGGACTCGGCCTGCGCGGAGAAGCAGATCGACGCGTTGGTCACGTATGTGAAGGCGAACCCGGACCCGGTCGGCAACGAGCAGAACGCCGCGGATCAGTTGAAAGAGCTGGCGGCGTGCGCTCAGGCACACGGCCTCGACGGCAATCTGTTAGTTCAAAAAACCAAGGGCCTGAACGGTAAATAGCGTTGGGAGCCCGGAGTAGGTAAACTCTGGGGGTGCGTTGGCTCGTTGCAGCAGCCCTAGTTTCGGCATGCAACGGGTCCAGTCCGGAACCGGCGCCCGCCGTGGTGGCCGCGCCCGCGAAGACCGGCAGTGCTGGGCCTTCGGTCGCGGCGGCGACGAGCAAGCCGAACATGGTCGAAGGCGGCGTCCGGCCGCATCACGAAGAAGAAGTCGTCGACTGTCCGGCCAAGATCTCCGATGGCCAGGACGACGACGCGAAGGTCACGGCGCTCCTCGACGAAGCGAACAAGCAGATCGAAGCGAGCGGGTTCGGCGCGGCGTGGACATGTGCCGATCGCGCGGCGGATATCTCGCCGACGTCGGTCGAGGCGCATCACCTGCGCGGTGCGGCGCTCGCGGCGCTGGGGCGGGATCAGGAAGCGGCGACGGCGTATGCGCTGGCGCTCGCGTTGGACCCGGACGATCCGGAGACCCTGCGCGCGGTCGCGGACTTCTATATCAACGGCAAAGGCGAGCGCGGCCGAGATGCGCTGCGCTTGGGGTTGGAGCTCGCGCAACGCGGATCGCGGCGAGCGCTCGCGCGGCGTCGGCGAAACGCGCCGTTGGCGGCGGATCTGGCGGTGCTCGAGGCGCAGGCGCTGAACGATCTGGGTCGGTCGGACGAAGCGCTCGAACGGATCGATGCTGCACTACGGATCGCGCCCGGTCGCGGCGATGCGTTGCACGAGAAGGGCGTCGCGCTGTTCGATCTCTCGCGGTTTAGCGAGGCGAAGTCCGCGCTGCAGAAGGCGCTCGGGATCCAGCCCGACGACGCGTACACGCATCAGATGCTCGGGCTCACGCTGGAGCAATTACGGGATCCTGGTGCGGATACCGAGCTCGAGAAGGCCGTCAAGCTCGCGCCGACGGAGCTCACGCCGCCGGTGTTGATCTCGGTGGCCGAGTTCCAAAAAGAGATCGATGCGGTGATGGCCACGTTGCCGGCGGATCGCCGGGCGCGGGTGGCGAAGATCAAAGTCGAGATCGCGGATCTGCCGATGGCCGAGGATCTCAAGGCCGTCACGCCGCCGTTCCCGCCGACGATCCTCGGGCTCTATCGCGGGCCGGTCGGGCGCACGCCGCAACCGGATGACGAGCCGTCGTCGATCGTGCTGTATCGCAAGAACCTCGCGCGTGCGGTGAAGACGCGCACGGAGCTGACCGAGCAGATTCGCGATACCTTGCTGCACGAGATCGGGCACCTCGAGGGGCTCGACGAAGACGATCTGCGTCGGCGCGGCATGGAATAGAAACCGTGTAGGATGGCGCGTCCGACCATGGCGCCAGCAGAGGAGATCCAGGCGCTAGCCGCCGCCCTGTTGCGCGAGCAGAAGAAGCTCGCACTCGTCCAAGAGGTCGGTCGCGCGCTGTCCACGATGGGTGGCGACCTGTCGCAACTCCTTCGCCTGATCATGACGAAGGTGACCGAGCTCATGGAGGCGGATCGGGCGACCTTGTATCTGCTGAGCGAAGACGGCGGCACGCTGACGAGCGAAGTCGTCCAGGGTGGCGAGGTCGTCAACATCAAGCTGCGCGTCGGCGAAGGCATCGCGGGCTGGGTCGCGCAGACGCGAGAGATGTCGAACATTCCGGACGCGTACGCGGATCAGCGGTTCCAGCCGGCGTTCGACATGAAGACCGGCTACCGCACGCGGTCGATCCTGACGGTGCCGATGATGGGTGGCGTCGGTGGGTTGGTCGGCGTGCTGCAGCTGATCAACAAGCAGGGCGGACCGTTCGAAAAGCCGGATGAAGAGCTCGCGGCGGCGCTCGCATCGCAAGCGGCGATCGCGATCGAGAATGCGCGGCTGTATCAGTCGCTCGTCGCGCAGAACTTGGAGCTGACGGATACGCGCCGTGATCTCGAGCGGCGGCAGCGCGAATTGAACGCGTTGTACGAGGTCGAGAAGGACATGTCGCACGCGCTCGATCTCGACGATTTGTTGTCGAGGATCTTGGCGCAGGCGATCGCGGTGCTCGGCGGTGGCGCGGGATCGATCGCGTTGGTGGATGCGGATGGCAGCTTGCGATTCCGGACGGTGCAGGGCCCGGCGGCGCCGAAGTTGATCGAGCGGACGCTGCCGCACGGCACGGGCCTGATCGGTTGGTCGATCGCGCACAAGACGCCGGTGATCGTGGATGACCCGGCGAACGATCCGCGGCACGCGAAGGACGTGGCCGAGGAGTCGGGCGTGACGCCGGCGCACTTGATGGTCGCGCCGCTCGTCGACGGTGAAGAGGTGATGGGCGCGGTCGAGATCATCGATCAGCGCAAGAAGCAGCGCGAGGGTTCGGCGTGGAGCGAGGTCGATCTCAAGCTGCTCGTGTTGATCGCGTCGCAGGCGGCGTCGGCGATCGCGTTCGCGCGGCAGCGGAACGAGCAGAGTAAGACGGAGCGGTTGGCGTCGATCGGGCGGATGCTCGCCGGCCTGCTGCACGATCTGAAGACGCCGATGACGATCATCTCGGGCTATGGCCAGCTGATGGCGGCGTCGGACGATGCGGCGCAGCGCGAGCAGTACGTCGAGCAGATCCAGCGGCAGTTCGATCTGATGGCGGGCATGACGCGCGAGGTGCTCGCGTTCGCACGCGGCGATACCGACTTGGTCGTGCGCAAGGTCTACATGAATCGCTACGTCGAGGAGCTCGCCACGCAGTTGGGCGCGGCGACGGCGGGGCGCAACATCGACTTCGAAGTCCAGGCGAAGTACGACGGCATCGCGTACTTCGACGAGCAGAAGCTCCTGCGCGTGTTCCACAACCTCACGCGGAATGCCGTCGAGGCGATGCCCGAGGGTGGGCGGTTGACCGTCACGGTCGATCGGTTGGACGGGGACTTGTTGCGGTGGCAGGTGCGAGATAGCGGGCCCGGCATTCCGATGGAGCTGCGCGGGCGTTTGTTCGAGTTGTTCGCGACGGGCCGGAAGGGTGGCACCGGGCTCGGGCTCGCGATCGTGAAGAAGATCCTCGACGATCATCACGGCACGATCGCCGTCGAGACCGGGACGACCGGGACCAACTTCGTACTGCAGTTGCCATTACAGAGGCCGACCGATGGGGATTAAGACCGTTTTGTTCATGTTGTTGGCGGCGTCGGCGTGTGGATCCAAGACGTCGCCGCAACAGGGCGCCGGATCGGGCTCAGGCTCGGGCTCGGGCTCGGGCTCGGCTTCGACGGACCCGTGGGCGAAGATCGATGCGGCGCCGAAGGCACCGGAGACGCAAGAACAGCGCAAGGCGCGCGCGGATAAGGCGCTTTCGCGGGTCGGCGAGATCATGCCGAAGCTGGCGAAGGTGCGCGAGCTGACGTTCGATCACGACATCCCGCGCGAGTACCAATCGACGGATGACTTCCGGAAGTTCGTCCACGCGGAAATCGCGAAGGAGATGCCGAAGGACAAGTCCGACGAGGAGAGCGCGGCGCTGTTCCATATTGGCTTGCTCACGAAGCCAGGAAACGTGGCCGAGCTCGAGGAGCAGGCGTTCGTCACGCAGGCGGGCGCGTACTACGACCCGGCGGCGAAGAAGTTCTTCCTCGTGATGGTGCCGGACAACGACACGATCCTCGATACGATTTCGGCGCACGAGCTGACGCACGGCCTGCAGGACCAGCACTTCGACCTCAAGAAGTTCATGCCCGAAGATGACAAGTCGCTCGACGACGATCATCAGGCGGCGCGGCGGTTCATCGCGGAAGGCGATGCGACGTTCACGATGTTCCTGTACGCGATCGTCGCGACGACGGGAAAGCCGGTGACGCCGGCGGTCGTGAAGCTGCTGCAGAACCAGCTCGATATCTCGGCGAAGATGACGCCCGAGGAGATGATCAAGGCGAACTCGGCGGGGTTCGGCGATTCGATGGATCCGGAGATCAAGAAGAGCGTCGATGCGATGGCCGACATCCCGATGACGGTGCTCATCCCGATGGTCGATTCGTACATCCAGGGTGCGGAGGTCGTGGCGACGGCGTTCAATCAAGGCGGGTGGAAGGCCGTGAACGAGCTATTCACGAATCCGCCGGAGTCGACGGAGCAGACGCTGCACCCGACGACGAAGCTGTATCCCGAGCGCGACCATCCGAAGGCCGTGACGGTGAAGAGCGACAAGAAGACGGAAGTCGCGAACGTGGTGCTCGGCGAGCTGCAGTGGCAGATCTACTTCGGGCTGTGGTTGCCGGACAAGAAGGCGGAGGCGTCGGAAGGCTGGGGCGGCGATCGCGTGGTCGTGAGCAAGGTCGGCGACAAGATGACGGCGCGGATCTCGACGGTGTGGGACACGCCGAAAGATGCGGACGAGTTCGCGGCGGACTTCGCGGCGTCGTTGGCGAAGCGGTTCCCGAAAGGCGCGGGCGATGTCGCGACGGGGTTCGATCGCGGCGATGGCGCGGGCAAGATCTTCGTCGAGAAGAAGGGCACCGCGGTGAAGATCCTCGACGGCGCCGACAAAGCGGACTTCAGCTTCTAGCTGGTCGGGGTGGCGCTGGCCTGGCAGGCGGCGACTTCGTTCGGGCATTGCGTGCGGATGCAATCCTCGTCGGTGCAGCCGTGTTGTTCGCCGCACGAGAGCAGGGCGTCGTGCTGTTGTTGGGCCTCGGGGGTGCCGTTGCGCGTGCAGCCGTGGAGGCAGAGGGGCTGGGTGCACGAGGCATCGCAGGTCTCGACGATCTGCGCGCAGGTGAGGCCGCCGCCGCTGCCGCTTCCGTCGCCCGAGCTGGGCGGTGGGTTCACCGCGTTCTGGATCTGGCTGATGCAACCGATCGACGCGGCGATGAGGATGGCGGCGGTGCGGAGCATTCCAGGAGTCTAAGCCAGCAGCGTGTGGACGGCGTCTTCGAGCGTGGCTTGCTTTGTTTGATCGAGGATCGCGGCGGGCGCGGCATTCGCGATCAGCACGCCATCTTTGAGAACCGCGATCCGCGTGGCGAGGCCTTCGAGATCGGCGACCGCGTGCGACGACACGAACACGCCGCGCGACTTCGCGATGTCGATCAGTTGATCGCGGAGCTCGCGCGTCTGGATCGGATCCATGCCGCTGGTCGGCTCGTCGAGGATCAACAACGGTGGCGATCCGAGTAGCGCATCCGCGAGGCCGACGCGTTGGCGATAGCCTTTGGAGAGCGTGCCGATACGTTGATCGATCTGCGGCACGATCGACGCGGCTTCGAGGACGGCGGTTAGATCCGGCGACGCGCCTTTCTGACGGGCGCGCAGAGTGAGGTGCTCGCGCACGGTCAATTCGGGCGGGGCAGGTGCATGTTCGGGCAGGTAGCCGAGCTGCTTCTGGGCCGCGGCGCGCTGACTCGCCATCGCGAGGCCGGCGATCGCGACGGTGCCGGTGTCCGGATCCATGAATCCGGTCGCGATCCGCAGCAGCGTGGTCTTACCGGCGCCGTTGCGGCCGACGAGCAGGACGGCCTCGCCGGCATCCACCTCGAGCGAGACGTCGGAGAGTGCCCGGCGCGACCCGTAGGACTTCGCGATGTTCGTGAGCGTCGCGAGCACGTCGCACACGATGCCACGGATGCTAGAGTAGCGAGGTGGAAGCCTTCGTGCTTTTACTGAGCGCGTTCGGGGCCTCCGGTGTCATGTGGGCGTGGCAGAACCGCGTCCGCATTCGCGAGGAGCGAAGCCGGCAGAAACAGCTGTCGACGATGCTCGATGACAGCATGCAGGTCGCGTTGCACTTGGCGAAGCACGCGGCGTCGAGTCGCAATCAGCCGCTCCAGCCGTTGCACGTGCTCTACGCGATCACCGAGGACGAGACCGTGGCAGCGGCGATCGAAAAGCTCGGTGGCGATCGCGCGGGTCTCGATGCGGCGCTGCAGACCGCGATGGACAAGGTCGAGCACGACATGGATCCGCGCGAGGGCACGCGCCTGCTCGGCTCGGCGCTCGGCATCGCGCACAACGATTCGCATCGTCAGATGACGATCGTGGACACGCTCGCGATGCTGTTGCGTACGCCGGTCGCACGGCACCTCGATCGTCCGCCGATCACGGGCGACAAGCTGTTGTTCGCGCTGATCCACGGTGAGGTGCCGCCGGCCACGTTGCCGCGCGAGACCCACGTGCATGTGGTGCTGCGCAACGATGACTACTCGTCGATGAACCTGGTCGTGAAGGTGTTGGAGACGGTGTTCGCGCTCGATCGCGAGAAGTCGCGCGAGCTGACCATGAAGGTCCACGATGAAGGTCGGGCGGTCGTCGCGCGGCTGCCGGTCGAAGACGCGCGCGACAAGATCGAGAAGGCGCGCGAGCTGGCGAAATCCGAGCACGCGCCGCTGTGGATCGGCGCCGAAGTCTGCTGAACGTGTCCGAATCTCGGACATTCGCGGAGGAGGGACGGTCGCAACTACGTCAACTTGCGATCGGGAACCGCTCGAAATTCCTCGACGGTGGGGACGGTCGCAACTACGTCAACTTGCGATCGCGAACCGCGCGAAATTGCTCGACGGCGGGGACGGTCGCAACTACGTCAACGTGTGATCGCCGCGAAATTCCTCACGTGGACAGTGCACGATGAGGGCTGTCTACTGGGTGATCCGGCGCGAGCTCGCCGTCACGCTGCGCGCACCGATCGTCTACGTGATCGGCGGTCTGTTCTTGATCGTCCAGGGCCTCGCCTTCGCCGGACTGGTCACGGCGCTGTCGGATCCACGCCGGCCCGCACCGCTCGGCGCGCTACTCGAGGGCCAGCTCGCGGGCACGTTGCTCACGTGGGTCCTGCAGCTCGTCGTACTGACGTTGCTCGGCATGCGCACGATCGCCGACGATCGCCGGAGCGGCGCGTGGGAGTTGCTGCTGACGTCGCAGGTGACCGAGCGTGCGGCCGTGATCGGCAAGTGGCTCGCGGCGTCGATCGTTTACGCGCTGCTCTGGGTGCCCACGCTCGCGTATTTGATCGTCGTCGCGATCTATCGCGGCGATGCCGGCGGTTGGGACCTCGCGAGCATCGCGTCCGGCTACGGCGCCGCGATCCTGCTCGGGGCGGCGCTGCTCGCGTGGGCCGTGGCCGCGAGTGCGATGACGTCGTCGGTGTTGGCGGCAGGCGCGCTCGGATTCGGATTCCTAGCGGCGTGGTTCCTCGTCGGAGAATTGCCATCGCTGTGGCCGGATTTCGCGACCGAGCATCCCGCGCTCGCGCATGCGGTCGGCGCGATCGCGTTGCGCGAGCGATTGACGATGTTCGCGCGCGGCGAGATCGAGCTCGTCGGCGTGGCGTTGATCGCGGGGCTCGCGCTCGTCGGGTTATCGCTCGCGATCGCGTGTGCATGTGCCGGGCGGCGCCGGCGTCGCGAGATCCAGATCCGGACACTCGCCACGGTGAATCTCGCCGCGATCACGGTGCTCGCGCTCGCGTTCGCGACGCGCCATCCGCACGCGATCGACGTGTCCGCGAGTCGGCGCAACTCCCTCGACCCGGCGACGCTCGCGGTGCTTGCCGATGTCCGCGATGCGAAGCTCACCGTGATCGAGCCAACCCTCGGCGCGCTCGAGCCGCTCTATGCCGAGGTCGCGCGTGTTGCCGATCGAATGGCGGAGTCGGGGCATCTCAGCGTCGTGACGGTCGACCCGGCGCGGGTGATCGGTGGCCTGCCGGCCGTGGCCCGCGCGGCCGGGTTACAAAAGGAGGATCTCGAGACGAACGGTGGTGTCGTCGTCGAGGTCGGGACACAGCGGCGTGTCGTCGACGTGTTCGAGCTCGCGCAGTTCGACCTCGCGAACGGTGGCGCGACCGCGATCCGCCAGCTCGCGATCGAGCAGGCGATCGCCGGTGCACTCGCGGAGCTCTCGGCGCCGGCGAAGATCACGGCATGCGCGACGAGCGGTCACGGCGAGCTCTCGCTCGACCAGGCCGATCCGAAGGGCGCGGACTGGACGCTCGTCGGGAACCGGTTGCGCGCGGATGGCATCGCCACGGTCGACATCGCGCCGTTCGGATTTCCGACGCCGCCGAATGGTGACGTGGCTCCGCACAGTGCACCGCCGCAACCGAGCGCCGCGTTCGATCGCTGTACGGTCGTGATCGTCGCGGGACCGATTCGCGAGCTCTCGGCCGACGAGGCGCTCGCGCTGCAACGCTATCTCGCCGGCGGTGGGGGCCTGCTCGTCGCCGCAGCGGCGCGACCGGTGCCGAACGGACCTCCACTCGCGCAGACCGGTCTCGAGGCCGTGCTCGCGGCGAATGGCTTGGCGTTGCCGGCGGCGATCGCGGTCGATCCGTCGATCACGGCGCGCGAGCTGCCGGGCACGCTGTTGATCGATTCGACGTACGCGACGCATGCGGTGAACGACGGCTTTGCCGGCAAGCGTCGCACGATGTGGTTCCAGCCGCGCGCGGTCGTCGGCGGCACGCCGCTCGTCTCGACGACGCCGGCGGGGTGGGGCGAATTCGATCTCGAGCACGCGCCGAAGAAGGACGACACGGATCTGAATGGGCCGGTCGCGCTCGCGGCGATCGGCAAGGCCGATCGCGTGATCGCGCTTGGCTCGGCGGAGTCGTTCACGACGTCGGTCCTCGCACGTGGCACTGCCGCGAATGATCTGTGGCTCGAGCGCGTGGTGCGGTTCTTGGCGCACCGGCCGGTCGCCCCGCTCGTCGCCACACGCGCGCCCGACCAAGTCCGGCTCGAGATGACGCCCGGGCAGCGCCGCGCGGTGATCGCGCTCTCGGTCGCGGGGATTCCGCTCGCGTGGCTCGTGCTCGGTGGAGCGATCGTGTTGGTCCGTCGCCGGAGATCTTCGTGACGGCGAGCGCGCGTGGCCTCGCCGTGATGTTCGCGATCGGCCTCGTGCTGCTGATCGTGTTCGCGGTTGCCGAACATGGCCACGAGGCGAATCCGAACGGCCCGTTGATCCCTGCCGCGAAGCTCGCGAACGTCACCACGCTGTATTGGAACAACCCGCCGCTGGGCCTCGTCCGCGATGGGTCCGGCTGGAGCGAACGCACGAACGGCGCGACGCCCGTGCCGATCGCGAGCCGCGCCGTCGAGGACATCCTCGATGGTTTGCGGGCCGCGCGCGCGCATCGCATCGCCCCAGTCGAGGTCGCGGGAACGCAGCGGCGCCAACTGACGATCTTCGACGGGACGCAGCCATTCGATGTCTCGATCGGCGAGCCTCTCGCGGGGACCGATCAGCAATGGCTCGTGGTCGATGGCAAGGCCGCGCTCGTCGATGGCTGGCTCGCGCGCGAGCTCGATCCCGATCCGATCGCGTTTCGGGATCGCGAGCCGTTTGCGAGTGCCGCGAATGCGCAGCACGTCCAGTTTCGCGAAGCCGATCGCTACATCGAACTCCATGCGAATCCGTGGCGATTGTCGGGGAGCGTCGTCGCGCCGGCACGCATGGCAGCAGTGATGAAAGCGGTCGCGAATCTGAAGCTCGTCGCGGTGTCGACGGCGGCGGCGTCTGGCGCCAGCCTCCAGCTCGATGCCGTCGCCGCGACGATCGGCGGTCCATGCGATCGTGGGCCACCACCGGCTGGAACCACGCCAGCAAGTCCGACCACGCCGGCCAATCCGACCGCGACACTGATCGATCTCGCCGGTGCGCACGCGTGTGTCGCCAACGACGCGTGGCACGCGGTCGAAGATGCGTTCGCGTTTGGCGAGCCCGCAACGTGGATCGATCCGCGACCGGCTGGCTTCGCGATCGATCGGATCGCGATCGGCGGCGCAGCGCTCGCGTTCGGTAAGACCGTGACGATCACGATCGCGAACGTCGAGCATCCGATCGATCCGCAACACGTCGCCGATCTCCAGCGCGCGCTCACCACGCCGGGCGCGTTGATCCCACCGGCCTTCACCCCGACGGCGAGCCTCGTGATCACGCCGCACGATGGCGATCCGATCACGCTCGACATCGGCCCGACGCAGGTGCAACGCCGCGGCGAGCCCGTCGCGATCGCGATCACCGCCGAGCAACACGCGATCCTGCTTCGCAGCGCGCAGGAGCTCGTCGATGCGGAACGGTGGAGCGAAGAGCCATCGACGATCTCGACGATCACGCTCGACGGTCGCGTGTTCACGCGCGGTGCGGTGCTCGGCGAATGGACGCTCTCCGGTAAACCCGCCGATGCCGTGAAGCTCGAAGCGCTCGCGACCGTGGCGGCACACGTCCGCGCGACGCTCCGCACCGATCAGACGCCGACGCCACATCATCTCGAGCTCGTCGTTACACCACCGGTCGGCGCGCCGATCACGCACGCGATCGAGATCGGTGAAGCGACGTCGTCCGGGTGTCCGGCGCGGATCGGCAGCGAGCTCGTGATCGCGGCGCGCGAGCTTTGCATCGCGGTGGCGAAGCTCGCGAAATGAGCTCGCGGCGCACGTTGACGTAGTTGCGTCCGTCCCCGTGCTCGAGCAAATTCGCGAAGATCGCGATCGCAAGTTGACGTAGTTGCGACCGTCCCCATGCCCGAGCAAATTCGCGACGATCGCGATCGCAAGTTGACGTAGTTGCGACCGTCCCCATTGGCGCGGCCGTTGCTGTATGCAGGCCAGTGATGCAAAAGCCTGCACTCGCCTACCTGGTGTGGACAGCCGTTCTCACCAGCGCCTGCGGCGACGTGACCGAGACCACCGACGTCGCGTACGACAACCGGTTTCCCGACGACGTCCTCGACATCTATCGCCCACCCCCCACCTCGACACCTCGCCCCGCGGTGCTCGTGATCCATGGCGGCGGGTGGACCGAGGGCATCTATCGAGCGAGCATGGCGAGCCACGCCGAACGCTTGGCCGAGGCCGGGTACGTCACCGTCAACATCGAGTACCGCCTCACGCCGACCGCCGGCTATCCGCAGCAAGTGCAGGACTGCTTTTGCGCGCTCGGCTACATGCGCGCGCACGCCGAAGAGCTCGGCATCGATCCGGATCGGATCGCCGGACTCGGTTACTCCGCGGGCGGCCACCTCGTCTCGATGCTCGCCGTCGACACCGACGCCGAGGTCCAACCCGATTGCGGCACCGGCCCGGTCGCGCCACTCGCCGCCGTGATTCCCGGCGCCGGCCCTGAGGACATGGCGGCGCTGCCTCAAGTCGGCGCCGTGATCGGCTTTCTCGGCGGCACCGTCGACGCGATTCCCGATCGCTATCACGCGGCATCGCCGCTCTCGCACGTCCACGCCGGCGCGCCACCATATCTATTCGTTCACGGCGACGACGATTGGTTCGTCGACTTCGATCACCAAGAAGTCCCGATGCAAGCCGCGCTCGATGCCGTCGGCACGCCAACGCATCTGCTGCGCATCCCCGGCGGCGGCCACATCTTCAACCGCGGTGTCGACGGCTCGACCTACGAGCTCCCGCTCACCGAAATCGATACACCCGAAGCGCAGGCCGCGATCATCGACTTCCTCGATCACACGATCGGACCACCGCCGTGAAGTGGCTCGTCCTGATCCTCCTCGCGACGACAACCGCACACGCCGATGCGATCGAAATCGCGTGGCCCTCGCTCGATACCGGCCGCGGCATCGACGGCGGTTACGAGCATTGGTTTCCCGCGCAGCGGATGTCGATGATCCTGCGTGGCGAGCTCCGCGAAGCGGCGAGCGGCGATTACACCGGCATTCGCCTCGGCGTCGGTGCCGAAGCGGATTACTTCTGGCGCGCGAATCGCGGAGCGTGGCTCTCGGTCATGCCCGAAGGCTTTCCCGTCGGTTGGTTCGTCGGTGTGGGTGTCTACCTCGCCGGCGATGCCACGCACGACGACGAAGATCATCGCTGGCTCGGCACCACGACCGAGCTCGGGCTCGCCGGCCGGATCGGTTATCGAATCGCACCGTGGCGCGGCCTCCTCATCACGCCATCCGTCGGCCTCGAGGGCCAGCGCGACATCGATCTCTCCGGTCGCCTCGACGGTGCGAACCGCTTCGGGCTCACGGTCGGCCTCGATTTCGGCTGGTGGTTCTAAAACGAAAAAAGCCGGGCGAACCCGGCTCCTCCACGACAACCAAGAAGAAGCTTACTTCTTGCCCTTCACGAGATCCGACGGCGACGCCTTGGTGGCCGGCGGCGGTCCACCCGCGGCCGAGCCCGCACCCGGCGGCACCGGGACATCCGGCGTCTCCCAGGTCTGCGTCACGTTCTTCATCTTCTTGTAGACGAGGAGGCCGTCCGAGTTTCGCTCGCTGTGCGGCGACGCCATCTTGAACGAGCCCGAGATTTCGACCTCGTCACCGACCGCGATCGGCGGACAGATCGTTTTCTTCGGATCCTCTTTCGGCTCGCAACGGTCCGGCGCCGTACGGTCCTGCTTCTTCATGCGCTCCATCTCGAGCTTGTTGTACGGGCGCGGGACATCGACGACCCACAGGCTCTTCTCGGCCGGCGTGTCCTTCGAGTCACCGATGTAGAACTTCGGCCGCTCGCACAGCGTGGGGTCCTCATCCAGGCGCTTCTGGAGATCCTTGTCCGATTCGTCCGGCTTCCGGACCGCCGTGGCGCAGTCGTACGACCAGGTGACGAAGCCGTGCACGGTGATGTCCGTGTCGAACAGCTTCTTGCCCTTCACCCGAAGCTCTTTGACCGCATGCGAGCCATCCGCCGGCGCCGGCGGCAGATCGAACGCGGGGACCGCGGGAAGGTCGAGCTTCACGTCGGTCTTCTTCACCTCGGCCGCGGGACCCTGGATCTGGTCTTTACCGCAGCCAACCATCATGAAGGGCACCAACACGGCGAACATGGTGGTGCGAACCCCGAGAACGTGCGACATGCTGCCGGTCTTAACATGGTGACCAGGGCCTCTCAAGTCGTCGCGCTCGTCGCAATGGCGGCCGCCTGCGATTCGCCTGCACGTGTGAAGCCCTGGCGGCATGCGCCAGACCCGACGGAGGAGGCGAAAGCGCAGCCTCGATCGAACGTCCTCGGGCAGCTGGCGGAGATGGGACCGACCGAAGCTGACATTCACGCGCAACGGCCGCATACCCTGCGCATCGCTGTCGATGCGGAGCCCGGCCGGTTGACGCCGATCGTCGAGCCGTCGCTGTGGGCCCGCCGGATCACGCTCGGGACCGTGTTCGAGCCGCTGATTCGCTATACCTCCGACGGCGCACCGCATTTCGAGCCACGCCTCGCCCGGAGCTGGCACGTGATGCCCGGCGGCCAGGAGATCCGGATCGAGCTCGAGCCGGATGTTACGTTCCATGACGGCCGGCCGCTGACCACGTCGGACGTCCAGTTCACGCTCGACGCCGTGCGCGATCCGAGCAAGCACCTCGACCACTTGCGCACGATGCTCGACGACGTCGAGGCGATCGAGCTCATCACCTCGCACGAGATTCGCCTGCGCCTGAAGCGGCCTTCGGGGTGGGTTCTACGCGCGCTCGCTGAAATCCCGATCATGCCGATGCACGTCTACGACGGCTCGCTGATCGCGGGCGGTGCAATGGTGGGAACCGGACCCTACAAGCTGGTGTCCAATAAGGGCGGGGTCGTCCATCTCCAGCGCTACGATCATTATTGGGGCAAGCCTCCGGCGATCGCGGACGTCGAGTTCGTGGTGCAGCCGGACGCCGCGATCGCGCTGACCGCCGCGAAGCACGGCGAGCTCGACGTGATCCCGGGCCTCATTCCGGCGCATTGGCCGGAGCAGGCGAGTGCGCCCGGCGTCGCATCCACGTTCCACGCGCTCGAGCTCGCGCCACCGCGCCTCCGCTACTTCGCGTTCAACGCGACCCGGATCGACGACGCTCGCGTTCGCCACGCCCTCGCGCTGTTGATCGATCGCCGCGCCATCGCGAAGCGCGTGTTCGACGGGCTCGCACGTCCGGCACTGTGGCCGATCTGGCCCGGCGGGCCGGTCTCCGGCCAAGAAGCCGCGATCCCCGACTTCGATCCCGCCGCCGCCGGCAAGTTGCTCGATGCGAGTGGCTGGATCGATTCCGACAAGGACGGCATTCGCGATCAAGGCGGCAAGCAACTCCGCCTGACCTTGATCGGTGCCGAGCGGCCCGCACCGAAAGACACGAGCGGTCCGCCGGTGAAGACCGAGCGCGAGATGTTCGTCGAGGCGGCGCGGCGCGCGGGCGTGATCCTCGAGGTCAAGACCGGTGGCGAGACGTTCTTCGAGAAGCGCTTGTCCGATGGCAACTGGGACGTGATCGAGCAGTCGTACGGCGGCATGGTCGACTCCGATACGACGAAGCTCTTCGGCGGCAAGGATCGTCCGTCGCAACCGCGCGTCGATCGCGCGCTCGATGCGATGGGCGCCGCGTGGGATCCGGCCGAACGAGCGAAGCTCGCACCCGAGCTCGCCGCCGCGCTCGCGGAGACCTGGCCGATCGCCGGCATCGTCGCGGAGGCGCCGCAGGGCCTGATCCACAAGCGCGTCGGCAACGTCCACGTGTGGGACGGTTGGATCGACGTGGCCCAACTCACGTTCGTCTCTCCCTGAGATCCGGTGAGATGCCGGCCGTTGCCGTCGCGCTCTTGATAGCGTGGACAGCATGCGGTGGTTGTTGGTGTTCACGTTCGCGGGATGCGTGACATCCCATAAAGCAATCGTCGGCCCGTTCGTCACCGATCTCGTCGAGCACGACGGCAACCTCGGCGTGGCGGCCTGCACGATCGAAGTCGTGACCGAGCGCGACTACACCTGGTGGTGGCTCGGCGCGACGCACTCGACCGATCGCAAGCCGATCGAGCGCCACTGCTCGTTCCAGGAGGTGCGGCTATGAAGGTTCTCCTCGCGCTCTGCGTTGCCGGCTGCGTGTCCGGAGGCACGCCGATCGGGCCGTACGTGAAGACCGTCGCGCGCAACGGCGACTTCCTCGCGATCCTGCGCTGCCAGATCGTCCTCGAAGGCGACGATCTGCGCGAGGACACGTGCGCGTGGGAACAAATCCCGCTCGCGCGGTTGCGGCCGATGCCAGGACCACCCGGCGCGCGCTAAACTGGTCGGGTGGCAGCCCCGAATCCGCGCACGCCTAGCAGCCTGCGCATCGCGCTCGACGCGGTGTTCGCGGACCTGCCGGCGCGGCTCGCGGAGCCGAATTCGGGCGTGGCGTGTGCGCGATCGATCGCGGACCTCTACGATCGCGAGCTCGCGCAACGGTTCGACGCCGCGCTCGCCGGGATCACGGCGCCGCTCGCACTCGTCGCCACCGGTGGCTGGGCACGCCACGAGCTCGCGCCGTACAGCGATATCGATTTCATCCTGCTCCACGACGGCGACGAGATCGCCGCGAAGCAGGTCTGCGATCGCCTGCTGTACCCGCTGTGGGACGACAAGCTCGCGATCGGTCACGCCGTGCGCGAGCCGAAAGCCGCCGCGCGCCTCGGCAAGGACGATGTCGCCACCGCGACCGCGCTGATCGATGCGCGCCACATCGCCGGCGATCGCTCGCTCACCGATCAGCTCGTCCGCGCCACGCTCGGCCAGCTCGCGCCCGGCGGCAATCCGAACGACCTGATCGCGCAGCTCTCGGCGGAGAATCGCTCGCGCCACGATCGGTTCGGCGCCGCGATCTACGTGCTCGAGCCGAACCTCAAGCAAGGCATCGGCGCGCTCCGCGATCTGTCGACGGCGTTGTGGGCGGCGCAGATCCGCTGGGTCCGCAATCGCGCGCCGGACGGGCAGGAGCTCGTGTCGAAGCTGGTCTCGCTCGGCCACCTGACGCGCCGGCAAGGTGCGGTGCTCGAGGCCGCGCGCGACTTCCAGCTCCGGTTGCGCGCGCTCGTCCAGCTGACGGCGAAGCGTCGCTTCGATCAACTGACGTTCGAGATCCAGGAAGCGATCGCGCCGGCGATGTATCCGGGCGTCGCGCGCAATCCGGCGAAGGACGGCACACGTGCGGCCGTCGCGCCGCAGGTCGAAGCGCTGATGCGCGACTACTTCATGCACGCGCGCGGCGTGGTCCAGGTGACGGAGCGGTTGCTCGAATCGGCGCGCGTGCCCGCGAATCGCAAGCCGCGGATCAATCCGATCGACGAGACGTTCATCACGTTCAACGGCGAGCTCGCGCTCAAGGATCCGCATCGCTTCGAGCAGCGCCCGTCGGAGATGGTCCGGTTGTTTCGCGTGGCCACGGCGAATCGGCTGCCGATCTACGGCCACACGAAGGAGCTGATCGCGGAGCAGGTGTCGCGCGATCCGGCCTCGCTCGGTAACGATCGCGATGCCGCGAAGCTACTGCTCGACGCACTCGTCGATCTGCGCGACAGCAGCGTGCCCGCGATGTTCGAGCAGATGAACGAGCTCGGCATCCTCGGCGCCGTGATGCCGGGTTGGGCGCCGACGATGGCGCGCGTCCAGCACGACCTCTATCACGTGTACACCGTCGACCAGCACCAGCTGTACGCGCTCGCGATGCAGAAGCGCCTCGCGCGCGGCGAGCTCGCGGCCGAGCATCCGCTCGCGACGGAGCTGTGGAAGACGATCGCGAATCCCGCGCCGTTGTTGCTCGCGACATTGCTCCACGATGTCGGTAAGCCGCTCGGCAAGGGCCACGCGGAAAAAGGCGCGGTGATCGCGGGCGACATCGGCCGTCGGTTCGGCATGACGGCGCACGATATCGAGACCGTCGAGTTCCTCGTCCGCCAGCACCTGACGATGTCGCATCTCTCGCAGCGTCGCGATCTCGCGGATCCGGAAGTCGTCACGCGCTTCGCCGAGAAGGCCGGCAACGAACAACGCCTCGCCGAGCTGTATCTATTGACGTTGTGCGATACGGCGATGACCGCGCCGGACAACTTGTCCGCGTGGAAGGACGGCCTGCTCGCCGAGCTGATGGTGCGCACGCGCGCGTACTTCCGCGGCGAGACGCAAGCCGCCGCCGACGACACCACCGCGCAGCTCCGCGCCAAGATCCTCGGCCAGCTCGAAGATGCACCGGATGCGCGCGCGGTGATCGAAGTGGTCGATCCGCAGCTGATCGTCCAGCTCACCGCTCGCCAGGCCGCGCGCCACGCGAAGCTCGCCGCGTCGACGCTCGGCAAGCCCTCGCGCGTCGCCCTCGAAGTGCACTGCTATCCGATGAAGGGCCACTCCGAGATCGCGATCGTCGCGCCCGACAAACCCGGTGTGCTCGCCGCGATCGCGGGCGTGCTGTCCGCGAACCGGATCGACGTGCTCGGCGCGATCCTCGGCCACGCGCAGGACGTGGTGATGGACGTGTTCTTCGTCCGCGATCTGAAGGGCGCGGCGATCACCGAAGACGATCCGCGCTGGCGTCGCGTGCTCGACGATCTGCGCGCGCTCGTCGATCAAGGTGGCTCGCCGGCGGATCTCATCAAGCGGCGCCGGCCGCCGTCGACGATGCCGGCCCGCGTGACGCCGTCGGTCGCGACCGAGATCAAGATCGTCGACGATTCCGCGCAAGCCACCATCGTCGAGGTCGCCACGCGCGATCGGGTCGGCGTGCTGTTCGCGATCACGAACGCGCTCGCCGGGCTCGGTCTCGATATTTCGCTCGCGAAGATTTCGACCGAAGGCGAGAAGGTCGCCGACGTGTTCTACGTGACGCGCGCCGGTGAGCGGATCACGGACCCCGCCGAGCGCGATGCGTTGATCCATCGCCTCCAAGCCACGCTCGGAGCGGTCTAGTCCGTGTCCGCGCTCGATCTCCCACCCGGTATCGGACTTCGCGGCACCGCACTCGCGATGTTCCGCGCCCCCGACGGCGCACGCCGCCTCGCATGGATCTCGGTGATTTGCGTGATCGTGTTCGGCGGCATCACCTGGGGCTTCGTCTCGCGCCATCCCTACATGCGCCACTCGAGCGCGCAGGTCGTGCTGCCGATCGCGTTCGGTATGTTCGCCACGCTCGGCCTCCTCGTGCGCAGCGCGAAGCTCGAGGTCACGCGCGATGGCGTGCGCTGGGGCTGGGAGTCGCTCAACTTCTCGCAGGACGTGTCGAAGCTGAAGACCGCACACGTCTGGCGCGACGGCATCACGCTCGAGCGCAAGGGCGGTGGCACGTGGTTCCTCGGCGCGCGCGATTGGGGCCGGTTCGATGCGCTCGCGAAGCAACTGCGCCGCGTCGAGCTGCCGTTCGAAAACCACGATCGCAACGCGCCGATCCGCGCACGCATGCAGAGCTACGGGCGCTTCCTCGACGGACTGCTGGTCGGATCGATCGTCGCCGCGTTTGGCGTGATGCTATGGGCGGCCTAGCGCCGCGTACAGCTCGCTACCTGAAAAGTCACGCTTGCCACCGGCCTCCGCCGCGCGCACGAGCTCGACGAGCTTCTGATTCACCGGGGCAGGGCGCTTGTATTGCGCGGCGAGCTTCACGATCTCGCCCTGCAGATAATCGATCTCGGTCGGCCGACCCGCGATGAAGTCATCCTGCATCGACGACCGCGCCGCCGGATCCACCGACGCCACCCGGTTCGCGATCTTCTCGAACAGAAAGTCCGGCATCGGCAAGATCCGCGCGACCCATCGCGGCGGCAGCTTCATCAGCGTGGCCACCGGCAGCTTCGCCGCTTCGATCACGTCGAGCGCTTCTTTCTGCGCCGCCGCCAAACACCGCCGGAAGTCGCGATCCGCGAGCTCGTCGCGCAATGGCCTCCCCGACAGCGCGTTGATCGCGTTGTTGAGGTTCATCACGAGCTTGCCCCACTGCACCGCCGGCATGTCACCGCGCGTCTCGATCGCGAGTCCGGCCGCCTTCGCCGCGAGCAACAACGGCTCGAGCGTCGGGTGCGCTTCGATCATCAGGTCGCCACTCGTCCCGCGGTGATACGCGCCGTAACCGATCCGCGCGACATTGAACGGCACCATGCCCGCGAGCACGGTGTTCTCCGGCAGCGCCGCGCGCAGGATGTCGGCGTTGTGCACGCCATTCTGGAGCGAGATGATCAGGCCCTTCGCGCCGACCAATTCACGCGCGACCTCTTCGGTCTGCGCGGACTTCACGGTGACGAGCACGACATCCGCCGACTTCGCCACGCCCGTGGACTCCGACAGCGACGGCAATACGTTCCACTTCGCGCCCGACAGGTCCGACAGTGCCAAGCCATCGCGGAGCTCCGACAGCACGCGCACCCGACCGATCAACGTGACATCCGCGGCTTCGTTCGCGAGCAACCGCCCGCCGACCCAGCAACCGATCGCGCCGGCACCGAACACCGCGACCTTCACAGTTGGACTTCCTCGATCACGGGCCCGTTGCTGTAATCACTCACGCGGACCCACGTCGGCCGAATTCTCACGTGCGTGATGGTCGGCGATTTCGCCCGCTCGCGGCCATCCGGCCACGCGGCAAAATAGACCTCGCGCAACCGATCGTCGGCGACGACGTCGGCAACGCCTTCGATCTGGACCGTCACTTCATCGGCGCCGACGACCACGGCGACCCGCGGCTCGCGCGTGATGTTCGCCAGCTTGCGCGTCCCGTTATCGGTATCGAACACGATCTCGAGGTCGTCGCTGATCGCGAGCCCGACCGTCGCGGCTTGTGGGGATCCATCGGCACTGACGCTCGCCACCACGCCGAGTCGAAACCGGCGCACCAACGTGACGAGCTCGGACCGCTTCACTCAGCGGACGCTAACACCGCCGGATGCCGTCCAGTTGCCTTCGATCCAGACGTTCTGGTTGCCCTGGTGTTGCCAGTGACCATCGACCCAGCGCTGGTTCTGGCGCTCGCGTTCGTAGTGACCCTCGCGCCACGCCCAGTTGCCATGCGCGCGATCCCAATGACCGTGCACGAACACGAATCCGGGGCGAGCTGTCACGACTTCTTCGCGGGGCGGCGGCGGATCGGACGTGGTCACGTACGCCGTTCCCGCACAACCGACGAGGAGGACCGTCGCGAGAAATGTTTTCAGCATGCTCGATGATCGAGCAAACCGCGCGCCGCGCTAACCACGCGACACGTAACGCGGACGCCGTGCGCCGCTGCTACAGGCTTACGCTTTTGTCCCGTTCGTGATCCACAACAGGAACAACTTGTAGTTCGTGTCGTTCACGTCGAGGAACGTCGCGTTCGGGTGATTTTGGGGCGGCGTGGTCTCGTACAGCGGATTCGTGAGGAACGTCGACATCGCGGGCGTCGTCGTGTTGATGACACCGGTCGCGGCCTTGATGTTCGTGAGCACGACCGCGGGATCCGGATCGTCATATTTCAACACCGCACCGAGACCGCCGGCGGTGTGGCAATTCGCGCAGCCGAGACCACCCTTCGCGGCGGTTTGCAGTCGCGGATAGATGTCGGTCGCGAACGATGGATCCGTGATCGGCGAGATCGCGTTGAGGTTCGCGTTCGTGCCACCGAGCAACGCGAGCGTCACGCCGGCTGCATCGATCACGATCGGCGTGTTGTACGTGCGCGCGGCGCCATCGTTGAACGTCAGCGTGATCGTGTAGCGACCCGGCGCGAGGCCGACCAAGCCGGCGCGCGTGCGTTGCGTGCCGTGGAAGTCGTACGAGGTCGACGTGGTGACGGTCGTATCGAGATCGCCGGCCGCACCGAAGAAGTACGGCGTGGTCGTGACCGCGGTGCCGTTGCCATCGGTCACCGTGATCGCGGTCGCCGCGAGTGCGGGAAACGGATCGCCGTTGTCCTTTTGGATATCGACCGCGACGAACGTGCCGCTCGCGCCATTCGCGGCACCGACGCTCGAGTACTGGCGAAGAATGTCGCCATTGCCGACGACGTAGACATCCTGTGTGAGCGGCTGATCGGCGACCGTGATGTTTTCCGACCGCGAGGTCCGGTAGTTCGCCTTCGTGCCGACCGCGAACAGCTTCGAGCCGACCGCGACGTCGATCGAATAGGTGCCATCGGCCGCACTCGTCGCGGCGACCGCCGGATCGAGGCCGTCGCTCGTGATCGCGGCAGCAGCGGCCGGCATCCCGGTGAAGTAATCGAGGACCTTGCCCGAGACCTTTTCGGTCATCGCGCCCGAGCCCATTGCATCGACATCCGCGTCGATCGCGGTGCCGGCGTCCGGTTGGTTTTGCTGATTCGGCGGCGCTTTACCAGCACAGCCAGCACACACCACGACCAGGATAAGCCCACGCATATCGCGCGGGAACATCAACAACGGTGCCACCGTAAGACATTACAAAATCAGGGCTTGCGCACCAAGTGAATGGGGGCCACCTCCCCATGGGTGGGGGTTCGTTCGCCAGTTGGCCGCCGATCCCTCGTTGCAGGGATCAGACCCTTCCCGTAGATTGCCGCATGCTCGACGATAAGTTGCGCGAGGCAATCACCTTCGACGACGTGCTGCTGGTGCCGGCATTCTCGGAGGTCATCCCGCGGGACGTCGACGTATCGACCCGGCTCACGCCGGCCATCCCACTCCGCATGCCGTTGGTCAGCTCGGCCATGGATACGGTGACCGAAGCGGCCACGGCGATCCGCATGGCGCGCGAAGGCGGCATCGGGTTTATCCACAAAAATCTCACCATCGAAGAGCAAGCGCGCGAGGTGAATCGCGTCAAGAAGGCGCAGTCGGGCATCGTCGTCGATCCGTTGACGATCGCGCCGGGCAAGACGCTCGAAGAGGCGCTCGCGATCATGCGCCAGTACCGGATCAGTGGCCTACCGGTCGTCGATGGCGAGAAGCGCCCCGTCGGCATTTTGACGAACCGCGATGTCCGGTTCGAGAAGCGGCTCTCGCTGCAAGTCGGCGAGCTGATGACGAAGAATCCGGTCAGCGTGAAAGAAGGCGTGTCGCTCGATGAAGCGCGCGAGCTCCTCCATAAGCACCGGATCGAGAAGCTGCTCGTCGTCGACAAGGCGGGCGCGCTGAAGGGCCTGATCACGATTCGCGATATCGAACAGGCCGAAGCGAATCCCACGGCCGCGGTCGATGACCTCGGTCGATTGCGCGTCGGTGCCGCGGTCGGTGTCGGCGCGGATCGCGATGCGCGAATCGAAGCGCTCGTCGCCGCCGGTTGCGATGTCGTGTGCGTCGACACCGCGCACGGTCACTCCGCCGGCGTGCTCGAAGCGGTGAAGGCCGTCCGTAAGAAGTTCCCGAAGCTCCAGCTCGTCGCAGGCAACGTCGCCACCGCGGAAGCCACGCGCGCGCTGATCGAATGCGGCGTGAACGCGGTGAAGGTCGGCGTCGGTCCCGGATCGATTTGCACCACGCGCATCGTCGCCGGCGTCGGTGTCCCGCAATTGACGGCGATCTCGGATGCCGTGTCGGCGGCGAAGGGCTCGGGCGTCGCGATCATCGCAGACGGCGGCATCAAGTACTCGGGCGATGTCGCGAAGGCGCTCGCCGCCGGTGCCGACACCGTGATGATCGGCGGCTTGTTCGCCGGCACGGACGAAGCGCCGGGCGAGGTCATCCTCTATCAAGGTCGCAGCTACAAGTCGTATCGCGGCATGGGCTCGATCGGCGCCATGAAGGAAGGATCGAAGGATCGCTACTTCCAGGCGGACGTCGAAACGCCGCAGAAGCTCGTGCCGGAAGGCATCGAGGGCCGCGTTCCTTATAAGGGCGCGTTGCGCGAATCGATCTATCAATTGGTCGGCGGTCTCCGGGCATCGATGGGCTACATCGGTTGCGCGACGATCGCGGAAATGCACGAGAAGGCGCGGTTCGTGAAGATTTCGTCGTCGGGACTCCGCGAGAGTCACGTCCACGACGTGATCATCACGAAAGAAGCGCCGAACTACCGCGTGGAGTAATCAGTGGCACATCAGCTCGTCGTCGTTCTCGACTTTGGCTCGCAATACACGCAGCTAATCGCGCGGCGGATCCGCGAGCAGAACGTCTACTGCGAGATCCATCCGTACACGCTGGCTGCGGACCCGGCGAAGCTCCGCGAGATGAATCCGATCGGCATCGTGCTGTCGGGTGGCCCGTCGTCGGTCTACGAAGACGGCGCGCCGCACATCCCGAAAGGCACGTTCGAGCTCGGCCTGCCGATGCTCGGCATCTGCTACGGCGCGCAGCTCACGTCGCTCCTTCTCGGCGGCAAGGTCACCGCGGCCGAGCGCCGTGAATACGGTCGCGCGCAGGTGAAGGTGTTGAAGGATGGCGGCGTGTTCCGCAACATCCACGCGGGTGAAGAGCTCGCGGTGTGGGCCTCGCACGGCGATCACGTCGAAGGCATCCCGGCCGGGTTCGTTCACACGGCCGAGAGCGATAACTGCAAGTTCAGCGGCTTCGCGAACTTCGACAAGAAGATCCACTGCGTCCAGTTCCACCCGGAGGTCGTCCACACGCCGCGCGGTGCCGAGATCCTCGGCAACTGGTTGTTCGGCGTGTGCAACGCGAAGGCGGACTGGTCGATGGCGAGCTTCGTCGACGAAGCGGTCGCGCGGATTCGCCAGCAGGTCGGTGCCGATGGCCGCGTGATCTGCGGCTTGTCCGGCGGTGTCGATTCGTCGGTCGCCGCGGCGCTGATCCACAAGGCGATCGGCGATCGGCTCACGTGCATCTTCGTCGACAACGGCGTGTTGCGAAAAGGCGAGCGCGAGTACGTCGCGCAGATCTTCCGCGATCACTTCAAGGTCGACCTCCGCGTGATCGATGCCGAGAAGCGGTTCCTCGACGCGCTCGCGGATGTCACGGATCCGGAGAAGAAGCGCAAGATCATCGGCTACGAGTTCATCAACGTGTTCGACGAGCAGGCCAAGACCATCACGAACGCGAAGTTCCTCGCGCAGGGCACGCTCTATCCGGACGTGATCGAATCGGTGTCGTTCAAGGGCCCGTCGCACACGATCAAGAGCCACCACAATGTCGGGGGCCTACCGGAGCGCATGAACCTCGCGCTCGTCGAGCCGCTGCGCGAGCTGTTCAAGGACGAGGTCCGCCAGCTCGGGCTCGAGCTCGGGCTGCCGAAGCACATGATCTCGCGCCAGCCGTTCCCGGGGCCGGGCCTCGCGGTGCGCTGTCTCGGTCCGCTCACGCGGCAGCGCTTGGACGTGCTGCGCAACGCGGATGCGATCGTCGAGGAAGAGATTCGCGCGGCCGGACTCTACGAATCGATCTGGCAGTCGTTCGCGGTGCTGTTGCCGGTGCGCTCGGTCGGTGTGATGGGCGATGCGCGCACGTACGAAGAAACGGCGGCGATCCGCGCGGTGCATTCGCGGGATGGCATGACGGCGGACTTCGTCCAGTTGCCGTACGAGGTGCTGGCGCGGATCTCCACGCGCGTGATCAACGAAGTCCGCGGGATCAATCGCGTGGTCTACGACATCACGTCGAAGCCGCCCGGCACGATCGAGTGGGAATAGCGCTACAGCGCGTCGGCTAGGCCGTTCGGGAACAGGGGCGCGTCGAGGTCGTGCGGATCGACCCAGCGCACCGGGATGCGCTCGTTGCCTTCATCGAACATGAGGTCGTCGCGATCGTAGACCGATGCGTCGCCGACGAGGCCGTCGTACACGAACACGATCTCGTGCTTCGGCTGACCGCCGTACGTGAACAGGTTCTCAAGCACGGTGACGAGCGTCGGCTCCCGCAGCTCGATGCCGAGCTCTTCGCGAATCTCGCGCACGACCGCATCGCGCGAGGTCTCGCCGAACTCGATGCCGCCACCGAGTGGGCGATAGCCGATCAGCCGGCCGCCATCGCGAACTTCGAAGACCAAGATGCGACCGCGATTCCGGAACAGGCAGAGCGCGATCGGTCTTATTTCGGGCATTCGCCCTGCGACGCGATCTCGACCTTCTCGCACGTCGCCGAGCACTCGTTGCCGTAGGTCTTGCCGTCCTTGCCGCAGACCGGCTTGTAGATCATCGCGCAGATGCAGTGCGCCTCTTCGCCGGAGCCGGCATCCGAGCCGTGCTGCGGCGGCGGGTTGGACGGAGGCGGCGCGGACTTCGCGCCACATGCGGCGAGCATCGCGATCAGGACGAGCTTCATGCGCGCAATCTAGCGCAGCTGCTCGAGCAAACGATCGACGTTGATCGGCTTTGCCAAGTGCGCGTCGAAGCCGGCCTCCTGACTCCGCGAGCGATCCTGCGCCTGCGCGTACCCCGAAAGCGCGATCAGCTTGAGCGCGCGGGGCGAGCTTGCCCGCAAGCGGCGCGCGAGCTCGAACCCGTCCATGCCGGGCAAGCCGAGATCGAGCAACGCGACATCGACGGATGGCAGGTTCGCGAGCGCGGCTTCACCATCGGGATGCTCGACGACCTCGAAGCCCTTCATCCGCAGGAGCTCGGCCAGGAGCGTTCGCGCATCGTCGTTATCGTCGACGATCAGGACGCGCAGTGCCGTGGCGGGTTTGGGATCCGCGATGATCGGCAGGCTCGGCGCCGTGGCGATCGTGCGCTCGGGCAGGCGCACCGTGAACGTGCTGCCTTGGCCGAGCCCGGGCGAGGCCACCGTCACCGTGCCATCGTGGAGGTCGACGATCGATTTGACGAGCGCGAGCCCGAGACCGAGGCCGCCCTCCGAGCGATCGATGTCTTGCTCGGCTTGGACGAACGGCTCGAACACGCGAGGCAGGAGACTCGCCGCGATGCCGCGTCCGTTATCGCGAATGTCGACGACGACGAACCCGTCCGGCTGATGGACATGCGCTTCGACGCGTCCGCCGTCCTGCGTGTACTTCGCCGCGTTGTTGAACAGGTTCGTGAACACCTGGACGAGCCGCGCTTCGTCGCCACGCACGAGTGCCGGTCGCGGCACGGAGATCACGAGCTCCTGTTGCTTGCGCTCGTACAACGGACGCGAGATCTCCGCGGCGCGCATGATCACCGCACGGAGATCGAGCGAGCGCATCGTCAGCTCGAGCTTGCCGCTCGCGATCCGCGACACGTCGAGCAGATCGTCGACGAGGTGATGCATCTGCTTGACCTGGCGTTCGATCACCTCGAGCTCGCGCGGGATGTCACCGCGCAGCTTGATCAGCTCGAGTGCGCTCAGGATCGGCGCGAGCGGATTGCGGAGCTCGTGACCGAGGATCGCGAGGAACTGATCCTTGGCGTGGTTCGCTTCTTCGGCCGCGATCCGTGCGGCGCGATCGTCCTCGGCACGCTTGCGATCGGTGAGATCGCGCGTGACCTTCGAAAACCCGGTGAGCTTGCCTTCGGGGTCGCGAATCGCGCTGATCACCACGTTCGCCCAGAACCGCGAGCCATCCTTGCGCACGCGCCAGTCCTCGTCTTCGAACCGACCGACGCGCTCGGCTTCGTCGAGCTCCATCTCGCACTTGCCGGCATCGACATCCTCGCGCGGATAGAATCGCGAGAAGTGCGAGCCGATGATCTCGCTCGGCGCGTAGCCCTTGATCCGTTCGGCGCCAGCACTCCAGGTGACGATGTGCCCGGTCGGATCGAGGATGAAGATCGCGTAGTCCTGAATGCTATCGATCAGGTCCCGGTAGCGAGCTTCGTTCGGATCGGCCAAGGCCTAGCGATTATCGGTAAGCTTCGCAGCAGTGCAAGTGTGCCTCGTCGCCACGGAACGAGGTCAACCGAATCGGCCACTTGCAGGCCGAGCGCCGTGCGCACACGCACGCTCGGGTCCGCGAATTCGCCGTCCTTCCCACGACGCGTCCCGGCACGCTGAGTGCTTTAGGGAATTGCATGACCCGACAAGCACACCGGAAAACCGAAGCGAAGGCCGAGGTGTCGAAGTTCGACCTCGCCGGGAAGATCACCCAGCAAGCCGCAAAGCTCCTCGACGACCGCGCGATCGAAGTCGTCGACAAGATGAAGGATGTCGGTAACAAGCAGCTCGACCGCGTTCGCGACGTGATCGTCGAGCGTCCGATCGAGAGCGTGGCGGCGGGCATCGCGATCGGCATGCTGCTCCGGTCGTGGCTGCGCAGCCCGACGATGACGCTGCTCATGATGGGCGGCGCCGCGTACGCCGGTTACAAGCTCGCCGGTGAATCACCGCGCGAGGCCGGGAACGCGCGCTAGCTCGGTCGCGAGGTAGTCGGTCAGCTTCTTGACCCGCGTGATCGCCGCGCGCTCGGGCACGATCAGCACGTGCAGCGGCACACCGGGGACACGGTAACCGGGCAGGACGTGCTCCAACGAGCCGTTCGCTAACAGGTCGGCAATGAGCCAGCGATGGGCCGGCCCGAGCCCGCGATGCGCCAAGAATGCGGCGCGTGCCGCGAGCCCGTTATCGAGGGTCAGGCGTTGCTCGAACGGCAGCGTGATCGGCTCGCCGGATCTCGAGCCCGACATTGGAATCAACACGAGCGTCTCGCTGCCCGCGACATGCGCCATCCGCACGCCGAGGTGCCCCACGAGATCGGCCGGCGTCTTCGGCCGGCCATGCGCCGCGAGATACGCTGGCGATGCGACGAGGATGCGCTCGCTCGTGCCCAGCGCGCGAACCTTCAGCGAGCTATCGGTCAACGGGCCGAGCCGGACGGCGAGGTCGAACCGATCGCGCACGAGATCGACGCGCTCCTCGGACATGCTGAGGTCGATCGTGATTTCGGGATGACGATCGAGGAACGCGTAGACGAGCGGCGCGACGTGAAGCGTGCCGATCGCCGCCGAGCACGAGATCCGGATCGCACCGGCCATCGCATCGCGCCGCGTGTGGACATCGTCGTTCGCGCGCGACACGAGGTTCAGGATCTCGAGACAATGCTGGTAATAGCGCGAGCCTTCATCGGTCAGCGCGAGGCGGCGTGTGGTGCGCGACACGAGCGAGACGCCGAGCGCTTGCTCGAGCTCGCGTAGTTGCCGCGTGATCGTGGATTGTCCGGTGCGGAGCTCGCGTGCGACGGCGGACAGCGTCCCGCGTTCGGCGACGCGAACGAACGTGCGCATGCGATCGAGCGTGACGGCCGACTCATCCATTTTGTGGATGAATCCTATGCTCGCGCGCTGGCTATGCGCAGCCGTGATCGGCGCCTAGCTTCACCGCATGAACGTGTTGATCGTGTTTGCGCATCCCGAGCCGAAGTCGTTGTCGAGCGCGCTGCGCGATGTCGCCGTCGCGGAGCTCGAAGCACGCGGCCATACCGTGAGGGTCAGCGACCTGTACGCGATGAAGTGGAAGGCGCAGATCGATCGCGAGGATTTTCCAGCGCTCGAGGGCCGGTTGTTGATCCCGCGCGCGTCCGGCGATGCGTTCCACGCGAACGTCCTCACCGACGACGTTCGCGCCGAGCAAGACAAGTTGCGCTGGGCCGACTGCGTGATCCTGCAGTTCCCGATGTGGTGGTACTCGATGCCCGCGATCCTGAAGGGCTGGGTCGACCGCGTGTTCTCGTACGGGCTCGCGTACGGCGTCGGCGCGCACGACGACGTCCACTACGGCGATCGCTATGGTGAAGGCTCGTTCGCCGGCAAGCGCGCGATGTTGATCGTGACCTGCGGCGGGCGAGCGCCTCACTTCGGCCCGCGCGGGATCAACGGACCGATCGACGATCTGTTGTTCCCGATCAACCACGGCATCCTCCACTACCCGGGCTTCACCGTGTTGCCGTCGTTCGTCACCTACTCGAGCGATCACGTCGGAGCGGCGGGCTTTCAGACGATCGCCGAGGCACTTCGCGCCCGGATGCGCGACCTCGCCACGTGCGCGCCAATTCCATATCGGACCCAGAATGCGGGCGACTACGCGATTCCATCGTGCGAGCTCCACCCGGGCAAAGAGCCACCCGGCACGACGGGCTTCGCGCTTCACTTCATGAAGACGGCGTGATCGGCGAGGTGCTCGAGCAGGTACACGGTGTCCGCGTCGAGCGGCGCCGTGTTATCGAGCGGCTCCATCTCGATGATCTCGGCATCGACGATCTCGTAGCCGACGAGATGCGCCGGAACGCCCGCCAGCGCGAGCGCCGAGCGCAGCTGAGGCCGCGTCTTCATCCGAGAAACCACCAGGGCCGACGCGGCGATCGCGCCGACAGCGCCTGCAAGCCAGAGCAAAGCCTTCATGGCGAATTGTCAGAGCAATGTATGTGCCTGTACGGCTATGCTGGCGATATGAGAAGTCTCCTCGGGGTGAGCTTCGTCGTACTGAGCGCGTGCGGCAGCGACGATCCGTGCGATCCGACGAAGGGTGCGTGCGAGTTTCAGAAGGACGTCAGCACGATGACCGTGCCGGCGGGTCACGAGGACGAGAACACCTGTCAGAGCTGGACGCTGAATAACCCGACGGAGCTGTGGGTTCATACGATCGATCAGTCGAACGGCGGCGCGTATCACCACGCGAACTGGTTCTTCGTCCCCGACGATCAATTCAAGGTGCCGGACGGATATTGGACGTGTAGCGATCAAGGCTTCGACGAGCTCGCCGCGGCACTCGAAGGCGGCTATCTGTTCGCGCTGTCCACGCAATCGCAAGACGAGAAGCAGACGCTACCGGACGGTGCGGCGATTCGCATTCCGCCGTACTCGCGGATCATCGGCGCATCGCATCTGTTGAACGCGAGCGACTCGCCGATCACCACCACGATGCACCTCGAGATCGAGACGATTCCGATCGAGCAGGTCACCGCGAAGCTCGCGCCGGCGCGGATCCAGTATCAGGATCTCCATATCGATCCGGCGTCGAAGTCGTCGTTCACGACGGAGTGCGATATCAAGACCGCGTACGGCAAGACCCATCCCGGCGAGCCGTTCCAATACCAGCTCTACTACACGCTCTCGCACTACCACGTGCTCGGCACGTATCAGGAGCTGCAGATCATGGGCGGCCCGCACGATGGCGAGGTCGTCATGCATCACGACGGCTTCGGCAACAACGCCGGTACCGCGATCACGCCGTTCGTCGATCTCGCGGCGCTCGATGCCACGGGCCTGAGGATGACCTGTGGCTACGACAACCCGCGCTCGGCCGAGGTCGGGTGGGGCATCGGCGATCAAGAGATGTGCGTGATCGCGTTGCAGGCCGTGACCGATATCGGCTGGGAAGGTGACGTCACCACCGGCGATACGATCATGGGCACCGCCACCGACGGCGAGATCCAACACACCGGCGGCTGCGCGATCCAAGCGTTCCCGTGGGACTTCGCGAAGCCGGGCGGGCAGGGGCATTGAGAGCGCTGCTCGTTGTCATTGGACTAGTGGGCGTCGCGCACGCGGACGTCGATTGGGCGCGCGGGTTGGTGACCGCGAACGGCGTGGGCATCGCCGATCGGCACGCCCCGAATCCGGCCGTCGCACGCGGGACCTCGCGGCGCAGTGCGGAAGATGCCGCGCGCGCGGATCTCGCCGGCCAAGTCGCGAAGCTCCCGGTCGCCGCGGGAGGGACCGTCGGTGATGCGGCGAAGGATGCGGCGGTGAAGTCGCGCGTCGATCGCGCGGTCGCGAACGCGATCGCGATCGATGCGGATCCGCAGACCGATGGCGCGTGGAAGGTCACGATGGCGGTACCGATCGAAGCGGTGCGCCTCGCGATCTCGGGTGGGCCGGCAAAGCCCGACGACGCGCCTCCGATCGCGATCCTCGACGGCAAGCCACCCGCGAAGGCGCTCGGCGCCGTGCCGATGTTGTGGGTGAAGACCGTGCCGGACTACGCGAAGGCCGCACCGCACGAACCGAGTGCCGCGAATCCGGGGACGCTCTACATCGTGGTTCAGAACTGATAACGCGGCATCTGGTCGAGCTCGATCCCGAAATACTCGACGAGGACTGCGCGCAGATGATCGGGTGATTCGATCTTCGTCTTCACCGCGTGACCGGTGTGATCGCGGACGGACAGCTCGTCGTTCAGGAGACCGATCCGGCCGGTCGGCGTGGCGCGCGCGGCCTGCAACCGCGCCTTGAAGTGCGATTGCGGATGCGTGCTCGTGTACCAGTTCGCGACGATGCGATCGATCACCGGCATCTCTTCGAGCGTGAACTCGTTCACGTCCGCCCACTCGTCGCCGAGCTTGGCCTGGTGATAGATGAGGCCATTCTCGCGAAGTAGCCGGCGCGGCTCGTGCGGCGTGGCTTGCTCGCCGTGATCCGCGAGACGCAACGCGCCGGTCAGGGACATCGAGCCGACGCCGACGTCCGCGAGATACGAGTCGTCGAGCTCGACGCGAACGAACAAGTGCGTGCGCGCCGGCGTGTACTCGCGCGGGCGACCGTAGCGAACCCGCGCCGAGAGCGGGCGCACGGTAAAGCCGAGCGCGGTCAACACCTCGAGGAGCAGCGTGTTCTGCTCGAAGCAGTAGCCGCCGCGCTTCCGCGTCACGAGCTTGTCGACGATCGCATCGGGCTCGAGCTCGATCGGCCGGCCGAGCAGGACGTCGAGGTTCTCGAACGGAATCGCCTGCACGTGAGCGAGCGACAACGCGTTCAACGTGGCGAGCGTGGGCTCGCGTGAACCGGTGTAGTGGATGCGATCGAAGTAAGCGGTGAGTTGATCGGGAGTCATTGCATCGCGGCGCGCAACCGCGAGCGTGTCATGAGATACGCCCGGCGGACTACCCACGACAGGCTGCGTTCACGCGAGGTCGCGAACGCACGAAGCTGCGCCACGATCGCCTGCGGCATCCGTAGCTGCACCTTCACCTTGCCGTGGTCTGCCAGTGTTGCGATCACGCTTCCTTCCGGCCACGTATCTGGCATCACGACATTGTGGCCGGGATACGGTGCCGGCGGATCTGTATCGGTCTCCGTCGCTGGCACCTGTTCGTGGAGCTGCTGCTTCTCCGCTTCCCACACCGCCCACGTGAGCGTCGCGACGTCCGTCGAGAGCTCTTCGGAAAACAAATCCATCTCCGCGTACAACCCGGACGGCAGATAGAACAACTGCGCCACGAACCGTTCGCCCGACATGCGCGATGTCCTAACGCGAGTCGCGCGAAACGCAGCTAAATAGATTCGGCAGTCACGAATTTGTTGCAACGTGCAGGCGGTCGCGCGTGAGCAGATACGCCTTCTGGACAACCCACGACAAACTGCGGTCACGCGACGTCGCGAAGTCCTGGATCTCGCGCAACGTTTGCTCGGGCATACCGAGCTTTGCACTCGATTTGGTCGCGTCGGAATCGAGCTTCGGTAACGCGGGCCCCGATTTCGGTACATCGAGGTGAAGATTCGGATGCGGAATCTCCGCGACCGTGAATTCTTCAGGTGCGTCGTCGACGGCGTTGACCACGGCGATCGTGCGATGCATGTCGCGCTTTGCCGCTTCCCACGCCGCCCACGCGATCGAGCCGAACGTGACGTGAAGCTTGTCCGCGAGCGCTTGGATCTCGTGAAGCATCGGCGCCGGGAAATACAGCGTTTGCTTCATCACCTCGTCGCCGGACGCGTCGATGCTGGTGCCGATGCCGAGCAGCTTGCCGCCGAAATACGCGGCGACCTCGCACGGGCCGGTGAGCGGGACCGAAACAGATGGTGTGTCGTACGCGAGCACCATATCGAGTAAGTCGCGCGGCACGTCGAGCTCGAACGAGAGCTTGGTCAGAGGCAGATCGTCCGTATCGACGTCATCCCACGAGACTTGTTCGGCGGAGATCTCGTGGCCGTTCGGACCGTAGTGCCAGACGGCTTCGCTGCCGGCTTGGTTCTCGTAGTAGTACGCGAACACATCCGTGGCGCCGGCCATCGCGAGCCAACTACCGACGCCGTGCTGGGTATTGTGAAAGAACGCGTAATCCTTGCCGTCGGCGGCGGCGCCACGGATCGCGACATGCGTGACGGGCGAATCCCGGCGAGTCGCGAACGTGACGTGATGTGTCGCCAGCGGGATATTGCGCTCGACGCAATACACGTGGAGCGCCTCTCGCAACGCGCCTGCAATTTCCACCATCCGCTCGGGCGTTGCCCTGACGAAGAACCCACCATGAAACTCCGACATGCGGGATCCGTAACGCGACGGCGAATGAAATGCAGCCGAATAGATTCTTCGCTAGGCTACCTGTCGTGATTCGCCGTGTCCTCGTCGCCATGCTGCTCGCCACCGCTCTCGCCCATGCGGACGAGCTCACCGCGTACGAGGCAGATGGCGATGCGCCGGCCTCGGCGGCCGATGCTCGCAAGATGGCGGTCGACGACGCGTTCGCGCGTGCGGTCTCGCATGCGGTCGATGACCTCGTTGCGGGAGATGTCCGGACCGCGAACAAGCAACTGATCGACAAAGAGATCATCGGTCACGCGCGGCTTTGGGTCGCCGGGTTTTCGGTGACGAAGGACGATACGGATGATGGCCGGCGCCAGCTCACGCTGACCGCGAAGGTCAAGATGGACGTGCTGCGCGCGAAGCTCGAGGAGCTGAAGATCACCACGAAGGATATGGCAGCCGCGCAGGCGCCTCCGGTCGGCGATCAGCGCGCGATCGCGATCCTCCTGCGCGTCACCACGCCAAAGGGCATGCACGCCACGTTCGGCACGGCCGCGGATCACGACATCGTCGGTCTCGCGGCGTTGTCGACGGTGTTTCACGGTGCCGGCATGATCGTCCGGCGCACCGGCGCGACGGGCACACCGATCGACGGCGACTACGCGATCGCGGATGCGGATGCCGAGCCGATCGCGGATGCCGCGAAGGCGGACATGATCGCGATCGCGGGTGTCGGCGTCACGGATCCGGCGCCGGTGCGTGGTCAGCCGGAGCCGCAGCTCCTCGTCAACGCGCACGTGAAGGTGATCGATCGGCGGACGCATTCGTCGATCGGGCATGGCGAGGCGATCGCGGCAGCACCGGCGGGTGAGCAAAAGCTGGCGGTCGAGCGCGCGCTCGTCGCGGCGGCGAACGACACGATGCCGCCGCAACCGGCGAAGCTCGCGCAGGCCGCGCAGTTCACCGGGGATGACACGCCGATCGCGGATCCGGGCGTCGTGCTCGTGCGGTTGCCGGCAAAGACACCATTCGGGATGGTCCAGCTCGAGCAGAAATATCTTGCGGGCGCGAAGGGCGTGAAGGCGGCAACGCTGCGCCGGTTGTCGCCGGCGGGGTGGGTGATCGGTGTGCAGACCTCGGATTCGATCGAACGCGTCGCGGCGATCGCGAAGAAGCCGCCGGCCACGGATACGTCGGCGGTCGTGAAGATCGTCGGCGATGTCGTCGAGCTCGCGCTGTCGGGGGGCATTTGAAGGCGCTCGCGTTCGCGGTGCTCGTGGGGTGTGCGGGCGCGCAAATGCCGGCACAGCACCATGCGAGCGATGCCGTGATCTATCTCCATTCGAACGTGGCGGACGCGCAGGTCTACGTCGACGGCAAGTTCGTCGGGCAGATCAACTTGGTGAAGCAGGGCATCGCGTTGGATCCCGGGCGCCATCGGGTCGAGATCCGGCACGACGATTACTTCTCGCGCTACGCCGATCTGAACCTCGAGCGATCGGTCAAGAAACAGCTAGATCTCGATCTGCAGCCCGTTTTGCCCTAGCTTCGCTATGTGAACGCGAACCAGAACGCGCAGGTCATCGCCATGCTGCGCGCACTGCTCATCGCAGTGTTCGTGGTGCTGGGGTGGATCGTCCTGAAGTACCTCGCGACGGTCCTGGCCCCGATCCTCGCGGCGCTGGGCATCGCGTACATGCTGAACCCGGTCCTCGATCGGATGCACGCGCGCGGGATGCCGCGGATGCTCGGCGCGGCGATCCTGCTCGTCGGATTGGTCGGCATCGTCGTCGGTGGGGTGACCTTCGTCGCGCCGAAAGTGGTTTCGCAGCTCACGCAGTTCGTGCACGACTCGCCGCGGATGATCCGCAACCTCTCGGAGTGGACGCACGCGCACTTCGGCGTGAAGTTGCCGGACGAGTGGTCCACCTATACGGAGCAACTCGATCTCGCGAGCGGCCCGCTGGGCGATCTGGCGAGTGCGGCTGTCGGTGGCGTGTTCCATCTGCTCGGCATGCTCGCGGAGACCCTGCTCGTGCCGGTGTTCGCGTTTTACTTCCTCGTCGATTGGCCGAATCTGCTCCGCCGGATCGATCACATGGTGCCGCCGCGTCGCCGCAACGAAGTGCGCGAGGTCGCGCGCGAGATCGATGGCGTGATCAGCGGCTGGGTGCGCGGCCAAGCGATCGTGACGACCTTGCTCGCGATCCTGTACGCGATCGCGTTCACGATCGTCGGCATGCCGCTATCGCTGCCGATCGGCCTGCTCGTCGGAGCGCTGACCGTGATCCCGTTCGTCGGCACGTTCGTCGGCGCGATGATCGCGGCGGGCGTGACGATCGCGGACGGCGGCAGCATGGAGACGCTCGGCATGGTCGCGGGCGTGATCCTCGTGCTGCACCTGCTCGAGGCCGGCGTGTTGACGCCGAAGATCGTCGGCCATCGCGTGGGCCTCTCGGAGACCGGCGCGCTGTTCGCGGTCGTCGCTGGCGGCAAGCTACTCGGATTTGTCGGCGTGGTGCTCGCGGTGCCGATCGCGGCCACGGCGGCGGTGCTCGTGCGCTATGCGGTTCGCTACTACGAGCACACCGAATTCTTCGGCCGTGAATCGGATGCCGACGTCGTGATCACACCGGCGATGGCGATGATCATGCCGGGCGTGATGCCGGGCGCCGCGAAGATCATCGCGGATCCGACTCACACGCCCGAAGACGTGGAACCGGAGCTCGAAGACGATCCGCTCGCGGCACCGCCACCCGTCGAGGATGGCTGGGAGTTCGAGCCGGAGCTCGGTGCCGCGGGTAAGCCGACCGACGGTTGATCATCGCTGCCGACGGGTAGGGCGTTTTGATAGAGCTTCGCGAGGCAATCGAGCATGTCGCGCGCGAGCTCTTGCTCTTTACGCGACACCTTGTCGGGCGACGGTAGCTTCTTCATCGCAGCTTCCGCACAGCCGACGTCTTTGCACTCGCACACCTCGCGTTTGACCGCGTCGATCTTGCTGCCCGTTCGATCGCAGGCAGCCAGTGCGAGGAACAGCCAGATGCGCACTAGAACAGCGAGCCGAGCTTGTCGCCGAGGCCGCCCGGCAGCTTGTCTTTCAACGACGACTTCTCGATCGCCTTGAGCGCGTCTTCCTTGTGCTCCGTGAGGAACGCCAGGATCTTGTGGGCGGTCTCCTTCGACAGGCCCGGGACGTGCTCCACCATCTTGTCGATAAACTCTTCCATGGGGGCAGAGCCTAGCAGCCCGCACGCTTCAGAGTCACCTGGCGACGCGCCGCCGCGTGTACCACATCCATGATCTCGGCCGCTTTGAGCTCGCCTTTGATCCGCTGGTAGATGTTTCCGTCGGTATCGAGGAACAACACGGCCGGGAGTGCACCGGGCTTGTACTTGTCCTTGATCGGCTCGTTCTTCGGATCGTCGTAATCGACCTTGAGCGGGACGAAGTCCTTCGTGATCGCGTCGTAGAGGTCGTTCGTGCCGAACGCCTTCTCCATCTCGTGGCAGGGATTGCACCAGCTCGCCGAGAAGTCGATCATGATCATCTTGTGCTGCTCGCCGGCGAGCTTGTACGCGGCGAGCTCGTCGTAGACGTACGGCAGCTTGTGGCGCGGCGCCTGGTACCACAACCATCCGCCGGTCAACCCGACGAGGACGAGCACGACGGCGATCGCCTTGCGAACCTTCTCGCTCGTCGGGCCATGAAACGAGAGCCGCACGGCGCCGAGCGCGACGCCGATCGCGAACAGCACGACCGAGCCGATCAGGTACGTGATGCTCGGGCCGACCGCGCTCGCGAGGCTCTGCAGGAACGGCAAGAGATAGTAGATCGACGCGAACAGGAGGCCGATGCCACCGATCGACTTGACCTTGTCCATCCACGCGCCGCTCTTCGGCAGCGAGACCGCGAATGCGGCGAGCACGAAGAACAGCACGCCCATGCCGAGGCCGTACACGAAGAGGAGCGAGCCGCCGGAGACGACGTTGCCGCTCGTGCCGACGTAGATCAGGATGCTCGCGAGGAACGGGCCGGTGCACGGCGCGGCGATCAGGCCGCCGACGAGGCCCATCGCGAACGCGCCGCCGTAACCCTTGCCGCCGATCTGGTTGAGCTTCTGTTGGATGCCCGATGGCAGGTTGAGGTCGAATGCGCCGAACATCGACGCCGCGAGCACGCAGAACAGGATCACGAGCGGCACGACGACGAACGGGCTCGCGAGCTGCGTGCCGAACGAGCCGGCCTTGCCGAGCATCGCGAACGTGACGCCGAGGACCGCGTACATCAGGCACATGCCGAGCACGTAGGCGATCGCGAGCGAGATCGCGCGTGACCGCGGAACATCACCGCCGCGTGCGCCGAAGATCGCGAGCGTGATCGGAATCATCGGGTAAACGCACGGCGTGAGCGACGTGAGGAACCCCGCGCCGAACGCGCCCGCGGCGGCAACGAGCCAGCCCTTGCCCTCGACGTCGGCGCAGTCACTGTTGCCGCACGCCGACAGAAAGACGAGGAGGCCGATGCCGAGGAGAGGCCAGTAACGACGCATGCGTGTTGGCACTATAGACCCAACCCCGGCGATCGGGCATTCCCCGGATCGGCCACCCGGTGTAGGGTCGCGTCGCCGTATGGACCCCCAAAAGCTCGCCCCGAAGCACGTTCTCGGCCTCGATGTCTATCAGCCGGGAAAGCCCGTCGAAGAGCTCGAGCGCGAGCTCGGGATCGAAAGGGGCGATCAAGGTCGCGTCGAATGAGAATCCGCTCGGTCCCTCGCCGAAAGCGCTGGCCGCGATCCCGGCGGCGCTCGGTCAGCTCGCGCTGTATCCGGATGCGGGTGGGTTCGTGTTGCGGCGGGCGCTCGCGGCGAAGCTCGGCGTCGAGCTCGAGCAGCTCGCGTTGGGGAACGGCTCGAACGACATGCTGTACCAGTTGGTGCTCGCGACGTGCGAGCCCGATGACGAGGTGCTCTCGCACAAGTACGGATTCCTGTCGTATCGGTTGAGCGCGCAGGTCGCGGGGCGGCCGTTCGTGGCGGCGCCGGTCACGAACGAGCTCGCGTGTGATGTGGATGCGCTGCTGGCGGCGATCACGCCGAAGACGAAGTTGGTGGTGCTGGGATCGCCGAACAATCCGACCGGATCGGTGATCACGAAGGCGCAGGCGGATCGGATCCTCGCGGCGTTGCCGGCGCGTGCGCTGCTCGTGCTCGACGAGGCCTACACGGAATATGCGGCGGCGTGGCCGGAGGTCGATCACGTCGACGGCATGGAGATGCGCAAGAAGGATCCGCGCGTGGTCGTGCTGCGGACGTTCTCGAAGATCTACGGGCTCGCCGGATTGCGCGTCGGTTACGCGGTGGCGGACAAGCTCGTGATCGATCTGATCGGTCGAGTGACGCGCACGTTCCACGTGTCGAGCCTCGCGCTCGTCGGTGCGACGGCGGCGCTGAACGATCAGGATCACGTCGCGATCAGTGCGCGGCATGCGCGATCGGTGATCGAGCAACTGCGGGCGGAGGTGAAGGGGCCGGGCGTGAAGGTCTATCCGTCGCTCGCGAACTTCGTGTTGATCGAGACCGGGCGCACGGCGGCGCCGATCTACGACAAGCTGTTGAAGGGTGGCGTGATCGTGCGGCCGATGGCGGCGTGGGGCCTGCCGACGTGCATTCGCGTGTCGGTTGCGAGCGTGCAGGACATGCCGCGGGTGATCGCGGCGTTGAACGAAGCGCTCGCATGAAGGCGTTCGCGCTCGTGGTGTTGATCGCGTGCAGCCATGGCGGCACGGCGACCACGAGCGTGCACGAGCTATCACCGGAGGAACATCGGCTGGCGTTGCTGCCGCCGAATCCGCAGATCGTCGTCGAGATCGATCTCGCGCGGCTGCGCAAGAATGCCGTGGTCGGAGAGACGGCAACGGCGGCGCTGAACGCGCTCGGCACGGATTCGCGGGTGCCGGGGTTGCCGCTGTCGGTGTTGGGATCGCCGCTCGCGAGTGCGGATCAGATCGTGTTGGCGGCGTATGGCGTCGGGACGACCGCGGCGACAACGCTGACGTTGGTGGTGACGAAGAGCCAGGTCCCGAATGCAACGCAGATCGAAGACGGCTTGGTCGCGCTCGGTCCCGAAGAGTGGATCCGGCAGATCGAGGCGCGTGCGGCGCTGAAGCCGACGGAAATCCCGGCGGCGTGGCGGGCGTTGCGTGCACATGCGGAGCCGAAGGGCGCCACCGGAGCGGTCGCTCGCGTGACGGCGAACTTGTCGTTCGATGCGCGGGTCGCGCTCGCACGGATGACGGGCTTCGAAGCGCCGCCCGAACAGCTGTCGTTGTGGAGTGACGTCGCGGATGACTTCGCCGTGGTGATCGATGCCGAGGCAAACGATCCGGGAGACAAGACGAAGAAGTCGGCGCGTGGCTTGGCGCATTCGCTTCGCCAGTTGTTCAACACGTTGGCCGAGTCCGAGGTGATGCGCTCGCTCGGCGTCCCGACGAGCTTTTCGGATGCGCGGCTGATCCAAGAAGGGCAGTGGGTCCGTGCGGTGATCGACGTAGGTCCGCGGCACCTCACGCGTGTCGCTCGACGAGCGCGCGAGATGTGGGCGCCAGGCTCGCTTCCGGCAGAGCCGGAAGCCACGGGTTCTGGCTCGTAAAGGGGGACGGTCTGAAGTTACGGAAGTTTCTGCGTTGAAGTGCGCGGAACTTCACAGGCGAGGGGACGGTCTGAAGTTAGGGAAGTTGGAAGAATCCTCCAACTTCCCTAACTTCAGACCGTCCCCGTGGCCCAAGGGTTTCGAACGAGTAGCGCGGCGAACTTCCCTAACTTCAGACCGTCCCCTTTCGGCACGTGTAGGATGCGCGGGTGAAGCTCGTCTCGCATCCGGCGAAGAAGCCGCTCGACGGTACGGTCACGATTCCCGGCGACAAGTCGATCGGCCACCGCGCGCTACTGTTCTCCTTGTTGTCCGAGACGCCGGTGCGCGTGTTCGGCATGGGAGATGGCGCCGATAACGGCCGGTCGGCGAAGGCGATCACGCAGTTGGGCGCCCATGTCTCGCGCGACGGCAAGGCGATCGTCATTCGCGGCACCGGATTGCGCGGCATGAAGCTGCCCGAGGGCGCGATCGATTGCGGCAACTCGGGCACCACGATTCGACTGTTGTGCGGATTGCTCGCCGGCCAGCCGTTCGCGACCGCACTCGTCGGCGACGAATCACTGTCGACACGACCGATGCTGCGCGTGATCGAGCCATTGCGCCGGATGGGCGGCACGTTCACCGGTGTTACCAAGGGCAACGACATCGTTCCGCCGCTCACCGTCGGCCCGGCCACTGGTTCACTTACGCCGCTCCAGTTGGATCTCGAGATGGCATCCGCGCAGGTGAAGACCGCGATCCTGCTTGCCGGGCTCTATGCCGACGGCACCACGAGCGTGACCGAGCCCGGCCCGAGCCGCGATCATACCGAGCGCATGCTCGCCTATCTCGGCGCGCCACTCACGACATCGCGACTGACCTCGACCGTGAACACGACGGGCTGGACCGGCCGCCTCGCCGGAGAGAGTTTCACGGTACCGAGCGATCCGAGCTCGTCGGCATTTCTCGTCGCTGCCGCCTTACTCGCCGGCGCCGGCGAAGTCCGCCTCCCGAACATCTGCGTGAACCCGACGCGCACCGGCTTTCTCGACGCGATCGCCCAGATGGGCGGCACCGTCACGCTCGAAGATCGCGACGACAGCGGCCCCGAACCGATCGCGACGCTCGTCGTGCGCGGCGCTGCCACCTCGTTACGAGCGACCACGATCGCCGGCGACCTCGCCGTGCGCTCGATCGACGAGCTGCCGATCCTGGCCGTGATCGCGGCCCGCGCACGCGGCACTACCATCGTCAAAGACGCCGCCGAGCTCCGCGTCAAAGAATCCGATCGAATCGAAACGACCTGCGCGATGCTGCGCGGCTTCGGCATCACGTGCGCGTCGACACCGGACGGCTTCTCCGTCGAGGGTCGCCCCGATCGCCCGCTCGATCCCGCACGCGTTCACGCCACCGGCGATCACCGCATCGCGATGGCCGCGACTGTCGGCGGCTTGGTCGCCTCGGGCCCGACCGAGATCGAAGACGCCGATAACGTCGCGACGTCGTATCCCGGCTTCGCCGCGGCACTGCGCACGCTCGGAGCCGACGTCGCCTAGCCATGGCGCTCGCGATCCGCACGCTCGGCTTCGGCTACCGGCTCGGCGTCGCGATCCGGACGCTGCGGATGCGCCGGCAACTCCGCAAACTACCGCGCCAGCGCGTCGCCGACTTCGACGAGAACAAGCTCGGCAAGATCATCGGCAACGCCGTCGCGCACGGCCCCGTATTGCAAGCGCCGCTCACCGATCGGCTGTGCGTGTACTACGCGCTCGAGATCAAACGCTACGAATACAAAGTCGAGGAAACCGTTCACGACGAACAGCGCACCGTGCCGTTCGCACTCGACGACGGCACCGGCCAAGCAACGATCGACGCCGAGACCGCGCAGTTCTCGACCTCGTTCGATCACGCGATCAAGATCACCGCGGGCCAAGAGACGCCGTTCCAGCGCGAGCTCCTCGCCAGCTTCGGCCTCCCGATCACCGGACGCGTGCAGCTCGTCTATTACCTCCGCGAGGCCGTGATCGCGCTCGACCAACAGATCTGCCTCGTCGGCGCCGGAATTCGCGAGCTCGATACGAAGGCGAGCGCACTCGTCGACGGGGCGTATCGCGACGGGACGCAGACCACACTCCATCTCGCCGGATCCGACCGATTTCCCTTGGTGATCACGGACGATCCGCGTGTTTTGAAGTGACATCGCGCCCCGGGTGGCCTACACCCTCTGCGATGCGGAGTCTGCTGATCACGTGCCTGTTGGTCTCGATCGCGGGAGCCGATCCGCAAGGCACCGATTTCGGACCACAGGTTCGCACGATGTTCCGGATCGCCGCGTGCGGCACGGACGATGCGGTGCCCGATAAGTTTTCGATCCGCACCGTCGACGCGCACTGCCGCGAGATGCAGGACGTCTACAAATCGTACAAGCGCGCGTGGGCCGACAAAGCGCAGTCGTTCATCGCGGAGCTCCGGCCGAAAGATCTCACGCACACCGTGGTCTATCCGTTCGGCGGCGGTGATCTGTCGTCGGCACTCGCGGTCTATCCGGACGCCGAGGAGCTGACCACGATCTCGCTCGAAGCCGCGGGCGATATCCGCGTCGTCGATACGATCACGAAGGCGCAACTCTCGACGGACCTCGACACGATCACCACCGATATTCGCCGCCTCTATCATGCGGCGCACTCGACCACGCAGTCGCTCCAACAGGCGTCGCACTCGGTGTTGCCGGGCACGATCATGATGGCGCTCGCCGGGCTTGCCGTTCACGACATGGAGCCGGTGCAGCTCCGCTACTTCGATATCGAGAAGGACGGCACGCTCCGATACCTCACGAACGACGAGCTGACCTCGCGCGCCGCCGAATTCGCCGAACAGAAACGCGGCACGAAGGCGCCGAAAAAGATCACGCACTACTGGTACGAGCAAGACTCGGCGTTCGCGAACGTCGAGATCCTCTATCGCCCGCGCGGCGATACGAACGCGAAGCTGCGCACGTACCGCCACATCGTCGCGAACCTCGACGACACGCACATGGGCCAAGACGATCGCGTGCTCCAGCACCTCCGCGCGAAGGGCAAGGTCGCCGTGATGACGAAAGCCGCGAGCTTCCTGCTCTGGTACGACGACTTCACGCAGGTCCGGAACTACCTCCTCAAGAACATCGCGTGGATGATCAGCGACGCGAGCGGAATTCCGCCGAGCTACGCCGAACCGGCCGGCTACGAAGAGATCACGTACGGTGACTTCGCGGGCCCGTACTTCGTGATCGACAACAAGAACACGCGCGGCGAATTCATCAAGATGTGGAAGAAGCAGCCGCATCGCGACCTGCCGTTCCGATTCGGGTATCCCGATTCGGAGAAGCACAACCACATGATGATCACGCGCCCTGCCAGTGCGGCGAAGTGAGCTGGTAACTCCGCACGGAACCGCCGCGATCGTCGAGCTCGACGATCACGAGATCGATGCCGCGCTCGCCGTGCTTCCCGACGAGGAACAGCGCGCCGCGGAAAAACTCTCCGGCGTTCGCCGGCGCGAATTGGTCGCCGGACGCACGGCGATGCACTGCCTGATCGCCGAGGCCGTGCTGTCGAACGAGCGCGGCGCGCCGATCTTGCCGGCGGGCAAGTCGGGCTCGATCTCGCACAAGCTCACGCGAGCCGCGGCCCTTGTCGCGGACGCGCATCACGGTCACGTCGGCATCGATCTCGAGCGCACGGCGGCGACGCGCCTCGATATCGGCAAGCGGATCCTCACCGTGAACGAACCGAAGGTGCAGGGGGCGGAGCTCCTGCGGGTGTTCGCGATCAAAGAAGCGATCTACAAGGCGATCGATCCGATCGTGCGTCGCTACGTCGGGTTCCAAGAGGTCGAGCTCGTGGTCGGCGAGGGTGGCGAGGTCGGCGTGACGATCGTCGATCCGGTCAAGCTGCCGGTGATCGTCGAGGCCTGGTGGACGCGCGTGGACGACCATTGGCTCGCCACGGCTCGCGGCCGAAAGCTCTGATACCGTCGGGCGTGGCCGCCGCACGGAAACCCGCGAAGAAGAAGCCCGTCGCCAAGAAGAAACCCGCGGCGAAGCCAAAGAAGCCGGCGGCGAAGAAGAAAGCGCCCGCGAAGACGAAACCGGCGGCGAAGACCAAACCCGCGAAGTCTGCGACGGCGTCGAAGAAGAAACCGAAGACAAAGCAGCTCGCGCCGAAATCGCGGTGGGTTACCGCGAGCTCCGGCGACGAGCTGACGATCGCGGCGAACTGCGAGCGCGCGCAAGACTGGGCAGGCGCCGTCGCGGCCTATCGCCGGGACATCGCGGCTGGGCAATCGTCGAGCATGTTCGGCTCGCGCATGATGATGATGCAGGCCGCGTATTTCGGCGGCGACGACGACACCGTGCTCGCCGTTGCCGACGAGCTCGACGGCAAGGGCATGCCGGGTATGTTGCCGGGTGGCCTCTCGAACATCTTTCGCGCGCGCGTATTTCGCGAGCGCGAAGACTGGACGGCGATGGCCGACGCCGCCCGCGCGGCGATCGAAAAGACCGCCGAAAATGACGGCCAGATCAATGGCGGGCCCGTCGGCGTACGCGATTGCGAACCGCACCTCCTGCTCGGGCTCGCGCTCCTGAAGTCGTACTCCGTCGAGGCACGTGAACCGCTCGAAGAGGCGCTGCGGATCGATCCGGACGATCGCGAGACCATGAACGTGCTCGCCGAAGCACGTCGCTTCGATGGCGATCTGAAGGCCGCGATCGCGTTGCGCGAGAAGCTCGCCGGTCTCTCGGGCGATGGCGACGACTACTACAACCTCGCGTGCTTCCTCGCCGTCGACGGAGAGCATGATCGCGCGCTCGACGCGCTCGAAAAATCGGTCGCGTTGGTGCCGGAGAATCGCGCGATCGCCCTCGAAGACAAGGACTTCGCCATGCTCGCGAGCAACGATCGATTTCAGTCGCTCACCGCTTGAGCGGCGGACGCGGGACATCCCGCTCGAGCACGGTCTTGCGATCGTTGCGCGCGGCCGCACGGATCGACTCGTCGCAGATCGCCCGCACGTGCTCGCTCAACACGTCCGCGACGGCCTCGGCCGTGCTCATGCCCGAGCGCGCCTTGATATAGGCCTTCATCTTCGACACGACGATCAGGATGTCTTTGTCGACGACGTCGTTGAGGTTCACACCCGTGCTCGCCGGCACCGTCGGAACCGCGACCGGCGCGCTTCCGCCATCGGCGACCACGCGACGGACGACCGGCGCCGCCGCTACCACCGGTGCAGGTTTGGGCGCGGGCTCGGGATCCTTCTCGCGATCGGCCGCCCACTGCGCTTGGGTCGGCGCGAACTTCTCGACCGCCCACGCATCGCGATGCCGCGCATCCGCCACGTGGCTGTCCCAACACGACACCGTGCAGAACACCAACGGGAACTTCACGCGATTGCACGTCGACACGCTGCACACCCAGTGCTTCGCCCCGAACGCGATCGGATTCTTACACGCCGTACACTTCAGCCAGGTTTCGGCCACGGCCGGACCTTACGCCCGGCGGCGACGCCGCGAAAGCGCGATCGCGACGAACGCGGCCAGCGGGATGCTGCCACCCGCGCTGCGGCCGGCATCGCAACAGCCGCCACCCGAGTCCTTTTCCTCGAACGCGTTCGGGTCGCAGGTCGCCGGTGCATCGCCGCTCGTCGGCGTGATCGGGATCGTCCACACCAGCGCGCGACCATCCGTCGACGTATCGGTGATCGTCACGGTCATCGAATCGGCTTGGCCGCTCGCATCCATGCACATGCGGAGCTCGCCGTCATCGCGCAACACCGCGGTGCCGTGCGCCGGCGGCGTGGTCAGCTCGAACGCGTGATCGTGGCTCTTCGGATCGTTCGGATTGATGTGAAATTCGATCGGGCCGCCCGGCACGCCCGAGACCTTGCGCGGATCCGGCTCGGGCCCACGCTCGATCGCTTGCCCGCTCATCTGTTCCGCCCAATCGACCCACTTGTCGGGTCGCTCGTAGATCCCGCCATCACCGCACGGCTTGCTCGAGTCGTCGTACGAGCGCGACGTCACGCCGGCGAGGAACGTGCCGTAGTCCGTCAACAGATACAGCGGACCGCCCGAATCGCCGTTGCACGTATCGATGCCACCACCACCCGCGCCGAGCTCGCCGTTCGGTTGCGCGGCCGCGTTGCAGCCATCCTTCACGGTGCAGTTGTAGTCGGTGATCGTCGACTGAACTTCTTGGAGGTCGTTGATATAGGTCTGTGCGTTGACGTCGATCGCGCCGTAGCCGACGAGCTCGATCGCGGCGCCGTTCAAGATGTCGAGCGTGGCCCAACCCGTCGCGAGCTTGCGCGGCTCCTCGGCCGCGGTCTGTCCGAGCACGAGGATCGTGACGTCCTCGCTCGTCTGCGAGTTCGGATATTCGATCCGCTGCATGACCGGCAGGAGCTCGCCGCCGGACGTCAGGCTCGTCGTGCCGACCAGCACGAACTTCACGGTCGCGTCGTTGCAGTGCCCGGCGGTGACCACCACGTTCGGCGCGATCAACGTGCCGGAGCACTCCGCCTGCGACGACGTATCCGTACCATCGCCGAAGATGATCGCCGCGGCATCTGGCCACTTGCCCGCGGGCGCGTTTTCCCCGCCGACGATCGGCGCGGGACCCGCGAAAACCGACGCGGACCAGGCAACCAAAATCGCGGCGACGAGGCGCATGTCCCGCATGCTCGCACGACTTGTGCCCGGCGCGGTGTTGCATCAGTCTACGGGCGATGCGTTTGATCTTGGTCGCTGCAGTAGCCGCGTGTGGTGGGTCTGCCCATCCCGTCACGACCGTGAAGCCGGGTGCCGATGGCAACGGCGCGCACAAGGACCAAGTCGCCGCACTCGTCCAGCCGTACGTCGACGCGCAGATCACGCCGGCGATCGTGATCGGCCTCTATGACGCAGGTCACTCCGAGATTTACGGCTTCGGTAAACAGGCCGATGGCGCCGTGCCGAACGGCAACACGTTGTTCGAGATCGGCGCGGTGACGCAGATCTACACGGCGACGCTGCTCGCGGACGCGGTGCAGAAGCGCGAGATCGCGCTCGATACCGAGCTATCGGAGCTCGTCCCCGCCGGCGTCACGGTGCCGTCGACGCAGGGCAAGAACATCCAGCTCGGCCAACTCGCAACGCATACCTCCGGGCTACCGCCCCAGCCGCCGTCGCTCGTTCGCCTCGGCACGCGCGACGATCCATACGGTCGCTACACCGAAGATGCGCTGTACGCGGATCTCACGGGCGGCTCGTTGCACGCGGTGCCGGGCACGACGGTCAACGAATCGATGTTCGGCTACGGCGTGCTCGGCTTCGTCGTCGGGCGCAAGCTCAAGGTCGGCTATCAGCAAGCGGTGACGAATCGCGTGCTCGCACCGCTCGCGCTGCAGAACACGTACTTCAAGGTCCCCGATGCCGCGAAGTCGCGTCGTGCGATCGGCACGGATCTCGATCTCAAGCCGGTGCCGAATTGGTCGTGGGATGCGATGGCGGGCGCCGGAGGCCTCGTGTCGACGGCCGCGGATCAACTCGCGATGATCGACGCCGAGCTCGACGCGTTCGCCGGCAGCAAGCAGACGCTGCGCCCGGCGATCAAGCTGACGCAGGAAGAGCAATTGCCACTGACCACGGGGCCGAACGAGGGACTCGGTTGGGATATCGATAGCGAAGGTCGTTACTGGAAGTCCGGATCGACCGGTGGCTTCCGCTCGTTCGTCGGCTTCGATCCAAAGACGCGCCGCGGTGTCGTGATCCTGTCGGCGAGCGGCGTCTCGCTGATCGAAAAGATCGCGTCGGATCTCTACAAGTCACTCGCGAAGGAAGAGGTCAAGCCGTTCAAGGCGCCGCCGATCGACGAGCTCGCGGTGAATGCCGGTACGTATCAGCTCGGCGAGTTCAAGGTCGTGGTCGCGGTCAAGGACAACCGGGTCTACATCACGGGGCAGGGCGAGGCGCCGTTGCGGTTGATTCCGCTGACCGATCACGAGATGTGGTTCGAGCAACAGCAGTCGATCGTGGTGTTCGAAAAAGAGGGTGCCAAGGTCGTGCGCGCGGTGTTCCTCGTCGGCGCGAATCGGTTGGCGGCGCAGCGCGTCGACTAATACCGGCGGACGAACCCGAACCCGGTCGTGATGTCGGCGGTCGCGCAATCGACCGAGCCGAGCTCCGTGCCGACAACGGCGTGCGGTGACGCTTGAATGACGACGTCATCGCTCGCGGTCCCGAACGAGTGGAACGATTCGACCGCGCCGGCCTTCGTCAACTGACCGTACGCGCCATCCATCTTGCCGAAGCGCTGCAGCGCCGTCCCGTCGATCGAGAGGTTGCCGTCGAACGCGCCGCCGAGCGTGATCTGCCCGGCGACGGAGGTCATCCGCCCGATGTAGTCGCAGCCGGGTGTCTGGACCGGAATGCTCCACGCGACGGTCGTCGGCGTGCCGGCATCGAACGCGGCGAGCACGAAGTCCGATTGCCCGACGTTCGTGTACGAGAAGATGTCGCCGAACGATCCGACCGCGATCACGAATTCGGTATCGATCGCGGCGATCGAGACGATGCCGTCTTCTGCTGTCGTGCCGAACATGCCGGCGTAGCGATAGCTGCCGTCGTCGGCGAGCTCGAGGAAGAATCCATCTTCGGCACCGACCGACGGCACCGCGCCGCCGCCGAGATCGAGCGTGCCGTCGTAGCCACCGACGAGCCCGATCGTCGCATCGCTCGCGACCGCGAGATCGTTATCGTAGACATCACCGGTGCCGCCGAACCGATCGACCCAGCGCAACGTCTGGCCGTTCGGCGAATACCGTGCGACGAACAAATCGTGATTCGCACTGACCGGTGCAGTCGCGCCGTTGCCGAAGTCCACGCTGCCGATCACCGAACCCGCGACGACGAGGTCACCATCCGGTGTCGCGGCGACCGCTTCGACGTAATCCGCCGGGCCACCCGGATCCGCGGCCGTGCCGCCAAACGTGCGCACCCAATTCAACGCGCCGTCGAACGTGTAGGCCGCGATGAACGCGTCGGTCTTCGTCGGCGTATGGATCGCACCGTCGCCGAAATCCGTCGGGCCCGCGTACGCGCCGGTGACGACGACCTGATCGCCGGCGACGATGATCGTGTACGCGCCGTCGCGCTCGGCGGTGGCGATGCGATGACTCCACGCGATCTTGCCCGCGTTATCGATCACGGCGAAGAACGCGTCCGTCGCACCGCCGGCGTACGTGAGATCCAAGCCATCGAACATCGCGTTGCCACGCACGGAAGCCGCGATCGCGAGCCGGCCGTCGGGAAGCTCGGCCACCGAATCGATCTCCGATGGCTGCGCGGACACGATCTCGAGATCGAACATCACGTTGCCCGCATCGTCGACGGTGACCTTGCCGTCGCCGACGACACCGCTATCTCCCGGCGGCTGCGAATCGAAGCCGAACCGACCGCACGCTGCGAGCAGGATCAGGGACAGGGACCAGGCGTGGGCGGCGTTGCCGAGGACGTATCGAGGAGCCAGGTCTGCGCGCACGCACTCGGATCGTACCCCGTCACCTGCTGGATCGTATCGAGCATGTCCTGCATCCGTGCGGGCTGACTCTTGTGCGCCATGTAGAACGTTGTCAGCGCTTGGTCGAGCTTGTCTGCCCCGATCTTGTCGGCGATGCCCTTGTAGAAGAACTCGCCGCGATCGTAGAGCGCGCGCGTGAAGATCTTGTTCACGTCGATCACGTTGCACGTCGACGGGATCCACACCGCGTCCGATCCACTCTGCGATGCGAGCTCCGTTGCATCCGCGGTCCAGGTTGGCGTGCCCCCGACGGCTTCGAGCGCGTGATTCGCGAGGTACGACACCGTGCCTTCCGACAGTACGAAGTCTTCCCAACACGCGAGCCGAATGCCGTCGCCGAACCACCCGTGCGAGGCCTCGTGGACCTGCGTGTTCTCGTCGTCGATGCCGCCGCCGATGTGGATGAACGGGTGGTGCTCCATCCCGCCGATCGCACCGATCGGCCACGTCACTGCGACGGAGCCGTAGTGATTGCCGAACGTGTACGGGCCGAGGTGGGTCTCGAGCCAATCGAACGCGGCGAGCAAGTGCTGCGTGCCGGTCATCGCCTTGGTCTCTTCGCCGGCGCGGTACCACGTCGACACGAGCGTGCCCGCTGCCGTGGTCCCGAGATCGAGCTGGGTGTACGCGTCGATCGACCACGCGAGCTGATACGCCGGCGCTTGATTCGGGATCGTCTGCGGATAGACCGCGGTCTTGCCATCGGGCGTGTTGTTCAACTGTAGCGAGAACGTGGTGCCGTCGACGGGATGCGAGTGACACGGGAACACGTTGCCGCAGTAGTACGGCCAGTCGAGCGTCCAGCCCTTCGCGGAGATGCCCTCGAAGTTTTCGTGCGTGGTCCAGCTGTAGCTGAACGTGACGACGACCGGATCCGTCGACGCCGGCAAGCCGAGATCCGTTTGCTTGTCGGCGGTCGTGAACGTGATCGGCGCGCCGTTGACGGTCACCGAATCGATCGTCAGCGTGCCGGTCTCGACCGACGCACCGTCGGCGCCGGGACCGAACGTGATCTGCGCGACCGTGGTCTTGCCGGCGTAATCGACGACGAGCCCGGTATCCACGATCTCGCGATCGGGATTCGCGACGGGCTGCATCGGCGCGGCATCGGGCGTTCCGCCACCCGAATTTCCGCACGCCGCGAGGACGAACAACAGGCGCTTCACGCGCCCAGTCTACTAGTAACGCTTGACGCTCGGGTCGACTTGTTGCGACCACGCGTCGATGCCACCGGTCATGTTGTAGACCGTCTTGAAGCCCTGCTTCAGGAAGTGATCCGCCGCACCGCGGCTGCGACCGCCGTGATGGCAGTGGAACGCGAGCGGGGTGTCCTTGGACAACGCCTCGATCTGCGCCATCGCCGCGTCGTCGAGCATCACCGTGCCGTCGAGCTTCGCGATGTCACGCTCTTTCGGCGTGCGCACGTCGTACACGTGCTTGACCTTGCCGCTCGTCATGAGGTCTTTGAAATCCTTCGGCGAGATTTCGCGGATCATCGGCGGGCGGTTCGGGTTCTCGATCTTGAAGCCGGCGCCGGTCGCATCCTCGACGAAGTCGATCGACACGCCATCCGCCTTCGACGCGCTCGCGCGATCGAGCTGGACCGTGATGCCGTTCGATTCGATCGTGACGTGCGTGGGCTCCTTGGCGCCGAGGTCGAGTTGGTGCTCCCACGACGGCGTGATCGTCAGGTGAATGACGTCGCCGGCCGAGCCTTCCTTCAACGCGGCCGACAGCTCCTTCGCCGCGCGCTCCGAGACCGTAAGCTTCACGGCCTTCGCCGGCGCGACGAGCGTGCCGAGCTTCTTCTCGAGATCGCCGCTCTCGAACATCTGGCGCACGATGTCCGCACCACCGACGAACTCGCCGTTCACGAACAGCTGCGGGAACGTCGGCCAGTCCGAGAACTCCTTCATCCCGCCCCGGATATCCGGGTCCGTGAGGATGTTGACGGTCTGGTACTTCGGGATCAAGGTGTTGAGGATGTTCACGACGGACGCTGAAAACCCGCACTGCGGGAAGCTACGCGTTCCCTTCATGAACAGAACGACGGGATCGCTGGCGACCAAGGATTCGATCTTCGTACGAACTTGCGGGTCCAGAGTCATTCCCGCCCATTTAGCATGAAGTCGTCGGTGGAAAAACTCGCAATCCGGGTGGTTGGATCGATCGCGGATGTCGATCCGGCGGCATGGGATGGCCTCGACCACGGCCCGTCGTGCTTCCTCCGGCACGGGTTCTTGCGCGCCCTCGAGGAATCGGGGTCGACCGACCCGGCCACCTCGAAAAAACAGCGAAGTGGCTGGACCGGTGTCTACGTCCTCGTCGAGCGAGGGAAACAGCTGGTCGGCGCGGTCCCGGCGTACATCAAGCCGCACAGCTACGGCGAGTACATCTTCGACTGGGGCTGGGCGAACGCGGCCGCGCGGAACGGGATCGAGTACTACCCGAAGCTGGTGATCGCGGCGCCGGCCACCCCAGCCACCGGCAAGCGCCTGTTGATCGCCCACGGCGAGGAGCGGGGCCCGATCGTGGAGGCGTTGCTCGCGGCGGTGAAGACGATCGCGGACGATGCCGAATGCAGCAGCATCCACTTCTTGTTCTGTACGGCGGACGAACACGAGGAGCTGGCGGAGCACGGCTTTTTCGGCCGGACGACGATGCAGTTTCACTGGCACAACCAGGGGTACGGCTCGTACGACGACTTCCTCGCGACGATGAAGTCGCGCAAGCGCAAGCAGCTTCGCAAGGAGCACGAGCGGGCGAAGGCCGCGGTCGACGGGATCGTGTGGAAGCGTGGCGACGAGCTATCGCAGGCCGAGCTCGACGAGCTCGACCGGTTCTATCGCAACACCACCGATAACCACGGCGGGCGCGACTACCTGCGGCCGTCGTTCTTTCATCGTTGCGCGAAGTACGTTCCCGAGATGCGCATGGTGCAGGTCACCGCGGGCGGCAAGCACATCGCGGGTGCGTTGTTCTTCGAGACCGAGCAGGCGTTGTACGGCCGGTATTGGGGAGCGGAGCCGGGCACGCATGTCGATCTGCTCCACTTCGAGACGGCGTACTACCAGGGGATCGAGCGAGCGATCGAGAAGAAGCTGCCGTTGTTCGAGGCCGGCGCGCAGGGCGAGCACAAGCTCGTGCGTGGGTTTCGGCCTTCGCCGACGTACAGTGCGCACTGGATCCGGCATCAGGGACTGTCGGCGGCGATCGAAGATCATTGCCGGCGCGAGGCGGAGGCGATGGAGGCGGAGATGGCGGAGATGTCGAAGTACCTGCCGTACCGGACCGAGGGCGGCGGGGACGAAGACTGATCGCGCACGGCGACGAGCACGAGCACGTGCACGAGCACGTGTACGCGGATCGTTCTCGTACACGTGCTCGTGCTCGTGCTCGTTGCCGTGCGCGGTTCTGGGGTAGCCTCCGTTCCGCTTGACGACGCGCCGACTTCTCAACGCAGCCTTTCTCGGCTGGTTCGTCGTCGGCTTTCTCGCGCTCGTTTCCGGCCCGCCACTCGGCCATGACGAAGCCGCGTACGCCGTTGCCGCGCGTGGCGATGCCCCGACCTGGCACTACCGCTCGACCGGGATGATCACGATCGCGCGCGCCGGGCTCCTCGTCGGCGATTCGCCGATGGCACTCCGCATGGTCGCGCTGCTTTTGAGTGGGTCACTGCTGATCGGCGCATTCCTGCTCGGCCGTGCCGCATTCGACGAGCGCACGGGCGCCTGGGCCGCGCTCGTCATCACCACGTCCCACCAGATGATGGCGCGATCCGCCGAGCTGATCGGCGACTTACCGTCGACCGGCGCGCTCCTGATCGGCTGCGCGTTCTTGATCGCGAACTTCCAGCGCGATCGCTCGAAGTGGTCGCTCGTCGCTGCGGCACCACTCTTCGCCGCCGCGTTCTACATCCGCTACGGCTCCGGCCCGGTAATCGCGATCATCACGCTGCTCACGATCATCCTCTATCCGAGGAAGCTCCTGCAGGCGCCCGTGCTCGTCACCGCGTTGGTGTTCCTCGGGTTGCTCGTCCCGCACGTGCATCACTCGATCTCCACGACCGGCAAGCTGTTCGGCATCCTCGAGGCGAGCGCGTCGATGCCGAAGAGCCACTACCTCGGCCAGGGGCTCGTCGCGTACGTCACCGCGAATCCGTTCACCTACTACGGCGCGCTGATCTTTCCGCTCATGATCGCCGGCCTCGTCGGCGTGCGCCGAAACCTCACCCGACCGAAGCTGTTCGTGATCCTGCTCGCGCTCGGTCAGATCATCGCGCTCGGCCTCCAGACCTATCCGCAGCCGCGCTACATCTTCTTCGCCACGGCGCTACTCGCGATCGCCGGCGTCGACACGCTCCGTCGCTATGATCTTCCGCGCGCCGCGCTCGTCGTCATCGGCCTGGCCTGGCTCGGCATCGCGATCGGCATCGTGCCATTCCAGCGCTCGCTCACCGAGGTCCGCACGCCGCTCTACGCCGCCGCCGAGGCGATCCGGATCGACGATCACGGCCGGCCATGCGCGATCGCCGCGAACGTCGCGCCACAGCTGATCTGGATCACGCGGTGTCAGGTCGTCGTCGCGAAGACGTTGCCGAAGGTCGCGGATCCGTGGCCGCACGAGGCCGAGCGCTACATCGTGAGCGTGCCGCATGCGCTCCTGCCGACCGCGCTCCTCGATCAGATCGCACCGGCGCGCCGCCCGCTGCCCGTCGGCTCGCCCGATGCACAAGCCTGGCATTACTAAATCCCAAATCCGGCCGATATGAGATCATGCTGGTGATGCGCGCGCTCGCGGTCGTTCTCCTTGCAGCAGCCTGTGGCAGTAAACCGGCGCCGGCACCCGAACACGCGGAGCCGCCGAAGACCGACGACGCGGAATCGGCGGAGCTCAAGCCCACCGCCGACGCGATCGTGCATGTCTACGAGGCGCTGACCGTGAAGACCGTCGCGCCGGGTCCCGCGGGACCGATTCGCGAGGCCGCGGTTGCCGCGCTCGGCTGGACCGCACCGATTCCGTGGACCACGGACCCGTCGAAGGATCGCGACCTCATCCGCGGCACCGTGCGCGCGCTCGCGAACAGTCACCGGTTGCCGAAGGACGCCGTGCTCCGCGCCGCGCGTGCGATGGGCGTGTGGTCCGGCGATCTTCAAACCTACGGCGTCGATCCGTCGGGCTTCGCGTCGCTGTTCGGGCTGATCGGCGGCCAGGCCGTGGTCCAAGCCGGCATCGTGTTCCACAAGGATGGTGCGCGCTGGGCCGTCGCCGATGTCCTTCAGAACGGTGCGGCGCAACGCGCGGGCGTGATGCGCGGCGACATCTTGCTCACGATCGATGGCGCGCCGATCGCGCACGGTTGGAAGGACTTCCAATACCTGCTCGGCGCACCGAACGGCACCCGCGCGAACCTCGTGATCGAGCACGTCGGTCAGCAGAAGACCGTGCAACTCAACCTCGCGCCCGTGAATTCGCCGATCGTCGACGCGAAGATCCTCGGCAAGGGCGCCGGCTACATCCGCGTGTGGACGTGCACGCACTCCGACAACGCGAAGCTCGACGCCGCGGCGCTCGTCCAGAAGGCGCTCGCCGACTTCGATCGCAAAGGCGTGAAGAAGCTGGTGATCGATCTGCGCGGCAACGCCGGCGGCTTTCCGTTCGATCTCGCATCGCTGTTTACCGAGGACGATCTACTGATGTACGCGCGGCCGATCAGCGGCGACGACGAGCCGATCGCGCGCACGAAGATCGCGGTCGAAAAGGTGAAGCGGCCGATCGCGGTGCTCGTCGACGAGGCGACCGCGTCCGGTGCCGAGATGGTCGCGCTCGCGCTGAAGGAGCACGCCGGTGCGATCATCGTCGGCCAACCCACGGCCGGTGGCCTCACGTTCCCGACAACCGAGAAGCTCGTCGGCAACGTCACGCTGTCGTATCCGACCACCCGCGTCGGCACGTTCAAGGACAAGACCGTGCTCGAGGGCAATCGCCTCGAGCCGGACGTGGTCGCGCCGAACCAAACGCTCGACGACTACCAACAGAAGCGCGATCCGCAGCTCGATGCCGCGCTCGCGAAGCTCTAGTCGTTCTTGAACCCGGCGTTCGCCATGCTGTCCATCGTCGGCGTGACCACGCAGGCCGCGTTCGACATCTGCGTCATGCACAGCGGTCCGCCCCACTTGTCGAACGTGTAGCCGAGGTGGGCGTACGCGGTGAGCGTGAGCTGCTGATCCTTCGCGACGTCGAACATGCAGTCCGTCGCCATCGTGTTGACGCCGGTGTCGCAGAACTCGTTCGTCGAGAGCTTCACGCCTCCGCCCTTGTCGACGTGGACCATCAGCTTGACGGTCGTTCCGGGCGGGGCGTCGACGATCGTGCCGCCGCCATCGATCCGCGCCATCGCGCCGCAGGTCGTGATGCCGGTCGCCGCGCATAGATGATCCGTGGTGCACGCCTGGCCCGAGATGCAGTCGCTATCCGCGGTGCACGACAGCGCGCAATCCGGCGCGTCCGGCGAATAGCACGCGATCGCGAACGACATCGCGATCACGACGGTGACCATCAGCGCTTTTAGAACTGCCACGCGAGTCTCACTTCGCCACCGCCGGACCGCGGCACGATGGCGACGTGATCGGATGCGCGCCGACCGAGGCCATACAACACCGCGCCCGAAATCAGCGCAGCCCCGCCGGTGACACCCGTGACCCATGAAATCGTTTGATCGCGTTGGCCGCGATCGTCGAGCGAGTGAACGTCCGGATCGCGGACGCCACCTTTGTAGGCATCCGAGACATCGTTCGCGGCGAAGTGACCATCGATCGCGAAGCCGACGGACGCGACGATCAACGCGCCGCCGCCGATCATCAGGCCCACGCCAACTTTGCGCTTCGTCTTGCCCGGATCATCGTCGACCAGATCCGCGGTCGGTGATGACGTCGTCGCAGCCGGTTGCGTCTTCGGTTGCACCGGTCGCTTCGCGTTCGGCACGCCGTTCACGTCGGGCTCCGGCGTCCGGAAGCCGGTGTGCGCACATGACGACAGCTTCTGGATATGGTCGAGCGCGAGCTGACGCAGATCCTCGCGCGGCTCGGTCTCGAGGAATCGGCGATACATCCACGCGGCGTCGTCGCAATCACCGTTCAGGCGATACGCCTGCGCGAGGTTGAACAGGAGGCCCGGCGATGGCGCGAGCACGTACGCGGCCTTGTACGCTTCGAGCGCGTCGCCGAACTTGCCTTCGCGTTGGAGCTGGCGCCCGCGATCCGCGAGCAGACGGGCCTTCTCGGGAATCGTCGCGAGCATGCTGTCTTCGGTCGCCGCTGCCGAGCCCGCACCCGCGACGGCCGGATCGGCGTGCGCGATCGGCGCGGCCGTCAGCCACAGCAGGCATGATGCGGTGAGTACGCGTCTCATCTAGTACGAATCGACGGAGAGGTCGGGATCGAGCTTCGAGGCCGTCTGCGGATGGGTCGTTAGCCCACCGGCGTGATGCGCTGCGCGCTTCTTCGTGCTCGGCAGGTTCCGCGCGGGATCCGGCTTCGCACTGATCGGCGGCGTCGCCACGCGTGCGGCCACCGGCGCCGGGGCCGGAGCCTCGTGCTGGACCTGCGGCACGGGCGTGACGTCGACCGGCGTGACCTCGAGCTTCTGTTGCGGCTCCACGAGCGCGGCGGGTGCCGGCGCGGCGAGGCTCGGCGAGCCACGCGCGATCACGAACAACACCGCACTCGCCGCGAGCGCACACGCGCCGAGCGCGACCTGCCAGTGCTTGCCGCGCGACTTCTTCATCACGAGCGGCGGCGTCGACGCGAACCGGATATGCCGTTGGACGACCGGCTTGGGCTCCGCACGGCGACCTTCGAGCTCGCTGCGAACGTGGAGCAGGGTGGCCGCGACCGTCTCGAGGCTCGGCCGATCTTCGGCCTTCTTCGCGAGCATCGCGAGGAGCAGCGCTTCGAGCGCCTTCGGAATATCCGGCCACAGCTCGCTCGGAACCGGCGGCTGCTCGCGGAGGTGCATCACCATGATCTCGGCGGCGGTCTCCGCTTCGAACGGCAGCTGCTCCAAGAACAGCTCGAACGCCATCACGCCGAGCGAGTAGATATCGGTCGCCGGCGTCAGCTCCGCACCGCGCGCTTGCTCGGGCGAGAGATACTGCGGCGTGCCGACGAGCTGGCCGTCCACCGTATGGCGCGCGTCGCTCGAGATTTCCTTCGCGATGCCCCAGTCGAGCAGCTTCACGCGCTCGTTGCCGCTGTCGTCCGGCAGGAGCACGAACACGTTATCGAGCTTCAAGTCGCGATGGATCACGCCTGCGCCGTGCGCGGCGATCAGGGCATCGCAGATCTGGATCAGGAACTCGACCGCGCGGTCGGGCATCAGCTTCGATTCGTACGCGAGCGCGCCGAGCGACACGCCATCGAGCCGCTCCATCACGATGTACGGGCGACCGTCTTCGAGCGATCCGGTCTCGAAGATATCCACGATGTTCGGATGGCCGACGCGGTTGACCACGCGGGCCTCGACCTTGATGCGCTCTGCCGTCACGCCCGTGGCGAGGAAGTCGTGCATGACCTTCAGGGCCGCGCGCTTTCCGATCTCCTCGTGGGTCACGGCATAGACCGTGCCCATGCCGCCGCGGCCGAGGCGTTCCCCGACCACCCACGGTCCTGCCTTACCACCCGCCGGGAGTACATCTGGGACCGGCGTGGGTCCTGGCTGGACCACGGAGTGAGCCGTGGATTCCATCGTCCGCATGGTCGTTCCCATGTGCACCGCATGTGCCGACGATAGGCGTTGCTCATTACGGACTTCCGCATGACAGATGAGCACCCGTGCCCGGTTGTGACAGCCGAGCACGGTGCAGTGCTACGGTGTCATCCCACACGAATGATCATCACGCGGGAGTTGCTCGAGGGATCGCTCGATCGGCTTGTACGATCGGTGCGCGATCCGAACGAGGGAATCCTCGGTCGCGACTCGATCACGTGGCAACTGGGAGGAGATCTCGGCGTGTTCCTCGGCGGTGGACGCGCGGTGTTGCTGCAGCTCGCACATCCGCAGGTCGCGTACGCGATCGATCATCATTCGCAGACACGCGCCGACGTGCTCGGACGATTCCAGCGCACGTTCCATCACGTGTTCGGGATGCTGTTCGGCGATCTCGACACCGCGTTGATCGCCGCGCGTCGCGTCCACGCGATCCATTCGCGCGTGCATGGGGAGATCGATGGTGTCGCCTATCACGCGAACGATGCGGATGCGCTGCGCTGGGTCCACGCGACGCTGATCGATACGACGATCGCCGTGCGACGCCTGTTGGGTGCCGAGCTCTCGGCAGGCGATCTCGATCGCTACACGATCGAAGCGCGTCGGTTCGCGATGCTGTTCGGGATCCCGGACGATCGCTTGCCTCGATCGTGGGCGGAGCACGTCCATTACATGGCGCGAATGATGCCGAAGCTCGATGTGGTGCCGTGCGCACGCGAGATGGCGCGCTTTCTGATCGGGCGATCGGGCGCGATCCAACCACCGCTCGGAGCGCTGACGGAAGCACTCGCAGCCGCGATGCTCCCCGATGATCTCGTGCGTGAGTTCGCGCTACGCCGGAGCGATCGCCGCGTGTCGCTCGCGATGAAGATGTTCGCGCCGATCTACAACCGGCTGCCCACGCGCGTGACGCGATTGCCGGCGCACGTCGATGCGCAGCGGCGCCTGCGGGGCGAGCCACCGAGCCGGTTTGCGGCGTGGACCGAGCGTCAGCTATTCGGGTTGTCCCGAAAAGTGACGGGATAAATAGTGCTGCACGCACCACCGAACCGGTCGCAATTTGCCGAAAGCGGGAGGCTCACCGTGGTGCGTGCAGCTACGCCTATATTGAGCACGCAGCGCACCAAACCGTTGCCTCGGTAACGTGTCGAAACGGCGACGTCTCGACAACACCGGACGTATCAAGCGTATCGCTCAGCGATACGTCGACGGGTCGAGCCCGAAACGCTTGATCCAACGTTGGATCTGCTTGCGATCTTTATCGAGCGCGCGGGCAACCGCACTGACGTTGCCCTGATGCTCGCGCAGCGCTGCGACGACTTGGTCGCGAACTTTCTGGTCGGTTTCGGACAGTACGACCGGGCGCGGCGCACCCGGTGGGCGCCCCGAGCGCACGGTGTCCGGGAGGTGTTCCGCACGTACCGGCTCCGTGCCCGCGAGGACTTGCGCCGTGGCGAGCGCTTGCTCGAGCTCGCGGATGTTGAGCGGCCACGGATAGCGCAGAAGCAACCGTGCGGCATCGATCTCGAACCCGGGGTGCTCGGCCGGGAACAGTCGCGTGTGCAACGCACCGATCAACACGCCGAGATCTGCGCGGCGCTCGCCGAGCGGCGGCACTTGGATCCGGAAGCCCGCGAGGCGCGCGAACAGATCGTGACGGAACGACGCGTCTGCGACCATGTCGTCGAGATCGCGATGCGTGGCTGCGACGACGCGAAGATCGATCTCCACGGGCCGCGTGCCACCGACGGGCATGACCTCGCGCTCCTGAAGTACGCGCAGCAGCGCCGCTTGCGAGCTCGCCGGCAGATCGCCGATCTCGTCGAGGAACAACGTGCCGCCATCGGCCGAGCGCACGAGGCCCGGATGATCCGACTGCGCGCCCGAGAACGCGCCCTTCTTGTAGCCGAACAGCTCGCTCTCGACGAGGTTCTCCGGCAGCGCGCCGCAGTTCACCGGCACGAACGTGCCCTTGCGATCCGACAGGATGTGGATCGCGCGCGCGAGGATCTCCTTGCCCGTACCCGACTCGCCTTCGACGAGCATCGGGATCTCCGACGACGCGATCTGCTTGATCCGATCGAGCTCGTGCTGCCACGTGGGATCGAGCGAGGTCAGGCCCGGGATGCCTTGATCCGGCGTGAGCTCGAGCAGGGCAGGCGCGTCCTCGGCGATCGGCATCCGCTCGAAGAAGATGAACAGCGTGTGGCCGAGCTCGATGATCGAGCCATCGGTCAGGACCGCGCGCTTCGTGGTGTGGCCGTCGACGATCGAGCCATTCTTGCTCTCGGTATCGACGAGCATCCACCGGCCGAAGCTCGGCTCGATCCGCGCGTGCTTCGACGACATCCACTTGTCCGGAACGCGAATCGTGAGCTCGTTGCCGGCCTTCTCGGCGCGCCGCTCGGGCCCGCGACCGAGGTTCACGACCTGCAGATCGGACAAGCGATAGCGCACCGAGCCCGCGCGTGGCCGACCGCACTCGAGCACCAACACCAGGACCGGCTCTGGACGCGGACCGGTACGACCCGCCTTGCCATCCGCGTGGATACTGAGAGTTGTCCCGTGCGCGTCACCCACGGGGGCATCCTAACAGAGGTGTCGCACCCCCGCCCGTATCGTGGAGCGCACGCAGGGCGCATTTGGTGATCCCCGAAAGGGTTGCCTGGTGGACATGCCGTAGCGCATTCGGGGTATCGAACCATTGCGCCGGCCGGCCTATGGTTGCGCCATGAGGTGGTTGGTCGTGGTGATGGTCGCCGCGTGCGCGGATCGTGATGGCTCGGGTTCGGGACCCTATGCGCGGCTCGACCAGCTTCCGCAGTTACTCCACGAGGCCATGTGCACCCGGTTCGTCCGATGCGGGACCTTTCCCGATCGCGCAGCCTGCGATGCGACGATCGGAAGCGGGACGGGCGACCTCTACCTCGGGCCGGGGCTCGTCAACGAACGCAACGCCGGTCACCTCGCCTATGACGGTGCGCGCGGCCAGGCGTGTCTCGACCGGATCGCGGATGCGTCGTGCAGTCCGAACGCGGCGCCGCTGTTCGATTCCGTTCGCGACTGTTTCCAACGCGCGATCACACCCGCGCTCGCAGATGGCGAGACGTGCGAGCACGATTGGTCATGCACGTCGGGCGCGTGTGAAGGTTGCGATTGGGCCGAGAGCTGTTGCACCGGCACGTGCGGGCCTCCGAGCTATCCACGACCTGTCATCGATGTTCCGATCGGAGGATCCTGCGGCACGTATGGAAGTTGTGCGCTCGGCCTGATGTGCGACTACACCGGCACATGCAGAGAACCGATCGCGGCCGGCGACGTGTGCGTCGGTGCGACGGACCAGCCGAACGAGTACTACTCGCTTCGCTGCGCGGACGAGCTCACCTGCAACTTCGCCAGCAAAACCTGCCAGCCCACGCCCGGGCTCGGCGAGCGCTGCGATGACATCCAGTGCAACAGCGTCGCGTTGATCTGCAACTCCAGTATGACGTGCGTGCCGATGGCCGTTGTCGGCGATGCCTGCGTCACGAGCAGCGATTGCCCGTGGTGGCTGGCGTGTACGGCAGGCACGTGCACTGCGAATGGAGCTGGCGAGCCGTGCCCGTGTGCCGATGGGGCCACGTTCTGCGGTGGTGATCCGCAACATCCGGTGTGCGTGCCGTATCGCGCGAATGGCGCCGCGTGCAACCAAGGCCTCGAGTGCGAGTCCGGGGTTTGCGATTCGGGCTCGTGCAGTCGGTGCTAATTACGCCGTGCGAACGAGATCGCGGTAGCGCTTCAAGTGGCGGACGGCACGGCGGAGCACGAGCTCGTCCATCCCACGCCGGCCGAGCTGCTCGAGCTGACGCGCGAGGTTGAAGTGCGCATCCGCCAAGCTGCCGTCGATCGCGAGCGCACTCTCGTACGCGGTGATCGCTTCGTCCGTGCGACCCGTGTCCTCGCAGATCACGCCGAGGTTGAACCAGTACAACGCGACATCCGCCTGCGCGGCGATCGCGCGCCGATACAACGCTTCAGCCTCGCCGAGCTGGTCCTGATCGTGGAGCAGCCGGCCGAGGTTGTTCAGCGCATCCGCGAGCTGCGGGCGGCTCGCGAGCGCACGGCGATAGGCCGCGATCGCTCCCACCGAATCCTCGCGCGCTTCGCACTCGAGCCCGCGCTCGTAGTGCTCCGCCGCGCTGACCGCCCGAAGGCATCCGCGCCGCGCTTCCAGCTTGGTCATTAGAGAGATCAGCTCGCCCACATCCAGACGTTACGAAATCGGTCTGACATCGAATCCGGACGGCACGCGCTTCAATATCCAGTTAGTGTGCGCGGCGATGCTGACGATCGCGGTGTTGGGGCCTGCGTATGCCGGAAAGTCCACGGCGTTATCGACGTTGCGCGATACCTACGGCGGCGAGCTCGTCCGCGAGGGTGTCACGCTCGAGCTGCGCACGACGATCGACGACGAAGCGGTCGCACTCGTCGCGGTGCCGGGGCTCGTGTTCGAAGATGCACCGCGCGAGAAGATCATCGGGCGTGCCGATGCCGCGGTGTTCGTCGTCGATTCGCGGCCGGAGCGCTACGACCAGAACCTCGAGATGTGGGAACAGGTCCCGAAGCTGCTCGAGGCCGCGGGCCATAAGGGCAACTTTCCGATCGTCATCCTCTACGGCCATCGCGATCACGCGCACGCGCTCGCGCTCGACGAGCTCGAAGAAGCACTCGGGATCCAAGCGATGATGATCCACGGCGAAGGTGCGACGGCGCTGCGAATGCCGAACCCGTTCGCGCTGCGCTATCCCGCGCGGTTCGAGGCCGTGATTCCGGCGTTCAGCGCGGCGGTCGAGCGCGCGATCGAAGGTCCGTTTCCGATCGATCCGTCGGCGCAGGACTTCGCGATGGCGATGCTCGACAAGCAGCTCGGCGATCAGCTCGCGGGCCTCCTCGGTGGCATGCCGGGCGCCGACAAGATGGCGCGGCAAGCGCTGCAAGGCGATGCCCACGCGCGCGAACAATTCACCGAAGCGGCGAAGGACAACTTCATGGCCGACCTGATGGCGAAGTTGAACGCCGGTGATCCCGCGCTCATGGCGATGCTCGAGAACGAGATGATGGCGATGGCGAACGGGATGATGCTCGTCGACAACATCAAGTGCGGCCGGTGCAAGGCCGATGTCTCGCAGTTCGAGCTCACCGGCGTTTCGGGCGGCCCGTTCAAGCTCGGCGCGCCGCTCGGCCTCGAGCTCGACGCGCTCGATCCGCAGGCGGATTGGCTCGTCACCGCACCCACGCCGGGTAAACCGTTCACGTGGCTCACCGCCGATCAGTGCAAGTGCGGCCAGATCAACTGGTGCTCGCTGACCGTCGACGACGGCGCCGTGCGTAGCGCGTGGCCCGCGGTGTTCACGCGCGAGACGTTTCACAACGCGCACATTGTCTCGCTCGGCGGCGCGGTGATGGAGTGCTCGCAGCGCCTCGGGATTCCGACCGACAAGTTCGCGTCGCTGAACAGCATCCGCGACGCGATCGAACGGCTCTAGTCGAATATGCCTTGACGGGAATATACGTCCGGAGGCATATATCTCCCATGACGGAGATGTTCGCCGCGCTCGCGGAGCTGAACCGGTTCAAGATCGTCGAGCTCCTGCGCCGAGGCCCGTTGCCGGTCGGCACGATCGGCAAGAAGCTCGATCTCGATCAGCCGCAGGTGTCGAAGCACCTCGCGGTGCTGAAGCGCGCGGGCCTGGTCGACGTCGAAGCGAAGGCGCAGCAGCGCGTGTACGAGCTGCGCGGCAAGCCGCTCGCCGAGATGCACGACTGGCTCGAGAGTTATCGCCGGATCTGGGATGCGCGGTTCGATGCGCTCGAACGCGTGGTGATGGAGCTCGAAACGGCTCCCAAGAAGAAAGGTGCGTCGTGATGTTTTCGACCGATGTTCAACGCGCGGATGACCGCACGCTCGTGTTGAAGCGCGTGTTCCCGTGCTCGCCGATCACGCTGTATCGCGCGATGACCGAGCCGGAGCTGATGAAGCGATGGTGGGCGCCGACCTCGCTCGGTGTCGTCGTCCATTCGATCGAAGCCGACGTTCGCGTCGGCGGTGCGTATCGCTACGTGTTCGGACCTGCGGGTGCGCCACCGATGGCGTTCCGCGGGGTCTACACGGTCGTCGAGCCGGCGGAGCGCGTGGTCTACACGCAGTTGTTCGAGCCGATGCCGGATACCGGTGAAGGCCTGATCACGGCGACATACTCGGCGGTCGAAGGCGGCACATTGCTCGTGCAACGCGAGGTCTATCCGTCGAAGGAAGTGCTCGATGGCGCGATCGCGTCGGGCATGGAGCGCGGCATGCGCGAGACGCTCGACCAGTTGGCGGCGCTCGTCGCCCAACCGTGAGCTGGCACGCTACGTGGACTATGATCGCTCGTGATGCAAAACGCGCGTGTTGGGAGGCGTGAGCTGGCGGCCGCTATGATCGCCGCGTCGCGGCCACTCGGATTTTTGAGTCTGCTGATCGCACTCGGTGCGTGTAGCGATACGCCGGGCAAGGATCCGGTGCTCGCACAGCTCGACGAGCTGACGGCCAATGCCGCCGATTGCGGATCGTTCATCGGCTACACCGGCCAGCCGAACCCGTCGTGCCACACCGCGTCCGCGCAACCGGCGGTCGACTGTTTGAACGCGGCGATCGCGAACGGCACGAAGGCGACGTACGTGATCGCCTCCGCGGACAGCCAGCTGTTCGAAGAGGACATGGTGTTCGTGGTCGTCGATGGCACGGTCCGAACCTTCATCGAGCATCCGGGAGGTGACCGATCGACCGATCAGCCGTACGCGACCGAGGAAGGCGGAGGATGCACGACGCCGGCATTCACCGTCGCGTCCAACGTGTGCCCCTTCGACGTGAACATGATGGAGTCGCATGCGTCACTTACTGGTTGTTAGCGCGTTCGTCGCAGCGTGCAGCGACGATCCGGTTCGGGTGCGCGCGCAGCTCGAGAAGCTCACCGCCGACGCCCAGGACTGCGGGTCGTTCGTCGAGTACGACGGCAGTCCCGATCCGCGGTGCGACACGGCAGATGCGCAACCCGCGGTCGATTGCTTGAACGCGGCGATCGCGAGTGGAGGCAAGGCGATCTACACGGTCCTCGCGACAGATGCCCAGCAGTACGAGCAGAACACGATTTACGTCGTCGGCGATGGCGACGTGCAGGTGTTTACGGATCGTCCGGACGGTGATGGGAGCACGAACGTTCCGTTCGCGACCGAAGATGCGACGTGCAGCTCGCCATCGTTCGTGCTCGCGACCGAGGTGTGCCCGTACGACAGCACCATGACCGAGCCGCATGCGTCTCTGACGGGCTGCTAGGTCCAGACCGAGCGGAGTGCGAAGCGAGGATGGACGAAAAAGAGAGAAGCTAGGGCCAACCCTAGCGCCGGCGCCAGATGTGGACTTTGAGATAGTCCGCTTGGGCGAAGCCGACCGGATGATCCGGCTCGGGCGGGAGATCACGCTCGAGCGTGAAGCCCGGGCCGAGTGCTTCGCGCACGGTCTTCTCGAACAGCTTGCGCTCGATCCGGCTCGTGCAACACGCGGCGACCACCGCGCCGCCCGGTAGCACGTGGCGCGCGGCGGCCTTGTAGAGCTTGCGATACGCGGCGAGCGCCGTCGGAATCTGCGATTGCTGACTCGCCATCGCCGGCGGATCGCAGATCACGAGATCGTATTGCTCGGTGTCGGGCAGGGCGGGGAGCCACTCGAATACGTCGGCGACGACGTACCCGTGCTTCGCCGGATCGATCGCGTGATGATCTTTCGCGAACGCGAGCGCGCGCGCCGATTGATCGACGTCGGTGATCGCCGCGGCGCCCGCGCGCTCGACCGACATGCCGAGCATGCCGGTGTACGCGAACAGGTTCAGCACGCGTGCGTTCGCGAGCGGCGCATCCGCGAGCAGGCGGCGCAGCGCGCGCAGATCGAGGTACGTGCCGGTCTTGTGACCACCCTCGAGATCGACGGCGAGCGCCCGATCATCTTCGTGAATCGTCACGATCGCCGGCGCGGTGCCGCACAACACGCGTTGCGCGACCGCGGGGCCACGACGGCGGCGCGCGGGACGGAGGACGACATTCGTCGCCGCACCGGTGAATGCACGGAGATCCGAGGCCGATGCCGGCGGTGGCGTCGGCGCGCGCGCGACGGTACCGGGCCGCGTCACCGCGATCGGCGCGGTCAGTCCGGCATCGATGAGGTCTGGATCGTCGCGCAACGCGGCTCCGACGCCCGAGAAGCGGCCATCCGGCGTTTCGGAGGTACGCATGATCTCGATCGGCTGCGTGTCCGCAGCATCGTGCTCGCCATCGGGCGAGGCGACTTCGAGCGCGACCCGACCGCGTGCCGCACCCGCGAGCAACTTCGCGATGTAGTGCGCGAGCGCATCGACACCTTGCGAATAGCTCGCGACCACGATCGTATCCGCGAAGCGATCGACGACGACTCCGGCCAGCCCGTCGCTCTCGCCGTTGATCAGCCGAACCGCATCCGTGCGCGCGGCCACCGAAGCACGCTTCGCGAGTGCGGCACCGAGCTGCGCACGCACCCACGCCGCATTCGGCGCTTCGGATCCGCGCCGCAGCATCCGGATCGCGATCGCGCCTTCCGCTTCGTAGATCCCGTAGCCGACGACGCGATTCGAACCATCGACGAGCCGCAACCAATCGCCATCGGCGAACACGGTCGCGGCCGACGACATCTGATCGCGAAACAGCCACGGATGCCCCTTCTCGAGGATCGCGACCGCGTCTTTCTTCAATTGATAGCGACGAGGAATCATCTGTTACTTCCGATGCCAGCCCGCGGGCATCTGCGCGACCACGACGAGATCCGCGCGCCCCGCCGCGATCGCGGCATCGAGATCCGGTTGCGACGCGCTCGCGTCCGCGACGACCGCAGTCACGACGTTCAGCTCGTTGCGCAAGCGATCGGCGAGCGGTGCCGCGGGCAAGCGCGCACCGGCCATCCGCGCATCACCCTTCGATTCGACCCAGAGTTGGGTCGCGCCGGCGCGAACGAGCTGTTGGGCGGTGCCGAACACACTCGGCGAATCGTGCACCCACGCGGCGACGACACCGGTCCAGCGCGCACGTGCCGTCTGGATCATCGCCGGGAGATGCTCGAGCGCGACCGGATCGTCGATGCCGGGATCGAGGACGAGCAGATCGAAGCCCGCGAACGCTGCACGTTGGACCGCAGCGTCGAGCGCACCGGGCACCGCGTTCTGCGTGGCGATGCGCGCGACGAGTAGCGCTTCCTTCGAGTGGACGTAATCGACGATCCGCCGCCACGCGACCGCTTGTTCGTCGGTGTTGATCCGCGGACCGGCGAGTGGCGTCGCCGCGATCGGGATCGCCGGCGTCACCACGAGGCCGGCCCCCGCCGCGGCGGCACCGCCGAGCGCGACCAGATCGTCGTCGTTCGCGAATTCGCCGGCGTGCATCGCCTTGCCGGCCACCGCGATCCGATTCGGCGACCGCGTGTTCGCGATCCCGAACGGCAATGCGGTCGGAGCCGTCGCGGTCGGGAGGCCGGTCGGCGAGCCGACTTTCGGATCGAGGAACTTCTGGGTCTGCGGCCGCGTGCGCACCCGCGCCGCGAGCAACTGTTCGACACCACGCGCGAGGTGCGGATCGCGCTTCGCGACGGACGCGTGCGAGACGCGCAGGCTCCGCGTCATCAGCGAATACGTGAACTGCGCCGGCGCCATCTTGGCGTAGCGCTCGGTGCCTTCGAACCATTCGAGGCTCGCTTGCGCGGCGGCCTGGAGCGCTTCGACCTCGGGCCGGCGCGCGGCTTCGTACGCGGCGAGCGCGTCCGGAATCGCGCGATGCGCGAGCAGCTGATCGCGAAGCACGATCGAATCTTCCATCGCGAGCTTCGTGCCGGAGCCGATCGAGAAGTGCGCGGTGTGGGCGGCATCGCCGAGCAACACGACGTTGCCGGCACTCCACTTCGCGCAACGCACCGTCGGGAAGTTGCGCCAGATCGACCGATTCTTGACGAGCTGGTGCGTGCCGAGGTGCGCCTTGAAGATCTCGCCGATGATCGCGATCGTCTGATCTTCGGTGGCGGTGTCGAGGCCGGCCGCGCGCCAGGTGTCTTCGCGACATTCGACGATGAACGTGGAGCCCGTGCGTGAATACGGATACGCGTGGACGCGGAACAAGCCGTACGGGGTGTCCTCGAACAAGAACGTGAACGCACGGTACGGCACCGTGCAGCCGAGCCACACGAACTTGTTCGGGCGCACGTCGACGGATGGCTGCAGCTGCGCGGCGAGTTGATCGCGAACGAGCGACGCCACACCATCGGACGCGACGATCAGATCGGCCTGGACGTCGGTGTGCGACTTCACCTCGTGCTCGAACCGGACGTCGACGCCGAGCTCCGCGGCGCGCGCCTGCAGGATCTGGAGCAGCACCTTGCGCTCGAGCCCGCAGAACCCGTGACCCGTCGAGCGCAGGACCTCGCCGCGCACGTGGATCTCGATGTCGTCCCAGCGCGCGAACTGCGCGGTGATCTGGCTATGGGTCTCCGGATCGGCGGCCGCCAGGTGGCCGAGCGTGGCATCGCTAAACACCACGCCGAAGCCGAATGTTTCGGCCGGGCGATTGCGCTCGTAGATCACGACCTCGTGCTCGGGCGCGACGCGCTTGACGAGAATCCCGAGGTAGAGCCCGGCGGGACCTCCGCCGATGCACGCGATCTTCACTACTGCACTTTAACCACACCCCAGGTCGGTTGCGGACTCGCGAGGATCGTTTGCATCGTTCCGCTCTGCGTATTGACACGCACGCGCCCGCTACCGCCGCCGCCACCGCCGCCGTTCGCGGTCGCGTTGCCGTCGGGCGGGCTCGTCGGAGCGGTCGTGCCGATGGCGCCGGCGCCGCCGTTCGTGGCTTCGCCGCCACCACTCGTTCCGCCGGTCGCGGCGGTGGTCGTCGAGCGCCGGCCACCTTGGCCCGGATTGCCGATCGTATCGGCGTTCGCGCCGCCACCACCGCCGCCACCGTTCGCGACGAGCAAGGCCTGCGCATTCGCATCGACCGCGATCGCTTCGAGCAGGATCGACCCGCCGCCACCACCACCGCCGCCGGCGCCACCGTTCACGCCTGCGGGATCGGAAAGACCTCCGTGTCCGCCGCCGCCACTCGCATCGATCACGCCCTTGCCGCCGATCGAGAGCGTGCCGTTTGCGCTGATCTGCAACGCGCCGCCACCACCACCGCCGGGCGCACCGGCCGTGACGCCCGGACCGCCGCCACCACCGCCACTGCCACCGACGAGCGGCTCGATCGCTTCGGTGACACACGGGCTGCCGCCGACGCCCGCGAGCGCGCCCGGCGAAAATCCGCCCGCGGCACCCGCGCCACCGCCACCGCCACCACCGCCGCCGCTGTCCTCGCGATCGGCCGAGCTCGTGCCGGCACCGCCGGGTGCGCAACCACCGGCCAACGTCGAGTAGATCGTTCCGGCACCGCCGCCTGGACCCGGCGTCGACGTATCCGCGCTGATCGCGATCACGCCCTCGAGATCGACATCGGATGCCGAGAGCACGACCGCGGAGCGCCCACCCTTGAACGTGACCGTCTTGTTCGTCGTGACATGCAGGCGCCCGACGACGAACACGCCCATGCTCGGCAGCGCGTGAAACCCGATGCCGGCGATCACGCCATCGCCCGGATCGCGCGTCAGAGATCCGCTGATCGATCCGTCGTCGGTGTCGAACACCGTATCTGCCGTGATGTCGATCGCGGCCGAGACCGTGTCGACGAGCCCCGGATCGATCCCGTTGCTCGGAACGAGATGCTCGCAGTGTGCGGGCGCGCTCGCGCTACACCCGAGCGCGCATGTCACGGTGCCGCTGGCGCACGAGAGCGATCCATCTGGCTGACACGCGCAGGTGAGATCCGCATCCGGACCCGGCGCGTCTTCGATCGTGCCGCCGCAAACCCCGCCCACGCATGGCAATCCCGGCGGACATTGCGCCGACGTCTCGCACACGCCGCCCTGCGGATGGGGGCTGTAGCAACCCGCCAGGAGTGCGAATACGACCGCACGAACCGCCATCGTCGATCATGCTCTCACGGCGGTGGGCACACGTGTTGCTTTGTCTGTGAGACATGAGCAACGCGAGCTTTCAGAAGCAGATCAACACGCTTGGCAAAGACATGTCGGACCTGATGGGCACGACCGGTGCGCTCGTCGTTTCGAAAGCGGGCGACGCGAAAGAGCTCGTCCTCGATCGCGGCGGCAGCGCGCTCACGTACATGACGAAGGCGATCAAGAAGAACCCGATCGCCGCGGTCGGCATCGCATTCGGTCTCGGCGTCGTCGTGATGGGTGTGATGCGCCTCGCACGCTCGACCGCCGAAGACTGATCAGTTGTCGCTCGGGCAGACCGCGAGCGTGAACTGACCGCTGACGAAGTTGTCGTCATCGAAGCGGCCGACGAGGCCACCGGTGACGGTCGTCGCGGTGACCGTGTCGACGTGGATCATGCCGTCGACGGCGATCTTGTTATCGCTGCCGTTCGTGAACGTCATGTTCTGCGACAGGCTCATCGGATAGTCGCCCGGGAGTTTCGGGATCGAGACGATCAGCGATGCGCCCGACGGCTGCGTCTGACCGCACTTGTACGCGGTCGCGTAGAAGTCCGAGAAGAAGTTGTCGTCGCCTTCCGAGAGGAATGCGTCCGTCGCACCCGAGTTGAACGTCCACGGCGCGCCGTAGACCGTGCCGGCGAGCGGCGTCGAGTCGATCGAGAGGTCACCGCCACCGCCGTCGTCAGACGTGCAGGCGGGGACAGCGAGAGCGGAAATGAAGGCGAGGCCGAGTAGCTTGGTCATGCTCTCGAAACGCACTCGCCCCGAGATGTGCGCACTATTTTTTGTGGAGCACGACCTGCGACGAAACCACGTTGGCCGGCAGTGGTTTACCGGCGACGAGGGCTTCGGCGGCCGGATCGATCGCGAACGGCTTGGTCGAGAACAGCGCGTAGAACGTCTCGTCGCCGGGCGTGGCGTCGAGCTTGATCGCGCCGGGCAGGAGGCGATCGCCGATCGCGACCGCTTCGTGCGCGCCGTACGGATAGTAGACCGTGGTGGTCTTCGAAGCGTCGATACCCACGACCGCGATGAACCCCGGACGCGAACCCTGGATCTCGAATCGGATCTTCGAGCCGACCGCGATCGAATCGCCGCTCGCGAGCCGCTGGCTCTCGCCGGTGATAACGAGGGAGATGTCGTCGCCCTTCGTCCGGAGGTCGTCGTCGTCGATCGGCTTCGCGATCGGCTTCTTGCCGAGGAAGATGATCAGCGCCGCCGCGGCCGCCGCGAGACCGCCGATCGGAACCAACCAGCGCAACCAGAACGGCCGGCGCGGTTCTGGTTTGTACCGCTCGGCGCGCTGCAGGATCCGATGGACCTCGTTATCGACATTGACCGACTCGAGATACGCCGCGTGCTCGGCTTCGAGCTCGCCCAGGCGTTGCTTGTCGGCTTCGGTCGCCTCCGTCGCGAGCGCGGACGAGCGTTCCGCCGACAGATCGCCGACGAGCGAACGCTCGAGCTCGAGATCGGTGAACTTGCGCTCAGCCATCGGCGGCAACTTTCTGAGAGAAGCGGGCAGCGCGTTTCTTCAAGTGGTCCTCGAACTTCGCCAGGATCTTGCCGACCGTGCGGCGCGACAGATCCAGAGATTCGGCGATCCCGTCCTGGGTGTAGCCGTCGATGTGGTGGAGCACGGCAACCATCACTTCTTCCTCGGAGAGACCCTTGGTGAGGTGCACGAGGTCGTGGAGTGCATCGACCCGACGTGCCGTGGTGTTCGGATCGCCACTCTGGCCGCCGAGTGTGGTGGCCTGCGCATTCGGCTCGAGCGCGTCTTCCGAGGCGGTCTTGCGCCTACGCAGGCGATCGATCGAAGCATTCGTGGCGATTCGATAGAGCACGGCGAACGGCGTGGCATCCGCGAACCGATTGTTGTCCAGCGCAGCGAGGTAGCGTGCGAACGTCTCCTGCACGAGATCGCGAGCCTCATCAGCGTTGCCGACAATGCTCGCGCACCGACGATGGAGCGCGGGTGCATGACGGCGATACAGCTCGGCAACGTCCCGAGTCTCATGCATGTTAGACGCGCGACCCCAGCAACGTGGGAATAGTTTCTACCAGAGCCACCCGAAGTGAAAGACCGGCCAGACCTGTTCGACGGCCTTCCCGGTATCCGCCTTGAACACCATCATGCAGAGGCCGAGCTCGGTCGTGAACCCGGCCGGCGACACGTACTGCCCACCGCCTTCGATGCGCGCCATGGTTCCCCAGATCTCGTCGTCGGAGTAGCTCGACATCGTCGTGTTGTCGGTGACCGAGTTGCTCGACTTGGTGTCGATCAGGCCCATGTGGTTGAGCGAGAGGTGACCGCCGAACGCGAGGTACGGGCTCCACCGCGATTGCAGTGGCGCGATGCCGATCGACGCGTCGACGCCGAGCGTCTCGAAGTCGAAGCCGATCCGCGGAAACAGGATGTGCTTCAGGACCATGCCGACGTTCGCCGAGAAGATGCCGCTGCCGCTGAAGATGTCGAAGCCGACCTCGAACGTCTTGTTCCGGCGCGGGTTCTGCGACAGCTCGCGTTCGAAGTCCTGGCGATGCTGCTCGGCCATGATCTGATGGCCCTGCGTTTCGTCCAGGCGGTGGTACCAGATCGCGAACAGCGGATCGTCGGCGAGTGACGGGTCGGCCTTGATCGCATCGCGGATCGCGTGCATCTCGGACTTCTCGTCGCCGACGCGCTCGTACGCTTCGGCCATGCGGACGAGCGAGCGCGCCTTGCCACGCCACGCTTCGATATCGCCGGGCTGATAGCGGATCAGGTTCTCGAAGATCGCGAGCGCCGCACTCGCGTTGCCGCTCGCCAAGAGGCCGAGCGCCTGGGTGCGTTGAAAGTCGGCTTGTTCGGCCGGAGATAGATCGGCGGGGTTGCCCTTCAACACGCCCTGCGCGAGCGGCGCGTTCTCGTACGACAGCTTCGCGACGTTCGCGCGATCACCGGCGGCGAGCACCATCGAGCCGACCTCGAGGTGATCGGGGAGCACGCGCTTCACGCGGTAGTTGCCGGGCGCGAGCGCGACGACGGTATCGCGGTCCTTGCTCGCATGTGCTTCGGCGATCAGGCGCCACTCGCGCTGATCGAGGACGACGTACTTCTCGTCATCGCCTTTCGGGACGGTCATCGCGGCGAGCTTCGGCGTGGCGAGCTTGGTCAGCACGAGCTCGCCTTGGCCGGACAGCTCGTAGCGGAAGGCCGGGCGTTGCGGGGCGCCACTGATCGCGGTGTCGGCGCGCGTGCGGCCGTACGCGTAGTGATAGGCCTCGCTGATCGTGACCTGGTGATCGCCATCGTCGTCGGCGGCGCCGCGCAGGCCCGAGACGAGGTGATGCGTGAACACCGAGCCGGCGATCGCGCGGGATTCTTGCGAGAGCTCGTCGGCGCCGGACGACGACAGGATCACGAGGCCCGAGAGCTTCGGTGCGACGACATCGACGACGAACTCGTCGACCGGAGCGCCGCCCTTGCGCGTGACCGCGCCGGACTTGCACGCGTCGACGACGGCGAGCTTGATCGTGGCGGGCATCGCGCGGAGCGTGTCTTGGAGCTCGCGTTGCGACAGCGGATCGCCGCGCAAGTGGAGGTTCACGTCATCGGCGTGGCCCGAGTAGTAGACGAACACGAGCGTGTCCTCGTTGTTCGAATCGCGCGCGACTTGGGCGAGGCGGCGGAGCGATGCGCGGACCTCGGCGGTCGTGGGATCGCGCATGAGCTCGACGCGATCGGGCGAGAAGCTGCCGAGCGACACCAGGACATCGCGCATGCGCTCGGCATCGTTTTCGGCGTAGCGAAGCGGGCGGTCCTGCGACCAGCCGGGGTTGCTGCCGATCACGATCGCGTAGCGTTGTTCGGCATGAGCGACGGCGCATAGGAGCGCGATCAGGACAAGGATCCGGGCCACCACGACGATTGTTCATCTAACACGCACGAGGCTGGCAAAAGGTGAATACTTTTAGGCAAAGCCAAACCCGCGAGTTAGCTGGATCATCTGGTCGCGGACGAAGCGGCAGGCCGGATCGTCATCGGTCGCCGCGGGCCACAGCATCTCGAGGCCGCCGGCACCGCCGCTCGTGGGCCAGGGCGGGTCGATCGAGGCGAGCTTGGGATGCGAGCGCGCGACCATCGTGGCGATCGGGGCGGGGACGGTCGCGAGCATGGCCGTGCCGGAGATCACGTCACCGATCGCGTGGAAGCTCGGCAGCGACAGCCGGATCCGGCGCGGGCGCTTGCCGGTGTCCTCCACGAAGCCGCGGAGGTCGCCGTTGTACGAGACGATCACGTGATCGTGCGCGTAGTAGCGCGCTTCGGTGATTGCCTTGCCGCGGAGCTTCACGTGGCGCGGGTCGTAGATCACGCGATGGCCTCGCGCGGAGACTAGGTAGCGCGTGCGCTTGATCGAGACCGGTAGCTCGTCGGCCACGCTGACGGCGATGTCGACGCGTCGAGTGACGAGCGCTTGTTCGACGGTGCGGAACTGGACGGTGACGACGATCAATTTCACGTGCGGTGCGACGCGCTCGAGCTGCTTCACGAGCGGCGCGATCAACCAGGTCTCGCCGGCATCCGAGACGCCGATCCGGATCGTGCGATCGGACGTGCGTGGGTTGAAATCGGGGGTGCTCGAGGTGGCGTCGATCAACGCTTGCAGGTGAGGTCGCGCCTCGCGAAGGAGTAGCTCGCCGCGTGCCGTGAGGACGAGGCCGCGACCGTGACGCGTGAACACCGGAGCGCCGAGCGCTTGGTGGAGGCGGCGCAGCGCGGCCGTGATCGCCGGCTGGGTCAGATAGAGCTGTTGCGCGGCGCGGGTGACGGAGCCGGCTTCCGCGACGACGACGAACACGCGAAGCAGGTTGAGATCGAGGTCACGTCCATAACTAGCGTTCATGGATGACATTCATCCTATTCACTCGTGTGATGAAAGAACAGGCGTATGGTGTAGGGCATGACGACTTCGCAAATCGCGCTCGGCTGCATGGGCATGTCCCCGGGCGTTTACGGTGCGGCGCACGACGACGCGCAAAGCACGAAGGTGATCCACGCGGCGATCGAGCGCGGCATCACGTTGCTCGATACCGGCGACTTCTACGGTATGGGGCACAACGAGCTGCTCGTCGGTCAGGCGATCAAGGGCAAGCGCGACAAGGTCCAGCTGTCGGTGAAGTTCGGTGCGCAGCGTGGGCCGGATGGCGCGTTCCTCGGATTCGATGGCCGGCCGGCGGCGGTGAAGACGGCGCTGTCGTATTCGTTGGTGCGCCTGGGTGTCGACTACATCGATATCTATCGGCCGGCGCGGCTCGATCCGAACGTGCCGATCGAAGACACGGTTGGCGCCGTGAATGATCTGATCAAGGCGGGCTTCGTGCGCCAGGTCGCATTGTCGGAGGTCGGTGTCGAGACGATCCGGCGAGCGGCGAAGGTCGCGCCGATTCACGATCTGCAGATCGAGTACGCGATCATCTCGCGCGATCCGGAGGATGAAATCTTTCCGGCGCTACGCGAGCTCGGGATCAGCGCGACGATGTACGGCGTGCTGTCGCGCGGCCTGTTGTCGGGCAGTGCGATCGGAGCGAAGGGTGATTCGCGCGCGCACTTGCCGCGGTTCCAAGGTGACAACAAGGGGCTCGTCGAGAAGCTGCACGCGCTCGCGAAGCAGTGGCACATCAGGCCGGGGCAGCTCGCGATCGGCTACGTGATGGGCAAGCAGCCGGGCTTTTATCCGACGCTCGGGATGCGGACGATGGCGCAGTTGGATGAAGCCACGGCCGCGAAACCGCTGACCGCTGCACAGATCGCCGAGGTCGAGCAGGTCGCGCCGCGCGGATCCGTCGTCGGTACGCGGTATCCGGCAGTGATGATGAAGACGCTCGATTCCGAGAAGCGCTAACGATACGGATTCTTCGGTCGAGCTTTGACGATCGTCGCGCCCGGTTGCTTCGGCGACACGCGACCCGGATCGGAGGAGAACCACTCGACGTGCCCGCAGTTGCGGCACATCAACACCTCGAGCATGCCGCGCTCTTCGTTGCCTTCGGCGGCGAAGTGAAACGGCTGTCGCGTGTGGTGATGCGTGAACACGATCGGTCGCGCGAAGTGCAAGTACTCGTCGCCATCGCACCAGCGGCAATGCTCCGACACGCCATCGCGAGCCCAGCGTGCGGCGCGGAGGTTGGCGGCGAGCTCGCTGAACACCTGATCGAGTGCGGCCTCGAGATCGCGATCGTCGGCGGATGGCTCGAACACCTTCTCGAACGCCGACACGGTCGAGCGCACGTGCCAGTTCTCGAACGCGCGCTGCTCGCGCTCGATCACGAGATCGACGCCGACGACTGGACCGAACCGCGCATCGATCTTGGTCAAGCGTTGGTGGATCCACGCGCGCAACGGGTCTTCGAGCTTCCAACCGACCGGGGCGATGTGGAGGTCCATTACTTCTCCTTCGCGTGATCTTCGAGCGCGGTCAGTGCGCCGGCGAGATCGGGGCGTTCGGTGAGAACGGGCAAGCACGGATCGCTCTTCCACGACGTGACGCGATCGAGCGCGTTGCGGATGTGGAACCACTTGATATCGAGATCGTGCGTGACCTCGTCCCAGGTCAGCGGCATCGATACGGGTGCACCACCGACGGGCCGCACGCTGTACGGCGCCACGAGTAACTGGCCGTGCGCGTTCTGGCCCCAATCGAGATACACGCGGCCGCCGCGCGCATTCGGATTGCGGAGCGTGGTCGCCATCTTCGGGAACCGGCGCTCGACGAGGAGGCCGATCAGATACGCGAGCGTGCGAGCTTGTTCGAACGTGCATTGGCCGCCGAGCGGAATCAGCACGTGCAAGCCGGTCTGCCCGGACGTCTTCACGTAGTTCGGCAGCTTCGCTTGCTCGCACAGCTCGTGGATCGCGAGCGCGAGCGGCACGACGTTCTCTTTTGGCGCGCCCTTCGGATCGAGATCCACGATCGCCCAATCCGGCTTCTCGAGATCGACGACGCGACTCGCCCACGCGTGCAACGGAATCGACCCGAGGTTCGCGACGAATGCCAGGCCATCCGCGTCGTCGATCAAGATGTAGTGAATCTCGCGCTGACTGTGCTCGCTCCACCGCAACGTGGTTCGCAGCCACGGCGGCGTCCAGTCCGGCATGTCCTTTTGATAGAACATCTCGCCGGTGATGCCGTCGGGATAACGGGTCAGCACCGTCGGACGGTCTTTGAGATAGGGCAGGGCATACGGCGCGATCGCGCGGTAGTAGTCGACGAGCTCGCCCTTGGTGACTTCTTTCTCGCCGCCCGGTGCTTGATCCGCCGGCCAGAACACCTTGTGGAGGCGCGTCAGCCGGAGCTCGCGCACCTGCGAATCGATCTCGAGGGGATTCGAGACATCCGGCTCGCGCGGAATCGGGCCAGTGTCCTCGCGAGGCGCTTCCTCGACGATCTTGGCCTTCTTCGTCGCGAGCTTCGGCGCGATCTTCAACGGCCGGTCGTCGTCCGCTTCGCCGGTGTGGCGCAACGGCATGCCGCATTCCTTCGGCGTCTTGTCGCGGCGCAGGCGCTCGAACACCGGGAACCGCAGCGACGAATCGACGGGCCACTCGCGATAGCGCACTTGGACCACGAGCTCGGGTTCGATCCACCGCGCATCGCCCGAGGCTTCCGGGCGCGGGAACGTGATCTTCCACGTCGGCTTCGCATCGAGCTCCGCTTTGATCGCGACGAGCTGCTTGTCGTCGAAGCCGGAGCCGACCTTGCCGGCCCACACCCAGCGATCATCGACCCACACGCACAAGTGCAGTGCGCCGATGCCATTACGCGAGCCCTTCGGTGGCGTGTACCCGCACACCGCGAAGTCGGCCTCCGGATCCGACTTCATCTTCAGCCAGTCTTTGCTGCGCGTGGACTTGTAGACCGAGTCCGCACGCTTCGCGACGACGCCTTCGAGCCCGCGTTGCACGATCTGCCGCAGCAGCGCTTCGCCTTGCGTGGGGATGTGCTGGCCGTAGCGCAGCGGACCCACCGTCGGGAGGATGCGTTCGAGCAGTGACTTGCGGACGAGCAACGGCACGCCGCGCAGGTCGTAGCCGGCGGCGCCGATCAGATCGAACACGACGTACGTCACCGGATCCGCGAGCGCGGCGCGCGCGATTTCGGAGGTCTTGTGCATCTGCCCGCGGAACGACAGCTTGTGGAAGTCCGGCTTGCCCTCGGCATCGAACTGGACGATTTCGCCGTCGAGGACGAGGCCCGGCATGGGCAGCGCGCGGATCGCGGACGTCAGCTCCGGATAGCGATCGGTCGAATCCTGCGAGCTGCGATAGCGCAACGCGGCTTGGCCTTTGCCGCCGAACGACAGCATCCGAAATCCGTCGTACTTCAGCTCGAAGATCCAATCCGACGACGAGAACGGCGCTTCGGCCGTAGCGCACAACATCGGTTCGAACGAGCCCGGCGCGATGTTGCGCTTCGGCGCGCCGAGCTGTGCGAGCTCCGCGATCAGCTTCTGATGTTCGGGCGCGCCTTGCTCGAGTTGCGTGATCGTCAGGCCCGACAACACGCTCGTCTCCGACAGGCCCTGTTCGCCCGCGAGGAATTGCTCGGCGAACGAGTCGCGCTTCTTGATCAGCAGCCAATCGTTCGAGCCGCGCCCCGAGTTACGCCCGCGCGTGCCCTTGCCGGTGTGGACGAGCGTGAACGCGCCGTGGAGCTTGTAGCCGTAGAGCTCGAACTTGATCTCGCCATCGAGCATGCCCTGCGCCGGATCGCCGAGCGGACGAAACAGGCCGCGGTCCCACGCGATCATCGGCCCGGCGCCGTAGTTGCCCGGTGGGATCACGGCTTCGAAGTGAACGTATTCGAGCGGATGGTTCTCGACCTTCACGGCGAGGCGCTTGTCATCCGGATCCATCGACGGCGCTTTCGGCACCGCCCACGAGCACAGGACGCCATCGATCTCGAGCCGGAGATCCCAGTGCATGCGCGTGGCATCGTGCTGATGGACCACGTACATCCGCGGTCCGCCTTTGCTGATGGCGGGGCTGCTGGCCATCGGTTCAGGTGTCACTCCGGCCGTGCGCTTTGCACGGTAGAGATCGAGCCCCTGATCTGGCGGGGCGTCTTTCGGATCGTCAGCCACGGTACCGGTACACTTTACGGCATGCCCGCGCGCTCCATAGGTACCGCCACCATTTCGTTCGGTTTGGTGTCCATCCCCACCAAGCTCTACACGACCAACGAGTCGGGGAACGACATCCATTTCAACATGCTCCACGACAAGGACGGGGCGCGGTTGAAGCAGCAGTACATCTGCACGAAGTGCGGGGACGTGGTCGACCGCGAGCACACGGTCAAAGGCTACGAGCACGCCAAAGGGCAGTACATCGTGCTGTCGAACGAGGAGCTGAAGGCGCTCGATGCGGTCGCGAGCCAGACGATCGCGCTCGAAGAGTTCGTGCCGGCGTCGGCGGTCGACCCGCTGTTCGTCGAGAAGAGCTACTACCTCGGGCCGGATAAGGGTGGCGAGCGCGCGTACAAGCTGATCCACGATGCGATGGTCGAGACGAACCTCGTCGGCATCGCGAGCTATGCGGCGCGTGGCAAGCAGTACATCGTGGCGCTGCGCCCGTTCGAGCAGGGCCTGATCATTCATCAACTGCGCTACGCGGCCGAAGTGAAGCCGTGGAGCGAGGTGCCGATTCCGGATCTGCCGGACCTGAAGCCGCAGGAGATCGGGTTGGCGAAGCAGATCATCGCGCAGATCCAGCACGAGACCTGGGATCCGTCGAAGTACAAGGACGAGGTTCAGGAACGCATGCAGGACCTGATCAACAAGAAGGTCGAGGGTCAGGAGATCACGGTCGTGCCCGAGGCGCCGGCTGGAAAGGTCATCGACCTCATGGCGGCACTGAAGGCATCGCTCGGCATGGCCGGGGCCGAGGACAAGGGTGCCAAGGCGAAGGCGGCGGACGAAGAAGAGGACGCGCCGGCGCCGAAGAAGAAGGCCGCGGGCAAAAAGAAGTCCTAGCCTGGCTGAAACAGTTGTCGTCGTCCGCGCCGCGTCATTTCGGTGCTGGAGGACGAAAACCGAAACCCGCGGTTTTCGATTCACTCTCGAAGTGAATCCCGCGGGTTTCGCTTTTGGATGGCACGAGCCGAGCAATACGGCTCTGTCATGCAAACGCTATCCAACGAAGAGCTTTCCCTCATCGCCGGCGGTGCCGGTCAATCGTACGACGGCTTCGCGAAGGATCTGAAAAACGATCTGCGCGCCGACTACAAGTCGCTCGTGTGCAAGGGCGCCGGTCTCAAGGGCGGCACCGAGCTCGCGTCGCAGGTCTACGGCGACAAGGCGTCGGACGCGGACAAGATTCGCGCGAGCGAGATGCTGACGAAGTATTGCAACGGTGGCGCGAACCTCCCGGCGGCTGCTCCGGCGTTCCCGTTCTGAGGCGTGTCATGCCAGAAAAATTGGAAGAACTATCGTTAGAACAGCTCGAGGACGTCGACGGCGGCTCGTTCAAGAGCTTCATGTACAACGCGTACAAGACCGCGGTGAGCTATCCGACCGCGGCGATCGGTGGCTACAAGCTCGCAAACCAGTTCTACGGTGACAAGGTCACGTGGCACGACCGTTTCCGCGCGATGGGCGATGTCCAGCACATGCTCGTGGCGAGTGATTCGCTACCCGCGTGGGCTCGCTTCGGTCACTGAGAAGATGCGTAGGCGCGTCGCGCGCAACCATGGTCTTCGTCTTAGTCCTAGACCTGGACCTGAGGTGAGCGAGCGCACCGACCTGTTACACGGTCGACTAGGACAAAGACGACGTCGGACGATCGGTTCCGCGCGCTCACGTCGAACGGCAAGCACTCGCCTACGCGTTACGTTTACCTGGCTACTGATTCACCAGCGTCACGTACGTGAACTGACCGGCCGTCGTCGGAATCGATCCGGCCCCGAGCGAGCCACCTGCATCGACCATCGTCGTTCCAGGTGCCGTGTTCGGGAACACCACGTCGACACCCGTCGAGCCCGCCGCCCAGTTCGTGCCATCGAACGCGATCGCCGTATCGTGAGCACCCGACGAGGTCACGGCCTTTTGCGTGCCCTCGACATGGACGTACACGATCGCCTTCGACGTATCGATCGTGATGCCGAGGCCCGTGAAGAACGGCGTCACGCGATCCATGCCGATCATCCGATACGACACGGTCTTGCCGGAGTTGATCACCGTGTTGCTCGTCACGATCGTGCCCGGGATTTGATAGAGGCCCGTGCCGGTCACGCACTCCGGCTGGGTGGTCGGCGGCGTGACGTCGATCAACACCTGCGCGCCATCCGGCACCATCATGTCGATCCGACCGTTCGGATTCGTCGAATCGGTCAGCGTGGTATCCGACCGCGCCTTCAGCGCCGCCCCGAACACGCCGCAGAACTGCAGATCGTTGCTATCCCAGTCGACGATTTCGCCCTGGAGCTCGAGCTTGGCACCTGAATCGGGCGTCTTGCCGCCGTCGTCACCACAAGCCGCGAGCAGGATCAGGGCGAGCGCATACCGCATGCGCGGACCCTAGCATCACTTTTTGGCAGCGACTGCCGTGACGTCCGGCAACGTCAGTTCCGCGATCGCATCTTGAAGTTGGACGCGCGCGAGCATGATCTTTTCCTCGTCGTCGACCACCGCGATCGTGGCCTTCTGCACACGGTCCGAGATGTCCTTCATTTTGTCCTTGAGGTGCGTCATCAGATCGCCACCGGTCTTGACCGCTTGGAGCGTCACGATCTGACCGTGCAGCTCGTCCATGCGCTCGCGATATTCGTCGAGCCGGCGATGCACGCTGACCTGATCCTCGACGAGGTCCGCCAACTTCTTGTGGATCCCGATCACCTTCTCGAGCTGCGACTTCAGCTCCGGCGTCGTGATCGCGCTCGACACGTACGCCTTCATCATCTCGACCGTGACATCGGCCGAGAGGTCGAGCGTCTTCTCCATCGGCGTCGCTTCCGCGATCACCACATCCTTCGTTTCATTCGCCTTGAGATCGACCTCGAACAAGTGCGCATCACCCGTGCGCTCGAATGCCGGCGGCGCCTCGAGCACCTTCCACCCCTTGTTGACGGTGTGGCGGATGTAGACCTTCGCCGCCTGCGGCAGGCGATTCGTGATCGTCAGCTTCTCGTGCTTGATGTGCTGGACCTCGGCGGTGAGGATGCCGCGCTGGAGCGTGACCAACCGCGACAGCTGATCGTTCTCCTGCTCGGACTTCTCGATCACGATCTGGCGATCGAGCGCGTACGGAACGACCGCCGTCGACTTCGGCGGAATCGGCTCGGTGAGGCCTTCGCCGATGAACCGCTCGCTGCCGTACACCGTGACCGGGCCGGTCTCGAGCGTGGAGTCCGTCGGATTCTTGAACCGCACCGCGCGGAACGCGAACTTGTCGTTACCGCGCTCGCCCTCGGCATCGTAGAGATAGACGACTTCACCCTCGGTCTGCGACCGCACCATCGACACCATCGCCGACGAGTCCTTCGCGACCGTCATCGGCATCGGGTTGTCGAAGTGGCTCTCGCCGACGGGATCCGCGGCGCCATCCGGCTGCTTCTGCTGCGCCTGCGCCGGCGCGGCTTGCGCGATCAACCGGACGCGCTCTGCATTGCCCGGATCGACGTGCGTGACGATCTTGATCCGCGCCGGTGCAACGCCGGAGTCGATCAGCTGGTTCTTGACGATGTTCGCGCGGTCGTTAACCTTGCGCGTCGCATCCGGCTGGTTCGCGTCCGCGTACGCATCGATGACGATGTTCTTGTCGGAGTGAACGAGCGAGCCCGAGATGGCCTTCATCTTCTGATCGCCGGCGGCGACGCGTTGATCGCGCACGGCTTCCTGGCGCGCCCGCTCTTCTTTCGCGGGACCGTTCGCGTGATGGCTGCGACCACCGCCGCCACTCTTCGAATACGACTGATCCATCGGCGGCGCAGCCGCGACGGTCGGCCGGCGGTTCGGCGAGGCGGTCGTCGCGACCGCGACCTCGCCCGCAGCGAAGTCATCGCCTTCGCCATCGGCGTCGATCTTGCTCTTCTTCATCGCTTCGGGATGTCCGTCGGGACGACGAATCTCGGCGTCGTCGAGCTCGGCGACCATCTGTTGGCTCTCGTCGGCCTTGACGTTGCCGCCATACGGCGACAGACCCGTCGGTGGCGCGAGCGCGAACTGCGCGTCCGTCTGCAGGGTCTCGCGTTGGATCTGCCGCACGCTCCACAGGTCGTACTTGAACGACAGCGCGCTCGACGACCCGACGCCGACCATCACGCCTTTCCAATCCTCGCCGCTCGTGTTGTCGACGATCGCCCACCCTTCGAGCATGACCTTGCCGTTGTTGCCGACGGCGACGCGATAGCTCGGCTTCCACGCCGGCGATTCGGTCACGTACGTGAGCACGACATCGGCCTTGTTCGTGTTCGGCAACTGCAGGTGCATCTCGAGGTTCGTGCCGTCGCCGGCTTGCTGGCGCGGGATCGAGATCGGGAGCGCCTTGCCCGAGAGCGCGTCCGTCACGGTCAACGACTTCAAGAAATCGTCGACGCGATCGCGCGGCACCATGACGGTGAGCTGGCCACCCGTGACCGTGGCGCGGCGCTCGTAGAACGCGACACCATTGCGATAGACGACTACGCGACCGAGCGCGACGTTATCGACTTTGACAAAAGATGCGCCCTTCGGCGCACACGCGGCAGTGAGTAAGAACGCGGCAAGAAGCTTTTTCATGGTACCCCAGTGACGGAATGCCTATTGGGAACGCGCGTACCGCGGGGCCGATCTATTTATTCCGCGCCTTCCGATCTTCCAGCTCTTCGAGCGTTTTGGGCCAGTCTTCCTTCAGCAGGCGCGACAACGAACGGTCGGCCAACAGCTTGCCGTCGGTCTGGCAGGTCGCGCAGTAGTTCGCCTCGTTGTCCGCATAGACGATGCGCTGGACCTTCGAGCCACAGCGCGGGCAGGGCTCGCCGTACTTGCCGTGGACCGCCATCTCGGGGCGAAACGCGGTCACTTTATCCGGGAAGCCTGTCCCGACTTCGGCGCGCAAGCGATCGGTCCAGAGGATCAGCTGGGTCTTGCACGCGTCGTGGAGCGTCTTGATCTCTGGATCGTCGAGCGCCGACGTCATCTTGAACGGCGACATCTTCGCGGCCCACAGGATCTCGTCGGAGTACGCGTTGCCGATGCCGTCGAACAGCGTCGGATCGGTGAGCGAGCGCTTCACGGTGTGGCGTTCGGAGCGCAGGCGCTCGGCGAACAACTTCGTCGACGAATTCAGCACGTCGAGACCGCCGCGATCGAACTCGGCGAGGTTCTCGCGCCCGGCGACGACGTGGAGCGACGCGCGCTTCTTGCCGCTCGCTTCGGTGAACACGAGCGTGCCGGTCGGAAAATCGAAGCCGGCGAGCGCGAGCTTGCCCGGAAGTTTCGCGGCGGGTTCTTTCCAGCGCAGGCGGCCCGCGATCATCAGGTGAATGACGATGAAGCGATCGCCTTCGACGCCGAGGATGATCCGCTTGCCCATGCGCTCGGCGGAGCTCACCTTCGCGCCGATCAGATCGCGCGGCGATGGCGAGACCGAACGCAGCACGAACGGGCTCGGGATCCGGATGTTTTGGATCGGCTGCCCGACAACCAATGCCTGTAGCCGCTCGACATACACGGCGACATCGGGCAGCTCGGGCATTTGCCGGAGCTTAACCTCTGGCAGGGCATGAGAGTCTGGGTGGGATGAAGTCCGTTGCGCTTCTGGCGCTTGGGGCTGCGGCGTGCAGTAAGAAGTCGCAGTCGCCCGTTCACGATGGTTCGGGTGCGATCGCGCCGGCGACGCCACTCGAAGGTGGAGCCACGGTCGCCGATGCGACGCACGTGCTCGCGCGCTTGTCCTTCGGTGCGAAGCCGGGCCAAGCGGATGCGGTGCTCGCGAGTGGGCTATCGGCGTGGGTCGATCAGCAGTTGAAGCCGGCGTCGATCGACGATGCCGCTGGGCTGGCCGCGCTCGAGCCGTACAAAGACGCGCTGAAGCCGATGGCGGATCTCGAAGATGCGGCCGAGCTCGAAGCCGCGGCGATGATCGCGGATGGCGAAGCGGACGGGAACGAGAAAAAAGCGAAGAACAAGGCGAAGCGCGAGCTGTTGCTCGAGACGCAGATGACGGCGCTCGCACGGCATGTCGCGAGCGAGCGGCAGTTGCTCGAGGTGATGACGGACTTCTGGACGAATCACTTCTCGGTCTCGTTGCAGAAAGGCAAGGTCCGGTTCCTCGCGGCGGACTTTGTCGAGCACGCGATCCGGCCGCTCGCGCTCGGGCGGTTCATCGATCTGTTGAAGGCGACGGCGCGGCATCCGGCGATGCTCGTCTATCTCGATAACGCGCAGAGCGTGGCGCCGCGGCCGGGGACCAAGCCGGCGAAGAAGGGCCGCGGGCTCAACGAAAACTACGCGCGCGAGCTGATGGAGCTGCACACGCTCGGTGTCGACGGCGGCTACACGCAAGATGACGTGATCGCGGTCGCGCGCGTGTTGTCGGGGTGGGGCCAGCAAGATGGCCAGTTTCAATTTCATCCGCGGCTTCACGACGACGGCGCGAAGACGGTCATGGGCCAGGCGTTTCCCGCGGGCGGTGGTGAAGGTGAGGGCGATCGGCTGCTCGAATTCCTCGCGACGCATCCGGCGACGATCCGGCACGTGACGAAGCGGCTGTGCATGCGGCTCGTCGCGGATGAACCGCCGAAGGACGTGATGGATGCGGCGACCGCGACGTGGTTGACGAGCGGTGGTGACATCGCAGCGGTCGTGCGGACGATCGTCCACGCGCCGGGCTTTTGGCGGCCGGAGATGCGCAACGCGAAGATCAAGTCGCCGCTCGAGCTCGCGGTCAGTGCGGTGCGTGCGGTCGGCGGCACGTTGGATGGTCCGGGGTTGGCGAAGGTGATGACGCGGCTCGGGCAACCGCCGCTGCTCGCGCCGGCGCCGACGGGCTATGCGGATTCGACGGCGGCGTGGTTGTCGACGGCGGGTGCGCTCGAGCGGATGGATATCGCGTTGGGGCTCGCGGCCGAACGTCTGCAAGGTGTCCGGATCGAGCTCGAGCGCGTGATGCCGTTGCCCGCGGGGCCGCCGACGGATCAATGGAGGGTGACCACGCTCGCGAAGATCGACGCGATGGTGACGCTGTCGCCGGAGACGCGCGCGGTGATCGAGAAGTGGATGCAGAAACCGAAGCAGGCGCAGCAGCAGCGCACGATCGCGCTGGCGATGGCGCTCGCGAGCCCGGAGTTTCAACGCCAATGAAGCGCAGAAATTTTCTAGCAACGATGGGTGCGGGCATCGCGACGTTGCTCGTGCGTCCGAACTTGCGGGCGTGGGCCGGAACTGGTGCAGGCTCGGGTAAGAAGGTCGTCGTCGTGATCATGCAACGCGGTGCCGTCGACGGGCTCGCGATGATTCCGCCGCATGGCGATCCGGAACTGGCGAAGGTGCGGCCGACGATCGCGGCGAAGTCGACCCCGGTAAATCTCGACGGGCACTTCGGCTTGCACGCGGGCCTCGCGCCGCTGTTGCCGCATTGGAAGGCGAAGCGCTTGGCGATCGTGCCGGCGGTCGGATTGACCGGCGCATCGCGCTCGCACTTCGAAGCGCAAGACTTGTTGGAGCAGGGTGGGGTGGCCAGTGATAGCGGTTGGGCAAACCGCTGGCTCGCGAAGCGCGATCACATCGGTGATGCGACGGCGATCGCGGTCGGCCAAACGTTGCCGCGCGCGTTGGCGGGCACGTCGCCGGCGCTCGTCGTCGAACGCACCGGTGAAATCGGCATCGCGCGCAAAGCACCGCCGCAGCGTCGCAACGTGATCATCGATGCGTTCACGGAGCTCTACGCGTCGGGAAAAGATCCATTCTCGGTGACGGCGCGGCGTGCGCTCGCGGCGTCCGCAAACGTCGAAGCCGCGCTCGCAAAGCAGCCCGCTCCGGTGACGGCGGATCCGAAGGGGCCGGTCGGCCAAGCGCTCGCGACGGCGGCGCGTCTGATCACCGCGGATCTCGGCGCGGAATTGATCGTCGTCGACACCGGCGGCTGGGATACGCACGTGAACGAAGCGCAGCGCCTCGATCGCGAGCTCGGCCAGTTGGGCACCGCGATCGCCGCGTTCGCGGATCACCTCGGTGATCGCATCGCGGACGTCACGCTCGTGACGATCAGTGAATTTGGCCGCACCGTGAAAGAGAACGGCACCGGCGGCACCGATCACGGCACCGCGACGATGTCGCTCGTGCTCGGCGGCCAGGTCAACGGTGGCCGGATCGCCGGCACGTTCCCGGGCCTCGCAGATGATCAACGCTTCGAAGGCCGCGACCTCGCGATCGCGACCGACACGCGCGACCTACTTTCGGAAGTGCTCGCGGTCAACGACCCGACGATCTTTCCCGATCATCAGGCCAAGTCGCTCGGGCTTCTCCGATAGGGACGGTCTGAAGTTAGGGAAGTTGAATCGTCCAACCGTACGAAACGCTTGGGGCAGGGGGACGGTCTGAAGTTAGGGAAGTTGGAAGATCCTTCCAACTTCAGTCCGTCCCTGCGCACGAACAAGATCACACAGTTCGCTGATCGAACTTCCCTAACTTCAGACCGTCCCCATGCCTGAAGGGTTCCGCGAAGATCGGCGATCGAACTTCCCTAACTTCAGACCGTCCCCTTATTGGGTGAACGCGTCGAGCTCGCGCGGATCGTGCGCGCAGAAGATATCCAGGTCCTCGTAGCTGCGCTTCAGCTGCTGCAACGCCGCCGCTGACGCCCGCCGCTGCGCCTTGTCCATCTGCATCGACGACTCGAACACCGCGAGCCCGAACGGCGCGCGCTTGCCCTCGAGCGTGTTGTGATGGAAGTACGCGTCGCCGGCATGCACGAGCCAGCGATCACCGTTGCGAGCAACGATCGCCGAGTGCCCACGCGTGTGCCCGTGCATCGGCACGATGCCGATGTCTGCATCCACGCCACGCAACCGAGTCACCGCCGGTAGGCCTCGCCACGTATCGCCATCTTCGGCATACAGCTCGAACTTCGGCCCATAGGCGAGATGCGCCGGCATGTACCGCTGCTTCTCTTTACGCGACGGCCGCGTCGTCGCCGCCACGTGCTCGTTTTGGTGCAAGTGCACCTTCGCGTGCGGGAAGTCCGCCATGCCGCCCGCGTGATCGAGATCCAAGTGCGTCACCACGATGTGCCGCACGTCCTCCGGCTTGTAGCCGCGCGCCTTCACTTGCTCGATCGCCGTCTCCGACACGTCGAACCGTGGCTGCGTGATCGCCTTGAACGCCTTGCGCACGCCCGTCTGGCCCGCACAGTCCGCCGTCCCGAAACCGCTATCGACGAGCACGAGCCCATCGCGCTCCGTTTCGATCAGCAGGCAATGACACACGAGCAGCCCGTGCCAGCCCTTACTTCCGATCAGGAAGCCGCCGATCGGACACATCGTTGCGCAGTTGAGGTGATGAACAGCGCGAATGCTCACGCAGCTATTTTTGCGTGTAATGCGGCGGAGCGGTCTTCACGTGGCGCAAATAGTCAGCTGAAGCGAGTACAGCCAGCAGGCCCAGCGCCGCGACCAACACGGGCACCGTCCTCGGCCGGAACCACGACCAGCCACCCAACAGCCACCGCCCGAACCCCGTCATGCCGGCACTGGCCTTCGAGCGCGCGTCGTTCGGCACGAGCGTCGCCGTCGGGAATTCAGCCGGTCCGTAGTGAAAGATCACGGTTGGATCTTCGACCGCTGCGCTTCGTTGACGAGGTGCGGCGGCCTTCTTCGCGCGCTTTCGCCGAGGGCGCACGTAGGCGAGTGTGCGTTTCTTCCAGCGACTGATGGGGCGGCTTGGCAACCAACCAGGTCCGATCACGCGTTCTCTCCTAGCTCGGGCGCGGCTTCACCGCGTTCGCCGAACGTGCCGTTCTGTTGGTAGCGCTTCCCGGTGATGCGATTGAGCGCGACGCGCCCCTTCCACCCGAAGTACGCGCGACCGAACTGCATCATGTTCTTCGGATCGTAGTACGGGTTCTTCAGCTTGCCGATCGTGACGAGCGCCAGCACCTGTTCCGCGACGCTCACCGGACAACCTTCGAGCCGGATCACGTCGCCGACAAGTTTCTTCTTCGCCTGCGCGAGCTTCACGAACACGTCTTCGTTCGTCGCCGTGTGCGGTTCTTTCGTCGACCGGTCTTGATAGATGTTCGGAATCTCGACGGGCTTGCCGTTGATCATCCCCTTCCACTCCGCACAGTCCCCGATGAACACGACCTTCTCGCCGGGCTTGGCCGGAATGTCGCCATCGTACGCGCCGAACACCACGTGCATGTGCGGCATCCGTTCGTCGGTCTGCTTGTCGAACACGCGCAGGATCTCGATCGCTTCTTCGATCGCACCCGGGCAACCACCCCAACAGTAGTCGCCGTGCTCGGGCTCCGGCGGCGGACCCGCATACGCGCTGATGTGCGTGCCTTCGAAGTACTTCTCGACGCGAATCAGGCCGACCTTGAAGCCCTTCGCCCGCGCCTTCGCCTCGGCCAAGCTCACGTCACCGGAGATCTCGATCTTCGACAGGTCTGTGGTCCCGAACCCGTGCTGCTCCGCGAGCCGGATGTGATCGACCGTCTTCGGATCGAGCCCGATGATCGCGCAGCACACCGCATCGAACGCGACCTGCGAGTTGCCCATCACGATGAGGCCCAGATCGAACGGCGTGGGCGTCAGCATCCGACCTTCCCCCGCCGTGATCCCGTCGATCGCGATGAATTGCGGCTGGATGATGTGCTGGAGGTCCGCGATCTTCTCGTTGAGCTTGTGATCGTGGTCGATCAACCGATGCCGGTCATCTTGGATCCCGATGTAGTTCTTCATCGAGAACGTGACCGTGGTCCACGGATGCGCCTTGAACTTCGGACAATTCACGAAGAAGTCCGCGCGCGCGACCGGCTCCGGCGTGAACAGGTAATCGCGCAGCCGCTCTTTATGCGTCAGCGGAATCTCGACCTGCTGCTCTTCTTCGAAGTGATACTTCTTGATGCCCGTCCGCGACAGCATCGCGTCCCAACCGGACTCGCGAAACGCGACGCGCGACGGCACCGTGATCCCGCACCGCTCGCCAGCCGCGAGCTCGGACATCGCCGAGCCGCCGACATCTTGCAGCGCGCGCAGCACGCCTTCGCCGAACTCCGGCCGCGTGAACGCGTACGGAAACATCGGCCCCGCGGCGACGAGGTTCGGCTTCACGAGCGTGCGGCCGTGAGGTTTCAGGCCGAGCTCGTTCAACCCGTCGCGAATGATCGCGCGGATCTTTTCCGGGTCGTACTCGCGGCACGACCGCAGGATGACCTTCGGGCGAGGGATCCTCATCCCCCGATGATAGCGCTTATTGAAGTTATTGCGCCATGCCGGCCGCGTCGGCCGACGGAGGCGTGGTGGGCGCCGTCGCCACGACCGCGGTCTGCTTCTCGAGACCGTCGACCCACGCTTCGAACACGTTCAACGCCGACGCGACTTCACGCGTCCCGACCTCGAGCGATTCGTTCGACTCGGAGATCAGCTTCTGCAGCTCGGCCGTCTTGCCGTCCTTGAACAGCTGTTCGGCCTGCTTCTCGATCTGCGACTTGTGATCCGCACCTTCTTCGACCATGCCGCGCAACGTGCCGAGCGTGGTGCCCGCGGTCTGGATCGCATCGCGCGCTTGCTGCGCACCCGGCGCCGACTGGACGTTCGGGACCTTGCCGCTACGCGTGACGATGTCACCGCCGCGCTTGTTCAGCGCCTCGACGACGTCCTTGTAGAAGTGCGACGTGGCGATCGCTTCATCGCGCAGTGCGACGTTGTCATTCGGACGCGCGCAGGCACCGAGCACAGTCAGGATGAGAAGAAGGCGTTTCACGCCGGATGGATCTCATCTCTACCGGGCTATTGCAAGGGTTCCGCCTCGTCGCTCCACGCGCTGCCGTGGGCGTCGATCGAGTCCACGTACGAGATGAACTGCGCGTAATACGGCGTGTTTCCGAGCGTGGCCGAATCCGCCACGACGATCAGGAACCGCTTCGCCCGGGTCAGTGCGACATTCATGCGCCGCGTGTTCGAGAGAAACCCGATCTCGCCCGTGTCGTTCGACCGCACGAGATCGACGATCACTGCTTCCTTCTCGCGCCCCTGAAATCCGTCGACGGTGCCGACCTCGAGCCCGGCCGCGCGCTCGACCTTCAAGAGATCACGCAGCCGCCGCGCCTGCGCCGAGTACGCCGCGATCACCGCGATCTCCGTCGGTGCCAAGCCGCGCGAGATGATCCGCCGGACCTCCGCCGCGACGCGCTCGGCATTGCTGCTGTTGAACGTGCTCGGATCCCAGTTGAACGCCGGCAGGTTGTTGAGCGAGCCGCTCGGCTCGAAGTCCGTGCGTTCTTCCAACCAATCCTTGCCCGCCGTGTCGATCAGCCACACCGGCTTCGTGCGCACCGGATCGTCTTTCACCCCGAGATCCGCGAGCACGTGATGCGCGACCTCGGGCGCCGCGATCAGCTTGCCGTCGTACATCGACTGCGACGGGAACGTCATGATCTCGACGTTCATCCGATGTTGCTGCTCGAGCATCACGACCTCGGTCTGCGCGACGAGCCGCTCGAAGATCGTGGTCCCCAACACCGGCTCCACGCTCGGCCCACCGACGACGACCGGCCCGAGCTGATGCGGATCACCGGCCATCACGCAGACCTTGCCGCGCGCGAACGCGATCAGCGTCAGCGGATCCGGCGCTTGCGTGGCCTCGTCGATCACGACGCAATCGAACATCGTATCGCCGAGCAGGCCATGGTCCGCACCGACGAGCGTGGCGAGCACGACCTGCGCACGATCGACGATCGCCCGCTCGGCATTCGCGATCTCGCGCGCGGCATCTCGATCCAGCGATCGCGCCTCGCTCCACAGCGCACGCACGTCCGCGCGCGCCGCCGCGACATCCTGGCGATTGCCGCGCAGGTTCTGCTGCCCGGTCATCGCCGCCTTGCGAATCTGCCGCGCACGATCGCGCCACTCGAGCGCGAGATCCGAGGCGCCATCCGCTTCGACCTGCGCATCGATCGTCAGCGCCACCAACGCCGGCGACACGCGTGCGGGATGGCCGAGCCGCACGGCACGCAGGCCGCCATCGGCGAGCCGAACGCCCAGGTTATCGACGGCGGTGTTCGACGGCGCACAACACAGCACGCGCTCGCCCCGCGCAACGCGCTGCCGGACGAGCTCGACGAGCGTCCGCGTCTTGCCCGTGCCTGGAGGTCCCCACACCAGCGCGATATCGCCGCTACGCAAGCCGGCATCGACCGCCGCGCGTTGCTTGTCATCGAGCGAGTCATCGATCGGCGTCCACGTGACCGCCGCGATCGGGCGGGGCGGTTTGGCAAGCGACACGACCTCGCGGATTCGCGCGAGATCCGAATTGCCGACCGCCTCCTTCATCCGTTGGACCGCGCGATCGCCGCGATCGAACGTGACCTCGGGCGCTTCCGGATCGAGTGCGTACTCGCGATCGACCTCGTCGACCGCGCGATCGAGCATCAGCCAGAGCGCCTGCTCCTCGCGCCGTTCGAACACGCCGCGCACGGCGCCGGGCTCGTCGGGGTGCTCCGCCCAGAACCGGATCGGGTCACCGGGAGCAAGCCGGATGTTATCGAGGTCGATCGTTTCGGGCACCGCGACCTTGACCCGGACGCGGTCGCCGAACGCACTCGCCTCGTCGATGATCCGCAAGTTTGCCAGCGCGAGGCCGAGCGCTACCCGTTCGGCGAGTGGCCGGCCACTGCGTTCCATGGCGACACGTGCGCGAGAGGCGGCTCGTTCGGCCTTCCAAGCCGTCGCCAAACCGTCCAGCCATTCCGTCGCCGTAAGCGCCATCCGGCTCCCGAGCGTACACGAATTGCGGCATAGTCTCGCCGATGCCCGAGTCGACTGCTCCCGAGCGCCTGACCCGCAAGACCACCTCGATCGCGCAGCTCTTCGCGAAACGCGTCCACGACACGCCGGACCGCGAAGCATTCCGATTTCCGGTCGGCGAGAACTGGCGCTCGATGACCTGGCGCCAGACCGGCGAACGCGTGAAGGCGATCGCGGCGGGCCTGCTCTCGCTCGGCCTCCACCGCGAAGAACGCGTCGGCATCCTGTGCAACACGCGGCTCGAGTGGTTACTCGCAGACATCGGCATCCTGTCGGCGGGAGGCGCCACCACCACGGTGTATCCGTCGAGCACCGCCGAAGAGTGCGCGTTCATTCTTCACGATAGCGAAACCAAGTACGTGTTCGCCGAAGACAACGCGCAGGTCGGCAAGCTCCGCGCGCACAAGGCCGAGCTCCCCACGCTCGCGAAGATCATCTTGATCGACGGCGCTCCGGACAAGAAGGACGGCGACTGGGTGATGACGCTCGCCGATCTCGAAGCGAAAGGCGCCGAGGTGCTCGCGAAGGATCCGCGCGCCGTCGACGAAGTCACCACCGGCATCAAGGCGAGCGACCTCGCCACGCTGATCTACACCTCGGGCACCACCGGCAAGCCGAAGGGCGTGCGCCTGCTCCACGAGTGTTGGGCGTACTGCGCGGATGCGATCGAGCGCGTCGGCCTCTGGACCGACAGCGACGTCCAATATCTCTGGCTGCCGATGTCGCACTCGTTCGGCAAGGTGATCATGTGCGGTCACATCGCGTCGGGCTCGGTCACCGCCGTCGATGGCCGGATCCCGAAGCTCGTCGATAACCTCGCCGTCGTCCGCCCCACGTTGATGGCCGCGGTGCCGCGGATCTTCGAGAAGGTCTACAACCGGATCATCGAGAAGTCGAAGCAGGGCAGCCCACTCAAGCAGAAGATCTTCGCGTGGGCCGTCGCCGTCGGCAAAGAGGGCTCGCACGTTCGCCAGCAGGGCAAGGAGCCGAGCGGCCTGCTCGCGCTGAAGCTGAAGCTCGCCGACAAGCTGGTGTTCTCGAAGATCAAAGAAACGTTCGGCGGTCGCACGCGCTACTTCATCTCGGGCTCGGCGCCGCTCTCGCGCGAAATCGCCGAGTTCTTCCACGCGTGCGGCATCCTGATCCTCGAGGGCTATGGCCTCACCGAGACCAGCGCCGCGTCGTTCTGCAACCGCCCCACCAAGTTCGCGTTCGGCTCGGTCGGTCTGCCGATGCCGGGCACCGACGTGAAGCTCGCGCCGGAAGATGGCGAGATCCTCATCAAGTCGCCCGGCGTGATGCAGGGCTATCACAATCTGCCGGAAGCCACGGCCGAGGCGCTTACCCAGGACGGTTGGCTGCGCACGGGCGATATCGGCGAGATCGACGCGCAGGGCTTCCTCCGGATCACGGATCGCAAGAAGGACCTGATCAAGACGTCCGGCGGCAAGTACATCGCGCCGCAGCACATCGAGGGCAAGCTCAAGGCGAACTGCCCGTACCTGTCGCAAGTGATCATCCACGGCGACAAGCGCAACTTCGTCACCGCGCTCGTCACGGTCGATCAAGAAGCGATCATGAAGTGGGCGAAGGACAAGGGCATCAGCAAGGACTACGCCGCGCTCGTGAAGTCGGACGAGGTGCGTGCGCTCCTGCAGCCGTACTTCGACGAGGTCAACAAGTCGCTCGCGAAGTACGAGACCGTGAAGCAGTTCTCGATCATCCCGGTCGATCTCACCGTCGAGGAAGGCGAGCTCACGCCGTCGTTGAAGGTGAAGCGTAAGGTCGTCGAGAAGAAGTACTCGGGCATGCTCGACAAGATGTACGAAGGGTCGATCGCTGACGCGTCGTAGCCTCGTCGTCGCGCTCGCGATCATCGCGATCGCGGGTTGCAAGACGAAGGATCAACCACCCGAGGCACGGCCGACGGGCCCGAACTACGACGAGAAGAAGGCGTGGCTGCAGGTCGAGGCCGCGCGCGAGGCGCTCGTCGAGGATCACCTATTCGCGGCCGCGCTCCAGCTGGAGGCGGCGTTTCGCGTGTTGCCGAACGATCCGACGGTGCGCTCGCTCGTCGGGCTGGTCGCGCCGCAACTCGATGCGTTGCGCGAAACGATCACCGGGCCCGAGCTCGACGCATCGACACCAACCGCGCACGCCGTATATGGCGAGCTCGTCTGGCTCGCGAACGGGACGCTGTACACGTACGGCACTCGTCTCGACAAGAAGCCGCTCGGTATCGGCCCGGTGACGCCGAAGCTGTTCGCGTACGAACAGTCGTATCACCCGCAGATCGGCATCTGGGACGGCGACAAGCTCGCGATGTGGAAGCTCGAGGACGGGACGCACTACGAAATCGATCACGTCACCGACGTCGATCGGTTCGAATTTGCGGGCAAACGCGTGCTGGTGCTCGACCATCAGCACACGCTGACGAACCTCGGCTATCGAGGACCGACGAAGCTCGCGAACGTAACCGCGTTCGATATCGCATTCTGGGGAGCGAAGACCGCGATCGCGAAAGACGACAAGGTGATCGTCGTCGATAACCTCGACCACCAGCCGACCTGGGAGCGCCCGGCGCATGCGATCACGAGCATCCTTTGGGACGCTGATGGCAAGCAGTTCGCGGCCTCGTCGAGCGATGGCACGTGCACCGTGTTCGCGCTCGCGATGGGCTCGACACCAGTGACGTTCCGCGGGCGCGCGCTCGGGTTCAACCTGACCGGCAAGACGATCGTCGTCGGCAACGGCACGAGCGCGTCGTACTACGTGCTCTCGACCCACACGAAGCTGCAAACATTCGATGGCGGCGACGCGCCGATCGACGACGCGAGCGTGTTCGGCGACTACATCATCACGCGCTCGGGATCGACGCTCCGCTACTGGACGACGGTCTATGGCTCGAACAACGCCGCGAAGACCGACGGCACGAACGACGTCGTGACCAAAGACGGCACGGTGACGGTGATCGACAAGAAGCTCGGAAAACCCATCGCGATTTCGACGGGGCCGATCGCGGACTGGAACCCCTACACCGGGACACCGGACCAGTTTTCGACGCTGGTACGCGACAAGCTTCCGAGGGAATCCTCGCCCCCAGCTGCGCGTTAATGCGAAAGTGTCATGGTGAAACTCGCGCTCGCGTTCCTATTGGCGTCCACCGCAATCGCTGCCGCAGAGCCGGCGAAGGGGCAGGACTTCATCTCCGATGCGAAGGCGCTGTTCCGTACGGCGGCGTGTGGTGGCACGGAAGCCGTCGACGCCAGCGTGCAGAAGATCGTCGATCGCCACTGCAAGGTGGTAACCGAGAAGCTCGACAAGTTCCGCGCGCTCTACTTCGACAAGGGCCGCGCGTTCTTCGACAAGATCGAGCCGAAAGATCTGCCGAAGACGGTCGTGTATCCGTTCGGTGGCGGTGACCTCCTATCGGCGCTCGTCGCGTTTCCCGACGCGACCGAGATCACGACGATCTCGCTCGAGTTTTCTGGTGATCCGCGGCGGATCACGAAGCTGAAGCCGGCGGAGCTCGAAACGAGCCTCGGCGCTTTACGCGCCGAGATCGGCGGCCTTATCTCGGTTGGCTCGAACACGAGCGAGAACCTGTCGAACCAACAGCAGAACGATCTGCCGGGCCAAGTCAGCTCGTTCTTGCTCGGCCTCGTCGCCGGTGGGTTCGAGCCCGTATCCATGCGCTACTTCACGCTCGACGATGCGGGCGAGGTTCACTACCTCGATGCGGCCGAGATCGATCAGCTCGACAAAGATGCGCTCGCGCACGCGCCGAAGAGCCTGAAGCACGACTGGCACTCGCCGAACTTCTCGACGGCGTTCGCGAACGTCGAGATCCAGTATCGCAAGGTCGGCGATACGGTGATCCGCACGCACCGTCACATCGGCTGGAACCTCGGCGACGACTACATGAAGACCCACCCGCAGCTGATCCATCACCTGGAGAAGAAGGGCCAGGTCGCCGTGCTCGTGAAAGGCGCGAGCTACCTCTTGTGGCGTGGCGACTTCTCGCGGACGCGCGAATACATCCTCGATCACCTGGCGTGGATGCTGTCGGACTCGACGGGCATTCCGCCGAAGTGGGCGAAGAAGGCCGGCATGATCCAAGAGACGTTCGGCGGCTACGACGGCGCGTTCCTCGAGAGCGTGCGCGACAATCCGATGGAGCAGGACATGATCGATCTGTGGGCGAAGCAGCGCCGCCGGTCGATCCCGTTCCGGTTCGGCTACGTCGACATGAACAAGCAGGCGCACCTCATGGTGACGCGGCCTAAAACGAAGTAACTCAGCCGAACCAGTAGCTGAGCTTCAACGCGAGCGTGTGGATCGCGCTCTGCGTGAACGCGTCGCCGAGCGTCGAGTGCAGTGGCTGCGCGACATAGATCGGGATGCCACCGCGCTGCTGTTGCCACGCGATGTACAAGGTCGAGCCCGGGCGGAACTCCCACCGCAACACCGCCGTCGAGCGCAACGACGCGATCGAATAGTCCGGTTCGTCGACGGAAAACGCATTCGGCCCGTCGACGATCGTTCGCGTCGCGCCGGTGTGAAACTGGTTGCCGTACCAGCGCACGAACCCGGTATCGGGATCCGCGAGCTCGCCGATCTGGTCGTAGCTTCCCGACGAGATGAACGGCTGCGCGTACGCGGTGAACACGAGATCCGGCGATAGCGACCAGGTCGCGCGCAACTGCAACGCGGCCTCGTGGCGATGGAGATGGCCGAAGATGTAGCGCGCACCGTAGGTATCCTCACCGCCGCCCGCGTCGGTCACGGTCGCCACGTACTGCCGCTTGTTCTCGAGCCACGTCAGCGTCGGCGCGAGATCGAGGCGGAGCGCCGGCGTGATTCGCGTGGCACCAGTGATCGACGCGATCACGCCGTTGTCCCAGGTCGCCGATTGCTGGAGCTGCAGCGACGCACCGATCGAATGCTTGCGCCCGGATGGCGACGACACGCCGAACGTGACGTATTCGAACCGATCGATGTGGAGGTCCGGCCCACCGCGCGTGGTGTCCGGATAGATGCCCGGGAGATCGACGTTCGCGTTGATCGAGACGGACCAGAAATTCGGAAACGTGACGCCGCCCTTCGCTCCGATCTCGAACGGCTTGTGGCGACCGTCGAGCATCCACTCGGTATCGAAGAACACGCCGCCGTCCCACGCGTAGATGTGCTTCGTCGGCTCGGTCTCGTTCCGGATCAGCTCGGTGTAGACGGCGACCGAGTCCGCTTGATGGATCACGCCGATGTCGTTGAGCTCGAGCCCCGGCGATTCGACCGTCAGGTTGTACGCGCCGGTCCAGGCGCCCGAGCGCTTCGTGACCCACGCGCCCGCGTCGTAGCCGAGCAGGTGATCCGCGCCGTCGAGCTTCAGGTAGTGCTGATCCGGACGTTGGTAGTAGTGAGCGGAGCTCTCTTCGATCGTCTGGATCGATGCGGGCGTGCCGAACACGCCGGACATGCCGCCGAATAGGAACAGCTCCCACGTGCCGTCATCCGTGCGCAGGACCGTGTTCGCGCCGGTGTAGAACGCCGTCTGGTTCAACAGCTGCGCGAGGTTCGTGCCACCGAGCGCGCGTTCGACGAGCGTGCCTTGGAACGTCGCCGTCGACGAATCGTTCAATTGATGTTCGACGTGCGTCGCCGCCCAAAACGTCAGCGGCGACACCGTCAGCTCCTGGCGGCGCCCGTCGACGATCGCGTCCGCCTTCGCTTCGTCGGTGACCGCGGTGATCGCCGCGATCTGCGTGTGCTCTTCGATGTAGCCACCGAGCGCGGCCGCGCCGAGGATCCGCACCGATGGCGGCAGTGCGATCGAGTCGTACGCCGGCAGGCGCGTCGGCAAGCCGCCGATCCGGCGCGAATAGAACACGTTCTCTTCGTAGTTGTGGAACGCGGCGTTGTTCTCGACGAAGAACGGACGCTTCTCCTCGAGCGTGACCTCGAACGCGGTGAGGTTGACGAACGCCGGATCCGCTTCGACCTGGCCGAAGTCCGGGTTGATCGTCGCGTTGATCACGAGTCCCGGCAGCGGGCGCACCTTCGCATCGAGCCCGGCCTCGAACCCGCCGAGGAGGCGATGCTCGGGATACGCGGCGCGTGCTTCGTCGACAGAACCGCGCACCGAGATGTACGGCAACAGCTCGAGCGATACGTGCGATTCGAGCGGCGGCAGATCGACGAGCTCGCCGAAGTGACTCGCCCACGCCTGCACGTCTTTCGGCACCGCGCGCCAGAACACGTCCTCGTTCTTGCGCGGCAGGTACCAATCGAAGTTGATGCCCCAGCTCTGCGCCGGCACGCGTGGCAAGCGCAACTGGGTGAGCGGGATGGCCATCTCCATCGACCAGCCATCGGCGAGCACCTTCGCCTTGCCGGTCCACACCGGATCCCACGACAGGTCGCGATTGCCCTCGGTGTCGTCGGTGTGGATCCAATCGGCGCGCACGCCGGCGGCGGTGACCGCGAACGAGTAGGCGATCCGGCGGGTGTGCGTGGGATCGAGCGAGACGATGAAGCGTTCCGCGCCATCGGTGTCGTCGCGGGCGGTCAACGCGTCGTCGACGTCCGCGATGCCGGCCGACCACATCCGCGCGGCGACGTAGAGCGTGTTGCCGCGGATCGCGACGGCGACCTTGATCGGATGCGAGGGCTTCGCGCCGTAGGTCGGCGTCTTTTGCTCGAAGTCCGTGACCCAGCACGCGTCGCGCCAGACCTCGTCGTCGAGCTCGCCATCGACATTCGGTGCGCCGTGCGCGGCGGCGATTTGCTTGCCCACAGGGCACGCGACCGCGATGCGCACGAGCGCGAGCATCACGACCGCCACCCGGAACATTCGCCGCCAGTCTACCCGAACCAGTAGCTCAGCTTCACGGCGAGCGTGTGGATCGCGCTCTGCGTGAACGCGTCACCGATCGTGCCGTGGAGCGGTGTCGCGACCTGGATCGGCACGCCACCGCGCTGTTGCTGCCACACGACGTACAGCGTCGAGCCCGGGCGGAACTCCCAGCGCATGACGGCGGTCGAGCGCAACGACGCGACCGTGTAGTCCGGCTCGGTGACCGAAAATCCGTAGTACCCGTCGACGATCGTACGCGTCGCGCCGGTGTGAAACTGGTTGTCGTACCAGCGGATAAATCCGGTATCGGGATCCGCGAGCTCGCCGATCTGATCGTACCGACCCGACGAGATGAACGGCTGCGCGAACAGTGTGACCACGAGATCCGGCGACAGCGACCAGGTCGCGCGCAGTTGCAACGCGGCCTCGTGCCGATGCAGGTGGCCGAAGATGTAGTGGCCTTGCTCGGTCGCCACGTACTGCCGGCTGTTCTCGATCCAGGTCACGCTCGGCACGAGATCGAGGCGCAGCTGCGGGACCACGCGCGTCGCCGCGGTGATGTTCGCTTCGATGCCGCGGTCCCAGGTTCGGCTCTCGAGGAATTCGAGCGTGCCGACGAGCTGATTCGCTCGTCCCGACGGCGACGCGACCTGGAGCGTGAGGTTCGAGAACCAATCGACGTGCATCGCCGGGCCACCGCGCGTGAGATCCGGGAACGTGCCGGGCAGGGACACGAACCACGCCGCGCTACCCGACCAGAAATTCGGCAGCGTCGCGTTCGCCTTGCCCGTGATCGAGAACGGCTTGCGCGTGCCGTCGAACAACAGCGGTTGATCGAGCGCGATGCCGGTCGACCAGGCGTAGATGTGCTTCGTCGGCACGACGACGTTGCGATAGATCTCGCCGGACATGTCGATCACGTCGGCTTGCGAGATCACGCCCATATCGTTGATCTCGTAGCCCGGCGAATAGATGCCGAACCCGACATCGCCCGTGTACATGCCGGCGCGCTTCGACAGATACGTCCCGGCCTCGACGCCGAGCATGCGATGGGCATCGTCGAGATGGAGGTAGTTCTGGCGCGGACGTTGGAAGTAATGCGCGGACGACTCCTCGATCGTCTGGATCGCGGCGGCGGTGCCGAACACACCGGTGAGACCGATCGACGGGAACAGCTCCCACGCGTTATCCGCCGTGCGCAGCTGCGAGTTCGCGGACAGCGTGAACGCGCTCTGGTTCAGGAGCTGATCGAGCCCGGTCCCGGCGAGCGCGCGCTCGACGATCGTGCCGGTCACGCCCGCGATCGACGTGGCGCTCAGCTGGCGTTCGACGCGCGTCGCGCCCCAGAACGTCAACGGCGATACCGTGAGCTCCATGCGACGACCGTTCGTGATCGCGTCGGCCTTGGTCTCGTCGGTGACCGCGGCGATCGCGGCGATCTGCGTCTTCTCCTCGATATAGCCACCAGCGGCGAGCGCGCCCAAGATCCGGACCGACGGCGGCAGATCGATCGCATCCGCCGTGGGCAGACGCGTCGGCATGCCGCCGATCCGGCGCGAGTAGAAGTACTTCGCCTCGTAGTCGTGAATGAACAGCGTGTTTGCTTCGATGAAGAACGGCCGCTTCTCGGTCAACTGCACTTCGAACGCGGTGAGGTTGACGAACGCCGGATCCGCCTCGACCTGGCCGAAGTCTGGATTGATCGACGCGTTGATCACCAACCCGGGAAGCGGGCGTAACTTCGCATCGAGCCCGGCCTCGAACCCGGCGAGCGCGCGATGGCTCGGCGGCGCGGGGCGCGCTTCGTCGACGGTGCCGCGGACCGAGATGTACGGGAGGAGCTCGAGCGATACGCGCGATTCGATCGGCGGCAGATCGACGAGCTCGCCAAAGTAGCTCGCCCACGCGGTCACGTCCTTGGGTACGGCGCGCCAGAACACGTCCTCGTTCTTGCGCGGCAGATACCAATCGAAGTTGATGCCCCAGCTCTGCGCCGGCGTGCGTGGGAGGCGTAGTTGGGAGAGCGGAATCGCCATCTCGACGGACCAGCCATCGGCGAGCCGCTTCGTCTTGCCGACCCACACCGGATCCCACGACGCATCGCGATCGCCTTCGGTGTCGTCGGTGTGGATCCAATCCGCGCGAACGCCGGCCGCGGTCAATGCGAACGAGTACGCGGTGTGGCGCGTGTGGGTTGCATCGAGCGACACGATGAAGCGCTCGGCTTGATCGGTGTTGTCGCGTTCGGTCAGTGCGTCGTCGAGATCGTCGGGCCCGGCGGACCACATCCGCGCGGCGACGTACAGCGTGCCGTTGCCGATCGCGATCGCGACCTTCAACGGATGCGTGGGCTTCGCGCCGTAGTCCGGCGTCTTCTGTTCGAAGTCGGTGATCCAGCATGCGTCGCGCCACACCTGATCGTCGAGCTCGCCATCGATCGTGGGCGAGCCGTGCGCGGCGGCGATCTGTTTGGGCGCGGTGGGGCAGGCGAGTGCGGCACGCGTGAGTGCCACCAACACCAAGAGCGCCCGCATTCACCGCAGAGACTGCCACACCTTGTAGATCGCCCACACGAACGTGATCGTCGAAAGCAACCCGACGACGATCGGCATCACGAACCGTACCTTCGGCGGACCTTTGCCCAGATCGTGTCGCACCCGATCGCGGATGCGGATCGCGTGATCCGGGTCCATGTCGACGTGGGTGAGGCCCTTCGCGATGTCGGCGAGTCGTTCTTGATCGTTCATCGCACATCTCCGAGCAGCTCTGAGAGTTGAGCCCGCGCGCGTGCCAACCGTTGGCGAACCGCGTCCGCGCGCAGACCTAGGATTTCGGCGACGTCACTCGGTTGCATGCCTTCGACACCGACGAGTAACGCTACCTCGCGATGCTCCGGCGACAAGGCGGCAAAAGCGCGCTCGAGCGCGAGTTGGGTCCGCGAATCCGACAGCTGATCGAGTGGACTCGGCGTCGGCGCGGCCGGTTCCGTCGCAGGAAGATCGCCGGCGAGCTGGGCGCGGACTTGTTGCGCGCGGCCCCAACTCTGGACGAGACGATGCGCGACGGTGAACAGCCACGCTTGCAGTCGCGTATCGGCACGGAGCTTTTTCGAGTTTTGCGACAGTCGCAAAAACGTTTCCTGAAGCAGATCCTCGGCGACATCGCGCCGGCGCGTCATGCGAAGCAGATAGGCGTAGATCCGTCGACGAAACGCGGCGAACACCGCATCGAACGCGGCAGGGTCACCACGGCGAAGGCCGGCGACCCAGTCGGCCTCCGCGGTGAGGGGTTCCACGCAACTACAACGCTCGACCACCGCGGGCGTGACCGCAAGTTTGGCGACCAGCGTTCAGCTAGTTAGGTCGGCTACTTTGACGAGTTGGATACCGTCCCCACCCGCGGAACGCGGACTTAGCTTTTTCTGTCACGCCTCGCGAGCAGCCGCGTTGTACTCCCCGAATGATCGATTTCATTCTCGCGGGCGGCTGGATGATGATCGTGATCCTCGCGATCGCGATCCCGCAGTTGCTCGCCGCCGCGAAGTTCGCGCGCAACGCATCGCCGCAAGGCTTGTCCCTCGTTCGAACGCTGTCGACCGCGACCATCGTCGCTTCGATCGCCGGCGTCGCTGCGGATCTCGCGGCCGTGGCTCGCAACGTCGCGAACATTCCGGAGCTACGCAAAGACCTCGTCGCGAGTCTGTTGTTCGGATTCAACGAGGCGATGGCACCCGCGATCCTCGGATTTTCGGTGTGCACGATCAGCTGGATCCTCGTCGCATTTGGTGTGCGACGAATGCCTCACTAACTAGGAGCTGCCCATGTCCCGTTACCTGTCCCTCGCCCTGTTGTTCGTCGCTGCTTGCACCGGTGCGGAAGCCGCGCCCTCCACCACGTCGACGCCGGCCGCACAAAAGGCCCAAGCGTCACAGCAATCCGATCACGAGATGTGCGTCGCCGTCATGCAGCACGCGCGCACGTGCACCGATCAATACATCCCGGCGCTCGTCGACGCGCGCGCGTCGGTCGATCAACCGCCGGGCATCAAAGATGCGGTCGCGCAGGATCGCGCGGGCGTGATCGCGAAGGCGAACGCCGAGTGGGCCACCGATCAAAAGGACGAGAACATCTCGGCCGCGTGCGATCACATGCCGGCGATGCCCGATGACCTGAAGGCCGAGGCGGCGTCGTGCCAGGCCAAGACCGATTGCGGTCAATTCGTCAGCTGCGTCATCCCGCTGCAGACGAAGGTCATGTCGCAGGCGCGATAGTTGATCCAGTAGATCTCGCGTGTTACGCGTGAGATCGCAGTGGCAGATTCAAAGGGCACCTCCGCCGGACGCGGCGTCCTCTACATCGCGTTCGCGAAGTTTTACTTCATGGTCGCGGGACTGGTCGTCCAGTTCCGATTGCCGGCCATCCTCAACCACGTCAGTTGGGGCAGGTACAGCTTCGTCAACTCGTGGGTGTCGCCCGTCAACAACGTGCTCAACACGGGCACGATCCAGACGGTCTCGAGGTTCGCGGCGCAGGAGCCCGACAAAGTTCGCGCGGTCCAAAACGCTGGCCTGCGCATGCACCTGCGCCTCGGTCTGCCACTCGCCGTGTTGTACATCTGCGCCGCGCCGCTGATCGGCATGGCGTATTCGGATAGCTCGAAGGTCGCGCCGCTCGCACTCGGCGGCCTGATCCTCGGCGGCAATGCGTTCTACACGGTGTTCGTCGGCACCGCGAACGGCATGCACCAGTTCCACAAGCAGGCCGGGTTCGACATCACGTTCGCGACGCTCCGCACGCTCGGCCTGATCGGCATGGCGATGATGGGGCTCGGCGTGATCGGTGTGATGGGTGGTTGGGTCGTCGCCGTCGGGATGATCCTCGTGATCAGCGTCGTCGGCGTGGGCTTGCCCGGACGGATCGAGAAGGCGGATCGGATGGCGCTCAAGCCGATGATCGCGTTCTTCCTGCGCGTCGCCGTCTACCTCGCGCTGTTCAACTTATTGATGTTCGTCGATACGTGGTTATTGGCGTATCAGTCGACGAGCTACTTCGATTCGCACAGCGCCGACTACGCGAAGGCGCTGCACGACACGATCCCGTGGGTCCAATCGCATGCGAAGCCGTCGGTGCTCGCGGACGTTCAAGTCGGCTACTACGCGGCGGTCCAAAACCTCGCGCGGCTGTCGTATCAGGCGATCATCGCGGCGACGTTTGTCGTGTTCCCGCTCGTCAGCCGGTCGACGTTTACCGACGACAAAGACACGACGAAGCGCTACGTCGAGGTCACGGTCCGCTACTCGTTGATCTTCGCGTCGGCGATCGCGGTCGCGATGGCGGCGAATCCGACGAGCGTGCTCGGCATCATCTACGCGCCGGACTACGCGCAGATCGGCGGCCCGGCGCTGACCTATCTCGCGCTCGGCAACATCGCATTCTCGGTGTTCGCGATCGCCGGCACGATCTTGAACGGTGCAGGCCACACGCGGCCGGCCACGATCACCGCCGGGATCACGCTCGCGATCGCCGCGATCGGAAACTTCGTCGCGATCCCGATGGCGATCGAATCCGGCCACTCGCTCGAGGTCGCGGCGGCGGTGACCGGCGGCTCGATGGTGATCGGCGCGGTGTTGACCGGATTTGTCTTATACAAGCGCCTCGGGGCGTTCCTGCCGGTCGCGAGCGTCGTGCGGATCCTGATCGCGATCGCGGTCGCGTTTGTCGTCGGGAGATTTCTGCCACATGGCGGAAAGTTGCTGTCGCTCGTGGAGGCGGCGATCGTTGCAGGCGTGTTCCTCGTGGTGCTCGTGGTGACCCGCGAGCTCGGCAAGAAAGATCTGGAAGCGATCAAGGCCGTGCGTCGAAAGCGCGCGACCGGAGGCGATGCCGTATGAAGAAGCTCCTACTCGTCGTGATGCTCGCCGCGTGCGGTGGTGCGCCGAAAGCGGCCGACAGCCTGGCCGACAGCATTCGCGAATACAACGAAGGCGTGCGCTGGGGCCGGTTCGAAGTCGCGGCCAAGAACATCCCGCAGAAGCAGCGGAGTCAGTTTGTCGACGACAACGACGAGCGGGCGAAGGACGTCAAGATCACGCAGTACGACATCGTGAACGTGGACCAGAAGGGCAAGCGCGAAGCCAAGGTTCACATCAAGATGGAGTGGTACTCGGACAAGGAAATGCTCGTCCACGAGACCCATGCCGTCCAGACCTGGGAGAAGCAGGGCAAGGACTGGATGATGGTCGACGAATCCCGTCTGAAAGGCAGCGAAATGCCAGGCCTTCAGGAGCCCTTGGCGAAAGACGACACCGGAAGCGGCAACAAGCCCGACCAGCCTGATTAGGGTAGAATTATCCGAGGGCTGTGTCGCAAAGCGACTTTGTAAGCCGTGGCCAGGCTCTGGTCGCCGCGGGTCAATTTCAGGAAGCCGTGAAGGTTTGTCGGCTGGGCTTGCTCGGCCGGCCGACCACGGTCGAAGGGCGCGTCGTCCTCGGTTCGGCCCTGTTGGCGCTGAAGCGCTACGACGAAGTGCTCGCGGAGATGCGCGTCGCCCTCGAGCTCGATCACTCGGCGGTACCGGCCCACGCGTTGCGCGCCGAAGCGCTGATCAAGAAGGGCGACCTCCAGGCGGCGATGGATGCGCTCGGCGAGGCGCAAAAGCTGTCGCCGAACGATCCGCGGATCCAGCAGCTCGTCGGTGAAGCGCAGCGTGGAGCGGCGAGCACGCCGGGCGTTGGCTTCGTCGGTGCCGGCGACACGCGGCACTATCCGGGGCACGCGCCCGGCGATGGCACCGCGGATGTCGACGGCAGCGAGAGCTTCACGAAGCCCACGTCGATCAGCTCGCCGGGCGCACCGCGACGGACGTTCCGGAAAGCAGCCCGCGCAAAAGGAGCCCACGCCGTCGCCGCAGATGCTGTCGGTCGGCGACAAGTCGGGCACGGTCGAAGTCGATCCCGAGCTCGAGGGCGTGCAGCTCGATCACGACGCGGACTTCGATGACGTCGCGGCACCTCCACAAGCAACGCCGGGCGCGCAGATCGTGGCGCCGGTCGGTCGCGGCAGCATGAAGGCGATGAAACCGGCGGCAGCGAGGTCGGCGGTGCAAGTGCCCGCACCCGCGCGCTCGACGAAGATCGGCGCCGCGCAACCGGCACCGAAGGCACGTGCACCCGTGAGCGAAAAGACCCCGACGTTGGATCTCTTGCCGGATGCCGATAGCGACATCCTCGAAGTCGACGAGACGAACTCGCGCGTGTCCAAGGCGCTGATCGACGATCGTCCCGGCGCGCCGCGCAAGGGTGCATCGGCGGTGCAGCGCGCGGTGCAGATGCCGTCGGGGCCGATCGATATCTCGGGACCGCCGCCGCCGATGCCCAATCGCGGCCTGCCGGGCGTGCCGCCGATGCCGTTGCCACCGGCACCGCAGCCGCCGCGCGGGAATCCGATCGCCGCGGCGCTGCCGACGGTCGCTGCGATGCAACCGCCACAACAGCAGATGAGCGGGCTCGCGCCGCCGAACGGCAACAACGCGTTCGCACAGACGATGGTGCCGCCGTCGATGGGCGCGCCGCAGCAGCTGCCTGGCCAACTGCCGGGGATGATTCCGCCGTCGCATCGCCAGACGATGATCGCGGCCGCGCAACCGCCGCCACCACCGCAACCGATGCACGCGCAGGCGTATCAAGTGCCGCCGAACGCGCAGCCGAATTGGGGTGCGGTCGCGACCGCTGCGGCGACCGAACCGACCGCAGCCGCGGCACCGATGGATCCATCGCTGGCGGCGATGTTGAACGGCATGCCCGACGAGATGGGGCGTCCATCGGGGATGCCGATCGATCCGTCGATGATCCCGATGCAGCAGCATCCGTCGATGTCCTCGATCCCGATCGAGGGCATGGCGGGGCCGAAGACCGGGATTCGCAAAGCCCGCAGCAAGCTCCAGATCGCGATGTGGATCCTCGTCGGTGTCGTCGTGATCGGCGGCGGCGTGTTCGCAGGATTCCAGATCCGCGCGATGCGGCTCAATCGCCAGGTCGCAGCCGCGCGCAAGAACGCGATGGAGCTGACGCGCAACGACACGTTCGCGAACTGGACGGCCGCACGCGACGAGCTCTCGCGGATCGTGCAAGCGAGTGGCACGGCGGAGAACTTCGCGGCGCTGGCCCGCGCACGCGCGTTGATCGCGTACGAGTTCGATGATGGCGTGCACGATGCGCGCGTCACGGTCGATGCGCTGAAGGAACAGAACAGCGTCGACGCGCATGTCGCGAAGGCGTACCTCGCGCTCGCCGAGGGCGATGTCAAAGCGGCGCGCGAAGCGTCGCAGGCCGCCGTGCAGGATGCAGCGGACGATCCGAGTGCGAACTACGTCGCGAGCCAAGTCGCGCTCGCGCAGTTCGACTTCGCCGAAGCGATCAAGTACGGCAAGGTCGCCGTCGATAAGGATGCGCGGCCGCTGTTCGTCGTCGGGCTCGCGAAGGCGTACGCGATGACGGGCGATATCACGCAGGCGCGCGCGAACATCACGCGGGCGTTGTCGCAGATGGCGGATCAGCCGAGTGCGGTGATCGCGCTCGCGGAGATCCTCGCCGAGAGCGGCGCGGTGATGACGGACAAGAAGACCGCGGACGACACGCGCAGTCAGCTCGCGAAGCTCGTCGGCGGGGATGCAAAGAAGTCACAGCTGTCGCCGGCGCAGCTCGCGTTCGGTGGGCTCGCGCTCGCAGAGCTCGACTTCGCGCGCAACGATCAGAACGCCGCGCGCGCGGACGTCACGGCGGCGGGGCAGGTCGGGCTCGACGATCAGCGGTTCGCAGAGGCGGTCGTCGACACGCTCTACGATATCGGTCAGCTCGGGCATGCCGGCAACCTCGCGAAGGATGCGCTGAAGGCCTACGCGAAGAGCACGCGCCTGCATCTCGCGATCGCTCGTGTCGCGACCGCGCAAGGCAATGGCAACGATGCGCTCGCCGCGCTGAAGGACATCGATGGCGTCGAGAAGAATCCGGTGGCGCTGGCGGAACGGGGCAACGCGAAGCTCGCGCTCGGCGACATCGAGGGTGCGCGCAAGGATCTCGATGCGGCGCAAAAGCTCGCACCGAAGCTCGAGGCGGCGCTCGTCGGGCGGGCGTGGGTCGAGCTCGTCGCCGGTGATGCGGATCTCGCGCACGGTGCGCTGAAGGAGCTCGATAGCAAGGACAGCTCGCCGGCGGTGATGACGATCAACGCGGCGATCATGCGGCGCGATCCGAATTCGCGCGACAAGGCGAAGGCGATGCTCGAAGCGCTCGCGCAGACGGCGCCGGGCCCGGATGTCGTGCGTGCGCAGCTCGAGCTCGCGCGCGTCGATCGCGATATGGGCGACTTTACGGCGGCGCACAAGGCGTACGGTGAAGCGAGCAAGACGGGTAACTTCGACGCGCGCCTCGAGAGTGGCCTCCTGCTGATCGAGGATCGCGATCCGAATGGCGGGCGCGAGACGCTCGATGCGTTGCTGAAGGCGGCCGGCGACAAGCCCACCGCGAACCTCGTGCTGGAGACGGCGCGGGCGCGGATGCTCGCCGGCGATCACGAGGGTGCGGCCACGTTGCTCGCGACGGCGGACAACCTGCCGAACGTCCAGAAGTGGAAGCTCCTCCGCGAGCGTGGTCGGTTGGCGTTGCGGCGCAGCGACTTCAAATCGGCGATCCAAGATCTCGGGCAAGCGCTCGAGGGTTGCGGCAGTGATCCGGAGACGTTCCTGCTCGCGGCGGATGCGGCGACGTCCGACATGCAGTCGGGACTCACCGACAAGGTCAAGAAGCTGCTCGATTCGCGCCTGAAGGGTGTGGCCGAGCTGCAGATCATCAATGGCAAGCTCGCGCTCGGCATCGGCAAGTTCCCCGAGGCGGAAGTCGCGTACAAGGCAGCGCGTGATCAACTGAAGGCCGAGAAAGGTTCGCCGCGGCGGATGGCGCAGACGAGCTACGGGCTCGCGGTCGTCGCGTATCAGAAGCAGAAGGATGCCGACGCGTATCAGTTGCTCGGCGAGGCGATCGCCGATGACCCGTCGATCTACGACGCGTATCTGTTCAAGGCGGAGCTCGAGAAGAGCAAGGCGGCGGCGTACGACGCGGCGAAGACGGCCGTGAAGTACAACGGCGATTATCCGCGCGGGTGGAACGTGTACGGCAAGAAGGCCGCGATGAATGGTGACAAGGCGGCGCTCGCGCAGGCGATCGAGCGCTTGAAGGTCCTGGCTCCGTCGAGCGACGAGCTCAAAGAGCTCGAGAAGCTGAAGTAATTACGTGCACGTGGCACGCGGCACTGCAACTCGAGTGAGTGCCGCCGATACCGGCGACATGGTCGAGCTCGACTACGAACGCCTCGAAGTCTATCAATGCGCCATCGAACACCTCGCATTCGTGTTCCGCGCGCTTCCGCTGATCCCTCGAGGCTATGCGGCGCTCGCGGACCAGTGGCGACGCGCCGCCATATCGATCTCGTTGAATATCGCCGAGGGTGCTGGGAAGACCAGTGAAGCCGACAAGATGAGCCGCTACGCGATCGCCCGTGGCGAGGCGATGGAGTGCGGCGCGATCTTGGATGTCGTTCGGCTACTGAACGTGGTGCCCGAGGCCGAGCGGACGTCGGCGCGAGCTCTCGTCGTCCGGATCGTCAGCATGCTTAGCAACTTGTGTCGCTGATCGTGTACGTGGACGTGCACGTGCCACGTGACACGTGCACGTAGTTTCATTTCATCGCGAAGATGACGGCGACCGCTGCACCCGCAGCGAGCACCAACATCACCACGATGATCAACGGCCACGGCACGGGCTTCCCCGGCGCGTTCGGCTTGCCATGGACACCCGTGCGATCCGGCTCGAGCATCTGCTCGAGCGACTCGATTCCATCACTGCCTTGGCCCGGCGACGGCGTAGCCGGAATCCCGGCCCCGATTCCCGGCCGCGTCTTGTTGAGCGGCGGCTTCGTGGGCCGCTTGATCGGCGGAGCAGGGGCCGCACCACTTTGCTGGAGCCCCATCTCGCCAGCCCAACCCGCCGTGTCGACGAATGCGCTCGGATCGAGACTGCTCGCGCCTTCACCAGGCGCCGCACCTTCGCTCTCGCCTTCGACGAGCGAGGTCATCTTGTGCATCTCGTCGTTGATCAACGCGTCGATCAACGACTCCTTCGGCTCGGCCGAGCGCTTGCGCATCTGCTCGACCTGCGCGTCACGCACGAGCGACGCGATATCGCGCGCACTCACCTTCATCCGGTGAGAGAACAGATACTGGGTCAACGCATCGCCGAGGTCGGCGGCGTTCTGGTAGCGATTGTTCGCATCCCGCGCGAGCGACTTGCGGACGATGGCTTCGAGCTCGGGCTCGACCTCGGGATTGAGCGCCGCGATCGAGGGGACGCGCGCCTGCCGTACGAGCTCGACGGTCTGGTAATCGCTCTCGCCGTAGAACAGCCGGCGACCCGTGAACATCTCCCACAGGATGATGCCCACCGCGAACACGTCCGCGCGGTGGTCGACCTCGAGCCCCGACGCCGCTTCCGGCGATAGGTAGCTGAACTTGCCCTTCACCACGCCCTGGTCCGTCGACTCGATCTGGGTGTTCGCCTTCGCGAGACCGAAGTCCACGAGCTTCACCTCGCCGTTCTTCGACAGGAGAATGTTCGGCGGCGAGATATCGCGGTGAACGATACCGAGCGGCTCGTTCGTTTCCGGGTGCTCGAGGAAGTGCGCGTAGTTCAGCGCCTTGCAGCACTCGGTCATGATGTAGATCGAGTGGGCGAGGTCGATGCGCTTGTTCTTCTGCTTCGACCGCTCGATGAGCGCCTTCAGGTTGCACCCGTCGACGTACTCCATCACGAGGAAGTAGGCGTTGTCGGGCGTCTTCGAGATGTCGAAGACCTGGACGATGTTCGCGTGCTGGAGGAACAGCGAAAGCCGCGCCTCGTCGAGGAACATCGAGACGAACTTCTGGTTCTTGGTCAGGTTCGGAAGGATTCGCTTGATCGCGACAGCCTTCTTGAAACCTTCCATCGACTCCGCCACGCCGCGGAACACCTCGGCCATACCGCCATGGTCGAGTCGCTCGGTGATCGTGTACCTGTCGCGCATCCCCGGACGCGAAATAGTACCAAATATTATCGGTAGCTACAAAACTGCGGCAGCAAAGCTATTCGGCCGACGGAACATGGTCGGCTTCGGACTGCTCGCGGGCCGTTTTGCAGTCGATACAGAGCGTGGTTACGGGACGCGCGATCAGCCGTTTGAAGCCAATCGGGTCGCTGCAATCCTCGCATTCGTCGATTTCGCCCGAATCCAGGCGCCGCATGGCCTCCTGGATCTTGTTCACCAGCCCGGCCTCCCGGTCGTGCTGGCGGAGCTGGGTGGAGTAGATCTCCTCCTCCGTGGCTTCGTCCATGGAGTCCCGGCCCACGCGGTCACGGTCCCGGTCCATCGTGAACTCGAGTCCGTTGTGGGCGTGGTCGGCGATCCGGGTGAGCTGCGCCTGGAGCGCCGCACGCACTTCGTTCGTTTGCTCGGGCGTCAGCGACATGGAACGAGTGTTAGTCGTTCCGCGCCGACCGTCAATCGGCGATTACCGTCGAAAACATTCCCGTGAATCGATCGAAAATGTTAGCGGGCGCGTGCGTCTCACTGCTCACGGCTTCTTGACAGGCTCGCTCGGTTTTTGAGCCGCGGCCGCCGCTTTCGCATCCGCATCGGCCTTCGCCTTTGCTGCATCCGCCTCGGCCTTGGCCTTCGCATCGGCTTCCGCTTTGCGCTTCTTCACGATCGGCGCGTTGTCCCCGAGGACGTTCGCGGACGAGATCGTGTCCGGCAACAGGTCGTCGAGCTTGCCGACGTACCACGAGCCACCGAGGATCAAGAGGATCGCGAGGAACACCCACCGCTTCCACTTGGTCTTCTTGTCGGCGTACGGGTCGTCCATCGTGCGCTCGCTACCAGGCGGCAGCTTCGCGAGCTCGGTCAGCGCGGCGCCGAACGCGACGTTGATCTTCGCGCGGCTGTTGATCGCCCAGCCGTTCGCGTCGAGGATCGGGCCGAGGTTGCGGCGGCGCAGCTTCAGCCACGCGAGCAACATCGCCGGGCCGCTGATCAACAGCATGATGCCGATGATCCCGAACGGCACCCACACGCCGAGGCCGAAGATCGTCGTCAGCAGCGCGCCGACCAACGTGCCGACGCCGCCGATCGCGACACCGATCGCCGCGATCGTGCCGAGGTCGATGCCCTTCTTCTCTTCTTTCGGCGGCGCGGGAGGCGCGACCACGGCAGCCGCCGCGATGTCCTTCTCGGCCGCTTTTTCGGTCGCCTTGTCGACGGTCGCGATCTGCGTGCCCGCGGATTCGATCTTGCCGAGCGAGTCCGCATGCGCGGCTTCCGCGCGCTTCGTCACGTTGTCTTCGATGACCTTGACGAGCTTCTTGTACGGCGACCAGAACGCCTGGCGGATGCTGATCGGGTTCGAGATCACCTTCGTGACCGTCGCGTCCCAACCCTGCTTCTTGCGATCGTAGAACACGCCGTTGCGGCCGACGAAGATGTTCTCTTCATCGCCGTTCGTGATCGCCGCGGCGATCTGTTGGGTGACGCCGTTCCGCGTGATGTCGCAATACGCGAGGTACGCGTCCGAGCTACCCGCGAGCGCGGCGTGCTTGCCGGCATCGATCACGGGCACGCACATGTGAAGCGCGCGCGCGTCGAGGTACAGCGTGCCCGCTTGGAACACGCCATCCTGCTTCGAATAGAAGTCGGAGAAGTTGATGAAGTTGCGCGCGATCCGACCGAAGTCGCGCTGGTACCGCACGGCGCGCACGACCGAGTTGATCTGGTCGTACTCGGCCGACAACGCCTTGTCTTGATCGATCAGCGCTTGGAGCTGCGCGCGGAGCTCGGGCTTCGCGAGGCGCTCGACCCACGCCGCATCGAGCGCCTTGACCGCGTTCGCCGGCTCGGCCGAATGCCAGGTCTCGTAGGCCGCGAGCTTTGCCGTGATCGCGTCGAGGTCCGCCGGCGTCAGCGCATCACGCTGGCCGATCAGCGGCTTCACGACCTGCTCGACGAACGTCGCGATCTTGCCCGCCCACGCCGGGTTGAGCCCGGTCGACAACGAGAGCCGCGCGACCGGCGAGACCTGCGCGATCGGCAGCTTCGCGAGCTCGCCGGTCCCCGCGTCGATCTCCTTCGTCGCGAGCTGCACGAGCTCGGCATCCTGCGCGTTCAACGCGGCCGCGCCGCGCGGTTCGTACGCCGCCACACGACAGCGCGTGAAGAAGTCGTCGATCTTCGCGCGCACCGCACCGAACGCGTCGAGCGCACCTTGGGTGGCATCGCCGAGCGGCTTCAGGTCCGCGGTGCCCTTCGCGAGCCACGCGGCGCGCTCGTCGATCGCCTTCCAGAAGTCATCGGCCTTCGCCTTGTCGATGCCCGGCTTGCCCGAGCGATCCACGACGGAGCCGACCGACGCGATCGCATCGGTGATCGTCTTCTTGAGATCGGCATCGTCGGTCGACGCGTCGATCACGATGCCATCGCCGTTCAGCTTGGTATCGGCGAATGCCTTCGTGATCGCATCGGCGTCCGCGACCGAGATCACCTTCGAATCCGCCTTGCCGAGATCCTTCAACATCCGCTTCGCGGCGGTGACGACGGCCTCGTCCTTCAGATCGGTGAGATCGACTTCATCCTCGGTTTCGAGGACGTCATCGGGATCCTTGAACGTCTTGCCGATGAACTCGACCTCGCGCTGGATATCGTGAACGCGGATGCGACCATCCTTGTCCTCGTCCAACAGGTCGAGCGTGATCGGATCGATGTCGACGCCTTTGGTCGGCATCGCGAGTGCGACCCACAACTTTTGATCCAGCTCGGCAATCGAGGTTAGGTCCTTGCCATCCCGCAAGGACACTTGATCGACGCCGCCGGCCCTAAAGAAATGCCACCGATGAGCCATACGCGGCGCACGGTACGATCCTTTGAAACGCAACGCACCAACGCGGTGTCTCTATTCCTGCAGCAGGATTTGCGGCGGTTTTGACCACTTACAGGGTGGCCAAGGAATGGATCGATACCTTTCGCCGTTCGTTCGACACAGGAGTGGCAGTGACGAACCTGACTCGATGGAAGCTCGCCTGTGCGTTGTTCGCTGGAATCGCCGGTTACGGCGTGGTCAGTGCGCATCGCGCGAAGGGTCACAATGCACCGGCCGCGCAGGTCGTCGTTCCGCAGGGCGGAAGCGTGCCGTTCGCGCTGCGCCGGCCGATCCGCGTCGCTCCGGAAACGCTCGGCGTTTCGCAGAAGGAGCTGATCGATCGGATCGAGCACGCGCGTAATGCGAAGGACGTGGGCCTCCTGTGCGACAAGCTCGGCGCCGTCGGTGATGACGAAGCGGTCGACGCGCTGACGCCGATGCTCTCGGATCCGCGGCGCGGCGTGCCGGAGGCGATCATCTCCGCGTTCGGCTCGATCGGCACGCAGCACGCGATCGATCTCGTGGTCGAGCACGCGAACGACGAGCGACCGGCGATGCGGATGGCCTCGATCAGCGCACTCGGTTCGACGACGAGCCAGAAGGCGGAAGGCACGTTGCTCGCGCTCGTCGACAAGCCGGCGGATCCGATGCGGACCACCGCGATCAACGCGCTCGGCGCGATGGGCACGGACAACGCGGTGACCAAGCTCATCGAGCTCGCGTCGGCGCCCGATGTCGATGCGTCGAACGCGGCGATCGGTGCGCTCGGTAGCGCGCAATCGAACACGGCGCAGTCGGCGCTGCGCAAGCTCGTCGAATCGAACGATCCACGCGTCGTCGCGGCGGCGCTGTCGGGCATCGATACGATCGACGACGGCCTGCGGAGCAAGCTCGAAGGGCTCGTGCACAGTGGCGACATTCAAGTCGCGTCGTCGGCGCTCGAAGCGCTGGTGCACGTCGGTGAAGATGCGTTGCCGATCGCTCGCGAGGCGGCGCGCTCGGGCAACATGCAGCTGAAGTACGAGGCGGTCGGCGTGATCGCGCAGATCGGTGGCGACAAGGCGATCGACATCTTGTCGGAGCTGCTGAAGGATGGCGATGCGCAGATGTCGCGGCTCGCGGCGAGTCAGCTCGTGGCGATGGGCGGGCCGGCGCGCGAGGCACTGATCGAAGCGGCGATGTCGGAGCGCGGCGTGTCGAACGGTGCGCTCGAGCAGTTGCAACAGCTCCAAGGTGACGACGTCGATAACGCGTTGCTCGCCGTGATCAAGCAGGGCAACGCGCAGGAGAAGAAGGCGGCGTTGCCGCGGCTCGTGAAGATGGGCAATGCCGAGGCGATCCAGATGGCGTCGGATCTCGCGAACAAGGGCTCGACGCAGGATCGCTATCAAGCGCTGCGCATGCTCGCGGATGCGGGCACGCCGGCGACGCTCGATGCAGTGATCGAGATCGCGAGCAAGCAACGCGGCAATCTCAAGATCCAAGGGCTCGAGCTCGTCGCGCGGTCGCGGCCGCAGGATCCGAAGATCACGGGCCTCTTGAAGGACTCGTTGAACAGCGGCCGGCGCGATGAATCGATGTACGCGGCGGGCGTGCTCGCGCGGATGGGTGGCGACGATGCGAAGCAAGCGCTGCTCGCGGCGCTCGCCGGCAAGGACAAGGGGCTCGCGGAGAACGTCGCGCAGAACCTCGGGCAGATGGCGATGGACGATACGGTCAAGCAGGCGCTGTTGGCCGCGGGCCAGACGAACCCAGAGATCAAGGCGACGGTGATGTCGCAACTCGTGAACAACGGCTCGCCGGACGGCATGAAGCTCGCGGAAGAGCTGCTCGCCGGCAAGGATCCGGGGGCGGCGCAACAAGCGGTGTGGGCGCTCGCGAATCAGCAGACGCCGGAAGCGAAGGCGCTGATCGCGCGTGCGATCGAGTCGAAGGATCCGGGCGTGCGGTCGGCGGCGATCGGTTCGCTCGCGCGCGAGCCCGATGACAAGGCGGTCGACACGTTGACGAACCTCGCGCGGTCGCAGGACTCGCAGACCAAGCAAGCGGCGCTGTCGGCGCTCGGTCAGATCGGTGACGAGCGGGCGCAGGCGGTACTGTTCGATGCGGCGCGCGCGGGCAAGGCCGAGGATCGCGTGCAGGCGATCTCGAGCCTCGGGATGATCGATGATCCGAAGGCGTCGGCGCAGATCGCGGCGATGATGCGGGACCCGGATCCGCAGGTCGCGCAGGCGGCGATCAGCTCGTCGTACAACGGCGGGCCGGAGGTCGACTCGACGCTGTCGCAGATCGTGACGGACCCGGGCTCGAACGAGCAGATGAAGCTGATCGCGGCGATGCAGCTGCGGAATCGGAACACGCAGATGGATCCGAATACCGAGGCGGTCGTGCAGAAGCTGACCGCGGACATGTACGGCGGGGCAGGGTACGGCGGTCGCGGCGACATGATTGTCGAGTAGACTTAGCGACCGATGAAGGTCGCGACTCGGATCACCGTGGCCACCGCTGTGGTCGTGATGATCGCGAGCGTCATCTTCGCGACGTTCGAGGTCCGCGGCCGCAGTGCCGATCGCCGCAACTCGCTCGAGCGCGAGGCGAGGTCGGTTGCCCAGACCCTGCGCGCCACGTTCGAAGTAAATGCGAGCGCGTTTCGCGCACCGACCGATGCCCAGCTCGAGGCGTACTCCGCGCGCACCGGCGGTTGGAAGGTCACGGTCCTGCCCCGCGAACGCGCGCTCGACCCGACGCCGAGCGCGAACGCATCGCAGGAACAGCTCGCGCTGCTCCAGACCATGCGCGACCTGCCGTTCCTGTGCACCACGAGCCCGGGCACGTGCTCGGGCATCCGCCGCAACAACACGTACTTCTACGCGCTGCCGTTGCGCGCGGCGCAAGCGGCGACCGAGAACGCGCCACCGACGGTGCTCGGCATGGTCGAGATCGATCGCCCGGCCGACGTGTTGAGCGTGACCGGTGGTGATGTCGCGGAGGTGGTCGCGCTCGTCGCGCTGATCGTCGCGGTGACCACGATGGTCGTCGGGTTGCTCGCCGGGCGCTTGGTCAGCCGACCGATCACGAAGCTCTTGCGCGGCATCGATGACGTCGCGAAGGGCGACCTCTCGCACGTGATCCTGTCCGAACGCGACGACGAGATCGGTGCGATCGCGACGCGATTCAACGACATGACGTTCTCGCTGCGCGAGTCACGGGGCGAGACCTCGCGGCAGAACGAAGCGAAGCTCGCGCTCGAACAGCGGCTCGGTCAGACCGAAAAGCTCGCCACGATCGGTCAGCTCGCGGCCGAGATCGCGCACGAGGTCGGCACGCCGTTGAACGTGATCGCGGGGCGCGCGCGCTCGATCCAGAAGAAGTCACGCGATCACGAAGCGGTCGAAAAAAACGCGGAGATCGTGGCGGAGCAGACCGCGCGGATCACGCGCATCATCCAACGCCTGCTCGACTTCACGCGGCGCAAGGTCGGTCACACGAGCGGCAAGCAGGAAGTGAACGTCAACGAGCTCTCGCTGATGACGATGGAGCTGCTGCAGGGCCAGTTCTCGAGCGCGAAGGTGAAGACCCGGCTCGATCGCGCGGAAGGCTTGCCGCGCGTCGCCGGCGATCAGGATCGGTTGCAGCAGGTGATGATCAACCTGTTGTTGAATGCGGTGCAGGCGATGCCGGAGGGTGGCTCGCTCGGTGTCGAGACCGCGATCGTCCGGCGGACCCGACCGGGCCTCGAGGATGGCGCCGAGCAATCGTTCGTGACGTTCTCGGTGCGCGACACCGGCGTCGGCGTGCCCGAAGACATCCGCGACAAGATCTTCGATCCGTTCTACACGACCAAAGAAGGTAGCGGCGGCACGGGGCTCGGCCTCGCCGTGTGCTCGGGCATCGTGAAGGAGCACGACGGCTGGATCGACATCGAGTCGAACGATGGCGGCGGCACGGTGTTCCGCGTGTTCCTACCCGCGTAGCCTCAGATTTCTGAGGCGTGATGTTTGCCACCACGCGCGCGAACCTGTCTCGTTTAGAGTGCCCGTATGAGGCTCGTGCTCGGGACGTTGGTGCTCGCGGGATGCAACCTGTATTTCGGTCATCACGGCGGAGGCGAAGACGACTACGCGCCACCGGATGGGCGCCCGTTTCCACCGCCGGACGCGGTCGTCGGATGCAGCTATCCGGCGGTCGAATACTGCGTCGGTGGCACGATCTACGAGCCGAGCTACGTCAACCAACCGGGCGTCGATTGTCCGGTGCCGGTGATGGAGAACGGCACGCCGATCGGCACGTGCCCGAACGGTTGCGTCGAGAACACGTGGGGCGATCAATCGACGCTGTGCTACGGCGCATCGCCGACGGTCTACACCTGCACCGAGAGCGGTGCGTGCAACGCCGGCGACACCGATGGCTGCGCGGCGCCGGTGCAATGCGGTGCGGTCGTGAGCGCGGGATCCTGCTCGTGTAACAACGGGACCTGGAGCTGTGCGGACGCGTGCGATCAAGGCATCTGCGGTGCGGCCGCGTTGCAGGCGAAGATCGCCGGCGATTGGACCGGCACGGTCTCGCCGCCGTCGTTCGCGCATCCCTACACCGTGCACCTCCATATCAGTGCGAGCGGTGCGTGGTCCGCCACGTCCGATAGCTACCTGCCGTTCTACTACGGTGACAATGGCGGCAACGCGGGCTCGCGAATCGTGGTGCAGGCGCAGACCACGGTTGGTGGTTACGCGTCGATCGGGCTGTTTGGCGGCGAGGTCCAGGGTTTGATCGATGGTCTCCAGGTCGACGACACGCACATGTCGTTCCAGTTCGTCGACTCGTGGCTGTCGTGCACGCGGATCTTCCAGTTCGACCTGCACCGATAATTTTCGGGAAGATTTCGCGGGGCCGCCGTTAGCGGCTCATGAAGATTCTCCTGGCCGGGTTGCTCGTCGGTGGTGCCGCGATGGCGGCGGATCTCGATTGGACGTCGGCGGATTCTGAAGCTGACGAACGGCATCGTGACGCCGCGCTCGGGTCAGGTGTTCTCGTTGCCGCAGACGAGCCTCCTGCAGGTCGGCGTTTCGGCGGTCGCCGGGCTCGATCAGCATGTCGTCGTCGAGCGGACGAGCCCGGGTGGCGTGCCGCCGGACCCGTGCTTCCAGCTGACGTCGTGGTCGACCAGTGCCACGCAAGCCGGTCGCGTCACGATGCGCGTCGACGATGCGTCGAAGTTCGCGATCGTCGGTCCGTCGGGCGAGGCGTTGCACGTGTGCGCGGGCACGAACCCGAAGACGGCGGGCTTCGCCGCAGGGACGCCGGTGTCGCTGTGGACGTCGGCGGACATGAAGTCGCTCAACACGCAGGTCATGCCGCGCTCGGGACTCGAGTACGGCTTTGTCAATCACGTCGCCGGCGATCCGGTGAAGCAAACGCTGACCACGCTCGTGACGAACGACGACATCGGCCAGCAAGTCATCGTGTCGACGCCGGGCACGAGGTCAACACCGCCGGATCCGTGCTTCGCGATCGACGTCGCGCCGATCGGCGAGAAGACGCCGGTGAAGTTGCAGGTACTCCGCTATGGCTCGTTCCAGGTGTTCGACGCCGATGGCAATGCCGCGCAACTCTGCGATTCGACGGGCAAGGCGCGCAATCTGTAACGCGCTCGGGAAGATGTCGCCGCCGATTCGTTGAAGCGGCATGAAGTTAATCACCGGGTTCGTGAGTGTCGTCGGGTTCGTCGCCGCTGTGCAGGCGGCCAATACGGTCCTGTGGACGAAGACCACGATCGCGCAGGCAAATGACATGTTCGGTCCGCGCTCGGGCACGGCGTTCTCGCTCGTGACGCCGGTCGATCCGAAGAATCAGGCGCTCCATAGCGAGACCGAATCGGTGAATAGCGTCGGCCAGTACCTTCACGTCGAGCCGCTCGCGGTTCGCGGCGTGTCGCCGGGCCCGTGCTTCGTGGCGCAAGTCGCGGCGACGAACAACCCGGCGGAGCAGGGCCGGGTCACGTTGCACGTGCTCGACAAGACCGCGTTCGCGATCGAAGGTCCGTCGGGCGAACCGTTGCACGTGTGTAGTGGGCGATCGTCGTCGACGTCGCCGGCGCCGCTCGGCTCGCCGGTGCAATTGTGGGATGCGGCGACGCTGCGCAACGCGAATGCATTGTTCGCGACTCGCTCGGGCATCGTGTGGTCGGTCGTGAACAACGGCAACGATCAGCCGGTGAAGCAGGTGTTGCATGGCGTGGTGCAGCCGGTGCAAGGCCTCGAGCAATCGCTGACCGTCGCGATTCCGCCGGACCCGGTGATTCCGCCGGATCCGATCCTGCCGCCCGATCCGTGTTTCACGGTCGACATCGCGGCCGCGCAAGACGGCGGTGGGATCGTGTTGCATGTCGATCGCTTGAAGTCATTCGGCGTCGACGATGGCAACGGCGGATCGTTGCAGCTGTGCAACGCACGCGGCGTGCAAGTGAACTAGCGCGCTTCGCGTGATCCACGCGCGTGATACCGTGCGTCGATGCGTGGTGGACTCGTTGGATGTGGCGTGCTTGTCGTCGCGTTCGGATGCGGGAAGAGCTCGGCGCCGGAGTCGCACGCAACCGGCTCCGGCTCTAGCTCTAACGCGACTGGCTCGAACGCGGGATCCGGTTCGGCGATCCCGATGGTCGACGCGATGCCGGTACCTGCGACCGAACCGCGGATCGCGGCGGTGTTGGCCGGCGATCATCTGAAAGTTCTCGCGTTGAGCCCGGCGGGGATCACGGTCAAACGCGACGTGAAGCTGCCGAAGGAGATGGACGACGTGCGTTGGATCGATCACGAGCATCTCGTGACCGTCGATCAAGCCGGCCAGGCGTACCTCGTCAGCGGCGACACGGTCGTGTCGTACGTGATGCCGCCGGCGCGCGCATGGAAGGCGAAGCAGAAGATCGACCCGGGCGAAGCGGCGTCGAAGTTCCCGGACCAGCTCGCGCTCGCGCACACGACCGCCGGCGTGGAGCTCGCGTCGTGCGAGGCGCATGTCGTCGGTGACGAGGATCCGTGCGTGGTCTGGGGCAGCGTCACGCTCGGCCTCGAGCCGAAGGTCGGTGGCGTCGTCGAATCGTCGGACGCGCCGACGGACGATTCGGTCGAGCCCCAACTCGAACCGCCGAAATCGGGTGTGCCGATCGTCGGGTGGAAGGACGATGCTGACGGTAGGCACACCGCGGTCACGTTGACGCTCGGCGCGGCAAAGCGCGAGTGGCCGAGCGAAGGATGTGGAATCTCCGATACGCAAACGAAGTGGTTGTCGTTGGCGCCGCCGATCATCTCGTTCATCACGATCACCGATTGCGGCGAAGGTGGCCCGACCGACGAAGAATTCGTGCTGAGCCTACCGGCGCTCGCTGATTTTCATCCGGCCGAGTCCGTCACCACGCTCGTGATCGGTCCCAGTTTGTGGGCACGCTTCGGCGCGGGCGATGGCTGGAGCTTGTACTCCGGTGATCGCGTCGTCGGTCCGCTCGACGGGCCGCCGATCTTCGAGCCGCGCGACACGCCGCCAACGCCCGTCGTTCCGGCCACACCGGTCGCGCCGGGCGCGAGTCACCTCCGACTTCACCGCGGCGAGAAGTTGCACGCGCCGCTCGCGGAGATCGAGTGGAAGACCGCGGCGGGACCGATGCACGCGACCGTCACCGATGTCACGTACAAGAAGGCGCGGGCGAAGCCACCGATCGGCAAGCTCGTCGTCTGGGGTGGCGGCAAGCGCTTCGATGCCGTGCGGTCGTCTCACGCGTGCGATGCGTTCGCCGAGGTTCGCGTGGTAGCCGTCGACAACATGATCGTGTTCCGCTGTGGCGGCAAGCCGATCGGCGACAGCCCCGAAGGTGTGATCGATGCGTGGCGGGTGCACTGGAGCGCGGACAAGAAGATGCCGCTGCGTCACGACCATTGGGCGGGCGATCCCGCGGCCGAGCCACCGGCGTGGGCCAAGTGATCAGTGCGAGATCGTGACGTGCGCGCCTGCCGCATCGCTGGCGCTGAACGTGACGGTGACGCCACCGTACGTGAGCGCGTGGGTCGGCTGCAGTAACACGCCTAGCTTCGTCAGATCGGAGTCGTCGATCGGCAGCACCTTCACGACGCCATGGCCGCTGCCGAGCGCGGGGGCGACGACGTACACCAGCAGCCCTTCGGATGTGAGCCCGGTGTCGTAGCCGGTCTTCGTGCGGAGCTCGACGACGAGCGCACTCGATGCATCGAGCGGCGCGACCATCATCTTCGCTCCACTCGTCGCTTCGATCGGTGTCAGCACGGCGGTCGTCGATCCGGTCATCGGCGCGCACGTGACCTGCGTGTCGTCGAGCCAACCGAGCAGCCAGCGCTCCCAGCCGAGGTACTCGCGGCCCGGGCCCGCGATGTTGCCCATGATGCTGTAGTCGCCGACGTAGTGGAGCGTTGGCGGGTTGGTGGGCATGTCGTAGTCGTACAAATCCGCGAGCGCCATCGCGTGGCCAAACTCGTGATTGAACCAATACGAGCCCCAGTACTCGAGATCGCCGCCCGAGGTGACCGCGTTGTTGAACGTCTTGCCGCTCGCCGTGTAGCCGTCGCCCGGGTTCGCGGTCAGCGTGGGTCCGTTCGCGAACGCCATCGAATCCGGGTTCGAGATCACGAGCACGGCATCGTCGTGCGAGAAGTCGATGTTCGTGCCGGCGAGATCGATCGCCTCCTGGATGTACGCCTTGTGCGACGCGAACGTGAGCGAGCCCCAGTTGTAGCCACTGGTCGGCTTACTCATCCGCAGCCACGCGAAGTACGGATCGAACGCGAGCGTCATCTTGCCGTACGACACGCCTGCATAGAATTGCTCGGCCCCGGGCGAGATGATCGAGAACGCCTGTTGCGGGGTCTTGGACGCGACCGCGTCGCTGAAGTCGACGAACACCACGCCGACACGCACGGTGCCCGTCGATGGTGCGCGCGCGGCGATCCGTGGAAACCCCAGCCCGACTCCATTGGTGGGACCGGCGAGCTTGCACGCGGCGAACGGGTTCGGTGGCGCATCGCCGATCGGGACGGCATCCACCGCACGTGCCGCATCATTCTTGGAATCCGGCGGCTTCGAGCTGTTCGACCCACACGCCGCGATCACGACCAACACTGCAAACCGCATCGCGCGAGCATAGCCCAGTGCGGAAACGCCGTATCGTGTAGCGACAGCATGATCGATCCGACGCGCTTCATGACCGAGGTCCTCGCGATGTGGTTCGAGCGTGATCGCGTCGCACGACGCGCCGCGATCGTCGCGCACTTCCATCCCGATATCCGATTCGTCGATCACGACGGCACGTTCGTCGGCCACGATGCGCTCGAGCGGTTTAGCGACTCGCTCCAGCAGCGGTTTCCGACCGCTCACTTCGTGGTCGGCGCCGTCGAGCAACTCGGCGATGCCGTGCGCGCGTACTGGACGCTCGGTCGTGCGACCGGCATGGACTTCGCCATCTTCGAGGGCGACAAGATCAAGACGCTCTATGCATTCGTGACGCCGCCGCCGACGTAGCTGTCCGACGGATGTCGGACGACTTCGTCCGGGATTCGGACAAACCGGACAGCGCGGTTCGTGAATTCATACGGTTGGCGCGGCATGAAACGAGCAGTCCGGTGCTCGCGTGTATGCTGCTAGACTCCAAACCATGGTCGACATCGAGCTCGATGAAGTTCGTCGTCTCACGCGAGCCGAGTACGACGAGATGTGCGAGCGCGGGATGTTCGACGACGAACGCGTCGAGCTGTTGCGCGGCCTCTTGGTCAAGAAGATGAGCGAGGGCTTCGAGCATTTCGACCTTTGCTGGCGCCTGCAGAACTTTCTCGTCCGGAAGGTGCCCGACAATTACGCGGTCTCGATGAACCAACCGTACTGCGCGACCGACGATTCCGAGCCGGAGCCAGACGTGTACATCTTCGATCCGTCGATCACTCCGAACAAAAAGCCGACCGAGGCGAAGCTCGTCATCGAAATCGCAGTGAGCTCGCTGCGTCGCGATCGCGGCATCAAGCAGGGCATCTACGCCGAGGCTCGGGTCCCGACCTATTGGATCATCGACGTGATGGCGCGCAAGACCGAGGTCTACACGCAACCGAGCGACGACGGATATCGCGTCTGCACGATCGTGCCGTTCGAGGAGCCGCTGACGCTCGGGTTCGAGCCGGCGGTCGAGCTAACCCTCACGCAATTCGAACCCGCGTTAGTCGGCTGAGATCGCGACCGAAACGAACCGTTCGGATTCGGTGACAGACGATCCCGACGTTCGCGTTTGGATTCGGCGGCGACGACGATTCCGCCAAGTCGCCAACGTAGGATCTGATCCGAATCTCTCCGCAACGACGATTCCGCCGTCGCACCGAACTAGTTGGCGTTCGGGTTCGGCGTGGGCGACGACGACTCCGCCGCCACGACCGTGGGCTCCGACCGCTCGCGCTTCACGCGTGCAGGAGCTGCATCGTCCGCGGCCTTCTCGCCGTTGCCATTGCCCGATGCGACCGCCGCATTCGCGAGACCGGCCTTGGCATCCGCGAGCTTCGCCGCGCGCTTGGCCTTTTCCTTATCCTGCGCCGCCTTTGCTTCCTTCTCGCGCTCGAGCTCGCGCTCTTCACGCCGCTTCTCGCGCATCCGGCGCAGACCACCCGTCATGATTTCCGCGATCAGCTGGTCGTACTCCATGCCGCACGCCTTCGCGATCAACACGAGGTCCGAGTAGTCCGGCGTGAGGCCCGGCAGCGGGTTCACTTCGAGCACGTAGATCCGACCATCCGCATCCATGCGCATGTCGACGCGCGCGACATCCCGACAATCGAGCGCCCAGAACGTGGCGCGCGCGATCTTTTCCATCGCCTTTTGCTCGGCTTCGCTGAGCTTGGCCGGGCATTCGTAATAGACGTACTTCTCCCACTCCTGCTTGACGCCGTAGTCATAGACAGGCCGGGTGTTCTCTTCCTGCTTGAACTTGATCTCCATGGGCGGCAGCACGCGCGGCCGCTTGTCACCCAGGAGGCCGACCGTGAACTCGCGGCCCGCGATGTACTCCTCGACGAGCGCGGGCTGGCGGTAGCGTTCGATCAGCTCCTTCACCTTATCGCGGAGCTCTTCTTCGTTATCCACGACCGACGTGGATCCGATGCCCTTGGAGGAGCCTTCCGCGTTCGGCTTCACGATCAGCGGGAACCGCATGTCCGGCGACAACCGCTCGCGCGCCGACTCCATGACCTGGAACTTCGGCGTGAGGATGTCGTGCTGGAGCAGCACCTTCTTGCCGAGCGCCTTGTCGAGCGCGATGGCGAGCGTGGCCGAATCCGACCCGGTGTACGGGATGCCGAGCAGCTCGCACAGGGCAGGGACCTGCGCCTCGCGGTTCCGGCCTTCGACACCTTCCGCGATATTGAAGATCAGGTCGACATCGGCTTCCGCGAGCACCCGCGGCAAGTCCGGCGTGGCTTCCAGGTGGACGACGATGTGACCCTGCCGCGCGAGCGCGTTCGCGATCGAGATGATGGTTTCCGGCGGATCCCACTCGGCTTCATCATCCCCCGCCTTGTCGCGCTTCACGTTGTACGTGAACCCGACGCGGATCGGCTGCGCCTTGCGCGCGCGCGTGATGTTGAGCTGCGACGCCGTGGCGAGGCCCGTGCGGAGCGCGGCCGCGTTCAGGATCTGCTGGATCGTGGCCTGATACGACAGGCCGACCTGCGCGGTGGCCGCAAACAGTGACGAGTTCTGCGCGAGCGCCGGCAGCGCATTCACTTCGAGCAGGAAGATCCGGCCTTCCGGCGTGACCCGGAAGTCCATGCGCGCCATGTCCCGCAGGCCCATGGTGCGAACGACCTCGTGCGAGATCTGGCGGAGCCGCGCCGCCACGTCACGCGGCAGGTTCGCCGGGCAACGGTACTGGACCTTGGCCGGCTCGACGTTCTTCAACCGGTAATCGTAGATGTGGACCGAGCCGCCATTCTCGTAGACCAGCTCGACCGGCGTGAGCAGACCATCATCGTGGCCGACGCCCTCGATGAAGCCGACGGCGACATCCGAGCCATCGATGTACTCCTCGACCAGCACGCCATCCGGATACGCGCGCAACGCCGACTTCAGCGCGGCCGGCAGGTCCCGCGGTTCCTTGATGACCGAGCTGCCGAGCACACCGTTGTAGATGCCCTTGCTCGACCCCTCGTGGTTCGGCTTCACGATCACCGGGAACGCCAGGCCGGCGCCGCGCTCGATGATCTGCTCGTAGTTGCGGACCGTGACCAGCACGCCACGCGCGGTCTCCACGCCGGCTCGCTGGACCATCAGCTTGGTCAGCCATTTATCCAGCGTGATCGCGTTCGTGTACGCGTCCGCGCCGGTGTACGGGATGCCCAGCTCCTCGAACAGGGCCGGGTAGAGCGCCTCGCGCAACCGACCGCGGTCACCCTCGGCCGTGTTGAACACGATATCCGGATCGACTTGCTCGAGCCGTTCAAGGAGGTTTGCCGCCGGGCTCGAGACTTCGATCTTCTCGACTTCGTGGCCCGCAGCCTCGAGCGCCTGCGCGATGGCGTTCACCGTTTCCGCGCTGTCGTACTCGGCTTCTTTTTCGGTTTCCCGGACGTCGGTCAACCGGAGGTTGTAGGTGAACGCTACCTTCATGCGTATTCAGCTCTAGCAAGACGGTGTGACAGCCAAACAGTCAAGGAAAACAGGCAGACCGTTTCGCAGGTTTATGCGTCATAACGATCACATGCGGATCGTTGCCCTCATCATGCTCGCCGCGTGTGGCGGACGTGCTGCAGCGCCAACGATCCCCACGATCGTCCCACCCGCGCCCGTGGCGAGCGATCTCTCCCAAGCAAAACCGGACTCACCCACGCCTAATACCAACCCGGACGAGAAAGATCCCCGGGTCATCGACCTCGACATCATCAAGATCACCGCGTCGACCCAAGGCGTGGGTGGCGATGTCACCGCGGAGCACGTCGCGACGGCCGATCTCTTCCGCGAAGCGACCGAAGCGGCCAAGGCGAAGCAGACCGAACGCGCGATTGCGCTGTACCGCCGCATCGTCAGCGAGTTTCCGGAGTCCAAGTACGCCCCTACCTCGATGTTCAACATCGCAGCGATCCTCGATGGCCGCGGCGACTACACGGCCACGGTCGGGACACTGTTGGACCTCGTCAAGAAGTACCCCAACGCGCGCGAGTCGATCGATGGCCACCTCTACATCGCCGCGCTCCAGAGCGAGCGCCAGGACTGGCCGGAGGCGCTCGCCACGTTGGATGCCGTGCTCGCGCGGACGAACCTGACCTACCAGGACCGGATCGAGGCGTTCGCGCGCAAGGGCTACATCGCGATCGAGCAGAAGCAGTATCCGGCGGCCGAGACCGCGCTCGATGCTGCGATCGGCGAGTGGCGCAAGGCTCCGCACGTCGACGACCCGTACTACATCGCGATGGCCATGTATTACCGGGGCGAGGTCGCGCACCAGAAGTTCCTCGACGCCCCGGTTCGGCTACCGGATGACGTGCTGATCGCGGACCTCGAAAAGAAGCGCGTGCTCGCCGTTCAGGCCTACGACACCTGGAAGCAGAGCCTTGGCTTTCATCAGGCGTATTGGGCGACCGCCGCCGGCTATCAAATGTCGCAGATCTTCGTCGAGCTGTGGCGAATCACGGTGACAGCGCCGTACCCGGATCGGATCGGCGACAAGACCCGCGCGCAGTACGTGGTCGAGGTTCACGACCGGATGCGCGAGCACCTGACGAAGGCGCTCGAGGGTCACAAGATGAACGTCGAGCTCGCAAAGGCCTACGGCGTTCAGACGACGTGGAGCAAAGGCTCCGCGCAGCAGGCCGCCGAAATCTCGGACCTGATCGCGAAGGACAACACCGGCAACTACACCACGCCGCCTTGAAGTCGTTTCTTGATGTCGGTCTTCAGGACCTTGCCGACCTTCGAGCGCGGTAAGTCGTCCCAGATCTCGACCTGCGTCGGCGCTTTGACCGAGCCGATCTTCGACTTCACGAACGCGACGAGCTCCTCGCTCGTGGCTTGACCGCGCAACTGCACCACCGCGACCACGCGCTCGCCCCACTTCTCGTCCGGCAACCCGATCACCCCGCAGTCCTGCACCGCGGGATGCTGCATCAGCGCCTGCTCGACCTCGGCCGAGTACACGTTGAACCCGCCCGAGATGATCATGTCCTTCAGGCGATCGACGATGAACAGATAGCCGTCATCATCGAGGTACCCGACGTCTCCCGTGTGATGCCACCCGAACCGGCTCGCCTCGCGCGTGGCTTCGGGATTCTTGTAGTAGCCCGCCATCACCAACGGACCACGCACCACGATCTCGCCGCGCTGCCCCGTCGGCACGAGCGCACCGTGCTCGTCCATGATCCCGACCGTGGTTAGCGGCGACGGCCGACCACAGCTCGCCAACCGCTCCTTCGCGATCGAGCCGTCCGCGTGGAAGTGCTCCGCCGGCGAGAGCGTGGTCACCATCATCGGCGCTTCGGTCTGCCCGAACAGCTGCGCCATCACCGGACCGATCTTCACGAGCGCTTCCTCGAGCTTCTGCACCGACATCGGCGCGGCGCCGTACCAGAAGCAAACGAGCGACGACAGATCGGTCTGCGCGAGCTCCGGATCCGAGAGCAACATGTAGATCAAGGTCGGTGGCAGGAACAGGTGCGTCACGCGATGTGCCGGGATCAACCGCAACAGCTCGTGGAGATCCGGCGCCGGCATGATCACGATCTGTCCGCCGCGCGTCAGGATCGGAAAGCACAGCACGCCCGCGGCATGCGTGAGCGGTGCGAGCGCGAGGTACACCGGCCGATGCACGAACGGATAGCCCATGAGGGTCAGCGCCGTCATCGTCTCGAGGTTGTGCCCCGTCAACATCACGCCCTTCGGCTTGCCGGTCGTGCCGCCGGTGCCGACGATCATCGCGATATCGTCGACTGGTTCCACCACCAGCGGCGACGCCGGGAGATCCGCCGTGAACGCCGCGAGCTCGGTCTCGAGACAGACCTTGACCTCGATGTCGATCTGGTCGACCAGCGGCGCGAACTTCTGCTGGTAGATCAGGCATCGGCAATCGAACGCCGCGAGCAGCTCGCGATTTTCATCGACGCCGTTGCGCGGATTGATCGGACACCACACCGCACCCGCGCGCGCGATTCCGAACACGCTCGCGAACGCCTGCGGATCGTTCGCCGACAGGATCGCGACCTTGTCTCCCGGCGCGATGCCCGCTCGCGCGAGCGCCCGCCCGACGACATACGAAAACGTTTGCACGTCCGCGTACGTCATCACGCGATCGCCGACGACGAGACACGGTGCCTCTGCGCCGAGCGATGCGCCCTTGTCGAGATAATCGACGAGCCGCATCACGTATGCCGGGTGACGATCGGATCCAACACGAGGCCGAAGCTGCGCAGGATGCCGAGCAGCTCGCGATGCCCGAACGCCTGACATGCCGATGCGAACCCGACGCGTTTCGGCGGCTGCTTCAACAGCGAGTACGCCGCATACGCCTCGAGCAGGCCGGTCTGCTTGTAGTTCGAGTTGCCGTGGATCACGCAATGCGCGCGACCGAGCGGTCCCGATGCGAACACCGAATCGACCGACGTGTTGACGCGCGTGCGTTCGCGCGGCGGCATCTGGCCGATCTGCGTGGCCGCGATCTTGTCGAGCTCGGGCTGCCACTGGTCTTTCGGCAGCGGCTTGATCTTCTCCTCGACGAGATTCACGACCGCTTCGACGCCCTGCATGATCTGGCGGTTCATCACGCCGCCCATCGCCTTCACCGAGTGAACGCGCGGATCGTTCTGGAACCAGATCGGATGCGAGGTGCCGCCCCACGGCACGACGACACCGGTTTCGTGTTGGCCCGGAATCACGACCTCGGCCTTCGCCTTCGGATCCCACTTCACGAGCTTGTCGTGCTCCAAGTAGAACCAGTCGGCTGCGAGGATCGTGAAGATCGTCTGCGTGCTCGCCTGGGTCGGAAAGCCCTTCCACAGGACGAGGATGTCGAGCGTGTCGAGCCCCGGTTGCTCGAGGCAGATCTGTGCCGCGATCTCGCCGGTGACGTACATCTGCGCGACGCCGGGCGAGAGCAGCAGCTCCTTCTTCGCCATCTCCTTGCCGAACTTGTCGCGCGCGGCGAGCACCCAATCTTGCTCGCCGGTCGCGTCGATGTAGTGACAGCCGGCGGCCGCGCATGCTTCGACGACTTCGAACCCGAACTTGATGAACGGGCCGGCGAGATTGCACACGACCTGCGAGCCGCGGAACAGCTCGGTCAGCGCGGCAAGCGAGTGCTTGACCTCGACGACGTCGTAGTCCGCGGTCTCGATCCCGGGCACTTTATCGAGGACGGCTTGCGTCCGCGCTTTATCGCGACCGGCGGCGGTGAAGCCGATGCCGAGCTCGCGCAGATATTCACAAACGAGACGGCCGGTGTAGCCCGACGCGCCGTACACGATGACGGGTTTCTTGCTCATGATCACATCCCCATTCCGCCGTCGACGGGCAGGCCAATTCCGGTGATAAACCGCGCCGCATCCGACGCGAGGAATACGATCGCGTCCGCCATATCTCGGACCTCGCCGAGCCGGCCGAGTGGCGTGGCCGCGACGACACCACCGACGGCGCTTTGCACGTCCGGTGCGAGGCCGACCGTGACCATGTCGTTCGCGAGCTTCAGGCCCATCTCGGTCGCGACGAGTCCCGGGTACACGCAGTTGACGCGCACGCCGTAGCCGAGCTTTCCAGACTCGTTCGCGGCGATGCGGGTCATCCGATCGACTGCGGACTTCGTGCCGGAGTAACCGGCGATGCCCGGGAACGCGATCGTGGCCGCGACCGAGGCGATGTTGATCACCGTGCCGCCCTTACCGGCGGGGCCGTTCGGCTTCATCGCGCGGAACGCGTGCTTCATGCCGAGCGCGGTGCCGACGATGTTGACGTCCAACATCTTCTTCAGCTGCGCGGCGTCGATATCGATCACGAGCGACGTGACCTCGATGCCGGCGTTGTTGATCAGGAGGTCGTAGCCACCGAGCTCCTTGATCGTGTGGGCGGTTGCTTTCTCCCAGCTGCCGTCGTCGGTGACGTCGTGATGGACGAACGAGACCTTGCCCTTGCCGAGCTTCTTGAGATCCGCGAGCGTGGCGGCGCCTTCTTTATCCAAGATGTCGGCGATGACGACGTCCGCGCCGGCCTTGACGAATGCGTCGGCGATGCCAGCTCCGAACCCGCGTGCGCCGCCAGTGACGAGCGCTTTACGACCTTCGAGACGATAGATGTCCACGAGTGCCTCCTCTGGTTGTTTGGTTGGACGAGTGTCCAGATTATTTTGGACAGTCGTCAAGACGGATTGGAAGCTGTTTCCAGTGACGCGGTGCGCTGTGCTAGCCTCGGGGCACGATGAAGTCGATACGTCGCAAGTCAGCCGCGAAAGTTACGCGCCGGCCGGCCGCAGACAAATTCGACGAAAAGCGCAACGAGCTCGCGACCGCTGCGTTGCAGACGTTGTCGGAGCTCGGTTACGCGCGCACGTCGTTACGTGAAATCGCGAAGACGTCAGACTACTCGCACGGCGTCCTCCACTACTACTTCGCGGACAAGTACGAGCTGATCATGTTCTGCGTCCGCCAGTACAAGGCGGTGTGCGTGAAGCGTTATGACGAGGTCGTCGCGTCCGCCACGTCGGCGGTGCAACTCAAGACCGGCTTCGCGGATGCGATGGCGGGCACGTTGGTCGCGGATGCCACGATGCATCGGCTCTGGTACGACCTACGCACGCAGAGCATGTTCGAGGCGTCGTTCCACGCGGACGTATCCGAGATCAATCGCAGCCTCGAGCGGATGATCTGGCGGATCGTGACCGAGTACGCGCGGCTGGCGAAGAAGCCGGTCGGCGTGACCGAGTCATTCGCGTACGCGATGTTCGACGGCATGTTCGAACAAGCGCTCCGCAAGCAACTCGCCGGCGACAAAGATGCGGCGAAGGACCTCGCGGCAAACGTCCAGCGTCTGCTCGCTCAGCACGTCCTCGCGACGCGTTAGTGGTGGTGGCCACCACCGAAGTCGCCGCCGTGATGGTGGCCGACATCGTGGTGGTGATGGACGTGATGGTGGATCGATTGATCCGCGGTGAACACGGTCATGTCGCTCGTACTGACGCTTCCCGCACCGGGCTTCCGCCGCACGAAGAACAGGCGGCTCGCGATCCACGCCAGTCCGACGACGGTTAGAAGAATCCAGATGATCACGATCCTAAGGTGGGACCGATTTGCGCGGCGCGCAATCCCGAAAAGATCGGGCGTTAATGAACGGTTAGCGTGCCTTGTTTCGTGGCATCGAACACGAGGCCGAGATTGCTGCCGGCTCCGTCGGAATCGCAGTACGTCCAGTTCACGCCATCGCGGCTCGCGCGCGTGGTGTAGAGGTACGTCGCTGCGGTCGCGGGTGCGGTGAGCGTTGCCTGGTATTCGTCGTTGTTGCCGACTTGCACGTTGTACGTGGTCGCTTGCCACGCGTACGTATCGACGAGCGGGCTCGCGTTCGTCATGTTCGCGGGCCCGATGCCGAGCTGCATCGTGATCCGCGCATCCGCGCCGGCGGCTTCCGTAATGCCTTGCTCGTAGGTTTGACCGTAGACCGTGGCGGTCGCGTTCGTGGCGAGCGACAGCGTCAGCGGCGATTGCAGGTTGCAGTAGTCCATCTCCGAAACCTTGTCCGTTTCGTTCGCGGTGCACGCACACACGCTCGCGGCCGACATCGCGTTGTGCGGCACCGGTGCCGCGGCGGTGAAGTCGGTCGAGTTGTCGTTTTGATCCGTGCACGACCGCTGATCGGACTTCGTGTTCGACGGAATTGGCGCGCTCGCCGAACCTTCGAAGCAGTTCGTGCCGGTGCCGTAGCCGATGAAGTCGAGCGAATCAGCGAGCGGGCAGGACGAGACCTGCAGGGTCTGCGTCGCGAACAGGCCGACCTTGCCGGCCGACGCGCTCATCAAGACTGCGGGCTGCGCGACGAGGTCCGCGTTCAATGCCGCGCCGGTCGCGAGCGCCGGGCTCATCTGCACGAGGTAATAACCGCCGGCGGGGATCGTGACGTTGTCCGGCAACTTCACCATCGACCACGTGGTGCCGGTGGACGAGGCGTACTGGATCGAGAAGCCCTTCACGGATTCCGGCGCCGCACCCGCGTTGTGAAGCTCGACGAAGTCCGCGTTGTACGGCGCGCCGCTGTTACCGCCGCCGCCGTAGACCTGCGAGATGATGATCGTCGACGCACAGCTGCCGTCGGTGGCGGTCGTGAAGCCGGCCGACGTGAACTGCGCGGTCATCGCGACGCCGCCCGCGTTCTTCGCGCCGGTCGTGACGCGGATCTTGTAGGTCGCCAGCGGCTGCATCGCCGCGGTGAGCGTGGTCGCTTGCGCGGCGACGAGGTTCGAGACCGCGACGCACGTGCTGAAGTTGGTCGCGGAGATCTGGACCGTGCCGCTGCATGCACCGGTCGTGGTCTGCGCGGTGATCGAGGTCGCGTCGATCGCTTGGTTGAACGCGATCGTGATCGGTGCGGTGGTGCGCACGCCAACGAGACCGTCCGCGGGCGTGGTGCTCGACACGGCGAGGCCGAGGACATTCACCGTGGACATGTCGGTGACCGTGCCGTTCGTGACGTGAATCGTGGCGGTGCCGACCGCGACGCCGGTGACCACGCCGCGGGTTCCCGTCGCCGAGACCGTGGCAGTGCCGGGCTGATCGGAGGTCCACGCGGACGTCTGCGTCATGTCGAGCGTGGAGCTATCGGAGAACGTGCCGGTCGCCGTGAGCTGGGTCGTGCCGCCGGGTACGACGCTCGCCGGATCCGGCGTGATCGCGAGCGACACGAGCGTCGCCGCCGTGACCGTCAACGTGGTGGTCGCCGTGGTGGTGCCGACCATCGCGGTGACCGTGGCGGTGCCGACGGCGACGGGCGTGACCACACCGGTCGCGCTGATCGTGGCGATGTTCATGTGATCGATCGACCACGTGACGGTCGCCGGGTCGACCTTGGTCTGATCGGTGTACGTGCCGTCGGCGGTGAGTTGCGCGGTAAAGCCGATACCGACACGCGGCATGGCAGGCGTGATCGCGAGCGACGTGAGTGCCGCCGCGCCGACGGTGGTGCTGACCGCCGGGCTGGTGACGCCCATCGAGGTCGCGGTGATGTCTGCGGTGCCGAGGGCGAGTGCGGTCGCCGTGCCGTCCGGTTGGATGTCGATGATCGCCGGATCGGAGCTGATCCACGTGGCCGTGATCGCGCCGAGGTCGGAGCCATCTTGCGCGTTCGCGTGCGCGGTGAACTGCTGCTGCGTGCCGAGTGGCATCGTCGCGGTGCTCGCGCTGATCGAGATCTTCGCGAGGCCGCCGCTCGAGACGTCGACGGTGATGCTCGCCGAGATGTTGTCGACTTGCGCGCTGATCCGCGCCGAGCCTTCGAACACGCCGGTGACGAGGCCGTTCGCGTCGACGGTGGCGATCGTGGGATCGGCGGAGGTCCAGGTCACGCCTCCGGACGACAGGTCCTTCGTGGTGTTGTTGTCGTAGCTGCCGGTCGCGGTGAGTTGCAGTGTTTCGGTCGCCGCGATCATCCCGGTGCCGGGCGTGATCTCGATGCTGCCGAGCTCGGGTGCGCCGGCGGTGGCGGCGAGGCCTCCGCAACCGACGAGGCCAGTGACGAACAACACGATCGCGAGGACGAAGGGCTTCATGGACGAATCAAGGCCGTCGTATCAGAGGCCGGGGCGGTCGTACACGACGAAATGTGTGACGTCTTCGCGACGCCCGTCACGGTGCGCAGCTACCCGAGCAGGTCACGGCCGTGGTGGCCGAGTTGCGTGGGGCAATGCCGGTCGCGAACGGGTTCGCGGCGAAGTCCGTGTTGTTCGCGTTGGCATCGGTACATCCGTTGGTCGCGCGAATGACCGAGCTCGTGTTCGACGGAGCCGGCGTCGCCGCCGTGCCTTCGAAGCAGTTGGCGGTACCGAACCCGACAAAATCGACCGTGTACTGGGTCGGGCATGGCAGGGCGGGCAAGGTCACCGACGTGATCGTCAGCGCGACCTTGCCACCCGTGCCGCTCATGTCGATCGTGCCCACGAGGTCTGGCGTGGGCAGCGCCACGCCCGTGGTGCCCGCGTGGAGACCGACGAGGTAGTAGCCGCCACCCGGAATGGTGGCATTGGGCAGCGCGATGTTCGTCGACCACGACGAGCCGGCCGCGGATGCGTACTGGATCGCCATGCCGCCGATCGATTCGGGATCCGCCGATCGGTTGTGGAGCTCGACGAAGTCTTCGTTGTAGGTGGCGCCGCTGTTGCCACCGCCGCCGTAGACCTGGCTGATCACGATCGGCGAGGTGCACGTGGTATCGCCGATCGTCCAGCCGTTCGCTTGCGTGAAATCTGCCGCGAGCGATGGCGCGCCGGTCGCGGTGCTCTTGATCGCGGTGGTGACGCGAACCTTGTACGTCGCGTCCGCGGTGAACGCGGCCGCGGGGTTGATCGTTGCCGATGCCGCGGTGGTGCTCGCCACCGTGAGGCCGATGCACGACGCGAAGTCGTCCTTCGAGACTTGGACGGATCCCGTGCAGGTCTCGTCGTCGGCGGCTTGCACGGTGACCGTGGTCAGGTCGATCGCGTGATCGAACGTGACGACGATCGGCGCGTTCGTGCGGACGCCGGCGATGCCATTTGCCGGGGCAATGCTCGAGATTTGCAACCCGACCACCGTGACCGCGGTGGTGCCGGTGACCGTGCCGGCCCCGACCGTGACCGCTGCGGTGATCGTGACCGGGCCACCCGTCGCGATCGCGCTCACGATGCCGCGCGTACCGGTGGTGGTGACCGAGGCGATCGTCGAATCGGTCGACGTCCACGTGGCGACGCCGTTCACGCTCGCCGTGGTGCCATCGCTGAAGTGACCGGTGGCCGTGATCGTGGTGTTGTTGCCGAGCGAGAGCGTGACGGCGGTGCTCGACATCGTGATCGATTGAACGATCGCGGCGGTGGCCGTCAGCGTCGTCGAGCCCATCGCCGAGCCGAACGTGGCGCTGATCGTGGACGTGCCGGTTCCGGCGACGGCTTTCGCGAGGCCCTTCGAACCGGCGGTGTTCGAGATCGTGGCGACACCGGCGGTGCCCGAAGCCCACGTGACCGACTGTGTGATATCCGCGGTGTCCGCGTTATCGAACGTGGCCGTGGCCGTGAACTGCTGCGTGAGCCCGTTCGGCACGGACGGCATGTCCGGGGTGACGGCGATCGACATGATGCTCGCGACCGTCAGCACGGCGGTGTTCGACGTCACCGAACCGAGCGTCGCGGTGATGTTCGTGGGACCGAGCGCGGCACCGGTCGCGAGACCGTGCGAGCCATCCGCGTTCGAGATCGTGGCGGCCGCTGCGCTCGACGCCCACGTGACATCGTTCGTGATGTCCGCGGTGGATGTATCCGAGTACGTCGCGGTGGCGGTGAACTGCGTGGTGAGGCCGATCGCGGTGGTCGCCGTCGCTGGCGTGATCGCGATGCTCTGCAGCACGAGGCCGGTGACCGTGAGCTGCGCCGTTCCGGTGGTCGTCAGGAACGTGGCCGAGATCGTGATCGGACCGCCGACGGCGTGCGTGGTGGCCTTGCCCTGCGAGCCGGCCGCGTTCGAGATCGTGGCCGTGGCATCCGACGACGAGCTCCACGTGACGAGCGTGGTCATGTCGAGGACCGAGTTGTCGCTGAACACGCCGGTCGCGGTGTATTGCTGGTCCGCGCCGTTCTGGACGCTGGCGGTCGGCGGATCGACCGTGATCGATTGCAGCGTGATCGCGGAGACCGTGACCGGCGCTGTGCCGACGACCGTGCCGAGCGTGGCGGTGACATTCGTGGTGCCGGTGGTGGTCGCCGTGTAACCGGTGCCCTTATCGGCGGCCGCGTTCGACAGCTGGATCACCGCGTGGCTATCCGAATCCCACGTGACGTCATTCGTGATGTCCGCGGTGGTGGTGTCGTCGTACGTGGCCTGCGCCGTGAACTGCTGCTTCCAGTTGCTCGGGAGAGTGGCGCCCGTCGGCGACACCGCGATCGACATCAACTGCCGCGACACGACGGAGAGGTTCGTGCTGCCGCTGACCGGAACGCCACCGGCCATGATCGTGGCGGTGATCATCGCGGTGCCGACACTCGTGCCGGTGGCGAGACCCTTCGAGCCGGCGACGTTCGAGATCGATGCGTGCGCGTCCACACTCCACACGACCGCATCCGTGATCGTGGCCGTCGTGTTGTCGGACAGCGTTGCGGTGGCGCTGAACTGCTGCGTGCCGTTCACGCTGACCGTGGGGTTCGGCGGATCGATCGCGATCGAGACGATTGTCTGCGACGTTACCGCGAGCGTGGTGGAGCCGCTGATCGCGCCGAGTGTGGCGGTGATCGTTGACGTGCCGGCGACCGCCGCGGTGGCGAGGCCGGTGGCGCTGATCGTGGCGGCGGTTCCGCTCGCGGCCCAGGTGACCTGACCCGTGAGATCGTGGGTGGAGTTATCGCTGTATTTGCCGGTCGCCGTGTATTGCTGCGTGACGCCGATCGCGAGCGAGCTCGCACTCGGCGTGACCGCGATCGAGACGAGCGACGCGGTGCTGACCGTCAACGTGGTGGTGCCGGTGGTGGTGCCGAGCGTGGCGCTGATCGTGGACGTGCCCGACGTGAGCGTGGAGACCACGCCGGCCGTGGTGATCGTGGCGACGTCCGTCATTTGCGATGCCCAGCCGACCTGCGCCGTGAGATCGAGCGTGGTGCCATCCGAGTACATGCCCGTGGCGTGCAACTGCTGCGAGAACGCGAGCGGCAACGTGGGATTCGGCGGCGTGATCGCGATCGACGACAGCGTGGCATTCGTGACCGTGACGGTCATCGTGGCGGTGATGTTGCCGACGGTGGCGGTGATCGTGGCCATGCCCGGATCGCCACCGGTGAGCGCGCCGTTGCCGTCGACACTCGCGACCGCGTCGTCGCTCGAGGTCCACGTGGCGTCCGACGAGATGTTCTTGACCGTGGCATCGCTGTACGTGCCGACGGCGCTCAGCTGGAACACCATGGCGTGGGGAAGCGTGAGGGTGGGTGGCGTGATCGCGATCGAGACCAACCGCGAGCTGCCGACGGTGACGGTCGCCGAGACCGACTCGCTGCCGACCTTCGCCGTGATCGTGGTGGTGCCCGGCGCGATCGCGCGAACGACGGCGCTCGACGAATCACCCGTCACGGTGGCGACCGACGGATCGTCCGAGCTCCATGACACCGTGGACGTGCCCGCGCCGGTGAGCGCGATCGTGGTCGTATCGCCTGCGGCGAGCGAGACCGATGTGGCGGAGAGCGATAGATCAGCGGAAGCCGACAAGTTATCGCCGCAGCCAGCGACGAAACACGCGAGCCAAACGAGTACAGTCCACAGGGATCGGGCCATCCCCGGGAACCTACTATAATGATACGACAGCGCGGGCAGATCGCGGCACCGCTTGACGGTGGCCAACAGCCCGTTTATACGTCTGTGCCTTCTCAGCTGGCGTAGCTCAACCGGTAGAGCACCTGACTTGTAATCAGGAGGTCGCGGGTTCGAGTCCCACCGCCAGCTCGAAGAAACTGAAAATCTGGAAGAATGCCCGAGCGGCCAAAGGGAGCAGACTGTAAATCTGCCGGCTTATGCCTACGGTGGTTCGAATCCACCTTCTTCCACGACACGAGCAACCAGAACGACTAGTTACGAAGGACCTTAGGAGAACTTACAAGAACACGCGGGTGTAGCTCAGTTGGTAGAGCTCCAGCCTTCCAAGCTGGTTGTCGAGGGTTCGAGTCCCTTCGCCCGCTCTCGTAAAGAAATCAGAAATCGCCCTCTTAGCACAGTGGCAGTGCACTTCCTTGGTAAGGAAGGGGTCCCGAGTTCAATTCTCGGAGAGGGCTCGTCCAAATTAGAAACAAGAGGACACCGGGAAATGTCGAAAGAGAAATTCGTCCGCAACAAGCCCCACGTCAACATCGGCACCATCGGTCACGTCGACCATGGCAAGACCACGTTGACCGCCGCGATCACCAAGGTCCAATCGACCAAGGGCTTCGCGAAGTTCACCGCCTTCGATCAGATCGATAAGGCGCCGGAAGAGAAGGCTCGCGGCATCACGATCTCGACGGCACACGTCGAGTACGAATCGGAGAAGCGCCACTACGCGCACGTCGATTGCCCGGGACACGCCGATTACATCAAGAACATGATCACGGGCGCGGCGCAGATGGACGGCGCGATCCTCGTGGTGTCGGCGCCGGACGGCGCGATGCCGCAGACGCGCGAGCACGTGCTGCTCGGCCGCCAGGTCGGCGTGCCGGCGATCATCATCTACTTGAACAAGTGCGACATGATCGGCAAGGGCGACGAAGAGCTCCTCGATCTCGTCGAGATGGAGCTCCGCGAGCTCCTCGACAAGTACCAGTACCCGGGCGACACCACGCCGATCATCCGCGGCTCGGCGCTGAAGGCGCTCGAGGGCGACACGTCGACGGACTACGGCGTCGCGTCGATCGGCAAGTTGCTCGAAGCGTGCGACTCGTTCATCCCGGAGCCGAAGCGTGAGACGGACAAGCCGTTCCTCATGCCGGTCGAAGACGTGTTCACGATCACCGGTCGCGGCACGGTCGTGACGGGTCGCATCGAGCGCGGCATCGTGAAGGTCGGCGACGAGCTCGAGATCGTCGGTCTCGCGGACACCCGCCAGACCACGTGCACGGGCGTCGAGATGTTCCGCAAGCTGCTCGACGAAGGTATCGCTGGCGATAACGTCGGCGTGCTCCTCCGCGGCACGAAGCGCGAAGAGATCGAGCGCGGCATGGTGCTCTGCAAGAAGGGCACGATCGCTCCGCACAACCACTTCGAAGCCGAGGTGTACGTGCTGAAGAAGGAAGAGGGCGGTCGCCACACGCCGTTCTTCAACGGCTATCGCCCGCAGTTCTACTTCCGCACCACGGACGTGACGGGCACGGCGACCTTGCCGGCCGGCACCGAGATGGTGATGCCGGGCGACAACATCAAGATCGAAGTCGAGCTCGTCTCGCCGATCGCCTGTGAAGAGGGCTTGCGCTTCGCGATTCGCGAAGGCGGCAAGACGGTCGGCGCCGGCGTCGTGACGAAGATCCTCGGCGAAGTTGCCGCGAAGAAGGCCGACGCAGCGGCCCCGGCGAAGAAGTAGTTCTTCGTCACTGACTGCGCGAGCGCCCCTTTCGAGGGGCGTTTTCGTTTTCGGCGGCTATGCTCCCTGCCGTGAGCACGCCGGCGGATGTGGCGCTGAAGGCAGCGATCGCGGCCGCGTCGCCGGTGGAGATGCTCGGTCACTTGCTCGCGAGCTGGCGCGCGTATCCCGCGCCGGCCGTCGCCGATCTGATCGATGCCGCATCTCGAAACGCGTTGCGCGATCGCCCGCCGACAGAGCTCACCGGCACGCTCGCCGATCGTCAGGCCGCGTGGATGACGGTCCGGCGCGCGGAGGATCCGCTCGACGTGCCGTGGCTCGTGTCGTCGGTGTTCACGGCGCGCGTGGCGATGACGATCCAGCGGCTCGAAGCCGTCGCGAAGCTGCCGCGCGATCCGCGGATCTCGGGAGGCCTGATCGCTCAGCTTCACACGCCGCAGACGTTGCACGCGCGAGGCTCGTTGTGGACCCGTGTCTGTCGCGTCATTCGCGATCAAAACGATCATCGCGTGATCGATCAGATCGAGCGGCTGCTCGCCCGCTTCAACGATCGCAACATCGAGGCGAGCGAGTCGCAAGGCCAGCTGACGGCGCGGCTCGCACAGACGCGCAGCATCCTCGCGGGGCGCCTGTTGCCACCGCCGCCGCCGGATCCGGCGTTGATCGCGCAGGTCGCGGCACGGCTCGACGATCCGGACGCTTCGGCGCGGACCGAGACGGCGCGCACGATCGATGACTTCATCGCCGACATCTGGGCGCATCCGAAAGACGACGGTCTGCGCGACGTGTTCGCCGACTGGCTGATCCAGCGCGACGATCCGCGCGGCGAGCTGATCGCGCTGCAGGTCGGCAAGACGCAGGGCCGCTCGACGAAGGACGGCGAAAAGCGCGAGAAGAAGCTGCTCGCCGAGCACGCGCGGTTGTGGATGGGGCCGCTCGCACCGGTCGTGAAGAACTACGTGTTCGAGCGCGGCTTCCTTGCACGCGCGGAGATCAACTGGCGCGCACTCGCGGCACAACCGGCGTTGATGACGCATCCCGCGTGGGCCACCGTGCGCGAGTACAACCTCGCCGAGGCAGGCGAGCGCGTGTGCGATGCGTTCCTCGACCACATGATCGCGCTCGGTGCAAAGCGTCGCTGACCGCTTATACTTTTGCGATGCGCGTCCTGCTCGTGCTGCTCATCGTCGCTCGGGCCGCGCGCGCCTATGCGACCGGGGAGTGCGAGAACAATCCGGTTCGCTTCGATCCACCGGAGCTCTACAACGCGAAGCTGCAGGCGTTCGCGATCCCGGTCAGCGCGGCGTGGTGCGACTTTCAAGACGACAACATGCACGAGGCCGCGCGCGGGACGGTCTCGTTTGTCGAGCTGCGCGACATCCGCAACAAGGTGATCGGCCGGATCACCGCTGCGACCGGCAAAGACCTCGAGCGCGAGAAGGCGATGATGTCGGACATCGAAGTCGTCGCGCAGCTCCACAAGACGCTGCTCGCGCGCGGCTATCAACCGATCAAGAACGTGCCGGCGTGCTCGTTCAAGGCGAAGTGGGATGGCTTCGGCGACAAGTCCGGGTGGCAGACGGCGCGGGTCTCGCTCGATGTCGCGAAGCGGAAGAAGCTGCTGACGAGCGTGCTCGTCGGGGAGGGCTCGGCCGCGCGGCAAGGCGATGCGCAGATCCGCGCGGCGACCGACGGCACGGTGATCGCGGTGTTCGTGACCGTGCCGACCTGCGCGGGCCCACCGCCGGGATACTTCGGGCCGGAGGACGGCGGCGACTGCTATCACGTCGACGAGCCGCTCGTGCGATTGCTCGCTGCGGAGACGGCGAAGGCGTGTCTCGCGAAGTAACCGAATCACTCGAGGCACTGCGCGGGCAGGTGCCGGCGATCGCGTGGCCCGAGACGATGCTCGGCAGTGCGTTCGCGTGGGGCCGCGTGAAGGAACGCTGGCCGATGTTGCGGCAAGCGTGCGAGGCAGCCGCGGCGGCGATCGCGCATGGCGAGCCGTTGCACGAGCACACGCTGCCGACGATCGCGCGGGCGTTCATGGACGCTTATATGGTGTTCGCCCCACACGGCGAGCACGCGGGCAACGGGATCGCGCATGGCAACGACGCGCAGATCGCGCACGGCGACGAGCACGAGTACGTGCACGTGCACGGGTACGCACACGAACGCGGGCGCGACTGGATCGGGATGCTCGCGTTGATCGCGGGCGTGTGCGGCGATTGGGATCTGGTCGCGACGATGACCGGTGGCCCATTGCCCGCGAGCGTGAGTGGCAATCCGGTGTTCAGCGGGAACACGACCTTGCTCGCCCGCCACATCGCCGTCGTCGCGCGGACCGGCGCCGTGAAACATGCTCGCGCGTTGATGGCGGAGCTTCGCCAGAGCTTCGAGACGCCGTTCGAGATCTGCGTCGCGCTCGCGACCGCGCGGATCTACTTCGAGCGCGCGGTTCGCGCACCGGATCTCGACGAGGCGCTACGCGAGTGGCTCGACGGTCGCGTGCTCGAGGATCCGCCGGCGGCGATCGCGATGGACACCCAGGTCGCGATCTTCGAGCGCTACATGCCCGAGCTGTCCGATGCGCGTGCGCACGCGTATGCCACGGAGCTCCTGCAAGGCGACGCGCGATCGGCGGAGGTCGACTCGGCAGCGGTGTTGTTGTTCGTCTCCGGCGAAGATTTGCCGGACGGCTGGATCGATCGCGTCGATCCGGTGATCGCGGAGCTGTTAGGCGCGCCGAGCGCGAGCCCGGCTTTGCCGGGCGGAGCAGCGCCGCCGAATGGCGGTGCGGGTGTGATCGACGAGGAGCGCAAGCGCCACTCGCTCGTGGATCTGAAGATGCGCGCGCGGCTGTTTCGCGCGGTCTCGAACATCCCGCTCGCCGTGCCCGCGAACCTCGCGCACGCGTTGATCGCGCACGACGAGCCGGCGATCCTGATGATCACCGGCCGCGGCACGCTCGCGCCATTTCGCGCGGGACAGATGTTCGGCGACGACTTCCGCGCGTTCGGTCGCTACTTGCTCGCCGCACAGAAGGCGCGCGCGCCGGTGTCCTCGGTCGAGCCGGCCTGGAAGGACTTCCTCGCACACCGATCACCACGAACCTCGCGGCTCGAGCTCACGTGGCGCGACTTGATCCTGTTCCAACGCGCGATCACGAACGACCTCGGCGCCGAATCTTTCGCGCGAACAGGTGAAGAATTGCGACGCGCGATCACGGGTCGATAGCTCGGAAGATCCGAAAAAAGTTTCGTTGACCGAGCAATGAAAAGATCACTGCTCGCTTCGCTGCTGCTCGCAGCGTGTGTCAACGAACCCGGTGGCGTCGTGACCGGGACCGGCTCCGATGGAAAACCGATTCCCGGATCGATCGGCCAGATCAATGTCCGCGATGCGCAGACCGGCAAGATCCACGAGGTCACGTACGTCGTCGATGCCGACGGCGACATGATGTACGAGGGCGATATCGACTTCGGCCCGGTGCCGGACCCACGCCTGCGCGGCGAAGTGATCGTCGGCATGAATCACCGCTGGCCGAGCGGCATCGTGCACTTCGTGTTCGCCGCGAACGTTCCGACGGCGATGCGCAACCTCGAGATCGCGGCGATGAACGATTGGATGGCGCACGTGCCGGCGATCTCGTTCATCCCCGGTCAGGTCGCGAACGCGCCGGTGCTGCAATTCTCCATCTCCGGCAAGCAGGACGTGTCGTTCACGGACGTGATCGGGCCGAACGGTATCGATCCGGGTGACGTGACCGGCGTCCACATCTTCCCGACCCACACGCAGGACATCATCGAGCACGAGCTCGGCCATGCGCTCGGGCTCGATCACGAGGCCAAGCGGTCGGACATGACCACCGTCCTCAGCCTCGATTCGAGCTGCGTCGAATCCGGCGAGCTCTCGCAATACGTCCAGTCCAATCCGGGCGCGTTCGTCGAACCGTTCAGCTACGACGTCAATTCGATCATGGAGTATCCGTCGGACAACTTCTGCGTGAAGTCGAACGGCACGGACTGCGATTGCTTCCCGTTGATGGCGAAGGGGCACTCGCACGTGAACACGGCCGGTGGAAATACGCCGGGCTTCGTACGGCGGCCGGTGTTCCTGTCGCAACTCGACACCGCGATCATGGCGTGGATGTACGAGCCGGCGTTCGGACAACACGTCGCGAACCACCAGTACGGCGCCGCGGTTGTCGCCGGTGACTTCGACGGCGATGGCATCGACGACGTCGCGATCGGCGCCCCGAACGATGGCTGGCCGGGGCTCGCTCAAGCGGGCGCGGTCTACATCTATCGCGGCGTTCCGGGCGGCGGTCTCGTCGCGTGGAACAAGATCGCGGAAACCGATATCGGTGGCGTGCCGCGCGCGGGCGACCACTTCGGCGCCTCGCTCGCGGTGGCAGACTTCGACGGTGACGGTGCGGACGATCTGATCGTCGGCGCACCACACAGTGCGACGACCGACTTCCCGACCCGCAACTCGGGTGTGGCGTACGTGCTGTTCGGCGATCCGTCGCCGGATCTGGTGCACGATGCCGACGGTCGCGGTCTCAGCAAGACGCGATTCGCGCTCGTCTCGCAGACCACGCAAGGCGTGACGATCGACGTGCAAGATGGCGCCGGCTTTGGGACGGCGTTGGCGACCGGCAAGTTCGATGGCCCCTCGGGAACGCCGGGGCTTGCCGTCGGTGTGCCGAATCAGACGTTCAACGGCGCGAAGTCAGGCTACGTGAACACGTTCGAGTTCGTGAAGGCGGCAAACCCGACGCCGACGAACCACGGCCACTTCGAAAATCGCCGCGGCATCAACGAGCCGACGAGCGCGGGCCTCGGTAACGCCGATCAGTTCGGCGCATCGCTCGCCGTCGGCAACTTCGATCACGATAGCAGCGGTCGCGTCGACCTCGCGATCGGCGCGCCGGGCCACGGGGCAGGGACGGTGTTCGTGGTGACGGCGAACGCGACCGATTGGGATGCACCGATCGCGATCGACGAGCCGGCCTCGAATGGCGAGACGCCGCATGCAGGTGATCGCTTCGGCGCGGACATCGCCGTCGGCAACTTCGATGGTGTGAAGTACGCGGGCTCGAACGATGGCAAGCGCGAGCTCGCGATCGGCGCGCCGGGCCACGCGTCGAATGCGGGCCGACTCCACGTTCACGTGCCGGTGGTGACGAACGGCAACCTCACGTTCAACCACACCACGCTGCTCGGCACCGCGATGGCCGCCGGCGAGCAACTCGGTGGCGTGCTCGTGACCGTGCCGAACCAGACGACGGGCTTCGACGACATCGCCGCCGGCACGCCGCTCGACGACATCCATGGCACGAACGCCGGCATGGTGTGGGTATTCCGCGGTGGCTCGGGTGGGTTGTCGACGGCGACCGGCCTCGGTAGCTGGCAGATCGCCGGCCAGGAGTACGGCAATGCCTTGGCGGTGCGCCGCGATGGCACCCAGCACCTGGTCGCCGGCGTGATCGGCAACGATAACTTCGCGGGTGCATTCGACAGCTTCCGGATCGCGACGCCGAATGTCGTCGACGTTCGCGACGAAACGACCCACACGCCGCTGTGAAACCTCGGGAAGAAACGGGGTGGTGCCCGTTTTGATCGCGAGCAGGAGGATTCATGACGCTCGTCCTGATGTTCCCCGGCCAGAGCTCGCGGTATCCCGAGATGCTCGCGCGGGTCGCGCACGTCGCGCCGGCTGTCGTCGAGCAGGCGAATGATCTACTCGGCCGCGACATCGTCGCGACGCTGGATCTTCAGACCCATCGCGACGTCCAGCTCGGCGTGTTCCTCGCGAACCACCTGCACCTTCAACGCGTGGGGCAGACCGGGTTGCAGACCGTGCATTCGCTCGGCCTATCGCTCGGCGAGTACAACCATCTCGTCCACATCGGCGCGCTCGCGTTCGCGGATGCGGTGAAGCTCGTCGAGGCGCGCGGCAACCTGTTCGATCACGCACGCGGCGGTCTGATGGTGTCGGTGTTTCCGCTCGAGGCGCGCGTGATCGAGGCGGCGATCGCGCGGTTGGGTGTCGGCGATCGCGTCGGAATCGGGCTCTACAACTCGCCGCGCCAGAACGTGATCAGCGGCGAGCGTGCAGCCGTCGAAGCGGTGGTGAGCGTGCTCGAAGCGGACGACTACTTCGAAGCGGTACCGATCGAGCACCGGATCCCGATGCACTCGCCGGCGTTTCGCGACGCCGCGGCGCAGTTCGGCGAGATTCTCGCGGCGACACCGTTCTCGATGCCGCGCGCGGACTATCTGCCGAACACCACCGGCGAGGTCGCGCTCGATCCGTCTCCGATCACGGTCCGCGCGCGGCTCGCGGATCACGTGTGGAAGCCGGTGCGTTGGCGCGCGTCGGTAGATGCGTACGCGACGCGGATCGACTTTCCCTACTTCCTCGAGGTCGGCCCGAAGGCCGTGCTCCACAGCTTGTTCGGCAAGGACTGGATGCCCGGCCGCCGTGGCAAGACCGATGCGACCACATCGCTCGTCGATCTCACGCGGATTGCCGAGGAGTTGTTGCGCGAACCCTGACAAAGGCTGAAACACCTGCGCGGGTCCGGGCTCTACCGAGTCACGATCCATGCGGCCCGAGTACTACGACTACACGTACGACATGTTCATCGCGTCGGCGGACGGCGAACAATCGGAAGCCGCCCGGTTCTCCGACTGGATCGACGACGCGACGCGCGACGGCGTCTACGCGTTCGAGACCGCACGCGAGGAGGCGCAACAACCGTTCGTTCGCGCGCGCCGTCCCGACGGCACCGCACTCGAGCTGCTGAACTTCTCGTCGTACAACTACCTCGGCTACGCGACTCATCCCGACGTGATCGCCGCCGCGAAGGACGCGCTCGATCGCTACGGGCTCGGCGCCGCATCCTCGCCGGTGCAAGCGGGCACGAACCTCCTGCATACAGGGCTCGAGCAGAAGCTGATCGACGTCATCGGCCTACCGGATCGCGGCGTGTCGTTGTTCTCGTCGGGCTACGCCGTCAACACCGGCACGATCTCGGCGGTGATGAAGCGGCGCCATCACATCGTGATCGACAAGTCCGCGCACATGTCGATCCTCGAGGGCGCACAGCTCGCGCGCTCGAAGGTCCACTACTTCGAGCACAACGACGCCGCACACCTGAAGCAGATCCTCGACGAGCTCGCGCCCACCAAGCAACGCACGCTCGTCGTGACGGAAGGCGTGTTCTCCGCCGACGGTGACTTCGGCAAGCTGTCCGAAATCGTTCCGCTCGCGAAGAGCTACGGCGCGCAGGTCCTCGTCGACGAGGCGCACTCGTTCCTGATGTGCGGCACGCGGGGCAGGGGCGCCGCGGCGATGATGGGCGTGCTCGATCAGGTCGACTATCTGGTCGTCACGTTCTCGAAGGCGCTCGCCGGGCTCGGCGGTGCGTTGATCGCGAAGAAAGAGATCGCGCGTTACGTCAATTGGTACGCGCGCTGCCGGATGTTCTCGTGCGCGCTCGATCCCGCGATGACCGCGGGCGTGACGAAGGCGCTCGAGCTCGCGAGTAGCAGCGATGGCAACGATCGCCGAGCGCACGTCGATCGCAACGCCACGCTGCTCCGCGCGCAGCTCGCGCCGGATGTCGATATCGGACGCAGCAACTCGTGGATCGTCCCGGTCATCTACGGACCGGAGACGAACACGATTCCGCTCGCCGACTGGCTGCAGCGCCACGGTCTCGACGGCAGCTGCATGAGCTTTCCAGCGGTGCCCGTGAATGAAGCGCGCATCCGCTTGTTCGTTACCTCTCAACATACGGAAGCTCAGATCACGAGTTGCGCGCGAATCGTTCGCGGCGCCGCCGATGCGATCGGCTTCAGAAAGGTCGTGTCGTGAACGCCGTCGAAACTGCAACGAGTCTTGGAAATATCAATCTCACCCTGATCTGGCGCGTGAAGAAGCAGGTCATGTACCTCTACGAAGTCGACGCCGATGCGGTCGCGCACTTCGTCCCGCCCTCTCTCGAGATGATCGAGGTGCGTCCGGGCCGCGCGTTGTTCGCGGTCGAAGCGCTCCACTATCACACCGGCCATTTCGGAAAGCCCGACTCGCCGGAGTTCTACGAAGCGGTGTTCACGATCGCGGTTCAGCCGGATCTGTCGGTGCCGATGCCGGTGCCGCGGTTCTGCATGCACGCGGTCGCCGTGATCTCGGACTCGGAAGATTTCTGCGCGCAGGAGCATCGCCTGCTGCACACGCCGACCGAGCTCGTGCCAGGCCTGACCATGGAGTTCACGGCCGATGGCGCGAGCTGCATCATGAAGGATGGCGATCAGCTGATCATCGACATGAAGAACACCGCAGGTGGAGTCCAATTCGAGCCGAAGAAGCTGTACGGCCAGTACTACACGAACACGAAGGGGCTCCAGCACGGGCTGTGGACCTGGCAGGGCCAGATGTTCGAGCACCAGAAGGTCGGCGACTACGGCGTGATCGGCGATCACCCGTTTTGGAAAGGACTGGATCTAAGGAGGGTGCGTGGTTGCTACCGTCAGATGGTGGCGAAACCCGACCTCGTTACCGAGGTTCACTTCTTCCATCGAGGCTTGACGAAGCAGAGCTAAGTTCGCAGATCGTCTGCGTGGTTCCCGATCGAACCCAGAGCACGAGGCGTCCGAGGTTTACGACCTTAGGACTTGCCTCGTGTTTTTGTTTGGGCTAAACGTCCGCTTCCGTCTGCACAGCCGAGGTGTACCTTCAAGAAAAGATAGCTAAGTCGTCGAAACTCTAGGGGAGTAGCTCAATTGGTAGAGCATCCGTCTCCAAAGCGGAGGGCTGCAGGTTCAAGTCCTGTCTCCCCTGCCACAGTCACCGAAAACAACGAATCGTAGGAACCCGTGGCCACCAGCACGCAAGAGAACGCACCGAACAAGCCCGTCCACCTGATGTACCTCGTCGGGACGGTCATCCTGTTCTATTTGCTGCAGTGGTCGATCGACTGGGTTTGGGGCTTCTTCACGCCGGCCACTCCGAGTGATTTCAAGATCACGTTGGCCGCGGCGATCGGAGCCACGGTGATCGGCATCATCACGTATCGCAACGACCGCATCTATCACCTCGCGAACGAGGTGGCGTCCGAGCTGAAGAAGGTCACGTGGCCGACGGCGAAAGAAGTTCGCACGTCGACGCTGACGGTCATCATCATGGCCCTCGTTTCCGCGGTCATCTTGTTCGCGTTCGACCTCGTGTGGTCGGGCATCACGGAGCGCGTTTATGGATAACGGGACCGAGCACAACGACGGCGCGGATGAGACGGAAGCGGGTGAGCCCGCTCCGCGCACGTCGTCGCCGAGCATCGCCGGCAACATCGCTCCGCCGACGGCAGAGAAGAAGTGGTACATCGTCAACACCTACTCGGGGCACGAGAACAAGGCGAAGTTGACCTTGCTCGAGCGCGTCCGGAACAACGGCCTCACCGAGTACTTCGGTGACGTCCTCGTGCCGACGGAATCCGTGACGGAGAACGTCAAGGGTCAGCGCCGCACGATGACCCGCAAGTTCTTCCCGGGCTACATGTTCGTGCAGATGGTGTTGGACGACCGCACGTTCCACCTCGTCAAGAACACGCCGAAGATCACGGGCTTTCTCGGCGGCACCAAGCCCACGCCGGTGCCGGAGCGCGAGATCACGGGCGTTCAAACGAACGCCGCGGAAGGTAAGGCTGGAAAGCCCAAGGCTCGCGTGACGTTCGAAGTCGGCGAGTCGGTCCGGGTGATCGACGGTCCGTTCGCGTCGTTCTCGGCCGTCGTTGCCGAAGTGAAGAACGACAAGCAGAAGCTAAAGGTCACGGTCTCGATGCTCGGGCGTCCTACGCCGGTCGAGCTTGACTTCAACCAGGTCGAGAAGGCATAAGGCCTGCCCTCGGTAGGAAGATCGTATGAAGAAGGTCACCGCAATCATCAAGCTCCAGTGCCCCGCCGGTAAAGCCAACCCGGCGCCGCCGGTTGGTCCGGCGCTCGGACAGCATGGTTTGAACATCATGCAGTTCTGCAAGGAGTTCAACGCGCGGACGGCGCAGATGGGCGACCTGATCATCCCGGTCCTCATCACCGCCTACGCAGACCGCTCGTTCACGTTCATCACCAAGACCCCGCCGGCGTCGATCCTCCTCAAGAAGGCGGCGAAGATCGAGTCGGGCTCGGGTGAACCGAACAAGACGAAGGTCGGCAAAGTCACCAAGAAGCAGGTCCGCGAAATCGCGGAGCAGAAGCTTCCGGATCTGAACACCACGTCGCTCGAGTCGGCCATGCGCTCTGTCGCCGGTACGGCTCGTTCGATGGGACTAGACGTCGTCGATTAGATCAAGTAGACCACCCACCCCTGGGAGAACAGCTCGTCTGTTCGTTTGACCAGGCCGGAGTCATCCAATGGCAGGCAAGAAGTTCCGTAAAGCACTCGAGTCGTACGACTCGACCAAGCGCTACACCGTCGAAGAGGCCGTCGCGCTCATCTCCAAGTTGAAGATCTCGACCAAGTGGGACGAGACCGTCGACGCGTCGATCCGCTTGGGCGTCAACCCGAAGTACGCCGATCAGATGGTCCGTGGCTCGGTCGTCATGCCCGGTGGTACCGGCAAGACCAAGCGCGTCCTCGTGATCGCGAAGCCGGACAAGGCGAAGGAAGCCCTCGAAGCAGGCGCCGACTACGCGGGTTCGGACGAGTACATCAACAAGATCGCGAACGAGAACTGGTTCGAGTTCGACACGCTCGTCGCGACGCCGGACATGATGGTTCAGGTCGGTAAGATCGGCCGCGTGCTCGGTCCGAAGGGCCTGATGCCGAACCCGAAGGTCGGTACGGTCACCGCAGACGTGAAGAAGGCGGTTGCCGAGCTCAAGGCCGGTCGCGTCGAGTTCCGCGTCGAGAAGGCCGGCATCATCCAGACGCCCGTCGGCAAGGCCTCGTTCTCGGCCGAGAAGCTCGCCGCGAACGTGCGCGCGCTCGTCGAGCAGCTCGTGAAGCTGAAGCCCGCGACCGCCAAGGGCAACTACATGAAGTCGATCACGATCTCGACCACCCATGGTCCGGGCATCAAGATCGATCCCACCCCGTTCGTGGCAGGCGCTGCCGCCGACTAAGTAATTTCGATAACGACCTTCGTCGAAGACCGTTGGCTCCCATAAGTCCAACGGTAGATGAGGTGGTTGAAGCTCCCCGATTCGTCGGGAACGCGAAAACCCTCTCGTCTGATCGAGAGGGTTTCGTCGTTTAAGGAGCACCATGGAAAGAGCACAAAAAGAACAAGTTCTCGGCGAAATCACGGAGGCGTGGAAGAACGTCGCGTCGATCGTCGTCGCGGACTACCGCGGCATCACCGTGCCGGTCGTCACCGCGATTCGCGATGACTTCCGCAAGGCCGGCTGCCACTACCGCGTGATCAAGAACTCGCTCGTCAAGATCGCCGTGAAGGGCTCCGCGATGGAGCCGATCACGGAGCTGATGTCGGGCACGACCGCGGTGATCTGGACGACGGGCGAGGCGCCGCAGCCTCCCGCCGAGATCGCTCTCAAGTGGGCGAAGCAGGAACCGAAGTTCCAGATCAAGGGCGGCTACTACGAGGGCAAGCTCCTCAAGTCGACGGCTGACATCGAGATGCTCTCGAAGATGCCGACGAAGAACGACATCCGCGCGTCGATGCTGATGACGTTCCTCGCAGGTCCCCAAGGGTTCGTCGCGCAGATCGCGGCGCCCATCCAAAACTTTGCCTACTTGCTGGATGCGCGGAAGCGCCAGCTCGAGTCGGCGTAATCCCAACCAGCAACTGTTCGAGTAAGGAGAAATTTTATGGCGTTCGATCAAGAAGCATTCATCAACCAACTCTCGGGTCTCACCGTTGTCGAGCTCGTCGGCCTGACCAAGGCCCTCGAGGACAAGTGGGGCGTCAAGGCGGCTCCGGTCGCCGTTGCGGCGGCTCCGGCGGCTGGCGGCGGCGCGGCTCCGGCCGCGGCTGCTGAGGAGAAGACCGAGTTCACCGTCGTCCTCAAGAGCGGCGGCGCGAACAAGATCGGCGTGATCAAGGTTGTCCGCGAAGTGACCGGCCTCGGTCTCAAGGACGCGAAGGATCTCGTCGACGGCGCCCCGAAGGACGTCAAGGCGGCCGTGTCGAAGACGGAAGCCCAGGACATCGAGAAGAAGCTCAAGGAAGCTGGCGCCGAAGTCGAGCTCAAGTAATGGGGCTTGCCTCGGGGCGTAATTCCCGAAGCGTGAAGGGTCGCCGGAAGGCGGCCTTTTTCATTTTTCGGACACTTGGCCAGACCGATCATCCAGGGTGGCGTGGGACCAAACGCCTGCTAAACCTGGGGCCGATTCAGGGCCGGGTGCCCTCAGATCGTCAACGATTTTGGCACGATCACTTGCACGACACTTTTCGGTTCACTTTTCAAGGGACATGCTATACGCAGCCCCTGTTTTCTTGGCACGCCGCACGTTGACTCAGCAGTAAATCCGGCCGGCATCACGGGATTCCCAGCGCGCAGGGGTTCCGAAAACGATGTCCGGCCATCAGCTCATTTCGGCGGTCGCACCGCCGAGAACGGGACCAGCTTCACATGGCGTCACTGATCCAGAAGAACTTCCGGGCACGTAAGAGCTTCGCGAAGCTCGACCAGGTTATCGAGATCCCGAACCTGATCGACATCCAGAAGCGCAGCTACGACAAGTTCCTCCAACTGGACATCCCCGCGGACAAACGCGAGGACATCGGCATTCAAGGCGTCTTCAAGAGCGTCTTTCCGATCAAAGATTTCTCGGAGACGAGCTCGCTCGAGTTCGTGTCGTACAACCTCGAGAAGCCGAAGTACGACGTCGACGAGTGCCGCGCTCGCGGCATGACGTTCGCGGCGCCGATCAAGGTCATCATCCGTCTCGTCGTTTGGGACGTGAACGAAGAGACCGGCGTCCAGTCGATCCGTGACGTGAAGGAGCAAGAGGTCTACTTCGGCGAGATCCCGCTGATGACCGACTCCGGTACGTTCATCATCAACGGCACCGAGCGCGTCATCGTCTCGCAGCTCCACCGCTCGCCGGGCGTGTTCTTCGATCACGACAAGGGCAAGACGCACTCGAGCGGCAAGCTCCTCTACAACGCGCGCGTGATCCCGTACCGCGGCTCGTGGCTCGACTTCGAGTTCGACCACAAGGACATCCTCTACGTCCGCATCGATCGCCGCCGCAAGCTGCACGCGACGGTGCTCCTGCGCGCGCTCGGTTACTCGACCGAAGAGCTGCTGAACTACTTCTACGACGTGGAGACGATCCACTTCGAGCAAGGCAAGAAGTACAGCCGCCAGGTCAACTACGACCTGCTCGTCGGTCAGCGCGCCACGCGTGACATCAAGCATCCGAAGACGAAGGAAGTCCTCGTCAAGAAGAACCGCAAGTTCACCAAGGGCGCGATCCGCAAGCTCCAAGAGTCGGGCGTGGATCTGCTTCCGATCGAGCTCGACGAGCTCGTCGGCAAGGTGTCGGCGAAGGACGTCATCGACGAGTCGACCGGTGAAGTGCTCCTGCAGTGCAACGAGGAGCTGACCGAGGCCAAGCTCGACGAGTTGCGCGATCGCGGCGTCGAGAAGGTCGAAGTTCTCTTCATCGACAACCTCAACGTCGGTCCGTACCTCCGCAACACGCTGCTCACCGACAAGCTCCAGGGCCCGGATGAAGCGGTCATGGAGATCTATCGCCGCCTCCGCCCGGGTGATCAGCCCGCGCTCGATTCGGCGCAGACGCTGTTCCACAACCTGTTCTTCAATGCGGAGCGCTACGACCTGTCGCGCGTCGGCCGTCTCAAGCTGAACTACAAGTTCAAGATCGACGAGCCGATCGAGACCCAGATCCTCACGAAGCGCGACATCCTCGAGACGGTTCGCTACCTGATCGAGCTCCGCAACGGCCGCGGCGTGATCGATGACATCGATCACCTCGGTAACCGTCGCGTGCGCGCCGTCGGCGAGCTGATGGAGAACCAGTACCGCATCGGTCTCGTTCGCATGGAGCGCGCGATCAAAGAGCGCATGTCGATGTCGCAAGAGATCGAGACGCTCATGCCGCACGACCTCATCAACGCGAAGCCGGTGTCGGCGGTGGTGAAGGAGTACTTCGGTAGCTCGCAGCTCTCGCAGTTCATGGATCAGACGAACCCGCTCTCGGAAGTCACCCACAAGCGCCGCCTGTCGGCACTTGGCCCGGGTGGCCTCACGCGCGAGCGCGCGGGCTTCGAAGTCCGCGACGTGCACCCGACCCACTACGGCCGCATCTGCCCGATCGAGACCCCGGAAGGTCCGAACATCGGTCTGATCGCGTCGTTGTCGACGTTCGCCCGCGTCAACGAGTACGGCTTCATCGAGACGCCGTATCGCGCGGTCGAGCAGGGCAAGGTGAGCGAAGAGGTGAACTTCTACTCGGCCCTCCAAGAGGAAGGTCAGATCATCACCCACGCGAACGTCGAGCAAAAGGCCGGCAAGCTGACCGAGGACTACGTCTCGTCCCGCAAGGGCTCGGACGTTGTCATGTCGAAGCCGGATGACGTGACGTTGATGGAAGTGTCGCCGAACCAGCTGGTGTCGGTGGCCGCATCGCTGATCCCGTTCCTCGAGCACGACGACGCGAACCGCGCACTCATGGGTTCGAACATGCAGCGCCAAGCGGTGCCGCTGATCCGCACCACGTCGCCGCTCATCGGCACGGGTATGGAAGGCATCGTCGCGCGTGACTCGGGCGTTACCGTCGTCGCCAAGCGCGAAGGCACGGTCGACTGGGTCGACTCGAACCGTATCGTCGTCCGTCCGAGCAAGGTCGATCCGAAGGATCCGAACTCGGTCCGCCCGGACATCTACACGCTCGTGAAGTTCCAGCGCTCGAACCAGAACACGTGCATGAACCAGAAGCCGATCGTCCAACCGGGCGACAAGGTCAAAGCTGGTGACGTGATCGCGGACGGTCCGGCGACGGAGACCGGCGAGCTCGCGCTCGGCCAGAACGTGGTCGTCGCGTTCATGCCGTGGGGCGGTTACAACTTCGAAGACTCGATTCTCATCAACGAGAAGCTCGTGAAGAACGACGTGTTCACGTCGATCCACATCGAGGAGTTCGAGTGCGTCGCTCGCGACACCAAGCTCGGTAAAGAAGAGATCACGCGCGACATCCCGAACGTCGGTGAAGAAGCGCTGAAGGATCTCGACGAGTCGGGCATCGTGCGCATCGGCGCCGAGGTCAAGGCCGGCGATATCCTCGTCGGCAAGATCACGCCGAAAGGCGAGACCCAGCTGTCGCCGGAAGAGAAGCTGCTCCGCGCGATCTTCGGCGAGCGCGCCGGTGACGTGCGCGATACGTCGCTGCGCGTCCCGCCGGGCGTCGTCGGTGTCGTGATCGGTGCCCGCGTGTTCGCACGCAAGGGTACGGAGAAGGACGAGCGCGCTCAGGCCATCGAGGATGCGGAGAAAGAGCTCCTCATGCTCAACAAGCGCGACGAGGTGAAGATCATCTCGGAGGCGTACTACAACAAGATGCGCGAGCTCCTGGTCGGTAAGACCACGGCGTCGCGCCTCGTCGACGACAAGGGCAAGGTTCTCCTCCCGAAGGGCGAGAAGATCGTGCTCGAGCAGCTGAACGAAGTGCCGCACCGCTACTGGCACGAGATCCAGCTCGACTCCGGCGACGGCAAGATCGAAGAGCAACTCGAGCAGCTCGCCGCGAAGCGTGAAGAAGACGTCTTCAACATCGAGCAGCAGTACTCGGAGAAGATCAGCAAGCTGACGAAGGGCGACGAGCTGCCGCCGGGCGTCATCAAGCTGGTGAAGGTCTATCTCGCGATCAAGAGGAAGCTCTCGGTCGGTGACAAGATGGCCGGTCGCCACGGCAACAAGGGTGTCGTGTCGCGCCTGCTCCCCGAAGAGGATATGCCGTACCTCGAGGACGGCACGCCGGTCGACATCTGCCTCAACCCGCTCGGCGTCCCGAGCCGTATGAACATCGGCCAGATTCTCGAGGTTCACCTCGGCTGGGCTGCCAAGTCGCTTGGCAACCAGATCGACGCGTACCTCCAGACCAACTGGTCGGCGGACATCCTCAAGGGTCAGCTGAAGAAGCTGTTCCCGGAGCAGTCGGCGTTCATCGACAAGCTCTCGCAGGAAGACACGGGTCGGTTCGCGAAGACGCTGCAGACCGGTGTCCACCTCGCGACGCCGGTGTTCGACGGCGCGACGGAAGCCGAGATCAAGTCGTCGTTGAAGATGGCGGGGCTGCCGGTTGGCGGTCAGGCCACGCTGATCGACGGCAAGACCGGTGAGCCGTTCGACAACAAGGTCACCGTCGGCGTGATGTACATGCTCAAGCTGCATCACCTCGTCGATGACAAGATCCACGCTCGCTCGATTGGCCCGTACTCGCTCGTCACCCAGCAGCCGCTCGGTGGTAAGGCGCAGTTCGGTGGCCAGCGCCTCGGCGAGATGGAAGTGTGGGCGATGGAAGCCTACGGCGCTGCGTACGCGCTGCAGGAGTTCTTGACGGTCAAGTCCGACGACGTGCTCGGCCGTACCCGCATGTACGAATCGATCGTGAAGGGCGAGCACGTGCTCGAAGCCGGCCTGCCGGAATCGTTCAACGTGCTCCTCAAGGAGCTCCAAGCGCTCTGCTTGGACGTCGAATTGGTTGAAGACCCGACGATGCCTCGTCGCGAAACGCAGCAGCAGCCGGGAATCCCGGCGGGCCTTGCCGCGCTCGCACGTGAAGTCGCCGACAAGATGGGCAGCGCGAGCTGATCAACGAGAGGACTAAGGAGCAATCATGAAGGACATTTTTAATTTCTTCGAGAAGCCGAAAGACCCTCGTTCGTTCTCCGCGATCCGCATCATGCTGGCCTCGCCGGAGAAGATCCGCGAATGGTCGCACGGTGAAGTGAAGAAGCCGGAGACGATCAACTACCGCACGTTCAAGCCGGAACGCGATGGCTTGTTCTGCGCCAAGATCTTTGGGCCGGTGAAGGACTACGAGTGCAACTGCGGCAAGTACAAGCGCATGAAGCACCGTGGCGTCGTGTGCGAGAAGTGCGGCGTCGAAGTGATCCAAGCCAAGGTGCGCCGCGAGCGCATGGGCCACATCACGCTCGCCACGCCGGTCGCGCACATCTGGTTCCTGAAGTCGCTGCCGTCGCGCATCGGTAACCTCCTCGACATCCCGCTGAAGGATCTCGAGAAGGTCCTCTACTGCGAGGCGTACATCGTCATCGATCCGAAGGAGTCGGGTCTCGCGCACTGCGAGCTCCTGACCGAAGAGCGCTACGGCAAGCTCCTCGACGAGATGGGTTACGACGCGTTCGACGCCGGAATGGGCGCGGAAGCGATCCTGAAGCTCCTCTCGGCGAAGACGCAGCAGAACCCGGGCGGCCTCGACATCGTCGGCCTCGCGGAGACCCTGCGCGCCGAGATGCGCGAGATCACCAGCGAAGCCAAGCGCAAGAAGGTCGCGAAGCGGCTGAAGGTCGTCGAGGCGTTCCGCGAGAGCGGCAACAAGCCTGACTGGATGATGCTGACGATCATCCCGGTGATTCCGCCGGATCTGCGCCCGCTCGTTCCGCTCGACGGCGGCCGGTTCGCGACGTCGGATCTCAACGATCTGTATCGCCGCGTGATCAACCGTAACAACCGTCTGCGCCGTCTCCAGGAGCTCAACGCTCCGGAGATCATCATCCGCAACGAGAAGCGCATGCTTCAAGAAGCGGTCGATGCGTTGTTCGACAACGGTCGCCGCGGCAAGACCATCACGGGCCCGAACAAGCGCCCGCTGAAGTCGCTCTCGGACATGCTGAAGGGCAAGCAGGGTCGGTTCCGCCAGAACCTGCTCGGCAAGCGCGTCGACTACTCCGGCCGTTCGGTGATCGTGATCGGTCCCGAGCTCAAGCTGCACCAGTGCGGCCTGCCGAAGAAGATGGCGCTCGAGCTGTTCACGCCGTTCATCTACAACAAGCTCGAAGAGCGTCACCTCGTCACGACGATCAAGTCGGCGAAGAAGCTCGTCGAGAAAGAGCGTCCCGAGGTGTGGGACATCCTCGAAGAGGTGATCAAGGAGCACCCGGTTCTCTTGAACCGTGCGCCGACCTTGCACCGCCTCGGCATCCAGGCGTTCGAGCCGGTGCTCACCGAGGGTAAGGCGATCCAGCTGCACCCGCTCGTTTGCGCGGCGTTCAACGCCGACTTCGACGGTGACCAGATGGCCGTCCACGTCCCGCTCAGCATCGAAGCGCAGATGGAAGCGCGCGTGCTGATGATGTCGACGAACAACATCCTCTCGCCCGCGAACGGCAAGCCGATCATCGTTCCGTCGCAGGACATCGTGCTCGGCCTCTACAACCTCACCCGCGAGCGTCCGTACGCTCTCGGCGAGTACCGCGAGGACAAGAAAGGTCGTCCGACCCAAGGCGTGTTCGGATCGATCGACGAAGTCCGCATGGCGTACGACCACCGCGAGGTTCACCTCCAAGCGGCGATCAAGCTGCGCTATCCGAAGAACGACGGCACCGGCACCGAGCTCGTCTCGACGACGGTCGGCCGCGCGCTCCTCAAGGACATCTGTCCGCCGGAAGTGCACTTCGAAGCGATCAACAAGGTGATGGGCAAGAAGCAGCTCGCCGAGCTGATCGACCTCGTGTATCGCGAGGCAGGTCAGAAGGCGACGGTGCTCCTGGCCGACGCACTTCGCACCACGGGTTACACGTTCGCGACGCGCGCCGGCATCTCGGTCTGCATCGACGACATGGTGATTCCGCCGTCGAAGGAAGTCCTTCTGGGTGAAGCCCAGAAGGAAGTCGCGGAGATCGAGGAGCAGTACACCGAAGGCCTCATCACCGACGGCGAGCGCTACAACAAGGTCGTCGACATCTGGGCGCAAGTCGCAGAGTCGATCGCCAAGGACATGATGAAGGAAATCTCGACGGACGAGTTCCGCGATGCTTCCTCGCCGATCGTGAAGAAGGCGCCGTCCTTCAACTCGATCTTCATCATGGCCGACTCGGGCGCTCGTGGTTCGCAGCAGCAGATGCGGCAGCTGGCCGGTATGCGCGGCCTGATGGCGAAGCCGTCGGGCGAAATCATCGAGACCCCGATCACGACGAACTTCCGCGAAGGTCTCTCGGTTCACCAGTACTTCATCTCGACCCACGGCGCTCGTAAGGGCCTCGCGGACACCGCGTTGAAGACGGCGAACTCGGGTTACCTGACCCGCCGCCTCGTCGACGTGTCGCAAGACACGATCATCAGCGAGTTCGACTGCGGTACGCGTCAGGGCGTCGAGATGATGCCGCTCATCGAAGGTGGCGAGATCATCGAGCGCCTCGGTGACCGCATCCTCGGTCGCGTTGTCCTCGAGGACATCGTCGACCCGTACACCGGCGAGGTTCTCCTCCCGGCGAACGCGGACATCACGGAAGAGCACGTCAAGATCATCGACAACGCCGGTATCGACCGCGTGAAGATTCGCTCGGTGCTCGCGTGCGAGACCCGTCGCGGTATCTGCTCGCTGTGCTACGGCCGTGACCTCGCTCGCGGCATCATGGTGAACATCGGCGAAGCCGTCGGTGTCATCGCGGCGCAGTCAATCGGTGAGCCGGGTACCCAGCTCACGATGCGTACGTTCCACATCGGTGGCGTCGGTCAGATTCGTACCGAGCAGTCGTCGATCGAAGCGCGTAACGAAGGCACGGTCGTTCTCAAGACCGTCCAACTCGTCAAGAAGAAGGACTACCAGGTGGTGATGAGCCGCCAGGGCGAGCTCGTTCTTGTCGACGAGATCGGTCGCGAGCGCGAGCGCTATGGTCTGACCTACGGCGCGAAGCTCCTCGTCGAGGACGGCGCGCGCGTGAAGGCGGGCCAGGTCATGGCCGAGTGGGATCCGTTCGCGATGCCGATCGTCACGGAAGTCTCCGGTTACGTGAAGTACGGCGACATCGTCGACGGCGTCACGATGCAGGAGTCGCTCGACGAAGTGACCGGTCTGTCGCGTAAGCAGATCATCGAGAGCAAGGACGTGGACAGCCGCCCGCGCATCACGCTGAAGGACGCCGACGGCAACACCGTCAAGCTCCCCGGCGGCGACAGCGAAGCGCGTTACTTCCTGCCGGTCGACTCGAACATCCTCGTGAACGACAACGACTTCATCGAAGCCGGTGACGTGATCGCGAAGATCGCTCGTGAAACCACGAAGACGAAGGACATCACCGGTGGTCTGCCGCGCGTTGCCGAGCTGTTCGAAGCTCGCAAGCCGAAAGACCACGCGGTCATCTGCGAGATCGACGGCGTCGTTCACTTCGGCAAGGACACCAAGGGCAAGCGCAAGGTGCTCGTGGTTCCCGAGGTCGGCGATCCGAGCGAGTACCTGATCCCGAAAGGCAAGCACCTCTCGGTCCGTGAAGGTGATCGCGTGCGCGCTGGTGAAGCGCTCATGGACGGTCCGGCGAACCCGCACGACATCCTCAAGGTGTTGGGCGAGCGCGCTCTCGCGAAGTACCTCGTCGACGAGATCCAAGAGGTCTATCGTCTCCAGGGCGTTCGCATCAACGACAAGCACATCGAGGTGATCGTTCGCCAGATGCTGCGTCGCGTGACCGTGACCGATCCGGGCGACACGAACTTCCTGGTCGACGAGCAGGTCGAGAAGCACATCTTCGAAGAAGAGAACGAGCGCGTGATCGTCGCTGGCGGCCAGCCGGCGAAGGGTGATGCACTCCTCCTCGGCATCACGAAGGCGTCGCTGTCGACCGAGTCGTTCATCTCGGCGTCGTCGTTCCAAGAGACGACCAAGGTGCTCACGGAAGCGTCGATCAACGGTCGCGTCGACTACCTGCGCGGTCTCAAAGAGAACGTCATCATGGGTCGGTTGATCCCGGCCGGTACCGGTCTCGGCGCCTACAAGCGCCTGACGGTCGATGTCGCGCTCGACGAGGACGCGATGGATGACGACATGGACGAGGATATGGACAGCTACATCGGCGCGAACGATCACGCCGACGCTGCCGCCGAAGACGTCGCCGCCGAGTAATCGGTAGCGAGTTGGACGCAAAGGCCCTGGCAACGGGGCCTTTTGTTATTTTCGGGCCATGCGATGGATCGTGTTGGTCGGAGTGCTCGCCGCATGCGGCGGGAAGAAGGACGATGCGGGTGGCGGTGGCGCGAAGGCGAAGCATGGCGCGTTGAAGGTCGCGCTCGGCGACTGCGGCCCACCGGGGACCACGTTCGTCTCCGGCCCGCCGTCGAAGATCGGCCAGACGCTCGCGCTCGAGCCGAGCGAGCAACCGGTCGCGCCCGATGCCGCTCACCCGAACGGCGCGTTCGAAGCGTTGGCCGGTGAGGATCGGCCGAAGTCGACGAGCGTGGGCCAGCCCGCGGTGAACGGCGACCTCGACAAAGCCGTGATCCGTCGATACGTGAAACGGAACATCCAGAAGATCCAGTACTGCTACGAGAAGGAGCTGCTCGCGAACGACAAGCTGCAGGGCACGGTCACGACCAGCTTCTTCATCGATCCCGAAGGCAAGGTCACGAGCGCGACGGGGAGCGGGGTGGATCCGCACGTCGCCGAATGCGTGGCAGGCGTGATCAAGTCGATCGAGTTCCCGAAGCCGAAGGGCGGGGGCGTCCAGGTCAACTATCCGTTCACGTTCCATCAAGCCGGGTCACCGGGTTCGAAGACGCCGCCGACGCCGCCGGCGAAGGCACCGCCGCCACCGCCGCCTCCGGCGCCAGCACCAGCCGAAGAAAGTGGCGGCACCGGTACCGCGATGGCGCTCGATGACGGCGCGATGGGCAAGATCGATAGGCCGTACGTCGAGAAGTCGCCCTTGCTCTCGCGCGTACCCGCACTCGAAGACTGTGCGACGGCGCAATCGCTCGCGTACGGAACGTTCGCGGTCGAGTGGAAGAGCGCGACCGATGTCGCGGTGATCGGCGTCGACGATCCGAGGTTCGCGGCGTGCATCTCCGATGCGGCGAAGCAGGCCTCGTTCGACAAGCCGATGCGATGCAGCGCCGCGTTCGGCGTGATCGCGGAACCGGATCGCCACGCGATCGTTGTCGACGACAAGGACGTGAAGCTCGACGGCAATGTCGTCGATCACGTCGCCGCGATCGACAAGACGAGCTCCGCGTTGGGTGACAGCTTGGATCGAAAGCTGCCGAAGGCGTCGGCGGGAACCGTGGCGGTGCGAGGTCCGGTATGGCTGCGTGCGAACGGCAAGACGCCGATGAAAGCAGTCAACGCGATCTTCCGGACCGCCGCGAGTGATGGCGTGGATCTCGTGCTCGTCGACGCGAACGGCAAGCCGCTCGTCGAAGTCGCGCCACCGGTGGCGCCCGTGGATGCCACGAAGGCGGGCTCGTGGACCGGTCTCGTTCGAGTCAAAGGGCCGGATAGCACCGAGCAGGTGGTCGGAACGATCACGCTATCGAAGGATAACCTGTGGTTCGGCATCTCACGGGTGAACGAATTCTCGGAGGCGGACGGTCGCGATTGGTCCAAGTTCGAGAGCATGCTGAAGGATGCGAAAGCGTCGGCGTTCTTCTCCGATCGCCCGGACATCGAGATCGGCGCCGACGACGACGTTAGCTACGGGGACGTCCTTCACGCGATCGACCTCGCGAAGAAGATCGGGTTCACGCAGTGGAAGGTCTACATCCCCGAAGCGCTGACGGCGAGACCGACACTGTGAAGCGTCTGCTCGTCCTGCTCGCGGCATGTGGATCGACAACGCCAGTCGAGGCGCCGCTCGTGAATGCGCCGCCGGCAAAGACGCATGGCGATCTGAGCGTGCGGCTCGGCGAGTGCGTCGCGCCGAACGAGATGATGGTCTCGGGGCCGCGATCGCGAGCAGGGCAGGTGTTCGCGATCATGGGCGCGCAACAGCACGATGCCGACGAAGCGGCGGAACAAGCGAAGAAGCAACCGACGATCAAAGGCTCGATCGACAAGGCGGCGATTCGTGCGGAGGTGCGCAAGAACAAGCCGGCGATCGCGAAGTGCTACGAGACGGCGCTGCAGAAGAAGCCGGATCTCGCCGGCACGGTGCAGGCGCAGTTCACGATCGACAAGGCTGGCAAGGTGATGAACGCGACCGCGTTCGGCGTCGATCCGGGAGTCGCGACGTGTGTCGCGAAGGTGATCGAGAAGATGGCGTTTCCGAAACCGAATGGCGGTGGGATCGTCGTCGTGAACTATCCGTTCGCTTTCAAGACCGCGGATACCGACGAGAGTGGTGGCTCCGGGACGGCGATGGCGCTCGACGAGGGCAAGATGGGCCAGTCGGACGCTCGCCAGCAAGCGATCGAACAAGCGCGTGCCGCCGGCATTCTCGGACCTCCGCCGGGCGTGCCGCTCGAGTCAGTCGTGAAGCCGCTCGGTGAATGCGCGACCGCGCAGGCCAAGGACTACGGAACGTTCGCCGTCGAGTGGACACCCGATGCGAAGGTGTCCGGCGTCGACGATCCGGCCTTCGCGAAGTGCCTGACTCGCGTCGCCCAACGCGTGACCGGGGCGCCGAACTTTCGCTGCGGCGTGGCGTTCGGCGTGATGCCTCCGGTGGAGCTCACGAGCTTCGGTTCGGCGACGTACGGCTCCGAATTCGCGAAGCTGCCGCAACCGTCGGCCGACCGGATCGTGATCCGCGGGCCGGTGTTCGTGAAGCCGGCGGCAGGCACGGCGATGCGCGCGCTCAACACGATGTTCCGGAAGGCGGTCGAACAGCACGTCGATCTCGTGCTCGACGATCTGACCGGCAAGCCGCTCGTCGACATCACGGTGCCGGCGGCGCCGGTGACCGCTACGCGCGCGGGCTCGTGGACGGGCCTCGTCGCAGAACCGGGGCCGTTCGACGAATCCGTGAAGCTGTCGATCCTGCTCTCGAGCGCCGGCGTCACGCTCGGGATGTCGCGCGTGAACGAATTCATCACCACGAACCTGGATGGCGTCGAGGCGCGATTGAAGGAGGACAAGGCCTCGGCGTTTTTCGCCGATCGGTTGGACATCGAGATCGCCGCCGAGGACGACGCGACCTACGACGACCTGGTGCGCGTGATCCAGATCGCGACGAAGGTGGGCTTTGTAGGTTGGAAGGTCTACGTGCCCGAAGCGTTGACCGCGCGCCCGCACCTGTAGGCTGCTAGAATGATCGAGTGACGACGGTGTCGACGGAGCTGGTCACGGGCGCCCCGGTCGGAGGCGATGCCGAGCTACCGATCGGCACCATGGTCGGCGAGTACACGATCGATGCGGTGCTCGGGCGCGGTGGTTTCGGCACCGTGTATCGCGGCGTGCATCCGGTGATCGGCAAGCAGGTCGCGATCAAGGTGCTCGCGCGCAAGTTCGCCGCCGACGAGATGGTGATCTCCCGGTTCGCGGCCGAGGCGCGCGCCGTCAACCAGATCAACCATCACAACATCATCGACATCTTCCAGTTCTCGCAACTGGCGGACGGCCGGCACTACTACATCATGGAGTGTCTCGAGGGCGAGACGCTCGACGCCTACCTCAAAGAGCACGGGCCGCTCGCACTCGCGGATGCGGTGCCGATCTTGCGGGCGATCGGGCGAGCGCTCGATGCCGCGCACGCGAAGGGCATCGCGCATCGCGATCTCAAGCCGGAGAACATCTTCCTCGCGCGCGACGCCGATGGTGCGCTGTTCCCGAAGTTGCTCGACTTCGGCATCGCGAAGCTCCTCGGCGACGATTCGGGAGACATCCGGCATCGCACCGCGACGGGCGTGCCGATCGGAACGCCGTATTACATGTCGCCCGAGCAATGCCGCGGCAAGGATGTCGATCAACGCACGGACGTCTACTCGTTCGGCATCCTCGCGTATCGCTTGCTCACCGGCGCGTATCCGTTCGACGGCGATGACTACGTCGAGCTGTTGTTCAAGCAGGTGAACGAAGAAGCGCCGCCGCCGAGCTCGAAGAATCCCGCGCTGCCGGCCACCGTCGATGCGGCGATCGCGTGGATGATGCGCAAGGATCCGGCCGCGCGACCGAAGACCCTCGCCGAAGCGCTCGCGGCATTTGCGGATGCGAGTGCATCGCCGTCGGTCGCACCGATCGCCTCGGGCAAGCTCGGGATCAAGAGCTCGCCGGATGCGTTCGCGCAGACCATGCCGCCGAAGCCGGTCGCGGTGAAGCCTCCGCGGCGTGCTGCGGTCTGGATCGGGTCGGGACTCGTGCTCGTCGCGGGCGTGATGATGTACGTGAAGACGCAAGCGAAGTCGGGCGACGCGGCGATGCCGAGCGAGACGCAGAAGACCGGTGAAGCGCTGGGCGGGAAGGGCGAGCCACCGCCACCGCCGCTCGAGCCGGCGACGCCGCAAAGCGATCCGAACACGGCGTCCGTGCAACACGCGGTGACCACCCCGAAGCCGTTGGCGCAAGAACGCACCACGTTCGCCGTGACGTTCGAGCATCTCGCGACGAATGCGCAGATCTTCGTCGACGGCGAGCAAGTGACGCCTCCGATCGAGGTCGAGCCGGGGCCGCACACGATCCTGATCAAGGCGCCGGGCATGCTCTCGCTGTCGAAGCGAATCGATGGCAAGGCGCCGGTCACGATCGATGCGAAGCAATCGCCCGCGCCGCGCGAGCACAAGCCGGAGGCTGCCAAGCCGCCGCCGAAGCCGCACGACTCGAACGACATCGAAGCACCGTTCGGTTTCGACAATCCCAAATGATCCGACTCGCACTGGTGGCGTTGTTGTGCGCGTGCTCGGGGCTCGACGCGATCGAGCCGGTGTGCGGCAACGGCGTGATCGATGATGGCGAGGACTGCGACTCGTCGACGAACTGCCAACAGTGCTCGATCACGTGCGGCTCCGCTGGCGATTGCCCGGCGGACTATCTGTGCGGCGCCGATCAGCTCTGTCATGCGCCCGGCGGCCGGTTTCGCTCGGGCGACATCTCGATCCCGTTCGCCGAACAGGGCTTCGGGATCACGGATTCGAACGGTGACGGCTACGGCGACATCATCGCGCTCGGCTCGAAGTCCGCGACCACGTTCTACGGCGACCCGACGGCGAAGCTCGCCACCCGCTTCGACGAGATCGCACCGACCACGCTCGGCCAACCGGCGGTCACCGACCTCGATGGCGACCAGCGCCTCGATCTCGTCGTGCCGACGGCAGACGGCTTGATCGCGTACACGTCGGAGAACGGCGTGCCGTCGCCGTACGTGTTTCCGATTCCGTTGACGAACCCGGCGATGACGCAGACGCTGTTCGCATCGCCGCTCGATCAGCGCTATCTGGCGCTCGTCCAGAACGACAAGGGCACCACGATCTCGATCGCGATCGGCGAGGGCAGCACGAACACCGCGCCGACGGTGCTCGGCCAGCCGACGTCCGTCTGTGCCGGCGAGGCCCCGAGCGATATCGTGTTCTCGCAGCGCGACGAGTACCTGCTCGACGACGGCACGAATTCATCGCGCCTGATCGTGTTGACGCTCGCGAACCATCACGTCTGTGCGATCGAGGTACCGATCAACGCGCAGCACGGTCCGGTGTCGTCGACGGTGTTTTCGCGCGCGGCGGGGACTCGCGCCGTCGTGGCCAAGCTGGCGGCGGCGACCGCGTGCCCGTCGATCCTGATCCCCGCGGCGGATGGCGTGTATCAACAACGGCCGAGCGGAACGATCGGTGCGTGTACGTGGTTTGGCGAGACGCGACTGTCGTTGTTCAGCGGCGTCCCACTCGGTCACGTCCCGGTCGGCGGCGGTCTCGATGCGGTGATCGGAACGAGCACCATGCCGTTCATCGCGACCTTGAATGCCGACGGCAGCGCCGCGAAGACCTACGCGTTTGGCACGCGGAGCCTCGACGAGATCGCGCTTGCCGACATGAACGGTGACGGGCTCGAGGATGTGGTCGTCGCGGCAACCGGCTTCGACGACCTGCAGGTGTTCACTGCGTTTCCGGACGCCGCAAACAAGACCGATGGCTTCCTGCTTCGCACGATCGATACGGCCGGCGATCCGCATTCGCTCACCACGGGCGACTTCGATGGCGATGGGGTCGGCGACGTGACGTACGTCGAGACGTTGCAGACCGGCGATCGGCTGCTCGTCGCGTTCGGCGGCCACGATGCGTTCACCGCGCCGCAGGTCGTCGGGCAGTTCCATCACGTCGCGCAGACGCTGACTACGAACCTCCTCACGTCCGACGATCCGATCGATTACCGGGTGACCGATCTCGTCGTCGTCGATCAGCCGGATCCGCAATCGCTCCTGCTAACAATCCTCCTCGGAACGCCGCAGCGCGCCCTATGGCCGTTCTACAACCCGACGCTGTTCGGCGAGACGTTGATCGGGTTCTTCGGCGTCGTCGCCGGCCGCTTCGCGAGCTCGGACACGACGGACTTGTTCGCGTTCGGCTTCACGAACACGGGCCTGATCGGTTATCGAATCGAGCCCGGGATGTTCGGTTCGAGGGTCACGACGGCTCGCCACCCCGTCTCGAGCGTCGGTTCGTGCGCAGCGCCAAACTCCGCTGGTGACGACTTCTTCTGCGTCGAGCGCTCGCGGTATGTCGCGCTCGCCGTCGGCGACCATCACGATTCGGTCGTCGGCCTCGATCTCGACGACCATGTCGCTGCATTCGATCCGACGACACTTCGGGATGATCAGGACTTCGCGGTGACCGCGCATTCGATCGCGAACCTGATCGGCGACACCGCGGTCGTGCCGAACGAGACCTACGCCGTGGATCTCGATCACGATGGTGCGCAGGAGCTCGTCGCGGGCTACGGCCCCGTCGACGGCTCGGTCGCCGGGACGCTGATCCGCTGCGACGCCGCCGCGAACTGTTCGGCGATCACCGCGCCGGAGCTTGCCGGCTGGTCGTGCTTCGCGCTCGCGCCCGCGAACCTCACGCTCCATCGTCGGTTCGATGACGATCCGACCACAACCACGACCGAGCTCGTGGCCGCGTGCCGCAATGCGACGCAGACCGAGTTGTTCGACGTGCGCTTCACGGGCACCACGTCCTCCGCGCGGATGCTGTTCCAGCTCCCCGCCAACACGCTCTACCTCGAGGCCGGCGATATCGACGGCGATCGGCTCGACGATATCCTCGTGCTCGACAATGCGAACACGCTGCACGTGTATCGCCAGTGCAACTCGCGCGACTACACGTCGTGCACGCCGGTGGACGCCGAGAAATGAAGGCGCTCGCCGCACTCCTTTTCGTCACGGCGATCGCGCAGGCCGATGGTCGGAGCGATGCCGAGACCTACTTCCACTACGGCGAGCAGGCCTGGAAGGCGCAAAACTTCGCCGCCGCTGCGGAGCAGTTCGAGCGCGCGTACAAGGCGGCGCCACTGCCGGAGCTCGCTTTCTCTGCGGCGCAGGCCTATCGCCGGCAGTATCAGGTCGATCAGAAGGCGGCGAACGTGACACGCGCGATCGAGCTCTATCGCGCATATCTCGACAAGGTCCATGTCGGTGGGCGCGTGGCGGATGCCTCGGACGCACTGCGCGAGCTCCAAGCCGAGCTCGAGCGCTTGATCAAATCCGGTGTGAAGGTCGCGCCGGAGATCGCCGCCGAACACACGCAGCTGGGTGTCGACGTGATCCTCGACGGCGAAAAGCCGCACACGAACATGCGCGAGATCGAGGACACACCGGCGGATCCCGCGGTGAAGATCACGGCGACGCTCGATGGAGCCGTCGTCCAGCCGTACGCGATGACGAACGTCGTGCCGGGCAAGCACGCGATTCATGTCGAGGTCGCGGGCTACGATCCGCTCGACAAGTCGGTCGAGGTCGCGCCCGGTGATTATCGGATGGTCGATGCGCCGATGCATGCGAAGCCCGCGCACCTCGCGGTGACCACGCCGGCCCGGATCGCGATCGATGGTCGGTTCGCGGGTGATGCGCCGACGAGCGTCGACGTGGCGGCGGGCAAGCACTTGGTCGCGTTGCTCCACGATGGACGCGAGCCATGGGAGCAAGAGCTCGTGCTCGCGCGTGGCCAAGATCTCAAGCTCTCGCCGGAGCTCGAAGTCACCGCGAAGCGGCGATGGGCTGGGCGGATCGCGTTCGCGGGTGGCATCACGGGCCTGCTCGCGCTCGGGGCGATGCCGGTCGCGCTCGTCGAGGATTCGCACGCGTCGTCGCTCCACGACAAGTTCACGCAGTTCGGCAATGCGTCGCCGGCGGACGAGATGGACTTCAACACGTCGGTCCATCGGCGGAACCTCGCGGTCGATGCGCTGTGGGCGCTCGGCGCGATGACGGTCGCAGCGGGCGTGACGAGCGTGGTGCTGTATTACACGGACTCGCCGCAGGTCGCGGTCCGACATTCGTTCTAGAACGCGGTCAGACAGCCCGGATCCGCGCCGCTCGCGAGCTCCCACGCGTACGCTTCGGTGAGCAGCTTCGAGTTCGGCTTGATCGTGCCGCCGTGAATATTGCCGTTCGTAGAGAGCGCCGGATTGAACGCCTTGAATACCGTGCATCCCGCGCTCGCGTTCGTGACCGCGTTGAAGTTCAGCGGTTGGTTCGGCAGGTAAAACGCACAGACGTCGCCCGCCCGGCACAGGTCGCCCGTGAAGTTTTGAATCCCGACCGTGCTGTTCGCGTCGACGACGCTCGCGATCGGCATCGTGACGATGTGAAACTGCGACGCGTCTCCGGCGACAACGCCGACGCGAGTCGGCCCGTTCGGCGTGAATGCGCATCCGACGTCCGGGAACATGTCGGAGCCGATCTTGTTGATGCCGAGACACGCGCCCGTCCACGCGAGCACGACGTCGCCGGTTCCCACGGAGACGTTGACCGTGAGCTCGACACCATCGGGGACCATCACCATGCAGGTCGGGTCGTTACAGCTGAATCCCTGGCCGACCATCGTGAACTTTTTCGTCGCGCCCGCGTCGACGAGATCGATCTCGAGTGTGGTCATCGCGGCATCGCTGCCGTCCGAGCCGAGCGCATCACTGCTGGAACCTCGCCCGTCCGAGCTCGGCGGCGGCCCCGCGTAGTCGATCGTGTCGATGCCGAAAATCTTGCCGCACCCGGCAAGCGCCAGCACCGCTATCACCACGTGCCTCATCACCGATCCTCGTAGTAATTCTGCGCCGAACCCGAACCCGTCGGGGGAGTTTCTTTGCCGGCAGGCTGGTCCGTCGCCGGCGGAACACTCGGTTTCGATTTCGGTTTGGGTTTCGGCTTCACCTTCGCCGCCGGTTGCGCGGGTTCGACCGGCACCGGTGGAGGTTCTTCGACCACCTGCGGCGCGGCATCGATCGAGATCGCCGCATCGATCGCCGGTTGCGTCGGCGGTGTCGCAATTCGCACGGGATCGGGCGGTAGCTCGGTGCCGCGCTTGTGGCCGAGATTCGCGAGCACGAATGCCGTCACACCGCCGGCGAGCAGTACCGCGATCGCGACGAGCCACAGCATCCGAAACGATCGCCGCGGTGGATCCTGCAGCGTGCTCGCCGCGGGCGCGGGCGCAGCGGCAGGTGCTTCCATCGTCGCCGCGGTGGCCGTCGACGCGCGTGGCAACGGCTTCGGCAGCGGCGTCAACGCTTCGCTGATCCGCCCGAGCGCGGCATCGATCTCGATCGCGAGATCGTTCATCGATTGGAATCGGTCCGCCGGTTCCTTCTCGAGACACTTCAGGATCAGCGCCTCGACCGGATGCGGCAACGGCACGCCACGCGCGCTCGGCGGCTCCGGCTGCTCCATCATGTGCATCACGTAGAGCTCGCCGGCACCTTCGGCTTTGAACACGTGCTCGCCGGTGACGAGCTGATACAGCACGCAGCCGAGCGAATAGATGTCCGCGCGGTGATCGATCTTGCCAGAGCCACGACACTGCTCGGGCGACATGTACATCGGCGTGCCGATCGTCATGCCGGTTTGCGTGTGGTTGCGCTTCTGCTCGGGATCGACGAGCTTGGCGATCCCGAAATCCAAGATCTTCGTCCGCTCGCCCGACGACGCTTCTTTGTCGGGCACGACGATGATGTTCTCGGGCTTCAAGTCGCGATGGACGACGCCGTTGCGATGCGCCGCCTCGAGCGACAACGCGAGCTGCCGGGTCAGCCGCAACGCATCTTTCCACGGCAGCTTCGTCAGCCGCTGCAACCGCAGATCGAGCGGTTCGCCGTCGAGCAGCTCCATCACGATGAACACGTTGCCGTCCTCGAGTCCGAAATCGAAGATCTGGACGATGCCCGGGTCGTTGATCGCGGATGCGACGCGCGCTTCATTGAAGAACCGCTCGATGATCTCGTCGCGCTTCGCGAATCGATCGTGCAACAGCTTCACCGCGGCTTTGCGTCCGAGTAGCTCGTGCTTCGCCTCGTAGACCACGCCCATGCCGCCGCGGCCGAGTTGACGCCCGAGGAGGTACGCGCCGATCTTCGGCGGTAGCTCGTCTTCCACGGTCTCGCTCAGAACGAGCCCCCGAGAAGCACCGATGCGCCGCTCGACGTGGGCGCCACCGTCAACGTCTCCGCGTGCGGCTTCCCGACGAACCACAGCACCACGCCGGTCGCGACCGCGACGCCGGATCCGATCGCGAACCCGGTCGCGATGTTCGCGCGATGCGCCGCGGTCTTCGAATCATCGGACGCGCCCTGGTCGTGGCACATCGTGGCGTCCGGACATTTGTCGTGCGCGCGGTTGTCGAGGATCTTCGCGTCGATCGCGTAGCCGAGCCCGACGCCGCCGGCGATCACGCCGATGCCACCCGCGATCACGGCACCGACCCGCAACCGCGTGAACGTCGGCGTCACGCTCGTCTTCGTCACGATCCGCGTTTGGCGTGGGATCTCGACGAGCGCGGGAATCTTGACCGTCTTGCGATCCTTCGCTTTGTCGACGGAGATCTCGATCGTGACCGGCTGATAGTTCGGCGCCGTTGCGACGAACGTGTGCTTCCCCGGATCGGTCGCGAACGGCTGTCCCCACGCGAACGCGTCGAGCTCGACACCATCGCGCGTGATGATCTCGCCCGGTAACCGCGCCGTGATCTCGAGCGTGATGTACGACAGCTGGGCCTCGAGCTCGGTCGCGCGGCGCAACGCTTCTTGCGCACGGCCGTCATCGCCGAGCTTCTTCGCGAGCCGACCCGCTTCGACGAACGCGCCCCACGCGGTCGCGACCTGGCCGAGCTTCGCGCGACAGTCGCCGAGATTTAGAAACGCACCGACCGATGGTCCCAAGCGCGAGCTCGCGGCGAACGCGTCGCACGCCTTGGCAAGCTCTCCCGCTTTCAGCGCTTCGCGGCCATCACGGAACAACTTCTCCGCGTCGGGATTGACCGGGTCATCCGCGCTTGCCACCCGCGCGAGCACACACACCAGTGCCAGCCACCGCATCCACCCCAAGTGTAACGCTAGTGCATGTACTTTTCTTCGCGCCGATGCTCTTCGTCGTACTCGTGCGCCATCACGAAGTGGTACGCGACCTCACGTGTCTTCTCGTTTTCGATGATCAGCTCGAACAGCCATTCGCCGTCGGTCTCGGTCTGTTCGACCTGCACGTAGGCGATTTCCGCCGAAAACACGAGGAGCTCGCCGACGAGATCCTTCGCACGGGCCAGCTGGACGACCTTCGTATGGTCGTCTTCGGATAACAGTGTCCAATGGAAGTCGTCGTGATCCATGAGCACGGTCTCGGGCGTACCCGCGCGGACGATGCAGTTCGCGTGGCCCGTGACCCACTGCCAGAACTTGTCGAACGTCAGCGTGGTAGCCACCGCGGCCGAAAGCCGTTTACCCGTCGCCATGGTTCGCGACTTGTAGCCGCGACGGCGGGGTTTCGCAAGCGTCAGGTCCGAAACGTAGCCGGATCGAGGTCGTAGCGACGCAGCCAGCGCTCGACCTGCGTGCGCCGCGAATCGAGCGCGTGCGCGACGGCCTCGACATCGCCGCGATGCGCGACGAGCAGCTCGACGATGCGCGCTCGCCGAGCATCTTGTTGTGCGCGCTCGCGTTGAACCGCAGGGATGCCGATCACGGGCGTCGCGTGCAGCGTGGTCGGGAGGTGGGTCGCCCCGATCGCACCACTCGACAGCGCCGAGGCCGTGCGCGTCACCTTCTCGAGCTCGCGGATATTCAGCGGCCAGTCGTGTTGGAGTAACGCGCGCATCGCCGCGGGCTCGACGGTCGCAGGATGGGGCGCGAGGATCCGGCGCAACAACATGCCGAGGTCGACCATGCGCGCGCGCAGCGGTGCGAGCCGGATCACGAACCCGTAACCGTCGCGCTCCGAATGCTGACTCGCCGCGCACAGCCGGACGTCGACCTCGGCGAGCGCGCGTGCGAGTGGCTGCTGCGCATCGAGCGGGAGATCGTCGATCTCGTCGAGAAACAGCGTGCCGTGATTCGCGGAGCGCACGATCGCCACGCGATCGGCGGTGAGCGCGCCGCAATCGATCGTCACGAGCGATCCGGTGCGTCCCGAGAGATCGTGGATCGCCTGCGCGACGACTTCCTTGCCACTGCCGGGCTCACCCGAGATCAAGATCGCAGTGCTATCGCGTGCAGCGGTTTCGAGTGCGGCGAAGCGCTCGGTCAAGGTGCCGTCGAACGTGCGGAGCGCGGGATGCCCCGGGAGCTCGTCTTCCATCGTGTCCGCAACGGGACAGCGATCGATCCGGAACAGGAAGAACGTGTTTCCGAGCTCGAGCACCGCGTCGTCGGAGAGCAAGCCCTCGCGCGTGCTCACGCCATCGATCGCGCTGCCGTTCTTCGAGCTCGGATCCGAGAGTTGCCAACCCGCATCCGTGCGCACGAGCCGGCCGTGCTCCTTCGACATCCGGCCGTCCGGAATCTGGAGCTCGAGCACCCGATTTTTGCGCGTGGCACTGCGTTCGCCGCGACCGAAGCGAACTTCGTCGAGATCGGTCAAAACGTGGCGTGACGACGGCTCGGCTAACCGGTCACAGATCGCGATCATCACGAGCGTCGCTACTTCTTGCTCGTGGGACTGCTCCATCGCGTCGATACTAACGTGTTAAGGTTGTCGCGCGTGCCAGGCGAGTCTGCCGAAAGCCGGATAGGCAGCGTCGTCGACGATCGGTACAAGCTGCTCGAAGTGATGGCGGCGGGTGCGATGGGCGAGGTCTACAAGGGCGAACGCGTTCCCGTCGGCAAGCTCGTCGCGGTGAAGTTCCTCCACGCGAGTATGGCCTCCGATTCGGAGTTCCAAGCGCGCTTCGATCGTGAGACCCGGGTGATGAGCAAGCTCAACCACCCGAACTGCGTGTCTGTCGTCGATTTCGGCGTATGGAAGGACAACCCGTACCTCGTGATGGACTTCGTCGCGGGTACCACCTTGCGGCAACGCTTGGACGACGACGGCGCGTTGCCGATCGAGAAGGCGCTCGCATTCGGGCGGCAGATCGCCGCAGGGCTCGCGCACGCACACGAGCAGGGCATCATCCATCGCGACATCAAGCCGGCGAACATCATGATCTCGGACGAGATCGGTCACGGCGAGCGGATCCGGATCTTGGATTTCGGGCTGGCGCGATTGCGCGGCAACGTCGGGCGCGATGCCACGCAACACAACATGGTCGTCGGCACGCCGAACTACATGGCGCCCGAGCAGACGGTGCCGGGCGGCACGATCGACGCGCGCACGGATCTGTACGCGCTCGGCGTGTTGCTGTTCGAGATGATCGTCGGCGAGCGGCCGTTCGCGGCCGAGGACACGATGGCGCTGCTCGGCATGCATCGCGGCGCGCCGATTCCGCGGCTCGTCGATCGCGTTCCCGAGGGGACGGAGCTGCCGGACGGGATCCAGAAGCTGATCGACAAGGCGATGGCGAAGTCGCCGGCCGATCGGTTTCAGAGCGCGATCGAATTGGCGGATGCGATCGATGTCGTCGCGAAGCCGCGCGTCGAGGCGATCGTGATCGAGGCGACGCACGAAGCATCGCGGCCGCACAAACCGGGAGCGACGGCGGTCGGGATGGCGTCGACGATGCACGACATCGATACGACGTTGCCGGATCCGCCGCGCGCGTCGATGCCGAACATTCCGACGGGAAAATCGATCTGGCCGCGGTTGATCGCGGTGTTGATCCTCGTCGGTGGGATCGGCGGCGCGGCGTACTACTTGATCACGCATCGCGATAACGGTCCCGTCGCGGACGCGCCGAAGCCGCACGATGCCGCCGCGCTCGTCGTGAATACGCCGATCGATGCGGCCGCCGTGGCGGAGATCCAGATCGATGCGGCACCGCAACAGGTCGCCACGGTCGAGATCGATGCCGGCGAGGGATCCGGATCTGGATCGGATGAAGAGATCCAGATCGATCCGGAGAAGGCCGAGGATCTCGATCCGCAGAAGGGCAGTGCGGAGACCGCGGAAGATGAAGCGAGCGACGCGCCGGCGACGAACCAGGAAGCCGAGACCAAGCCCGCGCCGGTGAAGATCGCGCTCGCGACGAACCTTCATGACGCGGTCGTGTTGATCCAGCAGGGCCACCGGGAAGAAGCGATCGCCTCACTCCGGACGCTTCGGACGAAGCAGCCGAAGTCGGCCTACATCCCGTTCCTACTCGGCAACCTCTACTTCGATAAGACGTGGTGGTCGGTGTCGATGGACAACTACGCGCAGGCGATTCACATCAACGCCGCGTACAAGTCGAATGGCGTAATCTCGAAGAATCTCATCAAGATGCTCGCGAGCAGCAAGACGCGCGGGCGAGCCAGCAAGTTCCTCTTGGGCATGGGCCGACCGGCCGCGCCCTACGTCAAATACGCGGCGGCGCATGATCCGAACCCGATCATCAAGAAGTCCGCGGCCGGCCTCGCGAAACAGATCCGCTGAAGCTTTGGGCAGTCCCCCGGCGATGTGGCTTGACAGAGGGGCGCTGATCCATAAGATTCCGCGCTCGCTCCATGCCTACGATCAATCAGCTTGTCCGCAGCGGCCGTGAAAAGGTTCGCACCAAATCGGCCTCTCCGGCACTGAAGCAGTGCCCGCAGAAGCGTGGCGTCTGCACGCGCGTCTACACGACGACTCCGAAGAAGCCGAACTCGGCCCTTCGCAAGGTCGCTCGTGTTCGCCTGACGAACGGCATGGAAGTCACGTCGTACATCCCGGGTGAAGGTCACAACCTTCAGGAGCACTCGGTCGTCCTCATTCGTGGCGGCCGCGTGAAGGATTTCCCGGGCGTTCGCTATCACATCATCCGCGGCACGCTCGATACGACGGGCGTCCAGAACCGCAAGCAGTCGCGCAGCAAGTACGGCGCGAAGCGTCCGAAGTAATCAGGAGCCTGAGTCATGCCCCGTAAAGGTGAAGTCCCGAAACGCCAGGTCCTGCCGGACCCGAAGTACACCGACGCCCCGCGCGACGTGCGTACGCGGATCACGAAGTTCGTGAACGTGGTCATGGAAGACGGCAAGAAGGCCGTCGCCGAAGGCATCGTGTATGGAGCGATGGACCTCGTGGCCGAGCGTGCGAAGGACGATCCGTTGAAGGTGTGGGAGCGCGCCCTCGGGAACGTTCGCCCGCGCGTCGAAGTGAAGAGCCGCCGCGTCGGTGGTTCGACGTATCAGGTTCCCGTCGACGTTCGCCCGGACCGCTCGCTCGCGCTCGGTATGCGCTGGCTGGTCGAGTACGCCCGCGAGCGCAACGAGAAGACGATGATCGATCGCCTCGCGAACGAGATCGTCGACGCCGCTCAGAACCGTGGCAACGCGGTCAAGAAGCGGGAAGACGTCCACAAGATGGCGGACGCGAACAAGGCGTTCGCTCACTATCGCTGGTAAGTATCTGAAGCAGTAACCAGAGGAATCCGGCAGGTGGCGACAGCCAAACCACCGGGTTCGAAAAATGCCCACCAAGCTCGATAAAGCCCTCGCGGTCTCCAAAGACCGGACCCGAAACATCGGGATCATGGCGCATGTCGACGCGGGCAAGACCACGACGACCGAGCGGATGCTCTTTTATACGGGCGTCACGTCGCGGCTCGGCGAGGTCGATGACGGCGCTGCGTTCACCGATTGGATGCAGCAGGAGCAGGAGCGCGGGATTTCGATCACCGCTGCTGCGACCACGTTTGGCTGGGCGAACCACACGATCAACCTGATCGACACGCCGGGACACATCGACTTCCAGATCGAGGTCGAGCGCTCGCTGCGCGTGCTCGACGGCGCGATCGCGGTGTTCTCCGCCGTCGAGGGTGTCGAATCGCAGAGCGAGACGGTGTGGCGCCAGGCCGACCGCTATCGCATCCCGCGCCTCGCGTTCATCAATAAGTGCGATCGCGATGGCGCCGATGTCGCGCGCACGATCGAGGAGATGAAGGCGCGGCTCGGTGCAGTGCCGATCCTCGTCCAGCTCCCGATCGGGATCGGTCCGACGTTCTCGTCGGTGATCGACCTGATCTCGCTGCGCGCTCGGACGTGGGACACGGCCTCGCTCGGCCAGAAGTTCACGGACGGCCCGATCCCGGCCGCGCATGTCGCGAGCGCTAGCCGCGCGCGCGAAGAGATGATCGAAGCGATCGCCGAGCACGACGACGAGCTCATGGCGGCGTGGGTCGCGGGGCGCGAGCTGCCGGCGGACACGATCAAGCAAGCGCTCCGTCGCGTCACGCTCGCGAATCGCGGCGTGCCCACGCTCGTCGGCGCGGCGTTCAAGAACCTCGGCATTCACAACCTGCTCGACGCCGTCATCGACTACCTACCGTCGCCGGCCGACAAGGGGCCGGTGGCCGGACGCGAGTCGATCTCCGACGACGAACCACTCGCCGCACTCGCGTTCAAGGTCCAAGCGGACGATTCCGGCGGCCAGCTCACGTTCGTCCGCGTCTACGCTGGCTCGCTTCGCGTCGGTGACTCGGTGTTGAACTCGACGCGCGGTCAGCTCGAGCAAGTCGGCCGGCTCGTGCGGATGTTCGCGAACCGTCGCGAAGAGATCCGGACGATCGAGAGCGGCATGATCGGCGCGATCGCGAGCTCGGCGAAGATCGCGACCGGCGACACGCTCTGCGATCCGCGCCATCCGATCATCCTCGATACGATCGCGATCCCGTCGACGGTGATCAACGTCATCGTCGAGCCCGACACCGACGAAGATGCCGCGAAGCTCGTGCACGCGCTCGATCGCCTCGCGATCGAAGACCCGTCGTTCCGCGTGAAGACGGATGCCGAGAGCGGCCAGATCATGCTCCAGGGCATGGGCGAGCTCCACCTCGAGATCGTCGTCGATCGTCTGCGCCGCGAGTACGGCGTGAAGGCGCGCGTGGGCAAGCCGCAGGTCGCGTATCGCGAGACCGTCGCGCGCCGGGCCGAAGGCGAGAACAAGTTCGTGCGCGTCGCTGCAGGGCCGGGCGGGGCACGGGGCGAGTACGGCCACGTCCAGCTCCTGGTCGAGCCGACCGACCGTGGCGGCGGGTACGTCTACGAACATCGCGCACCCCAGGCGGACATCCCGGCCGAGCACGCTCCCGCGATTCAGGCGGGAGTGGACGAGGCGGTCGAACGGGGAGTGATCGCCGGGTTCCCGATGACGGACTTGCGCGTTCAGATCGTTGGGGGTAGCTATCACCCCGTCGATAGCAACAATTTTGCCTTTAAAGTCGCGGGGTCCAAGGCATTTGTGGCCGCCGCGAACAAGGCGGCTCCCACCGTCCTCGAGCCGATCATGTCGCTCGAGGTCGTAACCCCTGAAGAATCCGTCGGCGACGTGCTTGGAGATTTACATGCACGCCGTGGAAAAGTCGCTGGAATTACCGCAAGGCCTGGTGTACAAGCCGTCGCCTGTTTTGTCCCCATGGCTTCGATGTTTGGTTACGCGACAGACCTCCGGTCGCGGACACGAGGCCGAGCAACGTACTCGATGGAACTAGACCACTACGCTGAAGTCCCCCTTCAGCTTCGCGAAGAACTGACAGCTCGCTGAGGAAATAGAAATGTCGAAAGAGAAATTCGTCCGCAACAAGCCCCACGTCAACATCGGCACGATCGGCCACGTCGATCACGGCAAGACCACGTTGACGGCTGCGATCACGAAGGTCCAGTCGACCAAGGGCTTCGCGAAGTTCACCGCCTTCGATCAGATCGATAAGGCGCCGGAAGAGAAGGCTCGCGGCATCACGATCTCGACGGCGCACGTCGAGTACGAATCGGAGAAGCGCCACTACGCGCACGTCGATTGCCCGGGGCACGCCGATTACATCAAGAACATGATCACGGGCGCGGCGCAGATGGACGGCGCGATCCTCGTGGTGTCGGCGCCGGACGGCGCGATGCCGCAGACGCGCGAGCACGTGCTGCTCGGCCGTCAGGTCGGCGTGCCGGCGATCATCATCTACTTGAACAAGTGCGACATGATCGGTAAGGGCGACGAAGAGTTGCTCGACCTCGTCGAGATGGAGCTCCGCGAGCTCCTCGACAAGTACCAGTACCCGGGCGACACCACGCCGATCATCCGCGGCTCGGCGCTGAAGGCGCTCGAGGGCGACACGTCGACGGACTACGGCGTCGCGTCGATCGGCAAGCTGCTCGAAGCGTGCGACTCGTTCATCCCGGAGCCGAAGCGCGAGACGGACAAGCCGTTCCTCATGCCGGTCGAAGACGTGTTCACGATCACCGGTCGCGGCACGGTCGTGACGGGTCGCATCGAGCGCGGCATCGTGAAGGTCGGCGACGAGCTCGAGATCGTCGGTCTCGCGGAAACCCGCCAGACGACGTGCACGGGCGTCGAGATGTTCCGCAAGCTGCTCGACGAAGGTATCGCTGGCGATAACGTCGGCGTGCTCCTCCGCGGCACGAAGCGCGAAGAGATCGAGCGCGGCATGGTGCTCTGCAAGAAGGGCACGATCAGCCCGCACAACCACTTCGAAGCCGAGGTGTACGTGCTGAAGAAGGAAGAGGGCGGTCGCCACACGCCGTTCTTCAACGGCTACCGCCCGCAGTTCTACTTCCGCACCACGGACGTGACGGGCACGGCGACGTTGCCGGCCGGCACCGAGATGGTGATGCCGGGCGACAACATCAAGATCGAAGTCGAGCTCGTCTCGCCGATCGCCTGTGAAGAAGGTCTCCGCTTCGCGATTCGCGAAGGCGGCAAGACGGTCGGCGCCGGCGTCGTGACGAAGATCCTCGGCGAAGTTGCCGCGAAGAAGGCCGACGCAGCGGCCCCGGCGAAGAAGTAAGGAATCAGATCATGACGACTCCCCGCATTCGCATCCGCCTCAAGGCCTACGACCACAAGCTGCTCGACCAGAGCGCGGGTGAAATCGTGGAGACGGCCAAGCGCACCGGCGCCAAGATCGCCGGTCCGATTCCGCTGCCGACCAAGATCAACAAGTACTGCGTCCTCCGCAGCCCGCACACCGACAAGAAGTCGCGCGAGCAGTTCGAGATCCGTACGCACAAGCGCTTGCTCGACATCCTCGAGCCGACGCAGCAGACCCTCGACGCGTTGATGAAGCTCGACCTCTCGGCCGGCGTCGACGTCGAAATCAAGACCTGAGAAAAGCCATGAAGATCGAAGTCAAAAATCTCACCGGTAAGAGCGTCGGGTCGGTCGACCTGGACGACTCGATCTTCGGTGCGGAAGTTCACGAGCACCTCCTCTGGGAAGTGGTGAAGTGGCAGCTCGCGCGTCGTCGCGCCGGCACGGCTAGCACCAAGCGCCTGGGCGAAGTGCGTGGTTCGTCGAAGAAGGTGTGGAAGCAGAAGGGCACTGGCCAAGCGCGCCAGGGTAGCCGTCAGGCGCCGCACTGGGTCGGCGGTGGTTCGGTCAAGGGACCGAAGCCGCGCAGCTACGACTTCGCGATGCCGCGCAAGGCGAAGAAGTCGGCGCTCCGCGCTGCGCTCTCGCTCCGCGCGTCGGAGTCGAAGATCGTCGTCGTCGATAACTTCAGCACGGACGGCAAGACCAAGTCGGTCGCCACGGCGCTGAAGACGATCGGTTCGAACAAGACCCTGATCGTCGATGCGAAGACGAACGAGCACCTCGTGCGCGGCGCGAAGAACCTCGCCACGTCGCAGTGGCTCGCGCCCGAAGGTTTGAATGTCTACGACATTCTTCGCCACGACACGCTGATCCTCACGCAGGCGGCAGTCGAGTCGATCACCAAGCAGCTGTCGGAGAAGTCCAATGCGTAGCGCGCAGTCGATCATCAAGCGCCCGCTCCTGACGGAGAAGACGGCTCGCCTGCGCGAGACCGGCGGTTCCGCGGAAGCGCACGCCGAAGGTGACACGTACGGTCAGAAGGTCGTGTTCGAAGTCGCGCGTGACGCGAACAAGATCGACGTCCGCCGCGCCGTCGAGTCGCTGTTCAAGGTCACCGTGACCAACGTCCGCACGCTCGTCGTGCGCGGCAAGGTGAAGCGCGTCGGTCGCTTCCAGGGTCAACGTCCGTCGTGGAAGAAGGCGTTCGTCACGCTGAAGCCCGGCGACAACATCGAGTTCTTCGAGGGCGTCTAAGCCATGGCGATTCGTTATTACAAGCCCACCTCTCCCGGCCGTCGTGGCATGTCCACGCAGGACTTCGGCGAGATCACCAAGACCAAGCCCGAGAAGAGCCTCCTCGAGCACAAGACCGCGACCGCGGGCCGTAACAACCACGGCCGCATCACGTCGCGCTTCCGCTCGCAGGGTCACAAGAAGCGGTACCGGAAGGTCGACTTCAAGCGGACGAAGACCGGCGTGCCGGCGACCGTGCTCGGCATCGAGTACGATCCGAACCGCACCGCGCGCATCGCGCTGATCCAGTACGCGGATGGCGTGAAGTCGTACATCCTGGCGCCGTCGAAGATGGCCGTCGGTGACACCGTCATCGCGGCGAACTCGGCCGACATCAAGTCGGGCAACTGCCTCCCGCTCCGTTACATCCCGGTCGGCACGGACGTGCACGCCGTGGAGATCACGGTCGGCAAGGGCGCGCAGATCGGCCGCTCGGCTGGCGCGAAGGTCACGTTGATGGCGAAGGAAGGCGATTGGGCCACGCTGCGCATGCCTTCGGGCGAGATGCGCCGCGTCCACATCGACTGCCGCGCGACCGTCGGCTCGATCGGCAACAGCGAGCACGGCAACATCCAATGGGGTAAGGCCGGCCGCCGTCGCTGGCTCGGCATTCGCCCGCACAACCGCGGCGTGTCGATGAACCCCGTCGATCACCCGATGGGTGGTGGTGAAGGTCGTAGCTCGGGTGGTCGCCACCCGTGTACGCCGTGGGGTCAGAAGACCAAGGGCCTCAAGACCCGTCACAACAAGCGGACCGAGCAGTTCATCATCCGCCGCCGGAGCAAGTAACAGATGCCTCGTTCACTCAAAAAGGGTCCCTTCGTCGACAAGTACCTTCCGAAGAAGATGGAAGTTGCGAAGAAGGAATCGAATCCGGCCAAGCGCGTCGTCACGACCTACTCGCGTCGCTCGATGGTGATTCCGGACATGGTCGGTCTCACGTTCGCCGTCTACAACGGTCGCAAGTTCATCCCGGTGTTCATCACCGAGCAGATGGTCGGCCACAAGCTCGGCGAGTTCTCCCACACCCGTACGTTCCACGGTCACACCGGCGAGCGGAAGAAATAGTCATGCAGGCACGTGCACTCGTTCGAAACATCTCGATGTCGCCGCGCAAGATGCGCGTCGTCGCGAACGTCGTCCGCGGCAAGAAGGTCGAAGAGGCTGTCGGTCTCCTCGATCTGACGCCGAAGAAGGCCGCCGCGATCATCTCGAAGGCGATCAAGTCGGCTGCTGCCAACGCGGAAGACCGCTCGGGCGGCGACGCGTCGGTCGAGAACCTTCGCATCCACACGATCGCCGTCGATGGCGGCACGATCGCCAAGCGCTGGATGCCGCGCTCGATGGGCCGCGCTAACCGCATCAACCACCGCACCTCGCACCTGACCGTCGTCGTGACGGACGAGAAATAGACATGGGCCAGAAGACTCATCCGACCGGATTCCGCCTCGGCATCATCAAGACGTGGTCGTCTCGTTGGTACGAAGAGAAGAACTACGCCAAGTGGCTGCATGAAGATCTCAAGTTGAAGAACTTCATCAAGGCCAAGCTGAAGCACGCGGGCGTCTCGTACATCGAGATCGAGCGCGCTGCGAACAAGGCGAAGATCAACATCCACACCGCGCGCCCGGGCATTGTCATCGGTAAGCGCGGCGCGGGCGTCGAGACCCTGAAGAAGGAAGTCCAGGCGCTCACGGAGAACGAGGTCTTCCTCAACATCATCGAAGTCCGCAAGGCCGAGACCAACGCCCAGCTCGTCGCCGAGAACATCGCGACGCAGCTCGAGCGCCGCATCGCCTTCCGTCGCGCCATGAAGAAGGCGACGCAGACCGCGATGAAGTTCGGTGCCAAGGGCATCAAGGTCGCTTCGGCCGGCCGCCTCGGCGGCGCCGAGATGTGCCGCCGCGAGTGGTACAAGGAAGGCCGCGTTCCGCTGCACACGCTGCGTGCGGATATCGAATACGGCTTCACCGAGGCTCACACCACGTACGGCTCGATCGGCGTGAAGGCGTGGGTCTTCCACGGCGAAGTTCTCCCCACCGCGCGCAAGGTCCCCGGCGCGCCCACGACGCCGCGCACCTAAGGAATACAGCTTATGTCGATGCTCTCCCCCAAGCGCACCAAGTTCCGCAAGATGCAGAAGGGCCATATGCGTGGCCATGCAAAAGGCGGCGATGCGGTTTCGTTCGGCGATTACGGCCTGCAGGTCACCACGCCCGGTTGGATTACCGCGCGTCAGATCGAAGCAGCTCGCGTCGCGATCTCTCGTTCGGTGAAGAAGTTCGGAAAGATCTACGTCCGCGTCTTCCCGGATCACCCGTTCACGAAGAAGCCGGCCGAAACCCGCATGGGTACCGGTAAGGGCGGCGTCGAAGGCTACGTGGCGGTTGTTCGCCCGGGCCGCGTCATCTTCGAGGTCGAAGGCTGCACGCTCGAGATCGCGAAAGAGGCGTTCCACCGCGCTCACCACAAACTGCCGATCGGAACCAAGCTGGTTTCGCGCGAGAACGTTCTATGAGCAAGACCAACGAATCCCTGACGAAGCTGCGCGATCACTCGGATGAAGAGCTCACCGCTCTTCTCGCGACGACCCGCGACGAGCTGTTCCGTCTCAAGCTCGGTCAGTACACGAACCAAGTCACGTCGACCGCCGGCATGGTGACGAAGCGCCGCGACATCGCGCGCATCCTCACCGTGTTGAACGGCCGCAAGGCTGGCACCGAGAAGCAGGCGCAGAAGTCGGCGGAAGCCGCTCCTGCAACTGCCGAAGCGGCGCCGGCGAAGAAGTCCTCGAAGAAGAAGAAGGCTGAATAAGTCATGGCTACCGAGAACACTCAAGACGAGCGCGGATCGCGCCGCACCATTCAGGGGACGGTGACGTCGACCAAGATGGAAAAGACCGCGGTCATTACGGTCATCCGTCGCGTTCGCGATCGCCGCTTCCACAAGTTCGTTACCCGCCGCGTGAAGTACAAGGCGCACGACGAGCACAACAATGCGAAGGTCGGCGATCTCGTCGAGATCATCGAGGCGCGTCCGATGTCGCGCACGAAGCGCTGGCGCATCCTGCGCACCATCAAGAACGCGGTCGAGAACATCGAGACCTCGCTCGAGGAAGGGCAGCGCTAGTCATGATCCAGATGACCAGTGTTCTCGACGTCGCTGATAACAGCGGCGCGAAGAAGGTGTTCTGCATCAAGGTGCTCGGTGGCTCGCGCCGCCGCTACGCCGGTATCGGTGACGTCGTGATCGTTTCGATCCGCGAAGCCATCCCGGGCGCCAAGGTCAAGAAGGGCGAAGTCCAGCGCGCGGTGATCGTTCGCACCAAGCGCGAGCTCGCTCGTCCCGACGGCAGCTACATCCGCTTCGACGGCAACAGCGCCGTCCTCATCAACAAAGAAAACGAGCCGATCGGTACTCGTATCTTCGGGCCGGTCGCTCGCGAGCTGCGTGCGAAGCGCTTCATGAAGATCATCTCGCTCGCGCCGGAGGTGCTGTAATGGCACGCAACGTCCACATCCGTAAGGGTGACACCGTCATCGTGATCGCGGGCTCCAACAAGGGCAAGCGCGGCAAGGTGCTCCAGGTCAAGGGTGACCGCGTGATCGTCGAGAAGGTCTCGATGATCAAGCGCCACACGAAGCCGAGCCAGAAGAACCCGCAGGGTGGCATCGTCGACAAAGAGGGAACGATCCACATCTCGAACGTGCTGCTGTTCGACGAGAAGTCGAACAAGGGCACGCGTACCAAGATCTCGACCGAAGGCGACCAGAAGGTGCGCGTCGGTTCCAAGTCGGGCACCAAGTTCCCGACCGCAGGGATGTAAGCCATGGCCGACGAGAATCAAGACGAAGCGAAAGCCGCCGCCGAAGCGAAGAAGAAGGAGCGCGCCGAGAAGGCCGCTGCCAAGGGTCTCGCTGGTGGCAAGAAGAAGGGCCAGGAACCCGCTGGCCCGGCGCCGAAGTACAAGCGCGAGCAGAAGCCGCGTCTCCAGCAGACGTACGAAAAGACCGTCAAGGACGCCATGACGAAGGAGTTCTCGTACTCCACCGTCATGCAGGTCCCGCGGATCGTCAAAGTGTCGGTCAACATGGGCCTCGGCAAAGCCAAGGAAGAACCCAAGATGATCGACAACGGCGTCGAGGAGCTGAAGCTCATCACCGGTCAAGCGCCGGTGGTCTCGCGCGCGAAGAAGGACATCGCGGTCTTCAAGCTCCGCAAGGGCCAGAAGATCGGCGTGATGGTCACGCTTCGTGGCGAGCGCATGTGGGAGTTCCTCGATCGCCTGATGAACATCGCGCTGCCGCGCGTCCGCGACTTCCGCGGCGTGTCGTCGCGTGGGTTCGACGGCCGCGGCAACTTCACCATGGGCGTGAAGGAACAGATCATTTTCCCCGAGATCGAGTACGACAAGATCGATTCGATCAAGGGTCTCAACATCAGCATCGTCACCACCGCGAAGACGGATGCCGAAGGTCGCGCGCTACTCACGCACCTCGGCATGCCGTTCCGTCAGGCCGCTACGACGACCGGAGCCGCAGCATGAGCAAGTTGGTCGATAAGCTTCCGAAGAAGCACAAGTTCAAGGTTCGTATCAAGAGCCGCTGCAAGCGCTGTGGTCGCTCGAAGGCCTACCTCCGCAAGTTCGAGATGTGCCGTCTCTGCTTCCGCGAGCTCGCGCTTCGCGGCGATATCCCGGGCGTCATCAAGTCGAGCTGGTGAGGAATTTATATGTCGATGACTGATCCAATCGCTGATTTCATCGCTCGCCTGCGCAACGGGATCCATGCCCGCAAGCAGACGGTCGAGTGCCCGCGCTCGAACATCAAAGTCCGCATCGCCGAGATTCTCCGCGATGAAGGTTTCGTCTCGTCGGTCAACACGGCCGAAGACGCGAAGCAGGGCATGATCAAGGTCGAGCTTCGTTACGACGGCCGCGCCACGGTTAACGGCTGCGCGATCACCGGCATGCGCCGCGTGTCGCGTCCCGGCCAGCGCGCGTACGTTCCTGCTAAGGACATCCCGAAGGTCCGTAACGGCCTCGGTATTGCCATCATCTCCACGTCGCACGGCGTGATGACGGACAAGGCTGCCCGCGAAAAAGGCGTCGGCGGCGAAGTCCTGTGCGAGGTCTGGTGAACTATGTCGCGTATCGGACGTAAACCGGTCGAGATCCCGAAGGGCGTCTCGGTTTCGATCACCAAGGACAAGGTTTCGGTCAAGGGTCCGAAGGGCACCCTCGACCTGAAGCCGCACCACGCGGTGACGATCAAGCAAGACAAGGACGAGGGCAAAGACGTGCTCGTGTTCTCGCGCGAGGGCAACCTCGGGCCGGAACGCGCTGCGCACGGCCTGATGCGCGCGCTCGTCAGCAACATGATCGAGGGCGTGACCAAGGGCTTCGAAAAGCAGCTCGAGATCAACGGCGTCGGTTACAAGGCGGAGATCAAGGGACAGAAGATCGTTCTGTCGCTCGGTTACTCGCACCCCGTCGATTACACGCTCCCCGAGGGCGTGAGCGCGAAGACGGACAAGAACCTCTTGATCCTCTCGTCGATCGATCGCGAGAAGCTGGGTGGCGCTGCGGCGAAGATCCGTAGCTTCCGTCCGCCCGAGCCGTACAAGGGCAAGGGCATCAAGTACGTGACCGAGACGATCGTCCGCAAGGCCGGCAAGACGGCAGGTAAGTGAGTACGCCATGGCTGGACATGTGAAATTCGGCAGCGAAAAAGAACGCAAGCGGCAGAAGCGCAAGGGCTCGATCCGCAAGCGCATCACCGGCACCGCGGAGCGTCCGCGTCTGTCGGTGTTCCGCTCGGCTCGTTACGTCTACGCCCAGGCGATCGACGACACCACGGGCCGCGTGCTCGCCGCGTCGTCGGACACCGAAGAGAAATTGGCGTCGTCGGTGACCGGCAAGAAGAAGAAGGAGCGCGCTCGCGAGATCGGTAAGGCGATCGGCGGCAAGCTCGTCGCGGCCGGCATCAAGACGGTCGTGTTCGACCGCAACGGTTTCATCTATCACGGCCGCGTCAAAGAGATCGCGGACGGCGCTCGCGAAGCAGGTCTGGAGTTCTAATGCTGATCAATCCCGAAGAAGTCGGCGAGCTCGTCGACCGCGTCGTTCACATCAACCGCGTCGCGAAGGTCGTCAAAGGCGGCCGTCGCTTCTCGTTCTCGGCCCTCGTTGTCGTCGGTGACCAGCATGGTCACGTCGGCGCCGGCCTCGGCAAGGCGAACGAAGTGCCGGAAGCGATCCGCAAGGGCACGGACCGCGCGAAGCGCAACCTGTTCAAGATTCCGCTGATCAAGGGCACGATCCCGCACGAGATCGAAGGCTTCTTCGGCGCGGCGCAGGTTCTGCTCCGCCCGGCGAGCCCCGGTACCGGCGTCATCGCGGGTGGCGGCGTTCGCCCCGTCCTCGAAGTCGCGGGCATCACGGACATCCTCACGAAGTCGATCGGCACGTCGAACAAGCACAACGTCATTCACGCGACCGTCGTCGCGCTGAAGGCGCTGCGCTCGATCGAGCAAGTTGCCAAGACGCGCGGCAAGAACGTGTCGGACTTCTACGGCAAGAAGGCACCGCAGGTTTAATCATGGCGATCAAGCTCAAGATCACGCAGGTGAAGAGCGGCGTCGGCCGTTCGAAGTCGCAAAACCTCACGCTGGCCGGCCTCGGTCTGCGCGGCCCGCACAAGTCGGTGGTCCTCCAGGACTCTGACGCGATCCGCGGCATGATCCGCAAGGTCTCGCACCTCGTGACGGTCGAATCGGCGGACTGAACTCTCGGGTAGGTTTTTCACTACCCATTTGCTAAGTATTTTCCGCGCCTCATATTCACGGGCGCAGACACGGACTGATGAACATGGCGATCACGCTGCACAACCTCCATCCGAACAAGGGCGCCACCAAGGCGAAGAAGCGCCTCGGCCGCGGCCGTGGCTCGGGCACGGGCAAGACCTCCGGTAAGGGCGTCAAGGGCCAGAAGGCTCGCCCGGGTCACCACGGTGCACGCTTCGCGTTCGAAGGTGGTCAGGTTCCGATGCCTCGCCGCATTCCGAAGCGCGGCTTCAAGAACATGAACCGCGTGGAAGCGTTCCCGATCAACGTCGAGACGCTCGAGAAGGCGTTCGCCGCGGGCGCCACGGTGGATCTCGCCTCGCTCCGCGAGAAGGGCCTCGTCCCGAAGCTCGCCGAGAAGCTCAAGATCCTCGCCGAAGGCACGATCACGAAGAAGTTGTCGGTCAAGGCGCACGGCGTCTCGGCGGCTGCGAAAGAAAAGATCGAGAAGGCCGGCGGTAGCGTCGAGATCATTCCGTCGACGATCGCGCCTGCTGCTTAATCGAGAATCCTCTTGGCATTCCCGCTAGCAAATATCGCGAAGGTCCCCGAGCTCCGTCGGCGGATCCTGTTCACGCTGGCGATGCTGGCGGTCTATCGCGTCGGCGTGTTCGTCACGATCCCTGGTGTGAACCGGGTCGAGATGAACCACGTCGTCACCAAGGGCGGCAGCGGTTCGTTCCTGGGCATGTTCAACATGTTCTCGGGCGGTGCCCTGCAGCAGATGTCGATCTTCGCGCTCGGCATCATGCCGTACGTGACGTCGTCGATCGTCATCCAGCTGTTGACGGTCGTCGTTCCCAAGCTCGACCAGCTGAACAAAGAAGGCGAGCAGGGCAGGCGGCGGATCAACCAGCTCACGCGCTACGGCACGATCTTGGTCGCCGCCGTCCAGTCGTGGTTCATCGCCACGTACGTCGAAGGTCTCTCGAAGAACGGCGCTGAAGTCGTCGCGCATCCGGGTCTCGGATTCCGGCTGCTCACGGTGCTCACGCTGACGACCGGCACCACGGTCATCATGTGGCTCGGCGAGTTGATCACCGACTCGGGTATCGGTAACGGCTCGTCGCTGATCATCTTCGCCGGCATCGTCGCCGCGATGCCCGATGCACTCACGCGGTTCCTCGCCGGTGGCTCGGGCGCGTCGGTTGGTGGCCTGACGGTGTTGTTCATGCTGATCCTCGTGATCGGCACGATCGCCGCCATCTGTTACTTCGAACGCGCGCACCGGCGAATACCGGTCCAGTACACGAAGAGACAAGTCGGCAGAAAAATGTACTCGGGCGCGCAGAGCTATCTGCCGCTCAAGATCAACGTGTCGGGCGTGATCCCGCCGATCTTCGCGTCGTCGATCCTCATGTTCCCGAACCAGATCGCGAACATGTCGGGCTCGCGGTGGATGCAAGAGTTCGCGTCGGTGCTGCACCCCGCGGACTGGCGCTACAACACGATCTTCACGATCCTGAACGTGTTCTTCGCCTTCTTCTACACGTCGGTGGTGTTCAACCCCGTCGACGTCGCGGACAACTTGAAGAAGTCGGGCGGATTCATTCCGGGTATTCGTCCCGGTAAGAACACCGCGCAATACATCGAGCGCGTGCTCTCGCGGATCACGTTCGCAGGTGCGTTGTACCTGTCGGTGGTCTGCATGATCCCGGCGCTGCTCCAGAAGTACTTCTCCGTGCCGTTCCAGTTCGGCGGCACGGGCCTCTTGATCGTCGTCGGTGTCGCGCTCGATACCGTCCAGCAGATCGAGTCGCACTTGATCACGCGCAACTATGAAGGCTTCTCCGCCGGCGGCGGTGGTGGAGGCAAGGGCCCGCGAATTCGCGGCCGCATTGCCGCGCGTCCTCGCTAAGCGACCGGCCCGTGCGGATCGTTTACAAGACGCCAGCCGAGCTCGACCAGATGCGCGAGGCCGGGGTTGTCGCGGCCACCATCTTGAACGAGATGTGTGAAGCGGCGAAGCCGGGAACCTCGACCTGGGATCTCGAGATGATCGCCCGGGCCGGGATCCAGAAGCACAAGGTGCGGAGCGCGTTCTTGGGCTATGCCCAGCCGCCATACCCGGCTGTGCTCTGCACCTCGATCAACGAGGTGATCGTCCACGGCATCCCGCGCAAGAACGAGATCCTCAAAGACGGGGACATCATCGGGATCGATTTCGGGATCTTCAAGCACGGGTTCTGCGCCGACACAGCTCGGACCGTGTGCGTGGGGAACGTTTCGCCCGAAAAACGGCGCCTCGTGGACACCGCGAAGGAAGCGCTGGATGCCGCCATCGAGCTCTGCCGTCCGGGAAACCGCTTGGGCGACCTTGGCCACGCAGTTCAAAGCTATGCGGAATCACGGGGCTATTCCGTGGTCCGTCAATTCGTCGGCCATGGGACCGGCCGGCAGATGCATGAAGATCCGCAGGTCCCGAATTACGGCGAGGCCGGAAGCGGAAAACGCTTAAAAACCGGCCTTGTCATTGCTGTTGAACCCATGGTAAACGCCGGGGCCCATGACGTAGAGGTACTCGAAGACGATTGGACAGCGGTGACGAAAGATCACTCTATGTCCGCGCACTTCGAACACACCATCGCGATCACGGACGAAGGTCCTTGGGTACTGACTCGACTGTAGAGAGAACGATATGAAGGTAAGAGCATCCGTCAAACCGATCTGCCCGAACTGCAAGATGATCAAGCGTAAGGGCGTCGTTCGCGTGATCTGCACGAAGCCCAAGCACAAGCAGAGGCAGGGTTAATCATGGCTCGTATTGCTGGCGTCGACTTGCCGCGTAACAAGCGGATCGAGATCGCACTCACCTATATCTACGGTCTCGGCCGTCACGCAGCGAATGTGGTGTTGAAGAACGCCGGCATCTCGCCCGACAAAAAGAGCGACGACCTCGACGAGGCGGACGTTCGCAAGATCCGCGATGCGATCGAAGCGAACTACCGCGTCGAAGGCGATCTTCGTCGTGACATCCAACTTTCGATCAAGCGCTTGGTCGATCTCGGCACCTATCGCGGCACGCGCCATCGCCGCAACCTCCCGGCACGCGGCCAACGTACGCACACGAATGCGCGTACGCGTAAGGGTCCGCGCCGCATGGCGGTGAAGAAGATGGGCGCCGTCACCAAGAAGTAATCGAGAGCCTTCATGAGCACCACGAAAGTCAAAGCGAAGAAGAAGGTCCGGAAGAACATCCAGACCGGCGTCGCGCACATCTCGGCGACGTTCAACAACACGATCGTCTCGATCACCGACGTGAGCGGCAACGTTGTCGCCTGGTCGAGCTCGGGAACGTGTGGGTTCAAAGGCTCGCGCAAGAGCACGCCGTTCGCGGCGCAGCTCGCTGCGGAAGATGCCGCGAAGAAGGCGATGGAGCACGGCGTCCGCAACGTCACCGTGTACGTCAACGGCCCGGGCTCGGGTCGCGAGTCGGCGCTGCGCGCGCTGAACGCCGCCGGTTTCAAGATCAACCTCATCCGCGATGTCACGCCGGTTCCGCACAACGGTTGCCGTCCTCGCAAGCGCCGCCGGGTCTAAGGAAAAGTCATGGCACGTTACATTGGTCCCGTCTGCCGTCTTTGCCGTCGCGAAGACATGAAGCTCTTCCTCAAGGGCGAGCGTTGCTACACCGATAAGTGCGGCTACGAACGCCGCGCGTATCCGCCGGGTCAGCACGGCCAGAACCGCCGCCGCAAGCGGTCGGATTACGGCGAGCAGCTGCGCGAGAAGCAGAAGGTCAAGCGCATCTACGGCATCGCCGAGAAGCAGTTCCGCGGCTACTACCATAAGGCGCTCCGCATGCCGGGCGTCACGGGTAACACGCTGATCCAGCTCCTCGAGCGCCGCCTCGACAACGTCGTCTACCGCATGGGCTTCGCGTCGGATCACTCCGAAGCGCGCCAGCTCGTCCGCCACGGTCACTTCACCGTGAACGGCAAGAAGGTGAACATCCCGTCGTACCTCGTGCGTCCGCGCGATGTCGTTCAGGTCAAAGAGCCGTCGCAGAAGATGGCGCGCATCAACGAGGCGCTCGCGGCTGTCGATCGTCGTGGTGTTCCGCAGTGGATCACGCTCGACAAGGACAACTTCCGCGGCGCGATCAACCAGCTGCCGTCGCGCGAAGACGTCACGCTGCCGATCCGCGAACAGCTGATCATCGAGCTCTACTCGAAGTAGTTTTAGTTACGTCCTGGAACCGGTGTCGAAAGCCGGTCCGCCAACTTGGCCGTGATGAAAGCGGCCGATCCAAGGAGAAACGCAGATGGAACCGACCCCCGAACAAACGGCCTTCATGGCCAAGAACTGGCGCGACCTGATCCGGCCGCGCACGCTCGAAATCGAAGAGCGTAGCGACACCTACGGCAAGTTCTCGTGCGAGCCGCTCGAGCGTGGCTTCGGCACGACGCTCGGCGTTGCACTGCGCCGGATCCTGCTGTCGTCGCTCCAGGGCGCCGCGATCACACACATCGCGATCGAAGGCGCGCTCCACGAGTTCACCGCGCTCCCCGGCGTTGTCGAAGATGTCACGGACATCATCCTCAACCTCAAGGAGACGCTGTTCAAAGTCGAGCACGACAAGACGTACACCGTCCGCATCGACAAGCACGGCGAAGGCCTCGTCACCGCCGGCGACATCACGCTCGTCGACGGCGTCACCTGCCTGAACCCCGACCACAAGATCTGCACGCTGTCGAAGGACGGCAAGCTCGCGATGGAAATCACCATCGCCACGGGCCGCGGCTATCAGCCGGCCGAGCGCCACTCGCAAGATCTGCCGGTCGGCACGATCGCGATCGACGCGCTGTTCTCCCCGATCCGCAAGGTCAACTTCACGGTGACCAACGCGCGCGTCGGTCAGCAGACGGACTACGACAAGCTCACGCTCGAGTCGTGGACCAACGGCTCGGTCCGCCCGGACGACGCCGTCGCGTTCGCCGCGAAGATCCTGAAGGAGCAGCTCAACCTCTTCATCAACTTCGAAGAGATGGCGGAGCCCGTCGAGGCGCCGCGTGATGAAGCTGCCGAGAAGCTCAACGAGAACCTGTGGCGCACGGTCGACGAGCTCGAGCTCTCGGTCCGCTCGGCCAACTGCCTCCAGAACGCCAACATCAAGTACATCGGCGAGCTGGTTCAGAAGACCGAGAGCGAAATGCTGAAGACGAAGAACTTCGGCCGCAAGTCGCTCAAAGAGATCAAGGAGCTCCTCGCCGAGATGGGCCTGCAGCTCGGTATGAAGCTCGACAACTGGCCGGGTCCGAACCCGCTCAAGAAGCCCTGAGAGAGTCTATCCATGCGTCACCGTAAATCTGGTCGTAAGCTCGGTCGTAAATCGTCGCACCGCGGCGCTCTGTTCAACAACCTCGTCACCTCGCTGTTCACCTACGGGCGCATCGAGACGACGGAGGCGAAGGCGAAGGAGCTCCGCAGCTACGCTGACTCGACGATTTCGTGGGGCGTCAGTGTCCACGCGCTCGTCGCGAAGGGCGAGAAGGCCACGCCGGCCGAGCGCGCTCAGGTCGTTCATGCGAAGCGGATGGCGCGTCAGACTGTGAAGACGCGTGAAGCGCTCGACAAGCTGTTCGCCGAGATCGGTCCACACTTCGCAACACGCAAGGGTGGCTACACGCGCATCCTGAAAACTCGCGTGCGCAAGGGTGATGCTGCCCCGATGGCGTTCGTCGAGCTCATCGGCCTTAATGGTCAGCCGACTGCGTAGTTAGCGTCGCAGATCTGCGACTAAATATTCACGCGTGATGTGATGCCCGCCGCATTGGCGGGCTTTCGCTTTTCGGTATACACGGCGCGCTTCAAGGTCTAAACCCTGACCGCGTTTCTCAACCGGAGATGTTCATGCGTCTGACTTCGTTGATCGCTTTTTCTGCTCTCGCACTTATCGCCTGTGGTCGCAGCGACGATGACAACTCGAACCCGGATGCTGGTTCGAACGGCAGCAACGGAAGCGACAGCTTCAACAAGATCCAAGACGTGCAGAACGACGCGATGACGCCGGGCACGCCCGTCTCGTTGCACAACGTCGTGGTCACCGCGATCGACAAGTACGGCTCGAAGACGGGCGACATCTGGGTCGAGGAACAAGGCGGCGGCAAGCGCTCGGGCGTGCACGTCTACAACGCGCAACTCACGGACGTTGCGTCGCTGAACGTCGGCGACGTGATCGACCTGAAGGGTGCGATCAAGGCGGAGTTCGCGCTGACCGGATCGAACGCGGATAGCACCGGTCGCACCGAGACCGAGCTCGAGCCCGCGAACGGTGGCCAAATCACCATCACGAAGTCGGGCATGACCGCGACGATCACGCCGGACAAGGTCGACGCTCTCGCGATCGGCATGATGTACGACGGCACGATGGCTGCCATGGGCGGCGGCACCGCGTTCTCGAACGCGTGGGAGGATTGGGAAGGCGTTCTGATCGAGATCGACAACGTGTCGGCGCTCAACGCGGCGTCGTGCGTCGGCAAGAGCTGCACGGACGCGACGCTCCGCGAGTTCGGTCTGACCGGCGTCATCAACGCCGAGTCGGCGATCGGTGAGTTCGCTGCGGATGACACGACGATTCGTCGTGGCTCGTGCATGAAGAGCGTGACCGGCGTCGTCTCGTACTTCTACGACTACCTGATCTACTCGCGTGGTGATGCGGACGTCGTCGCTGGCGGCACCAGCTGCCCGGCCACGGAAACCGCGTGTGGCGACTCGATCGACAACGATGGCAACGGCTTCATGGACTGCGCGGACTTCAGCTGCGTCGCTTCGTCGAACAGCTGCAGCACGGCGATCACGATCAACTCGATCGATGTGGCGGGCGATGCGAACCCGGCGGCCCCGGTGCTGCCGACGGGCGCGTCGCGCTTCGAGAGCGTGTGCGTGACGGCGACCGCGGCGAGCGGCGACATGGCGCTCGCGCAAGCAGGCACGGCCGCCGCGGATCAAGGTCTCTACCTGTTCGCGAACAAGCAAGGCCTTCCGGCGGGCGCGATGGTTGGCTCGCTGGTGACGGCGGCCGGCACCGTGCAGGCGTTCAAGCGCACGGGTTCGACGGCGCCGGAACCGCAGATCGAGCTCAACGCAGTCGGTTCGACGGTGGTCACCGGCTCGTGCACCGTGGTTCCGCTCGCGGTCGCGCAGACCGCGGCGCAGATGACGGTCGACGCGACCGGTCACAAGTACCTCGGCACGCTCGTCACGCTCTCGAGCGCGAACGGCGGCAAGTTCAAGGTGACGACGGCGAACGGCACGGGCCAGTTCGGCAAGTTCACGCAGGGCGCGACGGTGTTCTCGTACTACAACGAGTTCATGCCGACGTTTAGCCCGGCGGTAAACACCTGCTACACGGACATCACCGGCATGTGGGGCTACGATACAAACACGACGGGTTCGTACGAGCTCTACATCACGGCCGGCACCGCGGCGGCTGACTGCAACTAGTCGCCACTTGATTCGCGGTTGAAGAGGCGCCCACATCGGGCGCCTTTTTTCTTAGCGGGTCGCGATACGACCGACGCTGAGACTACCGACCAATTGCGTCGTGTTCTGTTGCCCGTACGTTCCATCCGCGGTGTTGATGCGGATTCGTCCAAGCCCGCCACCGCCACCACCGCCACCACCACCTGATCCATTTAGACCATTTTGCGCCGCGGTCAACGGCGTCGCTCCAGCGCCACCCAAGCCACAGCCGGGATGTGTACAGGAACCACCGTCGCCATCGGCACCGTGGCCGCCAGGAGCGAGCAAGCTGGAGTTGTTTCCGAGATCAATGCTCGGTGCCTCGATCAAGATCGCGCCGCCCGCTCCACCGCCGCTCGCGCCGAAGTGTTCATCCCAGTCGCCATAGGCACCAGATGCGTCGACGCTGGCATTGTCGGCGATGACGATCTTGGTTCGCGAGACCAACTGAACCGCGCCTCCGCCAGCGGTGCCGTCGAAAACGTCCGACGAATTTGCATCGCGGTGTTCGCCCGAGCTGCAGCCTCCTCGAAGTGGAACGAGGGTGTCGTTGCCCGATGTGCCACCGGCCGTTCCTCCGATGTACGTATCGGTGCCGCCCTGCGCGCCTGCAGTGGCGAAGCCGCCACCACCCGATCCTGAGTAACGGACCGAGTTGAGATTGTACGAACCCGGGCCACCAGAGCACTCGGGAAGCTTGAGGCTGCCCACGCCTTCACGAACAACGAAGTGACCGACCACCGCGATGTCGTCCGTCGCCACGAACGCGAGTGCAGGAAACGGGGGAATTCCGGTCTGTACTTCAACGCGTGCAGTGACGGCACCCAACTTGAGCGATCGGGTTACGAACACGCGGATTGGCGGACCGTCGGCTTCGACGGCCACGAACGTCGGGATATCGATCTGGTTGCCAGAAGCATCCAAGATCTTGCCGCTGTCCGTGTAGATCGTAATCGGGCCTGTCGTGAGGTCGACATCCGGTGGTGCCGCAACCGCGGTCAAGTAGGAGCCAAGTCCGTTCGATGGATCGATGTCACGACAACGGGCTTGGTCCTCGAAACACCCGAGAGGACATGATGTGACCGACGTCTGGTTGCCATTCGGGTCGCACGTCGCGACCGAACCGTTGGCGCAAACGGTTTGATTGGCTTCGCACAGTTTGCAACCCGTCATGTCGTCGCATCCATGAGCGCAGTCGACCTGGTCATATCCGGTTCCATATTCGTTGCACATGAGGGCGGTGTTACCGACGCACATGCCGAAGTCGTTTGCTGTGCACGTGACTGCGATGCATGCTCCCGGCGTCCCAGCTACCGACCCGTCGGTATCGCAATACGGAAAGTTCGGGTCGATGCACGTGCCCTGCATGCACGTCGCAGCTGGGTTCTTCGACGTCCCGCACGCTGCAAGTGTTGAAACGGCCAGGAAAAGCCACGATCGAAAATTCGTCATGGGCCGCGTATCGGTCGGTCGGTGCGGCGGTTGCGTCGAATTCACGCGACCTGCGACCCGGTGGCGGCTCCCGATCGCGTGACAATCTATTCGCAAACCCAGCGATCGAACGGTGTTAGAACGCAGGCCGTGCGACGCGCGTGGATTGTCAGCCTCACCGCCGTAGCCGCCGCGTGCGGATCGCACGACCATCGCGCGATCACCGACGGCGGCGACACGATGGGGCAGGTCGACGCCGGCGACGGCAGCAACGGATCCGGCAGCGACAACGGCTCGGGCAGCGACAACGGATCGGGCGGCAGCGGCAACGGATCTGGAAGTGGCTCGGGCAGCGGCAACGGATCTGGAAGTGGCTCGGGCAGCGGCAGCGGCAACGGATCTGGAAGTGGTTCGGGCAACGGCAGCGGATCTGGATCTGGCAACAGCGGCCCGATCACCGGCGGCCCGTGCGCATCCGGCGCGACCGGCGCGACCGCACTGCGGATCACGTTCACCGGCCGCGAAGGCGGCACCGCACAACCGCAATACACCGTCGAAGGCATGCCGAATCGCAGCGCCGACAAGGTCGGCGTGTTTGGTTACCAGATCGGTTTCACGTCGACGTACACCGACACGTTCCTCGCGGTCGGCGGCGTCCAACTCGACGACAGCGACTTCATCGATGTCGACCTCTCGACGACCGGGATCGCGAACGTCCAGTCGGCGACGCTGTCGATCCTCGGCCGCTCGTTCAACACGACGGCACCGGGCGGCTTCAGCTGGCAATCGTTCTACGACACCGGCGAGACCGCGGGCGACTTCGTCAGCAACAGCGCTCCGTACCAGTGGTACTCGACGGACATCGGCGAAACGATTCCGGCCGGCACCGCGGATGTGCTGATCCGGATCAAGAGCGGCGGTCAGTCCGATTCGCTCGTCGTCCACGCGATCGAGTTTTGCGTGGTCGCGCAGTGACACTGCCGAGCGACGACGCCGTCGAGCGCGTGGTCGCATCCCTGCGCCGCAAGTTTCCCGATGCGGGCGCCGACGACATCGCGGTGATCGCGCGCTGCAACGCGATCCAGCTGGCACAGGCGATCGAAGCGATCGAGAGCGCCTCGACCTTGGCAGAATTCCGCAGTCGGGTCGGCGACAGCTTCGGCTGATCCCGGGCTGTCAGACCCGGGTGGTACGCCCAGCCCATGAACGGTGCTGCGGCGGGTGCAAGCTACGGTGACCTCCTGGTCACGTCGCTGATCGTGCTCGGTGTGGTGTGCGTGGCCGCGTTCGTCGCGGTGCGCGTGTTCGGGCGGTTGCTCGCCACGGGCCGCACACGCGGCGCACACCTCATGAACGTGGTGTCACGGGTGCCGCTCGAGCCACGGCGCTCGCTGTACGTCGTCGAGGTCGCGGGCAAGACGTTGTTGGTCGGCACGAGCGAGATGGGCCTGTCGGTGTTGTCCGAGTTGGACGCGAACGAGGTTGCCGCGCGCAAGGTCGAGCAACCGAGCTTCGCGGACATGGTGAAGAGCGCGTGGCAGCGCACGCGCGGCAAGAAGCCGGGCGATGAGTAACGCGGTCCTGCTCGCGCTCGTCGCGATCGTGCCGCTCGTCATCTTGTCGCTGACGAGCTTCGTGAAGATTTCGGTCGTGCTGTCGCTGCTGCGCAATGCGATCGGCGCACCTGACGCACCGTCGGGGCTGGTCGTCACGGGGCTGTCGTTGATCCTGACGTTCTTCGTGATGTCACCGGTCGCGCTGGACATGATCCGCGCCGCCGATCAGCCCGCACCGCAAACCGCGCCTGCACCGGCCGCGGATCCGTGGCGCACACTCGTGCCGCAGGAATATCAACCGCAGGTCGATCGCGCCGAGCGTGGCCTCGGCCCGTTGCGCACGTTTCTGACGAAGCACTCGACCGATCGCGATCGCGCCACGTTCAAGGAGCTCGGTCAGAAGCTCGGGCATTCGCCCGAAGGCGACGAGATCTGGGTGCTCGCGCCCGCATTCGTCGCGACCGAGCTGCGCGAGGCGTTCATGATCGCGGTGCTGATCTTCGTCCCGTTCTTGGTGATCGATCTGGTCACCGCGCTCGGGCTCGCATCGCTCGGCTTGCAGTCCACGAATCCGCAAACGATCGCGTTGCCGTTGAAGCTGCTGTTGTTCGTCGCCGTGGATGGCTGGCGCCTGCTCCTCGATGCCCTGCTGCGAGGGTACGCGTGACCGCGAACGTCGTCGCGGTGATGCGCGAGGGCCTGTTGCTCGCGTTGCTCCTCGCGGCGCCGATGTTGGTCGCGGCACTCGTTGCCGGCATCGTCAGCGGCCTCCTCGGCGCGTTCACGCAGATCCAAGATCCGGCCGTGTCACTCGTGCCACGCATCGCAGCGGTCGGCGCGGCCATCGCGATCTTCGCACCCTCGATCGCCCATCAGGCCGTGACGTTCGCGAATAAGCTGTGGCCGCTGATCACGGCCGCGGGTTCCGCGAGCAGCGGATGACACCGATCGCCATCCTCGTCTTGGCACTTCGCGGGGCCACGGCGGTCGCCGTGATCACCACGTTCGTCGGCGGCGTGCCACGTGCCGTGCAAGGCATCCTCGCGGCTGCCACCGGCGTGTGGACTGCGTTGCTGTTGTTCGACGGCACCGTGCCCGCGGAGTTTCCATGGGAGCTCGCCCTGCGTGAGGTCGTCATCGGCGCCACGCTCGGCATCCTCGCGGCGATTCCACTCCTCGCCGCTGCCACCGCCGGCAGGTTCGTCGATATCGCCGGCGCGAATCGCCCACAAGGTCCATACACGTCGCTGTTTGGCGTGCTCGCAGCCGCGGTGTTTGTCGGCGTCGACGGCCACATCGACGTCATCCGCTCGATCCTCGACTCGCACCACACGTTGCCCGCGCTCGCCACCACCCGCGTCGACGTCCTGGCCGCACTCGGCCAGCTGCTGCCGGCCGCCGTTCGCCTCGCAGTCCCGTGGCTCGTCACCGCCGCGATCGTCCAACTAGCCATCGGGGCAGGGACGCGCATCGCCGCACGTGCGAGCGCAAATATTCCCGGCGCCGTCGCCGTGCCAGCCGCGCTCGTGATGATGACGGCAAGCCTGGTGGCAACGCTTGCCGTCGCGATCGCCGCACTTGTCCGTCACACCCTGTAGGGAACATTTCATCGCGCGGGGGCGGTTTCCGTCGTGATGATGACCGAATCCGAGCTGCTCGCGCACTACGTCGAACGCGGCGGCGAGCCGTGGAACGTGTCGCTCGAAGCCGCGTGGCTCGACTACGAGTTGCGCGCATGGGTGAAGCCGCGCTTGCCGAGTCGCTGGCCCGTCGCGGTCTGCAACATCGGCATCGGCGTCGGCCTGTTCGACGACTGGCTCGGCCACGAGCTCGGCTGTTCGATCACGAGCATCGATATCGACCCGCTCGTGTGCCGGACATTCGCGGCGCGGCAACGTCGCGAGCGCCATCCGTATCCGGCGAAGGTGCGCTGCGGCGATGCGGGCGATGTCATCGGGACCTCGCGCTTCGACGCCGTCACGATCGTCGGATCCACACTCGCCGAGGTCGGCGATCGCGACGCGATCGAGGTCGCCGCGATCCACGCGCTCGTTCCGGGCGGCGTATTGCTCGTCGCCGAGGTCGGCAATCGCGAGCCGCCGGCCGAGCACGACGAGCTCCGCCGCCTCGGCGAGATCTGGATCGCGTTCCGCGAGCGTAAGCTCGGCTCGTGACGAAGCAACCGAATCAGATCGACTTCATCGAGTTCCCGGCAACCAGCCCGGACACCGTCGCGAGCGCGAAGGCGTTCTACGGCCAGGCGTTCGGCTGGTCGTTCAAAGACTGGGGCGACGACTACATCGACACCCAGTCGAGCGGGGTCTCGAGCGGCTTCAACGCCGACGCATCGCACCGGCCGACCAAACCACTCGCCGTGATCTACGTGCACGATCTCGTCGCGATTCGCGCGAACGTCCTCGCGGCCGGCGGCACGATCACCAAGGAGACGTTCGCGTTCCCCGGCGGCAAACGGTTTCACTTCACCGATCCGTGCGGCAACGAGCTCGCGGCATGGTCCGATCGCTAGTTACACGCGTGCGGGAAGTTCGAGCCTTTGATGTGCGGCAGCTTGCAGGACTTCGAACAGCACTGGCTCGCGCTCGCACAACCCTTGCCGCTGGCCGTGCACTTCGTCGCCGGCTTCTTCGCGGGTTTCTTCGGCGCCTTCTTCATGAACGCCGCGTCGATCAATTCAGGATGATCGAGCTCTTCGGGAATGTCGATCTGCTCGGCCGGCTTGGCGACGCTCGTCGTCACCGGCCCCGCACTCGCGATCCCGCATACGACGCACAGCCCCATCAAGATCTTCCGCATTTTGCCTCCACGTCCCGGAAAGACGGCATCCCCCTGCCGCCCAGCACGAAGAATACGACATCGCCGGTGACGTTTGCGTCGCAGTTAGCGAATGACGCGGGCGCGCGGGAGCTGCGGGCGGGCGGTCCACGTCGCGATGCCGACGCACAGCGCCGCGCCGACCACACACGCGAACGCGATCACCTGCCACGCCATCGCGCTCGCGATGCGACTCGCGACCACGCTGTGATGTGCCACCACGCCGTCGAACGCGTGGTCCATCTTGGTCTTGCTGATCATCGCGCACGCGATGCCGGCCGCGGTCACGCACCACGCGAGGAGGATGGGCACCGGCTGGTCGCGCACGGCGCTCGCCGACCACCACGCGATCAACACGGCGGCTCCTACGACGATGACGAGACCCATCCTCCAATCCTCTCTTCTGTCGTCGACGCGAGCAATGCTCGAAACAATCCGTCTAGGTGGCTGGACTCGCACCAGCATCGTCGTGCGCCCAAGGCACGTGCGTCACTTCTCCGCCACACCTAGTAAGTGCTCGCCAAACCAGCGAGCGATTCTCAGTACAGGCCGACGAGCTCGGACCGCGACGCGATCCGGAACACCAGCTCGGGCACGCGCTGTCGCGTGATCTCGGCCGCGACGTCCTCGCGAAGCTCGGCTGCGTTTTCCTCGATGCGTGTGAGCACGACATCTCGTTCGTTCGCAGACAAGTCTTCGCGCGACGCGACCAACGTCACCAACACGCGCGATGCATTCGGTGCGGGGATGACGGACGCGAGCATCAGATCGTCGATCAAGGGATCATCGATCTCGACGCGGGCCATCACGAAAGTGCTTCGACATAGCCTCTCCAATGACGAAATAACCAAAGAAGCGACGCGATTCGCGCCGCAGCGACACGCCGTTAGGCGGTGGGTTGGTTTCGAAGAGCAAGCATGACGATCACTTCCTGCGAGTTGCTCATATTGAGGTTTCGCGCGCGATCGTCAAGCACGATTTCGGAAGTGTCCGACGGGATTCGGACATTCGCGTCCGAGCACCGGACAAATCGGACAAGCGACCACGCACGTTCGCGTACTTGCGCTGGCGCGCAGACTGCACTCCGGGGTTCGCATGTATCGCATGCCCGGATTTGTAGATGACCGCGAAGGATTGGACTGCCGCATCGTCGAGCCGCCGGCGGGGCCGGATGAATTTCGTCGAGCGTGGCTCGCGGCTGCAGAAGACGATGATCGTTCGGAGCCGACCATGCTCGACGACGATCCGCGCATCACCGTCGAGGTCGACGAAGATCCGCCGACCAAGAAGCGTCGTCGGACCCGGCACAAGCGACCGCGTGGTCCGGAATCGTTGCAAGTCGCGGCGCGGTTCGAGCAGCTGGATGGAGCGCTGAAGCGTCTCGAACAAGGCTGGAGTGAAGCGGCGCCGCGTGCGCGGATTGCGATGTTGCTCGCAGACTTTCGCGAGTTCATGCGCACGTTGCTCGAGGAGCTCGTGCTCGTCCCGGTGTGGACGCGGTCCGCGGAGGCGTCGCCGCTCGTGCACGATACGTACGTCCGGTTGATCACCGTCGGTGGGATCTTGCGGGAAGCGTTGGATGATCGATGGGCGCCGCCGTTGGATCTCCAGATCGCGTACGGCTACTGCGAAGCACTACTGGACGAGATGGTGCCGTTCGTCGGGCTCGCGGATCGAGCGATGCGTCGGATCTGTTTAGACGGCAACACGCTCGAGGAGGCGCTGCAGTGGCTCACGCATCAGTTGGATGAAGAGGCCGCGGATCGATTGCGCGAGGCGCAGTCGTACGTGCAGCGCATTCGCGAGGACCTGGACAATTAACCTTGGTCTACGCCCCGCGCGGGGCACGCGTCGACGGCAGATGTCTGCGTGGTATCGGTTGCCCCGAGCTGAACGTGGATAACGGTCACCGTGGCGCTCGCGCGGGGTGTGGTCCTCTATTGCGTCGCGGCGGCACCGTCGTCGCACGCGACGGGCATCTTCAACATCGGAAGCTGGACGGTCTCGGAGGCGGCGGTTCCACCGACGGTCGCTTCGCCCATCGCGAGCATGGACGTCTCCGAGCATTCGGCATCACAGATCTTGACCATCACGCGCTTGCCGACCCAATCCCTTCCAAGGCCGGCAGCGAAGACGTCGGACACCGGATCGATCGGACCTTCACCGAAGTCACGTCCCTTCTCGATGCGAACGCGCAACGGCTTCGTCAGGTGATGTCCCGGGGAACAGCGAGGGAGCCCCTGCAGGTGCACCGAATCGGCGGCCTCGTAATGACTCGAGCAACCCACCACGACCAAGAGCAACCACGCACGCGTCATCCCAGCATCGTGATCGAGCCGAGCCTCACGTGCAAGCTCGTCGATTTCGGCATGTCCGACGCTCGGGGTAGGATTCACAACGCGTGAGCGACAAGCCATTTCCACCGTCCGGTCGGCGCATCGCGCTCGCGCGGCAGGCAGGATTGACCGCGGCGAGCCCGGTGCTCGTCGGCGGAATGGCGTGCGCGGCGGTGGTGATCGCGCTCGTGTACGGGCGGTTCGCGCTCGGCGCATCGATCGCGGATGCGGTCGCGAGTGCAGGGCGGGATACCGCGGGGTTCGGCGATGCCGCGATCGCGCGTGACGTCGTGTCGGTCGGGCATTCGCTGACGAGTCACGTGCTCGCGATCGCGGTGCCGATCCTGCTCGCGGCCGCGATCGCGGCGTTGCTCGCGCAGGTCGCGCAAACGCGCACGCTGTGGCTACCGCGGCGTCGGATCGAGGGTGCGCCCGCGGTCGATGGTGGGTCATTGGCGCGCGTGCGATCCACGGCGTTCGAGCTTGGCAGTGCGGTGGTGATCGGTGGCGTCGTGTTCGGGTGGCTGTGGATCTTCGCGCCGCGGATCGCCACGCTCGTCGAACAAGAGCCGCGTGGAATGCTCGCCGGGTTCGCGTCGCTCGCTGTGAGCGCGCTCGCGGCCGTGGCGATCGCGTGGATCGCACTCGGGATCCTGGATGCGTTGACGCGCCAACTCGCGCTCGCGAATGCGTTGCGGATGACGGCGTCTGAGAAGAAGGAAGATGATCGGCGTAGCGCGGCGGATCCGCGATGGGCGCGAGCGCGTTCGTTGCTCGATCGCGCGCCGGAAGGCGAAGCGTTGTCGAACCTCGTCGCGGGGAGCTCGGTCGTCGTGATCGGCGATGACACCGCGGTCGTGATCGCGTGGGATGCGTTGCGGCGGCCGATCCCGACTCGGATCGCGGTCGGTCGTCGGGCGCGGGCCACGCAGTTGATCGGGCTCGCGCGCCGGCATCGCATCGCGGTGCATCGGGCGCCGGAGCTCGCGCGTGTGCTCGTTGGCGAGGATGGGCCGGTACCGGAGGTGCACTGGCGCGCGCTCGCCGAGGTGCTCGCGGCTACGCGAGGCGGCTCGTCGGCCTGACACGTCCGCGCCCGGCGGTTGAACGAGCCGGCATCCAGTTCGCGCGTTCGAGATACTCGCGGCGTCGCGAAGCATCTAGTCGGCGCCGCGATGTTGCGACGAGCGCGGTTGCGACTAGCGATACGGCCCTTCGGTCTCCGGCCCGACGAGCTCCGAGACGTAGCGGCCGTCGATCGGGATGTCCTGCGGATCGCGAACGTAGTGCTCGCAGTACCCGCATTGCCGGCAGACAAACGCGCATAACAGGCCCGCGTACGATGTCCGATCGCGATCGCTAAACAACATCTTGCCGACCGGGACCATGGCGATCATCGCCGGTGCCGCGAAGTGATCGCCTTGGTCGGCGACCTGCGCGACGAACAAGATGTGGTTGTGGTTGCACTTCGGACAGATGTGCGACTCGCGCATCCGTCGAGGATTGCACGCCGATGCGCGCCGCGTGGGGCGATCCGCGAATGTCCGACGGGGGTGCTAACGTCGTCGGGTGATGACTGCCTCCGAGCCCACGCCGACCGTCGCGCCCGCGCGCGATACGGTCGAGGTGTTGGTGCCGGTCGCGGTCGCCGGCCGGTATCACTATCGCGTGCCTCCACACTTCGCCGCGCGCGCGAAGGTCGGTGCGCGGGTGCTGGTGCGGTTCGGGGGCAAGGTCCACACCGGTGTGATCGCGCGCGTTGGCACCACGCCACCGGCCGAGGTGAAGCGGCTGCTGAACGTCACGGACGTGTTGGATGAAGATCCGGCGCTGTCGCAGGAGCTCGTCGATCTGTGTATGTGGATCGCGAGCTACTACGAAGCGCCGCCCGGTGAGGTGATCAAGGCGGCGTTGCCGGCAGGCAGTGCGGTGACGGCGCGGCGCGTGTTGTCGTTGACCGAGCATGGCGAGAGTGCGCTCGAGGGTGCGCTGCCGGCCAAGGTGCGCGCGTTGTTGATGCGGCTCGAAGAAGGTGCGCTGCCGATCGTCGGGATGAACCAGACGCAGCGCAAAGGCTACGCGCCGCTGATCGAGCAAGGCTATGTCGTCGAGCTCGAGGAGCGCGAGGCCGCGCGGGCCCGGTTGCGACAGGAGCGGGTAGTCGAGCTCGTGATGGAGGTCGCGCAGGCCAAGGAGCTCGTGGCGCGTGCGCCGAAGCGGCTCGCGGTGATCGATGCGCTCGTCGAGGGGCCGCGCGCGATCAGCTCGCTCGCCATCAAGAATCCGAGTGGCGTTGCGCGGGAGATGGAGAAGCTCGGCATCGTCAAGATCAGCGAGCGCGAGGTCGAGCTGGATGCCGTTGCCATCGGTGAGGCGCTCGCGCCGACATCGATCCCGACGCCCACGTCGGAGCAGGCCGCGGCGGTGGCCGCGATCACGAGTGCGCTGCGCGGATTGGCGGGCGAAGTTTCAGCCCCGCGCGGGGCCGAGACGAATTCGGAATCCGCTCGCGCAGACAACATCGTTTCAGCCGCGCGCGGGGTCGAGATGAGCTCGGCGGAAGCTTCGCAGTTGCCGTCGTCACCTGCGCCGTCTTCAGCCCCGCGCGGGGCCGAGACGGATTCGGCGGAAACGACACAGTCATCAGCGGATCCGTCTTCAGCCGCGCGCGGGGTCGAGACGAATTCGGCGGAAACGACGCGGTCATCAGCGGCGCCGTCTTCAGAGCCGCGCGGGGCCGAGACGAATTCGACGGAAGCCGATCGCCCAGACAACATCGTTTCAGCCCCGCGCGGGGTCGAGTCGAGCAAGCCGCAGTTCGTGCCGTTCCTGCTCCACGGCGTGACCGGCAGTGGCAAGACGGAAGTCTATCTACGCGTGATCGCCGAAGCCCTCGAGCTCGGCAAGACCGCGCTCGTCTTGGTACCGGAAATCTCGCTGACGCCTCAGCTCGCGGCCCGGTTTCGCGCGCGCTTTGGCGACCAAGTCGCGATCTTGCACTCCGGTTTGAAAGAACAAGCGCGCCTCGGCGAGTGGATGCGCCTGCGCCGCGGCACCGCACGGATCGCGGTCGGCGCCCGGTCCGCGATCTTTGCACCGCTCGAAAACCTCGGCGTGATCGTCGTCGACGAAGAGCACGACGGCTCGTTCAAACAAGAAGAGGGCGTGCGCTACCACGCGCGTGACGTGGCACTCGTACGCGCGCAACGCGCCGGTGCCGTGTGCGTGCTCGGCTCCGCCACGCCGAGCCTCGAGAGCTACGCACATGCCGAGCGCGGCCAGTACCAGCTGCTGGTGTTGTCGCAGCGGCCGACCTCGCAACCGATGCCGACCGTCGAGGTCGTCGACTTGCGCACGCACGTGCCGGATGGCGAAGCGATGGTGTCGTCGCCGCTGCGCACCGCGATCGGCGAGACGCTCGCGAACGGCGATCAAGCGATCCTGTTCCTCAACCGGCGCGGCTTCGCCACGTTCGTGATGTGCCGAGCGTGCGGCCACTCGTTTCGCTGCAAGCACTGCTCGGTCTCGTACACGTATCACCGGGCGATCGATAAATTGATCTGCCACTACTGCGCCACCACCGAGTCGATTCCGAGCCAATGCCCGGAGTGCAAGCAACACGACACGATCGTGCGCAAGGGACTCGGCACCGAGAAGATCGCCGAAGCGATCGCCGAGGAATTTCCACAAGCGCGAGTCGCGCGGCTCGATCGCGATGTCGCGAGCGGTGCGAAGGCCGAAGCGGTGTTGTCGCGCGTCGCGCGCCGCGAGGTCGATATCCTCGTCGGCACGCAGATGGTCACGAAGGGGCACGACTTTCCGGGCGTCACGCTCGTCGGCGTGCTGTGCGCGGATACCGGGCTCGACTTGCCGGACTTTCGCGCGTCGGAGCGCACGTTCCAATTGCTCGCTCAGGTCGCGGGCCGTGCGGGTCGCGGTGAGCGGGCAGGGCGCGTGATCGTGCAAACCTATCGACCGGGCTCGAATGCCGTGGTCGCGGCGGCCGCGCACGACTACTCGATGTTCTACAAGGCCGAGTCCGCAGCGCGCGCGGACCTGCACTATCCGCCGCACGGTCGGCTGATCCTGATCCGGATCGATGGCAAGGACGAGCGCGCCGTCGAAGGTGTCGCGCGCAAGCTCGCACGCGTGGCCACGGCCGCGAGCGAACGCGGCGAGCCCACGAACACGGTCGAGATCCTCGGGCCGTCGCCGGCGCCGATCGAAAAGGTCCGCACGCGCACGCGCTGGCAGGTCTGGCTGCGCAGCACGGATCGCAATCACCTCCGTCGCGTCGCGCGCATCGTCGCGGCCGTCGAAGTCCCGGCGAGCGTGCGCGTGATTCTCGACGTCGACCCGAACTCGTCGCTGTGAGCGAGATTTTGATCGCGACCGACCCGCCCGAGCGGGCTCGATCATAAAGATGAGCTGGCTCGGCAAACTGTTCGGCAAGCGGCCCGACGACAAGGTCGAGAACGTCGTCGACACCACGATCCCCGCCCATCTCGGTGTCGCAAATCATTTCGATGACGATGATGACGACGAGCCCGAAGAAGACGAATCGTCGATCACGTTCCAGCTCTACGCGATCGACCCCAACGGCCAGACGCGCGCCGAGATGCAAGGCCCTCGTTTGGCCGAGCTCTCCATTCCCGGCAGCGCGGTCTCGGGCTCCGATACCGTCGCGGCCGTGAAGCAACGTTTGCTCGCACGAATCCTCGGTGCACACGCACCCGGCACGCACGTGACGTTCGTGATCAGCGGACGCGAGATGACCGACGACAAATTGTTCTACGCCGACCACTACATCCTCTTGCCGTGCTGGATCCAAGTCGTGTCGAGCGACGTACCCTTCACCGACGTGCTCGCGACCATGAAAACGCTGCCGGCCTGATGGACGAAACCGAAATCATCGCGCGCTACGGTCTGCCACCTCGCGACGAAGATCTGCCCGCGATTCGCGATCACCTCGACACCTACCGCGACGACGACACCACGATCCTGAAGGCCTACGCCGTGCTCCTGTTCGCCGCCGGCCACGTCGAAGACGCGCCCCGAATCTGGCGCGCGAAGCGCTCGAGCTTCGACGCGAGCATGAGCCTCGACGTCCAACTCCTCTGCGGCGCCGGCTACGCCGAGTCGGTCGAGTACCTCGCGTCAGCCGAACCCGACGCTCACGCGTACATCCTTCACTGCACCGACACCGGCGACTTCACCGACTTCACACCGGCGCAACGCCTCGCCGACTATCGCCGCTACTACGGTTTACATATGTAACCGATCCGATGACCTGCGCCGATCGTACGGGGCGCGTGCCGCGATACTCTGGTTTCGTGAAAGCTCTCCCGCTGGTCCTCCTGGCAGCCTGCGCCCACACGCCCGATCTGCCCTTGCGCATGGAATCGCCGGCGCCGCAGGGCGAAGAGGTCGGTACCTGGAAGGCGGCCGATGGCACCGATCTGTTCAAGCGGCATTGGCTGCCGACCGCACCGCAGAAGGGCGTGCTCGTCATCCAGCACGGCCTGCGCGATCACTCCGACAACTACGATCACCTCGCGCGTCGCGCGGCCGCCGCGGGCTTTTCCGTCTGGGCGATGGATCTGCGTGGCCACGCACGCTCGGCGGGACCGCGCGTTGCCCCGAATCCGTGGGAGGACTACGTCGCCGACGAAGATGCGTTCATCGCGCAGATCGCCGCCGCCGAACCGAACCAACCGATCTTTCTATTCGGCCACTCGATGGGCGGCGCGATCATGGCGCTCGAAGTCGTCGAGCATAACGACCAGCGTCACTTCGGCGGCGTGATCCTGTCGGCGCCGGTGTTGAACCTCGGCGTGCCACCGCTGTTGGTTTCGGCGGTGACGTTGTTCGGCGTGCTCACTCCGAACGCCGGCGTGATGACGCTCGATCCGGCGAGCTTTTCGACGAACCCGCAGATCGGCATCGACATGGTCAAGGATCCGCTCGTCGAGCAGGGCGCCGGTCCGGCTCGCACGGCCGCCGGCCTCGCCGACGCGACGAGACGCATCTTCGAACACACCGATCGCTTCACGATTCCCGTACTCGCGCTGCACGGCACCGCCGATCAATTGACCGCACCGTCGGGGAGCCGCGCGTTGATCGAACGCGTCGCGACCGCCGACAAGACGCTCCACATCTACGAAGGCTTTGCCCACGATCTCGTGCACGAACCGAAAGGCGCGCAGGTCGAAGACGACGTCCTCGCCTGGCTCGCCGCTCACACCGGCGGCCCGGCCGTTACCGCACCGCCGATCTATACCGGCGAGCTCCGCGGCGATCCGAGCGGCGGGCTCACCACGCTGCGCCTAGGCGGCGGCGTGATCGGCGCGAAACAGGATTTCGGCGGCACCGCCTCGGGCCTGTTCGAGATGTCGATCCACGCCGCGCGCCACGCACCGATCGGGTGGGGCGGCGGACTCGAGCTGCGCGCGGCCGGCTCGGGATTTTCTGCAGCACTCCTGCCACTGGGCATCAGTGCACGCGCGGGCGCGATCGGTGTGGGCGTCGCGACCGGCGTATCGACCATCCCCGATGGCTTCAACTTCGCGATCCCTGCCGTCGCGTGGATCGAGCTGCCGCTCGGCCCGATCCACGTCGCGCTCGACGGCCACCTCGACTATCGCCTCACGAGCAGTCCAGCCCGCGCCGCCGCACTGAAGTCGGATCTCGCAGAGCTTGGCCTGTTGATTCGCGTTCCGGGCGATTGCACGAATTGGCCCGGGATGTGGTCCGGCGTCGGGCCCTACGTGCGAGGCGCACTGGTCGATGCCGGCGCGACGGCATTCCAGATCACGGCTGGGCTCCAGTTCTACGGCGCGGACTGAACAACCCGATTATACTGCGCGCGTGGGTGCGCAGACCGTCCTCGTTGTCGCCGATCCAACACGGGTCGGCGAGATCACGAGCGCACTCGCGGGGCTCGAAACGCTCGTCAGCTCCGGCGGCGATGACACGATCGATCTGTTCCACGATCGCCAACCACCGGTCGTCGTGATCACCGCATCGCTCGATGAAGGCGATGCCACCTCGCTCATGGATGCGCTGCGCAGCATGGTGGCGCGGATGAACGTCGCGTTCGTGGTGATCGGCGATGACACCGGCCCGATCCGCACCGCGCTCGATGCGATGGAGATGGCGCCCGATCGCTTCGTCACGCGACCGTTCGATCCGAAGGCGTTGCGGTTCGCGGTGACGAGCTCGCTCGAAGCGGTCGCGCTGCGCACCACGCAACCATCGGCGCCCGTGCTCGTCGACGACGATCCCACGGCGGCACGCTCGGCCTTGCGCGCGCGTTGGGAAGCGCTCGCCGATTCGATCAGCAGCGACGACGCCGATTTCCCCGAAGAGCTCACCGGCGAGCCCGCGCCGTTGCCACCGCCGATCCAGATCGCGCCCGCGCGTCACGAGATGTGGCAGCCGGGATCTACGTCGGTGCCGGTCCGCGAGCCCACGCTGATCATTCGCGGGCCCGACGAGCAGCCGGCGAAGAAGACCGGTCAGATCGACGTGGTCGAGCCCGAGCCCACGAACGGCGCCACGCGGCCGCGCGCTCGCACCGAGAGTGGCCCGCACCTGATCCGGCCGCCGGCGCAACCCGCGCAGAGCCGGACCAAGACCTGGGACTACGACATCGATGCGGAGACGCGCGAGCAGCCGCCGAACGGTCGCTCGAAGAAGCCGAGCGAGCCGCCGGAAAATCTCGAAGTGGCCGAGCGCGGTGCGGACGATCGCTGGTCCGATCCGGTTCCGCTCGAAGAGCTCGTCGATCCTAGACCGGAAGTGCGCGTCGCCGATCGGATCGAGCGAATGCCGGTCGATCTGCCGAGCCTCGACGATTTCGCCGACGAGCTCATGGTCGGCCGTGGCATGCAGACGCCACCGCCGCTCACGCGGGACGAGATTCCCGACGAGGACGATCCAGAGTTGATCGTGCCCACGCCGTTGCCCGATCCACCACCGGCGCCGGCGGGTGGTCGCGATTTCGCGCGGCAGTTGCGCGAGAAGATGTCGATGATGGCGCAGCGCCTGTTCGCGGGTGACAAGCAGTCATCGCAAGGCGTGGATCTGCGGCCGCGTCACGATCATCAGACCGAGATCGATCTGGCGGCGCTCGGCGAAGAGACGCCGCTCAACAACAACGTCACCGAGATCGAACGCGCGATCGCGATCGATGCGCGCGAGCTCTCGACGTCGCCGGGCTCGTGGGACACGCAGGTGCGCGAGCGCGGGCTGCCGGACTCCGGCGAGATCGTGCGCGGCGTCAGTGATGCGGCGATGCTGCTCGCGAAGCTGTTCGCGCAATCGACCACGGGACGGATCGGATTCCGTCGCGACGAGATCGAGAAGGTCGTCTACATCGATCAAGGGCGGCCGGTGTGGGCGTCGTCGAACGAGCCCGGCGATCGGATGGGCGAGTTGCTCGTGCGCGAGGGCAAGATCACGGCGTCGCAGTACGAGCGGTGTCAGACCCAGGTCGCGCAATCGGGTCGGCGCATGGGCGAGATCCTCGTCGATTTTGGCTATCTCAAGCGGCGCGAGCTGCTGCCGGCGGTGCGGCGCCATGTCGAGGACGTCGTGTACTCGATGTTCGGCTGGGACCGCGGCCACTATCACATCACCGTCGACACCGCGGCGTCGGCGGAACGGATCCGCCTGTCGCGTCATCCCGCGGCGCTGATCCTCGAGGGCATCCGGCGCAAGCTCGATCGCTCCACACTCGAACGCTTGGTGGGGCCGGCGTCGACGGTGATCGAGGTCCGCGATAAAGAGCGGCTCGGCGGCATCATCAATACGGCGGACCTCGCGGCCGAGGAGCGCTCGTCGCTCGCGGCGTTCGATGGGCAAGCGGACCTCGCGCATGTCGCGCGTGCGGCAGGCATCGATACCGCGGATATCTTGCCGCTCGCGTGGGGGCTGGTCGTGCTCGGGCTCGCGGTCGCGCGGCGCGCGGATCAGGAGCTCGAGGAATCCACGGCGCTCGTCGGCGAAACCGATCTGGCGATCGATCGCGAGCGCGTGCGTGCGCGGTGGGAGCTGGTCAGTGAATCGGACTACTTCGCGCTGCTCGGCGTGCGGCGCGATGCGACCACGTTCGAGATCCGGCGCGCGTATCAATCGGCGCGGCGGGACTTCGCGGCGGATGGCTTCCCGACGGACCTCCGGCGGGAGCTGGCGCGCGAGCTCGACGACATTGCCACGGTCCTCGACGAAGCTTTTCGGGTGTTGCGCGACGATCGGTTGCGCGTGACGTATCTCTCGAACCTGTTGGACTGATAAGCATCGGCCATGCGCGTCGCGTTCATGGGCAGTCCCGACTTTGCGGTTCCCTGCTTGCGGGCGCTCGTCGACGCCAACCACGAGGTCGCGCTCGTGGTCAGTCAGCCGGACAAGCCAGCGGGGCGCGGCAAAGAGATGCATGCGCCGGCGGTGAAGACGGCGGCGGTCGCGCTGGGCTTGCCGGTGATCCAGCCGAAGTCGGCGCGTAACGGCGAGCTCGAGCAGGCGATCCGCGCGGCGAACGTCGAGCTGTGCGTGGTCGTGGCGTACGGCAAGATCTTGCCGAAGGCGGTGCTCGAAGCAGCGCCGCGCGGCTGCATCAACGTGCACGGCTCGATCCTGCCGAAGTATCGCGGGGCGGCGCCGGTGCAGCGCTCGGTGATCGATGCCGAGGAAGAGACCGGCGTTTCGATCATGCAGCTCGATGAAGGCATGGATACGGGTCCGGTATTCTCGATCGTGAAGACGGCGATCCATGCGGACGAGACGGCCGGCGAGCTGATGGTCCGGCTCGCGCCGATCGGTGCGGCGGCGTTGATCGACGTGCTCGCGCAGATCGCAGCGGGGACGGCGGTCGCGCAGGCGCAGGACGCCGCGCAGGCCACGCACGCGGCGATGCTCGACAAGGCCGACGGTGCGATCGATTTCACCGTCGAGGCGAGCCTCGTCGCGTCGCGCATTCGCGGTGTGGATCCGTGGCCGGGTGCGCAGGCGATGTTGCGCGGTCAACCGATCAAGTTGTTTCGCGCGCACCTGACCGATGGCACGGCGGCGCGTGGTCCGGGCACGGTCGTGAACATCGACAAAGAGGGCGTTCACGTCACGTGTCACGGTGGCGTGATCGCGATCAAGGAATTGCAGGCGGCGGGGCGCAAGCGCATGAGCGCGCATGACTTCGCGGCGGGGCGGGGCATCGCGATCGGCGACAAGTTCGAGAAGGTCGACATCGCGCCGACGCCGCCGAAGGGCGCGCCGAAACCGAGCACGCCGTGAGGGACGGTATCCAAGTCGTCAACGTAGATGGGCTAACCCCGCGTTGCCAGGCTGGGGACGGTATCCAAGTCGTCAAGGTAGGTGACCTAACCACGCGATTCGTCGTCGGGGCCGGAGACCGAGTCGTTGCGACCGCGCGATTCGAGAACGGGCGCGTGTCATGACCGCGCGCGAGCTCGCACGACGGGTGCTCGAGCGGATCGAGCGCGATAAAGCGTGGGCAACGCCAGCGCTCGATGCGGAGCTGGCGCGTGCGGGCTTGGATGATCGCGATCGTCGGCTCGCCTCGGAGCTCGTCTACGGCGTGTTGCGACATCGGTCGCGGATCGATCGCGCGCTCGCGGCGCACGCGGACTTGAAGAAGACGCCGCCGCGCGTGGTGATCGCGTTGCGGGTCGCCGCGTACCAGCTGATGTTCTTGGATCGGGTGCCGCCGTACGCGATCGTCGACGATGCAGTCGCGGCTGCGCGCGCATCGGGCGGGCAGAAACTCGCCGGGTTCGCGAATGCGGTGTTGCGCAAGATCGGTGCGCAGAAGGAACCGCCATTCCCGCCGGGGCGTGCAGGGATCGAGGCCGAGTATTCGTTGCCGCGTTGGATCGCGAACGAGCTCGCCGCCGCGATCGCGGCCGAAGCGGAAGTGGCGTCGGGCTCGGCAACGAAAACGGCATCGGCATCGGTATCGGGTTCGGCATCGGGCTCGGCATCTGCACCAGTAGCGGGGGCGACATCCGCATCGGCATCGGCATCGGCATCGGAAACGGCATCGGGCTCGGCATCGGCATCGGAAACGGTATCGGGCTCGGCAACGGCAACGGCAACGGCAACGGGTTCGGCAACGGCAACGGCATCGGGAACGGCATCGGGCTCGGCAACGGCAAAGGCATCGGCATCGGCATCGGCATCGGCAACGGCAACGGCATCGACATCGGGTTCGGCGACCGAATCCACGCCGGTTCCATTATCGCGAGCTGCGAGACGTGCTGCGACCGAGATGTCGCCGGCCGCGCTCGATCAACTTGCCGCGCGCGCCGCTGCGTTCGCAACATCGGCTCCGCTCGTCGCGCGCGCGAATGCACGCCGGACCACGCGCGAGGCCGTGCGCGAGCTCCTACAAACCGCGGGCGTGACCACGCACGACGTCGACATCGAGCCGGGCACGCCGCAGGCCTTCTCGATCGACAACCTCGGCGATCCGGCGCGCTCGCCCTCGTTCACCGCCGGCATGTGGACCGTCCAAGATCCGGGCGCGCAGCTCGTGGCGCATCTCGCCCGCCCGCGCGCCGGCATGAAGATCCTCGACGCGTGCGCCGGCGTCGGCGGCAAGTCCACGCACCTCGCCGAGCTGGCCGACGACAAAGCGCTGATCGACGCGGCCGATCGCAGCGCGACGAAGCTCGATCTCGCGGCCGGTACCGCGCAGCGCCTCGGCATCACGTCGCTGACGCGACACGTTTGCGATCTCACCGATCCGCGTGCGCCGCTCCGCACTGACTACGACCTGATCGTGCTCGATGCGCCGTGCTCCGGCCTCGGCGTGTTGCGCCGCCATCCCGATGCGAAGTGGCGCCTCGTGTCCGAAGACGTGCCGCGCCTCGCCGCCGTGCAACGCGAGCTCCTCGACGCCGTGGTCACGCGGCTCGCGCCGACCGGTTCGCTGATCTATTCGGTGTGCACGTTCACGCGCGCCGAAGGTCCCGATCAAGCGCGCGCGTTTGCGGAGCGCACGGGACTCCGCCTCGTCGAGGAACATCGGACGTGGCCGCCGGACGCCGACGCGTTCTACCTCGCGCGCTTCGAACGTTAGCTCGCGATCGAGAGCTCGCGGACTTAGCTCGGCTACTTTGACGAGTTGGATACCGTCCCCATCTAGCGGACGAGGGACGGTTTGCGATCGAGAGCTCGCGGACTTAGGTCGGTTACTTTGACGAACTGGATACCGTCCCCATCTCCGCCATGCGGAGTTAGCTCCGCTACGTTGACGAGTTGGATACCGTCCCTAGCCGCCGATCTGGATGCCGATCATCGTGCGGAACTGCTCGTAGTAGAGCGGGATGTCCCCGGCGTGCGGAATCGGCACCGACACACCGAGCGGATCGAACACGAGCCGCACGCTATTGCCGAAGTCGTAGTCGATGCCGAGCGGCGCGAACGCCACGTACGGCCCGATGTCATACGACGGCGCACCGTACACGTCGAACAACACCGTCGATGCGCCGAGCGAGAACGTCGTCCGCAGGTTCACGCGATCGAGCTTCATCGGATAGCGATGGATCACCGTCGCCGCCAGCATCGCCGAGCCCGCCTTGATCTGGAGCGGACCGGATGCCGACGTGATCCACGGATTCCACTCGCCATCGATGCCGATCGTCCAGCGCTCGTTCAACCGATAGCGAAACCCGAGATCACCGGACAACGCACCGTGGACGAACGAGCCACCGAGCGCGGCATAGAAGCCATACGGACTGCCGAGCTTCTTGTCCTCGCGGATCTGCTCGACCTGTTGGACCGTCGGTGTCTTCTCGTCGCGCTTGGGCTCGTGACCTTCCTGCACGGCGGCCGCATCGGCCGGCTTGTCCGGCGTGGCGGGCAGGGCAGGCGCGGTCGGCGGTGCATCGGTGACCGGCGCGGGCGCGGTCGGCGGCGCATCGGTAACAGGGGCGGGCTGCGTCGGTTGCGGAACCGGCTGCGCGAGCGCCGGCGATGCGAGCGCACACGTCACCGCGATCACGCGCCGCCGACGCGCGAGCAGCGCCAGCAATACGATCGCAGCACCGACCCCGGCTCCTCCACCCGCCGCATTGCATCCCGAGTACGGGACCTGCGGCTCGGGCGCATTGCAAAACTGATTCGACGCATCGCAACCCGGCGAGTACGTCAAATACTCGTCGAGCAACGCATCGACCGCGGTCTGCTTGTCAGCGTTGCCCATCCCCGGATCCATCGCGATCTCGATCAGCTTTGTCGCCGCATCCGTCGCGTTTTCGAAGTTGCGCTCGACGAGCGGGTCGCCCTTCTCGCAGTGATCGAGCGCCATCAGATGAAACGGCCCGTCGCGCTCCGGGTCGCCACCGTTGGTCGACACGTAGTCGATCCAATTCATCACGACCGTCACCTGCTTCCCGTCACTGGACCGAAACGTGTGCGTGAAGCTGTCCTCGAGCGCGTGCACCGCTTGCCCGAGCCGGACGTAAAACGTCGGTAGCATCGGATCGACGCGCCCCGCGAAATTCACGTAGACCGCGAGCGGCATCCGGTTGCTCGCATCGACGGCACCATTCGCGTCCAGCCCCTCGAGCGCCTGCCCGAACCGTTCGTGGATGAACGCCCGACACGCGACGAGCGCACTCTGATCGCCTGCAGCGCCGTCATCGTTCGCCCCGCGAATGCAGTGCTCGAACTGCGTATCGGGATTGCCGTGAACTTGGACGAGCTGGAGTGATTCGAGCGGGTTGTGTCCCTTGAGATCATTGTCGCGCAGCCCGAGCAACAGCGACATCGCCGCGAGGTCATGCTTGAAGTCATCCGGCGGAACGAACAGCACCGAGTCGATCAACGCCTGCTCGTCCGCGGTCGGCGCGAGCGCCGGTGCCGTGGCGAACATCGCGCGCGAAGCTCGAAATGCCGTCGTGGTGATCCGCTCGTGGCAGCCGGTCGGATCGAGCTGGCTCCCGATCGTCCACGCCGACGCGGTCGCGGCGTTCATTAAAACGACCGCTAGAGCAATTCTGATCATGCGCGCTGACCACTGCACGAGCCTCGCCACACGGATCGCCTCGCACACCCGATCCAAACGCCGGCAAACCGCGCTCACGCGCACATCAGCGCGGATTCGCCGTTCCGCTGCCCGACCGCTACCCGCGCTTCACGGCTTGCGCGATCACCTTGTTCTTCGACGCAGCCGCGCGCTTGTACAGCGCGGCGTTCTGGTCTTTCGGGATCGCCGACAGATACATCGCGACGAGCGTTTCGTCGCCCTCGCTCATCCACACCCAACTGGTCTCGAACACCTTCGCGACGCGCTTCGCGAACCGCGGATCCGTCTTCGCCTTGTCCGGCCAGGTCGCGAACACGCTCGGATCGCGCGCGAACACCATCTGCACCGCGTTCTGCATCTGGAAGTCGTGCATCGCCGATGGATTCGCGAACATCGCATCGAACGCCGCCACCAGCATCGCCGGCTTCTGCCCCTCGGGATTCGTCAGGATCCGCTCGTACGCGACGATCTGATCCTCGGGCGCGAGCTTCGTCAGCCCGACACCTTTCTTGCGCGCGACTGCCTCGGCCACCACCGCGCGCTTTAGCAACGCCGCGCGCTGCTTCGCGAGCGCCGCATCTTTGATCTTCTTCGCCGCCGCGACCCCGATCGGCAACAACTCGGGATCCGAGCCGAACGCCTTCGCCAGGTTCTGATACGCGGCTTCGAGCGCCTTCACGTTCTTCGCTTTCGGCCACACGTGCGTCACCGCTTGGCGCCACGCCGTGCGATCGCGCTGGATCGTCGCCACGTGCTCGATCACTTCGTCGGCGCGCTTGCCGTCGATCAGCGCCTGCAAATACGCCTTGGCCAGGTCGTCGAAGCTGCTCCGTTGGATCTGCTTCGCGAAGTCCTTCGACAGCTTCGCCTTGGCCATCTCGCTCGCGAGATAGAACACCTGATCGTTCACGTCCTGGAGCGACATCGCGACGACCGCGACCGTCGAGACCTTGGTCATCGCTGCGCTGCCTCGCCGCGCTTCTTCATCTCCGCGATCGTCGCCGCGTAGTCCTTGGTCCCGAACACGCCACTACCGGACACGATCACGTTCGCGCCCGCGCCGATGACCTCGGCGATGTTATCGACCTTGATCCCGCCATCGACCTCGATGTCGACCTGGTAGCCCTTGCGATCGATCATCGCGCGCAGCTGCGTGATCTTTTCGAGCGCGCTCGGGATGAACGATTGCCCGCCGAACCCCGGGTTGACCGACATGATCAGCACCTGCGCGACATCTCGCAGCACCCACTCGATCGATTCGATCGGCGTGTGCGGATTCAACACCACGCACGGCTTCTTCCCGAGATCGCGGATCTGGTGCAGCGTGCGATGCAGGTGCGGGCACGCCTCGACGTGCACGCCGATGATGTCCGCGCCGGCCTTCGCATACGCGGCGACCCAGCGCTCCGCATCTTCGATCATGAGGTGGACGTCGAGCGGGAGCTTGGTGGCGCGCCGCACGGCTTCCACGACGACGGGACCGATCGTCAGGTTCGGCACGAAGTGCCCGTCCATGACATCGACATGCACGTAGTCCGCGGTCCCGATCGCGGCGATCTCTTCCGCGAGCCGTCCGAAATCCGCCGACAAAATCGAAGGTGCGATCTTGATCGTCACGGCCCGGAAACTATCACGGCACCGGCACGATCTCGATCGCGCCCGTGAGCGACAAACACGCCAAACGTCGACGGTCGTGCGAAAACGCCATCGCCGAAATCGAGGGCAATTCGCACTCGAGCCATTGCGTATCCAATACGTCGACCAGCACGCCGCCCTTCGCCGCCCGGTCGAGATAATCGAACCGCAATCGCCCGCGCGCACCGTCCGGCGGTTCGCGATAGGCATACGCGACGAGCTCGCCCGAGCGATCCATCGCCACCGCCGTCGCATCACCCGGCATCCGGCGCGGATAGATCTCTCCGGTATCGACGCGGATCACGCCGAGCGACGTGACGGGCTCCGGCACCGCCTGCGCGAGCCGCTTGCCCGGATAATCGAGCGCGAGCCCGAGCAGGTCCTCGAGGCCGACCGCATGCGGGAAGAAGTTGCGATCGACGAGCTTCCCGCGATCGACGTCGTAGACCATGAAGCCGCGCCCGCGATTCTCGCCGCCCGCGATGTAGCCGACCGCGAGCCGCGTGCCATCGCCGGACAGCTCCACCGAAAGACCGAGCCGTGCGTCGTGTCCATCGAGCCACTCGTGAAAGATCCGCCGCGCCGGCACGACCTCGACCTCGACGAGCGTGGTGCCTACGAGTGCGATCCGATCGCCGTTCGCCGAAATCACCGCGCGGATCGGAAGCCCGCCCGAGCCGCGATGGCTTCGCGCGATATCGACGCCGTCCTTCCACCACCGGACCATGTTGTCGTCGGAGAACGTCATGATCTGACCGTCGCCGAGCCAGCGCATGTCGAACACGCGGTCGCACAGCTCGATGCCATCGACCCGTACCACGCGATCGATCAACGTCGCGGTACTCGCGTCGAGCGGGTCCCACTCGATCCGGATCATGGAGTCGGAACGATCTCGATCTCGCCCGTCGACGCGAGGCACGCGAGCTGCCGGCTATCGCGTGAAAACGCGAGCGCGACGACATCGGGAAGCTCGGGCTCGATCGACAGCGAATCCACGATCGCTACGGTCGCATCCGCCGACTCGGCAGGCGAGAGGTAATCGATCCGCAATCGACCGCGCGCACCTTCCGGTGGCTTGGCATATGCGTACGCGGCGAGATGCCCACCCCCATCGATCGCGACGGCCACCCGGGACGTCGCGCCGGAGCTCGCGTTCGCTGCTCTCGAGATTTGCGACGCCCCAACTCGTTCCCTGATCCGGTGCCGCGATCGCGAGGCGCTTGCCTTCGCCATCGAACGCGAACAACAGCGGTGCGGCCGCGCGCGGCGCATTCTTCGGCGTATCGAGCTGACTCGATGCACGTTGGAGAAACTGATCGGTCGCGAGCTCGATCACGATCCACGCGCGCCCGGTATCGGAGTAGCCGATCGCGACGAGCCGCCCATCCGGCGACATCTCGATGCCGATCCGATTCGTGTTGCCGAGGTTCGTGCTGAACATCGGGCGGCGATCGCCGAGTGCCACGCCGTAGCTCGCCGCGTGCAGTGTCCAGATCCGTTCGGGCTTCTTGCCGAGTGCGACCGCAAAGATCTCGCGCCGCCCGACCGCGACGTAGCGCTCGCCGTTGTCCGACATGCTCGCGGCTTCGGGCGAGTCCGCCATGTCGATCCGAAAATGCGTTTGCTCGATCAGCTCGCCATCGCGCTTGAACGTGAGGGATCCGCGATCGTCGAGGACGATGATCCGGCCGTCGTCGCGAAACCGGACGTCGTAGATCCGTTCGGACGCGAGCTCGCGCCGCGCTTTGCCGGAAGCGTCGTGCAGTTGGACGAGCCGATTGCGATAGCTGACGAGTCCGCTATCGTCCGGCGCCCAGCAGAGGCGGGGCGGTGATCGAATGGCCATTCGTACTCAGTAACCGGCGAACAAGTCGGTCAACGGTACATCTAGCGCGGTCGCGACTTTGAACAAGCTCGACACCGACGCACTGCTCTCCGCGCGTTCGATCTGCGAGAGCAACGACACCGACAAGTTCGTCCGCCGCGACAGTTGCCGCAGGGTCAGGCCGCGCGACTTCCGCAGATCGCGAATCTGCCGGCCGATCGCCGCGTGCAGCTCGTCCTCGCGCCGCAGCACGAGACCCTTCTTCTTCGCGATCCGCGCGACGACCTCGCGAAACTCCGCGGGCGTGAACGGCTTGTGGATGTACGCCGAGACCTCGTGCTTCATCGAGGCCGTCGCCGTATCGAGCGTGGGGTACCCGGTCAGGATGATCACCGCGATGTCGTCGTCGACCGAACGAATCTGCGCGAGCAGATCCAGGCCCGACACCTTCGGCATCATCAGATCGAGGACGACCAGGTGGAACACCTCGTCGCGAATGCGATCGACCGCCGCGCTCGGATCCGCGAGCGTCGTGACGTCGAACCCCTCGGCTGCGAGGAAGTCTTGCAAGTATTCGAGGATGTCCGGATCGTCATCGATGACGAGGACACTCAACTTGCTCGACGTACGGAGGACCGCCCCAGCTACCACCGGACCAATCTAGCTTAGAAGTTGTAGTCGGGGCGACAGGATTTGAACCTGCGACTCCTTGGTCCCGAACCAAGTGCGCTACCAGACTGCGCTACGCCCCGAGAGAAGGCGTGGTTAAGTAGCTTGCCTGGCTCGGACTGTCAACGGCGGATGACCGGCAGTGCGATGTGGATACCGATCTCCACGAAACTTCCGAGGGTTTGAACGGCTCCGGCCCGGACATACGGCGCGATTCCGACGAAGCCCCAAAGTCCGACCGACCCACCGACCTTTGGATGCTCGGTATCGGAGAGGTCGAGCAACGGTCCGGCCGTCACTCCGACGGCGTGGCCATCCAGCTCCGTCCCGGCGACCAGCTCCGCGTAGAGCCGTCCACCACTCCGGCTCGCATAGTGGGTGGCGCCGATCGTTCCGCCGATCACCGCGAGCGGTTCGTGCTCGCGAACCCGCAGGATCGACGCGTCGATCCCGAAAACCGTATCCCACTCACCGTCGATGTACGTCGCCGCGCCCGATGGACCGAGCCACAAATAATTGCCGTCGAGGTTCGACGAATCGGGCAGCACGACCTGCGACACCGGTTTTTCCGGTGGAACATCCGGCGAAGTGCTTGGTGTGAAGGAAAACGGATTTCCTTCGCTGGATCTCTCTAACAAACCCGCAGAGATGGCCAGCGCGACCAGTGATGACAAGAAACCCGTCCGCACTGGCCTCAACCCACCAAAACGCCCACCATTGCTGTTACTATCCTCACGTACGAGCGGGGACTCGGGCTCGTATGCGTTGTTTGTCTAAGCACATTTAGCTCCTACCGCGCGCCCGTCCGCCGAGATGTCGAATTTGGCCATCCAGCACAACGTCCAGCCGGGCATGGCGCCCGCTGTGGACCCCATCGTACCACCGGGGTTAGAGCGGGACTATCAACTGGTCCGGAGCCTTCCGCTGTTCGAAGGCATTCCGAATCAGGATCTCGTGGCCGCGATGACCCAAGGTGGGATCGCGCAACGCCACCTCGAGCGCGACATGTTCGTGCTCGACCCGATCGGTCTCGCGAATGGTCAGCCGGCGCCGGTCATCTATATCGCGCGCGGGCAGGTCGCCGCGGCGGTGTTCATGGACACCGTGCTGTCGGAGCGTCGCGCCGCGCAGGTGCTCCACGAGCAGGCAACGAAAGAAGAGCTCGAGGAAGAATCGCTGATCAAGCCGGCGCCGCTCGCGCGCGTGGCGCTGAAGAACGTCGCGCTGTTCATGGAAGGCGACCTGTTCAACAGCGGCGCGTTGCAGGCGGCGAAGAGCCAGCCGATCGCGTTCTACACGGCATCGCCGGCGGTGTTGGTCTCGCTCGATCACCGGTGGATCGCCGAGCTCGCGGTGCGCCATCCGATGTTCGAACAACGCCTGCGCCGCGCGCTGTCGGTCTCGCGCGAACGCCTCGCGTGGGTGAGCGGCGTGAAGCAGGAGCTGCTCGATTTCTTCGTCCGCCAGGGCATCAGCGTGTCCGGCGAGATGGTTCGCGTGCGCCAGCTCGAGCTCTGCATCGACTGCAAGCTGTGCGAAGAGGCATGCGAAGAGCGCTACGGCGCGCGCCGTCTCACGCTCGGCGGCTACCAGCTGGGCATGCTCGACTTCATCTACACGTGCCGCACGTGTACCGATCAGCGCTGCATCGATCCGTGCGCGTACGATTCGATCAAGTACGACGAGCAGAAGCGCGAGGTCGTGATCAACGAGGCCACGTGCACCGGGTGCACGGCGTGCGCGCAGTCGTGTCCGTACGGCGCGATCGACATGATCGACGTCGAGCAGGACGCCCCGCTGTTCAAGCCCGACTTCCGCGCGCGGCTCGAAAAGCGCGAGGCGTTGAAGTTCGGTCCGGGCACCGGACGCATCGCGCGCGCCCGCCGGATCGCGAACAAGTGCGATCACTGCATGGCGTACGGCGATCAAGCGTGCGTCTCGGCGTGTCCCACGGGCTCGCTGATCGAGATCAACGCGTACGATCTGTTCCGCGAGCGCTCGCCGGCGATGGCGCTGCTCGGGCGCACCGGCTTCGATACCGATCTGACGAAGCGCGATCGCAAGGAAGTCTTGCCGGTCCTGCCGTTCACCGAAGGTTTGGACGTCCGGTCCGGCGGTCTCGCGAAAGTGAAGCGTGGCCGCTACGCGCCGCTCATCATGTGGCTGATCGGCTTGATCGCGTTCGTGCTCGCCGGCGGCGAGATCCTCCTCCGCAACAAAGCGCCGGAGATGTCGTTCAAGTTCTCGCAGCTCGAACACTCGAAGGAGTTCGCGGGCCTCACGAAGGACGTGATCATCGAGAAGGCGCACTTCAAGGCGGGGCAGGTCGGCCTCGGCGTGTACTGCGGCCTGATCGGCACCGCGCTCATGATCATCGCCGCGATCTATCCGATCTTCCGGCGCGTGAAGATGTTCCGGTGGTTCGCGTCGAACACGATGTGGTTCGACTTCCACATGATGGCCGGCGTCGTCGGGCCGATGTTCATCATGCTGCACTCGTGGTGGAAGTTCGATACCTGGGTCAGTACCGCGTTCTGGTCGATGATCATCGTCGTCGTTTCGGGCGTGCTCGGGCGCTACCTCTACACGCTGGTGCCGGGCCTATCGTCGGGCGTCGAGCTCGAGGAGCTCGATCACGAGCGCGCGTTCCAAGCGGCGCGTCCGCACTACCCGGGGCCGATGGCGGAGATCGATCGCGAGCTCGGTGAACAGCGGGCGCGCGCGCAAGAAGTCGCGATGTCCACGTCGCTGCTCCGCGCGATGTGGTGGCTGATCTTCCAAGACATCGGCCGGTACCCGAAGACGTTCGCGCGGCGCGGCCGTTTGAAGCGCCTCGGCGTCGATCGCCGGACGCGCGCCGATCTCGCTCGCCGGACGGCACGCATGATCGTGATCGCGCGGCGGCAAGTTGTCGCACCGAAGGCGCAGCTCCTCCTTCACTCGTGGAAAAAAGTCCACGTGCCGTTCACGGTGATCCTCACCGGCTTTGCGGCGTTCCACATCTGGGAAGCGTGGTCGCGTGCCTGGTAGAGTGAACCGAATGCGTTGGGTGAAGTACTGGGCGATCGCGGTGATGTTCGCGATCGTCGGCCTCACGGGACGCGCGATCGCGGACGACTTCTTCAACTCGAAGCCCGGCGATCTATCGAAGGACCACGCGAACCTCGACGACCCGCAGCACTGCAACGACTGTCACGTCGACGGCAGTAAGGACGTCGCGGACAAGAAGTGCCTCGATTGCCACGATCACAATCCGCTGCGCGATCGGATCAACGCGAACAAGGGCTTCCACGCGTCCGAGCTCGTCAAAGGCAAGCGCTGCCAGACCTGCCACACCGAGCACCAGAACCGCGGCTTCGACATCATGGGCTGGAAGAACATTCCCGGCCAACAGAAGGGCTTCAACCACGAGCTCACCGGTTGGAAGCTCAACGGCAAGCACGCCGCCACGAACTGCGAGGACTGCCACAAGCGGTTCGACAAGCAGGGCCTACGCACGTTCATGGGCACGGACCGGTTGTGCGGCTCGTGTCACCTGAAGGAGCAGCCGCACAAGTTCGAAGCGTCGGAGAAGGACAAGCTCGCGTGCGAGCGCTGCCACGGCGAATCCGTGTGGAAGCCGGCGAAGCAGCCGTCGCAGCAGAAGTTCGATCACGACGACAAGAAGGATGCCGCGATGCCGCTGCTCGGCTCGCACAAGGACGTGGCGTGCAGCAAGTGCCATCCGAAGAGCGTGTTCAACCTACCGTTCCCGAACCCGGCGAGCTGCGGGAACTCCGGTTGCCACAACAGCCCGCACGACGGCCACTTGTTCGGCAAGCGCGATTGCGAGTGGTGCCACTCACCCACGTTCAAGACGCTGAAGCAGCAGAACTTCGATCACACGGAAAAGACCAAGTTCGACCTCGGTCCCGCCCACCGCAAGATCAAGTGTTACGACTGCCACACGAAGCAGATCGGCGAAGCGAAGCCGAGCGGCGCGTGCGAGCAGTGCCACGCGAAGGACAACAAGCACGGCGATCGGTTTGCCGAGTTCGGTACGCCGCAGCCGAAGTGCGGCACGTGCCATCCCTCGGGCGGTCCCAAGTTCGTACCGACGGCGTTCAACCACTCGGCGAAGACCCGGTTCAAGCTCGAGTTCAAACACGCCGAGCAGAGCTGTCGTGGTTGCCACCGCGGTAGCTCGCCGTCGGACTTCGAAGACTTCCGCGGCCTGATCGACAAGCAGGGCAAGACCGACTGCATGGGCTGCCACGCGCACAAGAAGGTCCACTCCGACGAGAAGCACCCCACGGGTCGCTACAAGAACTCGCAGTGCCTGCAGTGCCACATGCACCCGGGCGATCCGACGATCCGCAAGGGCAAGGACAACCAGATGACCGAGACCGCCCACGGTAAGGACGGCTCGTTCCCGCTGCGCTTCGGCCACGCGAAGGTGCCGTGCGCGGATTGCCATACCGGTCGCGACAAGAACAACAAGACCTCGTTCAGCGCGCTCGAGCCGAACTGCAACGCGAACGGCAAGTGCCACGAGGATTCACTCCATCAAGGCACGCTCGGCGCGAACTGCCAGGGCTGCCACATCGCCGGCGATTGGTTCAAGCTGACGTTCAATCACAACGAGCCGTTCCCATCGGACGCGAAGGGCGAAGTCAAAGAGTTCAAGCTGAAGGGCGAGCACTTGAAGAACAAGTGCACCGACTGCCACACCAAGGATCGCAAATTCGCCGAGACGCACGCCACGTGCGGCAGCGAGGGCTGTCACTTGGAAGACGACGCGCACAAGGGCCGGCTCGGCGTGAAGTGCGAGCAGTGCCATCAAGAGACCGGCGACGTCACGTTCAACCACCAGACCCAATCGCGGTTCCACCTCGACGGTAAACACCTCCAGGTGCGGTGCGCGGACTGCCACCCGTCGATCACGTTCAAGCCGCGCCCGACGAACTGCTTCGGTTGCCATCCCGAGCCGAAGATCCACAAGGGCCAGTACGGCACCGAGTGCGCGCAGTGCCACACCACGGCGTCGTTCGAAGACGTGAAGCCGCTGCACGATGTCGGCGACTTCTCGCTGAAGGGCATGCACGACAACCTCGCGTGCGAGCGTTGCCACAAGGACACGCGTCCGCTCGCGGGATCGGGCAACTTCTGCATGAACTGCCACCGCCAGGACGACATCCACGGCAACTCGCTCTCGCCGCGCTGCGGTGAGTGCCACACGCAATGGTCGTTCGCGCCGGCGCGGTTCGATCACACGCGCGTCGGTTGCAACCTGACCGGCCAGCATCGGTCGCTCGCGTGCTTCGATTGCCACAAGAACGGCAACTTCTCGGGCCTATCGCCGCAGTGCTTCGGCTGTCATGCGGACGATGCGTTGCGCGCGGCATCGCTGAACGTGTCCACCACGCGCGTCGACGGAAATAACGTCGCGGTCAGTCACGGCCAAGTGACGGACTGCAACTCCTGCCACAACGTCAACACGTGGGTCGGCGGCTCGCTGACCGCGCCCGCAGGCATCGGCCGCAACTCGGTGTGTCGGTGAGAAAGCTCGCGCTCGCGCTCGCCCTCGCGGCGAGCTTGCCGGTCGTCGCGCACGCGAAACGCGCGCCGAAAGCCGATAAAGACGACGACGGCGACGACGGCGACGACGACGACAAGAAGAAGCCGGCCGCCAAGCCGGAACCGAAAAAGGCCGAAGCCGCGCCGGCCAAAAAAGACAAAGACGATTCCGACGACGAGGATGACGACGACGACTCCGACGACAAGGGCGGCGGCGGCTTCTCGAATGGCAAGAAGATCAAAGTCAAAGAGTCCCATGAAGAGCCGATGGTCAAGCAGGACCTCAACGGCCACGACATGGGCACGCAGAAGAAGAAGACCGAGTTCGAACGCGATCGGTTCTTCGTCGACAAGACGGATACCGAGAAGACCGAAGGTCACACGCTCGTTCAAGGCAGCCTGACCTCGTCGAGCTTCGCGTATACCGAGTTCGGTGGCGGCACGCTCACCACCTTGGGTGGCATGCCGCTCACCAGCGGACAGAGCACGTCGTACAGCCGGTTGTTCACGGACCTTCGCCTGCAGACCGACTTCCGGCACATCAGCGGCGGCAAGTGGGACGCCCGCATCGACGGCCGGATCCGGTTTGTCGAGCAGCAGGATCCGGTCGCGTCGCCGGTCGCGCAGGGCATGAACGTGGCCACGCCGACCCCGTACACGCAGTCGGGCTTGCTCGGCCAAAACGAATACGACCTGCGCGAGCTGTGGTTGATCCGCAACGGCGAGCGCACGGACCTTACGTTCGGTCGCCAGTACATCACCGACCTCGCGGCGATCAAGATCGACGGCCTTCGCGTGGACTACGCGAGCTCGAAGCAACTGACGTACGTCGGGTTCGCGGGCCTCAACCCGTTCCGTGGATCGCGCTCGATCACCACCGACTACATCGATCTCAAGAACCCGACGGATCTCACGCCGGCGGGGCAGTTCATCGGCGCGGGTGGCTTCGGTGCCGCGTACCGGACGCCGCAAGCGTACGGCGCGTTCGGTGGCGTCATTCAACAGGCGCTCGACGGCGGTGGCGAGACGCGCATCTTCGGCACGGCGAACGGCTACTGGCGCGTCAACCCGAAGCTCGACATCTATCACTACGCGGTGCTCGACGGGTACGCCACGAACGGCAGCGCGCAGATCACGAACCTCACCGGCGGCCTCAACTACAAGCCGACGAATCGGCTGCGCCTGACCGCGAGCTACAACCGGGTCGATACCGAATCACTCGCGATCCAAGCGGGCGCGTATCTCGATCAGGGCTCGCAGGCGAATGCCGTCAACAACGAGATCTTCCTGTCGCGGCTGACCACGAACAACGCACGTGGATCGATCAGCGCGGGCCTCGGCGACATGGAGCGGTTCGAGGTCACGATCGCGATCACGTACAAGAATCGGCCGGGCTTCACGCTCGATCCGGTGACCACGAGCGCGCTGAACACGCCACTCACGCTCAAGGCCGAGAAGGGCTACGAGGTGTTCGGCTCGATCATCGACCGTCACTCGGTCGCGAATCTGCGGCTCGGGCTCGACGGCTTGTCGTCGTTCGCGGTCGGCGACATCGCGTATCAGCACACGAACGTGTTCGTGCTGCGGGCGTTCGCGGGGCGCGAATACGCGAGTGGCAAAGGCGAGTGGGAGCTCGAAGGCTCGTATTCGTCGACGGAAGATCAATCCGTGGCCGCGACGGCCGGCATGTTCCTCTCGTGCGACGACCCGGCGAGTTGCTTCGGCGTTACGAACGGCACGATCATCTCCCTCGGCGGCTCCACGTATTACCGGCTCAACCGCGACTGGTTCATCATCGCGCAGGCCTATCTGACCCACACGGCGTTGACCGTCCACGAACTGATGGGCACGGTCAACGATCCGGCGATCAACGGGCTCAGCGGTTACTTCCGGATCGCGTATCGTTTCTAGATGACGACCGGAAAAGTGAGTCGCGAGAAGCGCGGCCACGTATATCTGATGGGCCTCGATCGCGTGGCGAAGCGCAACGCGTTCGACCTTCCGCTGTGGAACGAGCTGTGCGCGGCGTACGGCGAGCTCGAGAAGGATCCCGAGCTGCGCGTCGGCGTGTTGTTCGCGCACGGCGATCACTTCACCGGTGGCCTGGATCTGCCGCAGTGGGGCGACACGTTCAGCTCCGGTGCGTGGAAGATTCCTGCGGGCATCGATCCGCTCGGCCTGACCACGCGGGTGACCAAGCCGATCGTGATGGCGGTGCAGGGCACGTGTCTCACCATCGGCATCGAGCTCCTGCTCGCGACGGATATCCGGATCGCCGCCGAGTCGACGCGGTTCGGTCAGATCGAGGTCAAGCGCGGCATCTATCCCGTCGGTGGCGCGACGATCCGGATGCCACGCGAGATCGGGTGGGCGAACGCAATGCGCTATCTCCTCACCGCCGACGAGTTCGACGCGAAGGAGGCCTATCGCATGGGGATGGTCCAAGAGGTCGTGCCACATGGCGAGCAGCTCGCGCGCGCGACGCAGATGGCAGAAGTCATCGCCGCGCAGGCGCCGCTCGGCGTGTTCGCGACGTTGAAGTCCTCGCGGATGGCGATTCCGAATAACGAGAAGCTCGCCGGCGAAAAGCTGATGCCGGACCTGGTGCCGATCATGAAGTCCGAAGACGTGCAGGAAGGCCTGCAAGCGTTCGTGCAGCGCCGGCCGGGTAACTTCAAAGGTCGATGATCGTCCTGCCACTTCACGGTACGAATCGCGTGCTCGTTTGTGACGGCAACGCGTGTCACGAGCGCGGTATCGCTGCGGGGACAGCGCGGGCTTTCGGTCAGCTGGCAGAACCGGTCGTCGGTGGCGGAGGTTGGGCGGACTTCGCGATCGTGTTCGACAGCAAAGGCAATAGCCTCGTCAGGGTCGGCGACGTGGTTAGCCCGGGCCCGACGATCGAATGCTTCGGCATCCGCGATGTCGCATTCGCGAGCGATGCACGCCGATTTGCTGTCGCGTTCGATACCGACAGTTGGTACTCGAACGGACAGATCGCGCTGTTCGACGTCCAGCCGGATGGTCGGCTCGACCGCAGGTCGTTCACGTTCGACTCGCGCGATTGCTTCTTGATCGATGCGGCGGCGCTCAGCCCGGACGGCACGCATCTCGCGGCCGCCGGTCTCGACATCACATTCTCGTCAGTCGGCGATTGGAACTACGGTCAGATCGAAAAGGTGTTCGTCGTCGACATCGCGCGGAGCATGACCGTCCTCGATCTCGTCGTCGGCGAGACCGATACCCCGAGCCAACATCGCCGCACGCCGGTCGCGCTCGGCCGTCACGTCTGGTTCTGCGACAACGTTCCGCTCGTCCCCGACGCGAATCGCGATGAAGCTCTCGAGTGCCTCGCAATCGCGGTCGCCGACGATGGTGCTCTGATCGCGCTAACTACCGATCGCCTCTATATCTACCTCGACGAGCAACGCGTTGCCGAACACGTGGTCAACGCGACGTCGTTCGCGATCGTCGGCGAGCGAATCGTCGTCGCCGGCGATCAGCTGAACTTGATCGCGCGATAGCCGAACAGCCGCACGCGCTTCGCGTACAGGTCGAGCAGGAACGCCGCGATCACGCCGATCAGCACCCACGGCCACAGGTCCTGCGTATACGGGACCTTCTCGCCCTCGGCATCCCAGAGCTGCTGGGGCGTGGCGTTGTCGTGGCCGCCGCTCACCTGCGCCGCATGCTTCATCGGCTCGGTGTTCGGCGTGGTTCGCAGATATTCGAGCGGGTAGGACAGGGCGACCGACCCGAGCGACTCGGCGACCGTCTGCCCGTTGCGCTTGTGCACGGCCTTCAGGAGGTACGAGCCGTACTTCTGGATCTTGAAGTCTGCGGTGTAGCGACCCGCGGCGGTCTGCGCCATCGGCAGCGTCTGGATCGTCTTGTTGTTCGCCGGATCGACCACCTCGAGCGTGGTGTCCATCTCGTTGACGAACTTGTCGCCGCTGTCGATCGCGTCGACGATCACCTGCGCGCGACCATCCGCGACCTTCGCCGATAGCTCGTAGCTATCGTAGACCTTGCGCCGCATCGAGCTCCGCACGACCTGCGCCCAGAACTTCGGATAGCCGCCCCAGCGGATCCAATCCACGGCCCAGCGGTTCTTCACGTCCGAGGTCCACGCGACCGACGTGCCCGCGCCATAGCGCCAGCGCGCCAGGATCGGCTCGCCGAGATCCGAGATCAGGATCGTCTCCGAGGTCGGTTTCGGCTTCGTGGTCACGTAGCCGTGCAGCGCGGGCGCCGCCTCGACATTCGTGCCTTCGATCGCCTCCACCTTCTTCGCCACCCGGACGTGAACGAGATCCTCGACGAGCTGCGACTTCTGCGCTTCCTGCGTCTCCTTCATGAAGATCCGTGGCAGCGCGCCGATATCCTCGACCATGTAGAGCCGGCCGTTGCCCGCTTCGCTGATCATCTGGAGCATGTTGCGGTCGGCACCCTGAACGCCGACGCACGACACCGTGATCCGCGACTGGTTCATCTCCTGGACCAGATCCGCGAGGCCATCCGTGGGCGCTTCGCCGTCCGTCATCAGGATGACGTGCTTCACCTTCGCGTTGATGCCCTGGAGGATCTCGAACGCCTCTTTCAGGCCCGGATAGATGTTCGTGCCGCCACCCGAGGCGAGGCGCCCGATCTCCTGCGAGATCCGATTGCGATTGCCCGCGCGCTGCGGCCGCACGAGCACCATCGCGTCGCTATCGAACGCGACGACCGAGATGAAATCGTTCGGCGACAACACTTCCGTGGTCACGCGCGCCGATTCCTTTGCCGCCTCGAGCTTCGCACCCTGCATCGAGCCCGAGCGGTCGATCACGAGCACCAGCGCGATGTCCGGCTGTTCTTTGATCTTCTCGCTATCGAACCGCACCGGCATCATGTTTTCGATCATCGTGCGCTCGTAGCCGCCCGAGCCGAACGAGTCCTCGCCGCCGGCCATGATCAGGCCGCCGCCCATGCCCTTCACGTACGTGTCGAGCGCCGCCATCTGGCCCGCGCCCATGAGGTGCGCCGGCACGTCGGAAACCAACACGAGGTCGTACTTCTCGAGCTCTTTCGGATTCGACGGAATGCCCGTCGGACCACGGACCTCGACATCGATGTTCTCGTGCTCGAGCGCCTTCTTGAGATAACCCGCGCTGCCCGGCTCGCGCAGCACACCACCCTCGACATAGAGGATGCTCGGGCGACCCTTCACCGGCGCCGTCATCACGGCTTCGTTGTTTTGCTTCTCGGTATCGTGTTGGACCTGCGCGAGCCGCAGCTTGTACGTGGTGTAGCCGGCCTTCTTCGCTTCCGACGTGAACTTCACGAGGTTCTTGCCCTCGCGCAGCTCGACTTGCTTCGAAGGCTCGCGCCCGTTCGGGAACTCGTCCTGCTGGAGCGAGAGCGTGACGGTCTGCTTCTCCGTCGACCACACCTCCGCGGTCACCTCGTAGGGCTGACCGACCTTGATGTCATCCGGCGTGGTCACACCGACGACGCGAACTTCCGGTGTGGGATCCGCATCGAAGTTCTTCCACGACACCTTCACGCCGAGCTCTTTCGCGCGATACGCCTCGACCGCGACATCGCCGAGCGTCTGGTTGCCGTCCGACACGATCACCATGCGCGGCACGTAGCCCTGCGGATAGAGCCCGTACGCGAGCTGCATCGCCGCCTGCGTATCCGTGCCCGCGCCACCGCCGACATGCCGCGTGATCGCCTTCGACAGCGACTGCCCATCCTTCGGCCGCACGACCTCCGGTTTCTCGGCGAACGAGATGACCTGGAGGTTGCCTTCTCCTTGTTGCTTCGCGATGTCGTCGACGTATTGCTGTGCCGCCGCGAGCTGCTTGTCGCTCACCGAGTCCGAAACATCGACGAGCACGATGGTCGAGACCTTGCTCGTTTCGGTGATCCAGGTCGGGCGCGACAACGCGATCGCCAAGCCCGCGATCACGATCGATCGCAACGTGGCCTGGACGACCTGCTGCGCGATCGAGAGATCCGTCAGCGACAGCACGCGCAGGACGAAGAACGCCGGCACGATCGCGAACAGGTGGAGCCACTGCGGCGCGATCAGATCGATCGGCCGCTCGGTCAGGTGCACCGTGATCTGAGTGCGCCCGTCGAGCCAGTAGTCGATGCCGAGCCAGATCGCGACGGACGCAGCGATCGCGAGCCCGAGGCGAATCAGCGCGCCGGGCGTGAGCAAGGCCTTTATCCAGCTGCGTTCCATCAGACCGTGATCCGTCGATGATAGGTGATCCACTCGAGCACGATCAGGCCCGTGGCGAACAGAAGCAGATAGATCCACAGCTTCTGGCTATGGGTGATCGAGAACTTCTCGGGCGCCTCGAGCTTCTTGCCGCCCAACGTCAGGCTCGCCGACGGCGCGATGTCCGATTCCGTCGCCGACGCCAGGTTCGCCGCGAGCGAAATCTGCGCGATCGTCCGGCCGTCTTGCGCCTTCGCAGCCACGTCGTAGTAACCGACGCGCTGGCCATAAAATGTCGCGAGCCCGTCGAGGACCGGCGTCCGCGTGATCGCGCCGTCCGGACCTTTGACCTCGGCTTCCGTCGCACCGACCACGCCGTCGAGCGGAATCCTCTCGCGCGAGCCGGTGGGGTAGGTCGTCAGAAGGTCGGCCTGATCGCCGGCGAACCAATCGAGCGTGTTGACGAGCAACATCGGGAACGCGACGCGCATCGGCAAGTCGGTGGCGCTGTCACGCCCGCTCGACGGCAGCGAGAACCCGAACGCCACGATCTTGCGCCGGCCATCCCGTTTCGCCGCGATGATCGAATCCGTCACCGAATACGCGAGCGTGGATTCGCCCTTCTTGTTATCGGGCACGAACACTTCACTGCGATCCATGAACACGTCGCTCATCGTGATCCACCGCATCACGGGATGCGCTTCGTCGATCTCGGTGATGTGCGGGTTCTGCGCTTCGCCCGGGCGGATCGCGAACGGCGAGCTCGGCCCCGTGGGATGGAAGAACAACAGCGACGCGGGCGGCGGCGGCAGCGTGTCCGGCGTGAAGTCATCGAAGATCACCACGTCCATGTCGTCCGCGACCTGTGGCTTCGCCTTGTACTGCTCCGGCGTGATCTTCAGCGGGTCGATGTTGTCGTAGACCAGGATCGCGCCCTCGAGGAACAGGTTGTCCGGCGTGACCATCAAGACCTTTTGCTTCTTGCGCGCCGGCAGGAGCGCGTACGCCGTGTCGTCGAGCGCGAACGCGTCGATGCCGCCCGGTCCGTCGACGGGGCGCAAGGTCGCGCGCAGCTGGTTGTCTTCGCTGCCCGGAATCTTCGGATAGATCTTGCGCAGGTGTTGACCCGGCTTGAGGTCGATCCGATTCGAATCCACCGCGGTCTGGCCGTTGTAGAGCGTGAGCTGGCGGTGCGCTTCTTCCTGCCCGAAGTTCTGGACCTCGATGAACACCTCGTACGCCGCCTTGTTCGCGATGTACCGGCGGACGTTGAACGCGATGATGCCGACGTTGTCGCTGCGGCGGCCGACCGGGATGTAGCGAACATCGACGTTCGAAAGATCCACGGCCGCGAGGTTCTGCTGGCCCGGCACCTTCACGCCTGCCGCGTTGCCCCAGTTGACCTGACCGAGCTGTGCCTCGGGGAACGCACCGTCGGAGATGATCACGATCAGCGGGTTCGTGCGATCGCGCAACGCATCCGCAGCCGCTCCGAGCGCGCGCGGCAGATCCGCCGGTGTATCGCTCGCGTTGATCTTGTCGTCGATCAACTTGTCGAGCATCGGGCTGTCGTTCGAGAACCGGCTCATCGGCGTGGCCTGGCCGTCGACCTTCATGATCATCGCGAGGTCGCCGCCGCCCATGCCGTCGACGAGCTCCTTCGCCTTCTGCTTCGCGACGTCCATGCGCGACTGCTTGCCCTTTTCGTCGCCATCCATCGTCTTCATCGACGCGGAGCTATCGATCAACACGACGACCGAGCGCGCCTTGCGATCGACGGCGCCGAGCGTGGGGTCTTTCATCGCGAACAACAGCACGCCCAAGATCCCCAGGATCATCAGCAGCGAGATGATGCGCTTCAGCTGCTTCCACAGCGCGTTCGCATCCTTTTCTTGAAGGACGCGTTGCCACAGTTGCGCGAACGGCACCTCGAACCGGCGCCGGCGCATCTTGATGATGTACGCACCGATCGCGAGCACGGCCGCGCCGATCACCAGATACGCGAAGAGTGACCCTCCGATCGGACCGAGCAGGCTCACCGGAGAAACCCTCCCGAGCGGAAGATCTTCAGCACGAGCTCGTCGAACGGAATCGACGTGTGGGTCCGGAAGAACGGCATCGCGTACTTCGTGCAGTACGCCTCGAGCTCTTTGCAGTATTTCTCGTGCTCGCGCGAGTACGCCTCGAGCAACGCCTTGGACACGGTGACTTCTTTGGTTTCACCGGTCTCGCAATCGACGAGCGTGAGGTCGCCGTGCAACTTCGGCGCGGCTTCTTTCAGATCGTAGACCTGGAGCACGAACGGCTCGAACTTGTAGTAGCGGAGCGTGTTGATGCCCTGCTCGAAGCCGGCCGGGTCGTAGAAGTCGCTGATCACCACGGCCAAGCCGCGGCGCTTGTTCTGGGTGACGAAGTCCTTCATGCATTCGGCCAGCTCGGTCTTGCCGCCGATCGGGGTCTTTTGCAGGAAGTCGAACACCCGGAAGATCCGGTTCTTGCCGCGCGACAGCGGCAGGCGATCCATCAGCTTGTCGCCGAACGGGATGATCGACACGCGATCCAAGTTCGCGAGCCCGACGTACGTGAGCGCGGCGCCGACCTGCATCGCGTAGTGCAGCTTCGGCAGCGGCGAACCGATCGACATCGAGTCGCTGACGTCGATCAGGATGTAGATGTGGAGATCCTCTTCCTCTTCGAACAAGCGCAGGAGCAGCTTGTCGAGCCGGCCGTAGAGGTTCCAATCGATGTAACGGAAGTCGTCGCCGCGCGAGTACGTGCGGTGATCGGCGAACTCGATGCCCGAGCCGACCTTGCGCGTGCGGCGTTCGGCGCGCAGGTTTCCCGAGAAGACCTTGCGCGACACCATGTGAAGGTGTTCGAGCGTCTTCAGGAATTTCTCGTCGAACAACCCGCTGCGATCGGCAGCCGGATTGGTCTTCGACGAAGGTGCAGCCTTGGGAACAGCCACTAGCTTTCTTTCGTCGCCTTCAAGATCTCTTCGATGATCGCGTCCGGTTCGATGCCTTCGGCTTCACCCTCGAAGTTCATGATCATGCGGTGGCGCAGGGCAGGGGGCGCGACATGGCGAATGTCGTCGATCGACACCGCGTACCGGCCTTCGAGCAGCGCGCGAATCTTTGCCGCCAAGATCACCGCTTGGAGACCACGCGGCGACGCGCCGTAGCGCATGAACTGCTTCGATTTCGGCGTGGCTTCGGGATTCTCGGGATGCGTAGCGAGCACCACGCGCACGGCGTAGTCCTGGATCTGACGCGCGAGCGGAACTTTGCGGACCAGCTCGCGCATCTCCATGATCCGTTCCTTCGTGATCACGGCGCGGGGCTGCGGCGTCGAATCGGCTGTGGTGCGATCCAAGATCGTGTGGAGCGCATCGCGGGTCGGGAAATCGACGACGAGCTTGAAGAAGAACCGGTCGAGCTGCGCTTCCGGCAGCGGATACGTACCTTCCATCTCGAGCGGGTTTTGCGTGGCGAGCACGAAGAACGGCTTCTCGAGCTTGTAGGTCTGCTTCGCGACCGTGACCGAGCCTTCGCTCATCGCTTCGAGCAACGCGGATTGGGTCTTCGGCGTGGCGCGGTTGATTTCGTCGGCGAGCACGATGTTCGCGAAGATCGGGCCCTTCGCGAATTCGAACCGCTTGCCGCCGTTATCCTCGACGATGACGTTCGTGCCGACGATATCGGCCGGCATGAGATCCGGCGTGAACTGGATGCGCGAGAAGCTCGCGTGAATCGTCTCCGAGAGCGTGCGCACGAGCATGGTCTTGCCGAGGCCGGGGACGCCTTCGAGCAACGCGTGACCGCCGCCGAGTAGGCACATCAGCACGCCCTCGACGATCTCTTCTTGGCCGACGATCATCGTGCCGATTTCTTCGCGTAGCCCGCGAAGGTCCTGCGTGAACGTGCCGACGGTCGATTCGATATTCGCTGCTGCGGTCGTGCTCATTTATTGTCCTGCTTCGGCTCTGCAGCCGGCTCCGCCATGTTGGGATGGATGTTCGCGAAGTAACGCTTCACGTAATACTTGTAGGAAGAGGGCAGCTTCTCCGTGCGCATGACTTCTTCGACGATGCGCTGGTAGTCCGCGTAGACCTTCTTGTAGCCAACGCCGGCGAAGCCCTTCTGCGCCGCCGACAGGATCGTCTCGCGTGTCGAGCCGCCCTTGTCGCCGGACTGACCTTGGAGGTCGGTGTCTTTATCGTGGCCCGACTTGTTCGTCTCTTGGCCGGTCAGGTTGTCGTCGTGGCCGGTGCCCCACGAGTCGCCGCCTTGGCCCGAGCCCTGGCCACCGTTCTGGCCTTGGCCTTGTCCCTGACCTTGTCCCTGACCTTGGCCTTGTCCCTGACCTTGGCCTTGTCCCTGACCAGGTTGCCACTGGCCCTTTTGACCTTGGCCACCACGCGCACGCGAGATGAAGTCCTGCTGCTTGCCGTTCTTGTTGAACGGATCGTTCGGACCCTTGTTCCCTTTTTGTTTCGCACGCCGCATCGCCTCGCGCAGATCGTCCATCTGCGAGCCCATCTTCTTCTGCGTGGCTTGCTTGCGCTGATCCTGATCGACGCGACCGGTCTCGCGCGCGGCGTCCTTCATGTTCTGCGACGCCTGCTTTTCCTTCTCTTCTTGATCCTTGTCGTTGCCCTGCTGGTTCGGATCCTTTTGCGGCTTCTGTAAATTCTCCGCCGCCTTTTCCATGTCTTTCTGCAACCGCTTCACCGCGCGGCGCTGATCCGACTGCTCTTTGTCCTGCTTGTCTTTTTCGAGCTTCTGCAGCTCGCGCTGCTTGTCCTCGAGCCGGCGCTCCGCGTCTTGGCGCTGTTGCTCGTTCTTCGCATCCGTCTTCTGCTGTTCGAGCTTCTTGATCTCGTCTTTGACCTTGTCCTCGGCCTTCTGCTGCTTGTCCTGATCCTGCTTGTCTTGCTTGTCCATCTGCTTCGCGACTTGCTCCATCTTCTTCTGGAGCTCTTCCTTCTGTTTTTCGTCGAGCTGCTTGTTCTCGAGCTTCTCGGCCAGCTCTTCCATTTCCTTCTTCGCCTTTTCGAGATCGCCCTTTTGCAGCGCATCCCCGAGCGGCTTGGTCAGCTCGCTCTTCGACAATTCCTTGCCGACTTCGGCGAGCTCTTTCTGAACTTCTTCCGGCTTCGGATCCGAGTCCTTGTTCAGCGCGTCTTCCGCTTTTTGCAGCGCATCGAGCAGCTGCTCTTTCGAGATCTCACCCTTCTCCGCCTTGCCGAGCAGGTCTTCGACCTTCTTCGCGAAGTCTTCGAGCTCCGGCACCTTGTCGCGCTGCGCGACATTCTTCAGCTCCGCGATGATGCTCTCGATGTACGCCTTCTCGTCGGGGCTGATCTGGACCGCGTTCTTGACCTCGATCGTCTGCGAGACCGTCAACGGCAACATGCCGACGCGCTCGGTCCCGACCATCACGAACAACATCTGCTGGCCGACCGGCGTGGTCGACGGAATCTTCAGATGGATCTCGGTGGGTGACCAATCGATCACCTGCGTCGGGCTGCTCTTCGCCAGCGTGCCGACGAGGATCGAGCCATCGGCGGGAATCGGCCGCGCCGGTTGCTGGAGACCGATCGTCATGTCGGCGCCTTCGATCGTGATCTCCGCACCCGGCTTCACGGTGTTCGGAATCACTTGATAGAACTGCGGCACCTTGTGGTGCTGCGGGATCGACAGTCCGGCGAGCAGCGCGGCGAGCAACGTGAAGCCGAGCGCCGGCCACAGATCCGATGGCACCACGTACGGCGTGGCAAGCCGGAAGTCCGCGCGACCGGTGGCGCGCACGCCATCCTTGATCGCGGCGTGCATCATCTCGTCCGTCGTTTGATCGTCTTCGTCCCGCGGCTTCGTACCCGCGAGCACGTCCTTGAACGCGATCGCGGTCGACAACCGATCGGACAGGTTCGACGCGCGATCGATCTTGCGCGCGACGCGTTCGTCATCGAGCTTGCGTGACGCCTTGATCACCGCGCCGATGACGACGATCAGCACGGACGCGGTCAGCATCGCGATGCCGGCCGCCTCCGAGATCCATTCCATCCGGGTGGCAAAGATCGCCGCGAGCGCGACGATCACCGCCAGGATTAACGCTGTGACCGCTCCTTCGAGCGCCCACTGCATGCGAATCCGTCGACGAGCGCGGCCGATGAGCCGCTGGATCTCTGAGGTATCAGGTGGTTGCGGCATCTGCCCCCGAACGTGCAACGACTAAGGATAGCATCAACATTCCACGCGCCAGCCGGATCTCCGATCTAAGGATCCGGACACATTCGGGCGCGGCTAGGTTGCCAGAATCGACGGGTCGACCTCGCGCCATTGTCCTTGCGCGAGGCCATCGACGGTGATCCGTCCGATCGCGGTACGGACCAGTCGCAGCGTCGGGAGTCCGACCGCGGCGGTCATCCGGCGGACCTGGCGATTGCGACCTTCTCGGATCACGAGCTCGAGGAACGCATCCGGTACGGTCTTGCGTACGCGGATCGGTGGCACGCGAGGCCACAGCCAACTCGGCGGCTCGACCGCGCGCGCTTCCGCGGGCAACGTCAGCCCATCGTTCAGCACCACGCCCGCTCGGAGCTTCGCGAGCGCATCCTCGCCGATCGTACCTTCGACGTTCGCGAGGTACGTCTTCGGTGCCTTCCATCGCGGGTCGGTGATCCGCTGGTTGAGCTTGCCGTCATCGGTCAGGAGCAACAGCCCTTCCGAGTCGTGATCGAGCCGGCCCGCGACGTACACCCGTTTCGGCAGGCCATAGGTCGCGAGTGTGGGTCGGCCTTGCTCGTCGGTGAACTTGCAGTGCACCAGGTACGGCTTGTTGAGCGCGATCAGCACTAGAGAATGAACGACGTCATCGAGAACTTGTTCGACGTGGTCTCGATGATCTCGAACGTGTCGCGCGCGCGCGGCGTCGGTAGCATCGCTTTGACGCTCGTCGCGCGGCCGGCTTCGGTCACGAGGAAGTAGCGACGGCCGAGCGGGGTGCGCGTCCGGTCGTTGATGTACTTCTGGAATTCGGTGTTCTCGGGCTTGTCGTACGCCGTGCGCATCTCCGGCGCCCAGCCGAAGATCTCGTCGCCCGACCAGAAGTTTTCGCCGCGCCAATACAGCTGCCACGCGATCAGGTGATCCGCGTCGACCCACTTCACCGGATTGCGACCGCGCAATGCATCCTTCGGTGCGTGCGCGTCGACGCGTTGCTTGCACTCCGCGATCAACGGATCGAGGCGCTTGCGTTCCTCGCGGGTGAGCGTGACCGTGACTTCGTGCGCGCCGATCGCGGTGGTCGTGCCGACGAGCTCGACCTTCTTTTCCATCACTTTGTCGTCGCCCGAGCCCTTGTTGAGCTGGATCGTGATGGTCATCGGCTGGCCGATCTGGAGCGTCTCGGGGATGAATGTCTCGAAGTGGAATTGATCGCCGGCGTTCTTAAGATCGTCGTAGAGCTCGGCCGGCCCGAAGTACACGCGCTTCTCGCCGTAGATGTTTCGCTTCACGTAGTAGCTGCGCATCGCCTCGCGCATGCCCCAATGCGTGCCGGCATCGGGCATATAGACCTGGAGCGCCCACACGCAGATCGCGAGCCCCGCGCACCCGATCAGGACCACGCCGAGCCGCCGCCACATCGCGCACACCGCGATCGCGATCGATGCGAACAGCGCGAGCCCGAGGATGCCGTCCGATGGATCGATCGAATACGGATCCCCGGCCGGCCACGGACGATCGTAGCGATAGACGAACATCTCGATCCAACGCTCCGGTTCCCACGCGAGGTCGCGCGCGATCAGCACGACGATGCCGACGCCGAGCGCCGCGTAGATCGGATGGAGCTTCTCGCGCTTCGCCCATAGATCGTCGAGGAAGAACGCGACGAGGATCCCCAACGCGGGGACGATCGGCAGGATGTAGTGGTGGAACTTGGTCTGGACGATGCCGAACACGGCGAAGCCGCACACCGCCCACAACACGACCATGAACCGCACGCGACCGGCTTTCTCGTCGGTGCGAGTGCGAAGGATCGCCATCGCGATCGCCGCCGGCAACAGCGCCGCCCAGATCCACATGCCGTGACCGAGCTGGGACGTGTAGTACTCGAACGTGCCGAGCGACTTGTCCGGATCGCCGCCCGCGCGATTCAAGATGTGCGTGAACAGGTACTCGTTGATGAACTGGAAGCCGTCCTTCAACCACATGGCCATGTGCCACGGCAGAAAGATCACGGTCATGAGCAGGAGGCCGCGCTTGATCTCGAACGCGCCTTCGTAGAGGTCGCGCCAGCGCTTGAACATGAGCACGTGGAAGAAGCCGACGGCGCCGACGACGGTGAGGCCGGGCGGGCCCTTCGCGAGCACCGCAAAGCCGAGGAACGCGTAGCACCACAGCATGTAGACCTGGCGCATCGTGGTCAGCGCCGCCATGTCGAGCAGGTGATCCGCGAACCGGTTGCTCGCACGCCAGCCGACGACCGGCCACGCGAGCACGCGCAGGATCAGCCGATCGGGTGCGTAGGTCTCCCAGTTGTCGATGCCGGTCCATACCGAACGGCGTTGGATCAACGCGTGGATGATGCCGGCGAGCGAGCCGAGGATCACCGGGATGAACCGGACGATCATCCAGCCGTTGCGCCACATCCCCGCGAACAGGAGGCCCATGAACAGCGGGAAGAACAACACCGGCGACGGGAATCGCGGGATCGCGAGCTGCGGCGATACGAAGAAGTATTGGACGTAATAGAGGATCTGGATCCCGACGAACGCGCCGGTCACGCCGAGCACGACCTGTGCTTGATCGATCTGCCACCGGCCGATCCGGAACGCGCGGCTGATCGCACGATCGCCATCCTCGACGGCAAGCGTGAACATCGAGAGCGCACCCATCACGAACGCCGCGTGCGGCATGTCGGGAATGGACTGCCGCGAGATCAAACAGAACATCGGTGTGGAGCCGACGACGAGCAGGGCCAGCCATGCGACTCGCCGCGAGACGAGCTTCAGCAGCATCAGCCACATCATCACGAGGCCGAACACCGCCGATAAAACGAACGGCAGGCGCATGCCGATCATCGTCCGTACCGACGAGACCATCTCGCCCGAATAGCCGCCGTCTTTGGCCACGCCGAGCGCCGTCAGGCCCGCGGCATCCATCCACATCGTCAGCACCGGCTTGCTGCGAAAGCCCTCGTTCTCCGTCGGGCCCTGACCACCCGGCCACTCCATATGAACCAGGTCGTGGTTCTGGAGCATCATCCGCGCGACTTCGCCGTAGTGGGTCTCCCACGGGTCGACGAGCGAGTAGCTCTGGATGCCCGGCACGAGCACGAACAGCGACACCAGGATCGCGAGCACGAGCTCCACACGCGACGGGGCGCGTCCGCGGGCCGGTAACACTTCCATGGACGGGCGACCCTAACACGACGTGCTACCGTCCCAAGCGTGTCGCGGTTTCCATCGATCTCGAGCGCGGGCGAGCGCGTGCCGGCGTCGATCTTTGCAAAGCTCCGCGAGCACCTCGCGAAGTATCCCGGCGACGTGATCCCGTTCCAGATCGGGGACACCCACCTGCCGCCGCCGAAGGGCCTCGCCGCGATCGATTGGTCGAAGATGCCGGTCGCCGACCTCTACACGTACGGCACGCCGGCCGGTTGGGATCCGCTGGTCGCCGCGATCGCGGAGAAGGCGAAGGCGCGGAACGGGATTCCCACCACGTCGGCGAACGTCCAGATCACCGTCGGCACCACGCACGCGCTCGATTGTGCGGTGAAGGCGCTGTGCGATCCGGGCGACGAGTTGATCCTCGTCACGCCGCACTGGCCGCTGATCAAGGGCATCGCGATCTCGCACTACGTCCAGCCGATCGAGGTGCTCGGCATCGGGGCGATCGAGCACGCGATCACGCCGAAGACATCCGCGATCTACGTCGCGTCGCCGAATAACCCCGATGGCATCATGCTCGACGGCGCGCAGGTCGACGAGATCATCCGGCTCGCGCGGATTCACGACCTGTGGATCCTGTCGGACGAAGTCTACGAGGACTACACGTACGACTCGCCGCACATCTCGATCGCGAGTCGCGCCCCCGAGCGCACGGTGACCACGTTCTCGTTCGCGAAGAGCTACGCGCAGGCGGGGCTTCGCGTCGGTTATGCGCTCGCGCCGGAGCCGGTCACCCAGGCGATGCGCAAGCTCGTGAATCACTCGGTCTACAACGTGCCGGTCGCGATGCAGGTCGCGGCCTACAAGGCGATGCAGGACGTCACGTTCCTCGCGACGGCGCGCGAGAAGTATCGAGCGGCGCGCGATCGCGCACGCGCGCGGTTGATCGCACCGGCCGCACTGCCTCCGGGTGGCGCGTATCTGTGGGTCGATTTCTCGAAGTGGAGTGGCGACGACTGCATGCCCGTGCTCGAAAAAATCGCGGAGCGCGGCGTGCTGATCGCACCGGGCCACGCGTTCGGTGATGCGTGCAAGGGCTTCGCGCGGCTGTGCTTCACCGGCGTCCCGGAGGCGCGGCTGGACGAAGGTATCGATCGCGTGAACGCGGTGCTGTCCGCGTTGTGAACAAGAAGCGCTGCGAGAAGATGTTTCGCGCGGTCGTGGAGGCGTGCGATCCGGCGAAGCGCGTCGCGAACGCGATTTCGGCGCAGCCGATGAAGGCGGGTGACGTGTACGGGATCGCCGTCGGGAAAGCGGCTCAGGCGATGGCGCGCGGGGCAGGGCGGGTGAAGCGCGGCGTGTGCGTGAGCCACTATCGCGATGCCGCGCCGTTGCCGCTCGGTTGGGAGCTCTATCTAGGCGCGCATCCGGTTCCCGACGAGAGCAGCCTCGTCGCGGGGGATGCCGTGATCGATCTCGTCGCGAGCGCGCGCGCGAACGATCAGATCCTCGCGCTGATCAGCGGTGGGGCGTCGGCGATGATCGAGCGGCCGGCGATCCCGTTTGCCCAGTTTCGCGAGGAGATCGCGGCGGTGATGTCCTCCGGTGCGAGCATTCGCGAGATCAATCGCGCGCGGATCCAACGCTCGCTGATCAAGGGTGGCAAGCTCGCCGAACGTTCGCTCGCACCGATTCGCACGCTGATCGTCAGCGACGTGATCGGCGATGCGCCCGAGGTGATCGGATCCGGACCCACGATCGCGCACCGCGAGCGCGATTCCGTCGAGGTCGTGGCGCCGATGGAGAGTGCCCTGGACGCGATGCAGCTCGCGCTCGAGGACGATGACCCGAAGCTCTACATTCGCCGGCTGTTCCCGCTCGAGGGGGATGTCGAACACGTCGCGCGCGAGCTCGCGGCTCTCGCCTCGACGCGTGTGGTCGCCGGCGGTGAGCCCACCCTCGTGGTGCCGGACGATCACGGCGAAGGTGGTCGCGCACAACATCTAGCGCTCCTCCTCGCTCGAGCCTTCGCGGGGCGCGGGCGATGCGCGTTCGTCGTCGGAACCGACGGCGTCGATGGTCCGGCGACTCGCGGCGCGCAAACGCCGGCCGGTGCGTTTGTCGACGGTCGCACGTGGGAGCGGATTCGCGCGGCGGGCATCGATCCGGAACACGCGCTCGTCCGGCGCGATTCGTCGACGGCGTTACGTGCGGCCGGCGCACTCGTCGTCACGGGGCCGACGGGCATCAACCACGGCGATCTGGTGATGCTCGGATGATCGATCGGATCGCCAGCGAGAACGTGTTTCGAGCCGCCGTCGAGGCGTGCTTGCCCGAACGCTTCATCAAACACTACCTGCAACGCGTGCCGGCGCGCGCGCGGTTCGTCTACGGTCTCGCGATCGGTAACGCTGCGGTGTCGATGTTGCGCGGCGCGGGACCGGTGATGCACGGCATCGCGATCACGCGCGACGACGATCGCCATCGGATCCCGAAGGGCTGGGCGATCCAAACCCCGGATGCGAGCGCGGCGACGGCGATCCTCGATCTCGTCGCGACCGCGTCGCCGGATGACATCCTGATCGTGCTGCTGTCGGCCGGCGCGGAGACGATCCTGCCCGCGGATCTCCGACAGGGCGGGCTCGCGCGGATTGCCGCATGTCCTCTCTACACGCTGATCGCGAGCGATCGCCGCGATGACAAGCCGGAGGAGCTCGCCGGCGCACCCACGTTGCCGGAGCGCCAACAGGATCGCTCGCACGTGATCGTGCCGTACGGGATGTTCGCGGCGGCGTTTCAGATGGCGCTGCGCGACTACGCGACCCAAGCGCACATCCTGTCGCCGATGATGGGGAGCGCCGCGCAGATCGCACGCCAACTCGTCGGCGAGCTGAACGCTCGCAACTATCCGCTCCTGTATTTCCAAGCCGCGGGCAGCGCGCCCGCACCGCAAGCGCGTCTCCTCGCGATCGAGCTCGCGAGCGTGATCGCCGGGACGAATCGGCGCGCGTTCGTCGCCGCGTCGAGCGGATGGGATAACGGGCCGGCACATCCAGGGAGGCCGCGTCCGGCCGGCGCGTTCGTCGACGGCCAGAGCTGGGCGAAGCTCGATCAGCTCGACGACAAGCTCGTCGCCCTCGACGGGATCGGCGCGTCCGTCATCACGCAGCTCACCGGAATCGACTACGGCGGCGACATCGTGATGATCGGGTGATACAAGCGAGCGTGGTGACGCAGACTTGGACCACGCTCGGCGTGCTCGATTGGACCGCGCGGCGGTTCGCCGATCAGGGCATCACGGCGGCGCGGCTCGAGGCGCAGTTGTTACTGGCCTACGCGCTCAAGTGCACGCGCACCCAGCTGTACATGAACTTCGACAAGCCGCTCGCCGAGCCGGAGCTCGCGGCGTATCGCGATTTGATCAAGCGGCGCCTCGCCGGCGAGCCCGTCGCGTATCTCGTCCACGAGCACGAGTTCTGGGGCATGACCCTGACGATCGAACCGAGCGTGCTCGTGCCGCGCGCGGATACCGAAACGGTGATCGAGGTGGCGAAGACGCTCGTCGCGAAAGATGCGGCGCTGCGCGTGTTGGATCTGTGCACGGGGAGCGGCGCGATCGCGCTCGCGTTGGCGAAGGAGCTTCCCGCCGCGCAGGTGATCGCGGTCGAGCTGTCGCCGGAGGCCGCCGCGGTCGCGCGCACGAACGCGAAGCGCAACGAGCTCGAAGCGCGGGTCGAGGTTCGCGAAGGCGATCTATGGGCGCCGGTTGCGGGCGAGCGGTTCGACCTGATCGCGTCGAATCCACCCTATATCGCCACGTCCGTGATCGCGGGGCTGTCTGCCGAGGTCAAGCGCGAACCGGTAATGGCGCTCGATGGCGGTGCCGATGGGATGGTGTTTTACGATCGGATCTGCAGCGTGGCGCGTGAATACTTGGTTCCCTCTGGCGTGCTCGTCGTCGAGCATGGCTACGATCAAGCGGATGCGGTGCGAGCGCGGTTCGAAGCGGCAGGCTTTACCGATGTGACGCTCGTCAACGATCTTGGAAAGAACCCGCGGGTCACGCACGGCAAAGCGCCCTGAGTGTACGATCCGAGACCGGTGCGCAGGTTCCTGGTTCTGTCGTCGCTCGCGGTGGCGAGCCGTGCGTTCGCGCAGCCCGCGCCAGCTCCTGATCCCGCGCCGCCGGAGACGCCCGGCGATACGCTGAAGGATCAGGTCGCGCCGCCGACGTTGCCGGGGCCCACGCCACCGAGCGCGCCGCCGAAGGACACGCCGCCACCGCCGAAGCCGCAGAAGCCCAAGACGATCGGCGAGAATTCGTCGGTCGCCGCGCGGCACGAGGCCGAACAGGTCTGCGCAGCGCACGATCCGAACTGCGATTGGGTCGCCACGTTCAGCTCGCTCGAGAAGAAGTCGATCATCCGCACGCTCCTGCGGCGCGGTCTCGATGTCGAGCCCGAGCCGTGGGGCAAAGAGATCGATGAAGTCGTCGTCGAGAACGAAGACGTCTTCGCCGAGGACAACTGGCTCCAGTTTTTTAACAACTTTCACTACACGACGCGCGAGCATCGCGTTCGCCAAGAGCTGACGATCCAAAAAGGCGAGGTCTGGGACGAGGCTCGCGTCGAGGAATCCGCGCGCCGGCTCCACGATCCGCTGTACACGTCGGTCGTCGCGCTGTTGCCGGTGAAGTCGGCCATCCCGGGGCACGTCAAGCTGCTCGTCGTCACGCGCGATATCTGGAGCCTTCGCCTCAACACGCAGTACACGTTCCAGCAGGGCTCGCTGACGAACCTGGCGTTCTCGCTGTCGGAGAACAACTTCTTCGGCACGCGCGATGTCGTGCAGGCCGCGATCACGATGGATCCAGGCGCGATCGCGGTGGGGCCGCTGTTCCTCGACAAGGACTTCCTCGGCAAGCACATCACGCTGTCGCTGCGCGCCGACGAGATCCTGACTCGCCAACGCACGAAGGTGTTCGATACGGCGTCGATGGCGTTCGTGCCGATTCCCGGCGATCCGTCGGGAATCCAAGACGCGAGCTCGTTCCACTCCGAAGGCAACGACGCCACGATCGGCATCTCGAAGCCGCTGTGGTCGCTCGCGTCGGAGTGGGGCTGGGGCGTGTCGTTCGCGTATCGCAATGCGGTCGCGCGCTCGTTCACCGGCGTGCACGACGATCCGTACGAGGTCTACACCGACCCCGATTCCGGCGTGCCGTTCGAGTATCGGATCAAGACGATCTCGACGACGGTGTCCGGAGTGCGCCAGTGGGGCGAGCGGTTCAAGCACCAGGTCAGCTTCGGTTACACGATCTCGGACACCAAGCCGTCCGTGCTCGGCAACTTCGCGCAGTTCGCGGATCCGATGGCGCTCGCGTTGTTCGCGGCAGACGTGTTCCCGCGCACCGAGACGATCAGCCAGCCGTATATCGGCTACTCGATCTTCGAGCCGCGCTACAAGACGGTGCGCAACGTCGGCACGTACGAGCTCGCGGAAGACGTGTCGATCGGTGCCGCCGCGTCGGTCACGCTCGCACAGGGCCTCACGGCGTTGGGCGGCGACTACAACTTCACCCGACCGTCGCTCTCGCTCGGTTACATCTGGGGATGGGGCAAGGATGGCTTCATCCATCCGTCGGCGTCGGGCACGATGCGGTTCCAATCCGACGCGCCGCACGGCTGGAACGCGATCGACAACAGCGCGACCGTGCAGATGCGATTCGCGACGCCGACGATCGACTGGTTCCGGATCGTCGTGCAGTCGGAGATCGATACGCGCTGGCACGACACGCAAAACAGCTACTACGTGATCGGCTCGGACTCCGGTCTGCGTGGTTACAACGTCAACGAGTTCCGTACGGCGCGAAGTGCGTCGAGCCGGCTCGTCACGAACTTCGTCGAGCTCCGCACGGTCCCGGTGCCGTGGTGGGTTTTCCGGATCGGTGGCGTCGCGTTCTACGAGGCCGGTGGCGTTGCGGAATCGCTCGGTCGGATGACGCTCTACAACGATGTCGGGTTCGGCATCCGCTGGCTCGTGCCGCAGACCTCGCGCGATCTGTTTCGCTTCGATCTCGCGTTCCCGCTACAGGACGCGCCGAACAATCCGGCGTTCCATCCGCACTTCCTCGCGGGCTTCCAGAGCTACTTCTGAAGAACGAGCCCGAGCCTCAGCCCGAGCCCGAGCCCGGATCGGTGGCGGGTTGGCGCATCGGCTTGCTCACCGACGTGGGCGATTCGCCGACGTGGGCGCCAGCGCGATTCGCCGACGCGAGTCATTCGCCGACATCTCCGACCGTTCATCGATGATGATGACGACGAAGACCGTCGGGCTCGGGCTCGGGCTCGCGCTCGGGCTCTTCAGATCGTCGTCTGCTGGAGCAGACCGTTCGAGAGCTCGACACTTCCTCGCGGGCTTCCAGAGCTACTTCTGAAGAACGAGCCCGAGCCTCAGCCCGAGCCCGAGCCCGGATCGGTGACATCGACGCATCGTCCGTTGTTTGCGGGGTGATTCGCCGATGGGCGATTCGTCGACGCATCTACGCAAGCTCGGCGTTGCCACCAAACGCGATTCGCCGACGCCTTCGTCGGGGCATTGGCCGACGCGTTTTCGACCGTTCAGCGAGCCGACGAAATCCCGTTCGCGCGTTTAGGCTCGGGCTCGGGATCGCTCGGGCTCTTCAGATCGTCGTCTGCTGGAGCAGGCCGTTCGACAGCTCGACGGTGATCACTTCAGCATACGTGCCGTCGGTGCCACTGCAGTTCTGATATGGCGCCACGCCGATACCGCACGCCGTCGCGCACAACCCGCGATACGCGAAGCCGCACATCGTGGTCTTGCTGCCGGTGGCCGTCTCGACCGCGCATTGGCGAAGCGCGTACGACGGCGAGCCGACGCCGAGATCCTTTTGCAACGAGATGCACGCGTTCTCGGACTGACCCGCGACGAACAAGTTGCCGTAGAACGCGGCCTCGGGCGCCGAGTACGTCAGCACTTCGTTCGGCACGGTCGCGAGCACGCTGTTGTTGCCGCGGAGCGAGAGGCTGACCTGCACGCCGTAGTAGTTCGTGCGCGCGAGGACGCAGGCCGACACCCAGCGCTGCTCGCTCAGCGTGAGCGCACGCGTGGTCCAGGCCGAGCCGAGCCCGATCTCGCCGGTGAACGTGTAGCTCGCGCCGGTCGAGTCCTTCAGCGTGATCGTCTGCGACGGCGTGAGTGCGCAGCGCGTGATGTAGGTGAGAACGTCACGTCCATCCGCGGTCTCGATCAGGGCGTTACCCGTGAAACTGCCTTGTCCTAGCTTCTGTGCGGCGAGCTTGTTCGCCGAGAGTTTATTGGCCGCTAGCTTGTTCGCCGCTAGCTTGTTCGTCGAGGTCACACCGTCCTGCATTTCGGACAGGTCCTCCTCCGTCACGCATCCCACCAGCAGAGCTGCAATCACCACGTACTGCTTCATGCGCGTCTCATGATTCGGCACGAGACGGTTAGGAATCAGATCGGTTGGGGATGTTCCTCGGGTAACCGCTTGCAGCCACGAATAAATCGCAGAACGAGGTAGATCGCGGTCGCCGTCAGGCCCGCGGACAAGCCCCACCACACGCCGACGATGCCGAGCTGCGCGCCGAACGCGAGCCCGAACATCACGGGTAGCGCGATCACGTAGTGACCGACGAGGTTTCCATACAGCGTCTCCTTCGTATGGCCGAGTCCGCGCAGGGCGCCAGCCGCGATCGTTTGCGTGCTGTCGGACAGCTGGAACAGTGCCGCGATCATGAGGAGTGGAATGGTCGCGTCGATCACGATGCGTTCGTTCGTGAACAGACGCGTGAGCGGGCCGGGGATCACGAGGAATGCGAGCGCGAACACCGCCATCACGGCGAGGCCGATCCTCATACCGAGGAAGCCGCGCGATCGAGCGAGCACGAATTCGCGCGCGCCGACCGCCTTGCCGACGAGGACCGACGTCGCCGATGCCACGCCCATCACGAACGAGAACGTTAGGCTCGAGATGTTGAGCGCGATCGCGTGTGCGGCGGCCTGGATCTCGCCGAGGTTCGCGCTGATCACGGTGGCGACGCCGAAGATGCCGACCTCGGCGAGGATCTGACCGCCGACGGGCGCACCGTAGTGAAGCACCTTGCGGAGATCCGCGGTCGTCGAAGCCGGCGCTGAATCGGGATAGATCGACCGAGCGCTCGCGAGATAGATCGCCATCTGCGCGAGCTGGACGACCGTAGTCGCGAGCGCGGCGCCGATCACGCCGAGGCCCGCCGGATAGATCAGGATGTAGTCGAGGACGAGGTTGACGACGTTGCCGACGATCACGCCGACGACGAGCGGCCGCGTCTTGTGATGCGCTGCGAGGAACGACCGCAACGCGACCATGATCAATTGCGGGACGACGCCGACCGCGCGGAGGTAGATGTACGGTGTGGCTTCGGCGAGCACGGTCGCTTTGACGTGCGCGGCGCGCATCACGAGCGGCATCGCGAACATCGCGAGCGTCGCCAACAGGCCGACCAGGATCGCGAGGCGAATGCCGGCGCCGACCGCACGCCGGGCATCGTCGATCCGTCCGGCACCGAGCGCCTGCGGGACGACGGTGTCCATGCCCATCACGATGCCGACGCCGATCGAGACCGTGGCGAACAAGAGGTTGTTCGCGACACCGGCACCGGCGAGCGCGGCATCGCTGTAGCGGCCGAGCATCGCGGCGTCGACCGCACCCATCAAGGTGTTGCCGACGTGCTGAGCGGCCAGGGGAATCGCGAGCGCGAGCAGCGCTCTGCGTTCGGTCACGGCATCGCGCGAGGCGTCATCGGCGCGTTCGCGAACGTCAGGTTCTTCGCGAGCGCCTTTGCGAGCGCGAGACGGCGCGCGGCCTCTGGACCGACGATACGAACGTAGCAGGGCGCGTCGTCGTCGACGAAGATCAAGCCCTGGCCGTTGTGGTCGAGGCCCTTCGCGCCGACATCGACTTCGACCGCGGGATCCGGGCGCGTGATCGACACGCCGGCATCGTTCGGCTTGATCCCGGCATCGGCGATCGCGTCGTATTGCTCGATCCGATCCGTCGAGCCGGTCTTGTACTGCGCGAACAACGCATCGGCGCGTTGCTTCGAGCCTTCACGGCAATCGAAGTCGAACGTCCAGTACTCGGCGGCGTTCGAGACCGTGACTTCGTACGTGCACGGATGCGCGATCCCCGTCGGCACCGAGCTCGGCGAATCGAGCACGTGCGGCGTGCCGTTCAAGATCTCTCCGAGCTGCGTCAACGGCATCACCGAATCGCACTGGAACTTGTCCGGCCACACGCCCGCGAGCTTCTTGCCCGGCTCGTCCTTCACCTTCTTCTCGGTGGTTGCCGCGGCGCCGTCGTTCTTGCAGCCTGCAAGCCCACCCACGGCGACGAACGACAAGAGAAGACTGCGCACCACGGCCCGGACGGTACCGTGAGGGCAGGGGCTAGCTCAACCGCTAGACCGCTTCTGTTCGTGTCGTCGCGTCGTACACGAGTCGAAGCTCGGCAACATCGGCGACCGCTTCGGCCAGTGCGAGGAGTGGTCCGGGCTTGCGCGCTTCGTCGAGATGAATCGTTCCGCCGATGCGCCGTTCGACGTAGGCGACATAGAGACCGGTGCGCCGCGCGGCAACGACCACCGCGCGCAGGTGAAACAACGGTATGGCAGCTCGCCTTCGGATCCCGAAAACGCGTTGCTCGCTACGAAGCAGGCCGTCGTCGCGATCGAACACGAGCCTGCGACGCAGCGTACCGAGCAAGAATCCGATTCCGATCAGGAAGCTGCCGCCGATGATCGCCCACAGCGGGCCGATCCACGCGACGCGAGCGCCGGCGCCGATGAAGCCCCAGCCCACCCAGTTGGTGGCGCGGGTCAGTTGGAGCTCGACACGGGTGTCGGAGCGGCGTTGAACCGAAACGCTGCCGAGCCAGTCGAGCACGGTTCAAAGCGTACGTTGGAGATCGAACGGGGGCAATCACGATCGTCGTCGTACACGTGCACGTGCTCGTGCTCGTCGGCGTGCGCGAATTGCGTCACGTGAGGTCTGGGGACTAGGTCCAGGTCTAGGTCTAGGACTAGGACTAGGACTTATTCAGCGTCGAAGTCGCCGCCGCCGCCACCGCCGCCGTCGCCACGTTCGCAACGTCCGTCGTCGTGATCGCCGCCGCCACCGCCACCGCCACCACCACCGAGCGTGTTCGCCACCGTTACCGTTGCCGTTGCCGCCGGCCTGTTGGCCTACGCCGTTCGGCCCGCGCCACTCGCGATTGTTGCGACCGCCGCGACCACGTCGTCGTCGAGGTCGACGTCGACGAGGACGTGGTCACGCGGATGGATTGGGGCGGTGCAGCATCGGCGACGACTCGTCTCGTCGGTCGGGCGAGGCGCGTCGTCTGCGTCGCGTCGGCGTCGCGTCGGCATCGCATACGCCTTCGTTGCATGTCGTCGTGCACGTGGACGTGCACGTGCCACGTGCCACGTGCACGATCGAGGTCTGGGGACCAGGTCCAGGTCTAGGACTAGGACCAGGACTAGGACTAGGACTTATTCAGCGTCGAAGTCGCCGCCGCCACCACCGCCACCACCGTCGCCACGTTCCCAACGTCCGTCGTCGTGATCGCCGCCGCCGCCGCCACCACCACCACCGTGGTCGTTGCCGCCAGCGTGTTCGCCACCGTTACCGTTGCCGTTGCCGCCGGCCTGTTGGCCTTCGCCGTTCGGTCCGCGCCACTCGCGATTGTTGCGACCGCCGCGACCACGCCGACGCCGGCGACGCCGCTTGCGCAACGGCTGACCATCCGGCCCCAAGAATCGTCTGCTGCTGCCCACCGCCGCCGTTGCTCGGCTCGAAGAAGCTCACGGGCGGACCGAGATCGTGCGGCGCATTCGGATCGCCGCCGTTTTGCGGCGCGCCACCCATCTGCTGCTGATTCGGTCCCGGTCCGTTCGGACCGCCCGGCCCACGGCGACGGCGACGGCGACGGCGGCGGCGACGCTCGCCACCTTCGCCGTTCGGTCCACCATTGCCATTCGGGCCACCGGGTCCGCCTTGCGCCTGCTGATCGAAGCGCGGGCGATCGCCGCCACCACCGCCGCCACCGCCACCGTTGTAGCCGCGATTCTGATCGAACCGCTGACCACCGCCACCGGGGCCGCGATCCCAACGCCGCTGCTTCTTACCGCGCCGGCGTCCAACCCCTGCATCGTTCGGATTCGCCGACGCGACCGGCGCCATCGCGATCCGCATCGGCCCGCGCACGTACTCGATCACCGGCCCACCACCGCCACCACCGCGCCGCGGTTGCGCTTCGACGATCGGCGCTGCGGTCGACAACACCGGCGTCACGAACGCGCTCTTCGGCGGCAGCATCGCGCGCCGCTTCCTGCGCCTCCGCCGGCGCCGACGCCGAGCTTCCGCCGCACTCGCACTCGAGTTGTCGTCGGTCGGACGTTGCGGCCGCTGCTTCGGCTGCTTCGGCACTCGCTTGCGCGCGAGCACCGTGACCTCGCCGGAGCCTTCTAGCCCTTCTTCGGCGATCTCGGCGGCGGTCTTGTCGATGACCTCGTAGTCGTCGTCATCGTCATCATCGTCGTCGTCGTCATCATCGTCGTCGAGGTCGTCATCGTCCTCGTCGTCGTCTAGATCGTCGTCGTCATCCTCGAAGTCGTCGTCTTCGTCGCCTTCGAGCTCTTCGCCGTCTTCGAGGTCGTCATCGTCCTCGTCGTCATCGTCATCCTCGTCGTCGTCCTCGAATTCGCCTTCTTCGAGGTCGTCTTGCGGCGGGATGTGCTTCTTCGCTTCGACGGGCGCGGTCGGTTCGGGCGCGGGTGCCTTCGCGATTTCGGCGACCGTCGACTTCACGGTCGGCGGCGGTTCGGCACCGGGCTTCTTGCGCGTGAGCACCGTGGGGCCGGGCGGCGGAGGCGGAGCAGGCGGTTCGGCACCGGGCTTCGCGCGACGCAGGACGGTCGACGGTGCGGGGGCAGGGACCGCAACCGGACCCGAGCCCTCGGCCGTGACCGTGGGCGGCGGCTGATCGATGCGCACCGTACGCGCCTTGATCTCGCGCTTCGGTTTCGGCGCCTCGTGATGATCGTCGAGCCCGCTCGTGATCGATGCACCGAACTGCGACGCGAGCGCTGACGCTGCGGCGATCGCTTCTTTACTGCGGAGACAGTTATCGCACCGACCGCACTTCGGCGCGTCGCCCTCGCCGAGATAGCCGAGGATCACGCGATTGCGGCAATCCGTGGCCTTCACGTAACCGAGCAACGCATCGAGGCGTTGGCGATCGGCGATCCGGCGCGCTTCGTACTGGCGCGCGCGATCCATCACCAGCTCGTATTCCGGCGGCGGATCGGCGACGTAGTACGTGCCGCCTTCCTTCTCGACGATGAACTTCTCGTCCTTCAGCAGCGACAACACGGTGCGCGTGCGCTGCTGGCCGACCGACGATCCGAGCGCGATGTTTGCGACCGTGGGCGCGCTATCGGCTTCTTGCGGCGTGCCGACGGCATTCGTGAACACCTGCACGGTGTCGAACACCGATCGCACCTGACGCTTCGTCGGATACGTGCCCGAGAGGAAGTACTCCTGGATCGCGATGTCGTCCGGCGAGAACAACAACACGCAGCGCGAGTTCTTGCCGTCGCGACCGCCGCGTCCTGCTTCCTGCGCGTAGCTCTCGAGCGAGCCCGGCATGTGGTAGTGCAGCACGTTGCGAACGTTCGGCTTGTCGACGCCGAGACCGAACGCGTTCGTCGCGATCATCACGATCTCGCTCGACGCCATGAACGCGTTCTGCGAGGCGTCGCGTTCGCCCTTGTTCATCCGGCCGTGATACTTGCCGACGGGAATGCCCCACCGCGTGAGGCCTTCGTAGAGCTCTTCGACCTTCTTGACGGTCGCGCAGTAGACGATGCCGGGCATCGGCAGCTTCTTCAGCAGCGTGACCAGCGCCTTCATCTTCTCGTCGTCATCGGAGAAGTTGATGACTTCGTAGTGCAGGTTCGGGCGATCGAACGTCGTCGTGACGATCGTCGCCTTCTCGATCCCGAGCTGGAACAGGATGTCTTCGCGCACGTGCGGCGGCGCCGTGGCGGTGGTGGCGAGGATCGGCGGCCGACCGAGGTCTTCGATCGCCTTGCGCAGCGACAGATACGCGGGCCGGAAATCGTGGCCCCATTGCGAGACGCAGTGCGCTTCGTCGACGACGAATCGCGACACGCCGACGCCGCCACACGCATCCTTCAACCACATGCGGAATTCGGGATCCGCCATGCGCTCCGGCGTGGTCAGCAACAGCTTGCCACCCGGTGCTTCGATCATCGCGTCGACTTCGCGGCGCTGCTTGATCGTCAGCGTCGAATCGATCTTCGCCGCGGCGACGCCCTTCGCGTGCATCTTGTCGAGCTGATCTTTGATCAGCGCGATCAGTGGGCTGACCACGACCGTGACACCCGGCACGACGAGCGACGTCAGCTGATAGAGCAGCGACTTGCCACTGCCCGTCGGCATGACGGCGAGCAGATCCTCGCCTTCGAGGAGGTGACCGAACGCTTCCGCTTGGCCGGGACGAAACGTCTTCAGACCGAGCGCGGTTTGCGCGATGCCGAGCAGCGCACCGACCTTCTTCGGAAGGTTCGCACCTTCGGGCGGGATCGGACCGTTCAGCGAATAGGCAGCTTTCGGAGCAGCGGGCTCCGGCGGCGCGACGACTTTCGGCGTGTCTTTTTCGGCCTTGGGTTCGGCCTTGGGCTCGGCCTTCGCGGCGCGCACGGGAGCCTTGTCTTTCGTCTGGCGCTCTTTCACCGGTTCGGGCGCCGCTTTCACGGGCTTTGCCGGCGCCTTCGCGGACGCACGAGGCTTCGCAGCTGCCGTACTCGACGCTGTTGCCTTCTTCTTCGTTGCAGTCTTGCTACTGGTTGGACGCTTGGTCAAAGGACCACGTCTCCCTCACTCAGGCAGCCTGAGCTCTCACACCTGAGAGCCTGGCACCTACTTGATTCAGACCATAGCACACGGTTCGTGCGCAAGGGCGTGTTACAGGATCTATGTGGCAAGCGACCGGCCGGTCCGGGAGGCCGAAAACCGCCTCGAACACTTCAATTCCGACCGCGAACGCCTCCTTGCGGAGGTCGAGCGTCGCGTCGTCCAAAAGCGTGTCGAGGACGCACGTTCCGGCGGGGACGCCTCCCTGGAATACGTACTGAATGACGTCGCGTTTTCGGAGATCAAACGGCTCGAAGCATCTTCGAAGAAGAACGGCGCGCTCGACCGCTGGAAAGACTTGTCTCGCCGCTTACTGTCGATGAACGAAGCCGAGAAAGAGTCCGAGCTGCGCGAGCTCGTTCGCTACTACGGCCGCGACGTCGTCGGAAACTTCAATCCGCGCGTCTACAAGTTCGCGACCGGCATCGGCCCGTCGATCCTGAACACGCTGTTCTCGCCGATGACCTCGTTCAAGCAGGGCTTGGACGTGTTGACGAATCTCGATCAGCGGATCCATCCCGATGGCGAGATCGAGCTCGCTCACACGTGCGCCGAGCGCGGCACGTTGATCGTGACGCCGACGCACAGCTCGAACATGGATTCGCCCGCGATCGGCTTTGGCCTCCTCCGCGCGGGGTTGCCACCGACGACGTACGGCGCCGGCAAGAACCTCTTCACGAACCCGTTCATCTCGTACTTCATGCGCAACCTCGGCGCGTATCGCGTCGATCGCCGACTCCGGTTCGAGCTCTACAAAGATGTCTTGAAGGAGTACTCGACCGTCCTTCTCGAGCACGGCTATCACTCGTTGTTCTTCCCCGGCGGCACGCGCTGTCGCTCGAACATCGTCGAGAAGCACTTGAAGCTCGGGCTCCTCGGCACGAGCGTCACCGCGTACAAGAACCTCGTTCGCGAGGGCAAGCCGAACAAGCGGATCTACATCGTGCCGGCCACGATCAACTACCGGCTCGTGCTCGAAGCCGAGACGCTGATCGACGACTATCTCGCCGAGACCGGCAAGAGCCGCTACATCATCACCGACGACGAATTCTCGCGCGTCGGCCGCATCGTCGAGTTCTTCCGCAAGATCCTCGCGCACGAAGGCTCGGTCGTGGTGCGGTTCGGCCGGCCGTTCGATCCGTTCGGCAACGACATCACCGACGAGGGCGAGTCGATCGATCGCCAGGGCCGGATCGTCGATCCCGCATCGTTCATTCGCGGCGCCGACGGCGAGGTTGCCGACGACGATCAGCGCGATGCCGAATACACCCGCGCGCTCGGCCGCCGGCTCGCCGCGGTGTATCCGAAGCTCACGGTGTTCCACTCGACGCACCTCGTGGCGCGCGTCGTGTTCGACGAGCTGTGCAAGCGATCGAACACGCGCGACATCTATCGCCTGATGCGCCTCGGCCACGCGCCGATCAAGAAGGCGGACGCGATCGCGGCGATGGACAAGCTGCGCGCGCGGATCACCACGAACCCGGCGTATGGCTCGGAGCATCCGCAGTTCATGGATCAGTCGTCGGTCGACAAGCTCGCCGATGGCGTGAAGGGGCTCTCGACGTTCCACACGCGCATCGCCGTCGAAGATCGCGGCGAGGATCTCCAGGTCAACGACTTGAAGTTGCTCTACTACTATCAAAACCGCACCGCGCACATTCCGGTGGAACAATGAGCAGGGCCGATACGATCGGTATCGTCGGTGCGGGTCGCTTCGGCACCGCGCTCGGATCTGTCCTGGCGCGCGCGAATCGCCGCGTCATTCTATGGTCACGTGACGCGGACGTCGTTCATTCGATCGAAGTCCAGCAGCAATCGCCACGGTTGCCGGAGGCGAAGCTGCCACCGCCGCTCGTCGCCACGCACGATCCGAGGAAGCTCGCGGCCGAGGCGCGGTTCATCGTGATGGCGGTGTCGTCGACGAACGTCCGCGAGCGCAGTCGAGAGCTCGGCGATTATCTCGATGGCTCGCACATCGTGGTTCACGCGGTCGGCGCGTTCGCGGCACCCGGTCACGAGCGCGTCTCCGAGGTGATCGCGACGGGCCTGCCGACGATGAAGATCGGCGCGCTCGCCGGTCCCGCGTTGCCGGCGGATCTCGTCACGGGCGAGTTCTCGTCGATGGTGATCGCGTCCGCGTTCGACGAGGTCGTGACCGAAGGCCGGCGCCTGTTGAATGCGCCGCCGCACCTCCGGCTCTACACGTCGAAGGATCTCCCGGGTGTCGAGCTCGCGTCGGCGCTTGCCGGTGCGTACACGATCGCGCTCGGCCTGTGCGATGGCTTGCAAGTCGGGGTCGGGCCGCGTGCGGTGTTGATCACGCGTGCGGTTGCCGAGGCCTCGCGGTTCGGCGTCGTCGCGGGTGCGAAGGAGCGCACGTTCGCGGGCCTATCGGGGCTCGGCAACTTGCTCGTCCGTGCGACGGAACGCTCGGCGGATTACGAGCTCGGCCGCAGGCTCGCCGAAGGTGTCGTGACGGCGGATGCGCAACGCACCGAAGGCGCGCGTGCCGCGATCGCGGGCGCGCAGCTCGCCAAAGAGATGAAGGTGCGCATGCCGGTGCTCCAAGGCATCGCGGGAATCCTCCTCGGCAAGCTCGAGCCGCGGGAGGTCGCCGGCATGGTCGCGGATACGGTGGCGGCCGAAGAGTGAAGTCCGTCCTCGTCACCACGTTGCTCGTCGCGTGCGTCCATTCTTCGACGACGCCGCAAGCACCGGTGGGCGAGGGCATCACGATCTCGCTCTACAAGGCGCGCGATACGGCAAGCTCGTACGGCGTGATCGACGATCGCCGGCGCGTCACGATCGCGGCGAACGAGCTCGTGCTCGATCACGTGCCGCTCGACGCGTCGCTCGCATCGCTCGTGATCGAACCGCTCGCGGGCGAACCGCTCGCGATCGAGAAGTGCTCGCGCGAAGCGTTGCCGCCGATGCCTGCGCCCGCGATCGTGCCGCCGAAGAAGGATCCCGCGGCCGACGCGCGCGACCGGATCGAATTGCTCGAGCGTCAACGCGCGGCGCGATTGGAAGCGCTCGGTGTGCGCGTGCCGGCAAAGCCGCCGGCCCCAGTCGTCGTCGCGAAACCGGCAACGCCACCTCCGACCTTGAACGCCGATATCCATTGCACGATCACCGGTGCGTCGGGTCCGCGGTTGGTGCGCGTGCTCTACACGGTGCCGAAGCTGACATACGGCGCGCAGCACGACATCACGATCCGCTCACTCGACAAGGCGACGATCGCTTCGCGCTTCACGATCGAAACACCGCGCTGGAACACCCGCGCGGACGTCGTGCTCTACGACGGCCTGCCCGGCGCCGAACGACCGCCGAAGGAGATCATGCGCGGTCCGATCGTGCTCGATGGCTCGACGGCGATCGTGCCGATTGCCGAGCTCGAGGTGCCCGCGACCGTGCGCCGGATCTATCGCGGCGCGGTCGAGAGCGTCGGTGTCGACAGCGGCGATCCGACCTGGAACGCCGAGACTCGCCACGATGTCTGGGTCTGGCTCGGGCTCGGCAAGCTCGCGCTCGTGCCGGGCGTGGTCTACGCGCATCTCGCGTTGCCGAACGAGCTACCGCGCGATGTCGCGACCACGCAGTCGGCCGGCGACACGCTCGAGCTTCCGCTCTACATCGATCGCGAGTTGTCCGGAACGCGGATGCGATTCGAGGAGCAACTCGATTCCGACGAGGCGAGCGCGCTGACCGAACGCGTGTTGCTCTCGGTCGCGAACACCGGCGATGCACCGAAAGAGGTGTGGGTCGAGGAGCAGATCCGGACCGCGAAGCGGCGCAAGGTCGAACGCGCGTGGCCGAAGCAGCCGCACGGCTCGGGCGACATCGTGCGCGAGAAGCTCGTCGTGAAACCGCACGCGATCGAGCGCATGGGCTTCTCGATCGGCTACGTCTTTCAGTAACTACTCGAACGTGACGCTGAACGTGTAGTTGTTGAGGTTCACCGGCGAGCCCGGCAACACCTCGAAGATGTAGTCGGCGCCGGCCGTCAACATCGGGCACGCCGGCGATACGGCGGGGCAGATCAGCGTTTCTGTATCGCTGAAGTTCCGCGACTGACCGACCACGGTGCCGGTCGTATCGTAGAGCTTGAGATCGAGGTCACCGCCGCCGGGCGCGTCGACGAGCTTGATCGTGGTCTTCGTCGCCGTGGCCGGCACGGTGAACTTGTAATAGTCGTCGTCCTCGGCGGCACCCGAGCCGGCGTTCTTGCAGATCGCGCCGGGACCCATATCGACGGTCGGATCGATCACCGCCGCGGTATCGAGCGTGTCGTTCGGCTCGAGGTAGTCGCACTCGGCCTTCGTGTACGGGCCGTCGAGCGCGGCATCGTGAACGCCCGCCTGGTCCGAGAAGTCGAGGATGAACGAGCAGCCGGATGCGAAGACGCACGCCAGCACGAGGGACTCCCGGACCATGTGATTCACAGTAACGTCCGAATACTGAGATCGTCAAGTATTCTGGCCTACTTAGCTCACCGTCACGGCTTGACGCGCGTGCACACGGAAGGTAGCTTCCGGCCGCGCCCATGTACCTGCAGGACTTGATCTTCACCCTCCAAAAATTTTGGGCGGATCGCGGCTGCATCGTCGAACAGCCGGTCGATGTCGAAGTCGGCGCCGGCACGTTTCATCCGGCGACGTTCCTGCGCGTGCTCGGTCCCGAGCCGTGGAACGCGGCGTTCGCGCAGTTCTGCCGCCGGCCGAGCGACGGTCGCTATGGCGACAATCCGAATCGCGCGGGCGCGTACTACCAGTTTCAAGTCGGCCTCAAGCCGTCGCCGCAGAACGTTCAAGATCTCTATCTCGATTCGCTGCGCGCGATCGGCCTCGATCCCGCGGTCCACGACATTCGCTTCGTCGAGGACGATTGGGAATCGCCCACGCTCGGCGCCTGGGGCCTCGGGTGGGAAGTCTGGTGTGACGGCATGGAGGTCACGCAGTTCACGTACTTCCAACAAGCCGGCGGCGTCGATCTCTTGCCGGTGACCGCGGAGCTCACGTACGGCGTCGAGCGGCTCGCGATGTACATCCAAGACGTCCCGAACATGTTCGACGTGAAGTGGGACAAGAACACCACGTACGGCCAGATTCGCCATCCGTGGGAAGTCGAGTACTCGACGTACCACTTCGAAGAATTGAAGGCCGAGAACGCATTCAAGCTGTTCGATCAATACGAAGGCGAGTGCCAGCGCCTGCTCGCACGTGCCGCGGGGCCGCTCGTCCTGCCGGCGTACGAGTTCTGCATGAAGGCGAGCCACCAGTTCAACTCGCTCGACGCGCGCGGCGCGATCAGCGTGACCGAACGCGCCGCGTACATCCAACGCGTGCGCAACATGGCGAAGGCATGCGCGGTCCAATACGTGCGATCGCGCGCCGCGCTCGGCTTCCCGCTGTTGCCGAAAGCACTCGGTGCCGAGGCCGCAGCCGCATTCATGGCCGAGATGGATCGCGATCCGGAAAATCCGGCGCGCGCCGTGAACCCGGCGGGTCTCGCGGCCGCTCGCATCGTCGCCCCGCACGCGCAGGAGCTGCCGTATGTCCGCTGACCTCTTGTTCGAGATCGGCTGCGAAGAGATTCCGGCGAAGATGCTCGCGAACGCGCTCGCCGCGTATCCCGCGCAGGTCAAGGCGAAGCTCGAGGCCGCGCGCCTCACGCACGGCACGATCAAGGTCTACGGCACGCCGCGCCGCCTCGCGGTGATCGTGCAATCGCTCGCCGATCGCCAACCGGATCTCGACGAGGAAGTCGTCGGCCCGCCGGTCGGTGCGGCCTTCGCGCCCGATGGCACGTTGTCGAAGGCGGGGCAGGGCTTCGCGGCGAAGAACGGCGTCGGTGCGGATGCGATCACGCAAAAGGAAGTGCCCGGCAAGAAGGGCCTCTATGCGGTCGCGCGCCGGCACGTCGCGGGTGAGTCCACGCGCACGCTGTTGCCGGAGATCCTGACGAGCCTCGCCGAAGGCATCGTCTGGCCCAAGCAGATGAAGTGGGGCTGGAGCGAGAAGACGTTCGTTCGCCCGGTCCAGTGGTTGATCGCGTTGTACGGCGGCGAGGTCGTGCCGTTTGCCTGGGCCGGTCACACGGCGGGTCGGCTCACCGGCGGACATCGGTTCCTCTCGACGGGCATGCACGAGGTGAGCGATGCCGGCACGTACGTGCCAACGTTGCGTGCCGCTCACGTGCTCGTCGATCAGGACGAGCGCGCGCAGAAGGTCCGCGACGAATTGGCGCGGCTCGCGCGCGAGATCGGGCTGACGATGCGGCCGGACGAAGCGCTGGTCGGCGAGGTGATCCATCTCGGCGAGTGGCCGGTCGGCATCGCGGCGACGTTCGATCCCAACTTCCTCGAGGTTCCCGAGGAGATGTTGATCACGTCGATGCGGCAGCACCAGCGCTACTTCGCGTTCAACGATGCGGACGGCAAGCTCGCGAACGCGTTCGCCACGCTTGCGGCCACGCACGTGAAGGATGCCAAGCTCGTCGCCGCCGGAAATCAGAAGGTGCTCGCGTCGCGCCTGTCGGATGCGCGGTTCTTCTTCGCGGAGGACAGGAAGCACGGATTCGATGACTGGAACGCGACGCTCGCGAACGTGATGTTCCAGGCGAAACTGCCGAAGAGCGCGCAGACGATCGGAAACAAGATCGCGCGCATCCAGCGGATCGTCGAGCGCCTCACGAAGTCGCCGGCGGCTCACACCGCCGCGAAGTACTGCAAAGCGGATCTCGCGTCGAAGGCCGTCGGTGAATTCCCCGAGCTGCAAGGCACGATGGGCAAGCACTACGCGCGGGCATTCGGTCACGACCAAGCCGTCGCGGACGCGATCGAGCAGCACTGGTGGCCGAAGGGCCAAGGTGCCGAGCTGCCGCGCACGCCGGAGGCCGCGCTCGTCGCGCTCGCCGACAAGATGGATACGATCGTCGCGTGCTTCGCGGTCGGACTCGAGCCGAGTGGCTCGGCCGACCCGTTTGGCCTGCGCCGCGCCGCGATCGGCATCTGGCAGATCCTCCTCGCGTATCCCGAGCTCAGCTGGATCGAGCTGTTCTCGGCGGCGCGCGGCGAGCTCGCACGCCAGGACGTCCAGCTCAAAGACGAAGCGAAGGTCCACGAGTTCTTCCGCCAACGCCTGCAGGGCATCCTCGTCGAGGGTGGCATTCCAACCCAGGACGCAAACGCGGCACTCGCCGAGGACTTCCGCAATCCCACCGACGCTCGTGCCCGTGCGGTCGCCTGCCGCAAGATCAGCAAAGAGGCGCGCGAGGTGTTCAAGCGGATCGCGAACATCCTCGACGACGCCCGCACGAAGTCGAAGCTGACGGTTTCGGACCGCGTCGATCCGAGCCTGTTCACGAGCGAGACGGAAACGAACCTGTTTGCCGCGATGAGCGAGGCGCGCAAGCGCGAACAAGCCGCGGGCAAGAACTACGAAGCGGTGTTCGAATCGCTCGAACAATTGAAGCCGACGGTCGCCGCGTTCTTCGACAAGGGCGGCGTGATGGTGATGGATCCGGATCCGAAGCTTCGCGACAACCGTCTCGCGTTACTCGAAACCCTGATCAAGCCCTACGCGCAGATCGCTGACTTCAGAAAGCTGGGAGCGGCTCAATGACGTTCGTCAAATCCTTCGGCGGTGGTACGGCAGAAGGCCGGGCCCGCGATAAAGCACTCCTCGGCGGCAAAGGCGCGAACCTCGCCGAGATGGCGTCGCTCGGCTTGCCGGTGCCACCCGGCTTCACGATCACGACGGAAGTCTGTCGCTACGTGATGGAGCACGGCGCCGGCAATTACCCGAGCGAGCTCGCCGCCGAAGTCGATGCCGCGCTGAAGAAGGTCGAACAGCTCGCGAACGCGAAGTTCGGCGACGGCACCACGCCACTCTTGGTCTCGGTCCGGTCCGGTGCGCCCGCGTCGATGCCCGGCATGATGGACACGATCCTCAACCTCGGCCTCAACGACACCACGGTCGCCGCGCTCGCGAAGCAATCCGGCAACGCGCGATTCGCGTGGGACTGCTATCGCCGGTTCGTCGCGATGTACGGCGAGGTTGTCCTCGGCGTCGTGGCGGAGACCGAGCACGACGAGCAGCCGTTCGATCAACTGCTCGATCAGATCAAGAGCAAGCACAAGGCCGTTCGCGATCAGGACCTCAGCGAAGCCGCGCTGAAGGAGACGGTCGCCGCGTTCAAGAAGCTCGTCCACGACAAGACCCAACATATTTTCCCCGACGACGTCAAAAGCCAGCTCTGGGGTGCCATCGGCGCCGTGTTCCGGTCGTGGAACAACCCGCGCGCGGACGTCTATCGCAAGATGCAGAACATCCCGGCGTCGATGGGCACCGCGGTGAACGTCCAGGCGATGGTGTTCGGTAACCTCGGCGACGACTGTGCGACGGGCGTCGCGTTCACGCGCAACCCGGCGACCGGCACGGCCGAGCTCTACGGCGAGTTCCTGATCAACGCGCAGGGCGAAGACGTCGTCGCCGGCATTCGCACGCCGGAGCCGATCGCGGAGCTGGCGAAGAAGCTGCCGGAGGCGCACGCGCAACTCGTGGCCACGGCGAAGCAGCTCGAGGATCACTTCCGCGACATGCAGGACCTGGAATTCACGATCCAGGGCGGCAAGCTGTTCATGCTGCAGACCCGCAACGGCAAGCGCACGGGCAAGGCGATGGTGAAGGTCGCCGTCGATCTCGTCGGCGAAGGCAAGCTGACCCAACGCGAAGCCGTGATGCGGATCGATGCCGCGAAGCTCGACGAGGTCTTGCACCCGACGATCGATCCGAAGGCGCGGCCCACGCCGATCGCGAAGGGCTTGCCGGCATCGCCGGGTGCCGCGATCGGCAAGGTCGTGTTCACGGCGAACGCCGCCGAGGAGTGGCACAACCGCGGTGAAGAGGTGCTGCTCGTCCGCACCGAAACCTCACCGGAAGATATCCACGGCATGAAGGCCGCGGCCGGCACGTTGACGGCGCGCGGTGGCATGACCTCGCACGCCGCGGTCGTCGCGCGCGGCATGGGCAAGTGTTGCATCACGGCGTGTACGTCGCTGCGTGTCGACGCGGCGAAGCGCACGGCTTCGTTCGTCGGCGGTGGCAAGGAGCACAAGATCAAAGAGGGTGACGTGCTCACGCTCGATGGCTCGACGGGCGAAGTGTTCGTCGGCACGGCGCCGCTCGTCCCCGCGGAGCTCGGCAACGAGCTCGGCACGCTGATGGAGTGGGTCGATAGCTTCCGCAAGCTTCGCGTGCGCACGAACGCGGACACGCCGACGGACGCGCGCACCGCTCGCAGCTTCGGCGCCGAGGGCATCGGCCTGTGCCGGACCGAGCACATGTTCTTCCAACCCGAGCGCATCATCGCGGTGCGCGAGATGATCCTCGCCGACGACGAAGCGGGCCGCCGCACGGCGCTGTCGAAGATCCTGCCGATGCAACGCGAGGACTTCGCGGAGCTGTTCCGCGTGATGGACGGGCTTCCAGTCACGATCCGGTTGCTCGAATCCGCCGCTCCACGAATTCTTGCCGCACACCGAGAAGGAGCAAGAAGAGCTCGCGCACGTGCTGAAGACCGACGCGAAGGCAATCTCTGCAAAGGTTGCCGAGCTGACCGAAGCGAACCCGATGCTCGGCCATCGCGGCTGCCGGCTCGCGATCACGTTCCCGGAGATCTACGAGATCCAGGCGCAGGCGATCGGCGAAGCGGCGAAGCTCGTCCAAGAAGAGGGCAAGGCCGTCCACGTCGAGATCATGATCCCGCTCGTGATGGTGCCCGAGGAGCTACGCCGCCTGCGCGTGCTCGTGTCGGAGGCCTTCACGAAGGCCGCGGGCGCGATTCCGTTCACGGTCGGCACGATGATCGAGCTGCCGCGCGCGTGCGTGGTCGCCGATCGGATCGCGGAGCACGCGGACTTCTTCTCGTTCGGCACGAACGACCTGACGCAGACCACGTTCGGCCTATCGCGCGACGATGCCGGCCGGTTCCTCCCGTCGTACATCGATCAGGGCGTGGTCGCGGTCGACCCGTTCGTGGTGCTCGACCCCGATGGCGTCGGCGCGCTGATCGAGCTCGGGGTGCGGGGCGGGCGGACGACCAAGCCGAAGCTCAAGGTCGGGATCTGCGGCGAGCACGGCGGCGAGCCCAGCTCTGTAGAGTTTTGCCACAGAGCCGGGTTCGATTATGTGTCGTGTTCCCCATTCCGGGTGCCAATCGCCCGCGTCGCAGCGGCAAAAGCTGCCCTAGCCGAGTCGCAATCGAAATGAAGGCAACGGATTTCGCAGGTGTGCGGTCGAAGTGGACGGTCATGAGACTAGGCCTAGCCGTGGTGCTTTTCGGGGTCGGAAGCGCGTGCACCGCGTCGAGTAACGACGTCGCACCGCCGAGCGACCAGTTCTTCTTCCCGACGGGGCTCACGGTATCGCCGGACGAGAGCTGGCTGTTCGTCACGAACGGCAACTCCGAGCTCGAGCACGACTCCGGCACGGTGAACGTGATCGACCTCGCTAAGGTCGACTCGATCGCGGAAAACTGGAGCGTTGGCCGAGCAAAGCCGATGGAGACCGACCCCCATCCCGAGATCGCCGAAGACGATCCCAACAAGACGGACAAGCGGTTCTACAACTGCATTCAGGACTCCGATCACGCCGAGACGTTGGTCTGCAACGAGACCAACTTCATGAAGGGCATCACCACCGACACCGACACCGGCGTTCTCTCCAACCCGCGCCCGCCCAGCGCCGGTGTCCGGATCGGTAACTTCGCCACCGCGCTCGGGGTTCAAGATCGCGGCGCCGGCCTACTCCGGTTGATGATCCCGACGCGCGGCGATCCATCGGTCACCTGGGTCGATTGGGATGGCTCGAACCTGTTCTGCAACGCGGACGGCAACAACTTCGAGCTGTGCGACGACACGCATCGCTTGACCTACGTGCACAACGATTCGGACGTCGGCTACTTGCCCGAAGAGCCGTTCGACGTGTTCGTCGACTCGACCAACCAGTTCGCCGTCGTGACGCACCTCACGACCGGTGATGTCTCGTTGATCGATTCACCCGCCGATGGCAACGCCGTGATCGCGGACGTCCAGGTCGGCCTGTTCGCCGCGGATTCGGTCACCGGCATCCTCGGCTCGACGGGCGTCTCCGGTCGCATGCAGAACGGCAACGACATCGTCTACGTCGGCGCGCGCTCCGAAGATCGGATCCAGACCTTCACGGTCGCGCGTCCGCTCAACGGCGTCTTGCCGAGCCTCGTCCAGGGCAACTACTTCTTCCTCGATTCGGTCGGCGGCAACGCCGGTGGCTCCGAGGACACGCGTGGCATGACGTTCTCGGCGGACGGCAATCAGATGTACCTGATCAATCGCGACCCGCCGTCGCTGCAGGTGTTCGACACGTCGCTGAAGGACACCGGGTTCCCGGCGAATCGCGGGATCGGCGCGAGCGATATCTGCCGCAACGCCTCGACGTTGACCACGCTCGACGCGGGCGATGGCGAGAAGATCTACATCACGTGCTTCTCGGACGGCCAGGTCTACGTCGTCGATCCGCGAGGCCAATCGTTCGTCGAGAATATCCTCGAAGTCGGTCGTGGTCCGTACGCGATCGCAGCCTCGGCCACGCACAAGAAGATCTACGTCACCAATTTCCTCGAAGACACGATCGCAGTGATCGATGTCGCGCCGGGCTCGCCGACGCGGAATCAGGTCGTCTTGCGGATCGGCAAAGTCAAGCCGCCATGAATATCCGCCGTAGCCTTCTCGCAATCGCGCTCACCGTCGGGTCGTTGTCGTGCAGCGACACCACGGACGAGATCACGGATCAGCTCAACCTCGATCGTCCGGTCGATATCGCGTTCACGTGCTTCGGCGGGTTGCGTCTGACGGGTGGTGGCGCCGCCACGCTCGATCAAGAGATCGTCCAGACCGCGCAACCGATCTCCGCGTGCGATACGCGCTCGGCGACGCATGGCTCGGATCCCACGCCGGTGCCGGCGGGGCAGGAGACGCTCAGCACCACGAGCAATCCGGGCAGCGTGTTCTATTACGGCTTCATCCTGCAGTCCGAGCCCGGCACCGTCGCGCTCGCGCAATGGGATTCGAAGCAGGCATCGGAGTTCTCCGGCGGTGATGTGACGGTGCTCGACACCGATCCGTTGATCCCGGGCAAGAACTCGATCGCGGTCGGCGAGGACCCGGTCGCGATCGCCGCGGACTCCGTCGGCTGTTACGTGCTCACCGCGAATGCGGGCTCGTGCGACATGTCGTCGGTCGAAGTCAACGCGGCGGTCGAGCTCGCGGTCAACAACGCCGACT